>NZ_FXSZ01000023.1 GCF_900182575.1 Solitalea koreensis | reverse complement strand
TGTAATCTTCCCCAAAAACAGCTACGATAATAAGTGTAGTAGTTTATAACTTTAGGGAAATGAAAAAAAGCAATTTTACCGAATCACAGATCATTAAAATTCTATCGTTACAGGAAGCCGGCCGGTCGATTTCAGACATCTGCAGGGAACATGGCATCAGTCAGGCCACGTTCTACAACTGGAAGAGTAAGTACTCGGGGATGGACCTGTCACAGCTGAAACAGTTAAAAGAGCTGGAGAAAGAACTGTCACAATACAAGAAGATCGTAGCCGAACAAACCCTTCAGATCACCGTTCTTAAAGACGTGATCGAAAAAAAGCTTTAGGGCCTGCCGAAAAACGAGAGCTTGTCGGGTATGCAAGAGAAGCCTATCGGATGAGCCTTCGGCAGGCCTGCTCGCTGTTTTGCATCAGCACATCGGTCTATTACTACCGGGCCAAGCGCCGGGACGACACCGAGGTGATCGAGCAGTTATCTTTACTGGCCGATCTACATCGAACATGGGGTTTCTGGATGATGTACAACCGTTTAAGAAAACTGCAGTACATGTGGAATCATAAACGGGTATACCGAATTTATACCCTCATGCGCTTAAACCTTCGCAATAAAAGGAAGAAGCGGCTTGCTGCACGTATCAAGGCTCCCTTGTTAAGGCCCATAGGCCCCAATATCACCTGGAGCCTGGATTTTATGCACGACACGCTGATCAACGGCAAGACGATCAGGACATTAAATATCATCGATGACTTCAACCGTGAGGCACTTTCCATCACCGTTGAGAACAGCTTTCCTGCTCATCGGGTAATCAGGGAGCTGGAAAAACTATTGGAATGGAGGGGTAAACCTGAAAAAATCCGTTCAGATAACGGTCCGGAGTTTCTGGCTACGACTTTGAGCGCCTGGTGTGAAGAAAAAGGGATTGAATGGGAATATATACAGCCCGGAAAACCAACCCAGAACAGTTTGATTGAACGGTTTAACAGAACCTTTCGCCAAGATGTACTGGATGGATACCTGTTTGATAGTCTGTCGGAAATCAGGGAACACGCAAATGCCTGGGCCTGGATGTATAACAATATCAGGCCGCATTCCGCATTAGGATATCTTACGCCTGTCGAGTTCCTGTTGAAATATGGAAAACTTCCATCCCGCAAGGGCATCGGCCAGTTTCCCACATTACAACAGGATAATAACAATAAATACAACGGGAATTATTTAGTTTTGGATGTAGCTAGTTAGGGGAAGATTACA
>NZ_FXSZ01000022.1 GCF_900182575.1 Solitalea koreensis | reverse complement strand
CAGTAGTGTCCGATAAAAAATAAACGAGGCAACCAAAGTCACCCCGTTTGTTTCTACTTTTAAGTTACGACACTTTCAAGTATGAACAAATCTAAAAACTTTAGCGGACAGCCGATCATCAGTCAGGTATTAAAATTTATTCCGAGCTCGCTTATTAACCGGACAGCCCAAAAACAAGGTAGCGATCGCTATTACAAACGCTTTAAAACCTATGATCACTTGGTAACCATGCTCTTTGCTACCTTAAGCGGAAGCAGTTCACTACGTGAGGTGAGTAGTATTATGTTGGCCTGCGAAGGAAAAATCAATCATTTGGGCTTAACCCGTTTTCCAAAACGCAGTACCTTGTCCGATGCGAATAAGAATCGACCTAGTGCCGTCTTTGCAAGTATTTATCAGCAGTTGTATGGTCGCTATAAACATTTTTTATCGGACAGCTATTCCAGATCGCTTCCGGTAAAGGATTTAAAGATTGTGGATTCCAGCACTATTAGTTTGTTTAGCGATGTTTTAAAGGGAGCTGGCCGTAATCCGATTGGGGGCAAGAAAAAAGGCGGCATCAAAATGCATACAATGATTAACGCCCAAGAAGACGTTCCCTGTTTGGTTCGTTTTAGCTCTGCGGCGACCCACGATCACACCTTTTTAAAAGAATTAGGCTTACAAAAAGGTTCATTCGTGGTATTCGACAAAGGGTACGTTGATTACATGCAGTATCACAACTGGACCGTGGAGGGTGTTTATTTTGTAACCAGGCAGAAAGACAATGCCCTGTATAGCAGCTTGGAAGAATTCGCCCTTGATGAGCACATTCATTCGGGTGTATTAAAAGATGAGCGTATCGAAATTGCTAAGGGAAAACAAGTCATTTATTTACGAAGAGTAGCCTTTTATCATCAGCAGCAAAACAGGGTGTATGAATTTATTACAAATAATTTTGAGCTTCCGGCGGATAAGATAACGGATATTTATAAGCAGCGCTGGCAGATTGAAACCCTTTTTAAACGCCTGAAACAAAACTTCCCCTTGAAATACTTCCTAGGAGATAACCAGAATGCAATCGAAATACAAATATGGATGAGCTTAATCATTCAACTGATCATGTTGGTCATTCAACGAAAAGCTAAACGAAAGTGGGCCTTCTCTAATATGATGTCCGTAATCCGTTACCACTTAATGACCTATATAGACTTGTTCAAATTCCTGAAAAAACCAGATGGAGATTGGAGTGAATTAAATAATCGTAAAAAAGGACAATTAACGCTTTTTCAAACATAGAGGCGGTTCTTTTCAAAAAAACAAAGGAAGGCCCTCTGTTAACGTTCTGACGGTACGAAATATTGGGTAAGGTTTTTTTATCGGACAGCAATG
>NZ_FXSZ01000021.1 GCF_900182575.1 Solitalea koreensis | reverse complement strand
AGCAGTACCTGGAAGCGCCAAAAGCTGAAAGATTTGCAGCAAAACCTAAATGTAAAGCCTGCCGATACCAAAGTAAAAAGCGTGTACCGAAGCTGTCCTTGTTGCAAAAAAGGCATACTGATCACCATTGAGTCGTTTGACAAGCGCGGCCCGCCGGCCCAAGGACTTTGGGCGCTCGCCAAAACTGTACTCCCCATATCAACTAATTTTATGGGTAAGGGACTTATGCGCCTACCCCAAAGAAATCGGCCTCAAAAAGCTCCTTAAAATATCACAGGCGGCATCTTCTTAAAATGCCGCCTGTAATAGCCCAATTCTTTCTTCGATAACCCCATAATAAACAGCACCGACAGCTACCAAAGGTTCCGTTCAACACGGCTTTCATCTCATGCCCTGCGGACAAGACGAAAGCTTAGTTATTGGTGGCAGTTATTCTATTTCTCTCTTGGTTCACAGTATAATCTTTCTGTCACTTTGAATATGTTTTTTGTCTCAGAGGGTTTTGAGTAATCGTAACGATAAAGTTTCTCAACAATACAAGTACATTTATTATTTGTCAGAGAAACTCTGATAACCTTTGATTCCCCTGCCCAATTTAAATATATCGTATTATTGAGTGTGAAACCCTTTTGTTTCAGTTTTTCAACAAGGTTGATATGTTCATTTTTATCTTCCTTATATGAAATTAAACTGTCGTAAACATCTATAAAAACAAGAGGTTGGGATTGACAAAAATCTTTACTATCAAAATCAAAGGTTTTATAACTTGCTTTTTTAAAATCCTCTTCATTAATAATACCGAATTCGTAATTGAAGTTTTTATCCTTTCCTTGAAAGGAACTTGTGGGCTTAAAAGTTGCTACGTCTGCTCCGTATAGAATTCGATTGTTATTTATGATGTGTTGCTTTGTCTTCCCCCAATCATCGTCAATAGGAACAAAATCATTAATGTCGGCAACTTGCACAGTGTCACTACCGTGAATTAGAAAATTGTCCGCCTTTGCCCAAGGATACTTAATCAGTTTTATTTTGTCTGGATTAACACCTTTAATTACACAGTCATTTATATTATTGTAAAAGCCAAAAAAGTATGCAGAGTCTTTATCACGAAAAATATAGTTCCCTACAAATCTGAAAGTTTTTGGGTCAATATTCTTTATGAGTTCTCCGTCTATAAAAAGATGGTTTTTGTCTTTACCGAATTTAAAGTCGCAATCGCAATCAAAATTCAAATTTTGGAAGGTGTTTGCGTCAGCTTCTTCAATAAGTCGCTTGTTTTGCCCACTTCCTTCATTCCAATATTCATAGTAAACTTTGTCGCCTTCAACTTTGTAACCGCGTCTACAACTCGTCAAAATTGAAAGTGTCAAAAGAATAAATGTCAGTTGTTTTATTGTCATTGAGGTTTGTCTGCTATAATTGCCACCAACGTTTCAGCTTGCCGAAGGCGCGGTGAAAATACCTGCTTCATTCTCCGCCGTGTTGTAAAATTATTAATTAAGTTTTCAGTTCAAAGTTGCACGTCCACCGCGCTTTAGGCAAGTGTGTGTTGAACTAAACCTTCGGTAGCCTTAACTGCGAAGATTGGTATCTTTGATAAACATATTAAAATATTCAATGATGACAAAAAAAGAGCATTGA
>NZ_FXSZ01000020.1 GCF_900182575.1 Solitalea koreensis | reverse complement strand
GTGTTGAACTAAACCTTCGGTAGCCTTAACTGCGAAGATTGGTATCTTTGATAAACATATTAAAATATTCAATGATGACAAAAAAAGAGCATTGATGAGTTAAGGGAAAACAAGCTCATCCACAGGGCGAAAACAGAAGTGCCCGATTTCGAATCCCTGCTGTACCGCTTTGAGCGCAGCATTTCGGTGCTTGGCAGGAGCAAAAGCACTTTCGAAAATTATGCACGCCATATTGCCTCCATTTCCTTGCACTATGGTAAAATCCCCGCCGAACTGGATCCCGAACAAATCCACGAGTATTTGTTCATGCTGCAAAAAAGGTCGAAAACACCCTCGCAAACCTATTTCAAGCACACCGTTTACGGGCTTCGCTTTTTGCTCAAAACCGAAGGTTTAGCCTATTCCTTTCTCCAGCTTCCCGAGATTAAACAGGACAAAAAACTACCGGTAGTGCTGAGTAAAGAAGAAGTGTGGGCCATGCTTCAGCATTGCACTTTACTTAAACATAAAATCCTTATTGGCCTGCTCTATGGTTGCGGATTGCGTTGTATGGAGGTGCGAAGCCTGCGATTGGCCGATCTGGATTTTGACCGCCAGCAAGTCAAAGTAGTGCAGGGCAAAGGCAAAAAAGACCGCTATGTGCCGCTTTCTTCGCATTTAATTCGTGGACTGAAAACCTACATCTCCGTAGAAAAACCGCAAGATTATCTTTTTGGCGGTCAGATACAGGGGCGTGCCGGCGGCGATTTCGATAGCCGCTATTCGCAAAAAGGCGTGCAATGGGCGGTCAAGGAAGCGGCCAAGCGGGCAGGAATCCGCAAGTCGGTTTGTGTGCATACCCTACGCCATACCTTTGCCACGCACCTGCTCGAAGACGGACTCGACATCATCTCCCTTAAAGATTTACTCGGCCATGAGAACATCGAAACCACGATGCTCTACCTGCATATCGCCCAAAATGGAAGACTGAAACCTTTTAGTCCGCTCGATACCTTGTTTGCCCAATGCAAGCCGGGCTCGAAGTAGCCGACGTGCTCCGGCAACTTGGACAGGAAATTGAAACCATCGGCTTAAACACCTGGCAATTACGAACGTTATCGGCCCTTAAAACCTGCCGGACGGCAGCCCTGGGCGGACATGTTGATGCTTGCAGTGACTGTGGTACGATACGGATCAGCTATAATTCGTGCCGCAACAGGCACTGTCCCAAATGTCAGGGGCACCATCGCGAAAACTGGATACAGGCGCGCCGTACCGAACTGTTGCCCGTACCCTATTTCCATGTGGTCTTTACGCTGCCCGGCGAATTGAACGCGTTGGCTTTGCAGCAGCCCAAGCTGCTGTACGACACCCTGTTTTCGGCTGCATGGAAAACGCTCTCTGCTTTTGGCAAAGAGAAAAGTGTGCAAACCGGCATGATTGCCATCCTGCATACCTGGGGACAGAACCTGAGTCTGCATCCGCATATCCACTGCATTGTGCCAGGCGGAGGAATCGGCAAAGACAAACACTGGAGCAATATCCGTCGAGACGGCAAGTTTTTGTTTTCGGTAAAGGCGATGTCCAAGGTGTTCAGGGCAAAGTATGTGGCTGAACTTTCAGCTGCCGGAAAGCTTGATAAAACACTACGCGAACAGCTCTTTGCAAAACCTTGGGTGGTGTATGCCAAGCGCCCCTTCGGAAACGAACAATCGGTGATTGAATACCTGGGGCGCTATACGCATAAGATTGCCATCAGTAATCACAGACTTTTGGGTGTCGATAAAGCGGGCGTGCGCTTTTCTTACAAAGACTACAAGGATCAGGGCAAAAAGAAAATCATGACCTTGCCCCATGCGGAATTTGTGAGGCGTTTTGCTCAGCATATTTTACCCAAACGCTTTGTCAAGATCAGGCACTACGGCTTTTTGAGCAGTACCTGGAAGCGCCAAAAGCTGAAAGATTTGCAGCAAAACCTAAATGTAAAGCCTGCCGATACCAAAGTAAAAAGCGTGTACCGAAGCTG
>NZ_FXSZ01000019.1 GCF_900182575.1 Solitalea koreensis | reverse complement strand
ACATTATCCGTAATATATACCACTTGACCCGAGGTTGCTTTACTAAGAGCAGCGACAAGATCAGTGTAATTAGAAACAGTGTAATTAGCAGTTGGCGGCGGCGTTGTCGTAGTCGGCGGCGGCGTTGTCGTAGTTGGCGGCGGAGTCGTCGTAGTTGGCGGCGGAGTCGTCGTAGTTGGCGGCGGAGTCGTCGTAGTTGGCGGCGGCGTTGTGGTTGACGAAGCACTTGTTACTCTTAGATAGTTCAACCAGTAGTTACCAGATGAATTACTATTTTTAGGCCCCTTTGAAACCTGAATAAGGATTTTACCGGAAGAATTTGGCTTAATACCTGAAACGGTAACAAGTTTAGAAGTATTGTTGGCAGCTTCTAACACAACTGTTTGAGTAGTAGCACCAATTACTTTGAATTGGGTTTCTAACGAACCACTGTAATCCATTCTTGATGCAAAGAAGCTCAAATTATACGCTGTTGCAGTGTTTAGGCCAGAAAGTTCCAACGCTGAAGTAGCACCTGATCCATTGTAATACAAATCTGAAGCTACAGCTTGAGGAATACCCAGCGCTGAAGGATACGTAATAGTGTTGTTGTAAGCACCTTTGAAAGCTGCAGTAGTTGCAATTTTAACACCGGTGGTTGCTCCGGTAACAAAATCTTTAAGTGCAACCGGTGATGATACACCAATACTTGCATTATTGTAATTGCCAGTACTAGCAGTAGTCCCTAGGTCGATTCTTAAATCCGTTCCTGAAACTTCCGTTGTTGGAGGAATTGGAGTTGGAGCTGGTTCAGTAACAGTAGACGAGGTACCCGTTACTCTTACATAGTTTAACCAGTAGTTACCAGACGAATTGCTGTTTTTAGAACCTTTTGAAACTTGAATAATGATTTTACCAGCAGAATTTGGCTTAATACCTTGAACTGAAACCGTTTTAGAAGTATTGTTTGCTGCTTCTAACACTACGGTTTGAGTAGTAGCGCCAATAACTTTGTACTGAGTCTCTAATGAACCTTTGTAATCCATTCTTGATGCAAAGAAGCTTAAGTCATAAGCTGTTGCAGTGTTTAAGCCTGAAAGTTCCAAAGCTGAGGTAGCACCCGATCCATTGTAATACAAATCTGAAGCTACAGCTTGAGGAATACCCAGCGTTGAAGGATAAGTAGTAGAGTTGTCGTAAGCACCTTTGAAAGCTGCAGTAGTTGCCAGTTTAACTCCTGTGGTGGCGCCGGTAACAAAATCTTTAAGCGCTACTGGTGATGATACGCCAATACTTGCTTTATTGTAGTTGCCAGAACTAGCAGTAGATCCAAGGTCGATTCTTAAATCAACGGAAGTTGCTGCTGCTGCTGTTGCAGCTACCATATTTGAATCAGCCGATGCAACTAAAGATTGTACATCAGTTTGCATTGCATAAGTAGATTGCTCTGTAGGAACAATGCCCTCATCTTTCTTACATGAGGTAATGGTACTTGATCCGGCGATAATCGCCGCAAAGGCCATCGCCAAAACTTTACTATTCTCTGTAGTTAATTTTTTGATTTTAGAGTTCATCAATACAGGATTAATTTAAAAATTAGATTAATTACATTCTTTTTAGTTAAAAAAAGAAACGTTAAAATACTAGCCTTATCATTTCAATGACAGGCGTTTTTTATTTGCTAAAATTTTCGGGAGAATTCGATCAGTAATTAGTTACTGATTGGGTTTGGGATTTTTTGATTCCTATCAATCCACTTCACATACTCCATTATTCATTTCACACAGCTTTGTACGAACCTGATTATCAGAAGGTTGCAAAAAATTTGAATATTTATTTTTTTTAAGTGAAAGGAAAGCTGAATTTGTTTCTGGGTTAAATAATACTGTTTCTCATTTCACAAACCTATCTGTAATGAATATTTTACATTTAAATTATTCATGTTAAAAAAATAGCTATTTGCTTATTTGGCTAAAAAAAGTATTGTAACAAACCTTATTTTCAAGCAATTTGAAATTGAGATGCTGTAGTAGGATTGAAATTTGTAACATTAGTAGTCAAAAATGGATTATAGAAGTACATGATTTTTACTGACCATTCTTTCTGTTGAGAACTTCAATTCCGGCTGGCTTATTCCGGTATAAATAAAAAAGTGCCCGATCCGTTTACGGACCGGGCACTTTTTTATTTTAAAGCCCTATGCTTAAATTACTATTACATGGTAGCTGGACCTGGATTCACTGTTTGAACTGCAACACCAAAAGTATTACCTGAAATAGTATTGTTAGTTGCGTACAAGTTTAGCGCTTTTGATGTCACTCCGATTATCGCGATGGCAATGGTGCTAGCGCATCTGGAAGTTTAGCATTTAAATCCGTTGGAATTCCTGCTGGAACCGCGATGCCAACCTGATTT
>NZ_FXSZ01000018.1 GCF_900182575.1 Solitalea koreensis | reverse complement strand
TAAAAACTTATTACCTTTGCAGCCCGCCGAAAGGCAAACGAAATTCAGCAACGGCTGAATGGGGATTGAAAGAGAAGGATACAAGGAAGTTAGCAATAACGATTAGGTTCGAATCCTGAGCTATCCGCAAGGCAAGCGAAAGTTTGACTCAGTTCTTTGAAGAGATAGAATAAACAAAATAAGCGCAGCAAGATTTGTAGCGATACAGAATCAAGCTTAAAGTCAATCCAAGAGACAATGATGCCGCAAGGCATCACCTTTCGTAGTAATACGAAGAGGAACAAACTTAAAATTTACAATGGAGAGTTTGATCCTGGCTCAGGATGAACGCTAGCGGCAGGCCTAATACATGCAAGTCGTACGGGATTGAGGACTTCGGTTCTCATGAGAGTGGCGCACGGGTGCGTAACACGTATGCAACCTACCTTTATTTGGGGGATAGCCTTTCGAAAGAGAGATTAATACCGCATAAGACAGTACGTTCGCATGAACGAGCTGTTAAAGTTTCGGCGAATAAAGATGGGCATGCGTTGCATTAGCTAGTTGGTAAGGTAACGGCTTACCAAGGCTACGATGCATAGGGGATCTGAGAGGATGATCCCCCACACTGGTACTGAGACACGGACCAGACTCCTACGGGAGGCAGCAGTAAGGAATATTGGTCAATGGGCGCAAGCCTGAACCAGCCATGCCGCGTGCAGGAAGACGGCCCTATGGGTTGTAAACTGCTTTTATCGGGGAATAAACCTCATTACGTGTAATGAGTTGAAGGTACCCGAAGAATAAGGATCGGCTAACTCCGTGCCAGCAGCCGCGGTAATACGGAGGATCCAAGCGTTATCCGGATTTATTGGGTTTAAAGGGTGCGTAGGCGGTTTATTAAGTCAGTGGTGAAAGCCCGGAGCTCAACTTCGGAACTGCCATTGATACTGATAGACTTGAGTACAGATGAAGTGGGCGGAATGTGACAAGTAGCGGTGAAATGCTTAGATATGTCACAGAACACCGATTGCGAAGGCAGCTCACTAAAGTGTAACTGACGCTGAGGCACGAAAGCGTGGGGATCAAACAGGATTAGATACCCTGGTAGTCCACGCCCTAAACGATGATTACTCGCTGTTAGCGATATACAGTTAGCGGCTAAGCGAAAGCGTTAAGTAATCCACCTGGGGAGTACGGTCGCAAGATTGAAACTCAAAGGAATTGACGGGGGCCCGCACAAGCGGAGGAGCATGTGGTTTAATTCGATGATACGCGAGGAACCTTACCCGGGCTTGAAAGTTAGTGAAGACTGTAGAAATATAGTCGTCCGCAAGGACACGAAACTAGGTGCTGCATGGCTGTCGTCAGCTCGTGCCGTGAGGTGTTGGGTTAAGTCCCGCAACGAGCGCAACCCCTATGTTTAGTTGCCAGCATGTAATGATGGGGACTCTAAACAGACTGCCTGTGCAAACAGAGAGGAAGGAGGGGACGACGTCAAGTCATCATGGCCCTTACGTCCGGGGCTACACACGTGCTACAATGGATGGTACAGAGGGCAGCAAGCTGGTAACAGCAAGCCAATCTCAAAAAGCCATTCACAGTTCGGATTGAGGTCTGCAACTCGACCTCATGAAGTTGGATTCGCTAGTAATCGCGTATCAGCAATGACGCGGTGAATACGTTCCCGGGCCTTGTACACACCGCCCGTCAAGCCATGGAAGCTGGGGGTGCCTAAAGTCCGTCACCGCAAGGATCGGCCTAGGGCAAAACTGGTAACTAGGGCTAAGTCGTAACAAGGTAGCCGTACCGGAAGGTGCGGCTGGAATACCTCCTTTCTAGAGCGATTGTTCTTTAAGTGCTGCGCATATTCTATTTCATAACTTCAAAAAGAGAAAACCCAAGTACAAGTAGGAGGGTAGATGATGAACAAAGCCTACTGCCTGCTGGAAACTGGAAACAGTCCCGTAGCTCAGTTTGGTTAGAGCACTACACTGATAATGTAGGGGTCAGCAGTTCAAGTCTGCTCGGGACTACCACAAAGCTTGGGGAATTAGCTCAGCTGGCTAGAGCACCTGCCTTGCACGCAGGGGGTCAACGGTTCGAATCCGTTATTCTCCACAATTAAAAGGGTCGTTAACAATGGTTAACAAATGATCCGCGAAGTTCTTTGACATATTGAAAGAAGTTACCTGAGAAGGTAAACGAGAAGACACAGATAGAACAGTAGCAATACTGTACATATAACAAAAGAAAGTAAGAAAGGGCGCACGGAGGATGCCTTGGTTCTCAGAGGCGATGAAGGACGTGATAAGCTGCGATAAGCTGCGGGTATTGGCAAATACGAATTGATCCGCAGATTTCCGAATGGGGCAACCTAACTAGTTGAAGACTAGTTGCATAAAGCGCAAACCCGCTGAACTGAAACATCTAAGTAAGCGGAGGAAGAGAAAACAATAGTGATTTCGCAAGTAGTGGCGAGCGAACGCGAAAAAGCCCAAACCGTTATTGTTACGGCAATAACGGGGTTGTAGGACAGCAATGTGGACTTATAAAAAGAAGTGGAATAGGTTGAGAAGCCAAACGAAACAGGGTGACAGTCCCGTACACGTAAGATTTATATACCTAGCTGTATCCTGAGTACCGCGAGGTCGGAGACGCCTTGTGGGAATCTGCCAGCACCATCTGGTAAGGCTAAATACTACTGAGAAACCGATAGTGAACAAGTACTGTGAAGGAAAGGTGAAAAGAACCCCGAACAGGGGAGTGAAATAGAACCTGAAACCGTGCGCTTACAAGCGGTCGGAGTCCTTTAGTGGGATGACGGCGTGCCTTTTGCATAATGAGCCTACGAGTTACTCTTCTCTGGCAAGGTTAAGTTCTTCAGGAACGTAGCCGAAGCGAAAGCGAGTCTGAATAGGGCGCAGAGTCAGAGGAGGTAGACGCGAAACCTTGTGATCTACCCTTGAGCAGGATGAAGTTGCGGTAACACGTAATGGAGGTCCGAACCAGTTTCCGTTGAAAAGGATTTGGATGACTTGAGGGTAGGGGTGAAAGGCTAATCAAACTGGGAAATAGCTCGTACTCTCCGAAATGTTTTTAGGAACAGCCTGGCGGTTGAGTGTACTAGAGGTAGAGCTACTAATTGGATGCGGGGGAGTCAAATCCTACCAAATCCAGATAAACTCCGAATGCTAGTTACATATACGCTGGAGTGAGGCTTTGGGTGCTAAGGTCCAAGGCCGAGAGGGAAAGAACCCAGACCATCAGCTAAGGTCCCCAAATATATACTAAGTTGAACTAACGGGGTCCGATTGCATAGACAGCTAGGATGTTGGCTTGGAAGCAGCCATTCATTTAAAGAGTGCGTAACAGCTCACTAGTCGAGCGATCGGGCATGGATAATAATCGGGCATCAAGTATATTACCGAAGCTATGGATAGGGATTAATCTCTATGGTAGGAGAGCATTCTAACAGCGGAGAAGGTGTATCGTCAGGTATGCTGGAGCGGTTAGAAAAGCAAATGTAGGCATAAGTAACGATAAGGCAGGCGAGAAACCTGCCCACCGAAAGACTAAGGTTTCCTGATCAACGCTAATCGGATCAGGGTTAGTCGGGGCCTAAGGTGTAGCCGAAGGGCGAAGCCGATGGACAATCAGTTAATATTCTGATACTATTTATAATTGTGACGGGGTGACGCAGTGGTGAAAGATCCGCGAACTGACGGAATAGTTCGTTAAAGTCCGTACCTATAGGGTTGGTAGGCAAATCCGCCGACCTTGGAGAAAGATGAAAGTACCGCAAAGCTTCGGCCGCGCGGATAGTGATCCTAAAGGCTGCCGAGAAAAACCTCTAAACTTCAGATTATAAATACCCGTACCGTAAACCGACACAGGTAGTCGAGGAGAGAATCCTAAGGTGCTCGAGTGAATCATGGCTAAGGAACTCGGCAAAATGGCCCTGTAACTTCGGGAGAAGGGGCGCCTCTAGCAATAGAGGCCGCAGTGAAAAGGTCCAGGCGACTGTTTAACAAAAACACATGGCTTTGCAAAATCGAAAGATGAAGTATAAGGCCTGACACCTGCCCGGTGCTGGAAGGTTAAGAGGGGATGTTAGTCGCAAGGCGAAGCATTGAATCGAAGCCCCAGTAAACGGCGGCCGTAACTATAACGGTCCTAAGGTAGCGAAATTCCTTGTCGGGTAAGTTCCGACCTGCACGAATGGTGTAACGATCTGGACGCTGTCTCAGCCATGAGCTCGGTGAAATTGTGGTATCGGTGAAGACGCCGGTTACCCGCAACGGGACGGAAAGACCCCATGCACCTTCACTACAACTTAACATTGACATTGGATACAGGATGTGTAGGATAGGTGGGAGACTATGAAGCGGGTTCGCCAGGATCCGTGGAGTCAACGTTGAAATACCACCCTTTCTGTATTCGGTGTCTAACCCCGCTAAGCGGGGGACATTGTTTGGTGGGTAGTTTGACTGGGGTGGTCGCCTCCAAAAGTGTAACGGAGGCTTTCAAAGGTATGCTCAGTACGCTTGGTAACCGTACGAGGAGTGCAATAGCATAAGCATGCTTGACTGTGAGGCCGACAAGCCGATCAGGTACGAAAGTAGGATATAGTGATCCGGTGGTTCTGCATGGAAGGGCCATCGCTCAAAGGATAAAAGGTACGCTGGGGATAACAGGCTGATCTCCCCCAAGAGCTCATATCGACGGGGAGGTTTGGCACCTCGATGTCGGCTCGTCACATCCTGGGGCTGGAGAAGGTCCCAAGGGTTCGGCTGTTCGCCGATTAAAGTGGCACGCGAGCTGGGTTCAGAACGTCGCGAGACAGTTCGGTCCCTATCTGTTGTGGGCGTAGGATATTTGAGTGGACCTGACCTTAGTACGAGAGGACCGGGTTGGACGAACCTCTAGTGAATCTGTTATGGCGCCAGCTGTACTGCAGAGTAGCTACGTTCGGTCGAGATAAGCGCTGAAAGCATCTAAGTGCGAAACTCACCACAAGATGAGATATCCATATAGGGTCGTGGCAGACTACCACGTTGATAGGCTACAGGTGTAAAGCTGGTAACAGCATAGCCGAGTAGTACTAATTACCCGAAGCTTTCTTGGAAAAGCACCTCGTTTACTTATCGAAGCAGTAACTTCTTTCAACAATATGTCTTTTTGAGCAGTAAGTGCAGACCTAGGTCAAGCGATTGCTGTCAAAAACTAAATACTGAATCTGTAAAGCATGCGTACTTCACATCGAGTACGGTAGCTTACAACTAAAAGCATTCAGGTGCCTATAGCGTTGGTGTCCACCTCTTCCCATTCCGAACAGAGCAGTTAAGCCCAACAGCGCCGATGGTACTGCGGTAAAACGTGGGAGAGTAGGTCGGTGCCGATCTTTATTCGAACCCCTTG
>NZ_FXSZ01000017.1 GCF_900182575.1 Solitalea koreensis | reverse complement strand
TGAAAACACCAGAAAGTGTTTACCAACAAAAATCCCGGTCACTTGCATAACCGGGATTAGTATAAAATTCTGTCAACCTATTTCAGGACGATTCAAAACACTCTTAAATTTCTAATCCGGACTATGATATCGACGTACGCACTCTGGAAGTATAATTCCGAAGAGCTGGAATAAATTCAATATTGTTTTTTTCCATTTCGCCTTTAATCCAAATGGCAGCAAGCACATGCGTTAATTGCTCCCCTTCATCCTCACCTTCTATTTCAATAGCTGGCGTTTTCTCTTCCATTATGGCCTCTTCAGCCAAACCAAGTGAGACCAAATCGTAATTTTCAACAAGTTTTTTTATTGCCGGCACCTTCATCTTACTTCGTTTTTAAATTTTCAATCATTTTCACAACCACTTCCTCTTTTGATGTAGCCGTACTTTCTAAAAATTCACCATTTAAAAAGGTTGCAAAAAAGGGAAGGTTATCTACGGCAGCCATTTTACGTGCTAATTCATTCTCTTCAGCATTTACATCCAGAAAAGTAACTTCCGAATTATTTTCATCATTTGAAATCCTTTTATATTTAGGAGAAAAAAGCTTACATGATCCACACCAATCGGCGTAGTACTTTACCACTACTTTATTTTTCTCACTCAATATCTTTTTAAAATCCTGATCAGTTGAAACAATTACTGCCATTTTTATCTGTTTTTTTTTCGCAAAGTTAACGATTAGCAATTTTAGAATTACTTGGAGCCATAAAACCATCTTGGCTTTTTTGATTTTTTATACTTTTATATTTTTTTGTATATTAATATAATATTTAAAAAACAGGTTCGTTTTAGAAGTGTAGCTTTGTTAAAATGCCATAATCACCTATGACAGAAATATTTACACAAGAAGATTTAGTACGGCATCTGTACACAGAAGATACACCCGAGGAAGCTGAAATGATGGAGAATTCCCTGGCGGTGAACGAGGCCTTAACTGAAAGTTTTCAAAATTTTGTAAACATCAAAGAGGCCTTAAATCAAATTTTGATAGAACCTAGCCAGATCACGGTTGAAAACATACTAAATTATTCAGTATCAACCCGAAAATAATTCAGCTTCAAACAGAGAAGGTTCAAGTTAAAACGCTTGAACCTTTTTTTGTTTAAGAAATCTGATGACTCAAGACTACGGACTAAGTATCAACCGAGAAATGTATCTTTGAGCATGCTTAAAAAAGATCGCTACAAAGCATTTATAGATTATTTTTCCGAACATCAACCGAATGCTGAAACCGAACTCCACTATACAAATCCTTATGAGTTGCTTGTTGCTGTTATTCTATCAGCACAGTGTACTGATAAAAGGGTAAACATGGTAACACCCGCTTTATTTCAACGTTTCCCTGACCCTGAAAGCTTAGCTGCCTCTACGTCCGACGAAGTATTCGAATATATTCGCAGCATTAGCTATCCAAATAACAAAGCCAAACACTTGGTGGGCATGGCAAAGATGCTGCTTGAAAAATTTCAGGGAGAAGTTCCTTCTACTGTTGATAATTTACAATTGATGCCGGGCGTGGGACGCAAAACGGCTAATGTAATTGCCTCAGTAATTTTCAATATGCCGACAATGGCAGTTGACACCCACGTTTTTAGAGTATCAGCTCGAATTGGCTTAACGAGTAATGCCAAAACACCCCTTGCAGCTGAAAAGCAATTGATTAAATTTATTCCACAGGATAAAATCCACATTGCTCATCATTGGTTAATTTTACATGGACGATATATTTGCTTAGCAAGAAGTCCGAAATGCGGAGTTTGCCCACTCACTTCATTTTGCAAATATTTTGAGCAAAACTTTATAAAAAATCCTAAATTAGATAGCAAGTCAAAAGCCTTTTGAAAAAAAATTTAGCATTTTTAAGAAATAATATTCTATTTTTATCTTCGAAATATTTGCGTTAAACTATCACAGAATGAGCGATAACAAATCAGAAAAACTAAAAGCCCTTCAGTTAACTCTTGATAAACTGGAAAAATCATACGGTAAAGGAACTATTATGAAATTGGGCGATCAGCCAATTGAGCAGGTCGAGGCAATTTCAACAGGTTCATTAGGGCTGGATATTGCATTAGGCATTGGAGGCTTACCTAAAGGCCGAGTTATCGAAGTTTACGGTCCGGAATCATCCGGTAAAACTACTTTGGCAATTCATGCCATTGCCGAATCACAGAAAAAAGGCGGCATTGCTGCGTTTATCGATGCGGAACATGCATTCGATAAGTTCTATGCAAAAAAACTAGGTGTTGATGTTGACAATCTCCTTATATCACAACCCGACAATGGTGAACAGGCTCTCGAAATTGCTGATAACCTGATTCGCTCTGGAGCAATTGATATTATTGTTATTGACTCTGTAGCCGCTTTGGTTCCTAAAGGCGAGATTGAAGGTGAAATGGGCGATTCAAAAATGGGTCTGCAGGCTCGTTTAATGTCACAAGCTTTGCGTAAACTAACCGGAACAATTAGCAAAACCGGATGTTGTTGTATTTTCATTAACCAATTGCGTGAAAAAATTGGTGTAATGTTCGGAAACCCGGAAACTACAACGGGTGGTAACGCGTTGAAGTTTTATGCTTCAGTTCGACTGGATATTCGTCGTACCGGACAAATTAAAGATGGCGATGAAGTATCAGGAAACCGCGTGAAAGTGAAAATTGTGAAAAATAAAGTAGCACCTCCTTTCCGTTTGGCCGAATTTGATATCATGTACGGAGAAGGTATTTCAAAAGCAGGTGAAATTATTGATCTTGGTGTTGAACATAACATCGTTAAAAAAGCAGGCTCATGGTTTAGCTACGGCGATACCAAACTTGGGCAAGGTCGTGACGCAGTAAAACAATTGATTCAAGACAATCCGGAATTGATGGAAGAACTGGAATCGAAAATTAAAATGGTAGTAACCGGCGAAAGCTTAACCGTTAGTGCTGAAGATTAATTAATCCACAAGGCAATCTATATAAACTCCGAAGCTTTAACTTCGGAGTTTCTTGTTTTTAGCTATGCTGATAGAATATCATCCTTTCCCTCCATTTGTACCCGACAATTGTAAGTACTTAATATTAGGGAGTTTCCCTGGAAAAAACTCGACTGTATATCCTGCTGCGGAGTATTGGTCATATGAGGGTGATCGTAATCAGTTTTGGAAAATCTTACGGCTCCTCTATAAGAGGAATCTATCAACGAAAGCAGAGAAAATCCAACTCTTTTCAGATCTTAGACTAGCCAATACAGATATTATTTTAAGTTGTTCTCGTAAGAATAACAGCAATTTGGATAGTAACTTAACTGCTAAGGTTTACAATATTGAAGCTATAGACAGTATCCTGACAGATAATTCTATTGAAAAAATATTCTTTACAGGCAAAGGAGTAGAAAGGGAGTTCAAAATTCATTTTAAATCCATCTTAAACAGACACCCTGAAGTGCAATTAATTGCTTTACCATCGCCCTCACCTGCCTATGCTGCATTAAACTTTGAAAAAAAGTTAGAGATTTACCGAGAACTGCTTCCTGTTATCTAAATCTTAAACCTAATACCCGAAACTATATTTCCCAACGAGCCAAAGGACTTACATCCTGCCCCACAAATTCACCTTGAAGATATTTGTAATAACCCGCGATAGAAATCATAGCGGCATTATCAGTACAATATTCAAATTTGGGAATAAACACCTTCCAGCCCAGTTTTTTCTCGGCTTCTAAGAGGGAATTGCGCAAACCTGAATTAGCAGAAACCCCACCGGCAATTGCCACCTGCTTTATGCCCGTTTCCTTGACCGCTTTTTTTACCTTATTCATTAAAACTGAAACGATACGATTTTGAATAGAGGCGCAAACATCGGCCATATTTTCTTCGAGGAAATTTGGATTTTCTTTTTTCTTATCTCTGATGAAATACAAAAACGAAGTTTTCAGGCCACTAAAACTAAAATTTAAACCAGGAATTTGAGGCTCGGGAAAAGCATACGCATTTGCATTACCAAGTTGGGCATATTTGTCAACAAGAGGTCCTCCGGGATAAGGCAATCCTAACATTTTTGCAGCCTTATCGAACGCTTCTCCTGCAGCATCATCAGTAGTTTCACCAATAAGTTCCATTTCAAAATAGTTATTTACTTTAACGATCTGAGTATGACCACCTGAAACTGTTAAACACAGAAATGGAAATTGAGGCTTAGGGTCATCAATAAAATGAGCCAAAATATGAGCCTGCATATGATTTATTTCAATAAGTGGAATATCTAAGGCCAGGGCAAAAGACTTTGCAAATGAAGAACCGACTAATAAAGAACCCAGAAGTCCGGGGCCACGCGTAAAAGCTACTGCATTTATCTCATTTTTACTTACTTTAGCATCAGAAATAGCCTTATGGACCGTTGGAATTATATTTTGCTGATGCACCCGTGAAGCCAGCTCAGGCACTACGCCTCCAAAAGCTTCATGAACACTCTGATTAGCAATTACATTCGACAAAACCTTGCCGTCTTTAACGATTGAGGCGGAGGTATCATCACATGAGGATTCGATTCCGAGTATGGTTGGCATTATTTTCGAGTTTAAGAAAGATTATTTATCAAGTTAGCTACAAAATTATCAAAATATTAGGCAAAATATTGCTTTACTTATTTGGCACAATCATATTTCTGCTTGTGACCATTTATTTTTTGGGTCAAATGCCATGGTTTCAAACCTGGGTGGCCCAAAAGGCAACAGCCTATCTTTCAAAAGAACTAAATACCCGAGTTGAGGTTAAGGGGGTTTCTATAAAGTTCATCAAATCAGTTGTACTTGAAGGCGTGTATATTGAAGACCTCCAAAAAGACACGATTTTATATACTCAAAAATTAACCATTGATCTTAATAAACTTGATATTGCCAGAGGAAAATACAGCGTTCAAAATTTAGCAATTGAAAAAGGTCGATTTAATTATAAGGAGCTAAAAAATGGATCAACCAACCTAAGTTTTATCATCAATTACTTCAGCTCAGGAAAAGCCGCACCAAAAGACACCGCCGGAAAACCCATTAAAATACTGGTCGGCAATGTTAAAATAACTGATTTCACTTTTGCTTACAAGGATGAGTCAGATACCTCTAAAACAGAAGGAATGAACTATGCAGACATTGTAGCAAGTCATATTTTTCTGGATGCAAAAGAAGTAAGTATAGATGATAACTTTATTCTTGCTGATCTTAAAAATTTAAGCGCACGCGAACAATGCGGTTTTGTACTTAATAAACTTGCCGGAAATGTAAAATACTCTCCCAAAGAGATTGAAATCAACAAACTTCAGTTAATTACTCCCAACAGTAACATTGGCAATTATCTAGCATTTCGCTTTAAAAAAATAAGTGATTTTAATCATTTTGTAAGCAAAGTGTACATGGACGGTCATTTCAAAAAATCGAGGGTTAATTTTAAAGACATCTCATTTTTTGCTCCTGCAATTAAAAACTATACGCTGGATGTTAAACTTGATGGAAAAATTAAAGGTACTGTTACGGATCTTAAAGCACGTGGGTTAGATATTTATACGGGTGAAAAAACACATATTAAAGGTGATTTTTCAATAAAAGGTTTACCTGAAATCAATAGCACTCAAATGGATATGACATTTGAGCAGCTAAATACAAATAATGAAGAGGTAAATAATGTTTTTAGGAGTATCGATCTGAAAGATGTTCAACTTCCTGAGCTGCTTAACAAATTAGGAGATATCGATTTCAAGGGAACCTTCAATGGCAAATACAATGATTTTGCGGTTAAAGGTGATATAAAATCAGCGATTGGCACTGCAGTTACAGACCTTTCAATGAATCTCAAAAACATGAAAAAGCCTTTTTATAAAGGTAAAGTAGATGTTTCTGACCTTAATCTGGGAATTATTACCGATGAAAAACTACTTGGAAAAACTACTTTTACAGCCACCGTTGATGGTCAGGGTTTTGGATTAGAGCAACTATACCAAAATCTATCCTCAAAGGTTGACTATTTTGAATACAATGGTTATCGATATTCAAATATTAACATTGATGGCGTAATTGACAGAAAAAAAATTAATGTTAAACTAAGCGTCAATGATAAAAATCTAGCATTAGATTTTAAAAGCAATATAAACCTTAACGGCGTTAAAACCCAAGGTGATTTGTACGCTGATATTAAAAAAGCCAATTTAAGGGAGCTTTATTTAATGAAAGATTCTCTTAAAGTTTCAACTGCCATAACTAGTAATTTTTCAGGAAATTCAATTGATAATTTGCTGGGTAATGTATTACTTGAAAATACGCAACTTTCTATAGGAACAGAGACTTACAAAATTGACACAATAGATCTAAATTCGAAAATAGTCAATGACACCACATCTGAAATTAGTTTTAAATCTGATTTTGCTGTAGTTGGTATTTCGGGTAAATATAAAGTAAGTGAAATTCCAGCCGCATTGAAGAATTTATTACGTTCTTATCTTCCAGCGTATAAATGGGGTAAAGCAGTAAAAACCAGCCCACAGAAATTCACTTTTGAAATTGGTATTCTGGATATAAATCCACTGACTTCTATTTTCATCCCTGATCTGAATATTCCGGAAAAAGGTTCAATTATCGGTTCTTTTGATAGCGAGCAACGCAGTCTAACCACAAGCGGCTTAATTCGAAAGCTTAACTACCAAAAAATAAAGCTCGACAACCTCATTATTGACCAAGGCAATAGTGAACAGTCGTTGTTTTTAAACTTGGCTGTTAATAAATTAAGTAAGGATAGTTTGATTTTTGACAACGTGGCTGTCTCGAATTTCATTCTTGATAATAATATCAATTCCAACATTAAATTAGCCGATCCTAAAGGAGCCAACAGCCTTGATTTAAACTCCAGGTTGGTTGTTAAAACAGATTCAACTGTATTCAGCATACTTCCTTCTGAGCTAAAATTGGACAATCAAGTTTGGAAGATTGATAATAGCTTTAGAATACTTTTTGGCAATGAACAATTTTACATTGATCATTTTACCATCCGAAATGGTGAGCAAGAACTGGAAGTTGAAGGTGCTATTTCTAAAACTGATGATGAGCCATTAGTTATCAACCTTAGAAATCTGAACTTAAAAACCTTCAATCCTTTAATAAAAGGCCGTGGTATTGAATTGGATGGTTATATAACCGGAAATGCAAGTACATCATCGGTATTAAAGGCACCCAAAGTGACTTCCGATCTTATGATCAACAATTTAATGTTGAACAATAGCGAATTAGGAGATGCCGAGCTATCGTCGCGTTGGTATAGTGAAACCAATGAGGTGAACTTTTCAATGAATGTGGTGAATAAAGGAACTCCGACTATAAGTCTTTCAGGAGCTCTACAGCCCTCTAAAGCGGAAGACAATTTATTCATTGACGCTGAATTAAACGAAACTAATTTATCAATTTTTCAACCGTTTCTAACAGGTCTTGTATCCAACCTAAAGGGAACAACATCGGCTAACGTATTAGTAAAAGGGAGTGTTAAAAAGCCTATTATTAATGGCTCAATCGCTTTTAACAATGCCGGCGTTAGGGTTGATTATCTAAATACAACGTATTCTTTTAATGATAAAATTGCGATTGAAAATGGTAAAATCGCATTCAACCGATTTATACTAAATGATGTAAATGGGAATACTGCTCGTGCAAATGGCTCCATGGATCTTTCCAATCTGATTGACCCTACTCTTGATATTCGAATTAACGCTACCAATTTCCAGGCATTAAACACTACAAGCAAGGATAACAGCCTATATTACGGCACGGCAAATGTGGCAACTGGTAATTTCCGTTTTAAGGGGCCTTTAAGCAATATGCAAATTGACATCAAAGCCACCACCGGGGCCGGAACTAAATTCTTTTTACCAATATCCAACGAAGGAAGTACCGGAGATGAGGGCTTAGTTGAATTTGTTTCAAAAGACACTACCAAAACTAGTATTAAAAAAGAAAACAATTTCAGTAACCTGACCCTAACCTTTGAGCTGACTGTAACAGATGCTGCAGAAGCACAAATTATATTCGATGAAAATACAGGGGAGGTAATTCGAGGAAAAGGTAATGCCAATTTACAGCTTCGTATTAATTCACTTGGGCAATTCGAAATTTTTGGTTTATATAACATTACTGAAGGAGAATACAATTTCAATTATGAAAATATCATAACCCGACCTTTTAAAATAATGCCAGGTAGCACCGTACGTTTTACCGGCGATCCGTATGATGCCTTACTCAATGTAAAAGCTTATTATCAAACCAGAACTTCAGTTACTCCTTTGTTTCAGGATGCAGGTTTAACAACAGATGATGCTCAAGCGCAAAAAACGGTACAAGTCAATACGGTCATAACCATCAAAAATACCCTGAGCAGTATGGATTATGATTTTAACATTGAATTTCCTCAGGAAACCTCCCTCAAAGAAAACTACTTTAGTTCCTACTTTACACCAGATAATAGTCAAAAACAAGCTATTTCATTGTTAGCTACCAACAATTTTATGTCGGGAAGAATTGTTGGTAATGGTGCCGCCTACGAACTTGCCTCAAGCACCTTATCCGGATTCGTAAATAAGTTCATTGGTTCCAATAATTTCGATATTAATGCAAAAATTGGAGGTACGGGTTCAACTGAAGTTGGCACCAATGTACGTCTCCTTAATAATCGTTTGATCATTAATGGTTCATTTGTAACCGTTGATCCCTCAACTACTAATGTGAATACAACCAAAACAAGTAGCACTGTAACAAGTGATATTGACGTGGAATACTTACTATCAAAAGATGGTAATTTGCGTATAGCCGCTTACAATCACTCCAATGCTTTACACAGTACAGACCTTACTTATGAGAATGATTATAAACAAGGATTAGGGTTACGTTATAAAAAAGAGTTTGATAGCTGGAAAGAATTCTTTCAAAGTTTTAAACGTCAGAAACAAATAGAAGAGGATGAACGAAAAAAACGACAAGAAGAAAGACAAAAGCAACAGCAAAACAAAACGGAAAATTCAAAACAAAAAAAGGAGGATAAACCTATAGATCTCCTCCCTGATAATGCTGATGAATTAATAAAATAACTTATATTGAGTTTTTCAAAATGGAATGCCCCATTTTATCACGTTTTGTTTTTAAGTACGTTTCATTATGTTCGTTTGAAGTTATTTCAATAGGAACCGTTTCTACCACTTCTAATCCATATCCAATCAATCCGGCACGTTTGGTAGGATTATTTGACATCAGCTTCATTTTAGTAATTCCCAGGTAACGTAAAATTTGAGCACCTACCCCATAATCACGCTCATCCATCTTAAATCCTAATTCAAGATTGGCATCCACGGTATCAAAACCACTTTCTTGTAAACTATATGCTTTTAGTTTATTGATGATCCCAATCCCTCTACCTTCCTGATGCATATACAGCACAACACCTTTACCGGCCTTTTCTACCATTTCCATTGATTTGTGCAGTTGTGGGCCACAATCACAACGACAAGACCCAAAGATATCACCTGTAATACAAGATGAATGTACGCGCACTAGAATAGGCTCATCAGGCTCCCACGTACCTTTGATCAATGCAAGATGATGCTCTCCAGTATTAACCTGAGTAAATGCGGTCATATCGAATTCACCCCATTCTGTAGGAAGTTTTATTGATACTTCTTTTTTAATTAATGATTCGTTCTTAAGGCGATACGCTATTAAATCTTTAATGCTAACGATTTTAAGATCGAACTTTTTGGCCATTATTAATAAATCAGGTAAACGAGCCATGCTACCATCTTCATTCATAATTTCGCAAATCACACCCAAAGGTTCATGGCCTGCTAACTTGGCGAAATCAATCGCAGCTTCGGTATGGCCTGAACGACGTAATACACCTCCCTCAACAGCTCGTAACGGAAAAATATGTCCCGGTCGGCCAAAATCTTCGGGCTTACTCGCTGAATCAATTAACGCAAGTATTGTTTTTGAGCGATCTGATGCTGATATTCCGGTGGTACAACCGTGACCTAATAAATCTACTGAAACCGTAAATCCAGTTTCATGGGTGGCAGTATTCCGCCCTACCATCATTTCTAAGTTGAGTTCGTCGCAACGCTCTATTGTCAAGGGAGTACAAATTAGGCCACGCCCATGCGTTGCCATGAAATTAACCACTTCGGGAGTAGCATTTCGGCCGGAAGTAAGAAAATCACCCTCATTCTCACGATCTTCATCATCAACAACAATAACTATTTTACCTGCTTTTATATCTTCAACAGCTTCATCTATGGTATTTAACATTTTCTTTAAGATTTATATGAAATAACACGCTCTACCTAAAGAGGTTTTGATGTGCTATTTAATTCAATGAATTATAATTTATTTGAATTTAGATTTCTCTTTTTGGGGGAGGATAGTATTAAAAAATCGCTTGTATTTATCTGCATCGAACAAAGCGGAATCAGAGGCGGCTTTATACGTTAAAAATAATCCCAGAGGCACTAATACTACCGATGCCAACCACATGCCCTGATAAGGCTCCAAAGAGCCTTGTTTGGCAAATTTTTCACCTGTAATAGAGAAGATGTGAAAGATAAGGAAGAAGATGATAGATATTAGGAAAGGCATTCCTAATCCCCCTTTTCTTACTATAGCCCCCATGGGTGCCCCAATAAAGAAAAGTACCATACAAGCAAATGATAGTGTAAATTTCCGGTGGAACTCTACTAAATGCCGACGCAAAAGATCATCGGTGCTTTTTTTCTCTTCCACCGCTGTTGAAAGATAGCTTTTGACATTTCTTATGGAACTGAGTGCATCTTCCGTAATCATCAATCGTTTGTCTGCCGGTACCACATTTAGCACATCATCCTTAGTTCTTAGTTTTAAAGTATAAGGTTTGGTTCTTTTAAAGTCCCCTGACTTTCTATAAAAAAGGAAAGTACTTTGAAGATACGATTGCAACATACTAGTCTTAGAGGTCTCTACTTTTTTCAAAGAATCTTCTTTTACCAGCAGCTGCTTAACATTTAGCATTTGGTATTGATCTTTGAATAATTCTTCTTTCGTTCGAGAAAGATTGAAACCCGACATATCAAATTTTTGTTCAAATTGGGAAAAACGAACTCTTACATGACGTTGACGGTCGCCAAGATTTCCTGCCCCCCTCATCTCTTCATATCGCACGCCATCCGAAAGATTAAAAATGAGATAATGGTTATCATCAGATTTATACATTTTTCCTTGTTTGGCAAGTATTACGTTCGTATTTCCCATTCCTTGGGAATGATCATAAATCATGATCCCATGTAATGTCTGTCCGTCATCATCCTTTTTATCTACTCTAATCGAAAATCCATCCAAATCATTATAAAAAACACCTTCTGGAATTGCAAAAGCTGCCTTTTTCTCACGTACATCATATAAGAGAGAAGCCATCTTCAAAAATGACTTAGGCATCACAATATTTGAAAAATAGAATGCAGCAATACTCATAAAAATCATCACGACTACTAAAGGCATCATTGCCCTTGTCAGTGAAACCCCTGATGCTTTAATTGCAACCAATTCATACTGTTCCCCAAGATTACCAAAAGTCATTATTGAGGATAATAGAATAGCCAAAGGAAGGGCCAATGGAACGTTACTGGCTGCGGCATACATTAACAGCTCTGCAATAGTATGCCATTCTAAACCCTTTCCAACCAATTCATCGACGTATTTAAATAAAAATAACATCAATAAAATAAATGAAACGATAAAGAAGGTTGCAATAAACGGCCTTAAGTACGAAAGAATGATAAGTTTATGAAGCTTCTTCATGTAATGCCTAAATGAGGCACAAAGGTATTAATTTCCTCTGTAAAATTTGGAGAGGTATTAGTAAGAACAAAGTATAATGACATTAAGAGCCTATTACATTCAAAAGATTATCCACTTGGTTATCCCAAATCAATTGCTTCTCAACTTTCTCATCCTCGGTTGTAAAATCAGTAATAGATAAGGCAACGTCACCCGTCAATTCATCTTGAATTATTTCCAATTCGAAATAGCAGTAGGGTTCATCATCTTCCCATTTAAATTTAACTGAACGATTATCTTTTATACCAAGCAGTTTAGCACGAATCTTTTCTCCATCCCATATAAAAGTATACATATCATCACGTACATTCACATCGTCAGCAAACCATTGAGCCAATCCATTTGGTGTACTAATAAAATTAAATAAGATCTTTGGAGATGAACGGATCTCATACTCAAGGTTATATTTCTTTTTAGCAATCATCCACACAATTATTTTAAAAAAATGACTTTATTTTTTTCCGAAGGAAAGAATTTTCTCTTATATTTGCAAACCTTTTAAAAAGGACATCACCCTAACAGCAGGTAATAAAACCAAGGCGGGGTAGCTCAGATGGTTAGAGCGTAGGATTCATAACCCTAAGGTCGGCAGTTCGATCCTGCTCCCCGCTACTAAAGCCAGACTTTTAAAGTCTGGCTTTTTTTATGCCTAATAAAATTCAATCTGTCAGTCATATCCTTTAACAAAACCGTTATAAGATTCCTATAATTTACATAATAATTAGACTATTTAATACAATTTTTTAAATAATTAATTGAAGTATTTACAGATTAAAATAATTGTAGTTAAGTAAGATACACTATGCAGGTCTAAGATTGGATCACAGCCAAAACCTGTGGAGTACCGTGCATTAAGCGAACAATTTTATTAATCGGTATAGAAAGAAATTGACATTCATCCCTCTGAATTGAGAACGAAAACCTTTTATTTTTGCATTGAATGATTCGGCAGATGCGTTAGTACTTCTATTGTCAAAAAAAATGAAGAACCCTTTCGTAGTGTTGTTGCAGCGTTTTGGATAAGGTATTGAATGATTTTATACCGCATTTTCCACTTCCTTGTACCATTAGGTAAATCGGTTAAATGCCCGTTTTATCCATTGTATTGGAATAAATCCAGGATAGCTTTTGTGCCAATGTATAGGCTAATTTGATATCCGGATATCTTTGGAATAGGATGACGGCACTGTCTTGCTGTTCTTTAGTCCATTTTGACTGACTTTTGTACAATAAGTATCTGCTTTGAGCCAACAGCTGTTTCAGTGTATCTCCATTTTGAAGGACCACTGCCTTGTATTCAATTCCCTTCTTTTTAGCCTCTTCCATGACTTTGGAGTCTGCCTCCAGTGCTTCCCATCGATATTTAATTCGGATTTATTGCAGGGCTTCACTTGCCAGCTGCTGCACATGAAAACGGTCTATTACCTGCTTGGCATAGGGAAAACACGATTTAACAATCAACTGCATGCTTCCGGCCAGTTCCAGTGTTACTTCATTGACTTTATCCCGTAATGATTTGGGATGCGCTTTATTAGTGGAATAATTGCATCGAATGGATGCCTGTAACGATGGCCACAAGGGTTCCCTTTTTTACCTTTGGCCGCTTTATTGGTAACGATAGTGTAAAGTTCACCCAGAGACAACGAGGTCTCATCAATACTTAGATTAGACCCAATATTTTCGGGATAAACCACGCCGTTATCTATGTTGTGGAGATTTTTCCAGTTTCTAAAATCACTTAACCGATTCCGATAAGCTCTTTGTAACTTTCTGCCTTCAACGCCATAGAAACTGGCAATGGTTTGCAAGCTATGATATGCGCCTGTGTATCGGCTGAATGCCTTTAAAAAAGCCGGAAATCCTTAGTGATACGCGTTCCTTTGGCAACCAAATTCCTGCAGCCATCTTCGGCGTGTTATATGTAAATAAACCTGAAAACCGCGTATTGGAAAGCCCTGTACCGTAACTTCTTCAAAGAAGCCCTTTGAAACTAGTTTTTCTCCGGCAAATTCATCGGGAATGATATTTAGTTCTTTAAGATATGAATGATCTCACCCTTTTTTTCTACACCCGTTAATTCAAAATAGGTTTCAATCTCTTCTGGTAATATGAGTTGGATGAGGGCTTTATAGGTATTTGCCATTTGGCTAAATAAAAGTTTACAAAAATGAACTTTTATACCTTACTCCAC
This sequence comes from Solitalea koreensis, assembly GCF_900182575.1. Classification (GTDB taxonomy): domain Bacteria; phylum Bacteroidota; class Bacteroidia; order Sphingobacteriales; family Sphingobacteriaceae; genus Solitalea; species Solitalea koreensis. The sequence continues at coordinate 405 of NZ_FXSZ01000017.1, read as the reverse complement.
AACTTTTGTACTTGATCCCTAAGATTCATTGCAGCCTATATTTTAAATAAATGTATGAGTAAACAGGAGAAGAGTTACTAGAGTGTTTGAAAGTATCAAACGAAAAGGTGCTGGAATAAGCATGTAGCTATAGCCAGTCAAGAGGAAAAAGTAGCATCACAAGCACCTGATATTGCGCTCTGAACGCTTTAATCTTTCCATTAAGATTCAGTGGCAGCATTGGTACTTATGTTGTCAAAATAATCCTAATATTAACAAGACATTTTATAATGAGGACGGCCTTAAACAAAAGAACCCCTTGAACAAGGTTCAAGGGGTTCGAATAAAGATCGGCACCGACCTACTCTCCCACGTTTTACCGCAGTACCATCGGCGCTGTTGGGCTTAACTGCTCTGTTCGGAATG
>NZ_FXSZ01000016.1 GCF_900182575.1 Solitalea koreensis | reverse complement strand
AGAGGCGGTTCTTTTCAAAAAAACAAAGGAAGGCCCTCTGTTAACGTTCTGACGGTACGAAATATTGGGTAAGGTTTTTTTATCGGACAGCAATGATTTTTAAATTATTATTTACTTTAAAGTCTCAGAAGAAATCATACTTTTGCAGCCGATTTGATTTAATGTCAAGGATTAAGGAAGGTGTTTGAAAGTTTCAACGGAATCTATTTCGCTAATTATCAAACACATGTAACATAAGCTGAAAAAAGTTTTAAAAAAAATTAATTCAGGGGGTTACCTTTCTTCAGTTTTGGTATTAATGTCATATTGAATCTTAAAACCCATTAAAAATTTAACAAAATGAAAAAAGTATTTGCTTTAATTTTAACTGCTGGAGTATTCGCAGTTGTTGCTTGTGGTGAAGGTAAAAAAGCTGAAACTGCTACTGATTCTGCTGCTGTTGCTGTTGATTCAGCTGCTACTCAAGTTGATTCAGCTGCTGCTCAAGTTGATTCAGCTGCTACTAAAGTTGATTCATTGAAAAAATAATTATTTTTTCTTTATAAAAAAGCCGCTTTGATAACTCAAAGCGGCTTTTTTTATCCTTTTCACATTCCTTCTATAAATTTTGCTATTATTTTTAGTATTTTTATAAAATGAATGAACAGGACGAAAGCTATTTCAAAAGCCGAGGCGCACAGCTTAATACTCATAATCGTTTCTTAAAACAACAATACGTTACCGAACATATAGAAGGCTTGGATGAACCCTTATTGGAAAATACGGCTACTAAATATTTTGAGGAACATGCTAAAAAAATTGTAAATAAACCAGAGAGTCCTGATTTACCATTTTTGTACTCCATGAATCCCTACCAAGGTTGTGAACATGGCTGTATTTATTGCTATGCAAGAAATACGCACCAGTATTGGGGATTAAGCGCAGGACTGGACTTTGAACGAAAAATCGTTGTAAAACATAACGCTGCCCAATTACTGGAAAAAACTTTTGATAATCCGAAATGGAAAGCTACACCAATTTTACTTTCAGGAAACACTGATTGCTATCAACCGGCAGAGCGTAAGTTTAAAATTACACGCACCATGTTGGAAGTATTGCTTAAATACAGAAATCCTGTTAGCATAATTACCAAAAACAATTTAATACTACGAGATTTAGATCTGTTAACTCAACTTAACGAACTCAATTTAGTACACGTAAACATTACGATTACCTCACTCAATGAATCACTTCGTCAAAAACTAGAACCAAGAACTGTTACCGGAAAAGGTAGATTGCAAACCATTAATACACTTGCATCAAATGATATCCCTGTTAGGGTAATGTTAGCTCCTATCATCCCTGGCTTAAACAGCGCTGAAGTTCCTAAAATAATAGAAGAGGCGGCTAATAATGGAGCTTCGGCAGCAGAATCAACAATTGTACGATTGAATGGTTCCATTGGAGAAATCTTTACAGATTGGATTTATAAGGCATTCCCAGACAAAGCCGAAAAAGTATTACATTTAATTGCCGATTGCCACAGAGGTCATTTAAATGATAGCCGCTGGGGAACTCGTTTGAAAGGTGAAGGTAAAACTGCCGAAGCAATACATAATCTTTTTCATATCTCCGTGAAACGCTTTATGAAAGACAGGCAAATGAAAGAGCTTAACTTGAATGTTTTTAAAAGAGTACAAAAAGGACAGTTAAATTTATTTTAGCACACAAACTTGTTACCATGAAGAAACTTATCATTTATCTAATACTCCTAGGAGTAGTAATTGCCGGAAATTCGGCTGCACAAGAAAAGAAGGTTTCTGAAGGGGTTATGAAAACCTATTTTCTCGTTTTACTGAAAAAAGGACCAATCGGACTAAAGACTCAGTAACTGCGGCAAAAATTCAGGAGGGAGCTCACATAACTGAAATGGAGAAATCAGGCAAACTAAATATTGCCGGCCCGTTTTTGGATGATGGAGATTTAAGAGGTATTTTCATTTTTAATGTTACATCGATAGAAGAAGACAAAGCATTGGTTGATCAAGACCCTGCAGTAAAGTCGGGTCGATTATCAATAGACATTCATCCATGGATGAGCCCAAAAGGAGTATCTTTACAATAAGTTTGGCAATTCGAAACAATCTTCCCAAATTTGCAGCCGCTTATAAATCGGGGAATTCATTTACAAACTGTATGGCAACTAATTTGTTATGTAAATCACAACCCTATTCTTAAGTTACAAACAAGCTTATCCGATTTCGATTAGTAGCGATGCACGTAAAATTTATTTCGACAGAAGAAACATATCCCCTTCGTCATAAAATTTTAAGACCCGAATTAACAAGCGGTGTCTGTTATTTCCCTAAAGATAATGAACCGGGAACTTTTCATTTGGCTACTGTTTACGATGGTCAGATTATTAGTGTTGGAACATTTACCAAATCCAACCTCCCCTTTTTCAGCACACCATCACAATGCCATTTAAAGGGCATGGCAACCTCTGAAGCACATCGCGGTTTAAATGCGGGTAGTATGCTTTTAAAATTCGCTATCGATTACCTGAAAGGGAACAATGTGGAATTACTTTGGTGCAATGCACGAATAACAGCGGTAGGTTTTTATAAAAAATTAGGCTTTACTGAAATCGGTGATACGTTTGAAGTTGAAGGAATCGGTTTGCACAAAACCATGTACATAGAATTGAAAGATTAAAGAGAAATGATCAGATAATGATAAAAGAATAAAGGTTCAGCGGATGCGCTGAACCTTTATTCTTTTCTTAAGTCTTGTGTCTTATAATCCTGTATCTCTTATTGAGCCGGACCTAGTAATTCAGCTAATTTCTCAGCCAATTTTTCGCCACGAAGGTTCTTTCCAATGATAATTCCTTTTGCATCTAAAAGGAATGTAGCAGGAACTGCTTGTACTCCGTACAGGGCAGCAAATTCAGAACTCCAGAATTTCAGATCGGAAACATGGTTCCAGGTCAAATTATCATCAGCAATGGCTTTTTCCCATTTGTCAGCATCTCGATCAAGAGAAACACCAATCACATTAAAGCCTTTTTCATGGTATTGCTGATAAAGTTTAACAACATTAGGATTTTCAGCACGGCAAGGTCCGCACCATGAAGCCCAGAAATCAATCATGGTTATTTTTCCTTTTGAAACTACGTCTTTTAAAGCCAAGTCTTTTCCGTCAGGAGTTTTACCAGTAAACTCAGGTGCAGGTTTCCCAATTGCTGTTTTAGCTAAAACAACTAAGCTTTTATTCAGCTGTTTACCAAATGTACTTTGCTTAACATTAGCTGAAAATTTATCATAAATAGGTTGATAAACAGCTGGATCCAAACCACGAATATTTACCATTACAACGTAGGGTGAAGCATAGGATGCTGGATGGGTTGCTGCAAAATCTTTAACAACATTTTGTTGTTGAACTTGAATTGCATCAGCCTTTTTATTTATTTCATCCATTTTAGCTGTATCGTTTGCTTTTTTTGCTTCTTGAAAAGCTGGATAAAGTGCATTCATTTCATTACCCAATGCTGATAATTTTGAATTTACTGAAGCCAAATCATCTTGCGATTTTGAACCTGTTACCGCTATTTTACCTAATGAATCAACATTTCCTTTAAGCGTTAAATTGTTGTTTTCAACAAAAAACGGAAATCCACCACGCAAGTTTTGTATAACTAAATAATGAAGTTCGGGAGCGGCTACTGATCCAGTTAATTTGAAGGCACCCTTTGAAGCAACAGCCTTACTAATGGTGTCTGTTTTATTGGTTTCTATATTATGTGAGAACAAATAAACATTAGCTCCATCTTGCAGGTTTGCTAGCTGTCCATTAATCACAAATCCTTTTTTGGTTTGAGCATTTGCCGTGTTAAGCATTAATGGTAATGCTAACAAGCATAAAAATTTAAGTTTCATATGTTGTTTGTTTGAGTCAAAAAAATGACCATTTAAAATATAAGGGTTTATTAATTCTTTCCGAGTATAGCTGCGATCTTCTTCTCCAATTCTTCACCACGCAAATTATTGGCTATAATTACACCGTTCTCATCGATAAGTACCGTATGAGGTATAGCTTCCACCTTATAGGCTTTAGCGAGTTGTGAGTCCCAAAACATAAGATCAGAAACATGATTCCAGTTAAGTTGATCATCGGCAATGGCCTTCTTCCATTCTGTTGCGTTCTTATCTAATGAAACGCCTAAAATATTCAGGCCTTTATCGTGATATTTATTGTAAATCCGGACTACGTTAGGGTTTTCAGCACGACATGGTCCACACCATGATGCCCAAAAATCGATGATGGTTAATTTTCCTTTAATCTCACTTAATGAAATATCTTTTCCTTCAGGATTCTTGCCTTTCAATTCCGGAGCTTTCTGACCAACTGCCACGGTAGCTAATTTATCCAATTGAACTTTGAGGTATTTAGCTGCACTATTTTTCTTCACATCTTCAGAAAAGTTTTCATATATCTGATTGTAAATAGAAGGGTCTAACTCATCTGCCGAATTTAGTATCAAGGTAGGCGCTACGAATGAACCTGGGTTCTTTATTGCAAATTCATTAACCTCTTTAATTTGCTTTGCCCTAACACGCTCTAACAAAGCCATTACTGAATCTTTTTGTGCAGATGAAGCTTTGTCGCCTAGTTTTTTATTCGCTTCATCGATAATCTTATTCTGTTCAGCCTGATATTTATTTATAATCTGTTGATTTTGATTTAATTCATCATGAGTTTTAGAACCGGTGACAGTAGCTTGCATCAATTTATCAGCAGATCCGGATAGCTTGATAATACTATTCTCAACAAAAATTGGCTTATACCCCTGAATACCCTCAATCATAAAGACATAAAGTTCAGGAACTTCAACCTTTCCTTGCATTGAAAATTTACCCTTTTCTATTTTCCCTTGAGCTATCGTATCAGGAGCTTCTGATTCATCCCCAAAACTTAATAACAATACCTTTGTTCCCTCCTGAACGCCTTGTACATCGCCTGTAATTTCAAAGCCTTTTTTAGTACAGGCTATACATATACATACTATGCAAAATGCACAAAGTGCTATTATCTTTTTCATATCAAACATTCTAAATTTAAAAGTACTTTTTCTATATACGATAAACGCGAACTGACTTGTAACAGTTTTATGACTTTTTACAATTATCAGATTTATAGAAATTTAAAATTCAATCGTTTATAAAAAACAAAAGCCGTCTCAATTGAAACGGCTTTTGTTTTTGATCTATAAACGATGCTTATTTAAATGCGTAACGAACTGCAAACATAATGTCGTTAGCAATGAATCCGTTATTAATAAAATTGATTTCAGGTTTCCAGTCAACACCAATATTAATAGGCGCACTTCTGAACGTATATTCCAAACCTAATACACCATCAACACCGATAACAGCGCGCGAACGATCATAGTAATAAGAATCATAATACCCATCATAATGACCTCGGAAATAATAATATCCATGATCATAGAAGCTTGCGTGTGCTCCTCCACCTATAAACCAATTAAATCCAGGCTCATTAAATGCATTACCGTGAACTTCATAAAGACCGGCAATATTAACCCCATGCCAGCGCGATGATAAAATACCCTCTAATGCTGCATTTTTCTTAACAAAATGTTTCAAAGTAAGGCCTTGTGAATAATCCCCTAATTTTAGACCGAAACCTGTTTTATAGCTCTGCGCTTTAACTCCTGCCGTACTAAACACTAAAAAAAGAACGAGGATTGTAAAGATTTTCTTCATATAACTGTTTTCAACTATTTTATTCATTAAATTCTATTGACAATAGCCTCCACCCTTAACAGAATGGAAGCCCAAAAATGATTATTTGAATGCGTAACGAACAGATAAGGCAATATCGCCTCCATAAAATCCAGTGTTACCAACAAAGTTGATTTTAGGTTTCCAATCAATGCCGAAATTTATTGGAGCATCATCGAGAGTGTATTCCAAACCAATTATACCATCAACACCAAACTCCGTATTGCTATCATAGTAGTCTTTATATTTATTATTATAACCACCAAGATGAGCACCTCCTCCAATGAACCAATTTAGACTAGGCACATCAAAAGCGTTTCCATGCACTTCATACAATCCGGTAATATTAAAACCATGATTGTAAAAACCCAGAATACCCTCAATGGCTGATTGATCCCCAAGAAAATGCTTTATTGTAATACCGCTAGGAGAGCCTAAACGTAATCCAAGACCCGTGTTGTAATCTTGTGCTTTTGCAGCGAATGAAAATAAAATTGTAAAAAAGGTTAATGTTAATAGTTTTTTCATCTTAAAAATTTGGTTTGACGAGTCCAAAAATGACAATTTAAATGCCAAGCAACAAATAAATTCATGTGACAACAACTTCATATGGATATTCAACGGGAATAACACTAATTAAACGACTCACTATTAACACCTTAATAATTTAACGATTTATCATTTTCAGTTACCAAAATGAGTGAAGTTTCTTTGATTTTCATTCCGAATAACGTGCTTATGCAGTACCTCATGTGGGGAATAATATACCCAAAGTAGCAATTAAATTGTTGAAAGCTTTATTTGTTTTGCTAAATATTTAACATGAAACTAGCGGTTTGTAATTTTTGAATATGAGAGTTTTGCACACAGCCGACTGGCATCTTGGTAAACGACTGGATAATTTTTCACGACACACTGAACAAGTGGAGGTTATGAAAGAAATCTGTGAAATTGCAGAACGTGAAAATGTGGACGCGGTACTGATTGCCGGAGACTTGTTTGATACCTTCAACCCTCCAACGGAGTCGGTTGAACTATTTTATAAGACAATTAAACGTTTATCGGCAAACGGGAAAAGACCGGTTATTGCGATTGCCGGTAATCATGATTCCCCAGATCGCATTGAAGCACCTGATCCCTTGGCGCGTGAATGTGGAATTCTCTTTGCCGGTTTCCCGAATTCAATAATTGCTCCTTTTAAACTTGAATCAGGATTGGAAGTATTGAAATCAGCGGAAGGATTTATTGAACTTAAATTACCTGATCAATCTACACCGCTTCGATTAATCCTTACTCCTTATGCCAATGAGTTCAGGCTTAAACAGTTTCTAGGTACAGAAAATCAAGAAGAAGAACTGCGCAGTGTTCTGGAGAAAAAATGGAAAACCCTGGCCGATGAACATTGTAATGATCAGGGTGTGAACATGCTGATGGCGCATTTATATTTTGCAAAACGTGGAGAAGAATTACCTGAAGAACCGGAAGATGAAAAATCAATTCTATCGGTTGGTAATGCGCAGGTCATTTATTCAGATGCCATCCCTGAACAAATTCAGTATGTAGCGCTGGGACACTTACATCGTAAGCAACGGATTGATAAGCATCCTTGTCCCATCATATACAGTAGCAGCCCGATTGCTTATAGTTTTGGGGAGACGAATCAACAGAAATATGTTTTAATTATTGAAGCAGAAGCCGGAAAGCCGGTAACTATACGCGAAACCGACATTCGTCAGGGAAAAAAACTGTTACGAAAGAGTTGTAAAAATGTATCTGAGGCTGTTGAATGGTTAAGTGAAAATACCGAAGCTTTGGTTGAGCTTACCATGCATACCAACACTTTTCTTACCGGAGATGAGCGCCGACAATTAAATGCTGCCCATCCCAATATTATCGGAATCATTCCAATTGTAAATACTGATTCGATACAAGAAAGAAGCACAAAACAAATCAATTTGGATCAAAACATTGAAGAGCTGTTTAAAGATTATTTCCAATCAAAAAACGGACAGCATCCCAATGATGAACTGATCAGCTTATTTAAGGAACTACTTTAAAAGGTAGTCCATGGATTGTCGAATAAAAAAACATGAACTATGGACTGCCGACTAAAAACCAGCAACTAAAATGATCCCAGTATCACTCAAAATAAAAGGCCTCTACTCCTACCAGGATGAACAATGTATCGATTTCAGCAAATTAACTGAAGCGCATATTTTTGGATTTTTTGGCTCGGTAGGCAGTGGTAAGTCATCGATTCTTGAAGCCATCACCTTCGCATTGTATGGTATAACCGATCGCTTAAATGAACGAGGCGATGAGCGTAGTTACAATATGCTCAACCTGCGTTCAAATGAATTGTTGATTGATTTTGAGTTTAAAACAGGATCAGAAGAAAACTTATATCGATTTGTTGCTACCTCAAAACGACGCAAACGATTTGACGATGTCACCTCTATAGAACGTAAAGCTTATCAGTTCACTAAAAACGAATGGCAGCCGCTGGAATCGGTAGATGCTGAAAAAATCATAGGATTAAGCTATGAAAATTTTAAACGCACCATTATAATCCCACAAGGTAAGTTTCAGGAGTTTTTACAGCTATCGTCAACTGAACGTACCCGAATGCTGAAGGAACTATTTTATTTAGATAAGTTCGAATTTAGTGACAAGGTTGCCGCTTTACTTAGCGAAGCCAAAACCAAACTGACCGACCTGCAGGCTCGCATTGATATGCTTGGAACTATTTCGCCAGAAACTATTCAAGTGATCGAAGCTGAATTGGCTGAAATGCAATCGCAAAGCAAACGCTATGAAACTAACCTTAAAGGTTTAGCAGAACAGGAAAATGCTTTTCTGCAATTAAAAAAACTAACAACGGCTATTAAAGAGCAAACTGCTCAACTTAACCGACTACAAGAGCAGGCAGCGCATTTCAAACAGAAAAAGGAAAAGCTTGAAATCTATGAATATTGCTTTACTACTTATAAACCGCTTTTCGAACGTAAGACAGAGCTGCTTACTTTTATTAATAAGCAAGAAAACAAGTTAAATGAAAGCAAGGTTAGGATTCATCAGTTTGAGCAAGAATTAGAAAAGAAGTACATTGATGAAAATCGAATTAAACAACTCCTTGCTGACAGAGAAATTCAATTTAAAAAAGCGAATGAATTATTAACGGTTGCTGATGTTCTCACTAAAATAGCCGACCTCGAAAAAGTAAAAAAATCAAATAACGACGGTTCGGTGCTTGTCGAAAAAAAGGAGCACGAGTGCGAACTGCTTCGATCGACGATAAACAATTTAAAACAAAAGCGACAAGAGTATAAGAAAAAGCAACCTGACCATACAGCATTATTGCAATTGAATGATTGGTTTAATGCAAACCTTCAGTTTCAAAAAAATGGTACTGAAATCAATGGAAAAATCAGCTTAAGAAAGCAACAAATTGCTTCATTAGAAAGTTCATTTGCTGAAAAGCTAGCTGTTGAAAACTGTACGGATTTACAATTAAATCAGAACGGAAATTCAGTTAAAAAGCAATTGGAAAGTTCTATTTCCCTTTTAGAAAACAATCAACAAATCTTAAACGAAGAACATACGCATCTGCTGGCCTTCCATAAACTGGGAGATTTTGCCATGTCATTACAGCATGGAGAAGCTTGTCCGCTTTGTGGATCATTAGAACACCTTCACCAGTTTGAAACCGGTAACAATGCTGAAAAACTTCAGCATGTACAAGAGCAGCTTGCTGCAATCGCTTTAAAGCTAAAATCACTGAATTATCTACATACGGAGTTCAATCAACTTAATACCACGATTCAATTTATAAGTACTGATCTGGATCATCTTTCAACTGAACTCGAAAAACACAATCAAGTAGTTGCTGATCATCATGCTTTATTTAAGTGGAATAATTACGACAAAAATGATCCTTCAAAAGTTCAGCAAGAAATACAGCAATGGAATGAGTTAAAACAGCAAATCGATGGGCTGGATGAACAAATCAACAAAGCGGAAAACGATGAACAGGAACAATTAAAAACGCTTGAAAAATGGAAAGAGCGACTTCAGGAAGTAAAAGCTAAAAACAACGAATTAGAGGGAGCTATTGCCGCGCTGAGTACTCAACTGGAGTTATTACGTGTAAATGATTTTATAAATGACAATCCGCCTCAACTAAGAAATGAGTCTGCTTTAATAAAAGAGAAAATTGCTTCAGCTGAACAGGAGATGGTACAACTGAAATTAAATATCGATGAAATTGCACAGCAATTAAATCAAACAAAAGGCAATCTTTCGGCCGATCAGGAACAACTACATCAACAGCAACACTTACTTCAGAATTTAAACCAACAGATTAAACAACTACTGGAAAATGAAGTTCAGCTTTCTGAACTTACTATTATTGAAACGCTTAACAACAGACTGGATGTGGCCTTTGAACGAAAGGCAATAAACGAATACAATCTGCAATTGAATGCTTCGGAAGAAGTGCTGACAAAATTGAAACAACAAGCCGGTGATAAAGAATACAATGAAAGCGATCATCAGGAAATAATTAACAGGATAAATGGCATCAATCTGCAATTAGAAGAGCTGAACCGATCAATTGGGGCAAAAGCAGAGCAGTGCGATCAGTTAAAACAAAATCTGCTAGAGCTAACACGACTGACTATCGAAAATGAAAAGCTAAGCAAGCGTAAAGAAAATTTAGACACTTTATCTAAGTTATTCCGGTCAAGTGGTTTTGTGCAATATATTTCAGGGGTTTACTTGCAGAATCTTTGTGAAGCTGCCAATGATCGTTTCCATAAGCTTACCCGTCAGCAGCTGAGTTTGGAAATTCGGGAAGATAATTCATTTGCGATTCGGGACTTCTTAAATAATGGGCAACTGCGACATGTAAAAACACTTTCCGGTGGGCAAACCTTTCAGGCCGCATTATCTCTTGCTTTAGCATTAGCCGATAATATTCAGCAACTCACTCACTCTAGCGAAAACTTCTTTTTCCTGGATGAAGGCTTTGGTTCTTTAGATAAAGAATCATTACAGGTAGTTTTTGATACGCTTAAATCCTTACGAAAAGAAAACCGAATGGTTGGAGTTATATCACATGTGGAGGAAATGCAACAGGAAATTGAAGTTTATCTTAAGATTATCAACGATCCTGAAAAAGGCAGCCGGATTACCAAAAGCTGGGAGAATTGAAACTTAACATATGCGACTCCCAATCATCGGAGGTATTAAATCAATTTGAGCGAATTCGTGTCCGTCAAGGATCCTTCGTGCCTCAGGATGACAAGGAGTAACAAAACGCAGAGATCCTTCGTGCCTCAGGATGACAAGGAGTAACAAAACGCAGAGATCCTTCGTGCCTCAGGATGACAAGAGTAGGTAAGCAAGCAAGTGAATAATCAACTACTCTTCTTTTTCTTAAAATTATTCGGTTTTCTTCTTTTTACCGGCTTAAATTTCTTAGGGCTATAGGCAGGTGTGACTCCTAACTGTTCGGGTACGATTCCTTTGGGAACGGGGTGGCCCAATAACTCCTCGATCGTTAAAAACTTATTTTGTTCCCGTTCTTCAATCAGGGTGTATGCAATACCATCTGATTCGGCACGAGCGGTACGACCAATGCGATGAATGTAATCTTCGCCATCGTTAGGAACATCGTAATTGATCACCAAATCAATATCTTCAATATCAATTCCTCTGGCTAATATATCAGTGGCTACCAGAATGTTAAGTTTTCTATTTTTAAAACTAGAAATTACCTCCTCCCTCTTTTCCTGTTCCAAATCCGAATGCATTTCTTCAATGGAAAATTTTGCTTTCTTCAAGGATAAAGTGAGTTGTTTTACATGATTTTTGCGCGAACAGAAAATGATAACACTTCTAAAATTATGATGTTGAAGCAGGTGTTTTACCAGCTCCAGTTTTTGGGTTTCATATACTACAAACGCTTCTTGTTTAATCTTTTCTGCAGGTTTTGAAATGGAAATATTGATTTCTTCCGGATGATGCAAAATCTTCCTGGCCAGCTCCCTGATTTTCATAGGCATAGTGGCCGAAAACAGTAGGTTTTGTCTTTTTTCAGGTAGATAGGATTTGATCTTCATGATGTCGTCATAAAAGCCCATGTCGAGCATACGGTCTGCCTCATCAAGAATCAAATATTTTAAGCTTTTAATTTGCACATAGCCCAAATTCAAATGACTCAGCATTCTACCTGGAGTACAAATAACAATATCTGCACCTTTGGATAGGGCTTTTTTTTCACGGGTGAATGATTCACCATCACCTCCTCCATAAACTGCTATGGAACTTATGGAGGTAAAATAAGAGAGTCCGTCGAGGTTTTGAGCAATTTGAATAGCCAGTTCACGCGTAGGAACAATCACCAAAGCATGAATGTGCTCATCTTCATGAGCTGCAATAATTTTATGAACAATGGGGAGTAAATAAGCAGCGGTTTTTCCTGTACCCGTTTGCGCCGACGCAATGATATCTTTTCCGGCTAAAATAGAAGGGATTACTTGTTCTTGTACCGGAGTAGCATTTTGGTAACCTATTGCCTCGATACCTTCCAACAGGCGTGAATCAAGACCTAATTCTTTAAAATTCAAAATATGATAAAGTTATTGTTTGAGCTGGCACGACCAGTTTTCGTAAAGATAAAAAAAGATTAACGATTAAAGCGGAAAGTAGAAAATGGAAATTGGTGAATTATGAATGATGGATGTTGAACTGCGCCTCTGCGTGGGAAAAGCGAAAAGTAAAAAGATGAAAGTGGGAATGTTGAATTATGAATGGTGAACTCTCTTGGGAAAAGTAAAAAGATGAACGAGCAAAGAAAAATTTCTGCGAACGCTGCGCCTCTGCATGAAATAATCACCAGAAGCGCAGGACGTAATTTTTAAAAACCTAAAGCACCTAAACCCGGAATATTCGGCATAATGGCCTGCATTTCGGCGGCCATGATTTTATCAGCTTGCTCAAGTGCCCGGTTGATGGCCACCGTGATTAATTCTTCCACTTCTTCCCGGTCGCGAACGTTAAATACACTTGAATTAATTTTAACATCCAGCACTTTACGATTACCATTACAGGTAACTACAACAGCGCCATTTTCCACTTCGCCGGTAACAGAAATTGTTTCCAGGCGTTTTTTAATTTCTTCAGCTTTTTGCTTAGCTTCAAATAATTTATCGAACATAATTTAAGTATTGAGCATCGAGATATGTGAATGAGACATGAGATAAGTTTTCTCCCATCTAAATCCCCTATCTCAAATCAAATTTAAGGCTTTTTCTAAATCGGCAATCAAATCTTCTACATCTTCCACCCCAACGCTTAATCGGATTAAGGTATCCGTCACTCCGCTTTTCAAGCGTTCTTCGCGCGGAATAGAAGCATGCGTCATTGATGCCGGATGACCAATCAACGATTCAACACCACCCAGCGATTCGGCCAATGAAAACAAGTGGGTTCCGCTTAATACCTTCATAGCATCTTCCATATGATCACCCTTTAATGAAAAAGACATCATACCTCCAAAATCTCTCATTTGTTGTTTTGCAATGGCGTGATTAGGATGATCAGCGAAACCAGGCCAGTATACTTTATCCACTTTAGGATGATTTCTTAGGAAATGGGCAATTACAGCACCGTTTTCACAGTGACGCTGCATGCGCAAGTGCAAGGTTTTAATACCACGCAGCACTAAAAAGGAATCCTGAGGACCGGGTGTTGCACCACAGGCATTTTGAAAAAATGCAATTCGCTCAGCCAGTTTATCATCGTTCACCACCAATGCTCCCATCACCACATCCGAATGGCCGGCCATGTATTTAGTTAAGGAATGCATCACAATGTCAGCTCCTAAATCCATTGGCGTTTGCAGGTACGGAGAAGCGAACGTATTATCAACCCCTAACAAAATGTTGTGTTTTTTCGCAATGGCTGCCACCCCGGCAATATCAATAATTTTTAAGGTCGGATTGGTTGGCGTTTCAATCCAGATTAATTTGGTATGTGCAGTGACGTAGTTCTCTATATTGGCTACATCTTCCATTCCGATGAAATGGAACTTAAGACCATAATTCTGAAAAACCTTTGTGAATATCCGGTAGGTGCCACCGTACAAATCATTCGTACAAATAATCTCATCTCCCGGACTAAATAATTTGATTAAGGTATCAATAGCCCCCATTCCACTGCTAAAACAAAACCCATGCTTGGCATTTTCAAGGGCAGCAATATTGGCTTGTAATTGCGAACGTGTTGGATTTTGGGTACGCGCATACTCGTAGCCCTTGTGCTTTCCAGGTGCTTCCTGTACAAACGTAGACGTTTGGAAGATGGGTGTCATAATTGCACCCGTAGAAGGATCAGGAAAAACGCCTGCGTGAATTGCTTTAGTTCCGAATTTCATATTACGATTTATACTAAACTGTTGTGCGATTTAATGATTGAATTGTCACGCTGAGTGGAGTCGAAGTGTTTTGCAGCGTGCCTTCGACTCCACTCAGGATGACTACATTATTAACTGAATGCAAAAGAAAGAAAAACTATTAATTATACCCAACATCTAATTTTTCAGACTCTATACAAATATATTAGAAAAAGATCTTAAGCGAACCAAAAGACCATTTACACTAACTAATTGATTTACAGTTACAAAACTTTAACAAAAGCAGAAAAATTATCATTATTGTAACGATTTTATTTCACATTCGTTAAACTATTTACAAATCATAATGTCATAACCAACAAATTAACTATCAATTAACTCTCAATTAACTAAAATCACCATGAAACTAATCTCAAGTAAAACTTTTATTGCCGCCGGATTAATTGCATTAACCTTTGCTGCTTGTAAGAAAGATGAGTTCAAACCCTCTTCTACTGAAACTGTAAGCATTGCAGCTGAAAATGCTACTGCTGAAGATGTAACCACTGATGGTTTTAATGAGCTAAATGTAGCCGCCCAAACTAATTTAGAAAGTGGTTTATCCATGGCTTCTGCAAGCTCAGTCGCAACAGAAACCGTTACACCGGGACAGGAATGCTATGTATGGTCGGTAACTAGAGCTAACACCAACAATGGTTTTCCAAAAACTGTGACTTTAGATTTTGGAGCCGGATGCACTAAAGAGAATATTACCCGTAAAGGAAAAATCACTGCTGTTTACAACGCCCCTTTCTATACCCCGGGTGCTACTGTTACCATTACATTTGATAATTACAGTGTAAATGACATCGTGATCAATGGTACAAAAAAAGTAACCAATGTTACCCAACAAGGTGGCAACTTCAAATTCGAGGTAAAAGTTGAAAAAATAATGGTAAAAGACACCGTTGAAGCGACTTGGAGTTCAACCCGTATTTATGAATTGGTTCGTAATACCGCTAACTGGAAAGAAAGCTATTTTAAAATTACAGGAAGTGCTAATGGCGTAAATAAGAAAGGTCATGCATACACTGCTACTATTAAAGAGCCTTTAATTAAGTATTTTAATTGCCCATGCGTTTCAAAAGGTACAATTGAAGTGAAAGCCGGTGATAAAACTGCAATGATTGATTTTGGAACCGGTGTATGTGACAGAACTGCTACCGTTACCATAGGAGATAAAACAGTTGAAATAAAAATTAAACACTAAAAAAGTTTAATGAGCCTGTGATTTAACTTCATTAAGCTCTAAGTTTAAAAGTTACAAGAAATGCGCGTTTCATCCAACGCGCATTTCTTGTATAGTATTGATTATAAATTAATTGCTAGTTTTTTTTACCTCGTTAAACGCTGCAACAAACAATTAGTCATATCACCCAAAACCACCAACTATGAAACTTATCTCGACCAATGTATTAGTAATGATGAGCTTAATCGCATTTACTATCTCATCATGCAAAAAAGATAACAACGCTGCTCCTTCATTTGATGAAACAGTAGCCACTGAAATCCAAACTTCTGATGATGTAACATTAGATATGTTTGACCAGGTAAAAATCGTAACGAACAATTATCCCGTTTTAAATGGAGAATCAACTTCAACCGTTGCTACAGAAACAGTATTAAAACCATCAAGCTGTGCAGTAGTAACCGGTACAGAGGGAAACACCTGGCCTAAAACGGTCACCATCGACTTTGGAGCAGGCTGTACAAATGATAAGGATGTAACCCATAAAGGCAAAATTTCAGCTGTCTTTAGCAAACCTTGGACAGAAATTGGCGCTACAGTAACACTTACTTTTGAAAATTTCTTTGTTGATAGTGTACAATTAGACGGAACTAAAACATTCACTAATAATGGGGTAAACATACCTGAAGGTACTTACAGCTACTCTGTAAAAGCTAACAGAGTTAAAATTACCGATAAAGGAACTGCAACCTGGAGTAGCGAAAGAACCGTTACCTGGAATACCCATATGACCCCATTCGATCCATTTGATGACAGTTATTCAGTTCAAGGCTGGATAAAGGGTACCACTAAAAGAGGCATTGAATACGACGCAACTACAACCAAAGATTTGGTAAAAAATGTTAGCTGCCGTTGGATTAGTAAGGGAGCAGTTGAAATTAAAGCTAACAATAGAGTTGCAACCATCGATTATGGAAATGGCGAATGTGATAATGATGCTTTGTTAATCATTAATGGCCATTCAAAAGCAATAAAGATTCGCAGAGGTAAATAGATGGCCTTAAACTAAAAGGTCGTCTAAAAAGGTTTTTTTTGGTCACAGGCTGATAATTGCGCTGATTCAAAAGTTGCACACGCAACCTATTAAACAAAAATTGAAATAGTTGTAGCCCTGGATTAAAAACTAAGGCTACAACTATTTTTCAGACAACCTCTTTTTATTAGAAGGAGATTATTTATTCTTGAAGATATCGATGATCAAATTCGATAATTCAACTCCAATTCGTTCCTGCGCTTCATTGGTTGAAGCTCCAATGTGAGGAGTCAATGAAATTCTTGGATGCTTCAACAATGCTTCAGCAGGTTTTGGCTCATTCTCAAAAACGTCCAATCCTGCAAAGCCTAATTTTCCATTTTCAAGAGCTGCAAGCAATGCCTGCTCATCAACCACTCCGCCACGAGAAGCATTTACCAATGCTGCTCCTTTTTTCATCAGCTCAAATTCTGCTGCACCGATTTCAGGTTTTTCTACTGCAGGTGTATGAACGCTAATAAAATCACTGTTTTTTAACAGTTCTTCTTTTGTGGCCGTTTTAACAGTAACTTTCACTTTAGAAGCACCGGGAAAAGATAATTCTACCTCAGGGTTAAATGAATAAAGATCATAGGCTAACACTTCCATACCTAATCCTAATGCGGTTTTAGCCACTTCACGCCCAATGCGACCGAAACCAAGAATACCGATAGTTTTACCTCTCAATTCAATACCTTTTGCATACGCTTTCTTAAGGTCATTGAATTTTGTATCCCCTTCAACAGGCATTTTACGGTTAGCATCCTGCAAAAAGCGGCAACCTGTAAACAGGTGTGCGAAGACTAACTCTGCAACAGAAAGTGAAGAAGCTGCCGGTGTATTCACCACTGCTAATCCTTTACTGAGGGCATAGTCAACATCAATATTATCCATACCTACTCCACCACGTCCAATTAGTTTTAAGTTAGGGCAAGCATCAATTAATTCCTTACGAACTTTAGTCGCTGAGCGAACGGTTATAGCATCGTATTCATTTAATCGTGATGCTAATTGTTCTTGCGGAATATTTTGTGTATCAACACTAAAACCTGCTTTTTCAAGCAATTCTTTCCCTATCGGGTCAATGCCGTCATTGGCTAATATTTTAATCATAGTTTAGGTAATCGTTTTTGCGTTAATATAAATAAAGTAGGAATGGAATGAGATTAAATTCTATTTCATACTTAATTCTGGCTTTGAACTTCCAATTTTTTCAAAATCTTGCATGGCTTTAACCAGATGTTCAACACTTGAAAGCGGTAAGGCATTATAAATAGATGCGCGGAAACCACCTACACTTCTATGCCCCTTTAATCCAACGCAATCTCGTTCTTTAGCAAAATTCAGGAATTCCTTTTCTTGTTCAGGGGAATTCATCACGAAGCAAACATTCATGCGTGAGCGATCTTCAACAGCACAAGTTCCTTTAAACAATGTATTACGATCAATTTCGGCGTATAACTTAGCAGCCTTTTCATTATTGATCTTTTCCATGGCCTTGATTCCACCTTGTGCTTTTACCCAACGCAAGGTCAACATAGAAACATACACTGCAAATACCGGAGGCGTATTGTACATAGAGCCATTTTCAATATGCAACTTATAGTTGAACATGGAAGGAATAGCGCGTTCGACAGTTCCCACTAAATCATTTCGAACAATGACTAAGGCTACACCTGCCGGCCCCATGTTTTTTTGAGCACCTGCATAGATCAATCCGAATTTATTTGCATCAAATTCACGGCTGAAAATATCAGACGACATATCACTTACCAAAGGAACAGGAGATTCCGGGAATTGATGGATTTGCGTTCCATAAATGGTATTATTAGATGTAACATGAAAATACCTGGCATCTTTAGGAATTTCATAATCCTTAGGAATAAACGTATAGTTTGATTCCTTAGAGGAAGCGACAACATTCACTTTTCCGAAGAACTTCGCTTCTTTAATAGCTTTATTAGCCCAAGTACCCGAATCAAGATAAGCCGCAGTTTCATTTTCACCTAAGAGATTGTAAGGAAGCATTGCAAATTGACTACTTGCGCCTCCATGCAAAAACATAACGGAATAGTTGTCACCAAGATTTAGCAACTCTTTAACCAAAGCACGTGCTTCATCCATCACTGCTTCAAAATCAGGGCTTCGATGGGAAATTTCCAAGATCGATAAACCACTGTTGTTAAAATTTATTACAGCCTGTGCGGCTTCTTGTAATACTTGTTGCGGTAAAATACCTGGGCCGGCTCCAAAATTATGTTTCATAAAAATGATATATAGGTTTAAAATCTATTTAAATGATAGTTTTTAAATTTTCAACAAAAAACACTCATTGTTAACAAATTTATTGTTTATTAAGCATAAAATTAAAATAAGTTTAAAATTTATCTTGATGCAAATTTTGAGTTCTCTTAACATCAAATTTAAATAACAGCTCTACTTACTATTTGTTAATACGGAAAGCAATTTATAGTTCCAGAGAGACATATTAAAAAAAAAATCCACTTTTGGTATTACCCAAAAGTGGATTTTGTCATTATCTAACGTTAAGTTTTAGGCTTGAAAAACTTCAATATTTAGTTTTTTCAATTCTGCAATTTCATGTTTTGGATCTTCGGCTGAAAACACAGCATTCCCTGCAACTAATACATCAGCACCTGCCTTCAATAAGGCTAATGCATTGTGCTTATTTACGCCGCCATCAACTTCAATTAATACTTCAGCATTATGTTTATTGCACAACTCGCGTAATGCTTTAATTTTATTGTAAGTATTCTCAATAAATTTTTGACCACCAAAGCCCGGATTTACCGACATAATCAGCACCAAATCAACATCAGTAATGATATCTTCTAAAACACTTACCGGTGTATGAGGATTAATGGCAACCCCTGCCTTCATTCCCAATTCTTTGATCTTGCTAACGGTACGATGCAAATGTGTGCAGGCTTCATAATGAACGGTGAGCACCTTTGCCCCTACTTTTTTGAAATCTTCCAAATAACGATCAGGATCAACAATCATTAAGTGTACATCCAAAGGTTTTTTAGCATAATGGTTTACCGCTGCAATAACCGGAAAACCAAAGGAGATATTGGGTACAAAGTTGCCATCCATCACATCCACATGGAACCAATCGGCAGAACTTTCATTAATCATTTCCACATCATCAGCAAGATTGGCAAAATCAGCTGAAAGGATTGAAGGAGCAATTAAGTGTTTCATCTATTGAATATTAGAAATTTTAAATAATTAATAAAGTGCAAAAGTACACAATGAGAAGTTATAAGTAATAAGTTTTGAGTGATAAGTTTCAGAGACAAAAAAAAACCGTTATTTTCATAACGGTTTTTTTCAAAAATATTGATTAATTACTATTTGCTATCTGACTGAGGAGCATTGCTCTCGGTCTTTTCAGGACGAGGCAGTAATACTTTACGAGAAAGTTTAAACTTACCTGTTTTCTTATCTACATCCAGTAATTTAACTTTAATCTTCTCACCTACTTCAAGTACACCTTCCATAGTTTCAAAGCGTTTCCAGTCAATTTCTGAAATATGCAATAAACCATCTTTTCCAGGAAGGAACTCAACGAATGCTCCGAAAGGCTGGATATTTTTAACGGTACCTTCGTACACTTCTCCGATTTCAGGAACTGTTGTAATGCCTTTAATTTTAGTAACTACCTTATCCACAGCTTCTTTATCAGTTGCAAAGATTTGCACTTTACCATACTCACCTACTTCTTCAATGCTGATTGTAGCACCGGTTTCACGTTGCATTTCCTGAATCACTTTACCACCAGGCCCAATGATAGCACCGATGAACTCACGAGGAATCAGCATTTCAACAATACGAGGAGCATGTGGCTTGTAGTCTTCACGTGCAGCAGTAATCGTTTTATTCATCTCACCAAGAATATGTAAACGTCCTTGACGAGCTTGCTCTAAAGCTTCAGTTAACACTTCGTATGATAAACCATCTACTTTAATGTCCATTTGGCAACCCGTAACACCTTGTGAGGTTCCGGTTACTTTAAAGTCCATATCACCTAAATGATCTTCATCACCTAAAATATCAGAAAGAACTGCGTATTTTCCAGTTGCTGGATCTAAAATCAATCCCATTGCAATACCTGAAACAGGTGATTTGATTTTCACACCTGCATCCATCAATGCTAACGCACCTGCACAAACAGTTGCCATTGATGACGAACCATTTGATTCAAGGATATCAGAAACAATACGAATTACGTATGGATTTTCAGTTTCGTCTGGCAATACTTGTTTCAATGAACGCATAGCCAAGTTACCATGACCAACTTCACGACGACCAGGACCTCGATTAGGACGAACCTCACCGGTAGAAAAAGCAGGGAAGTTATAGTGCAACAAGAATTTGTTGTAACCATAGAACATCGCACCATCAATTAACTGCTCATCATCTTTAGCACCTAAAGTAACGGTAGTTAATGATTGAGTTTCACCACGCGTAAAAACGGCAGAACCGTGTGCAGAAGGCAAATAACCAACTTCTGACCAAATAGGACGAACTTGTTTAGTATTACGACCATCCAAACGAATTCCTTCGTTCAGGATCATATTACGCATTGCATCTTTTTCTACATCGTGGTAGTATTTTTTGCAAAGGCCTAATGTAACAGCATCGAGCTCCTCGCCTTTTTCTGCGGTTAGTTTCTCGATAAACTCATCGCGAAGTGCTTTGAAACGATCACCACGCTCAGATTTTGTTGAACCTGCTTTAGCGATTTCATAAACCCCGGCATAAAGTTCTTGTTCTATGCGTGCTTTTAAATCTAAATCTTTATCCTCATGGTTGTATTCGCGTTTAGCTTTAACACCCACCATTTCAGCAAGCTCCAATTGAGCTTTGATTTGAATTTTAATAGCTTCGTGACCAATGCGAATTGCTTCAATCATTTCTGATTCAGAGCATTCTTTCATTTCACCTTCCATCATTAAAATGTCTTTAGCTGAACCAGCAAGCATCATTTCAATATCGGCTCTTTCTAAATCCGAAACAGATGGATTGATCACAAATTTGCCATCAATACGGGCGATACGCACTTCAGAAATAGGACCATTGAAAGGGATATCGCTCACGGTAAGTGCAGCCGATGCAGCTAAACCAGCCAGCGCATCAGGCATAATGTTTTTATCAGCAGAGATCAAAGTGATCATTACCTGGGTGTCTGCGTGATAATCATCCGGGAATAAAGGGCGAAGTGCACGGTCAACCAAACGGCTGATGAGTACTTCGTAATCAGATAATCTTGCTTCTCTTCTTAAGAAACCGCCAGGTATACGACCTGCGGCAGCGTATTTTTCCTGGTAGTCAACCGACAACGGCAGAAAATCAACGCCGGGTTTAGCTTCTTTTGCAGAAACTACGGTAGCTAGCAGCATGGTATCACCCATTTTCACTACTACGCTTCCGTCAGCTTGCTTGGCCAGCTTCCCTGTTTCGATGGAAACCATTCTTCCATCACCAATGTCAAACGTCTTTGTAATTCCAATTTGCGACATATTCTTTTACATCTAATAATTTGCGGCTAAAAATAAGCAAAAACTTGATACTTATCTTTTTAATTGTATAATAAACCTCAGAAAAAAGGATAAAATGAATAGTATGAAGGATTTATTTAAGGATTATTATACACGGGCCTTGTATTTTAGGAAGTACGGCCTTGACTAAGCTTTTTTTCCTGAACCAATTCAAAGAAAAACCTAAAAAAAAAAGCCGTCGTTAGCTGACGGCTTTTTTTCATTATAAACACTTAGAATTACTTTCTTAATTCTAATTGCTTAATAATTACACGGTAACGTGCGATATCTTTGTTCATTAAGTAGTTCAATTGAGCACGACGCTTACCTACCAATTTTTGAACAGCCAACTGAGTTCCGAAATCTTTACGATTTTTTTTCAAGTGTTCTGTTAAATGCTTGATACGAACAGTGTATAATGCAATTTGACCTTCAGCCGAACCAGTGTCAGCTTCACTCTTACCATACTTTGCGAAGATTTCCTTCTTTACTTCTTTACTTAAATACATTCTTGAATGATACTAAAGTGTTAAACAATTATTTGAAGCGCAAAGATAAGTTTTAAAACGGTTATATAAAAATTTTAATAAGTTCACCAGTTGGATAATCGACATCAAATTTTTCATCCATTTCTTCGTCTCACAATACGTGGCAATTATATTGCATATTTACACTGCAATTAAATCAAACTAATATGGTAAAAAAATTCATACTATTAACACTCATTTTATTCTCAATCGGATTAAAACAAACTGAAGCTCAGGTATCTGTAAACGTTAACATAGGCACTCCTCCTTCCTGGGCTCCCTATGGATACGAGGAAGAACGCTATTACTATATGCCTGATATTGATACTTATTACGATGTACACACGGCGAAATTCATCTACTGTTCGGGAGGCAGATGGGTATATGTTTCCTCACTTCCTAGTATATATGCTCACTTTGATTTATATCATGGCTATAAAGTAGTACTTAATTACCGGGGATCAGACCCTTACAGATATTATACAGTTCATAGAGTTAAATATCCCAGAGGTTACCGAGGACCTAGGCAACTAACGGTAAGAGAATATCACGTTCATGAAGATCATTACAAAAACATTCCACCCGGGCATTGGAAAAATGGAAAATGGAAAAATGAGGTTTCTGAAGTTCGGTATTATAAAAGCGATAATCGTGAATATTACAACAACAAGCATGAGCGCAGCAATGGTAATGGCCATGGTAATGGTAATGGTCACGGCCATGGCAAACATTAAAAGGGAGTTCAAGCATCAAGACTCCATGTTCAGGTTTACTCAAAATAAAAATCGTTTCAATTTCCGGTTTATCTGGTCAAAGCCGCTCACAAACATCATGAGCGGCTTTTGTATTTGATGTACATGACTGCCTTATCTTAATTCTTGCTCTTTTATCGTTCGTCAAAAACAGAATATTACTTTTGCAGTAAATTTAAAGCCATGACAGAAATTAAAACGTTTTCCGTATTTGAAAGCGAATTACAAGTGCGACCGGATGATATCGATATGAATCAACACGTGCACAATAGTCGTTATTTTGATTACGTACTGGCAGCTCGTTATGATCAAATGGAACGTTGCTATGGAATGTCAATGGAGGAGTTTCTTAAGCATCATTACGGGTGGGTAATCAATACTGCTTTCGTAGAATATAAACGACCGCTGATTTTAGGCGATCGTTTTATTGTAAAAACCTGGATTCTTGAAATCGGAAAAAAAGAGGTAAAAGTAGGTTTTGAGATCATGCGCAAAGCAAACATGAAGCTTAGCTGCAACGGCTGGTTTAATTACACCATGGTAAATACAAGAACCGGGCGTTCAGAAATAATACCAACTTGGATTATAGAACAGTACACCATTTAAACTAGCTGTATAAACCCTGGTTTAACAGTAAAGTTTCCAATTGCTGCTCCTTAATACCGTAAGCATTTTTCAACTGACTGATTTGCTCTTTAACTGAAGTGTTATTGTTTTTATCTTTTGTTTTTGTTCCAACAATCATCACATTTTTACGTGTATGTTCGTTGGAAATAAATTCAAACACTTTTGATTTGTACCCCTGCGTTTCAAGCAACAATGAACGTATGCCATCGGTTAACATTTCAGCCTGACGCTCTTCAAAAATTCCATGTTTTAAAACTGAACTTAATTCAGTAGAGCAATGCATTTGTTTGCGAACTTGCTTATGGCAACAAGGAGCACAAACAATGATTCGAGCTCCTGCTGTTATACCTTTGAACAAGGCATCATCGGTGGCAGTATCACAAGCATGCAAAGCAATTAATAAATCAATTTGTTCTGTTTTAACATTTTCAATGCGTTCAGAAACAAAGTGTAAATCTTTAAATCCACACTTTTGTGCGATGTTATTACACAAGGTAACCAACTCTTCTCTTAACTCAATACCTGTAACAGTTGCCTTAAGGCCCAATTTGTTTACCAAATAATCGTACAGCGCAAAAGTTAAATAGCCTTTGCCCGAACCCATGTCTAAAACCTGTATTCCATCAGTGGGAAGTGTGGTGCTTTTAACCAGACTTTCAATAATTTCAATGTACTTATTGATTTGTCGAAACTTATCCGACATTGATTTTATCACTTTACCTTGTTCATCAACAATACCCAACAATGCTAAATAGGAGCTTTCTTTTGCCTCAATTATTCGTTTTTTAGGTTGATCATGCATTTGAACAGCTGAAGCTTTGAAAGTGGGTTTACTTTCAACAATAGAAGCAATTCGTTTCTTATTTAGTTTTAAAGCGATATCAGCTTCGGTGGTAAAAAGAATTGCAGATAAAAAAGGGTTGTTGATATAGCTATTTAATGTAAGTATAGCATCTTCAAGATCTAAGTTTTCTACTTTATCTTGAGTTTGATAATGGTAGGTTAGCGATAACTTTTGTCCTTGTTTAAGCTGAACCGGCTTAACATAGATATTTAACAGTTGAGCATTCCCAATGGTCTTGGCGAAGGTTAACTTCGAAAACGTTTCACTTGCCAAACTTTTACGCAAATGCTCAAAAAAATCGGCTATAACTATGTTATTATCCATTTCTAAATTTCTAAAATGCAAAGTTAGCCGAAAAAAGAGAATTTATTGTAACTGAAATAGCTTAGCAATAAAAGGGGATCAAGCACTACAGTACTTGATCCCCAAAATTACAACAAATGCCTTCTTTAATTTTTGTTTTCAGAAGTAAGCACAGGTTCAGATTTATAAAACTTTTGTGTTTCTTGCATCTCATTGTTTTCTACCTGAACCAGTACATACTTTTTACTATCTTCAAAGTTGACCATCCATATATCTCTATTATTTTGCTTTACATTTATGGCTGCAGTAATGTCATATTGTGAATATTGAGGATTCACCATTGATTTTACATTGGCTGGAAGGTTATCTTCATAACCATAAACAATATGGTATATGAGTTTTCCATTTTTAGAATATAAAGCTTGGTTGTTGAGATCATTCATAATAAACTTTACCAGGTATCTTTTATTGATCTCATACCATTTTGCATCCGCAATATTTTCTTTCTCTTTACCAAATGTACTTTCAAATGATTTTGTAATTTTTTCGTTTACTATGGTACTGTTGCTGGAACTGGCAACTGTTACTTCAGGTAATACCACCTGCGCATACGAACTATTTACGGTTGGGATAGAAAGAAGGCCTATCCATAACAGGGAAATAAATTGAATTTTCATGATCTAATGATTAAAGTGGAACAATAAGTTTTACTGATCTAAATTATCAAGTAATAAACTGATGCTAAAGGATTTGATGTAATTTGGCAATTACATAGAGGAGGGGTAAGATAACAACATTTTTACTACCTGACTTTGTGGTTGTAAATAGTTATTGATTAATTCAGGTTAATAAAAACGAGTCAGATTTAGGTGACTAAAGGAAAGTTGTATAAACAGGAATAAAAATAGCGGGCTATCAAAAAATGTAACTAATTTGATAGCCCGCTAAAAAGGAAAATTGAAGCGATTTTTGCGGTTAAACTATTTGCAGGCTTCCTCAATAACTGAACTATAAAACTCTTTAATATCCCAACCCATAGCTGCTACTTGTTGTGGAATCAAGCTGGTTTCGGTTTGTCCCGGAACGGTGTTAACTTCAAGAAAAAAGAACTTATTGGTACCCTCTTCCAGGAAGAAATCGATACGAACCACCCCCCTGCAGTTTAAACGCATATAGGAACGCTTTAAATTTTGATGAACAATCTTTAATGTTTCAGCGTCAATATCTGCAGGTGTTACTTCCCGAGTCATTCCCGGAGTATATTTAGCTTCAAAGTCGAAAAATTCTTTAGAACTTATAATTTCGGTAACCGGCAAAACACTTATTTCATCCCCGCGTTTAATGACACCGCATGAAAACTCCCGGCCTTTAATAAACTCTTCCACCAACACTTGCTTGTCTTCTTTAAAAGCTTTCTGGATGGCTGCTTCTAGCTCAGTTACTTCTTTTACTTTAGAGGTGCCAATACTTGATCCGCCATTATTCGGCTTTACAAAAACCGGCAATTTCAATGTTTTAAGCAATTCATCAACCGTATACGACTGATCTTCAAATAACTGAACAGATTTAGCAACATTAACACCGGCTGAAGCAACTACACAATTCGTATAGCTTTTATTAAATGTTAATGCTGAGGTATAACTATCGCAAGTTGTATAAGGTATTTGCAACAATTCAAAATAGCTTTGGAGCAGGCCGTCTTCACCTGGAGCACCATGAATGGCAATAAACACACAATCGAACTTTACTTTAGAGCCATTAACTGAAATGGAAAAATCATTTTTATCAATCTCCTGTTTATTTCCTTGTGAATCGGTATATGCCCAACTGTCACGGGTAATAATAATTTTGTAAACTTTATATTTCTCTGTAGGGATACTCTTTTCAATTTGTGCCGCACTTTGCATAGACACCACCGACTCGCCAGAGTATCCTCCGGCAAGCAAAGCAATATTTTTTATCATCGAATCAAAATCTTATTGGAACCAAATATATATCTATTCATTCCAAAAATAATCAAGTAATAGTTAGTTTATTGGTTATTGTTCACTGCACGCTATTTTACACTCGCGATTTCGTCAAATCCAGAACCTCAATCCATCATGCTCGGGGAATAATAGAATCGGGTTTTATTTATATGATTTCTTTATTTAAGTTTGAAGGCATTTAAAAATACGTTCGTAAAACCAAACTATGTTACAAAGACTATTTGCTTTTATATTAACTCCTGAGTTCAGAAAAAACCTTCTTATAGCCCTGGGAATAGGATTTTTTCTTTTAATTATTGCCATTTTTTCGTTACGATTTTTTACCCGCCATGGCGAAAGTGTTACGTTACCTGACTTTACAGGCTTAACCGTTGATGAAGCTCAAAACCTGGTAGTTTCAGGAAACATTACTTTTAAAGTAGATACCGTTTATCAGGAAGGTAAAAAACCCGGAACGATTGTTCAACAAGATCCAGACGCAAATACCCAAGTAAAAGAAGGCCGTACTGTATATTTATTGATTATTTCAACAACTCCTCCTCAAGTGAAAATACCAGACTTAGAAGGTAAAACGCTTACTGAGGTTCGTGCTATACTTGATGGTTTCGGTTTAAAAGTGGGTGCCATGGTTTATAAAAATGATATAGCTAAAGATGTTGTATTAGGCGCATCTTACAAGGGAGAGCCCCTAAGTGCAGGAACTGGGTTGCCAAAAGGTGCCATTGTCGATCTTACTTTAGGCGATGGTTTTGGTGCTGCTGAAATTAGTGCGCCTGACCTCACCGGATTGACGCGTGAAGAGGCTATCTTTTTATTAAGAGGGAACTCTTTATTTTTGGGCAAAGTATCCTATACCGGTGAAATCACCGATTCATCAAAAGCAAAAGTATATCAACAAAATCCGGCGTATATTCCTGGTGATAGTACCAAGATCCCGCAAGGTTCGATGATAGACATTATTCTCCATCAAGAAAATTAGATATGGAAAGTATCAGTGCAATTGAATTGAAACAGCGTATATCAAACAATGATTCGTTAATCATGATTGATGTTCGTGATAACATTGAATTTCATTCTTTCAATATAGGAGGCATACATGTTCCACTTGGCAAATTAGAGAATTATATTGAAGATTGTGACTTAGATAAACAAGATGAAATAGTGGTGATCTGCCAACGCGGACTACGCAGTAAAACAGCTGCCGTTATTTTATTAAACAAAGGCTTTATGAATGTCCGCAACCTTTCAGGAGGTTTATTGGCACTTAGAAAAGCCAGCATGAATTAACTCAGCTATGAGCATGAAAGTTATATAAAAACAAAAGTACTTTCTGAAAACATAATTATTTACCAACCAAGAAGATCTAAATTGAAAAAAATATTTAGCGTTATCGCTTTAGTTTTAATCGTTGCTGCAGCAGCTACCGGTTATTTCTTTTATACAAAATTACTGAAAGCCAATACTTCAATAAGTAAAAACCGATATCTATACATTCCTACAGGAGGAAAGTTCAACAATATTATAGATAGCCTGAACAAAAATGAATTACTGAGAAACGTAAACACCTTCCGTTGGGCTGCTGATTTCATGAAATATAATGACAGCAATATTAAAGCAGGTCGTTATAAAATAACTCCAGGAATGAGCAACCGCACATTGGTAAATATGCTAAAAGCCGGGAACCAGGATCCGGTTCGCTTAACCTTTAATAACATTCGTTTAAAAAGCCAGTTTGCAGGCTATGTTGGTCGAAAACTGGAGATTGATTCTGTAAAATTCCTTGCGCTGCTAAACGACACAAGCTTTGTTGGTAAATACGGATTTACTCCTGAAACTGTGTTTAATATGTTTATTCCGAATACCTATCAGTTATTCTGGAACACGAATCAGCAAAAGTTTTTCAGCAGAATGTATGATGAATACATAAAATTTTGGACAGAGGATCGGAGAAAAAAAGCAAAAGAACTGAACTTAACTCCTAACCAAGTAGGCATTCTTGCTTCCATTGTTTACTGGGAAACCAAAAAAGTGGACGAAATGCCTATAGTTGCCGGAGTGTACCTGAACCGATTGAACAAAGGCATGAAACTGGAAGCTGACCCTACCGCAATTTTTGCCACAGGTGATTTTAGTATTAAACGCGTTTGGGGAAAATACCTTACCAACCCTTCTCCCTACAATACATATGTGCATACCGGCCTGCCACCTGGACCTATTTCTATGCCATCTGTAACTGCCATTGATGCCGTATTAAATCGCCAAAAACATAATTACCTGTATTTCTGTGCGAAAGACGATTTTTCAGGATACCATGCTTTTGCGGAAACGATGCAACAGCACCTGGTGAATGCCCGTAAATTTCAAAAAGCACTTAACGAAAAGGGAATCAGATAGTAGTAAGTCTTTAGGATTAAGTTATAAGTGAATATGATTTAGAACATTTATAATTTAATACCTATTTACTTCGATAAGACGACTTATAACTTTCAACTTATAACTAAAATGTACGTTCATGAAACCAAATTAAGGGTTCGTTATGGCGAAACCGACCAGATGGGATATATGTATTATGGCAACTACGCTGAGTTTTTAGAAGTTGCGCGTGTAGAGATGCTGCGAAACCTTGGCTTAACGTATAAGAGTTTTGAAGAACAAGGAATAATGATGCCTGTGCTTGAACTCAATGTAAAGTACATAAAGCCTGCTCGTTATGATGATGAAATCAACATCATAACTACCTTAAAGCACTTACCTGCCATCCGTATTCATTTTGATTATGAGTTATTTAATGAACAAGGTGAATTGCTTACTGTAGCACATACAAAACTTGTTTTTGTAGATATGAAAACAAATAAACCTTGTCATCCACCAGCAGAATTTTTGGAAAAGTTAAAGCCTTACTTTAACAACTAAATCCCATTAAATTAAATGGTATTTTAGTTTTAATGAAATCCGTCCTGATATCAAAATGAAGATCGAAGAATGGCTTAATCAAAATACTTTGTACAGGTGGTTTATACTCTGGACGAAAAAAACTGCTTTGCCGGGGTTTGACGGATTGCCCGTATATACGGTTGGAATTTTCTTTTTTAATGAATTAAAAAAAGAAGCTTTGGTTACCAGATCCTCATCGGTGGCCTATAGTTTTCTTCTGGCTATTTTCCCTGCCATAATCTTTCTGTTCACTTTAATCCCCTATATACCCATTAATGGTTTCCAAGATCAGCTATTGAGTCTTTTACAGCAAATACTCCCATCTAATGCTTATAAGGCAACCGAATCAACCTTATTTGATATTATAAAGATTCAGAATAGTGGCTTATTATCATTTGGTTTTTTAGCAGCATTATTCTTTTCGACCAATGGAGTTAATTCGTTGATGCGTGCATTCAACAAAGCGTCATTGGTTGCAGAAAGAAGAACGTTTCTAAGAAAACGGTTCATTGCACTGGTATTAACATTGATTATCTCGCTCACGCTGGTAGTCGGTATTACCTGTTTAATTGCGGGCGAATTCACCATTAGTTTTTTAAAGGAAAACAGACTCATTGTGGGCTGGTTCTCTTTTTTAATGTTACAACTATTACGCTGGATCATTATTACGTTTGTATTTCTCTTTGCAACTTCCCTACTCTACTATTATGGTCCTTCCAAAACACGGATAAAACGTTTTATATCTCCGGGTTCGGTACTGGCCACACTGCTTGCAATTATTGTTTCGATAGGATTTGCTTTCTATATTAACAATTTTGCAGCCTATAACAAACTGTATGGCTCGATTGGCACGCTCATCGTGATAATGATCTGGTTATACCTTAATTCAATGATTATTCTCATTGGATACGAATTAAATGCAAGTATTGAACTTTCAAAACGCAGTTTAATCATCTCCGAAGTGGGTCATTTACCCGAATGGAGGAAGAATAGAAATCTTCAAATGCAAAAAAATCGTCTGAAAATCTGATAATTACAGAGTTTTTTAAAATATTATTTGGTGAAACGGTCCGAATTTGTACTTTTGTGACGGAAAGTTGGCAGAGTGGTCGAATGCGGCGGTCTTGAAAACCGTTGACTGTAACAGGTCCGGGGGTTCGAATCCCTCACTTTCCGCAACGAATAAATAAATAGAAAACGCTGTAAATCTTATATTTACAGCGTTTTTTTTGTTTACACCTATCTCGAATCATTCCTTTTCAATTTCTTAGAAATAAACTCAGGCCCGTTGTCCATTCTAATGCTTTTGGGCAAACCACGAGATTCCTTCAATTGATCCAACACCCTGATTAATCGTGCCGCAGGAAGTGAAGTATCTGTCTCAATAGCCAGTACCTGCCGGTT
>NZ_FXSZ01000015.1 GCF_900182575.1 Solitalea koreensis | reverse complement strand
GATGCCTAAACCCGATTGCAATGGAAAGCCCGCTACGAAGGCAGGGGTTCAGCGCGGCGTGAGAACTTGAAATGTAAAGCGGGGCATACTTAGATTGACAACTCTATTAGTAACGTTTACTGCTCCTTGTTATATTATACTAACGACATTACATTCCGAATAAACATGTACCTTAATTAGTCTATAGTGAAGAGATGAATTTTACCATATATATAACATTTAGTACACAATATAATATCACAATAATTACAACCATGCAATTTCAGAATAAAGTATTCGTTTTATGTATTCATTTAACTTATACTAGCAGATTATTACATTGATTTAATCAAATTAAACCATATCTTTGCATGATGTTTAAAAACGTGGATACTAAACGTAAATACATAATTGGTGCTTTGGCAATTGTACTTGCTGGAGGCTGTAAGAGTTCGTATGAAAAGTTAAAAGAAAGTCCTGATAGCTTAATAAAGTATGAAAAGGCTGTTGAGTACTTTAACAAAGGCCGTGAGTTGGTGAAAAATAAAAAAGGCGGAAGCTTTAATTATTTCCAACGCTCGCATGATTTATATGAATCATTATTGACTCCTTATAAAGGTACATCTAAAGCTGAAGATGTTTCTTATGGACTTGCTTACAGTACCTATTATTTAGGTACAGACTTGCTGGAAGCTCGTTTCTTGTTTAAAAATTTGGCAGATGAGTTCCCTACTGGTAAGTATGCTGAAGAAGCTCGTTTTATGGCTGCAAAATGTTTATACGAGGAGTCCCCCTCTTCATATTCTCTTGACCAAGCCAATACTTACAAGGCATTAGAAGCGATTCAGCTGTTTGTTGAGCTTTACCCTAATTCATCTAGAATTGAAGATTGCAATAAGATGATTGATAGATTAAGGGGTAAACTTGAATCAAAATCATTTCAAAACGCCAAACTATATCTGACTATTGGAGATTATAAATCAGCGATAATTGCATTTAAAAATTCATTGCGTGATTATCCTGATACTAAATACAGAGAAGAAATCGAGTTTCTAATTATAAAAAGCAATTATTTATATGCGAAAAACTCGATAGAGATTAAACAGGAAGAACGCTATAATAATACAGTTGATGCTTATGCATCTTTTACCGAAACATTTCCTGAAAGCAAGTTTGCAAAAGATGCCAAAGAAATTGTAGAAAATTCAAATAAGGAATTGGCCATTATTCAAAAACATAATCAATCTGCGCAAGCAGTTAGTCAATTAAATCATCAGTAATTAAATACAAAAATAAATATATAGTATGCCTAACACTAAAAGTAATGTAGCTAGCACAACCGTAACCAGAGACGTTAGACAGTTGGATACCCATACTGAAAACATCTATGAAAGTGTTGTAGTAATTGCTAAGAGAGCTAATCAGATCTCTGCTGCTTTAAAAGAAGAACTAGGTAATAAGCTTTCAGAGTTTGCTACTTCTAATGACAATTTAGAAGAAGTGTTTGAAAACAGAGAGCAGATCGAGATCTCAAAATATTACGAGCGTATGCCAAAGCCAACGCTAATCGCAACTCAGGAATTTCTGGAAGACAAGGTATATTTCAGAAATCCAAACAAAGAAAATTAACTTAAACAAAACGGTTGGCCTATATGTCCAACCGTTTTGTTTTATAGGTAGATCACATAAAGCAAAAAGTAATACCTTTGTTTTAAAAGTAATCTGCACCAAATGCTCAATAATAAAAACATACTACTTGGAATTTGCGGTAGTATTGCAGCCTATAAAGCGGCTGAACTTACGCGTCTTCTTATTAAAGCAGGAGCAAATGTTAAGGTGATCATGTCGGACAGTGCCACAGACTTCATTACTCCTCTAACCCTATCCACCCTTTCAAAGAACCCTGTAAATATTTCATTTGTTAAAAATGAAAATGGAGAATGGACCAATCATGTTGAATTGGGCCTTTGGGCAGATTTGTTTGTGATTGCACCGGCAAGTGCAAACACCATTGCCAAATTTGCGAATGGCATTTGTGATAACCTCCTAACGGCAACTTATCTTTCAGCCAAGTGTCCAATTTATTTTGCCCCTGCAATGGATCTGGATATGTGGAAACATAAGTCGACCCAAAACAATGTTCATCACTTACAATCTTACGGCAACCATTTAATTAAACCGACCTCGGGCGAATTGGCAAGTGGCTTGGTTGGAGAAGGCCGAATGGCTGAGCCTGAAGATATTTTAAACTTACTTATTAATTCGATATCTGTACAACAACAATTAACTGGTAAAAAAATTTTAATAACAGCGGGCCCAACCTATGAAGCCATTGATCCAGTACGCTTCATTGGAAATCATTCAACAGGCAAAATGGGATTTGCTATTGCTGAGGATGTGGCCAAACGAGGTGCAGATGTAATATTGGTAACTGGACCGACATCACTTAAAGCTGAACATAAAAACATAAAAACAATAGCGGTTACTTCAGCAGAAGAAATGTATACCCAAGCTGTTTCATTTTTTAATACAGTCGATGCGGCGATATTAAGCGCAGCCGTAGCCGATTATAAACCAACTCAACCAGCCCAGCAAAAAATTAAAAAGTCGGATGATTCCTTTAATCTTGAGTTAACCAAAACCCGAGACATTCTTGCGGACTTAGGCAAAATGAAAGAAAATGGGCAATTGTTGATCGGTTTTGCATTAGAAACCAATAATGAGATTGAAAACGCAAAAATCAAACTCAAGAAGAAGAATTTAGACTTTATTATTCTAAATTCGCTGAACGACAAAGGAGCAGGTTTTAAAACTGACACTAATAAAATCACGATCATTGATAAAGATGAGAAGATTGAAGAGTATGATCTAAAATCAAAAGCCGAAGTTGCACACGACATTGTAAATAAAGTAATATCGATTATCCATGGCTAAAAGACTACTATTTGTTGCAATTACTCTTCTTGGTTTTACCTTGAGTGCAATTGCTCAAGATCTTTATTGCAGAGTTTCAGTTGTGCATCCGCAGATACAAACCAGTGATGAACGCATTTTCAAGGCATTGGAAAAACAAATACAGGATTTTCTAAATAACAGAAAATGGGCTATTGATAACATCCAACCACAAGAAAAAATTGAAGCCAGCATAACCCTTAATGTGAGCAACTGGGATGGCAACTCAAAGTTCGAGGCTACAGCTCAAATTCAATCATCTCGTCCGGTTTTTGGAGCTTCTTACAATACTCCTGTTTTGAATATTAATGATAAAGACTGGAATTTTAATTACCAAGAAATGCAATCGTTGGAGTACAATGAAAGTGGTAACAATAATAGCAATCTGGCTCTTTTACTTACTTACTACGCGAATGTAATCGTTGGACTTGACTATGATACGTTTGCATTAGAGGGAGGCACATCTTATTTCAACAAAGCACAAAACGTAGTAAATAATGCTCAAAACTCTATTTATGCCGGATGGAAGGCTTTTGAGAGTAATAAAAACCGTTACTGGCTAGCCGAAAATCTGCTAAATAATACTTTTAAACCTGTCCGCGACATGAGCTATACCTATCATCGTCGTGGATTAGATTTGTTTTATTCGAATATTGATAAAGGACGTACAGACCTTCTGACTTCTTTAACTACCATAGAAAGGGCTTACAATGAGCGGCCGACAGGATATTTCTTCATTGTTTTCTTCACTGCAAAATCAGATGAAATAGCGAATATTCTTCAAAAAGCTGATCCTACACAACGTTTAAAAGTTTTGCCAATTCTTAAAACAATAGATCCGGCTAATTCTAATAAATACGAACAGGTTGCAGCGGCTAAATAATCATCATTTTATATTATAACAACAAACTTTATACTGAATAATTGTGATATATAGACTTTCCATTAAAAACTACGCAATTATTGATCAGCTCGATATTTCATTTTCTGATAATTTAACAATTATCACAGGAGAAACAGGAGCTGGTAAATCTATTATTTTAGGCGCATTAGGTTTAATTCTGGGAGAGCGTGCTGATACGAAAGCACTCTTCCGACAAGAAGAAAAATGCGTTATTGAGGGCTCATTCAAAATAGGAAAATACGAGCTTAAAGAATTCTTTCGTGAAAACGATATCGATTACGACCCAAATACTATTATCCGTAGGGAGATTACAACCGATGGTCGTTCGAGAGCTTTTGTTAACGATACGCCAGTAAATCTTACGTTATTAAGAGAATTAGGTGAAAAGCTGATCGATATTCACTCTCAGCACCAGACCCTTCAGATAAACTCTGCCGCATTTCAATTATTTGTAGTTGATGGTTTCGCTCAACATGCGGAACTGCTCCTGGAGTACAAACAGAAATTTAAACAGTATCGTAAACTCAAGGTAAAACTTGAAGAGTTTATTGAACAAAGCAATTCCGGAAAAGCTGAAACAGACTACATACAATTTCAATATAATGAACTCGAATCAGCCAAGTTAATTGATGATGAACAGCATGATTTGGAGCAAGAACAACAAACTTTATCTCATGCTGAAGAAATAAAACGCAACTTAAACCATGCCCATTATTTATTAAACGAAGGCGAAGCGCCTATTATAGTTCAGCTAAAAGAAGCCATCAGTGTAGTTGCATCTCTTGAAAAATTAAATGATCAATTAAATGCTATTGGAGAACGATTAAAAAGTGCTCAAATTGAATTAAAAGATCTTTCAGGTGAAGTGGAACAGTTGGCAGAAAACACAATTGTGAATCCTTCCCGCTTAACTGAAGTTAATGAGCGCCTGGATCTTATTTATCGTCTTCAGCAAAAACATCGTTTAGGTTCAATTCCGGAATTGATTGCCTTAATGAATGAACTCGGCACAAAACTCAATTTATTCAATAACCTGGATGAAGAAATTGAGCAATTAAAAATTCAAATAGGTCAGCTCGCAAAAGAACTTTCAGTCGTTGCTGTAAACATTTCTAAGAATAGAAACAAAGCAATTGACGAGGTTGAAAAAGAAGTCACCTTTTTATTAAAAGAAGTGGGAATGCCAAATGCTGTATTCAAAATTGATAATACTTTATTGCCCGAAGATCAATTCACGCAAACAGGCATCGATCAAATTCGTTTCCTGTTTTCTGCAAATCAAGGATATCAACCGATCGATTTAAGTAAGGCAGCTTCAGGAGGTGAACTATCCCGTTTGATGCTGGCTATTAAAGGCCTTTCAGCTCAATATAGTGCTTTGCCAACAATCGTTTTCGACGAAATTGATACTGGTGTTTCGGGAGAAGTGGCTAGAAAAGTAGGGAACGTAATGCACAAATATGCTGAAAACATGCAGGTAATAACCATTACTCACCTCCCCCAAATTGCAAGCAAAGGACAGACGCATTTCTTTGTTTATAAGGAAAATAAAAATGGTCAAACATCAACAGGTGTACGTAAGCTTAATGAAGACGAACGCGTTCGGGAAATTGCTACAATGTTAAGTGGTGAAAACCCTGGAGAGAATGCGATTCTCAACGCTAAGGAATTGTTGCTAACTAATTAAATCTAATAGAGTTTAACCGGAGTATATAAAAACTGTGTAAAAAAGATTCGGGTCAAAAACCGAATCTTTTTTGGCAAGTAATATCGAATAAAAGTCCAATTATTTGAAAACCAAAAAATTAAAAACCAGCCAGTACTGAGTTTAAATTTCAGCCTCACTTAAACCAAATAATAAGCATATATTTGAGTCGAAAAAACCATAAATAGTTTATACACATGGGATACAATTTATTAAAAGGTAAACGCGGTATCATTACAGGCGCATTAGACGAAAACTCAATTGCTTGGAAGGTAGCTGAGAAAGCGCATGAAGAAGGTGCTACATTTGTTTTAACCAATGCACCTATCGCGATGCGCATGGGCGAAATTAAAGTATTGGCAGAAAAAACAAATTCGCAGATTATACCGGCTGATGCTACCAATGTTGATGAATTAACTAATCTATTTACTCAAGCTCAAGAAATATTGGGCGGCAAAATTGATTTTGTACTTCATTCAATCGGAATGAGTGTTAACATTCGCAAAAACGTTCCATATACAGAATCTAACTACGATTATTTCATGAAAGGTATTGACGTATCAGCAATGTCATTACACAAAATGTTGAGCGTAGCTAAGAAATTAGATGCGATTAACGAATGGGGAAGCGTTGTTGCTCTTACCTATATGGCAGCTCAGCGTACCTATCCGTTTTACACAGATATGGCTGATATCAAAGCAATGTTAGAATCAATTGCGCGTAGCTTTGGATATCATTACGGATTAGAGAAAAAAGTACGTATTAACACTGTATCACAATCGCCAACCAAAACAACTGCCGGAACTGGTATAAAAGGTTTTGGTGATTTTTATGATTTCGCAAATTCAATTGCTCCTTTGGGTAATGCCGATGCTGAATCATGTGCTGATTACTGTATTACCTTATTCTCTGATTTAACGCGTATGGTAACGATGCAGAACTTATTCCATGATGGTGGATACTCCTCAACTGGAGTAAGTAATGAAGTGATGGCTAAATTAGGCGTTGAATAAGATTCAAGACCAAGAGTAAAGACACGAATACAATAAATAAGGCTTTCAGGATATCTGGAAGCCTTATTTATTGTAAAATACCAAATACTTCTGCTTTTACCTTCTTCTGCCATTTAGCTTGTGCTTCTTTATCAAGCCCATGCCGGGTTTCTGTATCGTATGCATCCTGAAGCTTATTCATTTCTCTATAGGCTTCCAAATATTCATATTGCATTATACTATCCGCATCTTGATAGTTAAAATCTTCCCTGACTTTCAATTTATTTTTAAAGTTTTCAGCTGCAATTCTGGCAATGTCAAAATGCAATTGTTCATGGGCCAAAACATAATCAGTATGATAACCAGAAAGCACCCATGAGGCTGATTTCTGAAAATAAACCATAATTTCAATTCTTATCCGTAGTGTGTCTTCCCTTGAAGAAATCCGCGCTTGGTAACCAAACCCTGTAAAGGACATTGCAGCGTTATTATTTTGAGATCTGGATTTCCCTGAAAAATCGTTCCAACTCAGCGGTCTGTCAAATGAATAAAAAACAGTATCACCTACCTCTTTTTTAGAATTATTCACAAAAACTTCAAGCTTAATAGTCTTTGCTTTTAACTCACTCTTTGTATTCTGCCCATATATAGGAAGGCCAATAGATATTAACAAACCTATTAAGAGTATTTTCATTCAATGAATTAATTTATCCAAAATAAAAGTACAAACCAATAAAGGCCATCTATTGAGATGCCCTTTATTGGTAGATAATTATCTTCCCTGTTGACTAAAATCCTTTCATTTATCCATATAAACAGATTAATTTTCTTGTAGCGATATGAAACTATACTCTCCTATTAACAATTTTAATGGAATAATGCTTGCGGGTATAGAAGCTGAAATTGTTTAGGTTGCACCCGATGAGAAAAAAGAAACTGATATTAAGTTTATTAATTCTAGTAATAGTCTGCTCGGTGGGCTATTCTACTTATCGCATATTCAATTACTCAGGCAATAAAAAAATTCATTTTCTTGATCATTCCTTAGCTTCGAAAAACATTGAGGAGGTTTTAAAAAGTCCTGAATTCAAAGGCAAGGTGGTCTATGTAGATATTTGGGCAAGTTGGTGTGG
Source organism: Solitalea koreensis (assembly GCF_900182575.1). Lineage (GTDB taxonomy): Bacteria > Bacteroidota > Bacteroidia > Sphingobacteriales > Sphingobacteriaceae > Solitalea > Solitalea koreensis. The sequence goes on along the minus strand of NZ_FXSZ01000015.1, from coordinate 33,655 downwards.
AGAATGCATCAAACAGTTTCCTTATGCAAAGTCTCTAAAAACACACTTCAGGGCTGAACCAATTGCGTATCTCTATATTTCGTATAACAATAAATTTAGAATTGACCATCAGACAAAATGGAAAGCATTAATCAAGAAAAATAATTTAGAAGGATATCATCTCGAAGTAAATAAAGATTTCTATGAAGATTTATGGAGCAGAATAAAAACAAGTACTACTGAGAAAATAACAATTCCTCGGTATTTAATTGTTGGAAAGGATGGTAAAATAGTAAATAAAAATGCAGCTAATCCAGAATCAGAAGCAATAGTTTATGAGCAAATACAGAAAGCATTACAGTAGTTATTGGAGAACGGTTATTAATTATTGACCCTATTTTACAATCGGAAACATAATTTAATAAAAAAGCTCCCGGGTTTCGGGAGCTTTTTTATTAGCTTAAATTATCTTCTTCTTTTTTCTTACGCTTTTTTGATTCTTTGATAAGATTAACAGTTATTAAATCCTTTTCCTTATCGTAATCGACTTCCATTATATCTCCTTCTTGAATTTCTCCTTTAAGGATTTCTTCAGCAATTGGATCTTCAAGGTATTTTTGGATAGCACGATTCAATGGGCGCGCACCGAAACTCGGATCATATCCTTTATCAGCAATGAATTCTTTAGCATTATCGGTAAGCTGAACGCTATAACCCAAAGCGTGAATCCTGCCAAATAATTGACCCAATTCAATATCGATAATCTTAAAGATATCTTCTTTTGAGAGTGAATTGAACACTATTACATCATCAATGCGATTTAAGAACTCAGGAGCAAATGCACGTTTCAATGCCGTTTCAATTACACCGCGAGCATGACTATCAGCATTCATTGCTTTTGTATTCGTTGTAAACCCAACTCCTTGTCCAAAGTCTTTTAATTGGCGAGCACCAATGTTTGAGGTCATAATAATTACCGTATTCCGGAAATCCACTTTGCGACCTAAACTATCAGTAAGAACACCTTCATCCAGCACTTGCAACAGAATGTTATATACATCAGGATGAGCTTTTTCAATCTCATCAAGAAGAATAACTGAATATGGTTTACGACGAACTTTCTCGGTTAATTGCCCACCTTCTTCATAACCAACATAACCTGGAGGCGCACCAACTAAACGTGACACAGCAAATTTCTCCATGTACTCACTCATGTCAATTTGAATCAATGAATCATCTGTATCAAACATGAAACGAGAAAGTGCTTTGGCTAACTCTGTTTTACCTACCCCTGTTGGGCCTAGGAAAATGAATGATCCAATTGGTTTTTTAGGATCTTTCAAACCGGCACGTGTACGTTGAATTGCTCTGGTAAGTTTCTTAATGGCTTCGTCTTGACCAATGATTTTGGTTCTCAATTCATCGCTCATGTTAAGCAGTTTAGTACTATCTGCTTGCCCAACACGTTGAACAGGAATTCCTGTCATCATGGCAACCACTTCAGCAACATTATCTTCTGAAACAATATAACGTTTAGTTTTAGTTTCAGCTTCCCACTCCGCTTTTGCAATTTCAAGTTGTTCTAACAGTTGTTTCTCTGTATCACGAAGTTTTGCCGCTTCTTCATATTTCTGACTGCGTACAACCCGATTTTTTTCAACTTTGATATCTTCTATTTTCTGTTCAATATCAATGATATTTTCAGGAACATGAATATTAGTCAGGTGAACACGTGAACCAGCTTCGTCTAAAGCATCAATTGCTTTGTCTGGCAAGAACCGATCAGTAATATAACGAGCAGTAAGGTTTACACAAGCATTAATTGCTTCAGGAGTATACGTAACACCATGATGATCTTCATATTTCTCTTTAATGCGATTTAAAATTTCCTTAGTTTCATCGATCGTAGCTGGTTCAACCATAACTTTTTGGAAGCGACGATCAAGTGCTCCATCTTTTTCAATGTATTGACGGTACTCGTCTAAGGTAGTAGCTCCAATGCATTGGATTTCTCCACGTGCCAAAGCAGGCTTGAACATGTTTGAAGCATCGAGTGAACCGGAGGCTCCACCCGCGCCAACAATCGTATGAATCTCATCGATGAAAAGGATAACATCAGGAGATTTCTCCAGCTCATTCATTACGGCTTTCATACGCTCTTCAAATTGTCCTCGGTATTTTGTACCGGCAACCAATGAAGCCAGATCCAAGGTTACAACACGTTTATTAAACAATACCCGTGAAACTTTACGTTGAACAATACGCAAGGCTAATCCTTCGGCAATAGCCGATTTACCTACGCCTGGCTCTCCAATTAAAATTGGATTGTTTTTCTTACGGCGCGAAAGGATTTGAGAAACACGCTCAATTTCTTTTTCACGACCAACAATAGGATCTAATTTACCGTCTTCAGCAGCTCTTGTTAAATCACGACCAAAATTGTCAAGTACCGGAGTTTTTGATTTTGAATCCCCTGTCTTTTTACCTGAACCATAATTTTCCTCTTCGCGATAGTTTTCCTCATCAGAAGAACTCTGAGGAGCTTCGCTACGAATGCCGTTAATATTAACTTCTAATTCAGTTTTGAAGATTTCATAATTAATATTGAACTGATTCAACACTTGTGAAGCAATGTTATCTTCATCGCGTAATATTGAAAGCAATAAATGCTCTGTACCAATAACTTCGCTTTTGAAAATCTTAGCTTCCAAATAGGTGATCTTCAATACTTTTTCTGCCTGCTTAGTCAATGGAATATTACCTAAATTAACGGTAGTACCCGAAGTTCCCTTCACAGCATCTTCAATCGTTTTGCGCAACTTATAGGTATCAACAGCCATTCCTTTCAACAACTTGATAGCGATACCATCACCCTCACGGATTAGTCCCAGAAGCAAATGTTCGGTACCTATATAGTCGTGCCCTAATCGTAAAGCCTCCTCTCGGCTGTACGATATGACGTCTTTAACTCTCGGTGAAAATTTCGCTTCCATATCTTATGATATATATGAAATAATAAGTTATTTAATCTTTAAAACGCCTAAATGTATTAAAATGTTTATACATGTCAATAGCGTTTTATTTTTATATTACACAAACAAGTTCAACAATCAAGCCAATGGGACAATTACGTTAAATTATGTCAGAAAGTTACAGAAAATTTATTTTTTGAACCATCTTTCTTATTTACCGATATTTGTCGCCATTAAGTTTCAGTAAAAAATGTCAGACGAAAAAATAATTTTCTCAATGGCGGGAGTAAACAAAATCTACCCCCCTCAAAAACAGGTATTAAAAAACATTTACCTCTCCTTTTTTTACGGAGCAAAAATCGGTGTTATCGGTTTAAATGGTTCCGGAAAGTCATCTTTATTGAAGATTATTGCCGGTTTGGATAAATCGTATCAAGGTGAAGTCGTTTTTTCGCCGGGCTATACGGTTGGATATCTTGAACAAGAGCCCACTTTGGATCCAACTAAAACAGTATATGAAGTAGTTCAAGAAGGCGTACAGGAAATTACGGATATTCTTAAAGAATACGAAGAAATAAATGAAAAATTTGGTTTACCAGAGGTTTATGAAAATCCGGATGCGATGGATAAACTTATGGCTCGCCAGGGTGAACTTCAGGATAAGATTGATGCATTAGGTGCCTGGGAAATCGACAGTAAACTGGAGCGAGCAATGGATGCATTACGTTGCCCTGACCCGGATACCAAAATTGCCATTTTGTCAGGTGGAGAGCGCCGTCGTGTGGCATTATGTCGCTTGTTACTTCAGCAACCGGATGTATTATTGCTGGATGAACCAACCAACCACTTGGATGCTGAATCCATTGATTGGCTAGAACAACATTTACAAAATTATCAAGGAACGGTAATCGCTGTAACACACGACCGTTATTTCCTTGATAATGTTGCCGGTTGGATTTTGGAACTTGACCGTGGAGAAGGCATTCCTTGGAAAGGGAACTACTCATCATGGCTGGACCAAAAATCAAAACGTTTGGCACAAGAAGAGAAAACAGAAAGCAAACGACAAAAAACCCTTGAACGCGAGTTGGAATGGGTGCGTATGGCTCCAAAAGCTCGTCATGCAAAATCAAAAGCGCGTTTATCTGCTTATGATAAATTGGTTAGTGAGGAGACTAAAGATCGCGAAGAACGCTTGGAATTATTTATACCTCCGGGTCCACGTTTAGGAAATGTAGTTATCGAAGTTCAGAATGTTACGAAGGCTTATGGCGATCGTATCTTGTTTGAAAACCTTAACTTCTCATTACCTCCTGCCGGTGTAGTTGGAATTATTGGACCAAACGGTGCCGGTAAAACTACCTTATTCCGATTGATCACCGGTCAAGAACATGCTGATTCAGGTTCATTTAGGGTTGGTGAAACCGTAAAATTAGGCTACGTTGATCAAAGTCACGATAAACTGGATGCTGAGAAATCAGTATTTGAAAACGTTACAGGCGGTACCGAATCAATGATGTTGGGTAACAAATCAGTTAACTCAAGAGCTTATGTATCGAAATTTAATTTTAACGGTGCTGATCAGCAGAAGAAAGTAGGTGTACTTTCTGGGGGAGAACGTAACCGTGTGCACTTGGCGATGACTCTAAAAGATGGAGCAAATGTACTTCTACTCGATGAGCCAACCAATGATATCGACGTAAATACCTTACGCGCCCTCGAAGAGGCAATTGAAAACTTTGGAGGTTGCGCGGTAATTATTTCCCACGACCGTTGGTTCTTAGACCGCGTTTGTACCCACATTCTTGCATTTGAAGGTGATTCACAAGTTTACTTCTTCGAAGGTGGTTACACTGAATACGAAGAGAACCGTAAGAAACGTACTGGAGATATTACTCCTCACCGTATCAGGTATAAGAGTTTGGTAAAGAATTAAGGTTTTGATTTGAGATATGCCTATAGTGTATTGAGACAGAAAAACAGATTAGGTCTGAGATCTGAACTGTTCGATGATTCACAAATGCCCCGAATGATGAGTTTGGGGCATTTTGTTTATACGACAAATTAACAGAATAAAGCATCTGGCACAAAATATGTGTTTAAACACACAATCAAAAAAGGGAATTAAAATGAAAAAGAACAGAACAGTGGCAGCAGTCTTATATGGCCATGAATATGATATGGGAGGAATGCCAATTCGCCAGCTCTTCCCTACTCAAAAACTAGATCAAATTGATCCGTTTATTTTACTTCATCATGCTGAAGTAAAAGCCCCTACTCACCTACCGCCCGAAAAGGCAGGAGTTGCACCTCATCCACATCGTGGCTTTTCTCCGGTTTCTTTCATTTTTAAAGGGGGAGTACATCACCGTGACAGCAGAGGGAATAACAGCGTCATTTATGCCGGCGGAACGCAATGGATGAATGCAGGAATGGGCATTATGCACAGCGAACGTCCTCCTAAGGACATTCATGAGCTTGGAGGAGTTCAGGAATTAATTCAATTATGGGTGAATACTCCAGCCGTACATAAAATGGATCAACCTCAGTATTTTCCATTAAGTGAGGAAGATACTCCACAATTCATAAGTGAAGATGGGGAAGTAAGGCTTAAAATTGTTGCCGGTAAAATTGGGGATATCGCAGGACCAATTCCGACTTTTAGCCCGGTTAATGCATTTGTTGTAACAGCAAAAGAAGGTGGCGAAATCTCGATTCCAATTCCTGAAAATCACAATGCATTTATCTACCTACTTGATGGACAGTTAAAAGTCGAAGGCTTTGGATTAGTAGACGGTCATAATGCTGTGCAATTTAATAATGATGGCAATGCAATTACCTTCATCGCGACAAAAGACACCCGTGCTCTCTTAATGACTGGCGAACCACTGAATGAAAAGGTTGTTTCACATGGCCCTTTTGTAATGAACAGCGAATCAGAAATTATGGAAGCCATGCGTGATTATCAGATGGGGAAAATGGGAATTCTTATCGAAGATTAATTTATAAACATTGATTATTTGTTTTTAAAGGCGAACCTAAAAGTTCGTCTTTATTTTTTTGCTTATCTGAATTAAATAATTATTTGTATTTTAATCATCATACATTAAATCAATCTATTATGAAAAAAAACATGGCCGAATTAATCGGCACTTTCGCGCTTGTCCTTTTCGGTTGTGGCGCAGCCGTAATTAGCGGTGTATCACCTTCAGGACCTTCTGGAATAGGCTTGTTAGGAATTGCATTTGCATTCGGATTAGCGGTTGTTGCTATGGCCTATGCAATTGGACCTATTTCAGGTTGTCACATCAATCCAGCAATTACAATTGCAATGATGGTTGCTGGTAAAACCACAACGAAAGATGGTATTGGTTACATTATCTCCCAGTTCATTGGTGCTTTACTAGGAGCTTTGGCATTAAAGATAATTGCTAATGGCAAACCTGATTTTACTATGCAAGAATGGGCTCTTGGATCAAATGGTTGGGGTGATGGCTATGGCGGAGCTTATTCAATGACCTCAGCATTTATTACAGAAACAGTTTTAACCTTTCTATTTCTCATGGTTATTTTCGGAAGTACGGCTAAAAACGCATCACCTGCTATGGCAGGCTTGGCAATAGGCATTACTTTAGTTTTAATTCATTTAGTAGCAATTCCTATAACGGGCACTTCAGTAAATCCAGCCCGGAGTTTTGGCCCTGCAGTTTTAGCCGGAGGCAAAGCATTAAGCCAATTATGGTTATTCATGATTGCTCCGGTTTTAGGCGGTTTAATTGCTGCACTATTTTGGAAAGGTGTATTTGAAAAAGCATGACTCAACAAAACGGGTATTTAAACCATTAACGGCTGTCCAAAAAGCCGAATTAATCAATTTGGGTCACGTTGAGTCTCGACAACTATCAGGAAAACATCTGTTTCATGACATTACAGACCTTCGTCTCTGCTCAGGGCGACATGGGAAAGTGCCTTTTGGGGGACAGCTGTTTTCTTTTTATTAAGACTTCATTTCCCGTGATTTTTCCAAAAACAAAAAAATAACTATTTGTTAACAAAACTTTACCATAACTAATTGGTTTTTAATGATTAAAAAGACGTATCTTCATGAAACCACGCAAAATTCATGTTTCGTGAATATTTAGGCTCAATTTTAAAAACTCAATTTTATGGCCTGGAAAAAATTTAATGGGGATATACTTAAGCTCTCCATCCTCGATGAAGTGGAACAGACCATCGAGAAAGAAAACTCACTGGGTAACAAACTCAAGGTTTGCATTGGAACTGATTCACAAGTTAAAGCAGATCATACTGATTATGCTACTGTGATCGTGTTTTTGCGCGAACACAAAGGTGGATTTATGTATATCCATCAAGAAAAAGCCCACAAAAAAATGAGTATTCGCGAACGAATGCTTAGTGAAGTTCAAAAATCAATTGATATTGCCTATGCACTTTGTCCTTTACTAGATCTTTATGAAGTCGATATGGAAGTCCATGCTGACATTAATACCAATCCTCATTTTAAATCCAATATAGCTCTTCACGAAGCAATGGGCTATATTTTAAGTATGGGCTTTGTTTTTAAAGCCAAACCTGAAGCGTTCGCAAGTACTTATTGTGCTAATAAAATGGTTCATTAGGTTCGAGGTTGATCAAAAAATAAGATTTAGGCCCAAGGTTTCAGCCCTGAACCTAAATCCTTTAAACCTATAATTAATCTACCATTGCAACTGAGCGGTGAATAAAGTTGCTCAGGGCTTCACCTTTCAGCATTCCTTGGGCTAAAAGTGCCAGATCATAAGCTTGGCGAGCTACTGTTTCTTGCTTATCTTCATCAGCTTGAAGTAACTTACTAATAAGTGGATGATTACCATTTACCATAACTTTCTCTGCTCCAAAACCATTGAATCCAAACATACCGTTGTTTCCACCTTGCAATTCAGCCATTTCCTGCATACGACGCATAAATTCAGGGCGAACAATCATAACTGGAAGTTCATCTCCGCTTAATGCTGTAATTTCAAGATCAAGTTGCTCGTTCTTCACTGCTTTTTTGAAGATTTCAGAAACCTTAGTCTTTTGATCATCTGTCAAAATCGTTTCTACCTTCTCATCTTTCTCCACGAGTTTATCAACCGTATCAGCATCCACACGTTTCATGCGAACTTTTTCAAGTTTGTACTCTACATTGCTGATGAAATGATTGTCGATAATTGAATCCATCTGCAATACATCGAATCCACGGTTCTTTGCAGCGCGGATAAACATATTTTGTTCATCAGGTTTTGAGGTGTAAATAAAGGTTGAATTTCCGTCTTTATCTACCTGATTGAGCTGAATTTTCTCTTTGTATTCATCTAAGGTAAATAATGCTCCTTCAATGTTTTTATACAAACAATATTTTTGAGCTTTCTCGAAGAACTTTTCATCCGAAACCATTCCGTATTTGATAAACAGTCCGATACTCTCCCATTTTTCTTCAAATGTTTTACGATCCGTTTTGAACAATTCGTCCAAACGATCTGAAACCTTACGGGTAATGTAGTTGCTGATTTTCTTTACGTTGCTGTCTGATTGTAAGTAAGAACGAGATACGTTTAACGGAATATCAGGAGAGTCAATAACACCATGCATCAAGCGTAAAAACTCAGGAACGATATCTTCAACGTTATCGGTAATAAATACCTGGCGAGAGAACAGCTGGATTTTATCCTTGTGTAAAGTGATGTCATTTTTCACTTTCGGGAAGTATAAAATACCGGTAAGGTTAAACGGATAATCAACGTTTAAATGGATCCAAAATAACGGATCTTCTGCCATTGGATATAGCTCGCGATAAAAGTTAAGATAATCTTCATCTTTTAAGGTTTGCGGATCACGTGCATATAAAGGCTGAACAGCATTTACAACATGATCTTTTTCAATCGTTTTTTCTTCTTCACCTTCTTTTACTTTCTCAGAGTCTTTACCGAAAATAATCGATACCGGCATGAAACGGCAATAACGTTTCAAGATATTTCCAATACGGAAATCTTCTAAAAACTCTTCTGAATCGGCATTTATGTAAAGAACTATATCCGTACCACGAGTGGTTTTATCAGCAGGTTCGATGCTAAATTCAGTACTGCCATCGCAACTCCAAACTACAGCAGGCTCATCTTTGTATGATTTAGTAACAATCTCTACTTTTTCAGCAACCATGAAGGCTGAGTAAAAGCCTAAACCGAACTTACCAATGATGCTCGTCGTATCGATATCTTTAAATTTCTCAACAAACTCCGTAGCGCCGGAAAAAGCAACCTGATTGATATATTTCTGAACTTCTTCTTCTGTCATTCCGACACCGCTATCAGAAATAGTCAGCGTTTTTTTCTCTTTATCTAGGCTGATACGAATACTTAAATCGCCAAGTTCTCCTTTAAATTCACCGATCCCTGCTAGTTTCTGCAATTTCTGAGTAGCATCAGTAGCGTTTGCCACTAATTCACGCAGAAAAATATCATGATCAGAGTATAGGAATTTTTTAATGATTGGGAAGATGTTTTCGGTATTTACTGAAATTGATCCTTTAACTGACATATAATGAATATTAAGTTATTACGAATGAACAAATATTTTATGCTGTTTATCAAGGAACATACCAAATGAAAACAGAATGAAATTTTGTCAGGTTTAGTTTGACATTAAGAAAAAAGGAAACAACACGATGTCATTTCCTTGTGCATATTTGGCTATGAAAAATTTTAAGCAAGCGTCAATTCGGGATGATAGGCCGAACCTTGTTTAACACCCTTACGTTCCAGATAATTTTCAAAATAACTTTGAATCTCACTTTTCTTCATTCCCCAATTTGGTGCGATTAACAATTCCTGATCAGAAATACCAAACAAACGCTGAACTACAATATCAGGACGAAGACGTGGTAAAAACAGACAAAGGAACTCTGCGTATTCATCAATAGTAAATAGTTTAAACGGCTCACGTTTGTATTTCACGCCCATTATTGAACCTTCAACAATGTATAAATGATGAAGTTTCACAAATTTGATTTGCGGAAAACGATTGATCTCATCGGCATACGCCAGCATCATTTCAGTAGTTTCGCCCGGAAGGCCAAAGATAGAATGTACGCAAAGATCGAATTTGGCATCCTTTGTTTCCGTCAATACTTTTACCAATTCAGCATGGCTACATCCTCTGTTTAACTGAGCTAATGTATCTTCATAAATTGATTCCATACCGATCTCCAAATCCACATCGAAACGATCGGAATAGCTTTCAATAAGCGCGATCTTTTCGGCATCTAAACAGTCGGCACGCGTACCAATGGATAAACCAACAATATCTTCAGTATTATAAGACAAAGCCTCGTCATACATCATTTTCAGATAATGAGTCGGAGCATAGGTATTGGTATTAGGCTGGAAATAAATGATGAATTTATCGGCTTTGTACATTTTACGTGTGCGCGCCATGCTTTCAAGCACCTGCTCACGAATGGTTGGCATTTCGCGCGCTAGTTGTGGCGTAAAGGAATCAACATTACAATACGTACAGCCTCCGTAACCCTTACTTCCATCACGATTTGGACAAGTAAAACCACCGTCCACAATCACCTTGAACACTCGTTGTCCGTTGTACTTTTCACGCAACCACGGGCCGTAATTATTATATGTTTTAAAATTTGAAGTCACTGACATAGAACCGCAAAGGTACAATATTAGTTTAAAGTGGTAAGTTTTAAGTAATAAGTTTGGATTGGCGGGATGCAAGTTACATGTTTATGAGGAAATATTGAGGTTCCATTTCCCATCGTCTATCCTAATTCCCACATTCTATCACTCTTTCATTCTTTCTTTCCATCATTCTATCATTTACTTCGACGGTACTTCATTTCTAAAAAAACGCATCACATTTACAAACAAGCGATTCATAAAGCCTTCTACCGCCACCGTTTTACCTTCAATCATGGAATGGAAACCAAATTCGGCCACTTCCCAATCTTTAGGCAGTTTTCTTTTCCTTAACATTTTTTTCACCTCTTGTTCAGCAATCGCCTCCAGGCCGCACTGACTCGGATCAGGGCAAAGCGCTGTTACCGTAACGCCCGTATCTTTAAGTTCATTGGCGATCGATTCTGAAAACGATAACACGAATGCTTTGGTGGCATGAAAAACCGCCGATTGCGGACCAGGTTGAAAAGCCGCCGTAGAAGCCACATTTAAGATTCGGCCTTTGCCCCTTACGACCATTGCGCTGAGAAACAATTTTGTAAAATGAACCAGATTCACCACATTTAAGTTGATCATTTCTTTTTCACGCTGCCAATCGGTCTCATGAAAATTTCCATAGTCGCCAAAGCCGGCGGTGTTGATCAAATAATCTATCTTAATACCATCCTTCACAACGTCATTATAAACAACGAAAGCTAAATTTTGATGGGTAAGATCGAGGGGAATAAATTTAACGTATGTTCCGTAGCGCTCGTAAAGCATAATGGCAATTTCAAGCAACACCTCTTCCCGGCCCCCAACCAAAACTAAATCAACCTTATTACGAGCCATAATTCTTGCAAACTGATAACCAATGCCGGTAGTAGCACCGGTTATCAGTGCGGTTCGCTTATTCATACTTGAGCGTTTAAGAGCGTATAAATAGCAGAAAGCTATCTCTTAAGTTACGAAAATTATTTACAACTAACTGATAATCAACAGTAAAACAGAATGATCAATTATAAAAGACAGGTATTTGATTGCTTTGAACGAATCAGGATTAGAATAACAAGTTCTTGCTGGCTAAGAGAATTATTAACAGATTTTTCTAAACAAACTTCCTAATGTTCATCATTAAGCCTAAATGAAGCCCTTCGCGGTAATTATTAAATGCTATCGCATCAGTTATTGATCCCTCCAGTACTTAATGTACGCTCTGTATAGGTGATAAACTTCCCGCTGGCGAAATCCGTTTCCATTTTTTCAATTAGAGAAATTAACAAGAGGCCAACATTTTAGGTACTGAGGCTAAAATTTTAGGGCACATAGGGTAAATTTTAGAGCACTGAGGTTAAAATTTTAGAGTACGTGGGTTAAAATTTAGGTTCACGACCAAAAAGATTAGGCTCCAAAGTTAATGCATTAGGTTCCTGAGCAAACTCTTTAGGCTCCCGACTTAACACATTACGATCCAAAGCTAATTCCTTAGGTATTTATGACCTAATGCATTAGGCTCCAATGCTAATTCTTTAGGCTCATGCCCTAATTCATTAGGTTTCAAATCACCACTATCTACAAGCAAAAAATACCTAAATTTGCTCGCGATCAATAGAACCAGTAATGAATCCCGTAGAAGTTTATAAACCTAAAAACAAGATCCGTTTTGTTACAGCAGCAGCGTTGTTTGATGGACATGATGCCTCGATTAATATCATGCGTCGTATTCTTCAGTCATCAGGCGCTGAAGTGATTCACCTTGGCCACAACCGTTCGGTTGATGAGGTGGTAAATTGTGCTATTCAAGAAGACGTTCAAGGTATTGCCATGACCAGCTACCAAGGAGGCCATGTGGAATATTTTAAATACATGCGTGATTTACTCAACGAACGTGGAGCATCACACATTAAAGTATTCGGCGGTGGCGGTGGTGTAATTCTTCCTGAAGAAATCGAGGAATTACATCAATATGGTATCAATCGTATTTTTTCTCCGGATGATGGCCGCACGATGGGCTTGCAAGGCATGATCAACTTTTTAATGAAAGAATGTGATTTTCCGGTAAAAACAAATGTAAACGGTGAATTAAAAGGAATAAAAATTAAAGAAGCAACCAAAATTGCCAATGCCATTTCCGTTGCCGAAAACTTCCCTGAAGAAGCTGAACAGTTTCTGAAAGAAGTAAAAAAATTAATCTCAGATAAAAAAATTCCTGTTTTAGGGATCACTGGAACAGGTGGCGCGGGTAAATCATCGTTAGTAGATGAATTAGTTCGTCGCTATCTATTGGAGACGGATAAAACCATCGCCATTATTTCGGTCGACCCATCGAAACGTAAAACCGGTGGAGCTTTGCTTGGCGACCGTATCCGTATGAACGCCATCAATGATCCTCGCGTTTACATGCGTTCATTGGCAACTCGTCAGGCTAATCTGGCGCTATCAAAATATGTACAAGAAGCGGTTGATATCTGCAAAGCAGCTGCCTATGATTTGATCATTGTTGAAACTTCGGGTATCGGACAATCAGATACTGAAATCACTGAACATTGTGATGTTTCATTATATGTAATGACTCCTGAGTTTGGTGCAGCTACCCAGTTGGAAAAAATCGATATGCTCGATTTCGCCGACTTAGTAGCGATCAACAAATTCGATAAACGTGGCGCTTTGGATGCGGTTCGTGATGTAAAGAAACAATACAAACGCAACCATAACCTTTGGGAGGCAGCTGATGACAACCTGCCTATTTACGGCACCATTGCATCACAGTTCAACGACCCTGGAATGAACAATTTGTTCGTAGCCCTGATGAGCAAAATCAAAGAAAAAACCGGTATTGATTTTCAGGCTCACTATGAACTTACTCCAGAGGTGTCAGAAAAGGTATTCATTATTCCTCCTGATCGTACCCGTTACCTGGCCGAAATTGTTGAAGCCAGCCAGGAGTATAATCAATGGGTGAACAAACAATGCGACATCGCTCAGAAAATGTTCCAATTAAAGGGTACCATTGATCTGCTTGAACAAAACACAGGCAATGAATCAACCGTTGAACAATTAAAAGTCCTTTACACCAAACTAGAAGAAGATCTTGCTGGTGAATGTAAACGCTTATTGCGTGAATGGCCTGAAACCGTTCGCAAGTTCAAAGAAGATTTCTTTGTGTACAAAGTGCGTGACAAAGAGATTAAGCAATCACTGTACTATGAATCGCTCTCGAAATTAAAAATCCCTAAAATTGCTTTACCTAAATATGAAGCTTGGGGCGATATTCTTCGCTGGTTATTAACTGAAAACCTGCCAGGTGAATTCCCTTACGCCGCCGGAGTGTTTCCGCTTAAACGTGAAGGGGAAGATCCTACCCGTATGTTTGCCGGTGAAGGGGGACCGGAGCGGACCAACAAACGTTTCCACTATGTTTCATTGGGTCAGCCTGCGCATCGTTTATCGACCGCGTTTGACTCTGTGACTTTATACGGTGAAGATCCGCATATTCGTCCTGACATTTACGGCAAAATCGGAAACTCAGGTGTATCAATTGCCACGCTTGATGATTGCAAAAAACTGTATTCAGGCTTCGATCTCTGCAATTCTTCAACCTCGGTTTCAATGACTATTAACGGACCCGCACCGATGTTGTTGGGCTTTTTCATGAATGCAGCCATTGATCAGCAATGCGAAAAGTACATTCATCATCACGGAATGGTGAAAGAGGTAAAAGCTAAAATCGAAGAGATTTATAAGCAAAAAGGTGTTGAACGCCCTACTTACAACGGCGATCTTCCGGAAGGTAACAACGGATTAGGCTTGATGCTTTTGGGCGTTACCGGCGATGAGGTTTTACCTGCCGATGTGTATGAGAAAATCAGAGCACATGCTGTATCAACCGTTCGAGGTACCGTTCAAGCCGATATTTTAAAAGAAGATCAGGCTCAAAACACCTGTATTTTCTCTACTGAATTTGCACTTAGAATGATGGGCGATATTCAGCAGTATTTTATCTCGGAGAAGGTTCGTAATTTCTATTCGGTATCTATTTCGGGCTATCACATAGCTGAAGCCGGAGCTAACCCAATTTCACAATTGGCCTTTACGCTCGCTAATGGGTTTACTTTTGTTGAATACTACCTAAGCCGCGGAATGAACATTGATGATTTCGCACCGAACTTATCGTTCTTCTTCTCCAATGGTATCGATCCCGAGTATTCAGTAATCGGACGTGTGGCCAGAAGAATCTGGGCAAAAGCGATCAAAAATAAGTACAAAGGAAATGATCGTTCTCAGAAACTAAAATATCATATCCAAACATCGGGTCGCTCATTGCATGCACAGGAAATCGATTTCAACGATATCCGAACTACATTGCAAGCTTTGTATGCCATTTACGACAACTGTAATTCACTGCATACCAATGCTTATGACGAAGCCATCACCACTCCTACCGAAGAATCGGTTCGTCGTGCAATGGCTATTCAGTTAATCATTAACCGTGAGTTGGGTCTGGCGAAAAATGAAAATCCTTTACAGGGTTCATTCATCATCGAAGAGTTAACAGACTTAGTAGAAGAAGCAGTATTAACTGAATTTAAGCGTATCAATGATCGTGGTGGTGTGTTAGGTGCAATGGAAACCATGTATCAACGCAGTAAGATTCAGGAAGAATCATTGTACTACGAAACCTTGAAACATAACGGTGATTACCCAATTATTGGTGTGAATACGTTCTTAAACAGTAAAGGTTCACCAACGGTTGTACCTTCTGAAGTAATTCGTGCGACTGAAGATGAGAAGCAATATCAAATCTCAACGGTTCATGCGTTCCAGAAACGTAATGAAGATAAAGCCGAACGCTTATTGAAAGAACTGCAACAAGCTGCTATCCATAATGAAAATATCTTTACTAAACTGATGGATGTAACCAAGTACTGCTCACTAGGACAAATCTCGAATGCGCTTTACAAAGTAGGTGGCCAGTACCGTAGGAATATGTAATTTTTTAGAATTGAGATAGGTGTATTGCGATATACGATCTGATATAAAAAACGCCTTGCTGAAAAGCAGGGCGTTTTTTTATATCTATCAACTATATTTATTCAATTAGCTTTTGACATAGTTGCAGGAACTGAACTCATGGTAACCAAATATTTCAAAATTGACTCTTGAGTTTTTGCATCAATTGCTACACCCCCCGCTTTACGGTTCGCTCTTTTCACCATATTTGGCACGATAGTGTTCCATTGTGCTTCAGTTTTTGAAGAAGCACTTTTTAACGCGTGGCAACTGCCACAATAGTTTTCATTTGCTGTTTTACCGGCAGTAAACTCAGCAGCAGTATAGCCTGGATATTTCAATGCTCCCCTGGCCACATCTGCATTAATACTATTTGTTGAAACTTTAGAAGTGCCGCAAGCCACCAACGCAATTGCACTTAAAATCAGTAAACTCTTTTTCATTATTATTTTATTGTTTAAGTTGAATTCTGTTAACCTTGACATAGGAGTTGAAACACTAAATTAATATTTTGCACTTATTATAAAACACAGAAACAACTTTGTTACTTACTCATTTTTCTGGTAATGAAGACAAACAACGCCACTTGGAAACACCATACTCGATTCCAATTTCAGTTGTATTTTTTCTTTTACTCCCTTGAACAAAGAAATACCTTCTCCAAGTATAATCGGATTTACAAATAACCAATAATCGTCAATTAAATTTCCCCGCATTAAGGCATGAGCAACAGATGGGCTACCAAACATTAAAATGTCTTTTCCATCGTTCTTTTTTAGCTGAGCTATCTTATCTTCAATATCATTGCTAATAACCGTAATATTATTCAACTCTGCATCTATCATTGTTTTGGATACAATTACTTTCTCAACCTTGTTGTACCATTGGGAATGTTCAATATCATGCTTAGTTGCATTAGATTGTTCTCCTGCTGCTGGCCAATAACTTTCCATCATTTGATAAGTTATGCGTCCGTACAATGCGGTATCTGCCTCATTTGTTCGTTTACCAGCATAGTCAAACATTTCATCATCAATCTTAATCCAGTCCATTTCGCCCTTAGGGCCTGCAACAAAACCATCTAAGGTGGTGTGCATAAATAAAACAAGTTTTTTCATGATGTATATGGTTATATCCTATCCAATTAATAAAAAAGACTGTCTCAAAAGCGCTTTCCCCTGCCACCTTGAACCAGTCAAAAGGTCTGTAACATTATGAAACAGATATTTCGACTCTGCAACATGTCAAAACAGGTTAGTTCGTCTTTTAAGACAGCCTCTAAGTACTTTTAGATAAAAAAATGAAAAGTTAAATACTGCCCTGGTTTACTCTTTCGCTTATCATCAATGGTTAGTTTTTATGCTATATCCATATGTTAATGTGTCCGATTTTGTATCACTTAATTTTTGTCTCAATTCGGTTTGTTCATATTGAGCATAATGAAATGCATCAGGGTTTTCAACTTTTTGAGTCCAGGCATAGGCAATTACTGCAAATACCATCCAAGCCATTAAATAATAAAATCTTTTTTCCAGAAACATTGTTTTTTTTTCAAATCCCTCAAAACTATTCGCTTGCAATCTGAGAGATTCAAAGCTATAATAGACGTTTTAAAACTCGGAAACACTTACTTTTTTGTCAGTTTTTTTTCAGAATGTAATTAACTATTAATGTTTTAGAAAAACAAATAGATGGCAAAAAATATTATTAATTGGTTTCGGTGTACTCTTTAAAATTGTTTAGAATAGCTTGCCATCCATCACGTTGCATTTCAATAGAATTAACCTCTTCAGCCTCAAAACTTTCCACCACCTTGGTTTCATTGCCATTACCGGTGAACTTAATTTCAACTTTCCTTCCATCGGCCATAGCGTAAGCAATAAGTTCATTTGTTTTTACGTCGCTATAAACACCTTCAAAGTCAAAACCGAAACTACCATCCTTAGCTTCCATTCTGGAGAGAAATTTTCCTGCTGGCCGCAAATCATTTTCTGCTTTGGTTGTATGCCAATCGTTACTTGCCTGATTCCATTTCGTAATGTGTTCAGGAGAGGTCCATACTTCCCATACTTTTTCTACCGGAGCATTTACAATAGCTTGAATTGTGATTGTTGTTTTATTTGTTTTTTCCATTGCTGATGTTTTTTGATAAAAACAAATTTAATAGAATGACAGAACATTCATTATAGCAGCAGGTCACACAAAGATGATTTACAAAATTTGCATTGGCAAACCGAGCATATCACTGAATTTATCATTAAATTCAATCAAATGCTTCTTCTATGAAAATCATCACAAAACCAGTGGCATTTCTAGTTGCCGCCTTAACAGGATTTATCATTTCCTGTTCCAACCAGCCCTCTAAAACAAAAGATTCAGCTAATGAATTGGCCTACTTTTTACCTGTAGATACAGGTGTACAAACGGGTGGCGTGAAAATAATCCCGATAGAAACCCCAAAAGGAAAATTTAACATCTGGACCAAAACCATTGGGAATAATCCCCATATAAAAGTTTTGTTGCTTAACGGAGGACCAGGTGCTACACACGAATACTTTGAATGTTTCGAAAGCTTCTTCCCGGCAGAAGGCATTGAATTCATTTATTATGATCAATTAGGCTGCGGAAACTCCGACAATCCAAAGGATACTTCCATGTGGGATTTACCCCGTTATGTTGAAGAAGTGGAACAAGTAAGAACTGCCTTAAACCTGAATAAGGATGATTTTTACCTGCTGGGTCATTCATGGGGTGGCATTCTGGCTATGGAATATGCACTGAAATATCAGCAAAATTTGAAAGGGCTCATCATTTCGAATATGATGTCGAGCTGCCCTGATTATGGCAAGTATGCAGAAGATGTATTAGCCAAACAAATGGACCCAAAAGTATTGGATTCAATCAGAGCAATAGAAGCAAAAGGTGATTTCGAAAACCCGAAATACATGGAGCTGTTGATTCCGTTTTTTTATGCCAAGCACATTTGCCGCATACCGGTAGCAGACTGGCCCGAACCCATGAATCGTTCGTTCGGCAAGATAAACCAGTCGTTATATGTGACCATGCAAGGGCCCAGTGAATTCGGGCTTGGAGGAAAATTAAAGAATTGGGATCGTAAGGCTGATTTAAAAACATTAAGAGTTCCAACGCTAGTCATTGGCTCCACTTATGACACCATGGATCCGAAACACATGCAATGGATGTCTACCCAGGTGCAAAATGGCAGCTTTTTACTATGTCCCAACGGCGCCCACATGAGCATGTACGACGATCAGAAAACGTACATGAAAGGGGTTATCAAGTTCATTAAAGCATTAGAAGAAGGAAAGAAAAAGGTGGAATAATGAATTTAGAGAGGGTGGAAAATGAAGCCTATTCTTGTTTTAGTCTTTGTGCAAACTACTTTGCACCATAGGCTTAATTTCATTCGTTTTATCGACTATTTCTCGTATAACGGCATCAAGTTCATTTGAGGCTATTTTAAGTTGTGGGATCAATTCAATATTCAATGGATCTGCCGGATCATCTTTGTTAATTAGGTTGATCAATCCAAGAACATTTGATACGGGCCTGCGTACGATATGCGACTGAAGGAAGGCAATGTCTCTTAATTTTTCATTTTGCAGTTTTAAAAGATCTTCAGCCCTTTTACGCTGGGTGATATCATGCACAGTACCCTCAATTGCTTTTGGTTTGCAATTATTTTCATACAGAACATGGCTGGAGATAATTGCATTGATTACATTACCATTTTTAGCCAGCAAGGATACCTCGTCATTAAGAACCTTTCCACTCTCCTTTAACTGTGTAATAAAATCTCTCCTTTTTTTAGGTTCGAGATAAAATACATGTACATTTTTACCAATCACTTCCGACGGCTCATAACCTAAACGTTGCTGTATAGAAGGACTGACTAAAATAATTTTACCTTTTATGTCCGTTTGGTAGTAGATATCCTGAAATGATTCAAAAATTAAGCGATACTTTTCTTCCGATTGTTTTCGTAAAGCAAGCTCTTGCTCAGAAGCATTCAACGCTTTACTCAATCTGTTAACCGACAAATTTTCTATATAGCATAGAAAAAAAATATTGCATATAATATAGATCCAATACATAAATGGTGATTTGCTGAGTGGTTCTGTAACGGGTAGTAGGTGAGCATGATCGGCAACTACCAGGGCCAATGCACAAAGAGCAGAAATTATACCGAATAGCCATACTTCCCTTCTTCCGACTGTTAAACCGGAAAGTAAAACTACTATAGGCAAAAGCCTCATCCCATGGCTCTTAATCCCTCCTCCTGACCAGGAAAATCCAAAAATCATAACTAAAAAAAAGGTGATGTACAGAATGGCTATGGTTCGAATATTTCCCTTTTGCATTGAATAAAGCAGGGCAAGCGATACAAACCATACAAGGGAAGTCATTACAAGGAATCGAGGCAAATATTCCGGTTGTCTGGACAGCGCAATAGAATCGGCAATGGTTATAATCAGGAGAAAGCCCCAAATAACTTTAAAAAGAATATACGCTTTGCTATTCAAGTCAGCACTTTGAAGCTTTGGCGGTGAAAACAGTTGAAACATGACTATAAGAGTTGAATTGCTAATTTAATCGACCTTTAGATACTGTGTATTAATACTAATTCAACATTTCTCAAATCTCCTACTATAAAAATGAATTAATCCTTTGCCAACCCTGATTCAACCTTTGGTCTAATTTCATCCGTTTTTTTGACTATTTCTCGTATAATGGCATCAAGCTCATTCGTTGCAGTTTCAAGCTGTGGAATCAATTCAATATTCAATGGATCAGCAGGGTCATCCATGTTAAGCAGGTTGACTAATCTCTGCACATTTGACGCGGGCCTCCGTACGATATGCAATTGTAGGAAAGCGATATCTCTCAGTTCTTTATTTTGCAGTTTTAAAAGTTCTTCAGCTCTTTTTCGCTGGGTGATATCATGTACCGTGCCCTCAATTGCTTTGGGTTTACCGCCGTTTTCATAAAGAACCTGGCTTGATACAAGGGTATTGATCACTGTGCCATCTTTAGACAATAGGTTTAACTCGTAATTAAGAAATGTCCCATTCTTCATTAGTAAACGCTTAAAGTCATTTTTGTTCTGTTCAAGGTAAAATTCATTTACATTTTTGCCGATCACTTCGGATGGATCATATCCTAAACGTTGTTGTACGGAAGGAGTAACTAAAATGACTTTGCCTTGCATATCCGTTTGATAGTAGATATCCTGGAATGATTCAAATATCAGGCGATACTTTTCTTCTGATTGTTTTCGTAAGGCAAGCTCTTGCACAGAAGTATCCAACGCTTTACTCAATCTGCTAACAGACAGATTTTCGATATAACAAAGCAACAAAATATTGGTAATTAAATAGATCCAATACGTCATTGCAGAATCACCGATGGGTTCGGTCACGGGTAGCAGCTGAGCATTAGCGGCAAAAACCAGAACCAATCCTCCAAGAGCTGCCAAAATACCGAATAACCAGATTTCTTTCCTACCTACTGTTAAACTAGAAAGTAAAACTGCAACAGCCAAAAACCTGATCCCATGCCCTTTAATCCCTCCTCCTGTCCAGGAAGAAATTAAAAACATAGCCAGTATATAGATGATAAAACAAATGGCAATGGTCCGGATACTTACCTTCCTCATTGAATAAAGCAAGGCAATGCATACAAGCCAGTTGATGGCAACTCTTGACATGTAACGAGGCCAAAATTCCGGTTGTCTGAACATTGCAATAACAAAAGTTATTGTAATGACCAGTAAATACCCCCAGATAACTTTAAACAGAACTGAAGCTTTGTCATTCAATTCAGCACTTTGAAATTTGGGCGGTGAAAATGGTTGAGGCATTACTTCAAAAGTTATTGTGCTAATTTAGTCACTTTATGAATAGGATTGTTTACAAAATAAATGGCCGAAATAAGCTTTTCTCTTTAAGTAAGTTTTTATGGAACTCATTTTCCGGTCAGCAAATTTCAACCTTATCCTTGCCTCCTTACCATTTCATTAATCCAAATCGGAGCGAATGGCGATGTACAGCCTTTAGAAAAAGAATAATCACGATAGATGTCTAACTTCTCACCTATAGCAAATAAATACCAATCACCAGTACCAGCATGCAAATGATGGTTAGCACAATTAACAGCGGCGTAATAAACTTAATCCAGGTTTTAAGGCTGATGTTTACCATTGCCAACGAAGGCAATATCAGTCCGGTAGGAGCCAAAAACGACATCAGGCCCATGCCGTACATGTATGAGTTTACAATTTCCCTTCCCGGCAGGTTCACTAAAATAGACAGTGCACCGATAATCGGCATCGTTAATACGGCCATACCTGAAGAGGATTGAATGAAAATTGAAAAGACTACATAAAACAGCAGCAACAACAAGATAAAAAATATAGGCTGTATGCCATTCACCAAATTTGCTGTGTAATATAAAACCGAGTCACTAACATGCCCGTCGTTTAATACGATGGTAACGCCTCTTGCTACACCAATGATGAATGCAACCGATAATAAACTTTCTGCCCCTTTTATAAATTCCCGAACGAATACTTTTTCATTGATGCGCGTTATAACGGCTATCAGGACGGATGAACCCAGAAACAGTGCGGACATTTCGGTTGTCCACCAATCCAAAAACACCACGCCGGCAATCATGCTAAGGAAGGTCGCGATATAGATGAACAGTAACAGCTTTGTTTTCCATTCCAATGTGGGCAAGTTATTTTCATCACTGATATGTACTTCATATAATGGTTTTACGTGGCCATCAATTTTATAGACCAACGAAGCCGTGGGATCTTTTTTTATTTTGGCTGCATAGCGTAAAATGTACCAAATCAATAAAGCCGTAAGAATTACCCATAACAGTAATCTTTCCTGTAATCCATCCATCCAGTTTATACCGGCAGCGTTAGAAGCAATGATGGTTGAAAATGGATTGGAGAAAGCAGGTATTACACCTAAAGAGGTACCACCAAAAATAATGGCCAAGGGGATAAGTAAGTCGTAACCGGCGGCAAGAAACAAGGGTACTAGGATAGGATAAAACACCAGGGCTTCCTCTGCCATTCCGTATGATCCGGCCAAGAATGAAAATATACTCGTAAGTATAATGATCAACCAATATTCACGTCCTTTCATGGCATGGGCCAGCCAGGTAATACCCTTTACCATGGCACCGGTTTCGTTGAACACATACATAAAACCACCAATGATGAGCACGAAGAGAATAATATCAATGCTGTCGACAATTCCTTTTACAGGTGCCTGTAATACGCTGATGAAGCCCTGCCCGTTTCTCTGCTGTTTGGTAAATGTGCCCGGTACCGATATGGGTTTGCGGATATCACCATGAATGAATTTCTCAATCTTTATCTGGATACCCAGGCTGTCTAATGTTTTCTGCGATAGCGGAAGATTTATTTCACTGCTATCGGTGGTCATCTCGAAATTTTTACCATTTACAGATAGCTTATTGTACTGACCAGCCGGTAAGAGCCAGGTGCATAAAGCAGCAAGGATAATAACCATCATTAAAATGGGAATAGGCCCCGGGAAGGATCTCTTTTTTGACATGTTTCTATTTTAATTCTTTTTTGTGTTAATGTTTTTAATCTGCCTTTATTTTAAATAAAAAATCCTTGAAAATTCTCAGGAAAAATTTCCAAGGGCTTTTTTGAGCAGGCTTGTGCGCCCTTGGCTCTATTAAAACTTCCGAAAGGATGTCTTAATAGTTCTTATAAAACAGAGGTCTCCGACCTGGATAAAATGGCCACCAGGTTTCAAGCGGCCAGACAGCCTCTCTGTACGCTCCAACCCCTTCAAAATTTAGTTCAGCTTTAACTGGTCTTGGGAAATTTGATAGATTTGTCAGCCAACCTTTATCTTGTTCTTTACTAATTTCTCTTACTCTTGTTACGTTGTCCCATTTTTTTTTCAGCAGGAGCATTATGTCAATGTAGGTATATGTCGTTAAGCACCAATGTACAAGGGGTAACAACAATGCATAAATTGTCGGAATTAGATGATTTTTAATATTTTAACAATTTTCTGTTTTTCCATTGCCAAATAAACGCAATCCATTGCCTCCATCTCCCAAATATAAAAATTGACACTCCCCTATTCGCATAAGGTTTTCCACATAGTGCTTACCAATTAAGTATATGCCCATTTGAGCACTAAAACTTTTTAATTACACATGTTTCTTTCATATTCCGGCTATATCATCTTTTAAATCTGTACTTGAGGAGAGAACAAATTTTTCAAGCTTGTCTTGTTAATGTAAGATTTCATCATTTTCAATGAATTAAAATGAGATATGCCTAGATTTGTAATCTAAATCAATTAAACTCAATTATTCAAACATTTAATATTCATGTAAATGGTGAAAAAATTTGCTTTCAATGGAAAAACTGCGCTCTCTCTATTATTATCAGCTTTTTCAGTGTTCATTTGTCTTCAGGTATCTGCCCAGACGAGTAAACCCAAAGCAATAAAAACCATCATAATTGATCCAGGCCATGGTTATCCAACCTTAAATGCGCATGGAAAGTACAGCTATGAATCCGACCTTACCTTAAGTTTTGGACAAGCTCTGGCAAAAAAATTAAGAGATTCCATACCCGACTGCAAGGTATTGTTAACACGAAACGACAGGAATGATGCCGGAGGATTCAGTAGTGCGCGCGACGCCAACCGTTATCGTGCAAAATTTGCCAATGAAAATCATGGCGATCTGTTTATAAGCATCCATTGTAACTGGGCTCCTGGGCAAAAGAGTTCTCAAATTGTAAGTTACAAAACCACCACTTATTATACAGGAAAAGGAAGCGGAAGAAAAAAGCACACTAAAAAAGTACCTGTTTATCGTACTTATAGCAGCCCAAGTAATACAAATGGCGTAGAAACCTTTGTTTGGGCCGTTAATAAAAATGATTCGAAAGTACAGTTTGTGCAGACCAGTTCCGATGACTCATTGGAACTAACTGGAGAAGGCGGCAATAATGGCTCAGCTGATGACGTCTTTGACTCGCCTGAAGCCAAAATCATGGCCTCTTTAGTTACCAGAAAATATTTTGATCAGAGCCTGATGCTTGCAGATTTAGTTCAGAACCAATTTGTGAAGCAAGGGCGTGTAAACCGTGGAGTAAAGCAGCGAAACAATGAAGGGATTTGGGTGTTGCAAGCCACCGCAATGCCAAGTATCCTGGTAGAAACCGGTTTCATCTCCAACATGGAGGAGGAAGATTACATGAATAGTGAAAAGGGAAAGAATGAGATCGCTTCGGCCATCTTCAATGCAATAATGGCTTATAAAAAAAATGTAGAGTCAGGCCTTACTTACAATTACGTTCACACTATCGATTAACTCCCTTAAAAGCGAAAGTTTTAACCTAAAACTTTAATCAACCAAAAAGCCGCTGAAAATTGTATATTCAATGCTCAGCGGCTTTTTAATATCATAGGGATTCTGCAGGAATTTCATCCGGGTCAACTTTCGTCTTTGAAAATACTAACATTGGTAACTGATTTAACTTAGTGAATCCCGGAGGGATGGCATGTTTATAGAAAATCAGTACAACAACTAAAATTTCGTCCCTATGGATTTATAGTAGTTTATGTCATTGGTAGACATGAGGAATCTTTAAGTTCAATACATTTAGGCTTAGATGTTTCGTTCCTAAAAGATGACACAAGTAGCACAACGATTTCAAAAGCAAAGCCCTAATACCGAATGGCATTAGGGCTTTTACTTTTGAAAAAATTCATGAGGTTAGTATCCAAAGATTTCTTCTAAACTTAAGGTTTTCAGGTCTCCGATGTTCTTTAAATCTTCCATATTAACCTTTTTATCAGAAGCCATAATGCAATAGGTGTATGGCTTATTGGCTAGTTCTTGTTGATGGAATTTTGTAATATCATCAAGGCTGATTTTATCTAATGCTTCATATTCTTTTTTACGAGGATCGTAATTCAGGCCTTTCTTTTGAACATTCAAGTAAGCGAAAATAACTCCATCCTGCGTAATACGTGAGGTTTCGATGTTATTTTTCTCACCCACTTTAGCTACTTCAAAGGATTTGTTTACCTGCGGTAAGGTATTCAACAACTCGTTCATACCTTTAATCGCCTCTTTCATTTTATCAGCCTGGCAACCCACATAAGCCGAAATGGTATAAGGCTCTTCTTTCTTAGAAGGGGTACGATAGCTGGCATAAGTTGAATAAGCTAATGCTTTTGATTCACGAATAGTTTGGAAAACAATTGAACCCATTCCTCCTCCAAAATAATCATTGAACAAATCAATCATCGGTTGCTTTTCTGCATTGAAGAGTGAAGTGTTACGCACCCAGTTAATTTCTGATTGAACCATATCATAATTAGCAAACAACACTTGATTTGCAGTTTGAGATGTGCGATTAAACTTAACGGCTGCCGGGCAATCTTTGAATGTTGCAGGCATTTTATGTAAACCAGCTAAGGTGGTTGTAAATTTCGATAATGACTCAGGTCCGAAGTAAATTATGGTATGCTTATAATTCATCAAATTATGCAATAGATCAACCAATTGCTCAGCAGTAATATTGGCAATCTCTTGATCAGTCAGGCTATAATTAAATGGATTTTTAGCACCATAAACAGCATAGCTTGTAAGCCCTTTCATGATAGCGCCCTTGTTTGATTTGGCGTCGCTACGTGATTTCATTATACGATTTTTAAATGCTGCAAGTGCTGCATCATTCGCTTTACAATTGTTGATGATCTCCTCAAACATTGTTACCGCTTTCGTAAAATTCTCTTGCAAACCAGTAATGGTTACCATACTCTCATCGCTTCCGGCTGCTAAATTAAAGTTGCTCGCAATGCTATAGTACGCTTTACTAATTTGCTCAGGAGTGTATTTTTCAGTTCCTAAAAACGACAGGTACGAAAATGCAAATGGCAACAATTTGTTATTCCAGCTACCCATATCAAACTTATAATACACACGGTATAACTGGTTATCTTTATTTTGAGTGTACAATACGCTTGCATTTCCAATTTTACCGTGCTGAATGTCTTTGTTAAAATCCATCCATTGAGGCTTAACAGGCGTTGAAGGCATGTTTTTAATCATCGTTACAAAAGCCGATTGTTTACCTGCATTGGTTTCAACAGGAGTAATAGGTGGCTTCTCAACTTTCAAACTGTTTTTATCTTCACCTTTACGTTTATAAAGTATTAAGTAGTTATTCTTAAAGAAGGTATTGGCAAAATCAACCACTTGTTTTTTGGTAATTTTAGCCTCGTCATCTAACCACGAAACACTCTTATCCCATCCTTCTCCTTTGTTTTGGATAAAGCAGGTCATTAAAGCTTGAGCCCTGTTATCATTTCCTTCAAGACCTTGTATTTCTCCAAGCTTACTGTTCGCCACTACAGCTTCAAGCAATGATTCATCAAAATCACCTTTTTTCAGTTTTTCGATCTGCTCCATTAACAGATCTTTCACCTCTTCTAAAGACTGACCTTGTTTTGGACTTCCTGTAAGACAGAAAGCGCCATAGTCTTTGAATTGATTAAGTCCAGCACCTGCACTTTGCAACTTTTGTTGCTTATTCAAATTAAGGTCTAATAAACCAGCTTTCCCGTTACTCAAAATCGTGGAAATCAAATCGATCATTAATACATCATGCGTACCTTCAGCAGGGGTTCTGTAGCAAATGCGCATACTTTCAGCACTAGGACCGTAAATATCGTGAATAATCGGAGCTGAAATTGGTTGTTCAGGAGCCGGTTTGTATTCTTGAACCGGTTTGGCTTGCATATAAGCAAATTGCTTATCGATCTCCTTCACTGCTTCATCCGGATTGAAATCACCTGAAAGAATAATAGCCATATTGTTCGGTACATAGTACGTGTTGTAGAACTGACGAATGGCTTTTATTGAAGGATTTTTCAGGTGCTCAATGGTACCAATAGTAGTTTGCTGACCATAGTTATGGGTCGGGAAAAGATAATAATTTGTGGCTTCATACATTTTCTTACCATCATTATCCAAACCACGATTTTTCTCTTCATAAACAGCTTCCAGCTCGGTGTGGAAAATACGGAAAACAGGATAACGGAAACGTTCGGCTTGTATCAGCAAATACTTATTTAAAGAACTAGCCGGAACATCTTCTTCATACACGGTTTCTTCAACCGAGGTATGCGCATTAGTTCCTTGTGAGCCTATAGATGACATTAATTTATCATATTCATTAGCAATGGCATATTTAGATGCTTCGCCTGAAACCTTATCTATTTCCTTGTAAATTTCTTTACGTTTAGCAACATCAGTAGTAGAATTGTATACTTCATACAAATCTTCAATTTTATCCAATAATGGTTTTTCTTTAGCCCAGTCTAAAGAACCATACTTGTCTGTACCTTTAAATAATAAATGTTCGAGGTAATGCGCCAAACCAGTATGATCTTTTGGATCGTTATTACTACCTGCTCTTACAGCAATTTTTGCAGTAACGCGAGGGTCTTTGTGGTTAACACTTAAAATAACACGCATTCCATTTTTCAAGGTGTAAAAACGTGTTTGCATAGGATCATTGGTTACATACTTATAGGTGTAACCAGCTGCTGAAGCCTGTTTCCATTCATATTTACTTTGAGAGTAAGTAAATTGATACGAAAAGACAAATGCTACCAGGAGTAGTAATGATTTTATTTTCATACTATTTGTAAAAATTGAATAAAGATTAAAATTCAAAAATATACTTAGTAATCATTAATTAGTATATTATTTTGGTTACAATAGAAGAAACGATATAAAATACTTCACAATTTTTCTTTCTAAGGCAGCAGCTTAGGAATATTTCGTAGTCAGTATAACTAACAAATCCGGGCTTAATTCCCTGATTTTCAACAACACAATAGAAAGTATTATCTATTCTAAAACTGATAAACAGCCGCCAGCAAGAAATTAGTGTCGTGATTTTTAACTCCGCCCTCAAGGTTAGAAAAAATCGGTTTGTTGGCATATTCATAACGCATTTCGGGAACGATGGTAAGCGCACTCAATTTAAAATTAAGGGATAAGGTATTGGACAACACGCTTCCACCAGAAGCAGTATTACTAAATACATTTAACCGTTCACTGTCATTGAAGTATTCAGTTCTTAGAGTTGCACCCCACAATTTAGCTGCGTCATAATTTACATACAAGGCCGTTCCCCACCACTTCTTTGTATCCTCCACATCGTATTTCGAATTACTAACCGTAGCATTCAGTCCGAGAGAAAAATGATCGTTAACCTTTTGAGTCATCACCACATCCAATTGAGATACTTTGAGCGAATCGTCCTTTTGTTTTCCGGCTAGCAGATTAAAATACGATTTGAAATTACCATTCCCAGTGGTGTAGCTGTATTGCCCGATAAAATACTTGGTACTGGTACTCAAAGCCGATTTCAAGTCAGTAGGGTTAGTTAGGCCGACCATAAATGCATGCTGCCCAAATGCAAAATCGGCTTTTAAACCCGTATGAAAAAACGGTCCGTAGGAAAACATATACGACATGCTGTAATTACGATTTAAGTAAGGATCAACCAATTCATAGCCTACATGCGTACCCCAGCTCCCCATTGATAATTTTAGAAACGAAGCAGGCGAATAGGTTAAATACAATTGCTTGATCATGATCTGACTTTTGTTATCGTTATAGGTAAATTGCTCTACCCTTTTTCCAAATCCGATATCACCAACAAAACTTACTTTATTCCCTTGATGTTCTACTTTTCCGGAAACCATTCCGAGTTCGAAAGAGCTATGCGACTTAGTAAAGCTGGTATATGTATTGGCAGGATTTTTAAGCATATCATATTTTACATAGACATCAGCCGAACCCGAAAACTTTAAAGCCGTCTTTTTATTTGCATTATCATCAGTTTGCGCCAAAGCTGTTCCATAACAAACCAAGGCTGCTATTATTGTAGCAGAAATTTTTCGTATCATTGTTTTGTAACTTATGTTTGTTCAGGTACGTCAGAGCACTATGTTCCAGATAGTGTACATCTCCGACGTACCTTTTTTATATTCTCATAGAAAAATAATCTTGTTACATTTTTTAATTAGAGCGATACGCTAGAGGGAGCTTTTGTTGCAACCAAACTTCCGTTGTAATCAACCAATAAGGTACCTTGAAGATATTGTTCACCGTGTTGGGTTTCGTCCAAACCGGTTTCTTCTTCTCCATTTGATACTCTGATTGGATTTAATACATTAAGAAGTTTAAAAATTCCGAATGCCACAGTAAAGCTGTAGGCAACTACAATAAGAAGACCTTTTAGCTGGGCGATAAACAGGGTGGTTTCACCGTACCATAATCCAATTCCACCAGCACCATTAACAGTTTTGGTAGCAAATACGCCGGTTAAAATCATACCTACTATTCCTCCCAAACCATGACAAGCAAAAACATCCAATGTATCATCAACGCCAGCTTTATCTTTCCAGTGAACAGCGATGTTAGAGATAATAGCAGCTGTAAATCCGATAAATGCACTTTGAGGAATGGCTACAAAACCTGCCGCCGGTGTAATTGCTACTAAACCCACGACAGCACCTATACAGAAACCTAACACGCTCGGCTTCTTACCTCGTGCATAATCAAATAACATCCATGCTAAACCAGCCACGGCGGCTGCTGTATTCGTAGTTGCAAAAGCTGAAACGGCTAAATCATTTGCTGCTAAAGCAGAACCCGCATTGAAACCAAACCATCCGAACCATAACAATCCTGTTCCAAGCAATACATATGGAACATTGGCTGGTTGTACAGCAGATGATCTTCTCTTTTTTAATACAATAGCCCCGGCTAATGCAGCACATCCGGCAGAGATATGTACAACTGTACCTCCTGCAAAATCGAGCACACCCATTTTAAATAGTAAGCCATCTGGATGCCAGGTCCAATGAGCTATTGGTGCATACACTAAAAGTCCAAATAATACAATGAATAATAAGTAAGAAGTGAATTTAATACGTTCAGCTACAGCGCCAACTACCAAGGCTGGAGTAATAATAGCAAACTTCATTTGAAAGAGTGCGAACAGTAACAATGGAATAGTGGGAGCTAAGTTCCATGGATTTGAGCTATTTACATCCTTAAAAAAGAAATGAGAAGCAGGGTTTCCTACAAACCCACTTATTGATGGACCGAATGACAATCCAAAACCAACAACAACCCATAAGAAACTAATAACACCAGTAGCTACAAAACTTTTTATCATGGTGCTGATTACATTTTTACGATTTACCATTCCTCCATAAAAGAAAGAAAGTCCAGGTGTCATCAGAAAAACTAAGGCGGACGCAACAGTAACCCAAGCAATATCTGCACTGTTATACTTTGAAGTGTCCGAAAAATTAGGCAATGAAGGAATAAAAATTGAAAAAATAGCCGCGAAAGCCAAAACCGCGAATGGAATCACTCGACTTAGTGTAAATGTTTTCATATTATAAAAATTAAAAGGTTGAAAAAATGTTTTTCATTCATTTATTTTATAAAAAAAGACAAATTGTTTTATAAAAACAAATAACATGCCAACCAAATTAAAATAAATAATATAAAATACACAACAAACAAGCAATTAATATCAATAATTAGCCATTTTAACAAACAAACAAGACACATAACAAGTATAAAATCATAAAAAAATATATTTTTTACACAAAATATTCTAATTTAAACCAAAATTATACGAAATAGATATCAAAAAACAGATATAAAATCATTTTAACTACACTTCAATACCTAATTAGACTACAAATATCATCTTCATCTATAGATCAAATAACATTCACCCATGTTTTTAAATAGAATGCTATAAAAAGAGCACGTAAAGGAGATTGCAAATTAGTTATTAACCAATGGTAATTATTTTAAATTATTACTACAGATATTTTTTAATTATAGATTATATTACTAACTTCAAACTACAACACAACCAAACCAACCAACTATGAATATCATTAAAGAACTATTAACAAAGGGGGCTCTACGTTCAAATAGAAGAAGAGGTAGCAAAACGCCTGAAAGGAAAGGCTTCGGTCTTGTTAAATTAATCGAAAACGGTGAACTTACACCCGACAACCTACCCGACGAAATACAATACATGGTAGGTATTAAAAGAGATGTTATTCCTCTTGATCTGGAAGAACTCAGAAAACATCTTTCTAACCTGGTTGCACAACCCAATTTAGTAGAGGGCTTTGATTTTAAATATGTGGCCAAAATTTGCAACCAACGCATCTATTTAATAATTGAAAATCAAGAACGGAAATATGTTGTAACCTCATTCGGACATAAGGAAACCGTTCATACGATCCAATCATGCTATATTTTCAGAATTAATTATATAAAACACCAGTTTGAGTTATATTCAACTCCATACCATTCAGCCGAAACCAAGCTTGCACAAAAGAATTTCTGCTCAACTTTCTTCGACTATCTTAATACAAAAAGAAATACAATAGAAGCTGTGGCTTAAAACAAAGAGGATATAAAACAAAAAACCCGCACTAATAACTAATAGGTACGGGTTTTTTATTTTATGTTCGATAAACGACTTAGGCATTTATCCAGCTAAACTTATATTCTAAAGTTGGGCTTTTCATACGCTCAGCAACACGATTTAAACGATCAGGCAAAGCCATCAAATAATCGCGAGCTTTTTCTCCTGCCTCATTAAGGTTCTGCAATTGATCGATTTTCCAATCATCAATTAAATCACGTAATATATCTGTATAATCATTCGCTGTATACACCCCTAAACGTTGTGCGGCATCGGTGAAATGACCGAAAGTTTGACCAATTTTCAATCCCATTTCACGCAAAAAGTGAGCCGGCATTACAATTTTCTTACGCATCATATCTTCAAATGCCAGTAACATTTCATTTGGATCAACTTCAAGAATCTTTTCAACAAATGCTTTATATGCGCGTGCATGACGAGCTTCGTCCGCAGCGATATGTCCACACATTTTAGCCAACAAGGTATCACCTTCTTTTTTAGCAAATTGAGCTACACGGCGATGAGATAAATTGGTGGCTGTTTCCTGAAAACTAGTGTAAATAAAATTGCGATAGGGGTCTTTACCTGTGCCAATATCAAAACCATCAGCAATGAGATATTGTGTTGAAATTTCCATTTTACGCATATCAACACGACCTGACAAATACAAATATTTATTTAATGCATCACCGTGGCGATTTTCTTCTCCAGTCCATGCACGTACCCATCTACTCCAGGGCCCATTATAATCATCAGAAACATTCTCCAAACTTGATAACCATGATTCATAAGTTGGCAATGCTTCTTCTGTAATGGTATCCCCTATTAAAACAGCGACTAAATCATATGAAAGTTCTTTGGCGCTACTTTGCAGCTCTTTAACTTCTTTAAAGAAGTTATCGCCGGTTGCATCAGGCAATAGATCAGCTGGTTGCCAAATTTTATCGACAGGGGTTAAAAACTCACTGAGTGCTTCTTCGATATACGACTCAATATGCCTCATAACCTCAAGCCTCGATAGTGATAATACACTCATGGTTGGATTAATTAATTTTCAGTTAAATATATTTATAGTATTTAAATACAAACAGCTAAGTTACTTAATTCAAAATCGGCTAAAGAATTTATTTTAAAAATGGATAATAAGTTTAACCGGGATACAGTATAATGTTTAGATAGGTACAAAAATAACTTATACTTCAATAACTTATACTTCGTTATCCATTATAGAAAACTGAGTATCCTGATACTTTTAAATGGAACGGCCTTAAACAAAAGAACCCCTTGAACAAGGTTCAAGGGGTTCGAATAAAGATCGGCACCGACCTACTCTCCCACGTTTTACCGCAGTACCATCGGCGCTGTTGGGCTTAACTGCTCTGTTCGGAATG
>NZ_FXSZ01000014.1 GCF_900182575.1 Solitalea koreensis | reverse complement strand
CTGTAATCTTTTTGAGTCTTTCTTTGATAACCCTTAAATTCCTGATCTTTCATATAGTTAACACGTCTTGTGTCAACTTATTTCAGGACGCTACAAAACTATAAAAGAAAAAGGATCGCTTAAAACTAAGCGATCCTTTTTCTTTTTATTCAACAATGCCTTAAAACTTCAGTGGTAATTCAACATAGGTCTTGTCCCAGGCCATAATCATTTTTGCACTGTCTTTATCGTCTTTAAATAAAATGGTAAATGCCTCAATCGGGTTTACACAACTTTTAACAGGAACTTGTATTCTGGCAACATCTTTAGATTTATCATAAAAATAGGCGCCCCATTTATCAGTTTGAGCATTCAAAATAACGGTCCATTTATCTCTGTCAGGAATAGTAAATATTGAGTAGGCGCCCGCCTTTATTAGCGTTCCGTTTATAGTGACATCTTTATAAAACTTTACCTCTGTCGACTCATTGGCTCCAGTTCTCCAAACCTGGCCGTAATTTATCAACGCTCCCCATACTTCCCTGCCATTTTTCAACGGGCGAGAATAAATTACCTTTGCCAATGGCGTTTTGTTTGTGTCACGTTCAAATGGAATACGAGAAGGGTAATAAGCAATATCGGCAACTGATTTGTCAACCGGAACTACCTGAATACTATCGGATTTTTGAGCTAAAGCTGAACTACTAACAAAAGCTGTTAATGCAACTAAAAGAAGTTTGATTTTTGTCATTAAATTGGATTTTGGGCAAATGTAAAAAATCTTACCACTCTCATTAACTTCTTTTTATAAATTATTTTTTAAGATTTTGTTCAAAAAGATTGAAGATTCGTTTGTATTCATCAGCCCAACTGCTTGGTTCTACAAAGCCATGGTCTTCCATCGGGAATACCGCCAATTCCCAATTGTTTTTATGAAGATCGATTAGTCTTTGCGACAAGCGAACTATGTCTTGAAAATGAACATTTACATCAACCATTCCGTGACACATTAATAAAGGTCCTTTTAAACCTTCTGCAAAATAGATTGGAGAGCTGCGTTTGTAAGCGATACTATCATTTACAGGTTCGTTCAAAATATTGGAGGTGTAGCCATGATTATAATGTGCCCAATCAGTTACTGAGCGCAAAGCTGCGCCGGCAGCAAATGTATCAGGCTGAGTAAACATAGCCATCAAGGTCATGAAACCACCGTATGAACCACCATAAATCCCAATCTTTTTCGGATTTACATTGTATTTTTCGGCTAACAGTTTTGCGCCATCTACCTCATCGCTAAGATCCTTGCCTCCCATGTGCCGATAAATATTTGTGCGGCAGTTTCGTCCATAGCCTGAACTTCCCTGATAATCGATATCTAAAACCGTGTATCCTTCATCCGTCAATAGATTATGGAACATGTATTCTCTGAAATAATTACTCCACCAGTAGTGAGCATTTTGCAAATAGCCAGCTCCGTGTACGAATATTACAGCCGGTTTACTGCCATGTTGAATAGCCGGTCGATATAACCTTGCATACACTACATTTCCATATCGATTTTTAAAGTTAATCAACTCGGCGTCGCGCCAATTGTATGATTTAAATTCATCGGAAAGAGAGTGAGTGATTTGAATAGGCTGTGCACTTTCCTTGTTTTCCTGAAGAAAAAGTTCCCAAGGTTTATTGGTGTAGGAATATCGAATAGCCAGCCATTTTTCATCGGGAGATAACTGCACTTCATTATTTCCTTTCATTGAGGTTAGTTTTATCATTTTGCCACCTGCCACAGCTAAACGATAAAAATCTTTTACTCCAGGATGATCCCTGTTCGCTGTAATGTAGAAATTCTGCTTATCATGTGAAAGTTGTACATCCTGCACTTCCCAATTGCCTGATGTAAGTTGAATTTTCTTTCGGCTGGCAATATTTATTGAATACAAATGCGAAAAGCTTGATACTTCACTTTGATAATAGAAGTTTTGATTATCAATCCATCCCATTGTTCCGGCCCCGGTCCAGTCATCAATCCCTGGCCCTCCAATCCAGGCATCGTCATGCTGACGGTCAATCAGAGTAAGTTTACGCGTCGCCGCATCAAGGTGCATTATCCAACGATCCTTATTATCCTGTGCACCAATTTCAACGATAGCGTTTTTCCCGTCTTCACTCCAAAACGGGCCATGGAAAACTACTTTCCGAGGTTCATGCTTTTTCTCCCTTTCGGCTTTCTGTTTTGGGTAATCTTTTATGTAATCGGGCAAATCAAATAAACCCGGAATTTGTACCACTTGCACCGCAATGGAGGTATCTTTTTTCACATCATAAATGAAAAATTGGTACGAAACAAGCGGACTTCCAACTTTGCTTCGTGCTTGCAATTCTTCCGTGTAGCCTGATTCGGTTACATAATTAGGAACAATTGTGTTTCTATCATTTGCATTAGTAAGTAAGTTGTAAGTAATAAAATCGGCGTTAGGGCTTATGGTGAGTTCATCAACCGACCGGTCCTCCAGATAGATTTCACGAAGGCGTTTAGGCTGATCAGCTTTGCGTGCTATTTCGTGGGCTTTCTTAGCATCTTTACGTTGTTCCAGTACTAGGAACTCTGACAGCTGATCTTGCTTTAGCCATCTATATTGATCAGTTAATTTTTCGGCTTCAGCTATTTTTTTACCTTTTACAAAGTTGGTGAGTTGTGCTATGTGGCCATCATTCATCGACCAGGAAAATAAATTATCTCCTTTCATGTAGATAATGCTGTTGCCATCACCCGAAAAACGAGGCAAAATTTCACGTTCGCTCGTGTTGGTTATTTGGTTTGATAAACCAGTTGTAATATCTAATATAAAAATATCGCCACCTCGCTCAACTACCTTTTTTGTATGTAATTTATTGAATTCGCCTTTATGGGAGAGTTCTCTTCGTATCGGGGCAGGAACCTTCTTTATTGTAGTTGATCCAACCTCAACCGAATACAAAGAGTCAAATTTTGTTTTCTCAGGGTTCCAGTTGAAGTAGATGGTTTTGCTATTATCACTCCAAAATACATTGCTTGGCGAAACCCCGATCCATTGCGGATCGCGCATTATTTTTTCAACCGAAAGTGGACTCAATTGTTGAGCAATAGCAAATTCAGATAAGCTAAAAAGTATAGAGCAAGACAGCAGGATTTTTTTCATAAGAATTATGTGGATATTGAATGTTGGTTATTTATGTAAATATTGTGAGCCTTTTAAAACACAAAAGAACTATAAATAACCGTATAGTCGTTTTGAAGCTCTAAATTTTGCGTTGGTTTAATTTATGAAATTGTTTTTGAAGAAACTGATTTAATCAAAAAAGGCAACCTTGTGGGGTTGCCTTTTCCTGTTCTTTAGCGAATTGATTTATCTCTGAGATTGTTGTTGTTTAGCCTTAGCTTTCAACTGGTCGTTTGCACTAATCAAAAACTCAACTCTACGGTTTTCAGTACGACCTTCTGCTGTTGTATTATCGGCAATTGGTTGTGACTCGCCATAACCGATAGCTGTTAATCTTTTAGCATTCACGCCTAAAGAAAGTGCATAATCTTTAACAGCATCTGCACGTTGTTGCGACAACTTCATATTGTAATCATCCTTACCGGTATCATCGGTATGACCAAGGATTTTAACTTCAGTATCAGGGTATTTAATCAGAATCTCATTAAGTTGTTTAACCGCATTTTTTGACTGATCTTTGAGTGCATACTTATTGATATCGAACAATACTTTTGAATCAAATGTAACCTTTAAAGCTTCTCCGTTATTTACTTCTTCAACTTTAGCATTAGGAACCGTTTCCTCAATTTCCTTTTTCTGTTTATCCATGTACTTGCCAATGTAAGCACCAGCAGTACCACCCACAGCGGTACCGATAAGAGCTCCAACTAAGGTGTTTCCTGCAGCTTTACCAATTAAGGCACCCACACCTGCTCCTGCTCCAGCTCCGATTGCTGCTCCTTTTTGGGTTCCTGTCATGTTTTTACAAGAAGGTAATACAGACGAAATGGCTAATAAAAATGCCAATGCAAGAGCACTAAATTTTAACGACTTATTTTTCATGTTTCTATTTTAAAATTATAATTGAGCGAGATGAATTGTTGTTTGATTAACAACTGTTGAGCATTTCATACATGTTTTAAAGTCATGTTCTCTGCAAAGATAATTCTTTTCAAACAGGTAACAATATACGCCTTTGGGTGATTTTGGCAATTGGGGAGGATCATAATGTGCTCTAAGAGCGAAAGTTCTGCAGTGAGTTTAACAAAAAGAGCTGAAAAAAGCTTTTTGAATAACGAATTTACCAGCCTCCGCCTAAAGCTTTGTAAAGTTGCACCGTAGCGATCAACTGGTTTTGTTTAGTTAAGGCCTGAACCAATTCTCCGTCGTATAAATTTCTTTCTGCATCTAATACTTGCAGGAAAGACGTATAACCGTTGTCATACAAAGCTTTTGAAAGCTCAAGACTTTTAGTGGCAGCAATCACCTGCATGCTTCTGGCCGAGTATTCTCTTTTATAAGTGCTAACCTGCGCCAAAGAAAACTCAACATCGCCAAATGCCTGCAATACGCTTTGTTCATACTGGAAAGCGAACTGTTTGGCCCGGGCCTTGGCAGCTTCTACTCTCCGCTTGTTTTGATTAAACCTAAAGACTGGGCCTGCAAGTTGACCGGTAATTGATCCGACAAATGAATTGCCATCGATCAAATTACTAAGATCGGAGCTGGCCAGCCCTGCAAAACCGGTTAAGCTAAGGCTCGGAAAACGAAGGGCTACCGCCACCCCTACTTGCTCGGTTTGAGAAATAAGATTTTGTTCGGCGAAACGCACATCCGGCCTTCTTTGCAATAATTGAGAAGGTAGGCCGGTAGGAATATCTGGAGGAAGCTGTTGAGTTACATTTTGCAAGCCACGGTTAATTTTTCCTGGCAAACGACCTAATAATACATTCAGTGCTGTTTCGACCCCTGACAGTTCACGTTCAAGGCTTGGAATAGTAGCAGCTGCTTCATATTCTAGTTGCTCTGCTTGCAATTTATCGAGTTCAGCAACTTCTCCCTTTTCAAACCTTAGTGTGATGATCTTCAAATATTCAGAACGTGATCTAAGAGTCTTTTTAGAAATCTCTATGCGATCATCCAGGCCACGAATGGCAAAATAAAACTGCGCTACCTGGGCTACCAAACTAACAATAACCGCTTGGCGATTCTCTTCTGTTGCTAAAAAATCAGCCCAAGCCGCGCGGTTGGCATGGCCTAGCTTGCCCCAAAGATCGAGCTCCCATGATACATTTCCGACAACCGAAAATAGATTCCCGTCAAATCCAATACCTGACTGCGATGCATTTTCATTAACCTTGGTAACACCTGCCCTTGCAGAATAATCAACAAATGGAAATTGATTCGCTTTAGTAAATCCGTAGACAGCCTTCGCTTCTTCAACCCGGGCTACTGCAGTAAGCAGATCTTTATTTTGAGCTAATGTGGTTCGGATTAAGCCTTGTAACACGGTGTCCTGATAAACTTCCCACCACTTTAAATTGGTAATAGAGTCCGTCTTTATAGAATCATTCAAATAAACAGCGGGCGGGCCTACTACAGGCCTGCTATATTTAGGGCCAACCAAACAGCCGGAAACCAAAAGGCTAATTAGTATAAATGAAAATAATTTTTTCATGGCCTCTAGATATTAGAATTTTCATTATCCACCTTCTTCTTTTTACCTATATTTTCTATGAAAACAAAAAATGCAGGCACTAGCAAAACGCCTAAAATGGTTGCGATAAGCATTCCCATAAATACTCCCATACCCATTACTTTGCGGCCCTCAGCTCCGGCTCCGGTAGCCGTTAACAGCGGAGTAACACCTAAAATGAAAGCAAAAGCGGTCATCAAAATAGGCCTGAAACGAAGTTTTGCAGCCTCCAGTGCCGAATCAAACAATCCTTTGCCTTCCTTTTCGTGAGTTTCCTTTGCAAATTCAACGATAAGTATTGCATTTTTTGCGGCCAAACCGATAAGCATCACTAAACCGATTTGGGCGAAAACATTGTTCACATAACTATTACTAAAAAAGCCGGACACCCAAAGTCCCAAAAAAGCGCCAAAGACAGCCGCAGGCGTGCCTAAAAGAACACTAAATGGAAGTTTCCAACTTTCATATTGTGCCGCAAGAATCAGAAATACAAAGACCAAAGCCATCACAAACATTACTCCTGCCGTACCTTCAGCCGCTTTTTCCTGATACGACATGTTACTCCATTCATACCCTATTCCTTTAGGCAATACCTCTTTGGCAACTTCTTCAAGCGCCGTTATTGCCTGGCTCGAACTGTAACCTTCTGCAGGAATGCCGGATAATTCAGCGGCGCGGAACATGTTAAAACGGTTGGTGAACTCTGGGCCGGTAGTATCACTAACAGCAACAAGTGTACTTACCGGAAGAATACTTCCATTACTAGAACGAACAAAAAATTGATTCAAAGCGGAAGGGTCAAGCCGGTATTCTTGTTCGGCTTGTACATACACTTTGTATTGCCGTCCGAATTTGTTAAAATCGTTTACATATGCACTGCCCAGGTAGGCCGAAATGGTACTATTAAGGTCATTTATATTAACCCCCAACTTTTCTGCCTTTTCAAAATCAACAGTTATCCTTTTTTGTGGCACGTTTGACCTGTAAAGTGTAAAAATCCTGCCAATCTCCGGTCTTTTGCTCACAGCTTCCATAAAAATTTTGGCTTGTTGGGCAAGGTATTGAGGCGGTTGTCCGGTTCTGTCTTGCAACATCATGGTAAAGCCCGCTCCTGTTCCTAATCCCACAATAGGAGGAGGCCCGAATGCCACGGCGTTAGCTTCTGCTATGTTTTTCTTAAAAGCTAAATTTACTTCCTTCATCAACTCAAACACAGTTTTAGAGCGATCGTGCCATGGCTTTAAGGCAACGAACACAAA
Source organism: Solitalea koreensis (assembly GCF_900182575.1). Taxonomy (GTDB): domain Bacteria; phylum Bacteroidota; class Bacteroidia; order Sphingobacteriales; family Sphingobacteriaceae; genus Solitalea; species Solitalea koreensis. The sequence continues at coordinate 37,637 of NZ_FXSZ01000014.1, read as the reverse complement.
GGCGCTATTTGTAGAATAGGACTGAGTAACCATGCTATAGCCCATTACAGTGGTATAAAATTCAACACCCTCAATTTTTTTAAGTATGGCCTCCACTTTTTTAGCCACCTTATCTGATCGCTCGAGCGAAGCTGCATCCGGCAATGAAACATTAAGCATGAAATAGCCATTGTCTTCCTCCGGAACGAACCCTCCGGGTATGCGACTGCCAATTAAGCCTGTTAAAACAGTAATAATGACAATAAAGAAAATAGAACGAATAGCCTTTTTGGCGAAAAAGTTTGCCGCTCCGAGGTATTGATTGGTGAATTTGTCGAACAGAATGTTGAATTTATTGAAGAATCTTGCCAATATGCCCTTCGATTCCCTTTTGGGTTTTAAGAGCATGGCGCTTAATGCCGGGCTGAGGGTGAGGGCATTAAAGGCTGAAAAAATTACAGAAATAGCAATTGTAATGGCAAACTGCTGATATAAACGACCTACTATGCCTCCTGCAAGAGCTACAGGTATGAATACAGCTGCCAAAATAAGTGCGATGGCAATAACCGGACCACCTACATCTTTCATTGCTTTGCTGGTTGCGGCCTTAGGATCCATGCCGTGTTCAATGTTATGAATTACAGCCTCAACTACAACAATGGCATCGTCAACTACCAGCCCAATGGCTAAAACCAACCCTAGCAATGAAAGTACATTTACAGAAAATCCGAGAAGAGGAAATACAATAAAAGTGCCGATAAGCGACACCGGAACAGTGAGCAGGGGAATCAGCGTAGCTCGCCAATCTTGTAAAAAAATGAAAACCACTAAAATTACCAATACCACAGCTTCAAAAAGCGTATGCACAATTTCGTCTATGCCCGCAGAAATAGCCGCTGTTGTATCTAATGAAACATCGTATTTTAATCCCTCAGGAAAGCGTTCTGAAAGTTGCTTTACAGTAGTTTTAACTTTCTCAGCAACATCCAGCGCGTTAGAGCCGGGAAGTTGATAAATAGCGAGTGTTGCCGCCTCTTTACCATTAAGCCGGCTATATGAATTGTAATTTTCGGTGCCAAGTTCAATCCGCCCTGCATCTTTCAATTTAACAATAGCACCTTCTTTACTTGATTTAATAATGATATTGCCGAATTCTTCTTCTGTTGTCAGACGATCCTGAAGCTTTACGGCATAACTATAATCAACGCCGGGAGGGGTTGGTGGGGCCCCGAATTTCCCCCCTGGAGTAATGGCGTTTTGTTGTTTCACCGCATTAATAATATCATTGGCGGTAAGGCCGAGCTTGGCTAACTTAGCCGGGTCGAGCCATATCCTCATGGAATAATCATATCCCCCGAAAAGATTTACCTGGCCAACTCCGGGTATGCGGGCCAGTTGATCAACAATATTGATGTTCGCATAATTATTAAGGAACAAGGAATTGTATCGACCGTCGGGAGAAGAAAGTGAAACCAGCAAAAGCGGAAAAACCAATGATTTTTTTGTCGTAACACCAAAATTTTTAACGTCAACAGGGAGTTTAGCTCCGGCCTGAGAAACTCTATTCTGAGTAAGCATGTTGGCATTATCAAGATTTGCTCCTACTTCAAATGATACTTGTAGTGTCAATGATCCGTCGTTCGCATTGATCGATTTCATGTATAGCATCTGCTCCACGCCATTTACTTGCTGTTCGATTGGGGTTGCAACAGCCTGCTCAACATTTACGGCATTAGCTCCTGTGTAAGTGGTAGTAACCTGAATCATCGGAGGTGTGATATCAGGATATTGCGAAACCGGAGTACTGCGCAGAGTGATCAAACCCAGTATAACCATGAGAATGGATATAACCATGGCAACAATGGGGCGTCTGATAAAGAATTCACTCATAGATAGTTGTATGTTATCCGTTATAAGTTATTCAGTGAACTGTAAATAGTTATCAACAGATGTAAAAGCTAAACCTTTCAATCCGTAGTACTTTTCGGCCATTTTGTTTCAACGGGCTCAATCTTGGTATTGTTAGTCAATGCTTGTGTTCCTACAATTGCGATTCTTTCTCCTGGCTGAATTCCTTTAGTAATGATCCATCCATCGCCCGCCCTTGGTCCGGTTTCCACCACCTTTACCTTTAAAGAATTATCTTTCTGAACGGCAAATACCTGATATATACTTTGAAGTTGAATTACAGCATTCTGAGGAATTACAACTGCATTAGGAAAGTAATCGGATAGAAATTTCACCTTTACGTATAAACCTGGTCGGAGTAGTTGGTCAGGATTGTTGATTGTTGCTTCTATGGTGATTGTGCCTGTTTCAGTATCAATCTGCCGGTTGGCAAAGTTGATAACCCCTTTTTGGGGATAGATGGAATTGTCCGGTAGAATAATATCTACGTCGCGGGTTTCACTGCTGAGTTGACCTTTGGCGATTTTTCTCTGGAGGCGTAAATATTCTGTTTCACTCAATTGAAACCGTACCCGTAAAGATTGGATTTGCGATATCGTGGCGAGGGTTCCAGCTCCGGGACTTCTGGTTACATAATCACCCACGCGAACGTTTGAAATTCCAATAATTCCCCCAATAGGAGCATAAACCCGGGTGTAGCCCAACTCGATCTTTGAGTTTTGCAATGCGGCTTCAGCAGATTGTTTCTGTGCTTTTGCTGCACCATATTGGGCCGTGGCATTATCAAGATCTTTTTGGCTTAAGGCATTCATTTGAGTTAACGGCCGCACTCTGTTCAACTCATTTTCTGCGCGTACCAACTCTGTATTGGCCCGAGCGAGTTGGCCCTCCATTTGGTCAACTTTTGTTTTATACTGAATATCTTCAATGGTATATAGTAATTGCCCTTTTTTTACAGGTGAACCTTCTTTAAAATTGAAACTGGTAACCCAGCCTTCAACGCGAGAACGCACCTCAACATCGGATAGCCCATAGGTTTGACCCACATATTCTTCATATATGGGTACATCTTTTTGAATGGCCTTTATTACCGAAACCTGTGGAGGAGGAAGTGCTTTGGGTTGAGGGTTCTTACAAGATGGTAAAGCTAAAAAGAAGGCTATAGCCAAATGAATGCAAATCAAATGATGAAGTCTAGAGGGGAGTAAGAGGAAATAATAAGTAGAGAGTTTCATGAAATTCTTATTTGTAGAAAGTTAACTAAAAAAAACCATTTATAAAACACAACAAATTAATTTTCAGTTGGTTGTGAATACTCCTGAGTTTGACCACTGCTTTTTCAGGAAGGTTTTGTTCGTGTTTTTTTAACTATCAACAGCATTATGATAAGTCAACAGCATTATGAATGGAAGGCCCGATCGATTACACATCTTTACCCTTTCAATTAATCATTGTGATAACCGTTCAGCTTTCTTATTTTTGCATAAAATAGAAACATAATGGGCAATCTGGTTATCAACGGAAACTGGGATAAAATCAAAACGAAGATCAAAAGAAAATACAACAACTTAACTGACGATGAGTTAACGTACGTTAACGGCCAAGAAGAAGAGCTGGTTACGCGTTTAATGAAGTTGCTCAACAAAGACCGGACTTATGTAGAGTTTATGCTGAGCAAAATGCAAAGCAATCTTGATAATAACCGTTTATAAACAAAAATATCATGCAAGCAACAGTTGAAGAGGAAGTTTTAGAACAGGAACTTGTTGCAGTCGAAGAAGAGATAGGGCTCTCTAAAAAGCTTATCCTTTGGAACGATGACTTTAACACATTCGAGCACGTAATTGGCTGTTTGGTACGTTATATTAAAAAAACATACGATGAAGCTGAGGGCATTGCCTGGATTGTGCATACTCGCGGTAAATACATTTTGCTCGAAGGGCAAAGAAAAAACCTGGTTGAATATTACAACATCCTCAAACTTAAAGGCCTAACGGTAAGCATTGATTAGCAAACTCCTTGCGAATGCTTATTTTTTAGTTTTGAAATTAATTTATTTAGATTAGGTGATATACAAGGCACGATGAAAAGGATTAAATTATTTTTCAAGTCACCTAAAAAAACACTGCTTACGCTTGGCGTAATTGGCTTTGTATTAATTTCTTTTAAGGTAGTTGAAGAAAACATTGAAGTAACTAAAAGCCTGGACATTTTTTCAGGCATCTACAAAGAAATTAATCTTAGTTATGTAGAAAGTGTAGAGCCGTCAAAGGTTACTAAAACAGCAATCGATGCCATGCTCACTTCACTTGATCCTTACACTGAATTCATCCCTGAAGCAGGTATTGAGGATTTTAAAATGAATTACATAAGTTCTCAATACGGTGGTATTGGAGCGCTCATCTTCCAAAAAGATAATAGAACTTACGTTTCTGATATTTACGAAGGATTTCCTGCTCAAAAAGCGGATCTACGTGCCGGCGATCAGATCATTGCCATTAACGGCGTTGATTTGGCAGGCAAAAATAATCAGCAAATCAGCGATCTGCTCAAAGGACAAAAAAACTCACTTATTATCCTTACCGTTTACCGTGACGGCAGCGGCGGCCCGGTAAATAAAAAACTGCAGCGCGAGGACATTAAGTTTCCGAATGTTTCTTATTACGGCGTTGTTAATAATAAAGTAGGTTACATAAAACTCGATCGATTCCTTGAAAACGCCGGTAATGAAGTTAAGAAAGCCTTTATTAACCTGAAAAAGAATGATCACATTACTTCTTTAATCATCGATTTGCGTGGAAACGGCGGCGGTATTTTGCAGGAAGCAGTTAAGATTCTTAACCTTTTTATTGTTAAAGGCGAGGTTTTGGTCACTCAGAAAGGGCGCTCGGCTGCTAACACTCAATCCTACCACGCTAACGCAAATCCGATTGACCCTTATATCCCGATTGTAGTGCTTGTTGACGACGGTACCGCTTCAGCTTCTGAAATTTTAGCCGGAGCTATGCAAGATTTGGACCGTGGTGTTATTGTTGGTCAGCGTTCATTTGGCAAGGGCCTGGTTCAGCAAACGTTTAAACTACCTTACAATTCTTTAGTAAAAATAACCGTTGCCCGTTACTACACCCCTAGTGGTCGTTGTGTTCAAAAAATTGATTACCTGCATCGTAAATCTGGAGAAGCAGCTGTAAACATCGCTGATTCATTAATTACTGAGTTTAAAACTAAAGGTGGTCGTATTGTGTACGATGGAAGAGGCATCAGCCCGGACGTTTTGGTTAAACCTTATTACTATAGCAACCTGGTAACGGCGCTCGTCGACCAAAACCTCATTTTTGATTACGCAACTGAATACCGTCATCGTAATAATAATGCACGTAACCCACGTGATTTCTCCATAAAAGAAGATGATTACCTGGCTTTTGTCAAATCATTAAGCAACAAGGGTTTTGATTATACTCCAAAAAGCGAACGTATTTTAGATGAGTTGAAGAAAACTACTGAAAAAGAAAAGTATTACGATCAAATTAGTTCACACTATACTCAACTGAAAAACCGCGTAGATCATAATAAAAGCGAAGATCTGTCAAAATACAAAGATGAAATTGAACAGGTGTTGGAGAATGAAATTATGTCGCGCTACTACTTTCAACGTGGCCGTATCGAATCATCGTTCAGGTACGACCGTGAAATCAAAGAGGCACTGCGTGTAATTAACGAAAAGAACCTTTACTCATCCATTTTAAAAGGAGCAGGACCCTATAAAACAATTGGCAAAAACGATAATTCGGAGGCAAACTCTTCCAGATCCAGAACGCCAAATAATTTCTCTTTAGGCACCGATTCCGATTCTAAAAAAAAGCGTTCGGAAGATCATCTTTATGAGAGCCAACTGCCCAAAGCCAAAGGTAAGCACATTGTGTTTTAAGCCTGTAGTAATCAGTGTGAAAACTCAAGAGACAATTCTATTTTAATACCTTGTTTCAGTTAATTTATCTAATGCATAACTAGGTAACCTTTATGCAACAGGTACTGAAATTTACAGTACACTTATTACACCGGTGGTCAGTCATCTGTCAACAATACTTACAAAGATGACCGGTCAAAAAACTCACGCATTGGTGGTACTTTGGCTTTGCCGGTTGGAAAGCGAAACGGATTGAAGATTGCTTTCAGTACAGGTGCCATCATTCGTGTCGGCGCCAATTTTAACACGCTTACGGCAGGTTGGACGACTGCATGGTTCGATAAGCCTAAAGTGGGTACCCAATAATGGATAGATGGAAATTCGATATTTCTAACGGAATGAACTACTTCACTACCCCTTAAAAAAGCCGCTGAGGATTGAGTAAACAATTTGCAGCGGCTTTTTAGTTGAATTGAAAACCCCGGCTTTTAATACCTCGGAAGAAGATTGATTTAAACCGTTGTCTTTCCCATTAATGGTGCATACGTTATTTTACTCACTTCCAATAGTATATCCATTTCCTTTAAATCAAAATCGCTTAATGCAGGGTGAGAAAGTACCGAAGCAACTAATGGGCTCGATTTGAATTTTTTTAATGATTCTTCATCACTAAATAAATAGACAGCTCCTGCCTCTTTTTTTTCAGCATCAATCAGCCATATCTTCCAAAGACATCCTGGTACATCTGCAAATGCATGGGCAAGCTGATTAGCCATATTTTCAAATTCCTCACGGGAAACACTATAAGTGTAGTTGGTAACAAGAATCTTCTGCGCCATAATTAATAATTTTTAATAATTGTAAGAGATTAAATCAGGGAAATGCATCCTACGTAATGACTTTTAACTCAACTATTTTTTAATGCAGTTCGGCCACTTCCGTTTTATGATACTCTTCTGATAGGCGTTTTTGTAATTCAGCGGGAACCGGAGCGTAGTCAGCAAATTGGGTACGCACTTTTGCCCGGCCCTGACTTATATTTTTTAGGGTAGAAAAAAACTTATCCAGTTCAGCAAGCGGAGTGCGCGCCTTAATCACCTGATAGCCGTGCTCGTTTTCCATGCCCATAATCATACTCCTTCTGGCTTGTAATTCGGTCATCACATCACCCATCATGGCATCAGGGATTGAAACTTCTACTTCGTTAATCGGTTCCAGCAATTGTGGTTCTGCCTGATGAAATGCATCACGGAAAGCCATGGTGCCTGCAATTTTAAAGGAGATGTCGTTGCTGTCAACCGGATGCATCTTGCCATCATAAATGCTTACGCGCACATCACGCACGTATGAGCCCGTCAAAGGCCCTTCGCTCATTTTTTCCAACACCCCTTTTAGAATAGACGGAATAAAACGGGCATCAATTACTCCTCCCACTATACAATTATTAAACACCAGTTTGCCGCCCCATGGCAGTTCATGTGTTTCGGAATCGCGCACCGGGAACTCTTTAAATGGAGGCATGCCTTCATAATAAGGTTCAATCTTCATGAACACTTCACCAAACTGTCCCGCGCCACCCGATTGTTTTTTATGTCGATAAGAAGAATTTGCCGGCTTTTGAATGGTTTCGCGATAGGGAATTTTAGCCTTTTGAAACTCTACCTGCATTTTATAGATATGCTCCAACCTCCATTTCGTGACTGCCAAATGCAGTTCACCTTGGGCATGTAAAATGATTTGTTTTAATTCGCGGTTATATTCTATCTCAATGGTGGGATCTTCCATGTGGATTTCATTAAGCACCTCGCTTAACTTTTCATCATCCTGTTTGTTTTTAGCCACAATGGCAATCCGGACTTTAGGTGCTGGAAAATGAATAGGGTCAATATTTCCTTTCGCTCCTTTACCGTTTAAGGTATGATTCGTTAAAGTGTTTTTCAGTTTTAAGGTACAGCCAATATCACCGGCTTTTAAGCGATCAATAGGGTTACGGTTTTTACCATCGGCTATAAACAGTTGAGCAATGCGCTCAGTAGTGTTTGTTTTTTCATTTTGAAGCTCCATTCCCAATGCAACCTCTCCTGCAATTACTTTAAAAAAAGAAAGCCGGCCTAAATGTGGCTCAACCAAAGTTTTAAAAACAAATAAACGGGTGGGTGCTGCCGGATCGCATGCAACTTCCTGTCCTTCTTCAGTAAAATCCTCAGGCATTTCAATGGCGGATGGCGCCACATTATCGATGAAGCCCATCATTCGTCCTGCACCCATATCTTTACGAGTTGAAAGACAAAATACTGGAAAAACCTGGTGTTTCATCATGCCTATCTTCAAGCCCTGGCGTAACTCATCTTCATCCAGATTGCCTTTTTGGAAATAGTGTTCCATCAACTCTTCATCATTTTCTGCGGCCTTTTCTACCAACTCATTATGCAGTTCATTTGCGTGATCTTGTTCACTATCAGGAATCGGCAGTTTTTCAGGCTTACCTCCATTTTCAGGGAATTTATACATCACCATTTTCAACAGATCTATGATGCTGTTAAAAGTAGAGCCTGTACTTAACGGATACTGCATCACCGTTACCGCTGGACCAAAAAAGGATTTGGCGTCTTCAATGGTCTGATTGAAATTTGCCTTTTCAGCATCTAGCTGGTTAATGGCGAGAATAGTCGGTTTGCCGTATTTGTCAACATAGTCCCAAATGAGTTCAGTGCCAACTTCCACACCATATTGTGCGTTGAGCAGCATTACCGCCGTATCACAAACGCTTATAGCAGATATCACTTCTCCAATGAAATCATCTAATCCGGGAGTGTCAATGATGTTGATTTTATAATCACGCCATTCAGTATGCAGGGTGGTTGCATAAACCGAGTTGCCCCGTTCGTGCTCAATTTCGTGGTAGTCGGAAAGGGTATTTTTTTCTTCTATAGTTCCACGCCGATTAATAATACCGGCTTCAAACAACATGGTTTCGGCAAGAGTGGTCTTGCCGCTTTTCGCAGAGCCGATCAGTACCACGTTTTTAATGTGTTTTTCGTCATAGGTTTTCATAGAGATAGATTTAGAGTGGCAATATAGAGTGAATAGTTTGAGAACATTTGGAGTGTGTTTATAGAATCCAACACGATGGTTATCAATTTATTAAGTTAATTTTTTTTTGAGAGAAAATGAAACTTAGGCGAAATAAAAAACGCCTCAGGCGTTAAAATCCGAGGCGCTATAATTTAAAAGCTCAATCTCTCAAAACGACCTACTGTTCGTTCAAATCTTCGCGTACACTTGAGAAATTTCGTACGCTATTTGCCGAGGCAAACCAAGATGCCGCAAATGAAATAATGAACACCGTTCCGAACACCAGCAGAAAGTCGATATAACGAATGCTAACCGGGTAATTCTCCATAATAAACGTACCCGATTGGCTCAGCTTAATAAGTCCGTATTTTTGTTGCAGCAAACAGAATATCCAACCTAAAAGTATTCCTAAAATTGATCCGGCAAGCGCTATCAACATGCCTTCTAGTAAAAAAATGCGACGAATGAGCCAGGAGTCGGCACCCATACTTAACAAAACGGCAACATCTTTCTTTTTGTCAATTACCAGCATGGTTAGGGAACCAATGATATTGCAAATGGCAATTAGGAGTACAAAAGTAAGAATAAGGTAAACGGCCCATTTCTCAGAATTCAGAATTTTGTATAATAACTGATTTTGTTCGACGCGATCCTTAACCGTAAAGCGATCGCCCAATAAAGCCGATAGTTGTGTTTTAAGCCTGCTTATACTTGTCCCTTTAGTTGCATAAATTTCAACCGCCGAAAGCAGGTTAGGTTCATCCATTAAGTCACGTGCAAAAGAGATGGGAGTAAGCATGTACTTATCATCAAAATCTTGTTGCACCTGAAATACTCCGGAAACAAAAATCTCCTTACGATTTAGGTTAGCACCAGGGTTTATGGTTGAAGCGATTTTTTTCTTCGGAGAAAACACTGAAACCGGCTGTTGACTATTTTTAACGTCCAAGCCTAAAAAATATTCAACCCCACTACCCACTATGGCCACTTCGCGAGATCCTTCATGCAGCGCAAGTTTGCCGCGTAAAATCATTGAATCAAGTGCATGTGTTTTAAGAAAATCATCACTAACACCCTTGATTGTGGCTATATATTGACTGTTATTATTACGCAGTAACGCTTTTTCTTCCAGGCTTTCTACATAATAAGCCACCTGCTTCATTTTCTTTATTTCGCTGAACGGAGCAGTTCGTGGGTCAAACGTTTTACCCACCTTGGTCTCAATCTTAATATCAGGAGTAAACTTATTGTACAGCGATAAAACCAGTTCCTCAAAGCCATTGAACACCGAAAGAATGATGATAAGCGCAGCACTGCCAATCATGATTCCAAGCATGGAAATACCCGAAATAATGTTGATGGCATTAGTCGATTTCTTTGAGAAAAGATAACGCTTGGCTATGTACAGTGCTAAATTCAATGTTTAGGTAGAGTTATTCGTTATTAAGTTATTTATCCTTTTTTATAAAGTGATGTTTTCAGCTGAATATTACAAAAACGGATTATGTAAACGCTCAAACCCAATTGTAGTTGGCTGGCCATGGCCCGGATATACTTTCACCTCATCGCCTAAAGGGAACAACCTTGTTTCAATGCTTTGTTTTAACACCGGAAAACTTCCGCCTGGTAAATCCGTACGGCCAACGCTTTGATGAAATAAAACGTCTCCCGCAATTACAAATTTATCGGCCTTACTATAAAATGAAAGGCTTGCTGGTGAATGTCCGGGAGTAAAAATACTTTCAAGCTTAGCGTTCCCGAATTTAATAATGTCGCCATCCTTTAGGTAATATTCGGCCTTGGGCGAAAGTTCATAATGCATGCCCATTGAAGGGGCATAGCCCGGAATTGCATCCAGAATCCATTGTTCCTGTTCATGAAAATGAGGTTTTAAACCCCAATTATCAAACACAAACTTATTCCCCAGCACATGATCGATATGACAATGTGTATTTATCAACAGCACCGGCTTTAGGTTTTTACTTTTGATGAGATTAACCAGTTCGTTTTGCTCACTGGCATTATAGCAACCCGGATCAATGATCAGGCATTCATTGGTTTCATCGTGTAAAATGTACGTGTTTTCTTGATAAGGATTAAATGTAAGCGATTCTACTGTGATCATAATAACTAATTATTTCTTCCACTTAAATGTACCAATTAACCTATCCACATCTTTCCTTATAAATTCAAGAACAGGTTTTATGGAATCGATACGTGGTTGACTTTTAAAATAAAGAGCTCCACGTATAAAATTACGAGTACTATCGGTAAGGTAAAATTGTAAAGAGGATGCGGTATTGCCGTCGATGTCGTAATAGGTTCCGTATACGTGCTCGGCAGGTTTTGCAATCAGGCTTTCGTCGATGGCGGTAGCTTTAATGGTATGCTTAAAGGCCAGTTTGCGTGTATCTTCCACTAAATGGTTCAAGCTTTCTTTGCCTTTAATTTGATGATAGGTAAGGTAAATGCGGCCGTTAAACTGAGGGAAATCGACGTTAATCCAACATGGCTCGGCATTCTTTGACAAATCAGGAGCTACTTTTGAATATACAGGGATATCAAAGCTGTACGGACAGACTTCATCGTAATGCTTGTATGCTTTTTTAGGAAAATCAATACGATAGTAACCTCGGGGCTTAGGTGTGCCTGACTCATGTTGACACGACACTAAAACACCGCCAACGAAGAGTGTTGCAAACAATACGATTCTTTTCACGCTCAATCAGATTTTTGACAAATATGCTTATTAAAGTTATAAGTTAGTGGTGAATAGTTATAAGTTATTGGTAGTATTTAATTATTGGTATCATTTCCTCTTGTCGCTTACTTTATATGATTAAAACCACTCTCAATACTCATTTGCATATCTCATATCTACTCTTTCTTCCAAATCTCCCATGCTTTTTCGGCTTGTAGCTCCAGCATTTCATAGCCATTTTTTATCGCGGCACCTTTTAGCTTTCCTTGTTTTAAAAACGCGGTTTCAGCAGGATTGTAAACCAAATCATAAAGCAAATGATCAGTACTTAAACACTGATAAGGAATGGCAGGAGAATCCTCTGTATTAGGATAAGTGCCCAGAGGGGAGCAGTTCACAATTACTTTATATTGAGATAGTATTTCTTCTGTTAGCTCATTGTATGAAAAACTGCCTTCTGTCTTTTTACGAGAAACGAACTTAAACTCAATCCCTAGTTTTTTTAATGCAAAGGCTACCGCCTTTGATGCGCCTCCAGTTCCCAAAATTAAAGCATGGTCATGAACAGGTTTGAGCAAAGGTTTTAGCGATTCCTGAAAACCATATACATCCGAGTTAAAGCCTGTAAGGGAGATGGCTCCCAGTTCATCTCTATCAATTCTGATTACGTTTACGGCTCCAACTTCGGCTGCCGATTCGTCAAGCGAATCGAGAAAAGGCATTACGGCTAACTTATGCGGAATCGTTACGTTCAATCCGAAAAGGTTCGTGTCGTTTTTTACGATTGCTAAAAAATCTTCAGCATGTTCAATAGGATACAAATCATACTGGTGATCAGTAAGCCCTTGTTTAGCAAACTTCTCAGTAAAATATTTTTGTGAAAACGAATGAGAAAGCGGAAATCCGATGAGGCCAAATTTTTTCATGGAAGCAATAGAAAGAAAACAAATAACCCCTCATTTACGAGGGGTTAAGAAAAATTTTATCAAACAACGATATCGAAATCTTTGAGAAAATGGTTAAAGGTATCTCCACGTAAACCTAAACGTACGGTTTCCAACGGAATAACCTCTGCTGGAGCAATATTGCCTAAGTTTACATTGGTTCCCAACAATTTCACGAACCACACTTGCTGCGCTTTTTGAGGCGCTTCCCAAATGATGTTTTCCTGAGGGATTTTAGTTAAGATCTCCTCGACTAAACCTGAGCGAACTTCGCCGTTTCCGCGGAAAAGGCCAACATTTCCGCTTTCACGCGCTTCGGCAATTACCTTCCAAGCTCCTGCGTCTTTTTCAGCCTGCATCAATTCAATCCATTTATAAGGAGGGATGATTACGGTATCGTCTTTTGAGCCTACTTCTGAAATTACGGTCACTTGTGATTTCAGTTGTTTAATGTATTCACACTTAAGTTTATGGTCGATGGTGATAGAACCATCCGAAACCTCGGCATATTGCATATCGTACTTGTCAAGCATTTTACGATAGTCGTCAAATTGACCGCGAATAATAAAAGCTTCAAAAAGGGTTCCTCCAAAATACACAGGAATGCCCGCATCACGGTAGATTCTTAATTTATCCTGAAGATTAGGGGTTACAAAAGATGTAGCCCAACCAAGCTTTACCAAGTCAGTATGGGTACCTGAAACCGAAAGAAAATTTTCAACTTCATTAATACTTAAACCCTTATCCATCACCATTGTAATGCCTCTTTCTCGGGGTTTTGCTTCACGCTCTGGAACGTACTTCAACGTATAATTCATTTAATGTTAACTAGAAAAAATTAACAACCGGAAGGTTGCAATCAGCACAAAGTAAATGTTAAGCCCTCAAAATAGCAAATATTACTGCTTCTTATTGTGCGCCTTACAAACAGAAATCCCCAAGCTGATGGATTGGGGATTTACGGTTCAAACACATTCAACTATTACAAAATGTAACGGTTAATGATATCAATTATTATTTTATTGTTTTGTAATTGCGGCAAATACTCAAATAGATGCTCATATTTTTCAGGATCTGCAGCTAAAGCATGCTCCAAGAAACTCAAGGCTTCCTGATATTGGCCTGAACTAAATTTATAAGCTACCATGCGATAGTAGAGTTCTGCAGCATCGGGATTGTTTTTTATTCCTTCGGAAAGAATAGCAATTGCCTCCTCTACTTTTTCCTGCTCATAAAATAGCGAAGAGTAATCGAGCCAAATTTCAGTATCAAGAGGATCGATTTCAGCAGCTTTTTCATAAGCCGATGCGCTTTCTTCGTAATTGCCTAATTTGCCTTGCGAGTCACCAAATGCAAACCAATATTCCGCATTAATGGCATCCAGTTCGATTGCCTTTCTGTAAAAGTGCAATGATTCAAACCAACGTTCTTCATAATCAAGGGTTACTCCGATTCCAAACCACCCTTCGGCTAGGTTTGCATCCATTTTCACCGCTTTTTTATAGAAGGAACGGGCCTCGTCCATCATTTCTAATTTTTCATAACACTCACCCATGCTGCAATAGATTTCAGCATCAGGCTGTTCATATTCAAAAGTTTGCCGATAAACCTGGATGGCCTCCATAAAACGATCCAGACAAACCAATGCGTTTCCTTTATTAAAGTACGCCGAAGCGAAGTTTTCCTTAATCAGGATCGCATAATCGTAAGCATCGATTGATTTTTCATACAACCCCATTTTCAGGTATGAATTACCCAGGTTATACCAGGCTGCGTGAGAGTAAGGCTCTTCGTTTATGTATTGTTCGTAGAATTTAATGCTTTCTTCTTGTTGATCCAGTACATCGTAACAAAAGGCTAGCTCATACAAGGCATCCTGATTCTCCATGTTTATCTCTAAACTCTTCTTTAAAAAATCAACCGCACTTTCATAATTACCCATATTTTGGTACACATAGGCAATCTGTAAACAAATCTCATCCACTTCATCAGCAAAAAGCAATGCTTTTTGATAATTCAGCAGCGCCTCATCATGACGCTCGTGATTTTCAAGAAGATTTCCTCTCAAAAGATAAATATCAGGATTTGAAGGTTCCATTGTTTCGGCTTTATCAAGCATTTTAAATGCTTTCGCCGTTTGGTTGGTCATGATAAAAAGCTGCGCCTGCTTAATAAAGAAAGAAGATGCATAGGGATGTTGATTTAATGCATATTCAACTACCTGCAAAGCTTTTATCGGGTCATTTTTATCGATATAATGGTCGATAATTTTCTCAAAAGCATCAGCATCAAAAAAATATTGATCCTGATTACGGATCATTTCTTCGTATCGTTCAACCGAAAGCCTAGCGTCTTCAGGGTTTTCAAAATCAAAATCGTCGTCGTACATCTGCTTGCCTACTTTAAAGTTAAAAAGAACGAAATGCACTGCATCACAGTATTGTTAAATAAACAAATATTGTAGCAGGATTTATTGATTAAAGTAGAATAATTTTAGCTACCGCAGCAGTTCATTTTTTCCACATATTGTCAATTACTTTTGTAATGCATTGACAATAACGTTCTTTTTACGAATATCAGTTTACAAATATATGGAAAACAAACCACTTTAATTCTCAAAACCTTAATATACAGTTAGGTTAAAAGAACAAAAATGAAAGAAATATGTGGAAAACTCTTACTCGGCATACGGCTTGATAACGGGTTAAATACTACACATTGTCCATAAAAAGAACCGATAGCTTAAAAACCTGAAAATTGCCAATTCTTGAACTTGAAACACAAAAAAAGAGCACAGCTAAGATTTAGCTATGCTCCTTTCTATAAAAAACGAATTGCCTATGTAGTTTTTTTAATGCAACACAATTATTTGATGTGCAGCGGCTAGCATTAGTCCAAATCCTGCTACCAAAAGAAAAGTAGGTAACCACGTGCGGCCAGGCATTTTATCAATTTTTACTTCATTGGGGTCTTGCTGGTTGTAAATGATATGCATACGCTCACCCGGAACGAAATGGTGTCTATTCGTTGGATCAACTGCCAACTCTCCGGAAATCCAGCCTTTATCAGTTGTCATAAATTTAATATAAGGATGCTCAACATGTTGACCGCCGGGAAGCACTTCATCTTCAACTTTTACCACTTCACAATCAGTTGCAACCCCCCATTTGAACAAATGGTTGGTTTGGGTTTTGGTAAAAATACCAAGGTCAATTAAAATAACCCCTCCAATGAACATTAACAGGATAAAAAGATATCCTTGATACATCGCCATTTCCATATTACATCAATTTTTAAGTTCACAATTTAGGTCGATAATCTAAATTTACGTTATTTATATTGAAAATCAAGATGTTACAATAAAAAAAACAAGCTTTAAGCACTCAAGCTTTAGCAAAGCGCCGCTATCTTTCTATCGTTCAAAAGTTTGGAATGAGTATACCTGCTAAAATCCCTACATTTGAACTAATACTTAAACTAATCATAATGAAGCTTCAAAATATAGAACAAATTTTAAATGACCTCGGCATAAGGGCTATAAATAATGCCTGGAGCACCGGCCTAAATTCGGGAGCTAGTTGCAAAGAAACCATAGCCAGTTATTCTCCTGTTGATGGAAAAGAAATAGCAAAGGTTGCCATCGCCACTTCCGATGATTATGAAAACGTAATCAGCCAAGCTCAAGCAGCATTCAAGAGCTGGAGGTTACTGCCGGCTCCTAAACGTGGCGAAATTGTCCGTCAATTTGGAGAAGAACTAAGAAAGAAAAAGGTAGCGCTCGGTACGCTCGTTTCTTACGAAATGGGTAAAAGTTTACAAGAAGGCTTGGGCGAAGTACAGGAGATGATTGACATCTGCGATTTTGCCGTTGGACTTTCGCGCCAATTATATGGTTTAACCATGCATAGCGAGCGTCCTCAACACCGCATGTATGAACAATATCATCCTCTTGGCATTGTAGGTATTATTTCGGCTTTCAATTTCCCGGTAGCAGTTTGGGCATGGAATGCTGCGCTAGCCTGGGTATGCGGAGATGTTTGTGTATGGAAACCTTCGTCAAAAACTCCACTTTGCGCAGTAGCTTGTCAAAATATCATTGCCGGTGTTTTGCAAAAAAACAACATTTCGGAAGGTGTTAGCTGCCTGGTTATCGGCAACCCTGTTGGTGATTTAATGAACAATGACAAACGTGTTCCATTGGTATCATTTACAGGCTCAACCCGCACCGGCAGAATTGTTTCAGGCAGCGTTGCACAGCGTTTCGGGCGCAGTATACTTGAATTAGGTGGAAACAATGCCATCATCGTTTCAGAACATGCTGATTTAAACATGGTATTGGTGGGTTCCGTTTTTGGAGCTGTTGGCACTGCCGGTCAGCGTTGCACCAGCACCCGTCGTTTAATTGTTCATGAAAGTGTTTACGACAAAACCCTTAATGTACTAAAAAATGCCTACCAACAATTAAACATTGGCAATCCGCTGGATGCGAATAATCACGTAGGGCCACTAATTGATAAAAAAGCTGCTGAAACCTATCTGAACGCTATTGATCAGGCAAAAAAAGAAGGAGGTAATGTGGTGGTTGAAGGCGGCATACTTGCAGGTGATGGATTTGAAAGTGGTTGTTACGTTAAACCATGTATTATTGAAGCAAAAAATGAATTTAAAATAGTTCAGGAAGAAACCTTTGCTCCTATACTTTATATTATGAAATATAAAAACGTTGAAGATGCCATACACATGCAGAATGATGTTCCACAAGGTTTATCCTCTTCAATCTTTACCAATAATTTGCGTGAAATGGAGCAGTTTCTTTCACATGCCGGTTCCGATTGTGGTATTGCTAACGTAAACATCGGTACTTCCGGAGCAGAAATTGGCGGAGCATTCGGTGGTGAAAAAGAAACCGGTGGAGGCCGTGAATCGGGTTCTGATGCATGGAAAGTGTACATGCGTCGTCAAACCAATACGATTAACTATGGAAAAGATCTTCCATTAGCCCAAGGTATACGCTTCGATTTATAGCGAAAAACATCTTTCAATAAATCTAGAAGGCTGAATTAAGTTGATTCAGCCTTCTAGATTTTTATTAAGTGGCAAAAGACACACTTGTAATGAATTGATTTAGATTAGACACAACTCTCCGGTATTACATTTTTTTCTTGGCCATTTCAGGCTTCATCTCAATAACGATTACTTTCGTTTCAGTGGTGCCAACGTTTTTGTTCATATGGGTCACGGCATCTGTATAATGTACTTCTCCGGCCTTCATTTCCCTTGTTTCAGGGGCTTTTCCTTTCACCGTTGTTTCAATTTTCCCGCCTTCAATCACATAAACAACATAATTTGGATGTGAGTGCCATGGAATTACTTCACCAGGTTTAAGCGTAGTTTCTATAATTCGCACGTGAGCATTGTCAAGCAATACCTTTTGATGAATATTTGGCGCCACCTTAACCTGGTCCTGTGCTTTAACAGCCAGCACCGACAGAGAAAACATCCCTGTCAAAACGATAATCATTACTGAGAATTTAAATGCGTTTTTCATGATTTACCTCCTTTTAAATTGAGTTAATTACAGACAAAAGAGTAAAAAGCATGTTCCGCCAGCTATCAGATTAGATAACCAATGAGTGGTTTCAGGATAAATAATAATTTATTACACTGAGTTTTGAGCTATACAAAGTTTAGTTAAATACTCGACAAATAAAAACTATTACGCTTCTTTTTAAAGATAGTCGGTTAACCATAATCACAGCAATAAAACGGTAACTTAACAGATCTTGAAAATATGTTTTCTATACAAAATGGATCAACAAAGCTTACAGTACCCGATTGGTAAATTTAATGCCGCTGAAAATCTTAGTCAGGGACAGATTGAAGATTTTATAAGTGATATTGAACAACTGCCGAAACAAATCGCAGCCGCAATAGCTGGACTATCAGCTGAAAAACTAGACACTCCATATCGGCCGGGAGGCTGGACCGTTCGCCAGGTTATGCATCATATTCCCGACAGCCACATGAATGCATATATTCGATTTAAACTGGCTCTTACAGAAAACAACCCGACAATTCGGCCTTATTTTGAAGATCGTTGGGCCGAGCTACCAGATAGCCAGCTAACACCTATTGATGTCTCTCTAACATTGCTTAGTTCGATTCATCAACGTTGGGTAGTATTATTAAAAGCCATGAAAGCAGATGATTTTAAACGCAGTTATTTTCATCCGGAATATCAACAAGCTATAGCATTATTGCATGCATTGCAAATGTACTCGTGGCACGGAAAGCATCACTTAGCTCATATCATGCTTGTAACGAACAGTCATTAGGCCTGTCTAATCTCAAAACACTTCTTGAATGAATTTAAACGGATAATTAGGCTCCTGATAATCTCCAACTTCTTGTCTCTTGGGTAGTTTTATCTTTTCATGAGGCGTACTTTTATACGGAATCATGCTTAACAAGTGGGTGATTATGTTTAATCGAGCTCGTTTTTTATCGTCAGATCTGGCCACAAACCAGGGGGCTATATCAGTATCTGTGGCCATAAACATTTCATCTCTTGCTCTGGAATAATCATACCAGCGGCTATACGATTTGAGGTCCATAGGTGAAAGTTTCCATGTTTTTCGTCCGTCGCCAATGCGCGACTCTAATCGGCGAGTTTGCTCTTCCTGGTTAACTTCTAACCAGTACTTAATGAGAATGACGCCTGAATCAACAATTGCTTTTTCTACGAGTGGTACAGTTTTCAAGAATTTCTTTGCCATTTCTTCGGTACAAAAACCCATCACCCGTTCAACCCCTGCTCTGTTATACCAACTGCGATCAAAAATCACAATTTCGCCCGCTGCTGGCAAGTGTGGCAAATAACGCTGTACATACATCTGACTCTTCTCGCGTTCTGTTGGAGCCGTTAGTGCAATTACGCGGAAAACCCGTGGACTTACCCGTTCGGTAATCGCTTTTATAGTTCCACCTTTTCCGGCTCCATCACGACCTTCAAAAACAATACACACCTTTAGTCCTTTATACTTAACCCACTCTTGTAGTTTAACTAATTCTACGTGAAGCTTCGATAGCTCTTTGTCGTAATCTTTACGCTTCAATTTTTCGGTTGATGTGTTCCCTTTAAGCTTTTCTTTAATGGGTTTCACCTTTGTTGCTTTTTTTTTCATGAGCAGTAAGTTCAGATATTGTGTTATTTTTTAATAAGCGGCATCAATTATTTTCAAGTTCCATGTATTTTTTAACGGCAAGTTCAAGATTGAAATGCATTCGTTCACGGCCTATAGTTTTCCCAAGACTTGAACGATTGATCATATCAAACACTTCCGGGTTCATCCCAACAAACCATACCGTCACTCCTTCATTGCTTAATCTTTTTTCTCCTTGAATTAACATTTTTAATGCAGTGTACTCCAGATCCGTTACACCACTAAAATCGAGCACTAGCACTTTGGGTTTAAACTTCCCAAGCATTGTTCGAATCTTTTCTCCAATGTTTGCGGCATTTATAAAAAAAATGCGTCTCTCAAGGCGTAAAATCAACAGCCCTGGAAAAACTTCGTCATCCGGATGCTCTTTAGATAGTTGGCGAAAAACATTTGTGCCAGGTTTACGACCCAACACACGAATCGGTGGATTGACCAATTGCTGAGCGAGTGCGACCAACGATACTATAATAGCGACAATAATTCCCTGAAGGGTGCCTAATAAAACAACACCGACAAACGCTACTACTGCCCAAATAAACTCTGTACGTCTTATATCAAGAATTGCTCGGAAATCGGCTAGTTTGATCAATCCAATTGAATATATAATTACTATTGCAGCAAGCGTAGCCTGAGGCATTAACCCTAATAATGGTGCAAGCAATAGCATGGTCAACAATGAAAATGATGCAGTAGTTAAGGCCGCAAGTTGAGTTTTTGCTCCCGCCATCCGGTTGACAGCGGTTTGCGATGTGCCTCCTCCTGATGGCATTGCTCCAAACAAAGAACTGCCCACATTGGCTAAACCAGTGGCAAGCAATTCCATGTTGGGATGTATCATAGGCTCTTCACTTTTGGAGAAGGCCCGGCCGGCTGCAATGGTTTCAGTAAAACTCATTAAAGCAATTCCTATGGCTCCGGGCCAAAGTTGTTCAATCTGGGATAAGTTCGGCAATGTAAGCGAAGGTAGCCCTCCCGGTATATGACCTATAGATTCAACTCCATAATTTTGTAATTGAAAAAGCCCCATTCCTGCAATTCCTAGAGCTACCGCAATTAAAGGAGCAGGAGCTTTTGGGAAAAACTTGTTTAATCCTACCAACAAAACTATCATCGTTAACCCAACAATAAAGGTTGCCATTATTGTTTCAGGTAACGCTTTAATGATGGCCATCAAATTATGTATAAATGATCCTTTCGTAAAATGTACGCCCAATAACTTAGGAATTTGATCAAGAACAATAACTAACCCAATGCCTGCTTTAAATCCAACCAATACAGGTTCAGAAATAAAATTAGCTATAAACCCCAATCGCAATACATAAGCCAGTATGAGCGCCAATCCTACCATAAGGGTTAGTGTAACACCTGTGCTTATCAATAAGGCAGAATTGCCATCAGGAACCAATTTTTCGAGTTGTGCTGCAGTAAGAATTGCAAGAGTTGTGGTGGTGCTAACGCTAAGCGGGCGAGAAGTTCCAAAAAAGGCATATATAATCATTGGCACCAAAGCCGTATAAATTCCAACCTGTACCGGTAGCCCGGCTATAGTTGCATAGGCCATAGCCTTCGGAATTACTACTGCTGCAGTTATTGAGCCTGCAAGAATATCGTACTTCAGCCATTCTTTATTATAATGCAGAAGCCAGCTAAATAATGAAATAGCTTTGGGTTTATGCTCTTCTGATATAAAGCTTTCATTGCTGTCCATATCCAAAATTCATGTGCGGTCAATGAGATCTTTTATTTTACTTATAATTAAATAAAATAAATGCACTTTGTTGATTTATAAATAGATAAAGGGAATTTAATCAGAAAAAACTGCATTGTCAATAATCTGATGATTTAGAATGCTTAAAATCGGTGTTGCAAAAACAATTATTCTAACAAGAGCCGCATGTATGCTTTTAAACAAATGCTTTACATTATAAAACCTTTACCTTATCTTAGAATTTACGCTGAACTACATTAAAATTAGTTTTAAATCATGAAATTAGAAATTAGATGGGGACTCATTATTAGCGTATTATCATTTATTTGGCTTTGCTTGGAATATGGCTTGGGTTTACACACCCGCCATTTGAATATGCTCCCCTATGTTACTGTTTTTTCACTTCTGATTCCTGTTATATGCTTATGGCTTGCTATAAAAGAAAAACGAAACATCGTAAACCGGGGCTCAATTACATTTGCAGGGGCTTTTAAAACAGGTGCTATTATAAGCGTTATTGCTGCCGTGCTTAGCCTGCTTTCTATTCTGCTTTATTTCAAAGTAATTAACCCGAACTTTACTTCGTTCATGGTT
Organism: Solitalea koreensis; assembly: GCF_900182575.1. GTDB lineage: Bacteria > Bacteroidota > Bacteroidia > Sphingobacteriales > Sphingobacteriaceae > Solitalea > Solitalea koreensis. The sequence continues at coordinate 15,598 of NZ_FXSZ01000014.1, read as the reverse complement.
GAGCACATGAAAGCCGCTGCTCTCAAAAATGGCACAAACGTTTTAGAAGCCGAAGTCCAGGCTAGGCGGTATTTTGGTTTATCCAACTATTTGCTTCAATCGTTTCTGAGTACCTTATTAATTGGCCTGGCCATTTCATTAATTATAGCCGCTTCCATTAAAAAGAAAATAATTTTATGGCAGGATTAAGAATTGCTTATGTAGATTAGCGATCAGCCTTAACAACCTTTTTAGATTATGAATGACAATACAAAAACCTTATCTGTAACCAAAGCGCATATGACGGCTCTTATGGCCGCAATAACATTTTCAATTGCAGCCTGTAATCCAAGTTCAAACAATAGCAATAAGGCCACTGCTCAAGATAATTCAACAGAAATTGCCGAGCCTAAATTTAAGAAAGAAGGAGAACTGACTTTCATTAGTACTGATGGAAAGGAAATTCGTAAGATTAACATTGAAATTGCCGATGACGAGCAACAACGGGAACAAGGTTTGATGTACCGAAAATCAATGTCTGATACTGAAGGAATGCTTTTCAAATTCAGCAAATCAGAACCCCAATCATTTTGGATGCACAATACCTATATTTCTTTGGATATTATTTATGTAAACGAAAACAAAGAAATCGTTAAGATTTATAAAGAAGCTAAACCCTTATCCGATCAAGGCCTTGATTCAGAAAAAAATGCACAATATGTGGTAGAGGTGATTGGTGGCTTTTGCGATAAATTCGGAGTGAAAGAAGGTGATAAAATTAGTTTTTAGCCAAAACAGAATTGATTTCTTAAACTAAAATAAAAAAGAAGAGCTGACGATCACGTCAGCTCTTCTTTTTTTCTTACTAAAATATTGATTACTAGAATGGCAAATCATCATCATCCGATGGACTTGAAATATTAGGAGCTGAGAATGATGGAGCTTCTTCTTGAATTGGAGCGCCTGCATCAGCACCCAATGAAGTCAATTTCCAAACCTGTAGCGTGTTAAAATAACTAGTCTTACCCGCCTTGTCTGTCCAGGCGCGACCTTTTAAGTTGAATGCTACCTCCACAAATTCACCCACTTTACATTTATCAAATAAAGATACTTTATCTTGTATGGCTTCAAACTTAACAAACTCAGGGTAAGCAGGATTTTCTGCGAATTCAATAACCAATTCGCGCTTCTTAAACGTCTCTGTAACGTTCATTACCGGCGAAATTTCGTGCACTTTACCTTTAATTTCCATAATATTGCAAATAATTAACCCCCAAAAGTACTAATCAAACTTAATATATCGATGTCTGTTTTCAACACTGTTAGCAAAATTGTAGTTACCTGCCCTAAACGCATCTCTCCCTACCTGCGTCGAGAGGTCTTGTTTCAGGGGTTTCAGATTATGGAAGAATGGGCAACCGGGGTTGAAACCGTCGGTACACTTAACGACTGCATTAAGTTAAATCTGAACCTACGCACTGGAAATCAGGTTTTGTATTTATTGAAAGAGTTTAAGGCTTTGAATGCAGATGAGTTGTACAAGGGATTAATTGAAATTGCCTGGGAAGACTTATTAGATGAAAACGGATATTTTTCGGTGACATCCAATGTGGATAACCCAACGATCGACAATTCGATGTTTCCGAGTGTAAAAACAAAAGATGCCATTGTTGACAGAATAAGAGATAAGAAAGGCTACCGCCCGAACACCGGACCTGATCGTCACAAAGCAGTCATCCATCTGTTTTGGTTAGGTAGTGCGGCCTCTGTTTTTATTGATAGTTCCGGAGAAACTTTAAGTAAACATGGTTACCGCAAGCACCCGGGTTTAGCACCAATGCAAGAAAATCTGGCAGCTTCGGTGGTACTGGCAACTGGCTGGGATGGCAAAGGAACGTTCGTTAACCCTATGTGTGGAAGCGGAACACTTGCTATTGAGGCGGCATTGATCGCTTTAAAGCGCGCACCAGGGTTATATCGCGATAATTACAGCTTTATGCACATAAAGGGTTACGATGAAACCATATACAATGAGGAACGAAAACGTTCACGTGAATCGGCCTTAAAGAAAATAGACGGACAAATCATCGCCACAGATATTGATAAGCGCGCAGTGGATATGGCTTATAAAAACGCTGTCACCGCCGGCGTTGATCACCTGATTCATTTTGAGGTTTGCGATTTCAGGGAAACACCTGTTCCAAAAACGGATGGCGTGGTTGTATTTAACCCTGAATACGGTGAGCGTTTAGGAGAATACGAAGAACTGGAATTGATCTATAAGGCCATGGGCGACTTTATGAAAAAAGAGTGCAAAGGCTACAAAGGTTATGTTTTCACAGGAAGTCCTGATCTGGCCAAAAAAATCGGATTAAAGGCTTCCCGCAAAATTGAGTTCTTTAACAGCAAGCTCGACTGCCGTTTGTTAGAATATGATTTGTACGAGGGCAGCAAAGGCCGAAGAGAAAAACCTGCACCTAAACCGGATGCAGAAGGCCGCGCAGAAACTACAGAAGAGTAATAAGCTTTTGTTAGCAATTCCTCTTTGTCATGCTGAGGAACGAAGCATCTCTAGGAAAAGCTATTTACCGGGAGATTCCTCGTGCCTCGGAGTGACACTCAGAAACAAACACCTCAAAATGCAGAAAGACTTCAAATTTAATCCTATTGGCATTGTTCATTCACCTTTCAAGGAGAAGTTCGGCATTCCACGGCAGCCTGGATTAGCGCCCTCTGCAAAAGCCGTTATCGAATTATTGCCACCTTTTAATTTGGCCGAAACGGTTTTAGGCTTACCAGAATTCTCTCACATTTGGGTAATTTTCATATTTCATGCCACTTCAGAAAGAGGATGGTCACCGACTGTTCGTCCGCCCAGATTAGGTGGAAATAAACGAACAGGTGTTTTTGCTACCCGCTCAACTCACCGCCCCAACCCGATCGGCATGTCGGTTGCCGAACTTGAACAAGTCGAAGTTGAAAACGGGAAAGTGCTTCTCCATCTCCGCAACATTGATTTAATGGACGGCACTCCGGTTATTGACATCAAACCTTATGTTCCCTATTCCGACAGCATTCCGAATGCTTACGCAGATTATGCGGCCAATGTGCCTGAACATAAGTTAATTGTGAGTTTTAATGAAGAAGTAGAAATCAAGCTTCGGGAAAAGCCACAATTAAAACAATTAATCATAGAAATATTAAGACTAGATCCTCGTCCGGCTTACAGGTCTATTAAAGATGATGCTAATGTTTACGGTATCAGAATTGAAGACGTGGATGTGAAATTTAAAATCGAAAACAACGCAGTTATTGTGGTTGATTTATAAAAAGCGCAACTCAAAAGAAGCATTTTGTTATAAGTCGCTCATAATCAACAAATTGAGAATGAAATTCTTAAGCGCCTAAAGCTTAAGCGTGAATTAAATAGAATTTCATTTATCAACCTTTTCCTTTCTCTCCTACAAACTGATCTTCTGAAAATTTAAACAGCACATTAAAGGTGGTAAGGCTTCCGTAAACACGGGTAATATATTGTTGAATATCCACTTTTTCTTCATCTGTTAAATTGCTGGCGTTTACTTTTTGCTCGAGCACACGAATACGGTCGCGAACCATCACAATTTTATGGAAAAATTGATCAATGGGTACCTCTTTAGATGCGAGGCCGGTATTTCCGGGTTGCAGCACCATTTTGCCGCCTGTCCATTTGTCGCCTAACTTAACTACTTCTGTAGCATCCGACCATTTGCGTAAAATATCACGTAAAGTGCGTTCGATGTCATACATGCTAACCGTATCGGTATCAGGCACCATTTCATCGAGCACTTCAAAGTCATCAGTTGCCGGAATCTCTTTATATCCTGAATCAATAAATGTTACTCTGAAAGCATTAGAAGTAACATTAATAATTACTCCGACTCCAAATCGTGGGTGTTTTATTCTTGAACCGATTCCTAAGTTATACTCCATTACAATTGCTTTTATTTAGAATAAGATAGTAAAACTTTGTAAAACGTCGCCATTGTCACACGTTTTTAGTCTTCCTCAATAATCTCAATTACGCGCCCAATTTGTCCATTCTCTAATCGCACTTTAATGCCGCGATGATGAACTGGCGCACTTGTCAACAAATCTTTAACGATACCTCGGGTGCGAACGCCGCTGCGTTGATCTTTCTTCAAAATAATATCCACCTCTAGTCCGGGATAAATGTCTTTTCTGTTTTGTCCGTTCATAATTATTTCAGTAAGTTATCTATGCTTTCTTGTGCCACATAATGATAGTTCGGCCGTGCTTTGCTATAAATATCTTTAGCCATTTTCTTTCCGTCTTCACTAGCAGCCAATTGTTTGTAAATAGGTAAAATAAAACGACGACGACCCACATTTTCCAAAAATGTATTGAGGGCCGGATAAGCAGCTACGTATCGTTTTTTTACCGACAGTAATAACCACGCTCCAAGAACTTCGCTATTGCCGGATTGAGTAAAGTGAAATGCCTTATCCAATTCTTTCATTTGGGTTGTTGTAATATTTTCAGGAAGATGACGTACAAAATGCAGCCATTCATGCGAACTCCATGCGTTGGTTGGCAAAGCGGAAGCTGCGGTTCCGTTAATCCACTGTTCTAAGGCCTTATTAACCTCGTCAAATCGCGCGGAGGTAAATTTCGGACAATTATCCGGTAATCCAGGTTCGTACACCCATTTTTCGATTGCGATTTTATCGCCTAAAGCCTTATCGCCTTTGATCAGTTCTTTGTAATAATAGTTAATAAACTCTTCGGTGGTGATGGTTTGGAATGCATGAGATGCAAAGTATTTATTTAGAAAAGCATCAAAACGTTCTCTACCTGCTGCATTTTCCATGACACGTAATAAACAGTAGCCTTTTTCATACGCGATATCCGTAAGTCCATCATCCGGATTACGCCCCTTCAAATCGAGTTTTAATTTCGTATCCGGATTAGTAGCCCCCAGGTCTTGTAATGTGCCTTGCAATTCTTGAAAGCCTAGCTGGGCAAGCATATCTGCGTAGTTTTTGCCTTCCATTTTTTCCATGATACGGCGTTCAAAATAGTTGGTAAAGCCCTCATTGAGCCACATGTCATTCCAAGTAGCATTTGTTACCAAATTTCCACTCCATGAATGCGCCAGCTCGTGCGCCAATAAACTCACTAATGAACGATCGCCGGCGATAATGGTTGGAGTAGCAAAAGTTAACTCAGGATTTTCCATACCACCAAAGGGAAAACTTGGAGGTAAAACTAACACATCATATCGCCCCCAACGGTATTTTCCGTATAGTTTTTCTGCCGAATCCATCATTTTTTGAAGTCCTTCAAACTCCCAGGCCGCTTTCTTTATAACACTTGGCTCAGCATAAACGCCGGTATTTCTTCCCAATGAACGGAACTCCAAATCACCAACCGCAAGTGCCATTAAATAAGATGGAATTGCATTTTTTTGATTAAACTGATAAGTACCCGAGGTATTTTTTTGAGTTACATTACTGGCACTCATTACAGCCATGAGTTCTTTGGGAACACTCACTTTAGCATCGTACGTGAAACGGATTCCTGGGCTATCCTGGCAAGGAACCCAACTGCGCGCTAAAATGGCTTCAGACTGTGTAAACAGGAAAGGATATTTTTTATCAGCAGTTTGTTGTGGATTTAACCATTGCAAAGCAGCTGCGTCAGAAGAAGTCTTATACCAAATTGAAACTCTTTTTGAAGCCGAATTTATTTTCACATTTAATGGTCGGCCAAGAAACTCATCTTCATGCCCGAGACTGTAACTGGTGCTGTCGCCGTCCACTTTAACGCTGTCGATCTGTAGGTCGTTTGTATCGAAAATAATTGTTTTAGCACCCTTCTTAGCAGATATGGCCCAATCGGCCATTCCGCATATTTGCTTTTTATCAAAATCAACAGTGAGCTTTAGGTTCAAATGCTTAACAACTGCTTGTTTAGGATCTGAAAAACTGTGCGCGTCATCGGCCCTTGTTGTTACTTGTTGTTGAGTTGCCTGAGGCTTATTCTCATGCTTACATGCCGCTAAACCTGCAGCAAGCACTATGGTGTATTTTAAATTCATTAATTATTGTTTGGTCTTTGGTGCTTGTTATTGTATAGTATTAGTCGTATTGTTACGCTGAGCGAGGTCGAAGCATTTTTGCTTAAAGCCTTTACTCCGCTCAGGCAGATGAATTTTAGCAATCTAAAGTTGGATAAAATTCACTGAATACCGGGCTTTTGTAGCAACCGGTTTGCCATTTTTATAAGCCGGTACCCATTTCGGACCATCCTGCAACACACGTATTGAAGGCTCATCAAACTCTTTACCCATGCTGCGTAATACCTTAAATTTACTCAGAGATCCGTCTTTGCTAACCGTAAACTCAAGCTCAACGGTTCCTTCTTTACCCATTTCGGTATAAGCTTTAGGGTAATTAATATGCCTCCTGATGTAAATTCTATACTCGCCTTCGTCCATGGCAGGCTTAGCTTTACTAAATAAGGGAGCTGCTGGCTTAATTAATGCAGTAGATGAATCCGTCTTCTTTAGGGCTGCTACCGCAACTTTAGGTTCAGCAGACATAATTCTTACTGCATCGGCATTCGTCTCTTTTTTTGCAGCAAAGGTATCAGCGCTATCCGTTTTAATAACATTGTCGTGGCCGTTTTCTTTTGCCGTCGCAACTTGAGGCAATGACTGAATGACAGCACTACTAACCTGACCTCCGGATTTTCTCTTTACTTTATCTTGATGAATTAGCTGAGCAATGCTTTCTTCTGAAATCGCCCCTTCATTAGGGACATAAATCAGTATTGTATCTCCTTTTGTAAGTATTGGCAATACCATGCTGGTTTTAGCGGCCAACTCTCGCTGTTCGATGCTTTGTTTTTTGATAATGTAAAAAGCTCCTATACCAACCACCAAGGCAATAGTTGCAGCAACACTTAAGGACGGCCAACGCGGCATTTCACGTCGTTTTGGCTTGCTAACTTTTTGATGAAGCTGGTGTTTAAGTTCATAAGCGGCCTGTTCACTGTTTAAGCCTGCTTTTTTAAGTTCAGCAAACCCTTCAATCGCGTCTTTTTCAAACTCAGAATTCAGATCTAAACGTTGCTTTGCATCGGGCATAAGCATCTTATCTGCCAGTAGCTTGAGCTCCTCAACAGTTAATCCGTTTCGTATATGATTCACTTGCTTAGCCATTCTTTTCCATGCAAATTTTGAGATTACGCTTGCCGTTTTGTACGTAACTCTTCACTTTGTTTATATCAAAACCCGTTATCTCTACTATTTTTTTATAGCTTTTTTGTTGTAGATAAAACAATTCAATACAGGTTTTTTGTTCGTCGGGAAGTTGTTCAATACACTTCTCCATTGCTGTTAGCGCCTCTTCCTTTGTAACTCCATCAACATGATGCAATACATCCACAAATTCCACATTATCATCTTCGTCATCTTCTTTTAAAGCTACAACATTCCGTTCAAACTGATGTTTCTTTGAACGCAACTGCATGAGGCAGTAGTTTTTAGCAACTACGTGTATCCAGCTTTTCCAATTATCAACCTTTTGCCGGAGTAAGTCTTTTGAGCTTTTTTCAAATACCTGCATCACGGCATCCTTGCTTGCTTCTTCGTCTTTCAAATATTTAAAGCACACCGCAAATAACATTTCCATATACCTGCTGTACAGCTCACCGAGGTACACAAGGTCTCCTGTTTGCCGGTAAAGTTCCAGCAATTCCGAGTCATCTTTAGGTCGGCGTTTTGAAAATAGCTTAACGAACATGGAAGGGCTTAAAGGCCATCAAAATAGAAATTTTTGATGCTTATGGCAATTTATTTCAAGTTGAAGCTTTTCAACCCTGTTGATCTCGAGCGCTTTTGGTTTTTACTCACAGGTAATGCTTGAAAAAAATCTGGTGCAGGGTCTATAGGATTGCTGCCCTGGCTCTTTTTAAATCTTAGGACTTAAAAGTTCAATATAGCAAAGGGCTCAGGAAAACAATCAATAATTATATCATCATGAATACACAAAGTACATTAGAACTATTATGGCAGCTAAAGCTGCATGGAATGGCCGGATGCTATCAGGCTGTTCTGGAACAACCACTTCATCAGCAGCCTGAACCGCATTTATTATTAGGAATGCTGGTTGAGGAGGAGTTACAACAGCGACAAATGGCCCGCATGGACCTTTATCTATTATCTACGCTTATCCAAATTATGTTACCATGCATTGCCCGAACAGCTAAACTGCTCCCCCAAAAGAGGACTACTAAAGGAACAACTCATCCAACTTTGCGATGGCCTGTTCATCGATAAAGGAGACAATGTCCTCATTACCGGAGCTACTGGCTGTGGGTTTTCTTGCCTGTGCGTTGGGACGAAAAGCCTGTAATATAGAATCGTTTTTTATTAAAATAGCAAAAGTTAACAGGAACCTCCGTAGTCAGAAGGAGATGGGTGTTGACAGGTTGAATGAAAAAGATCAAAATAGAGTAGCCGGTATATTTTAAGTGAAAACTCCATAGAGTTGAAACACTTTTTCTTATAAAAGATATTGGAAAATAGGGAATTCAGCTTGTAGAAGATGTAGCCCTAGTTTACGCCAAATGCTCTTTTAATCTTCCCCCAGAAAGTAGCTTTTTTTACGATGGGTGTAACCACTACTTCTCCCATTGCAAGGGTCGTAGGCCTCATTTCCACTACCTCCATATCTGTTGTGAAAGCTTTTAGAGGTAGCTCCTTTTGTGCGAAGCCTATATATTTAAATAAAATAATGGCATTAAGGCTGATGGTATCAGGAATAACCAAGGTAAATTCACCATTTTCATCTGTATGTGTTTCGATGTTTGTTCCTTTTATTAACACAGCGACACCACTAATATTATTATTATAATTATCAGAATCAATCACTTTTCCTCGTATATGTTTTAAGCTATCTGCAACTTTAGGTGTTATTTTTTTAAGATTATCATTTGAAGATGGTAAAATTTGAATAAGTTGACTGGGCTTTATTGCCGCTTTTGTTGGTGGTGAATGAAATAAAAAGATAGAACCAAGAATACTTAAAAACGAAGTGAAATTCACAGAAGTAGATTTGTTCTTAAGTAAAGTCCTATCTAATTGGTCATTAGTAAAGCGTCCGCAAATTTTTCCGTTCAATTGATTTAAACTAGCCACAATCTCATTATCAACGTGTAGTGTAAAGTCAATGACTTCTTTTTGACAGGAAGTACAAAAACGTCCTGAAGTTGAAGAACTCATCTCAGTCCAATTCTCTGAACAAGGTTGTGGGATGTTTATTTTCATAGCTGTATTGTAAAAGATTCTGACTAATGTTAAAAAAGATGCCATTAAAGGCTCAAAGCCCAGATCTTCATTGGTCAGGCCGAATTTACTAACGCAAAACCCGTGTTACCGGTTCGTGCTTCTCTTAATCATTATATTGTCTGAATGCCGCATGAGCTTAAAAAATTATATGTATTGTCGTAGAGTTCATTTGGTCTTGTTTGGTCTAAATTGTCACCATGAGGAATAAATATAATTAACCCCTGTCTAGCCCTTGTCATTAAAACCCTGTAGGCATTTCGTAAATATGATTTATCAATTTCACTGTTAATCCATTTCCATTTTGTCCCTTCAAATGATTGATAATGCCATTCACCGTTACCAAAGTAGAAGTTGATGTCCCACGCTAAACAAACATAGTCGATTTCCAAACCTTGTATGTCAAATTCGGTCGCAACTAATTCTAAATAATGAGATGAGCGAACGTCTGACGCATCATTTAAAAACCAATCTTCTGCTGTAATTTCATTTTTAACATCAATTCCTAAAGGCCTTAATCTTCTTCCACCTGAACTACCAACAAGTCCAATTCGCTCTGTTCCTTTTTTATTTTTCCGTAGCCAATCCTTAGCAACATTAACATCCCTTGTTAGCCGAATTGGAAAAAGTGTGTCGATTTCATTTAGAATTGTTTTAGCTTGACTAGCATTGCCATCAATTACAGCATGAACAAAGCTGGATATTTTTTCAGAACGGAAGGAACGAACTGAAACTGATAAATGAAGTTCAGTCTCTGCATTTCCGTTTTCTTTAAGCCAATCTTTTAAAGTTTTGTCATTTAGATAATCATTGTCTGCCGTAATTAGGTTCGAATAATAAATGTCCCAATTCGGATAGTGATTTTTTAATGCAATTACCCACTCTGAAAGACCAGCTTCACCAGTATTGATTTCTTGTCCGCCACCAACTAAGCAAATTATTGTGCAATAGTTTTCATGTCTATTCATTACGTCAATTAAAAACTCGGGTTCTGACATTTCGAACTCTTTTCCTTTTGATTTCATAAAGGAAGTTGCTTTCTCTTTTGTCCATGCTCGCTGAGCTTCATCAAAGACGACTACTTTTTCATCTGGTGCTTTTGATGAAATTAAATTGTCGTCTCTGAAATGATGGATATTTTGAATAAAGGCGTTAGCCTTTATTGCAGATTTTTTCTTTGTTAGTTTTTCACCATTTTCTTTGGCTTGTTGAACTTCATCTCTAACCAAGGCTTCTCTTAAAACATAAACCAAGGGACCGTTGCCGGAAAGAAAAACTGCATTCTCATCTTCATGTGCTTTTCTTCTTTCGTTGGCTATGTTAAGTCCAGCTAAAGTTTTTCCTGCACCAGGAACACCTGTCAAAAAGCAAATAGATTTAGAATTGGTTGTTTTTGATTTTTCGATTATTCGATTAATGCATTCAGTCGTTTTCGAAAGGTTTATGGCTCCTGCATCACTTCTTGAAATTTCTGAAACTGAATGTCCCCGATAAAGTGCTTGTGAAGCTTCAATTATTGTTGGTGTCGGTTTATAAATAGAATTTTCCCATTGCGTAGGATTGATTTTATTTCTATCACTTAATAAAAGTGTTTGGTTTATAATTTGGGCAATATTGTTTTGATTTGCTTTAAGTAGTTCAAATAGGTTGTTATTGATTTTAAAAACATTTTCAATTTCTGGTGCTTTTGTTGAAATCAAGATTGGAACTATTTTTTCGTGATGGCTACCTTCATGAAAATTCTGCAAGTCTAAGCAGTAGTCAATGGTTTGTTCAATTGCGTGCTTCTGATATTCCGTATCACCAACTTTAAATTCAACTACAAAAATGAAATCGTCAATTATTAGGATGTTGTCAACCCTTTTGCCCATCCTCGGAATAGAGAATTCAAAGTAAATCTGTCCGTTTTTAAACGGCGTCAATACGGACTTTAAAATCTCAATTTGTTTTATCCAAGCATTTCGTTGTAAGTTTTCAACAGCAAAGTCATGGTTACGAATTAGCTGTCCAAGTATTTTGTCGCTATCGTCAGGCAAGAAGTAAGAAAATGTATTTGAGTAGTAACTTCTTGTCATTTATTGTTCATCTTTTTCTTGGTTTGTGTGTAGTCATAGCATGACCGGTAACAATTTATTAATATACGCAACTACTCTTCATTTTAAGAAACGGAGTTGCGTATATATTCCATTTATCTGTCCCCTGCTGTTTGTTTTTTTGGGTAGCCGAACTTCTAAAATAACCATTCTACTTAAATATACAACCGATCCAACGGACTTTTAATCTGATCAAAACCCTTGGTTGTGATGTGGTAGGTTCATTGCCATCGGCCAGGCGGAGTCTCTGTTTTTATTGATACTCCTAAGTCATCCTAAAGGAAGACTTAGGAGAGGGGAAGTCGTTTTTGATATTTTAATGCAGGCTTACCACTCGTTTAATTCTCCAATCGTTGTTTTTGTGCTGCCAAATTATGATAAATTTTCCGGCGTGAGCTGGAGAGCCTTCTTTCTCAGTATTATTATGAAACTTATGCAGGCCCATTTCCACTGCGCCATAACCCTTAATCGGATATACTTCTATACTGCCCTTTACCAATTCTCTGGTTACTTTACCACATATATTTCTTTTAGTAGCCTCAAGAAGCGCCTTCTTTGAGGTCATTAAGCCTCCTTTGTCGTGATAAAACTCGATACTATCAGCATATAACTCAGCTTGCTTATCAAGATTACAGGTGTTATATGCTTCAAAGAACACACTGTCAAGATGAACGATAGAATCATATAATGGTTGAGAATCTGGTTTGTAGTTCTTCAACTCTTTAAGCATACTGTTTTTGGAAGCAGAACAAGAAGAAACTAATGCCAAAAACAGAAAAATGAAGACCATTAAATTTCTCATGTTGTCTTTATCAAAATAGAAGTTTAATTATGTCCTTATCTAATAATCAGCTCATCCAGAGGGCTTAGAACCTTGGTGTTGGCATTTAGCACTCGAGTATAAATCATTGTAGAGCGAATGTCGACATGGCCAAGTAGTTTTTGCACAACGCGAACGCTATAGCCTCGCTCCAAAAGATGTACAGCATAACTGTGGCGAAACATATGACAAGTAATACGCTTAAAAATTCCAGCTTCCAAAGCGGCCTTATTGATTGCTTTGGTAAGAAAACCATCACTTCGCTGAAACATACACAGTTGCCCTGAATTTGCATCGTACCCAGGTTTGGTTGCAGGAAAAAAGAGTTGTTGATGAAAATCTGTGATTAAGACGCTTTGATTAGTCTTTTTAGCAGCGCTCAATCTTTCCAATGCTTCGTGTCTGAGTTTAAGTTTTTGAATGCGATCATTTATTGGAACAAGGAGGCAATCGGGTAAACTTAATTTTCTCCTGATGGATGAATTGTCAGATTTAACGAATAGCTCCTTTTTGCAGAGATCAATGTCGCTTATTTGCAAAGAAAGACACTCTTTTAGGTTAAGACCACAACCGTATAATAAAGAAACCATCATCCGGGTTTCCTCTTTCAAATGGTTTAAAATTAAATTTATCTCGTTTCTGGTCAGTGTTTCCGGCAGGGTCAATTGCTTTTGCATCCTTAATGTTGTTTTGTTTTCAACTGATTGATGCAGAACATTTCGGTAAAGGAAAAGGATTGCCTGTAGCGCCAGATTGCAAGTCGCAGCGGATAAATGTCGTTCTTTAGAAAGAAAATCCAGAAACATGGAAATTCCTTTTTCATTGAACTCGTCTGGAGAGTGCTTTTTATTAAAAATTAGGAAACGGTAAATCCAATCGGAATAGGACTGCTGTGTGCGTAAACTTTTTTGTTGAAGCAATAGAACTCGTTTCGTTTCATCAAGTAGGAATAAATTCATAGGTATAAAGTGTAAGTTTGGATTGTTTAATTTACTGATTTTCATTTAGTTGTAAAACTAATTGTTGAAAAAGCGTATTATCGATAAACTTGTCCAATATCAAATAAGCGATATCTTTGAATTACGCATAAACACTTGATAACAAATGCTTTATTTAATTTAACCCAAAATTAACATCTATGAAAACGCTCTCTTTATTAAAAACTTCTGCAGTAGCATTATTATTGGTATCAGCTTGTACCAAGTCTGAAAAAGTAAGTGTCAATACAGAGGATGCAATTCTGCAAAAAGCGATTGAAAAATGCGGTTGCCCTTGCAACAACGGTTGTGAATCCGGAAAAGTAACAGCAGGTAGCTGCACCGTTAATAACGGCAGCGACGTCAACATCACATTTTCATTTCATGGTGATGGGATCAAAAAAACAGGTGATATAGGAGAATTTGAATTCGTTGATCATAACAACAAAGAAGAGAATCGTCATGGAGATGTTATTTGCTTAAAAATTCAGCATGTAGGTGATAATGAAATTGCCTGGTTCGTTGGTGTTGAATCTAAAAACAGTGTAAGTCCTGGATCACTTGCCATATGGAGAGCCGATGATAATGGAGAACCTGCACATAAAGATGATCCTAAAGATCAGGTAAGTCTGCCTAGATTTGGTGTGGATCCAAAAGACGCTAGGGCTGTATGTGCTTGCGATTTCACAGTTGGTGTTAATCCTTTTATAGATTTAACCTCTGGAAATATACAGTTTCATAAAGATTTAACAGAATAGGAATTTGCGTAAAAAGAGGCTGTCTCCTATGTTTGAAAAAACATAGGAGACGGCCTCTTTCTGTTTTCAGGGTTTATTAACAACTTAGAGCAGAATTTGTTGAAAGAAAAAGAGAGCCCGAAAGCTCTTTAAAGTATCTTGTAGTGTGTCCAGATCAAAAGTAACATTTAAGGAGTATACCGATCGGCTAGACTAAGTTTTCCTTTTTATATTTTTGGCGAAAGCTGTGCATAATAAAATCCATCCGATGACTTTATTGCTACCTTATATCTGGTCATCGGATGAATAGTTGACAATATTAATTTTTATTGCTTTTTCATTTCATCTTGAATCTCTTTTTTCATCTCCTCTTTTTTTGCTTTGTAGGTTTTGAATTGATCTTCTGTAAATACCATTTTTAATTCTCCCTCTTTTGCTTGATTATTGACTTTGGTTATATGCATTTTATCCTCCTTTGAGTGATTCCCGAGCATGAGATCATCCGTTTTTTTAGCATATTTCAGGTTGATGTCGTGTACTTTCGGCACCTGTTCAGCAGTCAAATGCAAATTGGTCTTCATCCATTCGGTGAGTTTAGTTGAACGTTCTTCTGCGGTAGGAATTGTTTGTTGTGCCTGAACTCTTGTAAACAAGAATAACATGGTTATCATTAACAAACCATGAACGATACATTTTTTCATAACGATAAAATTTTGGTTAAACGATAGGATTATTAAGCAATCAGTTAATTTACAAGTTGGTTAAAATTCGGCCGAATTCTATAAGCCATCCGCCATTTGTCACGGATCCTGTTTTAAGAAGAAAGCATAAAGACATATCATAACCTATAGGGTTTAATTAAAAGTTGATTTAATGCTAAATGCTTGGGAAGAATTGAACGCTTTATATGGGTTGTTTTATAGTTAAGTAGCTATAAAACAGGTGTTTGTAAATATACAAAAATATAATCGAATGTTTTGTAAAGAGTATTGCTGACATAGGGTGATATTTGGCCCATTATCTTTCCTTTTCCTCCTGAACAGGCAGCTTTCCATAGTCGCGTTCCGTTTGATCGGCCATGGTACTCCAACGTGTTAAGCTTTTCGCGTCACTTTGAAGTATAAATAAAACCGAAGACTCTGTCTGGCAGGAAGCACAAGCTTCCGTGCAACACTGACTTCATTGTTCGTACCTTCAAACGCAACAAAGTCTTAATTGTTAGCGGTTCGTGCTTTCATTTGCCAAGTTGTTTTAGTGTCCACCAGATTAATTTGTCTTGTCCAGTCCTGAATTTTGCAGGCTAATGCTATACACATTGCCAAGATAGTTGTCGTTGTCCAATGTAGCCAAGTCGTTGCACATTTTTAGTCAGCCAAATTGTCCCGAAAAAATGATAACAGCATTAAGTAGAAGTAGTACTGGGAGGGGAATAATTAAAAATGTCGTGAGGTGGGCAGAGCGCTTATTACTAGCTTTGCCGGACAAACCCCTCAGAAAAAAAGGCAGATCTGCATTAATGCGATCTGCCTTTTTTCTTATTTACAGTGTAGCGTCCTGAAATAAGTTGACACAAGACGTGTTAACTATATGAAAGATCAGGAATTTAAGGGTTATCAAAGAAAGACTCAAAAAGATTACAG
>NZ_FXSZ01000013.1 GCF_900182575.1 Solitalea koreensis | reverse complement strand
TGAAAACACCAGAAAGTGTTTACCAACAAAAATCCCGGTCACTTGCATAACCGGGATTAGTATAAAATTCTGTCAACCTATTTCAGGACGATTCAGTTTCTTTTTAAAATTTCTTGATGAATGTAACGTTCACATGAGAGCTAAAGTCAGGAGTTGAACCGTTTACAAAAAGTACCGTTAAGGTATATCCCTTTACAACATATATTAACGGAATATCTTCGCCTGAAGAACCTTTAATATGAATTTTATTGTCAACGGTATTCATGTAATAACTAATTTCTTCTTTAACAGTTACGCCATTTTTCAAATAAGAATAAATTAATTTATCTGCAGTAAATTCGATGCGAATTGGATATTCTCCAGCAAATTGATCCTTTTTTAAAGATGTTTGCTCAACTACAACATTGCTGTGAGTGAGAATTTTGACATCAGCAGATTGTGCCTCCCATACTCCAACCATACCAGAAGGTACTTCAGGGCTTGCTGTTTCTTGTTTTTCACAAGATGAAAAGAGAGTAGTAAAACTCAAGAGAATAAATAGACTTTTAAATAGATTTTTCATATGCTACGAGTTCAGTGTCAGTGGTTTATACGATAAGGCATTTAATTGGTTTCAAAGAATTTGAGTTTAACAGGATGTATACTACCTTTGGAATCTCTCTCTAGGTCTTCATGGCCTTTTATGGTTTTTATTTAAAACTTTTATCTCTAAGAATGTTACTTACGGAACGTATTAATTCATCGGAAACTCGGATTTTTAAAGCCGTTTTCCCGAACACAACTAACCATTATGATACGCTTTTTGGCGGAACGGCAATGCATATGATGGACGAGGTTGCTTTTATTACCGCAACACGGTTCAGTCGTTTGCGTATGGTAACGGTTTCATCTGATAAAATTGATTTTAAAAAACCCATCCCGCATGGAACCATCGTTGAATTAATTGGAAAGGTAATACACGTTGGTAATACAAGTTTGAAGGTTCAGGTAGAAATATATATTGAGCAAATGTATTCTGAGCACCGTGAATTGGCCGTTACAGGAAGTTTTACCTTTGTAGCCATTGATGAAAATAAAAAGCCTATTAAAATAATTGGATGATAATGTCTAAAGCATAATTTTTTCTTGTTTTACATTTAATAATTAATAATGTGACTACAGAAGCGTTAGATCCTTCATGGCTCAAAATTTTGCAGGCAGAATTTGGGAAAGAATATATGATTAGTTTAGAAACTTTTTTGCAAGAAGAGAAGCAGAAAGGCGAAACAATCTATCCTAAGTGTGCAGATGTTTTCAACGCATTTAATTATACGCCTTTTGATAAAGTGAAAGTAGTTATTTTAGGTCAGGATCCTTATCATGGTGTGGGACAGGCACACGGGCTGTGTTTCTCAGTTCTTAAAGGAGTGGCTATACCGCCGTCATTAAAAAATATTTATAAGGAATTAAATAATGATTTAGGCTTGCAAATTCCCAATCATGGGTGTTTAACTGAATGGGCTGATCAAGGGGTACTTTTGTTAAATGCTACACTAACGGTTCGAGCCGATAAGGCCGGTTCTCATCAAAATAAAGGATGGGAGCAATTTACCGATACTGTTATTCAATTGCTTTCGAAAAACAAAACCGGCTTGGTGTTTTTGTTATGGGGAAATTATGCAAAAGCAAAGGCATCATTAATTGATGCCTCTACTCATTATATTTTAACAGCTGCTCATCCCTCTCCATTTTCTGCCAATAAAGGTTTTATGGGATGTAAGCATTTTTCTAATGCAAATAAATTACTTGCAGAACAAAGCTTATCAGCAATAAACTGGCAAATTACTTCTCAATTACTATAGGAAGCGCAGGTTTTACATTACTTGACAGAATCATCATTGAGCTCTGATGTCCAATTTCTTCGATCTTGCTTAATTTTTCAAGAATGATACGCTCGTATCCTTTCATATCTTTTGCAATCAGCTTTACTACAAAATCAGAAGAACCCGTTACATGATGACATTCAACTACTTCTTCGATCGCATTGATTTTTTGAATGAATTTGTTTCGTGCATCCGGTACATTTAAGTTAATAGTAATTTGAATAAAGCATTTCACGTTAAAGCCTAAAGCTTCTTCGTCTACTACGGCATGATAGCTTTTAATATAACCCTGATTTTCGAGTTTACGTACCCTTTCTAATGTTGGTGCAGGTGAAAGACCTATTTCATTTGAAAGCTGAAGGTTGGTTATTCGGCCATCACTTTGTAACAATTTTATGATGTGTAAGTCTATCCTGTCTAGATGGTGTGCGTTCATTGATTTTGTTTTTGTGCAAAAAAACAAATTATTTTTCCTCAAATCAACAAAAAGAAAAAATAATTTGGTTAATTTAGAGCGATCTAAAAAACATATTAGATAAGTGCAAATTGAAAATGAATTCATTTACAGAAGAAAATTACTTAAAGGCTATTTATAAACTTACTGAAGAAAGTATTGGTAATGTAACTACCAACGCTATTGCCGAAGCTATGAATACCAAAGCTGCTTCAGTAACGGATATGATCAAAAAACTTTCGGAAAAGCAATTGGTAAATTATGCTAAATATCAAGGTGTTACCCTTACGCATAAAGGTGAAGGTATAGCTATTCAGATAATTCGAAAGCATAGATTATGGGAATTTTTCCTGGTAAACAAATTGAATTTTAAATGGGATGAAGTACATGATATAGCTGAGGAGTTAGAGCATATTAACTCCGCTCCCTTGGTTGATCGTTTGGACGAATATCTTGGTTTTCCAAAATTTGATCCGCATGGTGATCCTATTCCTTCTAAAAACGGCACTCTTAAAATCCCTAATTTTTTTAAACTATCGAAGTTAGAAACAGGTGAACGCGGAACTGTTTCTGGAGTTAGTGATCATAGTGCTGCATTTCTTCAATATTTAGAGAAACAACATTTGGGTTTGGGTATACAATTAAAAGTGTCGGAGAAAAACGATTATGATAATTCAATGATCATTATAACTGAGGAGAGAACCTTGTTTTTAAGTAAAGAAGTGGCGAATAATATTTTAGTAGCAAAATAAATTATGGCCTATAAAGAACAGTCATCGGATTCATTAAGTGAAGTACACTCTTCGGTAGCCATTCCTGAACATAAAAGCCCTTGGAGAAAACTTATGGCTTTTGCTGGTCCTGCATATTTGGTAAGTGTTGGTTATATGGATCCAGGTAATTGGGCAACAGATCTGGCCGGAGGTAGTAAGTTTGGCTACAGCCTTATTTGGGTTTTGCTCATGTCAAATTTAATGGCGCTGCTGCTGCAAAGCTTAAGTACCCGGTTAGGAGTGGTGCGTGGTCTGGATCTGGCTCAGGCGTCACGAAAAACCTATCCTGCTATAATTAATATTCCTTTGTACATACTTGCTGAAATCGCGATAGCCGCCTGTGACTTAGCTGAAGTAATTGGTATGGCCATCGGTTTACATTTGTTATTTCATATTCCGGTTTTATATGGGGTATTGATTACTGCATTTGATACATTGATCATCCTCTTCTTGATGCAAAAAGGTATTCGTACCATGGAACGCTTTATTATTTCTATGATTTTTGTGATTGGCGTTTCGTTTTTCATTGAACTTGTTATTGCCAAGCCTGTAATTAGCGAGGTTGCAGCAGGTTTTGCTCCATCAATGTTATCAGGTGAGGCTTTATATATTGCAATTGGTATTATTGGAGCCACAGTGATGCCTCATAATTTATATTTGCATTCATCTCTGGTTCAAACACGAAAAATTTCCCGTTCGTTCACCGGTATAAAAGATGCATTAAAATTCAATTTTATTGATACCGGTATTGCTCTGAATATTGCTTTTTTTGTGAATGCGGCTATTCTTATTTTGGCTGCAGCAGCTTTTCATAATAATGGAATGCGTGATGTGGCTGAAATTGAAGATGCTCATAAACTCTTAAATTCCATATTTGGAAGTTTGGCACCAGCCTTATTTGCCGTTGCCTTGATAGCTTCCGGACAAAGTTCTACCATTACCGGCACCCTTGCAGGACAAATTATAATGGAGGGATATCTTCATCTACGCATTCGTCCTTGGTTGCGTCGTTTAATTACGCGTTTATTGGCGATAAGTCCTGCCGTTTTCTGCATTGTACAGTTTGGTGATGATTCATTAGGAGAGTTGCTTGTCTTTAGTCAAGTGGTGCTAAGTCTGCAATTAGGCTTTGCGGTAATTCCTTTAATCCATTTTTGCAGTGATAAGGAAGAAATGAGAGATTTTGCAATTAAAAATTGGGTTAAGGTTTTAGCTTGGCTTTCGGCATTCATCATTGTTGCTCTTAATGTGAAATTAGTTATTGAAGAAATGAGTGGATGGATTAAGAATGCTGGAGATAACGCTATTTATTTATACGCATTGGTTTTACCCATAACGATAATTGTAGCTTTATTATTAATCTATGTAATAATTGCTCCTTTTATTCAGAAACGTAGAAAAGATGTACAACTTCTTCCTCATGGAGATGCCGTTATGCTTGAGGCCCCTTCTGATATTCAATATAAAACGATATGTATTACAGTTGATTTTTCTTCTATGGATGGTCGTACAATTAAAAGCGCATTGTACCAAGGAGGTAAAAACGCTGAATATTTATTGATTCATATTGTAGAATCAGCCGGAGCTCGTTATTATGGAGCGTCCACAACCGATTTGGAAACACGTAGCGACGAAGCCAACCTGCTTAAATATGAAGCTGAGATTACAAAAATGGGGTACACCGTAAAACATCGCATTGGTTATGGTAATCCGGCAAAAGCTATTTCTGAAATTGTCAATGAAAGTGAAGCTGATATTTTAATAATGGGAGCACATGGGCATAAAGGCTTAAAAGATGTTATATTTGGGGCTACAGTAGATTCAGTACGTCACCAAGTAAAAGTGCCGGTTCTGATTGTGAAGTAATAATGATTGAATTATTGAATCATGTTTTTTAAATGTCAGACAATAAAAATACCCAGAGCAAAGTAAATATTAAGAATAAAAAGGCCTACTTTGAATACAGCATTCTCGAAAAATACACGGCAGGCATACAATTGTTGGGTACCGAGATAAAAGCGATACGACAAAGCAAGGTAAATATCAATGATGCATTTTGTGCATTTATTGGGGATGTGTTATACGTTAGAAACATGCACATTGCTGAGTATTCACATGGTTCGTTTTATAACCATGAAGCCAAGCGTGATCGCGTATTGCTGCTTCAGAAAAAAGAACTGAAAAAACTTCAAGCCAAAACTAAAGAAAAGGGATTAACCATTGTTCCTTTATACATGTTTGTGAATGAACGTGGATTTGCTAAAATTGAAATAGCGTTAGCACAAGGTAAAAAGGAATTCGATAAACGCGATAGTATTAAAGAGCGTGATGCGAAGGTTGAAATGGGAAGAGCCCGAAAGGTTTAGGTGTTTCGAGTTACAGCTTTTAGGAGTGAGTTAGGTTTTTTAATAACTCGAAACCAACAATCTGCAACTCGTAACTAATTACCAGGCTTTATCGCCAATCAGCGGAACAAATCTAAATTGATCAAGTTCAATCTTTTCATAATCCGTCTCGCTAATTCTTAGTACGGTAGTCATTTTTTGAACATGTTCATCACCAACTGGAATAACCAGTAAGCCTCCAATTGTAAGTTGTTTTAAAAGGGTTTCTGGAACTATTGGAGCACCAGCTGTTACAATGATTTTATTGTAAGGAGCATGTTCTGGGATTCCGTTGGAGCCATCTCCAAGAAAAAAATGTGGGTTATATCCCAGGGTTGGCAAGAACGCGGTTGTTTTTTTATACAGCATTTCCTGCCGTTCAATCGTGTAAACAGTTGCTCCAAGTTCAAGTAAGATAGCGGTTTGATAACCGGATCCTGTCCCGATTTCTAATACCTTGTCGCCTGGCTGTATATGTAATAATTCGCTTTGATAGGCTACAGTATACGGTTGAGATATAGTTTGACCGGCATCAATCTTCAATGCTTTGTCGGCATAAGCTATTTCATCTGAATATTTTTCGACAAAAAAATGACGCGGTATTTTTTCGATTGCTTTAAGAACTCGTTCGTCTTTAATCCCTTTCTCTTTAATCGTTCGTACAAGTATTTTACGTAATCCTTTATGTTTATAGGTGTCAATCATTATAAAATGATAATTAGATTATAAACATCAAAAATAACACAAATAGGCCGGTTTTTGACATGTGTTTATAAGTTGTTGTGTCCTGATATCCAATTTTCAAACTTTCCTGATATGTGTTGAAATGCTTAAAATTGGCGCAATTACCTTAATATTCTAGCTACAACGTTGGAAGTTACAATTAGTACGGATCCACGTCAATCTTTATAATTGTGGTTTTGTATTCGCTTTCCCTGTAGAAATGAGCAATAGACTCCGAAATCACTTGTTTTACCCTCGACAATGAAATATTTTCCTTCTCAATTTTGATGAGCAACGTTTTAATGTACAAGTTACGTATTCGATTTACCAAAGGAAACTCCGGCCCCAATACACGATTCCCGAGTTGTTGTTTCAGTTCCCTCCCAAGCATATCTGCGGCAGCATTTAACTTTTCTATCTCTTTATGCTTTATGTCAAGTTGAATTAATCTGAAATAGGGTGGATAGTGAAAACTACTGCGTTCGGCTAATTCGCTTTTATATAGAGATTGAATGTCGTTGTGCTTAACCCAATCAATTATTTTATGTTGCGGCTGATAAGTTTGAATAATCACTTTTCCTCGATCACTGCGTCGGCCTGCTCGACCACTTACCTGAGTCATAAGCTGGAAACTACGTTCAAACGCTCTGAAATCAGGGAAATTGAGCATTGCGTCAGCGTTTAGAATGCCTATTAAACTCACGTTTTCAAAATCCAACCCTTTGGTAACCATTTGTGTTCCCACCAAAATGTCAATTTTTCGATCTTCAAAATCATTTATAATCTGCTGATACCCAAATTTTGTTCGAGTGGTATCTAAATCCATCCGGGTAATGCGTGCATTGGGCAATAGAATGGCTAATTCATCTTCAATTTTTTCGGTTCCAAATCCTTTTTGCTCAATTTGAGTGCCCCCACAAGCAGGGCACAAATGAAAAATAGTTTGTTTGTAACCACAATAATGACAATGTAATTTATGATCGTGTTTATGATAGGTAAGGCTGATGTCGCATTGTACGCATTTAGGTGTGTAGGCGCAGGTCGAACACACCAGCATTGGCGCATATCCTCTACGATTTTGAAATAAAATGATCTGTTCTTTTCGTTCAAGTGCTTGCTCCATCGCTCTGAATAACATTCCTGAGAAATGCGATTTCATTGACCTCTGTTTTCGTTCTTGAGCAAGGTCTGTAATTACGATTTCGGGTAACTTAACGCCTCCGTATCGCTCTTGCAATGAAGCCAAACGATAACGACCCGACTTGACATTAAAATAACTTTCGAGGGATGGCGTGGCAGATCCTAAAACGATGGACGCAGTATGTAATTTTGATAAATAAAGGGCGATATCACGAGCATTATAGCGAGGAGCTGGATCGTATTGTTTGTATGAGTTTTCATGCTCTTCATCAACTATGATCAATCCTAAATCGGTAAATGGTAAAAAGATAGATGAGCGTGCTCCGAGAACAATTCTATATTCGCCTTTCAGAACTTTTTTCCAAACTTCGGCGCGTTCATT
This sequence comes from Solitalea koreensis, assembly GCF_900182575.1. Lineage (GTDB taxonomy): Bacteria > Bacteroidota > Bacteroidia > Sphingobacteriales > Sphingobacteriaceae > Solitalea > Solitalea koreensis. The sequence goes on along the minus strand of NZ_FXSZ01000013.1, from coordinate 38,672 downwards.
ATCATTAAATTTCGAGTGATAAATGCCAATTTTATCACCAAAGTAAGCTTTTAAACGCTCAATCATTTGAGCAGTCAACGCAATTTCAGGTAATAAATAAAGGGATTGTTTTCCTTGTTGTATACAGGCTTCAATAAGCCTTATGTAAAGCTGTGTTTTGCCCGATGAAGTTACGCCTTGCAATAAAACAGGTCTGTTTTCTGTAAATCCTGCTTGAATTGTTTCCAGAGCATCTTGTTGTGCCGCTGATAGTTCGAAATTGCGAATAATTTCTATTTCGTCAGTTTTAAAACGACTAACTTCTTTTTTTTCTAAAGAAAAAATTTCTTTTTCAACCAATGCATTGAATACTGCAGGCGAAGAAGCACTTTCTTCCAATAAGCCTTTTTTACTAACTTCTTTCTTGAGTTTTGATAAACGCAGATAAGTCATTAGCAAATCAACTTGTTTGGGGGCCCGTTCCAATACTTGAAATAGATCTCGCAAACGATCCTGATCAAAATAAGTTGGGTTCAAACTTACAAAGCTTTCAATTCGGGGTTTATAGCCTTGTTGCAATTCTTCTATCACCATAATGATTCGCTTTTCACTCAGCGATTTAATGATAGGCATGACTGTTTTTTGTCCCAACAACTTGATGATGTCGTTTAAAGTAAGTTCGGCTTTAATATCGAGCGCATCGACCACTAAAAACTCCTTATCAGTTAATAGACTTTTATCAAATTCAGCTTCCCGATTTAAAGTTATTCGCGTTTCGCTGGCAAGTTTTAAGGCAGATGGGAGAGCCGCATTCATTATCTCCCCAATAGAACACATGTAATACGAAGCCATCCATTCCCAAGAATGCAGTTGATTTTCGGTTGTAATAGGTTCGTTATCAAGAATTGATAAAATATACTTGGCTTCGTAAAGTTCAGGAGCACGAGTTCCAATTTTATAAATTAAAGCGGTGTACACTTTATTCTTTCCAAACTGCACAACTACACGCTTGCCGACTTTAACTTCAATATTTAACTCATAAGGTATCCGATAAGTATAATTCTTTGAAATGGCCAAAGGCAATATTACTTCTACAAATAGAGTAAGTCTGCCTTCGTTTTCGTAATTATTTTCTATTGATGTATCGGATAGTAAATTCAAGTGTTGCTTTATAAAAAGTATTTAAGGGGTAATTGATTATTAAACTCGCTCACGCAAGGCACCCCAAAGTATCGATAACCAGCCTAAGATAAATGAAACCCCGCCAATAGGAGTGATGATGCCAATGTAATTTATGTTGCTTAAACCAATTAGATCTTTAACTGCAATAATATATAAGGAACCCGAAAAAAGTAAAATTCCTGCCAGAAAAAACCAAATTGCACGAATAAATGAACCTTTAATATTTATTTTAGGGTAGAAAGCCAAAACCAACATCGGGAAGGTATGGTAAAATTGGTACTGTATTCCTTTCTCCCAAATCGCCATTTGATCGGGTGTGAGAACATTTTTTAGGCCATGAGCTCCGAAGGCTCCAAGTGCTACTGCCAACATTCCGGAGAGAGCAACAAGGATCAATGTGGTTTTTTGCATATTTTTAGATGAGTTTAAGTGCTGCAAAGTTAACAACTCATAATTATAAGTAACATTTAACACTCATAAAAGTATATTTTTGTTAAAATGGTGCCTGATGAAAAAATAATTCGCAACCTATTTCTTAATTAAAAGTATAAACAACCTATGCATCAAAAAAATAAACTGACCTTTCTTCTTTTTTGTTTTTTATTTGTAGCTGCACAAGTTAAAGCTCAGCGCATTGCAACTTATGGCACAAATACCTTATTTGAAGCTATAGATAATCCCTCTGTTGCAGTTTTAAATAAAGATTTCAAGAATTTTGCTTTTAATTTTTTGGTTCCTTCTATAAGTGGTGATTTGAGAGTTTGGGGTGACGCCGACTCGTTAATGCGTAACAATATATTGAATCAGGGGCAGGGTATTTTTAATGCATCACTAGCCAAACCCCAGCATTATAATATAGGCTTTAGTTCTTATGCTATTAATCTCATTTCAGCAAAATATCTACTTAATATCAGAACAGGTACCGAACTCATGCTTGATGTTTCATCAAGGGGATATGCTTATGGTAAGGCAAAGAATGATGCTGTATCTTCAATCAATTCTGATAATCTGCATCCCGGCAGTTATACCGATCAGTACATAACCAATAGTTATGGTGCTGCATACAATCAAATAGCGGTTGGTTTACATCGTAAATTTAATGAGTCAATAGCTTTAGGCGTAAAAGTAGGATACGTTAGCGGTGTGAATTATTCAGATATCAATATTACCAGGTCTCAAATGGATGTTCTGAAATCAAGTAATTTACCAGACCAAAATATGCTTTATTTAAGTTTGAGGGGTAAAGAAAGGCTGCTTGGTAAAACCGATTCAATAAACGTCAATCATTTTTTGCCAAATTTTAAAAACCCTGGTTTTACGGCAACAATCGCAATGACGGCTAAATTAAGTGAAACAATGGATGCCAGTATTAACCTTCGTGATATAGGTTTTATTACCTGGAAGGAGTTTAATCGGGAAAAAGTATTTGATGGACGTAGATATATAAACGGAACATATGCTCCGGATTTTTCACGAAAAAATATCCTCGATTTAATAACATTTAATGATACAACTATTACAAAGAAAAAAATCACCACATACCTTCCTGCCCGCTTAGAAATGGGTTTAAATAATAGGTTGATGCCTTTCTGGAGGTCAGCGGTTTTTGTTTCAGTGCCGGTGCAGAACCTTCAATCTGACATTGCATGGTTAAATGATTTCAATTACGAGCAATTTCACTTTATTTTACAAGGACAGTACAATACTAATAATTCATTTACAATCGGTACTCATTTTACGATACAGGCTCCATGGATCGATTTCATGATGGGTTCTGATAATTTATTTGGCACTTATAAGTTGATAAAAGATGCCCGTAATACAGCATACCGTTATACTTCTCAAACTTCAGCTCAATTTAATTTTGGTGTGGCATTTAAATTAGGTAGAGGTTTTTACTCTGAAAACGCCAGCTATATACCAATTACTGATTCAAAATCAGATCAAAAAGTTCGTAAGCGCGTACAAAAAACAAAAGATTATGAGAATCAGTAGGTTTACCAATTAAAAGGCTATGACTTGTTATCAAGCCTTAGCCTTTTAGTGGGTTACAACTGAGGTGAAATTTAATACAATTTTGAGAGCTAAAAAAGATTCCCATATATTCTATTAGTTATATAGATTTACTATATTTGAGGGACGTATTTTTGAAAAACGTGTCCTGATTTTATGAGCGAAACTGATGTAATAAAAACAGAAAATGCACTTGTAAAACAAACTGTTGTGGTTGTGAAGAGTGCTGAGATTACAAATAATTCTCAAAACTTTGAAAAAGGAAGAAGAGTTATAATTGGTATTGTAGTTTTTGTACTTCTTGTTTTGTGTGTAGCGTTGATATTCGAGGTTAACCCTCCCTTTAGAGATTTTGTAAGCAGGGTTAGTCCGAACTTTTATTATTTCTTTGTTGCAGGTTTTGTTTTCGCCATGATTGACGGAGCCATCGGCATGTCGTATGGTGTTACCTCAACAACCTTTGCCCTTTCAATGGGTATATCACCTGTATCATCAAGTGCAGCAGTGCATTTATCAGAAATTTTAAGTTGCGGTCTGGCAGGATGGGTGCACAGAAGAATGAGAAATATTAACAAAAAGATGTTTTGGTTGTTGGTTATTCCTGGAATATTAGGAGCTGTGATAGGAGCCTACCTCTTATCCTCGCTGGAACATTATAGCCGTTACACTAAACCTGTAATTTCTTTTTATACTCTTAGTTTAGGGGCAATAATTTTGTCTAAATCCTTTAAAATAAAATCAATCAGAACTGCTAAAAATAAATTTAAGAAAATCCGCTTACTTGGATTTAGTGGAGGTTTTATTGATGCAATTGGAGGAGGTGGATGGGGCTCTATCGTATTATCGTCATTAATAGCGGGTGGCCGTAATCCGCGTACATCATTGGGTACCGTTAAAGCAACTCGTTTTTTTGTAGCAATGCTGAGTTCGTTAACTTTTGTGACAATGGCTAGTACAATACATTGGGATGTTGTTGCAGGTTTAGTTATTGGTAGTGCGATTGCTGCCCCAATAGCTGCACGAATTTCAAACAAAATATCAGCAAAAACAATTATGGTTTCAGTAGGTATAATTGTTATGTTGGTCAGCTTAAAAAGTATTATTGCCGGCCTAATGAAAATAATTTAATTCGAGGCTTATATTTTCTTCTGTGTAACGAAAAAATCTTTTAAATAGAAAGGCTCAAAATACGCGACATTTTCAAAAATGTTTTTGTTGAATTTTTCTAAGGCTGGTTCAATTAAGTAAGCTGCAGAGTTTTCGAAATTATTTATAAATGATGCGTTGGGATGTATTATAGTTGTAGCACACTTGCCAGCGCCATTGCCAAAAAACAATATCTTTTGATCTTGCAGAATGCTTGAAAAAGAAGTTTCGTCAATAATTTCAGCTACTGTTTCTCTTATCTCTTCTAATTGATGGTTATAAATAGCAGAATAAACTTCCATTCTGCGGGCATCAATCATCGGGCATAACAAAACTGATTCATCGGTTTTAGTTTTCATTCCGTTAGCCATTGCCAATAAAGAATTAACTGAAATTAAAGGTTTATCTAAAGCATAACATAAACCCTTAGCAGTAGAAACACCAATTCGAAGGCCGGTATAAGAGCCAGGCCCCATGCTTATGGAAATAGCATCTAATTGTTGAGGTGTATAGCCGCTTTCTTTCATTACATCCTGTATGAATAACGTAATCATTCCTGCATGAATATTTGGGCTATTCTGTTCTTTTAATGATAATAATTGCCCCTGTTTGGCCAAGGCTACAGAGCAGGAAGTCGTCGCAGTTTCTAGATGTAAAATAAGTGACATTATTTGTTAAGTCTTTGCAGAGTCAAAAAGCTGATTTCTGTCGCAAAGTTAACATGTTAAATTACTTTTGAATGATTTCAAAAAAAACAGTCATAAAAAAAGCGGGAGTTACCCGCTTCAATTTAAAATATAAAAAAGTAGAGTTAATTTTTTGTGGCTAATGTTGAATAATATGTAGGTGTATTATTAAGTACTTCAATAGCTTTTTTAACGTCTATATCTTTTTTCAGAGATACTTCAATTTTACCTTTTTGGTAGTAATACCTGCCGGCAATTTCTTGTTCAAGATATTTGACGATTTCTTCTTTGTGTTTAAGTAAATCGGATTGTTTGTCGTGTTTCAAGGCTGTTTTTAATTTCTCATAATCAGGTCTTATTGCTTCGAAATATTTTTCTTTAATGGCCGCGTCTTTATAATCTTCAAGCGTTTTTTCACTTGCAGTTACGTAATCGTAGTCTTTATCTGAAAGGAATTTTACAAAATCATCAAAATCAGCATCTGTAAGTTTAAATATTTTTGGGGCTTCAATTGAAGTAGTCTTGTTTCTATACGCTGTTGCATAATCGAAAATTAATCCTTTTTGCAATAAACTTAAGGTGATATTACTTAATGAATTTGACTCTGTTTCAAAATCCGGAGAAACTCCACCGCCATCAAATACTTTGCGACCGTTTCGGGTCTGATATGGTTTAATTAATGAATCAGGAACTTTGCCTACACTGCCATCCGGGTTCCGATGAGAATAATCCAGGGCTTGAATGCAGCGTCCGCTAGGGACATAATATTTCGCCACAGTAACCTTTAATTGAGTATTGAATGCTAATGGACGAGTGTTTTGCACTAATCCTTTACCAAAAGTACGCTGTCCTACGATAACTCCACGGTCAAGATCTTGAATCGCACCTGAAACAATTTCAGAAGCAGAAGCTGATTGGCTATTGGTAATAACGGCAACAGGTATGTTTAAATCTACTGGTGAGTTCAGGGTTTTATATGAACGGTTGTTGTCAGCTATTTTTCCTTTTGTTGTTACGATTAATTGCCCTCGATCAACAAATACATTTGTAACATTTACAGCCTCCAGTAATAAACCGCCTGGATTGTTTCGAAGATCTAAGATTACTGATTTCAATCCTGCGTTTTTCTTAAGATCAAGAAGAGCTCCCTTTACTTCGTTGCCCGCATTTTGAGTGAAACCACTCAGTTTTATATATCCCACAGACTCGCTTAACATGCTGTAATAGGGAACATTTTTAATTTTGATTTCCTGACGAGTCAATACTTTTTGCATTTCCTTGTTTTCGCCAGGTCGTTTAATCATAAGCGTTACTGAAGTATTGGGTTGTCCTTTTAAAAACGTAGTAATATCACCGCTTGATTTTCCTTTTACAGGCCTGCCTTCAATACCTGTAATTATATCACCGGCTCTTAATCCAGCTAATTGGGCTGGCGAACCTTCATAGGGCTCATTGATTACAATATCTCCCTTTTTTTGAAAAATAGTAGCACCAATCCCTCCATACTGTCCAGTGCTCATGAACCGTACGTCTTCAATTTCCGATTCAGAGTAGTAATTAGTATAAGGATCAAGTGATTTAAGCATGGCATCTATACCGGTGCGCATGAGTTTTGCAGGTTCAACCTCATCAACATAGCTGGTGTTAACTTCTCTGTATAATGAAGAAAAAATGTCGAGGTTTTTTGAGATCTCGAACATGTCGTCTATAAAGGCGGTACCAATGAGTGCTGCCGAGATAACCGCAATGATGAGCGTTTTTTTATAATATTTGAGCATATGAGTAAGGGTGTACTCTAAATTTAACAAATAAAGCGACAAAAAAGAATAGCGTTCAAGCTATTTATAGTGATTGTTATGGTACCGGGTCATGGCCATGTCCACCCCAGGGATTACAACGCGCAATGCGCTTTAAAGCTAACCACCCGCCTTTAAAAGGTCCATATTTCAAGATTGCTTCAACCCCATACTGCGAACATGTAGGAGAGTATCTGCAGTTTTGACCTAATAATGGCGATATCACATATTGATAAAACCGAATAAGCCCAACGAAAATAGGGGTAAGAATCTTTTTCAGCACATACAAAACTATCGCTTTTCAATTTCTTTAACTACGCGATGGAGGCACAATTTAATTTTTTTTTCTAAATCGGAGTAGGTAAATATGTCCTTGCCAACATAGCTAAACATTAGCAGAAGTGTAAGTTGTTGTTCTTTTAGAAAATTATAGAGATGCTCTTCTTTATTAATACGATAAGATTCACGTATCAAGCGTTTTACTTTGTTGCGTTTGTTGGCTCTTCGAAAACGTTTTTTGGCAACACTGATGACAAGTTGAGTGGGATAAGGATTAGGTTCATTTGCAGGTTTGATTAACCAAACAACCTTTAGAGGATATAAAAGAAAAGAAGAACCATTATGTAATAACTCCTCAATGAGTTTTTTACTACATAAACGTTCTTCTTTTTTAAAGGTATTCATCGAGATTCGATCCGTGTTAAAATTACAATACGAAAACAATTACGCTAACGTATTGCTAGCCCCACGGGCCGAAATCAATTAAGCCTTGTGTTTTCTTTCACTAGAAACTGTTAATTTTTTTCTGCCTTTAGCGCGGCGTGCAGCCAACACTCTACGGCCATTTGCGCTTTCCATTCTTTCACGGAAGCCGTGCTTATTTCTTCTTTTGCGCTGTGATGGTTGGTATGTTCTTTTCATCCTCTTTGCCTTATATAGCGGTTAATTCAATCTTTCTGTTAGGGCTGCAAATATAGGGTTGATTTCTTTTAAATCAAAATGATTGCGATTCATTTTTTTAAAATGTTGCATGGATTAGCAATTTCAGCTATTTTGAATTATGAAAAAACTAAGTGTTTTATACCTTATTTGCTTGCTTAATTTTCTGCCAATATTAACGATTGCTCAGGATAGTTCCATAGTTCATTTTAAAATTTACTCAACTCGAGCAGGTAAAGAGGTAACCTTGAGTGCTATTGTTGATTCTGCTGAAAAGGTGAATGTTATCGAGTTTGGAGAGGAACACAATGATTCTATAGGCCATCATTTGGAAAAACAATTATTTGAAAGTCTAAATAAACGCTTTGGTAACTCAATGGCTTTATCTATGGAGATGTTTGAGCGAGATGTTCAGTTGGTGCTTGATGAATATCTAAAAGGTTTAATAAGTGAAAAGAATTTCTTAAAAGATGCTCGGGTGTGGAGTAATTACAGAGACTACAGGCCTCTGGTTGAATTTGCTAAAACAAACAATCTATCGGTAATTGCTGCCAATGCACCCGCGCGCTATATAAATTTGGTAAGTAAAGAAGGATTGAACGCATTGGATAATTTGAGCTTAGAAGCTAAATTTCTTATTGCTCCTTTACCTATAGATACTCTTTCTGGTAAGTATTATAAAAATTTTCTAAAGGCTATGGGAGGACATATAGTATCAGGTATGCAAATCTACCAATCCCAAAATTTATGGGATGCCTCAATGGCTCATTCTATTATTTCTTTTCTTAACAAGAATAACGGAAAGAAAGTGTTTCAGTTAAATGGTCGTTTTCATAGCGATGAGTATCTGGGTATTTGTGAGCGCTTAAAAAAGTCAGGTTTGAAAGTGCTCACCATAAGTTGTTTTTCTGATGAGAGCTTTGGTCACCCCGATTATTCAAAGTTTAGCAATCTTGCAGATTATATCATTATTACGGATCCCAAAATTGCTCGTAGTTATTGACGCTAATAGTTAAATTTTAAGCCTAAACTTAAAATCTCTTTAAATTGTACGTGAGGTTTGTTGGTTTCTACTAGTTTTCCATTAATTGTTTGAGTTTTCTTGATCAGAATATCTTCATCATAAATAAGGGAAGTTCCAATATTGGCTGTTAGATAACGATTAATCTTAAAATCAAATAAGCAATCCCAGTTTACATCAAATACATCTAAATAGTCGTATTGCGCAAAAAGGTCAAGCTTGGTTGTTAACTTTACATTCTGCATTAATTTGCCATCAAAACGGATAGTTCCACCCATACCAATTTGTTGACGGAAACGTTGTCCAGGTACAACTATACTTCCATCAGCGTCTTTTATTGCAGCCTTAACACCGTAGGCTCCCAAATTGGCTAGGTCTTGATCAAGTACCATGGTGGCACGGGTAGAAAACGGAGAGATTAGTAAGGACATGCCGGTAAAGGGCCTATAATCCATACCGGATGACAACGTTAGATAAGCGGGAGCAAAGAAGTTTGAAGCTTTGGTTTTTTTGTCACCTGAATATTGAAAACCTTGGACAAATTGACTTCTTAAATTAAGCTGAAAAGATGTATATAATTTGTCTGATGCCCGGATGCCGTATTTGGATACTATTTCAAACCGATCGTCAGTTTTGCGTAAGGTTTCATCTTCAAGCCACTGTGTGCCAATGGCTGCTTGTACTGTGTTTTCCCAATCATTTTTGGGCTTGTGCCGATTTGCATGACCCGAAAATCCGGTAAGGAAATTTAATGAGCTCTGACCTCCTGCCTTCCAATTACTGAAACTAGCTTGACTGAACAGGAAGCTGTTTGACCCTCCAATCGTCCAAACTTTTATACTATCTTTTTTTTGTGCAAAAGCAGTAGTGTAAAAAAGAAAGAAAGTTACTATGGTAAAAAAAGACCTCATTGGCCGCAAAAATAAACGAAAACTTGAGGAATGCATTTATCTTCCAATAAAAAAACACCTTTTCGGAAAGGTATTTTACAAATGAAACAGCTATTGCTTTTTCAGTAAGTCACGAATTTCAGTTAATAACGCTTCTGAGGAGGCTTTAGGCTGTTCATTTTTTCTTATTTTATTAATGCCTTTAATAGTTAAGAAAATAGCAAAGGCAATAATAAGAAACTGTAAAATCACTTGTAGAAAATTCCCAAAATTAATAGTAATCTCAGATGAGGTTATTTTGCCGGAAGCATCAACAACTGCATCTTTTAAATGCACTTTGATGTCTTTAAAATCAATACCGTTTATTAAATAACCTATTGGAGGCATTATAATATCATCAACCAAAGATGTAACGACTTTCCCAAAGGCACCACCGATTACCACTCCTATTGCTAGATCAATCACATTGCCTTTCATGGCAAATTCTTTAAATTCCTTAATAAGGCTCATGTTTTTGAAAGTAAATGTTTAACAAATAGTTAATTAATATTTTTTTCTTTAAATTATGGTTTCGTAACTGAATAAACAAAAAAATGATGATATTAATTATGGGAATTAGGCGTTTGTTATAGAATAATAAATGTTAAATGAATTAATCCAAATGCCATCAATTTGATTTAAACAATAAAAAAATAGCGACACAATAGAAGGAAATGTCGTTAATTTTCCGTTTTTTCGATATAGATTTGTCATTTTAACCTTCAACTATGTTAAAGCAGAATTTACAACAAAGGTTACTACAGAAACTTTCACCTCAACAGTTGCAGTTCATCAAATTACTGCAGGTATCTACGGTAATGCTTGATGCTAGGATAAAAGAAGAGTTGGAAGAGAATCCTGCATTGGAAGACATCAGCCTTATTCAGCATGAAGAGAAGGAAGAATATTCTTTTGAAGATGAAGAAAAGGAAGATTACAAAGAGGAATTAACAGATAATAGTGATGAGTTTAGTATAGAAGATTATTTACAAGATGACAGTGAGAAGGACTATGCAACCAGCATGGCGTACGATAGTGACGATGAAGAGGAGAAAAAGGAATTACCCTATGCACAATCGAGCTCATTTTATGAAACATTACAGTTTCAACTAAATTTAATTGCACTTGATGATAAAGATTTTCTAATTGCTCAACAAATCATAGGTAGTCTTGATGATGACGGATATTTACGTCGCTCTTTAATTTCATTGTCTGACGATTTAGCTTTTGCACAAAACATCGATGCAACCGAAGAAGAGTTAGAGCGCATGCTGAAATTGATTCAAAGTTTAGATCCTGCAGGTATTGGTGCACGTGATCTTCAAGAATGCCTGCTTATTCAACTTCGAAAAAAAGATGTAGAGAATCCGACCATCAAACTAGCTATTGAAATTGTAGAACATCATTTAGATGAGTTTACCAAGAAGCATTACGATAAGTTAGAGAGAATACTCAATATTTCAGCTGAAAGGTTGAAGGATGCAGTAAATGAAATTTTAAAACTGAATCCTAAACCGGGTGACTCAAGTGCTGATGGGAATTCAAAACAAATGCAGATTATTCCTGATTTTGCCATCAGAAATAATGATGGGGTGCTTGTGCTTACATTGAATTCAAAAAATGCTCCTGAGCTTAAAATAAGCCGTGATTATAGGGAGATGTTTGATACATACGATAAACAATCAAGTAAAGACAAGAAACTTAAGGAAGCCGTTCAGTTTGTGAAGCAAAAGCTCGATTCGGCCAAATGGTTTATTGATGCCATTAAACAGCGTCAGCAAACACTTATTAAAACCATGAATGCTATAATGCATTATCAATACGATTATTTTTTGGAAGGTGATGAACGCAAGTTGCGTCCAATGATCCTAAAAGATATCGCAGATCAGATTGGAATGGATATTTCAACAGTTTCCCGTGTGGCAAATAGCAAATACGTTCAAACTGAATTTGGAACCTTCCTTTTAAAATCGTTCTTTTCAGAAGCTATTCAAACTGAAAGTGGTGAAGAAGTTTCAAATCGAGAGGTTAAAAAGATTTTGGAAGATTGCATTGGCAAGGAAGATAAACACAGGCCTTTAGCGGATGAAAAATTAGCCGAAATCCTTAAAGATAAAGGCTATAATATTGCTCGAAGAACGGTTGCTAAATACCGCGAACAAATGAATATCCCGGTAGCCAGGTTGCGGAAAGAATTATAAGATTTCTAAATTAGAAAAAAAGGAGTTTACGAATTTTTACCTTTTCACCCTCTGATAAGAGAGCTTGGAGTACCCGACAGTATCCCAAAAAACAGCTCTGATAATTTTCATCATCAGAGCTGTTTTTCGTTTGGGTTTATAAATACCTATGCTGAACAAGTAACGCAACCTTCTTCCATGGTACAAACTGGTCCGCTGATTTCTTCTTCAGCTTGTCCACCTTGTTGAAGTACTGGATCCAATTGCTTTTCAGCTTGCTTTTCAACAGTGAATTGAACCGCTTGATTGGCTGCCTGAGTACGTAAATAATACATGCCAGTTTTTAAGCCTTTCTTCCATGCGTAGAAGTGCATCGAAGTTAGTTTAGCATTGTTAGGGCTTTGAATGAACATATTTAATGACTGACTTTGACAAGTGTAAGCGCCACGATCAGCAGCCATATCAATAAGTGTGCGTTGTTTAATTTCCCAAACTGTTTTGTAAATCTCTTTAATATCGGCTGGAATTTCAGGAATGTTTTGAATAGAACCATTGGCTTCAACAATTTTATTCTTCATGTTATTGTTCCACAAACCAAGCGAAACAAGGTCTTTCAAGAGGTGTTTGTTTACAACAATGAACTCACCTGAAAGTACACGACGTACATAAATGTTTGAAGTATATGGTTCAAAGCATTCATTATTACCAAAAATTTGTGAAGTAGAAGCAGTTGGCATTGGAGCAACCAATAAGGAGTTACGCACGCCAAATTGTTTAATTTCTGCTTTAAGCGTGTCAAAATCCCAACGGTTGGTTGGAGTCACGTTCCACATATCGTATTGAAGAATACCTTGTGATACCGGTGAGCCAGCATACGTAGGATAAGACCCTTCAACTTTAGCTAAATCTTTTGATGCTGTCAAAGCAGCAAAATAAATGGTTTCAGCAATTTCGCGATTTAGTTGTTGAGCTTCTGCCGATTCAAATGGATGGCGTAACATAATAAATACGTCTGCCAAACCTTGAATACCCAAGCCAATTGGGCGGTGACGCAGGTTTGAGTTTCTTGCTTCTTCTACCGGGTAATAGTTATTGTCGATGATCTTATTCAAATTCAAGGCGGCTTGATAGGTTACCTCGTATAATTTTTGATGATCAAAAGCGCCATTAATTACAAATTTAGGTAGAGATATTGATGCCAGGTTACATACCGCAACTTCGTCTTCTGAAGTGTACTCCATGATTTCGGTACACAAGTTCGACGATTTGATTGTGCCTAAATTTTTCTGATTCGATTTCTTGTTGGCCGCATCTTTGTAAAGCATGTAAGGAGTACCTGTTTCGATTTGCGCATCCATAATAGCAAACCAAAGTTCCTGAGCTTTTACTGTTTTACGAGCTCGTCCTTCTTTTTCATATTTTTCAAACAGAGCTTCAAATTCGTCGCCATAAGTGTCGTATAATCCAGGTGCTTCATGAGGGCAGAATAAACTCCAGTCTCCATTTGCTTCCACACGTTTCATGAATAAATCAGGAATCCATAATGCATAGAATAAGTCACGCGCACGGTTTTCTTCTTTACCATGATTTTTACGCAGGTCAAGGAAATCAAAGATATCTGCATGCCAAGGCTCTAAATAAATAGCAAAAGCACCTTTACGCTTTCCTCCTCCTTGATCAACATAACGAGCCGTGTCATTGAATACGCGCAACATTGGAACAATACCATTGGATGTACCATTTGTTCCACTGATATATGAGCCTGTAGCACGGATATTGTGAATGCTCAAACCAATTCCACCTGCAGATTGAGAGATTTTTGCAGTTTGTTTCAAGGTATCATAAATACCTTCAATGCTGTCATCTTTCATGGTTAACAAGAAGCACGATGACATTTGGGCTTTGGGCGTACCTGAGTTGAATAGAGTAGGAGTAGCATGTGTAAACCATTTTTCTGACATCAAATTATAGGTTTTGATGACTGAGTCAATATCCTCTTTGTGGATACCAACGGCTACACGCATATACATATGTTGCGGACGTTCTGCAACACTACCATTCAATTTAAGCAGGTACGAACGTTCTAAAGTTTTGAACCCGAAGTAATCGAATCCAAAATCACGATCGTAAATAATGCTTGAATCAAGAATGTCGGCGTTTTTGCGGATGATCTCAATAATATCATCTGCAAGTAACTGCGCATTTAAACCTGTTTTCGGGTCTACGTAGTTGTAAAGCTTCTCCATTGTTTTAGAGAATGACTTTTCGGTGTTCTTGTGTAGGTTGGAAACAGCAATGCGCGATGCTAATAAAGCATAGTCAATATGTTTTACAGTTAATGATGCCGCTGTTTCTGCTGCTAGATTGTCCAGCTCTGAAGTAGTTACACCATCGTATAAACCTTCAATTACCTTTTTAGCTACGTCGATCGGGTCCACGTGATTAGGATCCAATCCATAGCTCATTTTTTCTATTCTGGCGGTGATTTTATCAAATTTCACCGATTCTGTTCTTCCGTCGCGTTTTATTACAAACATGTTTTTTGAGAGTTTAAGTTTATAATGTTGAAATCAATGGAGCGTTATTTAGGTTCGATTTAGTTTCTAAAAATCCTCATCCAGGGAGAACATGTTGCTTTCCTTATCGGAGAGGACGCCGCTCTTTTGATAATCACCAACACGTTTTTCAAAGAAATTGGTTTTCCCTTGCAGGGATATCATCTCCATGAAATCAAAAGGATTTGTAGCGTTATAAATTTTATCATATCCCAAGGCTACTAACCAACGATCAGCTACAAATTCAATGTATTGCTGCATTAATTTTGCATTCATACCAATAAGGCCTACTGGCAATGCATCCGTAATAAATTCTTTTTCAATGCGAACTGCATCTCCAATAATTTCATAAACTCTTTCTTTTGAAAGTTTATTCACAACCATTGAATACAATAAGCAAGCAAATTCACAATGAGAGCCTTCATCACGAGAGATCAATTCGTTAGAGAAGGTAAGGCCTGGCATTAATCCGCGTTTTTTCAACCAAAAAATAGAACAAAATGAACCAGAGAAGAAAATGCCTTCAACAGCCGCAAATGCAACAAGACGTTCAGCAAAATTTCCGCTTTCAATCCAGCGTAATGCCCATTCCGCTTTTTTCTTAACACAAGGAACTGTTTCAATTGCATTGAAAAGTCTGTTTTTTTCCACACTGTCTTTTATATACGTATCAATAAGAAGCGCATACGTTTCAGAGTGAATGTTTTCCATCATAATTTGGAAACCATAATAACAGCGTGCTTCCGGAATTTGAACTTCTTTCATGAAATTAACCGCTAGGTTTTCATTCACAATCCCATCACTGGCTGCAAAAAAAGCCAAAATGTGCGAAATGAAATGACGTTCCCCATCGTTAAAGTTTTCCCAATCTTTCTGATCATGTGAAAGATCGATCTCTTCGGCGGTCCAAAAGCTAGCTTCGGCTTTTTTATACATTTCCCAAATTGCCGGATACTTTATTGGTAGCAGTACAAAACGATCTTTGTTTTCCTGCAGTAACGGTTCATGCGTGAGTTCCATATATTTTTCTTCTTTATTTATTACTTGTTCTATACTGTTTAACTAATTAAATAACTCATTCTTCTGCTTTTTAGCAGTTAAACTTTAGGCAAGGGGGGCCTCTCAGAAATTGGTTAGTTTAATTGTGGGGGCTAAACAGTGTTTAGTATTACTACGCGGTTTTCAAATAAATGTTTTGAACCGTGTACTGCAGATAAAATAACGCCTGATTTTACTGCGCATCGAGCATTTTTTTAAGTTTTTGGATTCGTAAATACTTAATTCACTGAAACATTAAAGGTTAGGATAGCATAATAATTCCTAACGAGCTGTTTCAAAGCTAAGGATTGATGAGGGGTGGAAGTTAATTTTGTTTTCAACAAATTGTTAGCAATAAAACTATTTGATATACAGTGTTTTGTTGCTAAAAAAGGAGAGGAGTCGTTATTTTATCAGGAAAGCTGCAAAAATAGTTGTATAACTTATTTTTTGCAGCTTTTATAATAATGACCTTGAATTATGAATGTGTATCTTTGTTTATTAATATAGCTTATAAATTAAATGTGATATAAAATAATTTATAGGAAAAATACTAGGAAAGCAATTGTTGTCTTAACAAAAATTCTAGTTGTTCATTTGCAACTAAGAGCTTTTCAGTCAGTTCTTTATTCTGCTTTTTAAGGGTATAAACCTCAAACGCTTTATCAATATTCATTTTTAGTTCTTCATCGTTCCAAGGTTTGCTGATATAACGATATACTTGTCCTTTGTTAATAGCATCTATAACAGCAGTAATATCACTATAGCCGGTTAATAGCATACGAATTGGATCGGGATACTTTTTAATGATGGATTCTAAAAACTCAATACCGGTGATTTTAGGCATCCGTTGATCAGTGATGATAATATGAATGTCGTTTTGGGTTAAAATCTTTTTACCTTCCTCGGCTGATTCAGCAATGAATACATTGTATATTCTGCGAAATGAGGCCCGAAAAGCATTCAAATTATGAATCTCATCATCTATATATAAAATGTTTATTACTTGCTCATTCATCGTTTTAAAAATAAACAATAAATTTAGAGATTTAGACAATTGCTTTCAATTATTAATCCAATATGATATTAAAATTTAATACTGAAGAAATTTTAAAAAGTACAACTCTGAATGTTTCTGATAATGAGGGATATATACCTTATTTTTTTAGATTGACAATTGTTGAAGATGCTGAAAAATTACAGGAATTACTTCAAAATCGTCCTTGGATAAAGGTCTATGATGAGCTCCGCGGGCAGTTGAAAGAGCTTGTGAAGTTAAGAAATCCATCGAAGCAGCTTACTGAAATGGAATCTGAGGAGAAAATTTCAGTCATATTAGACGGATGTGCGGAGCAAGATTATGGAGTGTGGGTGTATTATCCATGGATAGATAAATTAGTCCATATTTTAGATGAAAAGGAATTTGTGGAAGTGCGTACAAGTAGGAATATTTATAAAATTACTCCGGAAGAACGCGATATTTTAATGCAGAAAAAGATTGGCGTTATTGGATTATCAGTAGGCCAATCTATTGCACTTACCCTAATAATGGAACGCGTTTGTGGAGAAGTACGTTTAGCTGATTTTGATCGAGTGGAATTGAGTAATATGAATAGAATTCGTGTGGGTATTCATGATTTGAATGTGAAAAAAGTGGTATGTGCTGCTCGCGAAATAGCTGAAATTGATCCTTTTATTAAAGTACGTTGTTACGATGAGGGTGCCAGTGAATCGAATATTGATGATTTTATGACCAGCAATGGAAAGCTTGATGTACTGGTGGAAGAATGCGATGGAGTTGATATGAAGATTATTAGCCGGTTAAAAGCTAGAGAGTTAGGCATTCCAGTAGTTATGGATATGAATGATCGTGGAATGCTTGATATTGAGCGATTTGATTTGGAGCCTGAACGTCCGCTTTTTCATGGTTTAATGGAACACCTTGATCTTTCTGATCCAAGTAAATTACGTCATTTAAGTAATCAACAAAAATTGGAGTATCTTGGCCCGATGTGTGACGTCTTTAATATGTCAGAACGAATGAAATATTCGCTTTCTCAATTAGGAAAAACCATTACTACATGGCCTCAGTTGGCATCTTCTGTAGTTTTGGGAGGAGCAATGGTTACTGATACTTGTAGGAGAATTTTGTTAGGATCATTGGAAACGTCCGGTCGTTACTATGTCGATTTTGAAAAACTGATTGTTTAATTTAATAATGCATAGTACTTCAAATTTTTCTGAACCGGTAGGAAGCAACATTAGAATCAGGGTTTTTAAAGCTCCTAATGATCCAGATACGTGTGTCCGTTTTGTTGAGGGGCATCAACGGTTATTGGAGATCCATTACGGGATTGCTAAGGTCACATCCGGAGGTGCCGAATGGACTACTCATGAGAATACTATTGTAATTGTTGCCGAAAACCTGGAAGGAACAAAGGTATATGGAGGAGCAAGGGTACAGCTTGCCGACGCTCGAGTACCATTACCAATTGAAACAGCTATAGGTAAATACGATAGTAGTATTCACACGATGGCAAATAAAGGTAGTGCGGAAATTTGTGGATTATGGAATTCAAGGGAAGTAGCAGGGCTTGGTATTGGAAGTATATTTATGGCCCGAGTTGGAATAGCGATTTGCGATCAATTACCCGTTGATAAAGTGTTTTTTTTATGTGCTCCTGTTACCGTACGAATTGGGAAAAGAATAGGAGGGGAAGTTGAAACAGCATTAGGCGATAATGGGATATTTTATTATCCTAAAGATGATTTTGTGGCAACATCTATGATTATTCGAGATCCGCTTACACTGAATAAAGCAGAGCCGGTTGAACATGAGCGGATCATGTCACTACGCCAAAATCCAATACAGCAAAAAAATGAATCAGGTCCCAAGGGCAGTCTTGAAGTCGATTATCAACTTGAGATTAATTTACGTTAAAATTATAACCATGAGGAGACTTTTTTGGCTTTTCTTATTGTTAATACCATCTCAACTCTGTTTAGCTCAGACGATTGCTTATATTGATAAGAATCAAAAAATGCCAATTGGTGGTAGTTTGGCCATCTTGGAAGATAAAAAAGGAGAACTAAATATTGATCAAGTTGCGTCTAGAAATGATTTTATACCCACGCATGATGCCATTCCTAATTTAGGGATCAGCAATTCTGTTTGGTGGGTGAAGTTTACTGTAAATAATAAAACGGATCTGAATAACATCATTCTTGAACTTGAATACCCAACAATTGATCAGGTTGAATTGTATACGAAGACTAACATGGGGGTTGAAAAAATCAGTAGCGGTGGAGATAGAGCTTATAAAGAACGCAAGTATGATCATCAAAACTACCTTTTTGATTTAAAAATTCCAGTCGGGCAAAGTCAAACCTACTTCTTAAAACTTCGCGCTGCTGAACAATTGCAATTACCAATGTATTTGGGGAGTTATAAAATGATTTCCGAGATTTTATACACCAAAGATTTGATTTTTGGAATTTACATCGGAATAATTTTAGTGATGGCCTTATACAACCTCTTTGTATTTGTTACGGTTCGAGATAAAAGCTATATATACTATGTACTCTATATTCTTTTTGTAGGTCTTACCCAGGCAACATTACAAGGGTATGCATTTAAATACCTATGGCCTAATAATGTGTGGATAGAGGAGCACAGTACGGTTCTCGTTCCAGTGTTTAATGGGCTGACAGCCATCGTGTTTATTCAATCTTTTTTGAACACTAAGTTGAAATTGCCATTATTTAACACTTTATTAAGCTGGGTTAATGTAGCTTACTTAGGATGCTTATTGTTAAGTTTATTTAGCCTGCATGTTTTGGGTCAAAATATGGTTCAGTTTACGGCCATGTTAGCTTCCATAATTGTGCTCATTGCCTCTATAAAAATTGCACGACAAGGAGATCGGACCGCTAAATTCTTTTTGGTTGCCTGGTTTATTTTTCTTGTAGCTGTATGTGTGTTTGTATTGCGGAACTTCAATATGTTGCCTTATAATAATTTTACATATTATGCGCTTCAGGCAGGATCGGCCATTGAGGTTACTTTGCTTTCATTTGCCCTTGGTGATAAGATTAATATTTTAAAAGCTCAAAAACAGAAAGCTGATGCTGACGCTTTACGGGTACTGAAGGAAAAAGAACGGTTGGTGCTTGAACAAAATGCAATGCTTGAGAGTAAAGTAACTGAACGAACTCAGGAACTTCAGGTTTCAAATAAAGAGTTGAAAAACACATTAAATCAGCTTAAAAATACACAAAGCCAATTAGTTGAAGCCGAAAAAATGGCTTCACTGGGTCAATTAACTGCGGGGATTGCTCATGAAATCAATAACCCAATCAATTTTGTAAGTTCAAATGTAAAGCCATTACAAATGGATATCGATGATTTGTTTGAAGTGATTAAGAAATATGACGAAATAAGTCCTGAAGCCGATATAGCTTTACAGCTAAATGAAATTAACGATTTCAAGCGCAAAATTGATATTGACTATTTAGGAGTTGAAATTAATAATCTATTACAAGGAATAGAGGAAGGAGCCAGTCGCACCGCAGAGATTGTTAAAGGATTAAGGACCTTTAGTCGATTGGATGAAAGTGAATTAAAAGCAGTAGATATTCATGAATGTATCGATTCAACCTTTGTTCTTTTACGTCATTTTATTCCTGAGAATGTAAAGATTATAAAGAATTTTGATCATTTGGATGCCTTGGAGTGTTTTCCTGGCAAGTTGAATCAGGCATTAATGAACATATTTAACAATGCTCTCCAAGCAATGAAATTAAAAGGAGGGGATAAAGAAGAGATCTTAGAGGTCTCTACTCAAAATAAACCCGAACATGTTATCATTACTATTCGCGATACCGGATGCGGAATGCCCGAAAGTGTAAAAAGAAAAATTTTTGAACCCTTTTTTACTACAAAAGATGTTGGTGAAGGTACGGGTTTAGGGCTTTCAATTGTTTTTAATATTATTGAAAAGCATAATGGTAATATTGCCGTTGATTCTGAACCGGGTGTCGGAACTACCTTTACGCTTACTTTACCCAAAATTTATCAAAACAGTTTAGTTTAACTGTAAAGCATTTATGCCAAAACCAAATCAAAAAATTAAGATTCTTTATATAGACGATGAGCAGAATAATCTTAATTCATTTAAAGCCGTATTTAGGAGAGATTATGAAATTTATACTGCTTTATCGGCCGAAGAAGCAGTCGGTATATTGAATGAGCATGCCGATGTGCACTTAATCATCGCTGATCAACGTATGCCTAAATGTACCGGCGTCGAGTTTTTTGCTTCTATCATTAAAGAACATCCTGATCCTCGGCGTATTTTACTTACCGGTTATGCTGATATGGAGTCGTTAATTGGAGCTATTAATAATGGTAACATTTATAGATACATAACCAAACCGTGGAATGAACTAGAGCTTCGCAATACCATACAAAATGCCTATGAAGCGTACAGGGTAAATCAAGAGCTTAAAGAAAAAAACCAAGAATTAACCAAGGTCAATGAAGAATTAAGTCGATTTATCTACAGTGCGTCACATGAATTACGTTCTCCATTGTTGTCTGTTCTGGGCATTGTAAATCTGGCAAAGCTTGAGAATTCAGTTGTTGATCCTTATGGGTATTTGAATATGATTGCCAATAGTGTACATCAGCTCGATGGGTTTGTGTTGAAACTGATTGAGTACTATCAAAATACCAGAGTTGAATCAATTTTTGAAAACATTAACTTTAATGGATTAATAAAAGAAACAATTGATAGTTTAAATGTTGATACTGATTTAGTGAAGCATGAGTTTTGTGTTGATCAAGAAATTCCTTTTTTTAGCGATAAGTTTAGGGTAGGTTTAGTGTTAAAGAATTTGATTGATAATGCGTTGAAATTTAGAAGATTGAGCGAACCTTTTCCTGTAGTTAAAATAAAAGTTAAAGTTGATTCCGAAAACGCAACTGTTTTGATACAAGATAATGGACAGGGTATACAAGAAGAATATTTAAATAAAATATTTACTATGTTTTTCCGGACTAAAATAGAACATGAAGGTCAAGGAAATGGTATTGGTCTTTACATTGTAAAAGAAGCACTGAATAAAATGAATGGTACTATTTCGGTACAGTCTACCTATAATGTTGGGTCTAGTTTCGAAGTAATTATACCCAACATTCAAAATTGATTGAAAGATGAAAATAATGATTGTTGATGATAGCAAAATTGATCTTTTTCTACACGAAAGGTTTATTCAGTTATCAGGAATATGTGATAAAGTTATTTCGTATAACAATGCGGAATCGGCTCTGCAATATATTAATGAAAATTCAATGATGCCATCTGAATTACCGGCAATAGTTTTATTAGATATTCAGATGCCGGAGATTAATGGTTTTGAGTTTTTAAATCGACTACAGCAATTTCCGGAGTCTGTTCGTACTGCCATAACTATTATAATGGTTTCATCTACCGTTGATCATACCGATATTAACCGCCTTGAAGATTATAAGAATGTAAAGTGTCTGCTGAAAAAACCGCTAGACCCTGATCAATTAAAAGGTGTACTTGAAAAAATAAATAGCAATGTTAAGGTGGGAGATGTTTCATAAATTCATTTCTCCTGACAGGTCACTGATATAAAATCTTCTATCCAATAAAAGAATCTTACCTTTGCAAGGCATAATTTTTTATTTAATATAACGGAAATTTTCCCCTATCCGCTTAGCTGATCATATGTAAAGAAAGTGTTTGATCAGTCTTTCTTAACTACAATAAAATGACATTTGAAGACTTAAATATTATTGAGCCAATTTTAAAGGCTCTCAAAACAGAAGGTTATATTCAGCCAACGCCCATTCAGGAGCGTGCTATTCCAATTGTATTGGAGCGTAAAGACCTTTTGGGTTGTGCGCAAACCGGTACTGGTAAAACAGCCGCTTTTGCTATACCTATTTTACAAATTCTTGCTAAAGAACGTGATGCCGAAAGAGGTCCACGAGCAATTAAAGCTTTAATTTTAACGCCTACCAGAGAACTAGCTATCCAAATCGAAGAAAGCTTTACAGCCTATGGTAAACATCTCGGACTGAAACATCTCGTGATTTTCGGAGGTGTTGGACAAACGCCTCAGGTAGATAAATTAAGAGCAGGCGTAGATATTTTAGTGGCAACTCCGGGCCGCTTGCTCGATTTAATAAATCAAAAATACATCAACCTTCATCATTTAAAGTTGTTCGTGTTGGATGAAGCCGATCGTATGCTTGATATGGGGTTTGTACATGATGTGAAAAAAATCATTACCAAATTACCGACAAAGCGTCAATCTTTGTTTTTCTCGGCTACTATGCCGTTAGAAATACAACGTTTAGCCGATACGATTTTGGATAATCCTCGTCAGGTGGAGGTTACGCCGGTTTCATCGACAGCTGATACTATTCAACAAGAACTTTATTATGTGGAGAAGGGAAATAAGCGGTCGCTTCTGAACCATATCTTAAAAGACGAGAAAATAAGAATGGCTTTGGTGTTTACCCGTACTAAACATGGTGCGGATCGGGTTGCTAAAGAGCTAAATAAGGCGGGGGTGACTGCAGAAGCCATTCACGGAAACAAATCGCAAAATGCTCGTCAGCGTGCATTAACTAATTTTAAATCAAAAGAAACCCGGGTTCTTGTAGCTACTGATATTGCAGCCAGAGGAATTGACGTGGATGAATTAACTCACGTAATTAATTTTGAGATGCCTAATATACCTGAAACCTATGTTCACCGGATTGGACGTACTGGTAGGGCAGGTGCAAGCGGGATAGCCCTTTCTTTTTGTGATGAAGAGGAAATGGAATATCTAAAGGATATTCACAAACTGATTGCTAAAACAATTCCGGTAATAGGTGATCATCCTTTTCCGATGGATAATTCTACAATTGTTCGTTATCAGTTAAGTCAGCAGAAACAAGCCGGGAATGATAAAAGGCAAGGGCCTAGGGGGAACCATAGAGGCTCTGGTAAATCACATAACGGATCTCAACGATCGGCAACTACTCAATCGGGTAATCAGCGTGCAGAAAAAGCACGTGCCGGACAGCACCGTTCAGGGGGAAGACGGTCGGACAGATAAGTCATTTTCTTAATATCCTTGGTATAAAAAAGCGAAGCTCGAATATCGGGCTTCGCTTTTTTATACCAGCGTTTTTTTAAAAGATTATTTAAAATCTGTTTCAATCACCCCGGCATTGACTTTTATTTCGGTTACTTTCATTTCAATTTTCATTGGACCTGTTTGGGTATCAATGGTAGTAGGAAGTTTAACTCCGTTGAAATCTTTGTAGTCAGAATAGTTAGTTGTACTGTTTACTTCCTGACCTTGGGCAGAGCGAGTTTTTTCGGTTCTAATTAGTAAGCCGGTTTCAGAACTATAGTAATTGTAACTGATTTTTCCGGATGGCGAAGTGATTTTTACTTTATAAGCATCGGTTCCATCCACTTTGGTTGTTGTTTCTACCGAAAGTTTAAAACCTTCTTGCTCATAAAATAGCTCAGGAAAAATAGAGTGTTCTTCTTGTTGTTCTTTGAGTTGATCGGCAGGTAAATCACGACGTTGACCTTGTATCATCATGTAACCTGCCTGCCCATCAAATACCTGTTTCATTAATGTGTTTCCATTCATATTTAAGCTAAGCAATTCCTTGTTCGGAGCCATTTTAGCCATGAATCCATTGATGTTCATGCCTTGAATTTGGCTGTTAAATGAAATCAACAAGGAGTTTACTTTTTTTAGAGCAGTTTCACCCCCTACAGCTGATACATATTTATCAAGTATATTCTTAGCCGTAATAGTGGAGGATACTTTTTGATCTCCTGTTGGTTTGCTTATAGGGTTTGCGTAACTATCAAAGTAGTTGATTTTATACCCTAACTTCTCCAATTTAGGACCAATTTCAGCAGCCTTTCCAACTACAATAATGCGACATTGATTGCTCATGAAATATTTCTTGGCAACACGTTTCACATCTTCCGCCGAAACAGCATTTAGTTTTTGAAGAAAGGTTTTGTAAAAATCTTTAGGCAATCCTTCTGTTTCTATATTTACCGCATATTCAGCAATGTTTCTTTTATCTTCCAAGCCCATGGCAAAACTGCCATTGTAGGTGTTTTTAACTAATTGAATAGCTTCAGGGCTGGCATCTTCAGATCCAATACGTTTTATCTCATTTAAAATTTGAACAACGGCGCTGTCAGTAACAGCATTACGAACACTTGCAGCAGCTGAAAAACGTGCGCCAAAACGATTGGCGCCGACGTTTGCATAAGCACCATAGGTGTAACCGTGTTTTTCACGCAGGTTCATAAATAAATAACCGTTTGAACCACCACCCAAAATATTGCTTGCAATAATCAATGGAAAATAATCCGGGTTTTTACGGGTGTTATCAATGGCGTTTGTTACTGAAATTTCTGATTGAACGGCAGTTGGAACATCGATTATGTCAATCTCGGTAGTTGAAACATTACTTAATTTTTTAACAGGAATTTCTGCTAAAGTTCCAGGTTTCCAATTGGCAAAAGCTTTGGTTGCTAACTTTTTTACATCCTCTAATTTCGTATCACCCACAATAATTAAGTAGGATTTATTGGGGACAAATTGCTGTTTGTAAGCAGCTTTTACGTCGTTAAGCGTAATGTTATTTAATGTGGTTTCGGTGGTGATTTCGCCAAATGGATGGTCTTGACCATAAACTAAGGCGCTAACAACGCGGCCGGAAATGGCTTTTGCACTTTTTTGACTGCTTTTTAAACTGGTAAGTTCCTGACTTTTGATTTTAGCGAATGATTCTGCCGGGAATGCCGGATTCAGAACACCGTCAGCCATTAGTTCAAATGCTTTGTCGAAGTATTTGGTTAAGGCGGAAGCACTGGCTCCACTAGAGTTGAAACCTACTGAAGCACCGATAAAGTCAGTTTCTTCGTCAAATTTTGCTTTAGGACGAGAGAGCGTTCCTTCGTTTAGCATTGAACCCAAGATGCCTAACATTCCCGCTTTGTTTCCTTCTAACACCGGAACACGATCAAGTACTAAGCTGGCAGTAATTGTAGGCAATTTGTGATCTTCTACAACCAGCACTTTCATTCCATTAGGCAAGGTGAAAGTTTGTGGATCTTCAAGC
Organism: Solitalea koreensis; assembly: GCF_900182575.1. Lineage (GTDB taxonomy): Bacteria > Bacteroidota > Bacteroidia > Sphingobacteriales > Sphingobacteriaceae > Solitalea > Solitalea koreensis. The sequence goes on along the minus strand of NZ_FXSZ01000013.1, from coordinate 13,022 downwards.
TGTATTATAGGAGCAGGACCTGCAGCTGGTTTCTTACTGCGATCAATTTTTTGTGCGTATGTGGTAGTGCAAAGCAACAAAACGGCTGCACTTAATACTATTTTTTTCATGATATGAACTCAGATTAAATTATTGGCTGTTTTTGGGTAAATAATACAACAGAACACGTTGGTTAGTTCCTAAGTATTTTTTTGCTACATCTCTGATTTCTTCACGAGTAATGGAGCGATAAATGCTTAATTCGGTGTTAATCAGATTGGTGTTATTGTGAAATGTATATGCATCAGCTAAATTATTAGCGATACCTTCAACGCCTTTATTTGCATTTACAAAGTTGTTTTCCATAATGTTTTGAAGTTTCTGGAAATCATGTTCCGAAATTAATTCGGTTTGCATTTTAACAACTTCTTCATCTATGTCTTTAAGTAAATCATTTAGCTTAGCATCTCCATTAGGAATAGCATAAGTGATATATGCACCATAATCTTCTAATGAAAAAGGAAAGGCTCCTACCTGCAGTGCATTTTTCTTTTCGTCAACCATTTTTTTTGACAAGCGAGAACTTGGGCCTTCTGAGAGTACAGTTGAAATCATATTCAATACAAAACTATCACGGTCTTTCATTCCTGGCATTCGATACGCTGAAATTATAGCCGGAATTTGAATGTTAGCATCATAAACAGTGTCAACAATGGCCTTAGTAATTGGAGTTTCCTGGAAAGTAGGTTGTACAACCGTTGCTCCTTTAGGTACTTCTGAGAAATATGAATTGATCAGTTTCTTAGTTTTATCTGTATCAAAATCGCCTGCAACTACTAATACCGCATTATTTGGGACATAATATTTCTTGAAGAAAGTAATAAACTCATCAAGCTTTGCCGCATCCAAGTCTTCCATGGAACCAATTGGTTGCCATCTGTAAGGATGATTTTTGAATAAACGAGAAAAAACTTCTTGTGCAAAACGGCCATAAGGCTGATTGTCGATACGTTGGCGTTTTTCTTCTTTAACAACTTCGTTTTGAGTTTTAACGCCAATCTCGTTAATTACCGGATGTAGCATGCGCTCTGACTCTAACCATAAACCGGTTTCTAATTCATTAGAAGGCAATGTTTCATAGTAATAAGTTCTGTCTTGAGTGGTGTTTGCATTGTTTTCGCCACCGGCATTTGAAACAATTTTCATGAACTCACCTCTTTTTATATTTTCAGAGCCTTCAAAAAGTAAATGCTCAAAGAAATGTGCAAAGCCGGTTCGTCCCAATTCTTCATTTTTGGATCCCACATGGTACATTGCCGAAACAGTAACCACAGGAGCTGAATTGTCTTTGTGAAAGATTACATGTAACCCATTGTCGAGGTTATATTCCGTAAAGTCGACCTTTTGTGCGCAGGTTGCACCTGCGAGAAAAAGTAGGAGCGTTAATACTCCGATAAGTCTTTTTTTCATTATAAATATTTAGCTAAATGATTATAGGCTAAATATAGAAACCTGATAGGTGTCAAGCTGATTATAAATGAAAAAAATATAATTAATAGTTTGGACTCAAAAGAGGTAGGGTAGAAAGGCACAAAAAAAGCTTGATCAAGGATGATCAAGCTTTTTTATATTTTTTAGAAAATAAGTATCTACTAGCTTAAAGAGTTAACAAATTTAGTCAACTTAGATTTGTTGTTAGCAGCTTTATTTTTGTGGATAACGTTTTTCTTCGCCAAACGATCTAACATTGATGAAACTTTTCTTAATAATTCAGAAGCTTCTGCTTTGTTGTTCATACCACGTAATTTTTTAACGGCATTACGAGTAGTTTTAGCTTGGTAACGATTTCTTAAACGTTTAGTAGCGCTAGTACGAATTCTTTTTATTGATGATTTATGATTTGCCATGTTTTTAACTCTTTTCTAAAAGGACTGCAAATATAGGGCTTATAATTTAATTTGCAATACCCTAAATAAAAATATTGATTTTGATAATTAAACAGATTCACTAGTTTTATAGTACATCTGTAGTCTATGCTTAATTTTTTAGTTATCCGCCGCACAAAGATAATATTTTTATGTTCATTGGTGATATTTCCACTAGTTGTTTTATCATTTCCATATTTACAACCCTGGGGCTTTTTTGGGCACACTCAAATAAACCGAATGGCCGTTTTTACGCTTCCTGAAGAGCTTTTTGGTTTTTATAAAAAGAACATTGATTATATTACGGTGCATGCTGTTGATCCTGATAAAAGAAGATACATTGATCCGAAAGAAGGCGCCAGGCATTACATTGACCTTGATCTTTATGAAACTGGCGAAAGTTTGCCGCAGCAATGGTATCAAGCTGTAAGCTGTTTTACCGTTGACACGCTGGAGGCAAGAGGAATAAGCCCATGGAATATTGAGTTTACTTACAGGAAATTAGTAAAAGCGTTTCGAGACAAAGACAATGACCGGATTCTTCATTATTCAGCTGATTTAGGCCATTATGTAGCTGATGCTTGTGTACCGTTGCATACTACCTCCAATTATAATGGTCAGCAAAGCGGGCAAACCGGTATTCATGCCTTTTGGGAATCAAGATTGCCCGAACTCTTTGTCAGTGATTATGATTTTTTAGTTGGAAAAGCACAATATGTTTCAGATCCTTTAAAAGAAACCTGGATTATCTTGCATGAAAGTCATGCTGCAGTAGACTCAGTTTTGAGCATTGAAAAAGAGCTTTCTAAATCCATTTCAAGTGATCAGAAGTTTGCCCCCATTGTCCGTAACGGAATTATGACGACCAATTACTCAGATGACTTCTCAAAAGTATACCACCAACGACTTGGCGGCATGGTTGAGCGCCGTATGCGAAGAGCAATTTTTGCAATAGGAAGTTTTTGGTATTCGGCTTGGGTAGAAGCTGGCCAACCTGAACTAAATAGTGAAAAAAAACTCATTGTCTCTTCAGACAGCCTAAAACAAACTCAACTTAAAATGTTGGGCCGGCAAGAGGATTCAGGTTCAAGACCATAAGTTAGGCTAAAGGCTCGATATTTATCGATTTATAGTTTGTAATATTTTGCATTCTTAATTCAGCCTAAAATCGTAGCCCCTAACCTGAAATCTTTAAGGTGTAGTTACTGCAATTGGTAATACTTTTCCATTAAATATTTTGTGTCCAGTAAGAGCAAAATGCGCAATATATTCGCCCATATCAAAAGCAGTTACTGGTGATTGATAACCCGGAAAGGCTTCTTCTAGCATTTCTGTTTGCGCTGAGCCCAAGGCTAGACAGTTTACTTTTATATTGCGATCTTTAAATTCTTCTGCAAGGCATTCTGTAAGGTTATGTAAAGCAGCTTTACTGGCTGAATAAGCAGCTAATCCTGGGAATTTTGAACTGCCTTGATATCCCCCCATGCTTCCAATATTTACAATGTGTGCTTGTTCATTGAAATGAGGCAACATTTTTTGAATCATCATCACATGCCCAAAAAAATTCGTTTGAAACATTTTACTGAAATCACCAGGAGAAAGATCTGCGAAAGGTTTGTTAACGAGTGTGCCTGCGTTGTTGACTAGAATATCAATTTTTGGAAAGATTTCTTGAATAACTGGAATCAAATCGACATCGTAATTGCCGTTTACAATATCGAAGGGTAAGCAATAAATCTGAGCATCTGGATTAAGAGAGATGCAGATTTTACTAAGTGTCTCTAGTTTTTCTGTTGAGCGAGCCAAAGCCAACACGCGATGTCCTTTTAAAACGAGGTCAATTACAGCTTCAAATCCAATTCCACTGCTCGCGCCGGTAATTATTATGTTCATTTGGGAAAATATAGGTGAAATAATAGGTAAGTAATTATCAAATGATGAATTATGAATATCAAAAATCGTTAATCAAAATGATTATAAATTAATTCAATATTCATAATTCAGCATTAATAAATTAACTAATGGACCAAATCAATGACCGGATTAGCAATTAATTTAAAGCCGTCTTGTATAAGTTTAGTAAGTTTACGTTCGCTATTGGCCTTGTTAGTTAGATACAGTCGAATCTCTTCTGCAATTTCAGGATTACTTTCTGTGTGTTCAATTATTTCAAGTATTTCCATAGCACAAAGCCAGTCATTTTGATGATTTGTTTTCAGTGAATTCCAAACAGCGGGTAGTAATGATTGATCGGCACGCGCTTCTCGTACATTACGAACCAAACGGTAAAATTCATGAAGTTGAAGTGTTTCATCCGTATAATGAACATGTTGAGTTTTAGTATGTGAAACAAGAGCAATCTGGTCATACGAATCTTTGTCGGCTGCTCCGCAGAAAACTGACACAATCTTTTCACCAATAGCCATGTCATATACACCCCATGTTGGATCAAATAACACAGTGCCTGTATTACTATCTGTTACTTTGCAATTAACGAAGCTGAGCAATACCAATTTTTGATCTTCCTGAGTTGCTGATTTTAATGTCCCTTCTACAAGGATTCCGCTTTCAAACTCAAGTTTTACGGGTTCTCCAAGTTCAATTCCTATATTTTTAAGATCATTGATAAGAAAATCTTCTAGCGGTATTGGAGTTTTCTTCAACCGTCCTACTGGTGAACTGAAACCCTCTTTGTGATATTCTTTTCCATGGCCTTCTAATTGTTTGTTATTAAAGCAAAGTGCTGCGGGGCCTTTTGTTTTAATATAAACAGGTTCATTGTCGCTATTTAGTATCACGTCGTCAAAAACTCCCGTAACCTGCAACCCCGAATTATATACAGCAGTACAGGTGTTGCGGCATTCAATTGCTTTCATTAAACCACGAGTGCCACCGACTCTGAATGACATCGTATTTGCAAATTCTTCTAAAACATTTATGAGGTTCTCAAAGTCTTGAGTAACAAAAAGTTGCGGTTGTGGTTTGGTGATGTCGTATGAATAATTAAGTGTATCGATGGTATAAGGTAGTTTGACAACATCAGGCTGCATACAAGAAGCGCTCTCTCCAATTGATGAAAGTAAACCTGCTCCGTAAATTTTGGGATTTTCAAGCGTTCCGATAAGACCATATTCAACTGTCCACCAGTGCAAACGGCTTAGTAATGCCATTTCAGAAGGATCTCCTAAGTTATTTTGTTTATACTCCAGATCTTTTTCTGCTAAAGCAATTTCGGCAGGATCAGCGTCCGGCATTTCTTTCAAAATGGAAAGCTGGCGGATGGCTTCGTACAATTCAAAATCTTTTGATGAAAACATTGCTTTGGAACCAATGTAGCCAAAATAGCTTAAGTAATCGGCGTAACGAGGTTCTCCAATAATAGGGGCATGGCCAGCTGATTCGTGTATAATATCAGGCGCCGGAGTATATTCTATATGATCAATCTGACGGATATCAGCAGCAATAACTAATACCTTATACGCTTGGAATTCCATAAACGCAGCAGGAGGAATGAATCCGTCAACAGTTACGGCTCCCCAACCGATTTTGCCAAGAGCATCATTCATTTCCTGTAAACTAGGAATTTTTTCAATGCTTAAACCTGCTTTTTTTAAGCCTGGAATGTAAGGGTAGAAAGCAACATCCTTTAAAAAGCTATAATTCTGACGCATTACATATCGCCAAATGGCATGATCAACAGGGGTATATTTTTCATAATGCTGATCAATAATGTATTGTCTTAAATGCTGGGGCAAATTGGCCACCTGTTTATTGTTAAAATCGTTCATGAGGGCAAAATTGATTTGGTCTTGTAAAGTTAAAAAACGTGAGGTTACTTTTTAATTCTAGGTGCATTAATTAAAAAAAATAGTGCCTATGAAAAAGACAATTCTATTCACGCTATTGTTTGCTGTTTAGATCGTGTAGATAGTCAATTGTTTAATTGCAAAGAACTGGTTAAATAAGATTTAACTTCGTTTTTTTTATTACGAAATATTTCGTATATATTTATGTACGAATTATTTCGTAGTTAAAAGCCAGGGTTATGAAACATACGCAAATTCCGAAACCAACTGAATCTGAACTGGAAATTTTACAGGTTTTGTGGGATCATGGTGCCAGCACCGTACGCTTTGTAAATGAGCAAATCAGTGAAAAGAAAGAGACAGGGTACACTACTACATTAAAGCTCATGCAAATTATGCATGTAAAAGAGCTGCTTACCCGTGATGATAGTACCCGTACTCATGTTTTCGATGCCGCGATCAGTGAAGGGGAAACTAAGCAGAAATTGCTTGATAAATTCCTTGATGCTACTTTTCGTGGATCGGCTACTCAACTTGTTATGCAAGCTTTGGGTAACTCAAAAACGTCGAAAGCAGAATTAAACCAAATTCGCGAACTTTTGGACCAATTGGAAGGAGGTAAATAAAATGATTGCTTTTAACCTATTCTCGGGAAGTTTTGAAGAAGCGCTTGGTTGGACCCTCATTCATTCCATTTGGCAAATTGCCGCTGCTGCGATTGTGGTAGTAGGAATGATGACTGTTTTACAGAACAAGAGTGCAAGATTAAGGTATTACGTAGCCCTTTCTGGATTATTCGGTGCAGCACTTTTTTCAATAATCACTTTTATTAGTGTTTATCAACCTAATTCTGCGGGTGGTCAGGAACAGGTAATGGATCAATTATCTATTACACAAATTATTTTTAGCCCGGCAATAGCTGAGTCCGCTTGGATAACGTCCTTTAACCATATTTTAAACTTTGTAGAGCAGAACTTATCATTAATTGTAGGAGTTTGGATGCTTGGTGTTTTGTTGCTTACTATCAGGTTTTTAGCAGGGTTGGTATATGTAACGAAACTAAAAAATAAGGGCCATTTATATGTTTCGTCTTATTGGAAATCGAAATTAAACAAGCTCGCTAAAAGGATGGAATTAAATAGACAAGTTGAGTTGTTTGAATCCGTTTGGATAAAAGTGCCGACAGTGATAGGATACATTAAGCCTGTTGTCTTAGTGCCAATAGGCACATTCGCAGCACTCCCGGCAGATCAATTGGAGGCTATTTTAGCCCATGAACTTGCTCATATAAAGCGTAATGATTATTTGATTAATATATTTCAATCAATTATAGAGATCGTTTATTTCTTCCATCCGGGAATTTGGTGGATGGGTCAGATCGTGCGGAAAGAACGAGAGTTATGTTGTGATGATCTGGCTCTTGAATGCGGATGCGATTCATTAACGCTTGCCCGAGCACTCGCTAATATTGAAGAATTAGCTCAACTCTCAACTCATGAATTAGCAATGGCCATAAACGGAAAAGGACGTTTGTTAAATCGTATAAACGATTAATTGGTCAACGTGAGGAGAGGAATTCTGTTTTTAACGGAGTTTCAATCGCATTTATTTTATTGATTGCGACAATGATTACATTAACACTAAACATAGCTGAAGTTTTCTCTTCTGATAAGAAAGAATATCCATGTCGAACTAATCATACATCATTCAGCAATGGTTCATTGGTTAGTTTAGTTTCTGCTAGGGATAGCATTAAACTAAATAATAAAGCTAAAATTGATGACAAGGATGCGGTTGTGATTATTAAGGATCATAAAGGTAGAGTAAGCGAACTACGGGTAAATGGTAAGGTGATTCCTAAAGAAAAATGGACTACGGAGGAATTACAAACTGTGATGAACAAGAGGATGCCGGCACCTCCAACTCCTCCAGCTTTTTCTGAATTGCCAGCGCCTCCAACTCCTCCTCAATCAGCGCCACCAGGATTTAGCCCTGTTCCTCCAAAGCCACCAATTCCTCCAATTCCACCTTGTAGTATAAAGGATATGCAAATGAAGGACAGCAAAGAATGGAAGAAGTTCAATGCTGAAATGGAAAAATTTGACAAGGAGATGGAAAAATGGAAAAAGAAATATGAGTCGGGGCTAGAGGATTATGAGAAACAAATGGAGCAATGGCAAAAAGAAAACGAGCCAAAGTTCGAAGAGTTTGGAAAGCAGATGGATATCTGGGAAAAGGAAAATGCTCCGAAATGGGAAGCTTTTGGCAAAGAAATGGGAAAGTGGGCTTTAGTAAATGAACCTCAAATGAAGGTTTGGGCAAAACAATTTACCGACAATTTTGAAGGGGCAGATCATGGTTTTAAATTCAAATTAAGTACAGTAAGAAATGACGTGCTTGAAAACGAATTGCTTGCAGATAAACTTATTAAATCTGGTCAAAATTATAACTTCTCGATTTCTGGGAAGAAAAAGGAATTGCGTGTTAATGGCATTAAACAGTCCAATGAATTGTTTGAGAAATATAATAAGTTGATGAAGCAGTCAACAGCTGATTCTGATAGTGATTACGAGATTTCGATTAGCAAACAAGCTAATTAGTATCTCTAAGGAAAAAACAAAAAAGAGAGAGTTTATTTGGTCTCTTTTTTATTGCATTACAATGATAATCTAAAATTAATTTAATATAACCAATTCGTTAAGTTTGCCAACTTTTAAAGATCGTGATATTTAAACTGTTAAAGACGGTTTACAGATCTTCTTAATTTTTGAGCATAATGAATAACACCTGGAAACTTAAAAAGCAATTCAAAAACCTTAAAGGAAATATTTATACAGTGTTAATAGCTCGTTTACTTTTGGTAATGTTGCTTTTCACTATTTGCCGTATTCTCTTTTATTTGTTCAATACTTCATTTTTTTCAGGAATTACCGCGGGAGGCTTATTAAAATTATTTGCAGGGGGATTGAAATTCGACATCACCAGTACGTTGTATATCAATATTCTGTACATATTAATGTTGTTGATTCCTTTTCGTTTTAGGTACAACGCCAGTTATCAAGGTTTTTTAAAATGGTTGTTTTACATTACCAATAGTATTGCGTTAGCAACCAACTGTATTGATATTATTTACTTCGGCTTTACACAGCGTAGAACCACATGGTCAGTTTTTAAAGAGTTTTCGCATGATACTGGTAATGCTCGATTGGCCGGAACGTTCTTTATGGATTACTGGTATATAATAGTGATCTATATCATCCTCATAATTATTTTGGTTCGCGGTTATCGATTGGTAAAACTAAAGTCAACCACCATTAATAATAACTGGGTTTACTATCCTATAGGGTCAGTTCTTATGGTTTTCTTTGCAGGCTTATGTGTTGCCGGTTTTCGCGGAGGTTTTCGTCATAGTACCCGTCCAATTACCCTAAGCAATGCTTCCGACTATGTCGAAAAGCCAATTGAAGCCAATATTGTATTAAATACGCCCTTTGCGATGATTAAAACATTCAATGGGCATGTTTTTCAAAAGGTACATTTTTTTAAAACGGAAGCTGAATTGGACTCCGTGTTCAGTCCTTTACATTATCCTAAAACTTCGGCTCCTTTTCGTGCCGATAATGTCGTGATTATTATTCTTGAGAGCCATAATAAGGAGTATTTAGGGTTCTTTAATAAAGATTTAGATGGTGGTACATACAAAGGTTATACGCCATTTACGGATTCTTTACTACAACACAGCCTTTCGTTTAAATATTCGTATGCCAATGGAACGAAGTCAATCGATGCGATGCCTTCTGTATTAGCAAGTATTCCATCCATGGGTGAGCCTTACGTAACAACACCGTATTCCAACAATGACATTAATAGTTTAGCCGGTATACTTGGGAAAAAAGGATATACAACCTCCTTTTTTCACGGTGCTCCAAACGGATCAATGGGTTTTTCGGCATTTGCTAAAGTTGCTGGTTTTCAGAATTATTTTGGTAAAACCGAATACAATAACGATGATGACTTTGATGGTATGTGGGGAATTTGGGATGAACCATTCTTTCAATTTATGGCCCACACACTCAGCGCTCAAAAACAGCCTTTTTTTGCTACGGTTTTTTCGGTTTCATCCCATCATCCTTTTAAAGTACCTGAGAGGTATACGGGTAAATTTCCTAAGGGACCTCTTCCTGTTCATGAGTGCATTGGTTATACCGATAATGCCTTGCGTCAGTTCTTTGAAACAGCTAAGAAAGAGCCATGGTTTAAAAATACCTTATTTGTTTTTACGGCCGACCATTCAAGTTTTCGCACGCATCCAAAATACGAGACCTCTATAGGCGCATATGCAATTCCAATTTTCTTTTATAAACCAGGAAGCGATTTGAAAGGTTGTAAAGACGAATTAATGCAACAGATAGATATAATGCCTACCGTTTTGGGATATTTAAATTATGATCAGCCTTATGTTGCTTTTGGGCAGGATGTGATCAATACTAACTCAAATGAAAAGTTTCTGATTAATTATCCAGGACAATATCAACTGTTGATGGGTGATTATCTGATGCTTCACAATGGAATTAAACCTACATCATTATATAATTATAAGAATGATGAACTGCAGAAGAAGAACTTAGTAGGGACTTTGCCTGCTATAGAGCAGCAAATGGATAGTAAGATCAAAGCTTTTATTCAACAGTATAACAACCGATTGATCGATAATAAGCTTATCGTTGCGAAGTAATTTTAATGATATAAACAGAGAAAGGGAGCCGATTGGCTCCCTTTCTCTGTTTAGCTAGCTTAAGATATTCTTCCAGCTCACTAAATCACCTATGATTTTTTCTAACTGATCAACAGCAACACGTTCTTGTTGCATCGAATCACGATGACGAATGGTTACTGTATTGTCTTGTAGTGAATCATAATCAACAGTAATACAGAAAGGCGTACCAATCGCATCTTGACGGCGGTAGCGTTTACCGATCGAATCCTTCTCATCATATTGCAAATTGAAATCAAGTTTCAATTTATTCATGATTTCACGAGCTTTTTCTGGCAGACCATCTTTTTTAGTCAATGGCATAATCGCAGCTTTAACAGGAGCTAAGGCCGGATGTAAACGTAATACCGAACGTGAATCTTTCTTATCGCCTTCACTTAAATCTTGCTCTTCGTATGCATTCAAAATGGTTAGTAAGAACATACGATCCAAACCAATTGAGGTTTCAATTACATAAGGTACATAGTTTCCGTATGGCTTACCTTCTTCATTAAGTTCAGGATCGAAATATTGCATTTTCTTGCCTGAGAAATTTTGATGCTGACTCAAGTCGAAATCGGTACGAGAGTGAATACCTTCCACTTCTTTGAAGCCAAACGGAAATTCAAACTCAATGTCAACTGCTGCATTTGCATAATGCGCTAGTTTAGTGTGATCGTGGTAACGGTATTTAGCCGGATCAGTTCCTAAAGCAGTATGCCATTTTAAGCGAGCTTGTTTCCAGTAGTTATACCATTCCATCTCAGTGCCAGGGCGAACAAAGAATTGCATTTCCATTTGCTCGAACTCACGCATACGCATAATGAACTGACGTGCAATTACCTCATTGCGGAAGGCCTTACCAATTTGTGCAATACCAAAAGGGATTTTCATTCTTCCTGATTTTTGCACATTCAAAAAGTTTACGAAAATACCTTGAGCTGTTTCCGGACGTAAATATACTTCGTCAGAACCTTCGGCCATCGCGCCCATTTGGGTGGAGAACATCAGGTTGAATTGACGAACATCGGTCCAGTTGCGGGTTCCTGAAACCGGACAAGCAATTTCATGTTCTTCAATTAAAACTTTTAACTGAGGAAGATTTTCGCTTTTCAATGCTTCGTTCATCTGCTCTTCTAAAGCAGCAGCTTTATCGGTTTTGCCGTCTTTTTCGTATTTAGCAATACGTTCTTCCAGCAATTGATCAGCACGGTAACGTTTCTTAGAATCTTTATTATCAATCATCGGGTCGTTGAAACCGTCAACGTGCCCTGAAGCTTTCCAGATTTTAGGGTGCATGAAAATAGCAGAGTCGATACCGACAATGTTCTCATTCATTTGCACCATTGATTTCCACCAATAGGTTTTGATGTTGTTTTTTAACTCTGCACCTAATTGACCGTAGTCATACACGGCACTTAAACCATCATAAATTTCGCTTGATTGAAATACAAAACCGTATTCTTTCGCATGCGATATTACATTTTTAAATAGGTCGTCTTTATTCATAGTATGCAAAGATATTTTTAAACGCGTAAAAATATAAGCGAAAGGCTATTAAAATGTAAAAAATTAGAAGTGTCCAAAACCTTTTAGGTAAGATCGGACCTTTTAGGTCGGTGATTTTCGCTTTTAGTGGAGTTGTCCTCGCTCCGAGTGAGGTTGTCCTCGCTTATAGCTGAGTCAACTATGCTCTGAGCAGAGTTGACCTCGCTTTTAGCGGAGTTTACCTCGTTTTTAGCGAGGTTGTGCTCGCTCGGAGTGAGGTTGACCTCGCTTTTAGTGGAGTTCTCCTCGCTTTTTTGAGGTCTAAGAGAAGTAAATATGTAGAAGTCAATTTTATTTAATCTAAACTATAAGAATGAGTTGTTTAGCTATCTAAATGAGAGTTTTCATTTCAATAATAAAGAGTCTCAAAAATGGGTACATCATAAAAAACAGGGGTTAATTTTTTGTAAAGAAGAACATATAAATAGATATACTTGCACCTATTATAGTGTTGGAGGGATGCCCCACTTAAAAATTTCATTTGAAATGAGAAGAATTTTATTAGTTCTAATATTTGTAATTGTTGCCAAAGTTGGACTTTGTAGTGGTGTCACTTTCACTCGTTATTCGAATAAAATTGTGAGCTTCCCCAAAGTTGGGCCACTCAAAAGTAGAATTTCAATTCCTTATTTCCTCCAATACATCCATCGGAGTTTTAAAGTTTAGCGCCTTATGAGGGCGCTGGAAATTGTAATCATACATCCATTCTTCGGCCTTTATCCGAACTTCATTCAAGGTTTTAAACACATAGGCATTTAATAACTCCCCTTGTATGCTTCCATTGCATCGCTCGATAAAGGCATTTTGTGTCGGTTTTCCTGGCTGAATAAATACTAAGGTTACCTTATTTTCTTTACTCCAATCATCTAATTTCTTAGAAATAAACTCAGGCCCGTTGTCCATTCTAATGCTTTTAGGCAAACCACGAGATTCCTTCAATTGATCCAACACCCTGATTAATCGTGCCGCAGGAAGTGAAGTATCTGTCTCAATAGCCAGTACCTGCCGGTT
>NZ_FXSZ01000012.1 GCF_900182575.1 Solitalea koreensis | reverse complement strand
CTGTAATCTTTTTGAGTCTTTCTTTGATAACCCTTAAATTCCTGATCTTTCATATAGTTAACACGTCTTGTGTCAACTTATTTCAGGACGCTACAAACAAGTAAATAAAAAAAGGAACCAAAACTACATTGGTTCCTTTTTTTATTTCTATCTATTTTATTATTAACTGATTTTCAATATCTTCAAAAGAAATAATTCAATCTATGGAAATTAAAATTTCAACTACTACTACAATTGAGGAGATAAAATCTTGGTTTTCGGCACAATTCCAACAGCTCAAAATTGAATTTTTTCTTGATGAAGATCACGATGGAAGATTCAGCTCGGAGGATATGATAATGGATAACAATGTTGAGATCGGAAGCATTCGAGAAACAGGATCGGATGGAGTTTTGAAAATCAGTCGCAAAACCACAGTATCTGCATTGGAAAGATTATTTCAAGAAAGCTTCGGCGTAAACGTGGAAGTTTTTCGCAGATCAGGTAACTTATGGTTACTAACCATTGCTACTGATAATTTAAGCTTAAGCGAACAAAATGAATTGGCTGCTGCTAGCTTAAAAAAACCAATCCATGAATCCCAAATCGACTATATCGATTTAAATGAATTAGAATAAATAATTTTCGCTCTCTAATAAACAAGAAGCCTGCAAGACAGTATCATCTGCAGGCTTTCGCATTTATTTTAATCTGGTAATTTACGCAAACCAAGCTTTTACTTCATCAATACTCGGATTCTTAAGATCCAATTTCATTTTCTTTTTCATTCCACCCAAATCGTTGAATACTTTATTTGGATTTGCAGCTTTCAGATCATCAACCATATTAAAGCCCATTTTACGAACAACCTGTACCCATTCTGCCGGAATACCAATTGCCATAAAGTCTTCATCGGTACTCATTTCCACCTTCTTCTCAGGACGCATTTGAGGGAAGAATAATACCTCTTGAATAGTGCTTTGATTGGTCATCAACATGGTTAAACGATCAATACCAATACCCAAACCCGAAGTTGGTGGCATTCCATATTCAATGGCGCGTAAAAAGTCTTCATCCATGGCCATTGCTTCATCATCTCCACGCGCAGCTAATTTGAGCTGTTCTTCAAAACGCTCACGCTGATCAATCGGGTCATTCAACTCTGAATAGGCATTGGCAATTTCTTTACCGTTAACAAACAGTTCAAAACGCTCTACAAGCCCTTCTTCAGTACGATGCTTTTTAGCCAAAGGAGTCATCTCAATTGGATAATCAGTAATGAACGTAGGCTGAATAAGATTATGTTCTACCTTTTCACCAAAAATAGCATCCACCAATTTGCCTTTACCCATGGTGCTGTCTACATCTACGTTTAATTGTTTACACACTTCACGTAGTTGAATTTCGTCCATTTTGGAAACATCAATGCCGGTGTATTTTTGAATAGAACCATACATGCTTAAACGCTCGTACGGGCCTTTAAAATCAATTTCATTTCCCCAAGCCTGAATTTTGGTAGTTCCGTGTAAGGTCATCGCAATTTTCTCAATCACCTCTTCCGTCATTTTCATCATCCAGATATAATCTTTGTAAGCAACATAGATCTCCATTGATGTAAACTCCGGGTTGTGAGTGCGGTCCATACCTTCATTGCGGAACATTTTACCAAACTCGTACACGCCATCAAACCCAGCCACAATTAAACGTTTCAGGTATAATTCGTTCGCAATACGCAAGAACAATGGCATATCCAAGGTGTTATGATGCGTATTAAACGGACGCGCCGCCGCGCCGCCATGTACTGCTTGCAATACCGGGGTTTCTACTTCCAACCAACCGTGAGCATCAAAATACTGACGCATAGTGCTGATCAGTTTTGAACGGGTAATGAATATATTTTTAAACTCAGGATTTACTGTTAAATCAACATAACGCTGACGGTAACGCAATTCAGGATCTGTAAATCCATCGTAAACATGCCCTTCTTCATCGCGTTTTACCACAGGAAGTGGCTTCAATGATTTAGAAAGAACTTTCAATTCTTTAATATGAACAGAAATTTCACCTGTTTTGGTCAGAAACACAAAGCCTTTGATTCCGATGAAATCACCGATATCCAGAATCTTTTTGAAAACAGTATTGTAAAGCGTTTTATCCTCTCCCGGAGAAATATCATCGCGGTTAACATATACCTGAATTCTTCCGGTTGAATCTTGCAGTTCGGCAAAAGATGCACTACCCATTATACGACGGCTCATTATTCGACCGGCTAATGCCACTTCTTGAAAATTGCCTTTTTCAACACTAAACTCCTTTTTAATTTGTTCAGCATGTGCATTAACAATAAACTCTTCAGCAGGATAAGGATTAATGCCTAGATTTCTCAGTTCTTTCATCGCCTCACGGCGTAAAATTTCCTGTTCGTTTAACATATTTATTATGAAGCTTATTTAATATTATAACAAAACCTTCCATTTTATTGAGAAGGTTTGCAAAGTTAAAATTTTTATCGGGAATGAAATTGGCTTAATGCTATATCTAAAATCTGGCTTGAATTGTTAAATAGAAACTCCTACCGTCAGATGGTAAAATACCAGGGCCAGGATAACCTGTTGCTCTGCGGGTATAATATATTTGGTTGGCAAGATTATTCACGCTTCCTTCAAATCGAAGAAACTTATAATCATAAGAAGCTGAAAAATCCATAATATAATACTTAGGAATGACACCAATTGTACCCGTATTGGGATCAGGTATTAAAGCATTAGTTGCATCAGTAAATTGTTCGGATAAATATGAGTATTGGAAAGAGGTTTTAAATCCTTTATAACCAAATGACATACCCGTTTTAAGATTCATATCAGGTACAAATTCAACTTCTTTGCCTTTCACTCCAGGAAGTTGGCTTTCAGTATATTCTGATTTTATAAAAGCTAAATTCCCAAACACACTCCACTTCAAATTTTCATTCTGGCTCTTAACTACTTGCATTAAATTTAATTCAGAATATGACTCTACTCCTACTATTAATGCATTGCCGATATTAGCACGTTTACGCTTTACAAATTTACCATCATCAAACTGAACCTCTCCTATCCTATCTCCATACTTCATTGCAAAAGCACTAATATCATAGTTTACAAACCTGCCTTTATTCCCCCGAATTCCAATATCGGCTGAATATCCATTCTCATCTTTAATATTAGGATCAATAGTAAATGAAGGGTTAACTATTCGAATATCATTGAAAGTAATTGAACGGTAGTTTTGAGAAGCATTCGCATACAACTCTAAGTAATCCTTTGGTTTATAACTAGCCCCCAATCCCAAAAGCATAAAGCTTCTTGGTCTGTTTTGGGTTTCGTTGATTTGCTCATTCAAAATAACATTGCCTGCCAAATCAGTCGCAATGTTTCTGTAGTAGCCATCAGAAATTGTTCTTATATATTCAAAGCGAAAGCCAGGTGTAATAGAAAACTTTGAACTTAAGTTGAAGACGTTTTCTCCAAAAAGAGCTATATTTTTATTGGGGAAACGATAATCAGAAAGCAACTCATCTTCTTTATTAACAAACTTAAAATCTGCATCAGAACCATCGCTGCCAGCACCTTGTTTGCTTCTGTTTAACCCTTCATAATAACGTGTTCCTAAAAGCAAAACAGATGGCAGCTCTTTAATCATATAACGATTTAAAAAACGCGTTTCAATACCCCAGTTAGTAAATTTTCCGTCGATCAAATCGCGCGGACCGCCATTATCAGGTGTAGCTGGACGATTGGGCCTGAAACCTAATGATTCACGCGACGCAACAAGTCCGAATCCCTGTACCGCAATTTTACTACGTTCGGATAATTTATGTTCCAATTCCAGATCAAACAAATTCCAATTCACGTTGAACCAATTACGTTCGCGATTTGATTGAAGAGGATCAGCATAAAACATTTTATCGGTTAACCCACCAGCCTGCTGAGCTAAATAGTTCATATGCGTATACTGTCCGTTAACAGAAGTATTCTCTGTAACTTGGTATTTCAGATTGATATAACCGGTATAAGCATTAAAATTAGAGTTTGGACGGAAGCCATCTCCTTGTTTGTATTGGAAAAATGCGTAATACCCTAATTTGCCGGTAGTTCCTGAGATACTGTTAAATGAATTAAAAAAACCAAATGAGCCGCCAGATTGGCGTGTAACAACTTCAATTGGTTTATCTTCAACAGGCTTTTTCATGATAAAATTGAGCAAGCCTCCAAACTGAGTTCCGTATTGTAAAGAAGCTGCACCTCTAACAATTTGAATGCGATCAATTGCTTCAACCGGCGGCGTATAATAACTTTCAGGATAACCTAAAGCATCAGCGCTGATATCATAACCATTTTGACGAACATTAAAATTAGCCGTACGATTTGGGTCCAAACCTCGCCCTCCAATGCTTAACTGTAAGCCAGCTCCATCATTTTCATAGATATTTAAACCCGCAACTCGCGAATATAGCTGACGAGCATTGTTTGTAGCCAAATTTACGGTCATATTTTCAGGGATAATCAATTCAGATTTTTTGCCTGCAAAAATGGCCATGTTTTCTACTGATCGTAAACGACCAATGCCGAATTCATTATTCTTGTCTTTTATCTGTACTTCTTCAAGATCTTTTTGAATCTCTGACAGGCTAAGATCAAGTTGTATATCTTTACCAGAAATAACTACCTGTTTTGAAAACTGGGAATATCCAAGTAAACTAAAAACGAAATCATAAGTTCCATCAGAAAGATTGTTGACGATGAACCTTCCTTCTTTATCGCTTTTTGATACCACTTTTGAAGGAGCATTTTTGGGCTTTAAAACCACCACAACATTTGGCAAAACCTCTTTAGTAACAGCATCGTTCACCTTACCCAAAACTTTTACCTGTGCAGCTGAGTGAAGTGCTAAAAAGGTAAAAAATAATATACTAAAAGCCTTTAATCGTATCATTAAATGGTAATATCCAGTTTTTATGTTTAAAAGAATCTTCTTGCGTTGCCAGATCAACGTGCGGGTCAATGAACTGAGCATTTTTTCTGCCATTAAGTGTTACGAACACATCCGCAAATACTTTGGGATTTTTAAATCCTAATGCCACATAATGATTTTTAAGGAAATGGGCGTATTGCAGAATCATATCGGTTTGCGTAGACATCATTTTTTCCTGCAAAGGAGTTAAAAATTCATAATTATTAACAATTACCTTTTTGTCCGAAGCCGAATCGTGAACATAAAAAGTTGCATATCCATTTTTCTCCATGAGCATTACTCTCCAAGAAAAACGATAGCCCTCTTCAGTCCAAAACAATTCTCCGGGATATAATAAATACCTAAACGGTACTAATAATTGAACAACAATGAGAACCGAAAATATGGTTAGAATTACTCTATTTGTGGCCGGAGTATAATTAAACGATTTATTAGGCGCTGTAAAGCTGTGGCCTAACTTCAACATTTTCCCAATTTTATTGATAAGCTTTTGATGAAAATCAGCTGAGAAAAAAATTAATGTTGCAACGATCATCACGTAAGGAAACATGCCTATTTGAAACAGCAATGCCGTTAATCCATGAAAAACAATAACTGTTACATAAGCAAATAGCCTTGTTTTTCGATACGATAAAAAGAATACAATGGTAAGATCATAAGCAGCTCCGAACCAACTAAAAACATAAGGAATCCAAGCAGTGCTTAATAAAGGGCCAATAACTGGTAAATCATTTTTTGTAGGAAGCCAAAATTTTAACGGCATAGCATTCAAAAGCCAATCAGAGTTGAGTTTTGCTAATCCGGCATAAATATAAACTGTAGCTAATAACAGTTTTAAAATATCAACGGTCCAGGCAGGAACCTTATCAGCTAAAATTTCTCTGTTTTTCCAGGCATCGGCAGAAAAGCAAACGTTAGCCGGAAGAAAAATCATTACCAAACATGTTAAACTCACAAAATAATAGTGGTTCAAATAGGTGGTTTTATCCATGAGTTCTATGTAGGTAAAACTCAAAAAAAGCGTAATGATCGATATTCTATATTTCCAACCCATAGCAACCAACAACGCCGAAAGCCCACAAATGAAAAAAAGCAAATAGGTGGATGTTCCGATTGGCTTTATCCAATCAAAACCATAATAAGAAAAGAAAATATGCGGCTTTATGTATAACTCTTCAATCCAATTATTTAACCAGAAACGAAGAATACTTATACACAACATCAGCCCGAAAGCAATTCGAAAAACTGCTAAAGGGGCCGATGATGATTGCTTCATAAAATATTGACGTAGCGACAAAGCCATAACTCTTAAATCAAAAAATCAGAATCGGGTTCTGAAAAACTTGGCTCATTTTAGTCGCCATCATTATCTGTATAAGTAATTACAATACCCATAGCGGATGTCATGTCAAGTTTCATATAACGAACGGCGAGTTGCATTTCATCAAATGTAATCGTCATTTTTGTTCGGTCAGTTTGAATCTGTTGCATAAAATACGGTGATAAATCATTCAACTTAGCCAATGCTTTAACAAACTGTTCATCTAATACATCGGCCAATAACTTTCCGTTGTTATCCTTGGTATTTAAAGCTGCGAAATAGCTTTTAATCGAAGGTCCGGTTGTACTTGAATTAAACGCTTTTCCTCTATAGAAATCCAATACTGCTTGTTGCGCTATTAAAGCCAAGTCTTTTGATAAATCTTTTTTGTAATACGCTTCAATTTTTTCAGGAGATGGAGTTATTAAAGTTGAACCCATTATTCCGGAAGGAATTCCTATTTTCCCGGAACGTACGTATCGCTCATAGTTTAAGATGTAACCATTTAGTAAAACAGCTAATGATGAACTGGCATCTGTTCCAGATTTGCGAATAAACTCATCACGGTAGCCGGTTGTCCAAGGGGTATATACCTTGTTAAAAATGACATTCATTTGAGCGGTAAGCTTTTTTAAATAAGCAATGCGTTTGGCGGCATCACTTGCTGTAGTATAAAAAGCCACAATATCAGCATCACTTCCGGCTAAACCATTTATTAAATAATCCAAAGCAGGAAATCCTTGCTGGGAGTAGGTTACAGGCAAATCAAAATTGATTGTACCGTTAGCTATATTAGCATTTATTGCCTCTACATTAGTGGGGTAAATGTTAAAAAAAGATCGTATGGTTTGAGCCTGCGAAGGACCAACATCTATCATCTCAATTTTTTGCCATTCTTTATAAGCATCTACCCAGGCTGTTCTAAAATCTGCTAAAGAGGTGACAGTTGGAGCAGCTGTAAAAGCATCGCATTTACTCACCATTAAATCCAATTTAATCTTAAAACCCGCATAAGAAGGAATGATAATATTATCAGCAAGATTGGTTAATAAAGCTTTTCGATCAAAACTCGGGTTGAGATCCACAGGTTCAGAATTATCTTTTTTTGAACAAGCATAAATGCTTAACATTATTAAGCAAACCATCCCTATTTGTTTAATATTTAATATTCTCATCTGGCGGAGTATTTTCACCTATTAACGATAGAGGTGGGTTACTATTCCTATAGAATCAGCAACCCACTTATTTAATTTTAAATCTTTTAATTAAAGCGCAAATTTAGCTCTTATTGCAGCATCTGCAGCATTTATTTTATCATTGGTTAAATCCCAGTAACCACCAGAAGATCCAACTAAAGCACTAAGGATATCATCAGAGAATTTTGCATTAGCGCCATGAATGGTTGCAAAACGTAAAGAATAAATAAATCCTAAGCCTTCTCCAATGGCATGAGCACGGGTACCTTCATCTGTACCTGTTTTCCATTTACCTAAATAACCCAAAGCTGCAGCCGCAATAGCTTTTTCCATTTGAGTTCTGATAAATAATGCCTGTGCTTTCAATTCAGTTTTGTCATTATTAACAATGGCAGCGCGACCTTTTAAGAAAGCTGGATAAATTTTAGCATAATTAGCTTTGTTGTACTCCCAAATGTATGAACCTAGAAATGATTCAGCAGTACCTTTTTGCGAATCAGTTGAACCTGCCAAATAGATCGGATTAAGCGTTAATGAACCGTAAGCTTCATCCCAATTTTGCTCTAATTGGGTGTAATTTTTACCAGCAACTAACGTGTAATTATCAGCATCTAAGCCTTTATTTAACAATACATTTGAAATATAATCTAAGCTAAATGCACCGATTAATCCTTTTTGAATAATCTGAGTAGTTTCAAAGCCTTTTGTATCTACTAATGTTTTAGCATTAGATGCATTTAATACATAACCGGCAACACCCCTTACTGCAGGAATATTAGCTGAAATGCTTATTGTAGCGAGTGTAGTAAAATCTGACTCTATTTTTGTGCGAACTGCTTCTGCATCAGTAGCAGATAATGATGCGGCAGTTACATTACGTAATTGTACACCCGAAGCGTTTAACGCAGTATAATCAGCAGGAGCTGGGTTTGTTGTTGCAGTAAATGGATTATCAGTGTTAGCAAACATCTTTTTTAACACGTTAGCATCTACTGTTTGAGTTTTCCAAGTATTTGCATAGGTATTAATACCCTGAAATACTCTGTAACGGAAGTTTCCTGTGGAAACATCAACAGTTGAGGCTCCGGCAGCGTCAACAAATAAAGTATTAGTATTGTCGTACTTGGTATCCTCTACCAATTTAGTATATACAACCGCCGGACGTAAAGACGGTTTTACATCATCCTTTTTGCAAGATGTAAAACCGGCCAGTAGTAATGCAGAAGTAGCCCCTAATAGGTAAACGTTATTCCTTTTCATACAATGTAAATATTAAGATTTTTATTTAAACTGATTTTAAATTGCAGGGCAAAGATAACTCTATTTATAATAAGTCCAAATAAGATGAAAAAAAGTAAGGTTCTATTTACGTTGATGAAGGAAGGTTTTTATTAATTTTAACAGATGGAAGAAATAAAAAAACACAAATCGTTTGATGAGTTTTATCTTTTTTATCTTACCGAACACAGCAATCCTATAAGCAGAAGATTACATTTTATAGGTACCGGATTGGTTTTACTTTTATTACCTGCAGCAGTACTTTTTCACGCCCCTAAACTATTGTTACTGATTCCTGTGGTGGGTTATGGATTTGCCTGGATTGGTCATCTCTTCTTTGAAAAGAACAGACCTGCAACTTTCAAATATCCATTATGGAGCTTAGCAAGCGACTTTAAGTTATTTTTTGAGATTTTGTCAGGCAAACAGAAAATTTAACGAAGACCAAAAAAATGTTGGATGGACATTAATTTGCCCATCCAACGTAGTTAATAATTCAATAATATCAGCTACTAACGATACTCCGAAGCTTCTTTTTTCAGATCGATTAAATTATCCTCCAGATCTTTGTATTGAGCCTGCAATTTTTTATAAGCATCTTCTAAACCGATTTGATCTGCCCGTACCGCTTGGCGTTTCTCTCCGGGAATATCCACATCATCTACCACACTTTTATGATCCGTAACCAATTTACCCATTGAATCAATAACAATCTTTTGGCGTGCCATATACCCACGAATACGACCTCGAAGTTCATTGTAAGCACTATCGTTCCTACTCTTTGCTAAGACCATCAACGAGTCTTTTTGAGTAATTGTTTTTACTTGATTATTTATAAGTTGATTATAAACAGAATCCATTGCCGCTATATCAAATAATGATTTTGCATGAGCGTCTTCTAGTTTCTTTTCTTTCTCAGCATTGGTACATGCCGCAGCTACAAAAATGGAAACAGGTATTAGAATGGAAAATAATTTTTTCATAATGATTAGCAGTTTGTTATCTAAATATAATTTAAATTTTACTAATCTAAAACAATCAAAAAAGAAGCCATTCCTTTTGAGAATGGCTTCTTAAAAACTAAACACAGCATTATTATTTTCTTCTTTTCAACTCTTTAATGATCAAGCCCAACTCTCGGCCCATTTGACCCGCAATAGCCGTATTTTCTTGAGCTCTACGGAACAAATAAGGCAAAACAGCTTTCACAGGACCATAAGGAACATATTTGGTTACATTAAACCCGGCATTAGAAAGATTGAAACTTAAGTTATCACTCATTCCTAATAATTGTGAAAAGTACACTGATGGATTTTTTGATTCAATACCCTGCTCTCTCATCATGTTTACCAGTTTCATACAACTGTTTTCATTATGGGTTCCAGCAACAAAAGCAACAGCTTTTAAATTATCCATGCAAAACTTGACTGCATCGTCATAATCACGATCAGAAGCTTCTTTATTAGGTTGAATTGGCGACTCATACCCCATTTCCAAAGCTCGTTTGCGCTCTTTTTCCATATACGCACCACGCACTAATTTGGCCCCAACTGCATACTGGCCTTTTTGTCCGTCCTGAACATTTTTCTTTAAAAATGCCAATCGATCGTGTCGGTACAGTTGGTACGTATTATACACAATAGGATCAATACGATTGTATTTCTGCATCATGTCAATTGCTAAATAATCAATTGTATCCTGGATCCAGCTTTCTTCGGCATCAATCATAACAGGAATCCCTGCTTGATAAGCAGCATGACAAATATTCTCAACACGTGTTTTCACACGCTCCCATTCTTTCTCCTCTTTTTCAGTTAGTTTTTCCTCTTTCTGAATCTTCTCCAATAACTCAAAACGACCTACGCCTGTAACTTTGAATACCGAAAAAGGAACTTTTTGATCTTTCGTAGCACGATTAATGGTTGAAATAACTTCATGAGCTGTTTCAACGAAAGCTTTTTCGCTATTCTCTCCTTCTACCGAATAATCAAGAATAGTACCTACGCGATACTTCGCAAGGTTATTAATTGTGCTTTCGCAATCTTTAATTGTTTCTCCCCCGCAGAAATGACTAAAGATGGTATTGCGAATGATACCTGTAATCGGCAAACCGATTTTCATAGCAAAATTGGTCATAGGAGGACCAATTTTCACTAAGAAATTCACATTAATTACTTTAAACAGCCAATAGGCTTTTTTCAGCACTGGGTCCGACATGTGAGAAAAAGCAACTTCAGTATTGTCGAATGATAGCGCTGACGGTTTATTGATGATTGGATCGTCTATCATGCTGCAAAGATATGTTTTTGACCCACGCTCTTCAAACATTTCCACTCAACTAGCCTCAAAAACATATTATTTTCATGAAAGAACAAAAAATGAATGCTATGGTTTACTCCAATTAACCGATGGTATTTAATCAGAAATTGTAATTTTGGAAACTATGACTCTAAATTCTATTAAAAGCACTGGATATGAAGTAGTTTTTGGTGATGCATCAGAACTATTGATTGATTTCTTGAACAAGAATAGCTATTCCAAAATATTTTTCCTGGTTGACAGCAACACTTCTGAACATTGCTATCCGATTATTGCTATGAATTTAGCCGGAGATGTTGAATACGACATTATTGAAATTGATGCGGGCGAAGAAAGTAAGAACATTGACATCTGCATTGGAATTTGGAAAATGCTGCTTGATTTTGGTGCAGACCGCAAAGGATTGATGATAAACTTAGGCGGAGGCGTTACTACCGATATGGGAAGTTTTGCGGCCGCCACTTATAAGCGAGGCATTGATTTTTTACAAATCCCTACTACCCTACTTTCGCAAGTAGATGCTTCAGTTGGGGGGAAAACAGGAATTGATATTGATAACATCAAAAATATCATCGGCACATTCAGCAATCCCCAAAAAGTGATCATCGACACTGCCTTTCTCGAAACTTTACCTAAACGTCAACTGGTTTCTGGTTTTGCCGAAATCATTAAACACGGCTTGATTATGGACAAAGCTTATTTTGAAAAGACAAAGGCGGCAGGAATTGAAAAAATTGATGATGAACTTATTCATCGTTCGGTAGAAATAAAGAATGAGATCGTAACGGAAGATCCGCATGAAAAAAATATCCGCAAGAAATTAAATTTCGGGCATACGATCGGTCATGCAGTTGAAAGCTACTCTTTGCAAACAGATGAAAATCCGTTATCTCATGGTGAAGCTATTGCAATCGGCATGATATGCGAAAGCTGGCTATCAGTTAAACATTCAGGATTAAGTCAGGAGGAGTTTAAAGAAATTTACGATTATATTCTTTCGGTATATCCGGCTTATAAAGTGAATGAAATGGCATTTGCCGAGATCATGGCCTACATGAAAAATGACAAGAAAAACGAAAGCGACAAAATCAATTTCACCCTGCTAAACAGCATCGGCACATCCTCTATAAATTTCTATTGCGAAGAAGATGAGATCGTGGAATCAATAAAATTTTATAACGGATTGATCAAATAGCTTTTCTTAGAAAAATCAGTATTCCAAATTGTGAGCGGATATACGACTTCAAGTCGTGTATCCGCTGAGCTAAGGCGAGAGCTGGACAGTGCAGGTTTTCTAAAAACTGCTCAACTTCAACTTAAGAAGACAATCATTTTGACATATATAAACTCATCACAAAACCTCAAAATCATTAAGACAATTACCAAACAAATGCTAAATAATTAGCAAATCAACAACAAAACACACAAAAGCATTTATTTTTATTATTTATTATTGAAAAACTTTTGTTTTTAAGAAAAATAAGTATAGGTTTGTATTAATCGAAAAACAAAAAATGAGATCACACAACGCATATTGGTTTGGTTACTTTTACTTTTTTAGTGAGAGCCGGGACTAGTATGTAGGTACACATAAGATACACACATAAAAAAGTCCCGGCGCAAACGCCGGGACTTTTTTATTTACAAAGCAATTATGAACACACCCAGAGTAGCAATACAAGGAATTAAGGCTTCTTTTCACGAAGAAGCCGCATTAAAATATTTTGGTGATAACGTGGAGGTTGTAGAGTGTACAACCTTCAAACAAACCTGCGAAGCCTTAAAAAACAATAAGGCAGATTTTGCAGTCATGGCCATCGAAAATTCAATTGCAGGAAGTTTGTTACCTAATTATAATCTTTTACGTGAATACAACTTTCCAATTGTTGGTGAAGTGTATTTACACATTCAGCTACATTTACTGGCATTACCCGGAGTAAAATTTGAAGATGTGAAATATGTTCATTCACATCCTATTGCCATCCGTCAATGCGGGGAGTTTTTTGAAGAGTTTCCAAATTTGGAAGTACTGGAAAAAAGTGATACCGCCGCTTGTGCTCGCAACATTCGCGAAAACAACTTATTAGACACAGTGGCCATTGCTAATCTTTCTGCGGCAAAACTTTATGATCTTGAGGTTTTAGAAAGGAGAATAGAGTCCAATAAAAAGAACTTCACTCGTTTCCTCATTTTGGCTAAAGATCAACAGGATATTGCAGGAGTAAACAAATCTTCCATTTGCTTTCAAGTTGGACACACAATTGGCTCATTAGCAAAAGTTTTAAACATTTTCTCTGAAAACCATATTAACTTAACTAAGATTCAATCAATGCCAATTATTGGCAAACCGAGTGAATATAATTTCTATGTGGATTTGGAATGGGAAGAAGAAAAGCAATACGACCATTGCATGCGAAAGTTACTTAAGGCAGTTACGAATCTGGCGGTAATGGGAGAATATAAAAAGAATCCCATGAAATAGGAATTCAGACTTGAAGGTTAAAAGATGAAAGTTAGAGTTGAATGGCCGATAGGGAAAGATAAACCCAACAACAACTCGTAACTCGTAACTCGTAACCCATAACCCAAATTTAAAATTAATTACACACAACCCGTAATCATATAATAAAGCCCACACACATTATGAAAGTATTCGACATCACCCCAATTAACGAATGGTTCCCATCGGTAGGCAACCCTCTCCTGATCGCCGGCCCTTGTAGCGCTGAAAGCGAAGAACAGGTTTTAGCTACTGCAAAAGAGTTAAAACGAACCGGAAAAGTAAGCGTTTATCGCGCTGGCGTTTGGAAACCGCGTACTCGTCCGGGTGAGTTCGAAGGCCATGGCACGATTGCTCTTGAATGGTTAAAAAAAGTAAAAGCAGAAACAGGCATGCCTGTAACCTGCGAAGTTGCAACTGCCAAACACGTAGAAGAAGCATTGGAAGCCGGGGTGGACATGTTATGGGTTGGTGCACGAACTACGGTAAATCCTTTTTCAGTACAAGAAATTGCTGATGCCTTGAAAGGCGTTGACATTCCGATGTTGGTTAAAAACCCTGTAAACCCTGATCTTTCATTATGGATTGGCGGCATTGAGCGCCTCTACAATGCAGGTATTAGAAAAATTGCAGCCATTCACCGTGGATTTTCTTCATTCGAAAAATCAGCTTTCCGCAATGAACCAATGTGGGAAATGGCAATTGCCTTGAAAACTCAGCATCCTGAATTACCAATCATTGTTGACCCAAGTCATATTTGCGGCAATCGTGAGTTAATTTCATACATCTCACAAAAAGCGATGGATCTTGACATGCAAGGCTTAATGATCGAAAGTCATATAAACCCTGCAGCAGCATGGACCGATGCCAAACAACAGGTAACTCCTGAAGCGTTATCAAAACTGATTGGCAATTTAACCCTGCGTAAAGCTGAATCAGAAAACATTGAATTTGTAAGTAAACTAGAGCAGCTACGTCAGAACATTGACAAGTTAGATGATTTAATCATTCAGAAAATGGCTGAACGTATGCAAATCGTTGAAAAAATTGGGGAGTACAAACGTGATAATGACGTAACGATTCTACAGGTTAATCGTTGGGAAGAAATCATTGCAAAACGCACCGCATTTGCACAAGCATTAAACTTAAGCGAAAATTTCACTCACCGTTTATTGGATCTAATCCACAGCGAATCAATTCGTCGCCAAACGGATATCATGAATGAAAAACCGGTAGAGCAATAGAGTTAATAGTCCATGGTCAATAGTCCATGGAATTTAAAAAATAAAACGATTTATTTCCATGGACTATGAGCAATGGTCCATGGACATTATACTATGAACACAAGCATCCTCGTAAGCAAATCGGACAAAATTATTAAAGGCGAAATCTCATTGCCTGGCTCAAAAAGTGAAAGCAATCGTGCGCTTATTATGCAAGCCTTATGCAAAAAACCTTTTGAGATAAGAAATCTGTCGATAGCTGATGATACCGTTACTTTATCAAAAATCCTGAACGTTGATATTAAAACTCAACAAACAACAATTGATGTAGGTCCTGCGGGTACAGCCATGCGATTTCTTACTGCTTTTTTATCGGTTACTCCAGGAGAATGGATCTTAACCGGAACTCATCGCATGCTGGAGCGCCCGGTCAAGTTATTAGTTGATGCCTTACGATTATTAGGTGCTGATATTGAATATGCAGGGAACGAAGGCTTTCCTCCTTTGCGCATCCGAGGTAAAAACCTTGAACTCACCAATGAAATTTCGATTGATGGAAGTGTAAGCAGTCAGTATATTTCTGCTTTGCTCATGATTGCTCCTACACTACCAAAAGGTTTAATTCTGAATCTAATAGGAGGTGTTGCCTCTCGTCCGTACATTGAAATGACCTTAGCAATGATGGCTGAATTGGGCATTAAACACGATTGGACCGGAAATACAATTAGTATTAGCAAGCAGGAATATCAACCTAATGATTTATACATTGAACCCGATTGGAGCGGCGCTTCGTATTGGTATTCAATGGTTGCCTTAGCTGATGAAGCTGACATTAAGCTTATCGGTTTAAAAGGCCATAGTTTACAAGGAGACAGTGTAGCGGCAAAAATCATGGAAAACTTTGGAGTGAGTACCGAGTTTCTAAAAGATGGAATACGACTAACAAAGGAAAACAGACCGATTTCTGTTGACTTTATCGACTTTGAACACTGCCCGGATATTGCTCAAACATTGGCTGTAACCTGTGCGGCTTTGAAGCATAACTGTACGTTCACCGGCTTGGAAAGTTTAAAGATTAAAGAAACCGACCGGGTTTTAGCCTTACAAAATGAACTAGCCAAGTTTGGCGTGTCGATGACTCAAGATGAACTCAGCTATCACATAGATTGCGATAGTATTCAAATCAAAAGTGACAGCATGGCTTTTATCAATACTTACCACGATCATCGTATGGCAATGGCTTTTGCTCCCTTAGCGATCACCAATGGAAGTCTTGAAATTGAAGATCCTGCTGTAACAGGTAAATCCTATCCTTCTTTCTGGGAAGATTTAACAAAAGTAGGGTTTGAGTGTAAGGAGCTAGAAACTGAAATAAGGAACTGAAACTAACTTAATTGGATTAAGAATTATTATTTTTGTTAGAAAGAGTTAAGAGATGAATATTCAAGCGGAAAAAATAGAACTAGCAAAATTGGTATTAAACACCAACGACCCTAAGATTATTCAGTCAATTAAACAAATCTTCAAAAAAGAAAAAACAACTGATCTTTGGGACGAGTTGACTCCAATCCAACAAAAAGAGATCAAAGAAGCTTCTCAGGAAATAGACCAAGGAAAAACTACCGACTACGAAACCTTTATGGCAAAACATAGATAATGGGTAGAAAAGTAGTTATTTCAAAATTAGCTGAAAATAAATTAGAAAACTTATTCAATTATCTGATCGAAAACTGGTCATTAAAAGCCAAGCGTGATTTTGTAAAAAAAATTGATCAATTTATTGACGTTATTAAAGAACACCCCGAAAGTTTTCCTGAGTCACAAATTGAACGAGGTTTACATAAATGTGTGATAACTAAACAGACAACCTTATATTACCGATTTGACTCCAAGCAAATTAAAGTAGTTACCATTTTTGACACCCGACAAAATCCCCAAAAAATAAAAAAGGATTTATAACGTACAAATCAAGACAACACTCCCAACTGAAACCTGATTTCTAAATACTCAAATATCCCAATACTAAAAAATGGCTGGAAATACATTCGGACAAGCATTTAAAATAAGCACTTTTGGTGAATCACATGGAGTTGCAATCGGAGTCATTATTGATGGCTGTCCGGCAGGCTTGAATATTGACTTAAATCAAGTTCAATCAGATCTTGATCGCCGTAAACCCGGCCAATCAAAGATCACGACCCAACGCAAAGAGTCGGATACAGCACAAATTCTATCCGGAACATTTGAAGGAAAATCAACGGGTACGCCTATTACTTTTTTGATTCCGAATGAAGATCAACGCTCAAAAGATTACGACCATAACGTTGGCGCTTTCCGTCCTTCGCATGCCGATTATACCTATCAGGCTAAATACGGCATTCGCGACCATCGCGGTGGCGGACGGTCATCTGCCCGCGAAACGGCCGCTCGCGTAGCAGCCGGTGCGGTAGCCAAAATGTTCTTAAAGCAAGTAGCCGGTATTGAAATTAACGCCTATGTTAGTCGTGTAGGAAAAATGAAACTCGACAAGACTTATCAAGAGCTTGATTTAGCATCTGCCGAAAACAACATTCTGCGTTGCGCTGACCCTGAAATGGCCGAGCAAATGATTCAATACATTGATCAGGTGCGTAAAGCCGGAGATACCGTTGGCGGAGTGATTACCTGCGTGGCTAAAAAAGTTCCGGTTGGATTAGGTGAACCGGTTTTTGATAAGCTCCATGCCGATTTGGGCAAAGCCATGCTTAGCATCAATGCTGTACATGGTTTCGAATACGGATCTGGGTTCGATGGCGCCAGCATGCTAGGTTCTGAACACAATGATCTTTTTGAAACCGATTTTTCTACCAAAACTAATTACTCAGGAGGTATTCAGGGAGGAATCTCCAACGGACAGGATATTTTTTTCAATGTCGCTTTTAAACCGGTGGCCACCATTATGCAAGGTCAGGCTACGGTCGATAAAGATGGCAATGCGGTTGAACTGCATGGCAAAGGCCGGCATGATCCATGCGTAGTCCCTAGAGCGGTTCCTATCGTGGAGGCCATGACGGCACTCGTTTTAGCCGATCATTGGTTACGCAATAAGAATTCAAAAATTTAAACAGTAGGCTGTTTCTCAAAAGTATCATGGAAACCATCAAAGTGACGCGAAAAGCTTAACACTTTGGAGATCCAGTGTTTTTTAAGCGAAAGGTAAAAATCTATAGTGAGTT
The DNA here is from genome assembly GCF_900182575.1 of Solitalea koreensis. Lineage (GTDB taxonomy): Bacteria > Bacteroidota > Bacteroidia > Sphingobacteriales > Sphingobacteriaceae > Solitalea > Solitalea koreensis. Next base: position 34,972 of record NZ_FXSZ01000012.1, on the reverse strand, counting down.
TTTTAGGACAACCTGCTTTTATTACTATTTAACGCAACATCCAAATAGATATGGACATCCCTAAGTTTGACGAAACATTTTTACCAATACTGGAAACTTTAAAGACAGGTAAAATCTATAAAACCCGTGACCTAATAGACGAAGTAAAGGCAAGATTTTACTCTGAACTATCCGAGGAACAACTGAGACAAGAAACAAAATCAGGTGATTTGCTTATCGACAATAGAATAGCTTGGGGGAAATCCTATTTAAAAAAGGGTGGTTATGTTTTTTTTCCTGAAAGAGGTTATGTGCAAACAACAGAAAAGGGCAAAAACCATTCTGCGAGTTTGAATGTAAGAGACTTGGAAAATGAATCTTCGCTTTTTGACTTTTATAAACAAGAAACTGCAAAATCTAACACAAATACAATTTCTGAAACTAACGTTTCATCTCCACAGGACTTAATTGACGAAGGTTTCAAGAGAATTGACGATGATGTAAAAACTGAATTATTAGCTAAACTCAAGGGAACTAACCCATACTTTTTCGAAAAGGTTGTTTTAAGGCTTCTTAAAAAAATGGGATATGGAGAATTCATTGAAACAGCCAAATCAGGAGACGGCGGAATAGATGGAATTATTAATGAAGACCAACTAGGCTTGGATAAAATTTATATTCAGGCTAAAAGATTTAATGATGGTAAAGTAAGAGAGACCGATATTAGGAATTTCATTGGAGCGATGAGTGGCGACACTAATAAAGGGGTGTTTGTCACTACTTCAGATTTTGATAATAAGGCTTTGGAGAAAGCTCGCTCTGCACATCACAAAATCATTTGCATTGATGGAAAAAAGTTGGTTGACTTAATGCATCAATTTAATGTTGGAATACAAGTAAAAACGACTTACGAAATTAAACAGGTTGACGAAGATTTTTTTGATGAGCAATAACCCCCCGTTCTACGAAGTCTTCCACAGGGTGACTTCGTAGTTCTGAATAAAGCTTAGCTTGAGTCAGCCTCACTATTCTTTGTTTTTTATTGAACTTACTTTATGGAAACCATCATCTCAATTTTACGAGGCATCAATGTAAGCGGGCATAAAAAAGTTCCGATGGCAGAGTTAAAAGCTTTGTACGAGGATTTAAATTTCAAAACCGTTCAAACTTACATTCAAAGCGGAAACGTCGTTTTTAAAAGCGAGCAGAGCAATGACCTCTCGATGCGGATTGAACAAAAGATTTTTGAACAATTTGATTTTCATGTGCCGGTATTAACACTAACGGTGAGTGAACTTCAGAAAGTAGTAGAAGAAAATCCTTTTCTTAATCAGAAAGATGTCGATCCGGATAAACTCCACGTTACGTTCCTAACTGAACAGCCCAAATCAGACAATTTGGAAAAGCTAAAGAATATCAATTATGAACCCGATCGGTTTATTATTTCGGGTAAAACAGTTTACCTATCGTGCCCGGAGGGTTACGGGAACACTAAATTAAACAACACCTTTTTTGAAAACAAACTGAAGGTGACCGCTACCACCCGCAACTGGAAAACAGTGAATAAACTTTACGAGATTGCTCAAACTATATAAATGAAATCGTGCTTAGGCAGTTTTTAAGTCCTTTTTCAATAATATCACGGCGCAGTTTTTTACCGATAAAAACTATTTTGCTGGTTCGAACCATGCCATCCTGCCAATCCGTTCCTAAGGTAATCGCCGCGTTATTTCTCACCGATTGAACAATACAGCGCTCATCCATTCCTTCGAAATTCAACACGCCTTTCACCCTGTAAAAACTTTCTCCCTGAATCATCAACAGAACATTTAACCAGTGTCTGAATTTAAGCAGATCAAAGGGCTGTTCGAATGTAAAACTGTGCGAAACGATTTCATTGTGCACATTTTCGTGATTCATGGCCACAAAACGCATTCTATTTTCCACTTCGCGCACTTTGTACGAACCAAGATTAAGAAGATCATATTGGGTTTGGGCGCCAAATTCAGCTTGCACACAATCAGCAAAAGGGTTAACTTTTTTTATGGTCGCAACAATCGATTGAAGTTGATCTTCTGTTGCGGTATCCGCTTTATTAATAACAATCAAATCCGAAAAAGCGATCTGTTTACTCCCTTCTTCCCTATCCTTCAACATAGCTTCAACATTTTGCACATCCACCAAACAGATTACACTATCCAGCCTGAAATTCGATTGAATCAGATTATCGCCTATAAATGCAGCGGCAACAGCAGCAGGATCAGCAATGCCGGTAGTTTCTATCACCAAATGATCGAACTTTTTATCCATTTGCATCAAACGCTGAAGCACCTCACCGAACTCCCCATTCATTGAACAGCAAATGCAACCGTTGGAAAGTTCAAAAATATCATCGCTGGTACTCGTTACCAGTTCACTGTCAATACCGATTTCTCCGAACTCATTCTCCAGAATCGCAATTTTAACTTCAGGATTTTGTTTGATGAGATGATTAAGCAAAGTAGTTTTTCCGGCGCCTAAAAAGCCCGTGAGTATAGTAACAGGAATGGGATGGTGATCATTTAACATGAGGGGCAAAATTAGAAAAATACTTTGACGATACAGCTTCGACTCACTCAGTATGGCACAATTGAGCGTCACGGTCGTCAGCCTGAAAACTATTTAACCGCGGACTGAGTGGAATCAAAAGTATGGAAATTAGAATAAAACAGTAAATAATAAAACACAGCCGTTGCAAAAAAGCAGGGCTGTGTTTTATCTGATTTACTTATTAAAAACTAAGCTTAGCCCCTCCGTTTACCACAAAACCATCTAAAGGTGCGTAAACATCTGCAAAAACAGGAGCATCAGGCGTTCCTGAATAAACCGTACTAAATTTAGTCTGGCGGATATCGGTAAAGTTTTCGAAGTTGATAAATAAACCAAAATGTGAGAATTTCTTTTCGGCCATAAAACCGCAAACCCAATAAGGTTGCCCTTTATTACCATTGTTGAGTAACTGCTCACTGAAATAATAAGCTTCTAAACCCATTCTGAAGCTCCCTTCTTTTTCATACATCAAAACAGTATTAATGCGATGTTTTGGGGTAAGCTTTTTTATTACTTGAATAGCATTAAAATGATCTTTTGCATCTGTAAAACTATAGCCTAAAAACAATTTCAACTCATTGTAACCCAATTTTAAATTTGTTTCGAAACCACGACTATCAATATGTCCGTTGGCATTAGCATATGAAAAAGAGCCAATTCCTGATGAATCAGAAAGAACTAATGGATTATTTAGATAGGTATAATAGAACAATTGGTTGAGCGATACAGTGATCTTATCAGCAATAATACCTCGATAATTAAAATCACAGTTCAATCCATAGGAGTGTTCGGATTTGACTTTTGACGGATCAATTGGATTGAGATTTCTGAATCCAATTTTTTCAGCATCTTCAGTAAATATAGTTGGTGTTTTATAACCTAAACCACCGCCTAACCTTGATGTTAAATATTGAGCCATACGGAAAAAAGCAGAAACTCTTGGCAGTACAAAAACTTCGGTGCGTTGTTCATGATAAATGCTTCTCCAGTTCACTACATCCGTACGCAAGCCTCCTTCTAAACTAAACCAATCTTTAAACTTTATAGTATTCTGAACAAAACCCCCAGTCGAAATCTGATGCATATTAAGTTTTGAACCTGATTGTATTTTTTGCTGATTGAATTTTTCGGTTGATAAGTTCAAACCTGTTACCCAATCCATACCCTTGGTGGTTCCCGCTAAAGTCAATTCCGAAAAACTTAACAACTGATTGCCATAAAACTGATGATCACGATAGTCGATACTGCGATCAAACCAACTAAAAGCATTTTTGATTTGAAGATGGGTATTTCCTTTTAGCGAATTATCGTAACATAATTGACTCCCTATCCGTTTTGACAGATTACGTTCATAATAACTGCTCTCATTCCTATCTCCGGAAATATAATTCATATAACCACCCAGGCGATTTTCTGTAGAAGCATCGATCCCCACCATTAGTTTCTGGTTAGACGATAAGCGTTGGTAAAGCCTTGGGTTAATTGTAAAACGGCTGAATTGGGGAATAGCAGAAAATCCGGTATTTGATGGATCATACGCTTTTTGAAGATTAACGGCCGCATAGGTTGTAACACCGGTTTTACCATATTGACTCGCATAAAACCCGCTTGCGTCAAAACCTTTAGCCGAAGTTCCGTTAAACATAAAACTATATTCAGGTTCAGCTTCTGGCCGTCGGCTGATCATATTCACCAAACCTGCAATGGCTCCGCCGCCATACAAGGTTGAAGCCGATCCTTTTATTACTTCCACCTGACTAAGGTCGAGTGGTGGAATTTGCATTATGCTTAACCCGCTGGCAAACCCTGAGTAAACCGGAAAACCGTCTTTAAGTAATTGCGTATATCGGCCGTCCATACCCTGAATTCTGATGGTTGCATTAGCCGAAGTAGCAGAAGTTTGTTGCACCTGGATACCTGTACTCTCAGCCAACAACATTTGAATACTTCCCGGCTTCATATTGGCCTTTTCAGCGAGCTCCTCACCACTAATTGCCTCTACACGTGTAGGCAAGTCAGAGATACTACGGCTGCGTCGCGTTGTGCTTACAACGACTTCTTCAATTTCTTCCTGCTCTGGATTAAGTACTACTTTATGTTCGGTAGTTTTATTTTCTGAAACAACAACGGTGTCGATTTTTGATTTGAAGCCTAATAATTTGAACTCCAGTATTTGTTTGCCGGAGGGGACGTTTTTCAAGATTAATATACCTTCATGATCTGAATATGCAGAACGATTTAAACCTTTAATCAAAGTTGTCACTCCTGCCAATGGTTCGTTCTTTTCAGCTGAGCGTATAGTAATTCTCAGAGAATTTTGCGCGTAAAGTAAATTGCTCATGCCCATGAGCAGCAATAAAATAAATATCTTCCTCATAAAATGAAAAGTTAAAACGATAGAATTGATCCAATGGATCTTAGAAATTAAACTATGGAATTAGCTTAATTGAGGTGGTTGCCAGATGGGATTAGAACGTTGAAGACTGTAATGGTTAATGTATTTCACTAAAAGAGGTACCGGATTAATGGAAGGCAGCTCAATTATAATACTTACAGCGGCATTAGTTACAAAACCACTACACGATGAACAGGCGAAAAATGGAGAACAAGTTCCTTTGCCTGTTTCGTCATTGGTGTGAGATTTTTTATCATTTCCTTTAATAGTCGTCACAGTATCCTCAGAATCACAATGATCCCAAGCACAACAAGGAGTAACTGATAAAACCATTACCCAAAAAGTCCATATGTACAACAGGTACTTCACCGTGCAAATGTAAAAACCTTTTCCTTAAATAATCACTTTACCTTGGTCCAAACCGTAATTCATTTTGTACTCACAATCAATATATAAGTGGCCCATTAATTGATTCATTTGTACAATTGCATTTATTACATTATTTTCAGCATGAAAAACCCGAAGACCGAAACTCGGCCACGGGCGTGAACGTTAATGGCGTCCCGATAATTATCGGAATTGATAGGCATTAAAAAGCAAAATGCAAAACATTCATGACTGCCTTTTAAAGCTATTAACTCACGAATAATTACTTCAGAAAAAAGGTCTAAATTAAGCATGAGAAATAGTACACTTCTTGTTTTACTAATTGTTACAACAGGTTGTACATCTTATCAAATTTCAACCGACAAACACCTAAAAGCTGATTTTTCTACTTATAAAAGCTATGCATGGCTCCCCCCTACTGATACCATCAAAAACTCTGCTATCGACAGAAAAAAGTTGATTAAGTCTGTGTTTGTTTATTCCAACACGCAGCTTAATGCTCACGGGATGATGATCGATACTCAAAATCCCGATTTGTTGATTCGCTGTTACACCATGGTTCAAAATAAAAATGGGTATAAATACAACAGCCCAATAAAAAGAGGCATTGATTTTAATAAAAGGTATAAGAAAAATGACTTTCCAGGTATGTATATAAATGTGAGTCCTGAATACTCTGCGTTAGCCGATCATTCAGTTGAGTATGAGGAAGGCACTTTATTAATTGAAACCATTGATTTACAAACCCGTAAGATTATTTGGTCTGGAAAATCAGGAAATGCGCTTGCAAAAACCAGAAAATTAGATGAACGCTTACAAAAAGCGATTGAAAAAATTTTCAAGCATTTTCCGGCAAAACCACGTAAAAAATAATTCCAGTTTCACCTTAGACTCCCTTTGCTCTTCTTTTTTATTTTTGATAATACAGCACAACAACATGATTACCCCTATAAAAACCGGACTTTGTTCATTTGGCTCTTCAGGCGAAGTATTTCATGCACCCTTAATCTCATGCTCAGAAGGGTTTGAGCTTCATGCTGTGGTTGAACGTCATTCTGATCGGGCTATTGCAAAATATCCGTCAATTAAACATTATAAGGATGTACAGGAGCTCTTTGATGATCCGGAATTGGAACTTATTGTTGTAAATACACCCAACAATACCCATTTCGATTTTGCAGCAAGAGCATTAAAAGCGGGTAAACATGTACTTATTGAAAAACCATTTTCAAATTCTGTAGAAGAAGGAAATGAGCTTATTAATTTGGCCAAAGTACGGCATAAAGTTCTCACCGTATTTCATAACCGACGCTGGGACGGTGATTTTAAAATAATCAAAGAGGTTATCGACAATGGAGTTTTGGGCCGTTTAGTTGATGCTGAATTTCGTTTTGAACGATACCGCCGTACGCTTAATGTAAAAAAACACAAGGAATTAATCGGACCGGGATCAGGTTTACTTTATGAATTAGGCACTCATATTTTTGACCAGGCACTTGTATTGTTTGGAAAGCCGGAAACCGTTTTCGCTGATATTCGAACAACCCGAGACAACTCATTAATTGATGATTATTTTGATGTTCTGTTCTTTTATCCTCGCTTCCGTTTAAGGCTTCGAAGCAGTATGCTGGTAAAAGAAGAAGGGCCCGGATATGTGCTTAATGGAACGATGGGTTCTTTCCGTAAAAACAGAATGAACCTACAAGAAGATTCCCTAAAAGCTGGCATGTTACCTACTGACGAAGGTTATGGTATTGAGCCCAAAAAGCAATGGGGATTATTAAACGCTGAAATCAACGGAAAACAAGTTCGCAAACACCTCAAAACTCCTCCCTCAAATTATATGGACTTTTATAATGCTTTATATGAGTCAATTCGGGAAGGCAAAAAAGCACCTATTGAACCTCAAGATGCATTACTTGGGATAGAGCTTATTGAAGCCTGTTATCAAAGTCAGCATGAAAAGAGAATTATAGCTATTAGATAGCAACCTTTTATACATTAAAATTAAACATGACAAAACAATCAGAATACGGAATAGGTGTAGATATTGGTGGTTCACATATTACAAGCGCAGCAATTAACTTGGAAACAGGGGAAATATTCCCGGAAAGTCTATTCCGAATGCGTGTAAATTCACAAGGCAAGGCTGAGCATATTTTATTGGTATGGACAGAATGCATACAAGCTTCTATGAATACGGTCGGGAAAGAAAATGTGAAAGGCTTAGGTGTTGCCATGCCGGGACCATTTGATTATGAAAATGGGATTAGCCTTATTAACGATGAGAATCAGAAGAAATATATTTCTCTCTATCAATTAAACCTTCGTGAGCACTTAGCACAACGACTCAACATTCAGCCCGGCCAACTATTTTTCAAGAATGACGCTGCTTGTTTTTTGCTAGGAGAAGTATTTAACGGCGCAGCAAAAGGCACCCATAATTCAATCGGAATCACGTTAGGAACAGGACTCGGTTCTGCCATAATGATCAATGATGATTCGAAAGATGCTGAACTATGGTGTTCTCCTTTTCGTAACGGAGTTGCCGAAGACTACATTTCAACACGTTGGTTTTTAAAAAGATATTATGATTTATCCGGCCGTAATGTAGCCGATGTAAAAGAATTAAGTTCTTTAATTCAAATTGACAAAACGGCAAAACTGGTTTTTGACGAATTTGGATCAGCTTTAGGCGAATTTCTAAAACCTTTGGTTCTGAAATATAATCCAGAGGTCATCGTTATTGGTGGTAATATCGCCAATGCCTGGCCGCTATTTATTGATCCTGCGACTAAAGAAATCGAAAGTGTTTCAAAGGACATTAAAATCCAAAAAGCTATCCTTGGCGAAGAAGCAGCATTAATTGGAGCCGCCAGTCTTTTAGCTTAATTGAGTAATAAAATCCCCTTATTCTTACTTTAACAAAAAGTTAGAATCGAAAACTGTATTAAAATGGCCCTATCAAGCCTGAAATACAGTTTTAGATTTTTTTGCTCACTTTTTGCGCCATTTTTTAGAATAAAACTTGGCGTTATGAAAAAGCTATTTTTTTTATTGGCCATACTAACGATGGCAACATGTAAAAAGGATAGTATCGATACGGATGCTATAAATCCAACAGATACAGTTGTAACAACAAAGCCAACTGATACTGCAACAAATCCAATTGATACTACGATAAATCCAATTGACACTACAATAAATCCAATTGACACCACCTATACACTCATCGTATCAACTCTTGCAACAGGCCTTGATACTCCCTGGGAAATGGCGGCACTGCCTGACGGTAGAGTTCTAGTAACCGAACGACCAGGAAGGATTCGTGTTATTACTAATGGCACGCTCTCTCCCACTCTATGGATGGATTTAACTTCAATAGTTAAAGAAAATGGTGAATCAGGTTTAATGGGCATTTCTGCCGACCCTGATTTTAGTACCAATAAATATGTATATGTAGCCTATGCCTATACCAACGCCTCCGGAAAGTTTAGCATAAGGTTAGTTCGATTAAAAGAAGATGCTGCTCAAAAAGGAATTGAAGATAAAATCCTGATCGACAATGTGAGCGCAAACTCCATACACGATGGCGGCGCTGTTAAGTTCGGACCGGATAGAAAATTGTATTGGAGTGTTGGCGATGCCAATCAACCTTCTGAAGCCCAAAACAAAGCTTCTCTTAATGGTAAGATTTTACGACTGAATTCAGATGGCAGTATTCCGACGGACAACCCTTTCTCTAATTCATATGTCTATAGTTATGGTCATCGAAACCCTCAAGGTTTGGCCTGGCAACCGGGCAGCAATCTATTGTTTTCCACCGAGCATGGACCATCTGGAACACCAGCCTGCTGCCGTGATGAATTGAACTTGATTGAACCTGGTAAAAATTATGGATGGCCTACTATATATGGAACTCTTACTGCTGCCGGAATGCAAAACCCTCTGATTTATAGCGGAGATAATTACACCTGGGCCCCTGGCGGCATCATCTTTATTACCCAAGGCAAATGGAAGGGTTCAGCCGTTTTTACAGGACTAAGAGGACAAAGCTTATACCGGGTGGTATTTGATCCTGCTAATAATCGTAAAGTACTAAGAATAGAACGTCATTTAGAAAACCAGTATGGACGTTTACGCGATGTAAGAGAAGCTCCAAATGGCGATTTATGGATTGCTACGAGTAATCAGGATGGCAGAGGAACGCCAATGGCAGGAGATGATAGAATTTTGGTTTTAAAAGTTCAATAGAAGTGAATAATTGATTTCAAACATTTACTTGTGAACTAAGCGGAGGCTACGACAAGCCTCCGCTTCTGTTTCTATAACACTGCTTCATTTTATTGATTGTAACTGTTAAATTGTAATATAACTCGAGAACTTATGGATACAAAAATCAGAGAAGCGAACCTGGAAGATCTTGAACGCTTATACGAACTTTGGATTGAACTGATTAAAATTCACAAGGACCATCATCTCATCTTTAAAATCACTGACCATCCAAAAGATTCAATTATATCCAATTTGAAAACCCGTTTTGCACAAGCTGATACAAAAATATTTGTGTGCACCGTTGACAATAATGTTGCCGGAATGATGATTACTAGTTTTTCAACAGGAACTGAAGCTTTCCTGCTTCACAAAAAAGGCTATATCGCTGAAACCATAATCAGCGAAAAATACAGAGGATACGGTATTGGAAATTTGTTATTTAAAGAAGCTGAAGACTGGTTGATTAAGAAAGGCGCAGATCATCTCGAATTACAAGTTTCTGCAAAAAACCATACCGCCTTAGAGTTTTGGTCTACCCAAGGATTTACGGTATCCACCAATCACATGATTAAAGTTCTGAAAAAATAAGGAATGTATGTTCAGTAATTGCACATCGATCATGGATCATGATGAGCGAAGTCGAATTGGTAAAAAGCCTTCGACTCCGCTCATTTTCTTTTAGTTTGCTATCACTTTTTTCTTCTTCTTTAAATAGAAAAACACCAATAAAGTACAGCCTAAAAGAGTTGCAAGTAAATTTCCGAAAGCTGCAATGATCGTTATCACATCTCTGGTGGTTTTGCCCAGGGCATCGGTAAAGTGAAATTTATGCAACATGGCAAAACTTAAACCTTCGTGTAAATCTTCATCATCAATACGAGTTGATAGCTTTCCGGTAGACGTTTCTACATAGAACCTTTCATTGTGATTGGTATTGAATTGCACTTTCATTACAGGCAATCGTTTATTTACAAAACCATATTCCCCTTCAAAATTTGTGACCGGACTGGATGATACAAATTTTGAAGCATCATTCCCACTAAATCGAGCTGCCATATAATTTGCATAGATTGCGTCACCATTTTTCAGCTCGTTAAGCTCAGGCAGTGAGTAGTAATGAACTGATGATTTAAAACCTTTGCCTTTCATGCCCATCATTTCAGAGGCCATATTCATTTTCTCACAGCAGTCTTCCCTCTGCTTACCATTATCACTTACACGCAGAAAATTTTGATCCTCCATCTTCACTAAAGAAACATTTACAACTCCTCCTTTGGCAAAAAAAGCTGACTTACTAAAAGCTAAATCTTCCGCATTGAAGGTATCATCCATAAAATAATCCGCTCTTGTATCAGGCTCTATTTTTTTTAAAGCATGATAGGCTCCGCTAGAAGTGAACATCAATGTAGTAATTGAAATACTTACAGCAACCCGACGGTGCCAACGGCGGTATTTCACCTGGCTATTCGCAGCTGTTTTAGCTTTGGTAATCCTGGAAATATAGATCCCCATAATAACCGTTAAAAAAGCAATCGATGCTAATGCCCCCAAAACGAACAAACGAAAGCTCCCGAAGAAATGCAAAAACTCCCAACTATGAAAATTGCGAAAAAAGCTATTAAAAATCGCTCTTTTATTATCCATGGCAAGCCCCAAACGATCTGAAGAGGTGTCGACATATAAGCGAATACCATCATTTCTGTCAAAACTCACTTTGTAAACAGGTAACAACCGATTGATCTCCACGTATTCCTTATCAAACGATTGGACAAACTGGGTTGAAGTTATTTTTGATTGATCATCACCCAATAACTTTGCCGCCAGCTGATCAGCATAATATTGATCGCCACTTTTAAGCTCCTGACCAGTTTTAGCATTAAAATAATGTAGCACAGCATCATGCTTAAGCTTTACTTGATAAAAAGAAGCTTCATTCATCTGTACGATCCTGAAATTACTGATCGCCTTTATCTGATTTTGCAGTAATACCTTATCAATTCCAATTGCTAATGATGCACTGTCAATGGGCTTAGCATACAGAAACTGGTTCTTGATTTTCGGTTTTATCGTAGTCATCAATGGGTGCATGATGCCACTGATCGTCCACATGATAACCGGTAAGGCTATAAGAATGCTCAGACTACGATGCCATTTGTAAATATTTCTTTTGATCATTTTTTATTGATTCTGGCGGCCCCTAAACTGATAGGTTAATCCGATGGTTAATGTTCTTGGCGAAGCCGGTGTAAAACTTTTTCCAAATGCTCCTAAAGTTGCATTGTTTGCATATAGCTCATTACTTACATTCATGAGATTACCAAAGATTTCAATCCCTTTCAGATTGTAACCAGCGCGAAAATTCATCGTACTCACTCCCTTTAAACCAAATAAGGTACGATCATTATAACGTTGAGTGTTACCATTATCTAAGAAATAAGAACTGATTCGTTGCCATTCAGTAGCCACACGAAATCCCTTTAAAAAGCTAGGACGATACGTGATTTCAGCATTTGCAATAAAATGAGGCGCTTGAGGCATTTCTTTACCATTATAGTTTAGGGTTGAGCTTACTTCATAGTTCACATACTGATGAACAACATTTGAACCTCCGAAACGAAAACTTAATTGATTGTTTGGCGTGAAATTCAAGCTGTACTCAATTCCTCTATGCAAGGTTTTACCAGAGTTTCGTGATTCAGTTGAATTATCAACCAAACGGTACGATACCACTTCGTTAAAACCATTCATTTGGTAGAAACTGAAATCAACGTATAGCCATTTTTTTAATACGGTTGCCCAACCACCAATTTCATAGTTATCAAATTTTGAAGGTTGCAATGAAGGAACTTTGACGCCACTGTATAATTGATTTACACTTGGCGGACAAAAACCACGGCTATAATTTGCATAGGCACCTAAATCGGGATTAAAGTTGTAGGTTAGTCCGACTTTGGGTGTAAAACTATCAAAGCTATTTTTTGAATCCGGAGCGCCGGTAAAAGCTGTTGAGGGCAGATAATTATCAAAATTATAACGGATGTTATCATAACGGCCACCCAACACTATTTTCAATCGTTGAACCGGAGAAAACTCATATTGAAAATAAGCACCCAGATTCGCAATATTGGCTTTATAGTTGGCTAGCACTGAGTCAGGATGTTCAACCGCTGATGGATAAAAACCTGTTTTTGTATCACGAGTAATGCTAACATAACTTGCCCAATAAGTATTAGGCGAATAATCATAAGAAAGGCCTGTAATAAGTTTCGAATTAAGAAACTTAAGTTTAGTGCTATTCTGCGAAACAAAACCAATGCTTTTAAATGCATTATCATTGTGTTGGCCGTGTGCAATTGTAGGATTATTCAAGTCTTTTTTAATGGCATAACTTGGCAGTTGTTCAATATCATTATTACGGATATATAAAGAAGTAACCAGCTCCGAGTTTTTATTGATCTCAAATTCATGTGTTAAACGTATACGCAAGGCATTTACATTTCTAAAAGTGAACTCATTGTTTGACTGATACTTGCGATTATAAAATCCGCTACTATCAACCGATCCGGTCATTTCAGTTCTGTACTTATCGATTGAACCAGCTAAAATCAGTTTTGAGCGATCATTAATCCGGTAATCAGTGCGTAAGTTAAAGCCGTACTTGTTGTAATCACTGTAGGTTAACCAACTGTTGCGTTGTTGGGCAACAAACCCGCTTGCCACAAAACCAAGATTTTGATTCACATAACTACCTCCGCTAAACTGAGTGCGTACATAGCCGAAATTATCACGTTGAATACCTATACGCACAGTTGGAATAGCCGAAGGTTTAAGCGTGATGAAGTTAACTGCACCACCATTAGCTTCGCTGCCGTATAATGAAGAAGATGGGCCCTTTATAACTTCTACTGAATTCAAGGAATACATATTCATCTCCAAAAGAGCATTGTGATTAAATACACCTACCGGACGAATAGGAATTCCATCTTCCATGTATAAAAAATAAGGGCTTGTGGTCATCGGCTGGCGTATTGCCATCATGTGTTGCTCATTAGTTAAATTGGTCATTATCACCCCCGGAACCTTATTAATCAATTCGTTGATAATGGTAGGTTTGGTTTCTTCAATTTGTTTTGAGCTTATTTTACTGATTGCAATGGGAGCCTCACGTCGTAATTGAACTTCACGACTAGCGGTAACCACCACCTCTTGTATGCGATTACTTGTTGGCGAAAGTGCGATCGAAAGCTCTTTTCCGGTAAGAGTCACCGTAACAGATTGGTAACCGGCAAAAGCAACTTGAACTTTTTCAATAGTGAAATGGGTTGTAAAATTAAATGCGCCCATTGAATTGCTATGAGTCCCTTCATTGCTGTTTTCAACAAAAATGCTGGCTCCTGCAAGTGGTTCCTTAGTTATAGCATCGAAAATTTTTCCTTTAACCGTTGTTTGTGCCCAGGTATTAAGAGCCACAAAAGTTAATATGATAATGATATATAGTTTTTTCATAAAAAACGACTAACAGACCTCATCAACAAATGCTTGTCATGCTGAGGCACGAAGCATCTGTTTAAACAAAGCTATTTACCAGTGGATCCCTCGAACCTAGGGATGACACTAAATTTAAACTGTTTAAAAAATTGATTGGATACACAAAGCACATAGAAATTCCATGATATGCTAAAACGTGTACCTGAAAAAGAAAGTAATGTTAAGCTACTTGTGGAGGGTGAAAAATATCAGTATAACACGAACTGATTGAACCAATAATCAGGTATTTGGGTTGTACGTTAAGTTCAAAATAGGCACTCGCAAAAGGAGAAGAATACGCTGTTTGAGTAAAAACCTGTGTTTCGAATTTATCTCGTGAAGTTCCCGTTTTACCTTGTTCTTCTTGTGCATCCTTCTTCAATTTCTTCATCAAATAGCACTGACCATGACAAGCGAGTTCGGGTCTATTTTTGTTCTCGCAAAGGTATTTTTCAATAAAACTTTTATTGGCTTGGTACTCGGCATAAATAACCCATTTACTAAACGTTTGGGTTAGCAAGCAAATGAGAATTAATATGGAGAATGCCTTTTTCAAATTCGGGGCAAAGGTAAGCAAAATGAAAAGACAGTCAAGAAATTTGAATTTTATCTTAAATCATTTTCTAATTCAAAAAATTAAATTCAGGTAACTTAAAGGCGGTTTTCAAAGTAATCATTACCTCAATTGGAGCTGGTTCGTTGACCTTACCGGGGCAGTGAATTAGCATTTCAGGCCCAAAAGCCTATTTTTGCAACTTTCGGGCACATCCTTACTTTTCTGTTAAGGGTTATAATCAAATTTTTTTATTTAAAAAAAACGCTATATGAAGGTAGGACTTATTGGATTTGGGAAAACAGGAAAAGCAGTAGCAAGTGTAATTCTTCAAAATACAGAATTCTCTTTAGAGTGGGTTTTAAGAAAAAGCACGAAACTGGAAAGCAGGTCTGTTTCAGAATTTTTAGGGACAGAATCAGAGGATCCGGGACATATTTTTTCATTGCAAAACATTACTATATCTGAATTGCTGGACCAACATCCGGTGGATTTTATAATTGACTTTTCATCAGATCTAGGATTGTACATTTATGGTCAGGAGGCAAAAGAAAGAGGAATAAAAATCATATCTGCCATTTCACATTATCAGGAAAAAGAAATGGTTTTCCTAAAATCACTTTCAGAGCAAACAACCGTTTTTTGGTCGCCAAACATCACCCTGGGAGTAAACTTTTTAATGTTTGCGAGTAAGTTTTTAAAAAAAATAGCTCCATTTGTTGACATTGCTATTATTGAAGAACATTTTAAAACGAAAGAAGATGTATCAGGAACTGCTGTTAAAATTGCTGATTATCTGGAAATAAACAATGATGATATTAGTTCTATTAGAGCAGGCGGGATCGTGGGTAAACACGAGGTAATCTTTGGTTTTCCGTACCAAACAGTCAGGTTGGTACATGAATCGATCTCCAGAGAAGCATTTGGTAACGGTGCAATATTCATCGCTCAAAACTTAACGGATAAAGAGCCTGGTTTTTACAAATTTGAAGACATCTTATTGCCTAACTTTTTTTCATAAAACAAACACAACGGATAATTAGCAGGGACTTCTCTTATGCAGGGAAGTTCCTCTTCATCCGTTCCACCACCTCAAAAACCGCAGGGCAAATGGGAATATTCTTTAAGGTAAGGTTCAAAATTTGGTGCATTTGTTTGCGATCTGTATGCGGGTATTCACGACATGCTTTCGGCCGATCTTCATAGACAGAGCAGTAATTATCGGCTCCCAAAAACGGACATGGAACTGATTGCAGTACATAATCGTTATCCTCATCGATTCGCAAATACCGATCAACAAACGCTGCAGGCCGGATACGAAAATGCCCTGCCAAACGCTCAATATCTTTTTGTGTGAACAATGGCCCGGTTGTTCTGCAGCAGTTACCACATTTCAAGCAATCCACCTCTGCAAAAACCTCTTCGTGAAGGGCATGAAAAGCATCATCAACCTCTTTCGGCTTTTTATTTTTCAACCGGTCGAAGTATTTCTTATTGGCCTTCTTACGGTTATTGGCTTCATGTTTTAGTTGGCTCAGATCCATCATCTGCATAAAAAAAAATACCTCACCTTTTCAGATGAGGTAAAAGTTATAATACGATTATCTGCAGAAAAACAAATTATTGCTTTTCATTAGGTGTGATAATACCGTTAACAGCTATACAACTTACTACTACACCTGCAACCAAAATGATATTTGCTATGGTTGATGACAATGACGAGTCAACGATAAAGCGTGAAAAAGTACCAATAAGGCCTAACACTACACCAACTGCCAATAGCATTACTTGTTTATCTGTTTTAGTTTCCATGTTCATGTTAAATTTCTGCAAAAATAATAAAATGATTGAATGAGAGAAGAATTGAGTGAGAGAATGAGTGTTCATCTGCCAACCATTCAATTCCAACATTCGCTTCTTCATTGATATTAATTCTTCCACTTTCCTTTCAAAGCAGCTAACATCGCATTCATATCCTGCTCTTCTCGAGGTTTCTCTTGTCTTTGAGATGCCCCTGAATTCGCTGATCTGTTTGAACGGTCATTTCTTGACTTTTCTTTCTCAGATTTGCTTTTAGGTGCCGATACCGAATCATCTTTCATGGTTAACGCAATTCGTTTACGCGCAATATCAACTTCGGTTACTGTTACCATTACTTTTTGCTGAACTTTAACCACTTCGTTGGCATCGGTAATGAAACGGTTTGATAATTGACTCAAATGAACCAAACCATCCTGATGAACGCCAATATCAACGAAAGCACCAAAATTGGTTACGTTGGTTACAATTCCCGGAAGTTTCATTCCCACTTTTAAATCGGAGATTTCGTTAACAGTCTCTTCGAATTTAAATACCTCGAATGATTTGCGCGGATCACGGCCCGGTTTATCCAATTCCTGTATAATATCATTCAGAGTCGGCAAACCAACCGTTTCGGTAACGTATTTTTTCAGTTCTATTTTTTTACGAAGTTCTTTATTGGCGATCAAATCTTCTACTTTACATGCAAGATCTTTTGCCATCGACTCTACAACCGAATAACTTTCAGGGTGAACAGCACTTTTATCAAGCGGATGCTCACTGTTCATAATCCGCAAGAAACCGGCAGCCTGCTCAAATACTTTTTCGCCCATACGTGGCACTTTCATTAAAGCCTTACGCGACTTGAATGGCCCATTTTCATTTCTATAGTTCACGATATTTTGAGCCAGCGTTGGGCCAAGACCTGAAACATAGGTAAGCAGTTGTTTACTGGCTGTATTTACCTCCACCCCTACTCTGTTCACGCAACTTTCTACAACTTCATCCAATTTGCTTTTCAAGGCATTTTGATCAACATCGTGTTGGTATTGACCTACACCAATCGATTTTGGATCAATTTTAACCAACTCAGCCAAGGGGTCGGCCAAACGACGACCAATCGAAACCGCTCCGCGCACAGTTACATCCTCATCCGGAAACTCTTCACGGGCAACTTCTGAAGCTGAATAAATGGACGCACCACTTTCATTTACCGAAATCACAACAATTTCTTTAGGCAAATGAGCAATAGAACGAACAAATGTTTCTGTTTCACGCCCTGCTGTACCATTACCAATGGCAATTGCTTCAATAGCATATTTTTGACAGAAAGCCAAAATCACGGCTTCCGCTTCCATCATTTTTGCATGTGACGATGCAGTAGGATAAATAACAGTGTTCTCTAATAATTTACCTTGCTGATCAAGTGCTACTACTTTACAACCGGTACGGAAACCCGGATCGATTGCTAAAATGCTTTTCTGACCCAATGGAGATGACAACAACAACTCTCTTAAATTATCGGCAAAAACAGAAATTGCTTTTTCATCGGCAAGTTTCTTGGTGAGCAAACGCATTTCCGTTTCAATAGATGGAGCTAATAAACGTTTATAGCAATCATCAATGGCGATCTTTATTTGCTCGGCTGCAGAACCATAGCCTTTCACGAATAAGGTTTCAAGAATTGCAATTGCATCTTCTTTTTCAGGAGCAATGTCAAGGCTCAGAATCATCTCTTTTTCACCACGACGCATAGCCAACAATCGGTGCGAAGGTGCCGACATCAACGGCTCTGACCAGTCGAAGTAATCCTGGTATTTCACGCCTTCTTCTTCCTTGCCTTTCATCACCGAAGATTTCACCACTGCTTTTTCTTTGAAAAGCGAGCGCATTTTCTCACGTGCCGGAGCATCCTCATTCATCCATTCAGCAATAATATCACGGGCACCTTGCAATGCTTCCGATTCATTATTTACTTCCTTCTCAACATCAATAAATTTTGAAGCTTCTGCTTCTATATCTTTTATTTCCTGTGCAAAAACGAGTACGGCCAACGGCTCCAAACCACGTTCGCGCGCGATCGTTGCTTTTGTACGACGCTTCGGCTTGTACGGGAGGTATAAATCTTCCAATTTGCTCATGGTTTCAGCATCGTTGATCTGCTGCTCAAGCTCTTCGGTTAATTTACCTTGCTCACGTATCGAATTCAAAATGGCTTCCCTGCGTTTATCCAATTCGCGCAAACGTACAATCTCATCACGAATTGCACCGATCGCTACTTCGTCCAAACTACCGGTTAATTCTTTACGGTAACGTGAAATAAACGGAATGGTCGCTCCATCATTAAGCAATTTAACTGTAGCTTCTACCTGGCGTGATCCAATACCCAGCATAGATGCTATCTTCAGGAAGTAATTCTGTTCTGACATGGTCAAAATTTTTCGGAATAGTTTAGTTTTAAATGCCCTCAATCCTGATCGTAATCGGGGAGGGTTTTAAGGCTGCAAATATATACTTGCGTTTTTAGCAAAAGAGATAAATTTTAAAAAGAAAAACATCAATTTAGCTTTCTGCCATTAACTCATTCGCTATCATAAAAATGAAAAATTTAATCAGGCTGGAAGAATTTAAGCTATTGATTGACCTTTTAATACTAAACCATGCCTAAAATTTATAAAGAGAGGGCCATTTTAATAGGATCATTTCTGGGAGGCCCCATCGCCGCAGGGTATCTCTTAGCTCAAAACTTTTCAACCTTTCATCAGCCTAAAAAAGAAAGAATCACATGGATAATAAGTGCTTTATTAACGATTTTACTACTTTGGGCCACACTCACATTTGAGTTCATGCAGCAATTGCCCTACGGCCTTTTACCGCTTTTATACTGCGTAATAGCATTTGCAATAGTGTTCGTTTTTCAATCTAAAAACATCGGGCAGCATTTAATGGCTCAGGGCGGAACCTATTCCAATAGACAAGCAATGCTCATCGGAGTCTTAGCGGCCATCTTTACGGTTGGCACTATGGCATTAACCGGTTTCGTGGCTGACGTTAAAACCGAACGACAAACGTTTGGTATGCTGAACCATGAAATTCTGTATCAAAAAGCAAAAATCGCCGATGACGAGGTAAAACAAATGGGCTTGCTGCTTACCAAGGAAAACTTCTTCGACACTATTCATCTGAAATCTATTTATCTTGAAAAACAGGAAAGCAAGTTTATCTTGTACATTCCGGTTTTAAACAAAGCATGGAATAATGCCGATATGCTGTATTATTTTCAAGACTTAAAAAGATCGCTTCAAAGCCAATATCCAAACAATAAAATTGAAATTAAACTGTGCGATACTGACATTCAACAGGTAATGAAGGTGATCGAATGAGCCTTGTTTAAAGAACGCACAAAAGCCGAAACTCTCATTCCGGCTTTTGTCTTTTATCTTGATTCTTTGACCTAGAATCTGATTCAGAAACTACATTCGCTTGCGGCCCTGGTAGCTTTGCATACCTACTTTTTGCATACCAACTTGTCCCATTTGGCCTTGCATCATTTTAATCTGATCGGTAAGCATTTTATTCTTATCTAGTTTTTTTGCATCAGCAAGTAAGTTTTGAGCTTCGCGCTTATTACCTTTTGCCATCGCCACACCTGCCAAACTCAATTTAGCCATCGCCAAATCATGATCCATACGCAAGCCTAACGACAATGCTTTCTTAAAGTATTTTTCTGATTGAAAAATGCTTTTTTGAGACTCAATTGTACCCATTAAGAAATTATAGTAAGCTGCTTGTCCTTTGCTTAATGTTTCATCCGCATTTTTGATTCTTCTTAAAAAATAATCGGCACGCTCCATATTGTTCTTTCTCATGTAAAAGAAGGCGGCTAACATGTTTTCATTTCTAAAAAAGAATAACACGAACAAAGCTGAAATTAAAATGAGCAAAAGCCCCAAACTGATCTGGCTAATGGTAAACAAATAAACGGCAAGCCCTAATGCCAGAACGGCCACTGCTAAACGGCTATATCTTGAAATCATTTTAAAAAACTATTATATAAATTCTAATTACTAAACGCTAAACTCAAAAAAATAATTCTAAAGCCTAAATCCGGAACCTAATAAATTCCTGGGAATCGGCTTGAATCAACCTCCTGCATCATTTCATAAACTGCATCAAATACATCTTCAACACTCGGTTTTGAGAAATAATCACCGTCGGAGCCGTAGGCCGGACGATGTTCTTTCGCTGTGATGGTGCGAGGTTCGGTATCTAAATAATAATATCCCTTTTGCACCTCAATTACCTGTTGCATCATGAATGCAGTTGCGCCGCCCGGCATATCTTCATCAAGGAAAATAATGCGGTTGGTTTTCTTCAATGATTCAACAATTTTATGATGTATGTCGAATGGCAATAATGATTGAACATCCACAAGTTCAACTGAAATACCAACTTCAGCTAGTTGTAAAGCGGCTTCTTCGGCAATACGAACACACGACCCGTAGGTTACCAAAGTAATATCGGTACCTTCAATAAGTACTTCCGGAACACCTAAAGGAGTTGTAAACTCTCCAATATTAGCCGGTAATTTCTCTTTTAAACGGTAACCGTTCAAACACTCAATTACTAAAGCAGGTTCATCAGCCTTAATTAATGTATTATAGAAACCTGCAGCCTGGGTCATATTACGGGGAACCAATAAATGCATACCACGTAACGCGTTGATTAATGTACCGATTGGAGAACCGGCATGCCAGATACCTTCCAAACGATGACCACGGGTACGTACAATTAATGGAGCCTTTTGACCTCTTTTAGTACGATATGAAAGTGAGGACACATCATCAGCCAAAGGCTGTAAACCATAATAAATATAATCGAGGTATTGAATTTCAGCGATTGGGCGCAAACCACGCATGGCCAAACCTATGCCCTGACCCATGATCGTTGCTTCACGAATACCGACGTCAAAAATCCGGTTTTCACCGTATTTCTCCTGTAAGCCGGCGAAGCCTTGATTTACATCACCAATACGACCTACGTCTTCTCCAAAAGCTACTAAACGCGGGTCACGAGCAAATGCTGCATCAAAACAGGCTTGCAAAATTTCACGACCATCCACATTTTTGGTAGTTTCATCATAAATCGGTTTTACCTCTTGCACTTTCAGTGCCGACTCATCGGTATCGGTGAACAAAAAGGTATTATAGCGATCTTTATTAACTTCTTTTGCTTTAGTATACCAGTTAATCAGCTTCTGTTTCCCACTAATCTTTTCATTGCGGACAGCACGTAACACTCTTCGCAGGTTTGAAATAATATCCTTTCGCGTAGGGTCAATTGTTGACTTAAGTACGTTTTTATGATATTTTACATCCTGAGCATGGCTGCTTTCAGCTTCGATTTCGTCAAAAATAGCAGCAACTTCAATAATTTCCTGTTTTATAGGCGCGTTAAAATCAGCCCATGCTTCTTTTTGCAAGTCACGAACATGTTTTTTAGCGCTATCTTCAATTGCATCCAGCTCTTCAGCAGTAGCAATTGCTGAGTTGATAATCCACTCACGCATTTTCTTAATACAGTCGTGATTAGCTTCCCAATCCAAACGTTCACGAGATTTGTAGCGTTCATGCGAACCTGATGTAGAGTGGCCTTGAGGCTGAGTAACCTCTTGTACATGCACTAAAACCGGACGGTGATGCTCACGGCAAATAGCTGCCGCTTGCTCATAGGTTTCACACAGCGCTGCGTAATCCCAACCTTTTACACGTAAAATTTCATATCCTTCACCATGTTCATCGCGTTGGAAACCCTTCAGAATTTCTGAAATATTCTGTTTAGTGGTTTGATATTTCTGACTTACTGAAATACCATACCCATCGTCCCAAACCGACATTAGCATTGGCACCTGAAGAACGCCCACTGCATTAATGGCTTCGTAAAAATGACCTTCGGAGGTGCTTGCATCTCCAATGGTACCAAAAGCAATCTCATTGCCGTTATTTGAGAATTGAGTTAAATGTGCAAGCTCTTTGTTTTCACGGTATAATTTTGATGCCTGCGCTAAACCCACTAAACGAATCATTTGTCCGGCTGTACATGAAATATCAGCCGAAGAATTTTTCATTTCTGTTAGGTTCTTCCAGCTACCATCCTCATTCAAACTACGGGTTCCGAAATGGCAGGTCATACCACGGCCTGCTGTAGAACTTTCAAAGTTTACATCCGCATGGGCGTATAACTGTGCAAAAAATTCTTTAATCGTATAAATTCCGGCAGCGAAGTGAAAAGTTTGATCACGGTAATATCCGGAACGAAAATCTCCATTCTTAAACACCTTTGCCATAGCGATTTGAGCAAGTTCTTTCCCATCTCCAAAGATGCCGAATTTCGCTTTTCCGGTAAGTACCTCTTTACGGCCAAACAAACTTGCCTGACGACTTTCATTTACCAAACGGTAATCGTCCAACACCACCTCCCTGAATTCAGAAAAGTTTAATTCCTTATTTTCAACCATAGAAGACTCATTCTTATTTACTTCATTTTGCATAAACGGTTCATTAAAAGGTGGCGCAAAATTAATAAAATTAAGCCACCTGTTGGCATCATTGACATGTAATATTATTTAATGAACTTTTTTGGTATAAATTTTGAAATTTATTGTAACATTGAATCCATTATCTTTGTATAACATAAAAAAAGATTAAACCATGAAAAAATTGCTTTTAGTAGGATTTATGTTAGTAGCGGGCTTTACCGTTGCCAAAGCACAACAAGCTGAATTTAAATTTGAAAAAGAAGTTCACGACTTTGGCAAAATTAAAGAAGGTACGCTTGCTTCTTACGATTTTAAATTTACCAACGTGGGTGACGAGCCTTTAATTATTACAAATGTTACTGCTCCTTGCGGTTGTACAATTCCAAAATGGACGAAAGAACCAGTTAAAAAAGGAGAATCAGGTATTGTAACCGTTTCTTATAACAGTGCAGGCCGTCCGGTTCCATTTAACAAGAATGTAACGATTACTTCTAATTCAAAAACCCCTCAAAAGGTTCTTTATATTAAAGGAGAAGTTGATCCTGCAACTAAACCTGCCGGAAAATAAAATTCGGACTACCTACAATATTTTAGAATAAAAATCCGCCAAATACTGGTGGATTTTTTATTTTTGGGTATGCCTAAAATATCAAGTACCGGGTTTTTGATGCCCGCCTCCCCTATCCGAAAACTAACTCCTTTTGCTGAAAAAGCTAAACAGGAAGGGAAAATTGTTTACCATCTTAACATCGGCCAACCTGATATTGAAACGCCTGCGGGCATGATTGAAGCCATTAAACATATTGATTTCAAAATTTGGGCCTATACACAATCAGAAGGCACTCCTGAATACCGCTCCAAACTTTCTGAATACTACCATAACCATGGTTACCATATAACACCAGAAGATATTATTGTAACAGACGGTGGATCGGAAGCATTGACAATAGCAATTAGCGCCTGCATTGACTATGATGAAGAAATCATAGTTCCTGAACCATTTTATGCGAATTACAACGCGTTTACTTGTCTTGCCGGCGTAACCGTAAGGCCTATACGTTCTTATATTGAAAATGGATTTGCGCTGCCTCCTATCCATGAATTTGAAAAACTAATTACAAAAAAGACAAAAGCAATCCTCATTTGCAGTCCAAATAATCCAACGGGTTACCTTTATTCGAGGGCGGAGTTGGAAGCGCTCAAAAAACTTGTTTTAGAGCACGATCTGTTTCTAATTGCAGACGAAGCCTATCGGGAATTCTGTTATGATGGACAAGAATTTGTTTCTCCCGGACATTTAGATAGCCTGGACAATCACTTCATCATGATTGATACAGTTTCAAAAAGATACAGCGCCTGCGGCGCACGCCTGGGAGCCTTGATTACCAAAAACAAGGACGTTCATGCTGCTGCATTAAAATATGCACAAGCCCGACTTGCCCCTCCTGCCGTGGCTCAGATAGCAGCAATCGCAGCCGTTGACACGCCTCAATCCTATTTCGACAAGGTGATTAATGAATACACGGAGCGAAGAAACCTGTTAGTTGCCTCCTTAAATAAGATGGAAGGCGTTTTTTGTTCTAATCCGGGTGGGGCATTTTACGTAGTGGCCAAACTCCCGATTGACGATTCCGATGCATTTTGCGAATGGCTGCTTGACGAATTCGACTATAAAAACCAAACGATCATGCTTGCTCCTGCTACCGGCTTTTATTCAACCCCTGGAGCCGGCAAAGATGAAGTCCGCATTGCCTATGTGCTCAACACCAATGCGATTGCTCGTGCAATGGAATGTTTGGAAATAGCGCTGAACGTTTATCCTGGAAGATTGCTTTCAACAAAAGATGTACATGAAACCATAATTCATTGATTATATACTTCCATGAACTATCGACCTCACTATACGCATGAAGTTTTGCGATACGCTTGCAATACGCTATATTTGCAACTATACACAAATGGGGTTGACCGGAATTGACAGGATGGAAGATTTGTGTGTAAGCATGCAGGGCGTTGTGGAGAGTGCCCGTTAAAGAAAATCCTCAAACAACAAACGGCGAAAATAACTACGCTCTTGCTGCTTAATTATATCGGAGATATAATGGCCTAGTTCCAGCTAAGAGTTGGAAGCGAGATGTTTCCCGGAAGCGCAATCCTGCCGCGTCCGATCCGGAAGCACAGAAAAGTGGGATTAAGGTTTGTAATGCTTTTAATCAAGCCCGACAATTAAAAAAGCTAAGCTGTTGTTAGCCTGTTTGTGGGCAGACCTCAGTCGAAAATTAAACACAAAATAAGCATGTAGAAAGCGCATCAGGTCCCATGTTTGGACGAGGGTTCGAATCCCTCCAGCTCCACAGAAAATTTTAAAAATCCGCATTTTTAATATCATTAATGCGGATTTTATTTTTTCTACATACGGCTTTACATACATTTTTTGTAAATTTTTCCATTTTTCCCGAATAATCGTTTCATAGTGGTTTTCATCATTTCAAATAAGCCGAGATTTCCAAATTTGAAGATTATTTTCAGCGTTAATTAACCCAACTAATACAATGTAGAACTCCTGAAAATTTAGATAGTTCATCACAATTGATAGAAACTACATTTTCAAAATATTGGTTAAACACCTCTTTGTTAATCAAGTTGTAATCTCTTTTATCTGATTTTGGTAAAGTGTATTCTGGTATTATGACCGTATTATTTAAAGCCAAATAATTCACATATATACCTCTTGAACCATACATACATTTTTTATCCTCTCCATAAACACAGCACCCCATTTCATCAATCGGCCTTTCATAAATAAGATCAATCCTCATTTTATTTTTAAGGGCTATATCCTCCAAGTATTTTAAATATTTATTATCCTCACTTAAAAAAGCCATATCTG
The DNA here is from genome assembly GCF_900182575.1 of Solitalea koreensis. Taxonomy (GTDB): domain Bacteria; phylum Bacteroidota; class Bacteroidia; order Sphingobacteriales; family Sphingobacteriaceae; genus Solitalea; species Solitalea koreensis. Next base: position 9,039 of record NZ_FXSZ01000012.1, on the reverse strand, counting down.
GATATTGGCTAACCAAAAGAAGATCGTCATTGATAAATTGCATGTAGCCATCCGTATGACCCATTTTATCATGTTTATATCTATCTACAACAATTGGTTCAATTCCTAAAAATTCTTTAATTATCCTGATCACCTTTTCCTCATCCAGTCCTCTATTATCCTCTAAAATCTTTTTGGTAATAAAACCAATATTGCCATTCGTAACCAAACTACCACCATCCATTACTATCGGCATCCTTTCAATTGGTTTATTAATCGTTTCTTTAATAATATCATCAATATTATTATCCAATTCAATCAGATCTAAGAAGGAAAATTGACAGCTACAATAGTTTGGATGATAGTATGGTCTGATTATTTTATCTCCTACATTAAATCCCATCATATCCCTTAGCCATATCTCATTAAAACCATCGATAATAATTACATCCATATTTTTATTTGGATACTTAAAGCAAATAGTATTCTTAGCCTTGCTGTTATTTACAATTACGAATAGGTGAATACTATCTGGTATTATTCCAACTAACTTCTGAATGAAAGGAGATAATGAAGAATAATGATTTTCAAAGCCTTCTGGGTAGACTAAAAATAAATCCGTGACTTTGGAGAAGTCTGTTTTTAACATTCAGGTGCCGATTTTTAAGAACCTGCAAACTTAAAAAGAGGATTTTCGATTCAAAATCCTCTTTAAAAACTTTTAAATATTGTTAGTCTAAGTATGCTTCTGGTATAGCCCATTGTTTTTCAATTAATAAAGAAGGATTACCATTTGGCATTTTACACAATGAAATAAGATACATCTTGCCATCTTTTTTGACTGTATAATCTAATCTTACTTCTGAAAATCTTTTGTAACCCACAATTGTATAAATGGATAGCTTTTTTCCAAAGAATACTTTAAAATTTTGTTTGGTGTGAATGACTTTAACATTTTCTACAACTGGGTTGTCTCCAGCTTCACCAAAACTTTTATATGCTTTGGAGTTAATCCAATAGTCTGATTTATAAACCATTTCATCTTTGGATTGTGATTGAGCAGAAATAGCTTTTGTGGTATTCTTAGGGATTTCGTCTAATTCAATTACATCTAAGCCATTGCCAACATAAACCTTTTCGCCAGGTTCAAAAGTGATTTCCTTTACGCCTAGGTTGCTTATTTCATTTTCTGTGGTAAGATCACTTAGTGAAAAATTTTCATCAACAAAGGTTATAGGCTTAATATTATAAGAGTAATCATTGCTGAAAGGTATTTTTTCAAGCTCTTTAAATATAATTGTATAAAGCTTAGATGGTTGTCCATTTTCACCAACCGCAATACTATATAAAAATTTAGGGTTGGATAAGAATAACGCATTGAATTTACTTCCGCGCTCTAAAGTTAATTTTGATACTTCAACCTTCACTTTTTTAGAGATGTTTAGTCGCCAAATTTTTCCAGCTGGAACTTCCTTTGGGTATCGATTAATAATAACTTTTTTGAGTGTTTGTGAATACAGTGTGTTGACTGAGAATATTAAAGCAGTAAGGATAAATGTTTTTTTCATATAGATTAATTTAAAATTCAAAACTATTAAAATAACGCATATATGCGTCTATTATATTTATGAACACAGGGCAATTTGCCTTTGTGATAAATATTAAAAATGATAAAGTGATAAAAGCTTTCGGCGAGAGGGTAAGAGAACTGCGAAAGGAGAAAGGCCTTTCGCAAGAAGATCTTGCCAACAAAGCAGATGTTCCTTTGTCTCAGATTGGGAGAATTGAAAGAGGGGAAGTAAATACTACAATTAGTACAATGTATTCATTAGCTACAGCTCTGGAATTAAGCCTTAGAGATCTATTTGCTTAAAAAGCTAATTCTTGTTTTTATATAGTTAATAATCAGCTGGTTAATATTACATATAATTAAATTTATTTATTTTTGTTTATTTTGCCTTATTATCTGTATGTGGAAAAAATAATCTCCCTGTGGCAAGAACAAAAAAAATTAAATTAACAAATCTGTTAGTAAATACCGAGAATTACAGATTTGAAACGGTAGCAAGTCAAAAAGAAGCATTAGATAAAATGCTTGATAATCAAAATGATTTTTTATTCAATTTGGCTGAGCATATCATGGAATTCGGATTAAACCCCAATGATAGTATTCAAGTAATTGCATCCGCCCATGATAAAAATTATTACATAGTATTAGAAGGAAATAGAAGGACCACTTGTTTAAAATTTCTTAATAACCCTGATTTAATTGAGGGTGCTAAATATTTATCTTTAAAAAGGAAGTTTAAGAAACTTAATGAAGTAAACAAGGATCGTTTAGTATCTGAAGTTGACTGTGTTATTTATGATGATCCAAAAGAAGCAGATATTTGGATTGGTTTAAAACACGGTTATGGAAAATATGGAACTGGTACTGATGGTTGGGATCCACTTCAAAAACAAAGATTTGGTGAAAAAACAGAAGGTAAAACGTCTACGTCAATTCAAATTATTAAATTATTAAAAGCCTCTCCAGATGTTCCAGCGGAAATAAAAAGTAACGTAGAAAAAATAAATACCACTAATTTAGATAGGTTAATTGATGATCCTGATGTTAGAACATTTTTAGGAATCGAATTTAATAACGGTACAATTCAATCAAAAATTGATGAGAAGGAAGTTGTTAAAGGTTTAACCCAAGTAGTTAAGGATATACTAGATCCGAAATTTACTGTTAAAAAGATATATGATAAGGATGCAAGGAAGGACTACATTCAGAATTTTCATAAAGCAAGTATTCCTGATACATCGATTGCAGCAGGAAAACTATGGCAAATTAATTCCTCTTCATCAGCCTCTCCTGTTGTTGCAAGTAAGCCAGCATCATCAATAAAATCCAAACCTATCCCAACAGAGCGTAAGAAATTAATACCTAAAACTTGTGGAATGAGCATAAATAATCCTAAAGTGAATGCTATATATCATGAGCTCATGGATATTGATGTAACAAGACACACAAATGCAGTTGCTGTTCTTTTCAGGGTTTTTGTTGAGCTTAGTGTGGATAGTTATGTTGAAGAACATAGTTTAACTCCAACACCCTCTCCATCAGCTGCAAAATCAGGAATGAATCTACAACAGAAAATAAATGTTGTTGCAAATCATCTTGATACAAAAAAATGGGCAGATCAGGCAATATGTAAAGGGGTTAAATCTTCTGTTAAAGATAGTAATGATATACTTGGTCTTGATACATGGCACGCTTACGTTCATAACAACAGATTTTCACCTAAAGCTGAAAATCTCATTATAACTTGGGACAACATGCAAGACTTTATGGTAATATTGTGGAATAATATTAAATAATAAGCATGGATTTTTATTCACCATTAAGATACCCAGGTGGTAAGGGGAAGGTAGCTGAGTATTTTAAACAAATTTTTAAAGAAAATTTGCTATATGATGGTGTGTATATAGAGCCTTATGCTGGTGGTGCATCTGTAGCTCTTTCACTTTTATTTAATGAGTACGCCTCAAGAATTGTTATTAATGATATTGATCGCTCTATATTTTCTTTTTGGCATTCAGTTATCAATAATACAGATGAATTATGCCAATTAATTCATGATACACCTGTAACTATGGATGTTTGGGAGCAACAAAAAATAGTTCAAAAAGAAAAGGAGCAGTTCGGACTTTTAGAAGTTGGTTTTTCAACCTTTTTTCTCAACCGAACAAACAGATCAGGAATTTTAAATGCCGGAGCTATAGGTGGACGTCAACAGCTAGGAGATTGGAAAATTGATGCTAGATTTAATAAAACTGATTTAAAGAAAAGAATAGAACGAATAGCTCTTTACAAAGATAAAATAGAACTACATAATTCTGATGCTGTTCAATTGGTTAATGCCCTCCAAAAAACGTTACCTGCAAAATCACTTTTCTATTTAGATCCCCCATATTATGTTAAAGGTAAGGACCTCTATTTAAACTTTTATCAAGATAGTGACCACAAACAAATTGCAACAGAAATAAGTAATGTTTCTCAACAAAAATGGATAGTTACGTATGATAATGTTCAGCAAATTCGTCAGTTGTATGAAAATTTCAGACAAGTAAAATATACTTTAAATTATAGTGCAGCGCAAGCGAGTAAAGGAGAAGAAGTCATGATTTTTTCAGACAATCTTTTTATTGCTGAGCATCCTTCTCTTATACTTCTGGACGAGACATCTACCTACAATAAATTTGAAGCTAATGTGTAATATAGATTGGGATATCGTCCAAAAATTTGTTCATACTTTAGTATGGCCAGGGTTAGTTCTAGGGTTATTTCTTACTTTTAAGAAACAGCTAACAAATTTAATCAACCGAATTTCTAATGAGAGCGCAAATATTGAAATTGGCGGTTTGTTTAAAGCTCAATTAACTCAAATCGAAGAGATTAAAAAAACTATTAACACAGGTACGCCGCTCTCTTCTGAACAAACCCAAAGACTAGTTTCAACAACTGTTACAATTCAAGTTGAAGGAATAAAGTTGTTAGGAGAAGAATATCTTAATTCTTCTTTTGATCAAAGAAGAATTATTGAAAGTAATATTAAGGAGTTTATTATTGGGCTAACGATTGATGATATAGGTTCGCTATTAATTTCAACTCATACGGGACATCGAATCGCTGCTGCAATTGCACTAGAACCAATTCTACAAAGAAACAATATTGACCCATCTGCGAATGTGGTAGTGAAAAATTTTATAATAAAGGCAATTGATGATGATAATTCGTTTCTTCGACATGAAGCTATTCAACTTGTTTTTCAAAGTTCAATTCTCACAGAGGAGTTAAAAGAGAAGCTTACAAAGAAGAGGCTAACTGAAACTAATCATACTATTAAAGCTATTTTAAATATGTATTATTTGATCTAATAAGCTTTGAATAATTACTTCGATTCAAACAATTACACTACTTTATTTCTAATCCTTTTATATTAATTAAAATAATAAGGATAGAGTTTCTGTGGCTAATCACCTTGTAGTCACTCTGTTGTATATAGGCTAACCCGCTCCCTAGCTTTGTCAACCTCTTCTCTAACCTTATTTTCTAAATAATTAGGTAGTTAAAATTCATTAATATCTTATACAATTTGTTAAAAATATATAATTATGAGGAGTTATTTCATTCGACTATAGTTGCACCGCATTAATTTGTGTGCTGTATAATCGACTTACTCTGAATCTTCGATAAAGATCGCGTCTGCTAATTATAATCGTATAGTACAGCACTACAGTAAGTACTATACATAAAAAGGTCTGCAAACAGACCCTTAATAAAAACTTCAATATTATTTTTTCCTCATTATAGTTCCATTAATATTTTATTATAGAAAATTTAATTTCATATATAGCATTAATTTTTCCAATTTATAGCACCGTTTGCAATATGTATTACACACAATGCAAACGGTGCTAAATTTACCTAGGGTAATCAGTTTTTGATATTTTTCTACCATTTTTAAGACTAAATTGAATCATAAAAAATAATGTTTTCAATTATTTCAAATCATCATTTACTATTTTTTTAGTGTTTTGACGGCTTAAGATGCTGTTTTTCCGGAAATTATAATTTAACCTCAATGTAAAACTTCGCATTTGAGAAGACCTATAGCTAGATTGTTCAAATTCCGGGCTCATTAATAGGGCTTCGTCTATTCGCTGCTTTTGAAAAGGAGAAGTTACCGAGGCAGTAAAGCTTAACTTTCTTTCAAAAAAACTCTGCGAAATATCAAAACTGTGTGAGGTGTAGCCAGCCACTTTTAATTGTCCGAGCACCATCGCTCCGTTAGAAAATAAGCTAGAAGAAATAGACGGCCCCTTGCTAAATGAGTAGCTGACACTTCCTCCATAGCCCGTGGAAAAATCTTCGATGCTTATGTGTTTACTTTTGTAATTGCTCCAAACTTTCCGGGGCATTACATTAAAACTGAATCGTAACTTTTGATTCAAAAATGATTTATTTACATTGAATGCCAAGCCAAGCGATTTTGAAGTGGCTGAATTAGCATAGGATCTGTGCGTAATTGAATCGGTATTGACCCAATAAAAATCTTCCAGCGCATTATTACAAAACTCATGCTCCAGAGCAAAAGATAGGTTTAGCCCTTTTGGTCCCAGGTAAGTATACTCCGTCTTAAAAGAATGTGCTTTTTCAGGTTTTAATTCAGGGTTGCCATACCTGACGGTCCATTCATTAAATTTAGTCACTGCCGGATTAAGCATGTCGAAGGCTGGTTTTCTGCCATTCATTCTGTAAGAAAAGCTAATGCGGTTGGACCAGTTCGCCAGGTACGACAAGTTAAAAACGGGCATCAGGTAAAAATTGGAGGTTGAAAACGGTACCTGCAGATCATTGTTGGCTTTCGATATGCCTTGCCCCCTGCTGTATTCAATCCGTGAACCAATGGAGATCACCAGCTTTTTAAAACTCTCTGACAGACTCACATAGCCGCTATACACCTGCTGATTGTACCCAAATGAATAGTTTGAAGTCGGTTGCAGTTCAAATTCCCCACTATTAAATTGCTCTGGATAAACACTCTTGTATGAGACATTATCCCTTACTACTGTTTTGATGCCTGTTTCAAAAGTAAACTCCCCTTTTCTTTTTTGTTTAAACGTGTAATCGGCCTGAACGGTGTATTCTCCGTTGTTTTCATCATTCGTGTTTTGATTACCCAACATGGTGGTATTCCCTGCAACATTAAATTTACTATCTGATTCACTAGCATTATTCGCATACCGATAGGCAATGCTTAATGACGATTCAATTTTTCGGGAGGTATCGGGCTTAAATACATATTGGTAATCGGCATCTATAAAATAATTGTTTTTATTGGATTGCGCATTCGAAATACGGGAGTAGGTCCGAAGGAGCTCGTTGTTGTTAAGCGCAGTGGTTGTATTAAATGAATTAGCTTTTAAGTCCGATTCCATATTCCCCAATGAACAAGACAGATTGAATAAATGCTTCTTATTAAGATCATAACTAAGGTTCAATCCATACTTGACGTTGTTGTTATTGGTGTTTTCAGTTTTATTTTCGTCTCTATTGGAAATGCCATTAATATGATCATTGGTAATCGCCCAACCTGAATCGCCCGGTAAAATGCTATTATTGGCAGAGGAAGACACACCGAAACCCCAAACTCCTGATTTCATCATAGCCGCCCCCCCCTCCTAAAGCACCAAAACTATCGCCCTTGCTGTTTAAATTAATGCTATATCCATTCTCCATTTTCTTCGTGATTACATTGATTATAATCGAGTTCCCTTCCATGTCGTACTTGGCTGTGGGTGAAGTAATGATTTCAATTTTATCAACGGTTTGTCCTTGCACGGTTTGCAGGTACATATTTGGATCGTATCGGGCTAAACCGCTGGGACGACCGTCAATAAATACTTTATAGCGTGGGGAATTTTTGTACAATAATTTTCCGTCCGATGACAATGAAAAGAACGGCAAGCGACTAACCAGTGTTTGGATATTGTTGGCTGCCGCTGTTTTATCATTTTTTACATCATATATGATTCTATCGGCTTTTAACTGCAAGAGTTCTTTATGAGCTACCACCTCCACCTCTTTTAGTCCTTTAACGCTAGGCTTTAAACAAATAAAGCCAATGGGTAAAGAATCAGTATTAGAATTACACTGTTGCAAGCTTCTTGGGTCATAAGTTTCATATCCGATCAGATTAATTGTAAATGAATTTTTTGAGCCGTTGGGGACCTCTATGGTAAATTTACCATTAGCGTCACTTGTTGTTGTTTTTTTATAAAGAGGAATAATTCGGGGTACATATCCCATGCATTGAATAGTTGCATTGGGAAGAGGTTTCTTTGTGGCACAATCTTCAATTATACCAATGAGTTTAATTTTATCTTGTCCGAGGGTGGTTTTACCTAAGACAAATAGAAATAGCAATACAAAATATTTTTTTGATCCCATATGATTACCAAATAATAAATGCCGACTGCCAATAACAGCCGGCATTTATTAATACCATTAATTATAACAAAATAGAAGTGTTTTATTTTTGAAACAATCCGACCCGGTCCACTCGCATACCTCATCTACTTCACAATATGCTAACAGTGCTTGGCAATGGTGTACAGTGGGAACGTTATGGGAATCACATGTGTAATATATATCATTACACTCATCATCAGCAATGTATACAAATTCTGGAAATCCACATGGGCGAACAGGATTACTATTCGAAGTCAGGGGGATACCCAATAACATTGCAATACCTAGTAATGCAATGCTTTTTTTTACTAATTGATTCATATTTAATTTTAAAGGTTTTTAGAAAGAACGAGCCTTTAATGAAAGGATTAAAGGTGTATTGTTATAAGCATTCGAAAAAACATACAAATTCTTATTAAACAACCCAGCCTTTTTAATTTTTAACTTGGCTTTAATAAATGAAGTAGCTCCACTAGGTATTGGCTTTCGTTCCCAATTTACCAAAGTGCATTCACAAGAAGCTATGATGTTTTTTATTATTAATGGTTTCTTCCCTTTATTTATTATTGAAAAAGCAGCTTCAACCTGTTCATTCGGTTTGACCACTCCCAAGTCACAAATTGTTTTATTAACAGCAATGTAAGGCTCATCGCTAATTTTATAGTTTTTATTAATAATAAAGTTTAATTCTGATCTAAGAGGAGTATATAGAAAGGCATCAAGTTCGTTTTTTGCGGTTAATGCCTTTTTTGCAAAGCTTATTGCTCGTATAGTATCCTTTGTGTTTACAAAATATTTACTTATCAAATAATTATTGTAGAAATAGGATTCACTTTTAATATTATTTAACAAACTATCTCTAATCCAAGTGCTTTTATAAATGTTTTTAAATTCGGCTAGTTTAACTTGTAAAATCTGATTTAAGAATTGATTTAAAGCTTTTGTAATCTTCCCCAAAAACAGCTACGATAATAAGTGTAGTAGTTTATAACTTTAGGGAAATGAAAAAAAGCAATTTTACCGAATCACAGATCATT
>NZ_FXSZ01000011.1 GCF_900182575.1 Solitalea koreensis | reverse complement strand
TTGGGCTGCTTTTGGCATCCCTTCTTAACTTGATCTTCGCTTACAATCTGCCGCTCTTCTTTCTACCCTTTCAATGTACTACCGCTGCCTGAATCTCTCCCCCAGCGGGGTGCAAAAGTAGAAACTATTTCTCATTCTCCAAAGATAAAACAGTCGTTTTTCAGGCTATTGGCGCTAACTACCTATCCTTCAATTAAAAATACTAAAAAAGAAGCCTAATGTTCCACAACATTAAAAGTTAACACGGCTGAACCGGATGCCTAAACCCGATTGCAATGGAAAGCCCGCTACGAAGGCAGGGGTTCAGCGCGGCGTGAGAACTTGAAATGTAAAGCGGGGCATACTTAGATATAAATAGCAACCCTATACCGTTTACTGTTTCTTTATACGATTATATACCTAAGCCTAATGCTAAATTTAAAATGATTAACGACAATACACTTAAAGCAAATATTCGAATAGGATCAAAAAACAATTTATCTTCCTTATGATATAAACTAAAACTAAGGTACTCGGCAACAACAGCAAAAGTGGCTGCAATGATAGATGCATAATGATACGTTCTTGAGGGAACCATTTGAAGATTATGCATAAAGCACATTATGATTACTATAACTAATGCCCCCCATCCCACTCTCTTTAATAGCAAATCCTTTTGTTCGAATGTCATAATTTAATTTTTTAGCAATACTATAAAAAATCATGCTTATCATGAATGGCATAACTTCAAAACTTTATGTTTGTGAAAATGCTCCAGACTTTTAAAAAAATTTGAGAGAATTGAGAAAAGCAGGATAAAATTCCAGTAACGCTGATGTTACTGATTATCAACACCCTTGTTACATTTTTTATACAAATAGGTGTAACCTATTAAAGTATTTTTGGGTCATAGAATTCAATACAAACAAATTGATCTATACACAACTTAACTCTATAAAAAATGAAAACGTTCGTAAAACCTTTAACCGTAGTCGCAATTGCCACCGTACTTTCAGTAGGTTCTACCAAATTTGATCTTAGCTCTCTAAGCTTATCATCAAGCACTAATACTAAATCAAACACGACAGTTTCTCCAACGGGTGCTGATGAACCTATTATTGCCAAAAAAGAGTCGAAAAAAATTCAATATACTATAATTAACAAATCAATTTCTGGTTCTACTAAAATGAATGCTACTGAGAACTTATTGGATATAATTCGATTCGTTGCTCCAGAAAACAATGCTATTTTAGTGGAAACTCCTGCTGAAACAGAAACAGTAGCAAGCTTAGTTAAATTTGTACTTCCTGCAGATGACAACAACACTTCCATTGCTGAACCTGTTGAAACAAACTATATAAATGATCTCGTAAAATTTAAAGTACCAGAGGTTTCAAACGATGAAATCATAGAACCTAAAGCAAACAACGAGTTTAGTGAGCTTGTTAAATTTAAAGTTCCTGCATCGGAAAAAACCAGTATTGAGGAACCTGTTCAACTAGAGGACTTGGTAAAGTTTAAAGTACAAATTAGCGATTATGTTAATTTGGAGCAACCTACAGTTTGTGACAACCAGCTTACAAGAGCTTCAAAATAAACTGATAACACACAACATAAAAAGGAGCATTCTAATTGATGCTCCTTTTTATTTTACACTATCATGCAGATAATTAATATTTAAGCACGCAAGATCATTTGCACATCGAACAAACTATTTCTATTTTCGTTGCAATGGAAAATTTCATAGTATCGGCACGTAAGTACAGACCTTCGACGTTTAACACCGTGGTTGGACAAAGCCATATCACTAATACGCTTAAAAATGCTATTAAAACCGGGCAACTGGCGCAAGCATTTCTTTTCTGCGGGCCAAGAGGTGTAGGCAAAACAACCTGCGCTCGAGTTTTGGCTAAAACCATTAATTGCCAGAATATTACTGCTGATTTTGAAGCTTGTGGAGAATGTGATAGCTGTATTTCATTCAAGAATGGCTCTTCTATGAATGTTCATGAATTGGATGCTGCTTCCAACAACTCGGTTGATGATATAAGAAGTTTAGTTGAACAAGTTCGTTACGCTCCACAATCAGGAAAATATAAGATTTATATTATCGATGAGGTACACATGTTGTCGCAAAGTGCATTTAATGCCTTTTTGAAAACACTGGAAGAACCACCTCCTTATGCTATTTTTATCTTAGCAACAACAGAAAAGCATAAGATCATTCCTACCATTCTTTCACGCTGTCAGATTTTTGATTTTAACAGGATTAAGGTAGAAGACATCTCTCATCACCTTGAATACATTGCTAAGACAGAAGGAATAACCTATGAACAAGATGGTTTACATATCATAGCCCAAAAAGCTGATGGTGCTTTACGTGATGCCTGTTCAATGTTTGATCAAATTACTTCTTTCTCTCAAGGAAACATCACCTATAAAGCGGCAATCGACAATTTAAACATTCTCGATTATGACTATTATTTCAAGGTTACCGACAATCTTTTAGCCGAAGATATTTCAAAAGCCTTGTTAATTTTCGATGAGATTCTTGATAAAGGATTTGACGGCAATAATTTCATCAATGGAATATGCGCTCACTTTAGAGATCTATTAGTTTGCAAGGACGAAACAACTGTTAAACTCTTAGAAGTAAGCGAAGGCATCCGCCAAAAATACCTGCAACAAGCCAAATTAGCTTCAAATGCATTTTTACTTTCAGCATTAAACATAGGGAATCAAGCTGACCTCAATTATAAGAGCAGCAAAAACCAACGTTTACAGGTTGAACTTGCCTTAATGAAAATGTGCCATATAAAATCGGCATTGAACGTTAGCATGAATCAACTTCCGCAATCGGAGGTAAAAAAAAAATCTGATATAGTAGCTCCAACAACCAAAAACGTAGAAGTAACCCAATCAAATCAGCCAACTACGGTTAAAGCAGCTGTTTCTGTACAACCAATTACAACTACTTCCAATCCTACTGTATCTCAGCAAGAAACACCTTCAAAAAAAGTGGTTTCTTCCGGTATTCCTTCATTGAAAATCCCATCTCTAAAAAACATGGGGGCAAGCAAAGAAATTGAGGAAGTCAAGCCTGTTGAAGTACAGGAGTTACAACAACAACCTTCCGTACATAGTCCATTTACCGAAGAACAATTTCTAATTCACTGGAAAGCATATGCAGAAAAGGCCTTTTCTGAAGGCAAAATGACGGTTAATAGTTTAATGACAGGCTTTCCACCGAAGCTTCGACCTGATTATACCATCGAGGTTAGTATAGAAAACAGCGTTCAGGAAGAGTTATTAAAAGAGGAAAAGGTTGTACTGCTTACCTATCTGCGTGAAAAACTACAGAATTATGCTATTGATATAATCGCTGTAGAAAATTTACAACAGGATACACGTAAACGACTTTACACCTCAACTGATAAATTCAATTACTTAGCTGAAAAGAATCCCAATATGGTTGAACTGAAACGTCGCCTGGATCTGGAGATTGATTTTTAACTTTTAGATTAAAACCAAACAAGGCGACCATTGGTGATCACCTTGTTTGTTATCAACGTTATAATTCGAATGAAAAACCCATTTTCTTCAAGTTGTTATATCTTGATTTATTGAACTTATACAGTTTTGCAGCCCGATGTGATACATTTTTCTGCTTTTCATCCAACTCTACTAATAAACCAAAGCTTAATATTTTCTTCCGGAAATTACGTTTATCAATAGGTTTTTCAAGAATCACCTCATACAACTGTTGCAACTGACTTAACGTAAATTTTTCTGGTAGAAGTTCGAATCCAATTGGTTGATATCGAATTTTACTTTGCAACCGTTTATATGCTTTCTCAAAAATTTTGGAATGGTCAAATGCTAAGGCCGGAACATCAGCAACACTATACCATTCGGCCTTTCGGGCAAATGCAACCTGAGGATTAAGAATGTGCTTTTTAACTTTAATTAATGCAAAATAAGCAACAGTAATAATTCTACCTTGAGGATGTCGATTAACCTCTCCAAAAGTGTAAAGTTGCTCCAGGTAAATATCACTTAAACTCGTAAGTTCGCGTAGTATTCGGCCTGCAGCACCGTCAATATCTTCGTTATCATAAACAAAGTTGCCTGGTAGTGCCATAAAGTTTTTGAATGGCTCTTCGGCTCTTTCAATCAAAAGAATCTTTAACTCCCCTTTATCAAAACCAAAAATCACGCAATCGACCGAAAAATCAGAATGCAATTTTGGAAGCTCATTTATTTCCATTAATATCTTATTGTGTAAACCACCCTTTTAATTTGCGTAGAACAAGTAAATCATTTTTAAGAGAGGTACAAATTGTTTTTGAAATTATTAAAACTATTCAAACTATTGGTATTTTTTTTATAATTTTAACGCCATATGAGCAAAAACATTGAAAGAATTGCAGTATTAACTTCGGGCGGTGATGCCCCTGGAATGAATGCAGCTATCAGATCTGTCGTTAGATCAGGTATTTACTTTGGTAAACAGATGTTTGGTATTTCACAAGGATACCAAGGAATGATCAACAATGAAATTACTCCTTTAAATTCTAAATCAGTAAGCAACATAGTTCAACGTGGTGGCACCATTCTTAAAACGGCTCGTTGTATGGCCTTTAAAACGCCAGAAGGTCGTAAAACTGCTTATGAAAATTTAAAACATCATAAAATAGATGCTTTAATAGTAATCGGTGGCGATGGAACATTCACTGGAGCCGAAATTTTCTCAAGAGAATATAATATGCCTGTGATAGGCATACCAGGTACTATCGACAATGATTTATTCGGTACTGATTTCACGATCGGATTTGATACGGCGAATAATACGGTAATAGAGGCAATAGATAAAATTAGAGATACCGCGGCATCACATGATCGTTTGTTCTTTGTAGAGGTTATGGGCCGTGATGCAGGACACATCGCACTTTGGTCGGCTATAGGCGGTGGAGCCGAAGCTGTCCTCATTCCTGAAAAGGAAACCCACATTGATGATTTAGTTGAAAAATTAATGGTCGATTTAAAAAATCAAAAAACCTCTAGCATTGTTATTGTTGCAGAAGGAGATCATGGTGGAGGAGCATTTAAAATCGCTGAAAAAGTGAAAGAGCGATTCAATTACGACACCAAGGTAAGCATTTTAGGTCATTTACAAAGAGGAGGTAGCCCAACAAGTTTTGACCGGGTTTTAGCCAGTCGATTGGGACAAGCTGCCGTTGAAGGAATACTTAAAGGTAAGAACCGCAAAATGGTTGGCATCATCAGTAATCGTATTGAATTTACTGATTTAACCTTGGCTATTAAAAACCAGATCGAAGTTGACGAGTCTCTCATTGATTTGGTCAATATCCTTGCTATTTAAAATTTAGAAACACACAAACTTTTATAAACATGAAAATTGGAATTAATGGATTCGGGCGCATTGGAAGATTAGCTTTTCGTGCAGCACTAGAAAGACCTCACGTTGAAGTTGTAGGAATAAATGATCTTGTTGAAGTAGATTATATGGCATATATGTTAAAATATGACTCTACTCATGGCCAATTTAAAGGAACCGTTGAAGTTAAGGATGGTCAACTGATTGTTAATGGAAAAAAAATCAGGGTTACTGCTGAAAAAGACCCAGCGAACTTAAAATGGGATGAAATCGGTGCTGAGTACGTAATTGAATCTACAGGTTTGTTTTTGACTCAAGATACAGCCGTTAAACATATTCAAGCCGGAGCTAAAAAGGTTGTAATGTCGGCCCCTGCAAAAGACGACACTCCTACTTTTGTAATGGGTGTTAATCACAAAAACTTAAAAGCAGATCAACATATCGTTTCAAACGCATCATGTACGACCAACTGCCTAGCTCCTATTACTAAAGTTTTACAGGATAACTTTGGCATCATAGAAGGCTTAATGACCACTGTTCATGCTGCCACTGCTACTCAAAAAACAGTTGACGGCCCTTCAGCTAAAGACTGGAGAGGTGGACGTGGTGCCTACCAAAACATCATTCCTTCGTCAACAGGTGCGGCAAAGGCTGTTGCATTGGTTATTCCTGCTATCAAAGGAAAATTAACCGGTATGGCATTCCGTGTTCCTACGGCGGACGTTTCTGTAGTTGACTTAACAGTTCGTTTAGAAAAACCAGCATCATACGAGGCTATTAAAAAGGCAATGAAAGACGCTTCTGAAGGTGAGTTAAAAGGCATTTTAGGTTACACTGAAGATGAAGTGGTTTCGACTGATTTCTTAGGAGATGCTCGTACTTCTATTTTTGATGCAAAAGCAGGTATTGCCTTGAATGATAACTTCGTTAAAGTTGTATCTTGGTACGACAATGAATGGGGTTATTCAAACAAATTAGTTGACTTGCTTGAACACATGTCGACATTGAATACAGTTGCTGCTGAAAAAGCAGAGGCTTTATAATTCCAACAACATTAATAAAAAGCGGCTGTCCTGAGAAACAGCCGCTTTTTATTTAATCGTCATATCAGATTAGACCTCTTTAGTTTAAATACCACTGCTGCAAGTGGAGCTAACGACACCTCAATTGACTGCCCTTTCTCATGCCATGGCTGAGCTTGGGCATGGAGTTCTCTTTCATTTACTACTCCGCTACCATAATAGTTAAGCTCATCAGAGTTAAAAAGTTCAACCCAAGTGCCCAAATGCGGAACTCCAATGCGGTAATTCGACCGTACCATTGGGGTCATGTTTAGAACGATCACTAAATCATTTTTCCAATCATTCCCTTTTCGTTGATAGATCAGAATGGCATTCTCTGCATCCGACCGATCTATCCATTCAAAACCGTCTGTAGAAAATTGCTTTTCATACAACGCAGGTTCAGTACAATACAATTTATTTAATGCTTTTACTTCTTCCTGTATACCCCAATGAGGAGGAAATTGAGTAAGATGCCAGTCCAAAGAGCGATCATGCGACCATTCACTGGTTTGCCCAAATTCAGCACCCATAAACAACAACTTAGCTCCAGGATGAGTAAACATATAAGCATAAAGCAAACGCAGATTCGCAAATCGCTGCCATTCATCTCCTGGCATTTTATTAACTAAAGCACCTTTTCCGTATACAACTTCATCGTGTGAAAGTGGAAGCATAAAGTTTTCAGAAAAGGCATAGACAATGCTGAAGGTAATTTGATCTTGATGATACTTACGATAAACCGGATCTTTCGAAAAATAGTTTAAGGTATCATTCATCCAACCCATCATCCATTTCATGCCAAAACCCAAGCCTCCGTTATATGTTGGTCTTGATACCCCTGGAAATGCTGTGGATTCTTCAGCTATTGTTTGAGCGGCAGGAAATTCTTTATATACAGTTTCATTAATTTCTTTTAAAAGAGAAACGGCATCGAGGTTTTCTCTTCCACCAAATTCATTCGGAATCCATTCATCCTGCTTACGAGAATAATCAAGATAAAGCATGGATGCAACGGCATCGACACGTAAACCATCAGCATGAAAACGGTCGAGCCAAAACAAGGCATTACTTATTAAAAATGATCGAACCTCATTTCTTCCATAATCAAAAATATAACTATTCCAGTCTGGATGGTACCCCTTTCTAGGATCAGCATGTTCATACAAATGAGAACCGTCAAAATAAAATAATCCATGTGCATCACCCGGAAAATGCGATGGAACCCAATCCATAATAACACCTATTCCTGCCTGATGCAACTTTTGAATTAAGTACATAAAATCCTGTGGAGATCCAAACCGAGAAGAGACTGCAAAATAACCGGTTACCTGGTAACCCCATGAGCCGAAAAAAGGATGCTCCATAACCGGCATAAACTCTACATGCGTAAAGCCCATTTCTTTAACGTATGCACAGAGATCATCTGCAATTTCTCGGTAAGAAAGAAAGCGTTCAGGTTTTTGTGGGTCACGTTTCCATGATCCGAAATGAATTTCGTAAACTGAAATCGGACGATCAAGCGCATTTGTTTGCCAACGGTTTTGCATCCAGTTGGTATCGTCCCATTCAAAAAAAGTATCCCAAACAATAGATGAAGTACGTGGTGGCTCTTCCCAAAACAAGGCATATGGATCACCTTTTTCAAAGGATTCTCCAGAGGAAGAGTGAATAAAATACTTATAAACCTCTCCCCTTGCTACATTTGGAATAAATCCCTCCCAAATACCTGATGAGTCCCAACGGACCAATAAAGGATGTGCATCTCTGTTCCATGTATTAAAATTTCCTATTACGGAAACAAATGTTGCGTTTGGCGCCCATACTGAAAAGTAAGTTCCAATGACGCCATCAAGCTCCATTACATGTGAACCAAATTTTTCATACAATTTAAAATGCTTACCTGCTTTGAAAAGATCGACATCAAAATCACTGAAACGACTAAATGGCTTTACAGAAGTACTTAAGATAGACGGCATTTGAAAAGATTAGGTGCGTTCAACGTAAATATAATAAGAATGAGCATTGATTTTGAAAAAATCTATTCCGCTTATAATCAACAGCATTGAACGCACCCTATTTGCTATAGCTTCACACTTTCCAGGGTATGGGCAACTGTCTTCCTCTTTTCAGTTAAATACCTACGAATCGGATTATCGTAAACCGTCATTGTTAGATACGCCATGCCAATCAATAGAATCATTCCTACGCTAATAATGAGGGTCAGCTGAGTGGTGTTAGGTTTATTACTGGTAAAATAATTAAAAAACATCCACATTACGGCATAATGGGTCATGTACAGCGGATACGATATTTTTCCTGAAAAAACACAAAGCTTTTTAAGACCTTGTGATGGATCCGTGCCCGCACTAAATGCAATTAATAATGGAAAATAAAACAGTACAACGATTGGTTCTGTCAGCCAGTTCCATTTTTCAGAAAAAGGCATTACAAATGCTAAACTCAACAATATCGACAGCCCTGCAAAACCGATCTTACTTTTAATAATCCAATTAAAACGATAAATCAGCAGACCTGCTAAAAATGAATAGGCAACACGAATACTGCCATCCCAAAAGCTATCTTTACCCCATCCTCCCATTACGTTTCCTGAACGGTGAGCTACAAAACACAATGCTCCTGCCGACACTACTGCTAATAAAAACAAGGTACGACGACTTAGTCGGCAAAGTATAAGCGCGTAAACGATGTTCGCTATATATTCCCAAAATAATGACCAGGCTGGCGCATTCAAACTGAACAGGTTGAAAAAACGATCGGTCATTACCGGATAAGGAATAAGAAAAACAGAACAAAGAAAGATTAGTATCAATTGGCCTGCTCCGTATAATTCAGGATGACCGCCAAAAGGATCAAACAGAAAAGTTAATAAACCTAATACCGAACCAAAAATAACCAAGGGATGTAATCTTATTATCCTTGACTTAAAAAATTCCTTCACACCCATTTCCACAAGACGGTCATCATAGGCATATCCAATGACAAAGCCCGACAAACAGAAGAAAAAATCGACAGCCAAAAAACCATGCGCAATGAAATTCTTGCTAGGAACATAGGCAATCTCCATGAAATGAAAAAGCACAACGCCTATGGCAGCTATACCTCTTAATCCATCAAGGATATCAAAATGTTGTTTTGTCTTTAAAACGTCGGTGTTTATTTTATGCATAACTTAAATTTCCAAACTATCGCTTCTCAATGTACATTACAGCAGAGTCTTCGATGTATTTTTCAGGCTTGAAAGATGAATTAAAATTCTTTCTTACAGCACTTAATGACTTACCTAATCCTTTGGTCATTGTTGTAAATTCTGGAGTAAATTTACTGTCGTCAGAATACAGTTCGATTAGTTGTTCATATTGAGAAATATTAGTTAACATTCTGTTGGTTAATTGACCAAATCTTAACCTTAAGGATTGAACTTTATACATGTACGTTTCAACCTGCCCCATCCATTTTCCATTTGTCTTGGAGTCAGTATCAAGCGCTGCAAACTTATCGATAATTATTTTCCTGCACTCATTTTTATATTTATCTCTTTCATTATCAAGCGTCGCATTTAAATAACGGTTTTGGTATGATTCCAAGGTGATACCATAGTAGTTAAATTGTTCTTTTAACAATCCATCATTTTCAATTTGCAATTGGTCCAGTTCTTTGTTTATTAGGTTCCACTCATGGTCAATAATCGCTTTCTGATTATCAAACTGACTTGTTGCATTTAAAAGCCTTAACATTAAAGGTGTTTTGTTAACCAATTCTTTGTTCTTGCGCCCCATTGTTGAAATAATGGAGCTAATGCCATATGAGGCGGTCTGAGTTATTGATCCATATAACGGCACCTTACTTGCCGGATTGCATATAAGTGAAATTGAATTATTAATTAATTGTAACATCTGGTCATTTTTATCCTGAGCAGTATACCATTTATCGTACTCGGTTTTCCAGCTATTAAAACTTGAATACTTTTGAAGATTGCTTACATTACCAAGCTGATTAAAAAACTCTCGTGAACTAACAAATAATGCAGCCGGTTGCAGATCGCGTTGAATACTCAGCAGCTCGGTAAAGGCCAATTGTCCGTTAAGACTAAGCTTGGTTTTGGGAGCTTCTTCTAAAATTTTAAGCCTGCCACTCACTGCCGACTGTAGATCTTCTATAGTTTTTAATTTTTCTTTTGTTTTACTATCGTCAATTGATGAAAGTTTCTCCTTTAATCGTTTAACCTCATCTTCATTCAGTTTCAGCTTATCTCCAAGTTCCTTTAATTGCTTGTCTCTTTCAATTTTAATCTGATCAGAAATACTATTATTAGTTGAATCGGTTTGTCCAAAAGAGAGGTTCACTGCCAGTAATAACAGCGTGAAGGTGGTAAGTATTTTTGACATTTAAATTTGTTTTTTATTTAAAAAAGGAATCATTTTGAAAACTTTTAAAAGACTCTGTTTCTCTAAATCACCATGGAATGAACAGTCTTCATCCGCCGAGGTGAAAATATAGTAGTTATGTTGTATTTGCAAGTTGCATCTCGTCTCCAGAACAAGAATAGCATTCAACGGCTTTTGATTCAAGTTTTTGAGTAAATTGAGTTTCATTTATTCACCTTTAAACCCAAAGGAGGCAATTATGAAATTTATGTTAAGCTGGCGTGTTCACCCACCTATTTGTGAATCCGAGGATGCTCAGGCATTAGCAAATTGGGCACTTACTTGGAACCACGTGCTTGACATCAAAACTGTCCCTGTTTTGAACGATGAAGAAGCAAGAGTTGTGGGCAGAAATAAAATAACATCCATTTAAACAATTTAAACAATGATAAAAAATGGCACAAATACATAACCTTATGCTTGTGTCATTTTTTTATTCCCCTGGTTCGTCAACTCCTATTTAATGGAAAACTATTTTGAATTGAGTACAAATCTCGGCGTCTATCCGTAAGTGTTCGGACTGAACCCGTGTAATGTAAATCTTTTAGTAAATCAAGATCAACATCCACAATTAAAGTCATTTCGGTATTAGGAGTAGCTTCTGACTTAATAGAATCATGCGGAAATGCAAAATCTGAAGGAGTGAATACAGCTGACCGTGCATATTGAATATCCATATTATGAACCTTTGGAAGATTCCCGACACTGCCTGCAATGGCTACGAAACATTCGTTTTCAATAGCACGAGCCATAGAACAATGCCTTACACGGATATAGCCGCTTTGGGTATCGGTAGAAAAAGGAACAAATAAAATTTTCATACCTTCATCAGCAAGAATTCTGGAAAGCTCCGGAAATTCAACATCATAGCATATCAGAATTCCAATTTTACCACAATCTGTATCATACGTTTTAAGCAGATTCCCCCCTGACATTCCCCAGGAATTTTTTTCGTCGGGTGTTACATGGAGTTTTTCATATTGTTCTGTCATTCCATTTCTATGACATAGGAAACCGATATTTAAGAGTTTCCCATCGCGGATAGATGGCATACTGCCCGTAATAATATTAGCATTGTATTTTATTGCCAATTCAACAAATTTTTC
Source organism: Solitalea koreensis (assembly GCF_900182575.1). GTDB lineage: Bacteria > Bacteroidota > Bacteroidia > Sphingobacteriales > Sphingobacteriaceae > Solitalea > Solitalea koreensis. The sequence continues at coordinate 53,424 of NZ_FXSZ01000011.1, read as the reverse complement.
CTTTAGGATTTCGGTATAATCAGCAAGTTTACGAACCGCATCAGCGGCAAGTAAATGGTTATATTCGGCCATCAGCGGAGCATGAAAATATTCGGGGAATAAAATAAAGTCACTTTCATATCCCGAAGCTGCATCAACGAAAAACTCTATTTGTTCGCAAACCGCATCAAAATCTTTAAAAGAACGCATTTGCCATTGGATTAATCCGAGGCGAACATTTGATTTTTTATTTCCTATGAGTTTTTGTTTTGGCTCGTAGTAAATATTGTTCCATTCAATGAGAGCTGCATAATCGAGCGATTCTTTATCGCCCGGCATGTAATCTTTAAGAATTTTCCTGACATGAAAACCATTTGATAACTGAAAGGTTAGCGTTGGGTCGTATATTTCTTTTGATTTTACCTTTTCTATATATTCTTTAGTTGAGTGTGTGGCTGCATACTGGATAAAGTTGGGGATTCGCCCTCCTGCAATGATGGCTTTAAGATTCAGTTGCTCACATAATTCCTTTCTTACATTGTAAAGCCGCCTTGCTAACCGTTTTCCTCGATAATCTGGTTGAATGAAAACTTCAATACCATAGAGCACATTCCCTTGTGGGTCATGTGTTGAAAAAGAATAGTTGCCTGTAATTTGTTCGTAACTGTGTTTGTCGCCAAAACGATCGTAATCAACAATAATTGATAACGCACAACCAACGACCTTATCATTTACCTTAACGCAAATCTGCCCTTCAGGGAAAATGGTCAGTAATTTTTTAATTCGTTCCTCTTTCCAGTATGAACCCCATTGCGCATACGCCTTGAGCATACTTTCTTTCAATTCGTAATAATCTTCAATGCGAAGATTAACAATTTCAATTTTTAAATTTTCCATAAGAATTATTTAATCAGCATGCCTTTTAAACGGGAATGAGAAAATAAAAAATTCAAAAACGTTTCAACTTTTTTTAATATTCAGAAACTTTGTCCACCTCAAAGTGTCTCATCGCTTCACCCTCCTTTAACTTATAGGAAATCTGTCTTGTTTTTCCTGTCTTTTGAGAACCGTTACTCGTTTCTTCAAAAAGCGGAAATCGTTGAACTAAGGATGTTTCAACGATGGTAAATTCATCTTGTCCACGATAACCTTTATTAAGCTTACTATTTTCAGCAATGGGAGGAAAATAGATTTGACTCATCGATTTTTTATTATTTACGGAAAATCCATAGACAGCACCCGATTGATGGTCATCCTCCATTTTAGTGAATACCAAAACTTCAGGAGAGCCATCTGCATTCAAGTCTTCCACCTCTGCATTAATAACTTGGCCCTTAGTTTCTAATGTCTCGGCACGATTAACTTTTTGCAAACCAAAAGGAGCAACAGTTAACAGATTTCTCCCATTCCTATTGACAGATGAAATATTAAATCCAATATCTTGTAACATTAGTATTTTACTAAAGAGCGTTTTGTCAACTTGGGTAGAATCTATAGCTTCATTAATCTTTTTGTAGTTTCCCCCTAAGGATGCACCTCCTGAGCAATAAAAGAATAGAATTCCGTCGTCCTCGGGAAATTCGGAGGCAATGGAAAGCATATTATTCTCTATTTTGAATAAAACGCCTTTTCCATTTGAAACTGATTTATATGTTTTATCATCTTGTTTTTGCGCAATGGCATCAAAGGTGCAAGTAGGTTTTTTTTTATCCACTCTAGAACGTACTTTTATTTTTATCATTTCATTGCCTAAATCACTCACCGATACGGCTACCCAATCGTATCCCTCATTCCTTTTCTCATAACCATCAGAAACGTAGTTCCCCAAAATGGTTGTCTCCGGCTTTACCGCCTTTTTAAGCTCAATTTCATTAGCGGTTTTGTTTTTTGAGGCATTTTTGCATCCAATTAAGATGCTTAATCCCAAAAGTGTTACCAACGAATATTTTTTAAGTAACAGCATAATTATTTTAGACCTTTTTATCACAAAAACGAATAAATTCTTAAATTTTCAGGTTAAAAAATGCAAACACCTCTTATAAAAATAAACAAAAAAGTGCGGTGTTTAAAGCTACACTTGCTTGTTCATCAATTCTCAAAAGCTTGTTTTTCCCTTTGATTAACTCATAAGTGATAAAACACGAAAGTGATTTTATTGCTTTTTATTTAAAAGATTACTTTTGCACGTATTATGATAATCCTACTCATTTTATGTCGATTGTCCGCATCAATTTATAGTCTTTAAAATCAAAGGATAATTCCTAAAAACATGATTTCTGTTTTTTTGAGGCTTTTTCTGTAGAAGGAACAGCTTCATAATTTTAATGTGTTTTCTCAGAGAAGCACTATTATTTATTTCAACTATGAAAAATATATTTAATTTATTCGATTTATCACAAAAAGTAAATTATAAAACTGAGGTTTTAGCGGGTTTAACCGTAGCTATGACCATGATACCGGAATCATTGTCTTTTGCAATTTTGGCAGGATTACCTCCTTTAGTGGGGTTGTATGGGGCTTTTATAATGGGATTAGTTACAGCTGTTTTTGGCGGCCGTCCTGGGTTAATATCAGGAGGAGCGGGTGCAACTGTAATTGTTTTAATAGCATTGATGAAATCTCATGGAATTGAATATGTTTTTGGAGCTATTGCCTTAGCCGGAATTATACAGATAGCTGTAGGATTGCTAAAACTTGGAAAATTCATTCGACTAGTTCCACAACCAGTCATGTATGGTTTTGTGAATGGATTGGCCATTATTGTTTTCATGTCTCAACTAGAGCAATTTAAAACTATAGTAAACGGCCAAGCCGAATGGCTCCAAGGTACCCCTCTTTTAATAATGGCTTGTTTAGTAGCATTGACCATCGCCATTGTGGTGTTATTACCTAAAATCACTAAGGTTATACCCTCTTCATTGGTTGCCATTATTATTGTTTTTGCAATTGTTTTATTTTTTAATATTGACACTAAACAAGTTAAAGACATTGCTTCTGTAAGTGGGGGCTTACCTCCGTTTCATATTCCTAATTTCCCGTTGAATTTAGAAACATTACAAGTCATCTTTCCTTTTGCTTTGATAATGGCAGCTGTAGGATTAACAGAAGGTTTATTAACATTGAACCTCGTTGATGAAATCACTGGAACTAAAGGAAACAGCAATAGAGAATGCCTTGCACAAGGTGGGGCAAACTTATTGAATGGCTTTTTCTTTGGAATGGGAGGATGCCCGATGATTGCACAAACTTTGGTAAATCTTTCCGCTGGTTCAAGAGCAAGGCTTGCAGGAATTGTGGCAGCCTTAACTATTTTATTAATCATTTTGATTGGCGCGCCTGTAATCGAAAAGCTTCCTATGGCTGCACTAACAGGGGTAATGATTATGGTTGCGATTGGTACTTTTGAATGGACAAGTTTAAGAATTTTTAAACGCATGCCTAAATCGGATATTTTTGTAATGATTGCGGTTACCTTGATTACGGTTTTTCTGCATAATCTGGCTTTAGCAGTACTAATTGGTGTTATTATATCGGCATTAGTTTTTGCCTGGGATAATGCTAAACGTATTAGAGCAAGAAAGTATACTGATGAGAATGGCGTAAAACATTATGAGATTTATGGACCCTTATTTTTTGGTTCTACAGCTGGTTTTTCCGAAAAATTTGACGTTTTAAACGATCCTAATGTAGTTATTATTGATTTTGCTGAAAGTCGTGTTGTTGATATGTCGGCTATTGAGGCTTTAAATGCAATAACCCACCGTTATCATAAAATAGGCAAGAAAGTTCATTTGAAACATTTAAGTAAGGATTGTGTTGGGTTGCTTAAAAATGCTGAAGCGATTATAGATGTAAATATTATAGAAGATCCAACTTATAAATTAGTTGTAAATGAAGTTTAATAAAAATGGCATTTGAGTTCACAATGCTATATTTTTAAAACTCTAAGTTTTCAACAACATTCATCAAATTAAAAATCCTCTGAGCATTGTACGAACAATTTTCAGAGGATTTTTATTAAAATGATCAGTGTAACAACCTACCTATTTTAGCTGCATATTTGTACTCTTCAGTTAAATAAAGAATTCCTCTTATCAATTAACGAAGAAATGTCAATATTAAATTGCGTAAGCTGTCTTTTCTGCAGGTAAACCGTATTTAACTCAGTAATGAACTTGTCCATTTCTTCTGCAATCAGATGCAGTTTTGAAGAAATCTCTTTAATTTCTGTCTCACTAAGCGCATTATCGTTAATGAGATTGGTCATACCCATCATGGAAGAAATAGGTCGGCGAAGAACATGCCCAATATCAAAAATGATCTGCTCAATGGAAGCAATATAATCTACCAGAGGGGTTATATCGCTTGTTGCTCCGTACCAAATCACTTTTCCATTTTTATCTTTTTCCGGAACAGCTTGCATCCACCGCCATCTGATGTGCCCGTCAACAATTATCCTATATTGACAACTAATTATAGACTGAGTCCGATAGGCCTCTTTCATGGCATCATTAAATTTAGCTTTATCATCCTCATGAAATATTTCTCTTAATTTCTCAGGCTGTTCGGAAAGATCCTCTAAATTATAAGGATGATTAAAGGTATCTGTCCCTCGGTTCATAAAGAGTATTTTGGTATATCCGCTTTCTTCTATTTCAAACATGTAAGTATTACCTGGAACCTGACTGGTAATTTTTTTTATTAATCGTTCGCTTTGTTTAATTTTTTCCTCTGCCGCTTTGCGCTCCGTAATATCATAGTTAATAGAAAGGTGCTGATAAACGTTTCCATCATCATCCAAAAATGGAATAACGGAAGTGTCTACCCAATATAAGGTACCATCCTTGGCTTTATTGCAGAATTCTCCTCGGTATGGTTTACCATTTTGCATGGCAATATGTAACGATGCGAAATATTCTGGGGAGTGAATTCCAGAATCAGTAATACTCCAATTCTGGCTTAATAATTCTTCAGGGCTGTACTTACTAGCTTTACAAAAATTATCGTTTACAAAGGTAAAAGTATCATCGGCCCCAGTAATGCTTACACCAGAAGCAATATCTAATGCATATTTATAGTCTTTAAGTTCAGCACTGCGCTCCCTCCGCTCCAGATCAATTTTGAGCATTTCTACTAACATATTGATAAGGCTGCGCTCCTCTTGCAAAAACGGGCCTTCATCAAGTTCAGCCATTGGTTGCAGATACACCACCTCAATACCCACTTTTGTTCCGTTAGTGGTTTTCATTTCGGCACTCTGGGAGTATTCAGAGGGCTCATAGTTATGTGTAACGTATTCTGTTTCAGCAATCCATACGCGGGCCGCCGTAATATCAGGATACTGCCAACCCGCAGGAAGAACTTCCGCTATTTCACGAAACAGTTTTTTAGGCGGAGTATCTTCATCTTGCAAAATACGGCTTATCGCATAGAGCGTTTTCAATTCTTTTACCCGCTCACCAAGGTCGTAAAGTGTTTTGTCTTTTACCTTTTCAGCTTCCTCTCGTTTTAACATTTCACGTTGCATAGCAAGTAAGCCGGTACGCAGGTGATTAGTCGCATAGTATTGTAAGGCAAGGATAGTACCGAAAGGAATAACTGCTCCTATCCATCGGGTTATAGGGTTGTGTATAACTGAAGGAGCTGGTAATTGCCCAATTAACTGCATGTAAGCCATCCAAAAATCTACTCCCATCGTCAATAAACCGATAGCCAGTCCTCCTCTCCAACCCAATAAAAATCCGGCGGTGAGTATTACACTCATTTGCGACATAATTCCCGGCGCAAATATGCCACCGGCAGAATAATTTGGGATGGTGATATATAACCACAGCATTATTATGAACGACCAGCTGGCCAGACGTGTGTAGCCAAAACGGTTTAAGCTAATGTTAAAAACAGCTATGAAAATTGAAAGGCTAAGAAAGGTGAGCCACCGCAACCATGCTTGAGGGAGAAAGTAGAATCCTGCAGCAACTATTAACCCTGTTACGACTGACCATATGATGGTCAGCATATATGCCATGTAGCGTTGGAAGTCTTTTTCCTTGTCAGGCAGAGAGAAGAAATTGCTCATAAAAGTCGTTTTAACAAGCGGCGCTTGCTAAGGCGCGAAGAAGATCACGTTTCAGAGTCCGCGGCGATGAAATAGATTAATTAAGTTTAGGAACAAAGTTACATTTTACAGAGGCTTTATTCTTCATTTTCATCATTAATCCTTTTTTTCGAAAAAAAATTAGCCTATTGGAATTTTACTACTATTTAAAGAAAGCCATTTGTCAAAACTCTGCAATTCAGGATTTAGCTCTTTAGAATATTCAACATTGCGTATCCCATTAAAATCCTCATTAAAATCTCTTTTAAACTGAAACATATTCCCTAAATCATCGGCACCCGGGAATCCAAAGCTGCGGAACAATTCAGGAGTTATATTATTATACATAACATTTATGCCCAAGGCCTTGGAAAGCTTTGCCGCCATATCTTTTCCATTTAATTGTTCGCCAACGATGCCAATTGTTTTTCCAAGGGTTTCAGTTCCTTTTTTAAAAATACCATACGCACATTTGCCAATATCTTCAGCAGCCATCCCACTTAATTTTTTGTCGTCCATTGGAAAAGTGATATAGTAATTCCCATCTTCGGCTTTTTTGGGCTCCATTCCAAAATGGATAAAATTATCCCAGTAGAAGGAGGTCCGTAAAAACGTTACTGGTAAGCCTGCCTCTTTAAAAACCACATCTGAAGCACCCTTACCATCAAAATGAGGCACTTTGTATTTACCCTGCAATGTTGGCATCCTGTCATCATCCAAGGGTACCCAATTTCTGGTATCTTCTAAAGTTGACCAAATGATATGTTGCAGATTTGAATCTTTAGCGGCATTTACAAAATTGACTACTTCCTGTTGTTCCTTTTCGGCAGAATAATGCTCCCAAAAAAAGGTAACAAAGTAAGCTCCGTAAGCACCTTCCAATGTTTTTTTGATACTTGCAACATCATCTATATCCGCTGCGACAACTTCTGCTCCTAATTGTTCCAATGCTTTTGCTTTTTCTGAATTAGTATTTCTGGTAACAGCCCGTACTTTGAAACCGCTGTTTTTATCCGCCAGAATTGCTCTGACAAGGCCGCCACCTTGTGCCCCGGTAGCCCCAAATACCGTGATTATTCTTTTATTTTCCATATTGATTTCAATTAAAGCTTTTAATAAAAAACCATTGCTATGGAGATAATACTTTCTCCTTAAACGAATAAAGTAAAATTGCTAAACAGAAATTAATAAGATTCAAGGTGCACACTTACTCACACTTAAGCCAATAACGCAAAAAGGCATTAATCTGTTTTTCAAATATTTGAGATAAAAACCATAAACCGATTGAACATAGAAAATATTTTTCCTTCAATCTATTATTCCTGTAGCATCTAGCTTTTAATATCGATCGTATGAAAATCTCTGGAGGTTTTAAAAGAGAGCCGGTTTTTGCTATCGACACTGTATTGTTTCAGTTCATTTCCATCTACCATAATTCTACCCGCTCTAAACGGTAAACCATAAATAAAATGATGATACTTATCGTATTGTGGGCTGTATAACCCTTCGATTCTTTGCTTCATTATAAAAGTAGAATTCGTACCGTTTACATTAAATCGTTTCTCCAAAAAAACTCCTTGTTGGTAGCCAAAACCATCGCCTTCGTCTTCGTATACTACCGATTCAGCCGGTTTGTCGCTGAAATAAGTTTTGAGTGTAAGTGCTTCAAAATCGATCTCATTTACATATTGCATCACCGGATACAAAGGAATCACTGAACCCGCTTTAATAAAAACAGGCATGGAATCAATTGGCGTTGGCACTACATGCTCCTTACCTCCATCCATTTTTTCATTTGTAAAGAAATTATACCAATTTCCTTTGGGCAGATACACTTTTCTTGAATTTACTCCCGGTTCAAGCACAGGACAGATCAATATTTTATCACCGAAAGAAAATTCATCTTCCCGAAAATGATTAATCTGATTGTCTTGTTCGAGCATTACCACCGGCCGTAAAACCGGAAGTTGATGGCGCTGATGTTGCCAAAATGCAGTATACAGGTAAGGTAATAACTGATAGCGAAGTTCAATAAATCGACGGCATATCTTTTCATATTCTTCGCCAAATGACCAAGGCTCACGTTCTTTGGTATCGCCTGCTGAATGAGCACGCATCAGAGGTGAAAAAACGCCCAGTTGAATCCAGCGTGTAAATAATTCACCATCCGGTTCGCCGGTAAAACCTCCTATATCGGCCCCACAAAACGAAATACCCGAAATACTCAAACGCTGACACATGATGTTATTCAGTTTCAAGTGTTCCCAGGTAGCTATATTATCACCAGTCCAAACTGAGGCATAGCGCTGAACACCTGAATATCCGGCACGTGTAATGGTAAATGGGCGCTTATTTCTCTGCTGCTTCTTAAGCCCTTGAAAAGTAGCGCGAACCATTTGCATTCCATAAATATTGTGTGCCTTACGGTGTGAACCCCGATAATGATCAAAATTATGACGAACATCATCAGGGAAAGTTCCACTGCCAAATACGGCAGGTTCGTTCATATCGTTCCAAATACCATCAACTCCTGCTTCTACCAACTCTTTAAACAAACCGCCCCACCAATCACGGACTTTGGGATTCGTAAAATCAGGGAATTGACAACGGCCAGGCCATACGTTTCCTTCCATAAAATAATCGTCGCATCGTCGGCAGAAGTAATTGTGTTCCTTCCCTTCTTTATATACCCAATAATTTTCATCCACCTTAATACCCGGATCAATGATGACTACAGTTTTAAATCCCATGGCTTCTAATTCCTGCATCATTCCTTTGGGATCAGGAAAGTAGCGCTTGTCCCAAGTGAAACAACGGTATCCATCCATATAATCAATATCCAGGTAGATGGCATCACATGGAATTTTTTTCTCACGGAAGGTATCGGCGAGGTTTTTCACTTTTGCTTCCGGATAATAACTCCACCTGCACTGATGATAACCCAATGCCCACATGGGGGGCATTTCGTGGGTACCGGTAAGACAATGATAACGCTTTACCACATCGATCATCTGCGGACCATGTATATAGTAGTAGTTCAACTCACCTCCATCGGCCCAAAAACTTACCCGATTGGATTTTTCATGTGCAAAATCAAAATGCGTACGAAAGGTATTATCGAAAAAAATACCATAGCTGATCCCTTCATTGAGTCCAATATAGAACGGAATACTTCGATATAATGGATCCTGGTTTCTGGAAAAAGCATAAGTATCGGTATTCCAAAGATTAAGTCGTTTGCCTCTTAAATTGAAATTTGTGGGTTTATCACCTAAGGCAAAGAAGTTTTCATGCGGATTACAGATTTTACTACAATACACGTAATACCCCCCAAAATCCGCATTTTCTTCATAATGCATGGATTTATCATCGGCACTGATTACACGATCCTGATTATCAACAAATGAGATTAAAAAATTTTCTTTGCAAACAACACAACTAACCATGGTAGTGGAAACCTTGTAAACCTCATTGTTTTCAAAAAAATCGATATGTGAAATCCGATGATCAAACGGACTTATTGCATAGGAGAAATCAGCTAGAAAAACACTTTGTGGAGCCATTCGCACACGAATGATTTCATCACTTAATACCTGAATTTGAACTGTTGCGGTTCCATCAGTAAAGTAAAAATTTTTACCTTCAACTTTATGATTTATTACTGCCTTTAAATATTGTTTGGTAATTGGAGGAGCTGAAATTATTGGATTATTTAGAAATTGAGGTTTCAAGTCGTCACTAACTTCGGGTTTGTTCCCCGATAAATTATTGCTTTGCTTTGCCAGGGTATCTTTTTCCTTTTTCATGTACATTCTCCTTAAATAACTGTTTTACAATTTAATAGTAAAAAATCATTATTTGTAATTTGTTTGAAATGGAAAGCAGAATCTTAAAACCACTTAGCGTAAATGCCAGAAACTTTTTTCTTTAGAAATGACAGAAGACAAAACCTAATTAAACGCAATTTGTTCATCCAATTTAGAAACCTCTTCCTAACTATGAATACTCAATCAATCCTACTAACCTCTTTTACTGGAAAACCGATCGCAACCGATCTTCGTTTTCTACCTAATAAAATCAAAAAGCCAATTTTGGTATTTTCGCATGGGTTCAAGGGTTTTAAAGACTGGGGGCATTTTCCCATTATAGCCGAACGTTTTGCCAGGGAAGGTTTTTTTGTGGTTTCGTTCAATTTTTCTCACAATGGCACCTCACCTTTACAACTACAAGATTTTGCCGATGCTGAAGCTTTCGGCAACAATAACTATTCAATCCAATTGGATGATCTTGGAGTTGTATTAAACTTTATACTCAACAGTAAAGATTATGAAGATGAAGTGGATGGGCAAAAACTTTACTTGTGGGGACACAGTATAGGTGCAGGTATTTCACTACTTAAAGCTGCAGAAGATTCACGGGTGAAGAAAGTGCTGGCTTGGGCATCCGTTGGAAATACGTTGAAACGGGTGACCATGTACGATCCACAAGAATGGAAAAGCAAAGGAGTGACTTATATTACCAATGCTCGTACCGGGCAGCAATTACCAATATATTACCAGTTTTATACTGATTTCTTTGAGCATCAGCAGCGATTGGATTTGGAGGAAGCTGCCTCAAGAATAAATGTGCCCGTGCAGTTTATTCATGGCAACGAGGATGAAGCGGTTAGCATTGCTGAAGTAACCGGTCTTCATGAAAAACTTCCAATGAGTAACCTAAAAATAATCACAGAAGCTGGTCATACATTCGGCGGCAAACATCCCTGGAATAGCGTAGCGCTCCCTAAGCATACGGAAGAAGCATTGGCTTTGAGTTTGGAATTTTTAAAAAAGTAATTAGGCATTTTTTAAAATCTCAATATCGAGTTTATCCATTTTGAGCATTGCTTGCATTACTCTTTTTGATTTCTCAGGATCTTTATGACGCATCAATTCACTGAGTGCGACAGGAACAATTTGCCATGATAAACCGAATTTATCTTTCAACCAACCACATCTTGATTTTTCTCCCCCTTCTGAAAGCTTATCCCAATACACATCAACTTCGGTTTGTGTTTCACAATTCACCACAAACGATATAGCCTCAGTAAACTTAAACATTGGACCACCATTAAGTGCGATATAATCTTGTCCGAACAGTTGAAAAGTAGCGGTCATTACTGAGCCTTTCGGCCCAGGACCTGCATCTCCATAGCGCGAAACGCTTACAATTTTTGCATCTTTAAAAATGGAGATATAAAAATTCACCGCTTCTTCGGCATTGTTAGCAAACCATAAGAATGGGGTGATTTTTTGCATACTTTTTTCCATGACTACAGAATTACTGATAAGTGAGATGTGTTTAACTTTAAATTGATTTATCAAAATCGATCAACAGGTCACTTAGTTAAGGCTTCGGAATTTCTTCAACGAGCATTACATCTCCAATTTTATCATAGTACGTGCAGGTCATTTGAATCATATCAACTATCCACTTATCAACTCCCAACGCTGCTGACTGCCTGCAAAAGGTAAAATAATCCGTTTCTCCTTGTTGATGATTTTTCAAATTGTCTTTGAATTTTTCAAGTTCACTCTTTTCAGCAATATTCAAAGTGGGGTAGCTGGAATTCGATTGAACCCTGTAATTATTTTCTCCAACATACTCGGTATGCCCATCTTCAACATGAGTACTGTAATGGATGACACCCAATTTGATAAGATTTTGAACATAGCTTGGAAAGTCAGCGCCCGTTTTAACTTTCGAATGCGCTTCTTTAATTTGATCAATTGTAAACATAGTATAACTCTCAAAGGCTTATGATAAAATTACTAAAAAAGGATCAATTGAACAGATATTAGCTATCGCAAAGAAACTTAAAAGTCTTCGACTCTCCGCTCAGACTGACAGCAATTAGGAAGATTATAGTAAATTAGCGAAAAGAATTTACAACAATATGCAACAGATTGCAACATTCTTAATGTTTAGTGGAAATGCAGAGGAGGCTATGAATTTTTACATCTCCCTATTCGAGAACTCTTCTATCAATAATATTTTACGTTATGGTGCTAATGAAATGGGTAAAGAAGGAAGTGTTAAGCTTGCTGCTTTCTCCTTAAACGGACAAGAATTCTTGTGTATAGATAGCATTATAAAACATGATTTTACCTTTACCCCGGCCATGTCTATCCATGTAACCTTTAATAAAGAAGCAGATCTTGACCATGTATTTAGTGAGCTGACAAAAGGCGGCCATATCTTGATGCCCTTAAATGTTTATCCGTTTAGCGAGAAATACGCTTGGTGCTCTGATAAATTCGGAGTTTCATGGCAATTGAATCTAAAAAAATCATAATATACTAATACAACTCTCCTAGGCATCAACAATATCTGGTATATTCTTCTCTTTAGTTTTATAAAACCAAATAAAAGAAGTTACGACCAATACGATATTGCTTACCAAAAGAATATTAAAAAAAGGCCTGTTTATAAATAAAAAGGTCCCGGCTATCCCGAATATCAACCTATAACATTCGAACTTAAGCAACGATTTTCGTTGTTCCAGAAGAGCGCCGCAGGTGGTTAATGTGAACAGCACAAATACACTGGCAAAAACCAATTGAGCAAGGGTTAATTTGCTATAGGTAAATAAAAGCGTGCTGGCTAAACCAAGGGCTAAAACAAACTGAAACAGAATATAAAACAGAGCCCTTTTATTATACTCCGGATTGTACTTTTTATAAGAAGCCAAATCAATTTCAGGGGCGTATTGCATACCACCCAAGTATTCGGGAAGCCATCCCGGAGGCTTAATAAATAGTGCCAATGTATCTTTTACATTTTTTGATTTCTTTGCCACAGTAAATAAATCAAACCAATAATGAAAATTTGCCCAGGTTGGATCCCAACTGGCTAATGGTTTGGTGATGCCATATACTACTTCCTCTTCTTCTTTTTGAAAGGTCCCAAACATACGATCCCAAATAATTAAGGAGCCGGCGTGATTTTTATCAATGTATTTTGGATTGGATCCATGATGAACACGGTGGTGTGATGGTGTATTAAAGATCCATTCCAAGGGTCCCATTTTATTGATCATGCGTGTATGTATCCAGAATTGATACAAGGTATTAAATGAACTTACTGTTAACATCATAATCGGTTCAAAACCAACAAAAGCCAATGGTAAAAAAAACACCCATGAAAATCCTCCCTGAAACCATGACTGCCGTAAGGCTACAGTAAGATTATATTCCTCTGATTGATGATGTACAATGTGCGCCGCCCAAAGCGCATTCACTTCATGGCTCATCCGATGAAACCAGTAGTAAAAGAAATCAACACTCAGAAAAAGTAAAATCCAGGTTAAGAATGAATTATGGAATACATAAACTTTCCAATGGTTGAAAATATAGAGGTATCCAAAAAAAGTTACTGTTTTCAAGAAAAGCCCTATCAACTGTGACCCTATTCCTTGACTTAGGTTGGCCAATGAATCATTCAACCGGTAATAAGCCAACTTTTTGTAGAATGTGTAAGCCAATTCAACTCCAATCAGAATGAAGAAAACGGGTATAGAAAGAGCGATATAATCTATCTTCATACAACAAAATTTTAAAGCGAAACATTGTAAAAAAAAAAGCACCATACAAACTGCATGGTGCTTTTACTAATTACTTTTCATCAGCAATTATTTCAAAAATTGATCAAATAAAATGCTCACGTAGTAAACCCCTCCCATTTGAGGGTTACCGAATGAGGTTCTGTAGTATTTGTTCATGATGTTTGAACCACCCATTTTAAACATGGTTTTCATGGAAGGAACTTTATAGCTAACCATTGCATCAACTGATCCAAAAGCGGGCACATCACCTGTTGCAAACGATGAAGACCAATTGAAAGCATCTTGCCAGCGGTAAGAAATGTTAAAGCCGGTATTTTTGAATACTTCTTTGCTGCCAAAATTCAAGTTATAACGAACTTTAGGTGTATTGTAGCTTGTTTCTAATGCGTCTTGGCCTCCCTTTAATTCATTAAATGAAACGTTGCCACCAATTGAATATTTAGAAATCATATAGTCCAAACCTAAGGCCCATCCTTGTGAATTAACTTTAGCCGGATTATTTACTACGGTTGAGAAGGTTTTACCTGTAGCAATACCAGCAGGAGTTCCATCTGACGATTGAACCAAATTCAAAGTGGAAATAAAGTTTTTGTATGAATTGTAATAGTAATAGAAATCAACCAATAGTTTTCTGTTGATTAGACCCTTGTAGCCAATTTCATATGCTTTTACACTTTCCGGGCTAAACTCAGTGAAAGTATATTTTTGTAATACTGCAGGATCACCCGTTTTTTGGAATTCAATTAAACTTGCTTGCGTGTATCCCTTATTGGTTCTCAAGTTATATTTATCAAGAATCACCGGTAAACCACCAATTAAACGTGTATTTGCACGAATTAACAGATCAATAAATTGATTTTGTGTAGTTGGGTTACGGAAACCTGTTTGATAAGAAACACGGAAATTATGATCATTGGCAACAGTATAGACTGCTGAAACTCGCGGCGTAAAGCTTCCTTTAAAGTTTTCGTTTTTATCATACCTGATGCCTGCCGTAAGTTTCAACTTATCATTTAACACCTTTTTACCCATCTGAGCAAAAGCACCATACTCTTTAATGTCAATACTTTGGGCAGCATCGTCGAAAATAGTACCGTCAGAATTAAGATCATATACCTTGTAAGAAGCACCTGTCAACAATTCAGCAAACTTAACTTGCTCAGTAAAGTTGTACATCCCTTCCGTCTGGTATAAGTTGGTTTTATCGTTGAATTTAGCACCAAAAGCAGGCCCAATGGTTCTTGCGGTAATTTGATCTTTTAAGGTATTGAATGTTTCAGAACCAGGGGCCGGACGATTTTTATCAGCCGTTGCTCTTGCTATATTAAATGCATCCTCATCAGATTTACCTGCTAATTTTGCTTGAAAAAAAGCTCCTGTATAAGTTGGGAACCAAGGTGCCACTGATGGTCGTTCCGGATCTGGTGCACTTGGACTCCATGATTCGTTAATAATTGAGGCCAAAGCAGTGGCATTGTAAGCCTCTCCTGAACGTTCTTGGGTAGTGTATCCTCTCAAATAAAAATTAGAACCTTTTAATTCCAGTTTATATTGACCAAGGCTGAAATTTCTTAATGAATAACGGTCAGAGCCTGTATATACAGATGTACCTGTTCCCCAGTTTGCCTGTGCAATCGCCTCAACCGAGCTATTGAGTCTGTAATGTAATGCGCCGCTGAACTTGTAACTCTTGGTATCAAAATCTACTAAATCACTTTCCTGATATCCTGTTCTTGAAACTGATTGATTAGGAAAAAAGTTAATCGTTGGAACCGGACCTCCCGGAGTAGAAATTGTGGCAGGCAATACATTTGCGGCAATCATGCCTTTTGCCACATCTTTCAAATTTGCATTGATCTCATCTCCATACACATTTACACCATCATAGTTAGGATCAGAATTTCTATCACCAGATTTCATGGTTTCAGTTAAACGGTCAATATTTCTATTATCTTGAGCTTTCCAATCGGTAGCTTGAAGTAACGAAGCGTTGATTTTAAAAGCCAACTTATTATTAAATGCTTTTGCATAACGTACGTTCATCTCATAAAGAGGACTGCGGTCATTTTCATATCCATCAGTATGATTCATACCCAATTTAGCTGAGTAACTTAATCCTTGAGATGTGAATGGGCTTTTACTAGTCATCAACAACGTACCATTGGTACCTCCCGATCCATAAAGTGCTGATGATGCCCCCGGCAATAATTCAACACTTTGTACATCAAGCTCAGAAACACCCACGATGTTACCGACAGAAAAATTTAAACCAGGAGCCTGGTTATCCATACCATCAATAAATTGGTTGAAACGCTCATTACCGTTTGCATTGAAACCTCGTGTGTTAATCGATTTAAAAGTTAAGGATTGTGCACTCATCTCCACACCTTTCATATTAGCTAAAGCATCGTAGAATGAAGGACCTGCAGTAGCTTGAACCGCAGCCGCTCCCATTTTCTCAATTGAAACCGGTGATTCAAGGATTTTTTCTTCCACCCTTGATGCAGCAACAACTACCTCCTGACCAAGAATAGCCTCTGCTTCCATTGCAATACTCAGACCAATTTGGCTACCACTAATTACGATTTCTTGAGGTTTATAACCTATATAGGCAACTGTAATGGTAAATGCACTCGTCGTATTCGTTTTTAAGCTAAAATTACCTTTTATATCAGTAGTGGTTCCTGTCACCTTCCCTTTCACATTGATACTCACTCCCGGGAGTGGCTCATTTGTCAACTTGTCTTTCACATTACCACTAATCGTCACAGCGTTTTGTGCGAAAGCTGAAAACTGAAAAACAATCATCAGCAAAAGTACTGCTGTCCATAATTTGGAGTAAAATTGTTTCATACATTGTTAAGTTTAGTAATAAATTAATTGGTTCCTGAAATCCAAGTTATTTAAAAATATCCTAATTAGTTTTTTTTCTGCACGCATAAAACATTTCTTTTTTTCCACATTTGAACATCTGTTTTAAAACATACTTATGCAATGAATTGAATAGATATAATTCAATCTTTATTGTTTTTTGGAACAAAAAAGCATACTTATTTAGTTCCTTAAAAAAATCATATTATTAATTACATTAGTAATATAAACCTAAAACGCATGAAGATATTTAGAGTACTTTTTACTTTCATTTTAAGTGCTGCTGCTTTTTATGCCCTCAACAATAAACAGGGTGTGATACCTCCTCTTGGCAAGTTTCTAAGTCCTTATCAGGGTTACCTGCAAAATGCCGAAAGGAAAAAAGTAACAGCCGAAGCAACGCTACAAATAGATGGTCTTACTTCAGAAGTTACCATTTTGTATGATAACAACATGGTTCCCCACATTTTTGCACAGAATGATCACGATGCTTATTATGCTCAAGGATACGTAACGGCCAAGGATCGATTATGGCAAATGGATTTTCAAACTCGTTTTGCATCAGGACGTATTTCTGAAGTTATTGGCGGTCGCGCCATCGAACTCGATCGTTACAAACGCAGAATTGGAATGGGGTACGGGGCTGAACATTCTTTAAAAGGGATGATGAAAGATCCTAAAATCAAAGCTGAAGTAGAAGCCTATACCGAAGGAATTAATGCTTATATCAAAAGTTTGAACCGCAATACTTATCCTCTTGAATTCAAAATTCTGGATTATAAACCTGAACCATGGACAAACTTAAAATGTGCACTGCTACTAAAACAAATGACAGCAACTCTTGCGGGCAGTTCAGAGGATTTCTACATGACTAACATTTTAAGAAAATATGGCCCACAGGTGGTTAAAGATCTTTTCAGAGATTATCCATTTCGAGAAGATCCAATTATACCTGTAGGCACCCAATGGGCTTTTAATCCTATTAAAGCTCCCGAAGTTCCACAAAGCTTTATTGCCCAAATGACCGATACGCTTACAGCACAAGAGAAAATTGAAGGAATAGGTAGTAACAACTGGGCGGTTTCCGGAAAAAAAACGGCTACCGGTATGCCGATTTTAGCAAATGACCCTCACCTTGATCTTACCTTACCTTCTATTTGGTATCAAGTTCAACTGGTTACTCCTCAATTAAATGTATATGGTGTTTCATTACCTGGAGCTCCCGGTGTTATTGTTGGTTTTAATAGAGATGTAAGCTGGGGTGTAACAAATGTGGATGCCGATGTTCTCGACTTCTACCAGATTAAATTTAAAGACAATAAAAAAAATGAGTATTGGTGGAATAACAGATGGAACCCCGTAAAAAAACGCATTGAAACAATTGCGGTTCGCGATGGAAAAACCATTACAGACACGGTTATTTATACCCATCACGGCCCGGTTGTCTATGTAGAGAATGCGCAAAAACCAGGTGCTTCATTTGCTGAACAAGTTCCAGTTGGCCATGCTATGCGTTGGGTGGCTCATGATGAATCGGATGAGTTGGCTACATTTTACACTTTAAATCGTGCAAAAAACTATGCTGATTATCGTGAAGCGTTAACACATTATAGCGCACCGGCTCAAAACTTTGTTTTTGCCAGCAATCAAAACGATATTGCTATTACCCCCAATGGCAAGTTTCCGCTTAAATGGAAAGAGCAAGGTAAATTTGTAATGGATGGAACGGATCCTGCAAATGACTGGCAAGGCTGGATTCCCGCTAATCAAAACCCAACTATTAAAAACCCTGAACGTGGTTTTGTAAGTTCAGCTAATCAATCAAGCACGGATACGAGTTATCCCTACTATTTAAACTGGGAGTTTGCTCCTTATGAACGAGCGGCCCGTATAAATCGACGTTTGTCGGAAATGACAAAAATCACAGTTGATAGCATGCGTTTGCTCCAATATGATAACTACAGTGTGAATGCAGAAAACATATTGCCAACCCTCATTTCACTTGTCGACCAACACAAATTAGATACTGAACAGAAAAAAGCATTTGACGTGGTAAGCCAATGGAATAAATTCTATAATGCCACTGAAATTGGCGCTACAATATTTGACCTTTGGTACTTGAATCTTCGTGATGCAATATGGGCCGATGATTTTGGAGGCCAAGAACCTCTAATGCGTTATCCATCTCGTGATAGAACTGTAGAGATTATTCTTCACGAGCAAAATTCAAAATGGATTGACAATGTTAATACTTCGAAAAAAGAAACTTTGACCGATTTAGTTAATCAATCTTTTAAATCAACTATTGATAGTTTGACCCATCAAAACGGTGCTCAAGGAAAAAAATGGGAATGGGGTTATATTAAAAACACAACAGTTCCGCACTTAGCAAAAATTAACGGTTTTGGAAGCAAGCATTTGTTTAATGGCGGAAGCAAAGGTTCCATAGATGCAATGAACCAGCATAACGGCCCTTCATGGCGCATGGTTGTACAGTTAGGGCAAAAAGTAAAAGCATACGGTGTGTACCCCGGTGGTCAATCAGGTAATCCCGGCAGTTACTACTATGACAACATGATCAACACCTGGTCAGAAGGCAAACTAAATGAACTTGTATTCTTACAAAATGCAGGTGAAGCCGACAGCCGTATTATTTCCAAATTGAAACTAAAAAAATAGTCCCTGGTCAATAATTAAAATAGAGATACTGCTTATTTTTTTAACTCTTAACTCTTAAAACATGTTATTCATACTCATATTAATCATCGCAACTATAGCCCAATTTTTTCTGCCTTGGTGGGTAATTATGCTGGTTCCTTTCTTACTTACCCTTTGGAAAGGGGAAAAAGGGAATCATTCGTTTTTTGCAGGATTTGTGGCCATTTTTATAAGTTGGCTTATTTACAGTTTAATTTTACACTTTAGAACCGATGGCATTTTAACAGGCAAAATAGCCGAAATGATGATGATCAAATCTCCCATGCTGCTGATTTTTGCAGGTTCACTTATTGGCGGTTTAGCAGGAGGAATAGCCGCTATCACCGGAACTTACCTGAAACAACTTTTGCTGGAGCGAATATAAACTCAGGATTCAATACTAAGAATAGCTAATTCCATTTGCAGGAATTAGCTATTTTTGTTTTTATAGATAATCGAACCGTTTTTTAATTTCAACTTTTTGATAACTAAATTAAATACTACCAATAACTATTCACCAATAACTAATAACCAATATTGAAACCCTCGGCAGAACACATCTTTTCAATACGTACTGAACAAGAATTTGAACAAATGGCTTTAGCTATTTTTAGGTATCAGGCTAAAAACAACTTGGTTTACAAGGAATACCTTGAGCATCTGCGTAAAGATGCAAACACAATACTTTCGATTTATGAAATACCTTTTCTGCCGATCAGTCTGTTCAAATCACATAAAATTATTTCAGGAGAAGATAAAGCGGAAATCATTTTTACGAGTTCGGGTACAACCGGCATGGTTCAAAGCCGCCATTATGTTACTGATCAACAGGTTTACTTAGATAGTTTCGTTAAGGCATTTGAGTTTTTTTATGGAGATCCTAAAGAATTTTGCTTTCTAGCCTTACTCCCATCGTATTTGGAACGCGAAGGTTCTTCACTTATTTTGATGGTTGAAGAATTGATTAAACTTTCAAATCATCCTAAAAGTGGCTTTTTTCTGTATGAACATGAACAGCTAAAACAAACCCTTGAAGAACTGGAAAGCAAACAGCAAAAAACCATTTTAATTGGAGTAACCTATGCCCTTCTTGATTTCATAGAAGAATTCAATATGCAGTTGAAACACACCACTGTAATGGAAACTGGCGGAATGAAAGGTAAACGAAAAGAAATGGTGCGTGAAGAGCTTCATCAGCAGTTAAAATCAGGACTGGGTGTTGATGCTATCCATTCAGAGTATGGAATGACCGAACTTCTTTCTCAAGCTTATTCAAAAGGAGAGGGTGTTTTTGAATGCCCTCCTTGGATGAAAATTATTACTCGCGATACGAATGACCCGTTAAGCCTAATTCTAACTCAACAATCTGGCGGAATAAATATCATCGATTTGGCAAATATTAATTCATGCTCATTTCTTGCCACTCAAGATTTGGGAAGAGTCTTTGAAAACAGATCTTTTGAAATTTTAGGTCGATTCGATAACAGTGATATCAGAGGATGTAACTTATTGGTTCAATAATTCCTCATAATAAACTCTTGGGCATTTAACGACATAAAACGATTTACAATTTCTTCAGGACGCGTTTTATTGAATTCATTTTTAAGACTTCGCATTCCATCTGCTGCATAATTATAAACGTGCATTAACAAATGAGCCTCCATGTATCGAAACTCCTCTGCAGTCCAATAACCTTTAATTGGATCAACTACCCCATCATAGTCAGAACCTATACACTGCACATCCCATGCGAATAATCCATGACCATCCAATACTTCAGCAATGTGTTCAATTTGCCTCCACACTAAGCGGGCACAATTATAAAGATTTTCTTTCCTTGAAATTCTCCTGCTGTTAGCATCTATTTCTGATTTGCTTGCAATTCGTCTCCCATCAAATTGAACTCCAAACAACCCACGACTTTTGGCTATTGCAACTAACTCATCATCATAAAAATTGATTTCGTCATTATAAAATAAGTGTTTATTTCGTTCATTTCCGCAAACCGCACCATGACTTACCACAATCGGAATATTTTCAGTTTCATATTCGGTTTCTAGCAAATGGAAATATTCCCTTCTAGATTGTGGACTCATATGCTTTACATCCACGACAATACGTTTACCTTTTCTATTATCAAGCAACTCTCGCAATACTTTATGCCCCAATTCTGAAATACCTGCACCCAGCATATAACTCTGATCGCAAATTTTCCCGGCTATTCCATTAAAACTCCTGGCATGGCCGCAGAGTTCATTATAAAAATGGTGGGCAAAGGTGATATACAGAGGGCGATGAGGCCAATTTTTTACGTCTTGTACGCGTTGCAAAACTTTAACTTCATCGCATTTATTTACCTGAGGGTCAATTCCACATCCAAAAGAATGGCCGCCTTCAAACGTAATTAAAACTACAATCGTAAAAATATCTGAATCTTCCTGGTTCAAGAGACTTTCCACTTCCGATGAAGAACCTGCAATAATATATCGGTATTTTCGTCCGGCTATACACACGATCTGGCCATCCAATTGGCGCAAAAACTCATACTCGCCTTTTAAGTCGTCGTAGTAATCTGTAACATTTTGAACGAAGTTTACCCGCTCTTGACTAACACCAGTCAGAAGTTTACTAATTAAATCGGCTATTACTTTTTTCAACCTATTTTTAAAAAGATATTTCTCCATTGGATATAAGGAAACGAAAATCAATCCTACTTTACCATGGACTAATGAGGAGAAATTGGTTTGTGAAAAGGGAGTAAGACCGATGAGAATATTCAAAAATTTGCTAAATAAATTCGGCGGATCGTAGTACCAAATACTGTTTTTATGATTATGATTAATGCTGTTTCCTCCATTAGCAAGACCGAAGCTACGACCGTATGGTTTTAGAGTGGGATGACAATGTATATCAACATAAAAGTTTCTCATAGCATAGATTTAAAAACATACTAATTTACTGAAAATCAAAAACTTTATCCAGATCACAAGCCCAATCAGATCTAAAAAAAGTAAAAAAAAACGCCGAATGAGATACTCATTCGGCGTTATATATTTTGGAACTATTTGAATTATTCAGCAATAATCAGGTAGTAATTTTTCTTTCCTTTTTGTGCCACTATAAATTTATCATTGATCAAATAATCAGCATTTATAGTATCTTCTATTGCTCCGACTTTAGCTTTATTTATACTTACCCCACCACCTTGGATCATCTTCTTGGCTTCGCTTTTTGAAGGAAAGACCCGTGTACGTTCGCCTAACAAATCAACTACATTAATTCCGTTTCCTACTTCAGCTTTTGCAACCTGAAAATGTTCTACTCCGTCAAAAATTTCTAACAAATCATTTTCGGCCATTCCATTTAAAAATTCAACCGATCCATTTCCAAATAAAAACTCAGAGCTTTTAACTGCTGTTTCGTATTCAGCTTCAGAGTGTACGCGAATGGTAATGTCTTTAGCCAATGCTTTTTGAAGAACACGTAAATGAGGAGCCTGATCATGTTCAACTTCCAAGGCCTCTATCTCTTCTTTTGTTTTTAATGTAAAAATTCTGATCCAGGTTTTGGCATCCGCATCGCTGGTGTTTAACCAAAACTGGTAAAACTTATAAGGAGAAGTGCGAGCCGGATCTAACCAAACTGCACCGCTTTCAGTTTTTCCAAATTTAGTACCGTCGGCTTTTTTTATTAATTGTGTGGTTAATGCAAATGCAGTTCCGCCATCTTTCCTGCGAATCAGTTCAGTACCGGTAACAATATTGCCCCATTGATCAGAACCTCCCATTTGCAAAAAGCATCCTTTATGTTTCCATAAATAGTAAAAGTCATAACCTTGCACCAATTGATAACTGAATTCAGTAAACGACATACCGGTGTCTCCTTCTAGCCGTCTTCTCACTGAATCCTTAGCCATCATATAGTTAACTGTAAGGTGTTTACCTACATCACGAATAAAATCAAGGAAACTGAACTGTTTGAACCAATCATAGTTGTTAACCATTTCAGCACTGTTCGCACCACAGTCGAAATCAAGAAACTTCTCCAACTGCCTTTTGATACATTCCTGGTTATGCGTTAATATATCCGATGAAAGTAAATTACGTTCTTCTGATTTGCCAGAAGGATCACCAACCATTCCGGTAGCACCACCAACCAAAGCATACGGTTTATGGCCAGCTGCTTGAAAATGGATGAGTGTCATG
Organism: Solitalea koreensis; assembly: GCF_900182575.1. GTDB lineage: Bacteria > Bacteroidota > Bacteroidia > Sphingobacteriales > Sphingobacteriaceae > Solitalea > Solitalea koreensis. Next base: position 29,975 of record NZ_FXSZ01000011.1, on the reverse strand, counting down.
ATTTGGGTTAAATGACCAACATGCAATGAATCGGCAGTGGGGTCAAAACCAATATAACCTGCAATCACACCTTCATTGAGTTTCTCTTCAGTACCGGGCATAATATCATGCAACATGCCACGCCAGCGTAATTCTTCTACGAAATTCATTCTTTTTTATAGTAAACTGTTAACTTGCCTAGTATTGTATTCAAATGTGAATTTCAAAGATAGAAAAATTAAGGGTTTTGAGTTAAGTTCGTTGTAGCTGATCCGTATGCTTTCAACAGAAATAATTATCTTTTGTGTAATCTTTTAAATTAATCTACGTTATCCTATTTAATGAATTTTCTCTCTCACTTTTACTTTGACCAACAATCGGCCGATCCAAACTTTGTTTTAGGACTCGTCCTTCCTGATCTTGCAAAAAATTTTGACAAAACCTGGAACATTCACCCACATCTCGTTGAAGATCAGTTACTAAAAAATAAAAAATTAAAATCTGTTTATTTAGGTTGGCAACGACATTTATTGGTCGACAAGCTGTTTCACTCCTCCCCTTTTTTTGAAGAAAAGACAGCGGAACTCAAGAAGTTGATAACTCCATTAATGGAAGATTCACCGGTTAGACCTTTCATTCTTGCACATATTGCATTGGAGCTGTTGCTCGATAATTTATTAATTGATACGGAAAAAGTAGAAGTAGCTGATTTTTACCGCAATCTTGAATCGGCTGACCGGGATAATATTGTTCAATTTCTTGCTATCAATTCAATTGAACAGCCTCAAACCTTTTTTAACTTCTTCGATAAATTTAATGAACATAAATATTTGTATAGCTACACTGATCTCGATAAACTGGTGTATGCCCTAAACCGAATTTGCTATCGAATATGGAAAAGTGATTTTTCAGAAGAAGCCACCATACACCTGCAAAAAACTCTAAATCAATATAAAAATACTCTTAAACCTGACTTTATGAGCATTTTCAAAAATATCCAATCACAACTTTAGTGGGTATTTCACTAATTTAGCCCTCTATGTCGCCACAAGAAGCAAAAAAACTTATAGAAAGTTTAACCTCCGAACTTCAACAGCACAACTACAATTATTATGTGCTGGCCATGCCTAGTATTTCTGATTTGGAGTTCGATCAAATGCTAAAACAGCTTTCTGAACTTGAAAAAGAATTCCCTGAGTATCAAGACCCCAATTCACCTACGTTAAAAGTAGGAGGCGAAATCACCAAGTCGTTCAAAACCGTGAAGCATAAATATCCAATGCTTTCACTCGGAAATACTTATTCAGAACAAGATCTTATTGATTTTGACACCAGGGTGCGCAAAGCTATAGGTGATGATTTTGAATATGTATGTGAGCTTAAATTTGATGGGCTTTCCATGAGTTTAACTTACAACAACGGTAAACTATCGCAAGCTGTAACCAGAGGTGACGGAACAAAAGGAGATGATGTAACGACCAATATTAAAACCATTAAAACCATTCCGCATAAGCTTAAAGGAATGGGCTACCCTGAAGAATTTGAAATTCGTGGAGAAGTTTTCATGCATCGCGCTGCTTTTGAAAAGCTCAATGCCGAACGCGAAGAAAACGGAGAGCAACCATTTGCCAATCCACGAAATTTTGCATCGGGAACCGTAAAAATGCAAGATTCAGGCGAAGTTGCCAAACGTCCGTTGGATTGCTTTCTTTATTTTCTTTACGGAAATAATCTACCATTTAAAACTCACTGGGAAAGTTTACAAGCTGTCAAAAGCTGGGGTTTTAAAGTTTCTGAACACATAAGGCTCTGCTCCAATATCAACGAGGTTTTAGATTTCATTCATGATTTCGACAATGAACGCTTCAAGCTTTCGTTCGATATCGACGGAATTGTAATTAAAGTAAATAACTACGCCCAGCAACAGGAATTAGGTTTTACGGCTAAATCGCCACGCTGGGCAATATCATATAAATACAAAGCTCAGGAAGTTGAAACCCGATTACTTTCGATTACCTATCAGGTTGGAAGAACCGGGGCGGTAACCCCTGTTGCCAATCTTCAGCCTGTTCAACTTGCCGGAACTACTGTAAAGCGTGCTACACTACATAATGCTAATGAAATAGAACGTTTGGATGTGCGCGAAGGCGACACCGTATTGGTAGAAAAAGGCGGGGAAATCATACCGAAAATCATAAGTGTAAATTTAGATAAGCGCCCGGCTGGTTTACATAAAACCGTTTACATTCAAAATTGCCCTGAATGCGGAACGGAATTAATCCGTAAAGCAGGAGAAGTAGCCTGGTATTGCCCGAATGATATTAGTTGTCCTCCCCAAATTGTGGGTAAAATGCAGCATTTCACAAGTCGCAAGGCTATGAATATTGACAGCCTTGGTGATGAAACCATTGTTCAATTATTTAATTCAGGCTTGCTTCGTACCATAGCCGATATTTATTCTTTAAGCGATAAAAAAACTGAACTACTGCTGCTTGACCGAATGGGCCAACGATCTGTAAACAACCTAATTGCAGGAATTGAAGCATCAAAAAATAATCCTTTTGAAAAAGTGTTATTTGGATTAGGGATACGATATGTTGGTGAAACGGTTGCCAAAAAGTTAGTTCAACATTTTAAAAACATTGACCGTCTTATTGCCGCAAATACAGAAGAATTAGTTGCTGTAAATGAAATTGGAACCAGAATTGCCGAGAGTGTTATTGACTATTTTGCAGAACCCGCTCATATTTATCAAATTGAACAATTAAAAGCTGCAGGCTTACAATTTGAAATAGAAGAAAAAGAAATTGTTTTTGAAAGTGATAAACTGGAGGGCAAAACATTTCTTATTTCTGGTGTATTTGCTCAATTCGGGCGAGCAGAACTAAAAGACTTAATAGAGGCTAATGGTGGAAAAATAGTAAGCAGTATTTCTGCTAAACTAAATTTTCTTGTTGCAGGAGATAATATGGGTCCGGCTAAACTCAAAAAAGCTACGGACCTGAGTATTCCTATTATTACCGACAATGAATTACTTGAAATGTTAAAATGAATTTAATCTATAACACTCGCATCAGCTTTGGGCGAAGAAATTTACAAAAGCTTACAGTAAAGCATAGAATCAATACTCAAATTGTTCCATTTAATGAGGCGAAAAACATTATTCTTCTTTTTAGTACCGAGCAGGTTCATGAAATCAAACAAATCAAAAATTTGGTAAATGAACTCACTGCACAAAATAAGAATGTAAAAACAATCGGGTTTGTTGATCAAAACAATTTAGCGGAGTTTAAAGCCGAAGCCCATAATTTAAACTATATCACTATTGAGCATTTGAACTTTAACTTAACTATTAAAGAAGAGGTATTAAAGGCATATAAACAAGAATACGATATCCTTATTAACCTTTCTGCTAAAAACGAACTACAACTTAGCTTAATCGCTGCCAAACTAGACGCTAAATTTAAAATAGGAAGGTATGATTCGGAACGAAGTTTTGTTTACGATTTTATGATTGATAGCAAAAAAGACTCAAGTATTTATAATTTTGTAACCGAACTGAAACATTATCTTTCAGTATTAGAACATGATTGAAAATTTAAAAGGAACGGGAGTTGCATTAGTAACCCCTTTTAATGCTGATAACAGCATTGATTTTAATGGTTTAAAAAAAGTAGTTGAACACGTAATTGACGGCGGTGTTGAATACCTTGTTCCGCTGGGAACCACTGGAGAGACAGCAACTCTTAATAAAGAAGAAAAGAAAAAAGTATTTGATTTTATACTTGAAACCAATGCCGGCCGCACTCCTGTAGTGGCAGGAATTGGAGGCAATAATACTTACGAAACAATTGAAACACTGAAAAACTTTAATCCAGACGGTTTTTCTGCCATTCTTTCAGTAAGTCCATATTATAATAAACCTAATCAGGAAGGAATTTATCAGCATTATACCGCGCTTGCCGACAATTCACCACTTCCAGTTATTCTTTATAATGTTCCTGGACGCACTGGTTCCAACCTAACTGCTGAAACAACTCTTCGTTTAGCAGAACACAAAAACATTATTGGTATAAAAGAAGCTTCCGGCAATTTTGATCAGTTTATGCAGATCATTAAACACAAGCCCAATGACTTTCTTTTCATATCAGGTGATGATGGCATTACATTACCAATGATTGCAGCTGGAGCTAACGGAGTAATATCTGTAATTGGTAACGCATTCCCTAAAGATTTTTCAGCAATGGTTCGTTTGTGTTTAAAAGGTGATTTTGCAACAGCACGTCCGCTACATTATAAATTGATCGACATTGTAAATATGTTATTTACAGAAGGTAGCCCGGGAGGAGTTAAAGCCTTTTTAAAAGAACTGGGTATTTGTGGTGATACAGTTCGGTTACCACTTGCCAATGTAAGCAATAATCTTTACCAGCAAATTGCCGAAACGGTGAAAGCTTATTAAAACAAAGCGGCCATTTTCATAAAGAAAATGGCCGCTTTGTTTAATGTTCTACTGATTACTTTTGAACAGCATTATTTTTAGCCTCTTGAATTTCAAGACGAATTTCTTGAGCAAGAGTTTTTAAATCTTGCATGCCTTTACGTACACGAGTACCCGCTGCATTGTTTCCTTTGTTGTAAAACTTGTCAGCATCTTCTTGTAAGTCTGCTAACATAGCTTTGAATTCATTAAATTTTTTCATTTTGAAATACTCCTTCTAATATTATTTAATAAACGATTAGGTTAATTACATAGCTAATGTAAATTCTTTTTCATCTAAAAGCAAACTTTTAAATCACAAAAAACAGGGTTAAAACACTATTTTATCCACATTTTAACATCAACTTCTCATTTTAAAAACATATTCTATCTAATTTTTTAGTGTAAAAGATACACTATACACTTATTTATCAGTACATTTTAACTAACTGATTTAAAATAAATTAAATAATTAGTATACTAATAAAACTATGGGTAAAGTGTCAAAAAAAGGTCATTTATACCTCAGGTTAAGTATATTCCTGATTGAGCACTTAACTTTGCACACCATATTTTATTAAAAATGAACCGAAAATCTCTTCAAAATATTGACGATATAAAACTTCTTGTTGACACTTTTTACGGTCGAATCCAGAACAATAAGCTTCTGGGGCCCATTTTCAACGAGAAAATTCAAGACCGATGGCCTTCACACATGAATACCATGTATTCATTTTGGAATACAGTACTCTTTTCAGAAATCGGTTATTCTGGAAGCCCGTTTCCCAAACATGCCTCTTTACCCATTACTAAAGAACATTTTGATGAGTGGACACTTCTATTCAAAAAAGTAGTAACAGAACTCTTTGAAGGTGAAAAAGCAGATGAAGCGATTTGGCGTGCTGAGCGAATGGCTGAAATGTTTAATTTCAAAATTGAAAGTATTCGTTCAAGTGGATTCCCCCCAATCGTTTAAAGCATGCAGAAAGCTAAAATTATTGCTCCAATCATTATAACCTTTGTTTGGATCGGATTTATCTGCTCAATTAGCTTTATGGAAGCGCCTGTGAAATTCACAGCTCCACATCTTAGCCTTCAGGTTGGCGTAGAAATAGGTCGTCAGGTTTTTAAAGCATTGAACAAAACTGAACTCATTTTCGCGCTATGTAGTCTTGGATTGATGCTAGGTAATCGCTTGAAAAGCCCAATTACCATTTCATTCGGAACTGTCCTACTTATTCTTTCACTACAAACGTTCTGGTTATTACCTCAATTGCATCAACGTGTTCAAATTATCATTAATGGAGGAAAACCAGAACCTTCGCAGTTACATATTATCTATATTATTTTAGATTTTATAAAAATAATTGCGCTCTTCTATCTTGGATGCTTTCAGTTAGCTCAATATAAGCGCAACTCTTTTAATTAAATTTTATCAGTCATCTCAAACTCTAAAGTTCCACCATTCATTATCTCAGCATAATTGATATAAAGTCGAGGCAAAACCTTTCCATTTAATTTAATTGATTTAATGTAAATATTTTTACCGCTTACATTACGAGCTTTAATTGTAAACGTCTTTCCATTTTCCAGATTAAGAGTCACTTGATCAAACAATGGACTTCCGAAATAAAACTTACCATCAGCAGGATTTACCGGATAAATCCCCATCGAACTTAATACATACCAACCCGACATTTGTCCGCAGTCTTCATTTCCACAAATTCCAGCAGGGGATGCATTATACATTTCACGCATAATTCGATTGGTTAACTCCTGTGTTTTCCAAGGTTTATCTACAAAATCATAGAGATAACTAGTATGATGACCGGGTTCATTTCCATGGGCATATTGACCTATCATACCTGAAATATCATTTGATGCATGCTCTCCGGTTACTTTTGAGTCTTCATTAAAAAACTTAGTTAATTTCTGATCAAAAGCTTCTTTTCCACCCAATAAATTCACTAAAGTATCTGCACTTTGAGGAACCAGCCATAAATACTGCCAAGCATTACCTTCAATATAATCGCCGTGCTCATGGTCAGAATATTTAGGGTCAAATGGGCCTTTTCCTGATCCTTTCCATTGGCCATTCGCCAGTTTTGCTCTAAAAAAACCTGTTTGTTTGTCAAATACATTTTTGTAACTCTGCTCCCGTAAGCTAAAGGTTTTATAATCATCCTCTTTCCCCAATTTCTTAGCCATCTGAGCAATACACCAGTCATCAATTGCATATTCCAACATTTTAGAAATTGAAAACACTTCCTGATCAGCAGGAATATAGTTAAGTTCACGCAATTGTTTTAAACCATTCTTATTTTGCAAAGCACTTTTCTTCATCGCTTCAAAAACATCATTCCAATTCACATCTTTTGCAAGGCCTTTGAAATAAGCATCTGCCAAAATTGGTACAGCATGATAACCAATCATGCAATTGGTTTCATTATTAGCAAGTGGCCAAACAGGCAACAATCCACTTTCTTTATAAAATGCTAAAAAAGAACGAACAAAGTCTTCCGTTCTTTCAGGTTGTGTAATGGTAAACAGCGGATGATTAGCTCGGTAAGTATCCCAAAGTGAAAAGGTAGAATGGTTAACAAAAGATTTATCAGTATGAGTCTTCCTATCGGCACCGCGATAACGACCATCAACATCGCTAAAAATGGTTGGTGCTAACATACTGTGGAAACACGCTGTATAAAAAATAGTTTTTAGACTATCTGTTGGCGTTTGAACTGAAATCTTTTGAAGCTGTTTTTCCCATTTATCATTAGCAGATTTTCTAACGGCTTCAAAATTCCAACCTTTAATTTCAGTTGTCAGATTTTTTAAAGCTCCATCCACATCAACCGAAGAAATACCAACCTTAACTAATAACTCATGGTGATCAGCAGTATTAAAAAATAACACCCCTTTTGCTTTTTGACCTTTAACCTCTTTTGCATTTGAGCTCAAAACATCACCTGCAAAAAGCATTGTTTTTATAATTGGTTTTGAAAATTTTGCAGCAAAAAACACTACTTGATTTTCAGCCCAGCCTTTTGAACGCCTATATCCCGTTATTAAGCTATCATTTTCAATTTTAAGATAAGTATCTGTAGGGCTATCCCAACCAATTCCATGAAACAGATCAATAATAACATGGGCACTATCGGTTTTAGGAAATGTATACTTTTGAAATCCTGCACGCTCAGTGGCAGTAAGTTCAACTTTAATATTATCATCCTTTAACAAAACCGAATAATAACCAGGTTTTGCGACCTCATCTTTATGTGAAAATCTGGCCCGATAGCCGCTTTCAGGATTTGCTTTCGAACCTTCAGTTATTTGTACTCTTCCTACCCCCGGCATGAACATTACATCACCCATATCGCCAATTCCAGTACCACTTAAATGTGTATGACTAAAGCCTACAATAGAACTATCACTATAATTATAACCGGAGCACCAATCCCAACCATCATTACCCGTATCAGGCCCCAATTGCACCATGCCAAAAGGAACAGTTGCATAAGGACTTGTATGCCCGTGTGCAGCTGTGCCAATAAAAGGATCAACAAATAGAGTTAGATTACTTTTTTTATTTGTTATTTTTTGACTATTACATCTGGTAACTGAAACTGAAACTAAACCAACTAATAGGATAAATATGCTTTTATTTGAACAGAACATTATTTTTTAATTAACTTTCAACAAATCAGGGTTTTCATTCATTAATTTGATGATCAATTCACCAAATAGGGTGTTTGCCCATGCAAACCATTTACGAGTAAATTTATTAGCGTTATCCTTATTAAAGGACTCATGCATAAATCCTGTTCCACCATCGGTATCTCGTAATGTTTTCACGCACCATCTTATTTCCTCATCGCTTGTACTTGTCAGCGCACGCATAATTATACTCATGGGCCAAATATAATCAGGACCAACATGAGGTCCACCTATACCTTCGGCAATTTTACCTTTAAAGAAGAAAGGATTATCCTCGCTCCAAATTAGCTTCCGGGTATTCAGGTAAATTGGATCATCGACTTTACAACATCCTAAATAAGGCAAAGCCAGTAAGCTAGGGACATTGGCATCATCCATACAAACAAAATTACCAAAACCATCTACTTCAAAAGCATACACTTTTCCATATTTAGGATGATTAACTATACCGTACTCATTAATTGCCGTTTCCACTTCATTGGCTAAGTTTTTACACTTTAATGCGAAAGCATCATCTTTATAAATAACTTCAGACATTTCAGCCAATTGTTTCAATGAAACTACAGCAAACAAGTTGGAAGGAATAAGGAATGGAAAAATAGTCGCATCATCAGATGGTCGGAAAATTGAAACGATTAACCCAACAGGTTTAATTGGAGCTCCATAACCAGCTCCTGCAACGGTATCACTTTGCCATCCGGTTACACGTTGAAACTTATAGGGTCCTTTGCTATGCTTTCGTTGTTGAGTGATCATTGTAGCATATACCAACTCCATCGCCTTTTTCCATTGAGCATCAAACGGTGTTGTGTCACCTGTAGTTTTCCAATATCCATAGGCTAAACGAATAGGATAACAAAGCGAATCAAGTTCATATTTACGTTCATGAAGCTCAGGCTTCATATCGGTTAGATCCTTCTCCCATTCACTTCCTTTCGGGCCATCATTAAAGGCATTTGCGTACGGATCAATCAACAAGCATTTTATTTGTCGGTTAATAACACCTGCTAATAACTCCTGCAGCTTTTTATCCTTCTTGGCCAAAGGTAAATATGGCCAAACCTGAGCAGAGGAATCACGTAACCACATCGCTTCAATATCTCCTGTAATAACAAATGTATCAGGTTTACCATCTATACTTTTAAACTGAACAGTAGTATCAAGTGTGTTGGGGAAACAGTTTTCGAAAAGCCACGCTAATTTCCGATCATTAAGTTTTGAACGCATGCTCTTAACCAACGATTCAACCGCATTACTTACAAAATGACGATTAGCAATTAATGGGCGCTTACTAATAAAATCGTCAGTAAATGCATACACTTTATTAACACCCAAACTTAATCCGGCTAATGCCATTCCAGAAACTTTGATAAACTCTCTTCGTGTTGACATACTTCTTTAGTCTACTAATATAACTGGGCTTATTCTATATTCCTATTCTGAACTAAATTTAAAGTAAAAGACAAGGAAAGTAAAAGCAAACCCGAATGAAGTATTATTGGTATTCTACCGAATTTACATCAACCTTAAATAACTTTCAAATGTATACTATTACTATATAAACAACTCTGAAGAAAATAAAAAAGTGCCTACTGTTAAGCAGACACTTTATGTTTAATTTAGGTAGATGATGAAGAGATCGAGAGTGGATTTGAACCACTATATAAAGTCTTGCGGACTTTTGCCTAACCGTTCGGCCACCCGATCATGTTTTTCAATTTTAGAAGGAGGTCGAGAGTGGATTGAACCACTATATAAAGTTTTGCTGAATTTTGCCTAACCGTTCGGCCACCCGATCGTATTTTGTTATATATCAACACATTTACAAATCTTAAGCCAAAAGCTTAAAACTAGTATAGCTCACTTCAAATACTAACCCTTTCAACATTCCATTAATAAATTGTCAAGTATTGTATACAAGATGCAGCATTAAAGTATACAAGCAAAAAGGCCCAGATTATTAACCCGGGCCTTTTTTTCTTGTATTTAATAGAATTTAACGAGGCGCAGCAAACTCTTCAGCTGAGGCATATTCACCAAGTGCTAATTTTTCTTTCACTTCACTGAATGCTTTTAATGTTCTTTCTACATCAGCCATACTATGTGCTGCAGTTGGAATCAAGCGTAACATCAAAACTCCTTTAGGAATCACAGGATAGGTTACAATAGAACAGAAAATCGAATAATTTTCACGTAAATCCATGATCATATTGGTTGCTTCTGTAAGTGATCCGTCCATAAATACAGGAGTTACAGGAGAATTTGTTTTACCAATATTAAAGCCTAACTCTTTAAGTCCACCTTGTAAAGCATTAACTACTTTCCAAAGGTTCTCCTTAAGTTCCGGCTGAGACTTAAGCAATTCCAAACGCTTACGTAAACCTATTACCATTGGCATTGGCAATGCCTTAGCAAAAGTTTGTGAACGCATATTGTAACGTAAGAACTCAACAATTTGCTCAGTTGAAGAAACAAATGCTCCAATACCTGCCAAAGATTTGGCAAACGTTCCAAAGTATACGTCAACGCCATCAATTACGTCTTGTTCTTCGTGAGTACCGGCTCCGGTTTTCCCCATAGTACCTAAACCATGTGCATCATCAACCAATAAACGGAAATTGTATTTTTTCTTCAGTTCAACGACACCTTTAAGATCACCTTGCACACCGGACATACCAAAAACACCTTCAGTAATTACTAAGATTGCACCTGGAGTACCTTCAATAAGTTTTTCAGCACGCTGCAATTGTTTCTCAAGACTTTCCATATCGTTATGAGTATACACATAACGTTTACCTTGATGCAAACGAACACCATCGATAATACATGCATGAGATTCAGCATCATAAACGATTACATCATGACGATCAACAAGCGTATCGATAATTGACACCATACCCTGATACCCATAGTTAAGTAAAAAGGTATCTTCTTTGCCAACGAACTCTGACAATTCTTTTTCTAATGCTTCATGATTACTTGAGTTACCCGACATCATACGTGCACCCATAGGTAATGCCAAACCGAAATCAGCTGCACCTTGAGCATCCGCTTTACGAACTTCAGGATGATTAGCCAAGCCCAGGTAATTATTTAAACTCCACACCAAATGTTCTTTGCCACGAAATTTCATGTACGGACCGATCTCTCCTTCCAATTTTGGGAAAGCAAAGTATCCATGCGCCCACTTTGAGTGCTGCCCTATCGGGCCACGTTTCTCCTTGATCTTTTCAAAAATATCCACAGTTTGTATCTTTTATGATTTATATTCTATTAGGACTAGCAAAATAAAGGTTAATTCGCGATTTATCAAAGATTAAGTTTTAACGACCTAAACATTTACCTAATTAATAGGATTAAAGCGCTGCTCCAGTACCGCCGCCTCCCTAAACATTTACCTAATTAATAGGGTGTTTCCAATAAACAAAAAAGGATTCTTCATATGTATTAGAGAATCCTTTTCTGTTTAATAAATAATAAATATCTAATCTACATTATCATGAAGAAATGAGTTATTAGCTCTTAATTCGGCACCATTTTCATCATTTGAAAGGGTGAAACGAGAGATATGAGATTCAGATGAATGTGGTGTTTCTTTCAGTTTCATATTCTTACGAACATAGGCAGGAACATTTTCCAACTCCTGAAGGCCATTCGTGCTATTGATACGAATACTTAAATCTTTTAATTTCATGATCCGCTCACGAGAACGCTGAAGCTGTTGTTTCATTTCTTCATCTTCATCAATCTCGTCAGAACCACCGATTAAGTTAGAAACAATTACTTCTTTCTCAGTTGGCTCTACAAAGGTTTTTTCTATTCGCGTCACCCTATTAGTTGGCTCAACTAACTTATTTTCACGCGTTTCAACGCCAAATAAATCAAAAATACTTACCTGATTCACAGGAGCAACAGACGCTGTTTTTGCAGGTTCAACAGTTGGTCCCACAATTTTTAATGTAGGTTCAACGGATGGTTTATTTTGAACATTTTCAACTGGCAATTCTTCTTGAACAGAAAGTACGGTTACCTTTTTTTCCGGATGAGTATTTTCCGGTTTTACCTCTACTGTTGGTTTAATTGATTCACGTTCTGAACGTGTTTGAAAACCTGTAGCAATTAAAGTAACAGCAATGCCGTCACCAAGAGATTCGTCAGTACAATTACCCCAAATAATATCGGCAGTAAGCCCAGCTTCATCCTGAATATAATCGGTAATTTCAGAAACTTCATCCATCAATACTTCTTTTTTCCCAGAAGTAATGTTTAACAGAATAAACCGTGCACCTTCAATTTCATTATCATTCAACAATGGAGAAGCAAGCGCTCCTACAACAGCTCTCCGCGCCCGATTTTCTCCTTCGGCAGCACATGAACCCATAATGGCTACACCGCTATCCTTCATCACCGTTTTAACATCTTCAAAATCCACGTTGATGTATCCAGGAACGGTAATAATTTCAGCAATACCTTTTGCGGCAGTTGTTAAAATATCATCGGCCTCACCAAATGCATTTGTCAAAGTAAGGTTACCGAATATTTGACGTAGTTTATCATTTGAAATCACCAATAAGGTATCTACATGGCGCTTTAACTCATTCAATCCTTCATCAGCCTGTAATTTACGGCGTTTACCTTCAAAAGCGAAAGGAGTAGTAACGATACCTACTGTAAGTATTCCCATTTCCTTTGCAGCTTTAGCAATTATAGGACTTGCACCAGTACCTGTACCGCCCCCCATACCTGCTGTAATGAACACCATTTTGGTAGTGCTGCCCAACATGTCTTTTATTTGCTCCACATTTTCAATGGCAGAGTTTTTTCCAACTTCAGGAAGTGAGCCAGCTCCGCGACCTTCCGTTAGGCTGGATCCAAGCTGTACTTTATTAGGAATAGGACTAAGCTCTAAAGCTTGAGCATCTGTATTGCAAATGATGAAGTCGACGCCTTTTATCCCTTGTTTATACATGTGATTCACGGCATTTCCACCTCCACCACCAACACCAATTACTTTGATAATTGATGATTTTTCTTTATACATTTCAAATTCCATCAGCTATATATTTAGATCGCTTTTAATTTTATTTAGCTTGTTACTTTTATACTTTTCGGCTGCTAAAAATACGCCGTTTTCTTCTTCAGAACAGCACATTGTTGATAAACCCCATCATTGTTGATAATTATTGACATTTTCCAACGCATTAGCAACAAAATGTTGCTCAAATTTCTATCTATTTAAGAAAATCTTTATCGTCAATGTCTTCTTTAATGAAGTCTTTTGCCTTATTTAAAAATTTATGAAACCACTTTTCACGCTCAGGTAATGACTGTTGGTGTCTTTCTACAGAAACTTCTTCACCCCTCACTTTTCTCTCTTCTAATGCTTGAATACCTTTTATCACCAAGCCAATACCGGTAGCAAACATTGGACTTTTAATATCAGCCGATTGCGACTTCGCGATATGTTCAGTTGGATAACCAATGCGAGCATCCATCCCTGTTACAAACTCAACAAGTTGAGGTAAATGTTTCAATTGAGCGCCACCACCGGTAAGAACAACACCTGTAGTCAATTTCTTTTCATAACCAGAGCATTTAATTTCATAATACACATGTTCCATGATTTCTTCCATACGTGCCTGAATGATGTACGCGAGGTTTTTCACCGAAACTTCTTTAGGTGCACGTCCTTTTAAACCAGGTATAGAGATGATCTCGTTATCAGCATTTTCATCTGCCAAGGTTGAACCGAACCGAACTTTCAATAGTTCAGCTTGAGCACGAAGAATTTGCAATCCTTCCACTATATCGTCAGTAATGATATTTCCACCGAATGGAATCACAGCAGTATGGCGAATAATTCCTTTATGAAAAATAGCCACATCAGTAGTTCCACCGCCTATATCAACTAGTACAACACCAGCATCTTTTTCATCCGGATCCAACACCGCTTCGGCTGAAGCAAGCGGCTCCAGAATTATATCATCATAACCTAAACTCGCTTTGGTTACGCATTTAATAATATTCTGAACAGAAGTTACCTGTCCGGTAATGATATGAAAGTTTGCCCCCATACGCACACCCGACATACCCACAGGATCAAAGATTCCAGGCTCATTATCAACCACATATTCTTGAGGAAGAACGTGGATAATTTCTTCTCCCGGATTCATTGCCAACTTATGCATATCAGCAATTAATCGATCAACATCAGCATGGCTTATCTCGTCATTATTATTATTACGAGTGAGCATCCCTTGGTGCTGATGACTTTTAATATGCTGACCAGCAATACCAACATTCACCACATTGATCTCGGCATTCGATTTTAATTCAGCCATTTCGATAGCTTCACGAATACCGCGAACCGTTTTTTCAATATTTGTCACAGTACCACGACTCACACCGGGTGAATCGGCTTTACCAACGCCTAAAACCTCAATTTTCCCGTGTTCGGTTTTACGACCTACAATGGCGCAGATTTTAGTAGTACCAATGTCTAATCCAACAACTATTTCTGAGTTTTCCATAACTAATTAATTCTATTGCCGACTGTTTTTATTGAATGGATGATGTTATTACTGTATTTGTTTGTTGTATTGTTGTATCACGTACACCAATAATTTGATTGGCGTATTTGATATTGATTATTTTATAAGTATCCCATCCCATCCTTGGGAGTGCTTTTTTATAAAAGGTAAGCAGATTATTTAATCTTGATTCTAAATCATCTACATTCCCTAATACTATTTTACTATCACCTACCCTGGGAATCAACACTATTTCATGAGCGTCATTTACATACATCTCAGCTATTTGCGATTTCCAGAATTCATCTTTATTATCTTCAACAAATTGAGTCAGAACGAAAAGTTCTTTAGCTACATTTGTTTTCAATGTATCATTTAAAGAAGGCATTTCAGTGATATTACCATTTGCGACTAACACACGCGGTGAAAAATTAGGCGAAAGTGGCATTTTAAATCCATTTTTATCTACATAAAAACTCTGATTTGCTGCATTTATAATGCGCAAAATTGGTTCACGCTGTACTACCTTCACATTCACTATTCCGTCCAGGTCGATAAAAATATCTGCTCGTTGTATATAAGGATTTCGTTCCAATGCCGTTTCTATCTGTTCAACCGGAATATCATTAATGGGCTTTGAAACAAATTTTGGAAGAATCCGATTCATTATGGCAAGCACTTCACCCTTTTCTACCAAAAAATTCCTTTTGCCATCAATGCTTATCTTAACACCTTTGCAACGAACCTTTTCTTGTTTGGCAGAAACAAAACTCAATAGCACAATGACTCCTAGAAGACACGTTGCCCATGTCGCCACTATTAAAATTCGTTTCCAATTAATTCGTTTTAAAAAGTTCATCATTTAACAGTTTAAGGATTTTACTTTTCCTCTAACATTTTTTTTAATGGTTGCACCAGTGTATCAATATCTCCTGCTCCCACGGTAACTAAAACTTCTATATTGGTTTTACTGATCAAATCAACCAGATTAGCTTTTGAGCATAATTGTTTATTGTTGATATTAATTTTATTCAGGATCATTGCTGAATCAACACCTTCTATTGGTAATTCACGAGCCGGATAAATATCCAAGAGGAACAACTCATCTGCTTTGCTTAAACTTTCAGCAAATCCGTCAGCAAAATCACGAGTGCGAGTAAACAAATGCGGCTGAAAAGCAACCGTTAGTTTTTTCCCGGGATACAACTGACGAACTGAGTTCAAACAAGCATTAAGTTCTTCAGGGTGATGTGCGTAATCATCGATAAAAACCAAATTATTCTGTTTGATAATGTATTCGAAACGGCGTTTCACTCCCAGAAATGAAGCCAAAGCCTTGCGAATTTTACCTTCTTCAATACCCAATTCAATTCCGATCGTGATTGCAGCAAGCGCATTTTCAACATTGTGTTGACCCGGTAAACCTAACATCATATCTTTCAATATTGAAGTACCATTCTCGTAATCGAAATAATAGTTACCATTTTCGATTCGAAGATTTGCTGCGTGTACTTTTGCCTTATCAATTACCGAATAACTAATTCCGGTACGATTTAACGGCAATCCATATTTGTGAATCAATACGCCATTTTCACTTAGCTGACCGGCAAATAAATTGAAAGAACCTTCCAAATGTGATTTATCACCGTAAATATCCAGGTGATCTGCATCCATAGAAGTAATCACGGCGATATCAGGATGAAGCGTGAGGAATGATCGGTCAAACTCATCGGCCTCAACAACCATAACATTGTTTTCACCCAATAATAAATTGGTATTATAATTAGAAGCTATTCCGCCCAAGAAAGCTGAACAATCATAGCCCGAATGCTTTAATAAATGAGCTACAATAGTCGAGGTTGTGGTTTTGCCATGTGTACCGGCAATGGCGATGCAAAAACTGCCTTCACTAATAATTCCCAACACCTGAGAACGTTTCTGTAAATCAAAACCAGCAAATTGGAAAAAATTAAGAATTTTACTGCTTTTAGGTATTGCTGGAGTATAGATAATCAACACCTCTTCTTCCTCTTTACCAGCGTTAAAAGGAGTAATGATCGCACTTACTTCGTCAGTGTACGTAACAGCGATTCCTTCAGAAACCAGTTCTTTAGTCAATTCGGTTTCGGTACGATCATAGCCAGCTACCTGACAGCCGCGATGTTTAAACCAACGCGCCAAACCGCTCATGCCGATACCGCCGATTCCAACTAAATAAACCTTATTAATTTTTTCCAGTTTCATTTATTTTATAGTATTGAGTATTGCGAATTGAGTATTGAGCCCCATATCTCAATCTATCTTTTTACTAACTTTAAAATTTCTTTTGCAATAACATCGGCTGAGTTCAGCAATGCAAGTTTGCCAAGATTTTCAGCTAATTTCTGTTTCTTATCTTCGTTATTCAACAACCTTAAGGTTACCGGTATGAGTTCACTTTTAGCAATTTCGTCTTTTACCAAAATTGCGGCTTGTTTGCTCACCAAGGCCATCGCATTTTTAGTTTGATGATCTTCGGCAACATTTGGAGAAGGAACCAGAACTGCCGGTTTTTTAACCAAACATAATTCAGAAATAGTACTTGCTCCTGCTCTTGCAATCATCACATCGGCGGCGGCATAAGCTAAATCAACTCTGGAAACGAATTCCAAAAGTTTAACATTTGGATAATCCTGTTCATTGAATTTCTCTTTCAATGAGTTGTAATAGAATTTGCCACACTGCCAAATCAGTTGCACATTGCCATCCTTGAATTCTTCAAGATGATTTAATACGCCTTCATTTAATGTTCTTGCACCTAAACTTCCACCTGTTAAAAAGATTGTTTTCTTTTCAGGGGAAAGATTAAAGTGAGCAAATGCTTCTTCACGTTTACCGCCAATTTCAAGTATATCCTGACGAACCGGATTACCCGTTAACATCAACTTATCGGCAGGAAAGAATTTCTCCATTCCTTCATAAGCGACACATATTTTTATTGCGCGTTTCGCCAATAATTTATTAGTGATTCCCGGATATGAATTCTGTTCCTGAACCACCGTAGGAATACCTTTCAAACTAGCAGCATATAACAAAGGCCCCGAAGCATACCCCCCAACACCTACAGCAACGTCTGGTTTAAAACTTCTGACAATGCTAAATGCTTTTAATAATGATTTAATCAAACGAACCGGAAACTTGAGATTATCAGTTGTAAAACTGCGCTGTAATCCTTTTATATCTAATCCAATAATTTTATAACCGGCAGCCGGCACTTTATCCATCTCGATTTTACCAAGCGCACCAACAAAAAGCAATTCAACAGCAGGATCAATCTTCTTCAACGCATCAGCAATAGCCAACGCAGGAAACAAGTGACCACCTGTCCCCCCCCCGCTAATTACGATCCGTGTATTTTTTTTGCTCATTTCTATTATAACTATGCTGTTTCACCTTGAACACCCTTTTCTGCTTCTTCCAAATCACGGCTCACACTCAGAATAATTCCAAAAGCAGCACTGGTAAACAAAATGGAAGTTCCTCCCATACTCACCAATGGTAATGCAACGCCCGTAACCGGAAACAAATTGGTGGCTACCGCCATATTTGCGAATGCCTGAATTACCAAACTAAAGCTTAATGCCGCTGCCAATAATGCGCCAAATGCCTTCGGACTTCGAGTCACGATCTTTACAGATCGATAAAGAAAGATGAGGTACAATGCAATTATGCCAACTCCACCCAACATCCCCCATTCTTCTATAATTATAGCAAACACAAAGTCGGCATATGGTGAGGGTAAGTAATTTCGCTGAGTACTATTACCCGGGCCTTTTCCGGTCAAACCTCCAGTTGCAATCGCAATTTTTGCCTGATCACTTTGATAGTTCTTATCAGAATGAACCATCTCAGGATGTAAGTAAGCCTGAACCCGAGCGCGGTAAACACCCCGGCGCGGACCGAAAAAAACGACTAAAGCAACCAATACTGCTCCAGCAATTCCAACGACGGCCATCTGTCTAAAACTTACCCTCCCAATCAATAACAATAGCATACTGGTGCCAAAAATCATTAATGAAGTAGAAAGGTTAGCAGGCGCAATTAATCCGCAAACACCTAAAACAGCGAAAAATATAGGCAAAAAGCCTTCTTTAAAACTTTTGATTCGTTCCTGACGCTTGGTTAATTCACGAGCCAAATACATAAACAAAGCCAACTTAGCCAAGTCAGACGACTGAAACGTTTGGTTAATGATTGGAAGTGTTATCCAACGACTAGCATCGTTAACTTTTGAACCAAAAACTAAGGTATATAACAACAGGGGTAATGACAGATACAACAGTATCTGAGCAATACGCGAATAATAACGATGATCGAGCAAATGAGCCAAATACATGATAACTAAACCGGCAACGATCATAGTTCCATGCTTAATCAAATAATGAACAGGATTTACATCATTTTTATAGGCCAACGTACCCGTTGAGCTATATACAGCCAGCACCGAAATCATTGATAATGCAAATACTACCAACCAGATCCATCGGTCACCACGCGTTTTTTGTAAAATCCAATTCATTTGTTTCTGTATTAATTAGTTGAACTAAAGCTCCTTTACAGCATCCTTAAATTGCTGGCCACGGTCTTCATAATTTTTAAACAAATCAAAGCTTGCACAAGCCGGAGAAAGTAAAACGGTATCACCTTTTTTTGAAAGATGATATGCTAAATTCACAGCTTCACTAGCTGAGGATGCATTAACAATGATCTCGATCGTATTTCCAAAAGCTTCATGAATCTTTTTATTATCCTTACCCAGGCAAACGATTGCTTTTACTTTCTCTTTAACTAAATCGTTCAACATAGAATAATCATTTCCTTTATCCACTCCGCCTACAATCCACACCACTTCAGTATTCATACTTTCAAGTGCATACCAAACCGAGTTAACATTGGTGGCTTTTGAATCATTAATAAATTCAATACCTTGTACCTTTGCTACATGCTCCAAACGATGCTCAACATTCTTAAAGTCTCCGAAACTGCCGCGTAAACTTTCATTTCTGATATCAAGCAGTTTGGCTGAGATTCCTGCAGCCATGGAATTATAAAGATTGTGCCTACCCTGCAATGCTAATTCGTTTAAATTCATGGTAAATTGGTTTTTAGTAGTATTGATGATTAGTTGGTTATCTTGTTGGAAAGCACCTTGTGCAACTTCTTTGGTCAGTGAAAAGGGATAAAGTTGCGCGGCAAATTCACGTTTTGCAATTTCTTTCATTGTTTCCTCATCGTCGAGACAATAAATGAAAGCGTCAGCAGATGTTTGGTTTTGGGTAATGCGAAACTTAGAATTTACATAATTCTGCATTTCATAATTATATCGATCAAGATGATCAGGTGTAATATTTAAAAGAATAGCAATATCAGCCTTAAACTCATACATATTATCGAGCTGGAAACTGCTAAGTTCCAATACATAATAATCGTAGTTATTTTCAGCTACTTGTTTGGCAAAACTCTGACCTACATTACCTGCCAAACCTACTTTCAACCCGGCATTTTGAAGGATATGATAAGTAAGCATGGTAGTGGTGGTTTTGCCATTACTGCCCGTTATACAGATTGTTTTTGCTGTAGAATAACGACTTGCGAATTCAATTTCAGATATAATAGGAATGTTCTTTTCTATCAGCTTTTTAACAATAGGAGCTTTATCTGGAATACCCGGGCTCTTAATCACTTCATCAGCCGAAAGAATTATAGCCTCTGTATGCTGTTGTTCTTCGAATGGCACATCAAGCTCAACAAGCTGTTTTTTATATTTTTCAGAAACTGAACCAAAATCAGATATAAATACGTCAAAACCATGCTTAAGCGCTAAAATAGCACTCCCCACCCCGCTCTCGCCAGCTCCCAAAATCACGATTTTCTTTTTATTTGACATCCTTTTTTTAGAATTAAGAATTATGACACAAGAATCAAGACCAGATTTTTATTAACTGATAATTATTAACTATTTTTTATCTCAGCTTTAATGTGACAATACACACTACCGCCAGAATTATTCCCAGAATCCAGAATCGGGTTACGATTTTAGATTCATGGTATCCTTTTTTCTGAAAATGATGATGCAACGGCGACATCAGGAAAATCCGCTTTCCTTCACCAAATCGTTTTTTAGTGTATTTGAAATACGAAACTTGCATGATGACTGAGAGATTTTCAACCAGAAAAATTCCGCAAAGAACTGGAATTAATAACTCCTTACGAATCATAATAGCGAAGGTGGCGATAATACCTCCTAAGGCTAAACTACCGGTATCTCCCATAAATACCTGAGCAGGAAATGCATTGTACCATAAAAAACCGATACAAGAACCAATAAAAGCTCCCGCAAAAACCATTAGTTCACCCGAGTTAGGAATGTAAACGATATTAAGGTAATCAGCGAATAATAAGTTACCCGATAAATAAGCCAAAACGCCGAGAGTCATACCTATAATAGCTGAGGTTCCGGTAGCTAGTCCATCAATACCATCGGTAATATTTGCTCCGTTAGAAACAGCTGTAATGATAATAATTACCGCCAAAATGAAAACAAATGGGGTATACTTTTGATAGTCAGGTAAAAACTTTAACACTTTACCATAATCAAACTCATTGTTTTTATAGAATGGCACATTGGTTTTTGTCGATTTCATATCACTGGTAAAATGGCTAACCAATGATGATTTACTTTGATCAGTTAAACCTGCAGCACTGGATTGATATACCGGTTGAGCAATTTTTTCACGTATTACAATATCTTTATGATAATACATCGTAACCCCCACTATCAGTCCTAATACAATTTGACCTAGTATTTTAAATCGTCCTGCTAAACCTTCTTTATCTTTTTTGAATACTTTAATGTAGTCATCAAGAAAACCAATAACACCCATCCAAACAGTGGTAATCATCATTAATATGATGTAGATATTATTGATTTTAGCAAATAATAAAGTGGGAATAAGAATACCTCCAAGAATAATCAAACCTCCCATTGTCGGAGTTCCCTGCTTCTCCTTTTGTCCTTCTAATCCTAAATCTCGAACGGTTTCGCCAACTTGCTTTCTTAACAGGATATGGATTAAACGACTGCCAAATACTGTAGTTATTACTAATGAAAGAATTACGGCCATAGCGGCACGGAACGATATATATTGGAACACTCCTGCTCCCGGAAAATCGTAATATTTATCAAGCCAAGTAAATAAGTAATATAACATACTTTGTTCTTTAGTTTTAAGCCAACCTCTATTTCAAATTCTCAAATTGTGCCATCAGTTGTTCTTTATCATCAAAATGATACTTTACACCGCGAATCTCTTGGTATTTTTCATGTCCCTTGCCTGCAAGTAAAATAACATCACCAGGCTGGGCGAGCATACAAGCGGCTTTAATAGCTTCCTTGCGATCAACAATGGAGATGGTTTTATATCGATCAGCAACAGGAACTCCCTTTTCCATTTCCTCAATAATGGCAGTAGGGTCTTCAGAACGAGGATTATCAGACGTTAAAATCACTTTATCACTCCATTCGCAAGCTACTTTTGCCATTAATGGACGCTTAGCGCGATCGCGATCTCCTCCACAACCTATAACTGTTATGATCTTCTCTTTTCCAGAGCGGATGTCATTAATTGTTTCCAACACATTTTGAACCGCATCTGGCGTATGCGCATAATCAACAATTCCGACAGTTTTGTTAGGCGCAGTCATATGATCAAATCTACCTTCAGCTCCTTTAATGTTGCTTAAAATACTTAACACTTCTTGCTTATCTTGCCCCAACATTTTGGCAGTAGCATATACCGCCAGAAGATTATAAGCATTGAATTGTCCGACAAGTTTAAACCAAACTTCCTCCCCTTCAATATTTAACAGCATCCCGTTAAAATGATTTTCAACTAGTTTGGCCTTGAAATCGGCAAGCGTTTGCAAACTGTAAGTTTTACGATGTGCTCTAGTATTTTGAAGCATAACAAAGCCTCGTTTATCATCAATATTGGTGATGGCGAACGCTTTATCAACCAAATTGTCGAAAAATGATTTCTTTGCTTTAAGATATTCTTCAAAAGTTTTATGAAAATCCAGGTGATCATGAGTGATGTTGGTAAACAAACCACCAGTAAATGTTAAGCCTTCAATGCGTTTTTGAGCAAGTGCATGTGAGCTCACTTCCATAAATGCATAATCGCAACCCTTTTCTACCATTTTAGCTAATAGCGCATTGAGCGATACAGCATCAGGTGTAGTGTGAGTAGCAGGAATGACCTCATCCTGAATTTGGTTTTGAACTGTGGATAGCAACCCACAGGTATAACCTAATTGCCGAAATAATTGAAAAAGTAATGTTGCGCAGGTAGTTTTTCCGTTAGTACCGGTAATACCCACAAGTTTTAATTTGGTAGAAGGATGGTCATAAAAATTACCACCTAATAAACCCAATGAAGCATGACTGTCAGCCACACGAATGTAAGTAATGCCATCAATTAATGTTTTCGGCAAATCTTCACATAAAATTGCATTCGCACCATTTTCGATAGATTGTTCAATAAATTTATGCCCATCTACTAAAGTGCCTTTTATAGCCACGAAAAGCGTGCTTGCCCTTACTACTCTTGAATCGAACGTAATGGCATTAATATCCTTATCTGATGAACCTATTAGCTCAAGAACCGGAATATCTTTTAATATGTTATTCAGCTTTTGCATGCTTATTTAAGTTCTAAAAAAATTGTACTTCCTTTTTGAATTGCAGCTCCAGGAGTGATTGATTGATTTACAACTTTACCGTTTCCTCTTACAGCAGTATGCATCCCTGCATTTTCAAGTACATAAATGGCATCTTGTAAACCCATTCCCTTTACATTCGGAACAATATTTTGACTTAATGGAACTTCATTAATTGCCACTGAGTTATCATATTGTTCAGTATGTATCCAATTGCTACTTTTTTTAACATTCGCGCTTATTGATACACCAAGTTTATTGTACACGTATTCAATTGACGGACGATAACCAACCTTTGCCACCGGTACCGATTTATCGTTAATTGAATATTGCTTATCGATACCAGGATGAATATCCAAACAGGTAGCATAAACTTTATCAGCAACTTCTTTGAAAACAGGACCTGCTACAGCCCCTCCATAATACAATTGATTTGAGGGCTCATTAATCACTACAATCATGGAATACTTTGGATTATCAGCCGGAAAATATCCACAGAAAGAACCTTGATAACGCAGATTACCGCGATAACCTGCCTTTCCGTTAGCAATCTGTGCGGTACCTGTTTTTCCTGCAATAGCAAAAACGGAAGTACTAAGCGCCTTAGCCGTACCTTCTTTCACAACAGATTCTAACATCAAACGGGCTTGAGTCAAAGTGGCATCCGAAGCAATCTTTTCTACTAATACTTTTGTATCAACCATTTTAATGGTTTTACCCATTTGACGAATTTCTTTAACAAATTTAGGAGCCACCAACTTTCCATTATTTGCTACAGCATTATAAAAAGCCAATATTTGCATCGGAGATACCGTTTGTTCGTAGCCTATTGACAACCATGGCAAGGTAGTTCCAGACCAACCTTTATCCCCCGGATGTTTAAATTGCGGCTTAGCTTCACCGGGAATTTGAAGCCCCATTTGTTTGCCAAAACCCATTCGTTCCAAACCTTCCACAAATTTAGCAGGATCATTCTTATAGGCCTTCCAAATTGCTACAGAAGTTCCCACATTTGATGATTCTTCGAACACTTTCAGCATAGTAGCACGAGGCTCTTTCATCGGATGCGCATCTCTCATAATGCGGTTACGAAAAGCTCTCGGACGACTTACATCAACAGTATCTTCTAAATTAAACTTACCATCTTCGAGAGCTACCATGAACGAAGCAAGTTTAAAAGTTGAACCCGGCTCAGTAGCAGCACCAATTGCTGTATTATATTGCTCTTGATAAACACCTTCTGAAACACGATTCAGATTGGCTATTGCACGAATTTCTCCTGTTGCAACTTCCATCAAGATAACAGTACCACTTGAGGCATTTTGAGCGATCAATTGTTTTTCTAAAGCATTTTGTGCTACGTCCTGGATGTTAATATTAAGTGTTGAGATAATATCACAGCCATCAACAGGGGCAATTTCTGCGTCATCATTAATTGGCATCCACACATTCCCTGCTAAACGTTGCATTAAACGCTTTCCGCTTTGACCTGAAATATAACTATCATATGCTCCCTCTAATCCTACTGGCTGCACGGTTGCAGTTTTATAACCGATGGTACGTGCTGCTAATTCTTTAAAAGGCAACACACGCTTATTCTTTTGAATAATTACTAATCCACCTTTGTATTTTCCAAGATTAAAAATCGGAAAGGCTTTTAGCTCCTTTAATTGAGAGAAGCTCACTTTACGATGTATCAGGTAATAACGCTCACCTTCGGCACGCGCCATTTTCAAACCCTTTGTATATTCAGCCGCCGATCGGTCAGCAAAAAGATTGGCTAAACAACGACCTAAGGAATCTACTTTATCAGCAAAGATATCATCAGTAAGCGGATCAGTATTTACATCCATGTGAACTTCGTATTCAGGCATTGATGTAGCGATAAGACTTCCGTCTTCGGAGTAAATACTTCCCCGCATAGCGTCTACATTTACAAATCCTGTAGTTAAACTATCGGCTAGCTTTCTCCATTTTTTACCCTGCACAAACTGCAGATCCCAAATCCTACCGGTTATGGCAATAGCAAATACAAGAAGGATGGCATAAGCCAGATAGACACGTAGTACTATGTCGGTCTTAATTTTCATCCTTTTTAATCACTATTTTTTTAGGTGGTTGAACAGATTCTTTTAAACCATATTGGGCTACTCTTGCCGCAACTTCGGTTTGTTTGCTCAAAAACATTAGCTGAGCCTTGTTAGTCATGTATTCCCAGCGCAGCTCTTTAAGTTCTTTATTGGCTTTATTAATAGCGCGAACATTACGCTCTGCAAAATGCCTATTGGTGATATAAATCATAGCAATAACACCCAAAAAAAGAAAGAATGGAAGCATTTGAGTAGCCTTTTCTTCAGAAACAACCTCTGTTTTAAACAATAAATCAAAGAACCCGCGAGAAGAAGCTTTGGGCTGCTTTTCAGGCTGCTCCTTGAGGCGAGGCTCCATTTCTTCTTTGAGACTGTTTTGCATTTTAATTTTATTGCTCGGTTATCTTTGAACTTTCACTCCGATTCGAAGCTTGGCGCTCCGGGCTCGATTATTCTCTTTTATTTCTTCTTCGGTGGGCGATATGGCCTTTCTGGTAAAGGATTCAAAAGGCTTAAGTTCATTTCCGTAGAAATCCTTTTCTACTTCTCCTCTAAACTTGCCCTTGTTAATAAAGTTCTTTACCAATCGATCTTCTAATGAATGATAAGACATCACAACCAATCTCCCCCCTGGCTTAATCAGCTCTGCCGTTTGTTCAAGCATTTCTTTTAATGCCTCCAACTCTTGATTAACCTCTATACGTAAAGCCTGGAACAACTGTGCGTGGTATTGATTTTCTTTTCCACGTTTAACAACCGGCTTTATGATATCTTTTAATTCCTGAATTGTATTGATGGATTTATTCAATCGACCTAAAACAATGGTTTTGGCGAGTGTTTTAGAGTTAATTATCTCCCCATACATACCAAATATTTGATGCAGCTCCTCTTCACTGTATTCATTGATCACCTTTTTAGCGGTCAACTCGCCTTGCTGATCCATTCGCATATCCAACTCTGCATCGAAACGAATTGAAAAACCTCGCTCAGCACTGTCAAACTGATGTGAAGAGACTCCCAAATCAGCAAGTATTCCGTCCACCTCTTTCACACCATGCAAACGACAAAACTTCTTGATGTATCTAAAATTTTGTGGAACAAACGTAAACCGTTCGTCATCGATTACATTATTTGCGGCATCCGGATCCTGATCAAATGAAATTAATTTACCTTCAGGTCCAAGCTTTTCAAGAATGGCTTTTGAATGACCTCCTCCCCCGAATGTTACATCGACATAAACTCCTTTCGGATCGATATTTAATCCATCCAGACATTCAGCCAACATTACAGGTTTATGATATACCATTAAACTCTCCTCCTCCGCTATTTATTCCACCCATAACTTTCTCAGCTAATGCTGCAAAGTCTGCAGGCTCATTTGTTGAATCAATACTTAAATTATAATTAGCCGGCGACCAAATCTCCATGTGATCCATCAGCCCGGTTATTACTAACTCTGAATCTATTTTAGCATATTCTAAAAGCGACTTAGAAATCAGCATTCTACCACTGCTATCTAATTGTATTTCAGTGGCACCACGTAAAAAATAACGCGCAAACTCTCTATTTTCTTTCACATACATGTTTAAACCTTTTACCCTTTCGGCTATCTGCAGCCAAACCTTATACGGATACAAAGCTAAACATTGTTCAAAACCTCTGTTCAAAATAAATCGACCCTGCTCATCAGAAGGCAATTGCTTTTTCAACCCCACAGGAATCATAACCCTTCCCTTGGGATCAATTTTGCATTCATATTCGCCTATCAAGTATGTCATCGGGATGTTTATTATCCAATTGGTTACGTAAAGATAAAACTATTTCCACTTTCCCCCACAAATCCCCACAAAAAGTTTTCCACAAATTACATCATAGCTACTGAGTCTCAAAAAGTTAATTTTTCCACATATAAAAGCCATTCTGGAATCGCCTTAACTCCTATTTGTTTTTTTTAAAGAGGACATACTAAATAAAAAAGCCTACAATTTCAATAAATAAGACGTCGAGGTGGGAAAAAGTGGAGAAGAGTTAATCTTTTATTCAATAAACAAAACCTATCAAAAAAGTAAAGGGTAAAAAACTCCTTACTAAACTATTAATGACTACCGACTGGACGCGAACCAACTTGTTCAATAATCACTGATCCTATATTATTATTAAAAACGGAATCCAAGCAAGCAACACTTTTTGTATATATAGCTGTAGTACCATTAAAATCATCACCTGTAAAAACCTTTACGATAAAACCAGGTGGAATTTTAATAGAAGAAACTTTTTTATACATGGTTGAATTAAATTGACTTTGTCCATAAACTCCAGGTTTTAAATTAAATTGCTTTCCCGAGTAATTGCACTTATCGTAAACCGTTATGTATTTACCTGGCAGGTGATTATCAATCATTAAAAAGAAGAGAGAAAATGAAAGGAGAATAAATTTCACAGCAACCTGATTTTCATTAAGTTAATAAAAATCAATCATTCATCAATCCAACTAATAAAATAAAAAGAGCCACTGCTAAATAGCAGTGGCTCTTTTTATTTTGGCAAGAAATTACATAGCAAAATGAGCTAATTTCAGAATCCAGTAGAACAATGCAGCAAGTGCGCCCGACACAGGAATAGTTAGCACCCATGCCCAAAGCAGGCTCCTGGTAATACCCCAACGAACTGCTGAAATACGTTTAGTTAAACCCACACCCATAATCGCGCCTGTGATTGTATGCGTGGTACTAACAGGAATACCAAATTTTTCGGTTCCGAATAGCAATAATGCGCCGGCTGTTTCGGCAGCAACCCCTTCAAAAGGGGTAATTTTAGTAATTTTACTTCCCATTGTTTTCACGATGCGCCATCCACCTGAAAGCGTTCCAGCAGCAATAGCAGTATAACAACCCAAGCTTACCCATATAGGAATATGATGAATTTTACCGCCAACCAATTGGATTTGTGCCCAATGCGGAACAACTGAAGGATCCACTCCTTTATAAAAGACCATCAATGCCGCCGCAATAATACCCATTACCTTTTGAGCGTCATTTCCTCCATGACCTAAACTGAATAAGGCTGATGAAATAAGTTGAAATCCTTTAAATTGCTTATCAAGTTTATTCGGATGTCCATTTTTGGATAAATGAAGTAGTATTACTGATAAAAAGTAAGAGATGACCATTCCTAATACCGGAGCAAGAAAAATAAAGGCAATAATTTTGATAATAGGAGCAGAATTAACCACAGCAAAACCTGCATGAGCAACAGCAGCACCAGCAAAACCACCCACGAGTGTGTGCGATGAACTTGAAGGAATACCTAACCACCAGGTCAATAGGTTCCAAATTATCGCAGCACAAAGCCCGGCAAAGATTACCTCAAGAGATATGGCATCTGTACGAACAATTTTGGCGATTGAATCGGCTACATGCAGCTCAAAAATCAAATAGGCCATAAAATTGAAAAAAGCGGCCCAAAGTACTGCTTGTAAAGGAGTAAGCACTTTTGTAGAAACAATAGTAGCAATAGAATTGGCTGCATCGTGAAATCCGTTGATGAAATCAAAGGCAAACGCAAGTATGATAATTATAATAAGAAGCGTCATGAAAAATGGGGCTTATTAATAAGATGATTAAGCATGTTTTAACACGATCGATTCAATGACATTGGCTGCATCTTCGCATTTATCGGTAGCCAATTCAAGCATCGAAAGCACTTCTTTCATTTTGATCAATTCAATTGCATTTTTTTCATTTGCAAAAAGATCAGCTAAAGAAGCATCCAGAACGGCATCCGCCTGGTTTTCTACGCTGTGAATTTTCACCAAAGCTTGATTAATCTCCTTAATATTTTTCATATTAGACAGATTTTTCACGGCTTTATCTAATTCAACAGCTCCTTCCTTAATCAACACGGCCATTTTGCGCATAGGCTCAGTGAACTGTGTAATATTATAAAGAATTATATCCTTTGCCGAACCATTTAAATAATCAGCTACATCATCAATTGCTGAGGCCAGGTAATGAATATCTTCCCGATCAAATGGTGTGATGAAGTTTTGACTCAACTCTATAAATACTTCATGCGTAATTTCATCACCTATATTCTCCAAAGCATCAATTCGATTGATCAATGCATTACGTTCAGCAATGTCTGTGGTATTCATAACCTGAATCATTGCATCTGCCATCACAACGAGGTTCTCTGTTGATTTAATAAATAAAGGGAAGAATTTCTTATCCTTAGGAACGAGAAATTGAAAAATAGAGTTCAATGACATATCTTACTGATTTTCTTAGCGGTTGCAAAAGTATTAATTCAATGTTAATTTAATGTTAATTTTCAGTAGTGTCCGATAAAAAATAAACGAGGCAACCAAAGTCACCCCGTTTGTTTCTACTTTTAAGTTACGACACTTTCAAGTATGAACAAATCTAA
>NZ_FXSZ01000010.1 GCF_900182575.1 Solitalea koreensis | reverse complement strand
TCAATGCTCTTTTTTTGTCATCATTGAATATTTTAATATGTTTATCAAAGATACCAATCTTCGCAGTTAAGGCTACCGAAGGTTTAGTTCAACACGGGTTTGGCTCAATGGCGGGAGACGTGGTTAATTGAACATTCTACCACGCATCAACTTTTGTGGTGTATTGACAGATTAGTGCTCCGAAATCCGCCACTGCGCCAAGCGCCCAAACGTTATAGGGCATTTTAGGACGACACCTAAATAACTACAGAAACAGAACATTGAAAAGAAAATTCACATACGGACTTTTGACAATTCTACTTTTCGGTGGACTTTATATCGGACTTCGTTTCGCATTTGGGCTTTTTACGCCATACAACTTTTGGTCTGCGGGACAAGATATTAAAAACGGAAAAATACAAATTGTTGAAATTGGAGAAATGCCATTGAACTTTGAGCAAAAACAAAAATTAGCAAACTCCTACGGCTTTAACTTTTATCTATTCGGTTGCAATGTTACAACAGACATTATAAATGGGACAGAATATTACAATGAGGAAATGGTTGACCATTTGGAAAGCAAGTTTGGTGCTGGCTGGTGGATAAAGTTTCGAAATCAAATCGACAGCATTGACAAAGCAGAGACAGAACAGACAGAGACGCCAACAAAAAGACTTTCATTTAAGAACATATCAGAAATTGTCGCAGATAATTCTTATAGCACTTGGGTAAAGCTTCAAGACAGTAGTGCCTCTTTAGCGTTGCATTTTCAATACAAAGACACCTTAGCCGTTTCTTATTCACCAGAATGCTGGCTAATGTTTCCATATAAACTTGACGAAAACAAAATCGTTGTTTATTGGGACAATAATATCGACACCAAATACAACTTTGATATTGTAAAAGCAATTAAGCATACGGACAAAAAATTTCTCGGGCAACCATTTATGATATTGGAACTTGAAAATGATACAACTTTCAAGGCGACTTATCCTATGAAAGAGTTAATTAGAAAAAACCTTATGCTGCAAATGATGGAAACGGATTTGTGGTGAGCGATAAGGAAAAACAGCGGGAACGACCACTGTAGGTGCGTATTGCAGAGCTGAATAAATTGAACCAACTATTAAGCCTCGTAAGGGCAATAAACGATGTTGAAAGCAAGTAGCTACGTTTGTATTTGCGACAAAGTGTAACGGAAACCTGATTACTGGTTACGCAACATCCGGGGTAAAGTTGGCAGGAATGCAATACAGGCTGTTTTATGGAACAAGTGAAATCGTTATCGCTCTGCCAAATCGAGAGAGGAAACAGACGCAAAAGGATGAAGCGAGATAACGGTGGCAGACTAAGCCGTAGTAGCGAGGAAGGTATTGAAAGATACTGGAGCGAAGGACTTAGCTTGTTTAGTTTCAAACCAATTTACAACCAGTTATGGGATGATTGATTATTTTGAGACAAAATCACAACCAATTACCAAAGTAATGGTGTGGCAGGCATACAAAAAAGTAAAGGCCAATAAAGGAAGTTCGGGAATAGATGGGATGAGTTGGGAATACTTGGATAAATACAAGAAAACCGAACTCTACCAACTATGGAACAGACTTACCTCGGGCAGTTATTTTCCCGGGCCTGTACGCCAAGTAGACATTGCGAAGAAAGCCGGAGGAGTGCGTCAATTAGGCATCCCCACCCTTTTAGACCGCATTGCCCAAGAAGTAGTAAAGCACCAGTTAGAAAAGCAGGTAGAGCCCTTATTTCACGAAAGTTCGTACGGATATCGCCCGCATCGGAGTTGTCATGATGCGGTGGCACAAGCCAACCGCAATTCCTTCAATCATGATTTTGTGATAGATCTGGACATCAAAGGCTTCTTTGATACCATCGACCATGAACTTTTGATGAAAGCAGTGAGCCACTATTGCAAAGAAAAATGGGTGCTGCTGTATGTAGCAAGATGGTTAAAAGCAGGCGTTGCTCGCCAAGACGGACACTGCATGAAAACAGAACTTGGCACACCGCAAGGAGGAGTGATCAGTCCATTATTAGCGAATATTTTTCTGCATGTAGTTTTCGACAAATGGATGGAAAAAGAGCATCCTGAAAAGCCCTTTGAACGCTATGCGGATGATATTGTAGTGCATTGCAAAACGGAAAAGCAAGCTCAATTTGTACTTGGTAAAATTACGCAACGTATGGTAGCGTGTAAGCTTACCTTGCATCCGATAAAGACCAAGATCGTAAACTTGCGAGGGAAATCAGAAAAGAAATATCCGAAGAGTTACGATTTTCTAGGTTTTACCATACGGCCCAATAGCGTGAAGTTCAAAGACAAAATTTCAGTGGTACCGAGTGTATTTATCAGCACTAAATCCAGAACGATTATACTGCAAAAGTTCAAATCGTTAGCTATTCATAAACGGAGAGTTTGCATAGAAAAACTAGCGAAAGAACTCTGTCCAATAATACGTGGAATCATGAATTACTTTCATAAATTCTCACATGGGCATATGCGTTATGTTTGGAATCAGTTGAATGCACGACTATTAAAATGGGTGAAATGGGAGAAAGGCTTATACAAATACGATTCAATTAAATGGTTGAAACAAAAGTATAAAACCAGCCCCCAGCTATTTCCGCATTGGCAATTGGTACATCCATAGGCTATTAATTTGTGATTTATAAACAAGAAGAGCCGTGTGAGGTGAGAGTCTCAAGCACGGTTCCGTGAGAACGTGAGGGTGCAATTCCCTTGAGTGACTCGATTAGCGGTCATGCTATTGGACAAAAAAATTATAATGGATAAAATAAATAGCATTAAATTAAAACTTTAATTTCTCATGAAAAAATTAGTCATCAATGCTTTTATTCTTTTTGCTGCAGCCCAGTTGTATGCACAAAAGAAACCGAACATTTTAATTATTATGGTAGATGATGTTGCACCCAATTCACTGAGTTGTTACTCTCATGGTATGCAATACCCAACTCCCAATATTGACCGTATTGCTCAAGGGGGCATTTTATTTACAGACGGTTATGCCCAACCCAGTTGTACTGCAGGCAGGGCTGCCTTAATTACAGGACAGTTACCCATTCGTACTGGGTTAACAACAGTAGGGCAGCCAGGTAATCCACTGGGCCTTAAAAAAGAAGACCCTACTTTAGCCAACCTATTAAAGCCAATGGGTTATATGACTGGCCAAATTGGGAAAAACCACCTTGGCGACCGCAACGAGCATTTGCCAACCGTACATGGTTTCGATATGTTCTATGGCATATTGTACCATCTAAATGTATTGGAAGAACCTCAGCAACCCGATTATCCGAATTCAAAAGCATTTAAGAACAAATATGGACCAAGAGGCATTATTGAATCCTATGCATCTGACAAAGATGATGCTACTGCTGATCCCCGATTTGGAAAGATTGGAAAACAAACCGTAAAAGACCTTGGCCCGCTCACAATTATTGGAATGGAATCTTTTGATGATACCTGCGTAGCAAGGTCAAAAGTATTTATGAAAAAAGCGGTGGATGCTAATAAACCTTTCTTTCTTTGGTTTAATAGTAGCAGGATGCATGTATATACACACCTGAAAAAGGAACATGAGAATCTCGCCACTCCTATTAGCGAAGACGTTGACAAATTTGGCTCAGGTCTTATGGAGCATGATATGCAAGTAGGTCAGTTATTGGATTACTTGAAACAATTGGGTGTAGATGATAATACAATTATTATCTATACCAGTGATAATGGCCCCGAACAATCTACCTGGCCCGATGCAGGTACGACCATGTTTCGCGGAGAAAAAATGACAACCTGGGAGGGTGGTGTACGAGTGCCATTGCTGGTAAGCTGGCCCGGACATATTCCTGCGAGTCAATATCGGAATGGCATTGCATCTCTCGAAGATATATTACCTACCGTAATGGCTGCCGTTGGTGAACCTAAGATTGCTGAGAAGTTAAAAAACGGCTACATAGTGGGCGACATGACCTATAAAGTTTATCTAGACGGTATTAACAACCTTAATTATTGGGAAGGAAAAACTGATACAAGTGCCCGAAACTATTATTATTATTGGTATGAAAGTTCGCTTTCAGGTATTAGGGTAGGGCCATGGAAATTGCTATTTGCTACAAAACCAAACGGAAAGTATAACGAAGACATGGTTAAACATACAATGCCTATGCTGTTTAACCTTCGTAAAGATCCCTTTGAAGTTTATGATGGTGAAACAGGTTTCCGCCACATCATGAAAAAATCGTGGGTTATACAGCCTGCAATTGGCTATATAAATGAGTTAATGGCAACATTCAAAGACTTCCCACCACGTCAGGCTGCTGCATCACTCGACTTGAACAAAGCGGTTGAAAACGCTCTGAATGCAACAACTAAATAAATTTCATCAACAATTTGTCACAATAAACAAGCACGAACCGCTAACAACTAAGCTTTCGTCTTGTCCGCAGGGCATGAGATGAAAGCCGTGTTGAACGGAACCTTTGGTAGCTGTCGGTGCTGTTTATTATGGGGTTATCGAAGAAAGAATTGGGGCTATTACAGGCGGTATTTTAAGAAGATGCCGCCTGTTTTATTTTAAGGAGTTTTTTGAGGCCGATTTCTTTGGGGTAGGCGCATAAGTCCCTTACCCGTTAAATCAGTTGATATGGGGAGTACAGTTTTGGCGAGCGCCCAAAGTCCAATGGGCCGGCGGGCCGCGCTTGTCAAACAACTCAATGGTGATCAGTATGCCTTTTGCAACAAGGGCAGCTTCGGTACAGGCTTTTTACTTTGGTATCGGCAGGCTTTATATTAAGGTTTTGCTGCAAATCTTTCAGCTTTTGGCGCTTCCAGGTACTGCTCAAAAAGCCGTTTGGCTACGTTACCAAGATTTGGTATATTTGAGTAAATTTTAGTCAAAATGGGAAAAAACACCTCAATATCACTCGGAAATCATTTTGAGGATTTTATCAGAGAAGAAGTAAATTCTGGCAGATATGGTTCAGTTAGCGAAGTAATTCGTTCAGCATTACGTTTATTAGAACGTGAAGAAAAAAAAGAAAGAGAATTGATTAAAGCTCTCGAATTCGGCGAAGAAAGCGGATTTGTTGAGAATTTTGATCCAAAACAAAATCTGACCGAACTACATCGCCGACACTTATGAGTAAAAACAAATATCGAATAAGTAAACAAGCGATTGATGATTTAAATGATATTTGGGTTTATACTTTTCACAAATGGTCTAAAGAGCAAGCCGACAGATATTACGACTTAATAATTGGAGAGATTGAATTTATAGCGGACAATTATCAGACTGGAAAATCTGCAGAACAAACTCGAAAAAACTATAGAGTGACAAAAATAAAATCACATCTGATTTTTTATAGAAAAGTAGAGAATGAAAATGTGGAAATCGTCAGAATACTGCATCAGAGAATGGATATAAAGAAACGATTAAAATAAAAAACTGCCATAACAGCTAAGCTTTCGTCTTGTCCGCAAGGCATGCGATGAAAGCCGTGTTGAACGGAACCTTTGGTAGCTGGCGGTGCTGTTTATTATGGGGTTATCGAAGAAAGAATTGGGGCTATTACAGGCGGCATTTTAAGAAGATACCGCCTGTTTTATTTTAAGGAGCTTTTTGTGGCCGATTTCTTTGGGGTAGGCGCATAAGTATCCTTACCCATAAAATTGTAAGTTACATCAACCCTGAAGGATACTTGTTTCTGGATCAAAAAAGAAAACTGGGCATGGTGAAACGGATTCGAAAACAAATCGATAAATTCGGCCTGACTAATGAAGATCTGGGCTTTGAGACCCTTTAATACTCTCTGGTGATTTGATCTACGGATTTACCCTGATCGAATTCCTTTAAAATCCGGGCAGTTTGTTCGGGTGTGAATTTACTCTTTTTCATGTTTTACAATTTAAAGTTAACTTTTGTCTGAGCTTACAACAACACAACAACAAGAGCTTTAAAAAATAACTTTGATAGATGATAAAGCAGACCATTTTAATAATCTTGACATCGCTCGTAATTTCAAGCTGTAACAACGCAGACAAAAAGGCAATGACTTCTAAAACGACAATAGAAAATCAAACAAAACAAGACAGCACAAGCGGTTACGCATCAGTGAATGGACTAAAAATGTATTACGAAATTCACGGACAAGGTAAACCACTTGTTTTGGTTCACGGTGGCGGTTCTACAATTCAGACAAATTTTGAAAATATCATTCCGTTATTATCTCAAAATCGAAAGGTAGTTGCTGTTGAATTACAATCTCACGGACGGACAAGCGACCGAAACGCAGACCTTACATTTGAGCAAGATGCAGACGATATTGCCGCTTTACTCAAATATTTAGGCATTGACAAAGCAGACTTTTTAGGTTTCAGTAACGGCGGAACAACGACTTTACAAATTGCTATTCGACACGCTGAATTAGTGGACAAAATTATTTTATGTTCAGCACTTGCCAAACGCAACGGAGTTCCCGACTGGTTTTGGGGTTTTATGTCGCAAGCCAAGTTAGAAAATATGCCAGTACAACTAAAAGACGGCTACAAAAAAGTAGCAGCAGACACAAATGGTTTACAAGTCATGCACGACAGAGATGTTAAAAGAATGGTAAACTTCAAAGACATTCCAGACGAGCAAATTAAAGCTATTGTAGTTCCAACTTTAATCATCATTGGCGACAATGACGTTATTACACCTGAACATGCTATTGAACTACACCGACAAATTGCCAATTCGGAATTAGCTATTATTCCTGGCGGACACGGGGAATATATTGGAGAAGTAACAACTATAACAGCCGACTTTAAAGAAAGCGATCTTGTAGTGCCAATGATTGAAAAGTTTCTTGACAAAAAGACTAAAAAGTAATCTGACCGACACCGATTGGCGAGAAGCACGAACCGCTAACAAATGCATGCGCAATGGTGGGTTTTGGTTTAAGGTAAAAGTGTTATCTTTTAAAATACGTTTTTGCAATGGGGACAGTAACGCACATCTTACACCCACAATAAATGGAATTTAAATTAGAGACATATCTCGGAATACTCCGGACGAAGAATTAATTGCCGACATACAAAATGTTGCATCGAAATTAAAGAAGAATACCGTGACCATTCTGAATATGAAGAACATGGTAAATTTCATCCATCTACATTACAGAGAAAATTTGGCTCTTGGTTTAAAGTATTAGAACTTGCCCAACTCGAAGCAAGTAGAAGTAAATTATTTGAAGAGGTTTGGATTAAACCCCGCCTTCGGCAAGCAGCAAACCGTTATGCGTCATGCTTGCGTTACATCGGAGCTTCAAACTTATGCAAGAAATGACTAATATTTATCATCTCATGCTTTGATCATAGTCATTTGACTGGAAGTCAAGCGCTGTAATTTTGCAACAAATATTTACCGTGCTTTAAGCATGGCAGAAGTTGATCAAAGCAAATAAAGCACTCATGAAAAATTTGGATATAAAATATCCGGAAGCTACTTATTACATCATAACATTTATCATTTCCTGGGGAGGACTTGTGCTGCTTATTGGTGGTCCAAGTAAAATTACTTCTCAGCCAACTAATGCCCCCTTTTTACCTCTGTATTTATTAACAGTAGCCGGTCCCATGATTTCAGGAGTTCTTTTGACCGGACTGTATCATGGGAAGAAAGGTTATCGGGATTTGTTTTCCCGGTTGTTTAAATGGCGCATACCTGCCAGGTGGTATGCAATTGCTCTTTTAATCGCTCCACTTTCTGTCTTCGCAGCACTTTTTGCACTTTCATTATTTTCCCCAGTATTTATGCCGGGTATATTCGACTCCGGTAACAATCCTGTAGCTTCGGCGTTTGGATTACCAGGAGGTG
The DNA here is from genome assembly GCF_900182575.1 of Solitalea koreensis. Taxonomy (GTDB): domain Bacteria; phylum Bacteroidota; class Bacteroidia; order Sphingobacteriales; family Sphingobacteriaceae; genus Solitalea; species Solitalea koreensis. The sequence goes on along the minus strand of NZ_FXSZ01000010.1, from coordinate 61,946 downwards.
ATAAAATAACCTTAGTATTGTTCGTTTTTATGCTTGGTCTTTTTAATGGCTTTGTCGAAGAACTTGGATGGACAGGATTTACAACTCCAATGCTAATACTAAATCAAAATCTTATAAAAGCAGGTATTACTCTGGGCATCATGTGGGGATTATGGCACTTGCTTTCAAATTATTTAGGAAGCGCTGCCGAAGCTGGAAGTATCTCTTTACTCTTATACCTGCCGGTAATGCTTTTCTCTTTTCTTCCACCTTTTAGAATACTTATGATATGGGTTTACAGGCATACTGGAAGTTTATTGATAGCTGTGTTGATGCATGCAAGCCTTGATATGTTCTGGATGCTTTCCATGCCGATTTCAATAACAGGCAAAGAACGTATGGTTTGGTATATACTGTGGGCAGTTGTGCTTTGGAGCATTGTAATAATAATTGGCATAGTCGACAATAAAAAGAAAGTTGAATGAAAAGACTTTTTATTAAATTAAACCCTTAAAGGGTTCGGAATTATTAGTATTTAAAGCATTTCAGACTGACAACTGAACACGAATTGTAAAGCTGTAACTGATGGAAAAACTGCCGCTAATAAAAAAAGGATACAGCAGAAAAGAACAACATGCACAAAAGATGGTTGCTCAACCCAGATGGCAGCGGATTACTCTGCTGATTGTTCTTGGTTACGAGGGGGCAGGATGCTTGCTAGGCGGAGCCTTTCTCCTTGCGGCACCGGACGGTAGATACATGGATATGCCGGCTGGTATGATGCATGGCGCCTTCCGTGATTTCCTCATTCCCGGCATCATCCTCTTCGGATTGGGTATCCTGAACACGTTTGCTTTTTTTACAGTCCTTCGCAGAACCGCTTCCGACTGGTTTATGGCGGGGCTTGCTTTAGGCGGACTATTCATCTGGTTCGTTGTAGAAATTATAATTCTACAGGAACTGCATTGGCTGCACGCCATGTGGGGACTTCCGGTTTTACTGGGATTGGTGGTCACTATCCCGTTAATTGTTTTGCGACATGATACAGCGATTATGCGAAAAGCTTTGCTCACTTGTGGCATCCTTTCTTCACTATGGTATGTCGCAATAAATATTTTTGTTCCAATGATGTATGATGAATACAGCATGGCTTCTTTGACCGTAAGCGAATTGTCCGCAATAGGTGCTTCGACAAGAATAGTATGGGTGTTGCTTGCAATGCTGTATCTTCTGCTTTTGATTGCCTTTGGATGGGGAGTGCTGAAATCATCAGGACGTAGCCGCCAACTGCGGATTGCAGGAAATTTAATTATTGCATACTGTATTATGAACTTCTACTGGCCACCGATGCACCAGCGTGAAGTAATTGCAGCGGGGGGAGGAACCCTGACCGACACCTTGCATATCATTTGGGCAATGATGACGCTACTCTTCAATATATTTCTTATGGGGTTCGGGGCAGCGGCTTTAGGAAAACGGTTTCGCATTTATACCATCGCGACTTGGTTAGTCTTTATTGTATTTGGTATTTTGACCTTTATGGAATCTCCCGGCATAGAAGCAAATCTGCCAACGCCCCATATTGGGCTTTGGGAACGCATCAATATGGGTGCTTTCTTGTTGTGGATAATTGTGTTCGCATTTGTTCTTTTAAAGATTGAAAGATTATCGATTATTGGCACTGTGCATTTGGAGAATAGTAGCACGAACGCATAACAGCACCTAAGCGAAAATGCGGAGTTAGTGCAAGTTGCAAATGCAGTTTCAGGAAGAGTTGTGCTTTTGATTTATATTTGTGCCAGCAGAAAGTGAGTGCAAATAAATTCCGCACTTCGCCTAGCTGCAACCCGTTAGCAGTAATCCCATCTGTTGTGGAGAAACTGGCTCCTTCGGCTAACGTTATCACTTTTCTCAACTTTTTCTTAAATTAAATAAGCACTTTGTAAGGCCGTTTTAAAAAGTGTCGCTTTAAAAGCACGAGCGCCATCCTGCTTGAGATATTTGCCTTGTCTCCAGGGGCGGCATCCCGAATCCAATCGGGATAACCCCGTTCAGAATATTTTCTTTGCTTAAAGCACATCTCCTAAGAGCTTTTTTATGTCAGAGAATTTGGAGTTTACCTAAGGGAAGTAACCCCGGCTGAAAATAGCCTTAAGAAATGCTGCCAATGCCATGGAACCTGAAAGATTCGACGCTTTTGAGGGATTTTTTTCAACGCATCAACTTTCGCAAAGGACGCGGATCGGCCAACAAACGTAGCTGTTGACAATCCACCCAAAAAGAAGCCGCTGAGAATTGAATGTGCAATTTTCAGCGGCTTCTTTGTTGATACGTGTTTTACTGAAAACTCAAGGGTTGACAGCAAATGAAAGTAGGGTTTACGGCTCGGGAGGAAGCCTTTCTTTTATTGTTAATGGGGTAAAACCTCTTTTAGTTTTGTTCAATTTCTTTTAAACTATCCATTTTCTTGTAGGCTAAGAATCCCTTGATGTCTTCAAAGTGCTCACGGACGCGTTTATTGCCAAACTCGAATACTTTCTTTACCAGCCCATCCAAGAAATCCCGATCATGGGATACTAAAATTAAAGTTCCATCAAAATCCTTCAAGGCGTCTTTGATAATGTCTTTAGTTTTCATGTCCAAATGGTTCGTTGGCTCATCCAGAATCAACACATTTACGGGTTCCAACAGTAATTTTATCATGGCTAGGCGTGTTTTCTCGCCACCTGAAAGCACTTTCACCTTTTTTGTAGTATCATCGCCACTGAACATAAAAGCACCCAAAAGGTCTTTGATTTTTATTGTGCCATCGCTTAACGGAATCTGGTCAATGGTTTCAAATACGGTTAAATTTTCATCCAGCAAAGCGGCCTGATTTTGGGCAAAGTAGCCAATCTTAGCATTGTGACCTACTTTTAATCCGCCTTCAAAATCAATCTCGCCCATGATGGCTTTGATCATTGTCGACTTACCTTCACCGTTTTTACCTACAAAAGCTACTTTTTCACCTCGTTCAATCACCATCGATGCTTTTTCAAACACAACGTGATCTCCATACGTTTTGGTCAGTTCTTCTACCATTACCGGATACTGGCCTGAACGTGGCGATGGAGGAAACTTCAATCGCAATGCTGAAGTATCCACTTCATCAATCTCAATAATTTCGAGCTTTTCGAGCATCTTTACACGTGATTGCACCTGCAAAGTTTTGGAGTAGGTTCCCCTGAATCGGTCTATAAATTCTTGGTTATCTGCTATAAAACGTTGTTGTTCCTCGTAAGCTTTCAGTTGGTGCACCCGACGCTCAGCACGTAACTGAAGATAATGACTGTATTTGGCTTTGTAATCATATATTCTACCCATGGTAACCTCAATGGTACGATTGGTAATGTTATCTACAAAAGCACGGTCGTGCGAGATCACCATAACCGCCTTTGCCGAGTTGATCAAAAAATCTTCCAACCATTGTATGCTTTCGATATCCATATGGTTGGTAGGCTCATCAAGTAAGATGAGATCAGGTTTCTTTAACAGAATTTTAGCCAACTCGATACGCATGCGCCATCCACCCGAAAACTCAGACGTTTGACGAGTAAAATCCTCGCGCTCGAAGCCTAAGCCTTTCAGCACCTTTTCTACCTCTGCATCATAATTAGTTTCTTCAATTGAATAAAATTTTTCACTCAGTTCCGACATGCGTTCGATCAGCTTCATGTAGTCAGCACTTTCGTAATCGGTACGAATAGTCAGTTGTTCATTCAACCCATCAAGCTCTTTTTGCATCTGGTTTACCTCATCGAAGGCTTTCATGGCTTCTTCAAATACGGTAACATTATCCTGAGTAAGCAAATGCTGCGGCAAATACGCTATTACCGCGTCTTTGGGACCGGTTACGGTACCGGAAGTAGGCCTAGCCGCATTGGCAATAATCTTTAAGATGGTCGACTTGCCTGCACCATTCTTGCCCATTAGGGCAATCTTATCATTCTCGTTTATCGAAAAGGTTACGTCACTAAATAGTGTGGTTCCGCCAAATGAAACGGATATGTTATTTACATTAATCAAAGTATGGGAATATTAAATTTTGTTGGCAAAGATAAGGGAAAGACATTGGTTATAGTGAGAGAAATGTAGGCTTGTAAGTTTAAAAAGAGAAGGCATGTGCTTCGTTATGTTTAAGTTATGGCCACTGAAATGGCGGTTTTTTACCTTGAAAAGAGGAAGTGATGGTTTTGTTTAATAAAAAAACCGCATTTTTCTAGCTGAAAATGCGGTTTTTGTATTTTTTGTGCAGGATCAATAATGTCTTAAAAAAAACTGCGTTTTCAGCTAATATTGGCTGTTCTTATTCTTTGTTCAATAAACTTGGAGAAGTTGTCCTATCCGTTTACGTGGTATTCTGCAATTTTTAGTTCGATTCAAAAAGCATGCAATAACTATAAACAATCTAAGAATTTAGAATGATATTTTTAATTAATTCTTTTAAACTGTCGTATTTATTGTTTGAGATATGATTCGAGAATCAATCTTACCTACACCTTCTGGTAGACATAAAGGGAACCTATTTATCATGTGTTATGTTATCAGGACTTGAAACAAAATTGTCTGGACATTGAAATCAGATATTTTAGTAAAAAATTGAGACTAGAATAGGATTTGACATCCGTGAAAAAGATTTACCTAATAGAAGAATGGCATGATCCTTTCATTTATATAATGAAAATTAATTTTAATGAGATCATTCAACGCTGAAACTAATCCTTCATTAATACTTTCCATGTTTTTTACAAATCATTCATTATCAATATATTTTATAAATATAATTTAAAATTTTCGTTTAAATTATTATATTCAACTATCTAATTTATAAACACTTACTATGAGAAGAATTTTGTATATAGTTGCTGTAATCCTTGTTATAGGATGGCTTCTTGGTTTAACCGTGGGGAACTACGGTAATATTATACATATATTACTAGTACTTGCAGTAATATCGCTTCTTTTATCGTTTTTAGACAAATCGACATAGAAAATAGAAAGCTGATAAAGCCACTCCGGGATCACATTCTTCTGTAATTGCTATTCAGCTGTAAGTTGAGGTATTTGGTCCCTTTATCCCAATCTGGATTTACGATGAAATTTCGATCAAAAATCTTGGGTTAATAGTTGAGCAAACTTAAGTAAGATTGATTTTTGCTTTGATATATGATGATAAGATAATAAAGTAGCACCCAAGCGTCCTTTAGCATACCCCAGGGTTTTATTCATGGTACAACCCAAATTGTAGTTATCCGCAAATTGGGAGGCAAACTTGATTTCCTCAAAATATAACAAGCTGGAGGCACCACTCGGATTGCAATCCCTATCAAAAGCCCCTAGCAGGGCATAGGTACAACCGGCATCCCATACTAAAAACGAAGTACAATGAATGGTGCCTTTTTCATCAATCGCGTAGGATATTTTACCACAGTTATTCCTTAGCGCTGCATCATGAATACGTTTAAACAGTTTATAAGAGTAATTGATTTTCTTTCCTATCTTTTTTAAGATGTGCTCATGGTATTGATAAAAGGCTTCAGGCGAAAGGTCTTGCTTAATTTGAATGTTCTTTTCGGCCTTACGGATGCGGCTTCGGGTTTCCTTGGGAAAATTAGCATGAACTTTTTGCCAGTCCGAAATGCTGCTCACTTCCCTTTTCTTCTTTTGACTCCTTTTTGTTGAAGAAGCCGAAAAACCCGATAGGCCGAAAACCACAGCTAACTCAATCTGAAAGTTGCTTGTTTGTTGAAAAAGTCAGGTATTTTTTCTATTAGGATAAGCAACTTCGGAGTTTGATCTTTTTTCTTAAAATTAGGTTGTGACCTTCTGATACAATTCATTCACTTTGTACTTTATCCATTCCTCTTGGCTTCTTCTGGAATGGTCAATACCAAGGTAATAACGTGAACACCTAAAGGGTCATAATATTCAATCGAATATTTATTAGTCCCAATTTGATAAATGTTTTGTTTGATTTTGTAGGTGAATTGGCTGGGCTTTTTAATTATCGTTGTCAAGTCAATTTAGATTAGTAAAACAATATGATAACAAACCTTAAAAAAGCATTCATTTAACTTAGGGGTATTTGCTATATAAATTTACAAAATGCTCTAATTTTATGGACGAAGAATTTCACCAACTTCAAATAGATGATAAGTAGGGGAGTAGCCAAATTTTGAACCCAACAAAAAGAGATTATCTGGTATTAGGTCATTCACTCCTCACTCGATTAGGTTATAATTATTTCAGAATTTGTTAACGAAAAGACTTTAGCCTCAAGCCGCGCTATTAATCCGGCAGGATTTCGGAGTGGAGTAATTTTTGATGAGTCATGATAAGAACAAAAAAATGACAGAGCAAAAATTTGATTTCGGAATAATTGGTTTGGGAACTATGGGCCGTAATCTGGTTTTCAATATGAACGATCACGGATATAATGTGATTGGTTTTGATAAAAATAATTCACAGGTCGAATTATTGAACAAAGAGGCCGGAGATCCAACTATAAGGGGCACATCAAAACTAAAGGAGTTTGTGAATGGATTGAAAAAACCGAGGGTAATCCTGTTACTTGTTCCTGCCGGAAAAGTAGTAGATGAGGTAATCAATGAACTAAAACCGGTTTTATCTGAAAATGATTTATTGATGGATTGCGGTAATTCTCATTTCACTGATACCAATGAAAGGATTGATGAATTAGCAAAATCAAAAATTCATTTCATGGGAGTAGGTATTTCAGGAGGAGAATCTGGGGCGCGCTATGGTCCGAGTATCATGCCAGGAGGGGCAAAAAGTGTGTATGAACGAGTTTCAACGATGCTGGAATCTATTTCTGCCAAAGTGAATAATGAACCTTGTGTAACATGGCTGGGACCTGGTTCTACAGGACACTATGTAAAAATGGTGCATAATGGAATTGAATATGGATTGATGCAACTCATCGCTGAAACCTATCATTTGTTAAAAAAAGCAGGAGGATTTAATAATGATGAACTGCATAAAATATATTCAATATGGAATGAAGGCATTGTACAATCATTTCTGATAGAAATTACTGCTGATATTTTTAAACAGAATGATGAGCTGACAAAAAACCGTCTCATCGATATGATACTTGATAGTGCTCAGCAAAAAGGCACCGGGGGATGGACTTCCGAAGATGGAATGAAATTACAAGTGCCACTTCCTGTTATTGATATTGCCGTTTCCATGCGCGACTTATCGGTTTACAAAATAGAACGTCAAGCTGCAGAATTAAAGCTCACGAATGAGGAAATCAAGTTCAGCGGAAACAAAAATGAATTAGTAGGCTGGTTAGAACAAGCCCTTTATTTTTCGATGATCACTACTTACGCTCAAGGGATGGAATTATTGAACCGAGCTTCCCAAGCATATAAATACGATTTAAAATTAGCTGACATTGCGAAAATCTGGAGAGGGGGATGCATCATCCGTTCTTTCTTATTAGAAGATATAGGTTTGGCTTTTACGCAGCAACCTAATTTATCAAACCTTTTGTTGAGTGACCTGTTTTCAACAAAATTAATCCACTCACAAATTGGTATTCGTAAAGTAATTCAAATCGGAGTAGAAACCGGAATTCCTCTTCCTGCGATGATGGGCTCATTGGCTTATTACGATAGTTACTGTAGTGGGTGGCTGCCCGCCAATTTAATTCAGGCACAGCGTGATTACTTTGGTGCACATACCTATAAACGTAACGATAAAGAAGGAGTGTTTCACACGCATTGGAATCAAAGGAAATAATAAAATGGAACAAACAACTAAGGTAAAACCAACCATCATTATTATTCTTGGTGCCACCGGTGATTTAACATGGCGTAAATTGATTCCTGCGATTTATAATCTGTGGTTGGATAAATGGATACCAGATGAATTTGCAGTGATCGGAGTTGGTCGACAAGAAAATACCGGAAATGAATTTCAGAAACATTTGCGTGAAGGTTTAGACAAGTTTTCCAGGAGAGGTGAATCAAAAAAAAATGATTGGGATCAATTCGAAAAGTGTCTTAGCTACCAGAGTGGTGATTTTAATAACGTCTCTACATATAGAGCTATAGAAAAACAAATAAATCTATTTGAAAAAAAATGGAAAGTAACTGCGAATCTCATTTTTTATCTTGCGGTTCCCCCAATTTTTTTTGAGGAAATAGCATTGAAGTTAGGCAGTTCGGGGCTGGCCGACAATAAATTGCAAAGCCGCATTGTCATTGAAAAACCTTTCGGCCACGATCTTGAAAGCGCCAAACATCTGAATAATTTACTGCATACCATTTTTGATGAATCACAGATTTATCGTATTGATCATTATCTGGGAAAAGAAACCGTACAGAATATTCTCGCCTTTCGGTTTGCCAATGCCCTGTTTGAACCCATATGGAACCGTAATTACATTGATCATGTTCAGATAACGGTAGCTGAACAATTAGGCGTAGAGAACAGAGGAAACTATTATGAAACTGCCGGTGCACTTCGTGATATGATACAAAATCACCTCTTGCAGTTGCTCTGTCTGGTTACCATGGAACCTCCTGTTTCTTTTGAAGCAGATGAAGTACGCAATCGAAAGGTAGATGTGTTGAACGCCTTACGAAAAATTCGTCCGGAAGGAGTTCGTCAGTTTGCAGTACGCGGACAATATGGAGCGGGATGGATTAAGGGAAAAAAGGCAAAAGGTTATAGAGAAGAGAACGATGTGAGTAAAGATTCAACGAAAGAAACTTTTGCTGCACTAAAATTATTCATTGACAACTGGAGGTGGCAAGGCGTTCCTTTTTATCTGCGAACGGGTAAACGAATGAATGAAACAAATTCAGTGATCACGATACAATTCAAGCCGGTACCACATCAATCATTTCCACCGGAAGCCACAGGTTACTGGCAACCCAACAGGCTCGTATTGAATATACAACCACACATGGGAATCCGTATGCGATTCCAGGCAAAGCGTCCGGGACTTACTATGCTTCTATATCCTGTTGATATGCAGTTCAACTATAACGAATCCTATACATCGGGAACACCAGAAGCATATGAAACATTGTTGCTGGATATTATGGAAGGCGACTCTACCTTGTTTATGCGCTCTGATCAGGTAGAAGCTGCATGGAAGACGCTTATGCCGGTTATCAATTCATGGGATAGGAATCCTTCTGTGAACTTCCCGAACTATGAAGCCGGAACTCAGGGACCGGAAGATGCTGAAGCACTCATTGCAAAAGACGGACACAGTTGGATTGTTATGCCTCAGGAATAAAATGACAGCTGATTCAACATACCACCTTAAAGTTTTTCAAACAGCAGATGAACTGTGCAAAGCAGCTGCTGAGTTTTTTATTGACATTAGTAGAAAATCCATAGCTGCAAGAGGCAGATTTGTTGTTTCACTTTCAGGCGGAACTACACCACAAGGATTGTATTCGCTTTTATCGGAATCTCCATTTCGTGAGCAAGTGGAATGGGAAAAAACAGTTGTCTTTTGGGGTGATGAGCGATGTGTGTCTTTGAATGATACGCAGAATAATGCGCATCAGGCAAAAATAACTCTTCTTGATAAAATTGATATTCCAAAAGCGAACATTTATGCCATACCTGTGAATTTATCTCCTGAAGAAGCGGCAATTAACTATGAAAAAGAAGTAAACTGTTTTTTTGGAAAAGAAACCCCTCGATTTGATCTCATGCTGCTGGGACTTGGAGAGAACGGACATACAGCTTCCCTCTTTCCCGGAACAAATGTTATTTATGAACAAACCGTAGGTATAAGGGCAGTGTATGTTGAAGAAGAAAAAATGTTTCGTATCACGATGACTGCACCATTGATTAACCAGTCGGGTGCAATTCTTTTTTTAGTAAATGGAGAAAATAAAGCGGTGATCTTAAAAGAAGTTTTAACTGCTGCTTATCGCCCGGATAAAATTCCTGCGCACCTTATCCAACCTGTGAATGGTGAATTATACTGGTTTGTTGATCGTGCTTCGGCATCATTAATTACGATCAAAAACTAGATTACGAGGACGAAATGCTGTTTTATTTTTGACCGTTCTCCAGTGCAGTAATTTTTTTAAGACGACGAATATGTCTTTTTTCTTTACTAAATTTTGCTGAAAGAAATATGGAAGTTAATTCCCATGCAAGTGATTGATCAATCACCCTTCCTCCCAAACAAATCATATTCATATCATCGTCTTCAACTCCCTGATGTGCGGAAAACTTCTCATGAATCAGGCATGCTCTTACTCCTGCTATTTTGTTTGCAGCAACACAAGCACCAACGCCACTTCCGCAAATCGCAATTCCACGGGTAACACTTCCCTCAGCTATTGCTCGTGCGAGTGGTATAATGTAGTCTGGATAATCATCATTGGGTTGCATTTGGATGTTGCCAAAATCCCTAACTTCATATCCTGTATCAAGTAAAATTTTCTTTAAATATTGTTTCAATTCAAATCCTGCGTGATCTGAAGCAACGCCAATTTGTTTCTGATTGTAAGATGATTTTGAATCTGTCTTAATCATGATTGTTCTTTTTTAATAAAGCAATTGCGCAATCACAAATATGTTCAACTGTAAATCCGTATTCATGCATCATTACTCCTCCAGGAGCAGATGCACCAAATGAGTTAATGCCAATTACTTCTCCACAATCCCCAACGTAACGATGCCAACCTTGTGATACACCTGCTTCAACAGAAATTCTTGTTTTAACTGATGGAAGAAAAACTGAATCCTTGTATTCTTGTTTTTGTGTTTCAAATAATTCCCAACTCGGCATTGAAACAAGACGAACCAAAATATTATGTTCGATTAATTTTTGTTTTGCTTTTACTATCAGGTCCACTTCAGATCCGCTCGCAATTAAAATAATTTCCGGATTTGCATCCGCCACATCCGACAAAATGTATGCACCAAAACGAAGTCCTTCCGCTGAAGCAAACTTCGTTCTGTCCAGAGTTGGTAAATCCTGGCGAGATAAAATCAATGCCACCGGAGCTTTGCGAGATTCAATTGCTATACGCCATGCCATTGCAGTTTCATTGGCATCATTCGGACGAATAACAATCAGGTTCGGAATAGCTCTTAGACTTGCAAGATGTTCAATCGGCTGATGTGTTGGTCCATCTTCGCCCATGGCTATACTATCATGTGTGAAAACATAAATTAAGTTTAATTCCATTAATGCAGCGAGACGAATTGCAGGACGCATATAATCTGAAAAGGTAAGGAAAGTTGAACAGAATGGAATAAGGCCACCATGCGCTGCCATACCATTTGAAATAGAAGCCATTCCATGTTCACGAACTCCAAATTGTAAATTACGTCCGGCATAACTCCAGCCACCTTCGGCCGATCCTTGCAAATCACCCACCGCCATGGACGGGTTTTCAAAATTTCCGACATTTTTTAATTCCGTATGTGTGGAAGAATTTAGGTCGGCAGATCCACCAATAAAACCGGGAATCATTTCAAAGAAAGCCTGCATGATTTTTCCCGAAGCAACACGAGATGCAATTCCTTTTTCATCCGCAGGGAATTCAGGAATATTCGCATCCCAATTAATTGATAGTTTCCCGTGGATGAGACCAAGAAGTTCTGATGCAGATTCCGGATGTTCTTTTTCATACAATGAAAATTTATTTTCCCATTTCGTTTCCAATTGTTTGCCTAACTCAACCGCTTTACGAAAATTCTTCAATGCTTCTTCTGGAATAAGAAAGGCGGGTTCGACTTGCCATCCAAGTTTTTCCTTTGTTAGTTTAACTTCCTCTATTCCTAAAGGAGAACCGTGAGCTGCACAAGTATCCTGCTTATTCGGTGAACCATAACCAATATGCGTTCGAATGAAGATTATTGATGGACGTTCCGTCTCTTTTTGAGCCGCAACAATGGCATTGCTGATGGCTTCCAAATCATTTCCATCTTCAACAGATTGTGTATGCCATGCGTACGCTTCAAATCGTTGCGCCTGATTTTCAGTAAATGTTACAGGGGTTGCTGATGCAAGTGTGATGTGATTACTATCATAGAGATAAATCAATTTGCTTAGTTTTAAATGTCCTGCAAGTGAAGCAGCTTCCGAAGCTACTCCTTCCATCAAATCTCCATCGCTTAAAAGTACATAGGTATAATGATTAATGATTTCAAATCCTGGTTTATTATAACGCGCGGCTAGATACGCTTCAGCAATGGCCATACCCACACCATTTGCAAACCCTTGTCCAAGCGGACCCGTTGTGGTTTCAACACCTGGCGTTAAACCTCTTTCAGGATGTCCTGGAGCTTTACTTCCCCATTGCCGAAACAATTTTATTTCTTCCAGCGGCAAATTATAACCGGTGAGATGTAATAAACTGTATAATAACATTGAACCATGACCGGCTGATAATACAAATCGGTCGCGGTCAAACCAATGTGGATTTGTCGGATTGTGCTTGAGAAATCTGGTCCAAAGAGTATATGCCATAGGGGCGGCACCCAAAGGCAAACCGGGGTGACCACTGTTTGCTTTTTGTACGGCGTCAACCGACAAAAAACGAATCGTGTTGATGCACTGTTGATCCAACTTTTCGGATGAAGGTGTAGGCTTCGTTGGTGTTTCCATAGTATTGTATAATTAATAATAGTTACGCAATATCCACTCGCCTTTCATATGGAAGGGGATTCATATTGGAAAGCTATTGTCATTATCAGTTTTGTTTTTATTTCGGCTGTCATTGAGTTGGGAGTCAAGCTTAATGGCGGCGCTAATCAACCCCAAATGCGTAAAGGCTTGAGGGAAATTACCCAAATGTTCGCCTTCAAAACCGAGCTGCTCAGCATACAAGCCTAAATGATTAGCGTAACCAAGCATCTTCTCAAAATAAAACCTTGATTTCTCTAGCTGTCCTGAGCCCGCCAGGCACTCTACATACCAAAAAGTGCACATTGAAAATGTTCCCTCTCGACTTAAAAAGCCATCATTGGCTGCTGTTTCAGGTTTGTACCGATAAACCAACGAATCGGAAATCAGCTCTTTTTCAATCTTTTTTAGGCTTGACAACCAACGTGGATCATTGGGACTGATAATTCGCATTAAGGGCATTAATAATGAAGACGCATCTACGTTGCTTGCTCCTTTATATTGTACAAAGGCTTTTTGTTCTTCATTCCAGAAATCATTAAAGATATTGTTATGTATTTGGTCGCGTGACTTAATCCAGTTTTCATTAAGCGGGAAGGAGCGTTGATCGGCTATTTTAATGGCTCGATCAAAGGCTACCCAACACATAAGTCTGGAGTAGAGAAAATCTTTTCTCCCTCCACGGACTTCCCAAATTCCTTCATCAGCTTGTTGCCAGTTTTGAGCTAACCAGTCTACTTGTTTTTCTAAATTCTTCCAAAAATCATAAGAAATTGGTTCACCATATTTATTGTACAAATAAACAGCATCTAATAATTCTCCGTAAATATCAAGTTGCAGTTGACTATACGCATCATTACCAATTCTTACGGGCTTGGATTGTTTATAACCTTCGAAATGATCAAGATTCTTTTCCTCCAATGGGCAGGTTCCATCAATTGAATACATGAGTCCTAATTGATTTTGTTCCTTTATATCAGTACAAAGTTTATCGATCCAATGCATAAACGCTCCTGCTTCTTTAGTGTAGCCGAGCCTAATAAAAGCGTATATAGTAAATGAAGCATCTCTTATCCAGGTATATCGGTAATCCCAATTTCTTCTTCCTCCAACTGTTTCCGGAAGACCAAATGTGGGGGCTGCCAGAATTGAACCATATTGAAATGAGGTAAGCAATTTTAAAACCAAAGCGGATCGATTCACAATCTCTCTCCAGCGTCCGTTGTAATTGGATTGAGCCACCCATCCTTTCCAATAGTTAATGGTTTTGAACAGTGACTCAGTTATAAATTCTTTAAAAAGCCTTTCATAATCATGTTCTTTGTCAATATGCTCTAGCAGGAAATCGGCTGTTTCATTCGCTTTTAAGGTGAAGCCAACAATAGCGTTGTTGTTTTCAATAAAAATTGGGATGGAACTTCTAAGCCTGATTGCCATTGAAATAATGCCAATACTTTTAAAAATGATTTCGTTGGGAGAGACCTGTTCTGTAGTATGTTTATCTAAACCATAATTAAACCTAGGCATGCAGCGCATTTGGTATTGTACTTCTCCTCGAATGGTTGTTACTCTTCTTACTAATTGTTTTCCATCGCACAATTCTTCTACCGGCATAAAATCAGTAATCTCACCTACACCATCTGTTGATAAAAAACGAGTGAGCAGCACATTGGTGTCTGGTAAATAAAGCTGCTTCATCTTCATTTCAGCAAATTGAGGTGTGATTACAAACTGCCCACCTTTATGTTCATCCAATAAAGCCGCAAATATGGAGGGAGAGTCAAAATTAGGAAAGCACATAAAATCTACAGACCCGTTTAAGTTGATCAACGCAACAGTATTTAGGTCACCCACAATTCCATAATTTTCAATAGGTTGATAGGCCATGTTAGCAGGTTTGTAATTGAAATTTTACTTAAGTAACATCTTTTTCAATAGAATGTGTTAAGGATTTCATCTGTCCAGCTCACAGGTATCACAATTTCTGCAATTGTAAAGAGTATTGATCTCGAATCGGAGTTTCAAGGCAGTTAAAAAAATAGGTTACTTTAATTCCCATAAGTCCTTCTGATTGTTGAGAAATTCAATTGATAATCAGTAATTTGTAACGATAAAAATAGAGAGTACGGCATGGTTTTAGGTATAATTTACGTATGTCTTCCTTATCTTTCAAACGAAGTTTATCATTTTAACCAAAAGGCATTTAAAGCCCATTATATCCTGCAGAAACACGAGAAAATAAATTAGGAGTGCCCCCCTCTACTGTTTTTTTTAAATATCATTTTCAAGGCTGATTTTTACGTAGTCAAGACCCAAGGAAAGGGAACCGGTTACATAAAAATGCTGTTTCAGGACGAGTGTATACGTATACCCTATACTCGGCCCAAACTCATAGAAACGCATAAGTCGATTGTTTTCAATTCCGGCTGATCCGGAGTTAAATGCAGGAATAATAGTACTGTCTCCTTTTAATTTACCAAAATACGTTTGGCCGCCTAAAAGCAGTGTTCCGCTTGATTTCTTTTGCCAGTCATTTTGGACACAAGCAGCCGGGTACGAAAAGGGTGCGTTTATTCCGCCATTCCTTTCCGTTTTGCTAGGCATCGGAATTTACGCTCTAACCTTTAAATCTCAACCTTTAGTATTAACCTTTAATGGTTTTAATAATACTGCAACGATTCAGACTCCATGCTAGTCAAAAATACGTTTGGTTGCAGTGCTGTACTAGGTAGGCATAAGCGAAAATCTCTATTCATTCAGCCCTTTACAGGTTCGACCTTAGATCGCAAGAAGCAAGAGAAAAAAGAGCCTAAAAAGGAGATCATAAAAGAGCCCATTGAGAAAAAAGAAGCAGAACCTAGAGTTATGTCTTCTCGAACTAAAAGCAAGATTCGAAAGAAACTGTTTGCATTGGCTCAACTCTACAAACGGCTAACCTTTGTCACCCTAACTTTTGTAAATAAAGTGGATGACAGAACAGGGGTTACAATTCTTCGCAGGTTTCTTGATAACATGAAGAAACGTAGTAAAGACTTTCAATATCTCTGGGTTGCTGAACGTCAAAACAAGAATACTGTGTTCGAAGGAAACATTCATTTCCACTTAATAACCAAAAAGCATTGGAATATTGAAAAAACATGGAAATATTGGCTAGAGCTTCAAGCCAAACATGGGGTTACGCCCAGAGATGAAAACTACAAGCCCTCGTCTGCTTTTGATGTTAAATCCATATCAACTAAGAACCCTAAACAAGTCGGGACTTATCTGACGAAATACATAACTAAAAATTCTGAGGGATTTGATTGCCAAGTCTGGAATTGCTCTAAAAAGATTTCAGCCCTCTATACGGACTTCTATTCAGATTACAGCTTTTGGGAAAACATCTATAAAGTCAAAAAAGATGAGATCAAAGAGATAGCACTAGAGTATTGTAATCTCCACATCATCCCATTGGATAAAACCACTATTCGGTTTTACGACCGATTAGGTAGAAAAAATAAAACTGTAATACAAAATTTAAACTAATTCAATTATGTCTATCAATAATAAAAAAATGAAAGCAATGCAGAATCTTCTGAAAGCTCATATGAACACTTGTTCAAGCTGCCAAGGCCAAAGAACAACTTATCAACTTAACGAATTACCAGAGCCTCATAAAGCAAGATGGAAAGAATTTCCTATGCTGATTGACCTAGATTATTTGCTTTACTGTAAAAGCTGTGATGAAGTATCAGCGATTCTTAAATAGAATTTGATAATCCTATTTCTGAAGAACCCAATACTTTGAAAGGAGTATCGGGTTCTTTTTTTTAGGAGATCAAAAAAAATGTATTGATTATATATTCTCGTTTAGCAAAGCCAGTATATCTGTTTTTAACTCAGGCATACCAGGAAACTTGGCATCCTCATCTCTAATCCTACCCTGTTTATCGATTAATAAATAATGCGGAATACCCGTGATTTTGAATTTGGCAGCTAGCTCATTGTATTCATTATTGTTTAACAGGTAATGCTCGCCTTGAATATTAAGTTCAGCAATTAGGGATTTCCATTTTTTTTCTTCCGACTGGTTTCCCAGGTAAAGAAACACCACATCTTTGTCTTTCAATTCATGATGTAATTTATTAGAATTTGGCATTTCTTCACGACAGGGACCGCACCAGGTTGCCCAGAAATCAATATAAATTACCTTGCCTTTATATTTTTCAATCAGGTTTTTCAAGATGCCCTCCGCAAAAGAGGGATGGTTGAGGTTTTCTAACCCCGCTTTATATTCGGCTAAAATTTTATGTTTGATTTTTTCATCTTTAACCAATTTTTGAAATAGTTCCATCTGATAAGCAATCTTATCACTTTGCTTGTTTTTTATATTGTGGTACAAATAATTAGCCATTAATACGTCCCTTAAATAACCCGATGTTTTTGTTAAGGCATCAAATGGGGGAGAGATCGTAAGCAGCCCTTTGTTTTTTTCGAATACGTTTTTTACTATCAACGTATCTTTGGAAGCAAGATTTATACTGTCATTTTTTCTAAACTTTAACAATGTCGCTTTCTCTTCATCGCTAAGGTTTTTGGCCAAGTCCAGCACCCGATCAATTAAAACGTGGAAATCTGGAGCCGGAGCATTGTTCCTGCCTTCCAGAATTACTTTTATCATGATATGATTTCCGTAATCATGCAAGTATTCACCATAAGAAGTGCTAATTGCAGCCTCAGGGTTATTCAGTTTAAACCGTTCAAAAAAATCAAAGTAATCAGATCGGGGATCAATTTCCGGCTCATGCTCCCACCTGTAGCTCATTAAATCAGCGGCACATTGATATTCTAAAAAATACTTAGCCCATTGCTTAAATTGAGGTGTAGTTTTATATTCTTTCACAAACTGATTGTAAAAAGAAGTTTGTTCCGCCAACATATTATACCTGTATTTTTTAAACACGGCGGCAGAACTGTCTTTTCGACAACTTTGAAAAACTGTCATATTGACTCCCACGTATTCAGTGAACTTCCTATAAAAAGGAGTAAGCACTTTATTTGTTTGGGCCCCATCTCCACTAAACTCAAGACTGTTTTCTGCATTCTTCGCATCCATGGATACAAATACTTTATCGCCCGGATTCACTAATAAAGAAATAGGATAGTCAAGAATACATCTAAAAAAGATGTGTTGAGGAGAGTCTTTTGGAAACGATATTTTAAAAGTTCCATCCGGATTAATTTTTGAACCGTATAAAATCACGTTATCTAAAACAATATCTTTTACATAAATCTGGATGATATTATCTTCTTTATACTTTTCAAAATTTCTGATTTTTCCTGAAATGGTTACGCTGTCTTGTGCAACAGCAGTCAGTGGAAATAACAGCCAAAGGCTAAAAAGTTGAAACAGTTTTTTCATAATGTTTAGGTCAAAAGTCCCTCATAGATGATTTGAAGAGCTTTTTGCGAAAATGCAATTATTTTAGTTAGAAAAGTTTCTTAATGATTAAAAATATTGCAACTGACAGATTTGGTGGAGTGGTAGCATAATAACCATAGAGGTGATACCAGCGTGGAATTCAAACCGTTACAAATCTTAGTTTGATATGTTCATTATTCGTCCCCCATGTAGTCTCCTAGGAAAAACAAAACCCTGCAATTGTTTGAATTACAGGGTTTTAAGGTGTTTTTTAGTAGTCCCAGCAGGATTCGAACCTGCGACCGACGGTTTAGAAAACCGTTGCTCTATCCAACTGAGCTATGGAACCCTCAATGGTATTGAGAGCGCAAAGAAACAAAATATACTTAAATAATACAAAAGCCTAACCGCTTTTTTTATGTAGCTGACAAGGTTCTTTGTGCAATAGGCTGAATATCAGTCGGGCTATTTTTTGCTTGCATTAATTTTGTTTTGCTCTATAAACATCCCATTTGGTTGTTTTGTACGAATTTGAGCTAAAGTAATTAAGGATATGTACAAATTCAGGTGCTTTAATGTATCCGGGAACAGCCGTTATTAGTTTAAGTTGCTCATCCATAAATACAGTGTTAGGAAACGACAGTTCTCCCTGAAGCAATTGTACCGCTAAATCATTACAGCGATATTCAGGTTTAAACTCGTAGGTTTTGCCTAAAAACCTGATCGAATTTTGATTTTCAGCATTTAGCTTAACGGCATAAAAATCACGGTTGATAATTTCAATAATTTTAGGATCCCTATACGTTTCTTTATCCATCACTTTGCACCAACCGCACCAATCTGTATAAATATCAATCACTAGTTTTTTAGGAATCTTTTGATTCAAAATCTCAGCTTGTTCTATAGTTAGCCAATTTATTGATGCGGTTTTATTTTGTCTTTCTCTCGAAAAAGAAGTTAAAAGGAGGATAATAGCCACACAAACCGTGTTTAATTGATGTTTTGACATTATCTTATTTTTTTTAAATTATACTTTTATATCGTTCAAATCTTGCTTATATTTGTAGTGCCCACCCAGGGCATGTTTTTCATAGGTAGATGTGGGGTCGGTTAAGAAATTAATCGACCCTTTTTTTTATGCTACATTTAAGCAAGACTTTCATTTAATCCAAGTAAAATTGAACATGAAACATAAGATAGTTGTTGCAGTTACCGGCGCTAGCGGTTCTGTGTATGCCAAGGTTTTGTTCGACAAGCTTTTGCAGTTACAATCTCAAATTGAAACTGTAGGTGTGGTAATGTCGGATAATGCAAAACAAGTTTGGCAATATGAGCTTGAAAACAGCAACTATGAAAACTATCCGTTTACGTTTTATAATAAGAACGATTTCATGGCACCTTTTGCTTCAGGATCAGCAAAATTTAATACCATGATAATCATGCCATGTTCAATGGGCACAATGGGGCGTATAGCCTGTGGAATTTCAAATGATTTAATTACGCGCGCAGCTGATGTGATGTTGAAAGAACGAAGAAAACTTATTCTGGCTGTTCGTGATACCCCATACAATTTGATTCATATTAATAATATGAAAACGATAACCGAAGCAGGCGGTATCGTTTGTCCGGCAACACCTTCATTTTATAATAAACCCCAAACTATTGAAGATGTGGCTGCAACCGTTGTAAACCGAGTGGTTGACTTGGCAGGTTTGGAAGGGAATTCTTATCGATGGGGAGAAGAGGAGGGATAAACGGTTTTAAGGATAAAGGTTAAAGATTTCAAGTGTTTTTTACTTTGATTTTTTTCCACTAGCTCATCCTGTTAACCTTCAACCTACTAACTTTTTAACTTACAACTAAAAACCCTTACCTTTGCGCCCTTATGAAGGCTCCTCAAAAAGTTAGTTTTTATACCTTAGGCTGTAAATTAAATTACTCCGAAACTTCCACTATAGGTCGGTTATTTACTCAAAATGGATATCAAATAGTCGATTTTCAGGAGGGTGCGGATATCTATGTAATTAATACCTGCTCGGTAACCGAAAATGCGGATAAGAAATGTAAAAAGGTGGTGAAAGAAGCCTTGAAACATTCTCCGAATGCTTATATAACCATTATTGGTTGTTATGCTCAGCTTAAGCCTGCAGAAATTGCCGAAATTCCCGGAGTTGATATGGTGTTAGGTGCGGCAGAAAAATTCAGATTACTGGAATTTATCACTGATCTAACTAAAAAACCTAAGGCTGAAATTCATAATAAGCCCATTGAACAGGCCAATGCTTTTGTTTCTTCCTATTCTTACGGCGATCGTACTCGTACATTTTTAAAAGTACAAGATGGCTGCGATTATTCCTGTTCATTTTGTACAATTCCATTAGCCCGAGGCGCAAGCAGAAGCGATACTGTTGAAAATATTGTTCGTTCTGCTGCCGAAATCGCAGCATCAGGCGTAAAGGAAATTGTACTTACCGGAGTAAATATCGGTGATTATGGCAAAGGTGAATTTGGCAATAAGAAGCACGAAAATACCTTCCTGGAATTAGTACAAGCTTTGGATCAGGTAGAAGGTATTGATCGTATCCGTATCTCTTCAATCGAACCGAATTTGTTGACCAATGAGATCATTGAGTTCGTATCGAAGTCAAAACGTTTCGTGCCTCATTTTCATATTCCTTTGCAATCAGGAACCAATAAGATATTATCCTTAATGCGTCGCCGGTATAAACGCGAATTATATGCCGAACGTGTTGCCAAAATCAAAGAGTTAATGCCTGATTGTTGTATTGGTGTGGATGTTATTGTTGGTTTTCCAGGTGAAACAAAAGAGGATTTTCTGGAAACTTATAACTTCTTGAATGATCTGGATATTTCATATTTACATGTGTTTACCTATTCTGAACGTGAAAATACACCGGCCGCAAGTTTTGATGGAGTGGTAGGCGGTTCAGAACGAGCTGACAGAAGTAAAATGCTTCATATTCTTTCTGAAAAGAAAAGAAGGTACTTTTATGAGCAACATCTGAATAAAAATCAGGAAGTACTGTTTGAAGCCGATAGTAAAGAAGGAATTATGAATGGTTTTACACGTAATTATATAAAAGTGTCAGCCAAATATGATCCGGTATTGGTTAATGAATTGCGTCAGGTAAAACTCACTGAAATTAATGATGAGGGCGACGTTAATATCACTGAAGCAGAAGAAGTGCTTTCTCATTAATATTAAATGCATAATTGTTTATAAATAAATTGATTAATGTCAGACTGAATTTTGGTCTGACATTTCTTTTTAACATTTACTTACCCAAAATAAATCAATTTTCATGTCACATTTGAACAGACGAAGCCGGGCTCTGGCGGTATCGAAAAAAGCATTTGATCATAAAGTTGTACGCTTTATTATTTCCGGTGGAACCGCCACCATGGTTGATATTGTGGTTTACTTTCTTACTTATAACTACCTGCTTTACAAACAGCCTGTTCAGTTTTTAGGTTCAGTTATCAGTTCACACATGGCTGCGTTGTGCATATCCTTCAGCGCCGGTTTTATTACCAATTTTTTAATCAGCAAATATTTTGTTTTTACCGGCTCGGATTTGCGAACACGACACCAGTTTTTTAGATACATGATGGTTTCATCTGTGAATTTTTCAGCTAATTACTTTCTGCTTAAACTTTTTGTCGATTTCCTGCATTTATTTCCAACTCCGGCGAGAGCCTTGTCGGCAGTTTTGGTGGCTGGAGTAAGTTTCTTTTTAAATAAATATTTCGCATTTAGAGTGAAACAATAGAGAGTCGCAAATATCCATTACCCGTAGTACGATTTGATAGTAAAGCATTGATTTGTTGCAAAATGCACTTCCATTACGCTCAGCGTGACAGTCTACTGTCAAATCGCACGAAAGCGTTCACTAACTAAAAACTATTTACTATGACTTATAACTTAATTTTCGAGGAAGTAAAAAAGATCACCTTAGAAGTTGGAGCTTTTATTCGTTCAGAACGCAAAAACTTCAATTCTGATAAGATTGAATACAAAGGATTGAACGATTTGGTGTCTTATGTAGACAAGACTGCTGAACAGCGTATTGTGGCAGGACTTAAAGATATTATTGCCGATGCCGGTTTTGTTACTGAGGAAAAAACAATTAACAAGACTGGAGAACGATTCAACTGGATTATTGATCCATTGGATGGTACTACCAATTTTATTCACGGCATTCCGACTTATTCCATTAGTATAGCTTTAAAAGAAAACGATGAACTGGTATTGGGAGTAGTATACGAAATCAATATGGACGAACTCTTTTATACCTGGAAAGGGGAGAAGTCTTACTTAAATGGGGCGATTATTTCTGTTTCAAAAAATAGAACTTTGGGCGAGTCATTGTTAGCCACAGGTTTTCCATATTATGATTTTGAAAAGGCTGAAAAGTACATGAAAGTGTTCAGCGAATTAATACAGCAAACACATGGTTTACGCCGATTAGGATCCGCTGCTGTTGACTTAGCATATGTAGCTTGTGGGCGTTTTGAGGGCTATTTTGAATACAATTTAAACCCATGGGATGTGGCTGCTGGTGCTTTAATTGTGAAAAATGCAGGTGGTACCATAACTAATTTTTTAGGAGGAGAAGAGTTTCTCGATGCTCGCGAAATTGTGGCAGGAAACGGGTATAGCGGAGCTGAGATGCTAAAGGTAATTGTTAAGCACTTTTAAGCTTATGGATTTATCAAACGAGAAAAGGCTTCACAATGGAAGCCTTTTCTCGTTTGTATCGTTTTGAATTACATCGCTTCTGAAACTACTTCCGTAACTTCTGGTACCATGCGTTTCAATAAGTTTTCAATACCTGCTTTAAGTGTTAGGGTAGAAGAAGGACAACCACTGCATGAACCTTTTAAGATTACGGTTACTACTCCTTCTACGTATGATTTGAAGTGGATTGCTCCACCATCTTGTTCAACGGCAGGGCGAACATAATCATATAATATTTGTTGAATTTTCTTTTCAGTTTCAGTGCCTTCAAACTCTGTATGTTCCTTGTGTTCGTGAACAATCTCAACTTCTGATTCAACAGCGCCTTTCACAAATTCTTTCAAAATTGGAATTAAATCTTCCCAATCAGAACCAGCGGTTTTAGTAACCGTAACAAAATTACTGGCAAAGAAAACACCATCAACAAATGAAAATTTGAACAATTCTTTCGCAAAAGGTGAATCTTCTGCACTTTCTTTAGTTGGAAAATCTTTGCTGCCGTTAATTAATAACTTGTTAGTTATAAATTTCATGGTAGCAGGATTCGGAGTTATTTCAGTATATACGTTCACAGTTGCAGTTAAACTCATCTTTTAATCTTTTATTTAGAACAATTACAAAGTTATACAAAAAGGTTAAAGGTTTTATTAAAAGGTTAAAGGTTTTAGGACTAAGGCTTTGAAATCTTGACCTAAAACCTAAAATCTTCAGCTTTTCAACCTAGTATCCTGTATAATTCTGAGGTGAAAATTGCTTCAATTCATTTTTGATTTCATCGGAAACCGCTAAACCATCAATAAACGTAGCAATGCTAGCTTGAGTAACTTTTTCATTTGTTCTGGTTAACTCTTTTAGGGCCTCGTATGGTTTTGGATAACCTTCTCTGCGTAAAATAGTTTGAATAGCCTCTGCAACTACAGCCCAGTTTTCTTCCAGGTCATTATCAATTGTTTCCTTGCTGAGCAATAATTTGTTCAAGCCTTTTAAGGTTGCTTTGATAGCAATCACTGAATGAGCAATTGGTACACCTACATTGCGTAATACAGTTGAATCGGTAAGGTCGCGTTGAAGACGTGAGATAGGAAGTTTAGCTGCAAAATGTTCAAATAAAGCATTGGCGATACCCAAGTTACCTTCTGAGTTTTCGAAATCGATCGGGTTTACTTTATGTGGCATGGCCGATGAACCAATTTCGCCGGCTTTGATCTTCTGACGGAAATAACCCATTGAAATGTAGGTCCACATATCACGGTCAAGGTCAATGATGATATTATTTAAACGTTTTAAATTATCACATTGAGCCGCAAAATTATCGTAATGTTCAATTTGGGTGGTTAACTGTGAACGGTGTAAACCTAATTGATTGTTTACAAAGGTATTTCCAAATTCAACCCAGTTGATAGATGGGTAAGCAACTTTATGTGCATTGAAGTTTCCGGTTGCTCCACCAAATTTTGCCGAGTATGGAATTTGTTTGAAGAGTAAAAGTTGGTATTCTAAGCGCTCAATAAATACGCTGATTTCTTTACCCAGCTTAGTTGGAGATGCCGGTTGACCATGAGTACGAGCCATCATTGCAATATCCTTCCACTCTTCAGCCAGTTCTTTTAACTTAACGATAAGTGAGTTGATCTCATGTTGGTACACGTTCTCAATCGCATTTTTAATCATCCAAGGAGTTGCGGTATTGTTAATATCTTGAGAAGTAAGTCCAAAGTGAATAAACTCTTTGTATTTTTCCAGGTCCAGTCTATCAAATTGTTCCTTTAGGAAATATTCCACTGCTTTTACATCGTGGTTGGTTGTTTTTTCGATTTCCTTTATGCGTTCAGCGTCTTGCTCACTAAAGCCTTTATAAATAGCTCTTAATCCATTGTATTTTGACTTATCAAAATCGGCAAGTTGAGGTAGGGATATCTCGCAAAGGGCAATAAAATATTCGATTTCTACTTTTACTCGGTATTCAATTAATGCAGCCTCCGAAAAATAGGAAGCTAAATCTTTTGCTGAGCTTCTGTAACGTCCGTCTATTGGAGAAATAGCGGTAAGTGTATTTAATGACATAAGAACAGGGTTGTTTTCAGCCGCAAAGATGCCAATTTTTTTTGATTAGAAGATGATTACAATGATTATAGAAATGGGTTGAACCGAATTTTACAAACCATTATACCGATAGTATGGGTGATTACACCGATTTGAAAAAGGGGATACACCGATCTTAACAGTTATAAAATGCTTTCTCTGCGTAGTTTTAATCATTGATTTTTCTTTTGTCATTCGTTTGTAACAATTTAGAAAGGAACTGTGGAAACTTTTGATATTAAAAATGTTTCCATAGTTTTGAAGCTTGATAGCGTATGGAAAAAGAAGAATTAAAAGAACGAATACTGGAGGCTACGTTTCTGCTTTTTCGCAGTTACGGAGTAAAAAGTATTACTATGGATGATATAGCTAAGCATTTAGCTATGTCAAAGAAAACGATTTATCAATATTTTAAAGATAAAGACGATTTAGTAATACAACTTATGCAACGCCTGCTAGCCGATAACCAAAAGCAAATGGATGATTGCTGTGAAAAGGCAGATAATCCAATACACGAGGTTATTATGATTTTGGCCCAGATGGAAAAGATGATGCGCCCAATGAATCCGACAATGTTTTATGATATGCAAAAATATCATCCGACGGCATGGGGCCTTTTTGAACAGTATAAAAATGTGTGTGTATATGAGAAACTGCATAAAAATCTGATAGCAGGGGTTGAGCAGGGTTTGTATCGTAAGGGTATGAATCTGGAAATACTTACTACGATGCGCATGATGCAGGTGACACATGTCTTTAATCCACTGTACTATTCTCCTGATAAGTTCAATATTACGGATGTAATGCATCAACTAACAGATCATTTTCTGCATGGTGTAACTACATTAAAAGGTCATAAACTAATTAATAAATATTTGCAATTAACTGAAGAAGAATAATATAATACATATGAAAATTAAGCTTACATTATTATCCTGTCTGGCTTTTTGGGGTACAACTGTTCTTGCACAGCAGCAATCTCAACAACCGGCTGCCTATATTTTTAATCTTGATGAATGCATAAAATACGCACATGAGCATCAGTCGCAAGTATTAAATGCTCAATTGGATCAACAAATTGCAGCGGCAAAAGTGAAAGAAACAATTGGAATAGGATTACCGCAGGTGAATGGAACATTAAGTTTCCAGGATTATATTAAGAGTCCGGTTATTTTATTTCCAAATTTTCAATACTCCACCTATAAGGTACTTGAAGATGAGAAAGTGAAAAATGGTGATGGAAATACAATTAGTATTCCTCCTGATGTTCAACCAGTACTTGAAGCCAGTTTTCAACAAAAATACAATGCCGCAGCTGGCGTACAATTGAATCAATTGTTGTTTGATGGTCAGTATTTGATTGGTTTGAAAGCAACGAATGTTTATAAGGAGTTGTCGTCAAAAAATACCTCGCGCACCAAAATTGAAACTGCTGTGGCTGTTTCAAAAGCGTACTACTCAACACTGGTTACTGTAGAACGTTTGAAATTACTTACGGCTAATATTGAGCGTTTGCAAAAAATATTAGAAGAAACGCAGGCGATGAATAAAAATGGTTTCGTTGAGAAAATTGATGTCGACCGGCTTTCGGTTCAGTTGAACAACTTGAAAACTGAAAAAGCAAAATTCGATCGTTTATCGGTTGTGAACGAATACATGTTGAAGTTTCAAATGGGGATGCCTATTAATGATCAGCTTAAATTGAAAGACGAAATCGCTACTATTCAGTTTGAACCTGTTCAAGTACAAGATACATTAAATGTTACTAATCGCATTGAGTATTCATTGTTAGAAACTCAAAAGCATTTGAGTGAACTTGATCTGAAAAGAAACAAAGTAGCTGTATTGCCAAGTGTGGGTGGTTTTGCAACGTATAATACTTCATTTCAAAACCCTATCGCTGCTAGTTTGTTTGATAAAGCTTATCCAACCTTTTTAGTTGGGCTTCAGATAAACGTTCCAATTTTTAGTGGAGGCCAAAAGAAACAGAGAATTAACCAGGCGAAATATGCATTGCAACAGGTAGAAAATCAAATGGTTAATGTGAAGAATGGTTTGGCTTTAGAGAATAAATCAGCAAATATTGTCTATGCCAACAGTTTAGAGTCAATGGAAAATCAAAAGCGAAATATGGAATTGGCCAGAGAGATTCTAAGAGTTACCAAAGTAAAATACAGCCAAGGTGTTGGCTCCAGCCTGGAAGTTACAACAGCAGAAACTGATTTGAAAGCAGCTGAAACTAACTATATCGGTGCGCTTTACGATGCCTTGGTTGCACAAGTTGACCTTAAAAAAGCATCCGGAAAATTCAACTATTAATTAATCCACTAAACAGAATATAAACGCAATGAAAGCATATAAAATTTTACCTATAGTTGTAACATTAGGAATGCTGGCCTCATGTGGCAGTACTTCATCTGGCGACAAAAAATCGCAATTAGAAAAGCTGAAAAAAGAGCAGGTTAAGATTACGGAGCAAATTAAAAAGCTGGAAGCCGAAATCGGTAAAGCTGATCCTGCTGCAACCGATGAGAAACTGAAAATTGTTGGCTTTACTCCGGTTGCCATCAGTGCCTTTGAGCATTTTGTTACAATTCAAGGGAAAGTTGAATCAGAAGAAAACGCCAACGTTTCTGCTGAAACTCCAGGGCGCATTACTGCTGTTTACGTGGTAGAAGGTCAGAATGTAAAAAAAGGACAAGTTTTGGCTCAATTGGATAATGAGGTGTTAACAAATGGTATTGAAGAGCTGAAAACCTCATTGGCATTAGCTACTACTGTTTATGAGCGTCAGAAAAGCCTTTGGGATCAAAAAATTGGCACAGAAGTACAATATCTGCAAGCAAAAACTACCAAAGAGTCATTGGAAAGAAAATTAGCTACTATGAATAGCCAAATTAACATGGCAAAAATCAAATCACCAATTAATGGTACTGTTGATGCGGTAATTGCCCGTGTTGGCGAAACTGCTTCTCCTGGTATGCCTTCTTTCAGGGTTATTAATACTCAAAAGTTAAAAGCAAAAGCTAATGTTTCTGAAGGTTATGCCGCTAACATTAAACAAGGTGACCGCGTTCATGTAAACATGCCGGATATCAAT
Organism: Solitalea koreensis; assembly: GCF_900182575.1. GTDB lineage: Bacteria > Bacteroidota > Bacteroidia > Sphingobacteriales > Sphingobacteriaceae > Solitalea > Solitalea koreensis. Next base: position 33,946 of record NZ_FXSZ01000010.1, on the reverse strand, counting down.
AAAGACTTCACTTCAAAACTATCGTTCGTGAGTCATACTATTGATCCTACAAGCCGTTCATTCTCTGTTGAAGTGCGTATGAACCCTGATCCTAGTTTACGTGCCAACATGGTAGCAGTATTAAACATTGTTGATTACAGTAATCCTAATGCTGTTACTATACCGGTTAACACCATTCAAACAACCGATGGCAACTCATTTGTTTATTTGGCTGAAACGGTTAACGGTAAATCAACGGCTAAAAAACAAAATGTTAAAGTTGGACGCATCAATAACGATAGAGCTGAAATAGTAAGTGGACTTACAGCAGGCGATAAATTAATTACTGTTGGCTTTCAAGGTTTAAATGACGGCGAAGGTATTAAGTTTTAAGTTGTGAGTAATAAGGTTTGGACCTTCCAGGCTATTAACTGTTAACCCATTAACTGTTAACTAATTTTCAAATGAAAGACGTTTTTAAAGAATTTAAGCCCACCAGCTGGTCGATTGATAACAAAACCAGCATATATATTATTACGGTTATCATCGCCATTGCTGGTATTTTCTCCTATAATTCATTACCGAAGGAGCAATTTCCAGAAGTGGTGTTCCCACAAATGTATGTGGCAACAGTTTATCAGGGGGTCTCGCCAACCAACATCGAGAATCTGGTAACTAAACAAATTGAAAAGCAGGTAAAGTCAATTGCCGGAGTAAAAAAAGTAACCAGTAACTCAGTTCAGGATTTTTCGAATGTAATTGTGGAGTTCAATACTGATGTTGATATTGCTGTTGCTAAGCAAAAAGTAAAAGATGCTGTTGATAAAGCACGTACCGATTTACCGAATGACCTTACACATGGTCCGGATGTAATTGAGATCGACGTTTCACAGCTCCCGATCATGAATGTGAATATTTCAGGTGATTATGATTTGGTGAAGCTAAAAGATTATGCTGATCAATTAAAAGATAGAATTGAAACATTGCCTGAAATTACCCGTGTCGATATCGTGGGGGCTCTTGATCGTGAGGTTCAGGTAAATGTGGATGTTTATAAAATGATGGCTGCTAACATCAGCTTCATGGATATCGAAAATGCAATTGCCTACGAAAATAATAACATTACCGGCGGTCAAATTGCAATGGATGGTTTGAAACGAACGCTGACTGTAAACGGTCAGTATAAAGATGCTGCATCTATTGGAAATATAATTGTACGTGGAGCTTCTGGTGCCATCGTTTCACTGAAAGATATCGCGGAAGTAAAAGATGATTTCAAAGAAAAAGAAAGTTTCGCCCGTTTAAATGGCAAAAATGTAATTACCCTAAACGTTATTAAGCGTAGTGGTGAAAACCTGATCGAGGCATCTGATAAAATCCGTACGATCAATGCCGATATGGAAAAAAATGTTTTTCCAAAAGGTTTAAAAACTACCATTACTGGTGATCAAAGTGATAAAACTCGTACTACACTCCATGATTTGATTAACACCATCATCATTGGTTTTATTCTGGTAACCGTGATTTTGATGTTCTTCATGGGAACAACTAATGCCTTATTTGTGGCCATGTCGGTTCCTTTATCGATGTGTGTGGCCTTTTTGGTCATGCCTGCTTTTGGCTTTACCTTAAATATGATCGTCCTGTTCGCATTCTTACTCGCCTTGGGTATAGTGGTGGATGATGCGATTGTGGTCGTCGAGAACACGCACCGTATTTTTGATAATGGTAAAGTGCCAATTGTAACAGCAGCTAAAAATGCCGCCGGAGAGGTTTTTTTGCCTGTGCTTTCAGGTACATTAACTACGCTTGCTCCATTTATTCCATTGGCGTTTTGGCAAGGAGTTATCGGTAAGTTTATGTTCTACCTGCCGGTAACATTGATCATTACCTTGCTTGCTTCATTGGTGGTAGCTTACATTATCAATCCTGTGTTTGCGGTTCAGTTTATGAAACCACACGATGATGATCGTGATAATCATAAAAAAATCGACAAGGGCTTTAAAATTACTGCTATTGTATTTGCTGTACTTGCACTAATTGCTTACCTGATCAATTTTGGTCTTGGAAACTTTGTAGTAACCTTGTTTGCAGCATATGCACTGAATAAGTTTGTACTAACCGGCACAATTCGTCACTTCCAGGAAGATACCTGGCCAAAAGTTCAGAATTTCTATAAGAAAATAGTGACTTGGGCCATCGATGGAGCTCATCCGTATTGGATACTCGGCGGAACCGTAGGTTTATTGTTTTTCTCCGTATTCCTAATGTCGGTCCGCTCTCCCAAAGTGGTTTTCTTCCCGCAAAGTGATCCTAATTTTATTTACACCTATATCCGAATGCCTATTGGTACGGATCAAAAATATACCGATTCGATTACTCAGGTCGTAGAAAAGCGTGTTGCAAAAGTTGTTGGCGATAGCAATCCAATTGTTCAATCAATTATTGCAAACGTTGGTATTGGTGCAAGTGAAAATCAAATGGATGGTGGTACTCAGGTACAACCGCATTTAGGTAAAGTAACCGTTGCCTTTGTTGACTTTGCTGATCGTCATGGTGAAAATACACGTGATTATTTAGATAAGATTCGTGAAGCTGTTAAAGGTATTGCTGGTGCTGAAATTTCGGTAGATCAGGAAAAAGGTGGACCTCCTACAGGTAAGCCAATTAATATTGAAATTGCAGGTGATAATTTCGATGAATTGGTAACTACCTCAACTAAATTGAAACGTTACTTGGATTCATTACACATTGGTGGTGTTGAAGAGTTGAAATCAGATTTCCAGGCTGATAAACCTGAAATTGTAATTGATATTAATCGTGAACGAGCAGGCCGTGAAGGCATTACTACCGGACAAATTGGCCGTGAAATACGTACTGCAGTTTTTGGATGGGAAGCCTCTAAATTCCGTGATGATAAAGATGATTACCCAATCCAGGTACGGTTACGCGAAGGCCAGCGTGGTAATATTGATGCAATTATGAATATGAAAATCACCTATCGTGATATGACCATGGGTGGTGCAATTCGTCAGGTACCATTGTCATCGGTAGCTGATATTAAATATTCAAGTTCATATGCAGGTATTAAACGTAAAGATCAAAAACGTTTAGTAACTCTTGCGTCAAACGTATTGAGCGGTTACAATGCTAACGAAGTAGTGGCTGAGTTAAAAGGCGTTATTGCCGATTTTCAAGCTCCTCCTTCAATTATGATAAAAATGACCGGTGAGCAAGAAGATCAGGCGGAAACCGGAGCATTCCTTGGTAGAGCCATGTTGATTTCATTGGGGCTAATCTTCCTGATTCTGGTAACCCAGTTTAATTCGTTGAGTAAACCAATTATTATTTTAAGTGAGATCATCTTCAGTATCATCGGGGTATTGTTAGGCTTCTCTATTTTCAAAATGGATATGTCTATCATCATGACAGGTATCGGTATTGTGGCTCTGGCTGGTATTGTGGTTCGTAACGGGATCTTGCTGGTAGAGTTCACCGACTTATTGATGGAGCAGGGCATGGGCTTAAAAGAAGCGATTATTGAAGCGGGTCGTACACGTATGACACCGGTTCTTTTAACAGCTTGTGCAACCATGTTGGGTCTCGTTCCATTGGCAGTAGGTTTGAATATCGACTTTGTGAAGCTGTTCACCGAATTAAATCCGCATATCTATTTCGGAGGTGACAGTGTTGCATTCTGGGGTCCGTTATCATGGACAATGATATTCGGGTTGTCATTTGCCACTTTCCTTACCTTGATTTTGGTACCGGTAATGTATTACCTCGTATTCAAATTTAAAGTCAGAGTGAGCGGCTGGTTCGGTGGCAAAAAAGAGACCATAAAACACGAACGTGAGCACGTTTTAGTTCCTGTTGAAGAAGTTGAGACGATATAATTAAGAATTGTGTTTAATAAGTTGAGGGTCCGTAACGAAAGTTCGGACCTTTTTTATATCAATAATATTGAAACAAGTTAATGGAAAACAAAAAGCGCCGCAGGTTAAGCGACGCTTTTTGGGGTAAGTATGTTGTTGTTATTTAGCAGGCCGTTTATACGTTGAATACCATACAATTTTCCCGTCTTTTACCTGGTTTATATCATGGTAATAAGCTGAATCAACCTTCCCGTTTTTATAAGTATCCGTTTCTTTATACCAGGTAACTATATAACCTTCCTTTTTATTGGGCTCATACATTTTATGCCAGCCTTCCATATCAATATTTACTGAACTAAGACTGTCACGGTAAGTGCCCCACATTTTTACAATATCTGCTTTTGGTTTTACTAAATGTATTCCGCTTGCCATATCTACCGCTATCGTATCAGATAAGGCTTTTTCCAGTTCTGTCATGTTCCCGTCAGACCAGTTTTTATAGGTCATCAGTACCATTTTTAAGTCAGCGTCCGAAACATTGGTAGTCCAGGTGCTCGAGTAAGATGCCTTATAAGGCATGTCCATGGCTGGCTTTTCTACACTTGCAGCAGTAGAGTCGGCGGTTGTTTTGTTTTTTTGATCAGTGTTACAGGCGGCTAAAAAGACGCCTAAGCTTAAGAATAAAACAATTTTTTTCATATAGATTATTTTTAGGTTTAATAACTAATATAGTCAAAATAAATGAGTTGTGTTTTTGTTTCTGTATTTGGTAATGTAAGTTTAAGGGGGGCTTTTTTAAGCTTTTACTCAACGGTTATATTAACCCGTCATAATTTTAAAAATGAAGCATAGATACATTGGTTGCAATATTTTTTTCGCAACGTCTACCATCTTCCTTCATTATCGAACCGGTAATGAATACCCCATATAAACGAGAAATCATAGCTTCATCGGCAGCAGCATTAAAACTATTAAGGTTCGTGATGCAAAGCCCTCTGAAACTTTTTGTTTATCAGTTAATTGAAAATTGTCACCCAAATAGTAGTTAACATACCAACTACTGCAGCTGAAAAAGGTGGAGTGTCCGGAGGTAAAACGAGGAAACGGAGGAGTGTCGATCAATGAGTTCCACCCTGGGGCAATGTATTTTTGGATGTAAGTTAAAGGACGAATCAAATTGTAGGTGTATTTTAATTTCCAGCAGATCGTACCAGCGTCATTAAGCGCAATACCTACCTTGGCAAATGTCACCGTTTCTTGCGCCAAATTGAGCTTTTGTTCTTTTATAACCTAAGTTGTAATTGCAATAAGATGAATTTTTAGTGCTATGCTTCTTGATTTTTCAATATTCTATTATGCGTAATCCGAAATAATTGAATGTTCTTAATTCACAGCAGAGGATGATGGCTGTGAAGAGCCGAGGATGTTAAAATCTTAAATAAAAAACCTTCCGCGGATGGAAGGTTTTTAAATTCAGTTATACTTTTCTTGGTGGAAGATTAAACGCCTGAGCATCGTGCTCAAAATTTCCTTTATGTGCACCATCACAAAATGGTTTGTTAGCAGAAAGTCCGCAACGGCAAATAGAAATAACGGTACGGCCTTCTAATCCATAATTGCTACCCTGCATATCTACAATTTCAAAGTCGCCTTCTATTTTAAGAGATCCGTTATTGTTAATGGTAAGTTTGGTTTTTGTCATGATTTCTAAATTTCGGCAAAGGTAGTAAGCGATTTCAGTTATTAAGCCTATAAAAACAATTATGTAAACAATCTAAATAAAAAGAAGAGGGAAGTGCTTTATGTGTAAGGAGAGATCAGTTTTTGCCTTTTTTTGTTCTTTTTTCTAATTGAACGATGCGCTGTTCAAACTGTGAGCGAAGTTCATCTATAAACGCTGTGAGGTCTTTATCACTGGTAAATACTTTATATAATTCTGATTGCATCGTTTCTGCCAGTGATTGCTGCAAGGAATTCTTCTTCTTCAGGAGAAAGGAAAGCATGGCATCCTTGTCAACAATTGATTCAACCTGAAAAGATTGGTGAGACATGGCATTGCCACTAATAATGTGCTCATGAAAGGAATTGAGTTCTTCTAAATCACCTCTTTTATAAAGAGCATTTAACTCGGTGGTTAAGTTCGTAGCTCTTAGGGTTTGCTCTTCGTTATAACCGGGAAATTTATCAGGATGAACATGTACGATGGCTTCTTTGTAAAGGCGTTTTAACTCCTGCTTATCACCGATACTCAGTTTAGGGTTCTGCTCCTTCTTAGCCAGTTTTACAATTCCTTTAGGCTCTTTATAGTTTTTGCCTTTCTTTTTCTGTTCGGTACGTTTTGCCTTTTTGGCTGCTTTTTGCTGTTTATAGAGAAAGGTCAACTGCCGGATGCGCAAAATTTGGCTCTGTAATTCCACTCTGATACGACTTTCAAAACCATTTAAAGCAGCTTCCAATTGCCCAAGCTCCTTTTCCAGTGCGGCAATTTCTTTCTCCAAAGAAAGAAGGGAATCCGTTTTAATAGGGAGTTTCATTTTGATTAAATCACTTCCAGTTCAGGAGATATATCTTTAATTTCTTCAGCAATCAAGGGCGTAATTGGTAAAATAATTTGCTTTTTGCTGATCAGCTCATAAGTCATGAATCCAATCACAACCACGTATTCAAATGTTACCAGCCATAAATTCTCATTAGGGTAGTTGAGATAGGTGAGTGGAATGAGCAGGCTCCAAATCACCGCAAACCGATAATTGGTAAAAATACATAAGGCTATTAAGGGCAATATATACCAGGGCTGTACAGTAGTAGCTAATAAAAAATAAACAAGCAATAACCACATCATGCGGCCCGGTAATTTGTGTTGCGCTTTAGAGGTAAAGAAGGTAAAATAGAAAACGGTTGAACCTAAAGTAACGGCCAGCCATTTACCGATAATCAACAATTCATTGACATGAGTAAATTTAAATCCAACCCAACGTATCAGGTAATAAAAGCTGGCGTTGAATTCGTATTGTTGAAAATAGAGCTGTATGGTTTGAAATATATGTTCGATTTGCTCAATCTTATACACAAAGGGCAGCGAAAAAAAGATTCCGAACAGTAACCCTACAAGTACTAAATCAAAGGTTTTTCTGAATCCAAACGGTTTTAAAAAGAGCGGAATAAATAAAGCAGGAATGAGCTTTAAACAAACAGCAAATGCCATGCATATTCCAGCAGTAAGGGTTCGATTAATGAGTAGGAGGTAAGTTACTAGGAGTGAAAAAAAGATCATTCCGGCTTCGAAATGTAGATTGCCGCAGAATTCAACAATCACTACCGGATTGAGCGCGTAGATAAATAATAAGTTTTTGTTGAGTTTGAAGTAGCGCAATAAAGCACTTAGCATACCAATTGTGCCTAATTCGAATGCTAAAATAAAAGCCTTCATAACCAATACACTGTTGTAAAGGTTTTCCGGAAATAAATTACAAGCTATTCCGTAAATCGATTGACAAAAAGGCGGATAGACCGAATAGAGATAGGGCGAGCTTAGTTTTGCATAAAGCTCAGGTGATAAACCGGGGTAATGAATATCTAAATAACTTCCCGGACGATGGTCAAATGGGTTGAAACCATAGTGTAATAGTCTCCCGTCCCAAACATATCTGTAGAAATCATCTGTTAAATTAGGCAGAGCAAAGATTACTGCTATCCTAAACAATACAGCAGCAGAGAGATTTATTCTATAAAAATCATCAGAAGAATATTTACGAAGAATTAATAAGTAAACGCCAGCTAATGCAGAAAAAAGGCTAATTAGTTGAAATGCATCTGTACGTTGAGTAAAATAGCAAAGCAGTACAAGAAGAAAAAGTGATAAACAATGAAGAGCGATGGAAATAGATGTTTTTTTATTCATGGGCGCAAAGTTAATGAACGGGAATAAAAGTAAAAGCAAATCAATCAAGCATTTCATAGTTATGATTTTTATTTTTGTAAGATGTCGTCTAAGTCCTTTATTGATCAAATGGGGAGGGAAGTTACTATTGAATTTCCTCCACAACGTATCATTTCTCTGGTGCCTTCTCAAACGGAACTGTTGTTTGATCTTGGATTAGATGAAAAGGTAATCGGTATTACCAAGTTTTGTATTCATCCACACGATAAGTTTAAAAGCACAACTAAAATTGGTGGAACCAAGAAATTGGATATTGAGAAAATTCGAGATTTAAAACCTGATCTAATCATCGGCAATAAAGAAGAAAACGAAAAGAGTCAGATCGAAGAATTAATGAAAGAGTTTCCGGTTTGGATGAGCGATATTGCAAATTTGGAAGAAGCTTTTGATATGATGAAGAAAATTGGAGAGCTGACCGACAAAAAAAAGGAAGCAACAGGCTTAATCGATAAACTGAGGTTTGATTTTGATGCATTTAAGATAGAGATTAAAAAAGCGAAGAATAACCAGCTTAATCGGGTAGCGTATTTCATTTGGAAAGATCCTTATATGGCTGCAGGGAAAGGAACGTTTATCAATAATATGTTGGAGCTTTGCGGTCTTGAAAATGTTTTTGGTGAAATTGAACGCTATCCCGTTGTAACCCCTGAATTAATTGTTGAAGCTAAACCAAATCTCATATTGCTTTCTTCGGAGCCTTATCCGTTTACACATAAACATATTGCTGAGTTTAATGCATTGATTACTAGTATGAACTTGCAGTTGGTAGATGGAGAGCTGTTTTCCTGGTATGGGAGTCGTTTATTGCATAGCGTAAATTATTTCAAAAAAATCTTAAAATTGTTGTGATAATGTAAAATATATTTCTACTTTTGCAATCCCAATTAAGCGGAAGTGGCGTAATTGGTAGCCGCACCAGACTTAGGATCTGGCGCCTCACGGCGTGGGGGTTCGAGTCCCTTCTTCCGCACTTAATTCCAATTCCTCCGCCTTGGCGGAGGAATTTTAGTTTTAACAAATCTCTAAACTCCGAATAAGATGAATATCACCAGAGACAAAATCAACGAATTAAACTCAATTATTACCATCAACATTACTCCTGAAGACTATAAAGCGAATGTTGAAAAAGCGTTGAAAGATCACAGCAAAAAAGTAAACATGCCTGGTTTTCGTAAAGGAAATGTTCCTGTAGGGCACATCAAAAAGCTTTATGGTAAGAGTATTCTTGTTGACCAAATCAACAACCTTCTCTCTGATTCATTAACCAATTACATCTCTGAGAATAAATTGGAAGTTTTGGGTCAGCCATTGCCAAAAGTTGATGACAAAACAGATTATAAATGGGATTTTGAAGAAGCTTACGAATTTAGCTACGAAGTAGGCTTAGCTCCAGAGTTTAATGTTGAATTTTCTGATAAAGACAAATTCTCTAAATATATTGTTAAGGCCGACGAAGAAACAATCGAAAGCCGCATGAAAAACCTTCGTCGCAGCTATGGTAAAATGACCAATCCTGAGCAATCAGAAGAGGGTGATGTGCTTTACAGCGAACTTGTACAATTAAGTCCTGATGGATCTGTATTTGAAGGTGGAATCAGCAGCACTACTTCTTTGCGTTTAGATTTAGTAACGGATGCAGATGTGAAAAAATCATTGATCGGTTTGAAAAACGGAGATGTGGTTGAATTTGATATTCAAAAAGCTTACGGAAATGATGCTCACCGCATTGGTCATGTGTTGAATATTGATGAAGAAACGGCTAAAGAATTGAAATCAAAATTCCAGCTTACTGTTAAAAATGTAAACCGTTTGTCGGAAGCTGATTTAACAGAAGAGTTCTTTAACAAATTGTTTTCTGATGGTAGCGTAAAAAATGCTGACGATTTTAAAGCGAAAGTTGTTGAAGAAATTGAGCAGCAAATGGCTTATAACGCTGAGCGTAAATTACAAGCAGATATTCAGGCTTACGCATTAGAAAAATACAATTTCGAACTTCCTGATGCATTTTTGAAACGTTGGATCAAAGCTACTAACGAAAAAGTAACTGAAGAGGAAATTGAGAAAGACTATCCAAATTTCGTTAAAAACTTAAAATGGACCTTGATCGAAAATAAATTGATGCAAGCTAATAACATTGAATTTAAATCAGAAGAGGTTGTTGCTTTAGCTAAAGAGCGTATTGCTCAACAGTTTGCTATGTACAGCCCGGCTCCACTTTCTGATGAGCAATTGAATGAATATACTATGCAGTTCTTGCAAAATCGCGAAAGTGCAAATCGTATTTATGATGAATTACGCACAATCAAAGTATTCGAATATTTGACAGGCGTAGTGAATACTACAAATAAAGAAATCGATTATAAAGCTTTTATGGAGCTTAAGTAACTCATAAAAGAATCTAAGCCGAGAGCGCAAATCTAGTTGCAAGGTTACATTGATTCTTCATTGTAATCTTAACGCTAACTTTGCGCTTTTTGCGTTTAAATAATAACGTGTGTCGTTATGTCGGAGTTTTTTGTCAGAGCAGAAAGAAGTATATACATAAATGGCAGGTTTATTTGTTCTGTACGATATTTGATTATATTAGGATACTAAAAGAATTTATATGAAAGACAGAATTGACAAAAACGAATTTAGAAAATACGCTGTTAAACATCATAGAATCAACAGCATTTCGGTAGATAATTTTATGTCTCGCGTTGAAAGCCGTAAATTACCTACCAATATAACTCCATACATTATTGAAGAACGCCCAATGAACGTGGCTTCAATGGACGTATTTTCACGTTTAATGATGGATCGAATTATTTTCCTGGGAGATCCTATTTATGATGTAACAGCGAATATTGTTCAGGCTCAGTTACTATTCCTTCAATCAACTGATTCGAGTCGCGATATTCAATTGTACCTAAATAGTCCGGGAGGTTCTGTTTATGCTGGTTTAGGTATTTATGATACTATGCAGTATATTCAACCTGATGTAGCTACTATTTGTACAGGTATGGCTGCATCCATGGCTGCCGTTTTATTATGTGCAGGTGCAAAAGGTAAACGTGCAGGTCTTGCACATTCACGTGTAATGATTCACCAACCAATGGGTGGTGCTGAAGGTCAAGCTTCTGATATCGAAATTACAGCACGCGAAATTGGTAAACTAAAAAAGGAATTGTATGATATCATAGCTCGTCATAGCGGACAGACCTACGAAAAAGTATGGGAATGTTCTGACCGCGATTACTGGATGATTGCTGATGAAGCAAAAGCATTTGGTATGATTGATGAGGTGTTGGTGTCAACAACCGATAAGAAATAATTTAAATGGCTAAAAGTAAAAATGATGTTCTGTGCTCATTTTGTGGAGCATCGAAACAAGATGTAATGTTGATGATCGCCGGCATCGACGGGCATATATGTGACCGATGCCTTGCGCAGGGTTATCAAATATTGACAGAAGAAACGAGTCAGCAACGTTCTAAAAAATCACAAAACGAGTTGACTTTGGTGAAGCCTGTCGATATTAAAAAACACCTTGATCAGTACGTAATTGGGCAAGATGATGCCAAACGTGTACTAGCGGTGGCTGTTTATAATCATTACAAGCGTTTGAATCAGAAGATTGGCAAAGATGAGGTAGAGATTGAAAAATCGAACATCGTTATGGTAGGAGAGACGGGTACAGGTAAAACCTTACTGGCTAAAACCATTGCCAAAATTCTTCATGTTCCATTTTGTATTGTTGATGCTACTGTACTTACTGAAGCTGGCTATGTAGGAGAGGACGTGGAAAGTATACTCACACGTCTCTTGCAAGCGGCTGACTACGATGTTACTGCAGCTGAACGTGGAATCGTTTATATTGACGAGGTTGATAAGGTAGCGCGTAAAAGTGATAATCCTTCCATCACACGTGATGTTTCAGGAGAAGGCGTACAGCAAGCCTTGCTTAAAATTTTAGAAGGAACAGTAGTTAATGTACCTCCTCAAGGTGGTCGTAAACATCCTGATCAAAAAATGATCAGTGTGAATACCAGCAATATCTTATTCATTTGCGGTGGTGCTTTTGACGGTATTGAGAAGAAAATTGCAAACAGACTTCAAAGTCAGGCAATAGGTTATTCTGCGGTAAAGGATACAACTCAGTTGGATAAGAATAACTTTTTGCAATACATTACCCCAAGAGATTTGAAAAGCTTTGGTTTGATTCCAGAGTTAATAGGCCGTTTGCCGGTGCTTACGTATCTGAACCCTCTTGATCGTAATACATTGCTGTCAATTCTTTCAGAACCTAAAAATTCATTAATGAAACAGTATACCAAGCTGTTTTCATATGAGGGTATAGACTTAAAATTTGATGCAGAAGTTTTTGAATACATTGTTGATAAAGCAATGGAATTCAAATTAGGTGCTCGTGGCTTGAGATCTATTTGTGAAGCTATTATGCTTGATTATATGTTTGAGCTACCTTCTGACGGATCAGTTAAGGAGCTTCAAGTTACACTGGATTATGCAAAAGATAAATTCGAGAAATCAACAAGCATGAAAACGCTAAAGGTAGCTTAATTAAATTATACCTAATTTAAAAAATATCACTAAAGCCGACTAATGTCGGCTTTAGTGTTTTATGGATTAAATCCTTAATTTTTAGGGCTGCAATAACCATTAATAATTTTGACTGTAGGAAAATATCAAGAAATGTTAAAAACTTTTGTTATTTTAAAAAATAGTTTATTTTAGTACTGTTAATCAGTGTTATGCGAAAAATACTTAACGTATATTTACTTAATGTAACAAATGATGTTTTGAATGATCTAAAATTTAGAACATTTTTATAGCATCGCTCTATCTCTAAATTTACAATCTCTCTCTTACTAATTGGTCGTATAGCTGGTTAGTTCGCATTTTCATGTTGTCTATTAAAAGTTTAGCATATGATGCAACTGTTTACAGTATGGCAAGCATGTTTTATGGGTTTTAAGAGAGTCAATAAACCAAACCAAAGAACCATTTTGACGCTCCTTCTTGTGCTTTTTGCTAAATTATGTTCAGCAACTGCACCTGTTATTACTGACCTGAATAAAACTGGTCAGCCCTGTGAAACTGCTATTAAATTTTCTATTAATGATTTTTCTTCTGTATTCACGGATGCGGATGGCGATGCCATTGGGAAAATTAAAATACTTTCATTGCCAGCAGCAACAGAGGGTGTGTTAAAAGTAGTTAGCACACCTGTAACTGTAGGTATGGAAATTTCTGCCAACCTACTTGATAAACTTACTTTTAACGTTACTTCCGGATTTACCGGCACATCTACTTTTGGTTTCAATATTGCTGACGCAGGAGGAGCTTATGCTACAATTACTAAAAATATAAAAGTTACAGTACCCGACGGACTTTCTATTACTAATAATGTAGTAGCTACAGCAGGAGCAACCAGTAATTGCCAAGACTACTTTGATCCGGCTCCTATAACTGAAAGCTCTGCACCTGTTGTTCAAGGCGGTTTACCATTTAACTATCAATGGCAGCAAAGTACGGATAATGTAACTTATACCGATATTTCAGGAGCTACCGCAAAAGATTATGATCCTCCGGTAATTTATAATACTACTTATTATAGAAGAAAGATACTTGTTGGCTTTTGTTACAATTCAAGTATCGAGGTCGCTATAATCATGTATCCTCCAATCGCTAATAATGGTATACATGCACCCACTTCATATACAGGATGTGGATCTAACACTGATTATAGTGCAATTAATGGTGATCTTCCTTCAGGGGGTAACGGAACTTACACCTATCAATGGGAATCAAGTCCAGGTTCCAATCCTGCTAATGCAGTTTGGTCTGTAATTCCTGGTGCGGTTAGCAAAAATTTTGATCCGGATGCTATTTCAGGCCCTACTCTGCTTAGGCGAAAAGTTGTTTCCGGGCAGTGTTTTGATTATAGTAGTCCCTTACCATTAAGCCCTACGTCCTCATCTGTTACAAACAATAGTTTTGTACTACCGCAGGTAAATGCTGTATGCGGAGGAACTGGTTTTAACCCGGATCCTTTAATGGGTACGGTGGCCGGAGGAAGTCAAAATTATCAATGGCAGCAGAGTTACAGTAGTAATGGCCCTTGGACAAACATTCCTGGAGAAACCGGTAAAGATTTTAATCCCCCGTTCATTACACAAACTACTTTTTACAGAAGATCAATATATGCCAACGGTTGTACCGATAATAGTCTGCCTCAGGCAATAACTATTGCGCCACTTGCTTTAACTAATAATTCAATTGCCGCTGATCAATTCATTTCTACAGGAAAAATACCAGCCTTAATTACAGGTACTCAACCTAGTGGGGGGGATGGTTCAAATTATTCCTATTTATGGGAGCAGAGTACAAATGGCAGTACATGGACTAGTGCTACTGGTGCTGCTAATGGAAAAGATTACCAACCGGAGGCATTATCTGCAACCACCTACTTTAGACGAAATGTATATTGTGGTCAGTGTAATTCCGTAAGTGAAAATGTAATTATTACGGTTGGTACTGTTACTATTACTAATAATACAATTTCTCCAAATGGAGTAACTGAGACTTGTGGAATGACAAGTCTTGACCCTCCACTTATTACAGGAGCAGTTGCTAGTTCGAATCTTTCTTTTACGTACCAATGGCAACAAAGCACGGATGGAACAACCTGGCAAAATATAACAGGTGCAACTGCGAAAGACTATGATCCGGGAATTATAACACAAACAACTAGCTATCGTCGCCAGGTAATTGCAGGAGCGGTTAAGGATGCTAATAATGGAATAGCCTATGTTCTTAATCCTAAGGGTATTGGCGGTAATACAGTTACGGCTGATCAGTCTATTGTTGCTAATGCAACCCCTTCATTGCTACTGGGTAGCGATCCTTCCACTGCTGTAGGCCAGACATTTCAATACACTTGGGAAAAAAGTACGGATGGAGTAAATAATTGGGTTACGGCTGATGGGGCTAGTAATACTAAAAATTATCAACCTCCAGCTCTTACAGTAACCACCTATTACCGACGTAAAGTTAAACTAGGTACTTGTCCAGAATCTATTAGTGAAAAGGTAAAGATTACCATTTCAGCCAACGTTCCAATTAGTAATAATATAATAGATCCACCGACCAATATTGCAAATTTATGCGGAGTAGCATCAATTGATCCTTCCCCAATTCCAGGAAGATTGCCTAGCGCTTCTGCAACTTTTACTTATCAATGGGAACAGAGTAATGATGGTACGAATTGGATCACAATACCAGGGGCAACAGATCAAAACTATGATCCGGGATTATTAACTAAAAGTACCTATTTTCAAAGAAAAGTCATTACATCAACCGAAACTAATATTAGTAATAAATTAGCTATACTTATTAGTCCAGTTCCTTTAAGTTCGAATACAGTTACGACTAATCAAGACATTGATTATGGTAAAGCACCGTTTCCATTGGCAGGTTCATTGCCGGTTGGAGGTGATGGAAATTATGCTTATATGTGGGAGCAAAGTGCCAATGGGAAGAATAATTGGACTGCCGCACCTGACAATAATACATCACGTAATTATCAACCTCCAACATTAACTTCAACAACATTTTATCGTAGAACAGTTGTTTCTGGAGCTTGTAAATCAATAAGTGATTCAGTGAAAATAAAGGTTACGGCAATCGTTGATCTTGATCTTGCTAAAACGGCTAAGCTTAGTGAGTCTGTTGATAATGGAATAGATTACAGTATTAAAGTATTAAATAAAGGTCCGCAAGATGCTGATTCGGTAATTGTGCGGGATACATTGGCGACAAACATAAAGTATTATGCAGCAAGTACAAATAATGGTACGTTTACTTATGATGAAACAACCCACGTATTTACGTGGACAATTGGAAAGTTAAATAATGCTGAAACGAAAGTACTCAAGTTAATTGTTGAAGCATTTGCGAGTGAAACAATAACGAATAAGGCCTCTGTTACAGGTAAAACCAGTGATATAGATCCTGACAAATCCAACAATCAATCAACTGCCGTTTTTCCGTTTGTGGTTTTTGCAATCAATGCAAAAACATTACCCAACATGATTACTCCAAATGGAGATGGGAAAAATGATTTTCTGAAATTCCCTCAAATGGATGCGTTTACAGACAATGAACTTAGCGTGTTTGATCGTTGGGGTAATAAGGTGTATTCTGTTAAAGGCTATCAGAATAATTGGAATGGTACAGGACTAAGTGAGGGGACTTACTTTTATGTACTAAAAGTACGGGTTGGAGGTAAGATTCATCAGTTTAAAGAATATTTAACGATAGTGCGAAACAGGTTTAACGGCTAAATTGATCGAGTGATGAAAAGAAAGTTTCTATTCCTGAATGCTGTATTTATGCTGATGTTTTTCAGAGTTGTGTTTGCACAACAAGATGCGCAGTTTAGTCAATATATGTTTAATGGACTCTATGTTAATCCCGCCTATGCAGGATATAAAGAACAATTAAACCTGCATACATTTTATCGTAATCAATGGACTGGATTTCCAGGAGCCCCCAAAACAATGAGCTTATCTGTAGATGCTCCTATGATGCAATATAATATGGGGTTGGGTCTGCAAGTCAACAATGATAAAGTAGGAATAGAAAATTCGTTAGCTGTATTTGGAATTTACTCCTATCGGTTAAAAATTAATGATGAGGCACGTTTAAGTTTTGGATTGGGTGCAGGTTTTATTAATAATTCTCTTGATGGAACAAATTCCATTGTAGATGATTCAGGAGATGAACTTCAGCCCGGAGTAAAATCCAGTGCATTTACTCCTGATCTTAAGTTTGGAGTATATTATAATGATGAACGTTTTTATGCCGGAGTGTCTGCCACAAATTTGCTGTCGCCCTATATGGTTTACTCAGTAGAAGAAAATCAAATTATACCTAAACGATCTCCACATATTTATCTTACTTCAGGAGGCTTAGTTGATATTACTGATAATGTGAAGCTCAAACCGTCTTTTTTATTAAAGCAAGAGTTAAAAGGGCTGTCAACTCTTGATTTGAATATGTTTGTACTATTACATGATAAATTTTGGGTGGGAACATCGTACAGAGCTGGGTTAAATTTGTTTAAAACAGAAGGTAAAAACACAACATTTGGGTCAAACTCTGTTGTGTTTTTATCAGAGTTTTATCTTGGGGAACAGATTAGATTGGGATATGCTTATGATTTTTCTTTGAATGCATTACAAGGGTTAAACTCCGGTTCTCACGAAATTTCGTTGGGTTATACTATGGATGTGAGTAATATTTTAGGAAATACCTATCATAGTCGTCAACCAAAGGGTAATAGCATTAAAGTTTCAAGAGAAAGAACAGAGAAAGCTTCTAAGGAACCTAAACCAAAAGAAGCTGAAAAAACGATAGAAAAACCAAAAGAGATTCCAAAACAGGTTCAGCCGGCTCCTGTCAAAGATCATAGCGAGGCTGAAGCTAAAGCCAAAGCGAATAAAGCTGTTGAAATCGAGAAGCTTGCAGAACGTACTCAACGCCAGCTTGAAAAAGCTGAAGCTAAAAAACAACGAGAACGTGAAAAAGAGGCGGCTCGAAAACTTGAACGTGAAAAGCGTGAAGAGGAGGCAGCTCTCAAAGCAAAAGCCAAAGCTGAAGAAGAAGTAGCAAAGGCTCGTGAAGAAAAAACGAAAGAAGCTCAACAAGAACCAAAATCAGACTACGAGAAAAAACAGGAAAAAGCTCGTGTTGAAGCTGAAAAAAAAGCTAAGAAATTGAGACGTAAAAATGGTGCGATGGTATCACCTCGTTATTTTTAATAAAATTATTTATTAATGATGAAGTATTTAGAGAATATTAATATACTTGAGTAATAATTTTTTATAAAATTCAACCACAACTAAAAAGAAAAAAGCTAACCGTATTAAAAAAAAAGAAAATAATCTATATTTTGCATTCGGTTTCACCTTTAATTTTTTATTATGAAACGATTTTTACAAATTTTATTCTTATTGGTGTTTGTTTTGGATGTACATTCAGTTCAAGCTCAATTTGAAAAAGCCAACCAAGAGTTTGAGCAATTAAGCTACGCTACTGCCCTTGATTTATACAAAAAGGATTTTGAGTCTAATAAAAGGTTAGTTTCACTGCAACGCATTGCAGAGTGTTCAAAGAAAATGAAGCTTTACAAAGAATGGGAAAGTTGGAGCTCCAAACTTGTTCAATTCGATGGTAAAAATCCAGAAAGCTTCTTAATGTACGGTCAAGCACTGTTAAGTAACGGAAAGTATATGGAAGCTAAACAAGCATTTCATTTATATGGCCGTTATGCAAATGGAAAATTGGGTGAAGCTCAGTTTCTTATGGCATCCTGTGATAGTGCCATTACTCAATTGAGTAATCCTGTTTCATTAGCAACAGTAAAACCACATGATGTACTAAATACTCCTTATGATGATTGGGGTTTGGTTAAGTATCGTGAAGGATTTGTATTTAGTTCTGATAGACCTTGGGAACAAAAAAATATCGACAAAAATGATCATAAAGTTTATGGTTGGACAGGTCGACCTTTCTTGAAACTATTTTATGTAGAGTACAACAAGGAAAATAACTCATTTGGTAATCCTACTTTATTTTCTGATTTCTTTAATGGTGAATATCACACTGCAGGTGCCGCATTTAATGATCGTGAAAATACAGTTTTCTTTTCTCGTACACGTTTTATTACCACACCTGAAACAGGCAATAAACCAATTCTGAGAAACGAGATCTTTATGTCAGAAGCATGGAAAGAAGCAGCACCATTTAAATATAACTCCATTCTTAAATATTCAGTTGGAGACCCTGCATGTAGTGCGGACGGAAAACGTTTATACTTTGTATCAGATATGCCAGGTGGATATGGTGGCAGTGATATTTATTATTGCGAATTGGGCCCTGATAAAGAATGGGGACCTTTTAAAAATATGGGCCCTGAAATTAATACAAGTGGCGATGAGCGTTTCCCTACACTTATGGGTGATAATGTATTGTTCTTCTCATCGAATGGTCGTATTGGAATGGGAGGGTTGGATATTTATCGTGCTACTTTTGAGAAAAATAAATGGGGTAACATTATTCATATGGACTACCCAATCAATTCTCCACAAGATGATTTCGGACTAATTGTAACTAAAATATCAAGTGTACCTGAATACCCTGATAAGGTAAAATTAGAAGGTTTTTTTGCTTCTGATCGTTTTGATGGAAAGGGATCTGATGATATTTACACCTATACTTGCATTACTCCTCAGTTTCAAAAAGAGTATATTTTGAAAGGTCGTACAATGAATAAGGAAACTGGATTACCAATTTCGGGAGTAACGATCTCAATTATGGATATTAAAACCAATTCTGTAACAACTTTCAAATCCGATGATAAGGGTGATTATGTATTGCCTTTAAAACCTAATCGTGAATATGAAATTGTTATGAAGCGTAATAACTATTTTGCTTCTAAACAACGCCTTAATACTGGAGACAAACTTTCTGTAGATGCTTTACAGGCTGACTTAAAATTTGACCCTATTGTTCTTGATCGCACTAAGCGTTTGAATAATATTTACTATGATGTAAATAAAGCAACAATAACGCCTGAGTCTCAAGTTGAATTGGATAATTTGTTAAGTGTTATGAAAGAAAATCCTGAAATTTCAATTGAACTAAGCGCGCATACTGATTCTCGTGGTGATGCAACAGCCAACTTAGCTTTATCTCAAAAACGTGCCCAAACAATTGCTGATTACATTATTGCTCATGGAGTTGCTGCAAATCGTATTATTGCAAAAGGTTATGGTAAAACTAAACCACTTGTATCTTGTGATAATGGTGATTGTAGTGAAGCGGAGCATGCTTTAAACCGCAGAACTGAATTTAAAGTATTACGTGTGAATACTTCTATGCAAGCCAATAACAAATAGTCAAGGTTAAAAAACGTTTCCAATAAAAGAGAAACCCGGTAGTGTTTAAGCACTCCGGGTTTCTTTATTTTTTGGCTTGATCAAATAGTTCTTAGCGAAACGAAAATTATTCATCTTCGAGGATCATCTTATATGCATCCATGTAATATTTGATTAAGTAATTCCAGGAGAAATTTTCGGCTGAATTTTCAACAACATTTCGCTGTGTTATACGCTCACGACGCGTTAATTGAACGAAGGAGAATAGCATATTGGCTAGCGTTTCGGTTGATTTTGCATAATCATTATGGCGTCGTTTTAGCATGTAGATGCCATTTGCTTCTTCATAGGGGAGATAATTTTGTACATAATCGCCAAACCCTGATAGGTCACTTGTAACTGTAGGAATTCCACTGGCGATACATTCAAGTGGCGTATACCCCCAAGGCTCGTAGTAACTAGGAAAAATGCCTAAATGACAGCCTCTTACAAATTGATGATACTCCATTCCGAATAATGGATTTGTAGACGAGATGAAGTCAGGGTGATAAACAATTTTTACTTTGTCATTTTTATCGTTTGCTAGCTTCAAACTTTTCAGATGATTAAGAATTGCGTCATGTTCCTGATCCACTAAGTCATGGGTGACTACATAGGGTAATTCATCATTTTTCCAGGACATGAGGGTTCGCCTTAATCTTAGTTTCCAGTACTCATCCACGAAATCATTGAGGGAAGGCATTTTCTGATCAGGATTGTAAGCCGAGGAATAGAATAAACGCTCGCCAACTTGTTTCCTGATTGCAGTACAGGTATCACGTACTTCTTCCATAATAGCCCGCGATTGGAGCGCTTTCGAGTTAATAGAATAGGTAGGACGGTTAGTAACGATAAACAGAACAACAGTCATATCAATACCCGACTTTTGCATTTTTTTATTGAGACTATTAATTGCATCTATGGTAATATCAAATCCCTTGTTTGTGTACTCAAAACGTCCTGATGTAAAAAAGTAAAGGGTTTTTTCCAGATCAAAGGAATAGCTATGAAAGAAGTGTCCCATAACAAACTGGTTAATCTTCTGTTTGTATTCGAGATGTAGATTTTGGAATTCATGGAGGGCTACGAAGCGTTCAATATTTAAACCATTTGGTGTTATGACCTCAGGTTTTCGTCCAACTAATATTTCGCATTCTTGTGCCGTAATATCACTCACCGTAGTAAATATGTCTGCATCCTGAGAGGCTGCACGTTCAATGAGCACTTTTGAAAGTACCCCAAATCTATTCGCTTCTTTTAGCCAATCTACTTTAGGCAGAATGTCATAAAAATCAGGAACATCCATGGCCAGATACCGGCCTAACTGCGTTGCGTGTGTAGTAAATACAGTTTTTATTGGAAGTTTTTGTTTTTTTATTTGAGGTATTGGTGTACCAACCATCCATTCGTGAAAGTGAGCATGAACTTTCTTTGTGGTTGTTCCAGGTTCTGATAATTTTTCTAAAAATATACGAACCATCTCTCCCAAAGCGATTGTTTGATCGACAAGTTCATCATATTGTTTAGTATCGATTTGATGATTAGACCATAAAAAGTATTTCACCTCATTTAGCCGTTCATAAACTTTCGAAAAGTTCATTAATATGACCTTGGGCTTTCCAGAAACTAGCCACGTTCCATAATGGACCTCTAATCCAAGTTTCTGCATTTTTAAAACAGCTCGTCCAAATGCATCGTTATAGTTATCAGTTGGTTCAAATTCGGCGGGCATTTTATTGGGAAAGAGTGGACCTATAAGGCAATAATTATCACCCCATAATTCAACCATTGAAGGGGCCTTAGAACGAATTACAGTATAGATACCGCCAACCTGGTTACAAACTTCCCAGGCTACTTCAACTAATATTTTTTTATGAACATCCATTAAGCGCGAAATTTGTTTTTCTTTAGATTTCTACATGTCTGTCTAAGTTAATAATATCAAGATTAATTTCTATTTATTTAAGATAAAGAAGTATTTATTATTTTAACTCTGATCTTTAAAATAATAACAGTTGCAGTAGGCAGATTTTTTGCGGAATTTAGTGTTATATACAACTCCAATTTAGAATAGTTCGAATGAAATATTGTAATAATATACTTGAGACGATTGGTAATACCCCAATGGTTAAATTGAATAAACTTGTTGAGGATATTCCTGCTATTGTTTTAGCTAAAGTTGAGACTTTTAATCCCGGGAACTCAATAAAAGACAGAATGGCTTTAAAGATGATAGAAGATGCCGAGAAAGCCGGAAAACTTAAACCTGGTTATACTATTATTGAAGGAACTTCCGGTAATACGGGGATGGGTTTGGCAATTGCTGCTATAATTAAAGGATATAAATGTATTTTCACTACTACTGATAAACAATCAAAAGAAAAAGTGGATGCATTGAAGGCTTTTGGTGCAGAAGTTATTGTTTGCCCTACGAATGTTGATCCTGAAGATCCTCGTTCGTATTACTCAGTTTCTACCAGATTAGTAAACGAAACGCCAAATTCATGGAAAGCTAATCAATATGATAATCTGTCGAACTCGATAGCTCATTACGAGCAAACAGGACCTGAAATTTGGGAACAGACAGATGGAAAAATTACCCACTTGGTGGTTGGTGTGGGAACCGGTGGAACCATTTGTGGGGCAGGAAAATACCTGAAAGAAAAAAATCCTAATATTAAAATATGGGGAATTGATACTTACGGTTCTGTATTTAAAAAGTACAAAGAAACCGGAATATTTGACAAAAATGAAATCTATCCATATATCACTGAGGGGATTGGGGAAGATTTTCTTCCGCTGAATGTTGATTTCAGCTTAATTGATCATTTTGAGAAGGTGAGTGATAAAGATGCTGCTCTATTTACGCGTGAAATTGTGAAAAAAGAGGGGATTTTTGTTGGAAATTCAGCGGGTGCGGCCATTGCAGGTTTAATGCAATTAAAAGATCAGTTAACTAAGGATGACGTTGTTGTTGTAATTTTTCATGACCATGGTACTCGTTATTTAGGTAAGATGTTTAACGACGATTGGATGAGAGAACGTGGTTTCTTACAAGAAGAGTTTAAAACAGCTAAAGATTTGGTCAAAGATCATCCTGCTGCGCTTGTAACTATTGGTTCAGGTGAACCGGTAGGTAATGCAATTGAGAAATTGAGAAAGTATGGAATTTCTCAAATTCCGGTGATAAAAAATAATGCTTTTGAAGGAGTGCTTGATGAAAGTCATTTGTTTCGGCTGATAGTGGGAGAGAATATCAACGCTAATACATTAGTAGAAGATGTAATGTTACCTCCGTTACCTGAAGTTAGTAGTGATGATTCCATTAAGAAGGTAACAAAATACATTAACCATGGTCACCGGGCCGTTTTAGTTCGGTTGGAAGATGGGAAATACCATATTATTACCCAACTTGATATAATTTCTAATCTTTAATGCGCAGCATAAAAAAAACCTGTCAGTAGTAATATATGACAGGCTTTTTTTCGAAACAGAAAACACCAGAAAGTGTTTACCAACAAAAATCCCGGTCACTTGCATAACCGGGATTAGTATAAAATCTGTCAACCTATTTCAGGACGATTCAAGGATTTGACTATTTAATGTTCAATTTGCTTCTTAAGTCAGCAGGAATACCATCTTTGTGTAATAAGAAAGCTGTGGTTTTGTATTTCACGAAGTTTTTAGATACATACAAATAACCTTTGTAATCATTGCTTTCTCCCCAAGAATTTTTTACAATGTAGTACTCTTTACCAGTTTGATCTTTGGCAATACCGGTAATTTGCATACCGTGATCATCGGTAGTTGAGTAATTATCAAAAGCTTGTTGACGCATTGCTTCAGTAATTTCCATTTCTGGTTTTGGGCCGCTGAACATGGTTGCTTTTTCCTCAGGCGTCATATTATCAAAATTGGTTGCAGGTACATATGCAACACCATTTTTCCAGCTAAAGTATTTTTCACTTACATCTGTTGCCCAGGCAATGGTATATCCTTTTTTCAATGCATTATCAATGGTATTGATCATATCATCCATTTTGATGTTATAAATCTGATCTAAAGACCAGTTATCAGGTACCATTAAGGTCATTTTTTCGTAATAAGGATTAGAGCTGAAAGATGATAATTCAACATAATCTTTCGGATTAATACCCACTACTTCTTTTGCAAATGTTAGCGGAGTGTATGTTTTACCTTTGTAATCGAATTTAGCTGGAACTTCACCCAAGTATGAATCGATCATTGCAGTGTATGCTTTTTTCCAGTTTGGAGTTAAACTAGGATTTTTTACAACTGCAGCAAGAACAGCCTCTCTTAATGAGCCCATCTCTGCAAAGTTGTTTGTTTTTGTGCCGTAATTTAGTCCGGTATAAACTTCTTGAGGTAATGCTCCATATTTAGCATACATATTAATTACATCATGACATGCGCCACCGTCACCAAGACTGATTGCTCCGTGCATACGAACATAATTAACACCTTTTTCAATATAAGCATTACGGGCTGTAAAAATCTCGGCCAGGTCAACCGGTTGTTTGCCCATACGAATCATTTCCGACTCCAAAAATGAATTTGTTGAGTAGCTCCAGCAAGTACCTGAACTACCTTGGTTTTTTACTGAAGTAGCCTCTGCATTTATTACGGTTGTAAATTGAAAACCCGATCTTCCGCTTGCACTTTTGTTATCTTTTAATTTGTTGATAAGATCATCTTGGGCATTAGCACCAAGAGCTATACCAACCATAGGAATAATTAAGAATTTTTTTAAGTTCATATTGAATAGTAAAATGGTATTTAATTAGGGACTAAATATATAACATGAGATGTAACTATAGCCATTTGTAACTAATTTATTTCAAATCAGTTTGTAATTGAAATGGAATGATTACTTAAAGTTCCTCAAAAAAGTAAAAAGGCGGTTAAATTAAATGGCGCAATCTGAGTATTAGAACCACTAATTGAATGCCTGCTAATGCGATGAAAATGTAACCTATAGACTTATTAATATTGCCATTTACAAGTTTATTGATCTTCTCTTTTTTCCAATGACCAAACCAGGCAAAAAGCATCAACAAACCTAATGCACCTGCAGCCGCTCCAAAAACAAATAAAGTTTTGTCAATGGGATTGTCAAGTGAAATTACATTCAAACTGGTATTATAAATTAATACCGAGCTCCAATAAGGAAGCAGGAGTGGATTAAGAATAGAAAGCATAAATCCTTTGCTAAAGTCGCCAACTTTAGAATCCGGGAGATCTAATTTAGTTTCTTCAGTCGTTGATTTACTTCTTATTTTATGAATACCCAGTCCCAATAGTAAAGGAACCATTATGAAACCGGCATATTTCATAAACCAGCCATCGGGAGCGATCAAACTGGTTCCGGCTACAGCTATGGCCGCATAAATAATTTCAGGTAGACAACCTCCCACAGCAGCATAGAAAGCAGCCGTGAAATTTTTATTTACAGAAGTTTGAAGTATGGTTAGATTGACAGGACCCAATTGTATTGATCCTATAAAGCTGGCAATAAAAGCTATTGCGAAAATGTAGAGTTGTTCCATTAAAATTTAGATTTAAGCAGAGAAAGTTGAAAAGAGTAGCTTTCTCTGCCTAATCATATTAGTCTATGCGTTTAATGTTTGCACCAATTGCTTGTAAGCGTTGTTCAATATCCTGATATCCGCGATCAATCTGTTCAATATTATATATTGTGCTTTTGCCTTCGGCTGATAGTGCTGCAATAAGTAAAGATACACCGGCACGAATATCTGGAGATGTCATAGAAATACCTCGTAATGAATTTCTGCGTCCAAGTCCGATTACGTTTGCACGGTGAGGATCACAAAGAATGATTTGAGCACCCATGTCGATAAGTTTATCAACGAAGAACAAACGGCTTTCAAACATTTTTTGATGAATCAATACGGTTCCTTTAGCCTGAGTTGCCACAACCAAAACAATACTTAGTAGATCAGGGGTGAAGCCTGGCCAAGGTGCATCAGCAATTGTAAGGATAGAGCCATCAATAAAAGTATCTATTTCGTATACATCTTGTGAAGGAATGAATATATCATCACCACGACGCTCTAGTTTAATTCCTAATCGTTTGAATGTTTCAGGAATAACCCCTAATTCCTCATAACATACATCTTTAATGGTTATTTCTGATTTGGTCATCGCAGCAAGACCGATAAAACTACCGATCTCGATCATATCCGGTAGCATGCGATGCTCGGTTCCTCCAAGTTTCGTTACACCTTCAACGGTGAGCAGGTTAGAGCCAATGCCGCTAATTTTAGCCCCCATTCTGTTCAGCATTTTGCATAATTGCTGAAGATATGGTTCGCAGGCTGCATTATAAATGGTGGTAACCCCTTTTGCTAATACTGCTGCCATCACTACGTTTGCAGTACCGGTAACCGATGCTTCATCAAGCAGCATATAACAACCTTTTAAGTCGGTTGCATCTACGCTGAAAAAGTTGTCTTGGGCATCATAATGGAACTTTGCACCTAGTTTTTCAAAACCCAGAAAGTGAGTGTCTAAACGACGACGGCCAATTTTATCGCCACCAGGTTTGGGAATAAATGCTTTTCCAAATCGAGCTAAAAGCGGGCCTACAATCATGATTGAACCACGTAATCCTCCACCTTTTTTCTTGAAATCATCAGAATTCATGAAATCAAGGTTGATGTTTTTAGCCTGGAAGGTATAGCTGTCTTTTGATAAGCGTTCGATATCTACTCCTAAATCACCTAACAATTGAATAAGCTTGTTAACATCCACAATATCAGGAATGTTAGAAATCGTTACTTTTTCATCTGTTAATAATACTGCCGACAGGATTTGTAAAGCTTCATTTTTAGCGCCCTGTGGAGTAATTTCTCCTTTTAATTTTTTACCTCCGATAATTTCGAATGCGCTCATTTGTATATGTAAGTGTGTGTTTAATACTAGATAGGGTAGCTGTTATTTAGATTAACTATTAGTAGCTACGTTTGTTATTACCTTGCTGGCGATTGCGATTGTTTTGTTGAAATCCACCTCCGCGATTTTTATCGAAATCACGCTTGTCGCCGCGATTACTGCTTCTGTCGCGATCACGGCCGCCAGCCGAAGATTCTTTAGTATCACGGTTGCTGGTTTGTCGGCTAACAGTTTTATAGTCCACCCTGTTAAGATTGGTATTTTCTGCCAGTTCCAGTTCGCCATTCGAAAGCTGCTTCAAATCGTTGATGATCGTTTCATCACTCACCAGATCTTTATTCCAGGTTACGTATGCCAATTTCATGAAATTAGCGATAGAGGCTACAAATACGGCTTTTCGTTTTGGATCTTCGATTGTCTTAGCCCTTTCTATCATATATTCTACAGTTTTACCGTAGTGTTTGAATTTTATATGATTAGCAGGATATCTGATCATTTTAGGTTTAGCATTTATTGATTCGCGGGAAGGTACCGGGAATGGAGAATCAACATCCAATTTAAAATCAGAGATGATGAATAAATGATCCCAAAGTTTATGTTTAAAATCTGTAACATCTCGTAAATGTGGGTTTAATTGCCCCATCAACTCGATAACTGCCTGTGCATATCTATTTCGTTCTTCTTTATCAGTTAAGGTAAGTACATGGTTGATCATATTTTGAACATTGCGTCCATATTCAGACATAAGGAGACGTTCACGAGTTGCATTATAATCGAAAGGTTGATTAACCTGTTGTTGTTTAGACATGAAATAAAGATTGTGGTGAATTCAGTTAAAGGTACAATTTACAATTTCTGATCGTGGATTAACGAAACTTTATGGATCACGATTAAAAACTAAACCAACTTTAGTTTACTATTCTCAATTTAGCAAATTTAAGCAAAAGTTGCTTCTGTCCAAGTTATACTACTTATAAAAAATATGAGATATTAATTGGGGATATTTTTAGGCTGTAAATATATCAAATTTTGGTGTTTAAAGGGGTGTGCGAATTAGCCCTGTATCATAAAATTCATCACTACACAAAAATCTTTTCTACTTCCTTTCATTAACATCTTACGTCCAACTTTCTAATCAATTAAGATTTAGAAAGTTATCTGTACTGTTTAATGAGCAATACTTGTATATAATTCACTATTAATAATTTATGATTTATATGGACTAATTGATTCGTCTACGTTGCTGTCAGGCAGTCCAAAATGGATTTTATAGAACGAACTTCTCCAAGGGGGGCTTTTTTCTCTAATGCTGTCCTTTCTTACCTTGTATGAACCATTGTATTTCGATATATAGATGTTATTCGGAAGGGATTTTAATTTTCTCTTCCTCAGTCAGGCTGTATTTTTTTCGTGAATCTTCACTAAAACGAACCACGAACATCCAGCTTTGTCTAATATGTTTGCCCTTCCTGTAGTAGACATCCCATTCTGGAATTAATTTTATTACCCTTAAGGCTTCATCTTCGAAAATTTTATCTGCCTTGAATTGATTCTTAGAGCCCCTTAGTATAATTGCACTGTCAATACGACCAGTGCTGTCTGCTGAAAAAGAGGTGGCTACATTTATTTCTTTGTCTCCTAAATCAGGAACCAATTTCCAGTTAATGGAACTATATATGAACTCAGGAAGTCTTTTATGGTCTTGAGAATATGAAGACTCTTTTGATTTTGAATTGTCATACCACTGAATTCCAATTAGTTTTCCATTAACGATGTTAAACTCCAATTCTTTCTCGTAAATGGATTCATAGCCCGAAACTCATTAATATAAAAGGTGAATTTCAAGGAGAATTGGATATAAAGAAACTAGTAATCGAATCCACCGATTGTAATTTCAATTCCGATATGACAGTGGGAGAAAGTGTGTATAAGGGATATATTAAAGAAGAAGACGGAAACACATTCAAGGCAATTATGAAAGTAGTAGCCAACGATGGAGATATCAGCATTTTAGGAAGTGTGGGAATGATTTTTCCAATAACCAAGTGGGAAGTTGTTAAGGAATAAGTAAATATATAATGTACAAATGATATGGAAGCCTTGCACATCGCAAGGCTTTTTTCTTTGCAGTATAGCCTTAATTAGGAAATTACCATTTTCAAAAAAAGCGGCAGCAATTTGATGTTGCTGCCGCTTTCAGAATTTGTTCTATTAACAGATTCGGAGCTTGGCAAACTTTAGTAAAAGTTGCTTCTGTCCAAGCTCTTTAAAAAAGATGGTAGCTTTAATGTCGGGCTTGTTGCCTTCCAGGTTAATTACCTTTCCAAAGCCGAAACGTTCGTGCTCAACCTCCATTCCAACTTGCAACTGTGAGGTGTCACTGGCTGCAAAATCAGGTGAAGGGGTATGCGCTTTAGGGAGCATTTGAGTGGTTTTAGCCATTATCTTTGGCTTTGCCGCAAATTCAGCACGTTCTTTACCTCCAACCCTTTCCTCACTATAAGCAGTTGCGGCTTGTTTATTCGCGGTGAATTCCAGATCTAAATATCTTGGGTCTACTTCGTCAAGAAAACGACTCGGCTCGCAATTATTCAACGAACCCCAACGGTAACGACTACTTGCATAACTTAAGGTAAGTTTCCGTTCAGCCCTGGTGATAGCCACATAAAATAATCTTCGTTCTTCTTCCAAATCCTGACGTGAACTTAATGACATTTGCGAAGGGAACAGGTTTTCTTCCAAACCTACGATAAAGACATGTGGGAACTCCAAACCTTTCGAAGAGTGAATAGTCATGAGTGATACCGTGTTCTTATCGTCCTTGTCTTTATTATTCTCGTCACCGGTAAGTAAAGCAACATCTTGCAAGAATTGCCCTAAGCCACGATCTTCAATATCTTCACGCTCACTAAACTCCTTAATACCACTTAATAATTCCTGAACGTTTTCATAACGACTCAAGCCTTCAATTGATTTATCAGCATGTAATTCTCGTAATAAGCCTGATTGTTTTGCAATGTGTTCGGCAACTTCATACGCATTGTGGGTTGATAACATGGCTTGAAAGCTGCGTATCATGGTGGCAAAGTTCATTACCTGTTCAACACCACGTCCGGTTACATGTAAATGGAAATCGGATACCAATTCCCACAGTTTCAGGTTACGTTCTCCGGCAATTGCAATGATTTTATTTAAGGTAGTATCTCCAATTCCCCGAACCGGATAGTTAATGATGCGCTTTAACGCTTCTTCATCGTTGGGATTAACAGTAAGTCGGAAGTACCCGATTAAATCTTTAATCTCCTTACGTTGATAGAAAGAAAGTCCGCCGTAAATTTTATAAGGAATATTCAGCTTACGTAAAGACTCCTCCATGGAACGAGATTGCGCATTGGTACGGTATAAAATGGCAAAATCCTGATAGTTCAATCCATGGACCGAGCGCTCCTGAATAATTGACTCAGCAATGATTTTTCCTTCCTCGTTATCACTAAATGCGCGTAAAACTTTAATTTTTTCACCGGTGGCATTCTCTGAAAAAACATCTTTTTTAAGCTGCTCTTTGTTGTTTTTGATTACGCTATTGGCAACGTTTACAATGTTTTGAGTAGAACGATAATTCTGCTCCAGTTTAAAAATATTTAGTTCAGGGTAGTCCTTTTCAAAGTTGAGAATGTTTTGGATAGTAGCTCCACGAAAGGCATAAATACTTTGAGCATCATCACCCACCACACAAATATTATTATGTACCGCAGCTAATCGCTTTACAATATTATACTGTGAAAAGTTGGTATCCTGATACTCATCAACCATTATGTATTTGAACTTATGCTGGTATTTGTGAAGTACCTCAGGATGCTGCTTGAGCAAAATATTGGTTTTAAAGAGCAAATCATCAAAATCCATGGCTCCGGCCTTGTAGCAACGTTGCGCATAAATCTCATAAATGTCCTTTAGTTTTCCTCTGCCTGCAGAAAAGTCGTCAGCTTGAATTTGCTCATTCTTTTTGTATTCAGCTACCGAAATAAGGTTGTTTTTAGCTGAAGAAATCCGGTTCAGTACGAAGTTTACATTGTACAGCTTGTCATCAAGTTGTTGTTCCTTGATGATGGCTCTAAGTAGACTTTTGCTATCATCGGTATCGTAAATGGTGAAGTTGCTGGGGTAGCCTATTTTTTCGGCTTCTACGCGTAAAATACGTGCAAATATCGAGTGGAAGGTACCCATCCAAATGTTCTTCGCATCCGGACCTGCAATTGCCGTGATTCGTTCACGCATTTCCTTTGCTGCTTTATTGGTAAATGTCAGCGAAAGTATATTAAATGGATCTACACCCTTATCAATTAAATGCGCAATTCGATAAGTAACAACGCGAGTTTTACCCGAACCAGCACCCGCAATAATCATCAATGGACCTTCAGTGCATTCTGCAGCAGCACGTTGGGTAGGATTTAATTTATCTAAATAACTCAATTTTAACCTAAAGTTTAAGCCCGCTAAGTTAAGCTTTTACATTTTTGGGCTGAAGTAGTGTGTAAAAAAATAGTCCACAGTTAATAAACCATGGACTATTCTTAAAAGTACATTAACTGTTACTGTAAAACAACCAATGGTTCAATTTGTGTCGTTATTGGAATTGTAGGCTTTAATTTAATAATCTTCACAAAATTCAATCCCTTCATAATCTGGTAGGTCAGGTCAAACTCAAACCATTTTTTAGCGAAATTGGCGTCGTCTTTAGCATAATGATGATTGTTTTGAAACAATTCACCCATCAATAAAATGCCCCATGGCGAACTGTTTTTAGAATGATCACCATTGTTAAAATTGCTATATCCGTATTTGTGTCCGCACCAATTAACAATTGCGCCTTGAAGAGGGCCCATCATAAAATGTATTGGAAGCAATACGAACCACCAGAAATTAGGAGCAAATTGAAAATAAAAAGCAGTGTAAAGTAAGCCAAAAGTGACCCTGGTTAAGGCGTGATGGCCAAATTTATCAAGATTATCCCAAGCTGGTAAATATTCTTTAGTGAACTGTGCTTCAGGTAAATTCTTTCTCGTTAAGAATCCACGGAAAATAATAATGGTACTTTTCATCATTTGATATACATCCGTGAAAAAATGTGGTGAATGCGGATCTTTCTCCGTATCACTAAAAGAATGGTGCATGCGGTGCATTACTGCATAAGCGCGAGGAACCAAAAAGGAAGAACCTTGTACGATCCAGGTGCTGATATAAAATATTCTTTCCCAGTTTTTACTGATGGTATACATTTGGTGTGATGCAAAACGATGCAAGAAGAAAGAGTGGAAGAATAATGATAAAAACCAATGGAGGGAAAAGAATAATACTATCGCAAGCATAATAACACAAAACTTAATTTTAAATTTTGGCAAGATAGCGGAATAACATTGTAATAAGGCATTATCAGTATTATTTAATTTGGGTGACAATCGCAAGCGAAACCCGATGTGCATTTATTCTGAACAGTATAGTATAGAGGATGAGAGGGTTCTGTTCTGATTTTAAAGAAATGAAACTTGATTATTTTTTTAAGTTTTTCAAGGATGGATGAGTTTTTTTAGGCAGTTTTTCTTCTTAATTAAAAACATAGTAAAATCAAGCGTTTCTTTATCAGTTGATGTTCTATATTTGTCTGAAAATTATCTTTTAATGGAAACAATCAAGAACTATATTGAAGCCAACAAACAGCGTTTCCTCGACGAATTGTTTGACATCCTTCGCTTCCCCTCAGTAAGTGCTGATCCTCAGTACAAAGAGTCAGTACTAAAAACTGCTGAATATTTAAAAAATAAGCTAATAGAAGCCGGTGCCGACAATGTGGAAATTTGTCCGACTGCCGGTTATCCTATTGTTTATGGAGAAAAAATCATTGATCCTGCGTTACCAACGGTAGTGGTGTATGGTCATTATGACGTACAGCCTGCCGATCCGCTTGAATTATGGCATACTCCACCTTTTGAGCCTACAGTAAAAACTACAGAAGAACATCCTGAAGGTGCTATTTATGCACGTGGAGCTTGTGATGACAAAGGTCAGATGTACATGCACGTAAAGGCATTTGAATTGATGATGAAAACAAATTCTTTGCCTTGTAACGTTAAGTTTATGATTGAGGGTGAAGAGGAAGTAGGTTCAGCTAACTTAGGCATTTTCGTAAAAGCTAACAAAGAGCGTTTGAAGGGCGATGTGGTATTGATTTCTGATACTTCTATGATTGCAAACGACACTCCTTCAATCGAGTGCGGGTTACGTGGTTTGGCTTACATGGAAGTTGAAGTAGTGGGTCCAAATCGTGATTTGCATTCAGGCGTTTACGGTGGAGCAGTAGCTAATCCTGCTACTGTTTTAGCTAAAATGATTGCTTCCCTTCATGATGAAAATAATCATATTACCATTCCTGGTTTCTACGATAAAGTAGTTAATTTATCGGATGCTGAACGTGCTGAAATGGCTAAACAACCATTTAGTTTAGATGCCTATAAAAAAGATCTTGCTATTGCTGATGTATGGGGCGAGAAAGGTTATTCAACTATTGAGCGCACTTCAATTCGTCCAACTTTAGAAGTAAATGGTATTTGGGGCGGTTATATTGGAGAAGGTGCGAAAACAGTATTGCCATCAAAGGCAAATGCTAAGATTTCTATGCGTTTGGTTCCCAATCAAACTTCTGAAGAGATCAGTAATTTGTTCCAAAAACATTTCGAGAGCATTGCTCCTGAGTCGGTTAAGGTAAAAGTAACCGCGCATCATGGTGGTGAACCTGTTGTAACTCCAACGGATTCCATTCCGTTTAAAGCTGCAAGCAAAGCTTTAGAAGATACGTTCGGTAAAAAACCAATTCCAACTCGTGGCGGCGGAAGCATTCCAATTGTTGCTTTATTTGAGCAAGAGCTAGGATTGAAAACTGTACTAATGGGATTCGGTCTTGATTCTGATGCATTGCACTCTCCAAACGAGAAATACGGCTTGTTCAATTACTATAAAGGCATTGAAACTATTCCTTTGTTCTTTAAGCATTTTGCAGAAATGAGCAAATAATCAGCTTCAATAATAAAAAAGGTAGCGTTGAGCTGCCTTTTTTATTAGCCTTTAATGGGTATTTAAAGGTCTTTCTGTAATCTTCCCCAAAAACAGCTACGATAATAAGTGTAGTAGTTTATAACTTTAGGGAAATGAAAAAAAGCAATTTTACCGAATCACAGATCATT
>NZ_FXSZ01000009.1 GCF_900182575.1 Solitalea koreensis | reverse complement strand
AAATCAGGTTGGCATCGCGGTTCCAGCAGGAATTCCAACGGATTTAAATGCTAAACTTCCAGATGCGCTAGCACCATTGCCATCGCGATAATCGGTGACATCAAAGCGTTAAACTTATTTTGAAAATGCCCGGTCCGTAAACGGATCGGGCAATTTTCATTTATACTGAAGTCAACGGTAAATGAAGTGTTTGAAAAAAACACCTTAATATTTTGTAACATTCTGATTTTCAGATCGTATAACTAATTATTCGGCCAGTATTCGAATTTAAGGCATTGATAAAAAGAATATCATAAAGGCTTAAATAGGAGATAAAGTGAAGGTGTAAGAGAATTCGGATGGCAATTGAAGATTCGTGGTGATTGGTGAAATTTTTAACAAAAAAACCGCGTTTCAAAGTTAGAAACGCGGTTTTTTGTTTTTTGTGATCCCGCTGGGATTCGAACCCAGGACCCATACATTAAAAGTGTATTGCTCTACCAGCTGAGCTACGGAATCGGTTGTTGATATTGTTTTAAAACTGTTCAACTTCAGTTTTGTGATCCCGCTGGGATTCGAACCCAGGACCCATACATTAAAAGTGTATTGCTCTACCAGCTGAGCTACGGAATCGGTTTGAAATGGTAATGTAAAAAAGAAGACTCCATTTCATTGTCTTCTTTTGAAAAACAAGGTTGTTTGTTTTTGGTGGTGCAAAGGTACAAGTTTGAAAGAATAAAACAATAGCAATAAGTTTTTGAGACTGTTAAATTGTATAATTTATTGTTCATCAGTGCGATAAAATTCTATAAAAAATAGTCGTCAGTAGTAAAATAAGATAGATTTGAAATAAGGTGCTGATTTGTGATCGTTTCGCAGCAGCACTGTTTGTAGATAAAAACAGTTGAAGGGAAAATAGTAAACACGAGGAAATTGGTCTAGTTACAATCGTTTGGTAGCAAGTGCTTTTTTCGGGAGATAAAACAGTATAAAATTCTGCTTTATAGTTATAATTCAGAATTTTTGTCTTTTGCTGCTTTTTTTTAAAAGCATAGTCCAGCAAATAGGCATATTGTCCATTTTATTTCCATCCTCTTAAATCTACTTTCGTAATCAAGAATAGTTTTATTTAACAGGGATTTAACCATTTATTAATAAATCAAGGATTCAATGAAACAAAAAGTGTACTATTTACTCGCCTTGGCAGGATTAATTTGCTTGAATAGCCAAATGAGCTACGCATTGCAGCCAAGTGTAAAAAAGACTTTTTCGCAAGCTGACACTATACGTCAACTTCAAAAGGTAACTGTTTCGGTTAGGGATTTGGGTACTTCTAAATTACTTGACAGTGTTCGAGTGACCTTAGGAAAAGAATCTAAATTTACAGAGAAGGGCGTTGTTGTTTTTGGAGACAATAAAGATTCAATATTGATTTTTTCCAAGCCGGGTTATGTGAGACTAGCCAAAAAATTAACATCTGCAACTTTAACAGTTAGTATGCTAAAAACAGATGAGTCAGAAGGATTTGCTATTAATCCTGGTTTATCTAAAAGAGTGAATTCTTTGTTTACGGGTTCAGCTGTTACAGTTGAAGGAGATAAGCTTCGTGAGATTAATGGCACCAACTTCATTGATGCTTTGAAGTTTTATGTTCCATCCCTGACGGTTACCAAAAGCAATAATAATGGAAGTAATCCAAATGCGCTTCCGGAGATCAGATTGCGTGGAGCAAATAATTTCCCTTATGCAGCTACAATAACAAATAATAACAATTCAGCTTCTGGTGTTCAAACAGCTCCTTCATCTGCAGATTTCATTGCTTCAAATGTAACTACTACCAGTAGCCCAATAATTTTATTGGATGGTATCCAGGTATCACTTCAAACTGCACTTGATATCGATATGAATCGTATTCAAAGTGTAACTGTATTGAAAGACGCAGCTGCAACTGCTTCCTATGGTATGCGAGGCGGTAATGGAGTTATAGCAATTCAAACAGTAAAACCTGGAAGAGGAATGAATATTTCTTTTAGCGAACAGGTACAAATTGCAACCCCTGATATTTCTTCGTATAAAACATTGAGTGCCAAAGAAAAATTAGACCTTGAAAATAAGGCTGGTTTATATCCCGGCAGTTTAGCTGCTCTTTATCAAAAAAGATATAATCAGGCTTATAATAATGGTGTTAACACCAACTGGTTGGAATTGCCTTTACAAAATGGGCTAAGCTCGAAACATACTCTAGCTTTTAGTAGCGGAACTGACGAAGTGGTTTATGGTTTCACTGCATCTTACAATGATATACAAGGAAGCATGAAAGGTTCTAGCAGAAAAAATCTTGATTTAGGTGCTAATTTCGGTGGCCATTTCGGTTCTTTTTCGTTCAATAATCAGTTTTACTATCTGGGTTCAAACGCTTCAAATTCTCCATTCGGATCATTTGACAAGTATGCTAAAATGAATCCTTATTGGAATCCTTATGATAAATTCACCGGGAAATTCCAAAAGCTTCTTGAAGTAGATACCATTGGCGAAAATGTAATTCCCTATTTAAACCCTGCATACAATTCAACTCTTGCCACCACTGATGCGGCAAAGTATGCTCGCTACAGCAATGTAACTAACTTAAATTGGGTAATTGGCTCTGGTTTTCAATTAGATGGTATTGCTAGCATTAGCAAGCAAGCAGATGAATTGAATCAGTTCTTGCCTCCCAATCATACCAAATTTGGTATGTTGACTGCTGATAGTATTTTAAAAAGAGGATTGTACAATTATACTTCTAATTCTTTCTTGGATATCCAAGGTGGCGTTCGCTTGCAATATCAAAAGAACTTGGGTAAGCACACAATCTTCACTAACGTAGGTGAAAACCTTGCGCAAACCAATAGCGAATCGGAAGGTGTTGCTGTAAGTGGATTTGCTGTTGACCGTTTGGCTGATATTAGTTTTGGAAGTGCTTATGCAATGAACAAACCAGTGAGTGGTAAAATTGCAACACGCTATGCTTCTACATTCGGTAATGTGACTTACAGTTATGATAATCGTTACCAGGTTGACCTATCGGGTGCTTTAGATAATTATTCAGGATTATCAAAAATGTCAAAGTTTGGTGCTGTGGGAATGGCCTGGAATGTTCATAATGAAAAATTCTTAAAGAATGTAAGCTGGATTGATCTGTTAAAGGTTAAGGGAAGCTTTGGTATAACCGGTAACCAGTACTTCTTATCGTATCTAAACAGAACAACTTATGATTATTACACTAATCAACAATACATACCTGCGGGAAGCGGCACCGGTACAATTGGAATTGGCCTGGGCGCTTATTTGACCGGCTATGGAAATAAAAACTTAGAAGCTCCTGAAACTTACAAGCAAGATATTGGCTTGGATGCTGTCTTATTTAAAAATCGACTAGCCTTAAACTTAAATGCTTTTAAGCAAAGAACTTATAAAATGGTTCTTCCATTATTCTCGCCTGCTTCAACAGGTTTCCAAAACTTCGCATCTTTTGATAATTATGGAGAGTTAGAAAATGGAGGATTTGAAATCGGTGCAGCTGCGACAGTTTATAAATCGCCTAAAAATAATTTGAACTGGAATATCATGGCAAATACCCTTCATGCCATGGATAAGATTACGACTGCTAGTGGTCCAATTTTCGACTACACAAACATCAATAACAATACAATTGCACCTCAAAATACGCTTCAGCCTCAATATGTAATTGGAAAATCACCATACGCTATATGGGCTGTTCCTTCAGCGGGTATTGATCCTCTAACAGGTAAAGAAGCTTTTTTAAAGAAAGACGGTACTATTACAACTGTTTGGGATGCAAGCGATAAAGTGTATGCAGGTAAGTTAACTCCAACCTGGGTAGGTTCATTTGGTACTGATGTTACCTATAAGCAATTCGCTTTAGGTGCATACTTCAATTATCAGTATGGTGCCAAGGTTTATAATCAAGGCTTAGCTAATATTGAAAATAAAGTTTATAACGACCCATCTTATAATATACTTAGATCATTAGGATATGCTGCTTCACCAACTAATGCTGTAACCAGATTAGTTGAAAATGATGATAAGATCCAATGCTCATCAATCATGTTTGGCTATACTGTTCCTAAAATGTTCGCAGAAAGAATTAAGGCCAAAAATCTTGCTTTGAAATTCTTGGTGAACAATGCTTTTGAGATTGGTGGTGCCGATATGCAACGCGGCATTTACTATCCATTCCAACGAAATTACACGTTCACCTTAAATGCAAACTTTTAATTTCTTAAATCAGAGTTCTATGCAAATTGTGAGAAAAAAAATATTATTAGCTATAACAGGATTATCGATCCTGTTTAGCACCGTATCCTGCCAAAAATGGGTTGATGATACTCCAAATCCATCGGGGGTGGATGAGTCTAAAGTGTTTTCTAAAGAACAAGGTTTCCGTGATGCATTAAATGGCGTGTATTTGCAAATGGGTTCTCCAGCGCTTTATGGCAAAGATTTAACCATGGGAGTGTTATCCCTAATGGGCAGAAGTTATGATAGTGTGAATGTGAAAAAAATCAGCAATTTACAGTATCAGGCTGCAAAATTTAATTTACAGGATCAGGATGTTAAAGTGTACTCTGCCAGTGTGTGGAATCAAATGTATCAATCTATTGCTAACGTAAATAATGTGTTGGCGAATGTTGAAACTAAAAAGGACATTTTTACCGGCAATAATTATAACACTTATAAAGGTGAGGCGTTAGCCTTGAGAGCTTATTTACATTTTGATATACTTCGTTTATTTGCTCCGGCTCCTTCTACGGGATCTTTGGCAAGCCCTGCTATTCCTTATGTAACTTCAATTAACTTCAGTGCTACACCGGTTAGCTCGGTTGAGCAAGTGTTAAATCAGTGTATAGCTGATTTAAATACTGCAAATGATTTATTAGATGCGAATGATTTAACACAGTCACAAATTAATAAATGGGCTGTACAAGGTTTATTGGCTCGTATTTATATGTACAAAGGTGATAATGTCAAAGCAAGTGAATATGCTTTAGCTGTTATCAATAGCAATAAATTTTCATTGTCTAATAACAAGAATGATTTAATGTTTAATAAGGAAAGCTTATTCCAACTTTACGTTTATTTGAATGACTTTAGTCAATATTATAAATCTTTGTTTTCAGATCCTTCATTATTAGGATTGTCCACTTCAGGGCAAACTGCTTTATATGTTACAGGTAACGGTAGTGCTACTGATTATCGTAAAAACTTTATTGCCGGTGGCGCAACTACTAGCTTAACAATTGCGCTGCAAAAGCTTTCTAATCCTGCAGGTGGGGTTACAAAATCTAATGTATTTCCTATGATTCGTTTAACGGAGATGTATTATATCGCTGCAGAATGTGCAACTGATGGAACTACGGGTTTATCTTATATCAATCCTGTAAGAATAGCTCGCAACCTTCCGGCTTTAACTTCAACTCAGGTTCCGAATTTGGCAGTTCTTTCAACTGAAATTTTGAATGAATATAAGAAAGAGTTTATAGGCGAAGGACAAATGTTTTTCTATTACAAAAGAAAAAATACACCTTTTACAGCATTGCCATTTTATCCGGCTATTGCTGCAAGTCCAAAGGCGGGTGAAGTGCCGGTGGCATCAAATGCAACCTACACCTTTGTTAAGCCTGAATAAGGTTTTATTATTAAGTAACTGAAACTCAATACATTGTGTTTCGTATAAGGAAATTAAGGGATCAAGAAAAATTGCATAATCATTATGAGCAATATTTATAAAATATTAAAGAGAAGTTGGAATAAGGGAGTTCTATTGCTTCTTCTCCTGACTTTTTGTACAACCATCCTTTTTGCACAAACTGCTGTGATACGTGGTACGGTAAAAGATGAATCAGGAGAGCCTATGGTCGGTGCTGTGGTAATGCAGGTTGGGACCAAAAATGCTGCGCCTGTTACTAAGGATGGAACTTTTGAATTAAAAAATGTTACACCCGGTGCTACCTTGCAGGTTAACTTTCTTGGTTATAAAACTGCGGTAACTGCTTTAAAATCAGGGCAAACTACTGTGTCTTTCGTGTTGAAAAGTAACACTATAGGGCTAAAAGAAGTAACAGTGAATACAGGTTTATATAAAAGACCTATAGGTAATTTCACTGGGTCGGCAAAAACGTATACCGGTGCAGAGTTAAAAAGTGTAAACCCGCGTAACGTGATTCAGGCCTTATCTGTAATAGATCCATCAGTTAGAATAGCTGCCGATAATATATCAGGTAGTGATCCTAATAAATTGCCTAATCTTCAGATTCGTGGTGCAAACAACCTTACTTTAACAACCAATACTAGTGCGGCTAATCCGGTTTCAAATGGTGATATCATGGCGAGTTATTTAGCGAACCCCAATCAGCCTTTGATTATTATGGATGGCTTTGAAACTACCTTACAAACACTTTATGATATGGATGTTAATTTAATCGAAAACATCACTGTTTTAAAGGATGCTGCCGCAACTGTAGCGTATGGTTCAAAAGCGGCCAATGGTGTTATTGTTGTTGATACTAAACAGCCTGTTCAGGGTAAATTAAGAGCTAGCTATGGTATTAATGCAAATATTGAATTGCCTGATCTTACTTCTTATAATCTGATGGATGCTGCAAGTTTATTGGAGGCACAACGGTTATCAGGTGTTTATAACGATCCTTCAAATTATTTTAATGATGTTGCCAAGCAGCAATGGTATAACTACCGTTTAGCTCAAGTTAAAAGTGGGGTTAACACTTATTGGCTTTCTCAACCCCTGCAAATGGGATATGGATTAACCCACAGCTTGCAATTGTCGGGCGGTGGAAGTAATTTGAGATATTCATTCTCCCTGGGCTATGGCAATAATGAAGGTGTGATGAAAGGGTCCGGCAGAGATCGTTATTCTATGGGTTACAATGTGAGTTACTCTGGAAAGAAAATTAGGGTAAGTAACGCTACTTCTCTTGCTTATGTTAAGGGTAATAATACTCCTTGGGGTAGTTTTGCTAGTTACTCAAAGCAATTGCCATTTTTCAGAAATAACGATGAGGCGGGTAACCCAATTAAAATTTTGGAACCTAATGGAAGTGAATTAGGATTCGGAAGTCAAGCACCGGGAGGAATTTTTGTAAATCCTGAATATAATTCAACCTTAAATGTAAAAGATTATTCAACTATGTTAAGCTTAACGAATAACTCCAGTATTGAATGGTCGCTTTTAGATGAATTAAAATTAACAGGTAGCTTAGGCTGGTCAGCAAATACTCCTCAATCAGAGGCATTTTTACCTGCTGATCATACTTCATTTGCTGATAATATTGGACTTATGGGTGACCTTGGTTCTTATCAACAAACCAAAGGAAATAATAATGTAATTAACGGTAAAGTAAGCTTAAATTATAGATTAACTTTTGGCAAAAGTACTTTATTGACTGCTGTGGGCGGTCAATTGCAAAAAACCTCTAGTAATGGAACCACTATAAAAGTATTGGGTATTCCAAATGATTATTTAGGTGAAATAGGTTTAGCAAACGGTTTTAGTTATTCAACTCTTAAGCCTAATACTCTAAGTAACCTATCAAAATCTGTTTCAAATTTTGCGAGCATAAGTTACAATTTCGACAATCGTTATACTGCTGAAGTTACTGCTAACCTAAGTGGCTCTTCGCAATTTGGTGCTCACGCTGGGATGACTCCTTTTTATGCAGGAGGTTTGAGTTGGAATATTTCGAATGAGAAATTTTTCAAACCAAATGATATTATTCAATCAGCTAAATTACGCGCTAGCATTGGTACTGCTGGTAATCAGAATATTTCTTCTGATATACAGATCTATCAGTACAGTCTTACTAATAACTACCGTTTGATGCTCGGTAGCACCACTGGTAGTTATGCTAATCCTGATTTGCAATTCCAAAAAACCTTAAAAACTAACCTTGGTTTAAGTTTAGGTCTGTTAAAAGGAAAAATTAATGCATCATTGGAAGTATACCAGGAAACAACTGATAACTTGATTTTACCGTTAGACATCGCTCCATCAACCGGTTTCCTTTCATATAGAGATAACTTGGGTGGAACTCAAAATACCGGCTATGAAATAGGTATTAATGCCAATGTCATTAAAGACGCGAAACGAAATATATTTTGGACCCTTGGTTTTAA
Source organism: Solitalea koreensis (assembly GCF_900182575.1). GTDB lineage: Bacteria > Bacteroidota > Bacteroidia > Sphingobacteriales > Sphingobacteriaceae > Solitalea > Solitalea koreensis. The sequence goes on along the minus strand of NZ_FXSZ01000009.1, from coordinate 106,556 downwards.
CACCGGTCATTACAGAAATATACTAACCAGATTGTCTCCGGCAATTGATGCCATTAATGCGAAAAATAACGCTACAACAGATCCAAATAACCCATTAAATGGAAGGTATCAAACTAATCCTCTTCCACGTTTTGTGGTTGGGCAGTCGATGAGTAAAATTTGGGCAGTGCCATCATTAGGTATTGATCCTGCAACCGGTCAAGAGGTTTTTGTTAAACTGGATGGTAGCCGCACTTTTGTTTGGGATGCCAATGATAAACGCCCAATCGCAGACGCAACGGCTAAGTTCAAAGGAAGCGCGTCGTCCAACTTTAATTACAAAAACTTTGTACTCAACTTTAACTTAATGTACCAATATGGTGGGTATATGTATAACCAAACCTTGGTTGATAAAGTAGAAAATGTTGATCTACTGCATGGAAATGCTGATATGAGGGTGTTGACAGAACGTTGGAAACAACCTGGAGATCACAGTTCATTTAAATCACTGGTTGCTAATGGTTTAAACGGTTTGCAACAAACAAATGCAACTTCTCGCTTTGTACAAAAGGATAATTTTATTGATCTGTCAAGCTTAACGGTTGGCTATAATTTCCCTTCAACTTTGAAGTGGGTGAAAGCTTCTCATTTATCTGCTCCTAAAATAATGATTACCCAAAACAACCTGGTTCGTTTGGGTACTATTAAAAACGAACGTGGTACTGGTTATCCGTTCGCTAGAAGTTTCAGCTTTGGTTTATCAACAAATTTCTAAGCGTATGTTTAATATGAATCAATCAAACAAACAAAATAAAGCATCCGCACTGTTCACATCAGGATGGATCGTATTATCTTTCATAATGCTAATTACTTTTAGCGGATGTGAGAAATTTTTGGAGCTACCGGTAAAGGATAAAGTTCCTCAAGATCAATTGTTCAATGATGAGCAAGGATTTATGGACGCTTTAAACGGGGTGTATTTTGGGATGGATAATCCTAATAATGGAGTTAAGAACTTATATACCAATGATTTGTCGATGGGAATGCTTTCCATTATGACAAATAACTATTACAATGCAGCCACTTCTGCTTTAGGTAGTGGAATGTATGCCGCTACTGCAAAATATGATTATGCCGGGGCGGCCTTAAGGCCGGAAATAGACGGAATTTGGAGTGGTATGTATAATAACATTGCTAATGTCAATAACATATTAGTGCATATTGATACAAAAAGAGATGTTTTTTCAAGCGATAAATATCAAAGAGTTAAAGGTGAAGCTCTGGCTTTGCGCGCTCTTTTTCACTTTGACTTAGCACGTTTATTTGGTAAATCTCCTGTTACCGGATTAAATGAAAAGGCAATCCCATACGTTACAAAGTTTTCCGGGGTGTCTACGCCTAGGGTATCATTAAATGCCGCATTAGATTCTTGTATCTCTGATTTGAGTAAAGCAGAATCTATATTGGCCCAAACAGATACTACTTCTGTTTCTGACGTTTCTTTAGATTTATTTAACGGATTTACCCAAAATCACATGAATTATTGGGCTGCCAAAGCCTTATTAGCTCGTGTTTATTTGTATAAAGGCGATTTTCCGAAGGCAATGGAATATGCGAAATCAGTAATTGCAAGTGCTAAGTTTCCGTTGGTTACAAGTAATGTTGCATTGGCTGCCAATCCAACAAGAGACCGTTTATTTTCACAAGAACATTTGTTTTCAATATACAGCACAAATGTAACAACCATTAATAATGGTCTGTTTCTAGGACCCGCACCGTTTGCAGTTGCTAAAGCTACTAAGGATGCAATATTCACCGGGAACACAGGAAGCGCTTTAGATTATCGTTATTTATCGTGGTTCGAACCCACAGGCAATGCTAATATTTTTGCACCCTCTAAATTCTATCAGGATAAAGGCTTACCGTATAAATTACAAAATATTGTGCCCTTGTTAAAGGTTTCAGAAATGTATTACATAGTGGCTGAATGTGCAAATAATGCCGGCGATTTGGCAACAGGTCTGTCGTTTCTAAACAAAGTAAGAACCAGTCGCGGTTTAAGCCCTTTAACTTCGGCTACCATCACGGATGCAACAATGCTTTCAGGCGAAATTACGAAAGAGTATAAGAAGGAATTTTTCCAGGAAGGACAAACTTTCTTCTATTACAAACGACTTAATAAGGATCTTGCTGTTGAAACTGGAATTACGACCGTTCCTTCAAATGCATATGTTTTCCCGATTCCAGATAAGGAGAACGAATACAATAATTAACAGTCGCTTTTAGAAATTATAGACAGAGACATGAAAAAATTATTTCACATACTTTCTTTTTTTGCAATTCTTTCAATTGTTGGATGCGAAGAAAAACCAACCTTATTTACGGAAACAGATGGCCTTTATTTTGGCACAGCCGATACGGTTCTAAATTATTCATTTGCCAAGTATCCTTATAAAACATTTGATACCCTTCAAATTCCAGTAAACGTTTTAGGTAATTCTTTCAGCGCCGACAGGCCGATTTCTGTTGAAGTTCAAACTGCTTCGTGGTTAAATGCTGTTGATGGGGTGCATTACAAAGTTCTTAGTAGCGATGCTGTTGTTAGGGCGAATGCCTATAAAGCAACTATTCCGGTGGTTGTTTATCGTACTCCTGATTTAGAAGCGAACATGGTTAAAATCAAGTTGAAATTAAAGACGAATGAAGCTTTTCAGGGGGAAGGAATTACTACTAAACAGGCGGTAACTATTAATCTTGCTTACATGATGAAACCAACAACCTGGGGGATAGATATGAGTGTAAGCTCCGTTGGCTTTGCGGCTAGGCCGACTAATTTCGGAACCTGGACTAAAGCCAAGTATAAATTGATGTTGGAAGCTTTGTACGATCCGGCAACCGGTGCTACTGTTACTGAGTTCCCAATCACAGCTCCCTATCCGGTTATCTATAATCAGTACGTTGCTGTAGTACGAAATTACATTAAGACAAAGTATCCCGGAAATTATGGTTTAGGCGGACCAAATGCTGCAACCCTAACAGATCCTGATGCCCCTGATCAAATTACACCGGGGAAGAATTTGATACAAGTAGGTCCTGCAAATTATTAATACAGGCTACTTAAAATATTAACTAAAATGTTCCATCTGATAACTAAAAAGGATAAAATGAAACAGGTGAATAAGATATTAACGATTTTCTTGAATACAATTTTTGCGACGGCCATTCTTACAGGCTGTAGCAAGGATTTGGGAAATTATGACTATCAGGATATAAATACACTAAAAATTTCGACGGACATGACAAGTGTCGATCCGAATATATTTGTAACCGCAGACTCTATAAATCTTACCCAAAATGATAGTTTAAAGGTTAAACTAAAAATTGAGCAATCGCTCGGTTCTGCAGAAAATTTTAAATATCAGTGGATACTTACGCAGGCTGACGCAACCGGTGCAAATCCCGTTAAACATATTATTGATAGTACAGCTGCGTTAGCAACTAAAATAAGCCTAACCCCAAACTTATACAGATTAGTTGCAATGGTTACTGATAAAAATACAGGTGTTTCTTATTACAAAAAATTTGCATTAAACGTAAATGCTGCCCCTTGGGGTAATGAAGGTTGGCTAATCTTACAGGCTCAGCCTGACGGCAGTGATATCTCCGTAATCACCAGCAGAGATGGTGCTTCACATGGCAAAGTTTATCCTGACGTTTATTCTATTATGAATGATCATAAACTGCCAAAAGGAACCAATAAGGTTAACATAGTTAATTATACAGCTTCTTTAAGGGCACAAAAGATATCGTTTTTCTACCCAAATGGAGGTATGCAAGTAAGGAGTATTGATTATGCTGACTCTCTTAATGCTGAAAATTGGTTTGCTACTCCGGTACCGATTAATTTTCAATCAAACAGTTCTGCTTTAGGCCAATGGGAGTACCTCATTAATAACGGGCAACTTTCATTCCGTTCGGTAAATGTGTCGTCCCTTAAAACCCCGCCTATTAATTTTCAGCCGCCTTTCTTGGGTACTTATACCTTAAGCCCGTTTGTGCTTAGCGCTCCTGCTGATGCTTATGTTTTATGTTATGATAATGCTAACCGATGCTTTGTACAATTTAATGTCTCTACCGGAGCACTATATCCTGTTACCAGTGATATAGTGAAAGGTCATTTTCCGCTCACCACCGCTACAACAGCTGATTTAGACCCAACAACCGGTAAAGGATTTGATTTAAATAACAAAACTGGCCTGCTGCAAAATTTGGTGTATGCAGAAAATGCGCAGCCATTAACAACAGCTAATCCTTTTTGGTATTGCTTTTTTAGAAATGATGCCGGTGATGTTACTTACCTGGTTCAGGTTCAGCACAAAACAACAGCTGCAGACAATAAGTTTACGACAGGCCGATATTTATTAAATCAAGCAACATGCCCGGGGATTAACTCGGCAACCATGTTTGCATGTCCAACTCATCTGGCCATGACTTCGGGAGCATTTTATTATGTAAACGGAAGTAATATTTATACTTGTAAACCAAGATACGCCCCAGGCACTACAACTGCGGCAGTAGGGCTGTCATTCCCAGCTGGTACCATTATTAAAGCAATGAAAACCTTTAATTCCGGCTATTTAGCTGCAAATATTCCAAGTGCAACAGAGGGTAAAGTTTTGGTGGTGGCCACTGATGAAACGGCAAGTGGTGGAGGAAATAAAGTTTACTTCTTTAACCTGAATGCAACAACCGGAGATATTATGGGAACACCAACATCTCCTGCCGATGTGTATACCGGTTTTGATAAGATTACCGATATCGCATTTAAAAAAGCATTAGGGAAATAAACCTAATTGTAGTAGAATGATTAGGGTATAAAACGCTCTGTGTAGTGATAATGTAGTGGTGGATCAACGCCTGATTTTCATTATAAAGTACGTATTTGCAGATATATTAAAGATTTACTTGCTAACAAGAGACAACAACCAAGTGTTTCTGATTAGGTAAACAGATTAACGATAATACAACAATTCAGTACAATAATAAAACTAGAAGAATGAAACTAAAATTTATCCCTGTTTTCTTTTTTGCATTATTTGCATTTAAAACAGGTTTGGCACAGGATTCCGCTGCGGTTAAGAAGCCTGCAATAGTAGCTGGTAAGTTAAAGCCTTACAATCAGGTTATTACTGCAAAAGCTGTTACTAAAACAGGTATGTTTAAAGTTCACCAAGTAGATGATAAATACTATTTCGAAATTCCAGATAATTTATTGTCACGTGAGTTTTTATTTACCACACGTTTGTCAAAAGTTGCTACGGGTAGCCCATTGTATGGTGGAGAGCTTATGAACGGAATGATTGTTTCAATTGAAAAAGCTCCAAATGACAAATTGTTTGTACGTGCAGTAACCAGTGTAGCAGTATGTGATTCATCAAATGCAATTTCTCGTGCAGTAAGAAATTCAACAATTGATCCTATTATTATGGTGCTTGATGTAAAAGCACGTGGAACTGATAATAAGTCTTCTATTGTTGATTTTACTGACTTCTACCTTAAAGAAAATCTGATTTCGGGCTTCAGTGCTGAAGCTAAAAAAATAATGAAAACAGGATCACCTGCTGCTGACAGATCATTTATCTTGTCAATGGATGCTTATCCTCAAAACATTGAGATTAAAACAATGAAAACCTATAGCATGGGTGGTGGAACTCCAAAAGAGGGTGAATCTCCAGTCGGGGCTAATGTTGGGGTTACGTTTGAAATCAGTAATGCAGTATCGGTGTTGCCTAATACTCCAATGCAGATTCAGGCGTATGATCCTCGAGTAGGTTTCTTCTCAGATAGTTATAATGTATTCGCAGATGCGCAACAGAAGGTAGAAGAGAAAAAGTTTATTGTACGCAACCGACTGGAAGTTAAACCTGAAGATCTGGCGCGTTACAAAGCCGGTGAACTAGTGGAACCTAAAGAGCCTTTGGTGTATTATGTTGACCCGGCAACCCCTAAACAATGGCGCAAATACATTATTGCAGGTATTAATGATTGGAATGAAGCATTTAAAGCAGCCGGTTTTAAAAATGCCATCGTTGGTAAAGAATGGCCTGAAAATGATCCTACGATGAGTTTGGAAGATGCGCGTTACAGAGTAGTGCGTTACTTCCCTTCAACAACTCCTTTTTCTTACGGTCCTAAATTGAATGATCCACGTACCGGTGAAATTTTACAATCATATATTGGTTGGTCACATAGCCAGGTTAAAAGCTTGCACGATTGGTATATGATACAAGCAGGCGCAGTAGATCCTGAAGGAAGAACCATGAAATTCAATGATGAATTAATGGGTGCATTAATACGTGCTGATATTAGCCGCACTGTAGGTTTTACGCTTGGCTTAAAGGAAAATTTGGGTAGCAGTTCAACAATTCCAATTGAAAAATTAAGAGATAAGAATTGGCTGGCAACTCATCCGTTTAACCACTCTATTATGGATTACAACCATTACAACTATGTAGCTCAACCAAGTGATTTAGTTACTCGTAAGGGATTGATTCCTCAAATAGGTGAGTACGATAAATGGGCGATCAAATGGGCTTATACCTATACAGGTGTTAATGATTTTGAAGCCGATAAAAAGATTCGTTTGAAATGGATTACTGACAATGTAAAACCAGGTTCAAAATTAATCTTTATTGGCGATCAGGGTGGCCATCCAAGTGATCCGATCAATCCAACTGCACAATGGGAGGATTTGAGTAATGACAATGTTAAAGCAAGTGAATATGGCGTTAAAAATTTAAAAATAGCAATGGCCAACCTGCTTAAATGGACTAAAGGAGCCGAATTTGATTCCTATTTTAATACATCAGATTTGTATTATACTTTATGTGATCAGTTCTCATTCCTTGTTCGCCATGTGTATTCAAATGTAGGTGGAGTTCGTGAAAACATTGCTAATGTAGGACAAGGTGATATTTATACACCTGTTCCTAAGGCGACTCAAAGAGCGGCAGTAGCATTTTTAAATAAAGAAGTGTTTAATACACCTACATGGTTATATGATCCGAATGTATTGAATAAATGGAGTAAACCTGCCAAAAAAGAAAATTATCAAAAAATGCAGGATCAGGCACTTTTCGAATTACTTCTTGAAAATCGTTTGTTAAGGATGCATACCGCAACGATGCGTTTTGGTAAAGATAAAACGTATACAGTTGATGAATTATTGACCGATTTGAACAAGGGTCTTTTTGCTGAATTGCAAACCCGCCAATCGGTTGATAGTTATAAGCGCTATATGCAAAAACAGGCTGTAGGCTATATGCTTAAAACGGCACAATTGGGTGATAAACTACCTGATGGTAAAACTGACGACTTAACTACCACTGATGTTCCTGTAGTGTTCCGTTCTCACTTAAGAAATCTTTTGGTACAAATTAAGGCGGCTACTCCTTCTTACACAGATCCGGTAATGGTTGCACACCTTAAATATATGTCGCAAAAAATCGACAGTTATTTAAATCCAAAGAACTAACTAATTAGACTTTTATTAGTACGATGATAAAGCTGGTAATGAAATTAAAAGTAACGTTTATAGTATTGTTGGGTCTATGCGGTAGTACGGCAATGGCTCAACGCAAAAAGGTTCAGCAACCTGTAGTTAAAACTGATACTACAAAGGCTTCGCCATTAAGTAACATTATAACAAAGAACACCGAGAGCAAAAGGGGGTTAATTACTATTCATAAAACAGGGGATAAGTATTATTTCGAAATTCCTGATTCGATTTTAAAAAGAGATTTATTGGTAACAAACTGGTTAGTAAAAGTACCAGGGGGCAGTCCAAAGTTTGGTGGTGAAATGATGGACACCAGAATGATCTGTTTTGAAAAAGGATTGAATAATAAGTTGATGTTGCGAGTGGTAGATATCGCTACCAAGGCCGACTCAAGCAATGCCATTTCAAAAGCTGTTGATAATTCAAATATTAACCCTATCGCTACGCTTTATGATATTAAGGCAAGAGGCGAAGGCAATAAAAGCTCAATCATTGATGCGACAGATTTTCTGCAAAAGGAAAACTCTTTCACAATGATAGGTACTGAGGTTAAACAGAAGTTAGGATTAAGTTCATTTGCCGCAGATAGAAGCTGGGTGAAAAGTGTTTCTGCGTATCCAATTAACGTGGAATTAAGATTTGTGCGTACTTATGGAGCTTCCGGTGCACCGGTTAAGGACCGCGGTGTTGAAAAGCTTGCCACAGAAGCAGCCAGAATTGGTGGTGCAGTAACGCTTGAAGTTTCTACTTCTATTTTACTCATGCCTGAAAAGCCAATGATGGGACGCCAATTCGATATGCGTGTGGGCTATTTTGCTGATGCCGGTTATACTCAAATTACAGATGAAAAAGTTAACCCTAAAAGCTTTATTGCTCGTTATCGTTTAGAGCCTAAGGCTGAGGATATGGAAAAATACAAAAGAGGTGAATTGGTAGAACCAAAACAGCAAATTGTATATTACCTTGATCCGGCTACACCTAAACAATGGCGCCCGTACCTGATTGCAGGTATCAATGACTGGAATGAAGCATTTAAAGCTGCCGGTTTCAAAAATGCCATCATTGGTAAAGAGTGGCCTGAAAATGATACCACAATGAGCTTGGAGGATAAACGTTATAAAGTGTTGCGTTACTTGCCTTCAGACGTTGCAAATGCATACGGTCCGCATATCTCTGATCCAAGAAGCGGTGAGATTTTACAAAATTACGTTGGCTGGTACCATAACGTTATGACCTTGGTGCATGATTGGTACATGGTACAGGCCGGTCCAAACGATCCAAGAGCTCGTACAATGAAATTTAGCGATGAGTTAATGGGTGAGTTGATCCGTTTTGTATCATCTCACGAGGTGGGCCATACTTTAGGTTTGCGCCACAATATGGGTAGCAGCAGTTTAACTCCTGTTGAGAAATTAAGAGACAAAGAATGGGTTGAAAAACACGGTCATACTGCTTCTATTATGGACTATGCTCGTTTTAACTATGTTGCTCAGCCTGAAGATAAGATCAGCGCTGCCGGTATTATGCCTCGTATCAATGACTATGACAAATGGGCCATCAAATGGGGCTATACCTATACAGGAGCCAAAGATGACGATGAAGATAGAAAAATTGTATCAAAATGGATTGTTGACAGCTTAGCCGCCAATCCGAGATTATGGTTTGGTGGTGAAGGAATGAATCACGATGGGCGCTGTCAGACAGAAGATGTGGGTGATAACAATATGAAGGCCAATGAATACGGAATTAAAAATTTGAAATACGTAATGGCTCACCTTCCTGAATGGACTAAGGATGATAATGATTTGAATTCAAATAAAAATCTTACCCAAATGTATCTTCAGACTGTAACTCAATACCAGCGTTACGTTAATCATGTTGTTAGAAACGTAGCCAGCACTGAAGAAACCATTATAACTCCTGATCAGCCCGGCGATATTTATGCTCCGGCGCCAGCCGAGAAACAAAAAGAAGCGATTGCGTTTTTAAACAAACAGGTTTTTGAAACCCAACCTTGGTTACTGGATGAAAAGTTACTTAATCAAATAGGCAACCCTGCTCGTGGTACCAGTGCTTTTAGTAAGATTCAGGAGGGTACGATAATGCAGTTAACAAGTGATAGGGTATTGAATACTTTAAACATGGCGGAACAGCGTTTCGGTAAAGGAAAGACCTATTCAATGATTGAGCTTTTATCTGATTTGAAAGCCGGTATTTTCAGCGAATTAAAAACCAATAAACCAATCGATATTTTTCGACGCGACGTGCAGAAGTACTATATCCAAGGTCTTTTTAGAGCATTGGAAGAATCTGAAAAAGGAAATAACGTCATTGCCCTGTTAGTTTCTCCGAATGCAGCGGAAGAGGCGCCGGTAACTGTGGGTTCTGACGTTGGTCCTATATTGCGCATGCACCTGGAGAATTTACGTAAAGAGATTTTAGCTGCAGTTCCAACTATAAAAGATAAAGAATCAAAAGAGCATTTAATGTTTATAGCTGAGCGAATTAAAAAAAGCTTAATTTTAAAATAAGCAGTTTTCTTAAAAAGCCCGGCCTAACGGCGGGCTTTTTAAGGTAAAGGAGAAAAAGTTATGATGAAAAAATTGTTGGTATTACTGCTGTTGTTTACCATAAGCATTGCCGGAGCAAGTGCGGAGGTAATTAAAACAACCTTAAATTTTACCGTTAAAGGAAATCTGGGTAGCGGCTTGTTCTTATATGAGTTAAAAAAGGGTGAAGGGGTAAGTTTAGGTTTTAAACGTCCCGATGCAAACGGAAAGGTTACGTTCAAGGTTGATTTAAAAAAGGAAGGCGTTTTCTTCTTTAAAAGAGCCGGTGGTCATGGAGGTTCATTTGATAACGTTATTTACCTGAAAGCCGGTGATCAAAAGAAAGTGGAAGTTGCCGATACAGGAGGTATTGCTTATACAAACGTAATAATTGAAAAACCAAATGTGGAAACCACCACTTTGCAGGCATGGTTAAATGCCATGAATGAGTATAGTCATTCCGTTAAAGGTAAACCAAGCGTTGGTCGTACTAAATATGCACAATTCGAAAAGTTCGCAGCTTCGTTTTTAAAGTCGAACAAAACCAGCAATCCTTATTTTAATACCTGGCTGAATGATAAAGTGGCTATTGATCTTAAATATCTAAGAGCCGGCAATTACTTCTCTCTGGGTAGATTAAACTTAGCTTGCGACAGTTCACTAAGTGCTCAGGAATTTTATAAACCTTTATTGGATAAAAATATTATCAACGATGTTCGCTTGCTTCGCTCGGAACATGGAATGGAGCTACTCGACTATGTTTTCGGGTATTGGAAGTTCAACGAAGTTAAGAATCAACAAAAAGTTGTCGATAACTTCTTTTCTGCAGAAAATGGTGCAAAAATCAATGATGATGCAGTTAAAGTTGCGTTTTTATTATATAAAATGCCCGGCATTAAGGAGTATGAGAACTTTGTAAAATATGTTGAACCCTATAAAAGTGCGTTTGTTACCCCTGAACAGAAAGAGGCTTATAATAAATTCTATAATAATTTAGGGCCCTTCGCTATGGGATCACCGGGATATAATTTTGAGCTGAAAGATGTAAATGATAAAACCTATAGCTTGGCCGGATTTAAGGGTAAGGTTGTGGTAATTGATGTTTGGGCTATGTGGTGTGCTCCTTGTTTGCAAGAAAAACCGATCATGGAGAAAATTGCAGAAGGGTATAAAGACAGAAATGATATTATCTTTATTGGAATGTCGGTGGATGGTCATGCTAAAAAAGATGCTTGGAAAAATTTTGTCAAAAGCAAGGGTTTTACAAGCATTGAGTTATTGACACAATTCGATGAATCGCTCTTTAAATTTTACAATATATCGGGGATTCCACGCTTCCTGATTTTTGATCGTGACGGAAAAGTTGTGACGGTGGATGCGCCTCGTCCTTCAAATCCTCAGTTTAAAAAGTTGATCGACGAAACATTGGCCGCAAAATAATTTAGCATCACTTAAAAGCTAAGAACCTGCTGATTGGAAACAATGATCCGATTAGCAGGTTTTACTGATTAAAAGAAATAGATATGAAAAATTTCATTAAAAGTTTAGCGCTTGTCCTATTGTGCATTGCAATGGTGGTAAGTGCCACAGCACAATCGCGGCTGGTAACAATCACCGGTTCTGTTACAGAGAAAAAGTATTATGAGATAATGATCGGTGGGAAATCAGGTGATAAAACTTTCAGAGTCGTTCAACACAATATTGATCCCGGCAATACTAATTTTTCATTAGTGTTTCCAGCTAAAATGGACGCCAGTTATAAACTGGAGGTTAGAGTAATGAAAATGGGTAATCGCAGGCTGGAACCTGAGACCTATGCAACTTTACCTTTAGACCTGACAGGTAAACAAAGTATAAATTTAACGATTAACCCTGCTCAATTTAATCAAAATACTGGTTTTAAAATTGAAAAACTGCCGGCTAAATTTGCAACCGCAACTATTTCCGGTTCCTTCAATACTGCAAGATTTTCGATGGATCTTACTTTGGAAAAGGTAGTAGAAGGACATTTACAACAAGTTCAAACGTGTTTTGGTGTTAAGGGAGATTCAGTTTTTAACTTTTTGACGCCAATTGATAAAGAAGGAATTTATTACTTTACCACTTTGGCAGGGAAAAAGTCGGTTTATCTAAAGCCTAATGATAAGCTGCAGTTGGTATTGGATAGAACTGGAAAGTTAATCAGTGCTGCTAAATCAACTGAAGAGAATAATGTGCTTCAGAAATGGGATGAATTGATAAGTCCTCTTACCGAAATGCTGAAAAAACCAAACAAGCAGTTTAATCAGGAGGACTTTACAGCAGTTTATCAGTCTTTGCAGCCGCAGATCAAAGCCTTCGTTCAACAAGTGAAGACAAAGAATCCAAAGTTTAACGAACTCTTTAAAACTGCTGCACAGCTTGACAACAATATGGCTGCTTTGAACATGCTATTAAAGACAAATAGCGTGAACAGAGGATCATTTTCAGCTTCTTATAAAGAGTTTGTAAACGTTCCGGATTATTACAAACAGACATTAAAAGCTAATGCCATCAATTCTGCTAATCTGTTGAAATTAGGAGAGGGTTATGATTACATTAACCTGAATGCAAAATTAAGTTTGGACGATACCAAGACACTAACAGATGCTGAAAAAGTGAAGATTTTAATGAATTCGACAGCAAATGATACCTTAAAATCATATTTGTTAAAATCACAGTTGAATGAACTGGAGCTGAACGTTAGTAACTATACGGAGTTTCGTGATGTTTTCCTTCCCTATAAAAAATATGCAAAAGTGCCTTCTGTTAAAGTGAAATACGATGGTGTTAGCGGTATGTATGCTGCCGATACGGCATTTTTAGGTAAATCAGCTTATGATTTTACTTTGCCGGATGTGAACGGGAAAATGGTATCCATGAAGGAGTTTAAAGGCAAAGTGGTGTTGGTTGATGTTTGGGCTACCTGGTGCGGTCCGTGCAAGGCGCAAATGCCTTTCCTGAAAGAAGTAGAAGAACTCTATAAAGGCAATGACAACATTGCTTTTGTAGGAATTTCTCTGGATGCGGCAAAAGATAAGCAAAAATGGATGAACATGATTCTTGAAAAGCAGCTTGAAGGTGTACAGCTTTTGGATGATTTCGGCAGAACATTTGGGCGTAAGTACAAAATTGCCGCGATTCCCCGCTTTTTATTAATAGATAAAAACGGTAATTGGGCTGAAGTACGCTGCCCGCTTCCTGAAAATAAGGAAAAGCTTAAAAAGTACATCGATCGTGAATTGCAAAAAGGCAGTTAAGATTTTTCTTAAATAAACAAAGAAAGGCCGTGTAAGGCCTTTCTTTGTTTATATGGCTTCAGGAGCCAATGCTGTCATTCGGATCAAACTGAGCGAAGGTAAAGGCTTTAATAGGGATATTTGTTAACCGTTTACTGTCATCCCGAGGAAGGAGGGATCCCTTGCCGAAACATTCCCAAATAAATGAAACTCATGAGTGTAAGATCCTAATGACCCTTCTAAAGCGGAGATCCTTCGTGCCTCAGGATGACAAGGGATTATAAATGTAATTGCGCCAGGTGTAAGATCCTAATGCTCCTTCTAAAGCGGAGATCCTTCGTACTTCAGGATGACAAGAGGATGATAAACGAGAAGAGGCTGTCTCAAAAGTCAAGACAGCCTCTTTTGTTTTATTAAAATTTCAAAATGCTTGGCATTTTAAGTTAAATAAAATAATAAAAAATTATTTATTTAATCTTTAGTTATAAATTTCATAACAAAAAATATATAAATTTTTGCTTTTGAGACAGCCCCTTCTTGTTTATAAATGACTAAACAGCCATACGCTGTTCATTTGATCTTATTTCAAAGGAAGCCTTATTTCCTAGCCTATTCACCTCTTTGTACTCCCGCGGTGTTTTTCCGGTAACTTTTTTAAAGATCCTTGTAAAATAGTAAGGGTCTTCATATCCAACTTTTACTGCAATCTCTTTTACTATAAGATTACTGCCGGTTAGTAATTCACAGGCATGCTGAATTTTTATTTTGATAAAATAATCTATAGGAGAAAGACCGGTTTTCTGTTTAAAAAGAACAGAATAATGAGATGGAGAATACTGAAATGTTTCGGCAATTTCATCGACACTAAAGCGTTTATGAACATTTGCCTTCATAAATGAAATAGATTGATCTAATAGGTCTTCTTGCTCTGGTTCTTGAATTGTTTTTTGTGACCGATTAGGGAAAAGGAAAAAGGATACAAAACGATACAAGCAGAGATTGGCATAGCCTATATTTTCATCGGTATAACCATCTAATAAGCTTGTATAAATTTCTTTCCACGTTTCAAGAATTTGATTATTGAAAGGCAGGTTGGTAGGGACCGCAAATTGTTCTAAATCAAAACTTTCATTTAACTCATTTATCATGCTGCCATTAAAGTGCATACAATAAATCGTCCATGGCTGTTCAATATCTGCCTGATAGCAATAATACTCATTAGGCGGAAGTAATATGAATTGATTAGGCCTTAAAACAAAAGTACCATTCTGCGTTTCACACTGTCCTTTTCCGGTCAGGCAATAGATCAGAACGTAATCATTAGAACCCTTTTCTCGTTTGTTGGGAAAATAACCAACATGGGTGATATAAAGCATGTTTTTGAATGGCATTTTTTTGATGCTGTTCAAAACTTCTTCCGGAATATTAATTGGTTCCTCTAAAAGAGAATCTTCGTATTTAAAATCCTTCATAACCCTTTAGATAAATTGAGAGAATGATTAATGTTTCAAATATGAGGACTCAAGTAATTATTAAGAAAAAAAGCACCACTACAAAACCAATACAAATAGTGATTTTAGCTATAATTTCACTACTACAATGCTAAAAGTGAGTGTTATTCTGTATATCTAAGAGGGTGAACAGAAGAACTTTGTTATAGTGGATTCTTTTTATTTAATGTAAAAAAAGTTGATTGATTTAGGCTCTTTCGAGTTGAGACAGGAATGTTACCAAGTTATGTTCCGAGCCGGTTAAATTTAATTTTTTACGTAGTCGGGTTCTGGCAATCTCGATGGTTTTAATGCTTTGGTGAGTGATGGCCGAAATTTCTTTGGTCGTCATATTCAACTTTAAAAAAGCACATAGTTTTCGTTCACTGGGGCTAAGGTTAGGGAATTTTTCATTTAAAATAACATAAAAATCTTCATGCACTTGTTGAAATCTGAATTCAAATTCCTGCAAGAGTTCAGGGCGCAAATTAGATTGAAGGTCCATGACCACCTTTTGCACAGCAGGCTGAGAGTCTGCCCCTACATTTTGTTTAATCTTAAGTAGTTTTTCAGAAATATCATCAATAAGCTCGTTTTTCTGCATGAGGTGCAAAATGTTAGTGGTTAGCTCTTTATCTTTCAGTTCAATGTCTTTTTCGAGATTTTTTTTCTCCAACTTCAAATGTGCTTGTTCCAGCATTGAACGTTTAACCTTATTTCTTTGCAAATAGTAAAGCAAACTCACGATAATTAATGACAGACCAAGTCCTAATGCTCCTAACAAGTAATTCAGCTCTTTTTCTCGTTGTTTGGCTTGAGCTTCACGTTGCTTCTTATCAAACTCAAATTGCATTTCCAATTGAGCAATTTTATTAGAACGCTCAGCATTGAATAAGGTATCACTCACCTGCTTATTTAATGCAAGGGTATTAAAGGCCTTTTTATATTTTCCTTGTTGCTGATATAACTTATACAGATTTGATGAAGAGCGGCGTACCGTTAACAAGTCCCCGATTCCCTGTCCTAAAATAATGGCCTCTTTTAAGTATAATTCTGCGGTGCTGTAATCTTTTAATTCAAAATAAAACTCTCCCAAGCTATCATAAGAAAGAGCGAGCCCTAGCTTGTCATTGACTTTTTTTCGAATTTCCAATGCTTCTAAATAATACTTAAGCGCTAATTCATCTTTACCTTGCCGGTGATATAGTCGTGCATGGTTGGTGAGCACATGTGCCATGAAATTTAGATTGTTTATCTGCTTGGTAATGTTTAACGCCTCCGTATAAAAGGTGTTTGCCTTATCAAACTCTTTCATTTCCTCATAGAGAATTCCAAGACTGTTTAATAGTTTTTCTTTTCTAAGAAGTTTTTCCAGATCTGTTTCCTGGTTTGTCTTAGAGAAAAAACTAAGAGCTTTACTATAGTTCGTTAAAGCATTTTTATAATCTCGCTGATAATAATAGATAATGCCAATACTGGTATAGGCAGCTAAAAGTGCATTGGAATTGGAATCCTTATTTTTGATTATTTCTTGATAAAGTTGAAAGGCTTGTGGGTAATTTCCAATTTGCAGATAAGCATTCGCAAGATTAAGGGTGGCTTTATTCACTAGGGTATCCGTCTGGATTTTATTAGCCAACTGCATGGATTCCTGTGCATATTTTAATGAGGTACGAGCATCCGAATTACCGGTTAATACCGACAGTTGAAAGGTTATTTTAAATTTTTCTAGGCTATTGTCAGTAATCCTCAATAACTCTTTTAAACTGTCTAGCTGAGTAGATTGCCCATAAGTATTAAAACAAGTAAATAATATACAGGTAAGTAAGATGAATTTTTGTTTTATATTTAATGCTGTTGTCGTTTTTCTTCTAGCACAAAAAGCTTTCATGATAATTGTCCAAATCACACCTAAGATTTAGGCCTAATATACATATGAATCTTTATCCTTGATTAAAGTAAAACAGGATTTGTTCTCGATAAATGCTATTTGTTTGATAGTCTTTAAGTTTAAACGTGATTTTTTGAATCCAATTGGATCAGGAAGGTTACCAGGTTTTGATCAGAACCGGTTAAGTTTAATTTTTTACGCAGTCGGGTTCGGGCAATCTCGATTGATTTAATGCTCTGGTGGGTGATGGCTGAAATTTCTTTGGTTGTCATGTTTAACCTTAAGAACGCACATAGTTTTCGTTCGGTAGGGCTAAGGTTGGAGAATCTTTCATTTAAAATATTATAAAACTCTTCATGCACTTGTTGAAATCTGAATTCAAATTCCTGTAAGAGTTCTGGTTGCAGATTGGATTGAAGGTCCGTGACCACCTTTTGTACAGCCGGCTGTGATTCTGCTCCCACACTTTGTTTGATTTTAAGTAATTTTTCAGAAATAGCATCAATAAGTTTATTTTTTTGCATGAGGTGTAAGACATTAGTCGTTAGTTCTTTATCTTTCAGCTCAATGTCTTTTTCCAGATTCTTTTTTTCCAACTTCAAATGTGCTTGCTCCAGTTGCGAATTTCTTGCTTTATTTTTTTGCAAAAAGTAAAGTAGACTCACTATAATTAACGACAAACCCAGGCCAAGTGCGCCCAACAAGTAATACAAATCTTTTTCTCTTTGTTTAGCTTGTGCTTCAATTTGCTTTCTGTCAAAGTCAAATTGCATTTCCAATTGTCCTATTTTACGAGCTTTATCCTCGCTGTAGAGCGAATCATTTACCTTCTTATTTAAATCAAGCGCATTCAATGCATTTTTATAATCCTTTTTTTGTTTATATAACTGGAAAAGAATAGCTGAAGAAGCATTTACATTTTCCCAGGATTTAATTTCTGTACCTAATACAATCGCTTCTTTTAAATAGGTTTCTGCTGTTTTATAATCCTTAATGTTAAAATAGAACTGACCCATGCTTAGGCAGGAACGCATAATGCCCCATTTGTTGTCGTTTTTTCGCCGTAGTGCCAAGGCCTCTTTGTAGCGAATGAGTGCTGAATCATTTTTTTCCTGATCATGTAATAGCCTGCCTTGATTGCTGAGCACTGCAGCCATAAGTTCATGATCGTTCAATTGTTTGCCAAGTGTTAGTGCTTCACTGAGGTATTGGGCCGATTCAGCGTATTTTTTTGTTTCATCGTAGATCATGCCAATATTGTTTAACACATAGGCTTTACGTTCGATTTGTTTTTTATTTTCCGGCTTTTTAAGGGAGAATTGTTTAAGCGCTTCAAAAAAGTGGTTCAGGGCATTGATTGTGTCTTTCTGATAATAATATAGAATTCCTAATTTTTCGTAAGCATAAAAAAGTGTATAACTGTCATCTAACTTTTGAGCCCCATGAATAGCTTTGAAGAAAAGTTGGAGCGCACGAGGATAATTGCCTAAGTGTAAATAAGCGGTGGCTTGGTTTAGGTAAACTTTATTCATTAAGGAGTCTGAATAGATTTTAGTTGCAAGTTGCTCTGATTCATTACTGTATTTAAGTGCCAGTGTGGGGTCTGACTTATAAAACTCCTCAGAAAGTTGTAATGTTAGTTTGATTTTTTCTTCTGGATTTTGGGTAAGGTTCAAAAGCGCTTTTAAACTGTCTGCAGGTGTATGTGACTGTCCAGATGCAACCTGATGTGTTAAAAAAAAGGCAATTAAAATAAAATATGTTTTTACCATAAAGCTTTCTGTTAAGGTTTTCACTTCAACATATATCCGTTATACAATTTAGTTAAATGCTCGGTGTTAATCTCAAGCTTTAATGGAAAAATTAAGGAAGATTAAATTCAAGTATGTTCTTGCAGTTAGGATAAATTAGGGCATAAAAAAACCGATAAAGTTTCATTTATCGGTTTAGTGATTTGCTGAGTAATCAATTTCTTTGATAAGAAAATTAAGGGAAGATATTAATTATCGATCTTCCCCTAATTTTTATACCTATTTATGTACTGTGTTTGAAGTAGTAACTTGATCTTTATACTGAGCCATAAGATCCTGTAGCTTCTCTTTCATCATTTTCTGTACTTTCTTATACGAAGGTTTATCATACACGTTGTTCATTTCATGTTGATCTTTCTTTAAATCATATAGTTCCCATTCATTATTTTCATAAAACCAGATGATTTTGTAACGATCAGTTCTAGCGCCTACATGTTTGGCTACCTTGTGCTCCTGATTTTCATAAAAATGATAGTATAAGGCATCGTGAATGTTCCCTTTTTGACCCTTAAGTACAGAAGTAAAACTTTTACCTTGCATATCTGACGGGATAGGAAGGCCGGCCATATCTAAAATGGTTTCTGCAAAGTCAAGATTTTGTACCATAGTATTGGTAGTTGATTTATGTGTCACACCAGGCCATTTAACGATCAATGGAGTGCGGAAGGATTCTTCGTACATGAATCTCTTATCAAACCAACCATGTTCTCCCAAGTAAAAACCTTGATCAGAGGTGTAGATGATAATGGTGTTTTTATCCAAACCATTTGCTTTCAAATAATCCATTACTCGACCTACATTATCATCAACACTTTGAACGCATTTTAAATACTCTTTCATATAGCGCTGATATTTCCATTCATCAAGTGCCTTACCGGTAAGGTTTGCCTTGTAAAATGCATCATTAGCAGGAGCATAAGCTGCTTCATAGTTTTTCTTTTCCTCGGGGGTCATACGGTTATAAATGCCTTGCCACATTCCTGCCAAACCAACTTGCTTATCTTTAGGTAAATCAAAGGCTAGTTTCAAGTCATAAGCATAATTCATAACTTTTGTAATTCCCATTTCCTGTTCATGAGCTGCGCGAGTACGAGTTTTATAATCGTCGTAGAAATTCGCCGGCATTGGAATTTTTACACTGTCGAAAAGATGATAATACTTTGGTTCCGGCATCCAGTTACGGTGAGGGGCTTTTTGTTGGTAAATCAAGAAAAATGGTTTGTTTTTATCGCGTTTCTCCAACCAGTTGATTGCAAAGTCGGTAGTTAGGTTAGTTACATAACCTGCTACTTTTTTATGTACCCCATTTTCAATAAACTCAGGATTGTAATATTCTCCCTGGCCGGGCATGGTAATCCAATAATCAAAACCCTGCGGATCGGAGATTAAGTGCCATTTACCAACCATGGCAGTTTGATATCCGGCATCATGCATTAGCTTAGCAACGGTCTGTTGATTTCCATTAAATGTACTGTGATTGTCCATGAACCCATTTACATGGCTATGCTTACCTGTTAGCATCACGGCACGGCTCGGCCCACAAATTGAATTGGTTACAAAAGCCCTATTGAAAAGCATTCCTTCATTAGCTATGGCATCAATATTAGGTGTATGGTTTAATTTATAGCCATAGGCGCTAATAGCCTGATAACCGTGGTCATCGCTCATCATGTAAATAATGTTTGGACGACTCTTATTCTGATTCTTTTCCTTGTCCTGAGCATTCATTTTAATTGGTAAGCTCAGAACTAAAGCAGAAAGTAAAAATAAATACTTCTTCATTTTAGATTTTTTATTTACGTTATTCTTATTCTTCGATTAAATCTTCTGCAATTTTAAATCTGCTAATTTCACAGAGTTAATTACTATCAATGGAAGGCAATAGTAAAAAGAATGCCATGATACCGGCTCAAATGGAGATTTTCAGTACTACGAATTCTCAGTATGTTCCATGCGGTAAATGTAAAAATACTATTTGAAATATAATAAACAATCTGGGAATGGATTGTGATGCTATTGTCAATCTTCTTTGTTTTTTTCATTTTGCATAATTGAAATTAAGTTTGATTGACATATTGAAAAAAAGTTATTAGGAAAGGTGTAGGCAAAATAAGCATTGTGATCACTATTGTTTTTTTGTTGCTGAAAGCTGTCAGTTAAAGAATTTATTTTTCATTAAATGACCAAAATTAAACTTATATACCAATATGTAAATCATTGGGTCGTAAAAAGAAAATTCAATACGAATATCGCTTGCGCTGGAACGAGGTAGTGTACGAACCCGGTGAATTAAAAGCCATTTCCTATAAGGATGGAAAAGTATGGGCTACTTCGATAGTGAAAACCACGGATGTTGCAGCAAAGCTTCAATTAACTGCCTATAAAACAGCTTTGAAAGCAGATGGCAGCGACCTTGTTTTTGTTACCGTTGCGGTTACAGATAAAGATGGAAACACAATACCTACTGCTAAGGATACTATTCAATGCAGCTTGGAAGGTGCAGTATTTAATGGATTATTACTGGTAATTTTGAAGGCCCGTCCGAATGCAAAAGACCCTATGAAGTTAGTAGTTAAAGCAAATGATTTGGAAAAAGCAGAATTGAAGATTGATGTGAAGTAAGCACCTTACTTATATGCTTAATTAAGCCAGTTGCACAAGCAACTTTTTTTTGTTAAAATGTACTTTTTAAATCTGCGCATTGAGTATATGGTTCGGAGGAACTTCTATCCAACTAAATAGATGGTGAAAAAAGCATAGTTATTAGTCAATTTAGTTGTGTACTGAAGCAGTCAATTACTATACTTTTAGGAAAGTTACATGATAATGAAGAACACTGTTAAAAGGACTTTGATTTATAGTTCGATGATGCTATTGGGAGTTTGGGAGTCGGCCCATGCTCAGGTTAATTTTAAAACAAAACAATGGAGTCTCCAACTCGACGCTACAGGAAAGCTAACCAGTATGAAGAGCATTGCACTTCAGCAAGAATTTTTGGTTAAAGAAAAAGCTTCGGCTTTATTGAGTGTAAAAAAAGACGGAAAAGTCCTTGCTCCCCAACATTGTGAATGGAAAGCAAAAAGTGGAGAGCTGTTGTTGTCATATCCGCAGCCAGGTTTAGAAGCTATTGTTAAAGTGCAGCAAGAGGATAATTACATCAGTTTTGAATTGAAGAAGTTAACACATACCGAAGCTGTTGACTTGGTGTTGTGGGGGCCATATCCTACCAGAATTGCTGATACAATAGGCGAAGTAGTAGGCGTTGTACGTAATCCCAGGTTTGCTATTGGTTTGCAGGCTCTGAATGTGAAAACCCTTGGAGGTTATCCAAATAACGAAAGTGATATCGAGCCTTCCTACGATGTTTTTGAGGGAGGAAATAAGGTGGATGTGAAGGGAGACGACTTACATAAGCAATTATTCAGAGGCGATGTTGCTCGTCCGACCGAGTATGGTAGTTCTCTTCAGGCATATTGTCGTAATAGAAATAAAGATCGAATTATCGAAAATTGGAGTCATTCATCGTACCTCGCACCTGCATTCAATGATGGTGGGGTAGCTGGAAGTAAAATTGCACTTTTTGGTGTATCAACTCCTGAGGTGCTTTCAACTATTTCACAAATTGAGGTTAAAGAAGGTCTTCCGCATCCGATGTTTGATGGCATTTGGGGTAAGCAGAATGTTCATGCTACTGATTCTTATCTGATTATGGATTTTGGTATGGATAATCTGAAGGAAGCAATGGATCTGGCCCAACAGGGTGGCTTCCGTTATCTGTATCATGGCGATCCTTTTGAAAATTGGGGGCACTTTAAGTTAAAAAGTAAAGCGTTTCCACAAAACTGGGCCAGTATGAAGCAATGCGTGGAGTTGGCCAAGGCACGGGGAATTGCACTCGGCATACACACCTTATCGAATTTTATAACGACCAATGATGCCTATGTAACACCGAAGCCGGATCCTCGCCTTGCCAAGGTTGGTTACTCTCGGTTAAGTTCAGCGATTGAAGCCAATGCAAAAGAGATCGGGATTCAAAATCCTACATTTTTTAACCAAATGGAAAACAATACACTTAAAGCAGTAGTGGTAGGTGATGAAATCATTCGCTATGGATCGGTTTCAGCATCGACCCCATGGAAACTGCTCAATTGTGAACGCGGAGTCTTTGGCACTACGGCAGCTGCCCATGAACAAAACGACAGTATCGGAAAGTTAATGGATCACCCTTATAAAGTATTTCTTACCAATTATGCTTTGCAGGAAGAAATGTCGAAAACCATTGCCCGTTTATTTAATGAAACTGGCTTGCGGCAAATTTCATTCGACGGACTGGAAGGCTGCTGGTCATCCGGGATGGGGCAATATGCACGACAGCAGTTTACCAAAACCTGGTACGATAACTTGAAGCCGGAACTACAAGGCAAGGTAATAAATGATGCAAGTAATCCCGGCCATTACTTCTGGCATATTTACACCCGTATGAATTGGGGCGAGCCATGGTATGCAGGCTTCCGCGAAAGTCAGCTGCAATTACGATTAAAAAATCAGCAATTTTATATCCGCAACCTGATGCCTGCTATGTTGGGATGGTTTAGTCTGCGCCCCGAAACCACACCTGAAGATATTGAATGGATGCTGGCGCTAGGTGCTGGTTACAATGCAGGCTTTGGCTTATCTACCAGTTTGGAAACGCTTCATAAACATGGAAAAAAAGATGAAATACTGGCTCTGCTCAAATTATGGGAAGGAGCTCGGATGCAGGGTGTGTTTAGCGAAACGCAAAAAGAACGAATGCGGAGCCTGAAGACTGAATTTCATTTGGAGGCATCCGATAAAAAAACATATAAGTTAATTCCTGTTTACAATGCCTATTTTAAACATGTTCAGCAGTTGAAGCAACCTGGAGAGCCCGTGTTTTCAACCTTTACTTTCAATAATCCAGCTTCTGAGCAAGCGGTTGAATTTATTATTACGATGGCACCGGGTAAAGAAACTGATTCTGAGGTTATGTTCGATCAACCATCTATTGCAATTAATCACCAGGATGCATTGGTGTTGCCGCTAAGTTTGAAGAAAGGACAAATATTGAAGTGTGATGGCAAAATGGTAAAACTTTATAATAAGCAGTGGCAGTTATTACAAACCATCGAATTAAATAAGCCTTTACCAATATTGGCAGTTGGTTCTAACGAAATCATTTTTGATGGTAAATATACAGGTGAAAGTGGTGCTGATATAAAGATTGAAATACGTGCCAATGGAACCCCCGAAATACTTAAAACCAAAGGAGTATAATCCAAAATTAGTTTAAATGATTAATTGATAGTTATACTTTCCAAAATTTCTAGTTTCATATAGTTGATTAAAATAAATGAGGAGCTTTTTAGCTCCTTATTTATTTTAAGTGGGTGCAATAAATCATCAATTTTAGTCAAAATAGTAGGCTTTTAGATAGCACACAATTACTTAGTTTAGTGGCTAGCATCTCGCATGAGTTTGGGAAATTAAACCGGGCAGGTGTTCCATTTGAAAAGTTGAAGTTACAGTCACCTAGGATAGTTAAACAATATAATCATGGAATTAAAATTTAATAAAATAGCACCCCTGTTCTTAGGAGCGATGTTTTCTGTGGCAGGTGCTTTTGCTCAGTGCGATTTTAGTACTGATTATTTTAAAATTCACATCAACAACAAAGGCTGGATCACCAGTATGAAGAATATAACAGTTCAGCCTAATCGTGAATTCAGCCCTTCGGATAAACCTTCGCCCTTGATGAGCCTTTACGACAGCAAAAAAAAGGTTTACTATCAACCAACTAAAGCTATTTATACCAAAAACAACAAAACACTGGTACTTAACTACCCAAATGGATCAGTGGCTAAAGTCGCTGTCATACCTCAAAGGAAATATTTTAAATTTACCCTACAGACTCTTTCTCCGCGCAACGGAATTGATGTAATTCAATGGGGTGACTATCACACGAATATCACCAATTTGTTTGGCGAAATAATAGGGGTTGCCCGAGATACGAGTGAAGCAGTTAATTACGCCATTGGTATGTTCGCATTAAATGATAATACCCTGGGGGGCACAGCTGAAACAATTGGAGATGCAGCCCCGTTTCAGTATATTATTCATACCCCCGACGCTAAGCGTTATCCCTTGCCCAATAACTTGCACGAAGGACAGGTTTTTACACTGGGCGGCAATGGTATCAGCGATGTAGCTTTTTACGCTCACAAAGAACCTTGGTACAGGACCATGTACGGCAGCGCAGCAATGGTTGACAGGAAAGGTAGAGTATCCATTGTCTATCAATCCAGAGACCGGTCTATTGAAAGAGAGATTTATTTCTCGCTTATTCCAAATATGGCTGCCAACAAACCCAATCATCTGCAAGTGCAGCCCTTACCAGGAGTAGATTATATAGGCTCCTCTATAGCTTTATGGGGCAGTCCGGATAGTACAGCTTTAATGGATGTTGTTCAGAAAATAGTATTATCAGAAAAACTACCTTATCCAACCATCAATGGGAAATGGGTGAAAGACCCTTCAGCTTACGTTCCAGATGCTCTTACCAGCGGTAATTTGAACGATAGTATCATCTCTTATACTTCAAGACTAGGCTTTAAAACGATAAGTTTATATGATCAAGGCTTCTTAAGGGCTAATCGTGGTAACAATGGTTATATTGACGGAAAGAATTTTGAAAAGAAGCCAATAAAGTTAACAAGCGGAAATGTTTCGCATAAAGAGTTTGCCGATATGGCCGCTAAGTATGGCATTACGATAGGAAGAACTCCAATTACCAATTCTCTGGCGCCGGGAACCATGGACGCCAGTCCAATTCCAAGTGATAGTTTGTGTTATCAGCAAAAACGCCTGTTGGTAAAAAGTATCAGTCCAACCGATACGATCATTATTGTAGATGACCCTACACATCTTGAAGAGATTGCCAGTTGGGAAGGACATTGTGCAAACTTAAATATGATAAAAATTGGCAAAGAACTTATTTATTATGCAGGTGTTTCTGACCAGAAACCTTTCAGACTTTTAAATGTTAAACGCGGATACTGGAAAACCAACCCATCCAACCATGTCAGTGGTGATGCAATTTATAAGCTTCAGGTTACTGTTAATTATGGTTACGATGGACTTATACCGAATATGCAGTTGCAGGATAAAATAGCTGAGCATTTTGCCGATATATGTGCGATCAATGGTTTGCGTTATTACGATTTCGACGGGCAGGAATTTTTGTTCAACAACGGACATGGTTATTACTCAACCAAGCGTTTCTTCCGTAAAATGTTTGAACGAGCTGCGGAACAGAGCGTTCCGTACATCCGTTTTACCGGGGCCACTTTGTCAGAGGGTTCTTGGCACTACCAAAGCATCTGGAATGTTGGAGGTGGAAAAAACTTGTATGATGTTGATACCCGGGAATGGGGGAGTTCGACCAGTCAGGGAAAAGACCTGAGAGATGTGACCTATTCCAACTATTTTCCGGTAGGCCTGGGCGGTAATTTTCCCATTAACGCCAAATCGAAAGTGGAGGACTACGAGCACATTCAGGCAATTTCTGTGGGGGTAGGAACGACTTACAGTCTGAAGCTTAATCAGAAGGATGTTGAAAGTTGTCCTCAGAAAGATGCAATTTTTAAAGCAATAAGAACATGGGAAGATGCAAGGATAGCCAATGCCTTTCCGAGGTGGGTGAAAAAGGAGTTGGCCGATGCTGCGCTGTCTTTTCATCTTGAAGCCGTAGATGCCAACAACTGGAACTTATATAAAACCAACAGGGATGGTTCGGATAAGAAATTGTTTGTTAGATTGAAAAGAGATGCTGGGAATAATGTTTACGAAGCTGTAAAATGAGACAGTTTGCGCGAATGATAATTCATTAAAAAAGATAAATCGATTTAAAAAGGGCTATAAGCCCTTTTTTGTTACTTTTTAGGCTAGAGCAGTTGTGTGCTAATTTCAATAGGAGCAAATAATCTATCAGTTTTGGTCAATATAATGGGGTTTTAAATGGAGTCAAATTACTTGTTTAGAGCTAAGTATTTTAGTCAAAATGATCCTGAAGAGGAGAATTAAAGCCTTAATTATAAGTTATATGAAATATTTAAAATTCTATTTATTAAGAAGTTTTTGCGCGGCAATCATCCTGCTGTTGTCAATGCATGAACTAAAAGCGCAAGCATTTCAATTGCAAACGCAATATGTCCGATTAAGCATAAATGCACAGGGCTATATTACTTCAATTAAAGAAAAGAAAACAGGGAAGGAATATGCTCCAAAAGGATTGTCGTCAGCCTTGGTGAGTTTGTATAAAGACAAGAAATATATCCTGCCTTCCAAAGCCCTGTTCAATTCAGCTAAAAAAGAAATCGTTCTTACTTATCCTAATGGGTCGGTCGCTAAAGTAAAAGTTGATCAGCGTCAGCAATACCTACGTTTGCAACTGCAATCGTTAACTCCGCGAAATGGGGTGGATAATATAGTATGGGGGCCATACAAGACCAATATCTCCAAAACCATTGGTGATATTATTTCTGTGGTACGTAGTGATGATTTTGCCATTGGCATGTTGGGTTTGAACGACAATACGACCAGTGGACCTCCAACAGATGGGGATATGACAGGTATGTATTATTACATTCATTCACCCGATCCTAAAAAATACCCCTTACCACCTCATTTAAAAGAAGGACAAACTTTTACCATTGGTGGCGATGGAAATAATGATGTGGCATTTTATTCCAATCCTGAAGAATATTTCAGGATGTGCTATGGAAATGGGGCCTCGCTGGAGCCTGCTTTTGGAACCAGCATTTGCATGCATTCGCGTGATCGTAAGATGGAGCAAATGATCCGATTCCCGGTTCTGCCCGATAACCTGGACGGTAAAGCCAACTCGGCCCGTTATCAATTAGTATTGCCTACCGATGCTGACTTTATGGGCTCGGCCATAGCTTTTTATGGCTGTCCTGATTCGCAGGGCTTAAAAGCCATTGAAACAATTACCTTAAATGAAGGTTTGCCTCACATTAAATCAGAGGGGAAGTGGATAAAGGATCCGTCATCTTATCGCCCTGATGTCGCTTGGTGGGGAGTTCACGATAGTTTGGCAAGCTATTGTAAGCAGCTTGGCCTGAAAGCTGTTCAGGATGAAGGTTGGGGTGAGTATTATCCAAATCCTTCAAATCGTTGGGGAATGAAGAAAATTAGTTTTAGCGGAGGACAGGCGATGAGCATACCGGAATTTGGCAACCTGATGCAAAAAAATGGCATCCGTTATGGATTGCATACGCTTTGTGAATTTTTGCAGCCTAATAAAAACAGTGATGTATCACCTGTGCCCAGCGACAGTTTAGCCATCATGATGCGTACTTCAATTACCAAAAATCTTTCGTCTACCGATACAATTATCACAGTGGCCGATACCTCTTATTTTAATGAATTTGGAGGCTGGGAAGGCAATCATACCAATGTGTTGAAAATCGGTAAGGAGCTGATCGAATACAACGGAATCACTAAAACTAAACCTTATACTTTTCTTCATGTTAAAAGGGGATTTCATGGCACTAAACAGGGGGCGTATGCGACTGGTACTACCATTGTAAAGCTGCAGCCTAATTGTTATCATGGTTTTGCTCCCGACATGAACCTGCAGGAAGTTTACGCTGATTATTATGGCAAATGGCTGACAGAGGGAGGTATGGATTATATTGATTTTGACGGTCTGGAAAGTTGCATGTACCAGGGGCATGGCCAGTATTCATTTAAACGCTTTTTTCGAAAATTGTTTGACAGGTATAAACAAAACGGCGGAGAATATCTGAAGGTGATGGGGAGTTCTCTGTACGAGGGTAACTGGCATTATATGAGTGTAGTTAATGTTGGTGGTGGAGATCATATGTTCAGTCCGGTACTTAACAAGTGGGGTATTGAAGGCAAGGATATGCGATACGTGTTTGAAAGTAATTACATGCCGGCAACTTTTGGAATTCAGAGTTACAGCGGGGATTGGAGCATGTATGATGCTGAAAATTTACAGGCCAAATCATTGGGATGGAACGCTACCTATATGCTCGGACTCAGCCAGCAAACGGTAGAAAATAGTGCTGAAAAATCAGCTATTTTTAAAGCTTTTCGTACCTGGGAAAATGCAAGGGCCCTACAGGTGTTTTCTCCTTCACAAAAGGAAAAGTTGAAGGATCTGAATTATAAATTTCACCTGGAACAAAATGGTGAAAGCTCATTTACACTGTTTCCGGTGAAAGAAAATCGTTCTCGAAACATTGAATATTCAACCCTGGCTCAGGTAGTTGAGCTTCAGAATGAATTTGAAACGCAACCCTTAGAGTTTTCAATCAGAATTCAAGCTGCAAAAGATGCCTTGGCTGATGGTATCCGTATTAAATGGGGAGCGGAAGAGTTGACAATCAACAAAAAAATGTCAACAGGACAATTCATTATGTATAAAAACAGCGCACTCTTCATAGCAGATAAAAACAGAAATAAGCTGGAAGAAATTTCAAGTCCTAATAAGCTATGGATTAAAAAAGGAAAATCAACGATAGAGGTGCAAGCATTAAATGCTGCAAATGATAAGGTAAAGTTAGAACTTGTAGTGCCGGTAATTGGATCCGGGGAAAAGCTTAAACCTTCAATTTAACTACTAGTAGGTTGATTCTTTATGAATTTTACATTGGAGTGATTTGCAAAAGCCACTTATTAGTGGCTTTTGTGTTTTGTCTCCATCCAGAGTGCAGTACAGGTATAAAATCTAATCTATAGTATAATCAATTTCACGAGATTGCTGAACTTCCTTCGCCAGAAAACTCCTTGTCGACGAGTTTGATGGCCCTTTCAAAATGTACCATACGTATTGACCCAAGGCTAATCACAGTGTGAAAATAGCATAAATATTAGTCAATTTTGTTGTGTGTTGTACTTTCCAATTCCTATACTTTTAAGCAGACTCCTATTTATGCACTTGTATAGTCCTCAATAGTGATGGTTGAAAAATAATTGAGTAAAACCTGAAAAAAAATAAATGAAATTTTCTACAATTTTATTGTCATTTTGTTTAATGTCAAGTTATGCTTCGGCACAAACGGAAGCCTTACCACAACAATTACTGAAGGAGCTTAAAGGTTCTTTACATTGCAAGATTACCTCATATAACGGTACCGAGGCTGTTCATCAAAATGTATTTACGGGTAATGAAATCAGCACGACCTCAGGGGAATGGAAGTTGCAGCTGCAATGCGCGCCAGTTGCCGGCAACAGCAAAGCAGTTGATGTCAATGCAATATTTCAGCTTAC
Source organism: Solitalea koreensis (assembly GCF_900182575.1). Taxonomy (GTDB): domain Bacteria; phylum Bacteroidota; class Bacteroidia; order Sphingobacteriales; family Sphingobacteriaceae; genus Solitalea; species Solitalea koreensis. Next base: position 76,684 of record NZ_FXSZ01000009.1, on the reverse strand, counting down.
CGAAGGATCCGCGCTAGCCTCAGCCGTGTCGGTTTCTTTCGATTTTAGCAAGTGGAGTACGGAAAACTATGTACTGGTGCCTGCCAGCGTGTACAATGGCAATCGCTACCGCGCCATTGGGAATGGTTATAATCCTGCTTATCCCAAAGATATGTATTACAATCCTAAGGTGCCGCTTACCATTTCAAATGATCCTCGCTTAGTCTTAGAGCCAGGCATGTCATCGTTGGTTGATTTACAAACCGGCAATACGGCTACTCCGGCCATGTGTTTTTATTCGCCTAAAGCCAAAAAGGGATTTATCGTGCTTACGCTACAGCAAACAAAATTTGGTAATAATGGATTAACGATTAAAGAAAATGCAGCAAAAGACAGTTGCTCTTTTGTTATTTCGGCCCCGTCTATGCGCAAATTAGCAACAGGATTTGGTGATTTTCATAAAAGCGGAGATGTTGCTCCCGATTGGAAAGCAGGAGATGAAGTTGCATTGCCGTTCAGGATTTATGTATTTGATGCAAAATCTATCCCTGATTTGCTTGCAAAATTTATGCAGGAGCGAAAAGCGATTACCGGGCCTAACCACCCTCGTAATCAATTGCCAATGAGCAAATACTTAGACGTAGCCACTACTATTTGCAAGAACAATTTCGTAACCGTTCCGGCAGGAAGTTACTACTTACCGGAAAATGGTAAAGATTTTCAGTTAGGCTGGGTAAGCGGAATGATGAACACTTATCCGATGTTGGCGATGAACACTGAAACAGAGCGTGATCGGGTGGCAGCAGAACTGGATTTTGTTGTAAACAAACTACAAGGTAAAAGCGGATATTTTTATGGTGGCATAACGGCCAATGGCAAATTGCGCCCTGAAAAAATGCATCCGGATTTTCCTGAATTACAGGCAATGGTGCGTAAAAATTCGGATGTTTTGTTTTGGATGGTAAAACACCTAATGCTCTTAAAGGCACAAGGACATGGCAGCATGATAAAGCCTGAATGGGAAAGCGCGGCGAAAAAATTAGCTGCAGCCTTTACCAACAGCTGGAAAAAACATGGCGAATTTGGCCAATACATAGTACCCGAAACAGGTGAGATTGCCGTGTTTAATTCTACCGCAGGTGCAATTGCTCCGGCAGGTTTGGCCCTGGCTTCCGCTTACTTTCAGCACCCCGAATGGTTAGCGGCTGCAAAAGCGGCCGCAGAATTTTATTATACTCGTGATGTGGTGAAGCAAGGCTTAACAGGCGGTCATTGCGGCGATATATCAATGGATGCCGACTCTGAATCATCATTTGGATTTTTAGAATCGTTGATGGCTATATACACCTATACTGGTGATAAAATATGGTTGCAGAGAGCGCAGGTGCAGGCCGCTTTATGTTCTACCTGGGTGCTATCTTACGATCCTGTTTTTCCGGCCAATAGTGACATCGGAAAATTACAATGCAACATGGCAGGAGCTGTTTGGGCCAGTATTCAAAATAAACATGCGGCACCGGGAGTTTGCACATCATCCGCCGACTACTTGTTTAAGCTATACCGGGCAACAGGCAATTCTATGTATGCCGATTTGATCAATGATATTCAACATGCTCATGCTGAAGCTGTGAATATGCCTAACCATACAACTACCAACAATTTGATTGGATCCAGTATGGAACGTATTCAGCCTAGTGATGCAGAAGGGAAAGGTAGTATTGGTAATTTCATTAATACCCGTAACTCATGGACAGAAACAGACGGTATGCTGATGGCGCTTGAACTGCCTGGCATTTATCTGCAAACAGATACTAAACAACTTCAAGTCTTTGATCATGTAGAAGCACAAGTTATAAGTGCCAATAAAAATGGAATTACACTAACATTGACTAATCCTACTCAATATGATGCATCGGTTTCATTGTTTGCAGAAACCAGTTATAATGCCACCAAACCATTAAGCTATACCGAGTTTTTAAATTGGCCAAAGCTTCAGGTTAAAGCGGGCGAAAGCATAAAAGTACTGGTAAATAGAAATGGTCAGCCAACTTCGATTTTATAAGGCTTAAAACTTGAAAAGCAATTCTATGAAATATAGCCTTACAAAGAAACTGGCACTGTGCATTATCGGTGTATTGCCTGCACTAATGCTGCATGCTCAGGATCGAAATGCTACCTGGTGCAATCCACTCAATCTTAATTATCGTTTCAGTTACGATTCGCCCTCTTACCGCGAAGCGGCTGATCCGGTTATACATTTATATAAAGGAAACTATTTTCTGTATGCATCTAAATCAGGCGGTTATTGGTATTCTGATAACCTTTTGCAGTGGACTTACAGACCCTCGAGCACCTTGCCGGTTGAGGATTATGCCCCTGCGGTAGAAACTATTCGCGATACGGTTTTTTTTATTGCTTCGCAGGGTGCATCACGCATCTATTACAGCACCAATCCATTGGAAGATAACTGGAAGGTATACAATCCTCATTTTCCTATTCGCATGACAGACCCGGCCTTATTCAAAGATGATGACGGTCGAGTGTATTTCTATTACGGTTGTTCCAGTACAAAGCCCATCATGGGAGTGGAACTCAATGCTTCACGTCAATTCGATACCATTGGGTCGCCGCAGGTATTGATTGAACATCGTTTCAAAGAGTTTGGATGGGAAGAACACGGCGAAACAAACAGCAACGGAAAAGATGGCTGGAATGAAGGGAGTTGGATGAACAAGCACAATGGAAAGTACTATTTGCAATACGCAGCGCCCGGTACTGAGTTTAAAGTGTATGGCGACGGCGTTTATGTATCGGATAAGCCGCTGGGCCCATTTACGTATATGCCCAATAGCCCTTTTTCTTATAAGCCGGGAGGTTTTATTAATGGGGCAGGGCATGGAAGCACATTTTGTGATAAATATGGAAACTACTGGCACGTTGCCACTATGGCCATTTCGGTACGACATATGTTTGAGCGTCGTATTGGATTGTTTCCCGCCTTTTTCGATAAGGATGGACAACTGCATTGTATAACCGCATTTGGCGATTACCCTTCTGTGATGCCAAAGCGTAAAATGGATTTCGAAAAAGAAAGCCTGTTCTCCGGCTGGATGCTGTTATCATACAACAAACCATTGACAGCATCATCCGAAATGACGGGTCATCCGGCTACGATGGCTAATGATGAAGAAGTGCGCAGTTGGTGGAGTGCAGCATCAGAAAATAAAGGTGAATGGTTGCAAATGGATCTTCAACAACAATACAATGTGAATGCCTTTCAGGTGAATTTTGCCGATGAAGGATCGCAATTAAAAGCAGGCGTTTCATTGAAACCATATCAATACAGCATTGAATCTTCAACAGATGGCAAGCACTGGGAAATGTTGGTTGATAAATCAAATAATGAAACCGATATTACACACGATTATATCGTGTTGCCTAGAACCGTGAATACGCGTTATTTAAAGATAACAAACTTGCAGGTTCCTGATGGTAATTTCTCAATATCCGGGTTGCGTGTATTTGGAAAGGGAAAAGGTGTTATTCCTGAAGCAGTGAATGTGGTGAATGTGCGACGAGATGCAGCTGATACAAGAAGAGCATCGTTGCAATGGCAGGCTTCAAAAGGAGCTACTGGCTATGTGGTTTATTTCGGGAATGAAAAGCAAAAGCTTTATCACTCTGTAATGGTGTATGGTAAGAACAGTCTTGAACTTCCTGGTCTGAATAAGGATACTCCCTACTATTTCCGCGTGGATGCCTTCAATGAAAACGGAATTACAAGGGGGAAATAACCATTAGGGTCTTGTGGATATATAAATATTATTAAAGAGTGATCTTATTTCTAACAGTTTTATGAAAAAAATGCTTGTGATGCAAATTCAGCTATTTCTGACTTTTGCGGATTGAATGTGGGATCTTCTTCCCGTGATATTCGCGGCAGCAAAAAAATTGTACTGGAAGAGAATTTTATAGCACGAAAATAAGATTGAAAAAGCTGTAAATCGAATTTTCTTTTTCTAGGGAGTCTGTCTTAAAGCGGACTCCCTTTTGAATTGGTTCTACATTATCTTTACCAAAGAATTTATCTATGAATAAAAAAATAATTGTAATGGCCTGTCTTGGATGGACAGGTCTTCATACTGAAGTTTTTGTACAAGCCCGATGCACCGTCAAAAACTACATTACCGCTCAAAAGCTGATTGCTTTAGAGATAGATAAACAATAAACAGAGGGCTACAGTATATGGCGGCTCCTTACAAATAAACAGTTCAATCTTTTCGATGAAAAAGTTATTAATTCTTTTGTCTTTAGTGCTTTCTATCAGTTGTTACGCGCAAAAAAAACAAATTATTCATGTGGTATCGCACAATCGGACGACAGTAATCTGCGACACCAAAATGTCAGGGAATAACCCATATCCTTCCTGGGGTATCTTTCCTTCCGAATCAACGCCTGTACGAAAAATCACCATGAAGGTAACGCTCGGCAGTCCCGATAGCCTCCGTACGGCTCATTGGGATTATTTGGATCACATCTATCTTCGCCGAAAAGGTGGGCTGAATGGAAAAATGATTAATTACGAAATTGGGCGGATGCTTACCCCTTACGGAAGCATTTACAACAAAGGATGGAACTGGACCTGGAAAGTTGACGTGACCGATTTTGCACCCCTTCTGCGTGACAGCGTAGAGGTTGTGTACGTCCATTCCGGTTATGAGGATAAAACTGTGGGTTGGGCCTTGACTATTGACTTTGAGATACTTTCTGGTCCGTCTGTGGTACGATCACTTGGGATAACTCCGCTCTGGAATGGTGCATTCAAATATGGAGATCCAAACTATAATATTGTGGATTCTCTGCGTCCTATCAGCTATGTGGCTCCAACCGGTACGGCAATTAGCAGAATCAGAATACAGCATACCGGCCATGGGATGGACAGACCAAAGGGTTGCAGCGAATTTTGTTCCCGCTGGCGTGAGTTGAGTATGGATGGCAAGCTGGTTGATCGCCGTGACATGTGGAAAAAATGCGGGGGAAACCCACTTTACCCTCAGGGTGGAACATGGGTATATAGCCGCGCTTACTGGTGCCCCGGCGATTTGCAGGTTCCCGACATCATCGATGTGCCAGCTTCTGCAGGCAAACACGCTGCTTCCATAATGATGGAGCCATACACCGCTACGGGTAATATTCAGGCTGAGGAGAATATCTCTGCCTACATGTTCTGCTACTCTTCACCGCTTCAAAAAACGGATGTGGCTTTGGAACAGATTCTTGTACCAACAGATGAACAACAATTTAAGCGTCTGAATCCTGCCTGTTTCAATCCCCGTTTTTTGATCAGGAACCTGGGTTCACACAATTTGCGCTCGCTCACCATAACTTGTGGTACAGATGGATTTTCAAAAAGAGTTTACCATTGGAAGGGCAACCTGGAGTTCAATAAGACAACCGAGATCGTACTGAATGAACCAGTGCAATTCAAACAAGGCAAAAATAGGTATACCGTTACTTTGTCTAAACCAAATGGAGTGGCAGACGCCTGGATGGGCGACAATGAATTAACAACTACCTTTATCGCTCCTGAGCTTTATCCTACCAATTTTGTGCTGCAATTTAGGACAAACAACCGACCGAAGGATAATACTGTCTTTTTGATAGATGCATTAGGAAATACACTATTCCATAAAGGGCCTCAAGATCTGGACGCTGCTACGCTTTACCAAGACACAATAAGGCTGAAAGAGGGCAAATACGAGTTGTGTCTGATCGACACAGCGGGTAATGGGCTTGAATTTTGGGCAGAGCCGAAGAATGGCGATGGCTATTTGCGGATGTTTGATATGAAAGGAAACCTTATTCACACGTTCGAGAGCGATTGTGGCGATGGGGAGAAACTCAGTTTTGTGGCTACTCCTAATTTCGTTGCCGATACAACACAAGCTAAATATGCATTCTCCTTATATCCACGGGTCGTTACTTCCAATACTGAATTTAGCGTCGTTTCTAATAAAACGAGCGAAATGAAGGTCGTATTCACCGTTGATGGAAAGGTGTACCAGCAGCATGAGTACTCTGCAATTAAAAATGGCACATTCAACTATAATCTTGACGATCTTCCGGACGGAAGAATCTTGATGGAGGTCTTTATCAATGGCAAGAGCCATTTTAAAGGGCGAATCAATAAGAGGAAACCCAAAATGAGTTGATGTGAGCTTTTTAAATGGCATTACCAAAGTAAAACAAACTCTTATGAATAATACTTTCAAACATCTAAATGCACTATTTATTGCCGTTTTTTTAGGCATGTCATCTATGCAGGCAATTGCACAGCAGGCCGTGAATCCTGCTCCTTTTGTTATTCCTGCTTTCCATGAATGGCATGGCACTACGGGTACATTTATGATGCACGATAAAGTAGCTCTGGTCATTGATCCGGCATATGCCGACGCATTGATGCCTGTAGCAACTACTTTTTTGGATGATCTTAAGAAAAGCATACCAAAGCATCATTCTTCCATTCGTTTAGGTATTCCTGCAAAGGGGGATATTTTCTTTACCCTGAAACCGACTGATTCGGTAAAAAGTAAGGAAGGGTATGTACTCACTATTAAAGATTTTATTACCATCGAAGCAGCTCAGCCTATTGGTGTACTATGGGCCACCCGCAGCTTGTTGCAAATACTGGAACAGGATAAAGATTACAGGAGAATTCCTGAAGGAATTGCCATTGATTATCCACAGTTTGCTGTACGGGGCTTTGTATTGGATTGCGGTCGGAAATTCTTTTCCATAGACTTCTTACGTAACTATGTAAAATTTATGTCTTATTATAAGATGAACGATTTTCATGTGCATCTAAGTGATAATGGTTTCCAAGGTTTTTTCGGCGATAATTGGGACAGTACCTATGCCGCTTTTCGTTTGCAAAATGATACTTATCCTAAATTGACGGCCATAGACGGTAGTTACTCAAAAAAGGATTTTATAGAGTTACAAAAACTGGCCGAACAATACGGGGTTAACATTGTGCCTGAAATTGACGTGCCGGCTCATTCATTAGCATTTTCAAAGGCTGTTCCTGGAATTGGAAGCAGCATATATGGCCAGGACCATCTGGATTTGGATAATCCTTTGACCTATGAGGTTATTGACAATGTATTTAAAGAATACCTGGAAGGTCCAAATCCAGTCTTTAGAGGAAAGGAAGTCCACATTGGTACAGATGAGTATGCAAAAAAAGAGGCAGAAAAATTCAGGGCCTTTACTGATCATTACATACGCCTGGTTGAAAGCTATGGTAAGAAAGCCCGCTTATGGGGAGCATTAACTCACGCACCAGGAACGACTCCTGTTAAGTCAGAAAATGTAACGATGAATTTATGGTACAATGGATATGCTGATCCTAAAGAAATGATGAAACAGGGTTTTGATGCCATTAGTACGCCTGATGGCTGGCTGTACATCGTGCCGGCTGCCGGCTATTACTATGATTACCTGAATGCAAAACGCCTTTACAATGAATGGACACCTAATATGATTGGAAAGGAAACTTTTCCTGAAAATGATGCAAAGATCAAAGGGGGCTCATTTGCAGTTTGGAATGATCATGTAGGTAACGGTATTACAGAAAAAGATGTGCACCATAGGGTATTTCCTGCCATGCAGGTACTTTCCCAAAAAATGTGGGGCGGGTCTACAACTCCAATGGGTTATGAAACATTTCTTGCAAAAAGCAAAGGCCTAGGTGAAGGCCCTGGGTTGAATATGATGGGGAGGATCAATTCAAAAGATTCTTTGGTCTTTCATTATAGTTTTGATCAAAATAGAAGAAATCGAAGAGATGCAAGGTTTCTTGAAATGAAAAATGCAAAAATCGATCGTAAAAAGCAGGCATTGAAGTTGAACGGAGGCAATAGTTATATACAAACTCCCTTTGAGGGAATTGGTTACGGATACACCATCAGTTTCTCAATAAATCCCGACAAAAACAATACTGATAATGCTGTGCTTTTTTCTTCACCCGATGCCGTTGTGAAATTGAAACAGCAATCAACCGGTAAGTTAGGTTTTTCAAGAGAAGGATATCACTGCAATTTTAATTATTCGATAATACCTGAACAATGGACTCATATTACCATTACCGGTAATAACAAAGGAACAAGTTTATACGTAAACGGTGTTCTGGTTGAAAAGTTGGAAGGAGCAAAGCGGACGTTTTTCAATGGTAAGCAGACGGCGAAGGTGCAAACCTTGTTTTTTCCATTGAAATACATTGGCGACAAAACCAATGCATTCAATGGCTATTTGGATGATTTAAGAGTATTTAATACTATTTTGTCGGATGATGAAATAAAAGCATTGATAAATAAATTGCCACACAATTTGCAACTGCTTAGTGAAAATCAAAAAAATTGAACAATAAACGTTTTATGATTAGTAGAATAGGGATGAGAAGCCGCCTTATATTTTTCTTTTTAATAGTTTTCAATTATGTGGCTTTTGGTCAAAAAATAATCAAAGCTTCTGATTTTGGTGTAAAATCAAACAGTTATAAAGATGCTGCTCCCGGTATTCGTAAGGCTATTGAAGCTTGTAAGAAAAGCAGAAGTTCAGTTTTAATGCTTCCCGGCGGCCGTATTGACATTTGGCCCGAAAAGGCAGTGAAACGCGAGCTGTACGTATCAAATTGCACTGAAAATGATACTTTATCGAAGGTTAAAAGCATAGCATTTCCGTTTGAAAATTGTCAAAACCTAACCCTTGACGGCAATAATACTTTGGTGGTGCTGCATGGTAAAATGGTGTCGTTTGCACTCCTCAATAGTGTAAATGTTAAGATTAAAGACATCTGCTTTGATTATGAGCGACCAACCATGTCGGAGTTGACCATTAAATCAGTTTGCGATACGGCCATAGAAACAGCGATTCACCCTGATTCAAAATACACGATTGATAATGGGGAAATTAGTTTTTATGGCGAAGGCTGGAATACCCATTCTTTTCATACCATCCTTTTTGAGCCGGGAAAGGAAATTATGCGCTACAGTACCTTTTCACCATTCCTTGCCGCTAAAGCCCTTGAAACCGGTTTTAATCAGGTAAAGTTCGAAGGTAAGTTTGCAAAAACTAATTTTCATGTAGGAGATGTGTTGACTATCCGTGATCCCTACCGCGATAACTGCGGCGGTTTTATTTTGCTTAGTAAAAACATCAGCCTTGAACATGTTAAAATGCATTATATGCACGGACTGGGAATTGTTTCTCAGTTCTCTGAAAACATTTCTTTTAAGAAAGTAGAAGTGGCCCCAAGGAAGGATAGCGGCCGAATCATCGCCTCGTTTGCTGATTGTTTCCATTTTTCGGGTTGCAAGGGTTTGGTGAAAATAGACAGTTGTTTTACCTCTGGCTCGCATGATGATCCCGTAAATGTGCATGGTACCCATTTGCAGATAACAGCAATTGATTCAGCAAAAAAGCTAAAAGTGCGTTTTATGCACCCTCAATCCTATGGCTTCGAAGCATTTTTTAAAGGCGACAGCATTGCATTTATAAATCCTCAAACATTGATGCCATTGGGTAAAGCAAAATTAAAAAACGCCAAGCTCATCAACAAAAAAGAGATGGAAATTGAAGTATTGGGCAGCTTGCCAGCTTTCGTTAAAGAAGGTTTGTGTATGGAGAACCTTACTTGGACTCCGGAAGTACTTGTTCGCAACAGCCGTTTTGAGCGCACTAATACCCGTGGTTTGCTCATTACCACCCGCCGAAAAGTAGTAATCGAAAACAATATCTTTTATCATACGGGAATGTATCCTATTTTGATTGCCGACGATGCTTCCAGCTGGTTTGAGTCTGGCAGTGTTCAGGATGTGACCATTCGTAATAATGTATTTGAAGATTGCGGCCACAATTCTGGAGGCGCCATTCAGATTGCACCCGAAAATCACGAGTTAATCGTAGGCAACATGGTACACAGGAATATACGGATTGTTGACAATACTTTTAAAATGTATAAAGATGCAATTTTAAATGCGCGTAGCGTTGACCATCTTTTATTTGAAGGTAATAAAATAACCTACACTCAGTTCCTGGGAAAAAGCAACAATAAGTCCTTTGTTAATCTAACTGCATGTAAGCATGTGGTAATTGATAAGAACAGTACAGATGCTTCTGGAGTTACATGCATCAATGCCTCAAAAATGACAAATGATGATTTGAAAACAGACTTAACCGTAAATATAAAATAAGGTCTTAACCAAGGATCGGGCTAAAACCTAAAACGTTTTTATAGAATGAATTACATTAAAAAAGCTTTCTTCGTTGCGTTCTTAATGGTTGCAATGAATACTCATGCAGATAATGGAGTGAAAATGTGGTATACACAGCCAGCCCAAAAGTGGGATACTGAGGCATTGCCGATCGGAAACGGAAGGTTGGGTGCCATGCTATTTGGTGATATCAACACAGAGCATATTCAGTTTAATGAACAAAGTCTTTGGTCAGGCGATAATAATTGGGACGGTGCTTATAATACCGGTGATCATGGTTTTGGATCATACCGGAATTTTGGAGAGCTGGTCATTGATTTTGATAATCTTAACCAAACGAGATCTTACAAACGTTCATTAGATCTAATTTCAGGCATTCATACCACTAGCTTTGCATCTAACGGAGTAAAAATTCAGAGAAAGGCTTTTGCCAGCCATCCTGATGAAGTACTGGTTTTTAGGTATATGTCTAATAAAAAAGGTGCTTTTTCAGGGAAGATTTCTTTGTCATCAGCACAGGGCGCAATTAGCGTTGCCCAAAATGCTGAGTTGAATTTTGCAGGTGAAATGCCCAATAAGTTAAAATATGCCGCTAATCTTCATTTGGAACATGATGGAGGTACTGTTCGCGTGGAAGGCGACAAGCTTGTCTTTGAAAAGTGCAACTCGTTGGTGATTTACCTGGATGCCCGCACCAATTATAAACCTGATTATTTTTCAAATTGGCGTGGTGCTGATCCGATGCCCCTCATTCAAAAAGAACAAGCTTCGGCGCAGAAATGGAGTTATGAAGAATTAGTTAAGCGTCACATCAATGATATCACTCATCTTACGGCAGCAGCTGTCATAAACATCGGAAAAACGGCCGATAGTATTTTGGCCTTGCCAACCGATATACGTTTAAAGAAATATGCAGCAGGAGGTGCTGATCCTGATCTTGAGGAAATGATGTTTCAGTACGGTCGTTATTTGCTTGTAGGTTCTTCGCGTCCCGGAGGTTTGCCTGCCAATCTTCAGGGCCTTTGGAATAATAGCAATACCCCGCCTTGGGCCAGTGATTATCATAATAATATCAATGTACAGATGAATTACTGGCCGGCCGAATCAACCAATTTATCCGAATGCCATATTCCGCTGATGGATTTTATTGCTGCTTCAGCGGAGCCTTGCCGCATCGCCACCCGTAAAGCTTTTGGCGAAAATACCCGAGGTTGGACAGCCCGTACCAGTCAAAGTATATTTGGCGGCAACGGCTGGGAATGGAATATTCCTGCCAGCGCATGGTATGCCCAGCATGTTTTTGAGCACTGGGCCTTTACAATGGATAAATCTTACCTTGAAAAAACAGCTTACCCCATTTTAAAAGAAACTTGTCAATATTGGGAAGATCGTTTAAAACAACTCCCTGATGGAACCTTGGTGGTGCCTAAAGGATGGTCGCCTGAACATGGTCCAAGAGAAGATGGTGTAATGCATGATCAGCAATTGGTTTGGGACTTGTTTCAAAATTACCTGGAGGCGGCAAAAGTGCTAGGTATTGATACAGAATACCAGATAAAAGTAGCCAGTATGAAGCAACACTTGGCTCCTAATAAGATTGGAAAATGGGGCCAGTTGCAAGAATGGCAGTCTGATAGAGACGATCCTGATGATCAGCATAGGCATACTTCGCATTTATTCGCGGTATTTCCAGGCCGTCAGATTAGCGTTGCCAATACACCTGAACTTGCCCAAGCAGCCATTATTTCATTGCGTGCCCGGAGCGGCAATTATGGCAAAAATATAAATACACCTTTTACCGTGGCATCAACAGGTAGCGATAGCCGTCATTCATGGACCTGGGCCTGGCGTTGTGCCATGTGGGCTCGCATGGGAGAAGGTGAGAAGGCCGGTATGATGATTAGAGGATTGCTAACCTACAATACAACATCGGCAAACCTCTTTACCTATGCTCCTGTACAGTTAGACGGGAATTTTGGAATTACCGGTGCTATAGCTGAAATGCTTTTACAAAGTCATACAGGAGAAATTCACCTGTTGCCGGCTCTTCCTCAAGCCTGGAAGGCTAATGGTTCAATTTGTGGCCTGAAAGCACGCGGTGGATTTACGGTTGATTGTAGCTGGAAAAATGGAAAGGTGACTTCCTATAAAATTCGTTCTCTAACACCCCAAAAAGTTATCGTACGCGTAAATGATGAACTGAAAGAGGTGACTTCAGAAAAGTTGTAGGGTCAAAGTTCTTAGGTTATTAAATTTGTTGTTGATCAGTCAAAGCTCCGAGTGTTGTCAGACTTTGACTGATGTTTTTTAGGCATTCGCCTTGCTTGTCAGCACTTGAACGATAGGGTAGAGCTCTGACTGCTCCCACCGGAAACTTTGTTTTGCCTACAGATGTTACATTCCCTGTGGCGTTTATTAGTGGCGGTGTAGGTCAAAAACCGTTGATGAGTATGCCTGGAAAGCATGGTAAATGTAAACAAGAACAGCCTATCCCTGCCGGAATCGCTCGGTTCGCGCATTTAAAGAAGAGCTTTCTTTTCTAAGCAAGATATCACAAGCCTTTAATTAGTTGCTTTTGGTGAATGTAATGCATTGTATGTCAGTGCATTGATGTTTTTTTCAGTTGATTTTCGCTATATTTAAATAGCATCTTACAACACATTCAATATGAAATATTCAAAAATCCCTCCCTTGGCTTTAGTCTTCCTGTTGTTAAATGCATTAGTCGCTTTTGGCCAAAAGGCATACATCCTTAAGTCGCACAAAATGTCTGTAACAGGTACCTCCACTATGCACGACTGGACGGAGACGGTGAAGAAAGTAGATTGGTCGGGTAATATCACTACTGAAGGAACCGGTGTGAAAGCAATCAGTGATGTCGTAGTGAAGATCGCTGTGAAGGACCTCAAAAGCGAAAAAGGCGGTACGATGGATAATAAAACTTATGAAGCCTTTAAGTCCGATAAGTTTCCGACGATCACTTTTAAGTTAACAAGCGCTACGGTTAGTGGAGCTGTTGTCAAAGCGAATGGAACACTAACCATGGCCGGCGTAAGCAAACCTATAGCATTGAATGTGACATCGAAGGTTTTAGCAGATGGATCCGTGCAGCTGAGCGGCTCACAGGCAATCAATATGAAGGAATTTAATATGGCTCCCCCCAAAGCTGTAATGGGTACGATTAAAGTGGGTGAAAAAGTCACTTTTCATTATGAACTGATTGTACTACCTAAAACCTAAATGTAAACGTTATGAAAAAAAGATCTACTTTTTTCCTCAGTATTTTTTTTATACTCATCGGGAGTGTTAGCTACGCGCAGCAACCTGATCTGCAATACTTCAGAGCCAACGACAAGACTGGTTTAAATGTTTTTGAGACTAGTAAGCAGGATACCGTAACGTGGGATAATAAACTAAAGGTTCGAATTGGAGGAGCTTTTGGGCTGCAATATCAGGCTCTCGATCATCAGAATGACGCCAATAACCTTGTACACCTTATTAGTAACTTTAACCTCCCAAATGCTAACTTGGATCTCGATGTTCAATTGTACGATGGCGTACGCATGCACTTAAGAACGTATCTGTCATCGCGGCACCATACGGAAACCTATGTAAAGGGTGGTTATATTCAGATCGACAAGCTGGATTTTATCAAGAAAGATTTTGCAGCCAATATCATGAAGTATGTTACGATCAAGATCGGGCAGATGGAAAATAACTATGGCGATGCACATTTTCGTCGGACAGATAACGCACATGGCCTATTTAATCCTTTTGTAGGAAACTACATCATGGATTCATTCACTACTGAGATTGGAGGAGAAGTGTATTATCAATCAAACGGATGGTTGGGGATGCTAGGAATTACCAACGGGCGTTTGAATCAAAGCGTAGCCGATACAGCTACGAAGGGGGCTTTCATTGCCAAGCTTGGTTATGATAAACAAATTAGTGCCGATCTTAGGCTTAGGCTGACTGGTTCTCTTTATACAGTTAATGCAACCAGCAATACTTATTTGTATGGCGGTGATCGTGGAGGGTCGAGATATTATAAAGTGATGGATATTTTAGGCGCGTCGACAAATGATTTTAGTGGACGAATAAATCCGGCTTTAAAAACCGACATGACCTCATTCATGATCAATCCTTTTGTTAAATACAAAGGACTCGAGTTTTTTGGAGTGTTTGAAACTACCTCAGGTCGCGACAAGGTTGCAGATGCAGCCTTTACAGGTGAACGTACCTGGACACAGCTCGCTGGCGAACTGATTTACAGGTTTGGGGCTAAAGAACAATTGTATGCCGGAGGTCGTTATAACACGGTAAAGGGGCAATTGCCGGGTGTGGAAAACGACATGGTTAAGGTTGATAGATTCAATATAGGCGGGGGCTGGTTTATGACCAAAAACATCGTTGCCAAACTTGAGTATGTAAATCAACAGTATAAAGATTATCCTGTAGGGAACTCATTGCAGGGCGGCAAGTTTGACGGTTTTATGTTGGAAGCGATGATTGCCTTCTGATGATACTTTTACTTCTTTTATTTAGTTTATTAGCCGGATGAGAAATTTCCTTTTCATCTTTATCGCATGTTTGTGGTCCTTTTTAGGATTTGGACAAGAGGACAAAACGAGAATTCATCGTTTGGCTATTCATCCTTCAAGCACGGTTACTATCAATGGAAAGACAAACGTTAACAAGTATAAATGCACGATTGATAAGTATAAAGGATCGGATACCCTTTTGCTAATGGCTGAACAAGGGAAG
This sequence comes from Solitalea koreensis, assembly GCF_900182575.1. Classification (GTDB taxonomy): domain Bacteria; phylum Bacteroidota; class Bacteroidia; order Sphingobacteriales; family Sphingobacteriaceae; genus Solitalea; species Solitalea koreensis. Next base: position 61,664 of record NZ_FXSZ01000009.1, on the reverse strand, counting down.
GGCGCTTACTTTAAAAAGGGATTGGTAAAGCTGCAGACTTCGGCGTTTGAATGCAATATGAAGGCCATAACAAAAGATTTTGCTAAAACTATTCAATCGGACAAGTATCCATATATTGAGATCAACTTTATCTCATTTGAACGAGAGCCAAAATATGAAGCTACGGAGGAGAAATTTAAAGGAGATATCACTATAACACTTGCGGGCGTAACTGTTCCGTGCGAATTAAGGTGCAGTATTGTAAAAGATGCAAAGGGTTTGATTCATTTGCAGGGACAGCATGGTTTCAATTTTTCAGACTTTAACCTTAAAGCTCCATCCAGAGTAATGGGTATGGTGAAAGTAGATGAAAAAATTATTGTGAATTTTCATCTTGTGCTGATTAAATTGTAATTGGTATCTTTAATAGGCATAAAAAAGCCGATAAGTTTTGCTTATCGGCTTTTTTTGTGATCCCGCTGGGATTCGAACCCAGGACCCATACATTAAAAGTGTATTGCTCTACCAGCTGAGCTACGGAATCTTTTTCTTTCCCTTACAGCGTTATAGTGTCGTTGTTTTGGGATTGCAAATATACGGGCTTTAAGTTTGTTTCCAAATTTAATTTTATCTTTTTTTAAAGTTAAAATTAAGTTATTGTTAATCAACGAGAATTCTGTTTGTGAAATTTAACAACTAAATGTTCTCCGGAAATATAAAACGATAAGTAGCATGAGTTTTGGCATGTTTGGCTCCGGTAGCCTCATGAATCGCTTCCATTTTTTCGTTAAAATCACCAACCCATGATAACTCAGCTTCTTTGTAATGACCATCCGGCATAACCATAAGTTGTAGCTTTCTAATCATAACCGACTCCAAGCCATGTTTTTGGTAAGCTTTTTTAGTTCCCATTACCATAATACGGATACGGTTCATGCTTTTGCGCCATTTATGGTATACAAATTTAAGTTTACCAATAAGGTTTAATTTACCGTTTGTATGTTTGAAAATTTGGTTAACATCCGGAATACAAACAATGAACGAGGCAGGTTCACCATTTATATAGGCAAACCAAATCAGTTTTTCATCAACAATAGGTTTCATCTGCTCAAACATTTCACGTATGGTAGTTTGAGTAATAGGAGTGAAGTTTTCGAAGTTCTCCCACGCATTATTGTAAATTTCAGCTATGTCGGCTGCGTATTTATCAAACTTACTTATTTCTAAATGCTCAAAAGTATAACCCGGTTTTTTCATCACCCAATCGGCAATTTTTGCAAAGCGATCAGTGAATGGTTGGGTTAAATCCAGAAGGCGGGTTCGTTGGTCGTATTGCTTTACAAAACCATATTTTTCAAAAAATCCCTGATAATACGGTGGATTATAATTCATTCCATAAGAAGGATGTGTAAAACCATGTATAAGAAGCCCCCAGAATTTATCGTTTTCTCCGAAATTAATGGAGCCATCCATTGCTTTCATTCCACGTTCTTGTAGCCATTTTTTGCAGCCGTTGAATAGCGTAAAAGCAGCTTTTTCATCATTTATGCATTCAAAATAGCCAATGCCTCCTGTTGGTTGGGGCCAGTTATAGGCTTTCTTTTTGTTGATGAAAGCAGCCACCCTGCCAATTAGGTTTCCATTGTCATCTTTTAAAATCCAACGTGTAATTTCACCAAAAGAGTGGAAGTTGTTTTTTTTAGGATTGAATATGTCTTCAATTTCACTATCAAGCGGACAAACCCAAACAGGGTCATTCTTGTAAACTACTCTTGGAACTTCTAAAAATTCTTTACGGGTTGTTGGATTGGTTACCTCAATTAGCTGCATGTATGTAATGTTGAACCTCAAAAATATAAAAAATGGATTTATGCATTGCAGCTATCAATAAAAAATGGACATTTGCCTCTAAATACCAATTAATATACTTTATGAACATAGGGGATCGTTTACCGGCGTTTAGCTTGCCGGGAGTTAACGGAGAAATGCACAATCAGTATGAATATGCTGACAGATACGCTTTATTGATCATGTTTACCAATAATAGTTGTCCTGTTTCAGCGGCGTATCGTTCACGAATTAAAGCTTTATTGAAGCGTTATGAAGAAGATAATTTAGGAATTATCCGGGTAAATTCTACAGCTAAGAACTCGCCGTCAGAATCAATGGTGGAGATGAAAAAGCTTTATGATGAATTGAACCTTTCTCATGTTTATGTAATGGATGAGGATCAGGAATTTGCGAAACTTTTCGGAGCTGCCAAAGTGCCTGAGGCTTATCTGTTTAATTCAAAAAGAGAGTTGGTTTACAAAGGAGCCATTGACGACTGTTGGGAAAATGAAAGTATGGTTACCCGCGTTTACTTGGAAGATGCGATTGAAGCGGCTTTGGATGGTATTGATGTGGATTATCCGGAGGTAACAGCAGTAGGCTGCGATATTGATTTTCAATAAATGATTTACTAATAAAATAAAAAACCTCCCAATCGGGAGGTTTTTTATTTTATGTCTTTAAATAATAGGGTAGTTTTGTTCTGGGTTTTTTAGTTTTTCTTTCTTAGAAATCATCTTCCATGTCATCAAAATCTCCATCTAATGCATTAAAGTCATCCATTGGAAGACCTAAATCGTCATCATCATCCTCATCGTCAATGAAACGACTCTTTGCGGGCTTACTGTTTTTTGGTAGCGGCTTTAATGTTCCTTTCTTAGCATCCTCGTTTGCTTTGCCGCTGGTTTTTACAGGTTTCTTTGGCGTTTTCATTACCTCTCAAATTAAGTCAAGTACTAGTTGAATTTCAGATTGAATTTACTAAGCTTATAGCTTGTTATATAATTAATTTTAAAAAAATTCTGTTGTCCAAAAATAAAACATTTAAAGCTCTGTAAAGAGAAAAAGCGGCTTCTTTTAACTTTTTTCGCCAATTTCATTCTCAATAGATTGAATATCTTTTAACTGCGGAAGGTCGGTTAATGAATTTAAACTAAAGTGGTCCATGAACAGCTTGCTGGTTACGTACAGCAGTGGACGGCCAGGTGCATCACTCTTTCCCTGTATCTCAATGAGCTCTCGTTCTAATAACTTTTGTACGCTGTAATCGCAATTCACACCGCGTATTTGTTCAACCTCTGTTTTTGTAATTGGCTGACGGTAGGCAATTATCGCTAAAGTTTCCATCGCAGCCGGCGAAAGTTTCTTTTTATTTCGATGCTGGATAAGAGCGCTTAATGTTCCCGCAAATGCCTTCTTCGTCATAAACTGAAAACCACCGGAATTAGTTATCAATTCAAAGAAATAAGTATCACTAGCATATTTAGCTCTTATTGCCTCAATAATCTGTTCCACCTCATCTAAACTTATTTCCTGTTCAAATACATTTGATACACAGGCCGAAAGCTCTTGTATAGTAATGCTTTGTTCCGATGCAAAAATAAGGGCTTCTATATGTTGTTGAATATTATCCACTCTGGCAAAAATACTAGAATAAGCGAAATCAACTAAAAAATTTAATTTTTTAAAATGCTAAAACATTAGAATCAAAACAAATATAATTGAACGAAAAGAGCAACCATATTAGGCCGCTCTTTCATGTATCTTTTGTCTTGATTTTTATTTAATAGTTAATCACTTGTTCTTCCATTTCTACCGGCAACTCTCTGAACTCATATTGTTGATTACGCAAACGAGGTTCAAAGCCGGCTTCAGCAATTGCCTCCTGAATGCCTTTAGCTGTAAAACGATGTGGAGCTCCGGCAGCAGAAACAACATTCTCTTCAATCATGATTGATCCAAAATCATTGGCTCCGGCATGTAAACATAATTGAGCAACGTGTTTACCAACGGTTAACCAGGAAGCCTGTATGTTTTTAACGTTAGGCAACATAATACGGCTCATGGCAATCATACGGATGTATTCATCTCCCGTAACCTCATTTTTAATCCCACGAATACGTTTTAACAAGGTTCCGTCGTCTTGAAAAGGCCAAGGGATAAAGGCAAGGAATCCTTTTGCGTCCTCAGGTTTTTCGGCTTGTACTTCACGTATCCATACTAAATGTTCAAAACGTTCTTCCAGCGTTTCCACATGTCCAAACATCATGGTGGCTGATGTGGTAAGATGCAGTTGATGAGCAGCACGCATTACATCCAACCACTCGCGACCGCTGCATTTTCCTTTTGAAATCAGTCGGCGAACACGATCGTTCAGGATTTCTGCTCCTGCGCCCGGTAATGAATCCAAGCCGGCCTCTTTCAACGCAGAAAGTACTTCAGTATGTGATAGTTTATCGAGTTTAGCGATGTGGGCAATTTCCGGTGGCCCAAGCGCATGCAATTTAAGCGTTGGATAAAGTCTTTTTAGTTCTTTAAACAGATCAACGTAATAGTTCAGCCCTAAATCAGGGTGATGACCACCTTGAAGTAGCAATTGCTCACCTCCGTAACGGAAAGTTTCTTCAATTTTAACTTTATAGGTTTCAATATCGGTGATGTAACTTTCATCATGGCCCGGTCGGCGGAAAAAGTTACAAAACTTGCAATTGGCAATACAAACGTTGGTAGTGTTTACATTGCGATCAATGATCCATGTAACTACATTGTCAGGTTTCTGGATCTTGCGCAATTCATTACCCACATACATGAGTTCGGCAGTTGTTGCATGCTTAAAAAGGTGAAGGCCCTCCTCGGCAGAAAGAAATTCAAAATTCAGAGCCCTGTTTAAAAGTTGTTGGGTATTCATTTTTTGGGGTTAAATGCAATCAAAAATGAAATGCAAATATAAAACACTAAAGCCGGTTTTTTAGTTTTTTGAGTATATTGAAATATATGCGTTGATAGTCTTATTTTTGTGGCAATTACATCTTTTACTCGATTCTTAAATTTTTCTAATGATACACTTTGATCGGTTTACGCTCACGAATGGATTGCGGGTGTTGGTACATGAAGATCATGCAAGCCCAATGGCAGTGCTTAATGTTTTGTATGATGTAGGTGCCCGTGATGAGGATCCCAATAAAACAGGTTTTGCGCATTTATTTGAACATTTAATGTTCGGGGGATCCATCAATATTCCATCGTATGACGAACCCTTACAACGAGTAGGAGGTGAGAACAACGCTTTCACTACGAACGATATCACCAATTATTACATACAAGTTCCGGCTATAAATGTTGAAACAGCTTTTTGGTTGGAATCTGACCGTATGCTGAGTTTGGCTTTTTCTGAAAAAAGTTTAGATGTGCAGCGCAATGTGGTTTCTGAAGAGTTCAAACAGCGTTATTTAAATCAACCTTACGGCGATGTTTGGTTAAATCTGCGTCCGCTTGCATACACCACACACCCTTACAAATGGGCAACGATTGGTAAAGAACTTTCACATATAGAAGATGCTACTTTAGGCGATGTAAAAGCTTTTTTTAAAAAGCATTACAACCCATCAAATGCAATCCTGGTAATTGCAGGCAATGTTACCCTGGAAGAAGCTAAACGTTTAACTGAAAAATGGTTCGGTCCCATCCCGGCCGGTGAGCACTATGTTCGTAATTTGGCTAAGGAGCCTGTACAACAGGAAGCGAGAACTCAAACTATAAAAGCCAATGTTCCGCTTGATGCCATTTATAAAGCCTATCATATTTGTGGTCGTGCCGATGCGGCGTTTTACCCCATTGATTTATTATCGGATATGCTTTCACGCGGTGATTCATCTCGTTTGTATCGCTCGCTGGTAAAGGAAAAGCAATTGTTCAGTGAGGTTAATGCTTATGTTACCGGTGAAAATGATCCGGGTTTGTTAATCGTTGAAGGTAAGTTGATCAAAGGTGTTTCCGTTGAAAAAGCTTCCGAAGCCATTGATGCCGAATTGGACAGGATAAAAACAGAGTTAATTCCGGATGATGAACTGACCAAGGTGAAAAACAAATTGGAGTCGACGATAGCCTTTTCAGAAATGAATCTGCTGGATAAAGCAATGAATCTTGCATTTTTTGAACTCATGGGCGATGCCGCTCAATATAATTTGGAAAGAGATCGTTACCAGGCCGTAACAGCGGAGCAAATTCGGGAGCAGGCTAACCAAATTTTTAAACCTGAGAATAGTTCGACCTTGTATTATTTGGCTAATGGCGCTAACTAGTTTATCGTCGATGGTACATGGTCAGAATGTACTTTCCATGAACCATGAGCTATTATCAATGAACTACAACTTTAATCCTTTATCCTAAACCTTCAATCATGGATATTTTAAATCGCAAGCAGGAACCTGCTTTCAGAGATATAGAAAAAATAAAACTTATTCAGCCTGAGGTTGACAAGTTATCAAACGGAATTGATCTATACTACATTGATGCTTCGGATGCAGATTTAGTGCGTATCGAATTTATATTCGATAATCCATCCTGGCTGGCCGATCAGCCATTGGCCATCTCTTCTACCAATCATCTGTTAAATGAAGGAACAACGCATTATACCGCAGTACAGCTGGCGGAAAAGATCGATTTTTACGGAGCTTTTTACCAGCATGAAGCGGGGTTTGATCAATCGACAGTTACGCTGTATAGCTTAAATAAGCATTTAAAAAGCACCTTGCCGATCATTAAAGAGATTATTACCGAGGCTGTTTTTCCTGAAGATGAATTAAGTACCTACAAACAAAACAGTAAGCAAAAGTTGCAGGTGAATCAGCAAAAAAATGATTTTCTTGCACGGGTGAAGTTTAATGAAATACTCTTCAGCTCAAAATCGGGTTATGGATATGCAGCACAGCTAGCTGATTATGATAATTTGAAGCGTGAGAGTTTATTGAACTTTCATAAAAAACAATACCACGCCGGGAATTGCACCATTATTATTGCGGGAAAAGTAACGCAGGAAGAACGCCAATTAATTGCCGAGATTTTTGGTAATTCAGATTGGTTGCATGAGGTTGATCAAGAACTTAATGGCGTGGTTAATCAATCCTCTTCACAATCAAAGCATTTTGTTGAGCGTCCGGATGCCATACAATCAGCCATTCGGATTGGCAAGCCACTTTTCAATAAAACGCATCCTGATTTTCATAGCCTGCAGGTATTGAATACGGTGCTGGGCGGTTATTTCGGTTCCCGTTTAATGTCAAACATTCGTGAAGACAAGGGTTATACCTATGGCATCGGTTCAAGGGTGGCATCCCTGAAAAATAGCGGTTATTTCTTTATCACTACAGAGGTGGGTGCCGATGTTTGTGGGAATGCTGTCGCTGAAATCTATAAAGAGATTGATCGCTTAAAAAATGAGCCTGTTCCAACCGAAGAACTCGACTTGGTGCGCAATTATCTATTAGGCACTTTCCAGGGAAGCCTAGAAAACGCTTTTTCTTACGCTGATAAATTCAAAGGTTTATTGCCTTACGGTTTAGGCTATGATTATTACGATAACTATTTTGATACCGTTCGATCAATAAGTCCGCAGCGCTTGCAAGAACTGGCCAACCAGTATTTTACCAATGGTTTGTTTGAAGTGGTGGTAGGGAAGAGGTAGTCTTTTCAGTTTGCAGTAGGCGGTTTTCAATATTGATCCGCAATAGGAATGATGTTTCTATTGCGGATTTTTGTTATGAGAGATTTGGTTTATGCAGTAAATAATGGGTACCATCCCGAGGAACAAGGCTTTGAATCCTTCATTACAATGTGATTGTTATTTAATTTTTAAGTGAAAGATAAAAAGATATCAAAATAGCATATCAGAATTTTTAAAAGCTGACAACGAAACTGTTATTAGGCATCTGGCGATTGGCGTGACAAATCATCAATTGAGTTAATTATTCGAATGCATTAACAAGTCAATAAGTCCCTAATTCTTATATAATTAGCTTGATTTTTATAAAAATTAAAGAGTGTAAAATGGAAAGATAATTGCTTGGGATAAATTTATCTACGTCAACAAACCAATGACAATGACCTTATTTCTAAATAGGGGCAATGGATCACGGATATGAATTTCATGATGGGGAAATTATTTAAAACAATTGAGTCAAGGAATCTGAATTTCCAATCTGTGGGCTCAAAAGAAAAATACAAAAACTTATGTGCTCTTAATTCATCCATTCCGCTGTTTTCAAAAGATTGGTGGTTGGATACTGTATGCGGCGACAATTGGGATGTTTTAATCTGCGAACTAGATGGAAAAATAGTTGCCTCATGGCCTATTTTTCAAAAAAAAATATTGTTTTTTTCAGCCATTACTCAGCCTCCAATGGCCCCGAATTTGGGCATCTGGATTGATTGGCATGAGTGATGTCAGTAAACTATCTTTTGAGATAAATATTTGCAATAAACTCATAGAGTTATTACCCAGATACTCTAAATTTTCGGTAAGTTTTGAACCTGGATTTCATAGTTGGATGCCCTTTTGCTGGCAAGGCTTTAGGCAATCCTCCAGGTATGTGTACGTATTGGAAGGCATCTCTGATTGGCAAAGGGTTTTAGTTAATTTTTCCAATGAAACTCGCGGGCGTATTCGTAAGGCTAAGAAAAACATACAGATTAAATATGATCTTTCAGCGGAGGATTTTTACAGCTACCATACGTATATCCTGAAAAAGATCGGTAAAAAGATCAATTATTCGTTTGATTTATTTAAACGAATACACGATGCTGCATTAGCTCATAATTGCGGTAAAATTTCTTATGCGGTGGATGATAATGGTCTTATTCATTGTGCTTCATTTTTAGTTTGGGATACTAATTGCGCTTATGCTCTTTTAGGAGCTTTTGATCGGGATTGTAATCCAAGCGGAGCCTCATTTTTACTCTATCAGGAAGAAATTAAGTATGCCTCTCAATTTGCCGATAGATACAATTTAGGTTGCACTATGAATAAAACACTCAGTTATGCCAAGCGACGTTTAGGAGCTAATGTAATAGCATATCATCATATATATAAGGTGAAATCTAAATTAATCAAGATCGCAATTTTTTTAACCTACGATTTTTGGTATTAAGTCTAACCAAAAGAACCAACGCTACGTAAGGTTATCAATACTGTTGTATTCGGCACTAAGATTGTCGCCTTTACTCTGCAATATCATGATCTTTGTTGAGGAGATTTGTATCGTAAATATTAAGGATGTACTCCAATGTTTATTTTAATAATCTTATTTGATATTCCCATTGAATAATGCTACCTTTGCCCCGCAAATAATGACTCCTAAATTATTTGCCATGCAGTTAGATTCATCAAAATTTGTTCTTGAAGGTCTCACGTACGATGACGTACTGTTGATTCCAGCTTACTCTGAAGTTTTACCACGCGACGTAAATACCCAATCATTCTTAACTCGTAAAATCAAAATCAACGTTCCGATCATATCGGCTGCTATGGATACGGTTACCGAATCAGAATTGGCTATTGCTATTGCACAAGCCGGTGGTTTGGGAATGATTCACAAAAACATGACCATTGAGCGCCAGGCAAGTGAAGTAAGAAGAGTGAAACGTTCAGAAAGCGGAATGATTCAGGATCCTGTTACCTTGACAGTTGATTCGGTGTTGAGCGACGCACTTCGTTTAATGAAAGAAAATAAAATTGGTGGTATTCCAATTATCAATGGTGATAATAAGCTGCTCGGCATATTAACCAATCGCGATATTCGTTTTCAGAAAGATCTTTCTAAAAAGGTTACCGAGGTGATGACTTGTGAAAATCTGATCACTGCACCAGTGGGTACCGATTTGTTAAAAGCGGAAGAAATTCTTCAAAAATATAAAATCGAGAAACTGCCGGTTGTAAGAAACGACGGTACACTGGCAGGTTTGATCACGTTTAAAGATATTCAGAAGTTTAAAGCGTTCCCTATTGCATGTAAAGACGAGCATGGCCGTTTACGTGTTGGTGCAGCCTTGGGCGTAACTGCTGATACTTTACAACGCGTAGAAGCATTGGTGAAGGCTGGAGTTGATGTGGTAACAATTGATACCGCTCATGGTCACTCAAAAGGTGTGATTGAGATGGTGAAAACTGTTAAAGCAAAGTACCCTGAATTACAAGTTATCGCTGGTAACATAGCAACCGGTGAAGCGGCCTTGGCACTTGCAGCTGCTGGAGTTGATGGCGTAAAAGTTGGTATTGGTCCGGGTTCAATTTGTACCACGCGTATCATTGCCGGTGTAGGTGTTCCTCAACTTACCGCAATTTTCGAAGTTGCTAAAGCGTTAAAAGGTACAGGTATTCCTGTTATTGCCGACGGTGGTATTAAGCAAACGGGTGATATTGTTAAAGCCATTGCAGCGGGAGCGAACTCTATTATGGCAGGTTCATTGTTCGCAGGAGTGGAAGAATCACCAGGTGAAACCATTATTTACGAAGGACGTAAATTCAAGTCATACCGTGGGATGGGTTCTATTGAAGCAATGGAACAAGGTTCAAAAGACCGTTATTTCCAGGATGTGGAAGATGATATTAAGAAATTGGTACCCGAAGGTATTGTAGGCCGTGTGCCATACAAAGGAACGCTTGCTGAGGTGATGTACCAATACATTGGAGGTTTAAAAGCAGGTATGGGTTATTGCGGAGCGCCAACTATTGATGCTTTACAAGATGCTAAATTCGTACGTATTACGGCTGCCGGAATGCGCGAAAGCCATCCTCACGATATTTCAATTACTAAAGAAGCTCCTAATTATTCGAGATAGTTTTGGTAGACAAAAGATCCAAGAAAGAACAAAGACAATTAAGGCCGGAATTTATTTCCGGCCTTAATTGTTTTGGTGGGATTTTACAATGCTTAACTTTGATAGAATTGAGTTTATCAAAACGAAAATAGTATAAAGCAATTCTTCAGAATGCCCAAGTCAGCCAGTTTCCGATTTTATGGAGGACTGAACGATTTTCTTCCTATTGAACGCAGAAACTCATGGTTCAGTTATAGTTTCTGGGGAACGCCCTCCATTAAGAATGCCATTGAGGCAATAGGGCCTCCACATCCGGAAGTAGATCTGGTTTTGGTGAACGATGTACCGGTCAAGTTTTCATACCTTTTACAAAAAGGGGATAGGATAGAAGTCCATCCATTACTTAACGGCGGTTTTTTTTCTAAAAATGATGAGCAGGTATCAAACAAATTTATACTTGATGTGCATTTAGGCAAACTAGCCCGATCACTTCGTTTGCTCGGTTTTGATACTACTTACGATAATTTTTATGAGGATGAAACTATTGTGAAGACAGCTAAAGCAGAAAACCGAATTGTATTGACCCGGGATCTGCTTTTATTGAAGAATGGAGATGTAGCCCGTGGCTACTGGATACGATCACAACATTCAGAAGAACAACTAAAAGAAGTTATCAGGTACTTCAATCTCTCTAAATTCAAGCCTTTTAAACGTTGTTTGGAGTGTAACGGCATCATCAAAAAAAATACCTAAAGCATCAGTAATCGATCAATTACCAGCTGACACCTGCCAGTATTTTAATGAGTTCTTTCAATGCACTTCTTGTCAACGAATTTATTGGAAAGGTTCGCATTATGATCGGATGAAAGAGATGGTAGCAAGAGTTAACGGCATTTTATGAAATTCGATATCACCTTGTTTTGAAGAAAAAAGCATGGATGAATGCTTATTCGAACATTCGAGATTTGAATTATCGGACAACTGTAAATTTGTTGCCATTAATATCTACCCAATAATTTAAAAATTTGCAGTAGTGGACAATTCCTTTAGTTAAAGGGAAAGTCGCAAAGTCTTATAAAGAATCCATTCTTTGTTGCTTATTTTTTAATGGATTTAATCGCATCTTTTCCAACAAGGACACGAGTATGCTCTGATACAAAAAAATGGCTGATGAATCTCATCAGCCATTTTTTGTATAAAATTATCTTTTTTCAAATAGTCCCTTTACACTGAATTTATTCTCTTTAAGCATTTTTGCTTTTTGAATTCTATTGATCTGGTACATTTCATCAGGTATATACTGAAGCGTTTCATCTAAATCATACAGGCCATTTCGAGTAGAGTTAACGATGAGTACTTTTCGTACTTCATGGTTTTTGTTCCAGGTAATGCTCAAGCTACGTGTATGAAGTGCTGAATCAAGCGCTGTGTAAACTTCGGTAGAATCAGATCCTTCTAGTTTGCGTTCTGTTTTATAGCTCTTAATCCAGGCTGGTTTGTTAATATCAGAAGCCATGAATACCGAAAGCTCATTTTTCCAATCGATAGAGTTCAGTTTTTTTGTTTCGGATACGCCATCTTTTGCAGTCGTTTTATCAACCATAACAGCTGATTTTGTTAAACGATTCACTTCTGATTCAAAATAGCCTTTTAAATCGAAATAAACGCGAATCTGCTTCTTGCTTTCAGATGGATTGCAACCTACTAAAAGAAATACGAAAGCCGTAAGTAGTTTATAGTTCATGTTTTTGTCCTTAGGTCTATAGGATATGGACGTTTTCTTAAACTAATACATCTCCGGTCATTTCAGGTGGTCTGTTTAAACCTAAAATAGAAAGAATGGTAGGAGCAATGTCGCCCAGTTTTCCATCTTTTACGGAATGGACATCCTTGTCAATAACAATACACGGTACAAGATTAGTGGTGTGAGCAGTATTAGGCGTACCATCTTCATTAATCATATAGTCTGAATTACCATGATCAGCAATGATGATAAACGAATAGCCGTTCTCCTGACCGGTTTCTACTACTTGTTTTAAGCAGGCATCAACGGTTTCGGCCGCTTTGACGGCAGCGCTGAAAACACCGGTATGGCCTACCATATCCGTATTGGCGTAGTTCAGGCAAATGAAGTCAGCCCATCCCGATTTAAGTTCAGGCAGAATAGCTTCTGTAATTCCATTTGCACTCATTTCAGGTTGAAGATCATAGGTGGCCACTTTAGGAGAGGGAATCATAATTCGTTTTTCATCGGTAAACGGAACTTCTCTTCCGCCTGAAAAGAAAAACGTAACGTGAGGATATTTTTCGGTTTCGGCAATCCGTATTTGGTGTTTGCTATTCATCTCCAACACTTCGCCTAAGGTTAATGAAAGGTCTTCTTTATTGTAGATTACTTTAACATTTTTGAACGTATCATCGTAATTGGTCATGGTTACGTAATACAGATCCATTTTATGCATGTTCTGCTCTGGGAAATCTTCTTGGGTAAGCGCTTTGGTTATTTCGCGACCACGGTCGGTACGGAAATTAAAACAAATCACCACATCGCCCTCTTTGATGTGGGTCAAAGGCTTTCCATCAGCGCCAACATGCACGAGTGGTTGCAAAAATTCATCGGTAACATTTGCTGCGTATGAATCTTGAATTGCCTGTTGGATATCAGTTACGAGTTTTCCTTCGGCTTTAACCATTACATCGTAGGCAAGTTTTACCCGTTCCCAGCGGTTATCCCTGTCCATAGCATAATAACGCCCCACAGCAGTAGCAATCGAGCCAGTTGATTTATCCATATGCTCTTGTACATCTGCAATATAGTTGGCTCCGCCTTTCGGGTCCGTATCTCGTCCGTCAAGGAAGGCGTGGACAAATACGTCTTTTAAGCCTTTATCTGCTGCTGCACTCAATAATCCTTTAAGATGGTTAATGTGGGAGTGTACCCCGCCATCAGATACTAGTCCAATTAAATGGACACTTTTATTGTTTGTTTTTGCATATTCAAATGCATCTACTAAAACCGGGTTGTTATCAATTGTTTTTTCACGTACCGCTTTATTAATTCGAACCAGTTCTTGATAAACTACGCGTCCTGCTCCAAGGTTCATATGCCCAACTTCAGAGTTGCCCATTTGACCTTCAGGTAATCCCACTGCCTCGCCTGATGCTTCTAATTTAGAGTTGGGAAATTGTTCCACAAGTCGATCAAAAAAAGGAGTATTTGCCTCAAAAATGGCATTTGACTTATCATGGCGACCATAGCCCCATCCATCGAGAATAATCAGTGCAAGTTTTTTCATGTGAAAAGTTAAATAATATGAAGAAAAAGAGATATATTAGAAATGAATCAACAGGACGTAATGTAGGTTAGGAATCCCTTGTGCCATCTGCTAAAAGAACAATATTACCCTAGTTCTGATTACAAATATATTTTTTTGCCTTGAATGTTGGGAATGTTGAAATGAAAAAGATATTTTTTTATCTTTTTGGCATTGTTTGTGCATATTACACTGAATTTAACTCTTTGTTTATCATCTAATGAATAGAATACTTCTAGTGGTATTATTCCTTCTATGTACTTCGATGAAAAGTACATATAAGCAGAGTGATGCTGTTGAAGTAGTTACAGCGGCGATTAGTGTCTCTAACACTCGCGAAATCTCTAAATACCTCAATTCCATTGTGATTCTAGCTATTTTAGATGAAGAAAATGTATATAGCAAAACACAGGGCGAAATGGTGTTAAAAGATTTTTTTTCAAAATATCCTCCAGTACAGGTTTTACTCAAACACACCGGCTCCTCTCCCGAGGGACTTAAGTACGCAATATGCTCATATAGAACCACCAACAATGCCATGTATCGCTTGTACATTTATATGAAGTCTACAGGCAAAGTTCATTACATAAATGAGCTTCGTTTTGAAAGAGAGAAATAGTAAGTAGTGGTTTTTGCGAACTATTTTTTATCTTGGCGCATCAAAAAATATGGTTTTGGACAAAGAATTACTTCAAAGATTCATTACTGAATCATTAATTGAAGATGTTGGGGACGGGGATCACACTTCATTATCTTGTATTCCAGCAGGAACCACCGGCGCAGCTCGATTACTTATTAAAGAACACGGCATATTGGCTGGTGTTGATGTAGCTATTGAAATATTTAAACAAGTGGATCCTGATCTGCATGTGGAAGTATTGGTTCATGATGGAACTTTAGTAAAGGTGGGGGATGTGGCCTTAATTGTAAGAGGAAATGTACATTCTATTCTGAAAGCTGAGCGCCTTGTATTAAACACCATGCAACGGATGAGTGGTATAGCGACTGTTACCCGTCAAATTGTGGATTTAATTTCAGGAACAAAAGCTAAAGTGCTTGATACGCGCAAAACTACTCCAGGGATTCGTTTTCTTGAAAAGTATGCTGTTAAGGTTGGTGGAGGTGTAAATCATCGGATTGGTTTATACGATATGATCCTGATTAAGGATAATCATGTAGATTATGCCGGCGGTATTCAGCAAGCCATAAAAAATGCCCACACTTATCTTGAACAGACAGGTAAAAACTTGCAGATTGAGATTGAAACTCGCAGTTTAGATGAAGTGCAACAAGCACTGGCAACAGGAGGAATTGATCGGATTATGCTTGATAACTTTAGTTACGAGAAACTTCGTGAAGCAGTTAATCTTATTAACGGCAAATATCCAACCGAAGCATCAGGCGGAATAACTCTTGATAATGTACTTGAATATGCAAAATGTGGCGTAGATTACATTTCTATGGGTGCATTAACACATTCAGTAAAAAGCTTGGACATGAGTCTTAAAGCAATAGCTTAACATAATTGCTGCTCTGATTGAATTTTCATATTTTTAAAAACAAAGAATAGAAGCGATATTAATGATTTCAACTCAATCGTTAACAGCTCTTCTCCTGGCATATGTAATAGGTTCTATCCCTTCTGCTGTATGGGTGGGTAAAATATTTTATGGGATAGATGTACGTGAATATGGTAGCGGTAATGCTGGAACTACAAATACTTTCAGAATACTAGGAAAAAAAGCCGGAATCCCGGTTATGATCATTGATGTGTTCAAGGGCTGGCTTGCCTGTTACCTGGCACATTGGTTTTCTACTTATAATCCTGATTCAACTCAATTCGTTAACTTTCAACTGTCACTGGGGATTATTGCCATTGTAGGTCATATTTTTCCCGTACTTGCAGGCTTTAGAGGAGGCAAGGGAATTGCTACCCTCTTTGGAATGGTTTTGGCAATTCATTTTCAGGCAGCTTTATGCTGTTGCCTTATTTTTTTAGTAATTTTAACAATAAGTCACTATGTATCGCTCAGCTCAATGTTGGCCAGCTTTGCATATCCCATGTTGATTATATTTGCATTTCAAGTACCTAACAAATCAGTTGTGCTTTTTGGGGTTTGTGTAGCTGTTTTAGTGTTGGTAACTCATCAAAAAAATATAGAAAGACTTTTAAAGGGAAAAGAGAATAAATCTTATTTGTTTAAACGAAAGATAACGTCTGATAATATATAGTTATGAAACTGAAATTCATTGCAGCATTTTTATTCGTTGCTGTTATTAGTTCTTGCTCAAAAGTACCATTAACCGGTAGAAGTCAGTTGAGTTTAGTTGACGAAGGTCAAATGATGACAATGGCCGCCTCCAGTTATAGTGAGTATTTAAAAGAAAATCCTGTAGTGCCTACTACCAACAAAGACGCCCAGCGCGTTAAAAGAGTAGGTGGTCAGCTTATAGATGCAGTAACCCGTTTTATGAATCAAAACGGTTATGCGAATCAAATTGCCAATTATAAATGGGAGGTTAATCTGATTCAAAATAAAGAATTAAATGCTTGGTGTATGCCGGGAGGTAAAATGGCGGTATTTACCGGGATTTTACCTGTTTGTAAAGACGATGCTGGTTTAGCCACTGTAATGGGGCATGAGATCGCTCATGCTATTGCTCGCCATGGAAGTGAACGTATGTCGCAACAATTGGCGGCTGAGGCCGGAGCTGTTGCTGGTGGCATGGTTACTGCCAATAGCCATGAAGCTACTTCTATTTTTAACCAATTATATGGTACAGGAGCTCCTTTGCTGCTATTAAAATACTCACGTAAACAAGAATCAGAAGCTGATCATTTGGGGTTGATTTTTATGGCAATGGCAGGATATAATCCTAATACCGCCGTAGATTTTTGGCAACGTATGTCAGCTTCAGCAACAGGTCAAAAACCTCCTGAAATTTTAAGTACTCACCCTAGTGATCAAACGCGTATTGATGATATAAAACGCCTGATCCCGGAAGCAATGAAATATTACAATAATCCACAGCAGAAATAGGTTCAATAGAACAAAAAAAAGGTCCTTAAACAGTTAGTTGAGGACCTTTTTTTGAAGTTTATGTTTCTATTGCAATGCTTCTGATATGGCTTTTGCCTTCAGTAAGCATTCATCGTATTCATTTTCTGCAATGGAGTTAAAGGTAATGGCGCCACCTACCTGATAGGAAAGATAATGATTAGCCGCATTGTACAATAAACTTCTTATTACTACATTAAAATCGAAATCGCCATTAGCAGTAATGTATCCGATTGCCCCGGAGTATATTCCTCTCATCGTTTCTTCGTACTGTTCAATAAGTTTCATGGCACTTATTTTGGGTGCACCCGTCATTGAACCCATTGGAAAAGTATCTTTTATGGCCTCGGTGAAATGTAAATTGGTTTTAAGATCAGCGGATATAGTGGAAATCATTTGATATACCTGGCTGAATCCATATATCCCAAAGAGCTCTTCAACTTTTACTGAGCCTGGTTCAGCACAACGCGTCAAATCATTGCGAACAAGGTCAACGATCATTACATTTTCTGCGCGCTCTTTAGGGTCGTTATAGAGGTGCTCCTTGATCTTTAAATCTTCAACAGGGTCTTTGCTTCTTCGAGAAGTTCCTTTGATGGGTTGCGAGATTAATCTGCTTCCATTCTTTCTTAAATACCGCTCCGGTGAAGCACAAAGTATGTATTGCTCATTTAATTTGAAAAACGAGGCAAAAGGAGTAGGAGAAATATTTGTTAGTCGTTGCCAGGTTTGCAGGGGATCAATTATACAGTTTTCAGCATAAAACTCCTGGCAAAGATTCATCTCATAAATATCGCCTCTGACAATATGCTCTTTTACTTTTTGAACTTTCTGTAGGTAATTTTCTCTACTAACTCTGGATTTAATATTAATCTTTCCAAAGTCTTTATGCTCCTCTGTTTGAAAATTATTAATCCGTTCAAGTAGTAGATCAAATCTTAATTCATCGTCATTAGAAATGATTTCTAGGTCAGTTCCTTTGAATTTTAAAATGATACGAGGTTTAAAAAAATAAAGCGCAGGGAAATGCAGATGATCTGGGTTTGCTGAATGTAAATCTTCTAGTTCATTTTTCAGATCGTAAGTTAAAAAGCCGAAAATATCGGCCTTTTCAACTGAATGGAAGGACTTAAGATCTTCAAATGCGTTACCAATACTCGTTTGGAGTGAAGCAATAGAGTCGATGGCAATGACGGTATCGTAAGAACCGTAAGGATCATTGTAGTTATTTGAATCGAGATAGCAACATACATTAAAAGAAGAAGCCCAATGAAGGGCTTTTCTTTTAAAATCAATTATGTTTTCGATGATAAACATCTTTTAATCTTTCTTGTAGCTAGTGCTCTTGAAGGTTATGATAAAATCAGGGTTTGAGTACGATCAGGTCCTACAGAAAGGTACTTAACAGGAACTTCCAATTCTTGCTCCAAGTATTTAATGTATTCCATCAGTTTTGCAGGAATTTGCTCAACCTTGGTGATTCCTGTCAAATCTTCGTGCCATCCATCCATCTCTTTTAAAACGGGTACAGCTTCAATGGTATTGATGTCATAAGGCATGTAGTCAATCTTTTCACCCATGTAATCGTAATGAGTACAAACATTGATCTTTTCGAAACCGCTTAACACATCTGCTTTTGTCATTACCAATTCAGTAACTCCGTTAAGCATGATCGCATATTTCAAAGCAGGTAAATCGATCCAGCCGGTACGACGCGCGCGTCCGGTTGTAGCGCCAAACTCATGTCCGATTTTGCGAAGTTCTTCACCTGTTTCATCGTTCAATTCAGTAGGGAATGGCCCTCCGCCTACACGTGTACAGTAAGCCTTGAAAATACCGATTACCGATCCAATTCTGTTAGGAGCGATTCCTAAACCGGTACAAGCACCGGCAGTAGTGGTATTAGATGAGGTTACGTACGGATAAGAACCAAAATCGATATCGAGTAATGTTCCTTGAGCACCTTCCGCCAGTACTTTTTTACCCGATTTAAGGTAACTGTTAACAAAGTGTTCGCTATCAACTTGTTTCAGTTGTTTTAATAGCTCAACAGCTTCAAAGAACTTTGCTTCACGTTCGGCAAGATCTGAATAATCAAATTTATACTGATCCAAGATTGCTAAATGTTGGTTTTTGATACGCTGGTATTTTTCGTTAAAATCAGCCAATTGAGTATCTCCAACACGTAAGCCTTTACGGCCAATTTTATCAGAATAAGTTGGTCCTATACCTTTTAAGGTTGATCCAATCTTTTTATCACCCATTACGCCTTCATAAGCTGCATCGAGCAATTGATGTGTAGGCAAAATAAGGTGAGCCTTTTTTGCAATCACAAGTTTTCCTGATTTAATAGGATCCGTACCGTTTTTGATCAAGTTATCGATCTCACGTTTTATAATAATCGGGTCGATCACTACACCATTACCGATTAGGTTCATGGTATTTTCATTAAAAATACCAGAAGGAATGGTATTCAATACATACTTGTTTCCATTGAACTCAAGTGTATGACCAGCATTAGGACCACCCTGAAAACGGGCAATAAGGTCGTATTCAGGACTTAGTACGTCAACGATTTTGCCTTTGCCTTCGTCGCCCCACTGCAAGCCCAACAACACATCTACCTGCATAATTTTTATTATTATTTAATTTGAAAAATCTATAAGTTCTTTAAAATGGTAGTTCCAATGGATACTACGCTTGTTTGGCAGCGAACGAATCGCATTGGCCATTTTCTTTCAGTCGAGTACAGGCTCCATACAGGTTAAGCGAGTGATGTTTGATCTCAAATTTGAGAAGGTCGCCCATCATACTTTGAATTTGTTGCACACGCGGATCACAGAATTCAACTACTTTGCCACAATCCATGCAAATAATATGATCATGTTGACGGTAGCCATATGATTTTTCAAATTGAGCCATGTTTTTCCCAAACTGATGTTTGGTTACTAAATCACATGATACCAATAGTTCTAACGTGTTATAAACTGTAGCACGGCTTACCCTGTACTTTTTATTTTTCATATGGATGTATAACGACTCCACATCAAAATGATCAGTCCGCGAGTAAATTTCTTCTAAGATTGCAAAACGTTCAGGAGTTTTCCGAAGGCTGTGTTTCTCCAGATATCCTTCAAAAATTTTACGAACGGTTTGCGTTGTTTCAGCAATTGATGCCATAATACTGTTTTGAAAAGAAGTTCAAAAATATTGTATTTATTGAACTTCTTTTAATTTTTATTATTAATAGTCTTTAAATCTTTAAGAATTAAAAAATAAGGTCTAATTTTTTATAATTGAACGGCGTCAAAACGAGTAGCGGTAAGCACTCCTCGAACTTCTTTAAGTCTGCGGATCAGGTTGTGTAAGTGGTCTGTGTCATTAACATATACCATCAACGATCCCTCAAAAATGCCATCATTACTATCAACCGTTATAGAGCGAATGTTTACTTTAAAGTCATTTGAAATTACTTTCGTAATATTATTGATAACCCCTACATCGTCAATTCCGGTAACCCGAACACCGGTTAAGAAGGCAATTTCGTTTTGATTAGTCCATTTGGCTTTAACGATTCGATACCCAAAGTTCGACATCAATTTTACGGCATTCGGACAATTGGTTCGGTGTATTTTAATGCCCTCACTCACGGTAACAAATCCAAAGACATCATCGCCAGGGATTGGATTGCAGCAAGGAGCCAGTTTGTAGTCAAGCTTTTGCATGTCATCACCGATCACAAGCATGTCGTCTGTTTTCTTTTTGATGCTCTTTACAAAGGCGTCAATCGTTTCGGTTTGGATCTTCTCAACGGATTTATTCTCAACACTTTTTTCTACTTCGAGGTATCGTTTAAGGTCGTTTTGGTCGAATTTTCCAATGGCAACGCGGTAATAAAGATCCTGAATACTTTGAATGCGAAATGCATTGGCAATTTTATGGAGTATGTCAGAGTTGAAAGGTATTTTCAACGACTTCATTTTGCGTTCTAAAATCTCTTTACCGTCGTCAGCTATTTTACGTTTTTCTTCTTTAAGAGATGATTTGATTTTTGATTTAGCTTTGGCCGTAACGACAATATTTAGCCAATCATCTTTAGGCGCTTGTTTGCTTGATGTTATAATTTCAATCTGATCTCCATTTTGAAGTTTATAACTTAAAGGCACCAGTTTATGGTTTACTTTGGCTCCTATACAACGACTTCCCACATCGGTATGGATCTCAAAGGCAAAATCAAGGGCTGTAGCACCATTCGGTAGTTTGAGTAATGAACCTTTAGGCGTAAAGGCAAATACTTCATCTGAGAAAAGATTCATCTTGAAGTCATCAAGAAAATCAAGAGCATTTGTTTCCGGGCTGCTTAATGTTTCGCGCACTTTTTTAATCCATTGATCAAGGCCGCTATCCCCGTCTGATTCTTTGTATTTCCAATGCGCCGCAAAACCTTTTTCGGCGATCTCGTTCATACGTTGCGTACGAATTTGAATTTCGACCCAACGACCTTTAGGCCCCATTACAGTTGTGTGTAATGATTCGTATCCATTGCTTTTCGGACTTGAAATCCAATCTTTTAGTCGGTCAGGGTTGGGGCGATAAAGATCTGTAACGATAGAATAGGCCTTCCAGCAATCAGCTTTTTCGTTTTCAGGAGGACTATCCAGAACGATACGTATGGCAAACAAATCATATACTTCTTCAAAAGGAATCCCCTTTGTGCGCATTTTATTCCAAATTGAATGGATAGATTTTGGCCGTCCGAGTACTTCAGCTTCCAGCCCTTGTTCGGCTAAGGCTTTTTGAATTGGGCCAATGAATTCACGAATGAATTTTTCACGCTCTACTTTACGTTCGCTTAATTTTTGGGCGATAAACTTATAAGTGGAGGTTTCAGTAAATTTCATTGCCAAATCCTCTAATTCCGATTTGATAGCGTATAAGCCCAATCGATGGGCTAGAGGGGCATAGAGGTAAACAGTTTCTGAAGATATTTTTAATTGCTTATCGCGTGGCATATGCTCCATGGTGCGCATGTTATGCAATCGATCAGCCAGCTTAATTAAAATAACCCTGACATCATCGGCCAGCGTAAGCAACATCTTTCTGAAATTTTCAGCCTGAATCGAACTTCTATGATCAAAAACGCCTGAAATTTTGGTAAGGCCATCAATTATATTAGCAGCTTTTTTCCCAAATTCACGTTCAATGTCATCCAGGGTGAGGTGAGTATCTTCAACAGTATCGTGCAGTAAAGCACAAACGATAGATGTGGTTCCTAAACCTATTTCTTCGGCACAGATTTGCGCTACAGCGATTGGATGATAAATATAGGGTTCTCCGGATTTTCTGCGCATATCTTTATGCGCCTCCAACGACATGTCAAATGCTTTACGAATAAAACGCTTATCACCTTTTTGGAGAGTAGGTTTACAAGCCCTGAGTAATGCCCTGTATCGTTTAATGATTTCTTTCTTCTCAGCTTCAAGGTCTATTACCAAATCCTTCATATTATCAATACAATTCCTGGTTATGCAACAGTTTAAAATGAAAATCGTTTATTAGTATTGTACGGTTTTCTTAACCGGGAACTAATAAGTAGTAGCGAGGTAAATTTATTGATTTTTTACGGCTTTGTAAATTTGATGTGCTTTTATATCTTATTTGTTTCTAAGTAATTGCCAAAAGTTACGATTGCTTGTACATTTGTATATATTTAAAAGAATGCGAAATTTGATTTTGATATTATTTTTATCGATAACGGCACCTGCGATAATCAAGGCTCAGGATAATGCTGTTATAGATAATGCCCCTAGAGGGAAGAATGATACGATTACGCTTCGAGCTACAATTATCAATGGTGATACTACGGTTTGGCTGCCCCAGGTATATGTTTTCGATAAATTTATTTTTAAGAACAATCATCAGCGTGAAAAATATGACCGATTAAAGCGAGATGTGCTTAAAGTTTTGCCTTATGCCAAATTCGCCGGTCTGCGTTATCGAAAATTGGAAACTGACTTGCTTATAGTGAAAACGGAAGAACAACGCAAGGTATTGGTAAAACAAGCTGAAGATGAGATTAAGAAGAACTTTGAGAAGGATATCAGAAACATGACGATTAGGCAAGGTGGAATTCTTATAAAGTTGCTTGATCGGGAAACCGGCCGAACAGGGTATGTGTTACTCAAAGAACTTCGAAATGGATTTACCGCATTTTGTTGGCAATCAGTAGCCAGAATTTTTGGTAACAATTTAAAAGACCATTATGATCCGGAGGAGGACAAAGCCATAGAAAGCATTATTCAGTCAGTAGGAGATCCAAATTATTCACAAGCTTACTATGAGTATTATAAATATCTACAGTCACAAGGTAGAGCAAATTAATGGTGAAGAAATAAGCCTTGAAAGGTTTAAAGGTAAAGTGTTATTAATAGTGAATACAGCCTCCGAATGTGGTTATACTCCTCAATTGCAAGACCTTGAACAGCTTCGGAATGAATTTATGGGACAGGATTTTGAAGTTTTAGGTTTTCCTTCTAATGACTTTGGGACCCAAGAGCCCAGAAATGGTGAAGAAATTATCGATTTTTGTAAAGATAACTACGGTGTTACTTTTCCTATTTTTGGGAAAATACACGTTAAAGGAGAAAAGGCTCACCCGCTTTACAAATACCTTTCTCGCAAAAGTGAAAACGGTAAACTAAATTCCATTCCATTATGGAACTTTCACAAGTATTTAATAGACAAGGAAGGTAATGTGGTAGATTATTTTTTAACCATAACAAAACCGATGAGTTCAAAAATAAGGAACAAAATCAAACAACTATTGGAAAAATAAACATCTTTCATTATCTCCTGAAAAATTATATCTCAAAATAAATTTTAATGAAATTAGATATACTCGTATTTGCATCACATCCCGACGATGCCGAATTAAGTTGTTCGGGAACCATTGCACAGCATGTTAAACTAGGCAAAAAAGTAGGTGTTGTTGATTTAACCAGAGGTGAACTGGGCACTCGCGGAACTCCTGAAACGCGTGATGCAGAAGCCAAAGTTTCTTCCAAAATTTTAGGATTATCTGCCCGAGAAAATTTAGGCTTTGCGGATGGTTTTTTTGAAAATGACAAAGTACACCGTCTTGAAATTGTAAAGATGATACGCAAATATCAGCCGGAAATTGTATTGGCTAATGCTTTAGAAGATCGTCATCCTGATCACGGTCGTGGTGGAAAATTGGTAAGTGATGCGATCTTTCTATCAGGATTGAGAAAAGTAGAAACTCGGCTTGAAAACCAAACACAAGAGCCTTGGCGACCGAAAACGGTTTTTCATTACATGCAAGATCGATTATTTATTCCTGACTTAGTAGTTGGGTTTGGCCAAGCGGAAATGGATATTAAAATAGCTTCGATTAAAGCATTCAAAACTCAGTTCTATGATCCCAATGATCAATCGGGTGAACCGCAAACTTATATTTCAACCCCGGAGTTTTTTGAATCAATAACAGGTCGGGCTCGGGAATTGGGAAAATCAATTGGTGCTGAATATGGAGAAGCTTATGCTAGTGAAAAAATTATCGGAGTAAGTGATTTAAGCATATTGACTTAAAATCAATGGTGGGCTGGACTAGTATTAGGAATTTGAAAATAGTTTAGACAGGATGGGCCTTCGATCATCCTTTTTAATGACTTTTTACTTAAAGTGTAGGAAGAATTTTCTCCATCACAGCTAAGCCTTCGTCAATGTGTATTTGCTCAATCATCAAAGCCGGGCGGAAACGAATGCTTTTCTCTCCGCAGCCTAAAAACATTACGCCTTCTTCCATGCCTTTTTGTATGAATTTATTGCGTATTTCGGCAGTAGGAAGGTCGAAAGCGTTCATTAATCCTCGACCACGAACGTTACTTACTTTGTCGGTTTTCTCTGAGATAGAGAATAATTTTTCATGAAGGTAATTTCCAACGATGGTGGAATTATCCAATAAATGATCTTCATTAATGATCTGAAGTACTTTTGAAGAACGTATCATGTCCACTAAATTACCACCCCATGTTGAGTTAATACGTGAAGGAACATGAAATACATTTGTTTCGATTTCATCTATCTTGTTGCCGGCTAAAATACCGCAAACCTGCATTTTCTTGCCAAAAGCAATAATGTCAGGACGAGCTTTTTCACCGAAATGCTGATGAGCCCAAAATTTACCCGTTAAACCTACGCCGGTTTGTACTTCATCATAAATCAATAATGCCTCATTTTCATCGCAGAGTTTCCGCAATTGTGCTAAGAATTCAGCCCTAAAATGATTGTCGCCTCCTTCTGATTGAATTGGCTCTGTAATAATAGCACAAATATCATCAGGGCTATTGATAAACGCTTGTTTAATTTGATTGATGGCTAATTCTTCTCTCTGAAGCAAAGCTTGATGTTTATCCTCACTGAATGGAAAACTCATTTTAGGATTTACGATCCTAGGCCAATCAAATTTAGCGAACCACTTAGTTTTGTCGATTGCGGTATTCGTTAAACTCAATGTATAACCCGACCGGCCATGAAAGGATTGCTCAAAGTGAATTACTTTAAAACCTTTTTCCTGGCGATGTCCTTTCGCAAAATTCTTTTGAACTTTCCAGTCCATTGCAGTTTTCAATGCATTTTCAACGGCCAGTGCACCTCCGGCAATAAAAAAAGCATGATGCAAATAATCAGGAATGCCGATTTGCGCAAATGTTTCAACAAATTGAGCGTATTGTTGGGTATAGATATCAGAATTGGATGGATTGGTTAATGCAGCCAATAAAAGATTTTTTTTAAAAGCTTCATCGTTCACCATTTTGGGATGGTTATAACCTAAGGGAACAGATGCAAAGCAGGTGAAAAAATCAAGTAATCGACGGTTGTATTTTGAATCATAAATATAAGTTCCTTGACTTTTTTCCATATCGAAAATAAGGTCGTATCCGTCGGCTAAAATATGCTTACTCAACGACTCCTGAACATTTTGAGGGGCAATGTTAAGATTGTACATATAAGTGGGTTTTCTCAAATCTATGTAAAATGAAAAAGAGACCCAAGTATATTATCAAGTATATTATTTAGCGTTGATTCAAACCTAAGAATCCGATCAAACCTCCGGTATGAATGGTTAAAATTTTAGCTCCCGATTTAAAATAGTCATGCTCTATAAGATCAAAAACAGCCCGCATCATTTTGCCGGTATACACATGATCGAGCAGCAAACCCGATGCATTGAAGTTTTTGAGCCATTCCAGATATTCAGCGTTAACTTTAGCATAACCGCCTTCATGGTAGTTGGTGTGTAATTTAAAGCGCGGATCAGAACCTATTAGTTTTCGGATATCATTTTCCAGAAAATCAGCTCCTTTTAATACTGCAATGCCTTCCACTAAAGTTTTTAATTTTTTAGTATGAACGGATTGAGTAATGCCGGCCATGGTGGCTCCGGTGCCGCAGGCAAGAAAGATATGGTCGAATGTCTCTCCTAATTCTTCAACTAATTCTCCGCAACCGGGCATGGCAAGTGTTGAAGAACCACCTTCAGGAATAAAATAGGCCTGATCATCATTGCCGAAAATCGCTTCAAAAATTTCTTCTTTCCTCCTGTATTCCTCGCGATCAACGTACTGTAAGTCCATGCCGAATTGTTCACAAAGAAACAGCGTGTTGTTCAGCCTGTCGTGTTTTTCTCCTCTCACAATTCCGGTGGTTTTAAAGCCAAATTTGGCTCCGGCGCAGGCCGTGGCAAGCAAATGGTTAGAAAAAGCCCCACCAAAGGTTACAATGTGATTTTTATCGAGACTACGCGCATCAGCTAGGATGTATTTAAGTTTTCTCCATTTGTTACCCGAAATAAAAGGATGAATTAAATCATCGCGTTTAATGAAAACATGCACTTTTTTTTTCTCAAAAAGTTCATGTTTAATTTCTTCAACCGGGCTATGAATTGGAAAATAAAGCATGGATAAAAATAAGAAAGCCTCTTCCAATGGAAAGGCTTTCTGAAAAGAAAATTATTTAATGACTATTTCCAATCAAAGTTAAATCCGATACCTGTATTAACTGTTGGATATTTCGATAAGGTTCCATCTGCATGCAAAGTAAAGAATGCTAGTTTTAATCGGAAACCGGCAGTTGCTTTTACTCCGTCAATATCGTGATTGCTAAATACAACCGGATTATTTACGATTTCGTAATACGCTTGCGTTGGAACAGGGCCCACAAAGGTAGCTGAAGTGGTAACAGGGTATTTGCCATACAAGCCTACGTCTGATTTGGTACTTTCATAACCAAGCCCTCCATAAACCGTTAGTACTGAAATTTTCTTCGAAATAAGGGCATTGGCTGTAAAACCATGCATTTTAACTTGTAAATGTTGGTTAGCAGTAGCAGCATCAAAGGCTTCTGATTTCGGTTGGCTACCTGCATCAGGCGTTAAATTAAATGGAAGACTGTAGTTTAAATTAGTGAATCCGGCCATTACACTCATGTCAAAAGGGAGCATTTTAATACCTGGTATCCACTGTTTAATGTTATGTTTTAGGGCCAAGCCAAACATATCAACGGTTCCTGCATCTGAACCTAAATTTACTTTGGGAATCAATCTTAGGGAAACATCCGTTCCTTTAATCAACCCCACGGTTACCTGAGCCATTGGAGTGGGCACATAATGAAAACCTATTCCTTGCGGAAGATTAAAGCTTTGAAGTTCCTTGCCATTATCATCCGTGATAAACATTTTAGGGCCATCTTCGCTATTTCCGGCAAAAGTAGGGGAGATAGATTTGGTATTATCGGCCAGTTTAATGTTGTTAAACGTTAAGCCTAGTTTATTTACATCGAATGCGCGATCATTGCTTGGTACATAACCAAAGCTTGGGTTAACAGTAATGTCAAAACGAAATAAGCCATGGGTTTTGGCCGTTTGAAACCAACCGTTGTTTAAACCAATACCGAAACCTTTAAAAAAAGGACTAAGGTATGCTTGCGCTAGTTTTGATGCATCATCTTGAGCCTTAACAATATTTACAATTTCTTGTTGAGCTTGCGATACTCCGAAACTGCCGCATACGATTAATAAGGAAAAGAGAATTTTAGTGTAATTTTTTTTCATAAGACTGTTTTTTTGCGAATATAAAGAGGTTGAATAATATGATGGTTAGTAAATTATTAACATTTCAAGGTTAAAGCAAATCATTCTTCTTCATTACCTTGTATACGGTTATCTTTGCGCCGATGTTAGCATACGAAGATAATAACGAAGAAGAATTTAATGAGCCAGAGGGTACAGGCGATTTGTTTGAGCATTTTCGAATAGTGGTTGATAAAGGTCAATCGCCCTTACGAATCG
Organism: Solitalea koreensis; assembly: GCF_900182575.1. Taxonomy (GTDB): domain Bacteria; phylum Bacteroidota; class Bacteroidia; order Sphingobacteriales; family Sphingobacteriaceae; genus Solitalea; species Solitalea koreensis. The sequence continues at coordinate 33,300 of NZ_FXSZ01000009.1, read as the reverse complement.
ATAGGTTTCTGATGCAGCGCATGCAAAATGCTACGCGTAACCGTATTCAGAATGCTATTGAAGCGGATAATGTGTTGGTGAATGAGAAAACCATCAAGGCCAGTTATAAAGTTAAGCCTTTGGATGTAATTTCCATCGTATTGCCGCACCCTCCTCGTGATACTGAAGTTTATCCTGAAAATATTCCGTTAGATATTGTTTTTGAAGACGATGATGTGTTGATCGTGAATAAAGCTCCGGGAATGGTTGTTCATCCAGGATTCAATAATTATACAGGCACTTTAGTAAATGCATTGGTGTATCATTTCCAGCAGCTGCCAACTATGCCTGGAAACGATGGCCGACCGGGTTTGGTGCACCGAATTGACAAGGATACTTCGGGGCTATTGGTTATTTCAAAGAATGAACGCTCAATGAGTTGGTTGGCTCGTCAGTTTTTTGATCATACAATAGCTCGTAAATATGTTGCTCTAGTTTGGGGTGATCTTACAGAAGATGGAACTGTAACCGGTTACATCGGACGCAGCTTAAAAGATCGTCGTGTACAGGATGTTTTTGATTCTGAAGAACGTGGAAAATGGTCGGTTACCCATTATAAAGTATTGGAACGCTTAGGTTATGTAACCTTAATTGAGTGTGAGCTAGAAACGGGCAGAACGCATCAAATTCGGGCGCATATGCAACATATTGGCCATCCGCTGTTTAACGATGCAACGTATGGGGGAGATAAAATTTTGAAGGGAACTGTATTTAATAAATACAAACAGTTCGTTGATAATTGCTTTGAACTGCTGCCTCGTCAAGCCCTGCACGCTAAAAGCTTAGGATTTATACATCCTACAAATCGTGAATTTATTCATTTCGAAAAAGATCTTCCTGATGATTTTCAACGTGCTTTGGATAAATGGAGACATTATTTAAAACATGAAATTGAATAGGGAGTTCAGTGTCAGGCTGAGCTTTGTCGAAGTGTTAATGGTTTCGACTCCGGTCAAACTGACCAAAAAAATAAAAAAAGTACTAATTAGTTCTCGATTCTTCACCATTTAACGAATAATGCACAATCATTTTATAAATTTTAACGGACAAATTATACCTGAACAGGAACCCGTATTAACTTCTTCAAACCGCGCCTTTCGTTATGGTGATGGTTTATTCGAATCGGTTCGTATGTCTTCCGGAGAGCTCAAGTTTCTTGATTTGCATGCAGAACGATTACAGACAGGGATGAAAACTTTGCGAATGAGTAATTATCACCAGTTTACGGCTGAGTTTGTAATTGAGCAAGTGCATCAACTCGCTAAAAGCAATAAAATATTCGATCATGCTCGTATCCGTGTATCTGTTTTTCGTGAAGGAGCAGGTTTGTATACGCCTGTAACGAACGAGGCCGGCTTTTTAATTGAGATGCATAAACTGGAAGAGGGGCCTTATGAATTAAACAGAAAGGGTTTGATTATCGATGTTTTCAAGGATGTCAAGAAAAATTGCAGTACCCTTTCTTGGATAAAAAGCAGTAATAGCCTTCTTTACGTATTAGCTGCGATCTATAAAAATGAAATCAAAGCGGACGAGTGCCTTTTAATGAACGATGAAGGCTATTTGGTGGAAGGAACCTCCTCTAATTTGTTTTTAGTTAAGAACGGTGAACTCTATACTCCGGCTCTAACGGAAGGCTGCGTCGCTGGTGTAATGCGTAATGTGATTTTTAAGATGGCTCAGCATACCAGTTTAAAGATACATGAAGTGAAAATTAAACCGGAAGCACTGTTCGATGCTGATGAAATTTTTATGACCAATGCCACTCGCGGTATTCAATGGGTGGTAGGTTACCATGAAAAACGTTATTTCAATGATTTTTCAAAAATGCTGGTAGCCATGTTGAATAGGTTTGTGTTGTAATTTTTGATGGAGCAAAATAATTAAAACCTTTTTTAGCTAGGCTTGATAATGACTTTTAATGTGGTTTACTGATGATGTAATCATTTCTTTTAGTACCTCAATATTAATGTCTTCAAGGTTTTTTAGGTAGATACAGCCTTTGCCTGTTTTATGCTTTCCCAATTGCTGCAATAATTCTACTTTCTTTTCAAATATGGGAGAAAGGTATAAAGTTAACGCATCTTTTCGGGGTGAAAATCCGATCAGCGGAGCGTCTCCTTCGTGTCCGCTGTTGTATTTATAATGATAATTTCCAAAGCCAACAATGCTGGAACCCCACATTTTTGGTTCAAGCTGAGTTTGATTTTTTATAATTTCAATAGTCGAAAGCAATCATTGCGTTTTATTTCATTCGAAACCGTATTAATAAAGTCGGGAACACTGTTCAATGTTTGGATGGTTTTATTTTTTGCCATAATCTTATCTGCGAAATATATAAATAAAATCATTAATAACGTTTTATCTGTCCGTTCTGGAATTCCAGGTTAATATCTCCACTTATTTTGAAGTTCGATGTATTGGCAAAATCATTTGTAGGGAACCAGCCTTTTTTGTTTTGATCAATAATAATAAATAACCCCTGTTCATCACCAACTGCACAGAATTTGTCAAAATTCCCGTCATAAATGCTCAATTCTTTAATTGCTTTGATCGCCAAATAGGTTTCTTCTATATTTTGAACTGATAGCCCTATTTCGCTAATTCCTAAAAAATGAGTTTGATTGAAGGGCTCATTCATTTCGGTTTTTAAATTTTTTCTGGCTATTAACTCTACAATATTCTTATCCGAATCATAAAAATACATGGCTTTAGCATTCCAACTTTTAAAATCGATAAGATCATGACCGTTATCCGCCAAAATTTTTACACGTTGTTTTAACCATTTTAAAGCCTCTTCATCTTTGTTTGCCGGTATATTGATTGCAAAATGATAAGGAGTAGCCGAACTGTTTTCGAGTAACATTAGGATAGTGTGACCAATTTTAAATTCAGCCGAAGTTTCAGTTTTAGCCATTAAAGACAGACCAAGAAGATGTTGATAGAATTCTATCTGTTCTTTAAGCCGACCTGTATAAATGGTGAGCTGTTGTATGATCATTTTTTTAAAAAAACTAGGTGCTCATTTAATACTGTTTGGGCTGCGCACTGTTCTTCTTCTCGTGATTATCCGTTTAAGCGAATTGGTGAACCGCTTGTTTGTTGGGTATTTTCTGTGAGAAGTCATGTTGTTGAAAATCAAAGCAACCGTCAGAAGAATTAAGCAGCCTGTTAAAACGGGTGATAAAACATATATATAACCCAAAGCTTTAATTTTTTCTGAACCGGTAACAGCAATCAATGCAGTAGCGCCACCCGGAGGGTGCATGGTTTTGGTAATTTGCATGGCTACAATCGAAACGGCCACAGCAGTAGATGCCGTTAACCATATAATATCGGGCAGAATATGACACACCGTAACCCCAACCAATGCAGAAACGAAATGTCCGCCAATTAAATTACGGGGTTGAGCCAGCGGACTTTGAATTGCACCATACACTAACACGCTCGATGCGCCAAATGAACCGATTAGAAAAACATTTTCGAGTTTAGCTAATGAAAGACTTTGGATAAATGCAATTATGCCGATGCCGATAAAAGCGCCAATAAATGACCAAATATGTTCTCTGTAATCAACTAAGGTTTCTTTGTAAATGATGTATCTTGAAACTCTTAATCCACGTTTAATTCTTTTTCTAACCATTAGCTATTTATCTATTCCAAATATACCCTATTGCCCAAATCTGAATACTATTTTTAATCACATTATGAGCACAAACCTAATCAAATAAGCTGCAAAAGTGTCGGGAACTTGAAGCACTGTTTTGTGAAAGGTTTTACTCAAATTGTTTAGAAAAAAAATGAGGAAGGTTTAATTTATTTCCTAGAAAATAAGGTATCTGAAAGTAAATCAGGAGGATGCTTTTTTTGCTTTTATTGGCTTGATTTTCGATCTTAAGTAATAATTAGTCTCACACTCTTAAAGATGACCATCGATATGAAAAAAATTAAATCTTTTCTTTTGTTGCTAAGTTTTGCAATGCTCTTTTTCTCATGCAACAATAACAATGATATTCCAGGATACACACAAGGCGTAATTCGATTTACCAGCCCGACGGGTTCGGATCCCAATAACGGCTGTGGTTATGTTATTGATATCAATGGAGCCACTTATTCTCCCGTTAGTCTTGATTCAAAATATCAGGTTAATAACATGGTTGTGTATGTTCAATATCAAACAACCGGGCAACGTGTTACATGCAAAGACGCTCCAAACGGTTTGGAGCAAATTTCAATTCAGAATATAAGGAGCAAATAATTAGGTTAAAGGTTTTAGGATCTAGGTTGAAGTTTCAAACCTAAAACCTAAAACCTTATTATTACTACAGTCGATATCCTCTAAGAAACTCTTCTACACTCATTCGTTTCTTGCCCTGTAACTGGAGGTCCAATACATTAATAAATCCGTTTTGGGTGGCAAATTTCAGGTATTTTTTTCCATCCGATAGAAAAGAACCGGGGCTTTGTGTATGAGAATTAATTTCTTTTTCTGTTTTGAATAATTTCAGAGTCAATCCATTTAGTTCAGTAAAAGCGGTAGGGTAGGGACTCAGTCCTCGAATATGATTAAAGATTGTTTCAGTAGGTTGGTTCCAGTTGATTTTACAGTCATCTTTGAAAATCTTTGGAGCATGGCGAAGATCAGTGCCATTAAGTCCCAAATTGGCGATAACTTGCTCTTGAGGAACTGCATGAACTTCATTGTTTTGGATCGCTTGCACTGTTTTAAGTACTAAATCAGCTCCAATTAGCATCAAACGATCGTGTATGCTTCCTGCTGAATCCTCATCGTTTATTTCTGTTTTGGCATTGAAAATAATGTTTCCGGTGTCAATGTCATGTTGAAGGAAAAAAGTAGAAACTCCGGTTTCTTTTTCGCCATTGATCACCGCCCAGTTAATTGGAGCGGCGCCACGATACTGCGGTAATAATGAGCCGTGCAGGTTAAAAGTTCCCAATGCAGGCATGTTCCAAACTACTTCCGGTAACATCCGAAAAGCAACAACGATGAATAAATCAGCATCTAAGCTTTTTAGCTCGGAGAGAAATTCCGGATTCTTTAACTTTTCAGGTTGAAGCACCTTTAAGTTATGTTCAACGGCATATTTCTTCACTGCCGATTGTGATAGTTGCTGCCCCCGGCCAGCCGGTTTATCGGGTGCTGTTATTACGCCTGCTATTTCATAGCCATTTTCTACAAGTATATTAAGAGAAGCCACCGCAAAATCAGGCGTGCCCATGAAGATTATTTTCATACTAAGGTTTGCATGTTAAAAATGTGCGACAAATTTAGAAGAAAGTAAGTAGACTAACTTCACAAGAAGATAAATTTAAATGCTACCACAGCGCATTTGATCAAATAGTCTTTTTTAGTTTAAAAGCTGATCTTAGTAATCACGATATAGCAAATAGCGCGTTCTCATCTTCTTGAAATTACTCAAACCCGGTTCCCAACTAGCTCGTATTTCCGACTCGGATTTTCCTGCAATAAGCTGTTTGCGCAACTGATCGCTGCCGGCCAGTTTATCAAAGAATAAGGTAGGAAGAAAGAACTTTTCTTTATCAGGATATATTTTGTACATGTTTAAGAGCCATTTTAAATTCAATTTGCGTTGTTTTTTGAAAAAGTAAGTATCAAAGTTACGAAGATCAACACCGTGACATTCCTGATTTTCATGAGGCGGGTTTTTACTCATTCCCTGAATGCTTACAGGAGTAAAACTGAACGGTTGGTCTTTCAGTGCCGGAGCACCTATCGCTTGAAATGGAAAGCTGGTGCCGCGTGCTAAACTTATTTCTGTTCCTTCAAAAAGGCAAATGGAAGGATATAATAAAACAGCCTGGTTGTTAGGTAAATTAGGCGAGGGTTTAATGGGTAAAATATAGGTTTTAGAATGATCCCAGTTTTTCATACTAATTACACTCAGCTTGCATTGAATGCCATCCTTTAACCATTTTTCACCATTGATCATTTGAGCATATTCGCCAATGGTCAGGCCATGAACAATCGGAACCGGGTGCATTCCAACAAATGATTTGAATTTAGGATCGAGAATGGGTCCGTCAACATAAAATCCATTCGGATTAGGCCGGTCAAATACCATAACATCTACGTTGTTTTCAGCACAAGCCTCCATTAAATAATGTAAAGTGCTGATGTATGTATAAAACCGGACTCCTACATCCTGTATGTCAAAGATAACTATATCCACACCTTTTAAATCTTCAGGGTAAGGTTTATAATGTTTGCCATATAAAGAAACTATAGGAAGATGGGTTTTAGCATCCACTGAATTATCCACTTTTTCTCCGGCATCAGCATCGCCGCGAAATCCATGTTCAGGAGCGAACACTGTTTTGATGTTTATTCCTAAATGCAGCAGGCTGTCCACCAAATGTATGTTGCCAATCATAGAAGTTTGATTTACCACAATGGCTATAGTTTTGCCTTTGAGCTTTGGCAGGTATTCATTAGTTTGTGCAGCACCTACAACTACAGGAGGCATTCCTTTAGATAAAGGGATCGTTAATTGCGCACGACTTATATGAATGCCAATAGTGAAAAAGGTAATTATGCTAATAAGGAGCTTGTTCATTGTTAGTCAATAGTTAATTCGTAGTGTCAGTTAAACTACCTTCAGCCAATAATATACATACAAACTAAACTATTTTTTTTCTGAAAATAATTTGTTTTTTTTAACCGTCAAGAAACCCGTCAGGTACTTTTAATGCATGTTGCTGAATTTCATTTTATGAGGGTTTTACATTATCTTTTAAATCTTTAGCAACTATATCATCTTGCTTCCTATTTTTACAGGATAAAACATACCTAATATTGAACATCGAATTATTCATCGCCAAACGAATTTCTTCAGGAGCTCAGCGCAGCTTTTCAAAAATGATTGTCGCCATTGCCATTACTGGTATTGCTCTCGGATTGGCGGTGATGATCACCTCTTTCGCCATTGTTACTGGTTTTAAAGCGGAGATACGTGACAAAATCATTGGTTTTTCCGGGGCTATACAAGTGGTGAAATATGATTTGAATACATCGCTGGAAAATACCGCTGTAACGCTCAAACCGCAGGCCTATCGTTTATTAAAGAACAATCCTGATATTAAGCATATTCAGGCGTTTGCAACTAAAACAGGGATAATATCTGCTAATGGTGATATAGAAGGGGTTGTATTAAAAGGAGTAGGGACTGATTTTGATTGGCGTTTTTTTAGGAATAAAATGGTTGCCGGCAATGTTTTAAAGCTTAATTCTGATAGTTCGCTTAATGAGGTATTGATATCAAAATATACGGCCGGTAAGCTTAAGTTGAAATTGAATGATCAGGTGCTGATGTATTTCATCCAAGAGCCCTTACGTATGCGTAAGTTTCGAATTGCCGGAATTTTTGATTTAGGAATTGAAGAACTTGATAAAATGTTTGTAATTGGCGATATAAAAACCATACAACGCTTGAACAATTGGAATGCGAATGAAGTAGGAGGCTATGAGTTATCGTTGAAAAGTTATGATAAGCTCGATACGATATCAAATTTTGTATTTAATAACATCGGAGATAATCTTACGGCTTACTCCGCTCCTGAACGATATCCGGCTATTTTTGATTGGTTATCGTTACTTGATATGAACGCTGAAGTAATTTTGGTGCTGATGCTGATAGTAGCTGGTATCAATATGATTTCGGCCTTACTCATATTGATTCTTGAAAGAACAAATATGATTGGCATATTAAAAGCTCTGGGAGCAACAAGTCTTAGTGTTCGAAGAATATTTTTATACAACGGGACCTATTTAATTCTTAGGGGTATGGTGATTGGAAATATCTTAGGTTTAGGTTTTTGCTTTCTTCAAGATAAATTCAAAATCATTACACTTGATCAGCAATCCTATTACATGAAATTTGTCCCGATCGAGATTTCTTTTTTTACCATCTTATTGCTTAACATCGGGACTTTAATTGTGTGTTTGCTAATGTTGATAGTGCCATCAATGTTGGTGGCCCGCATTACTCCTATAAAAGCAATTCGCTTTAAGTAGTTTTAGTTCTTTTCAAAAGGAGAAGTGTATTGTCGAACTTTATCCCAAACAATTTACACAGATTTAAAAATACTAAGTATGGCAGAGCAAGCGAATAATCCATTGCATGGAAAAACCCTTGAAATGATTGTGACTCATTTGGTTGAATACTATGGCTGGGAGGAATTAGGCCACAAAATAAATATCGATTGCTTTAATAATAATCCCAGTATCAAATCGAGCTTAACGTTTTTGAGACGAACACCTTGGGCGCGTAAAAAAGTGGAAGATTTATATATCTATATCAATAAACGGTAGTTGACCTACAGAGTCAGGAACCCTTGCTTCTGCTCAGTAGGTCAACACTTTAATTATTCAGATTTAGGAATTAATCTAATTTCTTCATCGTCAATTTCAATCAGACGCTCTTTATACAAACCGCCGATTGATTTTTTAAAGGCCTTCTTGCTGATTTTAAGTTGTTTGTATATTTCATCAGGCGAACTTTTATCCCCCAGATTAAGTTTACCCTGATTCTTTTCGAGTTTTTCTAAAAGAATGGTCTTCAAATCTAAGATATGACTAAATCCAATACGCTGAAGGCTTAAATCAATTTTATTATCCTCTCTGATTTGTTTGATAAATCCTTTTTTTACGTCACCAGGTTGCAAAGGTTCAAACAGTTCATTGTGATATAATAAGCCTATGTACTTGTTATTGATAATGGCATTGTAACCAAGATCAGTTTCTTCGGTTATTAATAATTGTACTTCATCGCCTTGATTAACGTCAAAATCAGAAACTTGAAGAAAACCTCCAATTTTGGAAGATGCTACAATTCTACCGCTAAGCTCATCTAAATATAGATAAACAATATATTGTTCATCAATTTCCATTGGCACTCTTTGCTCCATGTAGGGTACAAAAATATCTTTGGCAATTCCCAGATCCAAGAATGCCCCATGCTCATTTGCATCAATAACCGTTAAATATGCGAACTGACCAACATAAGCTAAAGGTTTTTGAGTTGTAGCAATTGGCTTGTTTTCATTATCCAGGTATACAAAAACACTTAAGCTATCGCCTACTTGCAAACCATCAGGAACATGAATATAAGGTAATAGCACTTCGTCTATTCCATCGCTTAGATAAAGTCCTGCATTGGTCTTATTTATAAATGTGAGTTCGTTTTCTTTTCCGATTTCTATCATGCTGGTAAGTATAAGTATATGAGGCGTAGGAGGGAAAGTTTTAATACGCTGTTGCAAAGATAGCACTTTACCTTCCAAAGCTTCCTAAAGGAAACTGAAAGATTGTGCGAAGAAGAATTTTAAACTGCCAATATTTTTAGATCAGTTACAGATTCTCGCTGCATAATTCGACTGCTTCAATAGGATTTATTCTTCCTCCTGAAGCCGTTCTGTAATTGTCACAAGAACTTTAACATCTATTTTATTAAAATAGTTTAGGCATGAACTTGTGAATCATGCTTAATTGACAACATACTAGCTTCTGGAAGTGTAAAATAAAAGCGGCTACCTTGTAACCTGCTGCTATCCGCCCAAATTTTGCCATTATTCTTTTCCACAAAATCTTTGCAGAATAATAATCCAAGTCCGGTTCCTTGTTCATTGTGCGTTCCTGGAGTGGAAAAGGTTTTGGCACTAAAAAGGTTGCTTAAGGTTTCAGGGCGCATTCCGGTTCCCGAGTCTTCAATGCAGATTTCTACAAAATTGTCTTTAGGAGTCGCATAAATGGTAATAGTATCGCCTTGGTTACTAAACTTTATTGCATTGTTGATCAGGTTGCGAAAAATGAGTTTGATCATTTCTTTGTCGGCGAAAACATATATACTCGGCTCGATTTTACACTTAAATGCAATGTTTTTTTCTTTGGCTCCTGGTAAAAGGAGTTCCATCTCTGTTTTAGCAAGAACAAGAAGGTTTAGTGTCCTAGCCTCGGTTAACTCTCCGTTCATTTGGGTTTTAGACCAAGATAATAGATTGTCTAAAATACCGGAAGTTTGTTTTACGCATTCAGCTAGCTCGGGCAAAAGTACGCTCAATTCCTGTTTGCTTAGCATCCCTTTTAACGTCATATTTAAAGCAGTGTGGAGCTGATTAAATGGCGTTCGTAAATCGTGAGAAATAATGGTGAAAATACGGTCTTTCAATTGATTTAGGTCGGAAAGCTGTTCTGATTGGTTCTTTAATTGAATAGCATCATTTTTTAGCTCGGTAATGTCTCTGAAAATTAAAACTACTCCACTATAAATGGTATTTTTTTTAAATAATGAGGTAACCGCAATATCAAAATAAGAAGTTCGGCTATTGGTTCTTATCTGAATTTCCACATTACCGTTGATACGTTTCTGAACAGTTTCCAGTAATTGGTTTTGTGTTTTAAAAAGCTCAGCTAGTGTAATACCGATGATGGTAGATGATGCAGAATGCGATAAAAAGTGAAGGATGTTTTTGTTATAATCTATCACACGGTCTTGGTGGTCAAGTATTAGGAACCCATCATGCATGGAATTGATAACTTTTTCTCTGCCAATCGGAATTAAATCGAATAATCGATATTGCATCAGACCTAGGCTGATCAATAGTCCCGTAATAATAAAAGCAAAAGGAGTTAAGTCAATATGTTCTAACGGACGAATGCCTAACATATAAAATAAATTAAACATCCAGGGAATAAGCGCTCCTAATAAAATACTGCTGTTTTGCTTCTTATAAATTGTATCCGCCTGTTTAAACGTACGAATCAATAAATAACCGCCCAAAGCAAGCAAGATATAAAAGTAAACTGTAAAAATTCGATACCAAATGCCAAACTCAATGCTCAGGAGCGGAAAATCATGCATAGTATCAATGCCAACTAAGGTATAATGTAGGTGATGCAAAGAGTTGGTCCAAACCATGCCTATTGTTATAATCGGAATTAAATAAATAAGCGCTATGATGGTCTTATTTAACCAATTCTCTTTTCCTATAAAATGAATGATAAAAATAATCCAGGTTGCAGGTAGCAAGGCAATTCCAATGTACTCAAAGTTTATCCAAAAGAGCATATCAGGCAGAGTGCGGCAACTTAGTTCAAAGCTATATGTAATTGCCCATATTGCAATAAGAAGCATGAGTAGCGAAAACCATCTTACCACACTGCCTAATTTTTTAAAAATTAAGCGAGCGATAAATAAAGTGAATAAGCCTGATATTAATAAAACTATAGAATATCCATTAAATATCAATTCCATTTGGGATAACTGTCAATTTGTAAGTAGATGGGCGAAAGTAGGGGCTTTTAATGGTTAAATAAAAAATGTTATAAGGATTTTGCTTCATTCCAGAAAATATCCATTTCAGCCAATGTCATATCTTTCAAGTTCTTGCCTATTTCTTTAGACTTTTGCTCCAGGTATTGAAAACGTTTGATGAATTTTTTATTGGTTTTTTCCAGCGCATCTTCAGCATTGATATCCAAAAAACGGCCGTAATTAATTAATGAAAACAGTAAATCCCCGAATTCACCTTCTGCTTTTTCTTTATCAATCGGTTTGTCTTCATTGAATTCCTGGCGAAATTCAGCCATTTCTTCTTCTACCTTTTCCCAAACCTGTTGTTTTTCTTCCCAATCAAATCCAACCCCACGTGCTTTTTCTTGTATGCGGGATGCCTTGACTAAGGCAGGCAATGAAACAGGAACTCCTTCCAAAACGGATTTATTTCCCTCTTTTAATTTGAGTTGTTCCCAATTGCGCTTCACCTCTTCTTCATTATGAACAATAACATCACCATAAATGTGAGGGTGACGGTTGATCAACTTATCACAAATGCCGTTTAATACATCGGTAATATCAAAATCATTCGTTTCTGAAGCGATTTTTGAATAGAAAACAAGATGAAGCATGATATCGCCGATTTCTTTTTTGATTTCTTGCATATCCTTCTCCAGAATGGAATCAGAAAGTTCGTAAGTTTCTTCTATGGTCAAATGGCGTAAGGTTTCCATTGTTTGTTTCATGTCCCACGGGCAATTTGCACGCAGATCATCCATAATGGTTAATAAACGTTGGAAAGCTTCTTGGGGCAGATTTGCAGATTCTTTACGATTGTCGAGCATAAAAAATGAATGAGAGATGAATGAATATTAATTACAAAACTAAACTATTCTGCCATTCATTTCATAAAAGTATTCAATGATAGTGCCCGGCAATATTGAACGATAGCTAAATGTTGAAGACTACTCTTCAGGATTTGCAATGCGAATGCGACCACCTGAATTTTGATTTTCAATGCCTTTTCCGCGAGGGTAGTACTTGCCGTTCATAAATACTAAATCAAGTTCGATAATTAAGTTTGGGGCTAAGGTGTGGTGATTTTCTTCGAATTGTATGTTTTCCATAATTAATAGTTCTTTAAATGCCGTGACATAATATCACTAATTTACATTTATTGAAATTAATTCAAAAAAAATATTAAAAGTATGTGATTTTAGCAAAATTAAATATTGATCTGTTTGTATTTTGCAATCAATGAAGGGGTGATGAAACTAGATAGGTTTAAATCTCATTAGCCTTCAAAATTGCTCTTAACATTTCTCGTTTCCCTGCAGCGCCTTTGGGTTTTTCGATAGTGAATCCGAGTGTAACTAAAATTCTTTTTAAATTTCCTGTAATGCTATAGGTTACAAACATGCCTCCGGGTTTTAAGAATTTTACTACGTGTGAAATGGTTTCTGTATTCCACATTTCAGGTTGAGTGGTGGGAGCAAAGGCGTCGTAATAAATAATGTCAAATAGTGGAGAAGATGGTGTCTCTAATACTGGTTTTCTCTCCATGGAAAGGGAAATCAAAGGATTTATTTGAATGCTGGTATCGCCTTTAATCAATTGATCATAATTATCGATATAGCTTTTCCAGAGATTTTTGTTTTTTAAGCACTCCTCATAGCCACTTTCTGCAATTATTTTTGAAGGAACAGGAAAAGCTTCTATACCCTTATAATTGAGCTTAATTTCTTCCTGTATACAAAACTCAGCGGTAACCAAGAAGTTCAAGCCTGTGCCAAACCCAATTTCAATGATTGAAACCTCTGTTTTGGAATCAATTGATAGTAAATGTTTTAATCCGGTATCTAGGAAAACGTGTTTTGCTTCCTGATGAGCACCATTTACGGAGTGATAGGTTTGTTTATACACTTGGTGGTAAAGGGTGTTGCTACCGTCGGCGGTAGGTAATAATTGTACAGGACTAAATTTGCTCATCTTCTCTAATAGTTTGTAAAACTACATTATTTCAGCCGGAAGATTCGAGCTTAAGGTCAATTTTCCCTATTTTTGCGACCAATTATTGGCTTTTTAAAAAATCGGTGTTGTCGTTTTAGAAGCATCGGTAAAATCATATTATGATATCAAAAACGTACAATCCTCGCGAAACAGAAGACAAATGGTACAGCTACTGGCTGGAGCAGAAATTTTTCAGATCAGTACCTGATGAACGTGAACCTTATACAGTGGTAATTCCACCGCCAAATGTTACCGGAGTTTTACACATGGGTCACATGTTGAACAATACTATTCAGGATGTACTGGTCCGTCGTGCGCGTATGCAAGGCAAAAATGCCTGTTGGGTACCAGGAACCGACCATGCTTCAATTGCTACCGAAGCAAAAGTAGTTGCCATGCTTAAAGAAAAAGGCATTGCAAAACGGGATTTAAGTCGTGAGGAATTTTTGAAATATGCTTGGGAATGGAAAGAAAAGTACGGCGGGATTATTCTGGAACAATTAAAGAAATTAGGTGCTTCATGCGACTGGGATCGTACTCGATTTACTATGGATCCGGCACTTTCAGAAGCCGTAATTGACACCTTTGTTCATCTGTATAAAAAAGGATGGGTTTACCGCGGCGTTCGTATGGTAAACTGGGATCCACAAGGAAAAACGGCTGTTTCTGACGAAGAAGTAATTCGTAAAGAAGTTAATCAGAAATTATATTATATCAAGTATAAGGTTTCGGGAGAAGATGATTATGTAATGATTGCTACTACGCGCCCTGAAACCATTATGGCCGATACTGCAGTATGTATTCACCCGGATGATGAACGCTTCTTGCATCTTCATGGAAAAAAGGTAATTGTACCATTGATCAATCGTGAGATTCCGATTATTATGGACGAATACGTAACCATGGAATTTGGAACAGGTTGCTTAAAAGTAACACCGGCTCATGATTTGAACGATTATGAACTTGGGGTAAAACATAAGCTTCCGGTTATTGATATTCTGAATGACGACGGAACTTTAAACGAAAAGGCAGAAGTCTTAATTGGAGAAGATCGTTTCATTGCCCGTAAAAAAATAGCCAAGCTTTTAGAAGAAGCTGGTCAGTTAGATAAGGTTGAAGATTATAAAAGTCAGGTTGGTTTCTCGGAGCGGACTGATGCGGTAATTGAGCCTAAGCTTTCATTACAGTGGTTCTGCAAAATGAGTGAATTGAGTAAACCTGCGCTTGACGTAGTGTTAAACGGGGAAGTTCGATTGGTTCCTGATAAGTTCATGAATACGTATCGCCACTGGATGGAGAATGTTAAAGATTGGTGTATTTCTCGTCAGTTATGGTGGGGCCAACGTATTCCGGCTTGGTACACTCCTAGCGGTGATTTTGTTGTAGCTAAAACTGCTGAAGAAGCACTTGTGCAGGCAAAAGCACAAAGCGGCAATCAGCAACTTACCATTAATGATTTAAATCAGGATGAGGACGTGGTTGATACCTGGTTCTCCTCATGGTTATGGCCAATTTCAGTATTTGATCCTACAGTTTTTGGTAATACCCAAAGTGAGGTAAACGCTGATTTGAACTACTATTACCCGACCAATGATTTAGTAACGGCACCTGAGATTCTTTTCTTCTGGGTTGCACGTATGATCATGGCCGGTAAAGAATTCCGCGGAGAAATTCCGTTTAAAAATGTTTACTTAACAGGTATTGTGCGTGATAAAATCGGCCGTAAAATGTCGAAATCATTGGGTAACTCACCTGATCCTTTGGATTTGATTGAGCAATACGGTGCAGATGGTGTACGTGTGGGTATGCTTTTCAGTTCGCCTGCGGGTAACGACCTTATGTTTGATGAAGGATATTGTGAACAAGGAAGAAACTTTGCTAATAAAATCTGGAATGCATTCCGCCTGATTCAAGGCTGGGAGGTGAAAGCGGGAGGCAATGATACGAATGAAATAGCCATTGCTTGGTTCGAAAATAAATTCAACGCTGCTTTAACTGAGATCGAAGAACATTATAACGGTTTACGTTTGAGTGATGCTTTGATGAGTACGTATAAATTGGTTTGGGATGACTTCTGTGCCTGGTATTTGGAAATGATCAAGCCAACATTCGGGGAGCCAATCGACAGGCAGACTTACGAAGCGACTATTACTATTTTTGAACGTTTGTTGAAGTTATTGCATCCATTTATGCCATTCTTAACCGAAGAGTTATGGCATGAACTCACCGAAAGAACCGAGAAAGATTGTATAATCGTTGCTCCTTTTCCAAAATCGGTTCCTTTTGATGCAAAATGCTTAAAGGAAATGGATGCTGTGTTGAGTATAATTTCTAATGTACGCAACATTCGTAATTCGAAACAAATTAGCCCGAAAGAAGCACTGCCTTTAGCTATAAAATCAAATGCTGATATTCATTATCAAGCTTACACTAATTTGATTTCAAAGTTGGCTAATACACCTGAAATCGCTTTTGTAAATGATAAAACGACCGGTGTAGGTTTTATGGTTGGAACGGATGAGTTCTTTGTCGATTTGGGTTCAAATATTGATGTTGATGCTGAACGTGAACGTATTACCAAAGAACTGGATTATTTGAAAGGGTTTTTAAAATCTGTTGATGCAAAATTGAGTAATGAACGTTTTGTTTCGAATGCAAAACCTGAAATTATTCAGAATGAACGTAATAAAAAGGCTGATGCTGAGTCAAAAATAAAAGCATTAGAAGATAGCCTTGCAACTTTAGTTTAATCTTTTTAGAAATAGTTTTAAGCCCTTAAAGATCATTATGCTTTAAGGGCTTTTTTATGGAATCTATTTAAAGGTCCTTCTTAATGCTTGTTAGCGAATTTTTCTTACGCGGTTTTTTTATGTAAATTCATGGATATTCATTCTCTTATGAAATTATTAATTCTGATCTCTGCTTTTGCTTTGTTAGTTAGTTGTCAATTAAATCAAAAGAAAGAAATAGCTGCTGAAAAATCTGAGGGTAGTGAAATCATTGATGTAGTACCGAAAGTTGATTCCCTTGAAAGGAAAATTCAGACAGAAGTTTATGAGGGAATACTGCCATGCGCTGATTGCGAAGGAATCAAAACTAAGATTACATTTTATGTTGATACAACCAATGCTTATGAAATGGAAGTTGTCTATATAGGCCGAAATGATAATAAACCCATTATTTCAACCGGAAAGTATACGATTGAGTTTGGTTATGGAAAAGATATTGATGCTGCACTGTATGTACTTAATTATAACCAACCGGGGCATGAGCGGTATTTTGTAAAATTAAGCAGAGATCCTAGGCGCTTGATTATGTTGGATAGGAATCGTCAAATAATTTATTCTAAATCCAAAATAAGTTATAAGCTGACAAGGAAGTTCTAAAGAAAGTTCCGTTGGCAAGAACTCTTTTTCGTTAATAGGGGGTGTAAAATGATAACAAAGGCCACTATCTTTCGATAGCGACCTTTCGACTTCAACCTAACCAAAATAAAAGTCTTGTTTAATTGTTCTTTTTACCAGCGTCTTTATTGTTTGCTTTGTAACGCATATCAGGAGTTCCATCTTTTTTAGTAGGTCCGGCAGCTTTTGTCTGATTTGCTTTGTAGCGCATATCAGGAGTACCATCTTTTTTCACCGGAGCTGCACTAGCTTTTTCTTGAGTATGGGTAGCTGCTTTCGCCGTTGACTCTGTTTTCTTTTTTTCCGTTGTAGCTTTTGGTGCGTCTGCTTTTGCTGAAGTTACAGTATTACTTGTTTGAGCAGTTTGCTGCTTAGCTGTGGTTGCTTTTTCTGTAGCTGCTTTTTTTGATTTAGCATCAGTAGTAGTGGCTGTATTTGCTGGTTTTTTAGCAGGCGTTGCAGGAGGTACAGTTTGAGCAAAGCTTAATGTGGTACCTAGTCCAATAACTGCAGCAATCATTAATAACTTTTTCATATCGTTTTGTTTTTGATAGTACTAATTTCTAAAACGAAAATGAAGAATAGATGAAGAAGGAAAAGTTTTAAGCGTTTGATTTTAACACCTTTTTATTCTGGAATATTCGGGTACTTCATTTAAAAACGTATACGATTTCAATTCATGATCAATTTCGCAACAGAAATGTTGTAAACCATTGGTAAGCACTATAATGGAAGCTTTATAGGTGCTATTATATCGAGCAAGTTGATCGAATGCTTTTTGGGAGAGTTTTACAGAGTTGGCTTTACATTCTACCAATAAAGTTTTGATTCCTTCATTATTGTAAACCAAAATATCTGAACGCTTTTGGAGCTCATTTACTTTTAATCCTCCTTCAATATTAATCAATCCTTTTGGGTAGTTTTTTTCATTGATTAAATACTGTACAAAATGCTGACGAACCCATTCTTCAGGAGTTAATACTAAGTGCTTTTTTCTCAGTTCATCAAAAATAAACAGTTTGCCTGCTACTTCTTTAAGCTGGAAAGGATAGGGTGGAAGGTTCAGTGCCGGTAATTGACTCATTGCACAAAGGTAATTTTTTGAATAAGCTTCAACAATCTTTGAAACTTTCTATTTTTACGGCATGACCGCAGCTGAGTTATTAAAAGAACTAAAATCCAAGAAATATCGTCCTATTTATTTTTTACACGGAGAGGAAGATTATTATATCGATTTGATAGGCAACTATATTGAGAACAATATACTCAGTGATGCTGAAAAAGGTTTTAACCAAACCGTTCTATATGGTAAAGATACTGACATGATCACCATTATGAACAATGCCAAACGTTATCCAATGATGTCGGATGTTCAAGTGGTAATGGTAAAGGAAGCACAGAATATTAAGTTTGGTAAGGCCGATAAAGATGGTGACCCCTTTGCGGCGTATGTTGATAATCCTTTGCGCTCAACTATTTTGGTGTTTTGCTATAAACACGGAAAAATAGACGGTCGGTTGAAGCTGTTCAAAAACATTGATAAGGTTGGAGTTCTATTTGAATCAAAAAAATTATACGATAATCAGGTTCCAGCGTGGATTAATGAATATATTGCAGAAAAAGGGGCCAAAATTGATCCCAAAGCTGTTGCTTTGTTAACGGAGTACTTAGGCACCGATCTTTCCAAAATTGCAAATGAACTCGATAAGCTTCTGATTAATATCCCTAAGGGAGGATCAATCGGCGCAAAGGAAATTGAAGCCAATATTGGTATTAGTAAAGAATACAATGTTTTTGAATTACAAAATGCCTTAGGTAAACGGGATGTGTTAAAGGCCAACCGGATTATCAATTATTTTGCAGCCAATAAAAAAGAAAACCCTGCGGTTGTTGTACTTGCTACCTTAGCCGGATATTTTATTAAAATTTTTACCTATCATTTTCTGAAAGATCGCTCTAAGCCTGCTGTAGCGTCAGCATTGGGTGTGAATCCGTTTTTTGTAGGAGATTATGAAGAAGCTGCAAGGAATTATCCTCTCAATAAAGTTGTTCACATTATCAGTTTATTACGTCAAGCCGATTTGAAATCAAAAGGGGTAGGAAGTACCGGCAATACAGATGACAGCGAACTGATGAAGGAACTGGTTTGGCAGATTTTGCATTAAAAGCTTTCGGTTAAATTTTTGGAATGATTGTTTTATGGTGAACAGAATTGAACTGTCGGCTATTAGCGCTGTAAAAACGAACATCGAAATGTCTTTTATAAAACCACAAAAAGCCTCAAATTATTGGGGCTTTTTGTGGTTTTTGAACCAACTAATCCATTTCTCCTACTTAAATGCTTATAGTTTATTGGACTGTTTTGGAAAAAACTCCGGTGAAAATTGTTTAATTCGTTCGTTTTTCATTTCTGCTTTCTTCTTCCAATCATTAGAACCATAAACTCCAGCCAAAGAATAGTTAAATGGTTTGAATCCTATTTTATTGCAGAGATTAAGATTTTTGAATCCAAAATTGTATGATTCCGCCGCAATAAACATAGGGTTTTCTATAACTGAGTGTTGATCTTTTCCAAGATTTTGCCAATCCTTAAAACTATATTTATCGAAAGCAATATTTCCGGAGCTGGTTTCCCAATAGCAATTATTATCAGATACAATATTAACTTTAGACCAATTATTCGAGGTCAAATTTCCATTCGAGTAATAAATAATATTATTGGTGAAGTTAAACGATAGGTGTTTTTCCACTCGTGTAGCAGCCAGTTGGGCCTTTTCATTAAAGGCAAAGATATTGTTGCGAATAATGTTGTTTCTGCCAAAATGCTGATGAAAACCTTGACTTTTGCAATTATATACCAAATTGTTTTCCATCAATATCCCGGTTGATCCTTCATCTGTATATAATCCCCAACCGCCATAACTATGTGCTGAAATGTCATGAAGCGTATTGTTGCTTACGATTGTTCCTTCTGAAGGACCGAGCGTATAAATACCTCCCATATCACTTAATACACCCCATCCAAGATGATGAATATGGTTGAATGCAATGGTATTGCGTTTAGAAGCACTGTATGAATATCCCCAAACCCAACCAACAGAAATACCTGAATAATAAAGGTCTGAGATTTCGTTATGGGTTAAAGTGTTATCTGCCCCATTAAAAATGCATATTCCTACTGCAGCCGGGAATATTTTACCACCACCAGTAATGATGTTGTTGTCTACTTTTATATGATGAGTAAGGTAACGATTAAAGTTAATTGAATCGATAGGATCATATTTTAGGCTGTCGCTATAAATATCTTGCTTCTTTTTCTGTGCAAGTACTTCTCCGATTTTAATCCCTCCGGCACCCAAATCCTGCATAAGGCAATGTTGAATAGTACAGTTAGAACATGCTTTTCTGAACCAGATTGCATAATTGGCAGTCTGCACTATTTGACAATTAATAAACGAGATATTGTTTGCAAAATCAACCATTACTGCTCCCTCAACATCGGCAGCAGCTTGTACGGGATCCTTGCCGTTTACGCCCGTTTGATAGCGGGTAAGCTTGAAGCTAAGATTTTCAAAACGAATGTTTTCAATTTTCTTACCCTCATCGCCATTTATAACAATAAACTGATCGTTTGTCGGAGCGGTAAAGCGGGTATTCTCAATAGTTTCTCCTGGTAATGGAATATACAGTAACTCTCCCTTTCGTGATAAAAACCATTCTCCAGGCATAGTTAAAGCCTTACGATAGTTTTCGACTGAATAAAGACTGTTTTTTTCAATTTTGTTCCACGGTTTCATCGCCTTTCCTTCGGTATACAGTTTTAGACTATCAGAATTAAAGTAATGAAGAGGTTTTCTCGTATAATCCCATTTGTGATAAAAATTTAAGACTACATCGCTGCATTCGGTTTGGTCGATCGATTTTATCGCCATTGCATCAGTACTGTCGATGCTAATCTCCTGAATGGCAAAACCAGTGTTTTTCTCATCTTTCTTCTCCAGTATTTTTTCACTTGTGTTTTTAATATAATAAAAACCATTATCTGGACTTTTGGCTCTTTGAGCTCTTTTATCATTTACAAAAAGCTGCTCGAAATACCATCCGAATAGTACTGTCTGCGGAATATCTGCTTTCCAAAGTTGATCATTGAGCATTTTAAAACCCTTCAATTCAATGCCACCATAGAAAACCGGAGCGGCTCCCTTAGCAGCTATAAATATTACCGGTGATTGTGGAGTGCCGCTATCTTCACTACTCAGCTCAAGCGGTTTTGACATATAGTAAATCCCGTTTTCAACAATAACATACACGGGTTCATTGATCGTTCTTTGCTTTCGCAACTGCCTTATTTTATCCCTTGCGCCAGTGAGTGTAAGTAAAGGGCTCTCTTTATTACCCTTATTACTGTCTTTGCCGGTTGGTGAAACATATACTTCAATGCTGAAAGCATTTTCAGCAAAGCTTAAAAAAATGAAAAGGAAACAAAAAATAAGTTTCTTAATACTTCTTATCATGGATAAATGTTAAAATTGGTTACTTGTTTGGCTTTAAATAAAAACTGCAAAGTTAAAGAGTGATAATAGTCGTAGTATTCTATATGTTAAATGAATAACTCAGTGTATTTTGTTTGTTTATTAAAAGGCATAAAAAAGAACTTCGTGTAATAATTTAATTTGCCAAAACGGTTTTCATCGGGAACATAGCCTATTGGTTAAAAAAATCAAATTTGTCGGGCAATTTTAAGGATTTTTTAAATAATCCAATAGATGTTGTTTGTTTTAATGATTTGTTCTCTTCTAAGTTACAATAAAGCAGAAAGCCATCTTTTTTTCATAGTTTCCGTCATCAAATTTAGATGTAAAAACAAAAGCGTTGTAAATTTTGCATTTACAACGCTTTGTTAATGAATACCGATTTTCAATCTTGTTCTTTAAATCAGTCCCATCCGCCGCCTAAAGCTTGGTAAATATTTACCACAGCATTCAGTTGCTGTTTTTTGGTTTCTGTCAGCTCCAATTTGGCTTGCAAAGCATCTCGTTGGGTCATTAATACTTCCAAATAATCAGCTCTTGCAGACCGGAAAAGGTCATTCGAAATAGTTATTGAGTTATTAAGCTCAGTAACTTGCTTTGATTTCAAGTCGTAACTTTTTTGCAAGTTGTTAATGTTTGACATTTGATTGGCCACTTCAACATAAGCGTTTAAAACGGTGCGCTCATAGTTATAAACAGCTTGTGTTTGCTTAGCATTGGCTGTGGCATATTCAGCCTTTATCGTATTTCTATTGATCAGCGGTTGAATCAGGTCTCCTGCTAATGAATAGAGCACCGATTCCGGAAATTTAAAAAAGTAATTCGGGCTGAATGCTTGTAAGCCAATTGAAGCAGAGATGCCCAAGGAAGGGTAAAACTCTGCTCTTGCTGCTTTAACATCCAGTTTTGCCGCCGCTAATTCTAATTCAGCCGCTTTAATATCCGGACGATTGGCTAAAAGTTGAGATGGAATGCCTGTATGCACCTCCGAAGGTAACATATCCGCAATATTAGCCGAACTTCTTACAATAGGCTGTGGATATCTACCTAACAGAAAATTGATTTTGTTTTCTGTTTCGCTGATCTTTTGCTGAAGATCATATTGTAAACTTTTTGAGTTTAACACTTCGGCTTCAAATTTCCGCACTGCCAATTCTGTAACCCTGGAAGCTTCTTTTTGGATTTTTACAACCTCTAAAGCATTGTTTTGTAATTCTATGTTCTTTTTGACTATGGCCAACTGACTATCAAGCGTCAATAATTCGTAATACGAGTTGGCAATTTCGGCTATAAGGTTGGTCAAAACAAAATTTTTGCCCTCAACAGTGGATAGATATCGGTTTACAGCTGCTTTCTTTGCATTGTGCAATTTGTTCCAAATGTCAGCCTCCCAAGTACCATAAACGCCAATTAAATAATCAGGAAGGGCATCAGGAACCGGTTTCCCGGGCGTAATTTCCGTTGAAGCATCCCCAGCACCTTGGCTGGTGTATCGGCCTACTTTTTCTACGCCTGCCCCTGCCCGTGCTACAACTGTTGGCAATAAATTGCTTTGTTTCAGCCGAATTTCGTTCCTTGCAATTTCAAGTTCCTGTAAAGTAATTTGCAGCTCTTGATTACGATTTAATGCCGTGTCGATTAAATTCTTCAAATTTGGATCAGTGAAAAAATCTTTCCACTGGATTTTGCCTGTATTCAGAGTATCAGTTGAGCTGCCATAACTCGCGGGTACTTGTTTGTTTTCTGTTTTCTGAATGACCGCTGGCACTTTACAGCTTGCCATTGCCAGACAAATACCCGCCAAGCTTGCACTCCAATATATTTTTTGCTTAAACATTGTTTTCAATTTATTCACTTAACAGGTGTCCTTCTTCAATTCCAACCATGTGACCGTCGGTTAATTTGTTTTCAATTTCTTCGGTCAGTGGCTGTTCATCTTCATTTCTAATCAGCTTATATCTTTCGGCTATTTTACCAAAGATGTAATACAGTCCAGGTATAATAACAATCCCGAACACGGTTCCAAACAGCATGCCTCCGGCTGCCGCCGATCCAATGGTTCTGTTTCCAATTGCTCCAGGCCCTGTTGCAACAACCAATGGGATTAATCCGGCGATGAATGCAAATGAAGTCATCAAAATTGGGCGGAACCTTACCTTGGCGCCTTCCAGTGCGGCCTTCTTTACAGAAAAACCTTCACTGTGCTTCTGTACCGCAAATTCAACTATCAGTACAGCATTTTTACCCAATAAACCAATGAGCATAACCATTGCCACCTGTGCATAAATGTTGTTTTCGAGTCCAAATAATTTTAAGAATAAGAAGGAACCGAAAATTCCAGCAGGTAGCGAAAGAATAACCGATAGCGGCAGAATAAAGCTCTCATATTGTGCCGCCAGGATAAGATATACGAAACCCAAGCAGATAAGGAAAATATAAACGGCCTCGTTTCCTCTTGATACCTCATCCTTTGAAATACCTGCCCAATCGATTCCGAAACCTCTTGGTAATGTTTTTTCTGCAACTTCAATAATAGCTTTAATGGCTTCACCACTGCTATAGCCCGGAGCCGCCTGACCACTGATTTCAGAAGAGTTATACATATTATGACGAGTAATTTCTGACAAGCCATAAACTTTTTCCATTTTCATAAAAGCAGAGAATGGAACCATCTCTCCTTTATCATTTTTAACATAAAGTTTAAGTACGTCTTCAGGTAAAGCCCTATACTGCGGTAGAGCCTGCACCATCACTTTATATTGGCGATCGAACTTGATGAAGCTGGTTTCATAGTTACTACCTATTAAAGTCGAAAGCGTGTTCATCGCATTGTCAATAGTTACACCTTTTTGTTGTGCAATATCATTGTCGATGCGTAACATGTATTGAGGGAAACTGGCACTATAAAATGTAAATACAGATGATAATTCAGGTCTTTTGCTCAATTCTTTTACGAAATCACGACTTACCGTTTCCATTTTTTTGTAATCGCCACTTCCAGCTTTGTCCAATAAGCGTAATTCGAAACCTCCCGCTGCTCCGTATCCGGGTACCGCCGGCGGTTGGAAGAATTCTATACTCGCACCTGTAATACCTTTCGATTTTTCTTCCAGTTCATTGATGATATCCTGAGCTGATTCTTTTCGGTCTTTCCAGTCTTTTAGGTTGATCAAACAAGTACCGGAGTTTGCGCCGGTTCCTTCAGTTAGAATTTCATACCCTGCTAGTGATGAAACCGATTGGATGCCATCAATGCCTTCGGCAATTTTTTGAAGGTTCTCAGCAATTTGATTGGTTCTTTCCAAGGAAGATCCAGGAGGCGTTTGAATGATCGCATAAACCATTCCCTGGTCTTCGTTTGGTATAAAGCCGGTAGGAACATTGCTGTTCAGAACACCAACGCCAGCACAAAAAGCGATGAGTATACCAAAGGTTAGGATGCGTCTTGTGACTACTTTGTTGAGTGCAATTTGGTAGCGAATAGATAGCTTGTCGAATAAACGGTTGAACTCGCCTAAAAAGCTGTCAATAATCGTTTTCTTTTTGACTTTACCATGGTTGTTTTTTAACATCATGGCACAAAGAGCGGGAGTGAGGGTAAGGGCCACCAAGCCAGACAGAATGATTGCTGTGGCCATGGTGATGGAAAACTGACGGTAAAAAATACCCACCGGCCCTGACATGAATGCTACCGGAATAAATACAGCGGCCATTAAAAAGGTAATAGCGATAATGGCCCCGCTTATTTCTTTCATGGAACGCTGTGTTGCCTTCAATGCCGAAAGATGATATTTCTCCATGTTCGCATGCACCGCTTCTATCACAACAATGGCATCATCTACAACTACACCAATGGCTAATACCAGCGCAAAGAGTGTGATTAGATTTAGCGTAATACCAAAGAATTGCATGAACACGAACGTTCCCACAAGAGATACCGGTACAGCAATGGCGGGGATGATCGTTGATCGCCAATCGCCCAGAAAAATGAATACTACTAAACCAACCAATATAAAGGCTTCCACAAGTGTGTGGATTACTTTTTCAATAGATGCATCTAAGAACTTTGATACGTCATAACTGATTTCGTAATCTAAACCTTTGGGAAAATCTTTAGACTTGATTTCCTTCAGCTTGGCTTTCACATCCGCAATAACCTGGCTAGCATTGCTACCATAAGCCTGTTTTAATACAATTGCAGCCGACGATCTTCCATTAAGGTTAGAATACAAATCGTACATTGAGCTGCCGAATTCGATGTCTGCAACATCTTTTAATCGCAGCAATTCTCCGTTTGGACTAGAGCGCAATACAATGTTTGCATACCCATCCTTAGTGCTAAACCTGCCCGGGTATTTTAATACATATTCAAAAGCTTGTGATCTTTTACCTGAACTTTCTCCCGTTTTACCTGGTGAGGCTTCGATACTCTGTTCGTCCAGGGCTTTCATAACCTCATCGGCAGAAATTTTATAGGCCAGCATGCGATCTGGTTTTAGCCAAATTCTCATCGCATATTCACGATTCCCCAAGATATCGGCAAAACCCACTCCGTCAACCCTTTTCAGTTCAGATAGAATATTAATATCGGCAAAGTTGTAAATGAAATTTTCGTTCAGTTTTGGGTCCTTGCTGTAGAGGTTAATGTACATCAACATGTTAGACTCTTCACGGCTGATTTTAACACCCTCACGAATTACCAGTGGCGGAAGTTTATTGGTTACAGCGGCCACACGGTTTTGAACATTAAGAGAAGCTTGGTTAGGATCAGTTCCTAAGTTGAAAACCACTTGAATGCTCGCTTCGCCATCATTACCGGCATCAGAAGCAATGTACTTCATTCCCGGTATACCGTTAAGCGCTCTTTCCAATGGAATTACCACTGATTTAATCAAGAGTTCGTTATTGGCACCCGGATACTCTGCAGTAATATTCACCTTTGGAGGTGAAATTGATGGGAACTGTGTTACCGGCAAATGTGTAATAGCCAGTACACCCAAAAACACTATAATAAGTGATATTACGATAGAAAGGACAGGCCTTTGTATGAACTTGTTAAACATAAAATTAATTTTGAAGAGGTGTTGACACTATTCGGCTTTTAGCTTTAGCTGCCCTAAGACAGCTTTGGGGTCTTGAAATTGACAGGAAATCTTATCGTCTTCTTTCACTTTTTGCACACCTTCGAGTAAAATTTTATCTCCGGCAGTTAAGCCATTACTCACAATGTAAATGTCGGGAAGCTCTGATGATATAGTAATTTCTCTTGGTTTTACCACATTGTTTTTGTCTACTATGAATACAAAGAGTTTATCTTGTAACTCATAAGTTGCTTTTTGAGGAATTACAAGAGCATTTTTAATGGGTACTACCATTTGTACTTTCCCGGTTTCGCCGTTTTTTAACAGTTGTCCCGGATTAGGGAATCTTGCTCTAAAAGCGATGTTGCCGGTTTCGTTATTAAACTCGCTTTCAACTGTTTCTACTTCGCCTTTTGCTTTCAACATTTCATTGTTGGCCAAGACCAAACTAACTGTTTGTCTCTTGCCTTTATTAGCGCTACTCTGATAGTTTAAATATTCAGGCTCAGAAACATTGAAGTAAGTGAATACCTGACTGTTGTCTGACAAGCTCGTTAGTAATTCCCCTTCATCGACTAGGCTTCCCAACTTTAGCGGAATTCGGTCAATCGTTCCATCAAAAGGAGCTTTGATCTCTGTAAATGAAAGATGAAGTTTCGCCAAGGATGCTTCGGCTTTTGCCTGATCTAATTTTGCTTTAGCCATAGCCAATTCATTCTTTGAAACAATATTTTTATCGGCCAAGGTTTTTGTGTTTTCAAACTCAATTTCTGAAGCTTTTGCTTCTGCCTCTGCTTTCAATAGTTCCGCCTCATAAACCTTTGGCATGATCCTGAATAATAGCTGACCGGCTTTTACTGACTGACCCTCATCAACATAGATGTTTTGTAAATAACCTTTTTCCTGCGCTCTAATTTCAATGTTTCTTACCGAGCGGATTTGCGAAACGTATTCTTTAGTAAACGAGGTGTCAATGGTTAACGGATTAGTAACAGCATAAATGCTTGTCTCTTCTTTTACTTCTTCTTTCTTTTGTTTGCAACTAGCTTGTAGCAAGGCACAAGCGCTTGCAAGCAATACAACTCTCTTCATTATATTATAATTAGTCTAAAATCTGGTTAAAATTAAATGCGCTGTTTGAATGGTTTAGAAAGTCGAACAGGTCGACCGATTATCGTTTTGATAATCATGAATTGGGGATGCGATTGATTGTTGCCCATAAAAAAGAAAAATTGAAAAATTAACATTGGTCATGTGGCAAAGAAAATCCAGTTTTATGAAGTTTTTATGAAGAGAACAAAAGGAAGGGGAGTAAAAGAGAAAGTTTTCTCATTTTCCTAATGGTTCTATTTATAGGAGCGACCTGAAATTATAAAAAACAAAGAGGAGGGTGTGTTGAATTAAGCTAAAGTTCAATATGGTTGACTAGGATAGTAATTGCTTTTTCATTTTATGCTCATGTTTAGTTTATCTTTGTCCCTAATTGCTGTCACCAATTGGCAGAAAAAGCCCTTTTTAAACACTCTAAAAGCAAAAAACAATGAACTACTGGTTGGTAAAAAGCGAACCTTTTAAATATTCCTGGGAAAAATTTAACGAAGATGGCCGTACCTTTTGGGATGGGGTAAGGAATTATCAGGCTCGTAATAATTTGAAAGCGATGAAAGAAGGCGATTTGGTCTTGTTTTATCACAGTAATGAGGGGAAAGAGGTAGTTGGTATTGCAAAAGTGGTGAAGGAATTTTATCAAGATCCTACCACTGAAGATCCTAATTGGGTTGTTGTCGATTTAGCACCGGTGGAAAGTTTGAAAAAAACAGTTACTCTTGAAACGATAAAATCAGATGAACGATTAAAAGATATTTCTTTAGTTCGTCAAGGTCGTTTGTCTGTAATGCCTCTGAAAAATGAAGAGTTTGATAGAATAGTGGAGCTTTCAGCTCAATAGAAAGCTAAAGGTTTTAGGTGAGGGTTAGTATATTATCATTAACCATAATCCTAAAACCTTTAAACTTAAAATTATTCTTCCGGAAAAAACAAGGCTTTTAACTCAGTTGCTTCATCAGGTAACATTTTTCCTCCTAAAATTAAGCGCAATTGTCTGCGTCGTAATGCGCCATCATAATATTTTTTTTCGTCTTCTGATTCAGCAATCACTTCCGGAACTGGTACAGGTTTTCCTGTATGATCAAGCGCAACAAAGGTGTAATAGGCCTCATTACTTTTAAAACGTGTTCCATTGGGAATATTTTCTCCCCATACGTCCAATCGCACTTCCATGGATGTATTAAACGCTCGGGTAACTTTTGCATGAATGGTTACCACATCACCTAAACCAATAGGATTTTTGAACGAAACATTGTCAACAGAAGCTGTAACCACTACACTGTTTGAATGTTTTTGCGCGGCAATACCTGAAGCAATATCCATCATGTGTAATAATCGTCCCCCCATTAAATTATTTAAGGTATTGGTGTCATTGGGTAACACCAACTCATTCATTATCGTTAGCGACTCCTGTGCTAGTTTTGCTTTCATTCCTGAACTAAATTTTAATTTATTTAGGGCAAAGATAATTATTGATTGCAATGTTTTAACTATCAATAATTCAGCATGTTTTGCTTTTAAGTTCTAGTTTCAATTTTTGGGTTAAATAAATAAAGTTTGAGCCAAAATTTTGAAGAAAAGTCCATGCCAATTGCTTCTTTGTAGGGAAAAAAATACAGAATAACACTTTTTCAAATAATCCAAAACCTTGTAGGCATATCTAAAACAAAAAATATAACTGGCATGTACTTTGACCTTATGGCATTCACTTAACTTATATCGCATTAAAAATGAATTGGATAGGTTAAGTGAAATTTATGAAGGCTATGTAAACACATTACTACCTCTACCTAAATCTATTTTTTATGTACACTAGATCTCAGCGTTCTCCCATTCCTGAATACTACACCTATACAAGGTGGTTATTAGTACTCATCTTCGTTGTTTTAATTGTTATTTGTTTTGGATCATTTGCCAATGCCAAAGCCGTTGAAAATGTTCGATCTAATGCAACTTTTTTAATGAGTAGTTTATTTGCTCATCGTTCTTCTATCTTATTTGCGAAATCTTCAAAGCCGGATAGTGCTGATATTTACGTGAGTAAAAGCGTATCTATCAGTACAACGGTGTTAGGCCAAAAGTTTGATTATACAATTAAAGTTGGAAATAAGGGGCCTTCAGTTTCGAAACAAGTATTAATGATTGATACTTTACCTGATAATATTGATTATCAGTCATCTGTTGTTAGCGTAGGAGCTATTACTGTTAATGGTAAAATAGTTACTTGGGAATTAGGAGATATGAATGTAGCAGCACTTGAAACCTTAACACTTACAGTAGTAACAGTTAAAAAAGGAACTTTTCGTAATAAAGCAAACCTGAAATCTCAAACACCCGATTGTAATAAATGTAACCAGGCAATAAGTCCACAGGTACAGTGTTACGATTTTGCGGACATCGGCATCCAAAAAACCGTAAACAAAGATTCTGTGTTACTTGGAGATACTTTTGAGTACAAATTAAAGGTGAGTAATAAAGGCCCATTAACTGCTCAATCCACGTATGTTATTGACACATTACCAAAGCAACTTGAATTTGTTTCAGCCAGCTTAAGTGTTGGAACCTTTGGAATAAACGATAACAACTTTAAATGGACAGTTGGTGATGTTCCAAACGGGCAATCAGCAGAGGCAATTTTAAAAGTAAAAGCTGTGCACCCCGGTGTCTTTACCAATTCAGCCATTGTTTATGAGCAAAGTTCAGATCCGGTGCTTGAAGATACCATTTCTACTTCGCCGACAGTTATAATCTATGAAAATGCAGATGTTTCCGTATTTAAAGTTGCTAACCAGTCAGTTATTGCCTTAAATGATGAATTTTATTATACCGTTACGGTGAAAAATTCGGGGCCAACCTCTGCCAAAATGATAAAAGTTGCCGATACACTTTCTGAAAGCTTAGAGTACATAGGCGCTGAGGCTGGATCTGGAATAATTAACTGGGAACCAAATCAAAGATTAATAAGTTGGGATTCTTTTGACCTTAGTAATGGGGAAGAGGTAGTGTTAAAATTAAAGGTGAAAGCGATAAAAATAGGTGAACTTAAAAATATTGCTTCTGTAAAATCTTCGGTTACTGATAATAACCTATCAAATAATACAAGTGAATGCATTAAGAATGTAATTGGCTTAAGAATTCCTAATGTTTTTTCTCCAAATGGCGATGATATTAACGATACGTTTGTAATCGATGGAATTGAAGCATGGCATCATAATGAACTTACCGTTATGAATCGTTGGGGGAATAACGTGTTTTACAAGGAAAATTATAAAAATGATTGGAATGGTTCGAGTCTATTACCTGGAACTTATTTCTATGTAATCACTGTAAGTAATGAAACTACACAACAGCAGGTGTTTACTGGTTGGGTTTTAATAAAATAAGTAATGAAGAAAATGAAATTATAAGTGGCATCGGAATTGCGTACTTTATAGTGCATAGCGACTAATTAATGCTATAAAACATTTTTTAAACTATAAATAACAATAATTGTCTGTTTTTTAAACAAATAGAGTGGAAAAAAAGACAATTAAATTAAAGGACTAAAAAAATAAAATATGTAAAAAATAGCGACTCTCTCTCTTCTAAATTTCTCTCTCTCAATTAAATAATCAACCCAATTTTGCTGGATTAAGAAGCAATTTTTATGCTTTAAACTCTAAGGTTATGCTATATAGTCTATGGGTTTTATACGCTTAATCCAAATCAAATGTTGCCATGAACTTATAAGTTAATTAAATAACTATGAAAGCAAAATGCCTCTCTTTCAGTTCACTCCACTTAAACAGCATCTGTTTTAGAAAGGATAAAATCGACAGGTTATTATTGGGAATGTTCTTCGTTTTGCTATTGATGAATGTAACTAGTGTAAAAGCACAAGTAATTGATGTTCATCTTGAGAATAGTCC
Source organism: Solitalea koreensis (assembly GCF_900182575.1). Lineage (GTDB taxonomy): Bacteria > Bacteroidota > Bacteroidia > Sphingobacteriales > Sphingobacteriaceae > Solitalea > Solitalea koreensis. Next base: position 1,907 of record NZ_FXSZ01000009.1, on the reverse strand, counting down.
GGACGCTACCTGGACTTATGTTACCACCAGCAGGAGTAGTGATTTTTGTAGCCAAGGGAAGACCGAGTGTATTAAATTTAAGCTTTACTTAAACCCTGATGTCGGAGGGGTGAGTTTTAAAGTAGCAAAGGGGGCAGCATCAGTAGGATCAGCCGATTACAAAGTTGATTGCGGGGCATCTAAAGCCTTAGGTGAATTATCCTGTGTTACGCCCCATACAGATGGAACACCAACAGAAATTGTATTTTGTAAACCTGGCAACGATGAGTATACCTATACCATTACCTCTGTTAAGAAACCTGCTGTTCCAAAAGATATTGATGTTCGTGTAGATTGTTCTGGACAGATTGATTTTGGTGCCGTTCAAACAGGTACAATCCTTACAATTAACTCAACAGATCCTGGTACACCCGGTCTATATAATAATAGACTAAGTTCCACAAACGTTACCTCACGATATATTTATTATACAACGACTTCAAATATACCTGAAACGATTACCTATCAGGTTACTGGAACTATAAAGGATGGCTGTGGAAATGTTTTGCCGGTAAGTGGGTCCTTTAAAGTGAATAGTTTCCCTGCATTAACATCGGTTGTCACAGCTAATTCTGCTTCATTATGTGGAGGGAGCTCTGTTACTCTGCAAGCAAACGCAACAGGAGGAAAACCTCCTTATATCTATCAATGGCAAAAAGATGGAGTTGATATTTCCGGAGCTACAGGAAGCTCCTATAGTACAACAATAGCTGGATTATATACTGTTGTAGTAAAAGATCAGATTACAGCTTGCGGTTCAATTATTTCGAGTCCTCCTTTTACAGTATCTCAAAATCCTAAACCCACCGCAACCATTAGTGGAGGAACAATAATTTGTCCTGGATCATCTACTCCATTAAATATTGCTTTAACAGGAACAGGGCCTTGGTCAGTAACCTATACAGATGGAATCACACCGGTTACTGTAAACGGAATTAATTCGAGCCCGTATCAATTTTCAGTTTCACCTGCTTCATCTAAAACATATACCATTAGCAATGTATCTGATTCAAAATGCAATGATGTTGGAACGGGTAGTGCTACTGTGACAGTTGATGATGTTACGCCGCCAACTGCCAATTGTAAAAACATTGCCATACAGTTAGATGCCAGCGGCGCAGCCAGCATTACGGCAGCAATGATAGACAATGGTTCGAATGATAATTGTAGTTCAGTGACCTTGTCGGCCAGTAAAACCAGTTTTGATTGCACGAACATCGGGGCTAATAATGTGACCTTAACCGTTACCGATGCTAAAGGCAATAAATCAACTTGTACAGCGGTGGTAACGGTAGAAGATACGCAGAAACCAACCATCATGGCGACAGCCCCAGTGACGGTTCCTGCCGATGCGGGCGCCTGTTCAGCGGTAATCGCCTTAATGGCACCAACGACTGGGGATAACTGCGGTGTAGCTTCGGTAACCAACAATGCCCCAGCATCAGGTCGCTTCCTAGTAGGTATCACTACTGTAACTTGGACGGTGACGGATAATAGCGGAAACAGGGAGACAGCTACCCAGGCAGTGACGGTGAATGATACAGAGAAACCGGTATTGGCAGCTCCGGCAGCCGTAACGCAGTCCGCCGATGCGGGCGCCTGTACAGCGGTGATCGCCTTAACGGCCCCAAGCGCGACCGATAACTGCGGTATTGCAGCAAGGGGCGTCACCTCCAGCGGCATCCCGGCAGGCAATGCATTCCCGGTGGGCAGCACCACGGTCACCTGGAGCGTAACCGATATCCATGGCAACACGAGCACCCAAACCCAGGAAGTGACGGTGAATGATACGGAGAAACCGGTATTGGCAGCTCCGGCAGCCGTAACGCAGTCCGCCGATGCGGGCGCCTGTACAGCGGTGATCGCCT
>NZ_FXSZ01000008.1:65093-132346 GCF_900182575.1 Solitalea koreensis | reverse complement strand
TGCATGGTTTTGCACGCCTGACGCTGACTGATGCCATGCACAACAATCATGTGTTCAACTACTGTTTTCTTTTGATCAGGCGTTAAAGCTTTTTTCCAATGGCGTCTTTCAGCGCCTCATGGGTCAAGCTGAGGTCGGCAAACATGCGTTTCAGGCGACTGTTTTCTTCCTCCAATTCTTTGAGACGTTTCAATTCACTGGCCTCCAATCCTCCGTAACGCTGCTTCCATTTATAAAAAGCGGCCGTGCTGATGCCGAGTTCCCGACAGATCTCTTGGGTGGTTCTGCCATTCTCGTGTTCTTTGATTGCCTTAACAATCTGTTTTTCTGTAAATCTGGTCTTTTTCATAGTTGCCAATTCAAAGTTAATTCCTTTTCAGGAAATCCCCTCGCTGCGCTGCGGGGAGAATTCTACTTTTAATTGGTCCAACTTGGGGGAAGCTCACATATGAGGTTAAAAAAAAGTATGGAAAAATAGAAGCAGTAGTTGAAAGAGGAATAAAACAACGTACAGTTTTCTACAATCCTGAAACTGATTTTATAATTCAGGATTTGGATTCAGTTTTATAGAAATTCTTATCCATTGCATCTTTCAAACATTCCACCATGAATCTATGTCGGTATTAGAAGGAATATTTCTTAAAATAAGCTTTCGTTTATATTTATATGAGATAAACTGAATCTCATTGTTGCGAAGGTCAGTATGCAACTAATTGTCTGTAACTTTGTTGTTAGCTACAATGAAACACATGCCTGAGATTAGTCGGTTTTATGGAATTATTATTCGAATGTTCTTTGATGATCATAATCCTCCGCATTTTCATGTGATTTATGGGGAATATAAGGCAGAATATGATATACGAACATTAGAAGTTTTGGTGGGTGAATTACCCAATAGAGCAAATCAATTTGTACTTGAATGGGCATCACTTCATAAAGAAGAATTAATGATTAACTGGAATAACTTGCAAAATGAAATTCCGGCTAATAAAATTCAACCATTAGAATAAGTCATCATGAGTAAAATATATGACATCATTTCTATTAAGGTTCTAGACAATTTTCGTCTAGAAATAGAGTTTGATGACCGAGTTAAAAAAATTATCGACTTTAGTAGTAAAATTAGCAAGGGGCCAATGAGTAAGGCTCTTGCTGATCCTGATTTTTTTGCTCAGGTATCAATTATTGAAGATGGCAGTGGTTTGGTTTGGCCCAATGGCTACGATTTTTGTCCTGAGTATGCCCGTAATTTTGATAAATACGAGCAAAATGGTTCTATAAATCAAGTTGCAGAGCCACCTTCCGATTATGATCCATCTATTTAAATTCCCATCTATTTAATTCCTCCAAATTATTACTTTCGCTGTGAATTTTTGAAGATGGAAATAATTCTGTCATTCACTAGTTCAGTCAATCTATATGTCGGTACTCGTTGAACAATTAACCAAAAAATACGATCATCAAACCGCCGTGGACACCATCTCATTCGAGGCGCAACCCGGTAAAATAGTTGGCTTTCTTGGTCCGAATGGAGCAGGGAAATCAACCACTATGAAAATGCTTACCGGTTATATTCCTCCAAGTTCAGGGTCGGCTTCGGTTTGCGGCTTTAATATCGTGAGTCAATCACTGGATGTTCGCAAACAAATTGGCTACTTGCCAGAGCATAATCCCTTGTATTTGGAAATGTATGTAAAGGAGTCTTTAGCTTTTTCTGCTGATCTGCATAAAATCCAAAATATCAATAAACGTATTGCTGAAGTAATTGAACTAACCGGCTTAGGCAGGGAGCAACATAAAAAGATCAGTCAACTTTCAAAAGGGTATCGTCAGCGTGTGGGTTTAGCTCAGGCTATTTTACATGATCCGAAAGTGCTGATTTTGGATGAACCTACTTCAGGTTTGGATCCGAATCAACTGGTTGAAATTCGCAGCCTGATCAAAGAAATTGGCCGGGAGAAAACGGTTATTCTATCTACCCATATTATGCAAGAGGTAGAAGCCATTTGCGACCGCGTCATCATCATCAATAAAGGAAAAATTGTAGCCAATGATGATACATCTAATTTGAAAATGCTTACCTCCGGAAGTAAAATCTATCTTTTTGAGTTCGACAAAGAAGTTTTAAATGACCAGTTACTAACTGTTGAAGGAGTAATTGGAGCTGAATTAATTACAGGTAACAACTATAAGGTGACAGCTACTGAAGACATAAGAGGCCGCATTTTTGAATTTGCCAAAGCGAATGATCTGGCCTTGCTGAGTTCAAGACAAGAAGAAAATTCATTAGAAGATATTTTTAGAAGTTTGACAAAATGAGTTATTAGGTATGATTCGTCAGCCTGAGCGGAGTGGAAGGTTAGAGTGCACAATGCTTCGACTTCGCTCAGCATGACTTAATAAATACGACCTAATAAAATACTAATAACTCATTAACCTAACAACCAATAATGTACACCATACTCAAAAAAGAGATAGCAGGTTTTTTAAGTTCAATGGTTGCCTATGTAACCATCGTGTTTTTTTTAGTAATTACAGGATTGTTTCTTTGGGTTTTCCCTGATTCAAGCATACTTGATAATGGATATGCCACACTTGATCAGCTATTCTATATTGCACCTTACGTTTTTATGTTCTTAATTCCGGCAATTACCATGCGTTCATTTGCTGAGGAAAAAAAGGAAGGAACGTTTGAAACCCTGGCTACAAGCCCATTAACCGATTGGCAAATTGTCATCGGGAAATTCTTCGCCGGCTTGTTATTGGTCATTTTAGCTTTGGTACCAACCGTTATTTATTATTTTAGCGTGTATCAATTGGGTTCAACCCCTGGTAATATTGATTCCGGAGCTGTAATCGGATCTTACATTGGTTTGTTATTATTAGGAGCTGCTTTTACTTCGATTGGCATTTTTACTTCATCACTTACAACCAACCAGATCGTAGCATTTGTGTTGGCTGTTTTTCTTTGTTTTTTCTGTTTTGCCGGATTTGAATCGATCAGTTCAATAGCATTTTTAGGTAAAATTGATTCCTTATTAATAAGTCTTGGAATCAGTGCTCATTATCAATCGATCAGTCGTGGAGTGCTTGATACCCGTGATTTAATCTACTTTTTAAGTTTTGCTGCTTTGTTTCTGGCTGCTACTAAAATGGTGCTTTCAATAAGGAAATGGTAAATGGAATCATTGTAATTGATTTTAATGTCGGTGTAATTCAATAACAATCGGTGTAATCACCTTTAACTAATGAATAATAAAAAAAACTCTATAATTCAGTTTTTCATAGTAATTGCCGCAGTTTTGGCGGTTAATTTTCTTGCAGGACTATACTTTACACGTTTCGATTTTACTAAAGAAAAGCGTTATACCTTATCAAATGGCACTAAAGATATTTTAGCAAATCTCGATCATGAGGTTGTGGTTAATGTTTATTTGGATGGGGATTTTCCTGCCAACTTCAAACATTTAAAAAACTCAACCTGCGAAATGTTGGATGAGATGAAGGCTTATGCTAATGGAAATCTTTCCTATAATTTCATTGATCCCTTTATCGGAAGTACTTCTGAACAACAAAATGCTTTATTGGATAAACTAACCAAGGCTGGTTTGCAACCAACTAACCTCATGGTAAAAACAGAACAAGTCAAAACGCAAAAGTTAATCGTTCCCGGAGCGTTGGTTAATCTTAACGGAAAACAATTGCCTGTTCAATTATTGCAAAATCAAAGCAAGTGGGGCGCCGGAAGTCAGGAAGAAGTTATTAATGCTTCTATTGAAAATATGGAATACCAGTTTGCCAGTACCATTAAAAAATTAAGTGAAAAAAATAAACCCCTTGTCGGTTTTTTGCTTGGCCATGGTGAGTTAAATGATCGTGAACTGGCTGATATCGGACATACTTTGTCTCAATCATACGAATTACGTAGGGTAGATATGAACGTTGTTAAACTCGCCGATCTGATAAAGTTTAAAACGGTAGTTATTGCTAAACCTTCCATGCACTTTGAAGAAGCTGAAAAATATAAACTTGATCAGTTCCTGATGCATGGAGGACGCTTGCTTTGGTTGATCGATCAAGTTAATGCAGAAACAGATAGCATTCGTAACCGTGGATCAGCATTAGCTTATCCTAAAGAGTTAAATCTGGATGATCAGTTATTCCGTTACGGCGTTAGGATTAATTATGATTTATTGCAAGATGCCTACTCCGCCCGAATTCCGGTTATGATTGGATCCGGTCAGCAAGCGCAACAAGAGTTATTGCCTTGGGTTTATTATCCATTGTTGATGGCGCAAACCAATAATCCTATTGTTCGAAATCTTGATCCTGTTCGCACTCAGTTTGTCAATTCTATTGATACAATTGCTAATAAAGGCATTCATAAAGAAGTGCTACTGAGTACTTCTCCTTATACCCGCAAAATCGCCGCTCCAACGATGTTATCACTAAGCATCATAGAAGATGAATCGGATCCTAAGAAATTTAATGCAGGTCCGCAGGCGGTTGCTGTGGTGCTGGAAGGTAAATTTAAATCAGTATTTGCAGGCCGTACAATTGAAGGAGTCGATCAAAGTGTGCCATTTTCACAAGGAGAGCAGGAAAGTAGAATGATCGTAATCTCGGATGGTGATATAATTCGTAATGAAATATCTGCCCTGGACAAAACGGTGTTCCCACTCGGATTTGATAAATATACGCAGCAAACCTTTGGTAATAAGTTATTTGTTGAAAACTGTATTGATTATTTAACAGATGATTCAGGCTTGCTGACACTTCGAACCAAAGAGGTAAAGATTCGTTTGTTAGATAAACAGCGTATTATAACTGAAAAGATAAAATGGCAATTGATAAACACCTTAATGCCTGTTCTGGCAATAATTTTGTTTGGTATTCTGCACCATTATTATCGTAGAAAAAAGTACTCCAAGTAATAATTTAGATCAAAGAATAAAGATCCAAGAATAAGGACAATGTCTATATTTTTATCGTTTATCTTTGATCTTTGATCTCAAAACCATGGCAGCAATACTTGAATTTATCGGTTTTCTATTGTTGTCAGCCTTAAAGTTTTTTTTCTTTTATCCGGTTTTTATTGCCATGAATGACTATAATTTTTGGCAATCAATGGGCTTTGGACTACTTGCAGGATTTGTAGGTTCTGTAACTTTTATTTTTGCTGGTGATATGCTTTACAAAAGTATTGCTAAGTTTAGGTTAACGTTATCAAGGTCTTCTTCTCCAAATAAAAAACTCAAGACTATAAAGTATCGTCGTTTCGTAGTAAAGCTCCGAAATGTGTACGGTTTACCAGGAATAGCTATTTTATCCCCTGTATTAATCACTATTCCTTTTGGGTGTTTATTGGCAACAAGGTATTACCACAACAAAACGAAAATTCTGCTTTATTTTATGGTTTCAATCGCATTTTGGTCGGCTATGATATATATATTTAAAGAAACGGTTCTTAAGCTGGTTTCGTAAGGTAATTTGATTTGCAACCATTGACCTTAATGTTATTTTATTGCTACTATAATTTTTTCTTTTCCATTTGTGGAACTTTAAAATTATTTTAGCCACTTAAACCCATGGATAATTATGAAATTTATTGTATCCACCAGTACATTACTTAAACAATTACAAGCTATTAGCGGGGCGTTGAGCAGCAATACAGTGTTGCCAATCCTTGAAAATTTTCTTTTTGAGATCAATAACGGTGTTTTAACGGTTTCAGCAACTGATCTTCAAACTTCAATGACAACCAGCTTACAGGTTGAAGCAAAAGAAAACGGCAAAATTGCTATTCCTTCACGCATTTTGTTGGATACCTTGAAAACCTTGCCTGAGCAACCTGTTACTTTTACAATTGATAACAACACATTTGCAGTTGAAATAAATGCAGGTGATGGTAAATACAAACTTTCAGGAGAGAATGGTGATGATTTTCCAAAGATTCCTGTCGTAGAAAATGCTAATTCGTTCATCATGTCGGCATCGGTTTTGGCTGAAGCAATTAGCAAAACATTGTTTGCAGTTTCAAATGATGAACTTCGTCCGGCAATGACCGGAGTTTTCTGTCAGCTTTCACCTGCTAGCGTAACATTTGTGGCTACCGATGCTCATAAATTGGTACGTTACCGTAGAAACGATATTAAAGCAGAAAATGCAGCTTCTTTTATTATTCCTAAAAAAGCGTTGAATTTATTAAAGAGTTCATTACCTTCAGAAGATGTGTCAGTTCAAATTGATTACAACTCTACCAGTGCATTTTTTAAATTTAATACGGTTAGTTTGATTTGTCGTTTGATCGATGAGCGCTATCCTGATTACGAAGCAGTAATACCTCAAAATAATCCTAACCGCTTAACGATTGATCGTGGTCAGTTGTTGAGTTCTTTAAAACGTGTAGTTATCTATGCAAATAAAACTACTCATCAGGTTCGTTTGAAAATTCAAGGAAGCGAATTAAATATTTCTTCTGAAGATTTGGATTTCGCCAATGAAGCGTACGAGCGTTTAACCTGTCAGTATGATGGTGAAGATATGGAAATTGGTTTCAATGCACGTTTCTTAATTGAAATGTTGAATAATTTGGATACCAATGAAGTAATGTTAGAAATGTCAACACCAAACCGTGCCGGTATTTTGTTCCCAAGTCAGCAAGACGAAAGTGAAGATGTACTTATGCTGGTTATGCCGGTTATGTTGAACACATACGCATAAGTTGTAGGCTAACAAACAACGGAAGAGAAAAAAAAACTTCCGTTGTTTGTTAATTTACAGGCGATTATGTTTTTGCATTTTATTTTTCGAATACTATATTTGCATCCAGAACGAATTACCTCCTTAGAATCTTCTAAGTAACCGTAATTCTTATACAGAAGAGGCGAGAGAACAGGCTCATTGACCCTCTGGCAACCCCCGAAAGGAAAGGTGCCAATTCCTGCTCCAAACCAACAGGTTTGGGGAGATATAAAAATTACAGGGTCATGAATACAAAACAACATCCAATTTCAGGTAGTAACAAATGTGTAAGACTAACTTTAGGAGCAGGTCTTATTCATGTTGTAGCTGTATTTCAATGAAACAGGATATAGTACGGATAATTTATATTTAATAACCTTCTGTTGCAGAGCAGAGCGAGCATAACATAGATAAATGATCAATAAATTTTCATACAATCAACCTTTTAAGTTAGAGTCGGGAGTTGTATTGCCTGAGCTTGAAATCGCATACCATAGTGCCGGAACTTTTGATCCGTTAAAAAATAATGTGGTTTGGGTTTGTCATGCACTAACAGCCAATTCTGATGTGTTTGATTGGTGGAGCGGAATTGTTGGTAAGGGTAAATTGTATGATCCGGAACATTATTACATTATTTGTGCTAACGTGTTGGGTTCTTGCTACGGAACTACCGGTCCGCTATCTGTAAATCCCACTACACAACAGACTTATTTTCATGGATTTCCGGCCATTACCATTCGTGATATGGTAAATGCACATGAGTTATTACGTACGCATTTAGGTATTGAACACATTCATACCGCTATAGGTGGGTCATTGGGTGGACAACAAGCTATGGAATGGGCTATTTTACAACCCTCATTGATTGATAACCTGATTCTCATTGCTACTAATGCACAACATTCGCCATGGGGAATTGGATTTAATGAAAGTCAGCGTTTAGCTATTGCAGCTGATTCAACATGGAAAGAAAATAATGCAGAAGCTGGATTGGCAGGAATGAAAGCAGCACGTTCAATGGCTTTGCTGAGTTATCGTCATTATGATGCTTATAACCAAACACAGTCGGAAATTGATATAAACAAAACGGATAATTTCAAAGTAAGTTCATACCAGTCTTACCAAGGAGATAAATTGGTGAATCGATTTAATGCCTTTTCGTATTGGTCACTTTCAAAAACAATGGACTCGCATAATGTAGGCAGAGGAAAAGGAAGAGTGGAAGTTGCCTTAAGTAAAATTGAATCCAAAACATTAGTGATCGGAATTAGTTCAGACCTATTATTTCCTCCGGCTGAACAAAAGTTTTTAGCCGAACATATTTCCGGTGCTGAGTACATTGAAATCGATTCGTTTTTTGGACACGATGGATTCTTAATTGAAGACCAACAACTCACCAATGTAATTCACAATTTTTATACAGTTCAGGTTTAGGTAGATCAAAGAACAAAGAATCAAAGAAAAAAGGGGAAAACGTATATAATTATTTTGTTTTTATTCTCGTATCTTTTCATTAATCTATCTATAAAAAATGAAAAGTTACGAAAAGAACCTGCCTATTACGGCCTGGGCTGAAGATGATCGTCCGCGTGAAAAGCTAATGTTAAAAGGGCGGCAAGCACTTAGTGATGCTGAGTTGATTGCTATTTTAATTGGATCAGGCAGTAGAAAAATGAGTGCAGTGGAGTTGAGTAAATATATTCTTGATCTTTATAAAAACGATCTCAATAAGCTTGCCCTTGCCTCCGTGAAAGAACTTATGAAAGTTCCCGGAATAGGGGAGGCGAAAGCCATTTCCATTGTCGCAGCCTTAGAACTCGGTCGTCGAAGAAAGGAGCATCCACGTGAATCCAATCCTCAACTTACATGCAGTGCCGATGCCCAACTGTACATCTACGCTCATTTTGCCGATAAACAACACGAAGAATTCAAAATTATTTTGTTGAATCGGGCAAACCGAATCATGGGAAAAGAAGATATAAGTACCGGAGGAATGGCCGGAACAGTGGCCGATCCTAAAATTATCTTCAAAAAAGCAATCGATAACATGGCCTCGGGTATTATTCTTTGCCATAATCACCCATCTGGCAACCTAAGGCCTAGCCAGGAAGATATAAAACTCACCGCTAAACTTAAAGAGGCCGGAAGTTATTTAGACATTGTCGTTCTTGATCACCTAATCATTACGGATAATGGTTTTTTCAGTTTTGCTGATGAAGGTTTGATTTAGATTACACGGATTTTCTCCAAAAATCTAACTACTTTTGCCATTTGTTGAAAAACGCATTCATTTCCCTTAACAATTCATAGCACGAATGAAAATATCATATAATTGGCTTAAACAATACATCAAAACTGATCTTAGTCCTGAACAGATTTCAACTATTCTTACCAATGTAGGTTTAGAGGTGGAGAGTCTTGAAGAAATTCAAACCGTTGCCGGAGGTTTAAAGGGCTTGGTTATCGGACATGTAACTTCTCGTGAAAAACATCCTAATGCTGATAAACTGAGTGTTACTAAGGTGAATGTTGGAAACGGTCACGATCTTGACATTGTTTGTGGTGCGCCAAATGTTGCTGCCGGACAGAAGGTTGTTGTGGCAACGGTGGGGACAACTGTTTACCCAAGTTCAGGCGAACCATTTGAAATTAAAAAAGCCAAAATTCGTGGTGAAGTTTCCGAGGGGATGATTTGTGCTGAAGATGAAATTGGATTAGGTGCTTCGCATGCTGGTATTATAGTATTGCCCGAAGACGCTCCGATTGGGATGTTGGCTAAAGAGTATTTCAAAATTGAAGATGATTATTGTTTCGTGCTTGGTTTAACTCCAAACAGGGTTGATGCCGCATCACATGTGGGGGTTGCCCGTGATATTGCTGCTTTCTTGCAATCAAATGTGATCCTGCCATCAGTTGCTGATTTTAAGGTTGATAACCATGAATCAAAAATTAGTGTAGAAGTGATTGACACCGAAGACGCACCACGTTACTCTGGTGTTTCCATTAATAATGTTACGGTTGCTGATTCCCCTGAATGGTTACAGAATAAATTGCGTGCCATTGGTCAAAAGCCAATCAATAACGTAGTGGATGTAACCAATTATGTATTGCATGAATTAGGTCAGCCGTTACATGCTTTTGATGCTGATCAAATTAAGGGAGGAAAAGTAATTGTTAAGAAATTAGCGGAAGGAACTCCTTTTATTACCTTAGATGGGATTGAGCGTAAGCTGTCAGCCGACGATATGATGATTTGTGATGAGACTGAAGGTTTATGTCTTGCAGGAGTTTTTGGAGGTATCAAATCAGGCGTAACAGCCGTAACCAAAAACGTTTTCCTTGAATCAGCTTACTTTAATTCAGTTGCTATTCGTAAATCAGCTAAGCGTTACGGACTGAAAACGGATGCGTCTTGGCGCTTTGAACGCGGAACAGATCCGGCAGCAACGGTGTTCGCATTGAAGCGTGCTGCCTTGTTGATTAAAGAAATTGCTGGAGGGACCATTTCTTCTGAAGTTATAGATATTTATCCGGTTGAAATTAAGAATGCAGCAGTTGAGGTTTCTTACAAAAACGTAAAACGCTTAATTGGAAAAGAGATCGCTGCTGAACAAATAAAAGCAATTTTAACCGGCCTGGGAATTGAAATCTTAAGTGAAGATGCCTTAGGGATTAAAGTTAGTGTTCCTACAAGTAAGGTGGATGTAACGCGTGAAGTGGACATTGTCGAAGAAATTCTTCGTATCTACGGATATAATAATATCGAGATTCCTGCATTAGTGAATTCATCACTTTCGTATGCGGTTAAACCTGATCGTGAGAAATTACAAAATGCAATAGCTGAGTTTTTAACGGCAAACGGATTTGCTGAAATCATGTCGAATTCTTTGACCAAATCAGCATATTCTCATCTTACAGCTAATATTAACCAGAATGAGAATGTCGTAATCTTGAATCCTTTAAGCAATGATTTGGATGTGTTGCGACAATCGTTGATTTTCTCCGGATTGGAAGCGGTTGCCTACAATCAAAATCGTCGTCAGGCAGATTTAAAATTATACGAGTTCGGTATAACGTATCGTAAAACGGAGAATGGCTATGCAGAAAATGCTCGTTTAGCTGTTTTTGTAACCGGCCGTTTGGAGTCGGAGCAATGGAATGCGGCCAACGCTATGGCTGATTATTACGCAATCAAAGGATATGTGGATGCGATTCTGAATAAATTGAATGTTCAGGTGGCCTCTTCTGAGCGAATCGTAGATGATCAAACTTCTGAAGGACTTTCATACAAAAAAGGTAAAAATATAATTGTTCAATTTGGTTCCGTTTCAAAAGCTATTCTTAAGAAACTTGATATCGATAAACCGGTGTTCTATGCTGATTTCAACTGGGATTACATTTTGAAAACCCAAATGAATAATAAAGTTGATTATACAGAGGTAGCTAAATTCCCTGCTGTACGCCGTGATTTATCAATGTTATTGGATAGCTCTGTTAATTTTGCTCAATTGAGAGATCTTGCCTTCCAAACGGAACGTAAATTATTAAAAGAGGTTAATATTTTTGATAAGTACGAAGGAGATAAATTGCCTCAGGGTAAAAAATCATATGCATTGAGTTTTGTTATTCAAGATGATGAGAAAACGCTTACTGATAAGCAAATTGATAGTGTAATGCAGAAAGTGATTGCCAATTTTGAGAAACTGGGAGTGGAAATCAGAAAATAGTTTATCACAATAAATGTTTAATTTTAAATGTTGAATTATGAATTATTGTTTAATTCATAAAGAATTGAGTAGTTTTAGCTAATTCGTATTTATTTTATATTCAACATTTATAATTTAGAATTTAAAATTAATTGAAAATGCCTTCTCTTGGTAAATCATTGGATGGATTGCATCTTAAAGTCGAGCGACTCATTACTGTTTGTGAATCGTTGGAGGCCGAGAATGCTCGTTTGAAAGCTAGTTTTCATGAAATGAAGCAACTGGCAGAGGAAAGAGATCAAACCATCGAAGAGTTAGAGGAGAAGTTGAAAGTTGTACGTTTAGCAGGTTCGTTGTCAGGTAGTAACGAAAAGACACTTGACATCAAACAAAAAATTAACGATTTTGCGAAGGAAATAGATAGGTGTATTGCGCTTTTGAATAAATAACCTTAATGATTTAATGCTCAATGGGAGTAATTTCCATTAAAATAAATATTGCCGATAGGGTATATCCATTAAAAGTGGATGTGGCTGAGGAAGAAATTGTACGGAAAGCCGCCAAAGATATAAATGAACGCATAAAAACGCTAACGCAGAATTATGAGGTTCGTGATAAACAAGATTTATTATCAATGTGTGTTTTGCATTATGCAACAACAGCGCTTAAACTAGATAATAAGAATTTAATTCCTGATGAAGGTATAACCGAAAAAATCATGGAATTAGACCATTTACTTGATGCTTTTTTGGCAAAGCAATAAAAAGATATTTAAGAGCAAACAAATAAATTTAACCGCAGTTAAATTTTATATAAATCATTAATGTTAGGCTTATTCAAGTTTAATAGACTGACTATATAAATTTTAGAAGCGGTTTTTTATTTAGAGAGAAAAATGGAAATTATTTTATATGCAGTAATTGCATTAGTAGCAGGTGTCGGGATAGACCGTTTCCTGCTTAGGAAAATGTTCAACACCCAAGAAATACAGGCAAAAAATAAAGCAAAGCAATTTCTTAGAGATGCAGAAGCTCAAGCTGAAATCTTGAAAAAAGATAGATTACTTGAGGCTAAGGAGAAATTCCTTCAAATGAAGGCTGAGCATGAAAAAGAGATTAATCAGAAGAACAATGCCGCTCTTCAACGTGATAATCAAATCAAGCAAAAAGAACAATCGCTTAATCAAAAGTTAGAGAATGTGAACCGCAAAGAACAAGAACTTGATGCGGTTAAACAAAATCTGAATAAGCAATTAGACGTTGTTGAAAAGAAAAAGATTGAAGTAGATGAATTGAAAAATGAGCATGTTACACAGCTTGAAAAAATTGCAGGTTTGTCGGCTCAGGAAGCTAAAGACCAGTTGATAAATCAGCTTAAAGAAGAGGCGAAATCACAGGCAATGGCTTCCGTTAAAGATGTGATTGAAGATGCTAAACTTACTGCTGCTAAAGAAGCCAAGAAAATTGTTATTCAAACCATCCAACGTACGGCAACTGAATCGGCGATTGAAAACACGGTTTCTGTGTTTAATATCGAAAGTGATGAGGTAAAAGGACGTATTATTGGTAGGGAAGGTCGTAACATTCGTGCACTTGAAGCAGCTACTGGTGTAGAAATCATCGTTGATGATACTCCTGAAGCAATTATCCTTTCTTGTTTCGATCCTGTTCGTCGTGAAATTGCACGTTTATCATTACACCGTTTGGTGACAGATGGTCGTATTCACCCTGCACGTATTGAAGAAGTGGTTGGAAAAACGAAGAAACAACTCGAAGATGAGATTGTGGAGATTGGTGAACGTACAGTAATAGATCTGGGCATACATGGCCTACACCCCGAATTGATTCGTATGGTGGGGCGTATGCGTTATCGTTCATCTTACGGACAAAACTTACTGCAACACTCACGTGAAGTTGCTAATCTTTGCGCCACTATGGCCGCTGAGTTAGGTTTAAATGTGAAGTTGGCAAAACGTGCTGGTTTACTTCATGATATTGGTAAAGTTCCAGAAGATAGTCCTGATACTCCTCACGCTTTGTTAGGTATGCAATTAGCTGAGAAATTTAAGGAACATCCTGAGGTTTGTAATGCTATTGGTGCTCACCATGATGAGATTGAAATGACAAGTATGTTGTCGCCAATTATTCAGGTTTGTGATGCTATTTCAGGTGCTCGCCCAGGTGCTCGCCGTGAGGTAGTTGAAAGTTACATTAAGCGTTTGCATGATCTTGAAGATTTAGCACTTTCATACCCAGGTGTGGAAAAAACCTTCGCTATTCAAGCTGGTCGTGAACTGCGTGTTGTGGTGGATTGCGAAAAAGTTTCTGATCAACAGGCTGAAACATTAGCTTTTGATCTCTCTAATCGTATTCAAACGGAGATGACTTATCCTGGACAAATTAAAGTAACGGTAATCAGAGAAAGCCGTTCAGTAGCGTACGCGAAATAAGAATCAAGATCCAAGAATCAAGGATTTATCAAGAATAGATTTAACAAAGGCTCCACTGTGGAGCCTTTGTTATGTTAATGGCTTTACAAGATTAATACCGTCTATATTTTTGGTAATTCATCAGTGTTTGATAATTTTAAATTTTTAATCCTTAACAATAATAAAATACATGGCAACTAATAATATTGAACGTTCGGAGGTAGACTTATACTTTGACAAGTATGCTGAAAGTCACCAGAATGGCACTAACAAATTAATCCATTGGATATGTGTGCCCAGTATTGTGTTTAGTTTGCTTGGTTTGATCTGGAGTATTCCGGTTCCTTCTTTTTTTTCAACCTATTTAAATTGGGCTTCGTTCGTAATCGCCTTTTCATTGTATTATTACTATAAATTGTCACCTGCTTTGGCAATTGCCATGCTCTTGGTAGTCGGAGGGATGTCTTACCTGATTGTACATATAGAAATGAATTACGGAATGGTTATGTTACGCTGGATTTGCTTAGGCGTTTTTGTAGTATCTTGGATTTTTCAATTTATTGGACATAAAATAGAGGGTAAAAAGCCGTCCTTTCTTGAAGATTTAAAATTTTTGCTCATAGGTCCAATCTGGTTAATCCACTTTATATTTAAGAAATTGGGTATACGCTATTAATTTCAGTTTGTTGGATTGCTGTTGTTAACTTAAAAATAACAGCAGTGTTACCAATAGATAATAAACGCTTAACATTGCGATAATCTCCCCCCTCTACTTTTGCCACGTACAAAAATAAAACGAGGTAAAAGTGAAAAATTTCTCCATTTTAAAATGTGCGGTTTGCTTAATTATATTGTTTGCAGGTTTGTCTGTTAGCAAAGTAAACGCACAACAAACAGGCAAAATTATAGGTAAGGTTACAGACAAAGCCTTTAACGAACCCTTAGTTGGTTTAGCTGTATCAATTAAAGGAAGCTCAAAAGTAGCACCTACAAATGTCGAAGGACGTTACGGGTTTAAACTTGCTCCCGGCAAGTACACGCTAGTGTTTCAATACATTAGCTATCAAACTAAAACTGTAACGGATGTTGAGGTTCGTGCCGGACAGGTAACAGAATTAAATGTGGTAATGAACGATGCAGCAACAGCCTTAAAAGAAGTTGTTGTTACTTCATCCGCTAAAAAGGAATCTACAAACTCTTTAATCCAGTTTCAGAAAAATACAAATTCAATAGCTCAGGTTGTATCTGCAGAGAGTATAAAAAAATCACCGGATAAAAATACCGGAGAAGTGCTTAAGCGCGTGTCAGGTGCATCTTTACAAGATGGAAAATACTTAGTGGTTCGCGGTCTGGCTGATCGTTACAATCAAGCATCAGTAAACGGAGCCTTAATGCCATCAACAGAGCCGGACAGAAAAACATTTTCATTTGATATTTTCCCTTCGGCAATCGTTGATAATATCGTTATCAATAAAGCTGCTACTCCAGAAATGTCTGGTGAGTTTTCAGGAGGAATGGTGCAACTAAATACGAAGGATGTTCCTGACAAAAATTATTTTCAAGTGTCTTTTGGTTCGGGAACTAATACCCAACTATTGAACAATGTTTTTTACACTTACAAAGGTGGAAAATTAGATTTTCTTGGTATTGATGACGGAACTCGTAAACTTCCAGCTAGTTTTCCAACTACTCAAGTGCTTAAAGGAGGTAGTGTAGCTGATAACGCAATTGCAGGTAGTGAATTACAGGATATTTGGAACTATGCTCACTCAACTAAACATGCAAACATTAATTTTCAAGGAAATGGTGGCTTCAGCAAGTCTATAGGTAACGGGTCGGATGTTTTGGGTGGAATCTTTTTATTAAGCTACAATGCTCAAAGTCATTTTGGAGATATTAAGCGTAATAGCTATGATTTACAAAATATTGTTCAGTTTGATAATCACGATAATCAATACAGTACAAATGTTGCGGTAGGCGGATTAGCTAACCTATCTTATAAATCAGGTAACAATAAATTTAGTTGGAAAAACTCTTATAATATTAACAGTACCGATCAGGTTACCACTCGTATTGGTAAGGAGTTTAGTGGCGATATTACGGCTAATATTAAAAGCGAAGAGTTAAGTTTTACATCGAATCGTTTATTAAGTTCTCAGTTTATTGGAGATCATTTTTTACCTGCCAACGGTATAAAACTTAAATGGAATCTTAACTATTCCTTATTAAATCAAGATGTTCCAGATTTAAGGCGATTGAAATATACAATGGATAATAATGGAAATTATTATGCTAATATCACTCCTTCTTCAGGCAATCCTCGTAATGCAGGCCGATTTTATTCGAAATTAAACGATAATATTTATGGTGCGGGCACCGATGTTTCCAAGAGCTTTAAACTGTTTGGATTAAGCCAACAATTAAAGGTAGGTGGGGTGTTTCAACGCAAAGACAGAACATTTGACGCAAGGGGCTTATCAGTTTCGGTTGCACCAGGTGCGGAAGGAAATCAATTAATTTATACTGGCCCGGACCAAATACTAGATAAAGGTAATTACGGTGAAACTAAATTCTATCTGATTGATTTAACCGCTAATTCTGACTCATATACGGCTTATTCAAACCTTGGAGCCGGTTATTTGCAGTTGGATAATCAATTGGGGGCCAAGTTTAAATTAGTATGGGGTGCAAGATTGGAGTCTTTTCAACAATATTTGAAATCGAAAAACTTGCATGCAATTGATGTTGCCGCTACCGATATCCTACCTTCTGCTAACCTTATTTTTAAACAAAGCGAAAAGGTAAACATTCGTTTGTCTGCTTCTCAAACGGTATCAAGACCTGAATTCAGAGAGATTTCTCCATTCTCTTTCTATGACTATGCTCGCAACGGAGCTTTAACCGGAAATCCAGATCTAAAAAGAACTAAGATCACTAACCTGGACCTTCGCTATGAAATATATCCTAAGGCGGGTGAGTTGTTTACAGTGGGTTTATTCTATAAATTCTTTGATAAGCCTATTGAAATGACTTATGATATTGCTCAGGGTTCACCAACTTTTGGTTACTGGAATGCAAAGAGTGCAACCAATTATGGAGTTGAATTCGATATCAGAAAGCGATTAGAGTTTTTTGCAAGCAAATTCCTGGCTGATTTCACCGTTTTCTCAAACGTATCATTAATCAAAAGTAGTATAGCTGTGCCTGATGGATATATAGGAGAGGTTTCTAGGCCGATGCAAGGTCAAAGCCCTTATGTTGTGAATGCAGGTTTGCAATATGATAACAACCACTCAGGAACCAACGCAAGCGTGTTGTATAATATAATTGGAAGAAGAATTTCTCAAGTAGGAAATTCTGATGTGCCGCAGGTTTGGGAAGCTCCACGCCCATTGCTCGATTTTCAACTTTCACAACACATCAATAAAAAGGCAGCTCTTAAATTCAGTGTAATTGATATTCTGGCTCAAAAGTCTGTTTTCTATTGGGATCAAAATAACATAGGCAAATATACAATAGGTAAAAATCAGCCTATTAACCAATTCCAGTCAGGAACCGGCTTCTCTTTACAATTTAATTACAGTTTCTAAAAAATAAAAAAACAAATTAAACTGATCATGAAAAAAATCGTATTCTCAATTGCTGCAGTTTTATTATTAGGCACAG
The DNA here is from genome assembly GCF_900182575.1 of Solitalea koreensis. Classification (GTDB taxonomy): domain Bacteria; phylum Bacteroidota; class Bacteroidia; order Sphingobacteriales; family Sphingobacteriaceae; genus Solitalea; species Solitalea koreensis. The sequence continues at coordinate 114,802 of NZ_FXSZ01000008.1, read as the reverse complement.
TAGCTTGTCAGAAAAACAATGATGGTGATATTGCTCCTTCAGATCCTTCATTAGACACTTTGAGAGGTCAAATTACTGCTGACCGTACTTTGGATGCTAGCAAAACGTATTACCTTGATGGGCCTGTATTCGTAAAAAACAATGCTACCCTTACCATTAAAGAAGGTGTGATTGTTAAAGCAATTAAAACAGGTAAAACAAAAGCAACAGCAAACTCATCAAGTTTCCTTGTTATTACCAGAGGATGTAAAATTGAAGCAACTGGTACTCAGACTAAACCAGTTGTATTTACATCTGCTCAGCCGGCTGGAAGTCGTGCAACTGCTGATTGGGGTGGCGTTATGCTTTTAGGTAATGCAAAGGTAAACTCTTCTTTCGGTGGTGTTGCCAGCAGAAGGCAAATGGAAGGCTTCTCTGATAACGATGGCGCTGCTTACGGTCAGGATATTGTTGGAGGAGGTGATAATGATGCCGATAACTCAGGTACCCTAAAATACGTACGTATTGAATTTGCCGGTATCGCGCTTTCAAACAAACCTAACTCAGAGTTGAACAGCTTAACTTTTATCGGTGTTGGTAGTGGTACAACCATTGATCACGTACAAAGCTCATTCAGTGGTGATGATTCATTTGAGTGGTTTGGTGGTACTGTAAACTGTAAATATTTAGTGGCTTATCGTGGTCTAGATGATGATTTTGATACTGATAACGGTTTCTCTGGTAAAGTACAGTTTGGTTTAAGTATTCGTGATAAGGATATTTCTGATACAGGTTTACCGGGTAATTCAAATGGTTTTGAATCAGATAACGATGAACTCGGAACTGATAATGCTCCTTTAACAAATCCGGTTTTCTCTAACATTACTTTTATTGGACCATATTCAATAAATAATGGTGCTAATATTCCAGCTAACCACGTATTTACCAGAGCGGCACACATTCGTAGAAACAGCCGTTTATCAGCATTTAACTGTGTATTTACCGGTTATCCAAACGGTATCTACATCGATGGCGATAAATCTGCTACAGCTGCTTTAGGCAATACACTTGAAATTAAAAACAGCTTTGTTGGTACAATTACCGGAACAATTGGTGGTAATGTAGGTAAAAAAGTCTCGACAAATTCATTGACATTTGATGCTCAGGCTTGGTTTACTACTGCCGCGTTTGGCAATGATATTTCAATCGATAATATTGCTGACTTCAAATTTGCTAACATGTCAGGCGATCTCAAAACAATTGATGCTCGTCCGATAGCTGGCTCACCTTTATTGAATAAAGCTTCATTTTCTAGCAGTGCTAAAATTCAAAACGCTTTCTTCAAGCCTGTAACTTATGTTGGCGCATTTGATGTTAACGATACCTGGTTAACAGGATGGACTAACTTTGATCCTAAAAATGCTACCTACTAAAAATTGAATAGCTGAGGGTGATTTTGCAGTAAAAACGATTTTTCACTTCCTCGTTTAAAAATGAGAAGGGTCTTGCAAATAATTGCAGGGCTTCTTCTTTTTTAGAAGTTCTAAAGATTTAGAAAAAGGTTGAAGCCTCGAATAGTGAAAAGTCTTGCATGTAATATGCAAGGCTTTTTCTTTAAAGTGCGAGTAGTCTTGTTAAAATAACGATTTAGTTTCTATATGAATATTTTAGTAGGAAACAATGGACTATCCGGCTATTTTTTTGTTTTAATCATTGCTTTTTATAAATATTAAAATCAAATTTACGACCATTTGAAATTTAAAGGGTTAGTAATAAATGAGGGTAAAATCATAATTCTTCGGTTCGAAGAGCTTCTAATATAGCCCTCCATTCAAAATAAAAACAATGTTAGAATTCGAAGAGCGGTTTAAAACCTTATTCCATCAACATTTTAAACGACTTTGTCAGTTTTCATTCAATATAGTTAAGGATGAAGATGTGGCGAAAGATATTGTTCAAGAACTTTTTATGAAGTTGTGGAATTTATCCAATTCTGATAAACTCGAAGAAAAATTTGAGCCTTATGCCTATACCGCTGTTAAAAATTTGAGTCTAAATTATCTTAGAACCAGAGAAACTTATCATAAATACCAGGATCAGTTAACGGAGGATACTTTTTCTTTTGATCCTTTCCACGAGCAAGCAACGCTTAATCAAAAAGAACTATTCTATATAAAGTTATTAGCTGCCATTGATAAACTCCCCGAGCAGCGAAGGAAAATTTTTTTATTAAGTAATGTTGACGGCTTAAAATATTCCGAAATCGCTGATCAACTTGGTATTTCCATCAATACCGTAAAGACTCAAATAAAACTTGCGTACCAATTTTTAAGGGCGGAATTTAATTTCGATACTCCTTTGGTTTTCGTAATTATCAGATTGCTGAAAAAAAAATAAAAAAAATCTTTTTGCCTTCACCCTTTTTTTACCCTTCCCTGTAATACTATTAGAGATATGATGGAACACTCAAATAAACCTGTTAATTGGGACAAGCTTATTGATATGCTTGATAGCAATTCAACGCCTGATACTTTCTTAAACTTAACAGTAGAGGAAGAAGAGGTGTTGGATGATGTTAAGTCAATACAAAAAGCAATTAAAGAAACTCCTATACTGGAAAACATAAATGCGGAGAATGAGTGGAAGCGTTTTGTTCGTTTGCGAAATGGGGGTGGGGAAACTAAGGTACTGCTAATGTGGAAACAGTTAAGAAAATTTGCAGCCATAGCAGTATTGATTTTAATTTCAGGAGTTACAGGGTATTATTTTTTGAATGATAACAAAATTGGTCATGCCAAAACTATCGCTAGCATTAAGAAAGAAGGACGCGAAAATGAGAAAGTAAGATTGCTGCTTTCGGACGGTAAAGAGTTGGTAATAGCAGATCAGAAACAAGTGCAAAGTGCAGATGGATTGCTTTTGAATAAAAAGGAATTGAATGAATTGCAGTATTCAAACCCTGAAAATAAATCAGTAGAAGTTTATAATACTTTAATCGTTCCTAAAGGTGAAACTTATAAGCTTTTACTTTCTGATGGATCACAAATATGGTTGAATGCCGATTCTCGCTTACGTTTCCCAGTACAGTTTACAGGAACTAATCGTAATGTTTGGTTGGAAGGAGAAGCCTATTTAGAGGTAGTAAAAGATAAAACCAAACCGTTTTTTGTACATGCTAACGATATTGATATAAAGGTTTTAGGAACTTCGTTCAATGTGAGAGCTTACTCTAAAGACGTACAAACGACATTGTTAGAGGGTAAAGTAAAAATGAAGAGTGGAATAGAAAGTGTGGATCAGGAGATTTTTCTAAACCCAGGGCAGCAAGGCTGTTTTGATACAGAAAACAGAAAGTTGAGTCTTAGAAATGTAGACGTGGACGATTTTGTCGCATGGAAAAATGGTATGATTTACTTTAACAATGAGACATTGGTACAGGTAATGCAAGAATTAGGCAGAACGTATAATTATAGTGTTTTTTACGCAGATGAGCAATTGAAAACAATGAAATTAAGCATGAACATAGACAAGCAAAAAGAGGTCGACGGCGTCTTGCGATTAATTGAAAAAACAGCCCATTTACAATTTAAAATAAATAAAAACGAACGAAGTATAGTTGTGACGCAAAAAATGGATTAAAAAAACGGAAATGCTGCGAACATTCCCGTTTAATGTGTAGTACAGATTTTACTGTTAAGAATCTAAATCAAATGTAAAGAAAAACTTTCAATTTGAAATGTCTTTTCTTTGGTTGCTAATTAATGCTCTATTATTTAGCAGGATAACATGATTGCTACCTTTTAAAGCCCAACACTTTCTTCACAAGGTTATTGATGAATTCATTAACCACTTGCGTTCAAATTTTTAACCTAAATCGTTAATAATATGAATCAAAATTCAGCGCCATGAGGCAGTGCCAATGGGGTTTTAACACTCCATAACTCAACTGGTTGAGTGTGATTAGTTAAGATTATCATTTCAATTTACTGATCCGAATTAATGAAGAAACTTTACATGATGAGCGTGGCTTTGCTATGCTCCACCAATTTTCAAGTAGCACTTTGGGGAGGCATAACCCTTACCGCCTCCACAATTTCTGCCCAGGCACAAGAGGTTACTAAAAATGAGCCTCGTATAACCTTAAATGTGCAAAATATTACGGTTACTGAACTGCTTAATCTGCTTAAATCGCAGGTTAAACTTAAGTTCATTTACAATGCCGATGAGCTCAATAAATTACCACTTGTAAGTGTAAACACAAAGAATGAATCCTTGAGTTTAGTTTTAGCAAGAGTATTCAAGGATACGAGATTATCATATTCTATTGATAATGGTGTTTTACTGATTTCTGCCACCAAGATTTCACAATCTAAAAATTCTTTGATAGAAGCAATATCGGGGATAGTTATTGATGAGGTAAAATCTCCGATGCCTGGTGTAGGCATAATCATTAAAGGTACCAAAAAAGGTACTCAAACCGATGCAGATGGTAAGTATAAACTTAATGCAGAACCAGGTGATGTATTAATGTTTTCTTTCATAGGCTATAACACGACTGAAATAACGGTTAAGCCTAATCAACTTGTTATAAATGCCAACCTTACTCCAGCGATGAATACGATTAAGGAAGTAGTTGTAAGTACAGGTATCTTCAAAAAGGTAGACCAAAGCTTTACGGGTGCGTCCACCACTGTTACCGCTAAAGAATTACAACAGTTCGGAAACCGTAACATTATTACTGCTCTGCGGAATGTAGATCCTTCTTTTAACATTGTTGAAAGCAATTCATTTGGTTCGAATCCAAATCGTTTGCCCGAGGTTCAAATCCGCGGTAATTCGAGCTTGCCAAATATAAATCAATTGCAAGATCAAACTCGTGTGGGTTTAAATACGCCCTTGATCATTCTGGATGGGTTTGAATCTACTTTGCAAAAAATGTTGGACATCAACGAGAACGAAGTTGAATCTATCACAATTCTAAAAGATGCTTCTGCAACAGCTATTTATGGTTCACGCGGCGCCAATGGCGTGGTTGTAATCACTACTAAAGCACCAACGATGGGTAAATTGCGTATTAATTACCGCGCGGATGTTAATGTTGAAGCGGCTGATTTAAGTGCTTACAGTGTATTAGACGCACGTGACAAATTAGCCTTGGAAGAAACAGTAGGTTTGTATAACGCTGCAAGAGCTGAGAATGAGGTGCCTCTTAAACGTTATTACAGCTTTCTCTTAAATGAGGTAAACAGCGGGGTGAATACCTATTGGCTTTCTAAACCAATTAATACCGGAGTTGGTCAGCGCCATAACCTTCGTTTAGAAGGTGGAGACCCAACCTTTCGCTACTCAGCTTCCATTCAGATGAACGACATTGAAGGGGTAATGAAAGAGTCGAATCGCAGAACGTACAACGGTACCATCAACCTTGCTTATACTTACAAAAAGATAAAGTTTAGCAACAGCTTAATGATTGCAAGCGGTAGCTCGGCAAACTCGCCTTATGGCAATTTTAGCGATTATGTAATAATGAACCCCTATTGGAGGGCTTATGATGCCAATGGAAACGTGTTAAAATTCTTAGGTGATCCCGGTAGTTTAGATTATACCAACCGTTGGGGAAGCTTGCCAACTAATCCGCTATACAATGCCACACTGAATGTATTTGATACAGGGAAATCTTCAGAAATTACAAACAATACCTCTGTTGAATTTCCGGTTTTTCAAGATTTAATTATGAGAGGCCGCATAGGTATCACAAAAGGCGAAACACAGACCGATAAGTTCAGGCCAGCCGAACATACCGCCTTTGCTAACTATTCTGATATAGATATCTTTAGAAAGGGGGATTATCATTATGGCATTTCTAACAGTTTGTCATATGACGCTTCCTTAAACTTAAGCTATTCTAAAACATTTGGAAATAACAATACTCTTTTTGCAGGTCTTGATTATAACGTGCGTCAAAGCCAATCTTCAGATTATAGCTTTTTAGCAGAAGGCTTTACCAATGCCAATTTAGACTTTATCTCAATGGCACAACAATACGCCAAAGACGGTAAACCTACCGGCTCAGAAGGTTTGTCGAGAGCGGTGGGTGTAACCGGTAACGTGAACTACATCTTTAACAATCGCTACTTTGCTGACGGATCCTTTCGTGTAGATGGCTCTTCTCAGTTTGGTTCAAAAAAGCGTTTTGCTCCATTCTGGGCAGCAGGTATGGGCTGGAACCTGCACAATGAGGATTTTCTGAAAGATTCAAAGATAATTAACCGATTTAAGCTTCGCGGATCTTTTGGGTTAACCGGTTCTCAGAACTTTAGTTCTTACCAAGCCCTTTCTACATTCCGTTACTATACAGACGATCGATACTTCAATTGGAATGGGGCCTACCAAATAGCATTAGGCAATGAAGATTTGCAATGGCAACAAACCATGAACTACGATGTTGGTTTTGATGCGGAGGTCTTAAACAGACGTGTTAAATTAACTGCCGATTATTACATCGAACAAACAAAAGATCTTGTTTCTTCTGTAAACCTTCCTGCTTCCAACGGATTCACCAGCTATATTGAAAATATTGGTAAAATGGAGAACCGTGGTTTTGAGTTGAAAGCAACAGCATTCTTAATTCGTAACCAAGAAAAAGGTCTTAGCTGGAGTGTATCCATGGCCATGATGCACAACAAGAACAAGATTGTGCAAATATCTCAAGCGCTGAAAGATGCACAAAAGGCAATTGAAAACGCTACAGGGGCGGCTCCAAGCACTTTGTATAAAGAGGGGTATTCTACTAATGCTATTTGGGTGGTTCCTTCATTGGGTATCGATCCTAGTACCGGTAAAGAACTGTACCTAGGCAAAGATGGTTTACCAACCTACACTTGGAATTCTGCGAACCTAATTGCTGTGGGAAATACTGATCCTAAAATTCAAGGTAATTTTAGCAGCATGGTGCGCTATAAAAGCTTGTCATTGAATGTAGCTTTTGGATACCGTGCCGGCGGACAACTGTATAATCAGACTCTGATTAACAAAGTGGAGAATGCCGATTATAAATACAACGTTGATTCTCGCGTTTATGATGATCGTTGGAGAAACCCTGGTGATAATGCAGCGTTCAAAGGCCTGTTAGTTACGACAGCAACCAACAGGACTTCCCGCTTTGTACAGGATGAACGCACCATTAACTGTCAGAATATCAATTTAACATATGACCTTCGGTCGAAGTACCTTATGCAACACCTAGGCTTGAGTAACCTGTCGGTTTCAGGAAGCGTTGCAGACGCATTCTATTTGTCGACAGTTAAGCAGGAGCGCGGAACGCTGTATCCATTCTCCAGACAGTTTTCATTAAGAATTAGTACAATATTTTAATCTAGGACAGGATGAAAAATCTAAAATATATCATTGTTACCGTGCTAGCCTTGATAAGCACATCTTGTAAGGATTTTTTAACAGTAAATCCGAAGACTGAGATGACCAAGGACCTGTTTTTTTCAACAGAGGCAGGGTTTAAAGATGCTTTAAGTGGCGTTTACATTCAAATGAAAGGGAATAATGTGTATGGCCAGGCCATGACCATGACTGCCATTGAGCAATTAATTTCAAGCTGGGATGTAACAGCCAACACTGTTGAACAGAAATTAGGCCTATTCAATTTTACTGATGCAACGGTTGAAAAATCTTTATCCAGCATTTATAGCGGAGAATACAAGGTTATAGCAAGTATCAATGCAATTCTGAATCAAATTGATGAAAGAAAGGATGTCTTTAAAACACCTGGAATGTATGAAACCATTAAGGCAGAGTGTTTGGCTTTACGCGCGTATTGCCACTTGGACATCTTGCGCTTATTTGGCCCTATTCCTACAGACCCAAGCACCGGGAACATGCTTGCCTATGTGACGCTACTTTCCAAGACCCCCAATCAGTTGATCCCATTTGCCCAATATCAGGAAGCGCTAATAAAAGATTTGACTGATGCAGAATTTTTATTGAAGGATATCGATCCAGTTATTAAATACTCTCTGGCCGAACTCAGAAATCCGAGTCAGACCGCAGCGTTTAATCCAGCTGATACCTATTTTGCCTATCGTTATTATCGCATGAACTATTATGCGGTGAAGGCTTTACAAGCACGTGCTTATTTGTGGTTTAACAATAAAGAAAAGGCTTTCGAATGTGCAAAATTAGTGATCGATGCTAAAAGTAATGATGGTTCAGCAAAGTTCCGTTTAGGTACTGCAACCGATATGACCAACAAAGATTATGTGCTCACCTGTGAACACATTTGCGGACTGTATGATTTCAATCTTTATAAAAAATACAATGATTTATATGCAGCCGGCACACTGAAAAAGGGTTCAACGGCCACAACCGTTACTACTCAACTTTATGGAAATACAGGTACCGATATTCGTGAGGCCAACCTTTGGGAATTGATCACTTTAGCCAATCAATCTAAATGCTATGTATTGAAGAAATATCAAATGGTCGAAAAGCCTCAAAACTTGGCAGCTGATATCAAACAGATTCCATTATTGCGAATCAGCGAGATGTATTTGATCGCAATAGAAGCAGGCACTCTGGCAGATGCACAAGCATTATGGGCAACCTTCCGTACGTCAAGAAATATTGCGGTAACTACGTTGCCAGCTGATCCGACGGCGTTAAAATACGAGTTGTTAAAAGAGTACCGTAAGGAGTTTTATGCAGAAGGACAGGCATATTTTGCCTATAAGCGAATAAACGCACCAAAGGCGAACACACTGTTTATTCCTGCTGCAGCGGCAATCAACTACTTAATTCCATTGCCTAAAACAGAAACCATTAACCTTAATTAATTCTGACGAATGAAAAAACTGAAATATTTTGTAGTAGCTCTGGCATTAATTAGTCTGGCTTCTTGTAAAGAGGATGATTATTACCTTTTTAATGACACAGCAAGGTTGCAGTTCGGTCCGGATATTTCCCGGATTTATCAAACCAGTTTTAACCTAGCAGATACATTAAAGCCATTTACTTTCTATTATGAAAATCCGGACGTAAAACAAGATACGGTGTTTTTCGATATCTATGCGATTGGAGGAGTCTCATCCAAAGACCGAAGCTTTACTTTAGAGCAAGTACAGGTTCAGGGTGTCAATAATGCCGTTGCAGGTACACATTATGTGGCTTTTAATGATCCTCTTGTGAGCAAAAATTATGTAATCAAAGCAGGGCAGGTACACAGTTTTGTGCCTGTAGTGGTTTTGCGTGACGCTTCATTGAAAAATTCGAATGTGGTTTTGAAATTTAATGTTGTTGCCGATAAGAATTTTCAATTAGGAGAGGCTAATAATCTATGGCGCAAAATTGACTTAACTGATCGCTTGAGCCAACCTGCTGCCTGGAACGCTTCTGCTTCCCAGTATTATTTTGGAAAATACAGTATAGTAAAACACAGGTTCATGATTGAGAGTACAAGTCAAAAGTGGGATCAGGAATTTATTTCCTTTGTAATGGCTGATTATGCATTGCTTCAATATTACACAGGCACCCTAAAAACGGCTTTGGTTAATTATAATAATGCACACCCTGGAAATATGCTTAAAGATGAAGTTGGCGATCTGGTTGTATTTCCATAATTCTAAAGAATTTATCTCATGAAGAAATTATATATAATAATGAGTTTGGCAATGGCATTGTTTATTGCCGGCTGTTCAAAAGATATTGGTAATTATGAATATTCGTCAAAAGAAGTAATCACCATTACGGGAATCGAGAATTCATATACGAAACTTTCAGGAGTGGAAAGAATTACGCTGGATCCGGAAATTTCTTCTAGTAATTCAGAAGCCGATTTTGAGTACTTCTGGGGAATTTATGAAACCAATGTTCAGGGTTCTGTTCCGAAAATCGATACCATTGCCAAGACCAAAGCATTGGATTATTTGGTGAAACAGCCCGCCAAGGGCTGGGTATTGGTTTTCCGTGCAAAGAATAAAAAAACCGGATATTTTAAATACACTACCTCAAGCATTAATGTAATAACACAATACACTCGAGGTTGGTATGTTGTGAAGGACGATGGTAGCCAAACAGATGTAGATCTGTTTAAAACGCCTGCCAGCATTGTTCCGGATACAAAAGTGGAGAACGTATTTAGCTCGGTAAATGGTAAAAAACTAAATGGCAAAGCCTCGCTCTTTAGTTTTCTTACGGCTTATAAATCAACTGTTACAGGTGTACTTGGAAATACCAGAGCCCTATTCTTGCTGAGTGATAAGGACGCGACGGTTGTTGATATCAACACATTTAAGGAAATCAGGGGCTTTAACAATTTGTTTTATGAATCACCATCTGTAAAAGCGCCCAATTTTGTAACATTTGCTTCTCAGGCCAACTACTTTGTGAACGATGGGCAAATTTATGGGATTTATACCATGAGTAGCAATACCGGCCAATTCGGGGTAAGAAAAATGCGAGACAACTTGAACTCTCCTTACAAAGTGTCCAAGTACTTCATGGCCTATGGTTCTAGTGATCCGATTTTTTATGATGAAATTAGTAGCTCTTTTATTTCTTCCGGGGCTACAGGAAGTTTGGTGAATGCCCTTTCAGATGCAGCCGCTACAAAGATGAAGGCAAATAATAACAACAAGAAGTTATTATTCATGGGTAATAAGAATACATCTCCATTTTCGGGCTACGCTGTTTTTCAAGATAAAACCGATCCGTTATTGAAGATTTTATCTTTAATTACTCCTACATTACCAACCCTTACCATCGTAAATGATACTTTAAAAGTTGCCGATAAACTTTACAATGCAGACAACTATACGCTTTTGCAAGGGGATGAGAATATGCTCTACTTTACGGTTGGTAACGAAGTTTGGTCGCGTAATTTGTCGAATAAGTTCGAGCAGAAGCAATTTACTGTTCCGGCAGGTGAGGAAATAACGTTTATCCGTCACAGAAAATATACGGGCAGCGGTGTTGAGGCTCCTTATTCATATAATTTTGTGATGATCGGGACAAAGATTGGAGTCAGTTACAAGGTTCGTATGTTTACCAAAACATCGGGTAACCTTTCTGCAAGTCCTGTTTTTACGCTTGATGGAACCGGTTCTGTTGGCGATGTTATTTATGTTTCACCTTCAATAAGTGAATCTACCTACACTAATACATTTTAGAAATTAAAAAACTGATGGTGGTTACATTTTAACCATCATCAGTTTCTATCTGGATTAAATCATTTTAAATATGAATAAAATACTAGTGCAAATGGTGCTTGTCGTTTGTGGATGGATATTTACTGCCCAGGTTTTTGCTGCCGATGGAATAAAAACCGTTGTTAAGGGCTCACTCACAGGGACAAAAGGGAAGATATTTCTTTTTATACGCGGAGGCATGATGAAAACAAAGGCTGCTGACTCAATTAATAATGGCCGGTTTAACTTAGAAACTACATTGGATAAACCGGGATTTTACCTGATTTCAACACCGGTCAAAGCGTTAAGTGGCTTCGATATTTACCTGAGCCCGGGAGATGATCTTACCATGAAAATGGAGAAAGACGGTTTGGTAATGACGGGAAAGGGAAGCAGGTTAAATCAGTTTCTTTTTGATTTGAACAAAAAGTTTCCTTATAGTTATCAAGCAGATCAAGCTACCATCAGCCAAACCTATAAAAACAGAATTACAGAAATTAATGCCTCTACAAATGAAGAAGTTTTGCGAAACAAGGCCATCCTTTTAGGCTATGCTCAAGGGGAATACCTCGATAAAGTTTATGGAGAATATGTAAACTCAAAGGTGTTCGGTTCAACAGATGAAATCAAAGATGTGAACTTTACTGATTACAACATGACCCTGTTGCCGGAAATTGTGAATTACTATAACTGGAGAGAAACGATTTCTGAATTGATGTATTCTAAAATGAGTGCCGGACAGCTAAAAGTTCGAAACATGAACACTTGGGTGGCTGATTTTGGGAGTCTCATTGAGAATCAAAAATTGAGGGAGGATTATATGGTTGCTTTAATTAAATTCTCTGTATTGCTTGGCGACTTTACATCTATACACGATGTGATAAAAGAAGCCTTGCCATTAATAAAGGATCCAAAAAATATAGCTGCTCTAAATGAGTTGAATGGCAAAATTTCAGAAGGTGTAAACCGATATAAAAATGCCTTACCAGGAACTGATTTGAGCGCATTTACCTTTGTTAATGCGGATGGTAAAGAAGTGGCCATAAGGGATTATAAGGGTAAATATATTTTTATCGATATCTGGAATACTGGATGCCATCCCTGTGTTGCCGAAATGCCTTTTCTGAATAAAATAGAACATGAAATGCAAGGAAAGGATATTGCTTTTGTGTCAATCTCATGCGATACGGATACTGAATTATGGAAAAGCTTTTTGAAAAAGCGTAACCTGAAGGGAGAGCAACTATTAATGAAAGGCGCTTTTAAGGATCCTTTCTTTAAACAAATCGGCTTGTCTGGTATTCCTCGCTTCCTCATTCTGGATAAAGCAGGTCGAATGGTTGATTATAACAGCTGTAAACGTCCTTCGAACCCATTGTTAAAAAAATACCTCACCGAATTACTTAATCAATAAACATGAAGAAATACTTTTCCTTTCTTGCGCTTACAGCAAGTACAATTTTAGGGGCCCATGCCCAAAATTTCACCGAAATAAAAGGGGTTTCTAAAAAGTCGAAACCCTCTGAAGTTAAACTTTACAGAGTTGTTTACGGTCGGATGGAAGAATTTGCCTCGACTACGCCTTCTGCTAATGGTGCTTTCGGATTTAGTTTTCAACCGGATTACAAAGGTTTTTATGTAATTGGTATTGGCAATCCTACTCAAGGTACCCAAGACAAGTTTAAACTATACGTTAAAGGTAATGACAAGATCAATTTGGAATTGAATGATTCTACTTATGTTCTTACCGGCGAAAACACCAAAGAAAATCAGGTGTTGGCTCAATGGCAAAAGTTTGCCTATAAGATTGAGCGTAAATCCGTTTACTTTAATAAGACCAGAAGTATATATGTTGATTTTTTTCCTGATTTAGAAGCGGTTGCGACTCAAGTAAAAACCTGGACGAACGGCAAAGCAACTGGGAATGTGGAGTTTGATAAGTTAATGAAGCAAACTGTAGATTACGATCTTGCCTACTTCGCTTTGACGTTTTTAAGTACCCCACGAACTGTCCATCCAAAGGTTGAAGACTATACCTCATATTTGAAAAACTTTAATGCCGACCGGTTTATGCAAACTGAGGATCTATTGAAATTTCCTTATGGAACAAGGGTGCTTAGTAGTTTGATCAGTTTTAAAAATAGAGAATATGGCAAGTATGATTTGGATAAATATGTGATGTCTATTCCCAATGACAAACTAAAGGGGGAATATGTATTATCAAATGCTGTTAATACAAAGTCTTATACCAATTACCTTGAACTAGCTGAGAAATATGGCAAATACTTTTTAACCGAAGATCAAAAGGCTCGTGAAAAAAAAATTGCTGCCGGATTGGCCACGTTCAAACCAGGGGAGAAAGCCATCAACTTTACCTATCCTGATGCCGCAGGAAAACAAGTTTCCTTGACGGATTTCAAGGGTAAAATAGTGTTAGTGGATGTTTGGGCAACGTGGTGCGGTCCTTGCAAAAGGGAATTACCCTCACTAAAGCAATTGGAACAAGAATTTCACGGCAAAGATGTGGTGTTTTTGAGTGTTTCGGTGGATGAAGACAAGGATAAAGAAAAATGGTTGAAAATGATTAAGGATGAGCAATTGGGCGGAGTGCAGTTGTTTGCCAGTGGCTGGTCTCAAATCGCACAAGCTTATGGCATCAAAGGCATTCCTCGTTTCATGCTGTTTGATAGAAACGGAAATGTTATTAATGTGGATGCTCCTCGCCCAAGCGATCCTGCTCTTAAAGCAGTATTAGAAAATCAATTAGGTTTAAATTCAGCAAAGTCATTAGGCACAAAATAATAATTTATACCCCAGGTTTACGCTAAAAGAGCAACCAGCTTTTATGAAGGTTGCTCTTTTAGCTTTTTAGCTTGTTTAGGTTTTGTTATTCTGCAGGTTTTTGAGCAAGATTATTTTCTTGCTCAAATTTGTTTCGCTTTAAGTCGAACTCGGTTTGAGTTTCGTTAATGTGATCTACCATGTTTATTGCTTCCGAATAAATATCAGACAATTTCGTGTCGAGCATTTTGTCGCTTAATGTCATGTTATCGATTTCAAGTTTAGCAATCTTTTGAACAACAGCAGTTTCACTATTTTTCAAATCATCTAATTCTCTTAGGATTTTATCCATTAATTCTAATTTTTGAGTCGCTTCCATAAAATCTATTTTTTATTTTGGTTACTAAAAATCAACAATAGGGTAAGTGCTTTTATTTAAAACAAGATGATGATAAGTTTGTTTCCTTAATTACCCCAATAGCTACAAACAAAAAAGAGAGAAGCCGCCATAGCAGTTTCTCTCTTTTTTAATTTGTTCAATTATTACTTATAGATTCTGGGTAAACTTCTCCATTTTTTCATCTGGAATATCTTTTAAATCGAGTAAAAGGAATCCGTCCAGTGAATTTTCAAATTTAGGATCAATATTAAAGCATATGATGCGTGCGTTTAATTGTATGTATTGGCGCAACAACACAGGTAGCTTGTTTCCGCTTATTTCAATATCCGAAACGAGGTTATCAAGACTTTTGATTGATTTACTTTGCTCTACCAAAATATCGGTATCAACATTTTGATGCTTAGGTTGGAAACGGGTTTTAGGAGTAACGTACTGAGCAAGTTCTTCGTTCCAAAAGTTTTTTCTGATAACATCAATGATCAAGCTTTGTGAAAGATTGGTAAAGCTATTACTGATACTTACAGGTCCCATTAAATAACGATACTCAGGATTTTTCATCACATATGATCGAATCCCTTTCCAAAGCAAGAATAAAGGAAGTGGTTTTTGCTGATACTCTTTTACAATAAAAGAACGACCCAATTCCAGGGCCTCTTTCATAATATGGGTAAGAGGCTCCTGTATATTAAATAAGGTGTTAATATAAAAGCCTTTCTTTCCATATGCATAGTAAATGTCTTTTCCTTTCCCTATTCGATAAGCACCTACGATTTTACGACCTTCCTTATCCCAAATAAATAAATGGTGATAGTAAAGATCAAATTCATCAAGGTCGATCTTTTTGTTAGTTCCTTCGCCAACCGCACGGAAAGTAACCTCTCGTAAACGGCCAATCTCTTTTATAATATTCGGAATAACACTGGTTTTCGCGATAAAAACCTCATAGTTCTTCTCAGTATACACCAGAGAACTTTCTCTTACAGCTTCAATATCCTGCTCAATGAGTTGTTGCGGGACGGGATCAATGATATCTTCAGGTTGTTTTAGTACATTGAAAATGTCGGTTGAGAAAAAGAACTTACGAACTTCATCATTTTCGGTTAAGCTTGAACTTAATGCATAAGTTCTGGCGCGCAAATAACGCAATAAATTATTCGGATGATCAAACTGTTGAATCTCGTTAGTTGTAATCGGTTTTCCGATACGAACCTTTACTGTACGCCCTTTTTTATTTAGTAATTCATGAGGTAAACGAGCCGTACGCAGGGTAGGATGAATCATGTTGAGCAAATTGAACAGCACGCCGTTATTGCCATGAAAATAAACAGGCACCACCGGAACTTTACATTTACTGATGATTTTACCGATGGTTGGACTCCATTTTTTATCGGTTACCGTTTGTGTTTCTGCTTGATATGTGGATACCTCTCCTGCTGGAAATACCGCTATAGGTGTACCGTTTTTTAAAAGCTCCATAGTGGTTTTCATGCCTCCTAAACTCGAAACACTTTTCACCTCTTCAAATGGATTTACTGCAATAAAGTAATCGGAGATATTGGGGATTTTTTTGAGTAGAAAATTCGCCATCACTTTGGTGTCAGGGCGAACTTTCGAGAGCAACTTTAACAGAATCATGCCTTCTATACCACCATATGGATGGTTCGCGATGGCAACAAATCCACCTTCTTTGGGGATATTCTTCAAATCATCTTCGTCAAATTCAATATTTAAACCTAATGAATCGACTACTGCATCAACGAATTCAAGTCCTTGTCTATCTTGTATTTTAGCGTAAAAATCGTTTAGCTTATTCAGTTTTAACAAGCTCATTACCAGTTTGG
Organism: Solitalea koreensis; assembly: GCF_900182575.1. Lineage (GTDB taxonomy): Bacteria > Bacteroidota > Bacteroidia > Sphingobacteriales > Sphingobacteriaceae > Solitalea > Solitalea koreensis. Next base: position 98,609 of record NZ_FXSZ01000008.1, on the reverse strand, counting down.
ACAATCCTGGCATTTTCAATTTGTTAAGTTTGGTTGCTGAAGCAAATTCTTCAGGTGTAATTAACTTCATCCTTTATATCAATAGAACCTCAAAAATAAAACTAAACTGTTACTATAGAAAACTTCCATGATAAATATAATGAAATTAATATTTCCTTATGTGTTTATCTTGTTATCTTAAGCTTACATTTTACACTATGCTTGAGTCATAAACGCATTTTGAATTTGATCGATACGGTACCTAAGTCAAATTTGCTATGACGATTAAAAAAAAATAATTCTATCCATGAAACAGTTTTTAAGACTTTGGTTTTCTTTCTCCAGAAAAGAGTTGAATGGTATTTTAGTACTCTTTGTTTTTATAGTACTGCTTATCTTTTCTAACTTTTACTTAGAAAGGATATTTATAAATGAGCCAATCGATTTTAAGAAATTCAATACAGAAATAGCGGCATTTGAAGCACAGTGTTCTCAGGATAGTAAACTTGAGGTAAAACAGGGTAGCAAGGTTTCAGAAAAAAAAGTAGAAGTAAAACGCTCGGTTAAGCTTTTTGCTTTCAATCCCAATAATTTATCAGAGGCCGATTGGAAACTATTAGGGCTCTCTGATAAGCAAATTCATGTTATCAAAAACTATGAAAGTAAAGGAGGACATTTTTACCGTAAAGAAGATCTCAAAAAAATGTATTCAATTTCGGCTGAAGAATATGCCAGATTAGAACCGTATATAACACTCAGTTCTAAAGAGAAATCGAAATCTCAAACTATTCCTTCAAATAAAGCTCAACAAATGAAGATTATTGAATTGAATGCTTCGGATTCTCTTGCATTGGTTGGACTCCCTGGTATTGGTCCTGCGTTTGCAACACGTATTATTAAATATCGCAACCGGTTAGGAGGATTTTATCAAAAAGAGCAGTTAATGGAAGTCTACGGTTTGGACAGTATGAAGTACAGTTCCGTTGAAAATTTAATAAAAGTAGATGCATCAACAATTAATAAAGTCAATATCAATTCCGCTGAATTTAGTGATCTTAAACGTTTCCCGTATTGGAGTTATAAACAAATCAATGTGCTGTTAAATTACAGAAAACAACATGGTTCCTTTAAAACGGTAGATGATTTGATGACAACAGGCGTAATTGATAAAAATACTTTAGTTAAACTTGCTCCATACTTACTCAGCAATTAAGCAATGACCATAGAACAAAAGTTGAAATCGGTTGTGAGAGATATAATCGATTTTCCTAAGGAAGGAATTGTTTTTAAAGATATTACGCCAATACTTAAAGATCCGGGTTTATGTCGCGAAATAGTTGACGAATACGTTCGTCAATTAGAAGGAATTCATATAGACGAAGTTGCCGCCATTGAAAGCAGGGGGTTTTTCTTCGGAGTGCTTATAGCGCAGCGATTAAACGTGCCTTTTGTCCCTATTCGAAAAAAGGGAAAACTTCCGTATAAAACCATCGCTCAATCTTATAAATTGGAGTACGGAGAAGCAATTATTGAGGTTCATGAAGATGCAATTGTTCCAGGGCAGTCGGTTTTAATCCACGACGATTTATTAGCAACCGGAGGCACAGTAGGGGCTGCAGCAAAATTAATTGAAAAGTTGGGTGCAAAAGTAGAAGCGGTGTCATTTTTGATTGAATTAGATTTTTTGAATGGAAGAGAAAAGCTAAAAGCTTGTTCTGAAAATATAATATCTTTGATTAGATATCCATAAGTCTAATTAATAACCCTGTTAATCAATTTATTATGACCAATTCAATGTATAATGCCTCTTTGGAAGGGGTTGACTTTTTCATTTCTGAAAATCTCAGAATGGTGAAGGAAACCGCAAGGGATTTTGCTGAGAAAAACATCCGACCGCATGTAATGGAATGGGATGAATCACAATATTTTCCTATAGAAACATTCAAGAAATTGGGAGAACTGGGTATGATGGGGGTTCTTGTGCCTGAAGAATACGGAGGGGCAGGTCTCGGTTATTTCGAATATGTGGCTATAATAGAAGAGATTGCTAAAGTATGTGGTTCAGTAGGACTTTCATTAGCCGCGCATAACTCACTTTGTACAGGCCATATTTTGTATTTCGGCAATGAAGAACAAAAAAAGCGTTGGTTACCTAAATTAGCTTCCGCTGAATGGATTGGGGCTTGGGGGCTCACCGAGGCTAACACCGGTTCAGATGCCTTACATATGAATACAACCGCTGTAAAAGATGGTGATTATTATATAATTAGCGGAGCTAAAAATTGGATTACCCACGGCAAATCAAGTAGCGTGGCTGTTGTAATGGCACGAACAGGGGAGAAGGGTAGTTCAAATGGCATTTCTGCTTTTGTAATTGAAAAAGGAACAGATGGGTTTGCACATGGTAAGAAAGAAAATAAACTCGGTATGCGTGCCTCCGAAACGACTGAGCTTATTCTCGATAACGTTCGCGTTCATAAGGATAATTTACTAGGAGAGGAAGGCGATGGGTTTAAACAGGCGATGAAAGTACTGGATGGCGGCCGGATTTCCATTGCTGCTCTTGCATTGGGTATTGCAAAAGGAGCTTTTCTTGCCGCCACCGCCTATTCGAAAGAACGTCATCAGTTTGGACAGCCAATTTGTGAATTTCAAGGCATCAGTTTTAAACTGGCGCAAATGGCTACCGAAATTGAGGCGGCCGAACTATTGATCCTTCATGCTGCCGATTTAAAAAATAAAGGAAAAAAATTAACCAAAGAGTCGGCCATGGCCAAATACTATGCTTCTGAAGTTTGCGTAAGAACAGCAAATGAAGCAGTGCAGATTTTTGGAGGATATGGTTACACTAAAGATTTTCCGGTTGAGAAATATTACCGAGATGCAAAACTATGCACTATTGGTGAAGGAACCTCTGAAATTCAAAAGATTGTGATTTCGCGCGAAATATTGAAATAAGTGCATAGGATGAGTTCTGAAAAATAAAAAGATAAATTATTTTTGATAATCAAGGTATTCGGCTTATCTTTGTCGTCCTTACGATTGGAGGTATATAAAAGGCTATGATCATTATTAATTTAAAAGATAACGAAACTATCGACAAAGCGCTTAAGCGTTTTAAGAAAAAATTTGAAAAAACTGGTGTTCTTCGCGAGTTGAGAAGTCGTCAGGCTTACGAGAAAAAGTCTGTAGCACGTCGTAACGTGGTTAAAAAGGCTGTTTACAAACAAACCTTACAACAAGAGAATCAATAATAATTCTGTTGTTTTATAATATTAATGGTCGTATATTTCACTAAATATACGACCATTTTTTTTTGATGCATATCGACCGTTTTCTCCGTTATTTAGAGTTCGAAAAGAGATTTTCTCCTCATACAATAGTTTCTTACAGTAGTGATTTACAGCAGTTTGTTGTTTTTCTTAATAGGTTTGAAATTAATGACCTTGCTCATGCAAATCATGAATTTATACGTTCATGGATTGTTGAACTCATGGATGAAACCATTTCCACTCGTACGATCAATCGTAAACTTTCAGCGCTTCGCACTTTCTACAAATTTCTTCTCAGGGAAAAAATAATAGAAACCGACCCTTTTTTAAAAGTTCAAACACCTAAAATGCAAAAACGGCTACCTGTTTTTGTTGAAACGCAGCATATGGATATGTTATTAGATAACATTGAGTTTACTGAAGGATTTGAGGGTATAAGAGATAAAATAATTATTGAAACCATCTATCAAACAGGAATACGTTTGTCAGAGTTGATCGGTTTAAAAGAGAGGGATGTTGATTTCTATAATAAAAGCATCCGAGTGTTAGGTAAGCGTAATAAAGAACGGCTTATTCCTTTTACAGAAACTTATCAACAATTACTTGCTAATTATTGCACTTCAAAAAAAAATACTGATTTTAATACACAAAATGAGTATTTATTCGTTACCAATAAAGGTGATAAGTTATATCCCAAATTTGTTTATAATTTGATTAATAAGTACCTTTCCTATGTATCGACAATAGAAAAAAAGAGTCCGCACGTGTTGCGTCATACATTTGCCACTCATTTACTCAACAAAGGAGCTGATTTAAATGCAATTAAAGAGTTACTCGGTCATGTAAGTCTTGCAGCTACTCAAGTATATACGCATAACTCTACTGATCGGTTAAAAAACATTTACAAACAAGCCCATCCAAGGGCATAATTTTAAAAAGGAGGAAATATGAAAATCCGTGTTCAATCAATTCGTTTTGACGCCGACATTAAATTGTTGGATTTTATCCAAAAAAAAGTAGATAAGCTCGACTCCTATTACGACCAAGTAATTGATGGTGATGTGTTCTTGAAATTAGACAGAGCAGAAGATACTGCAAATAAAATTGTGGAGATCAAATTGAATATACCCGGAAACTCATTATTCGTTAAAGAGCAACGTCAGTCATTCGAAGAAGCTACAGAATTGGCCTTGGATTCAATGTCTAAACAAATTAAAAAACACAAAGAAAAGCAACGTACGCACGCAGGTAAAGCTAAAGCTCCGATTATTGAGGAAGAAGAAGTATAAGTTTGAATCATTAAAATACTTATAATTTAAAATGCTCGGCACTTAGTCGAGCATTTTTTCTTACTGATAATCAGTAAGAAGAAAAAAAGGCGTGTTTTTTTTTATAAAATATTTTTGCGAATTGATCTAATAGTTTACTTTTGCAGCCGCTTCGGCGAGGTTCTTTGATGTACAAAAACAGATAATAGGGTTTATAAAGCCCGTTTTTCTCAAAAAAAATCTGAAAAAAATTAAAATAAATTTTGAACAGTATTTAAATTTTGTACATTTGCATTCCCTTAACAAAAGCACCTGTTAAACGGAAATGAAAAAAAAGAGAGTTCTTTAAATAATTAAATAATAAGCCTCCTTAGCTCAGCTGGTAGAGCAACTGACTTGTAATCAGTAGGTCATTGGTTCGATTCCGATAGGAGGCTCAAAAGTTTTGCGTGTAAATTCAAAACTTGGTCAGGGGGGGTTCCAGAGCGGTCAAATGGGACGGACTGTAAATCCGTTACTTCGGTTTCGAAGGTTCGAATCCTTCTCCCCCCACACCATTGGTTTTTGTGCAGATGGATTGAGTGGTTTTCAGATCATGTCAATTTTCGGGCTTCAAAAATGTTTGCGGGAGTAGCTCAGTTGGTAGAGCGATAGCCTTCCAAGCTATAGGTCGCGAGTTCGAACCTCGTCTCCCGCTCTTTAGTTAAATGTTTAAGTTAGCAGTTATACGTATTTTTGTAACAGAAGTACAGTAGCGGTTAACAATAAACTATTGACTGATGCCTTTGTAGCTCAGGGGTAGAGTGCATCCTTGGTAAGGATGAGGTCGGGGGTTCAATTCCCCCCAAAGGCTCTGGATTAGTTTAATCTAATTTTAATCAATTTATAAAAACTACATTAAGTAAATAATAAAATGGCAAAAGAAAAATTTGACCGTTCCAAAGAACACTTAAACATTGGAACTATTGGTCACGTTGACCACGGTAAAACTACCTTGACTGCCGCTATCACTAAAGTTTTAGCCGATGCAGGTTTGTCAGAAGCTCGTTCTTTCGATTCTATCGACTCTGCTCCGGAAGAAAAAGAACGTGGTATCACTATCAACACTGCACACGTTGAGTACTCAACAGCTACTCGTCACTATGCACACGTTGACTGTCCAGGTCACGCTGACTACGTGAAAAACATGGTAACTGGTGCTGCTCAAATGGACGGTGCTATCTTGGTTGTTGCTGCTACTGATGGTCCTATGCCACAAACTCGCGAGCACATCCTTTTAGCTCGTCAGGTAGGTGTACCTAAAATTGTTGTATTCATGAACAAAGTTGACATGGTTGACGACCCTGAGTTGTTAGACCTTGTCGAAATGGAAATTCGTGAATTGCTTTCATTCTATGAATTTGATGGTGACAACACTCCAATTATCCGCGGTTCAGCTCTTGGTGGCTTGAATGGTGATGCTAAATGGGTTGCAACTATCATGGAATTGATGAGCGCAGTAGATTCATACATCCCTGTTCCTCCACGTTTGAAAGATCTTCCATTCTTGATGCCTGTTGAAGACGTATTCTCGATCACTGGTCGTGGTACTGTAGCAACTGGTCGTATTGAGCGTGGTGTGATCAACTCTGGTGATCCAGTTCAAATCATTGGTATGGGTGCAGAAGATTTGAAATCAACTGTAACAGGTGTTGAGATGTTCCGTAAGATCCTTGACTACGGTGAAGCTGGTGATAACGTAGGTTTATTGTTACGTGGTATTGAGAAAACTGATATCCGTCGTGGTATGGTTATCGTGAAACCAGGTTCAGTAACTCCTCACGGTGATTTCAAAGCTGAGATCTACGTATTGAGCAAAGCTGAAGGTGGTCGTCATACTCCATTCTTCAACAAATACCGTCCACAGTTCTATTTCCGTACAACTGACGTAACTGGTGAGATTTCACTAGAGCCAGGAGTTGAAATGGTTATGCCAGGCGATAACGTTACTATCAATGTTAAATTGATTAGCCCAATCGCGATGGAAAAAGGTCTACGTTTTGCTATCCGTGAAGGTGGTCGTACCGTAGGAGCTGGTCAGGTAACTGAAATTGTTAAGTAATTTTAACAAAATATATTAGCAGAAGTGTTCCTTCTTTTTAACGGAACACTTCTGTTTTTAATCTTATACGGGTGTAGTTCAAGGGTAGAATGTCGGTCTCCAAAACCGCTGATGGGAGTTCGAATCTCTCCACCCGTGCTTAATATAGTTAATAGTTAATTTTCATTGTTTTAAAAGTACAGTGCTGAATTAACTATTAACTTTTTCATATATAAGAAAAACTTCAATGAGTAAGTTAGTAGAGTACATCAAAGGTTCTAAAGAAGAATTATTACACAAGGTAACTTGGCCAACATGGTCGGAGCTTCAAAACAGCGCAGTGGTAGTACTGATTGCATCTGGTATTGTTGCAGCTCTTGTATTTGCAATGGATCAAGTATTTGGTCATTATGTAATTCAATCCTTTTACAATTTGTTTTCATAATTGAGGAGCGTTAGGAAATGAGCGATCAATTAAAGTGGTACGTAGTTAGAGCTGTAAGCGGAAAAGAAAAGAAAGTTAAGCAATACATCGAGTCTGAAGTAAATCGTCTTGGCATTAACCACCTTATTCCTCAGGTTCTTATTCCAATGGAAAAAGTCTTTACAATGCGTGATGGCAAGAAAATTGCTAAAGAACGCAACTTTTTTCCAGGTTATGTACTTATAGAAGCACAGCTCGATGGCGAATTGGAACACATTATTAAAAATGTAAATAGCGTGATCGGTTTTCTTGGCGACAAGGGCGGTCAGGCAGTACCATTACGCCAATCAGAAGTTAACCGTATCTTAGGTAAGGTTGATGAGATGACAGAGAAAGGTGAAGCGATGAACGTTCCTTATTATGTAGGTGAAAACGTAAAAGTAATGGACGGTCCATTCAATGGCTTTACTGGTGTTATTGAAGAGGTAAACGAAGAAAAGAAAAAATTGAAAGTTATGGTTAAGATTTTCGGGCGCCGTACGCCACTTGAACTTAACTATATGCAAGTAGAAAAAGAATAGTACAATAAGTACATGTAAAAAAAAACTGAAAGTCGTTGGCTTTCAGTTTTTTTTATATTATCTTTGCGCTCCAATTAATTTTTAGTTGGCTTACAAATGTTACTTATTGCTTCCAACAATTGTTTAACATTTATTAACAAACAGAAAAATGGCAAAAGAAGTAGGTGCGATGGTTAAGTTGCAAATCAAAGGAGGAGCTGCCAATCCTTCACCTCCAGTAGGTCCCGCTCTAGGTGCCAAAGGGGTGAATATCATGGAGTTCTGTAAGCAATTTAATGCTAGAACCCAAGATAAACCAGGCAAAGTACTCCCTGTTGTAATTACTGTTTATGTTGACAAGTCATTTGAGTTTATCATCAAAACTCCTCCGGTAGCTATCCAGTTATTGGAATTGAGTAAATTGAAAAGCGGCTCAGCAGAACCTAATCGTAAAAAAGTAGCATCTGTTACTTGGGATCAGGTTAAAACGATCGCAGAAGATAAAATGCCTGACTTGAATGCATTTACGATCGAATCGGCAATGAAAATGGTTGCCGGAACAGCACGTAGTATGGGTATTACCGTTAGTGGTAATGCACCATGGAACTAATTTTTTAATTTATTAAGGGTAAAACAGTGGCAAGATTATCAAAAAATCGTAAAAAAGTATTATCCAAGTTGGAGCAAGGTAAAGCCTATACTCTTACTGAAGCCTCTGCCTTAGTTAAAGAAATCACCACTACTAAATTCGATGCTTCTGTTGATTTAGATATACGTTTGGGTGTTGACCCGCGTAAAGCTAATCAAATGGTAAGAGGTATCGCCGTATTACCTCACGGTACTGGTAAAACTGTTCGTGTTTTGGTACTTTGTACTCCAGATAAAGAACAGGAAGCTAAAGATGCCGGAGCTGATTACGTAGGATTGGATGATTATATTACTAAGATTGAGCAAGGATGGGTTGATGTAGATATCATCATCACCATGCCTAGCTGCATGGCGAAGGTGGGTAAATTAGGACGTGTCCTAGGCCCTCGTAACTTGATGCCTAACCCTAAGTCGGGTACTGTAACTAACGAAGTTGGTAAAGCAGTAACTGATGTTAAAGGGGGTAAAATTGACTTTAAAGTTGATAAAACCGGTATCGTTCACGCTTCAGTTGGTAAAGTATCATTTGCGCCGGAAAAATTATACGAAAATGCGTTAGAAGTAATTCAAACAATTTCTCGTTTAAAACCTTCAGCTGCAAAAGGTACATACTTTAAAAGCATCCACATGTCGAGCACGATGAGTGCAGGCATCCATGTTGAAACTAAATCTATAGCGGGGATCTAAGATATGAACAGAGAAGAAAAAAACGAAATCGTTCTTGGTCTTAAAGATAAGATTGAATCATTCGGTAGTTTTTATATTACTGATACTTCAAACCTCACTGTAGCGCAAGTTAACGTAATCAGAAGAAAATGCTTTGAAAAAGGTATTGCCTTCCAAGTAGCAAAAAACACCCTTATTCGTAAGGCAATGGAAGCTACTTCTGTTGATTATTCTCCATTATTCGGTTCTTTGAAAGGTACTTCAGCAATTATGTTCACCAATACTGGTAACGAACCTGCTAAGTTGATCAAAGAACTTCGTAAACCTAAAGGTGTTGAGAAGCCTATTTTAAAAGGAGCTTCAATCGAAACAGCATTCTTTATCGGCGATAATCAATTAGATACTCTTTCTAATATCAAATCTAGACAAGAGCTTATTGGTGATATCATTGGCTTGTTACAATCTCCTGCTAAGAACGTGGTTTCTGCGCTTCAATCAGGTGGTGGCAAGTTGGCTGGTATTGTTAAAACATTATCAGAGAGAGGTGCGTAAGCAGCCTAAAATAGCTTACAATTAATTTATTATAGTATTTAACCCAACAAAATTATATTAAAATGGCTGATTTAAAAGCGTTTGCTGAACAGTTAGTAAACTTGACAGTTAAAGAAGTTAACGAACTTGCTCAAATCATGAAAGATGAGTACGGTATTGAGCCTGCTGCTGCTGCACCTGTAATGGTTGCTGGTGGTGGTGCTGCTGCTGATGCTCCTGAAGAAAAAACTAAATTTGATGTAATTTTAGCTGAAGCTGGTGGCCAGAAATTGGCTGTTGTTAAGTTGGTAAAAGACTTAACTGGTCTTGGCTTGAAAGAAGCTAAAGACTTAGTTGACGGTGCTCCTAAACCTTTGAAAGAAGGAATTGCTAAAGACGAAGCAGAAGCTTTGAAAAAGCAATTAGAAGAAGCTGGTGCTAAAGTTGAAATTAAGTAATTACTTAATTCAAATATTCTAGGTAAAGACTCTCCCCAAAAAGGGAGGGTCTATTCCTATTTTTAGTATTGTAATCTCTACACGAAAGCCAGCAATTAATCCGTGGGTTCGTGAACACATACAAGTTGAAACTAATAGTAGTTTTTACTCTCAAATTAAAAACCCTTGACAAAGAACACTAATAATTCGCAAAGAGTAAGTTTCGCTAGAAGCAAGCACGTACTTGACTACCCGGATTTCTTAGATGTTCAATTGGAATCGTTTCGTCAATTCTTCCAATTGGATACAACGGCTGATAACCGTCACACAGAGGGCCTGTTCAAAGTGTTCAGCGAAAACTTTCCGATCTCTGATTCTCGAGGCATTTTTGTGCTCGAGTTCCTTGATTATTTCATTGATCCACCTCGTTATGATATACAAGAATGTATCGAACGCGGTTTAACGTACAGTGTACCTTTAAAAGCTAAACTCAGGTTGTATTGTACCGACCCTGAGCATGAAGATTTTGAAACAATTGTTCAAGATGTTTATCTGGGTACCATTCCTTACATGACGCCGAAAGGTACGTTTGTAATTAATGGTGCTGAACGTGTTATTGTTTCTCAATTACACCGTTCTCCAGGTGTGTTTTTCGGTCAGAGCCGTCACACCAATGGTACTAAATTATACTCTGCCCGTGTAATTCCTTTCAAAGGTTCATGGATCGAGTTTGCTACCGACGTTAATAACGTGATGTATGCATACATCGATCGTAAGAAAAAGTTCCCGGTTACCACCTTATTACGTGCTATCGGTTACGACTCTGATAAAGACATTCTTGAACTATTTGATCTTGCTGATGAAGTAAAAGTTAGCAAATCAGGATTGAAGAAATATGTTGGCCGTAAACTGGCTGCAAGGGTTCTTCGCAAATGGGTAGAAGATTTCGTGGATGAGGATACCGGTGAGGTTGTTTCTATCGACCGTAATGAGGTTATTCTTGAACGCGAAACTATTCTTGAAGACGATCACATTGACATGGTGATCGATGCTGGCGTAAAATCAATCATCTTTACAAAAGATGATACCAGTACCGCTGATCATGCCATTATTTATAATACGCTCCAGAAGGATACTTCTAACTCGGAGAAAGAGGCGGTAGAGCATATCTATCGTCAGTTGCGTAATGCAGAACCACCTGATGAAGAAACTGCTCGTGGTATCATTGAGCGTTTGTTCTTCTCTGATAAACGTTACGATTTAGGTGATGTAGGTCGTTACCGCATTAACCGTAAATTGAAATTAGATACGCCTGATGAAGTAAAAGTATTAACTAAGCAAGATATCATTGCTATCGTGAAGTACTTGATCAAATTGATCAACTCTAAGGCTGAGGTGGATGATATTGACCACTTATCGAATCGTCGTGTTCGTACAGTAGGTGAGCAGTTGTATGCACAATTTGGTGTTGGTTTGGCACGTATGGCACGTACAATTCGTGAGCGTATGAACATTCGCGACAACGAGGTGTTTACTCCAACTGACCTTATCAATGCACGTACACTTTCATCGGTAATTAACTCGTTCTTCGGAACCAACCAGTTGTCACAGTTCATGGACCAAACCAATCCACTGGCAGAGATTACGCATAAGCGTCGTCTGTCGGCCCTTGGACCTGGTGGTCTTTCTCGTGAGCGTGCTGGTTTCGAGGTTCGTGACGTTCACTACACGCACTACGGTCGTTTGTGTACCATCGAAACTCCAGAGGGACCGAACATTGGTTTGATTTCATCTCTTTGCGTTCACGCGAAGATCAATAATTTAGGTTTCATTGAAACTCCATATCGTACCGTTGATAATGGTAGAGTCGTGGTTGAAGAGCCGGTTACTTATCTTTCAGCTGAAGACGAAGATGGAAAAACCATCGCTCAGGCAAATGCACAGTACGATGATAAAGGTAATTTCCTTACTCCACGTGTAAAAGCACGTTTTGAAGGTGACTTCCCAATTATCGAGCCTGAGAAACTGGATATGATTGACATTGCTCCGAATCAGATTACTTCTATCGCAGCATCGTTAATTCCGTTCCTTGAGCATGATGACGCCAACCGTGCCCTGATGGGGTCCAACATGCAGCGTCAGGCAGTTCCTTTGTTGAAACCTGAATCTCCAATTGTGGGTACGGGGCTGGAAGGCCGTGTAGCTACCGATTCACGTGTATTGATGAATGCAGAAGGTGACGGTGAAGTAGTTTACGTAGATGCTAACAAGATCACCATTCGTTACGACCGTAACGAAGAAGATCGTTTAGTTTCATTCGACGGAGACGAAAAATCTTACACGCTTACTAAGTTCAAGAAAACAAACCAGAGTACCTGTATTAACTTGAAACCTATCGTTAAGAGAGGCCAACGTGTTACTAAAGGTCAGGTATTAACTGAAGGTTATGCTACTCAAGATGGTGAATTAGCACTAGGTCGTAACTTGAAAGTGGCATTCATGCCATGGCAAGGTTTTAACTTTGAGGATGCGATTGTAATTTCAGAGCGTGTTGTAAGTCAGGATATCTTTACTTCTTTACACATTGAAGAATTCGAACTTGAAGTTCGTGATACTAAACGGGGTGAAGAGGAATTAACTCCAGATATTCCTAACGTTTCTGAAGAAGCAACCAAAGATCTTGATGAAAACGGTATTATCCGTGTTGGAGCCGAAGTAAAAGAAGGAGATATTCTAATTGGTAAAATTACTCCAAAAGGTGAATCAGATCCTTCTCCAGAAGAAAAATTACTTCGTGCTATCTTCGGTGATAAAGCTGGTGATGTAAAAGATGCTTCATTAAAAGCTTCTCCTTCTATCAGTGGTGTTGTTATCGATACCAAATTATTCTCACGTGCTAAGAAAACTTCGAAGAGCGATGAGAAAGCACAATTAGAGAAGGTTGAAAATAGACATAATAGCAATAACGCTAAGTTAAAAGAAACCTTGATTGAAAAACTGTTCGAAATTGTGAACGGTAAAACTTCTCAAGGTATTTACAATAACTATAAAGAGTTATTAATTGCTAAAGGAGTGAAGTTTACCCAGAAAATGCTGGCTGAACTTGTCTACGAAAATATTAACCCTACTAAATGGACAACCGATAAGGATAAAAACGACCAGATCAAGTTATTGATCCATAACTATGGTATCAAAATGAACGAAGAACTGGGAGAATATCGTCGTCTTAAATTCGCTATCAGCGTTGGAGATGAGCTGCCTTCAGGTATTGTTCAAATGGCTAAAGTTTATGTTGCTAAAAAACGTAAACTGAAAGTGGGTGATAAAATGGCGGGTCGTCACGGTAATAAAGGTATTGTAGCTCGTATCGTTCGCGATGAAGATATGCCATTCCTTGAAGATGGAACTCCTGTTGATATTGTATTGAACCCTCTTGGTGTACCTTCGCGTATGAACTTGGGACAGATTTACGAAACTGTTCTTGGTTGGGCTGGTAAAGAGTTAGGTGTGAAATTCGCTACTCCGATTTTCGATGGTGCAAGCCATACCGAAGTTGAAGAGTGGGTGAAAAAAGCCGGTGTTCCTGAGTCAGGTAGAACTTACTTATACGACGGTTTATCAGGTGAGCGTTTCCACCAACCAACTACTGTAGGTATCATCTATATGCTGAAACTAGGTCACATGGTTGATGATAAGATGCACGCGCGTTCTATCGGACCATATTCACTTATTACTCAGCAACCATTGGGTGGTAAAGCACAGTTTGGTGGTCAGCGTTTTGGTGAGATGGAGGTATGGGCACTTGAGGCATTCGGTGCAGCAAACATCCTTCAGGAAATTCTTACCGTTAAGTCTGACGACGTTATCGGACGTGCTAAAACTTACGAGGCAATTGTTAAAGGTGAAAACTTACCAACTCCAGGTGTTCCTGAATCATTCAACGTATTGGTTCATGAGTTACGCGGTTTAGGTTTAGAAATCACATTAGACTAATTATAGAATGAAGAATGATAGGATAGTGAATCATCACTATTCTATCATTTAATAATTCGCTCATTCAACAACAGATTATGTCATACAAAAAGGATAATAAGATCAAAAGTAATTTCACCAAAATTACTATCAGCCTTGCTTCTCCGGAGTCAATCCTGGAGCGCTCAAGTGGCGAGGTTTTGAAGCCTGAGACGATCAACTACCGTACTTACAAGCCTGAGCGTGATGGTTTGTTCTGCGAACGCATTTTCGGTCCTGTAAAGGATTACGAATGTGCCTGCGGAAAATATAAGCGTATCCGTTACAAGGGCATTGTGTGTGACCGTTGTGGTGTGGAAGTAACTGAGAAAAAGGTTCGTCGTGAACGTATGGGGCACATCAACCTGGTTGTTCCAGTTGCTCATATTTGGTATTTCCGTTCGTTGCCGAACAAGATTGGTTACTTATTAGGTCTTCCTACTAAGAAATTGGACTTGATCATTTACTACGAACGTTATGTGGTTATTCAAGCCGGTATTAAAGGAAATGACGGTATTCAGTATTTAGACTTCTTAACTGAAGAAGAATACTTGGATATCTTGGATACCTTACCAAAAGAAAACCAATATTTAGATGATAAGGATCCTAATAAATTTATCGCTAAGATGGGTGCAGAAGCACTACAAGATCTTCTTGGTAGATTGAAATTGGATCAGCAATCATACGACTTACGTCACCAAGCTGCTAATGAGACGTCTCAACAGCGTAAGAACGAAGCGCTAAAGCGTTTGCAAGTTGTTGAGGCCTTCCGTGGAGCTAACGATCGTATCGAAAATCGTCCTGAATGGATGATTGTTAAGATCGTTCCTGTAATTCCTCCTGAATTACGCCCATTGGTTCCTTTGGATGGTGGTCGTTTTGCTACTTCTGATTTGAACGACCTATACCGTCGTGTAATCATTCGTAACAATCGTTTGAAACGTTTGATCGAGATCAAGGCTCCTGAAGTGATTTTACGTAACGAAAAACGTATGCTTCAAGAGGCGGTTGACTCTTTATTTGATAACTCACGTAAAGTTAATGCCGTTAAAACTGAAGGTAACCGTGCATTGAAATCGCTTTCAGATATTTTGAAAGGTAAACAAGGCCGTTTCCGTCAGAACTTGTTAGGTAAACGTGTTGACTATTCTGCTCGTTCTGTAATTGTTGTAGGTCCTACGTTGAAACTACACGAGTGCGGCTTGCCAAAAGATATGGCGGCAGAGTTGTTTAAACCATTTATCATACGCAAGATGATTGAGCGTGGTGTGGTTAAAACAGTAAAATCAGCTAAAAAAATTGTTGACAGAAAAGATCCTTTAGTTTGGGATATCCTTGAAAACGTGTTAAAAGGGCATCCGGTTATGTTAAACCGTGCTCCTACACTTCACCGTTTGGGTATTCAGGCTTTCCAGCCAAAACTTATTGAAGGTAAAGCGATCCAGTTGCACCCATTAGTGTGTACAGCGTTCAACGCCGACTTTGACGGTGACCAGATGGCGGTACACGTACCACTAGGTCATGCGGCAGTTTTGGAAGCTCAAATCTTGATGTTGGCTGCTCACAATATCTTGAACCCTGCTAACGGTACTCCAATCACGGTACCATCTCAGGACATGGTATTGGGTCTGTACTACATAACCAAAGGAAGAAAATCAACTCCTGAACATCCAGTAATTGGTGAAGGGTTGACATTCTATTCTCCTGAAGAGTTAATCATTGCTTACAATGAAAAACGTGTTGCACTTCACGCCTTTATCAAAGTGAAAACTAATGTTAAAGATGAGAATGGTAACATTGTTAAGAAAATAATTGAAACTACTGTTGGTCGTGTGCTCTTCAATCAGGTAGTACCTACTGAAGCTGGCTATATTAACGAATTGCTTACCAAAAAATCGCTTCGTGATATTATTGGCGGTATCGTTAAGCAAACTGGTATGGCACGTGCAGCACAATTCCTTGATGATATTAAGGAATTAGGTTTCCAAATGGCGTTCAAAGGAGGGTTGTCGTTCAATTTGAAAGACGTTACTATTCCGGCTGAAAAGAGTACCTTGTTAAGTCAGGCGCAAGAAGAGGTTGATGAAGTAATGAATAACTATAACATGGGTTTCATTACCAACAACGAGCGTTACAATCAGGTAATCGATATCTGGACTCGTATCAACTCTCGCTTAACTGATAACGTGATGAAACAATTGGCTAACGATAACCAAGGTTTCAACTCTGTGTACATGATGCTTGATTCAGGAGCCCGTGGTTCTAAAGAGCAGATTCGTCAGCTTTGCGGTATGCGTGGTTTGATGGCTAAGCCTCAGAAATCAGGTTCAGGTGGTGAAATTATTGAAAACCCGATTCTTTCAAACTTTAAAGAAGGTTTGTCGGTACTCGAGTACTTTATTTCAACTCACGGTGCGCGTAAGGGTCTTGCGGATACGGCTTTGAAAACTGCCGATGCGGGTTACCTTACTCGTCGTTTACATGACGTAGCGCAAGATATGGTTGTTTCTGAGCTCGATTGCGGTACCTTACGTGGGGTATTGACTTCAGCATTGAAAGATAACGAAGAAATCGTTGAGCCATTGTACGAGCGTATTCTTGGTCGTGTATCTCTGAATGATGTAGTTGATCCATTAACAAATGAATTGCTCGTGTCAGCAGGGGAGGATATTTCCGAAGAGATTGCTAAGAAAATTGAAGATTCAGCAGTTGATGCTGTTGAAATACGTTCAGTTTTAACTTGTGAATCTAAACGCGGTACTTGTGCTAAATGTTACGGTCGTAACCTTGCGACTGGTAAATTGGTTCAAATTGGTGAAGCAGTCGGTGTAATTGCTGCACAGTCAATCGGTGAGCCTGGTACACAGCTTACACTTCGTACGTTCCACGTCGGTGGTACGGCATCGAATATTGCTGCTGAGTCACAAATTATTGCTAAGTTCCCTGGTAAACTGGAATTCGAAAACATTCGTACCGTTACCTTGAAATCTAAAGGTGCTGATGATATTCAAGTTATCTTAGGTCGTGCCGGTGAGGTTCGATTAATTGAAGAAACTACCGGTAAGGTGATTATGACCAATAACATTCCTTATGGAGCTCACTTGTTTGTTCAAGATGGTCAAAAGGTTGAAAAAGGTGCACCTATCTGTAGCTGGGATCCATACAATGCTGTAATCGTTTCTGAATATACTGGTAAAGTTGAATTTGAAGCTATAACTGAAGGTATTACCTTCCGTGAAGAATCAGATGAGCAAACTGGTCACAAAGAAAAAGTAATCATTGACAGCCGTGATAAAACCAAGAACCCGATTATTCGAATTGTTGGTAAAGATGGCGAGAAATCATACAGTATTCCTGTAGGTGCTCACATCGCGGTTGATGAAAACGAAAGCGTTTCATCAGGTCAGGTACTTGTTAAGATTCCTCGTTCGGCGGGTAAAACCCGAGATATTACCGGTGGTCTTCCGCGTGTAACCGAGTTGTTCGAAGCTCGTAACCCATCTAACCCTGCAATCGTTACGGAAATTGACGGTGTTGTTACTTTAGGTGGTGTGAAACGTGGTAACCGCGAAATCACTATCGAATCAAAAGATGGTGAAGTTAAAAAGTATCTTGTTTCCTTGTCGAAACACATCCTTGTTCAGGATAATGACTTTATCAAAGCAGGTATGCCGTTATCAGATGGTTCTATCAGTCCTACCGATATTTTGGCGATCAAAGGTCCGGGTTCGGTGCAAGAATACCTGGTAAATGGTGTACAAGAGGTTTACCGTTTGCAAGGTGTGAAGATCAACGATAAGCACTTCGAGGTGATTGTTCACCAGATGATGCAGAAAGTGATCATTGACGATGCTGGTGATACTCGTTTCCTAGAAAAAGAAGCAGTTGATAAACTTGACTTTATGCATGAGAACGACTATATCTTTGATAAAAAAGTTGTAGTTGATCCGGGAGATTCTCCTAATCTTAAAGCAGGTCAAATTATCACCGTACGTAAACTACGTGATGAAAACTCAGTGCTGAAACGTAAGGATATGAAGCAAGTTGAGGCGCGCGATGCAATCGCAGCTACTTCAGGACCATTGTTGCAAGGTATTACCCGTGCTTCATTAGGTACGAAGAGCTTTATCTCAGCGGCATCGTTCCAAGAAACTACAAAAGTACTGAACGAAGCAGCTATCGCTGGTAAGTCTGACGGTTTGTTAGGTTTGAAAGAGAACGTTATCGTAGGTCACTTGATTCCTTCAGGAACAGGTATGCGTATGTACGATCGCATGATCGTAGGTTCTCAAGAAGAATACGACAAATTGTTAGCTTCTAAAGACGATGAATAAGCTTTTTGCTTAAAAATAACAGAACAGGCTACTCCAAAAGGGTAGCCTGTTCTATTTAATCATATCAATTCGGACGGTTTTAAAACCTTATAAAATGAAATTTAAATTAGGTGATTTTGTACGTTTTATTGACGAACGATTAGAAGGCTATGTTACCAAAATTATCGACAGTCATACTGTAGGCGTAACAGGGGATGATGATTTTGAAATACCTGTTTTAGCATCGAAGATCACATTGGTGCAAGGCGAAGATGCTGATCGCAGAGAGGATTCTAATTTAGAAGGATCGTCTAAAATCATTGAACAGGCACAAACGAAGGGTGTGTTTTTAGCTGTGGTTGAAGATCCGAAGGTAAAATCGGTAGTACATTTACATTTGGTGAATGATACCGATTTCCAATTGTTGGCTACCTTGACCACTGAAAGGCAATTTAAATATAAAGGGGAGTATGCAGGGATCATTGCTCCAAAAGCATCGGTAAAGCTGCATTCCTTATCTTTGTCTGAATTAGATATTTGGCCTAAAATGACGGTTCGTTTATTGTTTCATTCGTCTCAAAACCTTAAACCGCTTGAACCTTTAGTAGCTGATTTTAAGTTTAAAGCCAAAGATTTTGCTTCCGCCAAGAAACAAGTGGCCAAGTTAAATCAGCAAGGTTGGGTTTTGCAATTAGATGAACCTGAGCTGGCCATTGATACCGAAAAGCTAAAGGAGAGCTTTTATAAGCCGGCCGTAGAAAAACAAAATATCGAAAAACCTTCCAAGGAGGTCGATTTACACATCGAAAAATTAAGAGATGATTATCAGTTTATCAGCAATGGCGATATTCTGAAAATTCAAATGGCTCATTTTCGAAAAACACTTGATGCTGCAATCGTCCATAAATTGCAATCTATTGTATTTATTCATGGGGTTGGTAACGGTACTTTACGTCATGAAATACATAAAACAGTTAGCGGACATCCGCAGGTCCAAACCTATAAAGATGCACGTAAAGAAAAGTTTGGTTACGGAGCTGCTGAGGTGTTTTTGAAATAGTATCTTTTTTGCAATTATTCTATATTTGATCAAAAGAAATGAATCATGGAAGAGAATCAAGAAAACCAATTAAATATTGAATTGTCTGAAGAAGTAGCAGAAGGCATTTACTCCAACTTGGCTATTATAACTCATTCAGCGACTGAATTTGTACTCGATTTTATTCGTATTATGCCTGGAGTTCCGAAAGCAAAAGTAAAGTCTCGTGTTGTGCTTACTCCTGAGCATGCAAAACGTTTACTCAATGCAATGGCTGATAACATTCAGAAATATGAAATGGTAAACGGAAAGATTAAAATGCAGGAAGGGAATCAGGGTTTACCCATGAATTTTGGTGGGCCAACTGCTCAGGCATAATCAAAAACTTTTACACATGAAATTATAAAGCTGTTCTCTTATGGACAGCTTTTTGTTTTAGGATGATTTTGTTGTTCATGGTTTTATTCGCAGATTTATAATAATCCCCAATAATCCCCTATGTAAAATGTTATTGGAAATCAATATTTCAGAGGTAGTATTAAATACCTATTTGCTAATAATTTACATGTTTGCTGTGGTTGTGGCGGCTAGAATACTATTGGAGAATCGAAACCCTGCTAAAACAGTTGCTTATTTGTTGTTATTACTATTTATTCCTTTTGTGGGCATAATTGTTTACATTTTTTTTGGTCTTAACTACAGAAAAAAAAGGTTATATAAGAGAAAGTTGAAGGCCGATACAGAGCTTTTTGGATATGTACGCAAACAAATTGTCAAGGAGTCAGAACAAGTGATGGCTGAGCATAGTGAATGGATGAAGGGGAGAGAAAGTATTGTCAGATTATTACTCAATGATTCATTGGCAAAACTTACATCCGATAATCAAATAGATTTATTAATCAATGGAGAAGAAAAATTTCCGGCTGTTTTTGCAGCGATGGAAGCTGCAGAAAAATTCATCCATCTTGAATATTTCATCTTCGAAAATGATAAAATCGGGCATGAAATAAAAGAGCTTTTAATACGCAAATCAAAAGCAGGGGTAACAGTACGATTTATTTATGATGATTATGGAAGCAGACATCTGCATTCAAATTTTATTAATGAATTGAAAGCAGCCGGCATTCGTGTATTTCCTTTTTATCGTATTTATTTTCCGTTATTAGCCAATAGAATTAACTATAGAGATCATCGGAAAATAATAGTGGTCGATGGCAAGGTTGGTTTTATAGGAGGGATCAATGTTTCAGATCGATACATCAATTTAAGAAGAAAGCACAGAAAAGGTAAAAAAGGACTTTATTGGAGAGATTCGCATATACGTATTGAAGGTTCGGCGGTACAAGGGTTGCAATATTTATTTATTTCCAATTGGAATTTTTGTTCTGAAGAAGACTTACAATTAACCAATCATCTTTTTCCGCAACAAACAGGCCATGGGAATGAATTGGTTCAAATTGCCAGCAGCGGGCCTGATTCTAAGCACTCTACCATAATGATGTCCTTTGTCGCAGCTATAAATTCCGCAATCCGTTCCATCTATATAACAACTCCGTATTTTATTCCAAATGATGCTTTAATAGATTGTTTGAAGAGAGCCGCCATTTGTGGGTTGGATATACAATTATTGATTCCTGGCATAACCGATACGTTATTAGTTAATGCTGCAGCGCGTTCTTTTTATGAAGAATTAATGGAGGTAGGGGTGAGAATATTTACCTATCAAAAAGGTTTTGTACATGCAAAAACCGTTGTGATTGATGATAACTTATCAATAATCGGGACGGCCAATATGGATGTTAGAAGTTTCGATTGTAATTTTGAAGTTAATGCTGTAGTGTATGGTACCGATTTAAATCTCAAGTTAACTAATTCCTTTAAAAATGATCTTTTAAATAGTAAAGAATTGGATTTGGCCACATGGCGACAACGAAGCAGATGGAAGAAGTTGGGAGAGTCTATTGCGCGTTTGCTTGCCCCACTGCTTTGAGATTTAAGACACAAGAATCAAGATTAAAAGAGCTTACATTAAGGAATCTAGGTAAGCCATTATGTTTTCTTCTTCATCGGGCTTGAACCAAACCGTGTTTTTATCGCGATTGAACCATGTCAGCTGCCGTTTTGCAAATCGGCGTGTATTTTGTTTAATGAGTTCAATTGCACGTTCTAAGCTTTGTTTTCCTTCGAGATAATCAAATAATTCAGTATAACCCACTGTTTGAAGCGCATAAGTGTCTTTATGAACAATCACCTTTTTAACTTCCTCTAATAATCCAGCTTCCATCATTAAATCAACCCGGTGATTGATGCGGTTATATAATTCTTCCCGATCTAAATTGATTCCTATTTTGATGATGTTAAACGGACGCTCTTTTTTAATATTTGATTTGAAGGAAGAAAATGGTTGGCCTGAAATCAAACACACCTCTAATGCCCTTATTACGCGTTGTGAGTTGCTCAAATCAATAGAGGTATAGTATTCCGGATCCAGTTCTTTTAATCGTAGCTGAAGCGGTTCAATTCCGTTTTCTTCGAACTCTTTATTCAACTGAGTACGGATCGTTTCATCACCTTTAGGTAAATTGTCAAAACCCTCACAAACCGCATTGATATATAAGCCCGAGCCCCCAACCAGAATTAATTGATCGTGTGTTTTAAAAAGCTTGTCGATCACTATTAATGCTTCTCTTTCAAAAGAACCTGCATTGATATCATCGAAAATGGAGTGAGAATTAATAAAATGGTGAGGAGCCTGCGATTGCTCTTCAAGGCTGGGTTTGGCTGTTCCAATACTAATTTCTTTAAAGAATTGACGTGAATCAGCAGAAATAATCTCAGTTTTATAGTGTTTCGCCAATTCTATAGCCATTCGGGTTTTGCCTGAAGCAGTGGGCCCAACTATTACAATAAGTGTTTTTGAGGTCAAAAAAGATTAATTATAAGTGTTGAATGATGAGTTGAAAGGCTAAATTTAAATGTTGAATTATGAATGTTGAATTAATTCATGAAAAAGTTTCTTTAAATCTAAGAATTGAATATTATTCAATATTCAACATTCATAATTTATTAAAGAAAAGATTAGTAGTCATCACGATTATTACCGTACTCTTCGTCACCATCTCCGTAGCCCATATCACCAAACTCGTCTTCACCATCCGCCGACTCTTCACTTTCCGGATTCTCATCATCTTCAGAGGTTTCAGTGTGAGCCGATAAGTCTTCAACATCAATTCCGAAAACATCCAGTTCTCCTGGTTCTTCAATATCAAATTCATCTGCTACACTATCAATTGCACTTGTACCAGCTGCAGGAGCAGTAATACGGAATTGTTTAGGAGCGTCACCGGTAGCGCGTACACAAACAGGATAGTCAATATTAGGATCAGCTTCCAGGGAAATTTTGATCAATTGAACATGGAAATCAAAAGGCTTTTCGAAGTTTGAAACATAATAAAACTTCTGATGAGGATCGTCGATAAACTTACTTAGCTTAACGTCTTTCATCAGTTTTATACCATTTTCAATTTTTCTTTCTGATGGCAGAAAGGCAATTTCTTCACCTTTAATCCAGTGATCATTACTTACATAAAACGATGAAGAATTTTCCGGATTGAAATTTATTGCTTTATGAATGGCATAGTGAAACTCTTCGAACGTTTGGTTCGATTTGATATCGATCTCACGAACAACATCATAATCATCAAAAGAAACTTTGAATCGATAAATAGCCATTGTTATATAGTTTTTTAAACAAAAATAGGAAACAGCATTCACTGATTAAAAGATCATTGTCAAAAAGTGCCTATCCCTTTGATTTACAAATGTAAAATTTGAAGTTAAAAACTAGCGAAAATATGTTTAAATGAATTTATCCGAAAATAACTTGCAAATGAAATTTTAATATTTAACTTTGATATGCAAAGTACTTTTAAAAACATGACCAAAAATATAGACCAACATCTTGAATCTTTGACCGAGATTAAATGTTTTATGGAACGCTCTTCAAAGTTTATATCATTGAACGGATTGTCGGGCGTTTTTGCAGGAGTTTATGGCTTACTAGGCGCTTTTGCTGCCTGGTATTATTTTAATTTGGGAGTTTTTTCTACATCTAATTCAAATCAGGATAGCCCTGAAGCACTTCGGTTTTATATTCTTGATGCATTGTTGATTTTAGTTTTATCATTATCAACAGCCATTTGGTTGAGTAGCCGAAAAGCGAATCGTCAAAGCAAATCCTTATTTGATAAAACAGCTCAACGCTTGGTAATCAATTTGTGTATCCCTTTAGGAGTAGGAGGGATATTTTCACTTTCATTAATCCTGCAAGGAAATTATGGACAACTAGCGCCGGTCATGCTTATTTTTTATGGATTAGCATTGGTAAATGCCAGCAAGTATACCTTTGGGGATATTCGTTATTTGGGCTTGGTTGAGATTGTTCTTGGACTAATCAATTTGTTCATGATTAGATACGGGTTTTGGTTTTGGTGCTTTGGCTTTGGTTTTATGCATATAATGTACGGACTATTGATGTACAGAAAGTATGATGCCGAGTAGAAAATCTATCCATAACATTGAAAGTTAACAACCGTGATTGAACTACTACAACAATTCAATAAAGCCTTTGAGAGCAAAGCAAGGCTAGGTATTATGTCGGTGCTGATGGTTAATGAGAGCGTTGATTTCAGCTCACTAAAAGAACTTTTACAGGTAACTGATGGTAATTTGGCAAGCCATGCTAAAGCATTAGAAGAGCTTAAATACATTGTTGTGCACAAACAATTTATTGGCAAAAAGCCAAATACTACCTATACAGCTACTGAATTGGGAAAACAAGCTTTTATAAATCATTTAAACAGTCTTGAAATGCTTTTGAAAAGCAATAAATAGAAATCTAATTTTTTTATGCGTATACTTTGAAATGCAAAGTACTTTTTATTTTAAATCTAAATCAAAAATATGGAAACATCAAACAATGAAAATTTTAATGATTCACGGCAATTGGGCTTCTGGGAGAAGAATGCGGTAATTGTCAAACTATCTATGATCGGTTTCTTGTCCTTACTGTTATTAGTTCCATCTGCAATGATTCAAAACCTGATATCAGAGCGAACTCAAACACGTGATGAAGCCGTTAAAGACATTTATGCTAAATGGGGGAAAGAGCAAACCGTAGCTGGATTGATATTAAATGTTCCTTATCGTGTTGTAATGAAAGACAGGGACGGAAAAGAGGAGGTTTCGCTAGCATTCCTCCATTTCTTACCAGAGCAATTAGCAATAAGTGGGAAAATTGTACCGACCATCCGTTATCGAGGTATTTACAAGGCCATATTGTATAATGCCAGGTTAAAGTTTGGCGGTAGGTTTTCGCAACCCGATGTGAAAGGTTTGAAGGTGAATCCGGAGAGCATTTTATGGGAAGACGCTTTTTTAACCCTTGGTATTAGCGATTTAAGAGGAATTAAAGATGTAATCAAATTAACCATTAATGGTAAAACCTATGGAGTGAATCCTGGGGTTGAAAACGGCGGAGTATTCCATTCAGGTGTTACTATTCCGTTTGCTATTGATCAATCCATGGTTGTAAACGCATTTAATTTCAATTTTGATATGGATTTAAACGGAAGTAAAAAAATCAGTTTTTGGCCTTTAGGTACTGAAACCAAGGTTGTAATTAACTCTAATTGGAATTCCCCAAGTTTTTCTGGGGCATTTCTTCCGGAAAAGCGAGATATAACAGAGAACGGATTTAATGCAGAATGGAAGGTTCTTGAATTGAATCGTAATTTTCCGCAGAAATGGGTAGGGGATCAATATGGATTTGAAGATGCCAGTGAAAAAAATGTAGTTTTAGAAGACTCCTCAAGAAAAATAAATACAGCTACTGATTTTACTTTTGGGGTTAACCTTATCATGCCAGTTGATTTTTATCAAAAGGTTTCCCGCTCGGCCAAATATGCCATAATGTTCATCGCTCTCACATTTACTGCATTTTTCTTTATTGAAATAGTGAACAAAAAACGTATTCACCCCATCCAATATATTTTGGTTGGAATGGCGTTGGTGATATTCTATTCTCTCTTATTATCACTTACTGAACAAATTCCATTCAATTTCGCTTATATGATTTCATCCGGAGTAACCATTGCTTTAATTAGTTGGTATTCTTATACCATTTTAAAGAGTCTGGGGCTTATGATGTTAATGGGTATTATTCTTTCAGGACTTTACGTTTTTCTGTTCGTTTTATTGCAGTTACAAGATTATGCCTTATTAATGGGTAGTATTGGTTTGTTTGTCATTCTTTCGTTAATCATGCTTGTTTCACGCCAGATCGATTGGTATAACATCAAACAACTGAATTTGGGCTAAATAGGTTGATAAGTAGAAAGTAAAAAAGGTGGCAAAATCAACCTTTGTCACCTTTTTTATAACTAACCTTTAGTAACCATTAATTATTATCAATAATCATTACACCTGTTTTTGATCACTCTCTTCAGGTTCCGGAGCACGATCATATACTATAAGTCCCATGGTGACTCCTTTTTCAAGGATGAATTCAAGGGCTTGTTGGCGGTCGTTTTTGATATCACCTTCTAAAATGGCTTCACGAACAAGATTTTTAAGGATGCCAACATCTTTTCCTGCTTGCAAATGAAACATTTTCATAATGTCGTTACCGGTAACTGGCGGCTGCCAGTTGCGCATTCGGTCGCGTTCTTCTACATCTTTCAGCTTCTGTTTTACCAGTTCAAAGTTGTTTTTGTACTTCTTAATCTTGTACTCGTTTTTGGTGGTTACATCAGCATGACAAAGAATCATTAACGATTCAATATCTTCACCGGCATCAAAAAGTAAACGACGTACAGCTGAATCGGTAACAATTTCTTGCGCAAGTACAATGGGACGAAGGTGAAGCTGTACCATTTTCTCCACAAACTTCATCTTTTCATTTAAAGGCAATTTAAGCTGACGGAAAATTTTAGGAACCATACGGGCTCCTCGATCTTCGTGTCCATGAAAAGTCCATCCTTGTTCCGGATCAAAACGTTTGGTAGCCGGTTTGGCAATATCATGTAAAATTGCTGCCCAGCGAAGCCATAGGTCATCAGTATCGTGACAGATATTGTCAAGAACTTGTAAAGTGTGGTAAAAATTATCTTTATGAGAACGACCGTTTATGGTTTCCACACCGTAGAGGGCTACCATTTGAGGGAAGATCAGTTCCAATAAGCCGGTATCAAACAATAGTTTAAAACCGATAGAAGGTTTTCTAGCTAAGATGATTTTATTCAGCTCGTCGGTTACGCGCTCAGCGGACACTATTTTTATGCGCTCTTTATTTTCAGTTATGGCCAGGAGCGATTTTTCTTCAATTTGAAATTCAAGCTGAGTGGCAAAACGAATTGCTCGCATCATGCGTAATGGATCATCAGAATAGGTAATGCCAGGTTCTAACGGCGTGCGTATGGTTTTATGATTCAGATCGTCAATACCATTAAATGGATCAACCAGCTCGCCAAAACGTTCAGGATTCAAACGAATAGCCATTGCGTTGATGGTAAAATCCCTGCGATTTTGATCGTCTTGTAAATTGCCTTCTTCAACAATGGGTTTACGGGAATGGGAGCGGTAGGATTCTTTACGAGCTCCAACAAATTCTACTTCCAGGTCATCCAGTTTCAGCATGGCCGTTCCGAAGTTTTTAAAGATAGCAAGCTTTTTTTCCAGTCCAACTCTTTTTGCTATTGCTGTGGCAAATTCAACGCCGTTGCCTAATACCAAAATGTCCACGTCTTTTGAATTGCGCTTTAGAAAAATGTCGCGTACAAACCCTCCAATGACAAACGCTTCGACCTTAAGTTTTTGCGCTTCTTCAGAAATGATTTTAAATATGGGATTTGTTAGATGAGCTTTCATTTGATTCTCTGTTGTTGGTTACGAATTGCCTGAAATTGCTATTAACCGTTAACCATCAACTAATTATTATTTTCTAATGATTTTTACCTGTCCGCCCACGCCAAGTTTAATGATGCTTGACGGCTGTCCGCTTTTTTTAACCTGTTCGAAATCCACAACATAATCAACACTTGTAATGATTTCTTCATCGATATCGGAAAAACTTTTAGGAGAAGGTTCTCCGCTTAAATTTGCAGAAGTTGAAACGATGGGTTTACGGAATTTACGTAAAAGATGCTCGCAAAAAGGATGTTTTACAACCCGAATGCCAATGCTGCCATCTTCATTAATTGCATTTGCAGCTAAGTTTTTAGCTCCGTCATAAATAATAGTAAGCGGTTTATCACTGTATTCTATTAAATCATAAGCAATAACCGGAACTTCTTTTACGTACTTATCAATATCATTAATATTGGATACGAGTATAATAAGGCTTTTCGTTTCAGATCTATTTTTTAGCTTGAAAACCTTTTCTACTGCCTCCGGATTTGTAGCATCGCACCCAATTCCCCAAATTGTATCGGTGGGGTAGAGGATAGTTCCTCCTGCATTTAAAACTTCTAATGCATTATTGATTTCTTTCTGCATATTTCCTTAACGTAAATCTATTGCAAAACTAAAAATAAAAAAGGTATGAAGTCTGAAACGCTGTTCTTCCTTCATACCTAATTAAAGAAATTTCTTTAATTATTAAACAGCAACGTTGTAATCACGTAATGCGTTGTTTAACGAAGTTTTTAAGTCAGTACTTTCTTTACGCTTACCAATGATAAGGGCACAAGGTACTTGAAATTCGCCAGCATTGAATTTCTTGGTATAGCTACCTGGAATTACTACTGAACGGGCCGGAACTACTCCTTTATACTCTTTAGGTTCAAATCCGCTTACATCAATAATTTTAGTTGAAGCAGTAAGAACAACGTTTGCACCTAAAACAGCTTCTTTTTCTACACGAACACCTTCAACAACAATTGCACGTGAACCAAGGAAACAGCCATCTTCAATAATCACTGGTGCCGCCTGAACAGGTTCTAATACACCACCAATGCCAACACCACCACTTAAATGGACATGTTTTCCAATTTGTGCGCATGAACCAACAGTTGCCCAAGTGTCAACCATGGTACCTTCGTCAACGTAAGCTCCAATGTTAACATAGGAAGGCATCATAATCACACCTTTGGCTAAGTAAGAACCATAACGCGCTAGGCCATGAGGTACCACACGAACACCGGTTTTGGCGAAATCTGTTTTTAATTTGATCTTATCATTAAAAACAAATGGTCCCGCTTTGATTTCTTGCATCTCTTGAGTTGGGAAATACATGATCACAGCTTTCTTGATCCAGTCATTTACATGCCACTGACCTACAATAGGTTCAGCAACGCGTAATTCTCCTTTATCTAATCGTTCTATAACGTCTTCAATCGCAATTACAAAATCGCTGTAATTAAGCAATGAACGATCTTCCCAAGCTTTTTCTATTTTTTCTTTTAAAGCAGTTATTGGCATTTTTTGATTTTTATAGAATGTATGTAATTAATTATTTAGGAGATTAAAAGGTAATCTTAAATTAAGAAAATGCAAATAACGCAATTTTTCTTGAGTAACGCTAGAGAATGAGAGTGTGTTTGCTAAAATTGCAGGTTTCATCTTAATATTTAACTAATTTCGTAATATGAATGAATCAGAGAAATTACGGATCGATAAGTATTTGTGGGCAATCAGAATCTTCAAAACCAGAAGCCTGGCGGCTGATGCATGTAAAGGTGGAAAAGTGAAGCTAGATGGACATAACGTAAAGCCGGCAAGCGTAGTAAAGGTTGGAGAGGTGTATTCTGTTCAAAAAGGAATTGAACGAAAGATTATTAAAGTAACCGGACTCTTAGATAAAAGAATGGATGCTCCAACAGCTGTTTTGTATTATGAGGACCTTACACCACCTTCAGAAACGCCAAGACATATGTCGGTTTTTACTTCTCCTGTTTTTACCAGAGATCGCGGTACCGGACGCCCTACCAAAAAAGACCGACGCACTCTTGATGATTTGCGCGATAGCGGAGATTAAGTTTTCATCAACTTCAGTTCATAACATAACTCATCTTAAAAATAAAAAAGCGAGTGTCCCAAAATTTTTGGGACACTCGCTTTTTTTAGAAGCTATTAGAATTTAATACATAACTGTTACTCCTCCTGCAAATGGTTTCAACTGATCTTTATTTGGTTTGAAAATGAAATAGTAAGTAGCGGTCGGAACCGGTTTGCCATCTACACGTCCATCCCATCTTTGATTTTCGCTGTATCCATTTGAATAGAATATCTTTTCTCCATAACGGTTAAATACATACACTTCTGCATTTGGATATTTTTCAGCGCCTGGTATTTCCCAATAATCATTTTTACCATCACCGTTTGGTGTAAATGCGTTAGGAGGATTGATGTTTGGCAACACATTTACATGAACATGACATTGAGATATACATCCTTCTGCATTTGTTACGGTTACGGTATAATCCATATCCGCACTTGGAGTAAGTGTCGGATCTGCAATAGTAGGATCGCTTAATCCGGTCCCCGGTGACCATTGATAAGTGTAGCTTTTGCTTTCGGATGATTTCAATGCCACATTTAAGTTAATTGAATTGCCTATTAATACATCAAAGTCTTTGCAATCAATTACCGGTAAATCATTAACCACAATGTCTTGTGATTTAACGTCGGCGCAATTATACTCATTGGTAAAGGTGTAATAGATTTTCTGTACACCAGGTCCTACCATATACGGTTTGAAAATATTATCCACCACACCGGCTCCGGAGTAGAAACCTTTTCCGACTACGAATCCGCTAACACCCATACCTCCGGTAAGCACTACCTGATCTTGATTCAAGCAAACCGGGGCAAAAGGAGCTAATGAAGCAATTGGGTTTGGATTAACCGTAAACAGTTGATCTTTTATTGTGAAGCAGGTTCCTGCACTGTAAACGGTCAACCTCGCCATGTAATTTTTAGGCGTAGTACTTGAAGGCATATGAGCAATGATTCGTTTTGTGCCATTGTTTTCAATTACCACATTATTGGTTATATCTACACCACCTTCAAAGAATTGCCATTTCCAAGTTGTAATAGCACCGAAAGCAATTGTTGAACGGTCTTCAAAGATCAACCCATCGTTCACACAATAAGGCTGCTGCGATTTGATTACAAAGTCGGCCTGAGGTTGAGCATTGATATCAAAGGTGTGTATCTGTTTGTCCTCGCAATGAGGCGATTTAACTGTTAACGTCACCGTTTTTGTTCCAGCGGTTTTATATTGATGAACACCAACTTTTGAAGTTGAAGTAGTGCCATCTCCAAAATCCCACAGATAAGTAAGTACCGATCCATCTGCAATGGTGCTGTTGTTAACAAATGTTGTTACATCAATCACACAATCTGAAGGAGAAACAAAAGCTGCAATAGGTTTTGCCCAAACAGTAACATTAATTGAATCAGTGGCGGTACAACCTCCTTGATTGTACGCAATCACAGAATATCGAGCACTATCAAGAGCAACAAATGTATCTTTCGTTGCGCCGGCAATATCTACGTTGTTTTTTCTCCACTGGAATCTGTAGGCTAATGGACTCGCTTTTAAGACAACACTATCACCTTTACAGAATTGTGTAGAACTGCTGGCTGAGATTTTCACGGTTGGCAAATCGAACACCGTTATGGTATCAAGTTTAGAAGTACTACAACCAGTGAGCGGGTCAGTATAAGTATACATAATTTCATGAATACCGGCACCTGCAGAATCAGGGTAGAAGGTTGATTTGTAAATACCCTTGCCTCCATTCAGCATCGAATAGATACCTGGGCCAGGTGCTCCACCAGTAAGCGGGAAGGCAGGAACATTTATACAAACTGTATCCTGAGGTATATTAAGTGATACCGTTGGTTTAGCAAAGACTTGGAATGGTTTAGAAGTACTATCGGCACATCCATACTCTGTAACAAGTTTCATTTTTGCTGTTAACGTTTTTCCAGCCCAAGCAGGATCCAGATAAATACTCACCTGATTTCGTTTATCTATCGTTAAGTTCAGATTAGTAGGTCCATCATAAATAGCCCAGGTAAAATCATAAGCTACACCAATTTTATTTATACTGGTATCACGCATCACAAGCGAATCTCCGGCACAAGCATTGGCTTTACCTTTGAAGTAGAAGTCAGCTTTTGGTTTTGTGCCCAACATAATGAACTCTTTAGTTAAGCTATCAACGCAACCATTAATACTAGTTACTATTAATTTAACCTGTTTTTTGCCCGGTCTATCATATTGATACTTACCGTCTTTAGCTGTATAAGTGTTATTCAGATTATCTGGTTCACCGAAACTCCACTTATAAGTCAGAGGCGAAAGATTACTGATTGTACTGTTGTTAATAAATGTTGCAGTATCAACTACACTACAGTTAGCTGGTACTGTAAACGCAGCAACTGGTTTTGGCCAAATAGTAATTGTATATGGCGAAGATAATTGCATACAACCGTAAACATTGGTTACTGCAACTGTGTAATCAAAAGTGCCCACTTCTGAAACATTTAAAATTGAATCAGTAGCCCCTGTTATTATGCTACCGTTTTTAAACCATTGATAAAAAGCAGCAAGCTCTGTTTTAAGTTTAATCGTCTCGTTTTGACAGGTTTCATCACTGCTTGCCGTAATGGTAGGGGATGGCAGTGGCCGAACTGTAATGGTGTCGGTAATTGAATTAATGCAGGTTGTAACAGGGTCAGTATAAGTGAATCTGATACCATGCTTACCTACACCTGCAACCATTGGATCAAACTGATTCGTACCTGCCACTATTCCGGCTCCTGTTAACACTCCACCCGTAGCTGGTGTTACATTAATAGTAATGAGCCCTGGAGTGAAACAAACCTCTTTATTAGTAATATTTATTGCGATTTTTGGTAATGCCTTAATTGTAAATGGTTTCAATGCGGAACTATCCACACATCCTCCTTCTGTAGTAATCACTAATTTTACTTCATAGTTTCTATCTACCGAATCTTTAGGGAATGTAGCGTACACATCAGGTAGATTCTTAACAAGGACCCCTATTCGTTTACCACTCTCAAAGAATTGCCAATCGTAAGTTTTAATAGTACCTACTGCAACTGTTGCGGTGCTTTGTAAATGAATTGAATCCTGAGAACAAATTGCATTATTTGTTATGTTAAAATCAACAACAGGGCTTGTTCCAACAAAGTTGTACATCTGAGTAGTTGGGTTTGAACAACTCGGCGTTTGATCTGTCTCCACAGTTAAAGTAACATTATACTGACCAACCGCTGTGTAGGCATGCGTTACGGTAGGAGTTGTTACCGTTGCAGTGTTGCCATCACCAAAGTTCCAAATATACCTTGCAATGTTTGCCGGAGCTACGACTGTACTTGCAGAAGCATCGAAAACAGTACCACTTACTGAAGAACATGAACTTGGAACCTCAAATTTCGCTTCAGGTATAGGATTAATAATTACTGAAGCCGTGCTTGATGTTATTGGGCAAGCGAAGTCACTCATCACTTCTACATAATAAATACCAGGTGTATTTACCACTAAGCTTGAACCAGTTTGGCCAGACAATTTACCTAAGGTTTGTTCGTACCATTGATAATATAAAGACCCTGATGTGACGCTTGTTGTTACTGATAATGTTGTAGTACCGCCTGCACAGATTGTTTGTCCTAAAGGTTGTGTTGTGATGATCGGTAAAGGACGTACATTGATCACAAACGATCCGCTGGTCGTACAGCTTCCGTCGTTCCCCGTTACCAGGTAATTGATTGTATTGGCCCCGTCCATAACCAGCCCCGGAGTGTTCGGGTCAAAGGTAGTACCCGTCACGCCGGTGCCGCTGTAGGTAACCGTGCCGGCAACATTGTTTGTTATCATAACCCAGTTGGTTAAGTCCACAATTTTTCCAGCTACTGCACATACATTAGGCTCTTTAACAGTTGCGATTGCATCTGGCATCGGATTAACCGTTATATCTTGAACAGTTGAAGTATTGGTACATCCTGCAGCCGTTGTTACTGTTAACTGCACCTGATAGGTTTTACTTGTAGATAGAACAGGGAATGTAAATTGCTGAATCGGATTAGAACCATTAACTGTTCTTACTACAACTCCTCCATCTAATACTTCAAAACGGTAATCTACTATCGGACTGACGCCTGTCGAAGAAGTAGCGGCATCCAGCTGTACAGCAGCACCTTGACATACCGGACTAGGCGCCGTGAATGCAGCCACCGGCACGGTACCATTGTATTGG
>NZ_FXSZ01000008.1:0-64431 GCF_900182575.1 Solitalea koreensis | reverse complement strand
GCCGTTGGTGATAGCAGAAGCGATCGTTACCATTCCGCCGTCCACACAGATTTCGCTAGTCGACAGACTTAGGGTGGCAGCAGGGGTCGGGTTGACCGTAATATCTGTTAATGCTGAAGAATTTTGACAGCCGTACTGAGTAGTTACAATTAGTTCAACTGAATAAACTTTTGAATTAGTAACCGCAGGGAATGTGATATTTACAGTTGAATAATTACCTGCATAGATGGGTAATTGAGTTCCAGTTGCTTTATCATAGAATTTCCATTCATAATTGCTAATAGTACCAACACCCGTTGTTGAAGTACTAGTAAATGTTACTGGAGTATCTTGACAAGTACTTGCCACAGAAGCATTAAAGCTCGCAACCGGGGCATTACCATTGAACTGATAATTTAATGAATAGGAATCTTTACATCCCTTATTTGTTGTTACTGTCAAAGTTACGGCATAAGTACCTGCTGTAGCATAACTGTGGGCTGGTGAAACAGGACTTGCTCCGTTAACTACAGGTGTTCCATCCCCAAAATTCCAAGCGTAATCGGTTATACTTGCAGGAGATGTAACAGAACTGGTTGAGCCATTGAATGTAATGCCCGCCATTGGTACACAATCTGATGGTAAGATAAAGTTTGCAACCGGTATAGGGTTTACAATTACTTTAATAGTGTTTGATTGTGTAATGCAACCATATGCTGATGTGCCTAGTGCATAATAATCACCTGCATCAGCAGTTGAATAAGTAGAACCTGTTATTCCTAGAGTGGTTCCGTTTTTGTACCACTCATATGTTGCCGCACCTGAAGCGGTAAAGCTTACGGGATCTCCATCACAAACTTCTACTTCTCCTAATCCATTGGCAGCCGGAATGGAGTTAATCACTGTAACCGGCATTGGGTGAACTGTAATGAATGAGGTCACTGAATTTGAACAACCATTAATAGTATAAGTATAGGTTATCAATTTTGCACCTAAGCCAGCTGCATTTGGATCAAAAGTTGAACCTGATACACCCGGGCCAGACCAAGTTTCAGTTCCACCTAAGATGCCACTCGTTTCATTACCTCCGGATAATGTAAATGGTGCATCACCAATACAGACATCCGTTTTAGGTAAGTTAAGAGATAGCTGAGGTTGCGGATTAATCATTATGTCGTGTTCAACAATATCAGAACAGCCTAAATCTGTAATTACAGTTAGGCGTATTTTATAATTGGTTGATACACCTGGAGTAGCCGGGAACGTTATGGTAGGATTTGCAACATTTGAAGCAGAAATAGCTATCGCATTATTCGAGGAATCAAAGAAATCCCATTTATAACTTATACTAGTTGCAGGAGCACTAAATGATGAGCCCGCAGCATTTAGGGTAACTGTATTGTTTTGACATTCAGTAGCTGGTAAGGTAAATGCCGCAATTGGATTATTACCGCTATAAGTATATGGTTTAGTAATTGTAGCCGGGCAGGAATTACCATCAGTTACTGTTAGGGTAATATCATATACACCGGCGGGTTGTCCTGTGAAGTTAATGTTGGCATCAGCACTGGTAATCGGAGCTGCAAAGCTTGGGCTTGTGGTCCAACTATAGCTTAATGAAGATGTACCTGTACTAGTATTCACAAATGTAACTATGCCTGTTGTAGGAGCGCAAGCTGCAGATGGTAAATCAAAGTTTGCAACAGGAAGCGGGTTAACGATAACTTCAATTGGTGCAGCAGCACTTCCGGAACACCCAAATTTACTGGTTACAATTACATTGTAATTTCCAGATGCTGTAGCTTCATAAGTTGGAAATATCGCACCAACGATATTTGTACCATCTTTTTGCCACTGATATGTATAATTTATTGGATCATTGTATTTATTTTCCTGTAATAAAACCTTAGCTGTTGTTGTTCCACAGAAGGTGGTTGGTCCACCAGCTATTATAGTCGGATCTATCTTCTCAATAACAACATGTACTGAATCAGAACCAGCTGGGCAAGATCCATCACTTGCGATTACTTTGTACCAGCCTGTTTGAGTAGCATTTAAATTCGGGGTAGCCGTTGCTTGTGCAATCCAAGTAATAGGAAGAGTATTGGTTGGAGTATAGTACCAATCGATTGTTAATGCCGGGGTCGTTACAAATAGGCTTGCAGGTCCAGGGTCACAAACTGTAAAATTACCCTGAATCGTTACAGTTGGTTTGTAACTGTTTACATTTACAGGCGTCAAGGTACTACCTTGGCATCCCGTTGCTGCATCAGTTACATAAACAGAATATGAATGGGTTTCAGATAATGCAGTTGGGGGAACAAAATACCTGGCAGATTTGGCTCCGATAATATCGACTCCGTCTCTTCTCCATTGGAAATCACTATAAAGAGTAGAATCTTTAACCATCAAATCAGTAATGCTACCACCACCACAGAAATTAACGCTGCTACCTCCACCGTCAACAATTTTAGGATCTGGTAATGGATTGACGGTAACCTTGACAAGATTCGAACTCAAATTAGAACAGCCTTTTGAACTACTAATCAATACAGAATAATCACCTGTTTGGTAAGCTGAATATGTATTTCCTGTTGCTCCAGGTATAGGAGTATTATTCAGTAACCACTGATAAGTATCACCGGCTCCCGAACTCGTAACGGTTAGGACAATATCAGGGTCGCCCTTACAAATAGTAAATGGGCCAGCAGGACCTATATTTCCTGTTGAAAGAGGCCACGCCGTTACATTCGTAGGTGCAGAAGTATTAGTACAACCATGAGAATCTGTAGCAACTACTGTATAGCTACCACTAACTGTTGCTGTATAAGTGTTACCAGTTCCTACTAAACTTGCACCATTAAACCATTGGTAGGTTACCGTTGGGTCAGGGTTGGCGACAGATAGCATAACATTATTTCCATCGCAGAATGAAGTCGGACCGTTTACGGCAATGATAGGTTTAGTTACAATCCATTCAGATACCACAAATACAGTTGATTGTGCTGTACAACCGTTTGAACCGGTTACAGTTACTTGATAACTGCCACCATCGATCACCGTTATTGAAGATGTATTACCTCCAAATGAAGCACCATCTTTTGTCCAACTGTAGGTTGAACCGGCAGAAGGGGTAATGCCTATAATGCCATTTCCACCATCACAGAAACCAATGGCTGTTGAGGTTATAGGGGTTACAATAGGTAAGGGTTTAATGGTAACTGGAATAATATTAGAAGTTTCAGAACATCCTGTAGGATAACTGGCCACTACTTGGAAATTATAAGTACCTGCTATTGTTTCTGAAACTATATAGGTCTGATTAGAGGCTCCTGGAATGTTTACTCCATCTTTTGTCCATTGATATGTAGCTCCGGAAACAAAAGGGTTTATTGTTAATATAACTGTAGCATCCGAACAAATGGTTGTTGCTGATGATGCTGAAATCACTGGGTCAGCAATATCCCAAACTGTTACATCTACTTCAGCTGATGTATTGATACAACCTTTACTATTTGTTACAACAACTTTGTATTTTCCCGTTGCTAATGCAGTGTATAAATTTGTATTTGATACTCCTGAAGCTATACCACCATTTCTATACCATTGATAAGTATATGTAGGATCAAAAGGTACACTAAATGTTACAGAACTACCATTACAGAAGGCATGTGGACCGGGATTTGTAAGAGTTACATCTGGCAATATATTTTCACTTACCGTAACTGTATTTGAAGTTTTTGAACAAGTATGAGTGTCGGTTGCAATAACATAATAGTCACCTGCCACATTAGTAGTGAAGTTTGGTCCTGCACCTAAAACGGTCATTGATGGACTCTTATACCAATTATAAGTTACACCTGATACAGCTGGAGAAACCTGCAGGGTAACAGAGCCACCCGTACAAAAATCAAGTGTGCCCACAGCTGAAACCACAGGGGCAGCAAAATCCCAAACGGTAACAACAATTCCACTAAGGCTCGTTACATTACATCCGGTTGCAAAACTTACAGTAACTGTATAGTTACCACTAGTGCTTGCTGTGTAAGTATTTGTGTTTGTTCCAACAGGCGTACCATCTTGGAACCATTGATATGTTGCTCCAACTTGTACAGGAACCGACAATGTTACCGAGCCTGGATTACAGAAACTAGTAGGACCTCCGGCTGTAATTGTTGCAACAGGTGTTGGATTGACCGTTATAGCTAAAGGAGCCGATATCGCAGCACATAAGGTGGTGGTATTGGTAACTGTTACAGTATATGAGCCTCCCGTAGTAACAAGTAATGAATTGCTATTGGTTCCAACAGGAGTAACTCCTTGATACCATTGGTAACTAACACCTGATTGTGCAGGCGCTGTTAGAGTAACTGATCCTCCTGCACAAAATGTAGTTGATCCTGCCGGGGTAATGTCGGCAATCGGATTCGGATTGACCGTAACGACGGCGGCCAAGGAAGTGGCCGTACAGCCACTTGCAAAACTTACGTCCACCGTGTAGTTGCCGGTAAGGGTTGCCGTATAGGTATTGGCGGTAGCGCCCGAAATGTCGCTTCCGTTGCGTTTCCACTGGTAGGCAGCGCCTGCTTGCGCCGGAACGGATAATAGCTGAGCACCGCCTTCACAGAACACAAACGGTCCCGGATTGATCGTTGCATCCGGAAGCGGGTTGATGGTAATGGCTACCACGTTCGAGGTGCCGGTACATCCCGTAATGGGATTGGTAAGGAGAACCGAGTAGTTTCCTGCAGCCGTTGCTGTATAGGCATTCAATGTAGCACCGACTATAGGAGTGCCTCCGATTAACCATTGATAGTTTACGCCTGCTTGTGATGAAGTAACACTTAGTGCAAAGCTGTCGCCCGTACAACCGCTTAAGGGTCCAGCCGGAGTTACCGTAGCAACCGGGTTGGGGTTTACCGTTACGTTTACCACTGCCGAGGTGGCTGTACAGGTAGTGGCAGGATAAGTAGCTACTACTTTGTATTGACCGGTGGATGTAGCGGTATAGCTATAGGCGTTTGCGCCGGCTATAGCAGTGGCGCCATTGTACCATTGATAGGTTACGCCTGAAGCTGATTGATCCGGAACTGAAATTACTTGAGCACCGCCTTGGCAGAACACGTACGGGCCCGGACCGTTTAAGGTCACGTCCGGCATCGGGTTTACGGTTACATTTACCGTGTTCGATACCGTTGAACAGCCGGTTGCCGTAAAGGTGACCGTTACCTGGTAATCGCCGCTAAGAGTTACGGCTAAGGTGTTGCTGTTGGTACCGGTTGCCGTACCGTTTCTGGTCCATGCATAACTTGCCCCTGCCTGCGCCGGGGTTGACAAGTTCACCGGTGTTCCCTGGCAAACGGTTAAGGGTCCTGCCGGGGTAATGTCGGCAATCGGATTCGGATTGACCGTAACGACGGCGGCCAAGGAAGTGGCCGTACAGCCACTTGCAAAACTTACGTCCACCGTGTAGTTGCCGGTAAGGGTTGCCGTATAGGTATTGGCGGTAGCGCCCGAAATGTCGCTTCCGTTGCGTTTCCACTGGTAGGCAGCGCCTGCTTGCGCCGGAACGGATAATAGCTGAGCACCGCCTTGGCAGAACACAAACGGTCCCGGATTGATCGTTGCATCCGGAAGGGCATTGATCGTTACCGTCACCGGATCCGAATCTATAGGACAATGACCGTCGGTTGCTCGCAGGTAATAACTGCCGCTGGCTGCCGCTCCGCTCAAAGTGATGCTTGAGGAGGTGTTGCCCGCTCCCGTATAAATCGCTCCGTTTTTGTACCACTGATAGTTAAGGCCAGAAACCGGAGTCACACTCAAGGTCACCGTTTGCGGTTCGCATACGGCGGCAGGAGGGGAAATCACTGGTTTGGCTACGTTATAGATTGTTACCTGTTGAGCCAATGAGTTTGCCGTACAGGTACCGTTATCGGCATGCAATACGTAGTTGCCGCTCTGGTTAACCGTAATTGAAAACTGGTTGTCGCCTAAAGGATAAGGAGCTCCGTCTTTCGTCCAGGTATAGTTGACTCCTGGCTGACCACTAGGCACGCCAATCGTTATGCCTGCCGGGTAACAGCCTTCAAAACTGCCGTTGCCTGGAATAAGCACACTAGGTAATGCATTTACTGTAATGGTTGCATTATTAGATTGTTCAGAACAACCGCCAGAATAGCTTGCAACCACGTAATAGTTATAAGTACCCGCTATCGATTCATTTATAGTGTAGCTTGTACCAGTGCCCAAAGCTGTTGCACTACCAATTTTATACCACGTATAGGTTGCAATAGGGGATATTGGACTTACTGATAATGTTAATGGTGTACCTGCACAGATTGCTGATGTATTAGGAGTTACTACAGGATTAGGTATATCGTATACTGTTACAGTAAAAGGGGCGGATGTTCCATCGCATGATTGAGTACTGGTAACTTTTACCGTATAACTTCCTGGTAGAGTAGCATGGAATGTATTTGATGGTCCATTTTGAATCTCGACCAAATCTTTATACCATATATAATTTGAAGCACCTGTTGGTGTTGCTACTAAATCAACAAACCCTCCTGAACAAAATGTTGGCGATTGCCCGGTAGCCGGAGCGATTGAAGGGTTTGGTACAGGGTAAACTGTAACCACAGTTTCTGCTGATCCACCTAAGCAACCAGCATTGGATGTTACCCATACCGTATATTTACCACTTGTAGTGGCAGTATAAGATGGGCCTGTAGCACCTGTAATTATCTGTCCATCTTTATACCATTGATAAGAAGTGAAAGAACCACTTACACTTAAACTAACGCTAGCCCCTGAATAGCCGCAAAATGCCGTAGGTCCCGATTGCAAAATTTGTGGTTGAGGTATCGGATAGGAAATAACATCAAAATATTTCTCTGTATAACCGGTACAGCCATTAAAGTTTTCAATCCACAACTGATATTTTCCTGGCTGAGTAATCGTTTGCTGAATTGTATCTTGATAAATTTTTTTGTTACCACTGATAATATAAGGCCACTGTCCATCACGATAAATAACACCGTTTCTATACCAGGCAAAATAACCGGGATCAACGCCCGCACCTGTTTTTGTGAAAGTTATGGTTGAACTACTACCTTCACACAATGGGATTCCTCCTACATAAGTATAATCTCCTTTAATTGGTTGCCCGCCGGTAACTTTAATTGCAGAGGATGTGCCGATACATCCATTTGCATCTTTAACCACAACTTTATAGTAACTTTGATCACCTCCTGAAATTTGTAGCGTTGGGTCTGTACCTATTAATTGCGTTTGGGAGCTTTGATTTCCAACATACCACCAATACTGAACATACGGAACGGTTGTTTTATAAGTAGCAACATCTCCCTGACAAATAGAAGAAGGGCCTTGTATAACAGGAGCTGGTGGATCATTAATAATTACCGGTACATTGGCCGAAGTTGACGAACAGTTATAATCATTAAATGCTTCAACTGTATAATTGCCCGATTGAGAAGAATTGCTTGCTGTAAATGCATAGGTTGCTCCTGTTGCACCTGATATTGCAACTCCGTTTTTATACCATTTGTATGATAAGGAAGTGGTAGGGTTAGCTGAAAGTGTAATTGTAGCACCAATACAATAATTGCCCCCTCCATTTGCTGTTACTGAGGGAGCTGGTAATACGGTAAGTGGAATAGCCGGCGATTCAACGCGACAGCTAGGGTTGTACACATTTCCTCCTCCACTACCTACCAGTACACGATATAAGCCTGTTTGAGCCGTTGAAACATTCGGGAAGGTGATGTTATTACTTGTTTGTAAACTTAAATCCGACCATGTTGTTCCATTGTCAGTGCTTTTTTGCCATAAATAGTCAGGGTTAGTGTAGCCAGCTCCAACTGTTGCACTAAACGTAAAGCTTGTTCCCTGACACAATTGCTTACCCGTAGCAGGATTCATGGAAATGCTCGGACCGCACATCCGAAACGTAATATCATCAATAGCAAAATCGTTACCGCAGCCTCCTGCATTGTTATTGATCATTTTAAGCACTACGCTAGTGGTTCCAACAGGAACAGTAAACAAAAATCCCTTCTGTGTCCAAATTGGATTAGGGTTCGATGCAGGAATATCTCCTGAATTATAAGAGCCCAGCAGTGCATTAGTAGTTTTATCTCTAATTTCAAATAAGATGTTTGGCTTTTTCCCAGTCCCGCCACAGGCAGTTGTTTTTAGAATATTGCTGAACCATGCGGCAAACTCATATGTTGTACCTGAACATAATCCGGTGACTTCTTGTTGATAGAATATACCTGGTGCAAAATCTGCATTTACCACATACATAAAACCATCAGGCTTTCCATCAAGGTAATAGGTATGATCATGATCATAGGTATGCCATGGTCCTGAAGGGTGACTGATCGTAGTGTTTAGACGACGTAAAATGCCATAAGAGCCATCTTCTAAATCTGCAGAACCGGTAGCTGGTAATATGCTAGGATACCAATAGGAATAATTAGTAAGACCCGAAGCCAGCGCCGGGCCATAGTCTTTACTCAGATCCGTTGCATATCCAAAATTTATACCTGCTCCGGGAATAGCCGGTCCCAGGGTGCC
Organism: Solitalea koreensis; assembly: GCF_900182575.1. Classification (GTDB taxonomy): domain Bacteria; phylum Bacteroidota; class Bacteroidia; order Sphingobacteriales; family Sphingobacteriaceae; genus Solitalea; species Solitalea koreensis. Next base: position 55,851 of record NZ_FXSZ01000008.1, on the reverse strand, counting down.
ATTGCAGGCAACTTGAGCGTAGCTAGATGTAAAGTTGGTAATGTTTAAACCAAGAATTAATAAAGAGAAAAGCAGAAAATGTTTCTTGCAGACTTTTAACGACTTTAATAAGTAGAGGTTATTTTCCATGCAATATTGGTTTGGTGGTGGTTTAGTTTAGTTTTGGTTGGTTTGATAAAAAATACAAATCACACAGCTTTTGATCGCTGAAGAAATGATTGAATTACAAAGAATTTAGTTATAAGAAATGATGTGATTTATCTCAAACTTAACATATGTAACCAGAAAGTTATACTGATAATTATGTGTAAAAGTTTCAGCTTGAAACTTTAAAATACCTAACAATTTGTAAGAAAGCAAGGAGTTTTTTTTGAAAAAATTCTTAAAATCAAATGAAAATCTGCGAAGTTGTTGCCTTATGGCTGGTTTTGGCTTATTTATGATTTAAAAGATATTAACATTCTTATGTGTTTAATTTATTTTTTATTAAATAATTTTATTTATCTATTTTTCTCAAACCATAAAAATAAAGCCAAGAAAATGGTTTGTGAACAGAAATATTTTGTTTGCAACTAACTCAGTTTAGATAGCTGGAAGGAATGCCATTGTATTAGTATATAATGGTCACAGGGCCAACGAGAGGGTTGGGGATACGTGGATTGTTTGGTTTGATAACATAATAATAAGTGGCAGGAGGAAGAGGGTGGTTGCTATTACGAGCTCCATCCCAAGGAATGCCATAGCCTTTCGAATAAAAAACTTTTTCTCCGTATCTGTTATAAATGTAAACTTGAGAGTCGGGATAGTTTTCAATTCCGCTTATTTGCCAAGTGTCATTTACTCCATCGTTATTGGGAGAGAATGCATTGGGTACTTCTAAATCGGTATACACTCTAACGAGTACACTATCAACAGCTGTACATCCGTTTTCACTGTTAACGTATAATTTATATAAAGTATTTTTAGTAGGAGTGACAATTGGGGTTAATGAATTGGGATTACTGAGACTGGTGTCAGCTGCCCAGGTAAAATCAAGAATATCACCACTTACTTTTGCGTTAAGTTGAGCAGTTTCACCTAAGTCAATGTCTATTTCATCTCCTGCGTCGACAAATGGAGCCGGGTTAACATTAATAATAAAATCGATTAGTTGACTACAATTCCCATTTATACTAGTGTTAATTATTTCAATGTTATGAGGGCCACTTCCAGCAGTTGCCGGATTAAACAAACTATCAATTAGACCATCTCCCTTAAAAGTGTATTTTCCACTTGGGCGCTGCCCGATTAAATTGATAATGTTAACCACAGGTTCATTTGAACACATGGTATAAACCGGTTGAGTTATAACTTTAGGTAAATCTTCAATTAATAAATTATAAATAAGTTCATCAAAAGCTTCACAACCAGTTAATCCATTTCGGGTTGCGATTGCTTTAATTATATATGTTCCTGGTTGGGTATAAATTACAGTATTATTTGTTGCTAGATTGACGTAATTATAAATATAGGGTGGAGCAGTGGAAGAAGTTACTGGATTGTCAACCGTAAATGTTTGCCCATTGCCAAAATCCCATACAAGATGACTAGTAGCATATGGTAAGCTTATTGTAAAAAATATAGGTGTATTTACACATGTCCCGGTAATATTGGACGCAATGGATGTATTAGCTATTATTTTTTTATCAACCTCTTCGATGTTTGATCCGGCAGAATATCCGTAGGATTCGATATCTCCAAAGCCATAAGCAATAGCATTAAACCCTGAATCTGCAGAAAGGGTGTAACTTCCTGCCGCTAACTTTTCTTGTAAATATACATACCCTGTATTACCAACTGGGATAAAAGCAGATTTAGGCGCAGCCCCGTTAATTCGGAAGCTGTTTTTGAATTGATCTTTAATTAAAACGTTAATGTAGTTCCCCACTATTTGATAGTGGGTTGTTAAATACATGGTAATCATTCTTATATTTTGCTCGACAGGAGTAAGCAAGATCATTTCAGGGTCACCTGTAATACCATCGCAAACCTGGGTAATTGAATATTGGGCAACTGAAATTGGGTTGTTTGATGTTATATGTAGTGCTATTCCGGATGAGGAAGTTGAGTATGTTTGGCCTGCATTAAGATTTATAATTGTTCCATTGATGTTGATTATGGTATTATTTTCTGATGCTACTATTTTAAAATCATCTCTCTTTCTGGTAGCAAAAGGTATAGTAATATATTCGCGCCCCCAGGTGCTTACCGGATAGTGCTGCTGATAAAGGTTATCACCGGTATCTGCTTGAATACAACCCAATGGCGACCATGTAGTTCCTCCGAAAACAGCAATCCGTTTGCATCCAGTGCTGTCGTTTCCAGTTGATGCAACATGACTGCCTGATAAATCGGTTTTTGATTGGACTTGATACACTTCTCCTTTATTTAAAAGAACAGTAAAAGGAACGCCCGCTGGATTACCATTTACGGTGAGGGCTGATGGGGTTATTTCAACCTGAGTAGCATCTTCAGTGGCAATCACCATGAATTGAGAGTAAGAATATGTTTCTGTGGCACTAGGTTGGGCACTCAGTACATAATAGTCTTTACCCAAGGTATTAGTTGGTAAAACCAATGTTGCACCTGAAATTACGTATGCATAAATATGAGCAAATACAACTATTGGATCTTTAGAAACGATATGGATACCCTTGTTTAGTGCCGCTTGAATATTATCAACATAAGCTCCGGTTGGTATCGTTAGTTCAGTAACAGTATTAGCAGTTACGTTGAAATTTTGAGATGAACCGATTCCATTGACAAACACAGTACCAGATGTACTTACATCAGAAGTTATATACAATGCCATCTGAGCCCCTCTGGTTCCTCCAACACCTTCAATGTGGCTCATAAATCCTACCCAAAAGTCAGTGCCTTTGTTACTGTTTTGCCCCCCTGCAATTGATGATAGGCAGCAAAAGATGGTGCACAGTAAAATCCAGTTAGTAAAGGGTAGATGTAGAGAGCGCATTCATTAATAATTAAGGTGTAAGAAGTCAATGATGTTACATAAGCTATCTGTTAATTTATTAGTACAAATAAAATGCCTGATATTCAGTTTGTTAGTATTAATTTGGTTTTAAAACTACCAGGATAGAAAGATTTTTTGCCAGTTGTTTTAAATAAAAAATCCTCGGAAAAACTAATTTTCGAGGATTTTTTGTATGATTTTATGATCAAGCTATTACCAAACGTTTTGTGGACAGCGGACTTTGTAATGATTATTGAGTTGCAAACCTAGAATTACTTCATGGCTACCACTTGTATAATTAGTAAGTTCATTTACAGCGTAATCATATGCATAAGCTACATTAATTAAAGAGCTAATGTTTACTCCAACTAAAGCAGAAAAACTATCTGCTTTACGGTAAGATATGCCTGCCCAAACAGTTTCCTTAAACATCATTTTAAAGTTAAAATCCATTGAAACAGGAGCTGGGCTTATGTGTTTCACCATTACAGAGGGCGTTGCTACAAAATCATATCCAATAGGGAATCGATACCCTCCAGTTAAAAAATAGTGCGTACGAAATTTATTTAATCCTGATGGATTTCCATTGCCAAAATCAAGAGAGGCTGGTATCAACTGTAAAGCTGATCCTCCAACATAAAATTTATCAGAGTACAGCCAAACACCAGCAGTCAGATCCGGAAGAAATTGTGTGGCGCTTGCAATAGCCGGATCATTTGGATTAACTACGATTAATTGTGAACCATCAATATTATATTGTGTGAACCCTCCGGCTACTCCAAAAGAAATTTTCATGTTCCCGGAAATAGGTAAATGATATGCATAATCTGCATTAACAGATAAACGACTCGTTGGGCCGGTTTTATCGGATACTACTTGAGCTCCCACTCCATGATGGCGCTCATCAACGTCTCCAATCGGTGTATGAAAGGAAAGATATCCTGTTTTGGGTGCTGCATCTAAACCTACCCATTGATTACGGTAGCTAAGCTTCACGTCACTGAAGTTTTCAATGCCGGCAATAGCAGGATTTAAGATAAAATTGTTTTGCATGTACAAAGTATATTGAGGTCTTTGCTGTGCATATACAACTATCGAGGAGCCTACAAATAGTAAAGCGAGTAGATACTTTTTCATTAAATGTTGGTCAGGTTAATAGTAATTCAGGCGTATTACCTAAGTGAATTATTCATACTTGTACGAAACGCATGCCAGTTTGGTTGCAGTAAGAAATCATTCATGTAATTATATTTAAAAGCAATAGTAAAAAAAAGTGCTAAAAATGTTTTAGATATGAAATATTCAAAAAGAAAACTGCTTATTAATAATAATGTACTTAGATAAATATCCTATAACCTTAATCGACTTGGAAAGCTCAAACTTGTACCAAAAGTTTTATGAGTCGTCAATTCTAATCAACCGAGCTAAGTTTTAAGATCGTTTTCGAAGTGTAATCAATGAAATGTGTCAGTAGTGGTTTATTCAGAAACAAGAATTGTAACTTCAAATGATTTTATAAGGCGTAGTTAGGTACTCTTTTATTTTAATGGAAAAGGTGTAAGAGAGTCCTGCAGAAAAGTATCGGCTAAAAATTACGTCCTAATAAGGCTTCAACTTTTGCTGAAAGAAACACATTTTTAAGACAGTTGGAGATAATAAAGCCTAGGTGAATGTGTAATCTTTCCCTTAGCTAGCTTGGTTTGAGTTTTAACGCCCTGAATAATAATTAATTGAACAGGGGGCATATGCACTACGTGAACAATAAATTATAATGAACAATATGTTTATATCCTGATATTAAAGGCACAATATTCATATCAGAATTTCCATTTTAATAGTATTTTGTAAATACATTATAAAATTGGATGCCATACTAATTGTACCCTAAATATTCACTATGCATCTCAGCAATAATACTATTCATTTTTCTGCTTCTGATATTTCCAGTCATATTGGCTGCGCACATCTTACTCTACTCAAGTTAATGGTAGCAAAGGGTGAGTTGAAGAAACCCTTTTTTGAATCGCCCTCGCTCAATGTATTGAGGAAGAAAGGGGAGGAGTTTGAACGCTCATTCCTCGATGAGCTGAAGGCTCAGGGGAAAATTGTAGTGGAGATCGATCGCGATGATAATAATGCGGCAACTACCCTAAAGGCAATGAAAGATGGTGCGGATTATATCTACCAGGCCAGGCTCAAACATGGGATATGGGAAGGTTGGGCAGATTTCCTAATTAAAACAGATCATAAAAGCAATTTAGGTGAATGGAGCTATGAGGTGATGGATACCAAACTTGCTAAGGAAACCAAAGCTGGTTCCCTGTTGCAAATCTGTCTTTATTCATACATCGTGGGTGAACTGCAGGGATTCCAGCCGGAGTACATGCGTATCAAAACTCCCGCACAGTCTGAGTCTTATCGCGTGAATGATTATATGGCCTATTTCAGATTGGTGCAAAGCCGGCTGCAACAAGCGGTTGCAGAGGAAACTGATGTGTATCCTGAACCTGTTGCACATTGCGATGTTTGCGACTGGTGGGAACGCTGCAACAGGAAACGCAGAGATGATGACCATCTTAGCTTTATTGCCGGCATGGGGAGTTCACAGATCCGTGAAGTGCGCAAATGGAACGTGCGTACCTTGGAATCAATGGCTGCCCTTCCGGTGCCGCTTGCAATAAAACCTTCCAAAGGATCACTGGAAACATATGAACGACTGCGTGAACAAGCCAGGATACAATACGAATCGCGCGAACAGTGCAGGCCCATTCACGAATTTCTTGAACTGAAACCTGATTTTGGCCTCTATAAATTACCGGAACCAAGCGATGGCGATGTGTTTTTTGATTTTGAAGGGGATCCTTTTGTAGGTACTACGGGAAGGGAATATTTATTCGGATGGGTCTACCAGGGAAAGTATCATTACCTGTGGGCTACTACTGATACAGAAGAGAAGAAGGCCTTTGAAGATTTTGTGGATCAAATGATGGCAGTTCGTACACAATATCAAGATATGCACATTTATCATTTTGCGCCTTATGAACCGGCAGCACTTAAAAGACTGATGGGTAAGTATGCAACGCGTGAGCATGAGATTGATACCCTGCTTAGGGCCGGTGTTTTTATCGACTTACATGCTGTTACAAAACAGGCTATCCGTGCCAGTGTGGAATCCTACTCTTTAAAAGAAATGGAGAAGTTTCATCAGTTCAGTCGTAAGCGCGACCTCCGAATGGTGGGCAAAGAGAAAATGATTTATGAATGTCTGCTTGAAGTGGGGGCTGTACAGGATGCACCTCAGGAGACTGTTGATGTGGTGAGGGATTACAATGAGGACGACTGCAGATCTACCGAAAGCTTGCGCAACTGGCTCGAACAACAAAGATCAATTTTTACCTGTAACGGCGCAGATATACCCCGCCCAGTTCTAAAGGATGGTGAAGCGGAAGAAAATGTAACTAATCACCAGGAGCGAATCCAGCCTCTTTACGAAGCGCTCATGAACGGGATTCCTTTTGAACGTAAGGACCGAAATGATGAGCAGTCCAGGTGGTTATTAGCCAATATGCTCGACTGGTACCGGAGGGAACAGAAATCATTCTGGTGGGAATATTTCAGGCTTAAGGAACTGCCCAATGAGGAGCTGTTGGATGAAAAAGTTGCTATCGCCTTCCTGTCTTATACGGGTGAAAGAAGTACTGTGAAAAAAAGTGTGGTTGATAAATACAGTTTTCCGGTGCAGGAAACAGATATAAAAGTTGGCGATAAGCTGAAGTCGAGAGGTGACGATGTGGGTAAAGTAGATCGTATCGACATTAATAATGGAATGATATGGATCAAACGTGGGTTGGCAAAAGCAGAACTTCATCCTGATGCCGTATTTACTCTTGATATGATAAATAGTGACGAAAAAGAAGAGGCTATCATCAGACTCGCCGAATGGGTTATCAACAATGGTATCGTAGGAAAAGGAAGATATAAAGCAGGAAGGGATCTTTTGCTTCGTGCCCATCCGTCCGTTTGTGGTGAATTTTATAAAACAGATGATCCACAGGGTACTGCGGTGAACTGGGTTAAAGTTTTGGATGAAGGCATACTTCCGGTGCAGGGGCCTCCTGGTTCGGGAAAGAGCCATACGGCAGCAAACATGATCCTTGAACTTTTGAGGATGGGAAAGAAGGTTGGCATCACGGCCTTAAGCCATAAAGTGATTCATGGTTTGATGGATAAAGTGCAAAAGACAGCAGAAAGCAGAAATGAGAGGATTGCAATGGTTCAGAAAGTGCGGGAAGAGACGGGCAGTTCTCGGTGGACTGAAACAACAGACAATAGCGAAGTACTAAACCTTCTGCAAAATAACAAGGTACAAATTGCAGGGGGCACACCGTTCATGTGGTCTCGTGAAGATTTTTTTGAATCTGTGGATGTGATGTTTGTCGACGAAGCCGGTCAGCTTTCACTGATCGATACGTTAGCGCTTTCACAATCGGCTAAGAATTTAGTCCTTCTTGGCGATCCTCAACAACTGAAACAACCGCAAAAGGGGAGTCATCCTGAAGGAACAGAACTTTCAGCGCTGGAGCATATTCTACAAGATCAGAAGACCGTTCATGAAGAGCAGGGTGTTTTTCTTGATAAGACCTGGCGCCTTCATTCAGCCATTTGTGGTTTTAATTCAGAACTTTTTTACGAGGGTAGGCTCCAAACAAAACCTGAAAATGATAACCAACATCTCGAAGGAAAAACAAGATTTGAAGGTGCGGGTATTTTTTATGAAGCTGTAGAACATGAAGGCAATAAGAATTCTTCGGTAGAAGAAGTGGCGAGAATAAAGGCCATCATTAAAGTACTCACAGAGGATGAGGTGATGTGGAATGATAAAGAAAATAAACGCAATAAACTGACTGTTAACGATATTCTTGTCATTGCCCCCTACAATGCCCAGGTGCATGATTTAACGGAAGCCATCCCTGGTGTTCGTGTTGGAACGGTTGACAAGTTTCAAGGACAGGAGGCGCCTGTTGTTATATTTTCTATGGCCACCTCGTCGCCCGAAGATGCCCCCCGCGGCATGGAATTTCTGTACAGCCTCGAAAGGTTAAATGTGGCGGTGTCAAGGGCTAAGGCCGTTTTTATTCTGGTGGCCAGTCCGAAACTTTTCGAACCCGACTGCATGAGTCCGCAGCAAATGAAACTCGCCAATGCCCTGTGCCGATTAAGGGAGATGGCGGTTAGGTGATATCACTGTAAGTCAACGGCCGGAAAATGAGGGAGAGCATGCTGAAGAAGCAGTTAAACTTATCGTTCTTATTTACTTGAATAAACCGATGGTTATTAATTTGCAAAGTGCCAATATGGATAGCTATCGTCCATTTGATCAACAAAAACAGCACGCCAACGAAAATTAATACAGTTTTATAGGGCGCAATATTAATATTTTCTGCCTTTATAAAATTATAATGCTTACCATGGGGTGTACGCAAACTGTATATTTAAAAGATAGTGGGTAAATTTGAGGGACAAAGCTTATTCATTCTAAGATCCTTATCCCTTTTGATCGTTGATTTCATGGGCAGAAGACTAAAGAAGTCCCCCCTCGTTAACGGTTAAAAATTAGGAACCCAGAGCCACTTTTACCTTATCCTCTCTGTAAAAGAAATGTCCCTGAGTGGAAATTCCTTCTATTCTTACTTCCATTTCCTGAATTTCTTTAGGCAGAAAAAATTTGAATTCTGTGATACCGGTTGAATCTGTCGCAATATTAGGTTTCCAATACAAGCTGGCGTACTTGGCATGAAAATCATCACCCGGTCTGGCAGCATATTTCGGAGCATAATAAGCCACGGGTAATGAGTATCCGTTTGCCAGTATATTTTTAACGTTTGCTGGACCATTTTGGTTATCCCAGTCCGCACGAACCATACGTGTTTTAATCCTGATAACACCACTGCCTCCATCTCGCCCCAACATAAGATTGTTTCCCTTATTGATCGCAATCGCTTCGATATCATTCAAATTATACATACTCAAAATCGATAAGTCATTAAATTTCATCCCGTCAATAATCAACGCCGGATTGCCATTACCTCCGGATGAATTTGACATATCTATTTTGATACCATTAGCGTCATTGGACATCGATACATTAAACTCCCAATTAAGTAAGTCCGCAATAGTGTTGTATTGAGTATGATTATCCTTTGTTATTACATAGTATTGGTCCATTATGCCGGAGTACATGTCATTCTTAAAAGGGTTCTGGTCTTGCCTTGTACCCTTAACTACCACTTCATTCAATTGTAACATGCCGGGAAGTAAGTTTCTAAGCACTTCTTCTGCATTGAATTTTTCTTTTGCGAAATAGTTTAAATCAGTTGAATTTTCAAGATTGGGGTAGGCAATATTTGCCTCAATGAACCGATTCCATCCTTTACCTTTCTTATTGGAAGCCGTGATAATTACACGGCTTGAATCCAAAAGGTAAAGATTAGGGAACAAAAAATTACCTTTTGAATCAACCTTTGCAGAATTAAGCTGAAAAGGTTGTGAGATAAATAGAGTTAACTGAGTGGTTGTATCCACCTTTCCATTCAGGAAATTCTTTACTGAACCTTTCATTTCAAACCCATTTTCAAAAAAAAGCGGGGTTTTCGGTCCGGATACATTTAAGATTTCGCTCCAGTTATATTTTCTCCACCCTTGCGTTAACAAAAGGTTATCAAGATCAGATAGATGTTGAAAATCATCATTTTCAAAATAGTATTTAGGATTCTCCACCACACCCCTTACTTCCGACTTCAACAATAACTGTGAATAGATATCATTTTCAAATTTATTTGCAATGGTACCGGAAGGTAAAACTGACATGCTTAAACTAGCTGTCAGGGGTTTTCCATTGATATCACTGGCTGCAACTTTAACCAGTACTGAATCACCCTGACGCTCGTGACTTAATTTTACATCCCCAATAATTTCTTTTTTGTGATTGAAAAAAAGACGCTCTGATACTGGCTTATGATTTTCGTCAAAAAGCGTGATGGTATTAATACCTGCCGGCAAATCTGATTTTTGCAGATTAACAATGACAGGCTCGTCGCTAAAAAGAAAATGCCATAATTTGTGAATGGTACCATTTGAATGAATCATGCAAAAAAACTTCTTGCCTTTTAAATCAGATAGAGTTTCGGCGTTCGTTTTGACAACAAAGATTAATCTATCTTTAACAAAAGTGTTTGCCGATAGTGTAATCCCTTTCTTCAGTGTTTCCGGCAATCCATATTGTTTCGTACTGCCGTCTGGAAATTTTATTTCTGCCGTTAGTTTTTCTGTGGTTTGAAGATTAAGATTCAAAGCTGAAAATCCTAAATGATTGGTTTGGAAATCACCAAGGATTTCGCCTTTTGAATCCTTAATTGTTCCCGAAACTGCCTTTCCCTTACCGTTTGGGTCTACTATTTTTACTGCAAGTCGGTTGTCCAATTCAGTAATGAGATTGCCACCTTCCGGAAAAAACTGCACATCCCAATCTCTAGTTGGCGACGAATCAGGCTTGATAATTGCCTCTTTTGCGCCATAAATCCGTATTGAAGAGGTAAAAATTCGTTCTTTTTCAAAATTACGCATCCAGTTGGTGTATACTTTCAGCGTGTAAGTTCCACTGGCTAGTGTATCGGCCAAATGCAGGTCTCCGGCCGCTAAACCGGAAGTAAGCCGCCATACTTTCCTTACAACCAATTTACCGTTAGGTCCGTACAAATCGGTATAGAGATTGGTTGACTTGACATTAAGAAGTTTGCCCGATGAAGCATTGGTAACGTATGTTTTCATCCAAATATCCTCGCCGGCAAGATATAATGATTTATTAATGTGGGTATAAACGTTTTCTCTTATCGGTTCAAAATACTTCGAATAAGAACTGACAACCTTTTGCTTAAAGGATTCAAGAACAGGGTCATCATCAATGATGAATGAGCATAAAAACACCGATCCAATTATTGATAATAGTAAATACTTGAATTTCATGTAAAATGTTTTGGGTTAATATTATTAAGACAAAATAATATTATTTATTATCAATCTTGTTTAGTGCGAATAAAATGATGAAGTAGGTGTGGAATAGATAAAGAAAATAAACGCAATAAACTGACTGTTAACGATATTCTTGTCATTGCCCCCTACAATGCCCAGGTGCATGATTTAACGGAAGCCATCCCTGGTGTTCGTGTTGGAACGGTTGACAAGTTTCAAGGACAGGAGGCGCCTGTTGTTATATTTTCTATGGCCACCTCGTCGCCCGAAGATGCCCCCCGCGGCATGGAATTTCTGTACAGCCTCGAAAGGTTAAATGTGGCGGTGTCAAGGGCTAAGGCCGTTTTTATTCTGGTGGCCAGTCCGAAACTTTTCGAACCCGACTGCATGAGTCCGCAGCAAATGAAACTCGCCAATGCCCTATGCCGATTAAGGGAGATGGCGGTTAGGTGATATCACTGTAAGTCAACGGCCGGAAAATGAGGGAGAGCATGCTGAAGAAGCAGTTAAACTTATCGTTCTTATTTACTTGAATAAACCAATGGTTATTAATTTGCAAAGTGTCAATATGGATAGCTATCGTCCATTTGATCAACAAAAACAGCACGCCAACGAAAATAAGAATGGATAATACAGTTTTATCGGGTGCAATATTAATATTTTCTGCCTTTATAAAATTATAATGCTTACCATGGGGTGTACGCAAACTGTATATTCAAAAGAAGCAACGGTGTACAATTTGTCGGTTTCAATTTTAACGATAGCGTTGTTTTGTGATGCTGAACTCAAATAGAGGGTTAACAATGTTTTGAGTCAATAATGGTAGACTGGCCGTTAGTAGGATAACGAATAAGATAAACTTTTTTTTTTCATGATTAAATGTTTTCAGTTTTGATGTTATGATTGAATAGAAGAACTAAGATTATTATTTCATGCAACGACTTATTGGTGATAGTTTGAGTAAAATTACTATCCGAAACTGCTTTTACCTTTTAAAATGTATAGATAGAATTACCACCACTTTATTTTTATTGGCTCTCTTGTTAAAGCAAAATAGATTACATAGAACCAACTGAAAATTGCATGTAAAACTGCTAATAAAATAGATTTATTCCTGTCCCAAGAAAGGACTACGGCAACAACACTCCCTAATCCAATTCCATTATGAATTACATTTTGTTTGATTTCGGAATTATATGGATGACAATAGCATTGATTTGAAATTAAAAGTGCAAGTATTAGGAAGATGAATGTTTTTTTCATTTTTGTTTAGGCTTAGGTTGATTTGCAAGATATTAAATTGGATTTGATTTAAAAGTTTGGGAAAAATTTTTTCACTGGTATTGTCTTTCTAAAATGGCTACAAACGAGTCGCTAAACGCAACCACAACTAGTAGACCCACCAGACCCACTAGACTTGCTAGCTTCATAAGGATCATCAGATCCCGAAGGTTCGCATGAGGATAATGAAATAAATAATAAAAGGCACTAAATCTCAAAAATATACCCCTTTAAAAGTTAGTGTCTGAAATAGCTTAACACAGTTCATCCTATGTTTGTAAATGCTTAAATTCTATACTATAGTGATCGTTTATTTAAAGGTGATTGGTTTTGAAAAACTTATTTTTATTTATTTTCTTTAAAACAAATCATCCTTTACCAGCTTGGCACCATTAAGCTCAGCTATTTTGGTAAGAGCCTTGACGAACTTTTTTACATTCTCTTCGCTTACCTCAGGTATCAAAAAATAATATCCATTTTCACCTTCCGCCTCATAGAGATACCTATTTCCTTGAAAATCCATAGAACCGGCATCATCTTTTTTAAACTTAAATAGTTTTCCAGAAAGAACTATCCGCCAATATTGTTTCCCTTCGTCGTTAGTACGTCTTGTGTAGGCAATGCCGGTTACTTTACCCCACCATATTCTTTCTATTTTATATTTATTTGAGGTAATAGTAATTAGGGCATCGTTTGTTGCTATTCTCTCCCACTCGTTTACGTCCGATTTATAGGCGCCGTATTTAGCATTAATATAAGCTACAGTTTCTTCTGCTGTTTGTGCTTTTAACCCTGTTGCGCCCAGGCAGAGCGTAAGTAATAATAAAATTCGTTTCATATTATTGATGGTATTTTAAATGAATTAATAGTGTTCTGATCAAATAGTTCAATGATGATCGTTTATTTAAAGGTGATTGGTTTTGAAAAACTTATTTTTATTTATTTTACTTAAAACAAATCATCCTTTACCAGTTTGGCGCCTTCCAAGAATAAGGGTAAGTAATAAAAATCTTTTTCATAATATTAATTATTCTGTATTTATAGGCTGTTGCAGCTAAAGCCAAAGTTGGTATATGTTACCTCATAGCCCTTTTCCTTTTGCTCAGCTACCCACTGGGTCATACGTTGCTGTGCCTGTTCGTAAGTTTGCAGCAAAGTTGAAGTGCTGTACTGCTTTTTGTCAATAATTTTAAAGTTGTTATTCTCTCCATAAGGGAATGCGTCATTATGGTAGGCTTTCAAGTGATTACTGAAGGCTCTTCGGGCATTATCAAAGTAATCAATAGCCTTGTACTTGTTGCAGTCGTCGTAGCCGGGAAAGTAAATGATTTTACTGGTGTAGCCTCTCCCGTCTTTCCACACTCCGTCAATAACAATAAAAGCATAATAGCCATCCTCAGCAGGTTTAGCTTTAAAAGCCATCATTGGTAAAATAGTAACAATAATAAGTGTGAATAATAGTTTTTTCATAACTGTTTAAGTTTATTAAATATAATTAAATTATTGAAAGTGAAAGGATTGATGTTGATTTTGCCCGAAATTAACTAAAAAATTTTACTACTCAAAAATCTCATTGTTAATCCTCAATCGGATGAATTTGGTATCCCGTAGACAATCTTGAATTCTTCCAAGAACCCTATCAAGCCTTCATCCCAATGTTCCTTGAAAATAGCGTAAGCATCTTTAGAGGAATGAACGGTTTTCATATCTACTGCCTTTACTTTTGGGTGATACCATAAAGAGATTTCGGAAACCATTAAAAGATAGTTAACCTGTGGGTTTTTCATGTGAAAGTGATTAATTAGGATTAGTGAATGAGTTGAATAATTGCACTGACAGAACGAGCTCGCCGTTGCGAATTTTAAATGGATGAAGCGTTAGCGGAGTCTATTTAATGAATTACTGATGCGTGTCAGTTGAGTTAAAAAGTGCTAATTTGACGAAATTTTGTGCTATTAGGAAAGGATTGTGTATTTTAATCGGTAACAGTTGTTATTGCCTTAAAAACCGCCTTTAAACCCATTTCAGTCCATAAAAAAAGCCCAATCTTTTAACAGATTGAGCTTTTAATTTAAGTGGGCCCTCGGGGGCTCGAACCCCGGACCAAAAGATTATGAGTCTCCTACTCTAACCAACTGAGCTAAGGGCCCTGATTTGTTTTCCAAATCGAGCCGCAAATATGTAAAATTGCATTCAATTACACAATAAAAAACATTAAATAATATAAAATGACTGCAATTAAAAACATTATTTTCGACTATGGGAACGTTATTTTTAAGATAGATTTTAAGCTGGCGAGTCAGGCATTCAAGGACTTAGGGTTAAGTAATATTGATGAATTATATGGGCATAAATTGCAGGAAAAATTTTTTGATCAGCTTGAAAAAGGAGAGATAAATGCTCGTCAATTTACCACTGAATTAAAAAAACACTTACCCGAAGGTGTCAGTGAACAGCAAATTATTGATGCCTGGAATGCTTTATTGATTGGCATACCCGTTGGAAATCTTGAATTACTCTTACAGATCAAATCAAAGTACAGAAGTTTTTTGCTGAGCAATAATAATGAAATCCATTACGATTGGATTATTGATTATTTGAATAAGGTTTGGAAGATTGACTCAATGGCCTCTTATTTTGAGAAAGATTATTATTCGCACTTAATGGGAATGCGAAAACCAGACGCTGAAATATTTGAATCAGTTCTTCGCTCTCATCAGTTAAATCCTTCCGAAACATTATTTATTGATGATAGTCCGCAGCATTTAGAAACGGCTAAAAAAATAGGTTTACAAACCAGATTAGTACAACCTGGTGAGTCACTCAAGGAAGTCTTGGAGCCGTACCTGTAAATTAATATAAAACCAACAAAACCCGCATGAGCAATAAGCTCACAAACGACCATTAAAGTAAAACTAGCGGGTTCTTGATGGCCTATTAAAAACAAAACACTTTCAGAAAAAAGCATCTGTTGATTCATTTCAACAGATGCTCTCATTGATCATTTTCAAAGATTATTCGGCCTCAACCATTTCTTCGTACAGTTCATCAATTTCTTCAGCATACTTCGCCTCAATTACCCTGCGCTTGGTCTTGAGGGTAGGAGTGATTTCACCTGATTCGATCGTAAACGGATGACGTTTTATACAGAAGTTTTTAATACGTTCGAATTTTGCCAGCTCATTCGACAGTTGGCGTACATCATCTTTGATCCATTTTACGATTCGTTCTTCTTCAATAAAATGATCCGGTTCATTAAAGAAATCCTCATCTAGATCAAAATTGTCACGCAATTCATCATGAGAAGGGACAATGATCGCCGTTATGTAATCACGCTTATCGCCGATTAGGAAAATTTGCTCAATTTTAGGACTTTTTAAATAGGTGTTTTCAATAAGCGTAGGGTATATGTTTTTTCCGTAAGAGTTAATCAGTATATTTTTAATACGATCTGTAATCTTCAAATTACCATTGCTGAATTTGCCAACATCACCTGTATGAAACCAACCATTTTCATCGATCACAATTTCGGTTTCCTTCGGATTATTCCAATAGCCTTTCATTACACAATGGCCCCGAACAATTATTTCTCCTTCTTCCGATTCAAAATTAGGGTCGAAGCTTTCGTGGGTTTGTTCAGTAATAATTTTTTTAGTGTCAGTATTTTGAATAGCAACCGTTATTCCGGGAATAATACGCCCAACCGTACCAATTACCTGACGATGGTATTCGGTAACCGACATAACTGGTGAGGTTTCTGTCAAACCATAGCCCTCTAATATTTTAATACCTATGTTGCCAAAGAATTCTCCTACAGCAATAGGTAAAGCAGCCCCGCCAGATAATAAAAACTTTAGCTTTCCGCCTGTTTTCTCTTTAATCTTACTAAATACGAGTTTGTCTGCTATTAAAGCTTGCGCAGATAGTAGCGGCCCTAATGATTTGCCTGCTTCACGTTGAAAACGAGCTTTCTTGCCAATTTCAAATGCCCATAAAAATATTTTTGATTTGAAACCGCCGGCATTGGTGCCACTTTTCATAGCTTTCTCGCAAATTCGTTCCAATAATCGAGGTACAACCGACATCACAGTAGGCTGAACTTCTATCATGTTTTTACCAAGCAATTCAAGGCTTTGCGAAAAGGCCATTGTACTACCAACTGCACAGCAAACGTGATAGGTTGCCGTACGTTCGAAAACATGAGAAAGGGGAAGAAAAGAAAGAAATACATCATCCGGATTAATTACCGGAATTTGTTCAAGGCAGGCTTTTACATTATTTACAAAATTATGGTGCGTAAGCATTGCCCCTTTCGGAGTTCCTGTTGTACCGGAGGTATAGATTAATGAAGCTACATCTTCAGGCTGAACCATTTCACGGGCCTCATTTATTTTGTCTTGGAAAGAAGGTAAAAGCATTGCTCCCTCTTTCTGAATGTCATTAAAGGTGAGGATTTTTTTTGAGCCGGAATAATGCGCTGAAATTTTATGATGATCATTAAAAATAGGGATGATAAACTGTAAACTTGGACAGTGATCAGCTATTTTTAAAACCTTACGTAATAAAAAAGGATTGCCAACTAAAATTGATTTGATTCCGGCATCGTTAATGATATGTTCTATCTCAGTTTCAGAAAGTGTAGGGTAGATGGAAACATTGATCGCTCCAATTTGCTGTAGTCCCTGATCATAATAAATATACTCCGGACAGTTTTCAATAATTAGTCCTAAGCGATCACCTTTTATTATTCCATTTGCAAAAAACCAAGCTGAAAAAGCATCAGCATTGGCTAGTGTTTGTTGGAATGAAATAGGCTTATAGATGCCATTCTTTTTTTCCATTAAGAATGGTGAATCGGGCGATTTTATATGCTGAACCACATTTCTTAATAACTGTGGAATAGTGGTTCTTTCAGAAAGTTGTATCATACGTTTATAGATAGCGCTAAAGCGGATGGCAATTTGCTAAAAAAATATTAGGATAAAAATAAAGGCCTTCTTGTTTTAAAGAAGACCTTTATTGTAAAATATAATATGTTTTTATACTGAAAAACTTTCTCCGCAACCGCAAGTCCTGCTGGCATTAGGATTAATAAAATTAAATCCTTTTCCATTTAAACCGTCACTAAAATCCAGTTCAGTTCCTGCTAAGTATAAAAAGCTCTTCATATCGAGAACGATTTTCATTCCCTTATCTTCAAACTCCTGATCGCCCGGTTTTAATTCGTTATCAAAATCCATTTTGTATGAAAGACCTGAGCAACCACCGCCTTGCACACCCACTCGCAAAAAGTAAGAATTGTCAAGATTGGCATCGTGCATCAATTCATCAATCTTGCTTTTTGCTTTGTCTGTTATAGTTACCATTTTATTGAGATTATAGATTCAAGAGACAAGAGCCAAGAAAAATGACTTTCATGAGTCTTTAATCTTATATCCTGATTCTTTACTCTAAATTAATGATGTGATTTCTCCAATGCGATTGGTTCCATACCGTTTTTAACGCGGTAATCGTTAATTGCCGATTTAATGGCATCTTCTGCTAAAACCGAACAGTGAATTTTTACCGGAGGTAAAGAAAGTTCTTCAACAATATCCATGTTGTCAATTTTCAATGCCTCGTCAATAGATTTACCTTTCAACCATTCAGTTGCCAATGAAGAAGAAGCAATGGCCGAACCACAACCAAACGTTTTAAATTTAGCATCGGTGATCATGTGATTTTCATCCACTTCGATCTGTAAACGCATTACGTCGCCACACTCAGGAGCTCCTACTAAACCTGTACCAACAGAGTTCTTGCTTTTGTCCAAGGTGCCTACATTACGTGGATGCGAATAATGATCAATAACTTTATCTGAATATGACATTTATTTAAAGTTTAAGTTATAAGTTTTTAGTTATAAGTTCTTTTTAATCTGGAATGAATACTTAGTATTCAAGACTCAAGACTCTTCTTAGTGTTCTGCCCACTCAATAGAATCAAGGTCAATGCCTTCTTTAAACATTTCCCACAATGGACTTAGTTCACGTAAGTGCGTTACCGCCTTTTTAGTAACCTCAATTGCGTAGTCAATTTCTTCTTCTGTTGTAAAACGACCCAAGCCGAAACGGATAGAAGAGTGAGCAAGGTCATCATTTAAACCAAGGCTTTTTAGTACGTATGATGGTTCCAATGAGGCCGAAGTACATGCTGAACCTGATGATACTGCTAAATCTTTCATCGCCATCATCAAGCCTTCTCCTTCTACATATTTAAATGAAATGTTAGCTACATGAGGCAAACGATGTTCAGTATTGCCGTTCACGTAAGTTTCTTCCATTTCGGTTACCGCTTTTTCAAGTTTATCACGTAATGCCGACAAACGTTTTGCATCCTCCGCCATGTCCTGCATTGCAACCTCACATGCTTTACCAAAGCCAACAATACCTGGAACGTTTAATGTTCCTGAACGCATGCCGCGCTCGTGGCCACCACCGTCAATTTGTGCCGTAACTTTTACACGTGGGTTTTTACGACGAACGTATAATGCACCACAGCCTTTAGGTCCGTATAATTTATGTCCGGTGAATGATAATAAGTCAATACCGTCAGCAATAACATCCACAGGAATTTTTCCTACGGCTTGAGTTGCATCTGTATGGAATAAAGCTCCATGTTTATGTGCAATTGCAGCTATTTCTTTTACAGGTTGAATAACACCGATTTCATTGTTAGCATACATAATCGACACTAAAATGGTCTTATCGGTCATCGCGTTTTCAAGTTCTTGTAAATCAACAAGACCATCGGCCTTTACATTTAAGAAAGTTACCTTACCACCCATTTTCTCGATGTGATGAGCTGAGTCAAGCACACATTTATGTTCAGTAACTAAGGTAATAATGTGATTGCCTTTTTGTTGGTACATTTCAAACACACCTTTTAATGCAAGGTTATTTGATTCTGTAGCGCCGGAAGTAAAGATGATTTCTTTTTCAGTTGCTCCAATAATTTTAGCTACTTGCTCACGAGCGTAATCAACAGCTTCTTCAGCTACCCATCCAAAAGGGTGATTACGACTTGCCGCATTACCAAATTTCTGTGTGAAATAAGGTAACATTGCCTCAAGAACACGCGGATCCATAGGTGTTGTAGCGTTATTATCAAGATATATCGGTAAATTCAACATAATTTGTAAATTGTCTAAATAAAGTATGCAAAAGTAACACAAATTTTCTTAATTGAGGTTTTGCCCAGCCTCTTGTTTTAATCATTTTTACAAAAAACTTACTTTTTGATGTATTTAAGCTGTTTGTTCACCAATGATTAATCCCGATGCTATAGCGCCTTTGTTAACTTAATACCTCTAGACGAACTCTAACTCGCTATTGGTTTTAGCCTTTCAACGATAATCCATAAGTTTGCTGTTGATAAATCAGTAACAAGAATTTAGTAAAGAAAGTTTTAAGAATGCTGAAGATTGACCATTTAGGTATTGCTGTAAAAGACCTTAATAATTCCTCCAAATTGTTCGAACAATTGCTGGGTAAACCAAGTTATAAAACTGAAACAGTTGAGTCAGAACGCGTAACTACTGAGTTTTTTGAAATAGGAGAGAGCAAAGTAGAATTGTTGGTAGCTGATAATGATGACAGTCCGATTGCAAAATTCATCGATAAAAAAGGTGAAGGAATTCATCACATTGCTTTTGAGGTGGAGAGTATTGAAAAAGAAATTGAACGTTTAAAAAGTGAAGGTTTTCAATTTATTAATGAACAGCCTAAGCGTGGAGCAGATAATAAAATGATTTGTTTTTTGCACCCAAAATCAAGCAATGGGGTTTTGATTGAATTGTGTCAGAGTATTATTAAATAACAGTTGCACTGGCAATACAGTGCGATCTATGTAGAATAAAGCATAGATAGTGCAGGGTTAATGCGTTGATAATGCATTAAACTATTTTTGCCACCTTGCGTAATAACGAATAATAATTAACCTGTTACCCGCAATCATACAAATAGCCCAATCGCATTAACTTATGAACACCGATCAGATTCTTTGGAAGCTAAAAGCATTTAACGAATTAACAGTTCATGAGTATCATGATATTGTTCATCTTCGGCAAGATGTATTTATTGTTGAACAAAATTGTGTTTTCCTGGATTGTGATGGCAAAGACTTGCTCTGTTCGCATTTAATGGGTTGGGTAGATGGCAGGTTAGCTGCCTATACTCGAATTGTACCTCCGGGTGTAATGTTTGAAACAGCTTCCATTGGTCGTGTCGTTACCAGTCGTGAGTTTCGTCGTTTTGGGTTTGGTAAAGAATTAATGCGTAAATCAATTGAAGTAGCTGCGGAGATGGGATACACCGATTTGATCATTGGAGCTCAATATTACTTGTTAAGGTTTTATCAAGGTTTTGGTTTTAAAGAGTTTGATGAAATTTACTTAGAAGATGGAATTGAACATGTTCATATGCGACTTTCTGAATTTAATTAAACAAAAATAAAATTACTGTTGCGAGTTTTAAAATTACAGCCTATATTTGCGCTCCATTAAAATTATTGCAAAGATGAAAGCTGATATCCATCCAAAAAATTATAGATTAGTTGTATTTAAAGATATGTCATGTGACTACTCTTTCTTAACTAAATCAACTATTGAAACAAAAGATACTGTCGTTTATGAAGATGGCAACGAATATCCTTTAGTAAAATTGGAGATTTCTTACAAATCACACCCGTTTTAC
The DNA here is from genome assembly GCF_900182575.1 of Solitalea koreensis. GTDB lineage: Bacteria > Bacteroidota > Bacteroidia > Sphingobacteriales > Sphingobacteriaceae > Solitalea > Solitalea koreensis. Next base: position 34,797 of record NZ_FXSZ01000008.1, on the reverse strand, counting down.
ACTGGTAAGATGAAACTGGTAGATACTGCTGGTCGTATCGATAAATTCAAAAACCGTTACGCTAAGAAATAGTTCTCAGCTAATAAAATATTTTGAGGTCCGTCAATCAACATTGGCGGACTTTTTTATTTTTGTTGAATGCTCAACCTGATTCTCTTCGACGACATAGCCTGGCAACAACTTCGTCCCTTAACCTTTACTCGTCCTGTTTCTCATATTCGCATTGGAATTCTAACCATTAAAGAAAAGTGGGAGCGACATCTTTCGGGAGAGGTTTCTTGTTTAACGCAACCTTATTTATCGGCTAAATTCAAACTTAAAACGGATGAATCCAATTTATTGATTAATTCATCAATTGTTCCTACTGAGCCATTTGTTTCAAAAGTCTTGAGTCTTACGGCCAATCAGGCATTGGTTTCCGGTACGAAATTGCTAGCCATTCGTTTGGATGAAGACCAACTGAAAACTTTTAATCCTGAGCAAATTCCCCTAAATGCCGAACCATATAGGGATGAACTAATACTCATTCAGCAGCCTTCCGATATTTTTACTTTCAACCATCAAGCATTGCGTTCTGATTTTGAATTATTAACCAAGAATCGAATTTCGGAGAAGTTAAATGATACCAATACAGTTCTTGGTAATCAGCTTTTTGTTGAAGAGGGAATAGAAGTGAATTGCGCAATCATTAACACCACAACAGGCCCGGTTTATATTGGAAAAAATGTACAGATCATGGAAGGCGCCATGATTCGAGGTCCGTTTGCTGCTTGCGAAGGTTCAGTTGTGAAAATGGGAACGAAAATATACGGATCGACAACGCTTGGGCCCAATACGGTAGTAGGTGGAGAAGTGAAAAACTCAGTTATCTTCGGAAATTCAAATAAAGGCCATGAGGGTTATTTGGGAGATTCAGTAATCGCAGAGTGGTGTAATTTAGGAGCCGATACCAATAATTCTAACCTGAAAAATAATTTCGGAGAAGTGAAAGTTTGGGATTATTCTTTAGCCGATTTTAAGCCATCAGGACTACAGAAAATAGGTTTGATTATGGGCGACCATTCCAAATGTGCAATAAACACCTCCTTTAATACAGGTACAGTGGTGGGCGTGGGATGTAATATTGCCGGATCCGGATTGCTGCCGAAATTTATTCCGGACTTTTTATGGTTCACCACTGAAAACAGGATTGATTATAGATTGGAGAAAGCATTTCATGATTTTGATAGCATGATGAATAGTAAAAAGTCTATGCTCAATGCCGAAGAAAAACGTATACTTGAAGAAGTTTTTAACCTAACAAATACAAACAGAAAATAGTAATATGAGACAGAAAATCGTAGCCGGCAACTGGAAGATGAACAATGACCTTCAAGAGTCACTTAAATTGTTCACTGAAGTACAAAATATGGTTGCTGACGAGGTGAATAATGATGCAACCGTGATTATTGCGAGCCCTTTTATTAGTATTTATTCACTTGATCAGCTAAAAACCGGCTCTGCAGTGGATGGCAAAATTAAACTTGCCGCTCAAAACTGTGCTTGGGAAGAATCAGGTGCATTCACCGGTGAAATTTCTGCTAAAATGATCCGTTCGGCAGGTGCTGATTACGTAATTTTGGGACATTCTGAACGTCGTCAATATTTCAAAGAAAGCAACCAAATGCTAGCAAAGAAAGTTGATATTGCCTTAAGCAATGAATTGATTCCAATTTTTTGTATTGGGGAAACTTTAGAAGAAAGAGAAACAAATACGCACTTTGAGGTTATAAAAAACCAGCTTAAAGAAGGACTGTTTCATTTGATAAAAACCGTTTTGAAGACAGTTGTTATTGCTTATGAACCGGTTTGGGCAATCGGCACCGGACTAACAGCTACTCCTCAGCAGGCTCAGGAAATTCATTCTTTTATCAGATCAATAATTGCTGAAGGTTATGATGAAGAAACTGCAGAAGAAGTAAGCATTTTATACGGAGGAAGCTGTAATCCTAAAAATGCACATGATTTATTTTCTCAACCTGATATTGATGGTGGGCTTATTGGTGGTGCATCATTGAAGTCGCGTGATTTTACAGATATTATTAAAGCATATAATGCATAATTAGTTATTGAATGGACCAAAAGATGATGGTGGTTGTATTTCATTAATTATTGACCGATGAATTATTTAGAATTAGTTTTCACTATAGTTGACCCTGAAGAATATATCCGTGATATTTTAATTGCTGATTTAGGCGAAATTGGTTTTGACACCTTTGAGGAAACCGATTTAGGGTTTAAAGCATACATTCCGGCAGAGTCGTTCGATGAACCGCTCATGCAGCAACGTCTTTCGGTGTATGATGGTCAATTTACCTTCTCTTATTTTGTAAATCTTATCCCGGCTAAAAACTGGAATGAGGTATGGGAAAGTAATTTTGAACCTGTTGCAGTTGCAAACAAGTTATACATCCGGGCTACTTTTCATGATCCCAAACCGGAGTTTCCATTGGAGATCGTTATTGATCCGAAAATGGCCTTTGGTACCGGCCATCATGAAACCACTTTTTTAATGTCAGAATATCTTTTACAAACTGAAGTTGAAGGAAAGAAGATTCTTGATATGGGTTGTGGTTCGGGTATTCTTGCAATTCTAGCTGCTAAATTAGGTGCTAGTGAATTGTTGGCCGTTGATATTGATAAGGTTTGTGTGAGCAGTACAACTGAAAATGCTCAAATAAACGATATCGATAATATCAGGGCTGCTCAAGGTGATATTCATGAGGTTGATGATACGGGTTTCGATATTATTCTTGCCAATATTAATCGTAATATTTTACTGGCCCATATGGCTCATTATGCAGAAATGCTGAATGAATCCGGTGAATTGTTTCTGAGCGGATTTTATTTAGAGCCTGATTTGGCCATGATTCAGGAAGAAGCCGCTAAATACGATTTGAAATACATTAGTCATTACCAGAAAAATAAATGGGTGGCAGCAAAGTTTGTTAAATAGTCAATAGAATAACAAATCAATCAACTCTTAATGCGCGTTCATTTTATCTCAATAGGAGGAAGTGCTATGCATAACCTCGCCATTGCTTTACATAAAAAAGGTTATCACGTTACTGGTTCAGATGATGAAGTGTTTGAACCTTCAAAAACCAGGTTGGCTAAACATGGCTTATTGCCTGAATCTATTGGTTGGGATGCCCAAAGAATCAATGCCGATTTAGATGCCGTTATTTTAGGAATGCATGCTCGTGCTGATAACCCTGAATTAATACGCGCACAAGAACTGGGCTTAAAAATCTACTCTTATCCTGAATACATATACGAACAATCAAAAGACAAAACGCGTGTAGTAATTGGCGGTAGTCATGGGAAAACAAGCATTACAGCTATGATTCTTCATGTATTGCAGGCATGTAAAGTTGATTGTGATTATTTAGTGGGAGCGCAGCTTGCCGGTTTCGATACCATGGTGAAAGTTACAGCAGAAGCTCCTGTTATGATTATCGAAGGAGATGAATATTTATCCTCGCCAATTGATCGCAGGCCCAAGTTTCATCTCTATCAGGCAAACATTGCTTTGTTAAGCGGCATCGCCTGGGATCATATCAACGTTTTTCCCACGTTTGAGAATTACCTTGAACAATTCAAGCTTTTTCTAGACACCATTCAGGAAGGCGGTTCACTGGTATACTGTGAAAAAGATGCTGAACTGAAGAAATTGGTGGAGTCTTATAATTTATCTTCCAAATCCTCTGCTTTAAGTAAATCTCAAAAATCAAGGTTCACATTATTGCCTTATGATTTACCTGAGCATATAATTGACAACGGAATTACCAAATTGATTACTCCATTCGGGGAGGTTTCGCTCTCCATTTTTGGAGAACATAACCTAATGAATTTAACCGGCGCGCGTTTAGTTTGTAAACAGTTAGGTGTTGCTGATGAAGACTTTTACAATGCGATATCTTCTTTTAAAGGTGCTTCAAAACGATTGGAGTTGGTCGATAAAAATGAATTGGTAACGGTTTACAAAGATTTTGCACATTCACCTTCTAAATTAAAAGCTACAACTGCTGCTGTTAAAGCTCAATTTCCCAATCGGAAGTTAATTGCATGTATGGAACTGCATACTTTTAGCAGTTTGAATAAGACATTTTTGAATGAATATGATGGTTCTATGGCCATAGCCGATGAAGCCTTGGTTTATTTTAACCATCATACCTTGGAACATAAAAAACTGGATCCGATTACTGAAGAACAGGTAAAAGCGGCATTTAATTCTCCCAATGTGCAGGTGTTTACCAATTCAGCCAAACTACAAGCGTACTTGTTGTCGAAGAATTGGAAGAATACCAATCTCTTGCTCATGAGTTCAGGAAATTTCGACGGAGTCGATTTTAGTGAACTGGCTCAGGAAGTTATAGAACGTTCGAAATAGACATAATTTGCAGTCAGATGTTGGGATTTCCTATATCTGACTGCTATTTCAGGCTCTCGCCTAAAGCCCATATCACCTTTAATCAGGAATAGAAACAGTGTTCCTCGATTCTTAAAAAACACCTCCTAATTTCTGCTTTTTCAGAATCCGAATCAGTCTTCACACTATCGACTCTTTTTTTATATTTGAAGATATTTTATTCGAATGCAAGACCGTAGTAACCGACTGAGAAACGATACGTTAGATATACAGGAAGAGAAAATTACCAAAAAAAACAAACCTGTTGAGAAGAAAAAAGTCGAAGAAGCTTCTGCTAAAACGGGCGGCTTCAAGCTTCCTGTGTTCAATGATCCACGATTGATTAAGATCATAGGATTGTCATTGTTGATTATTTCCATCTATTTTTTGGTTGCTTTTACCTCGTATGTACTAACCTGGGAAGAAGATCAAAGTGTTGTTCGTGATTTAACATGGGGTAAAATCTTCTTTGCACAAGAGCATCCTGTTGAAAATTGGATGGGTTTATGGGGAGCCATGATCGCTCATCAGTTTATTTACAAATGGTTTGGTGTGGCCTCATTCATTTTTATTTTTGGCTTTTTTGTATTGGGATATCGCTTATTGTTTAAAGTGTCCCTAGTGCCTATCGGTAAAGCGGTAGCATATTCATTTTTCTTTCTGGTGTTGACGTCGGTCCTGTTAGGATTTTTTAATAGCTTTTTTAACCCTGTTCCTCATTTTCTTGAAGGTGTTGTTGGTTTCCAAACCAATGTTTGGCTAAGTGCTACGATCGGGAAAACTGGAACGCTCGGATTACTCTCGTTTGCATCACTTGTTGCAGTTATTGTAGCTTTCAATCCTGATTTTTCTCCTAAACCCAAAGTAGAAAAAGAAAAGGAAATGGAAATTGTGCCGGCTTCAAACAAAATTAACCCGGAAGAGGAGCTGGTTTCTGAACCAATTGAATTTGGTGTAACCTTGGTTAGAGAGCTAGAGCCCTTACCTCACATCGAACCAACAGAGATAGAGTTAGATAGCAAGTTTGAAATAGATTTCGATGATACTTATGTGCCGGTAACTTTAAATCCAGCTCCTGAGCTGGAGCCGGTTACACCTGTTGCCGAGGCCGTTTTAAGTATTGAACCTACGGAAGATGAAAAATTAGCTGAAACCCTGGTAAGAGATCATGGCGAATATGATCCTACACTTGATCTTTCTAATTATAAATTTCCTCACCTTGATTTACTGGATAATCATGGAAGCAATAAGATCCATGTGAACCAAGAGGAGCTGGAAGTAAATAAAAATAAAATCGTTAGTACGCTTGGTCACTATGGTATTGATATTGAAAAGATCAAAGCGACAATTGGTCCAACGGTAACCTTATATGAAATTATACCGGCCCCTGGCGTTCGTATTTCCAAAATCAAAAATCTGGAGGATGACATCGCCTTGAGTTTGGCCGCTTTGGGTATTCGTATTATTGCGCCAATTCCTGGAAAGGGAACCATTGGTATTGAAGTTCCTAATCAGAATCCTGAATTAGTATCGATGCGCTCCATACTGGCAACAGAGAAATTCAATAACAACGGCATGGATTTGCCGGTTGCTTTGGGTAAAACAATTTCTAATGAGGTTTACATAGCCGACTTATCCAAAATGCCTCACTTGCTCATGGCTGGAGCTACTGGTCAGGGTAAATCCGTGGGGATTAACGCACTGATTGCTTCCTTGCTTTACAAAAAACATCCGTCGCAACTTAAATTCGTATTCGTCGACCCTAAAAAGGTGGAGTTAACGCTGTTTAAGAAGATTGAGCGTCATTTTCTGGCCAAATTACCGGGTGAGGGCGATGCTATTATTACGGATACTAAAAAGGTAGTTTATACCTTGAATTCTCTATGTATCGAGATGGATAATCGCTACGATTTGTTAAAACATGCGCAGGTACGTAACATCAAAGAATACAATCAGAAATTTATTTCACGCAGGTTAAACCCGAACGAAGGTCACCGTTACCTGCCATACATTGTTTTGGTAATTGATGAGTTTGCCGACCTGATTATGACAGCAGGTAAGGAGGTGGAAACCCCTATTGCACGTTTGGCTCAGTTGGCGCGTGCTATTGGAATCCACTTGGTAATTGCCACTCAACGCCCTTCAGTAAACGTAATTACTGGTATTATCAAGGCCAACTTCCCGGCGCGTTTGGCTTTCAGGGTTACGGCTAAAATCGACTCTAGAACTATTTTGGATGCGGGTGGTGCCGATCAATTAATTGGTAGAGGAGATATGTTGTTTTCAACCGGTGCCGATCTGATTCGTTTGCAATGTGCATTCCTTGATACACCTGAAGTAGAAAAAATTACTGATTACATCGGTTCGCAACGCGGTTATCCAAGTGCTTATGAGTTACCTGAATATGTTGGCGAAGATGGTGAAGGTGCTGTAAAAGACTTTGATGCTAGCGAAAGAGATGCACTTTTTGAAGAGGCAGCTCGTTTGGTCGTTATCCATCAGCAGGGTTCTACATCGCTTATTCAACGTAAGCTGAAATTGGGGTATAACCGTGCCGGACGAATTATTGACCAATTAGAGGCCGCGGGTATTGTTGGTCCGTTTGAAGGCAGTAAAGCGCGCGAAGTGCGCTATCCTGATGAGTATTCATTAGAGCAATATTTAGAAAGTCTTAATTCCAAGCAATAAAAATCCTTATTTTTGCGGCTGAAAAACGAATTAGCTTTTTTATTCGTTAATTTATAAATCAAGAAAATGAAAAAAATACTTTTAGCAACAGGAATTACATTGTTAACGTCTGTTGCGGTTTTTGCTCAATCTCCAGCAGAGAAACAGGCTAAAGATATTTTGAATGGAGTGAGTGCAAAGTATCGTTCTTACGCCGCAATTAAAACCGATTTTGCATATACGCTCGAAAATCCAGAAGAAAAGATCAGCGAAACTCAAAACGGAACGCTGTATATAAAACAGAAGTCGAATAAATACAAAGTGCTATTGGCAGGAACCGAAATCTTCAGTGACGGTAAATTGTCATATACGTATTTAAAAGATTCAAAAGAGATCCAAATCAATAACATTGAAAAGAACGGAGAAGGATTAAATCCAGTTGATATTTTCACCATCTACGAAAAAGGCTATAAGTACATTTTAAAAGGAGAAAGTAAGGTTGGCGGAGTAGCTGTGCAAATGATTGATTTGGTTCCAATCGGGACAAAGCAGTTTTTCAAAATCGAGCTAATGGTCGATAAAAAAATGCAACAACTAAAACAGATTAAAATCTACGATAAAAACGGGAATCGTTATACTTACAAAGTGAAAGTTTTCGTACCGAATCCTAAAGTAGATGATGCTTTCTTCGCATTTGATAAGAAAAAATTCCCTGGAGTTGAAGTAGTCGATCTTCGATAACCTATATTAGTTAATGGTTATCAGAAATATGAAACTGTATTAACGTTTAACTATCGGCCTTGAGATCCCAAATTCTATTTAGTATTTGGGATTTTTTATATTAGGTCTTTGAGACCATTATCAACAATAACGAATAACAAAAAATACGCATGCTTACTATTACAAATCATACTTTAGAGAAATTGGAAACGCTGCTGCGCGACTTGGAATACAAGGTGCGTTATGAAAAAGGTAATTTTAAGTCGGGAGCGTGTTTATTGCAAGAAACCAAAGTAGTGGTGGTAAATAAATTCATTACGCTGGAACAAAAAATTAATGCTTTAGCTGAAATTATTAAACAAGTGCCGGCGGATGAATCATTGCTCGATGATAAACAGAAAGCATTTTATTTGAATCTGAAACAAATGGAACTGGAGTTGTAGTTGGTTAATAACCATCTATTATTGATTTTAGTCCTGAGTCTTGATTTTTATGTCTTGTGTCTTAGCCTTGGTTCTTTTGTCATTAATCTTTTACCTCAATAACCTGTAATCCCCCAAAAAAATGAAAATCACCTTTTTAGGCACCGGAACTTCACAGGGCGTACCAGTAATTGCTTGCGACTGTAATGTGTGTACATCTGCCGATGCCCGTGATAAGCGTTTGCGTTCTTCTATTTGGGTTGAAGACAAACATGCATCTATAGTGATTGACTCTGGTCCTGATTTTCGTTATCAAATGCTGCGAGCAAAGGTTAAAAAGTTAGATGCCATTGTTTTTACACACGAACATAAAGATCATGTTGCAGGTCTGGATGATGTACGCGCATTCAATTTTAAGCATGGTCGCGAAATAGATATTTATGCTACCGACCGCGTGCAGGAAGCCATTATTCGGGAGTTTGCCTATATTTTCGCCACCATTAAATACCCCGGCATTCCTAAGGTTAATCTGATTGAAATTCAAAATAAGCCCTTTCATGTTCATGGAATCAAGTTTGTTCCGATTGAAGTGTTGCATTATAAATTACCTGTTTTGGGATATCGTATTGGTGATTTTACCTACATTACGGATGCAAAAACAATTGCACCCAATGAACTGAAAAAGGTAAAAGGTTCAAAGATAGTTGTATTGAATGCTTTACAATTGCATACTCATGTATCGCATTTTACATTGGAAGAAGCCATCGCCATGGCTCAGGAAATTGGTGCCGAAACCACTTATTTTACGCATATCAGCCATCGTTTGGGCAAGCATGCTGATATAGAAAAAGAACTGCCGGCTGGAATTAAATTAGCTTATGACGGCCTGGTTCTCGATATTTAGTTAAAAGGTTTGTAGTCTAACCACCCTTTACACTTTCAACTTTGCTCTTTTAGCTTTCTTTTTCTGCACTTCAGCGCCTCTGCGAGCATTTGATTTTTTCATGCAGAGGTGCTGAATTCGCAGCGTTTTAAATGTCACCGGATGATATTAAATCAACACAATTTATTGAGCATCGTAAATCACTACTTTCTCAAATAAGCCTCTGAATTCATCCAAAAAGGCTTTATGAATTGGATGCACCTGGTATACATCGTGACCAGCAAGGTCATCAAATAGGATAAGCAACGAAAATGTATACGAAGTATCAACCACCGCTCTTTCAATAGGGGCTGGTGTGCCAATGTACATTGATTTTATGGTTTCTACCTTTTGTAAAGATTCAAGACCTGCGCGGAAAGCAGTTTTTTGTTCAGCTGTAGTGGCCTCTTTTAGCCAAAATAATACGTGATGAGTAAGCATGAATTCTATAGTATAATTTTAATGAGCCAAAGATAGAAAGAGAATTTTAAGAGGGGAACTGGTGTTTGTTTTTAAGAATTTATTTTATGTTGTCACGCTGACGACCTAAAAATAGGTTGACAGATATTTCTTAAATAAATGCTTATAAATTAAACTTTTCTGGAGATTTTTTTATTGCATCATCCTCGTTCATCTGGATTTGTAATGTTTGTAATTCAAAATTTATTTTGAATTGTATTATGCTTATAAGAATTTAGAATTTGAATTATTTGCGAAAGATGATTTTTAGCTCATTAATTACCGTGGCGAATCAAAAAATGAATAACAATTTGAAAATATGAAAAAAACGACCCAAGCAATTATTACATTCATCCTTTTAATCATAGCAATAAATGCAACTTTTGCTGCAAATAAAATTGAAATAGTAAGCCCAGACAAAAAGGTTTCTGTTTTGGTTTTTACTACAACTGAAGGTCGACTAGCCTACTCAATTAAATCTGATCGTGTTCAGGTGTTAGAAACATCTCCTTTAGGGCTGGTAGTTGATAATATTGATTTAGGGAATGGTGCAAAAATTGTATCAAAGCCCACTCTTCGTAAAATAAATGAAAGTTATTCGATTTTCGGAAGTCATCCGATGGCATTTAATCACGCTAATGAAGCTGAAATACCTGTCGAAACAGCAGGGAAGTCCTATAAGCTTATTGTGCGTGTCTATAACGACGGGGTTGGTATTCGTTATACTTTACCTGCTGGCTCCGCTCACATTAATAGCGAAAACACTTCATGGAATCTCCCAAAAAGCACAAGTAAGGTGGTATGGGCCGATTATGTTAAAAGTTATGAGGAACTTAGCCATGCAACAGCATTAGAAAAAGTCCCACAAAATGAAGCTTTGGCCGGGCCTGTTACCTTTGAAGTTAATGGGCATTTTCTTTCTATTTCCGAAGCCGATTGTGAAAGCTTTTCCGATATGGCTTTTGTACGAAATGGCAATATGCTGAAAGCAAATTTTCCATCTGCCAATGATGGATGGGATGTCGAGCGAAGAATTGATGACAGACCTTCTGTTTTGGCAGGTACTTATTTAGGGTATAAAGTGTCTCCTTGGCGTACAACAATTATTGCAAAAAAATTAACAGATTTAGTTAATTCTGATTTATTAAAGAACCTATGCCCTGCTCCCGCCAAAGGAATGGATTTTTCCTGGGTACAACCAGGTCGTTGTATGTGGCAATGGTGGAGTGTTGGCAAACCTGTTTTTGAAGATCAGAAAAACTGGTATGATGCAGCAGTAAAATTGAAATGGGAATACTATCTTATTGATGACGGATGGCGTGACTGGAGTAAACCTGGTAAAGATCAGTGGCAACTGTTGGAAGAAACCATTGCCTACGGAAAAAGTGTTGGTGTTAAAACACTGGTATGGGTTGACTCTAAAGAAATGCGGGATGCAATAAAACGTAGAACCTATTTAGAAAAGATTAAAGCTGTTGGAGCAGCTGGAATCAAAATTGACTTTGTACCAAATCCAACATCTGATATCATGAAGTGGTATATGGCTAGTATGCAAGATTGTGCCGAGCTGAAGTTGCTATTGAACTTTCATGGAAGCGCAAAACCTACAGGATTAACACGCACTTATCCCAATGATATTACACGAGAGGCGGTTCGTGGTAACGAATATCACATGACAAAATACAAAAGGGTGGCCCCTCCAGAGCAAGATGTAACCCTGCCGTTTACCCGTTTACTTGCCGGTGCGGCAGATATTACCCCGGTTATGTTAGATCCTGAACAACTAACCACCAGAAAATTTACATGGGCTCACGAATTTTCACAGGCAATAGTAAATCTTTCGCCCATTGTACATTTTGCCGACCAGTATAAATTTTATCTCGAAAGCCCAATGTTTGATCTGTTTCAGGAGATACCAACATTTTGGGATGAAACTAAAGTATTATCGTGCACCGAGATTGGAGAGGTAGTTGCCTATGCGCGCCGCAAAGGCGATACCTGGTGGGTTGGCGTAATGAATGGAGCTACTGAAAGAGAAATTAAAATACCTTTGGATTTTCTTAAAAAACAGGCTAAAGCAACCTTGATTTACGACGATAAAAATAGCAATACTAGCGTAGACCGTCGCGAAGAAATATTATCTCCTAATGACGTATTAACTATTAAATTAACACCTGTGGGAGGTTTTGTTGCACGCTTAAAAAGTTAGGTGAAAAACCACGATTAATAACAACAACAGAACCGTTGCTTTTTTGTTGAGGGTTATTTTATGAGTACTACACACATCAAAGTTGGCCAAATAGTGGAATTGCCTGAGATTAAAAAAAATGTAATAAAAAATGATGCTAACTCCGCTTTACGGAATTTATTTATTCCACCCTTACACCAGTCTTCCTTTTCGGAATACTAGTGTGAAATAATCTAACATGTCTTCAGACTTGCATTATCTTTAATTGCAGCTTGTTATTTTTTTTTGCTAGATTAATTAAACTGATAATCAAAAATAAAAATGGAAAACAATCAGCCTCAGGCAACTCCGGAAAGCATCATGCAAATAGGTACAGGTTTTTGGGCTTCCAAAATTCTGTTAGCAGCAGTGAAATTTGAACTGTTTACCACATTGTCCGAAAAGAAATCGATGTCAGCTGTCGAGATCAAAGCACATTTGGGCTTGAAATGTACCGACCGTAATGTGTATGATTTTCTGGATGCGCTAACCACATTCGGGTTTCTGAATCGAGAAGGTTTATTAGCAACTGCCAGGTATTCCAATAGTAGCAATACCGATTTTTTTCTGGACAAGAAAAAGCCAACTTATATAGGTGGCTTGCTTGAAATGCTGAATAACCGTTTGTACCAGTTTTGGGGAAATTTGGAAGAGGGGTTACTCACCGGGCTTCCTCAAAACGAAGTTAAAAGCGGTGAAAATCCTTTTGATGCACTTTATGCTGATCAAGACCGATTAAAAGAATTCATTCAGGCAATGAGTGGCATTCAAATGGGGAATTTCATGGCATTTTCTCAAAAGTTCGATTTTTCAAAATTGAAAACATTGGTAGATATTGGCGGTTCCGCTGGTTTGCTTTCGCTTTTGGTGGCGAAACATCAGCCGCATATGCACTGTGTTACTTTTGATCTGCCGGCGGTAGAACCTATCGCCAACGCCACTATACAGCACTATCAGTTGCAGGACCGTGTAAAAACTGCTATTGGCGATTTTTTTAAAGACGAATTTCCCTATGCCGACATTGTAGTAATGGGAAATATACTCCATGATTGGGATGAGGAAACAAAATTGATGTTGATGAAAAAAGCATACGATGCCTTGCCGGATGGTGGTGCATTTGTAGTGATTGAAAGTATTATTGACGATGAAAGAAATAAGAATGCTTTTGGTATGATGATGAGCCTTAATATGCTTGTTGAAACAGGGAAGGGATTTGATTACACCTTTGCAGATTTTAATAATTGGGCAAAAACAGTTGGTTTCAAGTCGACATCCATCATGCCACTTACAGGTCCGTCAAGTGCGGTAATAGCCTATAAATAAGTAATAAGGTCTCGATTAATCGCGAAGACTGTAAATGTTATTATAAGTAAAAAGGCCTCAGTTTAATCACTGGGGCCTTACCATTTGCAGTAAACTGAAATCTACTTATTAGAGTGTAATGCTATTCGATTACCTTCGGTATCCATGAAAAATGCCATGTGTCCAATTTCGGGTCCGATTTCAGTTTTAGGCATTACCACTTTGCCTCCGGCAGCTTCAATTTTTCCAAGGGGTACGGCTAAGTCGGGATTTGCATTCAGATAAACTACAACCCCATCAGCGCTCGGTTTGTGCATATCTCCTTTTACCAAAGCTCCTCCTACTTTTCCATTCATGCCATCTGCCGGGAACATGGCCATTTGCATACCCATCATGTCCATGGTTTCAAGCTGAATTCCAAAGATGGTTTCATAGAATTTTTTGGCTCTCTCCATATCGCTTACCGATATTTCAAACCAATTAAGAGCATTTGTGCCGTCCATAGTTTTTTGTTTTAGAAGATGAATACAATTGATTTTAGTTGGTTTAATTTAATCAATGTTGAGTGATTTATAGTTTTGATTTTCAATCAGTTTTGTAACAATGTTGTCGTGTTTGGTAATTGCTGAAGGCGGCTACATTATAGGTAAATATGGCCAACTGCTTATCCCGGGTAAATTTCTAGCTAGACTTTTATAAGGAAAGGACTGGTTTTAAAATATGCTGTCCATTTCATTTTAAGAGTAAATTTTAATTTAATATCATATAACTATCTTCATGTATTAATTAATTACTATCTATTTATGAAAAGAATTTTCGGTTTAGTTTTTAGCGCTTTTCTGTTTATCGCTTGTGGTAGAGATGAAGGAATTAACGCAGAAATTTCTACTCAAACAGTTTCCTTCGATACCGAACAAAATTCATCTTTAATGTTTCAAGATGACGAATCGGAGGAAGCGATGACTGCAGAATCCAGAATTTACAGTATTGCACAGGTTATACGAATAAAACCATTGGATGAAAAAAACATTGAAGTGGCCAATTTCGCACCATTCGATATCGAAAATGCCACCATATTAGCCACAATTGAAGGTAGCACACAGGTAAAACTATTTAAAATTAAAAAAATAAGAGCCCATGCTAAGCAAACCATGAAGTACCCATTTGTGAATGGAACTATTCTTTTTTTAGATACAAAGGATAAAATAGTGAATCTCTCTCTGTATAAAACAACTGGTGTAGATCCTGATAAAATATCATTTGATTTTACAGGAGATAACGAAACCATACTCAAACTCAAAAAACTCAACAAACTTAAATGGACGATAAAATATCATGATTTTGACCCTAATAATGACCCAAATGATAATTGGGAACAGGATTTAACTGCTAAAGACATTCGTCGTTTTTCCGGACTTATGCTTAATCTGGGAATCGTCCTCGTTTCTGATGATTTTAAACAAGAGTTTTTAAAGGAACAAATTATAGGTAATGATGGAACTAAGGTTTTAACAATGGCTGAAAAAGAGAAAGTGTATAATGACATTCTCAGCCATGAACGTTTTAATTGTGGTAAATGCACTAACGCATCCGGTTTAGGTGGTGGTTATACGTTAGGATATGCAGAACATGTTTTACATGATTATATAACTATAGATGCAAGTTTTATTACCGCGCATGAAATAGGCCATTGTGTTGATTTTAATCATAATTCAAATATGACCTATCCAAAAACAATAAATGGTGTTGAAACAGGATTTTGTTCTGTAATGGCAAGAATCTCTCAAAAATTTTTCGACAAAGGTTTGTTTGTTGTAACATCCAAAAACTATTACAAACCTACCGATTTTCAATAAAATCAAGCGTATTAGTAATTGGAAGGAAAAAATATAGAGGCTTAAAAAAAATCCTCCGCTAATGCGGAGGATTCGGGATAAAGTGCGGAAGAAGGGACTCGAACCCCCACGCCGTGAAGCGCCAGATCCTAAGTCTGGTGCGGCTACCAATTACGCCACTTCCGCTTTTAGGATTGCAAATAGAAATTTGCAATCAATTTGCTTAAGTCAAAGCAAGACAACTTTAATTAATCTTGTGCCCAGGGGGGGACTCGAACCCCCAAGGGTATTCCCAACGGCTTCTGAGACCGCAACGTTTACCAATTTCGCCACCTGGGCTTTTATTCCATTGGAATAAAAATTGTGGAATGTGCGCGGGATGAGATTCGAACTCACACGCCCGTTGGGCGCCACCCCCTCAAGATGGTGCGTCTACCAATTTCGCCACCCGCGCTCGTGTTGGGGCTGCAAATATAAACGCAAATTCCAAATAAGGAAAAGAAAATTATTAATTCTGAAAGACGCGAGCGTAAGGTATTGTTAATCAGTGTGCTATTGAAAAAAAAGATGGAGAATGAAAAAAACATTTTCCATCTTAAATCGTTCCGTTTCTATCTTTAAAGCATAGAAAGTATTTCTTCACTCATCGGTTTCACTTTCGAAGGGTAGAATTTCACCAATTCGCCTTTTTCATTGATGAGGTATTTGCAGAAATTCCAGGTAGGTTCCTGGTCGTTCCAACCGTTTTTACTTTTGTCGGTTAACCACTTATAAACCTCGTTTTTGTCATCGCCTTTAACGGATGACTTTTCAAACAACTGAAAAGTTACGCCGTAGTTTTTCTGACAAAAACCGGAGATTTCTTTATTAGTGCCGGGTTCTTGTCCTCCGAAATTATTCGCAGGGAAGCCTAGTACAACCACTTTGTTGCCATATTCCTTATTCAATTTCTCCAGATCGGCATATTGAGGAGTATAACCGCATTCAGAAGCAGTGTTCACAATCAGAAGTTTTTTGCCTTTGAACGATTTAAAGTTGATCACTTTACCCTCAATAGAGGTAAACTTAAGGTCATAAAAACTGGCAGTTGCCTGAATATGTCCCGGGTTTGATACCGTAGAGCCCATACAACCTGAAAAAAGAAAAGTCATTAAAATGAGGAGTGTTTCCATTGTTCGCTTTTATTTGATTGAACAAAATTACAAAAACAGTCTGCTTTTATTTTAGTTTTGTACCTTGGGTGAAAAAAACATTTTACACATGAAGAGAATAGCTTTAATTCTGTTTGTATTTTTGACTTATTCATTGTCGACCTTTGCACAAACAAGCGCAGATGCTATTGTAGGTGTTTGGTTTAATAAAGACAAAGACGCTAAGATTCAGATTTATAAGAAAGGGAATGAGTTTTTTGGTAAGATAGTTTGGTTGTTGCATCCAAAGGATGACGAGGGTCAGGATAAAAGAGATAAAGAGAATCCGGATGATCAGCTGAAAAAGCGTCAGATTTTTGGATTTGAAATCTTACATGATTTCAAATATAATGCTGACGATAAGCAATGGGATAGTGGGAAAATCTACGATCCTAAAAGCGGAAAAACCTATAGTTGTAAAATTTCAATTAAAGATAAAGGCAGCATTAATGTGCGGGGTTTTGTAGGTATTTCATTGATTGGCCGTACAGACGTTTGGACTAGAGCTACTATTTAAAAAACATTTAACAGGGGGTTAAGGGCATCATATTTGACAGGATAGGTATTAAATGTTGAAAAAGAGTTATTTTAAAATCGCATCATTAATTGTATTCATGATAGTGAATACAGTTTCATTAAAGGCTTTTGCACAGCAAAACAAAGCTGTACAACCCGTTGTGAAGGCCAAGCCGGCCACCACAACTGTTAAACCTGTGGCTAAAACTTCCAAGGCTACAGTGTCAAAATCTTCAGGTTTGCTTGATTCCATTACTGCGTCTAAGTATTCAAAAACAGGATTGCCGCAGAAAAAATCATCTGACTCCTTATCTAAAACGGATTCCGATTTAAAAAAATCAAGTAAGGCAACAACTCCAACCGGCGCTAAAGCTGCTGCTTCTGATTCCTTGGTGGCGCGTACTGAAGGGGGCGGTCCTACAACCGTTAAAAGTGCTCAAAGCGTAACCGGTAAATCGGTATCGGCAAAAAAAGGAACGGGGAAAATCGACCCTAAATTTGTTACGAAAAAGGATGAAAAACCTAAAGCAACTCCTAAGCTTCCCACCAACATCATTACTAAAAATGCTGTAGGGGTGTTAAAGTTGGGAACTGATATTGACACTATTAAAAAGCTTTATCCCAAAGAGCGTGTGTATCGTGTTTATATTTACGATCAGAATACCAAGTATTTGCAATATCAAGTAATGGCAAGTGATAAAGTTACGCCTTTCTTAAACATTACCCAGGATTGTGTAACTGATTCAGTTTGTTTGATTAAACAAATAATGGTGAAGCATCCTTATTTTAAAACAGACCGGGATATCAAGGTAGGGAATACTTTGGATGATTTATTTCTTGCTTACGGCTACCTGGGCTCGAGATGGGAAGAAGAAAATCTTATTGTGAGCAATGAAGAAGGATTAGATTTTATTATGGATACTTCGCAAATTCCTAAGCGCTGGTACAAGAAAATGAACCTGGATCGTTTACCATTACCTACCAAAATTATTGGTATTCAAATTTCAATCGTAGAATAAGCCTTTATGCTTTAGAAAAGAGATCGTTGGCCTTTGCCTGAAATTTTATTTTCGTGCTGCAGTAACCATTTCTTGCGCCATAATCCTGCAGAGAAACCGGTAAGGCTACCATCATTTCCGACTACCCGATGGCAGGGTACAATTACGATTATATTGTTTTTACCATTGGCGGCGCCAACTGCACGTATTGCCAATCGATTATTTAAGCGCTCGGATAGCTGTAAGTAAGAAATGGTTTCTCCATAGGGAATCTTTGTGAGCTGGTCCCAAACGGATAGCTGAAAGGTTGTTCCTGATTGTGAAATCGGAAGCTCAAAGTTTAGTCGATTTCCTGTAAAATATTCATCCAATTGTACAAGAGCGAGCTTAACTACAGCTGAATTGCCTGAATTTTCTCCAGCTTCTTCTCTAAAAAGAGTACTATGAATGTACTCATCGTCTCCCGAAATTTGAATGATACCAATAGGCGAATGATAATATGCTTGAGTAAGATTCATTAGTTAGTTTCTGAAAACTACTATATTATTACTATTTTTTTGAAAGATTTTATCTTGAAGTTCAATTATACTTCAATTTCCATTTTAATATCGCAACGTTCATACTTGCCGGGTTCAACCGGTACTTCAATAAAGCCCAGTTTACGATATAAACTGATAGCGGGTACAAGTTTTCTGTTTGAATAAAGTATAACTTTTCGGGCTTTCAGGTCTCTGGCTTTCTGTAAAATGGCTTCCCCCAATTTTAAGCCTATTTTAAAGCCTTGATAATTTTCATCAACCGCCATTTTTGTCATCTCCAATGAATGTTCGTCGATACGTTTTAATGCAACCGTACCAACTATTTTGCCATCGTATTGAGCCATGATAATAAGGCCGCCATGATCATAAATGTGTTCTTTGGGATGTTCAAGTACAGCCTTGTCGATGGGTTCTAAATGAAAATATTTAACAATCCATGATTTGTTCAACGCTTCGAAATGCGGTTGGTGCTCAGGTTGATAATCGATTATTTTAACACGCGACTCCATGGTTTTAAGTCCTTTGAAGTTTGTTGCCTCTGTTTACAAGATAAACGCCACCAATAATTATGATGGCCGCAATGCCAATGGATTCATTTAATTTTTCATTGAGAATAAGCCAGCCCAGTATTAATGCCACAATAGGATTGATGTATGCATATAAAGAAACTATCGTTGCCGGAAGTTTTGATAAGGCATAGCTGAAACAACCGAAAGCAAGTAATGAACCGAAAATGATCAAATAAGCCAAGGCTGATATTCCTTTTAAATCAAATTTAAGCATACTGTAATCATCAACAAAGGGGCTGATGAATGCAAGAACCAATCCTCCTGATAATATTTGAATGCCTGAAGCCAAAAAAGGATGCATACGTTTGCTGAAGTTGTTCTTGGCAATGATGGTTCCAAGTGACCAGCAAAAACTGGCTATGACAATGATAATAATACCCCAAAGATAATGAGGGTCTTTAAGTTCTGCCAGATGATCACGGAATACAATTGTTAGTCCCAGAAAGCCAAGAATACTTCCAGTTATAATTTGCCAGTTTACTTTTTCTTTCCCAGTGGAAGCTAAATTAATGAGAATGACCCAAATCGGAACCATGGAACAGATCAAGGTAGCCAAACCACTTCCTACGTATTTTACTGCATAAGCCACCACGCCATTTGCAAAAACAATCATAAATAACCCTATCAGTATTTGCGTTTTTACATCAGTCCATTTGGGGATGTATTTGTTGCGTAAATAAAATGTAGAACAAAAAATGATGCCCGCAATGATATGCCGCATTGCTGCGAACATAAAAGAAGGGATAGAATGAATGCCTATGCGTGTAGCTAAAAAAGTTGTGCCCCAAATAAAGCAAACAATAGCCAGCGCACAATAGGCCTTTGCATTGGTACTCATGAACGATATTATGTGTGGAATTTTAAAGGGGGCAAAGGTAGGTATTATATTGAAAGATAGAGGATGGGATGTGTAAAATGGATGATAAAAGAAAAGGATATATGAAAAATAATATTGAAACAGTACTTTTATATATTCATACGATTTATTGAAGTGGATGGAAAGTTAAAGTTGTATAAGTTTTTAAACAGAATTTATAATGGATAGAGAGAAGGTTCATAAAGAATATACAAATGGGGAGGTGACAGTTGTTTGGCAATCAGGCAAGTGTGTTCATTCTGCAATTTGTTTTCATGGCTTGCCGAGTGTTTTCGACCCCCGGAAAAAGCCTTGGGTCACACCCGAAGGAGCTGATACAAAAACTATAGTGGAACAAGTGAAAAGATGTCCATCAGGAGCGCTTTCGTATTATATGAATGCCAAAAGCACCTAAAAAAAAGGAACTAAACAATAAAAAGTAAACTATTTACGTTTTGTTGCCGATCTCAACTAACAAAGCTTATGGTGACGATACTCATAAAAGATTGAGATTGAAGAAAGATTATGTATAATACAATGCAAAGCACATGAAAAAGTTAGCACTAATTACCACTATTGTCTTTTTGTCATTTGTAGCAAAAAGTCAAATCTTACAACCTGTAAAATGGAGTTATTCTGCAAAGAAAACAGGCAAATCTGAAGCGATAGTTTATGTGAAAGCCACCATCGAAAAAGGTTGGCATTTATACTCACAGAATCTGAAAAGCGACGACGGTCCGATAAAAACAACATTTACCTTTCCTCCTTCAAAAGACTATTCATTAGTAGGGAAAACCCTTGAGCCACAAGCGATCAATCGTTATGAGGAAACTTTTAAAATGAATGTTGCTTTTTTTGAAAACAGCGTTGTTTTTCAACAAAAAGTTAAACTTAACTCAAACACAGCCGTTGTTAAGGGCAAAGTAGAATTCATGACCTGTAATGATAAACAATGCTTGCCTCCTGATGAAATCGAGTTCAGTGTGCCTGTCAAGTAATACTGACCAAAAGTTAGTTTCAAAGCCCGGTAAGCAGATGATGCAGCCGGGCTTTTGTTTTTTACGCTCTCTTCCTGTAATTCAAAATCGCCCATGTATTAAATACGATAGCGAACCCTAATATGGCTATTAAGTGTGGTTTTACGTCGTTAAATTCACTCCCTTTTAATACTACCATTCGCATCACCTGAATAAAATAACTCAGTGGATTAAACTTGGCAATCCATTGCGCCCAGTTCGGCATACTTTCAACAGGAGTATAAAGCCCACTCATAAGATTGAAGATCATTACAAAGAAAAAGGTGATCGACATGGCTTGTTGTTGGGTATCGGAATAGGTGGAGATGAGTAATCCCAAGCCCAGAACGGCCAGCAGATAAACGGCTAAAAATCCGTAGAGTAAGCTTATGTTTCCAATTGGAATAATATGGTAAACAAAGCGTGCTATTAATAAACCAAGTGTAAATACCACCATGCCGATTACCCAAAACGGAATGAGTTTCCCAAGGATAAAATGATGTTTTTTGATCGGCGTTACGTTAATCTGCTCAATGGTTCCTATTTCTTTTTCTTTAACAATATTGAGCGAACACATCATGCCTCCAATCATGGTAACAAGCATCACTAAAATTCCAGGTACCATAAATATTTGGTAATTCATTAATGGGTTATACCAATTAGATGAAGCGATTTCTATTAAGGGAGCTGTATTGAACCTGCTTGGTTGTACCCATTGCAAACGAATCTCATTGTTATAGTTGTTAATGATATTGGCCAAATATCCGCCGCCAAGCAATGCTTTTGTGCCATTGATGGCGTTTACCGCTACAAAGAGTTTCTGTTCGTTTTCACGCACTAAATTACGCTCAAAATGTGCAGGGATTTCCAGTATGATATCTGCTTTGTCTTCTTCTATTTGATGATAAGCCTCTTTAAAAGAACTATTATAACTTGTTAGTTTGAAGTAGCCCGAAGAAGTGATTTTGGAAATCATCTTTTGCGAATAGGCCGAATGATCATTGTCGACCACGGCAAGCGAAATATTTTTTACCTCATAATTGGCCGCTAGAGGAAGTATTAATAATTGTATACAAGGAGATATAAGAATAGAACGCAGCAAGGTTTTATTACGGAATATCTGCCGAAATTCTTTTTGAAGTAAAAATTTTATAGTGCGCATGTTAAGATGATTACACCTATGAGGTATAGATTACACTGATTTGCGTTTAGTTTCTTTTGTCTTTTTCACTTGCTTTTTTGCTTTCCACTGCTCATCATTCTAATCTGATTTTAAACTTCTTCAAACTAATAATGAGTAGAAAAACAGTCATACCCACAAGAATGAGTGTTTCTTTCCAGATCGCGCCGAAACCGGACCCTTTTATCATGATGTCCTTTACGATGATGTAAAACCATTTGGACGGAACAACATTTGAAATGATCTGCAAAGGCAATGGCATGTTCTCAATCGGAAACATAAAACCGCTGAGTAGCAATGTAGGTAACATGGTTGCCATGAGTGATCCAAACATAGCCGATTGTTGCGATTGGGAAACGATAGAAATTAATAGCCCGATCGCCAGCGAAGTAATGATGAATAGTAAACTTACCGCATAAAGTAACAGGATACTCCCTTTTATGGGCAGATGTAGAAAAATCCAACTGAGTAAAAGGATGGATGTAACGTTTACTAGTGATATGATCAGGTACGGAACAAATTTCGACAGAATAACCATTAACGGCTTGAATGGTGAAACCAACAAAATTTCCATGGTTCCCAATTCTTTTTCTTTTACGATTGAAATGGCGGTCATCATTACGCAAACCAGCATCATGATCATGGCCATCATCCCCGGAATAAAAGTGTGCTCACCTTTCAATTGCGGGTTGTATAACATTCTTATTTCAGGCACAATGCGATAGGGCAGAACAACATTTTTAACCATTTGTTGTTGGTAATCTCCAATAATTGATGATATATAATTTGTTAAGGTAACCGCTGTATTCAGATCGGAAGCATCGGCAATGACCTGTATTTGAGCTTTGTTGGTGTGTAATAAGTTCTTGTTGAAGTTCTCTGGAAAAATAACTGCCATTTTGATTTTACCTTCTTTAAAGGCTGCTTCAATTTGATCATGGCTCATCAATGATTTTTCAATATCGAAGTACCTGCTTGCATCAATTTTGTCGATGATTTGTTTGCTGACGATGTCTTTTGAATAATCAGCAACTACAATTTTGGCATTTTTAATTTCAGTAGTTAACGCGAAGCCAAAAAGCACGATCTGAGCAATTGGAAGCCCGAAGAGCATGAGCAAGGTTTTCCGGTCACGAAAAACATGATAAAACTCTTTTCTAACGAATATGAATAGTTGTTTCATTAATATAATATTGAGTATTGAGTAGAGAGATAGCTTGGCTTGTTATTCCATCATACTCTCATTCAATTTTTATTCATTCCTCTTTGCTCCGCGGGCCAATTGATAAAACACATCGTCCATCGAGTTTGCCGAAAACTGTTTCTTCAAGTTGGAAGGAGTATCTAAAGCCTCAATCCGACCATCAACCATTATCGAAATACGGTTACAGTACTCGGCTTCATCCATGTAATGTGTGGTTACAAATACAGTTAAACCTTTGTCAGATGCATCGTAAATTAAATCCCAGAACTGACGGCGGGTAACCGGGTCAACACCACCGGTTGGTTCATCCAGAAAAACGATTTTAGGTTGATGTATTACAGCCACCGAAAAGGAAAGTTTTTGTTTCCAGCCCAAAGGAAGTTCGCTTACCAGTTTTTTGGCTTCGTTTTGCAAGCCTAATTGGTCCAGTAAATTATTGCTTTTGGCTTTAATTTCTTTATCGGATAAGCCATATATGCCGGCGTAAAAGCGTATGTTTTCTATCACCGTAAGATCTTCGTAGAGAGAAAACTTTTGACTCATGTAACCGATATTCTGTTTAATTTTTTCGGTTTGTTTATAGATGTCGAAGCCGGCGATTGTCGCTTTTCCCGAAGATGGAAGCGATAATCCGCAAAGCATACGCATCGCTGTAGTTTTACCCGCTCCATTCGCTCCCAAAAAGCCGAATATTTCTCCCGGATATACCTCAAAAGTAAGCTCATCGGCCGCAGTAAAACTACCAAAGCGTTTAGTCAGTAATTCAGTTTTTATAACCGGTTGTTGCATGTTATTGCTTTAATAATTGGATGAAACAATCTTCAATTGAAGGTTCTATTGTTTTTAACTCCAAATTAGTATGTCCATTATGTTTTAAATAACTTAATAGTGCGTTGGTATGATCAATGTGATCTTTTTTAAAAGTGATATGCAAATATTCACCGAATGCAAAACAGCTTTCTGTGAACTCGTAATTTCGAAGCTCAATAAGCAATTTGTGCATTGAGGAAGACCGGATCGCATATAATTTACCATCGTATGCTTTGGTAATGTTTGCTGGTGTGTCAATCGATAAAATTTTACCCGATTGCATTAGGGCAATTCTGTCGCACAGATTAGCTTCGTCCATATAAGGGGTTGAAACCAAAATGGTAATGCCTTGCTCTTTTAAGCGTTTAAGCATCTGCCAAAACTCCTTTCGAGAAACCGTATCGACACCGGTTGTAGGCTCGTCTAAAAACAATACCGATGGTTTATGTATTAAAGCACAACTTAGGGCCAGCTTTTGTTTCATCCCACCTGAAAGTTTGCCTGCTCTACGCGTTTTGAAAGGCTCTATTTGAACATAAATGTCTTTAATAAGCTCGTAGTTTTCATGAATGGTAGTGCCAAAAATGGAGGCAAAAAAATTCAGGTTTTCTTCAACCGTTAAATCCTGATAAAGAGAGAACTTTCCGGGCATATAACCCACTTTCTTGCGAATGGTTTTGAAATCTTTTACGATGTCCAATCCATCAACTGTAGCAGTTCCGCTATCGGCAAGGAGCAAAGTGGTGAGCAGTCGGAAAATGGTGCTTTTGCCTGCGCCATCCGGTCCGATTAAACCAAACAGTTCCCCTTTTTCTACCTCAAACGACAGATTATCTACGGCGAGTACTGTCCCTTTATTGTAGGTCTTGGTAATGTTATTTAATGTAACAGCTTTCATTTAATTGATTTCGGGTTACGCGTTTTTGAATTACGGCATTATATAGCTTCATTTAATTTACTTTAACCCGTAACTGGCAACCAACAACTCGTAATTATATTTTATTTACCACGCATTTAAAATTGCACTTCACCGTACATTCCTATTTTTAATGAGCCATCATTTTTTACCCTGATTTTAGTTGCATAAACCAAATTTGCTCGTTCTTCTTTAGTTTGAATGGTTTTAGGCGTGAATTCAGCTTTATCGCTTATCCAGGTAATGATTCCTTCATGTTCCTGGTATTTATCTGCGCCGTCGTCAACCATAACTCTTACTTTCTGATTCAATTTAATTTGAGACAGTTGAGTTCCGGTAATGTAAGCACGTAAAAACAAAGAGGATATATCGGCAATTTTATAAAGCGGCTTGCCCGGAGTGGCCATTTCATTGGGCTCCACATATTTTGTAAGCACAGTTCCTGTAATTGGATTTATAATTCTCGATTTTGCCAATTGATCATTTATTTGTTCAATTTGAATTTTAAGCGGATTAGTTTGTTGAGAAATACTTTCAGTAGTAATGTTCAATGACGATTTTTGTGCGGCTATTTGTTTTTTCAACACGTCGACCTGAGCGTTGATATCATCAACCTGTTTCTGAGTCGTTGCATCCGCTTTTAATAAGTTGCTAAAGCGTTGTTGATCTCTCTCAGCTGCTTTCAGTTGTGCTTCAAGGGAAGCAAGCTGTGCTGAAATATTTGGTTTTTGGCTTAAAGTAGATTCGATTTGCGACTCCAGTTGTTTTTTCTTCAGATACAGCTGTAAACTATCAATATAGCCAACAACTTGCC
Source organism: Solitalea koreensis (assembly GCF_900182575.1). Lineage (GTDB taxonomy): Bacteria > Bacteroidota > Bacteroidia > Sphingobacteriales > Sphingobacteriaceae > Solitalea > Solitalea koreensis. The sequence goes on along the minus strand of NZ_FXSZ01000008.1, from coordinate 9,185 downwards.
CGGCTTGTAATGTTTGACCTTCTTCAACATTGAATTGTTGAATTGTTCCTGCTACCTCCGCGGAAATAATAGTTTCTTCTGTTTCAAAAGCACCTGACGCGTCGAAGTCGTTTTGTTTTTTCTGACAAGATGCTACGACTAACGCGCTAAGAGCTATGATAAAAGCTGATTTCATTGTATATAAATTTGTTAATACGCTACTTGATATGGTTTAGTTAGTTGGTTTCAACATGGTTTTAATCCACATTGGAATTAATTTTTTGCGTTCTTCCATCAACGCCAGGAATTGTTTTTGATCCAAACCCGATCGCGCTTGAATAATCGGTTTTCCAATAAAAGGGAATACTGTTAAGCCGACAAAATTGAGGAGTAAGTGTATTGGACTGATAGAAGAATTAATTTCTCCTTTTTCCATTGCAGCTTTAAATTGTTTTAGGAAATAAGAATTGGTTATAATGGAGTTGGCTTCTAATTTTTCTAAAAGCAAGTCGGGTTTTTCTCTTACTACATTAAAAATGAATGAGGGCAGATTAGGTTGTTCAGCCAGCATATCAATGTAGGTTGAAGTTAATTCTTCAAACTTAGTCTCAATTGAAGTATCCTCTTTGTTTAATATGCCAAAGATTCCTTTGATGAAGTTTTGGATATTTTCAACCATAATCATTTCAAACAACTTCTCCTTACTTCTGAAGTAATAATTCAGCAAAGCCAGGTTAATGCCTGCTTCCGTTGCAATATCTCTGGTTTTTACAGCCGCATATCCTTTTTGAGTAAATAGTTTGCGCGCTGCCTCCTTGATTTTCTCTTCTGCGGAAATGTCAGTGGTCATAGGAATTTTTTACTCATTAAATTATTCCGATTGAAATTTTGCACAAAGATAAGACTTCGATTTTTGTTTTAGTCAAACAATTTAATCATTTGATTAATATAGTTTTTGCTTGAATAAAATGTAAGTTGTTGTTAATGAAGTTGATATGTTTTTTTATTAATTTTAGTATACAGGTAAATCATATAACAGCTACTAATGAAAAATCGGATTTTCACTAAGTAGTTGCTGTTTTTTCTGGATTTTACAAAAATCTATAACAATGAAAAGTTCAAAACTCTTATTGGTAGCAGCTACTACTTTATTTTGTTTGACAAGCAGGGCCCAGCAAAAACCAAATATCGTCGTTATCTGGGGTGATGATATCGGCTACTGGAATATTAGCGCCTACAACCTGGGCATGATGGGCTATAAGACACCAAATATTGATCGCATCGCCAAAGAAGGGGCTCTCTTTACCGACTGGTATGGTCAGCAGAGTTGCACAGCCGGTCGTGCGTGCTTTATCACCGGTCAATCGGGCTTCCGCACCGGGCTGCTTAAGGTTGGCTTGCCTGGAGCCAAGGAGGGATTGCAAGCCCGTGACGTCACGCTCGCCGAGCTACTTAAGGGGCAGGGATACATGACTGCCCAATTCGGCAAGAACCACCTGGGTGACGCCGATGCAACATTACCGACCATGCATGGTTTTGACGAATTTTACGGCTCGTTGTATCACCTCAATGCCGAACAGGAACCAGAGAATCCGGATTACTTTAAAGACCCGGAGATGAAAAAGAAATATGGCACTCGCGGTGTGATACACTCATGGGCGAATCCCGATGGGACACAGAAGATCGAACTTACCGGTCCGCTCAACACTGAGCGCATGAAGACTGTGGATGAAGAATTTACCAAAGCCACGCTCGACTACCTAGATAAGCGCAAAGCTGATGGCAAGCCCTTCTTCCTCTGGTGGAACTCCACCCGTATGCACATCTTCACGCATCTGAAGAAAGAATCCGAGGGCAAGACAGGCTTGGGTGTTGAGGCCGACGGCATGGTTGAGCACGACGCAATGGTCGGCCAAATCCTTGACAAACTCAAGGAACTTGGCATGGATGAGAATACAATCGTTATGTATGCGACTGACAATGGAGCGGAGGAGTTTTCTTGGCCTGATGGCGGTACAACACCTTTCCGAGGAGAGAAGAATACAAACTGGGAAGGTGGCTACCGCGTGCCATGCGCCATTCGCTGGCCCGGTGTCATTAAACCGGGTAGCATTGACAACAACATTTACTCTCACGAAGATATGATACCAACATTGTTGGCCGCCGTTGGGGTGGCTGATGTGAAGGAGCAACTCCTGAAAGGCATGAAGGTTGATAACAAGACGTTCAAGGTGCACCTCGATGGCTATAATCTTTTGCCCTTCTGGACCGGAAAGACGGACAAATCGCCTCGTCACGAGTTCTTCTATTGGAACGATGACGGCTCGCTGGTGGCGCTGCGTTACGACAATTGGAAGATCGTCTTTCGGGAGCAGCGTTCTGAAGGCTTCGATGTCTGGCAAGATCCCTTTGTGACACTTCGCCTACCCAAGATCTATAACCTGCGCAGTGATCCTTTCGAAAAGGCTGATCTCGTCTCAATCAATTATTCAAAATGGCGAATTGACCGGCTCTTCCTGCTGGTACCGGCGCAGGAATATGTAGCCAAATACATCGCGACTTTCAAGGAGTTTCCGCCGAGCCAGAAAGCGGGCAGCTTCTCGCTCGATCAAGTGCTGATTAAGCTAACTGAAGCTCAAACCAGTGGGCAGTAAGTTCACGGGGGAAACGTTGGTTCGCTATCCTTTTCTTTTTCATACAGAAAGCAATGAAGTTTAGTTTTGGACTGTTAACTCTATTCATCTTAACTACTTCCTGTAATGCTCCAACGGATAAAGTAGGTAAAGCTTCAGTGAATGATAGTGTAAAAAATAGCAATGCACTCCAGTCTTGGAATGATGGGAAAACAAAACAATCCATTATCAGCTACGTTGACGACGTTACCAATAAACAAAGCAAAAACTTTATTTCCGTTGCTGACCGCATTGTTGTATTTGATAATGACGGTACATTGTGGTCTGAAAAGCCTGTTTATTTTCAACTCTTTTTTGCTATAGATCGGGTAAAATCGATGGCTGCTGATCACCCTGAATGGAAAGATAAGCAACCTTTTAAAGCAGTTTTAGAGAACGATATGCAAACTCTTATAAAACAAGGCGAAAAAGGAGTGTTTGAATTAGTAATGGCAACCCATACAGGAATTACCACGGATGAATTTGAAAAGATAGTAAAGGATTGGATGGCATCAGCTCAGCATCCGATAAAAAAGAGGCCTTATACCGATTTGGTATTCCAGCCCATGCTGGAGCTCCTCGATTATTTAAGGGCCCACGACTTTAAAATATTCATTGTTTCGGGCGGTGGTATTGAATTTATGAGGCCTTGGTCAGAAAAGGTTTATGGAATTTCCGAAAACCAAGTTATTGGAAGCAGCATTCAAACAGAATACGATTACAATGAGGGGAAGCCTGTATTAAAACGGTTGGCCAAGATAGATTTTATTGATGACAAAGTTGGGAAACCTGTTGGTATTAATAGATACATAGGCCGTAAACCCGTTTTTGCTGTCGGTAATTCTGATGGTGATTTGCAGATGTTGCAGTGGACCGCTTCGAATAAGCTAAAAAACTTGGAGATATACATTCATCATACTGATTCTATAAGAGAATGGGCCTACGATCGAAAATCATCAGTAGGTAAACTCGATAAAGGCCTTGATGAGGCCAAAGCAAATGGATGGATTTTGGTGGACATGAAGAACGACTGGAAGGTTATTTATCCTTTTGAAAAGTAACAAAGGGCATATAAGGATTGGAAATTTTGATTCTGGAAAACAGAGGAGAGGCATTTGGTGTGAGGAGAGAACCTTTTACAGAGCTCCGAGGAATCTGTTGAACCTGGGTACAGCCTGAACAACTATCGTTTTTATGTAGAATGATAACACTTTGATCTATTCATTACTTCAATATTTTTCATTTGATTATTATATTTTTAATAGTTAACTTATTGATTATTAGTTTATTGAGATTTATAGACTATGAAAAAACATCTACTCTTACTAGTTTTTCTAATCAATACCATCTCTTCATTTGCACAAGATGATTCGAGCAAAGTAAAGTTTGAGATTTACGGATTTGCGATGACCGATATGGGTTATGATTTTAAGCAAATTAATCCTAATTACTTTGATGTTTTACGGGTTACAAGGCTTCCGTCTTATAAGGACCAGTTTGCCCCGGATGGAAAAGTGTTTTTTAGTGTTCGACAAACGCGCTTCGGTGTGAGGGGGAGCACGTCAACACCTGTCGGTGAGCTGAAAACTCAATTTGAATTTAACATGTTTGGGGCAGGTGTTGATGAAGGGCAAACTACACTACGCCTTAGGCATGCATACGGTGAATTGGGCAGATGGTTAGTTGGGCAAACCAATTCTCCATTTGTAGACATTGATGTATATCCAAACATTGTTGAGTTCTGGGGACCTACAGGAATGGTAATATTCCGTAACATACAGTTAAGGTTTGCTCCTCTTCAGGGGGCCAATGAAGTGTTCATTGCTTTGGAACGTCCTGGTGCCAGTGGCGATCAGGGGATTTATGAAGACCGTATCGAATTGGATAGTATCAGAAGTCATCTTACTCTTCCTGATTTTTCAGCGCATTACAAGAGAACCGGCAATTGGGGGCATGTTCAGTTGGCCGGTATGTTACGGTCAATTAAATGGAAAGACATACATACCACTGGCGGATATGATAACAGTGGCAGTGTGGTGGGTTGGGGAGTAAATTTCAGTACTGTGCTCAACTTGGGTATAAATGATCTTTTTAGAGGATCATTTGCTTATGGAGAAGGCGTGGAGAACTATATGAATGACGCTCCCGTTGATGTTGGTGTTATAAGTAATCCCGGAAATACAACCAAGCCATTTGACGGTGAGGCTTTACCTGTTACGGGTATTGTAGCGTTTTTTGAGCATAAATGGAATGATAAGTTTAGCACTAGCATCGGTTATTCAAGTACTCATATAGAGAATTCTGTGGGGGGATCGCCTGATGCCTACAAGAACGGGCAATATGCGATTGCAAACGTTGTAAGTACTCCTTTTAAAAATATGCTGGTTGCTGCTGAATTACAATGGGGCAAACGCGAAAACTTCAGCGATGGTTTTAGCTCTGAAGATGTAAAACTACAATTCTCATTTAAGTACAATTTTTCGCATACCTTTTATGTTGGCAAAAAATAAAAATCTTGAATATGAGGTATTAAATGAGTTTTAGAAGGTAGAATTAGCGTTGATGAACTCAATCCTCAAAAAGTTAAGCCTGTTGCTAATGCTCGGAATAACACTTACACAGGATAAGGAACAATGGCAGGACTATTTTTTCAAGAATTGACATATTATTCAAAATCAATTTTTCTGTTATGATCTGGCTTCAACTGCTTGTATTACTTGTAATGATTCTGATCGGTTCGAGGCTGAAGGGAATAGCACTTGGATTGATGGGCGTAGTCGGCGTATTTATTTATGTAACATTTTTCGGAATGCGTCCGGCTGACCCGCCGGGCGATATCATGTTAATTATCATTTGTGTGGTAACTCTTTCAGCCACACTTGAAGCTGCAGGAGGGCTGGATTATCTCGTTAGCGTTGCAGAGAAGATTATTCGCCGCCACCCAAGCCGAATCACGATCATAGCTCCGATTGTGTCATTTGTGCTTTGTCTTTTTGCGGGAACATCGCATGTGATTTATTCATTGTTGCCCATTATTGCTGACGTGTCCGTAAAAAACCACATTCGTCCTGAGCGACCATTAAGTGCATCTGTGATTGCTTGTCATGCAGCGCTTACCGGAAGTCCGATGGCTGCATGTACCGCCGCCTTTGGGGCAATTCTTGCCTATCCTGGTGCAGCGGCAAACATCATGTTTGTTTGCATTCCTTCCTGTTTCATTGGTTCACTGGCAGCTGCGTTTGTAATGATGAAATATGGAAAGGATCTGGATAAGGATCCTGAATTTCTTGAAAAGATGAAAGATCCTGAATTCGCTGCAACCATCAACGAGCTTTCAAAAGAAGTAACCCTCAACGAAGCACAAGCAAAGAAAGCAAAACAGGCAGTGATCATTTTTGGCGTAACAATTTTATTGATCGTGTTGAGTGGCACATTTCCTCAAATAATACCCGATACAGCAGCAGGTAGCGTCAATTTTCATGTAAATGCCGATGGAACCTTGAAAATGGTTACGGTAATAGAAACGATTGCATTATCTGCCGCTGCCCTTATGCTAATTGTTACCAGAACAAATGCTGCAAAAATTACAAAAGCAAGTTTGTTCAACTCCATGTCGAGTGCATTGGTTTCTGTGTTTGGTGTTGTATGGATGGCCGCAACATTCATGGATGCAAACAAGCAAATTATTGCTGATTCGTTAGGTAAGATCACTGCAGCATATCCGTGGTCATTTACTGTTGCAATTTTTGTAATGGGAGTTTTGATGTTCAGCCAGGGGGCAACTACAAAAGCCATGATGCCGCTTGGCTTGGCGCTGGGTTTGCCAGCAGCTTCATTAATTGCGATGTTTCCTGCAGTAAACAGTTTCTTTTTGATTCCTGGTTATCCTACGCTTCTTGCTGCCATCAACATGGATAAAACAGGAACAACAAAAGTTGGAAGCTTCGTTGTCAATCATAGTTTTCTCTTACCTGGGCTTGTCGCAACGATTGTTTCCATCGGAGTTGGTTTTCTCTTAAGTAGTCTTATTTAAGGATAAATCTATAATACAGGTATAATCGTATGGTTCGTTTTACAGCATTCAGAATTAAGTGCCATGGTGTTATTTTGATGCTGTGTTTGCCTGTTTTAGTATTTGCACAAAGTGCAAGTGAAAAAGAAATAAATCATCAATCTCAAGTTTGGGTAAGTATAAATAATACCTTTCGTATCAATGAACATTGGGGCGCCTTAGCTGATTTTCATATCCGTAGGAATGATTTTTTAGCTGACCCTAGTTTTTATTTCATTCGAGGGGCTGCCAATTATTGGATCAAAGATAACATAACTGCTGCGCTCGGTTACGGGCATATGTGGTTAGCTCCAACGCAGGAAGACTGGCATACATTTGCGAATGAAAACCGGATTTACCAGCAGTTTCAGGTGAATTCTAAATTTGGCAGATCTTTTATACTTCAGAGGCTAAGAAATGAGCAAAGATGGCAACAGAAAATTGTGGATGATCAACGAACAGACGATTATAAGTTTACTGACCGGGTTCGTTATCTGTTTAGCTATACTTACACGATCTTTCAAAATAAATATTTACCATCATTGGTAGTGGCTGATGAAATATTGATTCAATTCGGAAAAGAAGTTGTTTACAATGCCTTTGAACAGAACCGAATTTTTTTCGGAGTTAAGCAAAATATTAGGTCCAGTCTGAGTTTTGATTTTGGATATATGAATGTTTACCAACAGAAATCTTCCGGTTATCAATACGATATGAATCACACCTTGCGGTTGTTTTTTTATTACAATGCCGGTTGGCGTAGAGTGAATAAACAACCTTTTATTGAGTCTGGGGGAGAGTAGTATATGCTTAAACTCAATTCGGGAATTAAGTATGGAATGATTCCCGAAACGTCTATTTTAAAAGCGAATGTTCAAGATTTGGCAGCTCAATAAAATCAATAAGAACTCTCCCAAAATCAATCCTGAATTTCCCCTCCTTAAGCTGGGTTACAACTAGTGAAAAGATAAGACTAGTGTGTGGCGCACATCTCTTCTCCATTTAATCTTAATACAATTTTTTTTTTAAGCTCAAAAAAGATTGGTGATGAAGGTTGTTAAACTGCTTTTTTTGCTAAATAAGCATGTACGCTGGTTTTAAATCGAGAATAATGAAAGGTGTAAGATATTCATTACAGATAGATTTGTAAAATTCGGAACGATGTTATTTAACCTACAAATAAATACGGGTTTACTTTTATTTAAAAAAATAAATATTTCAAATTCGTGTAACATTTTGATTGTCAGCTCGTAATAAGCTTCGTAAAACTTAGTTGTTCAAAACTTGATATTGACAAGTAAAGATTTTTAAATAGGATAAAAATTAAAAACTTAATTGGGAGAAAATGCGAGGATGCAAAAGATAGAAAAGTAATTTTATTGAGCTGTCAATATTTAATATTCTCAGTCTGAGAATAATTCCACCCAAAATTTCATGAGAATTAAAAATCAGTTCTGAAAAGAGCTGGGGTGCTAATGGCTTGCTATTTACATTAACTAAAAGATAAAAAAAATTATTATTTATTAAATTCATGAATTTACAATAATGAAGACGAATACAGGAATTTCAAAATTGGCTAAACAAAATCACAAAAAAGCATTATCATTAGCTTTTGCCGCAATCATTGCAGGGGCTGGCATGATTACCTCTTGTAAAAAAGAAGATTCAATGCCTACACCTTCAACAGCTGTTCAGGAAGTAAATACAACATCAGCACTGGAAGTAACTTCCACAACTACAGCTGCCACTACTTCAAGTACTTCCGATTTTAGAATCGATCTTGGATCTACTGCTAGTGCTGGCAACTACAATAAAGCAAGTATTGGCGTATCATCACCGGTAGCACTTAAAGATTTTGTTACCGGAGCAACCACAGGTGTTAAAATTGCCACTACTGCAGCGTTCAAAGGTGCTTACAACAACTCTACTACTTATCCTTCAGCGCTGGGTATTCCTCAAGCTGTAGCTTCAGATTTGTATTACAATGGATCAGGTGCTACTTCAGCGTTGGAACTTTCTGGCCTAAACACTGCAACAGCGTATAATTTGAGCTTCTTTTCATCAAGAATGGATTACAATGGTTCGTTAGAAACCCAATTCAAAGTAATTGGTGCTACTACTCAAACTGTAGTGTTAGAAGCTGCAAACAATACTTCTAAAATTGTTACCGTTTCAGGTATTAAGCCAAATTCTTCTGGTAAAATCCTTATTCAGGTTTCAAAAGGCTCTAAAAACAGCAATTCATCTGGTAACTACTGGTTAAACTATCTAAGAGTGACAGGAACAACCACTACTTCTACAGATCCAGCACCAGCACCAGCACCAGCACCAGCACCAGCACCGGTTCCAGATCCAACTCCTGCACCAGCACCAGCTCCAGCTCCAGCACCAACTGCTAATTACACTGTTTCTAATTACACTGATCTTGTCGCTGCTCTTAGTAAAGCAACCTCGGGTCAAGTGGTATATATTACGGATAATGT
>NZ_FXSZ01000007.1 GCF_900182575.1 Solitalea koreensis | reverse complement strand
GCATCGGCCAGTTTCCCACATTACAACAGGATAATAACAATAAATACAACGGGAATTATTTAGTTTTGGATGTAGCTAGTTAGGGGAAGATTACACTTTGTTTTTTAATTTAAGTTGTGTCGAACTATAAGGATAAACTGAATTTTTAGGTTGATCAATGCTTTTAAGAAGTTCTAAGAAATTTTTATAACTACCATTTTTATGAATTGTAACCAATTGTCCCTTAGGAGAAATTATACATGTAATGGGGAAAGAATAGTCATATAACCATTGATTCACCCATGTATTTTCAGGAAAATCTGTGACTATTTTATAAAAAAGATAATTAGATGAATTAATCTGCTTATCTAAATGAACAACAATATCTTTGGGAAGAGATTCACAAGAAGCACATCCTTGTTTACTCACAATAGCCACTAATGTTCTATTTGTCTTTTGAGCCTCTTCTATTGCTTGTTCCATGGACCCTTCTTTTATTTCAATTACTTGTTTTGAACTACAAGCAATTAGGGTCATACAAAAAATAAGGGTGACGGTTCTAAAAAAATATATCTGGACTGCACCCCAAAACTTAGACAAAGTTAGATTAAAGATTTATAATAATGAGTTCGGTATTGTGCCGGACTCATTCCGTTTAAATTAAGTCTGATCCGGTCTTTGTTGTAATACTTGATATAGTCTTTGATCTCTTCTTTAAGCTCTTTGATGGTTTTATAATTTTTTAAATAAAATAATTCTGCTTTAAGCGTTCCAAAAAAGTTTTCGATGATCGCATTGTCCAGACAATTCCCTTTTCTGGACATACTTTGAGTAATGCTCTTTTGTTGCAGCAAAAGCTGGTACTGCTTCATCTGGTATTGCCATCCCTGGTCGGAGTGCAAGATCACTCCTAGCTTGCCTTTTAGCTGTTTAAACGTTTTCTTGAGCATGTCGGTGACTTGTTTAAAATTCGGACTCTCCGAGAGTTCATAACTCAATATTTCGCCATTGAACAGATCGATGACGGGCGAAAGATAAAGTTTTCGTCCCTGGACTTTAAATTCTGTGATGTCTGTTGCTAGTTTTTCTTTAGGCCCCTTTGCCTTAAATTCCCTGTTCAAGATATTGGGAGCTATTTTACCACATTCTCCCCTGTACGACTTGTATTTTTTTCCTCTGATGATGCTTTTCAGTTTCATTTGCTGCATTATACTCAGGGCAGTTTTGTGGTTGACTGTTATACCTTCATTTCTCAAGGCCAGGTGAATCCTTCTGTAACCGTATTTGCGTTTATGTTGTTCGAATATGTGTTTTATGTGCTCTTTTACTTCCGCGTATTTGTCCGGCTTTTTACTTTGTTTAATGTGATAATAGTAGGTGCTCCTGGGCATGTTGGCCAACCGGAGCAAGGCCTTAAAGTCTTCTTGTTGCCTTAACTCATGGATGATCAACGCTTTTTCCTTTTCTCTTTTTCTTCCTGTTGAATTAAGGCATACCACTTTTTTAAGAAGGCAATTTCCGCTTTTAAATACGTGTTCTCTTCTTCGAGTTGTTCTTCTCTACTTTTTACTTTTTCGGATAGCTTTGGAATCTTTTTTGGCATAGGATCCTTGCTTTTTCTGCCTCTGGTCTCTTGCTGGAAGCCTTCCAGCCCTTCCTTCTCGTATTTTCGTAACCAACCCAACAACACACTGGGTTGGCTTACCTGAAAGCGAACACAAGCATCACTCAAAGACAGCTGCTCTGCCAAGATACATCGAACGGTTTGGATTTTAAACGCCGGAGGATATTGTTTTTTACTCGGTTCCAATCCCAATGGACCGTAGGCTTCATAAAACTTAACCCACAGCTCCAAATTGCTATTCCTCACGCCATGTGCTTTGGCTACAGATCGTTTGGATTGATGTGCTTGAAGTACTGATTTAACCAGTTTTAATTTAAAGTCTGGTGTATATTTCGTTTTCTTGTTCATAAAACTGCCCCCAATAAGTGTCTAACTTTTTGGGGGCAGTTTACCTGAGCCAACCTTTTGTTTTTAGTTTGTGGTAGTACCTACTACCGATTTACAAATTTTCACACACAGATATCATTTCTTAAAAAAATCCTTTATCAACCCAAAAATCTAATTCAAAAAAAATCCATGTCAATTGATTTGATGCCCTTTTACATTTGGGACAGCTTTTCTTATTAACATAAATACAAGGATTAGTAGTATTAATTCTTATTATTTTTTCAATTTTCTCCATGGGAACAGAGCGGAACTACCAAAGTATTTTCGACTATAGTTGTTTGGAAATTTTAGTGACATATTTAATATTTTAAATTACGTCCCTTCGTCCCACCATCTTAGGGCGGGACAATAAGGACAGATGGGACATTAATTTTCTACTTCCTTTAACCATCTACCAACTTTAAATTTACTAATAGTTAATCGCTTTCCGATATCTCTGATAGTAAGTCCTTCTTTTTGCTTCGGGATTGATTATTTATAGCATAAATAATTTTAGATGAACCAGACAGTTCTAAAATCTACCTTAATTAAAATGATGCATTAACAGCTGAAATAAATAGGTATCAAAGAACCTTTTATGTTTACTGACAAGCGGATGTAATCAGGTTTCCGTCTGCCCCTTTTTCCATCCTTAACCAGGTGTTAAATTGCATGTTTCCTTTAAATAGTATTAGTCCAGAATTTTTAATCATATCGATTAGCGTAATTTCGAAAGAAGCCGTTCTTCCTTTTGAAAGGAGACTTTGTTGTTGGTTATAGTAGCTGTTTTCAAAACTGTGAAAAGATTGTAAAGATTGAAAGTTTTTTTGACCAAATTGTTTAAATAATTCAATGTTATCTATTTTTAATATATAGGCATTTCCATCTGCCGATACTACACCCAATAAAAAAGTAGCTGGGTTTCTCATTTGGTTAATATCATAAACATCATAGACTGCTCGTATATCTGAACCTGAAAATATTGGATACAAATTACTATAATGACAATGTATATAGCCGTCAAGAGGCTTATCCACGTCAACATTTATAGAAGCTTTGTTTTGCTCTCCAATCACTTTTTCATAAGCATAGCTACTTTTGGACGTTGAAAATAAAACATAACCGGTTTCAAAATTATTGATTTTAGATTCTTCGTAAAGAGATTGAAATTTTGCAATAAATTCTGCATTGCTTGCGAGTTGATTTACCTGCTCGCATGTGCTTAGAACTGGTTCTATTTTGTCATCCTCTTTTTTACAGGCTATAATTAAAAATAGACTTACATAAAGGAATATATTTTTTTGTTTCATAATTTGTCTGTTTGTAAATACATCAAAGCTTTTGCCTTGATTTTATCTATTTCGTTGGATGGAATTTTAATTGGTTTTGTACAGATTTGTTCTGCAATTCTTTTTGCCTTAACGACCTGCCCGGTTTTTTGATAAAAACTTAGTAAATGATCCAATGGCTTGAATAATTTGGGGTGCATGTATGCCGCTTTTGTATAATTTTGCTCAGCAAGTGCATTATGCCCAATAGCAGCGTAACAATCAGCCAACCATATGTACAATTCTACACTATTTCCGTAGCGTGCAGCCCGGATAAATAATGGAATTGCTTGTCTATTTTTACCAGCATAAGCCAATTCCGCCGCATAGTTAAACAGAAATGCACCATTGTTTGATAATACAGGAAAAATTTGTTGATATTTTTTAAATGACGGATTTAATTCTGATAGATTTTCAGTTGCATCTCGCCACTGAAAAATTGAATAAATCTTTTGGATTGATACAAAAGCGAAACCGCATATCACCAGCAACAAAATTGATCTACTTATGCGGGTGGGGGTGTATTTTAATAATATCATATCAATTGACGCTATGTAAGATAAACAGCAATAAAATAAAGCACTAATTGCAAAATCTTGAAAGGGATATGAAAATAGACCGAAAATTAGTATCACGCCAAATAACACCGCAAAAACAATTGCATACGCTTGGTTGTTTTTAATTCCTCGCCAAACAGAAAATATAATTGCTACTATCAATCCTACAAAAACCAAAATACCAATAATGCCATTCTCAACAGTTATTTTCAGAAACTCATTAAATGCGTAATAATTCATTCCTGCAATTTTAACCTCATTTGGAGTTCCTTGTCCTGAAAGAAAATAATTGGCTTGATAATTACCATATTCAGTAAAGAAATTGCCATAACCAATCCCAAAGAAAGGATGGTCTAAAAACATGTAATAACTTATTTTCCAAATTAAAAATCTACCTGACACAGAAACCGTATTCTGCTGCCAAAGACTATTTATAATTACAGCTAATATCCCTATTATTAACGCCGTAATAATTTTTTTATGCTTTGTAATTATATAGACCGGGTCTATCTTCAATCTGTAAAAAATTATGATAATCGAGCCGAGTAACGAAGACACTAAAGCGGTTCTAGATTTGGAAAAGTAAAGCGAATTTAAAACCAGAACCCCAATAGATATAAGTAAAATTATTCTAGCTCTAGTTATTTTGGGTTTTGTGATAAAATGGGTTATGATTGGTAGACCCAGCCCTATAAAGCAACCATAAATACCTGGATTAATAAACGTCCCGCGCACCAAGCTTGTCGTTTGCCAAAATTGCAAAATGCCATATACTGCTTGATATACTATCACAAATAAAAACCCAATTAGGAGCAGTTGTGTATTTTCCTTAGTAAAAGGGTTTACTATTCTTAAGGATATATAAAGCAAAAAACACCCCAGTATATTGAAAATTCTGTCAGAAGGAGGAAATGGCTGGGCGATGAATAACGAGTTAAAAATGATATAAAAGAAGAAAAATACGGCAATAATATCAATAAAAGTGATGTGGAGGCGCTTTACTATACTTGCTATTCCCGCCAAAGCAAGGCTGGAAACTAAAAAAGAAAAAATAAAGGGAGGGAGTTCTCTAGCCCAATAGCTGTGTTTAAAACTGTATAAATTTGAACATAACAAAAACAACAGGATAACCGAAATTGAAAAAAGAGATGATAATTTAGCTATTTTTATCATTACGATTTATAGGAGGGTATATACTTTTCATGCATTTAAACCACGTAATACCTAAATGCTTATTGTGGTTTGAAATAATTATTTATGTTTATTATAGAGTGATGGGTAATCTTCACTATTCTTTAATTAAAGTTCAGTCTTTTGTAGAATGCAAAACTCTGAACTTTAATTCCTTTGTTTTTTAAAGATTTACTTTTTAAACCTGATGCTTTTCAGCAGTTCATCCAGCATTACTGCGGCCTGTTCTTTATCAGCAGAATTGTATTCCAATTTACCATTCAAACAGCACACCTTTGTATTGCTAACACAAAAAAAAGAATAATGAGAAATAAACTGCTCGGTATAGGCTCTGTTTATGATCAGCACCTGGTAATTATTATACGTTTTAATAACGGAAGTATACCCCGGATCTGATGACCAACTATGGCTAGCATCAAAGCCTTTCTTTAATTTATTCAAGTAATTATCTGTCGTTTCTGACATCATTCCATTTAATTGTAAAAGGCAAGTAGAACTCAGCTTATAAAATTCCCCACTTGAGTGTTCAATATTTATTGTAGGGAATTTAACCTTTGTTCGATCCATCTGTTTGAGTTGTCCCCTGTCTATTTTTTCCATCTTTTTAAACGGCGTAAAATTTATAACATCATTTAACGGAACGACTTGACCAAAGCTACTAAGGCAAAGAAAGATGCCTACAATAAGAATGCTAATCTTTTTCATTTCTATTTAACTCTAATTTTATACAATTAATTGCAAGGTATTGATAACACTGAATTGGCGTAAATCCTTTGAGGTATGAAGTCTGTAGAATTTATTGTCGAAGCATATACATTTATACAATCGCCATACATTTTCAGTAATGCATACGTACCTGCTTGTTCATAATCGCCTCCAAGCTGTAAAACATATTCACTTGCATATTCTTGGTATAATTCATTATAGTATAATTGATTTTGTTCAAAACTTGCGCGCTTGGCTTGAATTATTTCCCAATCTGTAACAGTGATTACATATTGATGAGTCGCTGTAATTGTAATGCATTTAAACCACGTAATACCTAAATGCTTATTGTGGTTTGAAATAATTATTTATGTTTATTATAGAGTGATGGGTAATCTTCACTATTCTTTAATTAAAGTTCAGTCTTTTGTAGAATGCAAAACTCTGAACTTTAATTCCTTTGTTTTTTAAAGATTTACTTTTTAAACCTGATGCTTTTCAGCAGTTCATCCAGCATTACTGCGGCCTGTTCTTTATCAGCAGAATTGTATTCCAATTTACCATTCAAACAGCACACCTTTGTATTGCTAACACAAAAAAAAGAATAATGAGAAATAAACTGCTCGGTATAGGCTCTGTTTATGATCAGCACCTGGTAATTATTATACGTTTTAATAACGGAAGTATACCCCGGATCTGATGACCAACTATGGCTAGCATCAAAGCCTTTCTTTAATTTATTCAAGTAATTATCTGTCGTTTCTGACATCATTCCATTTAATTGTAAAAGGCAAGTAGAACTCAGCTTATAAAATTCCCCACTTGAGTGTTCAATATTTATTGTAGGGAATTTAACCTTTGTTCGATCCATCTGTTTGAGTTGTCCCCTGTCTATTTTTTCCATCTTTTTAAACGGCGTAAAATTTATAACATCATTTAACGGAACGACTTGACCAAAGCTACTAAGGCAAAGAAAGATGCCTACAATAAGAATGCTAATCTTTTTCATTTCTATTTAACTCTAATTTTATACAATTAATTGCAAGGTATTGATAACACTGAATTGGCGTAAATCCTTTGAGGTATGAAGTCTGTAGAATTTATTGTCGAAGCATATACATTTATACAATCGCCATACATTTTCAGTAATGCATACGTACCTGCTTGTTCATAATCGCCTCCAAGCTGTAAAACATATTCACTTGCATATTCTTGGTATAATTCATTATAGTATAATTGATTTTGTTCAAAACTTGCGCGCTTGGCTTGAATTATTTCCCAATCTGTAACAGTGATTACATATTGATGAGTCGCTGTAATTGTAATCAAAGATGCGTTGTCTTTATATACCTGTTTTTCACTTTCTGATGCATTTTGAAACTGAGTATTATTAAATTGGGCTGCTAACACAGTTGCATCAGCAGGAGAGGGTGGAACGTCATCGGGATGACCATGAGACGAACTGATAGTATAACCAGCTGTACTGTTCCAAGTGAAAGAGATTGGATAATGAGTTCCGCTTCCAACATGTACAGATGAATTAACATAAGTATTAGCACCAATGCTCTGTAATTTTCGATCTACTCCATATTCATTTGCATGATCTTGGGCCATTCTCTCCAAAATCTGGTCATGCTGATCAGAGATTACCGAGTTTGAAACCATTGTATTTATAGCATTTGCCTGGCCACATGGATCATAGGGGTCTCCCCAGCCCCCAGCTTCGTCGCCCATCAATACAATTGTTTTTTTGTGTCTTTGTGCGGTAGTTTCTGCAAGTGGGTCTTTTTCACATGCTGAAAAACACAACAAAGTGATTAAAATAGTTAATAAAGGATAAATTTTAATTTTCATAATTATTAGTTAGATATTTATAGTTCATTATGAAGGGGAAACTATGATAACTCCCCAATACGGTTCAAAATTTGAAAATGGATCAGATTGGTTCTTTATTTAAAAGTTTTATAGTCGTACAGAGGGAGGTATTGAAGTTACTTCTGATAATGTACCTTTCTTTTGTATAAAAAGGCAATATCTTACTAATTTCAAATAATCTAAATTGGTAATTACCTTGTCATTATTCGAAGTAGAAGGATTGGTTGAATATCGAATGGTACTGTTGATGTGTGATTGATCAGCTTCCTTTATAGTCTTATTTAAATAAGACAAGTAATTTTGTCTAACTGACGCCCTTTGAATAGCCCTCACTGCACTTACATACGATGCATGGGCTGCTTTACAAGCATTTACCTGCATATAATTGGTTAATCTTGAATCCAACATTTTAGTTCGAGCTTCCTCATACTGGAGCTTTAATGTTAGTATATTGCTTAAATTGTTTTCAATTACATCATCCTTGATCTGATTTTGAGCTTTTGTTTGCATTATGCAAATACAACTTAATAATAGAATTCCCAATAGTTTTTTCTTCATTGTTTTGTTAGTTTATAATATAATTTTAAATTTTTGCTACTCTTTTCGACTACCACCAAACCTGGTTATTGTTTTCGTAAGTAAAAATTCGTTCCTCTTTACCCTCAGTCAAATTTCTGAGTAAGAACAATGCACCCTTTGGCACTTCCTTATATTCCAATTCTTCATCCACATTGAAAAGTCCAGGGCCTAATGATATCCACTTGTCGTTCCAATAAAAAAGCTCATAATTCATATTTGCCCTAATCGCATTCCCATCATTTCTTGGGATGTAGCCAACATCGGTAATTTCAATACTTTTTCCTAAATCTAATCCAATCCACTCGTTGTTGTAATCACCCAGATTTTGAGTATAGATATAATTATTTAAGTTTCCATCGAAAGCGATTTTTAAATCACTAGGCTGTACTTCTGCTGAAGAAATGAGCTTGCCCATTAAGGGCTTGCTGTCTTGTATTTTGTTGTAAAAGGAAATTTCAGCCAAGGAACCATAACCATATTCAGGAAACAAGTATCGCAGGTAACGGAAAGTATGCGAATTATTGGTTTTAATTTGTTTTACCTTGGGGTTAACCGGTTCCGGAATAGAATATAATTTTTCTGCGTCTGAAAAATCAGAACTATTTGCCCCCTCAAAAACACCGTTAGCCATTAAATATATCCATCCCATTTTTGCAGAAGACAGTGGATACTTTCGTGTTAAGATTACGGCTTCTGTTTCTTTACTTGCCTGTAAGATTTGTATATTTTTTTTATTATCTAATCGAATTGGCGCCGATATTGGCCGTTGAACTCCATTTTCGTTAAAAATAACAGGAAGATATACTGCCCCCAATCCCATATCTTTAAATATTGCCTCATTATTTTTTAATATTCCTTTGTAAACAGGTTGCCAGTTACGATTGTCAAATACACATAAATACACGTCCGCGTTTGCCGGTATTTGTCCAGGATCCAATGAAATTTTTATATCGCTTACTTTTATATGTTGATTAGTTACATCTAGTATAAATCGTTCTAAATTGGGGGTCAATGCTCCTGAATTCACATCATCAGCCAAATAAGCCTCATCTTGTATCGAATATAAGTTACGATATATTTTAGGGGCTATATCGCTAATTTTAAATTTATAAGGATTATACTCTGCCCCTGAAAAGGCTATGAACTTTCCGTCTTTACCTAAAACGGAGCCAAAGTCATGTCCCATACTTCTATTTGCCCAGTGAGTAATTTGCTCTAAAACCACAGGAATTCCCATAGCCCGCATAGCGAAATTAGCTATCCCCGCTTGATCCAAACATTTACCCATCATTCCCTTTAACAAATTGTTTGGCCCCAATGCCGCAGGGTATTCATGCAGGTTTGCGTTATAAACAAAAATCTTTTTAAGTTCTTTGTTAACCATTTCACATGCTTTTATTGGGTCATCGCTCTTGCCCATCGAATCTTTAAGCCAACTGAATTTTTTCATAAAAATTGGTCTCCACGATTCTAAAGGCTCATTATAAAACCGATAAGGTAAAACATACAAACAAAATTCATCAAATTTTAGGTGTTTTGACCAAGGTAGTTCCCAAGCCTTAAAAGCATAATCAATGTTTTCGATTAGTAATTCGGCAGTAATGACTTTTGCATCAAATGCATTATTAGTGAGTGGTTTATAATTTTTACTATCAACCTTAAGTGAATCCCATACTCTATCAAACTTTCTTAGATAAGAAGAATTAAACTTTTCGGTTGTCGTTTTTTTTGTTTCAGCAATATTATTTATATAGGCATCCACAGCTTTAGATTTATTCCCAGTATAAGAGAAATGCCCGGTCATATTTCCAATTAAAAAATAAGCTGCTTTTAGTTTTAAACTATCTTTCTTGCTCTTGGAATAATACTCAATCACTTTATTGAGTTCAACTGCGTTGTCACCTGCAAACTTTAAGGCAATATCAAACTTTTGTTTGTTGCTTAGAGGTTTATCTTGACCATGGGTAGCTATAGTTAATGAAGTAAGAATAAATAGAATAGATAATCTTTTCACGATTTTTTTTTAAATTTTTAGTTATATTAAATTCTTTCTGTAATAACTTAACAATCTTCGTTTTGAGCTACTATAAAAATACTTTCCTTCTTTTTGCGCTTGTGCTAAAGCCTCTTTTGGAGACCTTTTTACATAGTGAGTTGGCAACCGATAAGATAATCCAAAACTATTGGGCATCAATGCCATTTTATAGCACTGTGATGATTGGCATAAAGTAAAAAATACAATCAACTGAACATGAGGTTAATTTATTTTTAAATAAATAAGAAAATATTATTTAAAGGCATTTAAATGGCTCACTTCTCCCAAACAACAATGACTTTAATTACTTTGCATTTATATTTCTGAACTTCAAAAACAGGCTCAAGGAAAGTATTAGCCAAAAAATTGAAAGTAAGTGAACGGAAGTAGGTTGTTAGATTTTATGAGGGACAGGGGTGCTGAAATTGAATACGCACGAAAGGAAAATACCTGTTTTTATAAGAAATCAGGTATTTTTTGTAGTAAAAGCACAATTTATTGAGATAAAAGGATTATTGATTCTGATACAATTTTTTTATACATACCAAACGCTTTCTGAATTAGTATCCTTAATTCTTGAAGGATGCTGGATAGCTTAAAACTACAGGAGAATTAGTAATATTATTTAGGAATATAGGAGTAGGAAATAGTTTTTTGGAGTTTCCAGTTTGTATTCAAATAATGATAATGGTTACTTTTATAAATTTCTGAACCTTTTACAATCCTTGATCAATTTTGCCGATTCTATTTTATTAAGCAGTTTAAACCAAGTCGGCGCGAGTCAAAAGCAACAAGCTTTAGATTTGAAAAGTAAAGAACTTAGTATCAAGGTAAACGGAAAGCGATTAGCGCTTAGTAAATCTAAAGTTGGTAGATGGTTGAAGAAGTAGAGAATTAATGTCCCATTTGTCCTTTGTCCCGCCCTAAGATGAGGGACGAAGGGATGTTTCGCCCTTTAGTATTTACAAAAAGATTAGGACTGTAGTAGGTATTCTTTAAAAAATCAGCAACTAGGTTTTTATTAAGCCCTTCAGATTCTTTTTCATTGAGCTGATCGATCAGTTGAATAAGATTCGATTTAAACTTTTCTATTCGCTACGATTAGGCTTAACTTTTAAAAAGGCCTATTTAATGCTTTTCTTGGGTTTAGGATGTTATTATTGCTACTCACTTACCAGTCTAATTTTTTTATAAACAGTTAATTGGCAAGGCAAAGCCGCATCATTAAACTATATTGCCACCACACTGCTATAGAACTTTTATATTGCACTAACATTAAAGCTTCGATAAAGATTGCGCCCTGCATTTAGAATCGTATAGTACCGTACATTGAGGTAATTAATATATCAATTTTCTATCATAGGACTAAAGGAAGACTGCCAAATTTTTTATAAAGTTATTTAGATATTTATTGTTATATACATTAGTGTTAATTCACCTGTATATTTTAAGCTATCCAGCATCCTTCAAGAATTAAGGATGCTAAATCAAAACATATTGTCTGATAGGTAAAAATATATCAGAATCCATAATGATATATTCTCAATAAATTCTGCTTTTACTACAAAATTGCCTGATTTCTTATATAAAAAGCTGTTTATTTTTCGATCGTATTCAATTTCAGCACCCCTATCTCTCATAAATTCTAACCACCTACTTATGGTCCGTTCACTTACTTTTAACTTTTGGGCTAACACTTTCCTAGAGCCTGTTTTTGAAGTTTTAATCAAATAATCTAATTGTTCTAGTCTGAAAATTATTTCAATCATTTAAAAATTGTTGGTTTCTCTTATAATTAGAGGTAAAATCAATATCCCCTTCTCGCAAATTTTTTCTTTACTGTTAAATGGTTATTGCATCGCCACTTTTACGAACACTCCAACATGTTATTAAATTGAAGATTTAAACAAGCAGTTTGCTCCAAATTTCATTTGCTCTTTAGCCGCCAGTTTAACTTATTATTCTGTTTTAGGAATAAGACGGCTAGGCTAGAAGTTTGTGTAAGAGAAAATGAAAAAAAAATAAATAAATAAAAAGGAGAGGTGGTTTAATAGTAATAATTAGTTAATATATTTTATTAATTGCATGGTTAATAGAGCTGATAATTAATTAATTGCAGTTTAATGTTTTAAAAACATCTTACAGTGCTATAAAACGGCAGTAATGCCCAATAGATTTGTAGTTATTCGAAGTTAAAGTGATTGAGTATATTCGAAGAGCAAGAAAGATAGTTTAAAACTAAAAGCAGCTTATTTTTTAATTGGAAATATTACTGGGCACTGCACTTATATACAGGGAATTTATCTAAAACTATGGATGCCTGTATAAATTATATTGATGAAACAAAAAAAACGACAAACGAAAAGATAAGAAAGTTCAACTCTTTATGGGATTCTCTTAAGGTAGATCCTAAAAATTCTTTGATTGACTTAACAATCTGTGTTTCTGTAAATCTGTTCTTTTCATATTTGCCAATTCAAAGTTAATTCCTTTTCATGGAAATCCCTCGCTGCGCTGCGGGGAGAATTCTACCTTTAATTGGCCCAACTTTGGGGAAGCTAATAATCAAAAATGATTCATTTTTAACATTTCAGTTTGTAAGAATTTTGTAAAGGATCTTCACTGCTATGCGCGAGGGACGAAGGGACGTAATTTAAAATACTAAATATGTCACTAAAATTCCCAAGCAACTATAGACTAAAATATTTTACTGCTTATCATGAAGATATAATCTGTTCCTTTATTTAAGGGGGTTTACTAATTCTTCAAGATACTTTAGTAAAAAATAGAAAAGAAGTAAAATTTATCCCTTCGTCCCACCAATTTTGGGCGGGACAAAAGGACAAATGGGACAATTTTAGTACTTGGACATTATTATTAATTCTTTAGCCATCGGCCTATTTTTGACTTACTTATATTAAGTTCCCTTTCCATTTCTCTGAAAGTTTTTCCTTTATTTCGGAGCTCAATTGCTTTCTTTTTCATTTCTTCCTCGTAATCAGGATCGGCACATGTTAGCAATGTGGCTTCATTACAGTATGAAATAAACCGGAAAGTGAGAAACGAGTCTATTTTAGTTAATTCACACTTAACAACATTAGTCTGGTCATATTTATATTCGCCGCTTCTACTTGGTTTGACTTGCCTCATATATCTATAGCCTCTATCTGACTGGGACATACCAATAGCAAATACTGAGTCGGCAAAATTGCTTAAGTGTTTACTTCCAGCTAAATCATTAATTGAAAAATGCTCTGACGATCTTCTCTTAGGTGTATGTGCCATTACAACAATAGTAATATCCAACTCTTGTTTCATTTGTTTCAGCATCTTCATTAATTCCATCGCAACCTGTGCATCCTGAGAAGATTGAGAGCTAATAAAGGTGATATTATCAATAAATATTACACTTGCACCTGTTGATTTAATATCTTCTTTAATCTTGTCAATTAAAACAGTTTCAAACTTATTCTGTCTATCAAATTTTAGTTCTGCAAAATCAATACTATCTGTATATAAATTTCTATTAAAAGAATGAGCTTTTCCTTCATTGTCCGAGTACCTTTTTTCAAATTGCTTGTCAGATAATTCGAAATCATAGTAAAGAACCTTTTGCGGTTCACATTCATTTTCAAGCTCTAAAAATTTAACACCTTTACTAATTGCATCAGCTATAGCGATACCCAAAATGCTTTTACCAACTCCTGTATCACCAAATAAAATTGCTAATTCTCCTGTATGAAGAAAAACGTCAACTAATTTTTTGATTTCTGAAAGAGCGCTTGCATCTGCCAGTCGCTGTGAGGCTGTTCTAACAGATTTTCTTTCAACTTCAGGTTGAGTATTCACTTCACTAAAATTAATTAAAGAAAGTAATTCATCCTTTGTGCCACCTAAACGAAAGAAATCAGATACATCCTTTCCTCCTTTTTCTATTAACCACTTTGGAAGGACTATTCTTTTAAATCCAAATTCTTCCTCAAGCTTTAAGCTTTGTTTTAAGCCTGTTTCATCAATATCATATAATACGCTCACCTTAATTCTACTCTCATACAATGATTTAATTAATCTGCGACTCGGTAATGCTGTTTCACTGTTGAGTGTAATGGCATTAAATCCATGTGCAATCAATGTTAAAGCATCTTTTTCACCTGCAGTCAAAATAAATTCAACTTCTTGGTCAAAAAAATCAATACCAGATCCCCATGTAAAGTCCTGTGATTTGCTTCCCACATACCAAAATTTTTTCGGGTACGGACAATATAATTTTGCATGTTTTGGGCCTTTAAAGGCAAACCACATTTCTTCTTTTCTAGAATAAGTTTTACTAAAATCATCAGGTGATCTTTCTGTATAACCATCAACTGCTACAACTTTTGCATTTTGTAAAGCTGTTTTATCTATACCATACTGACTCCAGAACTTTAATTCTTCGTCTGTAAAATAATTTGCATCTCGTTCATTAAGCGTGAATTCGATGTGTTTTTGGGAAGCTAGGGTTGCTGACTTTTCAACATTAGCAAACTTTTGCTTATCACTTAAGGTAAGCGATTCCATATCTTCTATTATATTATTAAGTATTTGTTTATAATCCTTTTTAATATCCAAACCGTAATGATAGGATGCAAAGTCAATTACATTTCCTTTATATTCAGGATCTCCAAAATCATTAAAACGCCATTCATCATTTTTTAAATAAATGCTTAAACTTGGATTACTATCATCGTAGAAGGGATTTCTTGTTAATTCACACTGTGATCCTTTAACCCTTAATTCAGGAATAACCATTTTATAAAATGCTATTCCTCCAGATGTTTTTTCAAGAACAAGTTGCCTATTTGCCATTATTTTCTGTTTTTCTTTTGTTTAAGATTTTGAACTTCCATTGAATCTAATAATTGAGATTTTCGAAATAAAATTTTCCTTCCGACCTGATAATAGGAAATGACTCCTGCTTTTTGATAGTTATACAAAGAAGTCATGGAGCAATTAAGAAATTCTGCAGCTTGTTTCCTGGTTAAGAAATCTTTTGTTTCTTCTTTTTGGGAAATAGAAGTGAGGTTTAGGAGTTTAGGATAGTATTCAGAGATTACATCCTTAATAGAGTTCCGAATTAAATACTCTATTTTTTCATTAGTAATTATTACAATTTCTTGCGTCATAAATCATTAATTTAATGACGCAAAACTGTTTATAGAAGGGACAAGGTCTGTGCAAGGGTAGTTCAATCCTTGACTAAATAATTTATAAACTACTGATTATCAGCATCATTTTTTTTCCTACAGATTCCTTCAACTTACCTTTACTTATAAGACTATATAAACTTTCTGCTTTTACGACAACTCCCTTAAAAATAAAATGTTGCGAAATCGTTTGTGCATATTTATTTTCAAACCTACAATCAATAAGCCCTTTTTCAGATAATTTATTAAAAAACCAAAAGCAACAGTACCTAGTTTCTAACCAATTGATCTTATTCTCAATAATCTCTCCTTTGAAATGGCGATTAAAATCCATAAGCGATAATTCATTAATAAAGCGATGTTCAATTAAAAGTTTATGGAGCTTTTCCAATCCTTCTTCATTTTTCAACCATAATAAATTGGATTTTTTCTCTTCTTTTTTATTAAAGTGGTGTAGTAATTCGAAATTGCCGCTTCCCTTAATTTTTTCTAAAAATTTCCAATACCGAAAATAGGAGAATGCAAGGATCTGCAAATTTAAATCATGCTGGATCGATTCACTCTTAATTGAAAAATTCAAATCCTCATTAGGAGTCGCAATAGAGCTATACTCAATATTCCCTTGAACTATTTGCTGGTAGTAAATCTTTTTAATTGAATTAAATATATCGCGACCCCATACCCCCCCAACTACATCATAAATGAATTTTGTTTTTTCCTCTTCCCCATGAAAAATCTCCTGTAGTAATGTTAATTCATTTAATAGCAATGTCTCTTTGTCTTGAGAGTTATTTATTTTACTCCTAAATAATCCTATCAGCTCATTTTTTGCGCATTCCACATATTCTTCAAATATTTTTTTTTGTTCTTTCGTGATTTTAAGCCAATCTTCTCTACTTAAATCCAAAGCTGAATTAGGTGTAAATTTAAATCTACGTTCTTCCCAATCTTTAAAGGTATATCTATAAGTTTCTTTCGTGTTCATTGTTTTTTAGATTCTAAAACTTAGTGAATGCCTTTTTCATGGCTTCTCTTTTTTGTTCCTCAGCAATATGATTGTATCTCGCTAATATTTCTGGAGATTTATGTCCAGTAATAGACATAATAATTTCCGTGGGTATTCCCTGTCGATAGGCATTGGTAACGAAAGTTTTCCTAGCTACATGGGATGTGAGCACTTCATATTTTTTACATTTTTTCTCCAAACGCTGAGCTCCTCTAAAACGAATAATTGTAATAGGCTTATCTATTCCTGCAATTTTACCTACTTCTTTCAAATAATCATTCATCTTTTGATTACTTATAACCGGTAGGCATTTTTCCATTGGATAATCAACATATCTATTCAATATTTCTCTTGAATAATCATTCAAGGGAATCATAGTTAATTCCTTTGTTTTAATAGTAGTTAAAGTAATAGTATCATTAACAATATTTTCTCTTCTTAAATTATAAATATCAGAAAATCTCAAACCTGTGAAACAACCAAAACAAAACACATCCCTAACATGTTCTAGTGATTTTGATTCTAATTTTAAATCATATAGATGCATTAATTCATCCCAATCAAGGGCAATAATTTCACCATCATTTTCTTTGTATTTAAACTTCTTAAACTCCTGATTTTTACTGTAATTCTGTTCGATCGCCCAGTTCAAAAAACCTTTAAGAATTCGAATATTTTTGGCAATCGTATTATTGGTATGCTGTAGATCAGTTATAAAAAACTCTATATATTTTTTTAAAAAACCTTCATCAAGAGTTTCGAATTCAAGAGGATATTTTTTCTTTAATGAAAACTTTTTAAGATGAACCAAGTTTGTTTTATACTTTTTAATAGTTCCTAGCGTACATTGATTCTTGTGACTTTCAATATACTCTTCAAACACTTCAAAAAATGTTTTGTTAGTTAACTTTTGGTTCTTAGAAAGTTTACTTTTTATATAGTTAACAGTTGGAATATCTCCTATTATTCTTGCATCCCTATATATTTTCTCAACCTCGTTTGACAAAGACTCTAAGTAAGAGTTGATTTGAAGTGCACTATTAACTGAACGTTTTACTTTTTGCTTATTTGCATCCCATTTATCAGTGTCTATCCGTTCACCTGTATATACATTTAATCTTAACCCATCAAAACTAAAACTTAATAAAATCGGGACATTTTTAACGATTAATATCCCATTTTTATCTTTCCTTTTTTCTACATAAAACTTAACACTAGCCATTTACCTAAAAATTTACATACGAATTTACATACAATTTTAACTTTATTGAATTGAAATTTATTGAATCTTGTTTTTCATGAATGTCCCAAAAAAACCGTTATTGCAGTAAAAATTGTGTTCTATTGGAGAAAGTTGAATTTGGATGAATTTTATTATAGAGTCCCTCCAGCTCCACAGAACACATTAAAAAACCGCCTTAAATCATACTTTAAAGCGGTTTTTTAATTTTCACGATCAATATCACGGACACCAATCTCAGAATTTAACCTATCACTTTAAAAGGACACAAATAATTTCAGATATAGTAGACAAAATCACTCCAAAGATTAAAATAATCACCCCCATGGGGTCCCATCCAATATCTACAATAGAATTCTTAACCAGATTATTTGTTTTTGTAATAACAAAGGAATGTTGATTATTCATTTCATTTAATTCCATCTTCAACTCTCCCATTGAGTGTTTTGTATCCAGAAGCTTTGTTCTTATATCTGAAATTTCCTCCGAGAAATGTGTAATTATTTTTTCTAAATTTTCTTCGTTCGTATTTAATTTATCATGGACATTAAGTTCCTCATCTGATGGAGGGGTTACTATTTGACCCTCAATATTCCTTATCTTACCACTCCTAGGAAAGCTCTTAAAGTAACCACAAATTAATTTAATAACTCCTTCGGATTGAAACAGGTTCAATTTTACAATTATTGACTTAATGACTGCGAACATACCTATAAGTTGTAAAATAAGTCCATAGTATCTAACAGAATCCTTAAACTCAATACCCATGCATGTGCTTATTGTCTTTAATAAAAACAAAAACCAAACAAACAAACAGAACCAATAAAACAGTATGCCTTTGTTAATCCAATTAGATAGTCTGTTTAAGTAATTCATAAAGGGAGTTTTGCCATTACCCTAAATGTCCAATTCGATAGTGACCTAAAGGAAGCCATTCGCAGCGGGGAGTTTGAAAATTTAGCTCAGGAGAAAATTCTTGAAAAAATATACGCCATATGCCACCATTCTTTACCGGAATGACAGTGTCGTTTTAGAAGCATTTAATTTAATATATTCAACAAATAAACCAAGAAAATCGGCAGATAGAAGTGGTTCTTATAATCCAATGTTTGACATTGAACTTACAGGTATATGGGACAAACTTAATGCTGAGAAAGATGCTATTGACAAATTGGAGATTGAATCTAAAACTGCCATACAACATTTTAAACAAAATTTTCAAGACCTTAATTCTTTTGGTGACACAATTACACCATTGAAAGCTATAATTATTCTGCTAATGATTATGTTTCCGATTACTGTAATTTATCCTTTGCATTTTATGCCTGTTGGGGCGAATGAAAATCCTACAATAACATTCAACTTTATAACCATCTTAAGCTCTTTTATTTCCTTGAAATCAATTTTGTTACTTGCATTTTTTATTTCAATTGAAGGCATTTTTGTTACTTTCTCATATTAATGAACCAATTAAATAAAAGGCTAAGAATAGCTGTAAAAAATAATTCACAGGATATAAGAAGCATAAAAACTTATTCTCAGTATTTTGATGAAGACTAATAAGCCTTAATCGCTTATTCGATTTGAAATGAGCATTTCTGACGAGAACAAAAAGAAAACCTTATCTACAGAATCAAATTTCAAACCTATGGTATCGGGGAAGCTTACTATAGGTAGCTAAAGGTAGTCGCAAACGTTATAATTGAAAATTTTAACAAACAGTAAACTCTTGCTTATGAATAAAGTTTAATAACTTTTAATTATAATTTTGCATTTCTTAACCTGAGAGCATTCACAATAACTGATAATGAACTGAAACTCATGGCCAATGCTGCAATCATAGGAGAAAGCAATAACCCAAATAGTGGGAATAAAATTCCTGCTGCGATTGGAATGCCCAAGGCATTATACCCTAAAGCAAATAACAGATTTTCCTTAATGTTTCGCATCACTTTGTGACTTAACAATCGTGCTTTGACAATGCCATTAAGATTGCCTTTAACTAACGTGATGGATGCACTTTCTATGGCCACATCCGTTCCGGTACCCATTGCAATACCAATATCAGCTTGCGACAAAGCCGGCGCATCATTAATTCCGTCACCAGCCATTGCTACTTTTTTGCCTTGGGTTTGCAAATACTTTATTTCCCTCAATTTATCTTCGGGCAGCATTTGGGCATTGTATCCATCCAAACTCAACCTCTCGCTTACAGCTTTAGCCGTATCTTCATTATCACCGGTAAACATGATCACCTTCAAACCTTCATGCTGTAATTTGTGAATGGCTTCTTTAGTCGAAGCTTTAATTTTATCCGAAATCACTACAAACCCAATAGTTCTATTACCCTCAGATAGATAAGAAACAGTTTTACCCATTTTTTGCTCATCCTTTACCTGTTTATGCAATTCGGGAGAAATAACTGCTTTCACCTGCTCCATTAATTTTTCGTTACCGAATGCCAGTTTAGCACCTTCAAACATTCCCGTTACTCCTTTTCCTGTAACTGCCTCAAAATTTGAAATGGGTTTTGATGAAATTTTCATTTCTTCTCCATAATGAATGACGGCCTGAGCCAATGGATGTTCACTACTGCTGTTTAATGAAACTATTTTTTGAAGGATATCATTTTCAGAAAATTCAGAATCTGCACTCACTATCTTTTCTACAGATGGTTTTCCTTCTGTTATGGTGCCAGTTTTATCGATAATTAATACATCCATTTTATTCATTTTTTCGAGTGATTCGGCATCTTTAATTAGTACACCCGATTGCGCTCCTTTTCCAACACCTACCATAACAGACATTGGAGTAGCCAGGCCCAATGCACAAGGACAAGCAATAATTAATACTGCAATGGAATTTACAAGCGCATACACATAGGATGGTTCGGGGCCGTAGATCGCCCAAACTATAAATGTAATTATTGAAATGGCTACTACAATCGGAACAAAGTAACCAGAAATTTTATCAGCTAGTTTTTGGATAGGGGCCTTTGAGTGACTTGCAGTATTTACCATTTCAATAATTTTGGCAAGCAAGGTTTCCGAGCCTACTTTTTCAGCCTTCATCACAAAAGTTTTGTTTCCGTTTATCGTGCCTGAACTAACAGCAGCTCCTTTTCCTTTTTCTACAGGAATTGGTTCTCCGGAAATCATGGACTCATCTATGACAGCCTCGCCTTCCAGTATACTTCCATCCACAGGAATTTTTTCACCCGGTTTTACACGTAGCAAATCGTCTTTTTGAATAGTATTTATGGCAACTACTTGCTCTTTTCCATTAACTATTTTGGTAGCCTTATTGGGTGCAAGTTTTAATAGTTCTTTAATGGCACTATTAGTTTTGCTATGAGCTCGGGCCTCTAAAAGCTGACCCAATAACACCAATGTTAAAATTACGGTAGCTGCTTCAAAATAAATATATACCGTTCCGTGATGCGTTTTAAACTGATTCGGAAAAACGTTAGGAAAGATCAATGCAACTACACTAAAAAGCCACGCCACCCCTGCCCCAATACCAATCAAGGTAAACATGTTTAAATTCCAACTAACAATTGATCGCCAGGCGCGCTGAAAGAACATCCAAGAAGCATAAAACACTACAGGGACAGAAAGTATTAATTGCACCCAATTCCAATTTTTTAAGCTTGTAATGTTATATAGCGGATTATTGGGTATCATCTCCGACATCGCGAGGATGAAAATTGGAATCGTAAAAATGCAAGCGATTGTAAATTTATGAAGTAATGTTTTATAGCTTTTGTCTTCCTCTTGCACATTCACTTTTAATGGAACAAGGTCCATTCCGCATATGGGACAGGCTCCGGGTTCATTCCGAATAATTTCGGGATGCATTGGGCACCTGAACTTTGCTGAATTGATGGGAGCCCTCTCTTCTTTTACTAACTGCATTCCACAAACTGGGCATTCTCCCACATTATCATACTTTTTATCCCCCTCACAATGCATGGGGCAGTAATAATGATCACTCAACGATTTTTCCATTTATTAAATTCTTTTTTTGACAATTATTTATGGATTTCTTCCACCTTTATCATAAAGTTACTGACCTGTGAATCACTGAAAACACCATACCCATCAACTAGAGTACCTTTTTCTCCATTTTTGGTTTCAATCGCATACAAAATAGAGCTATCGTCTGGGTTGGATTCTCCTTCGAAGCGATAAAAATGTAATACTTTAACTTCATTAGGCTGAAAAGTTTTTTGAGTAGCTAACGACAGCAAACCGTATGAGGTGGCTTTAAATTGCGTTTCAAAGCCAGTGGCATTTAAGGATTCGAGAATGGTCACCAAAGATTCCATGTACACCTTTTCAATAGGTTTTACAAACTTCATTTGTTTGTAGAGTTAGGGGTTTTATTAACACGAAAAGAAGCATTTACCTTACTAATGATTTTTTAAGCGGCCAAGTATAGTATCAAGCGAGGTTTTTAACTTATCAAGTGCCCCTTCTACGGCCTCTTCTTTAGTATTTGCCTTGTTCGTTACGGCGATGGGCTGCATTCCCTCCAGTCGGGCTTCAAGTAGGCATCGTATATCATTTTGACCTTCCTTATTAGCATTAACGTCGGATAAATGAGCTTCAATCCTCGTTATCTGATCACTAAACCTGCTTAATTTGTTTGATATTAAACTAATAAATGAAGCATTGAGTTCTTCGCTTCCATTTATATTTTTATCGGTATTAAATTGAATAATCATAATGGATATAATTTTATGTTAGAATTATCACAACTTCTGATTGACAAATGACATCCACCATATTATCTACTCTCCCGGTACTTCCGCGACCGTTGTAGTACTCGCTATGGAATATATCGATTGGGATCTATGGGTTTTTCGCGAGATCTTTGTGGAGTCCGTTCAGGAACAGGCTTATTTTGAGTATGAATATCATCCCCCGCATGCATTTTAAAATCAAGTACCTAATTCTGAAAGAATTGATTTTTCTACGCCATCAACATTGCCTAATTTACTGATTTTTAATAATTTACCGAACACTTAGCACCAAAATGACTTTTACATCCTTTTCTTCAATGGATCTTTCAGTATTATTAAAAGTGAATGTTTGATTTCGGAATTTATAAAATATTTTTATTGGACTTATTCTCCTTCAGAATTTTCAATTCTACTTCATGTAATAATTGTTCGACAGATGTATTTTGGTTTAATGAAAAAAGCATCGTTAAAAGATGCCGGATTTCATGCTGTATCATTCTGTCGTTTTTTCCATAATCCCAAATGGGCAATAGGGTTGTTTCAAATATATCTTCGAATGATAATTCGTTGATGATAATTCTTGTTTTATATTTTTCATTTTTAATTACATTGTCAGGAAAATGACACAACCTGTGAGCATATAATTTAAATAAAGCCCTCATGCATTCAATCGCAGTGCCGGGGTCATTAATACCGGGACTAAGCGCTTTAATCGCCACTTCACTCAATTGGCGAAAGCCATAGAAAAAGTTTTCTTCAACAGATTCTGTAACACGTATATTCACCGAGTCATTTATCTTACTCATTACATCGCGAGGTAGTCGTTTATCAGAATTTACAATCGGCAAACCTTTTAAAATAAATGTACCGGGCGCGGGTAAAATCTGTAGCGTGCAATCATTTTCATGGCATATATCAAGCAACGAATGTTTTTCAAAGTTTTCATAAATCCCTGAAGCTTCAGAATAAATAACCGAGGCGTTTTCAATCAAAGGGGATGCCGAAGGTTCTTCTGATAAACAGCATTTATGTTCCAATTGAAGTTTGGTTTCTTTAAATATTCTGCGAATGATTACTTCATACTTTACAGATTGTGTGATGTAATGAAGAAAATAAATAAAAAGAAACACATCCAGTATCGTAATCAGAATTAATAAATAGGTGCTCAAAGCAGGAATGCGGATACCGGAGTCGATATCCCTGATAGAGCTTAATAAAAAAAGAGCATATACGATAGTACCTACATATACACCTAAAACAACTTGATGGAACCGGCTTCCGATTAACTTGTCTAAAATGCGGTTACTCATTTGTGAAGCGGTCTGGTTCAGCACAATCATCACCATTGAAAAACTAAATACAGTGAGCGAAATAATTCCGGCAGCGATGGAGGAAATAATACTTCGCGCAGTGGAAGCATCACGCAACCGAAGCAAGTGTAATTGTGATTTGAATTGTTTCCCCTGTTCGGAAAAATCAAAGGATATGCTTAGGAATGAAATCAGGAGAAAAGATATAGCAATAATAGCGGGATAAAACGCAATGCTGTTTACTGCCTGCCGATAACGGTCTTTAATCCAAATTTTAATTTTAACCATATTGATATTTATGAATAATTTATAAAGAAGGATTTATTGCTTTCAGTATCCAGAAAAAGTGTGTAAATGAAATTCGGGGTTAGGGTCTCAGACTTTAACCCTGTCTTCAAAAATAGCCATAAACTTACTGAGTATCAATCACCAATGAATATTCAGCTGATCCCATTTGGCTATCCAACGAAAAGCGAATTGGAGATGGGCCTTCTCGATCATGATGTCCGTCATCCGTTACCACTTAATGACCTATATAGACTTGTTCAAATTCCTGAAAAAACCTGATGGAGATTGGAGTGAATTAAATAATCGTAAAAAGGACAATTAACGCTTTTTCAAACATAGGGCGGTTCTATTGAAAAAAAACAAAGGAATGCCCTCTATTAACATTCTGACGGCACGAAATATTGGGCAAGTTTTTTTTAACGGACAGCAATGATTTAAAATAATAAAATCCGTTGTGTGATTGATATTAAAATTTGGGGATAAATTGGAATAAAAAGTTGCGCACACAACTGATTAACAGAATTTTGAAGAAGAAAAAACGACCCAGTATTTACTTCTTCCATGCACAACTTAAAGCCAATTTCGATAAGTTCTTTGACATAACAAAATCGGTATTTTCTCCTAAATAGATTGGGCTGAGAATAAGAAGATTTATCTTTTTCGATTAGCTGTTTTGATAATTTTAAAAAATCTGCTATGAGATATTTTAGTCAATTTACAATTTGAAATCCATTCAAAAAAAGGTGCCATCGATACTTGGACACCTTTTTTTCATTTGATTATTTCTCTTCTATTTTATTTTCCTAAAAGCTCCGCAAGCTTTTTCTGCAATTCCTCACCTCTAACATTTTTAGCGATGATTTTACCTGTAGGATCGATTAAATAGTTAGCAGGTATGCCAGTTACACCGTACATGTTCGAGGCTGCATTTTTCCATCCTTGTAAATCACTCACTTGGGTCCAGGCCAGACCATCTTTTTCAATAGCATTTAACCAATCTTGTTTTTTACCGGGGCCATCTAAAGAAACACCCAGAACTGTAAATTTTTTGTCTTTGAACTTGTTGTAGGCAGCTACTACGTTAGGGTTTTCTTGACGACAAGGGCCACACCATGAAGCCCAGAAATCAAGCAGCACATATTTTCCGCGGAAATCAGATAATTTAACCGGCTTGTCATTCACATCATTTTGAGTGAAATCCATTGCTGTTTTACCTACCCCGGTTTGTTTTGCCTGATCAATTGCTTTGCGAATGCTCTTCCCAACATCTGTTGCTTTTAAAGCAGCAGGGAATTTATTGAAACCGGCTTCAGCAGCTTTAGGATCAGCTTGCACATCCGTAATCATTTGATAGGCCAATAAACTTATATAAGAATCAGGGTTTGCTGCGATAAACGCTTTTTGGATTTCATTTGCTTCATTTTTGATGGATTCTTTACGGGCCATAATTTGTTTCATGAATTCTTCATCTTTACGGACATCAGGACCATTAGCAAAAAGGTCATTTCTTAAAGCCTCATTTTTTTCAACAACCGGTTTCGCTAATACTCTAAGTTTAGCAGCGTCCTCATTTACTTTTGAACCTGTTACAACAGCATGTTTTATTGAATCTGTTGCCGATACAACTTGCATTGGAACAGGTTCAAGATAAATTGTGAATTCATCACCTTTACCTTTAGCAGGAGCTGTGTCGTGTTTAATTTTCAGCGTAGCCATGCTGATATCAGTCACGGTTCCTGTAAATACAAATTTGCCGCCCACAATATCAACCGAGTCGGTAATAGGATTATCCTTCGGTCCATACGTTAAAAAAGCCTTTGCCGGCGAGCCCAAATTGCCTACCTTGGCGGTTATGCTAAATTTACCCGGGCTTTGCGCCATTACAGCAAGAGGCAATAAGCAAGCTGCGATCAATACAATCTTTTTCATAATTTCTATTTTTTCATTATAAGTTTTGATGAGGCCATTTGGAAACCAAACAGCTTCATGAAGTAATATTTAGTAAGTAACTCTTATTATGGATTATTAAGCATTCCGGGATTTGCATTCATTACCTTTTCAGGAAAACGCATCACAAATCTTTCCGGACGCAAGGTGAAGACGGTTACTTCACCGTTAGTTTTTACATAACTATGCGTATAGGTTGTACCTGCAAATATCGGATCTACAGACAACCTGCGCATATCAAACCAGCGGTAGCCCTGCAAAGCAAATTCACGGATACGTTCCTCTATGATGTATTTAACCATGGCTGTAGCATCTGTAATATTAACCGTAGCATCCGAAGCCGACATCCGGTTCTTTCGTAAAGTCTCCAGATCAGCTTTGGCGCCGGCAACGTCGTTGGTACGGGCTTTACATTCGGCACGCAACAGGTATATATCAGGCATTGTTAAGCCTATACAAATATTCAAACCACTATTTCTTCGTAATATCCCTCCGGCGAAAGGCCCTAAACTCCCAGATGGCCCTGTAGTAAAGATTTTTTTGCGCTGGTCTGTTGACGTGGTATACAAATCTGCGGCCTTTTTAGTAAGCAGAGCGAACGCATTAGTACTGTTGTAAAAACTGAGGAGTCGCTTAGGCATTAAGACTTCTTCGTATTCAGAAATAATAGGTGGTCCGCTCAAAGACCTAAGCGGTGTAGTAGCAGGGTTATATCCCCATGGCCCATTCGTGGTCATAGTCACATTATAATCATATAACCGTACACTCAGATTGGAAGGCAGGTGACTTAAAGCATTGTTAAACTGTACAAGCCCATCCGCATAACGCCCTATAAACACATATACCTTACCAAGCAAGCCCTCTGCCGCAGCTTTAAAGCCCCGGGTCCTGCCGACAGCATCTACCGGCAAATGCTGAATGGCATTTTCCAGATCACTGATGATAAAATCATACACTTCCTGCACGGTAGCCCTTTTAAAACTTGTAGCCGTGACGTCTGCCGCTGTAATGATAGGGAAGCTAAGGTCTTGCCCTGCAGTAGAAACCGCATAAGGTTTTCCATAATAATTGGTCAGCATAAAGTAAATCCAGGCTCTGTTTAACTTGGCCTCTCCGATTAACTTATTCTTTTGCTGCTCAGTTCCCCCAACCGCATCGGGCACTTCCGTTATAACTTTATTGTAGAAATACAGTTGCTTTATCAGATCTGTCATCTCCCGGGCATCTTCGTTAGGATTATAAACCACATCATCCCATCTGAATAAACGCTGTTCTCTTGCCGTAGCGCTAGTGTAATATGGATCAATAGAAATAGTCTCATCGCCCATCAAAATCTGTCCATCGGCATTCACAGTCATTGCGTCATTATTAAGCATCAGATCGTAATCCCCTATATTCTTTGCAATCAGTTTTCCTTTGGGATCTAATTCCAGAAAACTCTTTTCACAGGAACTGAAGCCGGTTAATATAATCGCCAGTACCAATGTATATTTTATCATTTGATTCTTCATTTTCTTAAGCTTTAGGATAAATTAAAAAGTTAAGTGCGCTCCAACAGTAAATGTATGCTGGTTAAAAGGAGCCGTTCTTGTACCTCCATTTAACCCGAAAGCATTCTGAAACTCGGGATCTATACCGGCCTTATTGGCTTTCCAAAGCATCACATTAGAAAGCTGGGTCCTTAGCGTTAGGTTGCTCACCTTAAGCTTAGACAACACCGATTTAGGCAGGCTGTACGCCAATGATGCGTCTCTTAATTTAACATACGAAGCATCGAGCACATTGATGTCTGCCCGAGTATAATAGTCTGTGTTTCTTCTGCTTGAATTGATTGCGTTGGAAGTTACATAGGAAGGGACATTGGTAAAAGCCTCGTCACCTGGGACTTTCCATCTTCTGGCAAATTCTTCATTAATATTTCCGAGAGTAAATGATCCATCAAATGGTATTAAGCGTGTATTAACATAATTGAAATTCACGTCTTTGCGCATCACGTGACCCAAGTTATAGATCATATTTAAGGCAAGCGAAAAACCCTTATAGTCGAACACATTGGTAAAACCTCCGGACCAAATTGGTTGATAAGTTCCCATGTATTTTAAATCCTCTATTTTCGCTGCAGTCGGCGATTTGGTAATGGTGCCGTCTTTAAGCCTGATCTGCGGATCGCCAAGATTGTCCAGGCCCGCAAACTGATAAGCAAACAGAGAAAATGCTGAATAACCCTCCAGGTAAGTCTGGCTGAGAATGTCGATTGCAGTACTAGGAACTCGACCCGCTAAAAGCGTGTTGTATTTTGTAAGCTTATTTTTGTTATACGCAAAATTGAATAAAGTAGACCACCTGAAATCATTAAGTTGAAGGTTAACTGTTTTCAAACTCAGCTCGACACCTTTGTTGTTCATGTTCCCAATATTACCGGTGATGTTAGCATAACCTGTAAATGGATTAACCGGCGTAAAGCCGATCAGGTTTTCCGTATTTTTATTGTACAGATCGATAGAGCCGCTGATGCGGTTTTTCAGCACAGCAAAATCAATTCCGATATTGGTGGTTTTGGTGGTTTCCCAGCTTAGCTTTTTATTTCCAGGAGTACTGATGTTCAAGGCATTAAGATTTACAGCAAAACCATTGGTCGTTTTGCTGAGAACGTCAAAAGATGCCGCTGAACCCGGATCGGGAGAATTACCGGAGATACCATAAGAGGTACGTAGAACAAGCCTATCAAGCCAGCTAATATTGGCCATAAGATTTTCTTTCCCTAAACCCCAGCTTGCCCCGGCACTCCATACCGGCTTATTTTGTGCAGATTTATCTCTGCCAAACAAATTCGATTGGTCTATCCGCCAGCTTGCGTTTACTGTATACTTTTTATTATAGGTATACCCCCCGTTTGCATAATAAGAAGTAAAACGGACAGTTTGCTCTGTTTCAGAATATTGATCAGGAGGTAAGAAACTACTGGTGGTGCTGCTAGGCATAACCGGTGCACCATAATAAACGACACCTGCAGGAGGAACGCTGTTGTTAAGTGTTGTTGTTTTAAACAGCAGTGCATAATCTATTGGAGTATAACTTAACAATTGCGAATTGTATCCCCGCACAACGGATGTAATGCTGCTGTTAAAGTTTTCTTGGGCTTCCTGTCCGGCCAGCAAAGTCAGCTGATGCTTTTCATCCTTCCAAGAATTGTCATAAATAAACTGATTCCTAACGGTCCAGTTTCTTTGGTTAATATTGCCTACCGTATATTTTCCTCCACTTGAAGGTAAATAATAGGTAGGTAAGCCGCCTGCTGTTGTTGGAGCAACTGTAAAGGAAACCAGTTCATTTCTTACCGAAAAATTTTTCTCGTCCAATAAGTTGGTTGACTTGTTGTTGCCCCGGGCATAACCGTAAACACCTTCGTAACGCAGTCCCTTTAGCAGTTTGACAGTTAAGCCGGAAGTCAATCTGCCATAGAAGTTATTGGTTTTGGTATTCCCATAGTCCACCTCGTTAAGCGGGTTATAATCCAGGCTGATCAAACTTTTACTCTCGTAGCCTTGTCTCAACGCATCTGTCCTATACATCCATGGCATACCGGCATTTGTACCATCCGCATTTTTGAACATTACATAAGGCAAAAAGCGGTTGTCCGGGCTTACCGTATTCTTTGATGAAATGGTATTGTTCCTCAGGTCGGTAATCAGGTAAGCCTGAAAACGATCATTAAATCTAAAATCCTGACGAAGGTTTAAGCCATAATTGTCATTTTTACTACCCGGTGTACTATTTAAGGTATTGGTGTAAGCACCGGAACCGTAAAAACTGTATTTATTTCCTCCACCGGATACAGAAAGGCTATGGTTCATTAAACCGGCATTGCGGTACCACAAGTCTTTAATCTCCTGCACATTATTCTGCCCGGCCAAAACTGCGAGCTGCGCATCAGCCTGCTCTTTGGTAATGAGCCCACGGCTTTGGTTATACAGGATCATTTCATGAGGGGCAACAAGAGCCCTTCCTCCTGCTGTCGGTGTTGATACCGTTGCCCAGGGGTTTGTCACGGGATCAAAGAGGTCCCTTGCTGTCTGGATAAACTCAGTGCTGCTCAATACCGGAAAATAATCTATCTGTGGTTTGCCCTGAAAATTCATAAAAGCATCATAATCAATAGTAACCTTTTCACTATTCCTGCCCTTTTTAGTAACAATAACGACTACACCATTAGCGGCCCTTGCTCCCCAAATAGAAGCTGCGGTTGCATCTTTAAGGACCGTAACGTCTTCTATGTCATTCGGATTTAGAGAACTGATATCGTCCATTGGTATTCCGTTCACTACAAACAACGGATTTTTATTGCCATTGATGGAAGTCAGGCCCCTAAACAAAATAGTAGGGCCTGTAGCATTTGGTGCATTATTGATGGTCAATCCCGGCACCAGACCATCCAAACGCTGGATCACATTCATAGTACCTGAGCGGTTTTTCATGATGTTCAGATCTGGCTTTGCAATAGACCCTGCACTTCTTTCACTGGATATCGACTGATAACCTGTATTCACCCTAACTTGAACCTCTTCTAGATTTTCAGCATTGATAACCATGTTAATCACCCCCATATCTTTAACCGCCTTGGCCCTAAACTCCTTATATCCGGTATAAGAAATGATCACAATAGAACCTTCGTCCACATTTTTGATGAGAAATTCCCCATTGGCATTGGTTATTGCAGCGGCAGTTCTGCCTTTATATTTTACAGGATCAAAATCCTCTATTTTGCCATCTACCTTGACAATACTGACCGCAGCACCCGCAAGAGGATTTCCAGTTTCATCCACTACGCGTCCTGAGATATCAATTGCTTTCAAAGCATCAATAACCTTATCCAGAAAAGACTTTTCTTTTTTAATTGCTACGATCTTACCATCGATCTTATAGGTCAATCCCAAACCAGACAGCACACTATTCAATGCCTCGTCAAATTCCGAATTTGAAAGTTTAATGTCTACTTTCTGGTCATCTCCTATAACCTTGCCGTCATAGTAAAAGCCGTAGCCCGACTGCCTGGTGATTTCTCTAAGCGCTGCTTTCAGCGAAATGTTCTTTTGGTTCAGGGTAATGTGCTGTCCAAAAGTAGCAGCACTTACTTGCAACAGGGATACTATTAGTATAACGGTGGTTAATCGCATAATTAGCAGTATTTTTCGGTATAGCCGTATACCTGTACCGAAATTTGTGGTATAAATTTTATACATTTACGTAAAGTTTTGGATATGCAGTTTGCCTTTAGCGGTCGAAAACTTGGGGCATTCTGCGGTTATACAGTTGATTTTATTGATTGTTCCAAACACAAACCAGGGGTGCTTCACTTCTGGTTTGTTCCTTTATCAGCTTGCTTCCCTTAGATACTTTATCATCTCCTAAGTTGTTTAATCGTAAATAAATCTGTTGATTGTATGTTTATTTCAAGAAGATTAGTATGCTGGCTGTTATACTTATTTTGACACATACAGCCTCCTTCCTTCAATTTTAAAATGTACCTGTCCGGTTGATTCGATCGATTTGATCACATCCGACAGCTTGCTGCTCCTTGGAATCCAACCTCCTGCCTCCAAGTTTTCAGGTACCGAGCCGTTATAAATCACATCGAGATTGTACCACCTGGCAATTTTTCGCATCGCCACCCTGAAATCCATCTTGTCTAGGTAAAACTCCTCGTTCTTCCAATCGATCACGGCATCGATATTGACTTGCTTGACTTTGATCGTTTCCTCTGCATTAATAGCCTGTTCGCCCGGCCTCAACAATTGGCTTTTATTTCCCTCTGTCAGTTTCACTGAGCCTTCCAATAAGGTGGTCGTTATCGCTTTTTCATCCGCATAGGCATTGATGTTAAAATGCGTACCCAATACCCGAACTTCCTGCTTATCCGTTTTCACAATAAAGGGATGGGCCTTGTCCTTTGCAATTTCAAAATATCCTTCTCCTGATAGCTCCACCCATCTTTCTTTCAGATTAGCGAAAGTTGCCGGATATTTTAAAGAAGATGCAGCATTCAACCAGACCGAAGAACCATCTGGCAAACGCACCCGATAGGTCTCTCCGTTAGCAGTAGCCAGTGTGTTAACCAGTGTGTTAATTTTATTGCGCTCTGTAGAATTTCCCTTGATCTCATAAACGAGCTGGCCATCGGCGGTCTTGGAAATTGTTACGCCAGATTCCTTTGCTAGCTCACCATTTGTCGCATCAGTAAGCCTTATCTTCTTTCCATTAGCTAGCGTCAATGTGGCACTCTGCTTACCAGGGGCTACATCGCTGGTATAAGCAATCTGATTAGTGTTGTCATTTTGGTTCGCCCGATAAAACCAAAGACCGCCAAAAACAATGAGCATTGCGATTGCTGCCGCAATTCCGATACGGGGCCATAATTTAACCTTTCTGATTGGAACTGTTTGCCTCCGGGTTTCATACTGAAATACACGCTGCAACA
This sequence comes from Solitalea koreensis, assembly GCF_900182575.1. Lineage (GTDB taxonomy): Bacteria > Bacteroidota > Bacteroidia > Sphingobacteriales > Sphingobacteriaceae > Solitalea > Solitalea koreensis. The sequence goes on along the minus strand of NZ_FXSZ01000007.1, from coordinate 126,249 downwards.
AGTGTTGTTGATGTAATTCGTTCATTGATGATTCTCCCAGTTCCCGTTCATACTCCAATGCAAAACGTTCTCCTATCTCGCTGAAAAAAGCAGGATCATCAAAGTAACCTAGCAGTTCATCCTTTTCAGTACCTGACAGGGATCTGTCCAGGTATTTACCGATAAGCAACTGAAGTCTGACATTATTTCTCATAACAATATTCGTTTGGTTAATAAAATTTTAACCATTTAGTAATATTGACACGAATCGTCTAGGCTTACAGGGTAGTCAAAAAAACAAATTACAGTAACTGACTGTATATCAATTAAATAATTTTAAAAAAATTAAAAATGGTGTTTATCAAACAGACCTAAGATAAGAAGTGGATAAGCTACCGCATGCTTTCTGAAATGATTGCGGATCTTTTTTAATGCGTCTTTCATGTAAGAATTAACAGTTTGGGAAGAAATGTTCATTTGAACAGCTGCCTCATCGTATTTTAGCCCCTGTTGATGGCACAGCTGGTAAACCATGCGCTGTTGGGGTGAAAGTTCAGCTATTGCTTGATTCAGCAGGTTGTTGGTTTCATTGTAATCGAGCTGCAAAATGGTGGATTCATCAACCTCAGAAAATATCTTGCTGAACTCGACAGCAGACTTGGTATCCTGTAATTGCTTGCGCACTACATTCAGTGAATGGTTACGAACCAAGCGATTTAAATAGGCTCCAAAGTTTTTAACTTCCGGCAAGCTTTCCCTTGCAAGCCAGATCTTCAAAAAGATATCCTGAACGATCTCGCCTGCGCTCTCTTCCGAATGGGTTATTTTTTTACCGAAACTAAAAACAAAGCGCTGATAATGTTTGAACAAAAGGGTAAAGGCACGTTGATCCCCTTCGGCTATTTGAGCCAGTATTTCTAATTCGTTTACAAAGTGATTCAAAGCCATGCTATTAACGATCCGTTAGTCCGCAATCTAAAAAATATTTGGCATATCTTGGTAGGCCCCGACAATTACAACTATGGATCAGACACACTTATCAGTCTAATTTATAGATGTATTTAAGTGGCAAAATAGTGAAAACTGTTGAAAGAGTATTATGGAGTGAATTACGTTTTATCAACGTTTTTTTAAAAAAAATGGAAAAGAATTATTGCTGTCCAGTAAAAAAAACTTGCCCAATATTTTGTGCCGTCAGAATGTTGATAGAGGGCCTTCCTTTGTTTTTTTCAATACGCCACTATGTTTGAAAAAGCGTTAATTGTCCTTTTTTACAATTATTTAATTCACTCCAATCTCCATCTGGTTTTTTCAGGAATTTGAACAAGTCTACATAGGTCATTAAGTGGTAACGGATTACGGACATCGTATTAGAGTAGGCCCACTTTCGTGTAGCTTTTCGCTGAATGACAGCGACCATGCAACTGCTGATAAATACTTGCAAAGACAGCGCTAGGTCCAGGTGGGTAATATTGACTTTCGCTATAATTTACACCAAAACGCTTTTACTTAACCTTAAGACATCCATTCTTAAGATAATGGAAATGATCTAATGCAGAAAGGAATGGAATGATACTCCAACTATACGCGATTTGATTCTGCATAAACAAAATTTTCTTTGAATTACCACACCAAAGCATTAACAACTGATCATAAAATAATTAGCTATAATTTTGCGCTACAACTAACAAATAATTGTACTTTCATGTGACAGCATTGTATTAATATACGCAGCAATGGAAAAAATAGATATCCTACAAGAAACCCCTATCTATAATGGCAGCCTTGCAATATGGGAGGTAAAAGATACAAATCCGGATCCCAATTTTGCCCTATTCCTGAAACTGGGGAATGATGAAATGCTAATCATCAAATGGGATTTACATGATTTAATCTGGAAACCGAACTTAAATTTACCCGAAGGTTTCTACGAGCGGTTCACTGAAAGCGATAAGAAGGAAATAATAAATTTCATTAAAATTTTAGAAGGAAGAGTTGCGACTGAGCGTGGAATTGAGAATATGAAGATCATCAGCACCAAAATTAAATCGCTTGACTGGTGTGAATTAGAAGCGTTATGCAATGGAATCTAACTAATAAAGACATTGCATTTTTCTTTTCAAAAAAACAGCCGTCACGATTGATCGAAACGGCTATGTAAATGAAATTTCAACTTCCTGTTTTTAATCCTTAGGCTTATTAAAAACAATTGGCTGATCCAGGTTAACCAAGGCAATCATTGCTTTGCAGATAAAATCAGCAACAGCCTGTATTCCCTTTTTATTGATCAACTGGATATCATCTTCTGGAGTATGGTACTGCGGATGTCCTCCCGTGTGAATACCCAACACCGGTATATTTTTATTGTAAAAGGAAACATGGTCAGAACCTCCTACCCCGCCTTCGAAAACGTTGGCATGCAGGTCGGTTTGGGCGGCTATTGATTTCAATAAAGCTACACCATCCGGAAAAGTTCCAGCTCCACCCACATACACGTTCCGACTGCTATCCAAACGACCTACCATGTCCATGTTTACCATTCCTTTAATTGTATTGAGCGGAACCGGCGGATGGTTCACGAAATAGTCAGAACCCAACAACCCTTCTTCCTCTGCCCCAATTGCAATGAGAATCACACTTCGTTTTAATAATTGGCGATTGACTGCAAGTTTACGGCCAATGCTCAGCAAGGCAGCAGTTCCTGATGCATTATCATCGGCTCCGTTATGAATAGCTGACGTATCAGGCTTTTTAGAGCCCGTTTGATAACCTCCATGTCCTAGGTGATCATAATGGGCACCCAATACAATGTATTCCGCTTTTAATACTGGATCAATGCCTTCAATAACTCCTACTATGTTATTTGTTTTTACACTTTCCAATTCCAGATCGACAGAAGCAGTAAGCGGCTTGTTTAAATTCAATGATTTATTATCCGTTGAAGCATATTCCTTTTCAAGCTGTTCAATGGTTTTTCCCGTTGAAGAAAGTAGTTGATTGGCCACGGTACGTTTAATATGTATTACTGGAATGCCTAACGATTTGTCTTTCCGTGGCCTCATATGGGTTAGCTCATCTTTTTCATTCGATTTCAGCCCTGATACAAACAGCACTCCCGCAGCTCCCATATGTTCGGCCTGTTTAGCCTTGGTATAATCAATTGATTGTTCTTTAAGTAATTGCTTAGCAGCTAAAGCATCGGGTAACCCTTTTAATACAAGCACCCATTTCCCTTTCAAATCAAGGCCTGCATAATCGTTGATGCGTAAGGTATCAGCATCCGTTTTAAAGCCGTATCCAACAAACACCACATTGCCCTCCACTGTGCCATTTGCAGAAAAGGCCAAAGGCAAATAATCCTTTTCAAAAGATAATGAAGAAGGCCCAACAGAAAGGCAATTGTTTTTACCGACCTTAAATTTCAGATTTATGTCAAAGGGCTGAAAGTAAGAAGAAGAAAGCGGTTTAATACCCGAGCGCTTAAATTGAGCAGCAATGTATTTACCTGCTTCTTTACATTGAGTAGTTCCTGGAAAACGCCCTTGCATATTGTCGGAAGCAAGAAACTCAAGATGCTTAATCAGCTCATTTGAAGTGATTTCAGTTTGAGCAATTGCAAAATGACTTAAAAAAGAGATCGATACCCCAACAAGAAAAAATACTGATTTTTTATTCATGCCTTAATTTAATGGAAAAAGATTAAGGCTAAGATCTGATAATTTAAACTTATACCGAAATCTTATCCTGGTACACTAAACCTTAAAGGCATTGTGACACTCCCACTCCATCAACACCCAACAGCGACTTAAAACACACTGGATCAAATACATACAAAACTAACTAATTCTAAAACAAATATTAACAATGGTTAATATATATTCCCTTCAGCGTCATTGATTTTATATAAAATACTAAACATTAATTAACAAGAATGACCAGAATTCCCTACACAGGCAAAAAAAACGCCGAAAAATTTAGAGAGGGCCATATTTACAAGTATTTGACTGGCAGCAATTTGAAATTTATGCTAATTAATTTGCAAGAAAAGGATGCAATGGGAACAAAGCTTGATATTAAATAACCGGTTTGGTTTAATTGATAGACTATGCCCGGCTCCCGCCGGGCTTTTCTTTTTTTTGTAAAAACAGTCAGCTATCACCGGACTCTCTCAGCCACAACAAACATCAAAAATGTTTTCTTGCACAAGTATTAACAATAGTCATCTTATTTTCTTTAAACTCACTCTTACATTATCTGAAATACTAAACATTAACCAGCAAGCTTGTCTAGAAAAAAATACACCTTGCCAGAAAAGCGGCCAAACAACTACAGAAACCACATTTACACAAGTATTTGATTGGCAGTAATTTGAAGTTTTTGTTAATATTTTTTTAAGAAAAGAGCGAATCGGAATAACGATTGATAATGAATGACCGGTTTGGTTTAATTGATAGACTATGCCTGGCTCCCCGCTGGGCTTTTCTGTTTTTTAATAAATAGCCGCCTGTGGTGGGCGGCTTTTTTATTGCAACTACCTCAAAACAATGGATCATATCCAAAACAATCCACAGAGCACATTTTACTTCAGCACATCAAAAGAATAAATCCTTCGATTCAACTGTTTTTCTAAAAAAAAATAGCTGCCACAAATAAGTGACAGCTATTTTAAAACGAAAGCGAAAAAGCCGATTATCGACCGATTTAGTTTAATCTATTACCAGAATACGGTGTACAAGGCAACCAATAAGCCGCAAATGATTAATGCGCCAACAGCAAAGCCAGGCGAGGTTTTAAACATACTCGTATCCACTTCCAAGCCTTTCGCTTTTTTAACTTTTCTAGCTGTAGTCGTTTCTGCTGCAATTATATCATCGGCATAAACAGGTATTTCTTCATCCTCAACCCATTCTTCCACAACTTCAGTTTTTCTGCTTTCAATCATACTGATAATATACATCGACACAACACAAATGATAAATACAAAACCCATACGATCTAAAAATGGGATTTCGAAAACACCTGTACCATTGTCTTTTGAAAAACCTGTTGAAGCCAAAAATGACAGATCGGCAAAGGTTGGCAATAATTTAAAGAATACCGATAAAGCGAAACCACCGATTGTAGCAAATAAGGCAGCATTTGAAGTGGTTCTTTTCCAGAAGAATCCTAGGATAAACATGGCAAAAATACCCGGCGATACAAATCCCGTATATTCCTGAATGTATTGGAAACCTCCTTTTTTATCAATACCTAAGTTTGGAGCAATGACAATAGCTAACAACATGGCTATGATAACCGTTGCCTTGCCAATCCATACTAGTTTCTTTTCGTTAGCATTGATATTTATTACTTTTTTATAGATATCAAGTGTAAAAATGGTAGCAATACTATTGGCTTTTCCTGCTAATGAGGCTACAACTGCGGCCGTTAAGGCTGCAAATGATAAACCTTTTAATCCTGCAGGTAATAAATTCAACAAAACAGGATAGGCTCTGTCGGGGTTAACTTCGCCCCCCTGAAGCATTTCCGTCTGGAAAGCACCTTCTCTGTACAACAGATAAGCGGCAATACCCGGCAATACTACGATCACCGGCATCAACATTTTTAAAAATGCCGCGAATAAAATACCACTTCTTGCTGTTTTCAAATCGGCTCCTAATGCACGTTGCGTGATGTACTGATTACAGCCCCAGTAATTCAAATTCACGATCCACATACCTCCAATTAACACCGTAAGACCTGGCAAATCCATGTAGTTAGGGTTATCTTTTTTGAAGACCATATGAAAATGCTCCCCGGCTTTTTCAGTCAAAAAGCTGAAACCGTTTAACACGCCTGAAGTACCGTAGTGAGTCGCTACCATGTTTAAGGCTAAATAAGTCGTTACTAAACCACCTAGAATCAAAAAGAAAACCTGAATTACATCGGTATAACCAATTACCTTCATACCTCCCAGCGTTATCACAACGGCAAAAATAGCCAAGGCAAACATGCACAGATTTAAGCTGATTCCCGAAATACTATTGATAGCCAGGGCACCCAGATAGAGGATAGAAGTTAGGTTCACCACCACATACAGCAACAGCCAAAACACCGCCATAATCATACTTACGGTTGAGTTATAGCGCTGGTTAAGAAATTGTGGCATGGTGTAAATCTTGTTCTTCAGATAAACCGGAATAAAGAAAATAGCCACAATCATTAACGTTGCCGCCGCCATCCACTCGTAGGTAGCAATGGCCAGCCCCAACTTAAAACCAGAGCCGCTCATGCCGATAAACTGTTCGGCCGAGATGTTAGAGGCGATTAATGAAGCACCAATAGCCCACCAGGTTAAAGACCCTTCTGCCAGAAAATAATCTTTAGAACTTGCATTTGCCGTTTTTTTACGGCGATACACCCAAAAACCATAGGCTGCAATAATGAGAAAATAAACAAGGAAAACGATATAATCCTTGGTTTCAAGTGTTTTCATAAATTAGTTTAGATTGAGATAGATAATTTAATTGGTTGTTTTTACTAATCTGCAATATGGTAAATATTACGATTATTAAAAGAGCTCCAATCATTTTATTAGAGCTCTTTTTTAAATTAAATAAACCGGTTAATCAGATTTTCCAAATACTCCTGCTTCCCGCTTCTTACTTCGGGTTCACCGAATTCAATCGCATATTCTCTTAAATCTTCCAATGTAAGCTTTCCTTGTTCAAACTCTTTTCCTTTCCCACTGTCAAATGAGGCATAACGTTCTAGCCTGATTTTAGTATAATCTGATTTTTCAAGAATAACATTGGCAATGAGGAGAGCGCGGGCGAAAGCATCTGCGCCACCGATGTGGGCGTAGAACAGGTCGGCAGGATCAGTAGAGTTTCTACGGATTTTAGCGTCGAAATTAACACCTCCGCCTTGCAATCCTCCCGCCTGTAAAATCACCAGCATAGATTCGGTTAGTTCATTTAAGTTAGTTGGAAACTGGTCGGTATCCCATCCGTTTTGATAATCACCTCGGTTGGCATCAATTGAACCCAATAAACCAGCATCAGCAGCAACCTGTAGTTCATGCTGGAAGGTATGCCCCGCCAATGTAGCGTGGTTTACCTCAATATTCAGCTTAAAATCAGCCAACAAATCATGCTCACGCAAAAAGCCAATGACTGTAGCCGCATCATAATCGTATTGATGTTTTGATGGCTCGCAAGGCTTAGGTTCGATAAAGAATGTTCCTTTAAAACCCTGAGAACGCGCATAATCGCGGGCTGTGCGTAAAAATTCGGCCAAATGCTCCTGCTCGCGTTTCATATTGGTATTCAGCAGGCTCATGTACCCTTCTCTACCTCCCCAAAAAACATAATTTTCGCCATTTAATGCAATTGTTGCATCTAGGGCAGCTTTTACCTGCGCAGCTCCATGCGTCAACACATGAAAATCGGGATTGGTAGCCGCACCATTCATATACCTGCGATGCGAAAACAAATTGGCAGTACCCCACAATAGCTTCACGCCGGTTTCAGCCTGCTTTTCTTTCGCATATTCGGTGATGGCATTTAACCTTTTTTCGTTTTCAAGAATACTGTTGCCAAAATCAACCAGGTCAACATCGTGAAAACAGTAGTAAGGAAGATTTAACTTAGAGAGCAATTCAAAAGCGGCATCCATTTTATCCTTTGCACGATCTACCGCACCGGCTTTTTCATTCCATGGGAAAACATGCGTGGCTTCACCAAACGGATCGGCACCATTGCCACAGAATGAATGCCAATAGGCTACCGCAAAACGCAGATGTTCTTTCATGGTTTTCCCCGCCACGACCTTATTTTCGTCGTACCAGCGATAAGCCAACGGATTGTCAGATGAGGCACCTTCGTATTTAATTTGATCAATGCCTTTAAAATATTTTTTGTTACCTAAAACGACTGTTGACATACTGTTTCTTTTTGTTCGTTATCAATAGATTGTTTGTTCAATAGTTCTTCCCAATGCTGGTATGCCGATTCATAAGCATCAATATTTGTCGGTTCAACCATTTTTACCGGGAGCAGATTCGTAAATGCATCGGATGCTGAGGCAAAAGCCTTTACTCCGATACCGGCACCTAAAGCAGCACCAATGCTACCGTCGTTTTTGTACAACTCAACCGGAACACCGGTGGCATTTACAAAGGCTTCGGTAAATAATTCGCTCAAAAATAGATTGGCCATACCGGCCTTAATAATTTGCGGATGCATGCCATTTGACCGCATTATATCCAGCCCGTAGCGAAAAGCAAAGGCAATTCCTTCTTGAGTGGCTCTGAAAATATGTGCTTTTGTATGTTTATTCAGATTAATATTATGAATATGAGCGCCAATAATTCTATTGTTCAGCATGCGCTCTGCACCGTTACCAAAAGGAAGAATTTTTAAGCCGTCGCTTCCAATGGCTATTTGACGCGCCTCCTCATTCATTTCAGCATAACTGAGGTTGGAATCAAATGTATCTTTAGTCCAACGGTTGATAATTCCTGTGCCATTTATGCATAACAAAACACCTAAGCGTTTACTTGCGGAGGTGTAGTTGACATGAGCAAAAGGATTTACACGCGATTGAGGATCAGAGGTAAGTTCATCGCTTACGCCATAAATCACACCTGAGGTTCCGGCTGTGGCAGCTACTTCACCCGGATTGAGCACATTTAACGATAATGCGTTATTGGGCTGATCTCCTGCCTTATAACTAACCGGAATCCCTGGTTTCAGGGAAAGTTGTTGAGCTATGTCGTTCTTCAACTCCCCGTAAATTGAAAACACAGGTCGAATGGAAGGAATTACACTGCGATTAAATCCAAAGTAATTCATGACATCTGCCGATACATCATTGGTTTCGAAATCCCAGAAAATGCCTTCGGATAAGGAGGAAATGTTAGTGGTGATTTCGCCGGTCAGTTTCATGGAAATAAAATCACCAGGCAACATCACTTTATCAATTTGCTCATAAACAGCAGGTTCATTTTTTTTCACCCATGCCAATTTTGAGGCGGTAAAGTTTCCGGGAGAGTTTAACAGCTTGGAAAAGCAGTTCTCCGGACCAATGGCAGCAAAAGCCTGTTCTCCAATGGCCACAGCCCTACTGTCGCACCAAATAATAGCATCACGTAATACATTCTGCTGCTTATCAACAACCACCATTCCGTGCATTTGATAAGCAATGCCGATAGCTCCTATTGCCAAAGGATTGTATTTTTTGCTTGAATGAACCCGTAAAATAGCCTTTTGAACATGTTCCCACCAGGTTTCCGGCGACTGTTCGGCCCAGCCAGGCTGGTGCGAAATAATGCTCACTTCTTTATCGGGATATTGCGCAGATGCCAGGCATTGTTGCGAAGCCGAATCAACAACCGAAACTTTTATAGAGGATGTTCCTATATCTATTCCTAATAACAGCATGTTTTTTATTTTTTTCTTAGGCCAGTTTTCTGTTTAGCATTCGCTTTTTTGAAAGCAATCGACAGTTCTGCCATTACGGGTAAGTGATCAGAAGGATAAGGTTCCTGCAGTACACGATGACTGATAACATGGCATGAATCAGATTTTCGATAAGCGATGAAATCAATAGTTTCAGTGGGTTTGTCGGAAGGGATTGTATAGCCGCAATCATTCAAACAAGATCGTTGGAAATTTTGATCGAGCACCTGAATAACCGGACTTCCTGTTTCACTATTTAAATCACCGGCCAGTACCAGCGGAAACGGACTATGACTGATCAGACTATCAATTGTTTTAATTTGCAACATACGACTGGCGTGATCTTTTTCTGCATCTAAGTGAGTGCAGGCGAAAAGCATTTTTTTATGCTCATCAATCCGAAGGTAGCCAAGGGCAAGCGCTCTACGTTCAGCATGATTGTTTGCTGAAGGAAGGTTGTACGTTTTAACAGAATCAAACGGAAATTTGGACAAAATAGCGATGCCATAACCACCTCCGTCGAAATCAATAGCTTTCCCGAAATAATAATACATCTTGGTCTTCTCACCGAGTTCCTTAGCCTCATTCATCATTTTTCCGGAACGACGTGTATTCACATCTACTTCCTGTAAGGCGACCACATCAGGCTTATATTTATTAATAAGCGCTGCTATGGTATCAACATCAATCGCTTCAGGATGCGTAGGCGGACTGGCGTGCCGGATATTGTAGGTCATTACCTTGAGCTGTTTTTGCTTGCCTTGAGAAAAACCTTTTACCGAAAACAAACAAACCATGCTCGCCAGCAATGCGTTTCTTAATAACATATATTTATTTTTGATAACGTTCTTTTTAACTACCTACTGCTTCTTAATTACCATTGCGCCTTTACTTACCTGAACCTTAACAGTCTGTTCCTTTATCAAAACAGTACTTTTACTTACCTGTGCCACACCATCAAGTGTTACTCCAGGCTGCCCACCACCTACGCTTATCTGTACTTTCCCTGTAGGCAGGTAAGATTGTCCGTACTCATTCACAAGCATCAGTTGTTCAGGAGTAAGTTCAAATTGAACCAATTTTGTTTGTCCCTTTTTCAGGAAAATACGTTGAAATCCTTTCAATGCACGAATTGGAGCTTGTTCTTTAACATCAGGGTATGATACATACAGCTGCACTACTTCTTCCCCATCGTAAGCTCCGGTATTGGTAACAGATGTTGATACAGTAATGGATTTACCTTTTTTCGCTTCAGTTGGAGCGTTTAAAGATGCATATTTAAACGTAGAATAACTTAGGCCGTAACCGAATGGATATAAAGCGTCTCCCTTGAAGTAGCGATAGGTATGACCTTGCATGTTATAATCTTTAAAGCCAGGCAAATCCGCATCACTTTTGTAAAAAGTTACTGGTAAACGACCAGCCGGATTATAATCGCCAAAGAGCACATCCGCTACCGCTGTCCCTCCACTTTGACCTCCATACCAGGCGTTCACAATGGCAGGAATATTTTGTTGCTCCCATGGCAGGGCAATAGCACTACCCGTAAGCATTACCATTACAACCGGCTTCCCTGTAGCTTTTAACTCTTTTAACAAAGCAGTTTGTATTGCAGGCAGCATAATTGAAGAACGATCGCCACCATCAAAACCTTCAACATTTACCGGCATTTGCTCGCCTTCCAGTTCAGGAGAAATTCCACCCACAAAAACAATGGCATCTACATCGGCCACTCTTTTCGCGACGGCAGGCAAGTCAGCTTTTTGAATGGATCCTTTCTGCATACGAATCAAGGCTCCATCTTCGTTTTGCCAGTATTCCAATACCATTTTGTAATCGACACCTTTACGGGCTTTCCATTTAAAAATGCGTTTAACCGGGTCGTAATTCCAGTGATTAACTACCAGACTGTCGTTGATGAACAAGCGGTAACCGTCATCACCTTCCATTTGCCAAGAAATGGTTTCATCCTCCTTAACAGAAAAATTAGTCGTAAAACGGGCCGAGAAATGTCTGGCCTGAACTCCAGGAGCTGGTATTTGTCCTTCGGGGTAAACAAAATTGATATCAGCAACCATGGTTTCATAAACAGGGGCTCCTTCCAGTTTATCATTGTTAAAATAGGCGGCCAGTATACCGTGCTGATTCTTGTAAGAATAAAAAGAAGGATCGTTCTCCGGCATAAAAAGCGTTTCACCAACATAATTCACCGCAGGTTCATATACAATTTCAGTATGCGCACCTACCTTATCTCGAATACCATCCAACACCGAAACAATGCGGGAAGGAACACCATTGTAATTGCCCAGCATAGCTGTTCTACTATCGGCATTGGGACCAATAACCGCAATACGTTTAAGCGATTTACTTAGCGGCAATAGTTGATTTTCATTTTTTAATAATACGATTGACTGTTGAGCCATTTTTAACGCGTGAGCTTTATGCTCCGGCGATTCTAATGAACTAAAAGGAACTTTCGTATATTTTACATTTTCTGCCGGATCGAACATACCTAACCTGTATCGAATGGTAAACAAACGCTTCACCGAAACATCAATTTGTTTTTCATCAATCAAGCCAGTTTTAACGGCATCCACCAATGTTTTATATACCGAAGTACCGCATTCCACATCTGTACCATGCATTACTGCATCGGCTGAGGCTTCCGCCCTATTTTTGTGCGTTTTATGGTTTTTTACAAAATCATCAATTGCCCAACAGTCGCTTGTTACATATCCGGTAAATTTCCATTGATTTCGCAGGATATTATTCATCAAAAGGTCATTGGCACAACAAGGCTGCGAGTTCAATGCATTGTAGGCACACATCACGCCGGCAACTTTTGCATTAACTACCAACTCCCTGAAAGCCGGCAAATAAGTATCCCATAAATCATGATCGCTGGGATTGATATTATCAACATGGCGGGTAGGCTCAGGGCCGCTGTGTACCGCATAATGCTTGGCACAGGCTGCCGCAAGGAGGTATTTAGGATCATTTCCCTGCAGGCCTCGTACAAAGGAAGCCCCTAGCTTGGCTGTAAGAAAAGGATCTTCTCCATAGGTTTCCTGCCCGCGGCCCCAGCGCGGATCGCGAAAGATATTAATATTGGGGGTCCAATAGGTAAGACCCAGGTAACGGTCTTTGGTTTTGCCATCAGCAACCGCTTTATTGTTAATCGCGCGACCTTCCATAGCTGAGTATTGTGCCATCAGCTTCAGCGAAGTAGTATCCCAGGTAGCGGCCATACCAATTGCCTGCGGAAACACAGTAGTTTTATAAGGAGTACGGGCTACTCCATGCAGAATTTCATTCCACCACTCGTATGCAGGAATGCCCAAACGCGGTACAGCCGGAGCCGCATTCAGCATTTGAGCCACTTTTTCTTCCAAAGTCAATCTGCTCACCAAATCATTTACCCGTTTTTCCATGGGCAAATGGGCATTCCACATTGGATATTTCTTATAATCTTGTGCCTGTAACAGTGTTGAACAAAACATCAACGCTACCAAAAAACGTATTTTTTTCATGTATTTGCTGTTTTACTAAAATCATTTTAAAATAAGAGAAAACCCAGGCCATTCATAACTGCAACATCAACAAAAATCAAACATGACTTTAGTACCCTGGCATGAGCATAATTGAATTTGCTTAAAAGTATAGCAATTGAATACTTCAACACACAACAAAATTGACTAATAATAATACTATTTTCACTTAGAGGAAGCCTCAGCTGTAGTAGCGGCCTTATCTGTATCTGTAGTATAGAATGATTCGTTTGCAGGATAACTTGAGCAAGAAATTAAAAACCTACAGACTTTTACAACTTATTAGCGCCTGTCACCCCAAAAGGAAGACAGGCACAAGATGGAAAGAATCGTGAATTTTAGCAAATGGAACTATATCCCAATCATCGATTCAACACCAAGCTAATCGGAGCGTAAGCCGGAATGGTTACCTGCAATTTGCCGTTTGTGATGGGTATTTTATTGCCGAAAGGTTCGCCGCGAAGATTTACCGGTTGGGCGTTACTAAATCCGCCGGATGCTGGTAAACGAACCTCCACGGTCCCTGATTTTCCTGTTTGCTCCCATAACCTTAATATGATTCCATTTCCATCGGGATTAGGACCGAATGCCGTAACGGCAATACCTTTTTCAGACAATTGAATACCTGATTGCGTAGTAGGCAATTGTCCTTTTTGAAGTTTGGATCCGGCAGCTTGCAGCGGAATCCTTGTTTCCATGGCAGGCGTAATCAAGGATGATTCTGTATTGAACTTCTCAAAACTCCAAAGCCTTACACTGGCGCTCATGCGTTGTCCGTTGCCGATCCATGCCGGAAAATTAGTACGCCAATGATTATTGTACAAGTTCAGGTATATCCAAGACTTACATGGGGCAAAATGACTATCAAATTTATACTCCCCCGGGGCTCCAACACTTAGCAATGGAGCATCAGGGGAATAAAAGCCCACGCCACTACCAGAAAGACTATCGTAAACAGCGGCACCGTTATTAACCCACCACAAATGATGATTAGCATTTTCGATGTTCATATCTGTAGCAGGATTGGCAACGCCTCCCAATCGACCAAGCTGAAATACCGGATTGGCTACTTTAAAAGGCAGGCACAACCAGGCCGCTTCGGGCCATGAATCGGGTTGTTTTTGCCAACTGAGTGCCACATCAGCCACAGGCTCGTATCCGCTCAATGATAAGGAAATGCTTATTTGCTGAGGAGCGCCGGCATTGTACAACGTACAAGTAAGCACTGCTTTTACGTCAATTTCAGAAAGCTGAAAATCCAATGTCATATTTTCGGGCTGCGAGGTGCTATAGGTACCATCTTGCGGCATATCGTAAGCCACAAAAGCAAATCGATGGGCCTTGTACTGCGGATAGAGCGAACGCTGAAGCCATTCGTCAAGTTGTGCATAACCGAATCGTTCATGAAAATACTGACCAAAACCCTGTGGAGCTTCACTATCGACCAACTCGCGCCCGCTACGCTTATCAACAAGACTTACAATTCGACCTTTTTTCGCATCCAATATGGCTTTAAAAAACGGGCTTTCCATTACACCTTCTTGTTTATTGAAGGAAAGAAGGGGCTTCTTAGCAACCTCTTTGGATGCGATAAACGTGCGATATCCCATAGACGGAATATCGGGAACAAAAAAACGGCTAAAAGGCTGTTTGTCTTCGATTGCCCCCAATTCATGAGAAACGGCAATCGGCTCACCGCCATCAGCCGGCTTAAGCGAAACGTATTCATTTCCAAACAGAAGTCGGCTGTCGAACTGAATTTCTCCACCACGCTTCCAGGGCAGGGGATTATAAACCATAATACGATTTCCATCTATCTTTACATTATCAGCCAGTGTTGCAACCGCATCTTTATATGGATTATCAACAAGTTGTTGCACTTTTTCAATGTAACCGGCATGGTCAGCCCATGATTTTTCAAGCAATGAATACTGAGGAGGCAGCCCTTTTCCCCACTGCTCCTGCCATGGTTTTCCATAAGGTAATTTCACATAATGCTGATTGGCCAGCCCCCAGGTATGTTCACTATACAGCAGGCTGTTTTCATAGGCATCGGCCACTTTGCTGGAAATATCCGGATTGTAGATCCCCCATAATTTTTCCAGATTGGCAAGCTCATCAAGCCCTGCTATTGAAGGGCGAATATGCGTGGCCAGTTTGCTCGCTTCCGGTATTGCCATCGTTCCATGAATCCAAGGATCACCAATATCACTGCGTACAACTGGCAACTTACTCAAATCTTCCTTCATCACCAGGTGGGCAAAATCATCTAATGCTCCTACAGTGGCTTTGATCCCCATTTTTTGATAAAAAGCAATATCCTTGGCCACCGTTTCAGGAGAAGGAGGCCCCTGATTGTCGCCGGTCATGCTAACGTAAACCCATGTTTTAAAAGGCCAATTAGCAGGAGGCAAAGGACTACTACCGTATCCGTTATTATATAGAGTAAGAAGCCTTGATCCGTCAGGGCCCTCCCACCAAAAAAATGGAGGTAAACCAAATGTTTTGTTGACTACTGGCCCGCCCATGTGGTAAAACTTAATGCCTGCACGGGTAAGCAAAGTGGGTATGATCCAACTTTGCCCTGGAACATCACTCATTTTGGCACTGATTGGCAAAGGCAGATGATATTTACGGGCAAGGGTGGAAGATATATTAAGCCCCCGCACCAGATCTTCGGGTTCCGAAGTCTCTACGTGCATACTGAAAGGGAAAGCATGAACGGTAAGATTACCTTTTTTTATGGCCTCTTCTATTTTCCGTTTGCGGTCAGGCAACTGTCCCTCCCACAATATTTGCTTCATGGGCCAGCCTGATACTGTCCAAACAAACTGTTTGTCGTTAGGTTGATCTTTATTTTTTTCTATGGCATCCAATACCTTGTCGGCCATAGCCGTTCGATAGTCGTGAACCACTTGTTGTACCGTTTCGCTGTACCCTATGTCAAAGTGCGTTTTGTACACAATAATCACTTGCTTTAAAGCTGCAGGTTTAACCTCATGCTGTGCACCTGCATTAGCGGCCAGCGGCGATGATCCAGGCAATGTATTAAGTGGATCATACTCCTGCGCCCTTAGCATCAGCGAAGTACAAACCAATAGAGATGATGCCACTGTTGTAATTACATAATTCATTTTAAGAATTTTCATTTGCCAAGCTTGTTATTTATTATGATGCCATTTAAATTTCTTTAAAAATATGAGGATTGGAGGCTACAACCCACACCAAGATTGACTAATAAGTATGTTATTTATACAGGAAGAAAGTTCGAATTTTGTTGCGGGTATTCGGAATGCGACTCAAACATTTTTTCAGAACTATTATTTTGCTTTTAATAACCCTCCTGCCCCCTTTGGTTTCTCCCCGAATGTTTCCTGGAAAAATATAGCATGATCACTCTATTTATCACTCCCCTTGCGCTGCGCCTCTGCTTGACTGTTAATTTTTTCACGTTGCCACTAGAGAAAAGTTCATCTCAATAAAAAATCCCGGCTACTTTCGTAACCGGGATCATGTTTTAAACAGGTCGATTCATCATTTATTAACTATTGCAATGGATCGAAAGTACCGCCCCATTCTTTGTTTTGTGTCAGCACATTTTTCGATTGAGAAATTTGGCCTGGAGGAATTGCATAAAACCAATGATTAAGATCCAGATTAAATTTATAGGCAGGATCGTTATCTAGATTATCGATATAAACCCCAGTGAATTTAGCCCTGGTCGTTGCATTCATAATATTTTCAGATGGAGTAACCGTTTGACCAGGCTTAAGTGTAGTGTATAAAGCATGCTTATATACCTGACTGTTCAAAAGATCGTATCGTTTCCACCGTCTTAAATCTCCCAAACGCTTGTTCTCAAAGGCAAATTCTACCTGACGCTCATTAATATAAGCATCACGAATTTGAGCTGTACTTGTAGCTGTAATACCGTAAGTGTCAGCTCCGGCAAGGATACCAGCTCGTTTACGGATATCTTTCAATACCTGCAAGGCCTCGCTGGTTTTACCTAACTCGTTGGCACATTCACCGTAGTTCATTAGCACTTCGGCATACCTAATAACCGGCCAATCTGTTTGCCCTTGGTTGTATAATCCGAGAACCAAAGTTGTATCTAAACCTTTTCGATCCCAAAATCCTGTTTGTCCACCACCTGTCATGTTAACTTTGCCATCATTATGAATTGTAGGAATAGCACTTTTATAATTAGTACCATCAAATTGCCAAACTTCCCAAAAGCTATTTCCTTTTACATATATTGGAGTAACTTCATCAGGAGTTGGATAAGGTGTACCTCCACAGAAAACAGTAGCATAAAATCTGGAATCTCTATTGGTATAAAAATCAGTCATAAACTGCTGGTTATAAGCAGGATCTGATAACATATTTTTATCAAACTGCATCGGTGAACCATCCTTTTTAGGAAATGCCAATAACATATTCAAGGTAACCTGATTAGCGCCTGTTGCATCTTTTGTGAATGGAATCGGCCGTATTGAATTAAATGCAATTCCTGCACCTGGAAACAGGTATTGGCGAACCATAATAACTTCCTGATTTCTTTCCTGATACCAAATATTTCTAAAATTAGGAAACAATCCGTGTCCTTGTGAAACTGCGAAGTCTTTAGCTGCCTTATTAGCGTCGTATGCAGATTGCCAACGGGTCTGATCATTGCTTGGATTGAATAGAGGACTTGCATAAGTAAGCAACACTTTACCTTTTACTGCCATGGCTGCCACTTTTGTAATGCGACCAAAATCAGCATCGATATATTTACCAGGTAAAGCAGCAATTGCATCATCCAGATCCTTGATAATCTGCGTTACACACTCCGAAGTTTTATTGCGTGGCTGAAATAAACCTGTCACATCTTTTTCATTCTGCGTATGTAGAATTAAAGGCACCCCTCCAACATTTTGCACCATACCCCAATAAGCCCATGCACGCCAGAATTTGGCTTCGCCAATGAATTGAGATTTCATTTGAGTCGATAAAACAGATTCTGGAACCGTTTCTATATTATCCAGGAAAAAATTGATTTTATCAATCCAGGTATAACTTAAACCACTGGTGGTCGCATCAACGCTGATGATTCCGCGCTGATAATTACCTAAGGTTTTCGAGCCATTATATCCTTCATCAGTAGCATTTCCATCAAAGGCCCAACCTGGCATTTGACCACCATAAATATCAGTCAAAAAGGCCTTAATCATGTTAGGGTCCTTCCATACATTGTCAGGAGCGATGGCGCCATTATTAGTATAATCCAATCCATCTTTTTTACAGGATAGGGTTGTTAATGCTAAAGCAAGACAAAAGGTTAATAATTTTGGTATTTTATAAGGTAATTTCATATTTCAAGTATTTTTAGTGATTAAAGCGTGAGATTTACTCCAAAGTTTAATGTCTTCATATTAGGATATGAATAACCGTCACTCATTTCCGGATCATAATATTTTTTCGCGAAATTACTGAGTATAAACAGGTTTGATCCGCTGAAATATAATTTCAAATTTGAAACTCCAACTCTATTCGTATATTTTTGAGGAATTGTGTAGCCAACGTTTAATAATCTTAAACGTAGGAAGTCGGCTCTCTTCAACCAGAAAGTACTGTTGTTAAAATTTACCCCTCTAGTTCCGTCGTTTGCAGAATAACGATATGGAAGTGTTGCATTTGGAGTTGCAGGGGTCCAACTATCAGTAGCCCAATTTGCCCACATTCTGTTCCACTCTACACCACCTGCAAGATCGCTCATGTATTTATATTGGTGGAGATTGCCACTGAAAGAAGCATCCAAAGAGAAGCCTTTCCAATCGAAACCAAGGTTTAAACCAAGAGCAAGAGGGTTATTGTTCTTTTTGACCACTTTTTGATCCCAATTATCAACAGTGCCGTCAGGAGTACCGTTAGGACCGCTTAAGTCTTCATAGATTAACTGACCCAAAGCAGGTGCAATACCATAGTATTTATAATTGGGCTTAGCTGCTTTTAATGCATCTAAATCCGCCTGAGTACGAATCATGCCGATTACTTCATTTGTAACAATCCTTGAGGTTGACATTCCTAAAGCTTTTTGCCAAGGATATGTTGGGTTCTCATCAAGAGTATTATATTTTGCCCCTCCATAAGATAGGTTCAGATTGGCATAATAGTTAAAGTTGCGCACTTTATTAGTATAGCCAAAATTCATTTCTAAGCCACGGGCAGCAATTTCACCGTAGTTAGATTGAGGTAATGTACGGCTGAATGTAGGAGGAACCGTGGCAATACGTTGACCCAAGATATTAGTAGTCTTTACTGAATAATATTCGGCACTTGCATTAAAATGAGATAAGAAATTAACATCTACACCAATATTGGTATTAAATGTTTTTTCCCAGGTTAATTGATCATTTGTCAGAGCGCCATAAGTAATTCCGACGTTATTGGCAGGGTTTGTTCCTAAGTAAATGTTATTACCACCTTGGTAAGATTGTTGCCATCCCCAACCACCAATTGCATCATTACCAACAACACCCGCAGAGGCACGTAATTTTAACATATCGATCCCTTTTACTCCTTTAAAGAAGTTTTCCTTAGAAACAATCCATCCTACAGATCCTGCAGGGAAGAAACCCCAACGCTTGTCAGCCGGAAACTTCACAGAACCATCATATCTGCTGGAGAAGTTAGCCAGATATTTGCCATCATAATCATAGAAGAACTGGCCGATATATGACTTGCGTCCGTCAGGTTGAACCGTAGATCCACTTGCATAGTCATCAGCCCTGATATTGCTTGCAAACCCCCATTGATCAGATAAATAAACCGGAAAGTTTTCTCTTCCTCCAGTTATACCACCTCCAACTACCTCAAATCTTTCATAACCTAACAAACCCTTTACACTGTGCTTGCCAAAAGAACGATCATAGTTCGCTTGCACGTTTAACTGATAATCATTACTCCAGTTGTAACTCTCTTGAATATAATTTTTACCAATTTGTGATGATTTTCTGATTGAAGCATATGCAGGATCATTCAAATTGAATATGTGAATACCGGTTTTCGAAGGCATATATAAATTATACTGCGTACCATAAGTTTTGGAACGATCATTCGTATATGATTTATTGAACTGAACCGATGTACTTAAGCCTTGAACAAAAGGTAATCTATAAGTAGCTTTCATGTTTAAAACCGGCTTAATACCATTGCTTTTAACATATCCGCCATCTCCTCTTACTTCTGCACCTACGTTACCAATCCATCCGTAATCAACAGGCTGTCCATAGTTGGTCCAAACCGGTTGGTCAGGTTGCCATACCAATAGTTTGCGGTAAATACCCGAAATATCACCAATAGCCGTATTTGTAGTACTACTATTTAGGTTGTTATTTAATGTAAGACCTGTAAATACTTCTATGTCTTTAGTAATGTCGGCGGTAATATTAGCGCGTAAATTATATTTGTTATATGCTACATTTTGTAAAAATGCATTTTGCTTGGTGTAAGAACCGCCAACAAAATAACGGATCTTATCAGAGCCTCCCGAAGCACTGATGTTATGGGTAGTAACCGAAGGGTCTTGCCATACGGCTTCTAACTGATCGTATCCCCATCCATTGTTTACTCCTTTATAATAATCAAAATCACTCTGAGTCCATGACCAGAAACTATTAGTACCATTCGCTCTATTAAACAATTCCCCACTCTGAATAGCATTAGTTCTGGCGGCATTAGGATTTCTTTTATCTACACCAGTATTAAATGAATAGCTGATCTGAGCTTTTCCTACTTTTCCTCGGCGAGTAGTTACCACAATTACACCGGCAGCGGCACGAGAACCATAAACTGCAGTTGATGCTGCATCTTTTAAAACAGAGATGTTATCAATATCATTCGGACTTAAGTTATTGAAATCACCCGAACCGCTGATCTTACCATCAATCACATACAATACAGGCTGTGAATTCCAAGAACTTCCAGTTCGAATGGCAATACTTGGCTGAGTACCTGGAATACCACTTGGAGTACTTACACGCACACCTGCCATTTGACCGGCTAATAGGTTACCCAAAGTAGTAGTAGGAGAATTACGACGTGTATCATCCATTTTCAGGGTTGCCACTGAACCGGTAAGTAATTCTTTTTTCTGTGTTCCGTAACCCAATACCACCACTTCTTCCAGCTCTTTTGTATTAACATCCATTGTAATGTTAAGCTTAGCCGATTTCGCCTGAATCTTAACCGGATTATAACCAATCATTTCGAACAGGAGCCAGCTGTTACGAGGAACTTTAATTTCAAACTTACCGTCGGCATCGGTAACAGTCCCTTGTTTTTTACCATCAACGGGAGTCACCGTCACGCCGGCAAGCGACGAATTCTGTTCCTTTTCACTTACAGTTCCTTTTACTGTAATTAAATCCTGGGCGTAGGATTCTTTAACTAGGAATATCAGGCTCAGAAAGGCCAGCATCCAGCATAGTAAACGTTTTTGATTCATAGTTATTAATTTATGGTGAAACCCCAAATTGCACACAATAACCATGATCGACCACTCTTAACTTGCCCTCTTCTTATTCTTTTTACGCTTGGCAAACTGCCTGAAGATTCACCATAAAATCCAAAAAACCAGCATTATTGAAAAAGGTTAAGCAAAGCTCAAAAACCGTATTTACAATGCATTTAAAGCCATAAACCTTATAAAAAAATCATAAAAAGACCTACCTCTTTGAAAAGAAAACCAGCGAAAACGCATACAAAAAATAAGCTTCTATGTTAAACAACAATCTAATTTTAACATCTTTTGATGTTTTTTTGCTCTTCCCTGCTTATTTCCTACTCCCTGAATTGCCCGCACAAGGAACGGATACCCATATTTCCTCAGATTATATGTGTAAACAATTATTAAAAGCCAACATGAGCCGAAGACCCTTCGACTACGCTCCGGGTGACAAGTGAAGCGCCAGCCGCCGATAAGAGATAAAGAACAACTAAGCCAATACTGAAATCGTTCGACTGAATCAGAATTTAATTTGAAAAAGGCAATAGATGAACTACCCTGTTTTTGTCATGTTGAGCGGTCGAAGCATCTGCTTCATGATGTTAAAAACCCTTCGACTACACTCAGGGGGACAAGTGAAGCGCCAGCCGCCGATAAGAGATAAAGAACAACTAAGCCAATACTGAAATCGTTCGACTGAATCAGAATTTAATTTGAAAAAGGCAATAGATGAACTACCCTGTTTTTGTCATGTTGAGCGGTCGAAGCATCTGCTTCATGATGTTAAAAACCCTTCGACTACACTCAGGGGGACAAGTGAAGCGCCAGCCGACCACGGAGGCGAAAATTACCGACAGGAGAAAAACGTCAAGAAGGCTCTTTATTAATATAAATAGTTTTGGTTTCACCTGCTTTCACATTCACCTTTTGCCAATTAACAAAACCATTGAGCGGCAAAGGCTTTTTGGCTTGGGCAGCTGTTTCGGATAAAATGGAAACATTGGCATCGTAAGGTGTAGGATTTGTTATACTGATACTTACACCAGATTGATTTCGTTCTATGATTTTTGCTTCGATATGATCCATCACTAAAAAAGTGGAGTCATCGGTATGCAAATAAATACCAGGATTCATGGTAGCGGAAAGCGCTGCCAATATTTCCCAGGCCATATTGGAATCTCCGTAATCTACAAAACCCTGATTATTTCCTTCCCAATCAGATAGCTGCACCCTTTCAGTTACAAAACCACTTTGTGTTCGCAATGGATTATGCGGAGCGCCCACATATTGAATAACGTTATGCGTTTGATCTTTATAAAGTGCTGCAATTTTTTCATCGCCGGTGGCCCGATAAAGCTTTAACAACATGTCGCCGGGCAAAATATAATAACCCGGAGCACTGTGATTATTCTGGGAGCTGGCAAAAATACTGCCTGCGGCATGTGTTCCGGCTTTTTGCATGGCACTCCCCGTCGGAAATTGATAATCATAGGATACCATGTATGTTGACATGTAATTCGCAATAAATTTTGCCTTTTCAATCCATTCGCTTTTTTGAGTAACATCAAAAAGCACCATGCATGCTTCCAGCATATTAACAACCGTTTCGCTATCAGGAGACTGCATGATTTCAGAAGGTCCACCACCTGAATACCCCTTCAGAAAAAAGTTGTTGTAATAGTATGTGGTGGATGTTTCGGCAAGCTCAAGGTATTTTTTATCGTTAAAATAAACCGATGCCAATGCTAATCCTGCACCTGCATAAGCACCAGCCGAAGAACCATTGATATACATCTCCAGATTGTCGGCATTAATAAACTGTCCGAATTGACCGTACTTATTCCAAACCTGCATCAATCCATCGGCACATCTTTTCAGATTCGACTCCCATTGAGGCTTTATCATTTCCTCATGGTGATG
The DNA here is from genome assembly GCF_900182575.1 of Solitalea koreensis. Lineage (GTDB taxonomy): Bacteria > Bacteroidota > Bacteroidia > Sphingobacteriales > Sphingobacteriaceae > Solitalea > Solitalea koreensis. The sequence continues at coordinate 102,871 of NZ_FXSZ01000007.1, read as the reverse complement.
TTTTTTAAACATATCAAGTGACTTTACTCCAAAGTACAAAACTTCCATACTTCGGCGCATCATGGCAATATTGGTCAATTTATCCATCTGACCGTGCGGGTCGCCGTAAATTTTTCCGTTTTTATTAATGGCATAAAACAGACCGGTTGGTGCTTGGGCTTTGAAAAGCATGTCGTTAAATGAACGGACCACACGTTCCAACCGTTCAGGGGTATCCATGATTAATTGCGGAAAGGAAAAAGTAGGCAAACCGCTCCAGCCAATTTGGTAAGCATAAGGACTGTCACCTGGCTGAGAACTATAATGAGAACAATAATAAGCAAGGGAATCGTTATTGACCCACCTATTTTTATTGTGCATTTCAACGATCAATCTGGCCGCTTCACTGTAAGGCGTAACGTTTGCAAAACTATTTTGGCCACTCAATGCTTTTCGTTCTGAAAAAACTTTCTGATAAAATTCAGGAAGATTCTTTGCTTTAAAATTGTACAAATTAAAACGGAACACGACCTCATCTCCGGCTTTCCAATCTGCAGCTTTATCACCCGAGGCCGCTCTTCCACACATCACGTACCTTTCTTTTCTCACCCCCGGTGCATTCACAATAAAACTGATCCTTTTGTTCAAACTGTTCACTGCTGCATCTTCTTCTATAATCATCCCGTTATTTCCAAAGCGTGTGGATTGTTCGGTCAGCAACAAAAAACCGGAATGACCCGTAGGGTTAAAAAATCCCATCATCGGAGTTGCTAGATTGCCTGTATTCATTTCCATTTTAGCATGACTCCCATCCGGATTGAGGTGCAAAATATTGGTTGTAGTTACAGGCATATCCATTGGCCGGTCCTTTTCATCATTTATAAAAGGCGGATACTTCTGGGGCAGAATTTTAAACCTATTTCCCCCGTATACCATAGCCGGTGCAAATACATAATTATTAACGGACCATTGATTAAACTCAATCGCCAAAGCCACACCGGCTGATTTTATTTCGCCGCTAACCAATTTGAATTTCAGTTCAGCATTCAATTCATCTTTTTGTGTAGCCGACCGGCTGATCTTTATTTCAGTTTGCCAGGTACAATTTTCGGTCTTCAGCGAGTTGCTGCTAAAACAAAACTTATTTTCAGGTAGATTATTCTCATATTGGGTTACCATTAACCGCATCTTTCCATTCAGGTTCTGCAAAAAATCATTGATAACGGATGGAGTCTTTTCATCCTTTAATGACAACCATGAACCGTTATTTTTTTCTTCAACCTGCGAAAAACCGGGATTGTTGATTATAAGCAGAGCGATCAAAAGCCCTAATTTTCTTCTAATGTTCATAACCAATGGGTTTAAAATTTCGGCTGTCTTGTCACCGTGAAACAGATGTTGAGACCCGATAGCTACCGGGTCTCAACATGAACAAAAAATGGCATTATTCAGCTTAGTGAAGCGCTCCGTTCAATCCAATCGTAATCGCATTGACACTATTGAAATGGGTCGAAACTACCGCCCCAGGTATTGTTTTGTTGTAGTTTAGGGTTACGCTGTAAAATACTGTATGGTAACCCAAACAAATATTGTTTATCCTGAATATTAATTGGTGCTTTATCGCCATTTACAACACTACAAGCAAACTTGGTGTATACCGCAGGTTGCTTAATATCATCAAACTTTCCGGGCAAAGCTGCTCCAGGTTTTAAAATAACCGCAAACCCATGTCGTTTACCCAACGATCTTAAGTAGTTAAAGGCTTTCCAGCGACGTAAGTCGTCCCAACGTTTGTTTTCAAAGGCTAATTCCACAAATCGCTCATCATGAATGGCCTGACGCAAATCAGCTGTATTTAACCCATAATTTCCTGTACCTGAGCTTATGCCTGCCCGTTGGCGAATAGGCGTTAAATAACCAAGCACCTCACCAGCACCTCTTCCTGATTCAAAAGCAGCTTCTGCCAGATTTAACAATACTTCAGCATAACGTATCTCCGGCCAGTCGGTAGCCGAGTGGTTGGCATCAGGGGCTGTTTTATCTACGCCTTTGGCCCTGTAAGTACAATTGGGAGACAAGTCGGTAAGACCTGACCATGACTGGTTTAAATCATTTTTATATTTCCAGCTGCTCAAATCATGACAATTTTGGCTTGCATCAATTTGGCCAAATTGCAGGAAAGACCAATTATACACATTCTGTTTTTGCCATTTTGTACTCCACATAACAGGAGCTCCATTATACAATACGGTTGCATAAAAACGGTCATCACGGTTGAGAAAATACTTTTCGTAATCAGCAGCAGTAACAGGGTTGAATGCAGAACCATCTTTCATTGGGAATGCTTTTAAGAGTTCCCATGAAGGACAATCGGATTCCCAGTCATCGGCCGAAGCAAACAAAGGAACAAAACCAGGAGCCGGATAATACGAATCAGGATAGTTAAATCGTCTTACCATGATCACTTCTTTGTTCATTTCATCATCCCAGATTTTACCAAAAACCGGATATAATCCTTTTCCCTTTGCATCTAAAAAATTCTTTGCTGCTAAATTGGCGTCGTAAGCTTTTTGCCAGGTTGCAAGGCCGTTTAAGCCGTTGAACAATGGGCTGGCATAGAATAACAACACCCTTCCTTTAAACGCCATCGCAGCACCTTTATCGATACGGCCGGCATCTTTGCCTCCCCAACTATCCGGCAATAAAGCAATCGCATCATCCAAGTCTTTCAGAATTTGTGTAACGCATTCTGAAGTTTTATTGCGGGGCTTTTGAATAGCTGATAAATCACCAACTGGCTGAGGCTCCAAAATCAAAGGCATTCCTCCCACATCTTTTACTAATGAATGGTAAGCCCAGGCTCTGAAAAATAAGGCTTGTCCTTTTATCCAATTTTTATTTCCCTCATCAAACGTTGCGTTGTCAATTTTTGACAAAATTTGATTGATGCTGCGTATGCTTCCATACGTTTTCACGGCCCACCCTTCGGAAACATCGGCTCTGTCGTAATTTTCAAGCCAATCATACGTAGCTGTACCTAATAAGTACCTGGACGTTTCCATATCGGTTGGCGCCGCTTCATCCGTACCGGTAAAATTACCATATTGTACAAGTTGCGTATTTGTATTCCATCCTCCCCAAAACCAGTTATTCATACCTTTAGAGCAACCTCCGGGATTGCCGGTTCCATAAGCCATGCCGGGCATAAGATTATAATATATGGTGTCTAAGAATGCAGTTGCAGCGGTTGCATTACCCCAAATTTTTGCTTCATCCAGCGTATTCATCGGCCCTTTGTCCAATATATCTTTACGACAACTGCTGAAAAACAGTGAAAAAGCAATTGCACATACTAATGTGGTTGAAAAAATATTTTTCATTTATAAAGCATTTTAGTAATACACAAATAATTAAAACTGGAAGTTAACACCTGCATTCACGGTCTTCATCACAGGATAGCTTGAACCGGAAAATGTTTCAGGGTCGTAATATTTAAATTGACTAAACGTAAACAAGTTAGTGGCGCCTACAAATACATTTGCCGACTTAAACCCAGCTTTTCCTTTAACTATATTTTTAAGATCGTAGGAAACTTGTAAATTTTTTAGCCTTATGAAAGAGCCGTCATATACGTTATAAGTTGATGCCACTTTGTAGCCACTTTCCCTCGGGTCGCCTGAGCGAAAAAGTTTAGGGGCTGTACCATTCGGATTTTCAGGAGTCCAGGCATCTTGGTAATAGATGGGTGCAACCAAACCAGGGAAACTGCGGCCCCAAGGATCATTATACAGGATTTTGTATCCTGCCAATCCTCCCCAAAGCATGTCAAGAGAAAAGCCTTTGTAATTAAAATTGAAATTTAAACCAAAAGAAATTGGAGCATTGTTGGATGCAAATGCATTATTGGCATTATAACTGGCTGCGGTATTTCCCGCATTACCATATTTGGCGATCACGACTTTATCGTACGTATCAATTTTCCCGTCGGGCTTCCCTTTAGGGCCTGACACGTCTTCAAAATCCATCATTCCTAATTCGGGCTTAGCCCCAAATATGGTAAAGTCGGCAGGTAAAGCATTCAGATCGCTTTGCGTTCTAATGATTCCGGTTGCATGGTAACCCACCATTGCATTCAAAGCCTTGCCATTAGGATTTTCAGCAGCTAAACTATTGGCAGGGGCGTCGATTTGAACCACCTCGGTAGAGGCCAACCCTAAATTGCCTGAAACATTCATTTCAAATCCGGTAAACAGCTTCGCCCGCTGATAACTTAATTCCAGTTCCAACCCTTTAGCATTCATTTTGCCATAATTTTCAGGCGGGAAGTTTGTTCCAAATTCAATAGGCAGCGTTAATATGCGTGTACCTAAAATATCATAGGTTTTCTTTGACCAAAATTCGGTTGTAAGGTTCCAATGTTGAAGGAAACCAAAGTCCAATCCTAAATTAAATGCTTTGGATGTCTCCCAAGTATAATTGGGGTTAGAAATACCGTTATAGGCTAACATACTTGAATTACCTACAGGGTCACCAAGCGCATAGTAAGTAGAAGATGCGTTGTAAAGCTCCTTCCATAAATAATTAAAAGAAGGATCGTTACCGGTAGTACCGTATGACAAACGCAGTTTCAGAAGATCTACAAACGATTTTTTATCCCACTTTTCAAAGAAAGATTCTCTTGAAATTACCCATGCAGCAGATGCTGACGGAAATAAGCCCCAGCGTTTACCTGGTGCAAAATTGCTGGAACCGTCTTCTCGTAAAGAAAAAGATGCTAAATATTTTCCTGCAAAATCATAATTAAGTCTTCCTATATACGATATCCGACCAGGCAAATAAGTTTCATATCCGGATGCCTTCGTGTCTCCAGCTGCCGAACTGGCAAAAGAGAATTGATCGGTAGTAAAATAGGGAAAGTTTTGCTTATAGATAGACGAATACGTATCATAACCTTCTGATTGTTCATAAGCAGCCAAAGCACTTATTGAATGTTGCCCTATTGTTTTATCATAGGTAATTATTCCATTTAGTTGTGAAGACGTTGTTTTTCCGTTAGTATTGTCAACATAAGCTGTAATCGGTGAACCACTTTCAATAGTACCAGTGACTTCATCTGTCAACACACCGGCTTTTGAATTTGGGTCAGGTTTAAATTTATATAGCGTTGTCTTTTGGGCAAATGATTTTGAAAAACTATTAGCAATGTTTTTGCTGTACAACATTTTAAGTGCAAGTCCATTTATAAAAGGAACCTTATACTCTGCCGTTAACAAAGCATCCAGTTGCTGATCATTGGATTTTACATATCCACCATTACGCATAACTTCAATAGGATTACCTCCTAACCATCCCGGATCTACAGGTTTACCATCGATGTAGGCAGGGGCAATACCAGAGCCCAGGTAAAATAATTTTTCATAGAACCCCGATAAATCATTTTGAGAAGCAAGTGCTGCAGCAATTGATTGTCGATTATTATTGTTGAAATTCAGATTTAAGCCTACTGATAAATCCTTGTTCAGTTTGGTTGAAACATTACCACGCAAATTGTATTTATTGCTTTTTAAACCAGGCAAAAAACCTTTCTCATCAAAAAAATTACCGCCTATAAAATATGTCACGTCATCACTACCGCCCGAAATGTTTAACCCATGTTTTTGCGTAAAGGGATTTTGATACACTTCATTAAAATAAATTCTAGCATCTGGATTGTTTTTAGCGATCCATTGTTTATCAAAATCATTGTATTTTACTTCAGGCGCATACAAATTATTGACGATGTCAGCTGCTTTAAGCAGTGGCATGTATTGAAATTGTACCGCAGGCTTACTATATACACCCGCTACAGAATTGAATTGCACTTGCATTTTTCCCTTTTTACCCGTTTTTGTGGTAACCAACAAAACCCCGTTTGAGGCACGAGAACCATAAATAGCGGTAGAAGAGGCATCTTTTAAAATGCTTAGATTCTCGATTTGATTGGGATCTAAAGCATCGAATGCACTTTGATCTCTAACAACCCCATCGATTACAAATAAAGGAGGAGCTGCATTCCAGGAAGATGCAGAGCGAATCCGCACAGCCGAAGACTGCCCTGGAATACCGGTTGCTGATTGCACAAAAACGCCAGAAGCTCTGCCCGCCAAAACATTTGATAAATTGGAAGCAGGAATATTTGACATTTCTTTGGTATTCACCGTTGCCACAGCGCTTGTTAAACTCGCTTTTTTTTGAGTGCCATAACCCACTACTACTATTTCATCCAAGGCCTTAACATCCTGAACTAGATTAACATTTATAACAGACTGATTACTAACCGATACTTTTTTAGTAGTATAACCTGTAAAGGAAAATATTAATGTTGCTTTAGCCGGAACCTTAATAGAATAGTTACCATCTGCATCAGTACTTGTTCCTATAGATGTTCCTTCTGCACTCACAGAAACACCTGGAAGTGGCCCGCTTGCATCAGACACTTTACCTTTAACCACTATTTCATCTATAACATATGCCTCTGTAGAAACAGTAGGAGTAATTACTACAAGACCATTATCTTTCAGAATATAACTTAAACCTGTTTGGAACAGGGCCTCTTGCATTACGACTTTTAAATCAGCGCCATCGGCATTAACCGATACTTTTTTGTCTTCCTGCATGCAACAACTACTGTAAACAAACCTGTATGCCGTTTGCTTTTCAATTTCATCTAATACCTTTTGAATACTTGTCTTTTTTAATTTCAGTGATATTGTGCCTTGGCCAAAACTGCTTGCCGAAACCTGCATACAGATGACCGTAAGCATTAAAAAAGTTAATTTCATAATTCGTAGTATCTTGTCTGGGATATGAAATCGCCTTACATGGTTAAAAAGTTGATTTTTTGTCATAATTTTGGGTTGCTAAGTGATAAATTAATTTAGTTAGAGATTCTAATAGCTAATTGATTTATGTAATTGCGGGGAGGGTGTGTCCGCACCTTCCCCTTTTTCTACTTTTTTACAATCGGATAGGGTGTGTCCGCACCTTCCCCCTGTGTTTCCATATTTAAACTTGTTTTGGATTATTTAATGAAGATACTGTCCCTTCTCATTTCAAACTTAAACGGATAGGATAGTTGTAAGGCATCCAGCACCTTGGGCACTGTTTCATCTTCAAACGTTCCGGTATAGCGATACCTTTTTACCGCATCATTGGCAAATACGATATTAACACCGTACCATTCCTCCATTTTTTTTGCTATGGATTCCAGTGGTTCATCCACCACCTGCAATCGCTTGCGTGTCCAGGTGGTTTCTTCAGCTTTATGATTGACCGGATCCATAACAATTGGCATCACCGCGAAATTGGAAACCTTGTAAGCGCCTGGTTGCTCCTGCGTTTTTGAAGGCGGCTCCACAATGACTTTCTGATTTGGTTTTAAAATAATAGGGCTTTGACTCTGGTCATTCATCGTAACGACTACTTTCCCACGAATCAGCGCTGTTTCTATCTTATGCTGGCCGGGATATGCCCTCACATTAAAGGCCGTGCCAAGCACTTTTACATTTAAAGAAGCAGTATGCACTGTTAAGGGATGCTGCTCATCGTGTTTAACATCAAAATAGGCTTCACCAACTAATTTTAGCTCTCTAAATTCAGCGCTATACCCAGCCGCTAATGTTAGCGTACTGTTCTTGTTCAAAACCACAATACTGCCATCAGGCAATAAAACCGTTTTCTTTTGAAGAGTAGCCTGATATTTGATTTCAGGCTGAACGTGGAGTTGTGAAATGGTAGATTTTTGTCTTGCTCGCTGAATGTATATTATACCCATAGCAATTACTAATAGGGCTGCGATACCACCGGCATTTCGTATAAATTTGACAATTACATTTTTCTTGATGGTGTTTTTTTTGCTTTCGTTGGTTAAATTGTCAATAACATCTACAAATAACTTTTTCTGCTGAATGGCTCGCTGCAACTCATTCAATTGATTGATCTTTCTGCCCTGCTTTGCACTTAAAATATTCACCAGGCGCTTAGCCTCTTCGATATCATCTTGCCTATCAGGATTGGCCTGTATCCAACTTTCCCAAAAAACAGTACTCTCATTTCCTTCACCTAAACAATACTTCTGAAAAGTTTCGTCACAAGCAAAATCCTCAGATTTATATTTTGTAAAATTCATAAATTCTTACACTTTTACAACTAGACGACAAAAACGTAAGAATTACCTATAAAAATTTTAATATTTTTTTGAGATAGAAAAATTCAACCCTTTTTCAATGTTTTTCGCAAAAAACAAATAGCATCGTAAATGATATTATAAGAAGTTTTAATGTTTTGAGAAGTGGATAAGGCTATTTGCTCATAACTCAAGCCATCAAAAAACTTCATTTTAATAAGTTCCATTTGACGGGGAGTCAATTGTTGAATGGCTTCGTGCAATCGCCTTTTCAGTGACTCATCCTGTTGTACGTTGATCAAAATTTCTTCGTACGACATTTCTCTCTGTTCTTCCTCAACGGCAATTATATTAATGACACTCTTCGTTTTCGACATATAGGAATACTGGTCCAACATATTTCTACGTAGACAAGTAAATAAATAAGACTTGACATTACCAACTGGGGTCAATCGCTCTCGTTTCTCCCAAAGTTCAAGAAAAACCTGATTGATGCTATCTTTCACCAGCTCATCGTCGGCAGATAACTTAAGCCCATAACGTACTAACTGGAAATAAAGGCTATTATACAGGTCAAAAAGAGCCTGCTTATCCCCATTTCTGAAACTTTCCCAATAAATGCTATACTCTACTTCAACTGACATGCTTAAGAATTAGGATTTCAATTCCAGCAAAATTTAGGTTTATCAATTGCTCTAAACCTCCTCAATATTGATGAGATTAGATGTTATTTTAACCCTCATAAAAAGGATGAGGAGCTTTTAGCTCCTCATCCATACTAATCAACTTTAAATAAATATGAAATAAAACTATTTTAATGGATCAAATGTCCCGCCCCAATTATTATTTTGAAGCAATTTAGGGTTTCTATCCAAGCGCGCCTTCGGAATTCCATAGATGTAATATTGATCTGAAACTGCGATATTGGATTTATCCGTTGTAACAACCTTATAGGTAAATCTGTTATAAATGGAATTAATGTCATCTTTCGGGTTCACGTCCAACTCACCTGTTTTCAGCAAAATACCCAAGCCATGTCTTTGTTGTAGGCCACGTAAATAGCCAAACAGTTTCCAGCGTCTGATATCATTCCAGCGTTTACCTTCAAAACAGAACTCCACAAAGCGCTCATTTTGATATACCGAACGTAGGGTTGCAGTTGAACTCGCTGTAATCCCATAATTACTGGCAGCACCAGCAAGAACACCTGCCCGCTTTCTGATTTGATATAAAACATCAAGTGCTTCAGTTGTTTTACCTAACTCATTTGCGGCCTCACCATAATTCATCAACACTTCGGCATAACGAATCTCCGGCCAATCCACTGCTGCATTATACACCGTGCCTTTAGTAATAGTTTTATCAATAGCTTTAATCCTGTAAAAACCGGAATTGGACCATAAGTTCCCTTCATCGGTAATGGTATTATGAGATCCTTGTATGCCCGTGGCTCCCTCCCAATTGGTTATGCTTTTAAAATAGGTCCACAAATAAGTATTCTGCGTTGTCATTTCAGCGATATATTGATTTGGACTGCCGTTATAATAAATATTAGCGTAAAAGCGGTCATCCCTGTTTCTAAATAAAGTGTCATAGGCGCGCGGTGCATCACCCCATGCTTGTCCATTTTTCATCGGAAACGCATTCACTAATTCCAGCGATGGACGATCTGTTCCTACGTCATCCTTTGACCAATTCAAAGGTCTTAGTCCGGTTTGTCCATAAGCCGCTTCTGGATAATTGAAACGTTTTACCATAATCACTTCCTTATTTAACTCATCATCCCAAATTCTGCTATAAGGTGTATGTAAACCTTTCCCTTTGGAATCCAGGAAATTTTTGGCGGCCAAATTTGCGTCATAGGCTTTTTGCCATTTTGATTGATCATTTGTTGGATTAAACAAAGGACTCGCAAAAAACAACAGCACCCGGCCTTTAAATGCCATGGCGGCCCCTTTGTCGATCCGGCCAACATCTGAACCCGACCATGAATCCGGTAAAAGCGCAATGGCATCATCCAAATCTTTAACAATCTGATTTACACATTCGGTAGTAGAATTCCTTGGAACCTGCAACTGAGACAAATCAGATGTAGGAGCCTGAGCAGTTAAAATCAACGGAACGCCACCATATGCATTCGTTAAAGAATAATAAGCCCAGGCTCTCCAGAATAACGCTTGACCCTTAATTTTACTCTTAGAGGCATCATCAAAACTGGCGGCATCAATATGATCCAGCATGATGTTAACCGTACGGATATTATTGTATTGGCTAAAAGTATCCCATGAATCCACAGTGGCGGTTCCGGTTAGCCAGGCATTTGTTTGTCGTTGATAAGCCACACCTTCATCCGTACTGTTCCCTGACCCATAGGTATTACCCGGCATCATTGCCGCATAAATATTATTAAGATAGGCATTGGCCAATGGCGCATTACTCCAGGTTGCATCAGGGGTAACGGCCGCAAAATTTTCTTTATCGAGCTCTTTAGTGCAACCGTTAAAAAGGACTCCTGCACAAATACCAAGTGCTATTTTTGATATGTATTTTTTCATGTAATTCTTTTATTTAATTGAACTGTTCTTAACTACTTCTATTTCTCACTTAAGCAATACAATTAAAAGCGAACATCCAGTCCAAATGAAAATGTTTTCATAGTAGGATAACTCATGAATTGAAAAACTTCAGGATCGTAATATTTGAATTTGGATAGAGTAAATAAATTGCTACCCGATGCAAAAATCTTCACATTATCTATTTTCAATTTTTGAGTATATCGTTGAGGTATGGTATATCCTAAATTCAAATATTTCATGCGCATAAAGCTGGCACCAAAGGTGTTAAAAGTAGAAGTAGGCACATAGGTAGCTCTTGAATCGCCCCATGCGTATAACTTAGGTGTACTGCCGTTTGGATTCTCTGTAGACCAGGCATCATCATGATAAGCTGGTATTTTAGCCCCTCCGCCAAAGTTACGTCCCCAAGGATCACTATAGGTATTTTTAAAGCCAGCCAGTCCGGCAAACAAAGTTTCTATCGAAAATCGTTTGTAACCTAAGTTAACGGTGAGACCAAACGAATAGGGCGCATTTCCACTGCCCATATAATTACCAAGAATAATTCGATCATAAGTATCAATTTTGCCATCCGGTTTGCCGTCCACTCCGCTTAAATCAGCAAAGTTCATCATTCCTAATTCAGGTTTTGCACCATTTATGAGGTAATTAGTAGGGAGCTTATCCAAATCTGCTTGAGTTTTTAAAATGCCAGTTGCCTGTAAGCCTGTTCCGTAAGTCAATGTTTTACCATTCGGATTATCAATAGCAAGTGCATTAGCAGCCACGTCACGTTTCTTCACCGTAGTGGTAGCATAACCAAAATTGCCCTTTACAAAGTAATTGAAGCTTTTTCCAATTGTATTTTTATAGCCCAATTCCAGCTCAAGACCATTAGCATCCATTTTTCCATAATTTTCAGAAGGTAAGGCTCCTCCAAACTCAGTTGGCACAGCTAAAATTCTGCTACCTAGAATGTCATAGTTATTCTTTTTCCATAATTCAGCTGTAAACTCCAGTTTATCAAACATTTTTAAATCGAGGCCCAGATTATAGGCAGTAGATTTCTCCCATGTTAAATTTGAATTAGGAATACCTCCATAGGCTAAACGTGGTACCGCAGCTCCAGGACTGCCCATATAGTAAGAAGCGTTTTGAATATTGTACTGATCTTGCCATTGCCAGCCCCCTATTGCATCGTTACCTGTTGAGCCGTATGACAGACGCAGTTTTAACAAATCAATTTTTGATAAAGCAGAGGCGTTTTGGAAGAAATTTTCTTTAGAAACTACCCAACCACCAGATACCGATGGGAAAGTTCCCCAACGCTGATTTGGAGCAAACCTAACCGAACCGTCTTCTCGTACAGAAGCTGAAACCAAGTACTTATCAGCATATGAGTAGTTAATTCTACCTATATATGACAATCTACCATCTTCAAACTCAGAGCCACCTGTACTCCAATCGCTGGTATTTTTACTGGTAGCAAAAATCTGATCGATTGGCATTAATGGGAAATTATTACGCGTTACTGATGTTGCATTAAATTTATAATCCCATTGCTCATAAATAGCTGAGGCACTAATTGAATGATCTCCAAAAGTTCTGTCATAGTTAACAAAACCATTGAATTGAAAACTATTGCTTTTGGCATTGTCATTACTCAAATATTCTGTCCCCGGATCGCCACTCATTACACTACCCAATTCCTTGTCGGTGTAAATCAAATTATTAGCACCGGAAGTTTCAAAATTGTATAACAATTGCTTTTTCGCATAACTTTTGGTATAGCTATTATTTGTGTTTTTGCTCAAAGTAGCTTTTAACGAAAGTCCGGGAACCGCCTCAATTTTATAGCCAATGGACATTAATGCATCCAGCTGTTGATTATTGTTCTTCCAATAACCACCGTTTTTCATCATTTCAATTGGGTTGCCTAACCAACCCGGATTTACAGGCTTCCCATTGATGTAGGAAGGTTGAAAAACAGTAAAATAAAGTAGTTTACCCCATAAGTTATTCAAATCCACTGAGCCGCCATCGTAAGTAAAGTTGAAACGATTTCGTGTTCCATAATTATTACCTAAGTTTAAGCCAACTGAAAGGTTCTTGGTAATTTTAGCCTCCACATTGCCCCTCAAATTATATCTCTTGTACCATACATTAGGTAAAAATCCATTTTCATCCACGTATGATCCGCCTAAATAATACTTAATCGAATCCGTTCCTCCTGATACACTAAGGGTGTGTCTTTGGTTATTGGGATTTTGATAAGCTTCATTATAAGCATTCATTCCTTTAGGGTTATTTTTTAGCACCCATGCTTTCTCCTCAGGAGAAATACCACCATTGACAGCTATCGAATAATCCAGGGCCTTACTCACATCCATGTATTCGGGAAGCGCTCCGGTTCGTTGAGAACTAAATACACTGCTAAAATTGAGCTGCGCTTTGCCGGATTTACCGGTTTTTGTGTTTACTAATATTACCCCATTAGAAGAGCGGGAACCATAAATGGCAGCAGAAGCAGCGTCTTTCAAGATGGTGATCTCAGCTACTTCATTTGGATCAAGAGCGTCAAAACCGGCCTGATCCCTCACCACTCCGTCAATAACAAATAAGGGCGATCCACCATTCCAGGAAGATTGAGCCCGAACTTTAATATCAGAAGAAATACCGGGCGTACCTGTACCCGAACGCACAAAAGATCCTGACAAACGACCAGCCAGCACATTCGTAAGATTTGTTGTTGGAATTAAAGCAATTTCATTCGACTTAATACTAGTTACAGCATGGGTTAAAGAAGCTTTCTTCTGAGTTCCGTAGCCTACTACTACTACTTCATCCAGCGCTTTGGAATCTGAACTCATGGTCACATTTAACTTTTCAGATTTTACTTCTACAGTAAGTGATTTGTAGCCGATAAAATCGAACTGCAAAAAACTATTTAAGGGGACCTTCAATTCAAATTTTCCATTAGCATCAGTAATTGTTCCTTGTCTTTTATCACTGACTAATGTTACACTAACACCAGCAAGTGGAGCATTCTGCCCCTTGTCTAACACAGCGCCCTTGACCGTTATCAAGGCTTGGGCGAAGGAGTTTTCAGCCAGAAATACCAGGCTAAACAGCACTAGCATCCAACAGAGTAAACGTTTTTGTTTCATAGTTATTAATTAGTTTTGATGAAACCCCAATATCCTGACTGCCCATCGAAATGACGACCATTATCCTAACTATTTAGTGTGTTATTTTTCCTATTCAACTCCACTTTTCAGCTACAAAACCGCCTTTTGCCAAATAAAATTTCAATTACAACGCCGCCATCATTCCAATAATTTTGATTTCAGTTGCAAAAATCAAATCATCTTTTAGCTTTGCTTTTAGTGCACTGCACAAGCCTAACTAAATCAAAAACTTAAAATTTATTTGTATATGAAGTATTTCTATGAAAATTTCACCCTACCGTCAGAACAATCCTTCTCAATTAATATTTATACGCCGGAAATTAAACGTTACGATCTATTAAGAGCACATGCCAGTTTTGAAATTGCCCTGACAGAAAATTGCATCGGAAAACATTTTATTGGGGATAATATTCAGGATTTTGAAGGCACGCAATTGGTATTAATGGGCAGCTACCTCCCTCATTGCTATCACTATTATCATCAACAGGATCCGTCGATTCAACCTCAGATCACAACCATACATTTCGCCCCTGATTTTTTAGGGAAACCCTTTCTCCAACGACCGGAAGCCACCCCCCTTAATGAATTATTTATCAAAGCTTCAAAAGGAGTTTTATTTAATGGATCCACGGTAAGCAATGCCAAAAAAATTATGCAGGATATGTTATTAGCCAAAGGTTTATTAAGAATTTCCCTCATGCTGCAATTGCTCGACTTACTATCCGTAGACAATTCATATCAAATCTTATCTTCCCCATATTACAACGTCACTGAGGGGGCAGATGAAAAACTAAAAATCAACAAGGTATTCGAATACATCTTTCAAAACTTTACAAAAGAAATCTCCTTACAGGAAGTTGCGAATCTTGTTCCTATGACCCCAACCGCTTTTTGTCGCTTTTTTAAAGCAAATACCAACCGTACCCTAATTAATTTTTTAAAGGAAATACGAATTAGCCATGCGGCCAAGCTCTTACTCGAAGGCAAACACAATGTAACAGAAGCCTGCTACCATAGCGGATATAATAACCTGTCTAATTTCCATAAGCATTTTAAAGAAGTCAAAGGTCTTTCTCCCAGGGATTTTGCAAACCAATATAAAGCAAGCGCCTAAGAAACTTCCCAACTAGATAATAACTATAAATACAAAACCACCGCCTGGAACCAAGCGACGGTTTTGTATTTAAAGCATCCATTGTATAGTTTATCCAGTATTTCAGGAGCGGTCATAGAGGAAGATATTAAGGGGATAAAGCGTAGGTAGTGCATACGAATTATGTTAAGTAAAAAACCGATCCTCGGTTATAACATTTGGGTTACAAATCCGAATGAGCTAGGTAACTTAATACCTAGCATTACGAACCCCATTCATCTGCCTGCAGGCTTCTCCCAGATTATAATCATAATGCTGCAAGAGTTGCCGACTCTCTTCATCAGACAACTGATAAAGATTTTTTAAAATAGCCTGGGCTCTTAAAACCAATTTATTATTCAGACATTTTAAATCAGTCATAAAGGAACCATGCACTTTTCCATTGCAGATCATTCCAGTGGTTGAAATAAAATTCAGGATTTTTTTTGTGGCTGTACCGGCTTTCATTCTTGTAGAACCCGCCACTACTTCTGCACCTGAATGTAACGGGATGATTTGATGGCAGTAGTCAGGATGAAGCGGCGGCAACTCCTGTTGAAGCATCACCGTGTATGCTTTGCGTTGGTGCGCAAAATGCAATCCTGATAACACATAATAAGCTGACCCGCTGGCTGATATTCCGATCACCACATCCTTTGGCGTTATATTTAACAATAATAATTCAGGCATACTGCTGGCGTCTTCTTCAAATCCACTTTCAATATCAATAGCAGCTTCCGATACGCCTCCCGCTATAACTGCAATCACCTGATCTTTACCCGCACCATAAGTGCAAGGAATTTCAACGGCATCAAGCGCTGCTATTCTCCCGCTTGAACCTGCGCCAACATAAATAAGTCGACCGCCATTTTTCAGCGAATCGGATACCTTGTGGGCTACATAAGCAATTTGCTCAATTTCCTGATCAATCAATCGGGTTGCTTCCTCTTCAGCCTTATTTAACAGCTGCACAACTTCTATTGCCTCCAACTCATTCAACTGCGCATTTGGTTGATAAGGTAATTCTGTTGTATACTGTTCATATCTTGGTTTTATGACTTCTGTAGCTGCTTTTCTCTCGTATGCAATTAAAGAAAGAGCACCGAACAATTCCAAATTAGCTTCTTCTATCACTTCTATATTTAACAATCCCTGGTTCTCGCCTGATTGCAATCCTATTTGTGAAAGGAGCTCCTTTTTTATATCGCAGTTCGCTATCGCTACTGACTCTGAAAGCTCGCCTGAAATACATACTTTATCCAATGCATAAATTTCAGCGGCACTCGTGATGATTCCTGCCAATCGCTGCCAATAAGCCTTTACTTCCGTTTCATAAGCTGAATCAGAAAAAACAGTTGCCAGATTTCCCGATTCATGCAGTGATTCCAATTTACTGACACTGCCCAATTCATTGTATGTTCCATCAGGTGTATAAATGCCCCCTAATAAAGGAGAATTGCCATTAGGCCTCCATCGTCTTCCATTTTTCCAAATAGAAAATCCAAGGTTTGTTCCTATGCACAACACCCCGATAGTTTGTTCACCTTTTAAATAACCTAATTCTGCTATGGCTATACTGGCAGCGTCAGTATCATTGATCAATACTACCGGGCAGCCGAATTCCATCTCCAGCCCCCCTTTTACATCTACCCGCTTAAGAATGGACAATTTTGAAGTAGTACTTTCCACCCTGGTGCCATGATAGTTAACAAGCCCGGCTATAGAAACCCCTATACCCGTTATTGCACCGTATTGGATTTCACATTTTCTAATTAACGTTTTTATAACATTCAAAAAATCGGCTGGCTCCGACAATAAAGAGGGCACCTTTTCTATCCGATTCATCAAGGCACTTAACGAAATCTGTTCTTTTGCAAATACCTCAAATGTTTCAACAGGCGCAGTCACAGCCTTAATCCAGGTATCGCCAATATCTATCGCTAATAAATACTTATTCATTGGCAAGCTCTTTTTTTTCGGTTTTAAATTCAGACTCAAATAATTGTTTACGTTGTGAAGCATTCAGCATAAGGGGAGGCGCAACTGTTTGCAATAATTCTCCTTTGGCTGCCTTTTCTTTTGCCAATCTGTTGTATTCGTACAAAAAGGTGTTCTTAATTAACTCAAAGCTGAGCGGTCTTACCTCATTGGATTTTTCACCAGGCAACAGAAATGGTTTCCCGGCTTCAATGATTGCTTTCCCGTTCTCAACACCTTTAAATTTGTTTGCCCCTCTGTAGTCCATGAGCACATTTTCAACTGTGTGTAGATGAGCGCTTATATCATCATTCCACACCACCGACAATTTAGTAGCATCCGTACTTAGTAATATGCAATCAGCTTCTCTTTTCTGCCAACTGGCATCTGATGAAAATCGGATCAGTTTTTTAAAATACGGAATACGTATCCGATAATAAGCAGGCTGGGTGTGAAACTGATTACTAAAAGAATAATTCGCACCCTGGGCATTTGCCGAAAAACTTGCAGTGATCTTACCAAATTCGGTAATGGCGTTTTTCATTTCCACCTTTTTACCGATGCCCACCCATTCAGGAGACAGGCAATTAAAAAGCCACAATTCCCGATTCTTTGACTCCATCCCGTTTTTCCCGCCTATTTCCATCAAAAGCAAATTTCTTACGGTAAGGGCCTGCTTGCTGCCTCCCCATGCATGAGGGGGTGGGCAATCCTGGGCCACCTGACGATCGGTCCAGGGCTTAACCAGGTTCTCAAAACATTCCATCGTAGAACCACTATGCAATAACTGGTGATAAAAATCCTTTAAAGCCGTAAATCCATCACCCTGAGCCAAGTATTGCTGTATCATGTTGGAAGTAATGTATTGATGCAGATACATTCCATGGCGGTAAGTCATGATACCTTCAGCATAATCTTTTCTAATCCGTTTCAATGTTGCGGTCACCCGACTATCTGTCGGTGCCAAAATTTCGGTAGGGTATGCTAAGATCATGTTCTCCCAATCGGCATCCGTCATACACTCATCAAATCCCTCGCGCGCTTTTTGCCCGGTAAGGTAATTGTACAAACCTGTTGGCACATATCCATCTTTAGCAGAAGCATCAATGGCTTTTAAGATATTCTGTTCGTACTTATTTGCCAAGGTTGTCCACCTGATCTCATCCTCTTTTTTGTTCAGTAATCGAGCTACCCCAATACAACTCCTTAGTCCCATCAACGCAAAGAAGTTTTGACCACTATAATGCCCTGTTATCATTTCAGCGTCATACGCATAACACGGAGGCAACAACCCATATCGACTACTATCAATGGAAGTTTGCAGAAATTCAATGCCTTTGGCTATACTTGGAAAGATTGATTGGGCAAAAGCGGCATCCCGGGTATAAAGGGCTGTCATTGCGATGGAGTACAAAATATGACCCTGCGTGGCCGGAATAATTTTTCCGTGCGCAACAGCACGATCAAAGTATAACCCATTTTCCTGCTGTTGCTTTAAAGCATCAGGAATGATGGATTCCTCTAGTATCTGTGGCATACCGGCCGACAAATACAGCAGAGTCATCTCTGGTACTGAAGTCAAGAAAAAATCCGAGTAAGGCAATCCATCTGTCTGATATTTTTTCCCTTGTCTGTTTCTTGTAGCCAACAAAGTGTGTACAACACCCGCCTTATAAGCATTTTCCACCCTGGCTTCCGGTATCTTAAACTGACTGGCATTTTGCATCAAATCTTGCCAATAGCGAATAGTTTTTGCCTTGTGAAGACTGTAAGATGCCTGATTAATCTTTTTTAATAAAGCCGTTTGTGCAGTGGCTACCGGCACCTGTGGCATTTTAAATACCCATTCAACCGTTTGCCCCGGCTGCAACAACTTTTCATTTACAGCCAAGCAACATTCAGCTCTTTTAGTAATATGGTATTGCCTGCCTGAAAAAGCTTTTTTATAAATTACACCTGGAACTGATTGCCTGCTTGCACCCTGTTCAAAACCATAGATGAAATAGTTGTTTCGAATTACAGCATTTGAAGTCATTTCATAATTCCAATCTGGAGAAAATGGCTCGTTGTAGGAATAAGGATCGCTCTCATATCGGTAATCTCCCCCATTATGCCTCAACGCGGCCTTTAGCATTGCGGTTGCAGCATGAGCCGCAACATTGGTGACTTTAATCTTTGAAAAATTAACAACAGGTGATGCTACATCTTCATCAATATAATCAGCAAAATATTCCAGTTCATATTTCAATCCTGCGTCTTCCCAGCTGTATTCCACAATGGGTATCCAACCATCGAAAAAGGTTTTTTGCCTTGCGAAAACGGGATTGTTATTCTTGCCCCAAAAAAAGCACAACTCAGCATACCTGGTAAATAAAGCGCCGTCAAACGTAACCTGCGTCACATCTGACTGAAACGGCATGCCAATCACCGTAGTTGATTTGGCCAAATAATTCCATTCTTTTTTTGCGTCATCAGTAGCAGAAGCAAGCATGGAGGTCGACTTTTTCTCTTGCCCATAACCATCATAACTTATGAGCAATCCATATGTAATTAATCCCAAAAGAAAGTATTTCATAACTAAATTTTATAAAGTTGGTAACCCAAATTGTTAAAGTAAACGCATACAATACTCGTTCAAGTAATATCCTTAAACAGTCGCAATCATTCCAGAATAAAACTTGCAGGCCCGAACTCCTTAATCTCACAAATAAATTTTTCGTTTTTGACAGGTATTGTCTTTCCACTTACTTCACCTCTAAGGTTTACCGGTGTAGCTTTAGTGAAATACTGATATCCGGGCAAGGAAATCGTAACCTCACCCGATTTTCCTGCCTGCTCCCATAAGCGCAGCAAGGTTCCCTTATTTCCATCGGGATCGGTACCAAATGCCGTAAGCAGTACACCTTTGCGAGAAACGGAAATACCTGATTGTTGTGATGGTAGCTTTGTTCCCTGTCCGGTTGCAGCAATGGCCATAAGTGGTACTCTTGCTTCCCATGATTTCACAGCCAGGTTTTCAGCAGATTTTTCGTCCGGCTTTATGCCCCAAATGCGCACTCTCTCGCTCCATGCCCCTTCTGTCCAGAAAGGATAATTGCAATTCCACATATTGTTGTACAGGTTCACAAATACTGTTGGTTTTTTTGGAAAATAATCATAATCGTATTTCCAAAGACCCGGCTCACCGAAACTAAGCAAAGGAGCATCGATAGCGCAAAGCCCCATACCTGTGTGATCCCGAGCAGTGATAGCCGTACCTGTATTTATGCCGTACAGGTACCTGTTGCCGCCGGTAATCTGGTCGGTAGCCAAGTTCATAGTGCCACCAATACGACCTGCCAGGTATTGAGGATTGGCTACATTAAATGGAAAACTAAGCCAGCCACCCTCAGGTAATGTGCTGGGCTTTTTACCCGTTATCTTCCATTCCACCTCGGCATAAGGTTGCTCTGCCGGAAAAGTAAATTTGATCGATATCGATTGCGCAACGGCAGGCAAACTTGTAGAAGTGAGTGTGACCACATCGGCTACCGATGATCGAGCATGCATGAGCGTCCAATTATCAGCACTACTGATAGAATAAGGAACATTGTCAGGCATATTGGGTTTATAGGTGCCATTGGCCGCATTGTTCTTTGTGCAAAAGCGATTGTAATAATCCACGGTCTGAGCATGGCTGAACTGCTCGTGAACATATTGACCTAGTGCATAAGGTTGATGCTGATCTACCCAATCCCTTCCGGTTGACTTCTCTATAAGAGAGGCAATCCCCCCGCGTTTCAAATCAAACTGCACTTTGAAGTAGCGCGTTTGCAGTGTGTTTGTATTGGCATCCACTCTGGAAACAGCTGCAGGCTGATGCAGGGAAATCGTCTTATAGCCACTTGCCGGCACATTATCAGCCATTACTTGCCGGCCGTCTATCACTACCATTCCTGAACGTGGCCAAGGCAATGGATTGTACACAACCACCTCCCCGGCAATCGATTTTACTGATTGGGCAAGGACACTTAGGCGGTCTGACAATGCCCCGGTTACAATGCTGTCGGATATTTTGATGTATCGTTTATGGTCTTCAAAGCTGGCTTCAAATTTCTGGTAATAGCCATTTTTTCGGGCATCCAAGAATGCATCCCCATACAGGTACCTTTCGGTGTCTCTGTTTTTTCCATCCATCGAAAAGAAGCCCCAGCCTGGCGTATTACCGCCCCAGGTATGCTCTCCATAGAGCAGACTATTTTCGTATGACTGGGCTAAAGAGGGGGCTAGCGGACTAGTATGTATACCCCACGACTGCAGCTGCGTGTTTAATACATCTACTGCAGATTGCAACGGCCGAATGTTCCGGGCTATTTTGGTTTCGACAGGCATAGACATCACGCCGTGTATCCAGGGGTCCACCATATCGCCCCTGATCACCGGAAGGTCGGGGTTTTCGGCCAGTAATGCCTTAGCAAATTCATCCAGGGTAGCCAAATGCAGCTTTACTCCTTTCATGCTGTCAACCTTTGCTATTACGGCGTCCACCTCTTTGGGAGAGGGCGGGCCTTCATTGTCATGGGTCATCATAACTGCCAGGTAGTTTTTGGATGGCCAGTTACGAGGCGGAGTAATATCAGACCCATATTGAGCAGTATAATTGCAAAGGATTCGTGACCCATCGGGCCCTACCCACCAGAACAATTGAGGTAACAATACAGGACGGTCAGAGTAATTGGCTCCAATTTGCAGGAATTTAATGCCCGCATTATTTAAAAGGGTTGGTAATAACCAACTATGTGCCGGCACATCAGTCATTTTCGCTGCTATGGGCAAGGGTTGCCCGTATTGGCGTGCTAAACTGGAAGAAAAGTTCAGTCCCCGCACGTAATCTTCCAACTCAAAAGCATCGGACTCCATTGTACAAGGTAAACCATGCACCGCGATAGAACCTTCGCGGAGGGCCTGTTCTATTTTAGCGCGTCGCTCAGGCGTTTGCAGAGGACCTAATATCGCTCCCGCCATCGGCCAGCCCGCAATGGTCCATTTAAACCGTTCCTCTGCTGGCTTTAACCGGTCGGCCTCAATCATCCGGATGGCGTTGTCCATCATGTCTTCTCGATATTTCTTAAATACTTCACTTGCCGACATGGTAAAACCCAGATCGCAATGGGTTTTAAATACCACCCATATATCGGTTACTGCAGGTGCTTTTTTTCCTGGCAGTAAACTAGAAGGCGCTGAAGGTACTGGTATCGGAGATTTAGGCCAGGCTTGCGACGAAGCCTGTAATGATACTGTCAAGAGCAGGACTGGTAAAATGCATTTTACAGCAAGCTTAGATTTCTTCATAATTAATTCTTTGTGTAGAGATACTTTTATGATGATTAGAACTTACGATCAAGGATATAATGTTGATTGAAGCAACTTCTACACACAATATTCGTTCATATAAAAGCCTTTAACATCCTATTAATTGCCAACTCTTGATGTTATTTTAGCTGATATAGATTTCGAGAGTTACAATGGCCGCTTTTTTATTTTTTTTTAATCATTACAAACGATGGTCACTTTTCTATTTAATTAATCAGTGCTCTAGAAATATTTTGCATGTGTGTGTGTGTGTGTTATGACTCTAACACGAAAGCTATCAACATGACACCTGCTTAAAGGCATTTATTTTATCACTGCAGTTGCAAAATTGAAATCAGCTGTTAGTTTTGTTTACTAAACCTTTCGACCATGAAGTACTTTTACGAAAACTTTAGCTTTCCTCCCGATCAATCCTTTACGATCAGAACAGATCTGGTAGAAATGAAGAAAAACAACATATTAAAGTCACACTTAAACTTTGAAATTGTCTTATTCGAAAATTGTAAAGGCAAGCGCTTCATAGGAGATCATATTGATGATTTTGAAGGAACGGAGCTTGTATTGCTGGGCAGCTATTTGCCGCATTGCTGGCATTTTTACCAGGAGCTGGAACCCATGGTAGCCCCTCAATCTATAGTCATCCACTTTTTTCCCGATTTTATGGGCAAGCAATTATTGGAAATGCCGGAAGCTAAACAATTGAATGAACTATTTTCCAAAGCTTCAAAAGGAATTTTATTTACAGGCCCTGTTGTAGAAAAAGCAAAAATGATCATGCGCACCATGCTATTAGAAACAGGGATGTCAAGAGCAATATTAATGCTGCGTTTGTTGGATTTACTCTCCCAATCCAATAGCTACCAATTATTGTCTTCGCCTTATTTCAATAGTGTGGAATCTTCGGAAGAGGCAAAAAAAATCAATAAAGTATTTGAGTATATCTTCCAAAATTTTAAAAAAGAGATTTCATTGCAGGAGATAGCAGACTTACTTCCCATGACACCATCAGCATTCTGCCGTTTTTTTAAAGCAAAAACCAACCGTACCCTTATCGACTTTATAAAAGAAGTGCGGATCAGCCATGCCGCAAAACTGTTGCTCGAAGGCAAGCATAATGTTACAGAAGCAAGCTTCCACAGCGGGTATAACAACATTTCCAATTTCAATAAACATTTCAAAGAATCAAAAGGACTATCGCCACGCGACTTTTTGAATCAGTATAAAGTTGCTTGAGAAAAAGCATAAAATGTATCTTGAAAAGTTTTACAAAAAAACGGGACATCAAAAGCGATGGCCTGTTTTTTTTGTTGCAATCAGTTTAACTCCGTTTTATTCGTCCAAAAAAGAGGAGCTTCATGCTCCTCTTAAAGAGCTCTATACGATTTTTCTCAACTCGTTAATAATTTAAGAGCATCATAAACCACTCTTATTTTAACATTATTTAGTATTTTTTTTAAAATTGGTTAGTGTCGTTTTTACAAAAAGTTTATTTACTTTAGATCAAAACCAAAACACATATATCTATTTATGCAATGCATCTACGAAAACTACACATTCCCAGTTGACCAATCTTTTTCGATCAGTGCTGAACCATTTGAAATAAAAAAACATCATACCTTAAAGTCCCATGCAAACTTTGAGATTACCTTACTTGAAAACTGTAGTGGCAAACGTTTTATTGGCGATCATATTCAGAACTTTGAAGGAACAGAACTGGTGATACTAGGCAGCAACCTACCCCATTGCTGGCAATGTGATAAACAACCAGATCCAATGAGTCCTCCGCAGAGAACTGTCATCCGTTTTTTTCCTGATTTTTTGGGCAAACAATTATTAGAAAAACCGGAGGCTAAACAATTATCAGAGTTGTTCTGTAAAGCTTCAAAAGGGATTTTATTTACCGGATCAACAATAAAAAAAGCCAAAAAGGTAATGAGGGAAATGCTCGTTGAAACAGGAATGGCAAGGGTTGCATTGATGTTGAGGTTACTTGACATCCTGGCGCAATCTGACACGAGCCAGGTATTATCTTCTCCTTATTTCAATAGCATTGAAAGTTCAAGCGAAGCACAAAAAATAAATAAAGTATATGATTATATCTTCAGAAACTTTAAGAAAGATATTTCACTGCAAGAGGTTGCAGATCTTATCCCCATGTCGCCAGCAGCCTTTTGTCGCTTTTTCAAGGCCAAAACCAATCGTACATTAATTGATTTTGTAAAGGAAGTAAGAATTAGTTATGCTGCAAAACTATTGCTTAAAGGGGGCCATAATATTACCGAATGTTGTTATAACAGCGGATACAACAACATTTCTAACTTCAACAAACATTTTAAAGAATCAAAGGGGTTATCTCCACGCGACTTTTTGAATCAGTACAGAATGCCTGAAACAGAGAATACCAAAAAAATGCAAGTTGCCTAACAATATACTTCTGAAAAGAATACAGACTTTTTTGTACTATATAAAAAAGGTTAGTAAAACTGATTTACTAACCTTTTTTCGTTTCTTTCACAAACGGCCCAGCGAAATTTCCTGTCTCTACTGTACTTTAATTCCATCTCCAAGGCTTCCCATTTATTAGCTTGAAGAATGGTCATTCAAGAAACTAGTTCAAAAGGATACTTACCGGTTCATAAGCGTTAATAGGTACATCAATGGTATTATTAATTTTAAATTCTTTCGACAGAAACTCCCCTCGCAGATTACAAAAGCGGGCTGTTTTAAAGGAATGATTCTCAGAAAGGGTAACCTTGCACGAGCTGTTGTTGCCAGCCTGCTCCCACAAACGTAACACAGTGCCATTACCATCAGGATTTTCACCAAATGCAGTTATTAAAATGCCGGCCCTTGAAACAGAGATGCCTGTTTTAGTGGCAGGTAATTTTCCAGTCTGACCATCCGCCACACCGGTTAACAATGGCAAACGTGTTTCCCATCCATATTGAGACAGGTTGGCAACTGTCTGCGTACCTTTGTCAACCGGCCAGATACGCACGCTTTCGCTCCATGAACCCTCCTGCCATAAAGCGAAATTGGTATTCCACATATTATTGTAAAGGTTTACAAATACAGATGGAGTCGTTGGTACATAATCCATGGAATATTTCCAAAGCCCCGGTTCACCAAAGCTTAACAGAGGAGCATCGGCAGAGGCTAATGCTACACCCGATTTATTAGCCTGGGTAATTGCCGCCCCAGTAGTTACTGCCATAAGGTGTCTGTTGGCGCCTGGTACAATATCCTTTGCAGGATCGATTGGACCACCTAAACGACCAACAGTAAACTTCGGTTTCTCCACACTGAATGGAAAACATAACCATCCTCCTTCAGCTTGTTTTTCGGGAGTTTTTGAGTCTACTGCCCACTTAACATCTACATAAGCAGCGTTGTGAGGGAAGGTAAACGTTAAGGTATACCCCTTTGCATAACCATCTGTTGATACCGCTGTTAATGTGGCAATGTCTGCAACAGCAGCATGCATAACGTTTATTTTCCATGCATTTGGTGTATAGGTTAAATAAGGAATTTCTTTAGGCATTCCAGGTTTTCCAAGATCATTTAAACCCCAACCATCTTTGATACGACTGTAGGCATTAAACCATTTATCCACTTCATTAGCGCTAAAACGTTCGTGCAAAAACTGCCCAACAACATACTTCGATGATTGATCTACCAACTCACGACCGGTTGATTTTTCAATTAAAGAGGCGATTCCTCCTTTTTTCAAATCAAAAACCACTTTGAAATAAGGAGTACTAAAGGTTGTTGCTTCATCCCTGGTAACGGCACCTTCATTTAATTCATTCATTGAGAACGTGCTGTAACCAGAAGCAGCCACATCTTTCACATAGAAGTATTTTCCTTTTTCCCATGGGTTTTCAATCATCCCCGATCGTTTCCATGGCAAAGGATTATATACCACCACACGTTTTCCTTGCTTATTAACCGATGCCGCCAATAAATCAAGTTCAGTTTTAAGTTCTGTGCTTACAATGTCATTGGCATTAAGAATGTATTGACGTTTATCATCGTATGAACGAAGCCATTTTCGTTTACTTCCGATTGTGGTATTTTTGTGATTGCTATTTATCAGCGAGGCGTAGTTGCCGTCTTCGGGAACCGGTTCTGCCGCTGCTTCATCCATCCATTTCTTCCATGCATCACCATAAGCATAACGAGGGCCGTATTCCGCATTCATCCCCCAGGTATGTTCGGCATATAAAAGACTTTGTTCATACGCTTTGTTCAGCTTTGCAGCAACAGGTACAACCGAGAGGCCCCAAGATTTCAGTTGCGTATGCAAGACATCAAGAGCTGGCTCCAAGGGGCGTATATTTCTAGCAATTTTTGTTTCCTGAGGATTCGATTGCAGGCCATGAATCCAGGTATCGGGACAATCACCTTTTACGGTTGGCAGATCAGGCTTTTCGGCAAGTACGGCTTTGGCAAAATCATCCAGTGTACCAAAGTGGATTTTCACTCCGGGTAATTCTTTGGCAGCATAAACAAGCAGCTTATCAATTTCCTTTGAGTTTGGCGGCCCGTGATTATCACCTGTCATTTGCATGGCCAGGTAGTTCTTACAAGGCCAGTTAGGCGTTGGCCTGATGTCAGAACCATAAAGTGGGGTATAGTTGCATAATACTTTTGACCCATCGGCTCCTTCCCACCAGAACAGCTCGGGAAAACGAGGATACTGACTGGCAGGATTACAGCCTAATTGTAAAAATTGAATGCCCGCATTTTTCAGCAAGGTAGGCAAGATCCAGGAATGACTTGGCACATCCGTCATTTTTGCACTGATAGGCAACGGAAGCCCATATTTCCTTGCAACCGCTGAAGAAAAACCCAAGCCCCTCACCAAATCTTCATAATCCAACGACTCTGTATGTGTGGTAAAAGGAAGGCCATGAGCAACAAGTGTTCCTTCCTTTATTGCTTTTTCAATTCTTGCTTTTCGTTCCGGTGTTTGTAACGGGCCAAGTATTTGCGCCTGCAGGGGCCAGCCTGAAACTGTCCAGGAAAAACGCTTTTCTTTTGGTTGCGTTTGGCTCTTCTCTATTACGGTTAATGCATTGTCCATCATTTCTTCCCGGTACCGCTTAAATACATTTTCGGGGAGATCTGTAAACCCGAGATCAAAATGTGTTTTAAAAACCACCCATATATCCGTCACTTTTGAATTGATAGTCTTTTTTTCACTCGACGGTTGCGCCTTTGCCGCTAAACTGAAGAGTACCATAAAAAAAAGTACTGTAGTTTTTTTTCTTGTCATTACAATTACATTTTAGCTTTAAACAATAGTTTTTTATTACCAACGAACCATCAATAAAAATAAAACCAATCAAAATCCAAAGGCATTTCTGAAAACCCTTTAAACAAAAGCGTTACAGCCTGTTTGCCTTCTACAGACTCATTCAGTGTCGCACTAACAATTTGGTATGAATCTTCTTTATTGTATGCTTTTATTTCACAATCGGCTACCATTCTTTTTTTCCGCCCATCGTTCACCCATACTTGCACGCTTCCGTTGCCATGCCCTCCCAATGTTTTGCAAACGAAATTTTTCGTAGCCTTGCCAAATTGAATATACTTGTATACCGCTGTGTCTCCGTTTTTCAAGTTTGCCAGTTTCCCAAACCAGAGATTATCAGATTGAAAATCTTGTGATCGGACGTTGCCACTCATTTGGCAGGCCCATTCAGCTTGAATTTGCATATTGGCAGGCAAGGGCCCTGACGCTCCCTGTGAAGACATTTCCACTTCCCGGATACTACCATCCTTTTCAATTTTTATAGGCTCTATACATGCTTTCCTAAATTGCTTTAAGCCTGCTGATGGACGATGATAAAAAACATACCATTGACCGTTAAACTTTTGTATAGATCCGTGGTTGTTTTCAATCACCGGATTTGAACCATAATTATCGATGATTACACCCCGAAATTGAAACGGCCCCATGGGTGAAGTACTGGTTGCATAGGCCAAGGATGTGCACTGGTAACGCGTATTATGTCGGCCACCGTAAGCGTAAATGAGGTAATACAACTTGCCTATTTTTCGGATGGATGCCCCCTCATTGAAATAATTATCTTCATAATTTCCGGCCAGGCAATTAGTGATTGTTGTTGTATCAATCTCCCGCATATTGGGTTTTAGCTTTGCCACTTTGGGCGCTGTTTGCCCCCAATAGAAATAAGCCTGACCATCATCATCAAGCAGTACAGCCGGATCAATTTGATAGACGCCTTTTAAATGAGTGCCGTTTTCAAATGGACCAAGCGGCGACGAAGCGGCAGCTACTCCCTCGGTGAAGGTTCCACTGGGCATACAATAATACAGATATGATGAATCGCCTTTAGTAACACAATCGGGCGCAAATAAAAGTTCATTAGTATAGGGAACCTCATCATTTTTCCCTTTAGAACTAAATGCATTCGTTTCGATGTTCCAGGTTTTCAAATCGAGGCTAGACAATATGAAATGACGGTGCGAGCACCAGTATCCATTTGATTCATCCAAGGAACCATATACATACAAATGGCCATCTTTTCCTACATGTGCTTCCGGGTCGGCAATATAAACACCTGGTGGCACAATCGGATTTTGCGAAAAAACGACTGACGAAGTGAGGCAAGCAGTAATAAATAGTAATGAATGGCAAAGTTTCACTATTAAACGATATTCTTTTTTCATGAATTATTTATTGCTCTTATTCCAGGATAAAACTTACAGGCCCGAACTCCTTAATCTCACAAATAATTTTTTCGTTTTTGACAGGTATTGCCTTTCCACTTACCTCTCCCCTAAGGTTTACTGGTATAGCTTTAGTGAAATGCAGATGCCCAGGCAACGAAACCGTAACCTCCCCAGATTTCCCGGCCTGCTCCCATAAGCGCAACAAGGTTCCATAATTACCATCAGGATCATTACCATAAGCAGTAATCAAGACTCCTTTACGCGATACAGAAATACCTGTTTGCTCGGCAGGAAGCTTTTTCCCATTTCCAGCAACAGCCATGGCCATAAGAGGCAGTCTGGCTTCCCATGATTGTACAGCCAGGTTTTCTGAAGGCTTTTCTCCTTGTTTGACACTCCATATGCGAACACGTTCGCTCCATGATCCTTCAGTCCAGTAAGGGAAATTGGTATTCCACATATTGTTGTACAAGTTCACAAATACAGAAGGCTGTTTAGGGAAATAATCATAATCGTATTTCCAGAGTCCCGGCTGGCCAAAACTGAGCAAAGGTGCATCAATGGCACAAATACCAACACCTGATTGATCGGATCCAATTAGAGATGCTCCTGTTTGTACACCATATAGATATCTGTTGCCTCCAACAATCTGATCCTTCGCTAAATC
Source organism: Solitalea koreensis (assembly GCF_900182575.1). Taxonomy (GTDB): domain Bacteria; phylum Bacteroidota; class Bacteroidia; order Sphingobacteriales; family Sphingobacteriaceae; genus Solitalea; species Solitalea koreensis. The sequence goes on along the minus strand of NZ_FXSZ01000007.1, from coordinate 73,155 downwards.
CATAGCACCACCCAAACGGCCCACTAAATACTTAGGCTGATCAACATTTAAAGGAAAACATAACCAGCCTCCCTCCGGAACCGTATTGGGTATTTTATTATTTATTTTCCATTCCACATCCACATAAGAAAATGCTTTCGGGAAGGTGAATTCGATGGAAACTGATTGAGCTACAGGATTAGCGTTCACCGTAACCAATGTAACCTTATCGGCAACGGGTGAGTGTTCTGTTTTCATTTTCCAATCTGTAAGCCTTGTGGCCAAATAGGAAATATCTTTAGGCAAATTCGGTTTAAGACCGGCTAATGGATTGTTCATCACATAATTTCTGTTGTGATAATCCTCAGTTTGTGCATAGCTGAAGCGTTCATGCAGAAATTGACCCAACACGTAATTGGAATGTTGATCCACCAATTCTTTGCCGGTTGCTTTTTCAATTAATGAAATGATTCCGCCTTTCTTCTTATCAAACTTTGCTATATAGAATTTTGTATTGAGGATCGCCGTATTATCACTTGTTGAAGTAAAGGTTGTTGCAGTGTTCTTGATTACTTTGTATCCATTTGCCGGAATATTTTCGGCTACTATTTTTTCACCATTAAAATCCACTACTCCGCTTCGCATCCATGGCAAAGGATTATACACCAGTAAATCGCCAGCACTAGCTTTTACGTTTTTGGCCAGAAGGCTCATGCGTGCATTGAAGTTTGTTCCAATAATGCTGTCTGTAATGTTGATGTACCGGGCCTTATCTTTAAAACTGGATTCAAATTTTTCGTAAAAGCCCTCTTTCCTTGCTTTGATGAAATCATCATTGTATTTATATCGATCTGCTACTGGCACTTCCGTCTTTCCATCTTTTGAAAAAAATCCGGTTCCTGGTGCCCAGGCACCAAATGTATGTTCACTAAAGAGCATGCTGTTTTCATAAGCCTTTGCCAATGACGGCGCTGCAGAAGAAGTTGCAATCCCCCATGCTTTCAGTTGCGTATTCAATACATCTAATGCCGGTTCAAGTGGACGAATGTTTCTGGCTGTTTTTGATTCCTGAGGCATGGCCATTACACCGTGTATCCATGGGTCAACCATATCGCCACGAATAGTTGGCACTTGCGGATTTTCAATCAATAAAGCTTTTGCGTATTCTTCCAAATCGGCCAAATGCAAGCGAACGCCTTTCATGTCTGCTACTTGTTTTTGAACTGCTTCAATCTCGTTAGATGGAGGCGGGCCTTCATTGTCATGTGTCATAATTACGGCCAAATAATTTTTTGAAGGCCAGTTCTCAGGAGGTTTTACACCCGAACCATAATGCGGAGTGTAATTGCAAAGCACCTTTGAACCATCGGGTCCTTCCCACCAAAAAAGTTGAGGAAGCGACATTGGCTGCACAGTATAATTACAACCAATTTGTATAAATTTTATACCCGCATGATGTAACAAAGTGGGAAGCAACCAGCTATGGGCAGGTACATCTGTCATCTTCGCAGCAATGGGCAACTTATGACCATATTCACGGGCAATTTGAGAGGAAAATTCCAAGCCGCGTACATAGTCTTCCAATTCCATTACATCTGATTCTATAGTGGCCGGCAAAGCATGCACACTTATTGCACCTTCCCTTAGTGCCTGCTCCACTTTCAGTTTTCGCTCAGGTGTTTGTAAAGGACCAAGGATATCCACTTTCATCGGCCATCCGGCAATGGTCCATTTAAACCTTTCATCAACCGGTTTTTTCTTATCAGCTTCTATCAAGCGGATGGCGTTATCCATCATATCTTCACGATACTTCTTAAATACTGCACTTGCCGACATAGTATAACCAAGGTCGCAATGGGTTTTAAACACCACCCAGATATCTGTAACCGCAGGTGCCTTTTTTCCGGGCAGTAAATTAGAGGGCGGCGCTGGTACTGGGATTGGTGATTTAATATAGGTTTGAGCGGAAGCTTGAAGAGCGGCCATCAACAGCATGGCCGGAAAGATGCATTGGGCAAACTTCCTTGAATTGCCTTTATATCTGCCTGATAATAATGAAAGTAAAGTTTTCATTTTTGTGCATTGGATTAAATTGATTTGTCAAAAGCTGAGCATTTCGCAATTTGACAATGATCATAAGTTTTACCACACCTTTATTTTTTGTTTGCCAGTATTCTTTATTTCAAAAGCGCCGGGCGAAGGGTTTTCAGTATTACGTTTGTTGCCAAAATAATCCGTATCAATTTTTAGAGCTGAACCATCGGTATTTTCAAATGGCAAATTAGGGATGATGGCAGGTTGCAACGTTTCAGTTGTCACTAGTTTTCTTTTTTGTTCTGCTAGCCAGTTTTTATCGAGGTTGATTTCAAGGTAAACTCCATCTTTTTCTTTGATGAGTTTTGCGTCTGCGTCAAAATCCTGTTTATCCAACTCGCCGTTAACCTTTTTGTCCTTGCACAGCACTTTCAAAGAATCATTAAGACCCGTTCCCCATTTATAAAAGTCAACTGGAGGGCCCTGGTTTGTACCCTTTGTGTACACATTCCCCTGCATGGTCACCGGAAGCAGAGCATTATCATAGCGCTTTGCATTAGCCTTCATTACAAACAAGTTGTTCATGAATTGCATATCGCCGCCCGGGTTATCATGCAGCGCATTCATAAAAGTGGAATGAGGCTTTAGGTAAGGCGTTAAACGGGCATCATAACCATAGACGCTAAAAGCTCCTCCAAATATATTATGTGCGAAAGCGGCCCCATTGGTATTCATCAGCAAGCTCAGCTTAGAAAGCAGCAAGTTATTAGTTACTAACGTAGGACCATGGTTCACTTCGATAAACATATCCAGATCGTTTTCATACAACAGGTTGTTTTTTACTTGTGTTCCCTGTGCCATCCAATCGAGCCATATCCCTTTCTCAGACCGATAAATCTGGTTATTCATGATCTGCACATCCACAGCGCCATGAAACTTGATACCGGCCATTTCGGCACCGGTAAATTGGCGACGTATATGAATATCATGAATAGTATTACCCTGCACAATGCTGAAAGCACAACCCATACTGCCTACGATACCAGTTTGCTCACAGTAGGCTATCGTATTGTTACGAACAATGTGCCCCCCAATAGTTCCTTTGTTCCAACCGAAAGCCAATGCTCTTTTGATCGTACCCACATATCCTTCGGCCGATTCAGTTTGATTGTTATCGTGTTCGTCGCCATATTTACCCAGTGCAACCCCTGAACATTTGGAATACTGAATAGTATTGTTTTCAATCACCCAACCACGACTCCAATTCGTCCCAATAAGTCCCTGTTGCTCCGCTGTAGGCGGCGCCCAATTCGTGGCAGCTTGTTCCAAGGTAAAACCTCGCACGGTTATAAAATTCATGAAGGGTTTATTAGGATAAAAAACCGTTTCACGTGCATTGACTTCCACCAATTCCTTATTGGGATCCACGTTTTTAAACTGCGCCCAAATAGTAGTAGTATCAGCATCAGCAGATGCATACCAAAGCGGATTTTTCCCATCAAATGCGCCTAATACTTCTTCCTTTTTCGCGGCTTCCATTAACCAATCACCATTCAGATACACAGCGCCTCTCAGGTATTTTCTTTCTTTAGGTGTGGGCCAAAACCAATCGCCGTGGATGTATTCTTTAAACGGATTGAATTTTCCGAAAAACTGATTCGGTATTTTCACCATCCAGGTATCGGCTCCTGTTTGCTTCCAACCTTTGATGATTTCTGACCCTTTTATCGTCACGTTCTCACCTTTTGCCGCCTGATAAACGATTCGCTCCTTATCGGAATTACCACCACGGGGTGGCGTAATCTGTTCACGGTAAATACCTTCATGAACGGTAATCACATCTCCCGGCAATGCTGCATTTGCGGCCGCCATAATGGTTTTAAACGGTTTGGCTAGAGAGCCATCATTCTTGTCGTTTCCATTTACTGACACATGGTATTCTTTTGCTAATGCAGAAAAGCTGCTAAAAGCAAGTAATAAGGTTAAAATTCTCTTCATACTTGGCGATAATACTAAAAGCTTTAAGTTGATTAATTAGTTATTTTTTTGTTCAATCATATAAACCCATTACTCGAAAAAAGCACTGCATTTTTTACTAACCACTAGGTTTTACCACACCTTTATTTTTTCTTCCCGTTGTTCATTATTTCAAAAACACCGGGCGAAGGATTGGCCGTTTGCGCTTGTTGCCCAAATAATCGGTATCGATTTTTAATGATGAACCATCTGTATTTTCAAATAATTATTTCGCCTTAGGACTTCTTCGGCCAAACCTTAATCTCCTGGTTACTATCACCTGACAATTCGAACGGACCAGGAAAAGGGTTTTCAGGATTGCGTTTGTTACCGAAATAATCATAGTCAATTGCAATTGGAGAACCATCTGGATTAGTAAAACCTTGGTTTGGAATAGCTGCCTTTCCTAAACTTTCAGTTGTTACTAGCTTACGTTTTGTTTCCTTTTTCCAATCGGACGAAACTTTCAACGACAAATACCAACCTTCCGTTTTTTGAACAATCCGAACGTTTGTATCGAAATCAGGATAAATCAAGGCAGTAGGATCATTTGCCAAATCTTTTGCTCCTTTAGTAAAAACATTACCGGCATATTTTACTGGTAACTTAGGTTCATCCCATTTACCTAAGGCGGCTTTACCAGTCAGGATGTTGTTGTACCACTGCCAGTCACCACCTGAGTTAGCTGATTTTCCTACAGAAATAGTTGTATGAGGTTGGTATAAAAATGAGTATCGTCCTCCGGCACAACGATCCATTCCGCCTGAAATAGTACCATTGATAAAATTATGAACCATTGCGATGCCTTGAGCTCCTAAATTAACCGGATGTTGAGAAAGTAAAATATTGTTTGCAAAAAGTATTGGGCCGTGACACACTTCAATGAATACATCCTCTGCAGCATTATTGTCATGAAAAACATTTCCAATTATTTGTGCTCCTTGTGATCCCCAATCCAACCAAAGCCCTCGGATAGTATTGTAAATATGATTATTTCTCAAAACAGCATCAATAGCGAAATGAAGCTTGATTCCTGCCATTTCAGCGCCATCGAACGTCTCTCCGAGGCAAATATCATGTATATCATTACCCTCAATAAGACTGAATGCGCCTCCACTACAACCAACAATACCTGCCTGACCACAATCATAAATCTGATTATTGCGTATGATATGAAACCCTGCCTCCTCTTTTGTCCAGGAAGCGTTCTCGAAATAGTCGATGAGCTGTTGCTCAGTCTGACCTCCATTGGGTTCGGGATAGACTTTTGATGGAAGTTTTTGGTAGTGGTGAGAATGCCCGAAAGTGGGACGCCCAAGCGATATGCCCGAACAGCGTGAATTGCGTATAATGTTGTTTTCGATTACCCAGCCCTTTGCCCAACGCGGTCCGATTAGCCCCGGCTGTTCTGCTGATGGAGAAGCCCAATTGGTGGCGGCATTCTCAAGTGTAAAACCACGCACAGTGATATAATTGATTCCTGTTTTACTGGGGTAAAAAACTTGTGAACGAACTGAAATTTCCACCGCTGTCTTATTGGGATCAACTATCCCAGGAAACTGCGCCCATATTGTTGTCTTACCATCAGATTTCAGTGCAGGAGCTTTGATGATAAAGCATACATCTTGTTTCCCTGAGAGCTCTCGCAGCATTTTCAGGTTGAATACTGCAAACTTCTCCCAATCACCAGTGTTGGTTACCAATGCTGAACCTAATAATTCTCCATCTGGATTTTTCAGATGCATTTCAACAGTGCCTCCTTTAGCGAGCGTAGCCGCTTGAAAATCCAATACATCCGTTCCATTTCCAAAGTCCACGCCATCAAAATGAAGGATAGAACCATTCTTAAGATAACCAAAAGGCCAGCGGTCAAGAACAGATGCACATATTGCCTGGTCGCCATTTTCCACCGATGCTTGCATAGAAGTCATTTGCGCTCCTCCATGAGGTCTAATCCACTCAAAGTTCATCAGTATAGGACCTCCGTTACCATCGGCTTCCGCATACCATAATGGCTGCTTACCTGCCGGCTTTATAACCTCATCATGCGAAAATGTTTCCCGTATGCGATTTTCATTCAAATAAATGCTACCTGTATGATTAGGCTTGCCCTTTCCTTGATACCAACTGCCGTAAATCTCTTCATCAAAAGGATTTGTCTGCCCAAAAAATAAATTTGGCAAGGTTAATTTCCATGTATCGTTCTGTACTTTTTCCCATCCTTTAGCGGGTTCTGAACCGGTGATGATAACCTTTTCGCCAGAAGCCGCCTGATAAGTAATACGTTCCTTATCAGAAGAACCTCCACGGGGAGGATCAATGCGTTCACGGTAAATACCCGCATGTACGGTAATTACATCGCCGGGCATTGCTTTATTGGCTGCAGCCCTGATGGTTTTAAACGGCTTTGCTAAGGATCCAACATTTTTGTCATTCCCATTCACCGCCACATGGTATTCTTTATAGGTCGTTTGTTTGCGGCCAGTTTTATCTTTTGCTAAAACGGAGATGGTACTCAAGACCAGCAGAGTAAACAATAATCTTCTCATAGTTAAAACACAACTGCACATGCAACGAATTCATTATCATATCTTTTAGAAATCGAATTTTCATGGATTCTTACTTCCATGCGTCGAGTCGTCGGGTACAGGAAACATCCATAACAGGAAAAGAAGGCATTGCTTTGCCTTCATCCTTTATTTTATATTTTTTCAGTTTGGTTAGCTAGAACGCCCATTTGCGATGAATTGTAGCCCTTAGCGTATCGCTCTCTCAACAGCTCCATCATGTAAACATTCACCTCCCATTGGTCACAAAGGGGAGTTTGGGTTCCGGGTAGATAAACCATATATGGAGATGGACCAAACTCTGGAGTAATTGTTAATACGGACTGTTCCTTTTTTTTGCGTTCTACTACCTTGTCCCACCAGTTTAAATGCATGTTTAACGCATGTTGCCATTCGGGCATCCGTGGATCCGGAATCTGTGGGCCACAAGGATAACCTACTCTTGCATGTATATGCTCGGCACGCTCAATAGCCAGCTCCAAAGCCTCTACCTGATCTTCTAAAAATGATTCGGCCACGCACACCCAATGTGAGGCATCGAGTGTAAGCTTCAGATCAGGAATTTCATGTAAGTAATTTTTGGCTATATGGGCGGCAAATGAAAATTTATTACGGTGTGTTTCATGAACGATTTGAACACCGGTTTGCTTGCTTACCTGCAAAGCAGCTTCTATCAATGCAGTATTTTGTTCAACGCTAAAAAAGTCTCTTCCGGTCTGTGAATTAATCTTAACACATGGAAGCGTCTTTACTTTTTCGAGCCAGGTACAATACAGATCAAAATGTTTTGAAAAGTCAGCATCACAGGTGTCGTAGTGTTGTATAATGACCTTTAGTTTATATTTTTCAGCGGTGTTCCATATTTGCATAAATCCTGCAGCTGTATCATTTTGAGCAAAACCAACTTCAATACCATCATAACCGGCATTGCTGGCTTTTTGACAAAAATCTTCCCAACTTAAATTTTCGCTTCCCCAGCGTGGGCAATAAAATTGAATTTCCATAGTGTTTATAAATTAGATTTAAATTTTTATTACATCAGAACGCTAGCAAACCTGGCTACTCTTTATTGCACAATCAAACGTTGCGCATAACCTCCAGGGCGATCCAGTTTTTTCCCTTTGTCAGATACTGGAAACACCTCAATATCTTGAGCACTATCGTGCATCAATCTGTTCTTTGAGTATTTTCTCCATAGTAATTTATTCTCAGATGGTTTGTCCGCCAGATGCCAATTTAGGCGCATCACCCTGGTTTAATGAGTAATATTTCGCCCTTTAATGTTGACAGCTTAATTCTTTCCCCACTCTGCTTGTATGCCTTTCTGTTATTACTTTTAATAATTAAGGCTTTACCTTCCCATGGATTTTGAAAAACACAATCCAATCCTTTTTCACTTACTACCCTCAAGTATTTAACCTCTTTATTTTTTAATTCGGATGAAACCAAAAAAGCGCCGTCGCACCTGATATTGGAAAAGCCAGCATTCAATTCTTTTGGCCAAACGGCAAATACACGCAATACATTTTGGTTTGACATACATACCATTTCATTGATGGTATTGGGCACGGTACTGCAATTCTCAATACCATGTGGATTACCTAGTTGAAACCCGTTGGGATAAGTGTGCAAGCTATAACTGCGCAGTTTGGCAAAAATGGTATCGGCATTATATCCTACCCTAACCGCTGCCGGGAAAAAGCTATTGGACCCATTTATATCCATCCACCTGTTCATTACCTTAATAGTATTCCTGGCCACTTGCAGCAGAATGCTGTCGCTTTCCAGTCCAATTTGTCCGGCAGGATAAATATGCTGAATACCCAAGGTATTGTCGCGCCACCAGTCCGTTCCTTTTTCAGTATATCTAAAAATAGTCTCTCCGTTTCTAACCTGTAGTGTATATCCGGAAAGATGATCCATCTTCTCTTTCCAGTTATCCCTTAACTGTTTATCTACATTCAACAGTATACTCATATCACTGGCTGTTTTTAATACCTGGCGAACCAAGCCTAGTGAAAGAATAGGGTTCATCGATCCAAACGTACCTTCATGGATGGCATCGTTTTCAATGATATAACGGTCACCTTCTTTTTTCAGGTAGTGCTGCCAGAAGATGGCAACAGACCGCATGAACGGATATATCTGTTTCGTAAACAGAGTATCATAGGTTTTGTAAAAGTGCATGGACATGTTGACTGCACAATAAGCCGCATTGCTTTTTTGTCCAAAAAACAAACCCTCGTCCTCAGTCTTATAATTCATGAGTTTATTCTTGCGGGTGGTTTCTATACCCAATGGGCCGATACCAACGGGATATAATACCCCATCCGGATTTTGCGCAATCTTTGTCGAATAATATTTTCCTCTTTGAACAAAGTCGATCAAAGGCTGGTAGTAAGGCATTGCCTGTTGTAAATGATTCGACGAATACAAACCGTAAAATGGCGCCGTATAATTGTAATTGAGGTGATAGTCGCCATTCCAGTTAGGAATTTCATGGGTTATCCAACTACCAAAAATGCCTGGTGGGAATTTAGGATCACGGCTACAAGAGGCCATATTGTACTGAGACCTATAGTACTGGTGTTCAATGATGGAATCTTGAATACTCACAAAACTTTCATTCCAGAATTGGTGCCACCATACTTGATGCTCTTTGAGGGCTCTTTTAACCATTTGCAACGATGTTTGCTGAACCTGTTGTCGAACCAATTGAAGACAATCGGAATCCTTAAAATTGCTTGACAGTACACAAACCATCTTAATTTCCTCTCCTGGTCTGAGCCAAAACTCATTTGAATCCTTTCCAATTATTTTTAAAGCGGCAGCCGCCTGGCTTTGAATACTTACGTCATTAAAAAAGCCACGTCGTATCCATTGCACGCCCTGTTCGTCGTTCCCTGAAGAGGTACTGTCGGGGAATTTGTTTTCCCGGAGTTGATTTAACAACAATGTGGCCTTACCTCCTATCGAAATTTTGCCATTGTTCTTTATCCCAATAATCAACCAATCTTTGGTGGCAGCAACTTCTGATTGAATAATGGCGGAAACATTGCCTTGGGCAAAATCCGCAATCGTGACGGCATTGTACAAATCCTGCTTTATTTTGTAAGGCGCAGACTTCAATAAAGGGATATCAATCTGCAATTTTCCCAACACTGCAGGAAAGGATTCGTCATATCCTGATTTGAATCTCCAGAAATCATTACGGGCCAGATAATACACCTGCTGCTCAGGTTGTCCGGCCAATGCCACGGCAACAGAGCCATTGCCTAACAATGGACCGTCCACAGCCACCCTTCCGGGTGTTTTGGATGGAGGCGATGAAAAAAGGTTTTTGTACTTGCCAATAATTTGGGCAGGAGAATACATTTGTGCATTGGCGTCGTAGACAAGTATGGCAATGCCTGTAAATATACTCACCAATATTTTTAACAAATTAGTCCTTACTTTTTCAAGCATAGCCTTTTACAAATCCGTTTTTATCTTTAATACTTCCGGTCGTAGATAAGGCTGGTTGGCATCAATAGTTCCTTTCCACGCATAAGGATCTTCTCCGGCTACCATCACCACATCTCTAAGGTCTTCAGTTGGTTGCAGTTTTCCATCCTGATCCCATGGTAACATGGACTCCGCACTCATGTAATGATTCACCAATGCAGTACGGAAACAGTCGGTCGTTTTATTGCGACGAGAACTGTGCAAGGTATAGCCATTAAAGAATACAACGGATCCTTTTTCAACTTCAACCGGTACAAGGTTATCGGCATAGTGCGATACATCGATGGTATCCACATCGGCATATTCATTACAATCGTTTTTTACTCTAGGCATCATATATCCAGGCCTGCCCGGCACGATCCAGAGACATCCATTATCAATGGTTGCATCATCAATGGCTATCCATACACCGGTGAGCGAACGGTCTCTGGTAGGAATATAGTACTCATCCTGATGCCATGCCTGACCTGCTTTTCCAGGCCCCTTTACAAACAACATCGACTGCATGCACTTTACGTTAGGACTAATAATATTTATCAATACATCTACTATTTTCTGATGCGATAAATAAGTATGAATCAATGGTGAAATTTTATGGGGAAAATGAATCGCCACATATTTTTTCAGCACATCTGCGTCCGTTTCATTTTTTTCAACGGGTAGCATTCCTTCCACATAACCTCTTTCACCGCGAAAGATGGCAGCCGTTTCTTGTTTCAGTTCCCTGATTTCCGTGTTGGACAAAAGCCTTGGTGCAATCAGGTAGCCGTATTCAGCATAGAACGCTATATTTTCTTGACTTATACTTCCGTTTCGTAGGTAAGCCTGTTCTTTGTTCATGGCACTATTATTTAGGAGATGAATACTGTTTCAATTTCTTCCAGTGACCTGCCTTTTGTTTCTTTCACTTTAAGGAACATATAAATAAAAGCGATCGCACAAAAAACAGCATAACTAAACATGGTATAAGCCACACCTAAATGCTTTGTCATTACCGGAAAGCTAAGGGTTACGGCAAAATCGGCCAGCCACAAGGATAATGTTGCCACTGATAATGCCAGGCTACGAATGAGGTTGGGAAAAATTTCGGAGAGATAGACCCAAACCACGGCCCCCATGGTAGCGCCAAATGAAGCAACATAGAGCAGCATGAAAATGAGTACGATAAAATGATCGAAATAACTATAGTGAAAACACAAGCCGACCGCAATCAATGAACATCCCATCAATAGGCTGCCTATTAATAAAAGCTTTTTACGGCCTACCTTGTCTACCAAACCAATCGCAACAAACGTGGATATGATGTTAACGACACCGATCGCAATGGTTTGCAACAACGATGAAGAGCTATCAAGCCCAGTTTCTTTAAAAATAACCGGCGCATAGTAGATGATCGAGTTGATGCCTGTTACCTGTTGAAAAACGGCTACAATAATCCCGATAAATACAACCGGACGGTACGTTTTGCTGAATAACAATTTCCATGAAATGCTGTGTTTTGTATGAAAACTGTTTTCAATTTCTGCTAACTCCTTTTCAATCGACTCACTTTCTGAAATTTTTTCAAGGATGGCTGCAGCCGCTGTCCTTCTACCTTTCATGACGAGCCACCGGGGTGATTCGGGCACCAATAGCAACAGTAGAAAAAACAAAAGAGAAGGCGCTGTTTGGGAGGCAAACATCCATCTCCAGTTATTGGCACCTAATCCATCGAAAATATAATTGGAAAAATAGGCCACAAGGATTCCGATCACAATAGCCATTTGATAACAAGCTACGAGTCGTCCTCTCCATTTTGCCGGCGACATTTCAGCAATGTACATGGGCGATACCATGGCAGCAGCGCCGACCCCCAAACCTCCGATTAAGCGAAAGAAGATAAATACATTCAACTGCTGTGACAGGCCTGCACCCATGCCCGAAACAGCAAACAGTAAAGCACAAAAGATCAGAGTGAGCCGTCTTCCATATCGGTCGGCCAGCGTTCCGGCAAACATGGCTCCGATGGCGCATCCAATCAAGATGGAGCTTACTGACCATCCAAGCCAATATTCATTAAGTGAGAAATAAGTGCTGATGTAGGGGATAGTGCCCGAAATAATTGCTGTATCAAAACCGAACAGCAACCCTCCAAGGGCCGCCACAAAACTTACTAAAACGATAAATTTTTTACTTAGGTTATTGCGTGAATCTGCCTGAACAATCAGTTCCGTCAATTCAGCACCCGACTCCATGGTTAAATTTTTCATAAATAATGGTTTAGGTATTTACTTCATTAAAAGCTCTCCTCTTTGACTACTTTTCGTTGTTTTCCTTTAAAAACATTGAGTCCATTGCTTATTGGGGCCCAACTTAAATAATAAGGCTAAGTCGCCTTTTGAAACGATATTATTGGTTGCTGAATTTATAAAAAGGCTGCGCTTCTACCCAGGTTTGACCAGGTGAAGTGCCTTCTACTCCTGTCTGATAAGCATTCATCAACTTATTCCATTCGGCGCAGCGAGGACTATAAGATTCAGCGAGTTTTCCCATGGCTCCTAAATCAGCATTATCAGGCACTAGGATCGTCATAACAAGCAAATGATTATATCGGAACAAGGTGATCTTTTTGTAACCGGCCTTTTTAAATCCTGCTTCTACTTCGGGCCATACCTGCTGATGATGATCGAGGTATTCTTTTAGCTTCTGTTCATCCTTGAGAATATTGACAACAAAAACTTTTTCTACCAGTTTATCTGTATTAACTGAACCCTCCTTGTTTTGGCTACAGGAAATGAAGAAAATTGCAATAGCACAGATAACACTCGTTAACAATGATTTTTTCATATACAAGTTGTATTTATTTAACTGAATACCCAATATAATGCGGTCATCACCACGGCCAGCATACTCCATCCCAACCACGCATTTTTGGAGATATGGCCCGATTTTCTGTTAGTTTCTATTAATGAGGGTAATGACTTATCATAAACTGGCTTAGTAAACAATGTTACTAAAACCATAACTGCTGCCAGCGCAAGAAAAAGATAAACAGACAACAAAAGGAAATGTGGCCAGGCCTGTTTTGAAGGAAAACTAAGCACATGGCATACGCCTACCACCAAACAAACGAAACCTCCTCCATATAAAACTATTTCAGCAGCCAAACTATTTACCCGTTTCCACATAATACCGGCTAAAAACACAACCGACAGTGGTGGCGCCAATATAGAAACCAAACCCTGGCTGAGTTCAAAAAAGCCTTTTCCCGATTTTGAAAACAGATAAGCAATCCCAACTGCCAGAGCAGCAGCAATCAAAGTAAGCCATTTACCCATTTTGTGTTTAGCAGCCTCATCCATGGGTTTAAACTGCGATACCACATCAAGAGTAAATACTGTGCTGAAGGAATTAAGACCTGAAGAAACTGTATCAATCAATGCGGCAATAAGAGCTGCAATGCAAAGCCCCAGAAAGCCGTGCGGCATCAATTGTGTAACAAGCGTAATGTAGGCGTTGTCGGGCTTGGCAATATCTTTAAACAAAACAAAGCACATAATGCCAGGAAAAATAAAAATGAAAGGCATTATGATTTTCAAAGCCGCAATAAAAATGGATCCGTACTGACCTTCCTTTATATCTTTTGCAGCCAAAACTTTTTGCACAATGGTTTGGTCGGCGCACCAATAATAAATAGCTACCACAGGATAACCTGCAATGATTGCAATCCATGAGTATTCCGGATCTGATGCAGGTCGAAACAACTTCCAGTAATGATCAGGCACCGAGCTTACTAATGTAGATACTCCACCAATGCGTTTTAACCCTAAATAGGTAAGTATAACAGAGGATAAAATGATAATCAGAGATTGAAAAACTCCGGTTCGAACAACGGCTTTTAAGCCTCCGATAGCTGTAAAACTGGAAGCAATAATGGCGATCAATATGATGGCGTGCATTAAGGGCCAGTTAAATATCTGAGAAATAATTAAGCCTCCTGCATACAATGCACTGCCTAGCCAAACTACCAAAATGGAGATCAAGCTGTATATGACCAGGAAATTATAAGAAGGCTTACCAAATCGCAACAACAAAAATTGTGGCATGGTACTAACCTTGGTTGACAGGTAGTGAGGCAAAAAAAACATGGCAAGTAGCAATAGGAAAACCCATGCAAGCCATTCAAAATTACTTCCCACTACCCCATTTGAAAAACCGATACTGGCAAAACCTATCAGCATCATTGGGCCGGCATTGGCACTAAATAAAGAAAAGCCAATTTGCCACCATTTCAGCGACCTTCCTCCAAGAAAAATATCTGCATTGTTTTTTTCTTTGTTACTCAAATAAAAACCAATTAAAAACAAGGCAACAATGTATATCAGTAATACAAGGTAATCAACATTAGCAAGCGTTACATTCATAATAATTAGTTTAGTTTTTTTACATACTCACGATAGGGAGATATTCCTTCACGTTATTTCTACTCCATGCTTGGCTACGCACCACTTTATTGGCAGCGCTCCAGTAATCCCAGTCGATCCGTATTGGCAGGCCTTCAATATCAGGAAGTACAAAGTAGCCATTTTTCAATTCAGGCCGCACCATAAAATATTTTTCCAGCCCAAACATAATGGAATGCAAATACTCTACCCGACAATGCTCTGGTGCAACTGCCATCAATGATGCAGTGTACAAAGAATATCCACCTGAAGAAAAGTCTACTTGAGAAGCAAGGGCTAGTTCTTTAACTTCCATCCATTCTTTTACCCCAGCTATCTGATTAGGTATGGGTTGCAAATGTTTGACCCCCATATTTACTAAAGTCGGAAACATCAGGGATGTACGTTCTGATTCGCCGTAGGAAATTTTCACAGTGGTACTATTGCACAACTTTTCAATTTGCTCATAATCGGCAGAATGAACCGGTTCTTCAAACCAGGCGATGTTTTCGGAGGCAGTAAGATCCAAGAAGTGTAAGGCTTGTTCACGAGTCCATATTTGATTGGCGTCCACCGCCAATCTAACCTTGTCGCCCAACAAGCTGCGTACAAATTTCACCCGCATTACATCTTCCTGCATTTTTTGTCCAAAGTCCTTTCCTACTTTCATCTTATAGCAATCGACCCCTGCTTTCATGAAGTAAGTTACTTCGGCCTCTAATTCTTTAAGCGAGTAATTGGTTCCTCCTCCGCTTCCATATACTTTTATTGCATCACGAGTCGCTTTAGTACTTAGATAGCGATGTAATGGCAGCTTTGCCCTTCTGGCAGCCAGATCGTGCAAGGCTAAATCTATCTGCCCTAACAATGCTGAAGCCGGGCCCCGAAATCCTTCATTCCGTATGGACCAATACAGGCGATAATACAACAAGGAATAAGAAACATTACGGCTGTGTAACAAAATAGGAAGCAAGCACGTTTCCAAAATATTGTTGTAAGAATTATACACAGGAGCCTCTCCAACGTTTCCGTCTTCGTCTTCGATCGTTATAACTGACAATCCAAAAGTTGGAAATGGCCCCATCGTGGAGTCTTGAAATGGGAAAACAGCTGGTACCGGATTTAAAACTCTGATCTGTACCCCGGTAATATTAAAAACTTCATTATCAATCCTATTCATTTAGCTATATATTGTAGTGTATTGAATAATTTCATTCACAAAAGATTCGCTAAGCGGCCCGCTCTTAAAATCTTGAATTGTAGATGCCAACTGAACTGAATTTGAAGCTCCGATAACAATCTTAAAATCGTAAGGCAACGATATTAATAAGCGATGAGCCAAAGTAGGCAATGCAATGGCTTGCTCCTCAGCAAGTGCCTTTAATCGCCTGGCCAACTCAATAGATTCCCCGTTCAACCATGCAGGCGGATTACTGGTAAAGGTGTCATAACAACTTCCCAACAATCCCATATAGAGAGGACTGGCTGCGTAATATTGGATATTATTAGAAAGGCAAAAAGGAAGATTTTCACGTAATGCAACTGTACTGCAAGCATTCAACTTATTAAATTCCATCAGCACATCAACTATTTCAGGCTTAATGTAAGGAGTAAGCCATGAGGGAGGATTACCACCTATCCCAATCATCTTTGCATACCCCTTTTCTTTAAATGATAACATGGTTTCCATAACGCGCGAAACAGTTTCTGGCTCTACCTGGGAAGGATCGTGCAAAAACAAAATATCCAATGAGGAAACACCCAACGTTTCAAGACTTTGTTCTACACTTCTTTGCATGCCATCAACACTGTAATCATAACGCCCCTGGTCAGCTGTAAATCCTTTTAAACGTCCTACTTTTGAACTAATCAATGGTCGGGATCCTCTCCACTGCCGGAGTGCCTGACCAATAAACTGCTCGGCATTGCCGTATGCAGGGGCTGTATCAATGGCTCCTATCCCACATTCCAGCGCTTCAAGAATAGTCTTAACAGATTCTTCCGGATCAACCTTCCCCCAAACTCCACCTATGCCAGCAGTACCCAAAACACATCTGTTTAAATTTGTCTTTTCGTTTTGCCGATTCATATTTATCAATATTGATTGCCTTAAAACTATTTCATTTTATCTATAAGAGCCTATTTCATATTGCTCAATTCCTATGTTATTTTAACAATGGTTTCAGATGTTCTGAAAAGGTAGAAAATGAAAGAAGCGCTGAGCCAAAAACTAAAAGTTTTACAAAGAATGAAGGAGAGATAAAACTAAAACAGGTAAAGAAAAAAGAGTTTCTTTACCTGTTTTTACCCTATATAAAATGAACGTTTAATTTTTTAATAAAAACTCGGCAACTCCCATCGGAGCCATTTTCACTTCCGCATCTTTGGATTTTAGCACTTCTGACTTCAGTTCCACGAAAGATGCCGGCTGCAATGACTTCCAAACAAATTTGGTTGCTTGTACCAACTGTTCCGGATTAAACAAACGAATCAGGTACGTTCCATCTTTATTGGGAGTAACACTGGTCACTACAATAGTGGTATTGGTCAATTCAAATAACCCTTTGGAAAGCGACAATCCAGTTTTAATCGGCAAGGCTATTAAGGGTTGAGTAAACTCAGATGCCGACATTTCCATCTCGCTTTCATTAACTTGATCATGCGGACGCAACGCATACCTAAAATGGGCTACTCCTTCCTGATCCGCTTTATAATTGGTATGCCAATAATTGTTCATGGCATAACTGAACCAGGTGGCTGTGGGATGCCCCTCTTTTTTCCATTCTTTGTGATTAGGCGGCACCGTTTGTCTTTCGTCTATTATGTTTCCCGGCTCCACAAATGGCGTTTCCAGCCACATCCATTGCAGACCTTTTTCGGAAGATGATGCATCCAGCCATCTGCGGCCATATAGATAGTCCATATTGGAACCTGCCAGCTGATCTTTCAGATAGTGCATACTGCCATATCCTGCATCTAAGGTTGTGTTAGTTAATAAGGAGTTGAAAGGATACCCAAAATGCACCCCTTCTTTGGCTCTTACCTTTTTCTTATCCAGAACATTCTCCACTAAAACCTTATCATCTCCATTATAGAGTGAAATCCTGCGTTCTAAGGCATTAGCTCCCGGTGCCTCCGAAACGAGGGAAATGGTAGTTAATACGGGTCCGTTTTCAAGAATCGCGACCCTAACCTGTCCATTGGTAAGAGCCTCAGCTGGATTTAATCCTGGCACATACCAATAGCTGTTCATCCCCTGATTATTGAAAGTTCCTGCATAGTTAAAATCATTGTCTTTCGCTAAACTTGCGATACTGCCATTTGACGAATCCCAGCTGATACCTATTTTCCCGTTGGTCATGGAATGGTCAGTTAGCATCAATTTACTTGTTAATGGAGCAGTCGCTTCATCAACGATTTCATAGGTTGCGGATCCCAGTGCCGGCACATCATTGGCCATGAACACATAATTTCCGTTAGCCAGTTTTTGCAAAGGACTTTTCTTGCCCGAAGCATCTTTTACCGATTTTCCCTTCAGCGTACCGGGCACTTCCACCGGCCCACTCCGTTTCCAGGAAGATGTGTTGAAAACAGCAATTTTATTAGACTGTTCATTACGCAAAGGTTGCATCAGAGTTGTCCATAAGGTATTTATCTCCGCATCGGCATCGAGCATGAACTGCTTTTTGATACGCCATTGTTCTGTAACAAAGGGTACATCCGGCTCTGTAATACTATTATGGGCACCCCAGGTATGCTCATGAAACATAATGACATTGGTCCATGCATTATAAAACTTCTTTTCATCGTACTTCTTCGGATCAACCATAGCGTACAAGGTGGTTAATTGCTGCAAACGTAAACTGTTCACCCTGTTTTTGCCTTCTTCGGAGGCGGTTGAAATTGCGCCATCCTCCCAATAAGGGGTCATATCTCCCTTTACTGATGGAATCTGCGCTCCATACTTTTGCTCAAAGGTTTCAAAAAGCTTATCCGTGGTGTTCAGTACAATTTTAGGCGAACTGTACTTTTCATTCCACTGTTTCACAAAGTCGGAGATAGTAGTATCTATCGGGCCGTTATCTGCAACAATATTATACCTCCATTGAACCAGCTCATAAGGATAATTCTTTTCAGTTAGCTCGTTTAAATAAGCGGCGATTTTCTTGGGACCACGCTCAAAGACTGCTCCTATAGCCGTTCCATGCCAAGAAGAATACCCTTTGGCTCCGGCCCAAAACAACACTTTTTCCTCTCCGGAAGGGGAACTCCACCAAACCGGCTTATCACCCCATGTTTTAACGAAGTATCCCACTCTATCCCCTCCGTAAGGGTGACTTTCTCCCAAAAAATTGGGTCCGCTGGAAAAATACTTCACCCCTCCTTTTGAAAGGGCTGTAACGGTTGTCCAGGCAAATCCCGGAACATCGGAAATCATCGCACTGTTGATCTTCAGGCCCAACTCTTTACGGAGCCGTACCGCATAATCTGTATAATGAAACATTTCTTCAGGCTGACTCAGTCCGGTTAAGATATTGGCATACAAAGCCGACAAACAAATGCTGCCCGATTTTACGGCTTTTAAAAACTTCTCCTTCTGAACCGGAGAAGCTTGTTGTAGATAATGTTCTACCGCCCACAACGATTCGATGTTCCATTTGAACCTGGCTTCGGCAGGATAAGACCTGGTCTTATCAATCATCGCCAAAGCATCATCAATATTCTTTATATGGATTTTCAAAACCTCCGGTTGAAGATGAGAATAACCGATGTCGGTATGGGAATGGTGGATAAAATTCAGTTCACGATAGACAACCGGTTTTAGGTGCACGAAAGAATTTATCAAAACTTTCCCCTGCACAAGAGCATAAACAGAAACACTGTCATCTTTTTTTACGGCAGCAACCGGAATATCGAAATTATTAACCCCTTCTTTTACAACAAAGGTGTACAATTCTTTATCGTTCACTTTAACCTTTAATGGTTCGTCTTTTCCAAAATGCAGGGCAGTGATAACAATAGGCTGTTTGCCATTTTTTAAAAGAAAAGGCATAGCAGCCACAGTGACTTTTTCCTCAAACGAAAACTTAAAAGTCATAAACCAGTCTTTACTATCTTCAGCCTGGCCAACAATTTTGAGGCGAACCGGCTTCCCTGGCTTTACTTTACTCAAAGGCAAGCGCAAAAAAGCCAGTCCGTGGGCATCATTGGCTCCATCTCTTTTGGTTTGCTGAAACACTAATGCAGAACCATCAGGAGCATCAAACCGCCAATTCGGCATTTGATTGTTGGGCAGGGTGGTAAAGGTCAATAACTTTACACCATCGACATACAGATCATAATTGCGCTTTCCACTGCTTGTTGCCGAAGAGTGGGCAGCTACCCACCCAAAATAAACATAATCGCCCTTACTATTTTGAGGGACAGTTGTCGTTTCCCATTCAATCGCTTTTTTACCATCGGTATTGCGGGTTAGTAAAGCTTTGGTCGCATAATCAGGAAAAGCAGAATAATAATCGATATTTTCCCCACTAATTTCCCTGGCGAAACCGTTAATCCAGCTTATTTTACCAAAATAGGGCACGGCTTTTTGCGCCATCACCTCTTGTGATAACAGAATTAGAATTAAAATGCCTTTTTTTAAAACTTTTATACTTTTCATTTAAATCGGGTTAAGAACAACTAATTTGAAGCACTTTGTAAGCACCAGAATTCTTCAATATCTTCAAGGCTTTGTCCTTTAGTTTCAGGGATTTTTTTCCATGAAAGGAAAAAAGCATAAGCACTGCATAAGGCAAAAATGAAGAAAGTAAATGCAGGCCCGTAATTATGTAATAATAAAGGAAAAAACTGACCCACTACCCAATTGGCAATCCATAAACTCACAGTTGAAATAGCCACCGCTTCGCTACGAACTTTTGTCGGGAAAATTTCTGAGATAACCACCCAGGTTACGGCGCCAAATGAAAACGAAAAACAAGCTATAAAAAAGATGATTGGCATAAGCACCATCCAACCATTTGAAAGGTTTGTTATAAATAAAACGGAGGCAAACAATAAAGACAATACTGCTCCACCTATGCCCCAGAGCAATAGCGGTTTTCTTCCTATCCTATCCACGAAATAGATGGCCACAAATGTGAAAAGTGTATTTACGATGCCAATGGTAACTTGTCCTCCTAGTGCATCGCCCAATTTAAATCCAGCTGCTTCAAGAATGGAGGGACCATAATAAATAATGGCATTAATTCCGCTAAATTGTGATAGTGCAGCCAAGAGTATACCGATCGCCATCGGCTTTTTATACGCGCCTTTAAATAGATCAGTCAGTTTGGTGACAGTTTCATCCTTAAACGAGTTTTGAATCCCTTCCATTTCAACTTTTGCATATTCCACATTTGAAATTTTAGTCAATATCTTTTCTGCCTCTGCGGTTCTATTTTTCAAAGCCAACCAACGAGGACTTTCCGGGATCAACATTAACATTAAAAGAAAAACAACTGCCGGAATAATTCCAATGGCAAACATTCCTCTCCATACTTCCTTAACGAACAGCAAGTCCACCCATCCACTTGTTGGCAAGGCTATAGCCAAAGAGGTTTGAATCTTTGCGTTAGAAAAATAAGCGACCAAAATACCGATGGTAATCGCCAGCTGATAAAATGTTACCAGTTTACCTCGCAATTGAGAAGGAGATAGTTCGGCGATGTACATCGGACAAATTGCTGATGCCACACCAATTCCTACGCCTCCTATCAGTCGAAAAACAATTAAAACAACAGCATCCTGAGCAAAAGCACAGCCCCATGCCGAAATAACAAACAAAAAAGCTGAAAGCAACATCACTTTTTTTCGCCCTAATGTATTGCCTAACTTGCCACTTATTGCTACCCCAATCATACAGCCCAATAAGGCTGAACTTACAAACCATCCCTCCATAAGCGGCGCCATTCCGTACTGCTTTTTAACAAAACCGATTGTACCGGAAATAACTGCGGTATCAAAACCAAACAAAAAGCCGCCTATTGTTGCGGTCAGGATAATTAAACTGAGGTAAATTAGATTAATGGTCGACTTTGGTTGCATAAAATAAAAGTTTAGGTTGTTTAGGTTGTTATTATTTTTTATCTCATTCTGTTTGCCTATAGTGCTTAAAGCACGGGTATTTTTTTAGTTCAATTTTTCGTTGCTCATGCTTAATGGGGCTTTTTCCACTCCCCATTTTTTATTGGCTTGAGCTCCCATTTCAAAAAGGATTGTTCCTCCCTTCATCAGACGATTACGATCAATCCAGCAATTTTCTATTTTTTTATTATTGAATGAAGCTGACTGGATGTACACATTCTCTTTCGAGTTATTTTTGGTTTGTATAACTAATTGCTTTCCTGAATAATACTTCGGATCAAGCTGAATGGTTACTTTATCAAAAAGCGGACTTCCAAACTGGAATGATGGGTTCATGGCAGCATGGCCCTGAACATCAAACAAACCAAGAGCAGCCATAACATACCAGGCGCCTAACTGTCCCTGATCCTCATCCTGCCCAACACCGTACCCTCGCAGTGGTTCAGTTCCATAAAATTCATCGCAAATAGCTCTTGTCCATTTCTGAGTAAGCCATGGTTGGCCGGAGTAATTGAACAACCAAGAATCGAGCAAACAGGGCTGATTACCATGATTGTATTGTAAATCAATTCCAGAGAAGCTGTCGATCTCCTCAGAGCTTCCTCCAAACTTGTTTTTTTGCGACTGAACAAACATGTTTCCCAGGCGGTTGTTAAATTCGTCTTTACCCATCAGCTGGATCAAACCCGCCACATCATGAGGCACATACCAAGTGTATTGAAAAGCGTTTCCTTCCTGAAAACCATCCCAGGCTTTCATGGGATCGAATTTTTCAATGAACGATCCATCTTCTCTTTTAGGACGAATAAATTTGGTTTGTGCATCAAACAAATTCTGATAATATCCGGCCTGCTTGATTAATTTTTCGTAGTCAGTTGTCTTACCCAAAGCTTTTGCCATTTGAGCTACTCCGTAAGAACTATATGCATATTCTAAGGTATGGGAAGATCCAAAATTAAACACCCAACCGTTAGGCAAAACCGTATTCTTATAAGGAATGTAACCGTTTTTAACGAAATCAATCAAATCATACTTCCCGTTTCCGAGGTTACGATCACGGTATTCCACCTCATTTTTAAATGCAGCTTCATAGCCTTTATCAACTTCAAAATCACGTATTCCGCAATTGTAAGCCGAAGCAATCAGTAATCCCTGAAAATTAGTTTGTACCCCATTGGTATATATACCAGCCGCTTCTCCATCGTGCAACCAACCGCGATTTTTGTAATAGTCTATATTCGATTGAACGTATTCTGTGAAATAATCGGGATAGGCCAATGCCCATAACTGGCTGAGGTTCCAGAAGCCACCCCAGATACCGTCGGTATTATAATGATGATACTTAGGCTGGCCTTTCCCATCAAGTGGAATTTGTCCCACACCACCATCAACCATCGGATATTGTCCATTGACGTCGCTTGAGATGCCGCGCCCCAGCAAGGCGTGATACAATCCGGTGTAAAACTTTACCTGATTCAGGCTATCACCTCCATCTACCCGAATCCTACCTAATTTTTCGTTCCATGCCTTTTGGGCAAGATCATGCACCTCATTAAATGTTTTTCCTTCAGCTTCCGCTTTCATATTCAACCGTGCATTTTCAACCGAAGTATAACTTAAGCCGGTAACGATTTCCAAAGTTTCGTCCTTTTTCATGTCGAAAGTCAGAAACAGGCCGTTGCCCGTTCCTTTGGTTTGGGCGACGCCACTTGTTTGAAGTGAATCAACAAAAGCACCTGTAGTTAGCGGCTGCATGTTAAGTTTTGCAACAAAATACATTTTCACTTTTTTATCCGGATCGCAGAATTTGGCATACTCCGGATACGTTTCAATATATCCTTCCACCTCATTGCCATTTACTAATTTAGCATACGCATCGGTAACACCACTGCTTTCGCCCTGACGATGCCCAATGTCAATTATGAGATGGGCTTGTTTGGTTTCAGGAAAAGTGTACCGATGAAAACCTACCCGCTCGGTGGCCGTCAACTCTGCTTTGATTCCGTAATCTTTCAGCAATACCGAATAATATCCGGGCTCAGCATGTTCAGTTGACTTGTCGAAACGGGAACGGTATCCTCCCTCCGGATTTTCAAGTGTTCCCGGAATGGTTTGTAGTTTGCCAACAGTAGGCATAAATACCAATCCGCCAATCTGAAATTCATGAAAATTGCCAAATCCTTCAATCGATGTATGCCGGTCGTCGTAACCACAAGGGCCCCAACTTCCCACACTCCCGTAAGCATTGGTATGCGGAGCTAATTTGGCCATGCCAAAAGGAAGAGATGCGGGTGTATAAAAGAACCAACGACCGTGAACCGATCCAATCTGAGGATCAACGAAAGCCGACAGGTTCGCCATATTCTTTTCAGATGAACAAGAACAAAGTAGTATGATGAGACAAAAAAATATCAAATTCCTGAATGGACGCATTTTTTACAGTTTTGATTTTATATAAAATTTAAATAAAAAGACAGATCACAATCACTCAGATAGCCTGTTAACAACACTCATCCTTCACATAAGCGATCACCAGCATTGCCTTCTTTACTGAATTATTTTTTACACTATATTTATTTGTCGCTGCCGGTATCACAAAGGTTTCTGCGTAATTAAACACATCCGTTTTATTCTCTACTGAAACCTCTACCTTATTACCTTCTACTAGCATACAGATATGGCATTGATTATTTGTGTTAACGTTTATCTCGTCTGTAAACTCAAATCTTTCAATTGCATAAAAATGTTCGGGATGTGTGGGAAGCTGAAATTGTTTATAGTTTCTGCCTTCTGCTATAAGAGTCGGTTGGGAAATGAGTGTTTCTTGCACCATTTTCCCTTTTCTTTCAAAGTATAGGTTTTCAAAAGCATGCTCGATATTAATAGGCCGGGGCTGTCCGTTTAGGCCCAATCGCAACCAATCATACATTTTAAACGTAAAAATATAAGGGGTACTGCTAATTTCCAGCACCATATTGTTTTTCCCTGAAGCATGAATTGTCCCGTTGGGTATCAGGAACAGATCGTGTTTATTAGCCTTAAATTTTTGAACGTATTTTTCTGCCTGCATTTCAATGCCGTTATTTTGTGCATCGAGCAAAGCAGATTTAAATTCAACCGGATTAATGTCTTCTTGAAAACCGAGGTAAACATCAGCACCGGGTTCACAATCGAGAATGTAATACGTTTCGTCCTGAGTAAAGTTCTCTCCAAAGTTTTCTTGAATATAAGCCGTACGCGGATGGCATTGAATAGAAAGATTCCCTCCATCAAAAGTATCCAGAAAGTCAAAACGGATTGGGAATTCTGTACCGAAACGCTGAGCGGCTTTTCCCAAAAGCTTGGTATTATTATGAAACAAAAGAAAATCAAATGATACTTCCAGTAAGTTTTGGTTACCTTCAATTACGATTCCATTTTCAGGAGTGATTAATTCAAAAGACCAGGCATAGTTTACTTCATCCATATTCAGTCCTTTGATATTTTTCTTCATCCAGTTTCCGCCCCATACTCCGGCTTCGAACCATGGCCTTGCCCGTAGCGGCTGCTCCAGCATTTTGGTCAACGTATTTCGGAAATCTCCCCCTTCCATCCACGTAATTTCATGGATTCGTTGTTCATCAACAATACTGTCAATTTCCGAAAGTAATTCCTCCTTATGTTTGTTCAATACAGGCCATTCTACAAAATAAGCTCGTTTATACATTTGGGCATTATCAAACAAGTCAACAGCACCAATATTTTTCACAGATCCGGCTCTCATTCTGTATTGAATTTCATTTTTGGGCACATCCACATAAACCAGATGACTGTCCCAATTACCTAAGGCTGCACCAGTTCCGTAAAGTATACATAAATCGGCAGAAGCATCCGGCTGCAACATTTCCAATTTTTCTTTATCAAAGAAATCGGACAAACTACCCATGTACCTTTTCCCAAAAACCGGATCGTTTCCCTTTAAATTATCGCTAATCATAGCGTCAATCTCTTCAGTTGTTTTGAGACAGGTGTTTACATCGTACCAAAAAACTTTTTTATTCCTTTTCTGAAGTTCCGTATGCAAGTGTGTTCTAAAATTCTCCCACAACACCCCGTTAAAGCCATCGATTACAACGGTTTTCTCATTGCATATTTTTTGGGCCAAGGCATCAAAACCAGTAAAAACCAAAAATTCGGAATGAAATGAAGGGAAAATAGTATATCCGTTACCTGATTCAACAGCGTTTACAGGCAATACTGGCTGTGTTGTCTTTCTTTCAAGAAAATTGGTATTCTGCTTATTCATATTGTTTTTTCGTTCAGCAATAACAGCAGCTCCTGTTAAAATACACTCCTCGGTATCTTCACAAAAAACTACATTAATCGGTTGTCTCATCTGCGCCAAACCATCTTTCAATGATTTTTCAAACAATGAACTGGCTTTGGCAATATTTCCTCCAATAATTAATTCATCACACTCAAATTGCTGCAACCAAGGGAACAAGAATGTAGCGAGATTAATCCCAAATTGATTAAAAATGGAACCTGCAATTTCAGCATCGGCAGCTATCATTTCCTTAACTGATGCAATTTCTTTCCCTGTTTGTTTTTTATATTCACTCAAAAACCAACGCGTTGAAAAACAGTCATCAGCTTTTGCATCCAAAAATGGCTCGTCGTAAAAAGCTCCAATAGCCGGCAATTGAGGATGTTGGGTAAGCAAAACCCCGTTTTCCATAAAGGCTGATCCAAAACCTGTTCCCAAAGTCAGGAATACCGTTTTTCTGCTTTCCAACTGATAACGATGATAAACACCCTCCGCAAAACAGTGCGCATCATTTGAAAATACAAAAAACGCATTGGTTAGCCCGGTAAAGTCGGCCATTGCTTGTTGCATATGAATTCCGAACATATTTTCGAATTTTCCGCCAACATTCGCAATGGCACAAACGCCCTTTTCGTAATCAAAAGGACCTGGAAATGCTATTCCGACAGACTCTACAGTAGCCTTATCGTGAAGTATTTCCTTGATACAATCACTAATATTAACCACAATTTCATACGCCGAATCCTTTGCGTCAATATTTTTTCTGATTAACTCCAAAAAAGTCTTCCCCTGTTGATTTGTATCGATATTGGTCACTGAAACATGGCTTCCGCCAACATCAACTCCAATTGTATTGTAATTTTTCATTGGTTATATTGAACGTTTTATTTCTATACTATAGGTAAACCAATCGTTGCGATAATAGCCAAGATTGTATTCCACCGGTTGACGGGCACGGTCCAACACGATTCTCTTTCGCTCAAGTAGGGGTTGCCCTTTTTCTATCTTTAGCAGCGCTGCAATTTTAGCGGTCGCGGCAATTGCTCTTAATTCTTCTTGAGAATAGACAGGAACAATGTTATGGTCACGATCTAACAATTCATAAAGTGGTTTTTCAAAATTCTCATGTTCGGAAATCCCTGTCCGAGGATGAAAATAAGATTCAAAATAAACCATCGGATTCTCATCCGTACTACGGGTACGCTGCAAACAAACCACACGTTCACCTTCTTCAATCTGCAGAGCCTTAGCTACATCTACTGTAGCTTGTATTTTATGAGCTTTAATGATCAGGTTCTTAAAAACCAATCCCATGTCTTCCATTTCACGGGTAAAGCTCATCCAATTGTTGAGGTTCGTGGTAATTCTATGTTGAGTCACCCTGGTACCGATTCTTTTTTTTCGTTCCAGCAGATTTTCACTCACCAGAATACTGATAGCCTGCCGGAGTGTATTTCTGGAAATACCCCAATGCCGGGCAAGCTCCGTTTCTTTGGGAAAAATTTCTCCTTTACTAAAATCAGGATGTTTTATGAGTTCCCTTAATTGTTCCTCGGCTTGCTTATGCAAAGGCACTTTGCTGTTGTGATCAAGTAAAGGAATTTTGCTCATATGTTCATACATAATAACAAATATATTTTTTCCAAAGAACTAATCAAGATTCCTTATTAAATAAAAATCTAAAGCTTTTATATTTATTTCAAATACAAAACGATTTGGAAACTTCGGAAACCGGCTCATTCTTGAAAAGTTTTATCATCAGCTTTTACCTGGTGGTAGTAATGTGGTGTGTTAAGTGGGTTGAATTTAAGTATGATATTAATTTTGCTTCGTTCGGAATTGTACCACGTACAGTACCTGGATTAATTGGAATCCTCATCGCCCCATTCATTCATGAAGATTTTGTTCACCTCACTTCAAATTCTCTCCCCTTATTAATTACAACTACCATGCTTTGGTATTTTTTTGAAGAAATGGCTACCAAAACCTTTTTATCGATTTACATTATAACCGGAATTGGGGTTTGGTTATTGGCCCGGCCAGCCATTCATATCGGTGCAAGCGGCGTAATTTATGGATTAACCGCCTTCTTATTCTTTAGCGGATTGTTCCGTCGTGACTATCGCTTAATGGCGCTTTCCTTGCTCATTATATTTCTATATGGCAGTTTGATCTGGGGTATTTTTCCGTTCATTCCAGAAATCTCTTGGGAATCACATTTAATAGGCGGATTGGTTGGTACCTTCATTGCCTTCTTATTTCGAAAGCAAGGTCCGCAACGTAAAGTGTATTCGATTGAAATTGAAGAAGATGATTTGGGAGAGGAAGATGAATACTGGAACACGGCAGAAGAACCAGGAACAGACGAAGAGGAAGAAGATAAACAATCATAACCTTGACGTTGAGTTACATACACCGTCAAACCAAGGTAATTTTAGTCGGTTTTTATTTGTATTAAATCTAAATAACTGTATTTTTGGCGCATGATATTATTGTGCCAGAACGAATTAGGTGAAATTTTTAATGATTCGTCAAAAGCTTGTTTACAGTTAGTCTTAAACGGTAAAAAAACATCGCTCCGAATTTGTGAGTTTTTGTTGCTTCGTCAGCGTTTAAACGATACCGACTGGAAAGGGATTTTGTTAGACACGGATCCTAAGGACGATTTTCATCGTATTGGTTTAAGCATTAAAAGTAAAGCAGTCGTTTTTGAACTTCATAATGCGCTTCGCCTTCGAGATCTGACAAACACAGCCTATTTTTATTTTTCTCTAAAAGATATGCTTTCAAGATCAGGAGTTACGATGCAACACGATCTTACCATTCCCTCGGAAGAAGAACTGGTCAATTGCTAATCCCTTATTTGTTTGCACTCGGGCTGAATATTGTCAGGCTCAATCGATTTATTTAAAAAGCTTCCAAATTATTTTATTTTCAAGCCTTTTCTAAAACATTGGCGTAAATTGGTTTTAACAAACTTTTTCGCCATGAAAACTGCACTTAGATTTAAAACCTCCTTACAAGAAAATATTCAAGACCTTCTTAACGATCAAATCGCAATGGAGGCACATTCTTCATCGGCTTATTTAGCGATGTCGGCTTGGTGCCACGTGCAAGGTTTACAAGGAACTGCAAATTTTTATCGTAAGCAATCAGGAGAAGAACGTAACCACATGATGAAAATCTTTGATTACATCGCTGACGCGGGAGGTCATCCGATTTCACCTGATGTAAAAGACATTCCTAAAAACTTCAACAACTTGCATGATTTATTGCTCGCCTCTCTGGAGATGGAGGTAAAAATCACTGAAAGCTTCAATAAAATTGTGGAACAATGTAATAAATCCAGAGACTTTCAAACCGCTCGCTTTTTAGATTGGTTTTTAGATGAACAATTAGAAGAAGAAAAAACCGCACGCAGAGCCATTGAACTCTATGAATTAATAGGAACGGAAGGTACCGGATTATTCCGCATTGATCATGAGATCGAAAAATTAGGATTGGAATAAATAGCAAATACCTAAAAAAGAGGCTGTTTCGATTGAAGCAGCCTCTTTTTTTATGGCTTATTTTACGGGAACCATTTTCAAACACACGGGTTTATCAATGCTTAGTATTACATCTGTCTTTTCTAATTTTCCACTACTTGCGTTAATTTTAAAAACCTGTATCGTATTACTATCACGATTAGCCACCAACAGTAATTTACCCGAAGGATCAATCGTAAAATTTCGAGGATGAAGGCCTACCTTAACATGCTCGACCATACTTAACTTACCATCATTCCCTACCTTATAAACAGTAATATCATTTGCTTTAGCCCGGTTGCTGGTGTATAAAAACTTACCGTTCGGGGTTAAATGAATATCTGCACTTCCTTTGTTTCCTACCCCGGCAGTTGAATCGGAGGTTATGGTTTGAATTAACTTTAAATTATTGTTTGACCAGTTATAAACTGCCACTTTTCCAGTAAGCTCGTTTAATAAATAACAATACTTTTTATTGGGATGAAATTCGAAATGGCGCGGGCCGGAACCAGGCTGGAGAGTATAAAAGGCAGGCTTCGCCTCACTTAGCACTTCTTTTTTCACAGAGTCGAATTTATATTGATACAAACGATCATTACCTAAATCAGCCGCCAACACATAATTGCCATCGGGAGTAAAATTAGCACTATGCGCATGTGCTTTTTCCTGGCGATCAGCCACTATGCCCTTTCCCTGATGCACTATATTTTGAGCAATCGGGGTTAACGAACCATCTGTCTTGGTCTTAAATACAGCAATATTACCTGAGCTGTAGTTTGCAGCAATAACGTTTTTACCCGAAGCATCCACCGTTACATAGCAAGGATGATCACCTTCGGAAAGTTGAGTATTAAAAAAATGTAATTGCCCGTTTGCTTTATCAAATGAAAAAGAAGATACTGCTCCTTTATGCTCCCCATTTTCATTAACCGCGTATACAAACTTTTGGTTTTTAGAAATTGCTAAATAGGATGGGTTTTCGGATTTAACCTCACTTTGATAGGTAAACGTTATCTTCTCCGTATTAAATTTATAAACATAGATACCCGTACTTTTTCCATCGGTATAAGTTCCTACTAGTAAGTAATAATCAGACGTCTGTGCTTTTGCAAAAAATGACAGAAATAGCAAGAGCATAATGATAGTTCTTTTCATAGAAAAATGTTTAATGCCACGCCAAGATAGGTAATTATTGAAGTAGAAATTCTAAATTATTACTTGAAGTCATATTCCCAATTTATGCCTACGCTTCCATCATAAAAAAAAGGAGTAAGCAATGAGTAGGCAGTTTCTGATTTGTGTACAGATTCGGCTTTATCAGGAAAAATCCAATAAGCAATTTTGGTGGACAGCATACCAACCCCTGCCCCTGCGACAACATCTGAAAACCAATGTTTATTATTATACATCCTGAATGCACCGGTTGCGGCGGCTACAGCATAACCCGATATACCAATCCATGGGGAAACAGATTTATATTCCTGATGCAAAAACTCAGCACCCATAAAAGCAGTTGCCGTATGCCCTGAAGGGAATGATTCATAATTAGATGAATCAGGGCGTTGAACATGGGTGGTACTTTTAAGTGTTCGGACAGCTAAGGCCATAATCCCTGCTGAAACTCCGTAAATGAATGCAGACCGCTTCATGCTATTTCGCCCTTGCACACCTCCAACTTTTAACCCCAAAGCAGCTACCGAGGGCACATATTGCAAATAATTATCGATTTTGGTGGAGAATTGCGGATGATTTTCCACTATTTGATCGCGAATATGAATATTAAACTGCTGTAGTTCATTATTATTTAAAGCTACCCCCCCATATGTAATAAAAGTAATGGGTATAAATACCTCTTTTAGCTTTACTTTTAAAGGAGTATTTGTATTCGTATTTAAAGATGCGGAAGGAACGGCGTGTTTGGTAATGAGCGTATCTTTGGCAAAAGAACAATATTGAGCCGTTGCATTATTTAGTTGTACCATTCCCAAAAACAACATGCCATATTTTACAAATCTCATATCTTCTTTTTCTAATACTGTTTGGTTCCGCTATCAAAGGTAATATTCCAAACTAACGTAAAAAGCAACGTAAATAATATAAGCTTAAAGAAAAGCTGATTTTCTATCTTTACTAAAGTTTATTCTTCTATCAATGACAGATTCATTGCCACTTACTTTTGAACCACTTTCTCCTTCCAATTGGCATCAGTTCGAGCGATTATTTGGAGAAAAAGGAGCATGTGGAGGCTGCTGGTGTATGTCGTTTAGATTAAAAAGAGCAGATTTTGAAGAAGGAAAAGGCCAGAGCAATAAAGATGCAATGAAGGAACTTGTGTTTGACAACAGAATGACAGGTTTACTAGCCTTTTATGAAGGCGAGGCCATTGCCTGGTTATCCATGTCGCCAAGAGAAGAATTTGTAAAACTTGAAAACTCCCGAATTCACAAGCGCATTGATAATACAGCCGTGTGGTCGATTCCTTGTTTTTTTATAGCCAAACCCTTCAGGCGAAATGGCGTTTCGATGGAATTATTAAAAGCAGCTATTCAGTTTGCTAAAGAGAAAAATATAAAAGTACTGGAAGCCTATCCTACTATTCCGTACAATCCGAAAATGCCCGATACTTTTGCTTGGATTGGTTTTCTATCCTCCTTTGAGAAAGCCGAATTTCAAATCGTAGATCAGAAATCAAAAAATCGCCCCATGGTGAGATATTACCTTTAAACCTTTCTGTTGAATAACTAAAAACCAACTTAGTGTAAAATGTACCGAATCTAATTCTCATTTAACATTCTCATTACATGGACTAAAGTCGATTTTCATGAATAGATTTTCCTGAATTAAAAAATCACACGGCTATCAAATTACGAAGTAGTTTACAAATGCTTAATATTTTTTTTATTTTGACATCAAACATTATACTATTTTGCTATTTTTGAAAAATGCTTCAATGATAAATTTAAGCTTAGTAAAGAGATTCAACTTTTATAAAGAATAGACTATGATTATAATTGCCGATGGAGGTTCAACCAAAACCAATTGGTGCCTTTTGAATAAAGAGAACAAAAAGATCTACTTTAACACAGAAGGCTATAATCCTTATTTTATTGATACTGAAGGCATAATTCAATCACTCCGAACCACCCTTCCCGATAACATTGAAATTAGCGATATTGAACACGTAAGCTTTTATGGAGCCGGTTGCTCGAACGAAGACAAAAAGAATGTTGTTGCGAAGGCATTGGAAACAGTTTTTAGCAAAGCGCGTGTATATGTTGGCCATGATTTACTTGCAGCTGCCCGTGCATTATTGGGGACTGAATCCGGTTTTGCGGCCATCCTCGGAACAGGAACGAATTCATGCTTATATGACGGCCATGACATTACAATGAATGTTGACTCTTTAGGATACATGTTAGGTGATGAAGGCAGCGGTTCTTATATCGGTAAGCGCATTTTACGTGATTACATGCGTGGATCAATGCCATTGGAAATGGCCGAAGCATTCCATCGCACTTTCGGATATTCGCACGCAGAGATCATGGAGCAGCTTTATAAAAAGCCATTGCCAAACCGTTATCTGGCGAGCTTCAGCAAGTTTGTATACGATAACAATAATGTACAGCCTTATGCCAGAGATGTTGTAAAAGAAGCTTTTACTGCCTTTTTCCGTGATTTAGTAAGCAGGTATCCTGATTACCAAAATTATAAATTCAACTGCATCGGTTCTGTAGGCTATAATTTCAGAGATATCTTAAGTGAGGTTAGTGCTGAGTTTGGAATGCAAGTGGGTAAAATTGTACGTTCTCCAATTGATGATTTGGTACAATACCACATTAATGAACTTAAAATTACAGCAGTGTAAATTTTGTATTACATATAGGAATACTACGGTGTGAGCAATCACACCGTTTTTTTGTCACCACGAATAAGCATTCTGAAACTGAAAAACGATTGAATGCGATGATAGCCTTTTAAACATTATTCTTTTTCAGTTTCGTTCACATCCATTAGGGGCTTGCGTTTGATTTTCATGATTTCTAGAAGCAGAAAGCCATATTAATTTACTGAAAATAAGATAAATAGATAATAAATTAAATTCAAACAAAAAACTTTTGAAATAAGACAGATCAGAATTTCATGAGATCATACTATTGGCCTATACCTTCATTTTCAGTGAAAAACCAAACGAGTTCCCTCTAGGTAACATTATCATATTTTTCTAACTTTGCGCTCTTATTAAAACTTTTAAAAAATTAACACATGTCAGTTAACAAAATTAAAGTTGCCAACCCGGTAGTGGAATTGGATGGTGACGAAATGACCCGTATCATCTGGAAATTTATCAAAGATAAACTCATTACTCCATACCTCGATTTAGATATAAAATATTATGACTTAGGCATTGAGCATCGTGACGCTACCAATGATCAAGTTACTGTTGATGCAGCTGAAGCAATCAAAAAATATAATGTAGGTATCAAGTGTGCTACCATTACTCCTGACGAAGAACGCGTAAAGGAGTTTAGCTTGAAACAAATGTGGAAATCACCAAATGGAACGATCCGTAATATTCTGGATGGAACTGTTTTCCGTGAGCCTATTGTTTGCAATAATGTACCTCGTTTGGTTCCAAACTGGACTGCTCCTATCTGCGTTGGTCGTCATGCTTTCGGTGATCAGTACAGAGCTACCGATTTCGTTACTAAAGGAAAAGGTAAATTAACCATTACCTTCACGCCTGAAGATGGAAGCGATGCTCAATCTTTTGAGGTGTATAATTTCAAAGGCGATGGCGTAGCGATGGCGATGTACAATACCGATGAGTCGATCCGTGGTTTTGCCCGTGCTTGCTTTAATCAGGCAATCATGAAAAAATGGCCTTTATACTTATCTACCAAAAACACCATTTTGAAGAAATACGATGGTCGTTTTAAAGATATTTTTGAAGAAGTTTACCAAGGTGAATTTAAAGCCGAGATGGACAAATTAGGCATCACATATGAACACCGTTTGATCGATGACATGGTTGCATCTGCTTTAAAATGGAATGGTAATTTCGTTTGGGCTTGTAAAAACTACGATGGCGACGTACAATCTGATACCGTTGCTCAAGGTTTTGGTTCATTAGGTTTGATGACTTCTACATTGGTTACTCCGGATGGAAAAACAATGGAAGCTGAAGCTGCTCACGGAACCGTTACCCGTCACTACCGCGAACACCAAAAAGGAAACCGCACTTCGACCAATCCAATTGCATCAATCTTTGCATGGACCCGTGGTTTGGAATTCCGTGGTAAATTAGATGGCAACCAAGCTTTGATTGACTTCTGTCATGCATTAGAGCAAGTTTGTGTTGAAACGGTTGAATCTGGTAAAATGACTAAAGACTTAGCAGTTTGTATCTACGGAAACAAAGTTACTGCTGATCAATATTTATATACTGAAGATTTCTTAGCAGCTATCGACGAAAACCTGAAAGCAAAGCTTGAAAAGTCATTAGTTAACAGCTAGTAGAAAAGATAGATCTTTCTATTAATAAATAAACGAGGCTGTCTCCTGTTTTTTTAAAACATAGGAAACAGCCTCGTTTTACATTCATACCATAAAATCAAAACACTGTATATATAAGTTAGTTTTAGAAGAAAAACTTAAGAATAAACAAGACAGCTATTATATAAACAGCAATATTAACCTGACTTGCCTTCCCCGTAAAAACTTTAATAAACACAAACGATAGCATTCCAAAAACAATTCCTTGTGCAATACTATACGTAAATGGCATCATTACGATGGTTATAAAGGCAGGAATGGATTCTCCAAAATCATTAAAATCAATATTAACTACACTGGAGATCATAAACAATCCAACAATTATCAAAGCCGGAGCTGTTGCTGCATCGGGCACCAATAGAAAGATCGGCGCAAAGAACAATGCAAGCAGAAACATCCCTGCCGTTGCCATAGCGGTTAAACCAGTTCTTCCTCCTGCTGCCACTCCCGACACACTTTCAACGTAAGCAGTAACGGTGCTTGTGCCTAATACGGCTCCAATGGTTGTACCAATAGCATCGGAAAACAAAGCCTGTTTTACTTTAGGAAATGAACCATCCGGTAAAATCAAGCCCGCTTTACTGGCCACACCGATTAAGGTTCCCACTGTATCAAACAAGTTCACAAACAGGAATGTAAAAACCACAATTGCCATATCTGCCGTAAAGATCTGTGTCCATTCAAACTTCATGAAAATCGGCGAAATACTTGGAGGCAAACTAATCCAAGCACCTGAGGGCAATACGGTAACTCCTAAGGGAACTCCGGCAAAAGCAGCGACAATAATTCCTATTAAAATAGCTCCTTTGACGTCAAGCGTCACAAGTACGCTGGTTACTATTAATCCGATAAATAGCACCCATACATGTGGATTTGCGATATTTCCCAAGGTTACTAACGTAGCCTCATTACCTACTATCAGCCCTGAATGTTTTAAACCAATTAAGGTGATAAACAAACCAATACCTACTGGAATAGCATGTTTCAACGTTTGCGGGATACTATTCACAATCAATTCGCGAATATTAAAAAAGGTTAATACCAGAAATAGTAAACCTTCAATAAACACGGCAGTAATAGCAAATTGCCATTTATAGCCCAGTCCCTGTACTACCGTAAAAGCAAAAAAAGCATTCAGCCCCATACCACTGGCCACCACCACCGGAAGATTTGCCAATAATGCCATCGCCAGCGTTCCAATAACAGCAGAAAGAGCGGTGGCGGTAAATAAGGCATGTTTGTCCATGCCGGTTGTACCCAAAACAGCAGGATTCACGGCCAATATATAGGCCATGGTCATAAAAGTGGTAATGCCTGCAATAATTTCTGTTCGAACCGTTGTGCCGTGTTCGCGTAGCTTGAATAAGGATTCGAGCATAGTTTAGCTGTTAGGTGCTTGAATATACCAAATTAAAAACATTCCTAAGAAACAACGTCACCAAACAACTGCCAAATAGGATCTTTGGGCAAGGGAGCGGTAATGGTCATTTCTTCTTTCTTAACAGGATGAATAAAATTGATTTTACGGGCATGCAGATTAATACTCAAATCAGGGTTAGAGCGCTGATAGCCGTATTTTTTATCTCCACGGATAGGACAACCTATATTTGAAAGCTGAACGCGTATTTGATGATGCCGTCCTGTAATTGGATCCACTTCAATTAAATAATACGAATCAGACTTACCGATTACCTTGTAATTTAATTCTGACCGCGAGCTTCCTGGCACTTCTGTATCATAGGCCTTAGAAGTGTTTTTCTCCTGATTCTTCTTTAAATAGTTAATCAGGTTTCCTTCAGGCTTTGGCGGTTGATTTTTCACCAGAGCCCAATAAGTTTTATGAATATCTCTTGATTTAAACAATGCATTAAATCGTTCCAACGCCTTACTGGTCCGTGCAAAAAGTATAACTCCGCTTACCGGCCGATCAATACGATGTATTAATCCTGCAAAGGCTTCGCCCGGTTTATTGAAGGTATATTTGATATAGTCTTTTACGTGATCAATCAGTGGTTTATCGCCAGAAATATCACCCTGTACCGGAATACCCGATGGTTTATTAACAGCAATAATATGATTGTCTTCATACAGGATTTCAAGATCTTTATAATTAAAGTCAGAGGCGAAGCTCATTTAGATTGGTTTTATTTTAGGATAACGGGCAGGAGATTCTATCGTCACGCTGAACAGAGTCGAAGTTCTTTTGCTACACGCCTCGACTCCACTCAGGCTGACTGTGGTGCCCCCATAACCCGCAATTCAAAATTATTTATTTACTAGTATTGTTCTTTTTCGTTCGGGAAATCACCTGATTTTACATCAGCGATGTAATTTTGAACAGCCCCTGTTATTTGCTCATACATGTTCAAATATTGACGCAAAAAACGAGGGCGGAACCCTTTGGTAATACCAAGCATGTCATTCACCACCAATACCTGCCCGTCACAATGTTGTCCAGCACCAATTCCGATAGTAGGGATTTTCAGCTCTTTAGAAAGGCGTTGAGCTAATTTAGCAGGGATTTTTTCTAATACTATCGCAAAACAGCCCGCCTCTTGCAGAATATGGGCATCTTCAATTAACTTTTTAGCCTCCGCCTCTTCTTTGGCTCGTACCGTATAGGTTCCAAATTTATAAATTGATTGGGGGGTTAAGCCCAGGTGTCCCATTACCGGAATACCTGCAGAAATAATTCTTTCTACTGATTCTCTTACTTCTGCTCCACCTTCTAATTTCACTGCATGACCACCCGATTCTTTCATGATTCTGATTGCGGAAGCAAGAGCTTCAATCGAATTTCCCTGATATGAACCAAAAGGTAAATCAACCACAACCAATGCCCGTTTTGTGCCACGCACCACCGAACCTGCATGATAAATCATATTATCAAGTGTAATAGGTAATGTTGTTTCAAAACCAGCCATTACGTTGGAAGCGGAATCACCTACCAGCAATACATCTATTCCTGCTCCATCAAGGATGACAGCCGTTGAATAATCATAAGCCGTTAGCATTGAAATTTTTTCTCCGCGCACTTTCATTTCCTGAACAGTATTCGTGGTAATTCTGCGTATTTCGGTATGGACAGACATTTTTTTATGGATTAAATTATTTATTCTTTAGCGTTTTACAAGGCATTGATGAATGATTCGCATGTTTAATGCTGTTTTATTTCCTTCAAACAATGGCCATCAGAGGTCTTTGCAGTTTTTTTGTAAATTTATTGGTAAACGAAACCAAAAGTACCTCGATTTTTTTACCTTTGCAACCGATGAGTACTTTCGAGAAAATTCCTGCTATTCTTCTCCTTGAAGATGGCACAGTTTACCACGGAACAGCCGCTGGTAAGATCGGAACCACCACCGGCGAAATTTGTTTTAATACCGGAATGACCGGTTATCAAGAAATTTTTACAGACCCTTCTTATTACCGTCAAATTATGGTTACCACCAATGCCCACATCGGCAACTATGGTGTTAACAGTGAAGAGGTAGAATCAGAGTCGGTAAAAATTGCAGGTTTAGTTTGTAAGAATTTTACCGCTAACTATTCCCGCATGATGGCTGATGAATCAATTCAAGAGTATTATTTGAATGAAAGTGTTGTTGCCATTTCAAATGTCGACACACGCGCCTTGGTACGCCACATCCGTGATAAAGGTGCTATGAATGGCATCATTTCATCAGAAGTTTTGGATATTGATCAACTTAGAAAGATGTTAGCCGAGGTCCCGTCTATGGCAGGTCTAGAGCTTTCATCAGAAGTATCAACAAAAAAACATTACTTCTACGGAAATCCTGAGGCAAAATACAAAGTGGCAGTTCTTGATCTTGGCGTAAAGAAAAACATTCTTCGCAATTTCGATAACCGTGATGTATATGCTAAAGTATTTCCGGCGAAAACCACTTTCAAAGAAATGCAAGAATGGAATCCAGATGGTTATTTCATTTCGAATGGTCCTGGAGATCCTTCTGCTATGCCTTACGCCATTGAAACTGTAAAAGAAATTCTTGCTGCAGATAAACCATTATTCGGCATCTGTTTAGGTCATCAGATTTTGGCTGAAGCGAACGGCATTTCAACGTACAAAATGCATAATGGTCACCGTGGCTTAAACCACCCGGTAAAAAATATTATAAAAAATCACTGCGAAGTAACTTCACAAAACCATGGTTTTGGTGTAAATCCTGATGAAGTTAGAAAATCAGATAAAGTAGAAATTACGCACCTAAATCTGAACGATCAAACGATTGAAGGTATACGTGTGAAAGGCAAAAAAGCATTCTCGGTACAATACCACCCTGAATCGTCGCCAGGCCCACATGATTCACGCTATTTGTTTGATGACTTTGTTGCGATGCTTGCTTAAAACAAGATAAAAGAATAAAAATTCACGATATAAAAAAGGCAGGATTGGTACCAATCCTGCCTTTTTTATATCGTGTTCCCTGTAAAAGGAGTTAAGACATACTTATCGCCCTATCTAAGTGCACATATCCGCCATCTACATAAACGCGATTAAAGCAGCCATCCATTCAAAGTTCCCATTCAGCAAGCCAGAATCAAAACCGGTTGCCGTCAAACCAAAGCATTAGGAATAATAAAAAATATCGGCTCTCCATCCAATTACAATAGACAATCCTATTAAAACAATAGCAAATTCAACATTAGCCACCCATTACATTGATGGATAATTTCATTAAAATGATAGCATATTCAACTACAACATTGCTTTAGTTAATACTTTCAACTCTATTTGTATGTAAACATTATCAGACAGGATAAACGCTAAAATTCAGGATAGTATTACTAGCGTTAACCACGCTTAATCTTTTAAAGTTGGTTTATTTGATCTTGAACGAATTTAACGCTACGATTCAACTCTTTTAACCACAATACCCTACTGCTTACCCGTATTTTTTGACTTTAAACAATTTGTAGTAATGAAATAAGGGTCAAAAACAGGTACTGTAGTGCTATTGTAGTAATGGATCCTACTGGTTTTCAAGGGAAAAACCAGTATTTAGTGGTAACCTAATTGAATTCGGAATTAACCAGAAATGGATTTAAAATGAATTTGGGGAAGGATTACTAGACAACATACAATTGATGGAAAAACCTAACGAAGAAACATTAAAAAATTTAAGCTTTGATGAAAGCGCTCCTAATGCTAAAATCAAAAGACAAATAGATGGCTTTGTTGGAGCACAGCAAATTGACATTCCTGAATCGGCCTTGGCCCGACATCTAAATCTGTTTTATATTACCCATATTGGTTATTACCCAAATGCGCAATTCCATTACAGGAGGAGAGAAAATGGATGCAACGATTATATTTTAATTTATTGCCTGAACGGAAAAGGACATTACACTTGCGAACAAGGATCCTTTACCGTTAAACCCAACCAGTTTATATTATTAACCCCTCATCAATTTCACTGTTACCAATCTGACATTGACGACCCATGGACAATTTACTGGGTGCATTTTACCGGCAAGAATATCGAAGACCTGAAAGCTGACTTAAACCTTGACAGATTTTCTATCCCCACTGACTTGCCTTATAATGAAAAAACAATAGAATTATGGCAAGAAATGTACAGTAGCATCCTGGATGGCTTCAGTACGGATAATATGAATTATGCGAATCTCAGCTTGTACAGATTTATTTCATTTTTCTTATTTCCAACTAAAGCCAAATACACAATAAAGGAATCTAAAAAAGTTGATCCATTAGAGCAATCCATTACTTTCATGAAAACAAACATTCATAGGCGACTTTCCGCAGAAGAAATCGCGAAAGAATTCAACTTTTCAGCTTCTCATTATTCTGCATTATTTAAGAAAAAAACCGGCCTCTCACCAATCGACTTTTTTATCAGAATAAAAATCCGTTATGCCTGTCAGCTGCTTACTCAAAGCAATTTAATTGTTAAAGAAGTGGCTGAAAAAATCGGGTATGACGACCCTTATAACTTCTCAAGGATATTTAAGAAAATCACCGGCAGTTCACCATTGGAGTACAAGAAGACAATTCATAAGAAATTTAAAGATGAAGCCCTAATCAACAATTAAGGCTCCATACATCAAAAAAGAGGCTGTCTCAAAAGTCGAGACAGCCTCTTTTTTGTTATTAAAATTTTCAAAATACAGGCATTTAGGTTAAATAAAATAACAAAAATTCATTTATTTAATATTTAATTATAAATATCATAACAAAAAATATGGAAATTTTGCTTTTGAGACAGCCTCTTTGCAATACACTTTATAACAACTGTTAATTTCACGCTTCCTATTTTAACGGGAAACAGACATTAAAGGAATTATTATTGAATGCAGGATGCTCCAAATCGCCTTGTGTCGGCTCATTTATTGATGCGGCAGCAAATAAGGCAATCGGTTTTCCCTTGTTATCAGTAACTACAAAAGGGCGCTCCAGATGAGCCAACTCCACTTTGTTCCCGTTTTTCATTTTTAGTTCCTTCAATGAGATGAGCGGATGCGCTGCCGGTTTCCAATTCAATCCATCATCAGAAGTAAGCAAAGCAAGCGCTCCAAATTGAGGAACTAATTTTTTACTGTGTGAATAATATTTTGCAGCTACATAGAATTGTTTTCTTGTTTTATCATACCACATACAAGGATCTTCACATGCCATTTCTGCCGAGGTAAACACTTCTCCCAACAAGGTATAAGGGCCATCCGGCTTATTACTAACGGCCATGTAAAATGTCATATTGCCAACATTCGGTTTCCTTGATTTGTACATCATATAAAACCTCTTGTCAGGCCCTTGCGTTACCGTTGGGTTAGTAGTCACTTCAAAAGTATTTACATTATCGGGCTTCATTAAAGGCTGTTCAGGCTTTTCATAATTGCCATTCAACAAATCTTTAATACTCTTGGCTTTGACCACTCCTATTGCCTGAGTACAGTTATACTTGAGCCAGTGCTTCCAATCAGCAGTCATTCTTGAATCATCTTTTACCTTAAAAGAAGGATCATATGAATTACTGATGTAATACAAGTAATAGTATGCTCCAAATTTTCGAATTTGCGGGTTGTGCATGGTGAAGCGATCCCAATGAGCTGGATTACCATCACCCTTTAATACCGTTGAAGTATGATGGTACGGACCGGTCAGATGATCTGAAACGGCATGCGCTATTTCGGAGTATTTACACCAACCTTTAAAACCGTTGAATATATAATTCATCGAGTCATCATCTAAGGTTCTTTTTCCGTGGCTCCAACGAGAATAGAACATATGGTATTTACCATCTTCTCCCTTAATTACACTGCTGCACCAGGTGTAATGCTCATTTGAATAAAAGATATTCGAGGAGTCTACCTCTTTTATTAATTTCTGAAAGTCCAGGTTATCTTGAGCATGACAATTCGTTGAAAAACAACTCGAAACAAAAACAAAGAGAAAACACGACAGATATAATTTGAATTTCATACGGCTAAAATACTTCAAATTTTTTCATAATAACAAAAGATTCACCTTCAAAAAGGCCAGGAATTAGGCTAATTTGAAAAACAGTTAATATCTCGCCTAAAACCTTGAAAAAACCGCCTTATTATATGTAATTATTAAAAATGATTAACTTTTTTGATAAAAAATACAATAAATACGCTAATCTGTAGCAAAATATTAAAATCACAATAGTGATTATTCTTTGTCCTTTCAG
This sequence comes from Solitalea koreensis, assembly GCF_900182575.1. Lineage (GTDB taxonomy): Bacteria > Bacteroidota > Bacteroidia > Sphingobacteriales > Sphingobacteriaceae > Solitalea > Solitalea koreensis. The sequence continues at coordinate 30,429 of NZ_FXSZ01000007.1, read as the reverse complement.
TGAAAATTCCCTACCTTCGGAACGCTTTTTGACCTTCGCAGGCTTTTACTCTAGTAAGGATAGTTTTAATAACTGACGAATTACAAATAAGCACCCCCATTACAAATTCCTTTACGAAACATTAAAAAAACCTAACTAAATAAGTATGAGCTTAATCTTAGACGTTAAAGCAAGACAAATCCTCGACTCGAGAGGAAATCCTACTGTTGAGGTGGATGTAATTACTGAAAATGGTATTATAGGCAGAGCAGCAGTACCTTCGGGTGCTTCTACAGGCACACATGAGGCAGTTGAATTACGTGATGACGACAAAAAAGTATACATGGGCAAAGGCGTTTTAAAAGCGGTTGCAAATGTTAATGATAAATTAGCTGAAGCTTTACGCGGAGTGGATGTGTTTGAACAAAACGTCATCGACAAAATTATGATTGAAGTGGATGGCACTGAAAACAAAGCAAACATTGGAGCAAATGCTATATTGGGTGTTTCTTTGGCAGTAGCAAAAGCAGCAGCACAAGAATCACGTCAACCATTATATCGTTACATTGGTGGCGTAAATGCTAACACTTTACCTATCCCAATGATGAACATCGTTAACGGCGGTGCTCATGCTGATAATAAAATTGACTTTCAGGAATTCATGGTAATGCCTGTGGGAGCTTCTTCATTCTCAGAAGCATTACGCATGGGTACTGAAGTTTTCCATCATTTGAAAGCAGTTTTAAAGAAAAAAGGCTATTCAACTAACGTAGGTGACGAAGGCGGTTTTGCACCAAACATTGGTTCAAATGAAGAAGCTATTGAAACCGTATTAATGGCCATTGAGGCTGCTGGTTACAAAGCTGGATCAGATATTTACATTGCGATGGATGCTGCGGCTTCTGAAATGTATGATGCTAACACCAATACTTACAAGTTCTACAAATCAAACCCTGACAAAGTATTCACTAGCGATGAAATGGTTGAATACTGGAAATCATGGGTTGAAAAATATCCAATTATTTCAATTGAAGATGGTTTGGCAGAAGATGATTGGAATGGATGGAAAAAACTTACAGAAGCAATTGGTGATAAATGCCAATTAGTGGGTGATGATTTATTCGTTACCAATGTAACGCGTTTATCAACCGGTATTGAAAAAGGAATTGCAAACTCAATTTTGGTAAAAGTGAATCAAATTGGTTCATTAACCGAGACTATCAATGCAGTTACTATGGCTCAAAATGCAGGCTATACGTCTGTAATGAGTCATCGTTCTGGCGAAACTGAAGATTACACCATTGCCGACCTTGCCGTAGCATTAAATTGCGGTCAAATTAAAACCGGTTCAGCTTCACGTTCTGACCGGATTGCAAAATACAATCAGTTGATTCGTATTGAAGAAGAACTTGGCGATACCGCACGTTTCTTGGGTAAAAATTTCAAATACGCTAAGAAATAGTTAATAAATTAATAGTCATTAGTTTATAGAACAGCCTGAACATCTTCAGGCTGTTCTAATTTCCCAAAAACACGCTTTCTACTTCTTACTTCCTGGCGTTAAAAGCCATTTGTTTATCCCGATCTTCTGGTTAAATTTGGCTGTGGTTGATTAGAATTCACACAAGAATTTAATCGACTGATAATTAGCATGAAGAACATGAAAAAACTTGTATCCATTTTCAGAAACAAATACTACCTCACGCTTATCGTATTTTTTATCTGGATGCTTTTCTTGGATCGCAACGATTTATTATCACAATATCAATACCGTCAAAAGCTAGCTCAGCTTAAAACCGATCAGAATTATTATAAAGAAGAAATCATTAAGGTTAAAAAAGACCTCAATGAACTTTCTACTGATCCTCAACAACTTGAAAAATTTGCCCGCGAAAAATACCTCATGAAAAAAGACGGCGAAGACATTTTCATCATTATACCCGAAGAACAAGAGCAAAAAAAGTAATTCCCAAATCTTCTAAAGGGAACTTTTAAGCCCAGTTTACGTTATCTTTATATAGAAAACTACTCTGTCATGAAAACATTACTGGTTCCAACTGATTTCTCAGAAGCTGCCTCGAAAGCTATTAAGTATGCAACAGATTTTGCCCTCCTGAACAACTACAAAATAAAACTGCTGCACATCAATCAAACGGTTTCTGACCCAAACATGCCGCCTGAACTTGTGGTTGACATCTTGGACCAACAAGAACAAAGTTCAAAAGAGCATATTGCCAAGCTTAAAGAAGACTTGGAAAACCAAGGAATACAAGTAGACGCAACCGTACTCCGTGGATTTTCAATAGCAGGAGAAATTGAAACGGTTATAAAAGAAAACAAAGTGGATATGGTAGTAATGGGTACCCGAGGCACCAGTGACATCATTGAGAAATTACTTGGCAGCAATGCTTCTTGGGTAATGGACAGTGTCCATTGTCCTGTATTGGTTGTTCCGCAAAAAACAGAAGTAAAACCAATAAAAAAGATTGTCTTTGCAACCCAGTTCAGATCCCCGGAAGCCGAATTTCTGAATCAAACCATTGAGTATGCAAAAAAATTAGATGCAGAGGTTACAGTGCTTAAGATCAATACCCATGATGAAGACGAAGGACTTTTGAATGAGCTGAACATTGTTTCGCAATCGCAACATTCGCGCATTGTAGTCAGGAATGCTCCAAGTGTTTCAGCAGGGTTAATTGGATATCTTGAAAACAATGAAGTTGACTTACTCACTGTAATTGCTCACAAACGCAATTTGCTTGAAAAAGTATTCACCCCTAGTTTAACTAAAAAACTGGCGGAACACATCCATGTACCATTATTGGCTTATCATATTTAAGGTTTCGATTCCGTTTAGGCTGAAATATTAAAGTAAAATAATTTCAAATATGCTTTAGAACTAGCAAATTTGCCTTATACTTATTCTTTCAACTTTATCTTTTTCTAACATAAATGGCGAAAATTTATCACCTTACCACTTGCAGCACCTGTCAAAAAATTATTAAACAAGCGGAAGCAGCAGGAATAACCTTTGAAAAGCAGGACATTAAAACACAAGCGATTACTCCCGAACAGATCGATGAAATGAAACGTTTGGCAGGAAGCTATGAAGAGCTTTTTAGCCGCAGATCGCAGAAATTCAGACCAATGGGCCTACATGAGCGGTCGCTTACCGAGAAAGACTATCGTGATTTCATTTTACAAGAATATACTTTTTTAAAGCGCCCGGTCGTGGTCGCCGGAGATAAAATATTTGTTGGAAATAATCCCAGAGTGGTTGAAGAAATGATACAGGAGTTGAAGTAATGTTATACTGAATACTTGATGCATTATGTCGCACCAGTCTCTCCAAAAGGAAGACTGGATCGAGTGGGGTGACCCCTTGGTAGTGCGAAACATTAATAAACATCTGAAATAGAATAAGCTTTTCCATGAAACTGAAAAGAGTCGCCCTTTTTCAGTTTCATTAAGCAAAGCCCAATAGGTGAAGCCGAAGAAACCGCAAAATAGTTAGTTCCATTAATGGTTAAGGCCCCGGCGCTTATGGCAATGTAAAACGCGCCATTATTGGTTATGGCTAAACTTCCGGGCTGAATAACTGTAGAATTATGGTCAGGCTTTATGGCCATTAGCACTTGTTTCAGCTTTAAGGCTTCGGTTAATTGGGTGCTGTTTCTGTCAATCTCTTGCTGCATCATTTCACGGGTGGTTTCGAATTTGTCACCCGCGCTGCTTTTGGTGTCATCGGTTGAAGCTTCGCGTGCCGATTGAATCGCCTTTTCAATAGTGGCTATTCGTTGTTCAATATAGTGTTTGCAGGCAATATAAAGTTGTTGTTTGATATCCATAGAACCTGCAAATAAACGGATTTCTGCTTCAAAGTTTCGGTGACCACTTCCGTTTTATTTAATTTATACCATGAAGTTACGCTTACTGAATTGTGCAAGACTTACACTTTGCAAGTGCAACTCTCTACCTCAAAAACAACAAGGCTACCTTTTTACAGGCAGCCTTGCTGTAGTTTTATGCTTTATCCCGGGTCAGAGACCCTATTTTAATTTGCAGTCTTAAGTCGCGCTATCGCTAAGACTTAAGACAACTGAGTGCAGTTTTGGATCTTTCGGGGTCCTATAGTTTAAACATAATAGGAAAGGTATAGTGAACCCTTACAGGTTGGCCATCTCGTTTCCCTGGATTCCATTTTGGCATTAATCTGATAACACGAAGGGCTTCTTCATCAAGATCGGAATCAATTCCTTGTGATACTTTTATATCTGATACAGAACCGTCTTCTGTTATTACAAAATCACTTATGACTTTTCCTTGAATTCTATTTCGTCTTGCAAATGCAGGGTATCGCAAAGTTTTACCGATAAACTTAACAAGTTGCTTCATTCCGCCCGGAAACTCAGGAAATTCTTCAACATGGTAAAAAATATCTGAATTATTTATCAGGCTGTCTGTAGAAGATGATCCTGCTACGATTGTTTTTTCTGGGTTGCGGGATGCTCTTATAATATGTACTTCCCCAATAGGTTTAAACGAAATGGGAAAGTTGTAATAAAGAGAAACGGGTTTCCCGTTTTTCAGAGCCGGTTGCCATTTAGGCATAAGGTTAACTATCCGGAGGGCTTCTTCATCACATCCACTTCCAATTCCTTTTAATACTTCCACGTTTTTGATAGAGCCATCAGCAGCTATAAGACATTTGATCATTACGTAGCCCGAGACATTTTTAAGACGAACCTCAGTTGGTGTTTTAAGATTTTGATTAATAAAATCGAACAGCTTTGAGTCTCCACGGGAAACTGAGGTAATTCATCGGCGGCGTTTATAACCTCAAGAGAGTCATTTGTAATGCAAACCGTGGTAGTTATCGGTTTTGTTAAATCAGCCGCAGGTTTGCTGTAGTTAAAAGCGCTTAATGAAATGGTAATTAGCGGTAAAGCAAGGATTAAAAATGATTGGTGTTTCAGCATACTGTTTTTGAAATCTTTTATTTAAGAATCAAGCAAGATAAAGACTTTTAAAGGTTCGATTCAAAAAATCTATAAAAAAGAAAAGACAGCCCCCCACAAAAAACTCAACGCCTCTGGCAAGTCTTCAGACTTGCAAATACTATTCAATCAGGTCAATTTTCAGCAATACATCTACCGAGCCTGCATAGCTTTTAGCACTACTGTATAAATATTCTTCCGCCACTAGTACTATTCCTGCTTTAACAGGGTTATCATGGATATAAGCTAATTTCTGCTCCATCATTTTATTATTGTACAGAGCAATTGGATGGTAACTCTGCTGCCAAAACTGATAATGGGTATTATTAATATTTTTCTTTCCGGCTCGTGTAAACATCCATAACATCCATTCTTTTCTGCTTTCTTCCGGATTATTTTGGATAGATTCTATAATTTTCGATGATGTGTACTTTTTAAAGTCTCTAATGATATTGGGCAACTCCTTTCCTTGCTGTGTGGAGAAAATAAAATGAACGTGATTGCTCATGATGCACCAAGCATGTGTTCGAAGTCCTTTCTGTTGCTGACAATAACGAAGACTTTCCAATAAAATATCCTTATATAAAGTTCTTGTAAAAACATCGATCCAGTTAACCACCGAAAAAGTAACGAAGTACAAAACCTCATGATCCCTTATCTTGTATTTTTCGCTCATAGGTAATGATTTAAAAATGCCAAGCTAATATAATGCAAGTCTGAAGACTTGCTGCATTTTTTCACACCAGTCTCCCAAAAGGAAGACTGGCGCGAGCGGTATTTCATCCAATCAATTTGTGAATGATTCTGACCCAAGCTCTTTTAAGTCTTCTTTATTAGTATCATCGTCAAAAGAATAATTATTGCTTCCACTCGTAAATCATAGGCAGATATAAACGGTACTTGATGGAAAGAACCCGGACTAATACAACAACTATCGCAGCTATAACTTCAGCATATCGTTGATCAATATTAAAACTCAATAGGGCAAAGAATAAGGTACCTCCTACTATACATGCCGTGGCATATATCTCCTTTTTAAAAACTTGCGGAATTTCATTCAGCATTATATCGCGCAAAACCCCACCAAAAGCAGCCGTCATGGTACCCAAGGCAACGCAAATGACAGGATGCAACCCGAAGGTCAGTCCCTGGTGAATTCCGGTTATGGTAAAAGCGCCCAATCCAAACGAATCAAAATAAAACAAGATTCTTTTAAAACGATGCACATATGGTCTTGCAAAAAGAATGATGAGGTACGAAATAAAGATGGTGCTGATGGTGGTAAAATCGCGCATCCAGGCCACGGGCGTAAAGCCAATCATCATGTCACGCAATGTCCCTCCGCCTACAGCCGTCACAAAGGCCATAATCAGCACGCCAAAAATATCCAACCGTTTATTCATAGCGGCCAATGCACCTGAAACCGCAAATGCAATAGTACCGAGCAGATCAAAAATATTTAAAATTGACATTGTGAATGAAAAAAACCAGCTTGTTATTCTATACTTCTATTACATCATTATTCTATACTAGTCCCGTTAAATTAAGTCTTCCGAAGGTTGACTTAATTTCTCCAATGAAACCGAGGTCACCGATCGTCAAAATAACATTATTTTAAGAATTCAAGCACAGTTTTCAAACAGGGGGCAAAAAGGAAGGTTTTGTGCTTTATCATCGGGTCGCAGACCTACCCCGCTCTTTTAAGTCTTCCGACAGGATGACTTAAAAGTTCAAATGATACAGAATACTCCGTCTGCCCGAAAATCCAGAACCTAAGCTATTCAAGTAACGCTACTTCGAGCAATCCCATCTGCTGCTATATCTTTAATGCTCGGGCTCATCTACAATTCCCGCCGCTTCAATCCAAAAAGTTAAGAAGTAAACCCCTTCTTCATTGGAAAATTTATAACCTTCATTACTCATTTTTGGTAGATGCTTGCACTTCGAAGATAAGAAAAGCAACTAAGTTCATTACCATCGGCCAGACGGAGTCTTCTGTTTAATTTTATACTCCTAAGTCATCCTAAAAAGGAAGACTTTCGAGAGCGGGAGGTTTCAAACAGGGGGCAAAAAAGAAGGTTTTGTGCTTTATCAACGGGTCACAGACCCTCGTATTCATTAGAACTTTGAAGTCATCCTAGCGGAAGACTTCAAAGAGCGGGTAAAAGCACTACAGATATGAGTTTTGGAAGCCGTTTAATTACTATTCGCAAGGAGCATAAGATTTCGCAAAGCGAACTGGCTCAAAAGGCAGGGATACACTCGAATGTACTGGGAAGGTACGAACGGGAAGAGGCTACACCTTCGGTAGAAATGGCTGCTAAGATTGCTGACGTTTTAGGTGTTTCTCTTGATTATTTGGTAGGTAAAACCGACGTGGAACTCGATCAATCTATTTTGGATAAAGTCGTTACCATTCAGAAGCTACCCGAGGAGGATAAAAACCATATCATGTATTCGCTTGACGGACTGATACAGCACGCCAAAACTAGGTTGGCTTATAAATAGAAACAGCCACCCATTACAGGTGACTATTTCTATAGCTTACATAAATTTTTATTGCCAATTCACTACTGGTTGCTGGTTGCTAATTATATCTATTATACCAGTACCTGTAGTTATAACATAATGCTTCAAATCTTTCCTTTCTGTAATACCGTAACTTTCTGTAACGATCCAGTCTATATAATCTGATGATTCAGAAATAAATAAAGGCCATCGAGTACTTAAAATTTCATTCTTATTCAGACTTTCTAATCTCGACGTTTCATCAGTATTTCTATACGCTATATACGATGCAAACTCAATAATTAAAATTCTATCACTATCCTCTATCTCTAACTGTATTTTAAGTCTTTGAGAGTCATCATGCAAACTTAGCAAGTATAGGTCAGATGATATATGATTAATAGGCTCCCATTTTATAAATTTCTCATTCATCATATCTAATTTTTACTTTATTACCAGGTCTTTGCACTTCTACGGTTGGTCTACCATCTGTGCTCCTATCTCTTACGTTAATCGGTGTCCCATCAGGCAATTTACCTGTCCTACCCCCAGGAATAGGCTTAACATCTGTTGGCCCTAAGGAATCGAAATCCTTATCGGCTTGAACCTTACCACCTGGACTCTTATAAAAATCGTTATCCTTTTGGTTCTTTATCTTTATTTTTTCCAATCCATCAACTAATTCATCCACAGTTAATTTTGTTAAATGATCTCTAATTAGTTTACCTAGATGAACTTTTAATTTATCCTCCAATTCTTTCTCCCCAGTTTGACCCCAGTTCGCTGGAATAAACACTAAAACTGGTGCTAAAACCCAAGGACTGACTGCTGAAATAGCTCCAACTGCAGGAATATTTAATGGTCGTGGACTAAATGTTGGAGGCGGTAAATACATAGGTGTTACACTCGCCTTTGAAGTCACTACAACCTCTTGAAGATGTAGTGTGTCTCGGCCATCTGGATCTGTAAATTTAATAGGATTGTTTAAGACATAAGCGTAAGGTGACGCATCTTCAAATTTTTCAGCAAATTCATCAACCACATTCCATCTGGCAATAACAGGATCATAGAATCGTGCTCCGTAATCCTACCTACTCAACCCTAATACGTTCCATTGCGTTTCCTTACCAACCATTCAGCGGTAAGCAAAGCCAGAATTACAAAGAACAGCCACTTGTTGCTGATTAACTCGGCTAGCTGTTTATCCTCATACGAAATGGTTTTTATTTCCTCTTTCTTATGGATAAGCTCGGCCAGTTTTTTCATTTCGGCCGGATACACCATTTCACCTCCTGATGTTTTAGCCAGTTGATACAATAACTGATGATCGGCGGTGGTTTGCAACTCTTCAATATTGAGAGCGTTCACAATAAACGCTCCGGTTGCTACACTTTCCTTATCGCCTAGTTTGGTTTTTGCCTTAAACGTGTAATCGCCTATTGGCAAAACGCCGGCATTGAGGTAATAAGCTTTATCGGAACGGCTGAACGAGAAGTTAAAGTTTTTACCCTCTTTATTTTTCAGCTCCAGCAACACTTCCGGATCATTCACCGGTTCATAGCTGTCGTTATACAATTCGGCGTTGAAGGTTACCGCTTCATTTTCATCAAAAATTTTCTTCGGTTGAGTAACCCTGAATTTGCGTTTATCTTCTTTAGCCGAAAGGTATTGAATGGTTTTATTAACAAGTTCGTTAAAAGCATCGTGATTACTATTCGCCTGGAAGTCAGACAAACGCCAGCGCCATAAGCCTTCGCCAAACAAATAAGCCGCTTTCTGGCCCGCATTATCAGTAAAGGTCAACATCGGCTGGCCAGTTTTCACCGAGCCAATTTGCTGCGTAAGTAAAGTGCCGGCTGAGCCCTTTAAAACGATGCTTGCAAACGGCGAACTCAACGGAGGATAGTTCTCGAACTGCTTTTGCGCAGGATCCGTTAAAACGAAAAGGAAAAAATCATGCTGAAGTACGGCCTGCGCTTCATTATAACTGTTTCTGAAATCAACTATTGAAGCCCCTTGCTGCATTTTATTAAACAAATCAACATAGGTTTGATTTCCGATAATGTACCAAATCGGGAGGCCTAACTGAGTAGCCTTGCTCAAAACCGGAGCAATAGTACCGGTAGCTGAAGGTAATTGATGAAGAATGATCAATCCGTAATTGTTTAACGACCCGGCATTGAAGGTCTCCGGATAATCGATCGTTACTTCATAGTTTTTATTGTTCTCGATAGATTGCTTAATCGTTCCCAGGTCAGGATGCGGTGAATTAGCGAGCAAAAGTATTTTCTGTTTCCCATCCAGCACATCCACAAAAATGGTTTGGGTATTATTTTTTGTGGTGATTTCTCCTTGCAAAGGTTGCAAGCTGATGGTAAAACGTTGGGTTCCGGTATGCTTTGCTTCCAGATCAACAGGAATGGAAGTTCTGAAATCATTTGACGAAATGGCAATTTCTTTAGTGTATACAACCGCCGATCCACTGCTTACGGTAAGTTGAGTTTTAGCGTTAGCATATCCGCTTGCCGAGGCATTTACATTGATTCTAAAATTATTTCCCAGATAGGCAATTTTATTATAGTCGACAGAGGCAACCAATATATCGCGGCGCTGAGTGGTATCGCCCAACGCAATTGTAAAAACAGAAGCATTTAAATTGGACCGGTTATAAACCGGATTGGGCCCACGATTATACAAACCGTCACTGGCAATAATCACTGCGCCAACGTTTCTGTTGGCAAACCTGCTACCCAGTTCATCAAATAAGTTACCAAAGTCACTTCGTTTCTCGGCAAAATCTACTGTTAAGCCTTCTGTCACTTTATCGCCATACGTGAAGGCTTTTACTTCAAAATCTTTGCTTAACTGATCTTTGAGTTCCTTAAGTTGCGTTAAATAAGCAGTTTTGTAGAACGCTGAATCTTTATTTAAAGTAAGCGATGAAGAGTTATCCTGAGCAATAATGATGAGCGGTTTCTCCACCATTTTTGAAATGGTTTTAATCAACGGAGCCAGCAATAAAAATGCAAGAAAGGCTACGGCAAAGGCTCTGCATGTAAAAAGAGCTTGGCGGGTGGTTTTGGTAAATGAGGTGGATGAACTGTACATTAACCAGGCATAACCCAAGCCTAGTAAAATGCAAGGAATTATCCACCAGGGAGATGAAGTAAATAGGATCATACTTTCGTGATTACACCGATATTATTTTAATTGCACCGATTATACAACAGGCTTGAAAGTATCAAAAAATAATGACACATTAAGTTAAAAGATATCATCAGTACTAATTTTCACGCAGAGGCCTAGAGGCAGGAGAGTTAAAGCTAATGATTTCCACGCAGAGGCGCTGAGGTCGCAGAGCATGGAGTGAAAAGCTAATAATTCCACGCAGAGACTGTTGAAGGCTAATGATTTTCGGCTGAGGCACTGAAAATGCATGTAAAGTAAAATGCCTCCAATTTCTTGAAGGCATTTTACTTTTAGTAATAAAATATGCTTAAACCAAATCGCATATTTCCTTACTCAACTCTTTAATTATTCAAAAACAATGGTCATTTCAACCCGACGGTTAGCCTGACGGCCGGTAGCGGTACTATTATCTTCAATTGGCTTATCAGGGCCAAACCAGTTTACTACAAACTGAGTTGCTTTCACTCCTTTTTTAACCAGGAAGTTTTTCACTGCATTCGATCTGTTTTTCGACAAGATCATATTCGCGTTTCTGCTACCCACGTTATCCGTGTGACCTTCAATTTTCAACTTGTAAGCAGGATTTTCTTTCATCAATTGCGCCAACTCTGTTAATGAGGCAAATGAAGTGCTACGAATAACCGACTGACCCGTAGTGAATTCGAGCTTGTCAAATGCTTTTTCAAGTACCTTTTTTGCTTCTTCTTTAATTACCGGACAACCATGATTATTAACATCACCCGGTGTATGAGGACAAAGATCATCTTTATCCAGTACTCCATCTCCGTCTGTATCAGGGTATGGACAACCCTTATTTTCAACCGGACCAGCAACCGTCGGACAAGCATCCAGCTCATCTTCCACACCATCACCATCCGCATCGCGGAACGGACAACCATGTAATGCCAATGTTCCTTTTTCTGTAGGGCACTTATCTTCCGGATCGATAATGCCATCTCCGTCCGTATCCGGGCATCCATTTAATTCTTTCGGACCGGCCAAGTCAGGACATTTATCTTCACTATCAATAATGCCGTCGTTATCAGAATCCGGGCAACCTCCTAATTCCTTTTTACCAGCAATATCGGGGCACTTATCTTCGCTATCAGGCACGCCGTCATTATCGGTATCCGGACAGCCGGAAAATTCTTTTTTGCCCGGTATTAATATACATTTATCTTCACTATCCGGCACTCCATCCCCATCAGTATCAGGGCATCCCCAGAACTCAGGAGATCCTGCTATATCCTTACATTTATCCTTTTTATCTGATATTTTATCCTTATCACGATCTTTAAGTATTTTATTGCGAACAGGAATTTTGAATCCAAAATGAATATCAGCAGCTCTAATTTCTTGCTTACCGAAAAAAGGAGCTATTGTACTAGTACCTACAAGAAATGGACCTGCGCGGAATGTTAAGCCTACATTTAAGTCCTTGTGCTCAGTATATGACACTGGAAAATAAGCGCCGAAACCACCGGTTTCAAAACGTGGCGTAACGCTATAAATATTTACAAAATGTGCGTTTACTTTATTCTTAGCCGATAAAGGCATGAAAGCATTGGCATTTACATAAAACCCTGCTCCTATTCTGTAGTCGAGATTGGCATTCATAGAAGTAGGCAAGCCAAACTCATACTCTTTAGCGGCAGCACTTGAATTGGTAAAATCAGCATCTAAAGCCGCAACGAACTCTTTCGCATCAGCCGGACTTGGCAAACCTGAAATGTCGTAATTATCGGCGTTCATATTTTTATATTCTCTGCTGTAAGTGCCCTTATCGAATTTTAAGCTTGGGCCTAAATCTGTTATAGAAATCGCTGCTTTAAACAGGTATTTATTTTTATCATGACGGATCAAACCTTTCTTCTGATCCATCTCATAGGTGAAGTTTTCATACTTAGGGCGATACTCATATACCAAACCTAAATCAACGGCCCCTGAAGCTCTTCCTGCAATTTTATCAAATTGAAAATCGCCATTGCTATTGAAATTATTCGAGTAAGCCATGCTCAAATCCGAATTACTGATCTTCACAGCACTGTTCTGTGGATCAACCAATTGAATTGACAACGTATTACTGTTTAGATAACCTGAAACATATCCTCTAACGTATTTAGCAGAAATTGCTCCTTTCAGAAAATTCTGTTTTGCATTCAATAACACACGTCCATAGGTAAGGCCTACTTCGCCCCATCCTACTGTTGAAGTTCTAAAGTTCGACATTGTGATGGGTTTTCCTTTAAGTGCTTCAGTACCAAAATCATCATTTACCAACTCAGCGAACTCTGAAGTAATTCCGTCGATATTGGTAAACATGTTTGCTTTTGAAAAGAGTGCAATGGCATTTTGTTTTTTCTTTCCGAACGAAAACATAAAGGAAGGCCCCATAACACTCGAGTTTTGTACACCTGAACGAACCTTATTATCATTGGTAAAACTCCAATAAGGACCAGCATCATCTTTAACATTTAATTTTAAGAATCCTTTGTCGAAAAGATAATTACGATTTATGGAGCCAAAATTATTCGATGCAGTGGTTGAGAAACTGATCAGATTCATGTCAAAGCTGAAACGACTATCAACAATTTCAGCCGGATTATAAAACACGTTGTAAATTCCGGCGTAATTGCTGCCGCGAAGTCCGAGAAATTGTTGTGCATGAGCCGACTCACAGCTCAAAGCAGCAATCATTATCAAAAAAACCTTTTTGTAAAAGTGCTTCATTCTTAGATTATTAAATTAAAACTGGACTTGTATTGAAAAAGAGAGGTAGATTTATTTGGACGCTAAATTATAAATTAAAAAATAGCCTTAAAAAAGAAATAAATATTATTTAAAAAATATAATTATAGTTTTTAATTTATTAATTATTGCCTTGAATTAAAAAGCACTAAGCGAAGTATTGGGAATGATTTAAAAACAAAATGCCAGACTAAATCGCCTGGCATTTTGTGGTATGTTTTATCAGAATTACGACTCCATACCACCACAAACTGAAATAGTTTGTCCGGTGATGTATGCACTCATATCTGAAGCTAAGAATAAAGTCAAGTTAGCTACATCTTCAGTTTCGCCCATACGCTTCAATGGAATAGATTCAGCCCATTTTGCTACTTGTTCAGCAGGAAGAACTTCAGTCATCTCGGTTTTAATAAAACCCGGACAAACTACGTTTGCACGAATGTTTCGAGAGCCTAATTCTTTAGCAATTGACTTGGTAAAACCAATAATACCCGCTTTTGAAGCTGCATAATTAGCCTGACCTGCATTGCCCTGAATACCTACAATTGAACTCATGTTCACAAACACACCATGACGTTGTTTCATCATTGGTTTTGAAGCCGCCTTCGTTAAGTTAAAGATCGACTTAAGGTTTACTCGCAATACTTCGTCCCAAGCCTCTTCAGTCATACGCATTAACAAACCATCTTTGGTAATTCCGGCATTATTAACTACGATATCTAACTTGCCGAAATCAGCCACAATTGCATTAACCAATTCTTCAGCAGCAGTGTAATCTGACGCATCAGAACGATATCCTCTAACAGTAGTACCATATTGTTGAAGCTCTTGCTCTAAAGCCTGACCTTTTTCAACAGATGATAAATAAGTAAAAGCCACATGAGCTCCGTTTTGTGCAAATACTTCGGCAATCTTTCTACCAATACCTTTTGATGCACCGGTAATCAAGGCTACTTTTCCTTCTAAAAGTTTCATTTCTTGGAATTTGAGATGTGGGATATGAGATTGAAACACATCCCTTCAATAGTTTCATTAGCTTAATAAAAAAGAGACATGAAATTTTCATCAAATCTCATGTCTCAAAGCTCAACATCTAATTTTAAATTTTTCCTGCTTTTTTTAGTTCTTCAACCATGGCAATGCCAATTTCAGCTGGAGAGTCAGCAACGCGGATACCGCACTCGCGCATAATTTTCATTTTAGCAGCAGCAGTATCATCAGCACCGCCAACAATTGCACCTGCGTGCCCCATACGACGGCCCGGAGGCGCTGTTTGACCCGCAATAAATCCAACTACTGGTTTAGTTCCGTGTTCTTTTACCCAACGGGCAGCTTCAGCTTCCATACCGCCACCGATTTCACCAATCATGATGATACCGTCAGTTTCAGGGTCGTTCATCAATAATTCAACCGCTTCTTTCGTGGTAGTTCCAATGATTGGATCGCCACCAATACCAATAGCAGTTGACTGACCAAGACCTTGACGTGAAATTTGATCAACCGCTTCGTAAGTTAACGTTCCTGATTTTGAAACGATACCCACACGACCTGGTTTGAAAATAAAGCCCGGCATAATACCCACTTTAGCTTCACCAGCAGTCATAACGCCTGGACAATTAGGACCGATCAATCGGCAATCTTTATCTTTTAAGTATTCCTTCACCTGAATCATATCTTTAGTAGGAATACCTTCTGTAATACAAATAATCACTTTGATACCGGCTTCACTAGCTTCCATAATAGCATCCGCTGCAAATGCAGGAGGTACAAAAATGATTGAAACATCGGCACCGGTTTCTTTAACCGCATCTGCAACAGTATTGAATACAGGCAGTTCCAAATGGAAATTTCCGCCTTTACCCGGAGTTACACCACCAACTACATTTGTTCCATATTCAATCATTTGCGAAGCATGGAAAGTGCCTTCGCTACCGGTAAAACCCTGAACAATTATCTTAGAGTTTTTATTAACTAATACGCTCATTGTATGCTTTTAAGTTCGTGGTGCAAAACTAAGTTTATTTCCCGAATTTGAAAATGAGATTATTGAAATAACAGTATATATTATTTAACGCTTAGCGGAGCTTTCAATTGGTCTCTCCGTAGTGGTGGTACGATTTCAAGCGTGTCACCACTACAGAGATAAAAAAGGTGCAGACGAAAACATCTGCACCTGTTGGGTTAAACACAGAAACACTAGCGTGTAAACTTGATTTCCATTGTTTTAAACTCTTTTCCACCAGCCGGAGTCGTATACATTTCCATTAATTGAGTGTTATCGTCAATTAACTTAAAGACTTCACGCATATTACAGTCTTTGCCGGTTGTTGGATCAAATGATTTACCTGTGAACGTTATTGATTTATCAGCTGCGTTCCATTTACCCTCCGTGAACGTCATGCCCGTTCCCATGTTATCAATCCATGAGTTTACAAATATTTTTTTTGCATTGTCATAACCAAGGGTACCAATTCCTTCAAAAGGCATTCCCATCATATCGCCCTTAAACTTTGATTGCTGATACCGGCCGCCTAAAATCATTTCATTTGTACATACTCCCGTACTTTTTTGAGGAGGAGCTCCAGGCGCCATCCACATGGTCACTTCAGACTTCCACATCCCATCACTTTTAGCGAGCATTTTATGTACATCACCAGGAGTCATGTATTCTGTCCAGGCTTTCTGCGCTGCTGCCTGAGCTACAGAATCCTTTTGCGCTTTAACTGATTTCAACCCGGAAACCAGCATTATCGCCATCAAAACAATGAATAAACGTTTCATAAGATTGATTTTTTATTCAAGTTACAACTTTAACTCACATATACCAATCTGAATATCAAATAGTTATCAAACTTAAACCTTTATTCCTACTGAATTAAACTGAAGATCATACAGGCGTTTATACCATCCATTTAATTTAAGAAGCTCTTGGTGAGTGCCCATTTCTTTAATTTCACCCTTATCAAGCACGATAATTTTATCGGCATGTTGAATGGTCGATAAGCGGTGAGCAATGACAATGGTGGTTCTGTTTTCCATTAATTTCAGAATAGCATTTTGAATCAGATGTTCCGTTTCAGTATCGACTGAAGAGGTTGCTTCATCCAGTACTAAAATCCGTGGATCATAAACTAATGCTCTGATAAAAGAAATCAATTGAGCCTGGCCAGCAGAAAGGGTTGAACCGCGTTCCATAACGTTATAATCAAATCCTCCCGGCAAGCGATTAATAAATTCTTCGGCCCCTACTTCGCGTGCAGCCTCTCTGATTTGCGCATGCGAAATGGTATCATTTTTTAGTTTTATATTATTATAGATAGAATCAGAGAAAAGAAATACATCTTGTAAAACAGTAGCAATGGAAGATCTCAAAAAACTCAATTCATATTCACGAATATCTACGCCATCAACTTTTACTGAACCTTTACTGATCTCATAAAACCGATTCAGGATATTAATAGTTGATGACTTTCCGGCTCCGGTCGCTCCGACCAATGCAAGCGTTTCTCCTGCTTTTAGCTTGAATGATATATCTCTTAATATATACTGTTCGTCATTATAAGCAAACCAAACATGATCAAACTCAATTTCACCTTTCAGCCGGTCGGGTTGTAAACTACCTTTATTCTCAGTGACTTCATCCGTATCCATTATCTCAAAAACACGTCCTGCACTCACCATTCCCATCTGCAACGTATTAAACTTATCAGCTAATTCACGAATCGGACGATAGAGCATATTGATATACATAATAAAGGAAACAATCACTCCCGGCGAAATTTCATTTTGCAATATTTCTTTAGAGCCCCACCATACCAGCAACCCCAGCGACATGGCAGAAATAATCTCGACCACCGGAAAAAAGATGGAATAATACCAGTTCGACTGAATATTTGCTTTACGATAACGCTTGTTTATCGCTTTAAACTTATCAAACTCTTGTTTTTCGCGGCTGAACAACTGGGTTATAAACATGCCGGTAATATGCTCCTGCAAAAAAGTATTGAGCTTGGTCACCTCGGCTCTTACCTGTTGAAATGCTGATTTTATGGCTTCCTTAAATATATAGGTGGCAATAAGGAGCAATGGCATTGGAGTAAGCACTACCAACGTTAGTTTCCAATCGGCATACACCATAAAAGCTATGATGGTAACGATTTGAAGAATATCGCCCACTATCGATATCAGTCCTTCTGAAAACACGTCAGCAATCGTTTCTAAATCGGAAACAGTACGTGTAATTAAAGTACCAATAGGGGTATTGTCAAAATATTTTAAGCGCAGCTGAGTGATGTGATTGAATACATCGCGGCGAAGGTCTTTAATAACTGATTGCCCCAACCAATTTGTTAAATAGGTATGATTGTACTGAACTAATGTTTGAGCACTAATAAGAATGGTCATGGCGACGGTCATCATGACCAATCCATTCATATCATTAAACAAAATGTAATTATCGACCGTATATTCCACCAGATAAGGGCGTAACGGAGCCAATATAGCCAATGAAATAGTAAGCACAACCGCCCAATAAAACCTAATTTTATAAGGCTTTGCATAATTAAAAACTCTTCGTGTTAGGCTTATATCAAGTGCGTTTCCGGTAGCGGCCATATTAGCGTATGAAAGTATTATTCTGTTATAAAACTATATCAGGTTAACCCAAAAGTCGGCAACCCTTATTAAGCAATCAAGATTTTGATAGATTGAGACCTAAACTATGGCCTATTGGACCATTGACTATCAACAAATTGAACTATTAAGCATTTAACCACGAACCAAAAAAATCGTTTCGGGGTATTCTATTTTTGTAAGAAACAAACCACTTGCGGGAACTGAAGTCCCTGCTTCTGAACGGTTTTTACTTTCAAGTATTTTATGAACTTCTTCAAAAGTAATTGCACCCCGACCCACATCCAGCAAGGTACCTACGATAGCGCGTACCATGTTTCGCAAAAAACGATCGGCAGTAATATAAAAAACGAGTTTATCCCCCACATTAACCCATTCTGCTCTCGAAATTTTGCAATTATTGGTGAACGTTTGTGTATTGCTTTTACTAAAACAACTGAAATCAGTATAAGTCATCATGACTTTAGCTGCTTCATTCATGGCATGAACATTCAAGTTATTCTTAACTAAATAACCAAATTCAAGTTGGAACGGGTCTTTTTCAAAATACAAATGATATTCATAAGAACGGGCTGTAGCATCAAATCGGGCATGAGCCTCTGGTTTTACAGCAAGAAATCGCTTCACCGCAATATCATATCCTATAAGTGAATTAACCGAACGAACCAAACGGTCGTGATCAATTTCTTGTTTCCTTTTATCCGATCCAGTTATTTTAATAGTAGAAATTGTATCAAAATGTGCGAAAAAGTCAGTCGCATGTACGCCTGTATCGGTTCTTCCACAGCCAAGGGTTTCAATATCTTCCCGTAATACGATCGATAACGCTTTGTTCAGCACCTCTTGAACAGTAATTGCGTTTTCCTGCACTTGCCATCCATGAAAATTAGTGCCTTTATAGGCTAATTCGATAAAATATCTGTTTTTGGTAGTCTCCATTTTCGCCGTAAATGTCGTGCTTTAAGCTGAAAGCAAAAAGTGTAAAACAGAAAGTATCATTAGCTTTAAAGTTGAAAGTAAAAAGTTAAAAGCAGAAAGTATCAATACGTCGAAACTCCACATTTTACTTTGCACTTTAAGCTTTTTATTATATTTGGCGCATGATACAACGTGTTCAATCTATCTATTTGGCATTGGCATTAATTGCTGCCATTTTGCTGTTCTTTTTCCCTATAGTAAGCTTTGTGCATCTTAATCAGGTTGCAAATGACTCTATAAAAGAATTAATTGAGATACGAGCAACCGGCAAATATGCCGAAACCATTGAAGGTTTTAAACAAATTCAAACCTACTTAGCTAACCTTATTGCGCTCGGAGGTATTATGGTAGGATTAGTAGCTGCCATTTTTTCGTACAAAAATCGCAAACAACAAACCCTAATTTGCTGGGCGGTTATTTTACTAACCATTGTTCTATCTGTATTAACAATGCTTAAAGTGCAACCAGAAAACACACCCGCTGTCAGCAACTGGACTGTTAAAACTGGAGCCTATCTCTTGTCGGTGATTTTAATTTTGACTTTGTTTGCCAGAAAAGCAATTGCCAAAGACGAAGCATTAATAAAATCAGTTGATCGATTGAGATAGTTGCGAGCTATTTTATAAAAATAAAGAAGAAAACCTGTTGACAATCAGCAGGTTTTTCTTTTTATATGGATTTAAGATCATTTTTGATGTAGCTTAAAAAATAAAACAAACCTGAAGAGCAAAAACTAAAAACAAGCTGACTATCGAAATTTTAACGTTTTTAAAGTTTTATTCCATTTTCTAACATCGATCTGATCAGCATATCTTAAAATTCATTTCCATTATTGAAATTTAAAACTTACCTTTGCAGCCTAATTAAGAACCGAGTATAAATCGGGTGGATTGTTACCATTTTTGGCCTGGCGGCCATCATAACAAAATCAACTCTCCTCCCTTTACCCGTTAGCCATCGGGAAATTTAAAACAAAAAATCATTAGATGAATTTATTCGAACAATTGGGCTTAGGCTCTAAAATCGTCCAGGCTGTTGACGAACTTGGCTTTACTGCGCCAACTCCAATCCAAGAAAAGGCGATCCCTGAATTACTGACTGGCACCCGCGATTTCGTTGGTTTGGCCCAGACTGGCACCGGCAAGACCGCCGCATTTGGATTACCTCTGTTAGAGTTAATCAACCCTGAATTACGTCAACCGCAGGCATTAATCTTGTGCCCTACTCGCGAACTGTGTTTACAAATCACTAACGATTTGAAAAACTTCAGCAAGCACATAGGTCAATTAAACATCGTTGCCGTTTATGGTGGTGCTAACATCGGCTTACAAATTAAAGACTTAAAACGTGGCGCACAAATCGTTGTGGCTACTCCAGGTCGTATGCTGGATATCCTTGGTCGTAATGTGTTAAATTTCGACAATGTTCGCTATTCAGTACTTGATGAGGCTGATGAAATGTTGAACATGGGATTCCAGGAAGACATTAACTCGATCCTTTCAACTACTCCTAAAGACAAAAAGACCTGGTTATTCTCTGCAACCATGCCGAACGAAGTTCGTCGTATTGCACAGAACTACATGACTGATCCTTTTGAACTTACTGTAGGTACAAAAAATACAGGTAATGCAAATATCGAACACGAATACTATGTAGTTAGAGCTCGTGAAAAATATGCTGCATTCAAGCGCTTAGTCGATTTCAATCCGGAAATTTTCGGGATTGTTTTCTGCCGTACCAAAATTGAAACACAAGAGATTGCAGAGGCACTAATCAAAGACGGCTATAATGCTGATGCTTTGCACGGTGACCTTTCACAACAACAACGTGATAAAGTAATGAAACGCTACCGCGATCGTTCATTACAGTTGCTTATCGCTACTGACGTTGCAGCTCGTGGTATTGACGTAAATGACGTGACTCACGTAATCAATTATTCATTACCTGACGAAGTTGAGAATTACACCCACCGAAGCGGCCGTACGGCGCGTGCCGGTAAAACTGGTGTTTCAATGAACCTTGTCAACAGCAAAGAACTTGGTAAAATTCGTCAGATCGAGCGTATCATTGGTAAGAAATTTACCAAAGCTGAAATTCCTGCTGGTTTTGATGTTTGCGAAAAACAATTGTTTGCAATCATTCACAAAATACACAATGTAGAAGTGAATGAAGGACAACTTGAGCAATACATGGATCGTATCAACACTGAATTGGCTGATATGAGCAAAGAAGAATTGATCAAACGTATTGCCTCATTAGAATTTAACCGTTTCCTTGAGTATTACAAAAATGCTCCTGATTTGAATGCTCGCGCTGATGAGCGTCCGGAAAGAGGTGATTCAAACAGCATGCGTGCAGGAAGCGGATTTACTCGCTTATTTATCAACCTGGGTTCATTAGATGAATTTACCCGCGGTGATATGTTACGCTACATTTGCGATAACTCAGGCATCCCTGGTGCTAAAATTGGCCGTATCGATGTTAAAGGAGTTTACTCTTTCTTCGAGGTGGTTAGTGAAGATGTTGAGAAAATTTTCTCAGGTCTTAACAGCATCGACTTCAAAGGACGTACTGTTCGTGTAGAAGTTTCACAAGACGGAGACAGACGCCGTGAAGGTCGTTCAGGTGGTTTCAACGGCCGACCTCGTGAGCGTAGCTTTGGTGGTGATCGTGAACGCTCTGGCGGATTCCGCGGAGGTGATCGTGAACGCTCTGGCGGAAATCGTGAACGCTCTGGCGGTTACGGAAGTGGCAACAGACGTCGTAGCGATTCTTCATCAGCGAACAGCGAACGCCGTGGCGGACGTTGGTAATCCGAAGTTGAGATCATAGCATCCAAACAAAAAGCCAGATTAAAATTGGCTAATCATAAAAAAAGACCTGCAGAGTAAAATTTGCAGGTCTTTTTATTTTTATGTATAACGAACTCGCCGTCTTGATACTTGATACTCAAATCTCAATACTCATTAACTCAACTTCTCTGAAAGCAATCTAATCTCTACCGTTGGAGAAATATTTTCATAAAGAATAGCATAAACAGCACGACTAATTGGCATGTACACTTTATGGTTTCGGTTAATTTCGTGCAAGCATTTTACAGCATAATACCCTTCGGCAACCATATTCATTTCAAATTGCGCTGATTTAACAGAATACCCCTTTCCAATCATATTTCCGAACGTACGGTTACGACTGAACTGTGAATAAGCCGTAACAAGCAAATCGCCCAAATAAGCTGAATCTTTTATATCACGATCGATAGGATGGACTGCATCTACAAAACGTTTAATCTCTTGTATTGCATTCGAAATAAGTACGGCTTGGAAATTATCACCGTAGCCTAATCCGTGACAAATACCACTTGCTACCGCAAAAATATTTTTAAGCACCGCAGCGTATTCCGTACCGTAAATATCATCAGAAGTAGTCGTTTTTATATAACGATTGGAAAGCAATGAGGCAATCAAACAGGACACATCCTGACTTTGCGAAGCTATGGTAAGGTAAGATAGTTTTTCGAGCGCTACTTCTTCAGCATGACAGGGACCAGAAATGACCGCCACTTTATCAAATGGAACTGAATATTGTTTATGAAGAAATTCTCCTATAATGAGATTATCTTGCGGAACGAATCCCTTAATTGCTGAAACAATCACTTTACCTTTTAAATCATCAGCAGAGATTTCAGCTAATGCATCTTGAAGGAAAGCAGCAGGAATAGCCAAAACAATTATATCTGCTCCAGAAATAGCCTCCTTCAAATCGCTTGTAATGTTTCCAGGCTCAATATTGATTTCCAAATAACTTAAATAGCGTGGATTTCGATGATATTTTTTCAAATGATCAATCGCTTCCTGATTACGCATCCACCAAATCACTTTGTTACTACGCCCATTATCTGTAATGATTTTGACAATGGCCGTTGCCCAACTCCCTCCGCCAATTACAGCTACCCTTGTTTTATTTTCTTCCACTATTTTATATTAAAAGCAATCTAATTTTACGTAAACCTACATTATTTCATAAAATTAATTATCACTAACATCAAATTTAGCCTACCCAATATGAATAAAAAACAAGTTAAAACAATGTAAACCAGACCACTACCCATAGAATAGTTTTTTTTGAGAAAAATCAAAAAAAGCCCCGCTAATTGCGGAGCCTTGAAACGTATGCATCTTTATTATTTTTTATCCGGAGAAAACAATTTTTCCTTTTCTACTTCTTTTATTTTATCCCCGTCTTTTAAGTCTTTAGAGATTGCTAAATAAGGCGCAATAACTACTTTATCTGCATTCGTTAAACCCGATTTTATTTCTATAAATGAATCATCTTGAATACCGGTTTTTACAGGAACAGCCTTGACAACGCCCTCACGAATGACAAAAACGATCTCTTGCGGCAATACATTATTTTTTACCTTTGATTGATTACCATCATTACTCGTTTTCAGCATCTTCGCTTCTCCATTTTTATCCTTTTCTTCATTTTGGCGAGTAGTAACCGACTGAATGGGTACAGAGAGCGCATTGTCAACTTTATGGGTGTGAATATCGACAGTCGAGGATAATCCCGGGCGAAAAGGCGATCGAACTTGCTCTCCGGCATTCATCAATTCTTCATAAGAGGAAGGCAACAATCTTACTTTTACTTTAAAATTAGTTACCTGATCTGTAGTTGCCACCCCTGCTCCACTTGTTGCTGAATTGGCAATTTCGGTGACTACTCCTTTAAATTTTTTACCTAAATAAGCATCCACTTCAACGTCAGCCGTATCCTGCAACGCAACGCGGTTAATGTCATTTTCGTTCACATCAACAACAGCTTCCATCGTTTTTAAGTCAGCAATACGCATAATTTCAGTTCCCTGCATTTGTGCAGTACCTAAAACGCGCTCTCCTCTTTCAACACTTAGCATGGAAACAACTCCATCCATCGGAGCGTAAATTGTAGTTTTAGCCAAACTCACACCTGATTGTTTTAAAGTAGCCTGAGAAGATGCCACATTGTATTTGGCTGCTTCCAAACTTTGGCGGGCCGCCTGAACATCTTGTTTAGCCTGTTCATATTGCGCCAAGGCGGCATCGTATTCTGATTGAGAAATTACTTTTTCTTCATACAGTTTCTTACTCCGGCTAAATGACGATTGTACATTTTTAAATGTGGCTTCAGATGCAGCCAATCTTGCTGCACTATTAGCCATATTAGCCTTTACTTCGTTAACGATTGCTTCTGAACGACTGTAATCTGAAGCATAAAAGTCAGGGCGGATACGTACAAGGAGTTGGCCTTTTTTAACGCGCTCTCCTTCTTTTACATACAATTCAACAATTTCTCCGGAAACCTCTGGGCTAAGTTTCACTTCTGTTTCTGGTTGTATTTTGCCACTTGCAGAAACCGTTTCTACAATTGTGCGCTTAGCGACTTTTTCAACTGCAACTTCAGTTTCTTTGTTTCCCCAAAACCAGCCTTGTTTTTTACCAACGGCTGCTAAAACAATCAAAAGTGCAGCTGAGGAAAGTAAGTACCAAAGGGTGTTATTTTTCTTATTCATTGTATGCTTGAAAATTTTAAAGCTATCTTTTCTTTTAAAATGTTAAAGGTTTGCCAAGATAATAATCAATTACTTTACTCTTTAAAATCATATCGTATTTAGCTTGCAAAGCATCCGATTCTGCTTTACTGTAATTAGTTTTGGCGATATTCAAATCAAGACTGTTCAATAATCCAACATCAAAACGTTTTTGACTATAATCATATGCTTTTTTAAGAGATGCATAAGAACTTTCAGCAGCTTCATGTTTTTTCTTGGCCGCGTTTAAATCAGCTACCGCCTGGGCAATGGTTTTATTCAACTGATTTTTAGCCAGTTCTTCCGTAACAACAGCATTTTCAAGGTTGATTTTAGTTTTATTTACCCCGGTTCGAACCTGCAAACCATTAAAAAAAGGAATTCGTAATGTAAGCCCAATTGCTCGTCCTACATTGTTTGTAAACTGTTCGCCAAATGAAATCGGAGCGGTAGTAATGTTTTCTGTAGGACCATAAACCGGTATATTTCCACTGGGATCTTTAATATAAAAATTAGTTACGGCATCAGGACCTGGCGTTCGAGACAACTTTTGAGCAATATTTGAATAGTTGGTCGAATAACTTGCCCCTAAACTCAAAGTTGGGTAGTATTTGCCTTTTACAACTTCCAATAACTTCTCCGTTGCTAGCCGCTCGTATTCCAATGATTTTATTCCCGGATTTATTTTCAATGCTTCGTTATATACTTCCACATCACTATAATCGGTTCTAATATTCATCAGGGATAATTCTCCCGGACGCTCTATATCAAACGCTTTATCTTGCTCAATGTTTAATAACTGGCGTAGGTTTAAAAACGAAATGGTTAATTGATTCTGTGCAGTAATAAGGTTTAATTCATCAGCGGAGGACTGAGCTTTAAACTGCAAATAATCAGCTTCTGTAATTGTTCCAACATCCGCCTTTTTCTTTGCCATCACAACCTGACTTTGACTTACCTTTAACTGGTTCTGATAGTTTTGCACCTGATCCTGATAAAACAAAGCATTCAAAAACTCAGAAACCACATTCAATGTAACATCCTGTTTTGTTTTTTCTACATTATTTTGTTGAGCCATTAAACTATATTTATTCTGTTTAATGGTATTCAGCTTTTGAAGGCCGGAAAACAAAACCACTTCCGATCCAATAAAAAAATTGTTTGAATTCAGGTTTTGATCGACGTAAATATTGGTTTGAGGGTTGATACTACGTCCCTTATTAAAATTTTGGCTCGCCTGCCCATTTAAACTGGGAATAAGATTATACTTTGATTGACGAAGATCCTGATCTGAAAGCGCCTCATTAAAGCGAGATTGTTTAATATTTAGATTATGCTCCAATGCGTAGCTTACACATTTTTCGAGAGAGAGTTTTTCTTGAGCAATCGCTTGATGACAGGTAGCTGCGTACACTAAAAACGACAACAAAATTTGCTTTTTCAAATTACTAACTATTAGTTTAAGAGATTGAAATACAATATTATTTATTACAAACCAATTAAAATAAATTACGTTATAATTTATTTTAATTTAAAGAACAGTCTTCCAATTGATGAAAAAATAAACAATAGAGTCACACACTTAAAAGTATATGAGCACTTTTATTACCTTTGAAACAATGTATTTGGTTAAAACTCCATACCTGTTAAAAAAACTGTACCCTTCTCTGATTTGGAACCAAAGCAGGAAGGAAAAAGTGCTCTATATAACTTTTGACGACGGGCCAATTCCACAGGTAACTCCTTTTGTACTGTCCGAGCTTAGAAAATATAATGCCAAGGCTACTTTTTTTTGCATTGGTGACAATGTAAATAAACACCCTGAAATATTTAAACAAGTAATTAGCGAAGGACACTCTATTGGAAATCATACCTTTAACCACTTAAATGGTTGGTTTACCCCTACGGATGAGTACATCAAAAACATTGAAAAGTGTAATAAAAAAGTAAAAGCCCGTCTTTTTCGCCCTCCATACGGAAGGATTAGGCCTACACAAATTCTTTCATTGAAAAATGAATTCAAAATAATAATGTGGGATATTTTAAGTGGTGATTTTGATCAAGAACTTTCGCCTGAAGATTGCTATAAAAATGTGATTGAACAATCCGAAAATGGATCTATTATTGTTTTCCACGATAGTTTGAAAGCTGAACCCCGTTTACGTTATGCCTTACCCAATGCCTTGAAGTACTGGACAGAACAAGGCTATGAACTAAAGGCACTTTAATTATTCATCTTTTGAGTTGTATCGGCTGTTATCTTTTGAGCCTTAAATCTTTTATAAGAAGAAGATACGTAAGCATACAAATCATATTGAGTGGATGACTTTAAAAATAAATACTGAGGCCGGCTAAACTTCATAAAATCATTCAATTCCTGTTCGTCACTAATCTTTGCTATTTTACTTACTAATTCAGCATTATAGTAGTTGTCAATATACTTTTCGTGTTCGTAATTAATAAGGTTTTTTTGAAAACTACGTGTATTCTTACGTTTTTTACCACTATACAGGTATTCTATAAATGACAAGGGGTGAAATACCGCCATTCCTGCCAAATTACCCACTGAAGGATCTTTATAATTATAAACTCTTGCATAATCCTGACGTTGCTGCAAAGAATCTTGTTTCCAGGTTTTCCGGGTTGATACTATTACTTCTGGTAAAAAATAATCACGAGGTATCATGTAAATATTCTTTGTTAAAAAACTAAGTGTCTGCTCGATAATTATTTTTTGACTTTGAAAACCTAAGCCTGAAAACAAAATAGTATCACCGGGCATAACCCAAATTTTATACATTCCGGCTTTATCAGTTGTTGATTGACTGTTCTGTGAAGCATTCGTCACCAATATATTTTCAAGTACTTGAGCCCGTACTTTATCAATAACCTTACCCGAAAGTACACTCTGAGCCGAAGCCGAAAATCCAGACCCAATCAAAATCAACACCAAACCTATTTTAAATTTCAACTTCATCATAGCAATAACGCAATAAGCAAAAGTATAGTTCTTTGCTCAGTAACCCAAGTTTAAATTAGCTCCACAGGCTCAATATTAAAAACAACTTGCTATTAATCAGTGATTTAACTAGATTGCAATGACAAATCTATGCTCTTATGAAATATAATTTTACTCCAGAAAAAGTCCTTGCATTATCGATTATTCTCTTTAGTGCATTCCTGAACAACTCCTGCTATCCGGGAGGAGCAGACAATGTTCAAGATTTAGACGTAGTGGCTACCGCAAATAATCCGAACTACAACTTTGCAAATGCGAGTACCTATGTGTTGCCACCGCGTATTGTAAAAATTACGGGAGAGGATCCAAAACCTGAAGATACTCTTTCAGGTCCATCCGTTCAAACCATTCTAAATCAGATCAAAACCAACATGACAAGTTATGGATATACTGAGGTAAAACCTGGTGGAGCAGCCCCTGACCTGATTGTCCAATCGTATATTGCCAGAACTACAGTAATAGGCGCCTATTATCCCTTTTGGTGGGATTATTGGGGATGGTACCCTTGGGGTTCATGGGGATATCCATGGGGAGGAGGATGGTATCCGGTAGGATTACCTGTGGTTTACTCGTATACCATCGGCGATTTAATCATTACAATATCGGACCCTAAGGCAGAAGATATTCCAAATAAACACATCGGATCAGTATGGCTAGGCAGCATTAAAGGGGTTGATAATGGGACTACTTCAAATACATCAAGAGCAGTTGCGGGTATTGATCAAGCATTTGTTCAATCGCCATATTTGAAAACAAACTAACTCTCATCTGTTTCCTAAAATTTAAGGTCATGAAAGCTCTCAAAAAAACTATATATCTATCAGTCTTTTTTTGCATATTGAGTTTTGCATCATTCGGACAACATTCATACTCCACTGTTACCTATAATATGGCTCTGCCAACAAGCAGTCTTACTGACTTTGTTGATGAATACAGTTTTAGAGGAATCGGCCTCGAATATGGTAGATTTGTAAAAGAAAAACTAAGTGCAGGTATTTCACTAGGCTGGAATGTGTTTTACCAAGCAGCTCCTTCTGCTACCTATGATTTAGAAAACACCCTAACGGTGACCGGAAAAACATACCGTTATATAAATGCATATCCGCTTATTTTGAAAGCTCATTATTACTTGGGTGAACCTCATAAAACTCCACTTCTGCCCTACATTGGAGCCGGAATAGGAACTACTTTTGCTCGTCAACGACTCGATTTTGGAGTTTACTCGTATGAAAATAATGCCTGGCAATTTGGAGTTTATCCTGAGATTGGCACATTTTACAGTATCAACTCCAACGCCAACATCACGGCAAATATTCGATACAATATCGGTTTTGAAGCAGGAGGGTTACCTTCCGTAAGCTTTATTGGATTTAATCTAGGCCTTGCATTTAGCAAGTAACAACCTTCTTTTTCAATAAATAAATAAATAAATAAATAATTAACTAATTAACTAATTAACTAATTAACTTGGTCTAACATCTCTAGACCAAGTTTTTTATGATTACATATGCTGATTTCGAAAAAATTGAAATAAGAGTTGGAACAATTGTTGAAGTTAATTCATTCCCTGAAGCCAGAAATCCATCCTTTAAATTATTGATCGACTTTGGAGCATTGGGGTTAAAATATTCATCTGCTCAACTAACCAAACTTTACAATAAAGAGGGCTTAATCGGTTGTTAATTTTCCTCCAAAACAAATTGCTAATTTCATTTCCGAATGCCTTGTACTTGGAGTAGTTGGAGATGAAAAAGAGATCATCTTACTACAGCCTGAACGGTTATCAAAAAATGGTCTTCGAATAGCTTAAAAAATAGTTCAATTCTCATCACCCTATTTCTACTAAAAACCTCCACAGAATTCTGTAGCGTCAGTTAAGTGTAATTTCCTATTAATCTTGAAAACTTGATTTAAAAAGAGGCTTAAAAACTCTACCTTTGCCTCAACTTTAAAATACACATAACAAGTTAATAATCAATAAAAACAGATAACATGTCAGTATTAGTTGGAAAAAAAGCTCCTAAATTTGTTGCACCTGCTGTAATCAACGGCGAGGAAATTGTTGAAGATTTTTCATTAGACCAATTTATTGGTAAAAAAGAAGTTGTTTTCTTTTTCTATCCTAAAGATTTCACTTTTGTTTGCCCTACTGAATTACATGCTTTCCAAGAGAAATTAGCTGAATTCGAAAAACGCAATGTAGCTGTGGTTGCCTGCTCAACCGATACAGAACAATCACATTGGGGCTGGTTACAATTACCAAAAAAATCAGGCGGAATTGAAGGTATTACCTACCCGATTGTAGCTGATACTGCAAAAACTATCTCAACTAACTTTGGTGTATTAGCCGGTGAGTATGAATACAATGAAGAGGGTGAGTTTACCGCAACAGGCGCAATGATTGCTTACCGCGGACTATTCCTTATCGATAAAGAAGGAGTTGTTCGTCACCAAGTAGTTAATGACTTTCCATTGGGCCGTAATGTAGACGAAGCACTTCGCATGGTTGATGCTTTACAATACTTTGAAAAAAATGGCGAAGTTTGTCCTGCTAACTGGAAACAAGGTGAAAAAGCAATGGATGCAACTTTCTCAGGTGTTGCTTCATACTTCTCAGAAAACTAATCCAGAATCAGTATTCCGGAATTATTTAATTTTCAGTTAATAAAAAAGGAACCAGCTTGCGTTGGTTCCTTTTTTTATTCTGTTAAATGTAGCGTCCTGAAATAAGTTGACACAAGACGTGTTAACTATATGAAAGATCAGGAATTTAAGGGTTATCAAAGAAAGACTCAAAAAGATTACAG
>NZ_FXSZ01000006.1:58080-244558 GCF_900182575.1 Solitalea koreensis | reverse complement strand
TGCATGGTTTTGCACGCCTGACGCTGACTGATGCCATGCACAACAATCATGTGTTCAACTACTGTTTTCTTTTGATCAGGCGTTAAAGCTTTTTTACATGCGTTTCAGGCGACTGTTTTCTTCCTCCAATTCTTTAAGCGGCCGTGCTGATGCCGAGTTCCCGACAGATCTCTTGGGTGGTTCTGCCATTCTCGTGTTCTTTGATTGCCTTAACAATCTGTGTTTCTGTAAATCTGGTCTTTTTCATAGTTGCCAATTCAAAGTTAATTCCTTTTCGGTGAATCCCTCCCTTTCGCTGCGGAGAGAATTCTACTTTTAATTGGCCCAGGTTCAGGGAAGCCTACATAATTATTTGACCTATAAAAATTGAGTCAATTAGATAAATGTTCTTTTAAAAATAAATCTAAATCAACAAGAGTAATATCTTTTTTTATGACCCGACCTTTATTATCTAATAAAAAAACAGTTGGGAAATAACTAATTGAAAGTTTTGATGCTTCTATTCCATTTTCATCTAAATATTGCATCCAAGGAATTTTGTATTCTATGATTCTGTTTTGCCATAGATCAATATCTTCATTTTTGTCAGTAGAAATACCGACAATTTCAAATCCTTTGGATTTATATTTCTCATATAAAATTTTCAAGTCTTGGATATCTTTCAGGCATGGTTTGCATCGACTAAACCAAAAATCTATAAGTGTAAATTTTGCTTTATAAGTGTTCAATTTTACCTGAGAAAGTGCATTGGTTTTAAGATCAATATCAGGAAATTTTTCATATTCCTTTATTAATGAATTTTCGAAATCATTATTTAATAGATTCCATACATGCGTATTTTTCATTTTCTTTGAAAACAGACTTAATGTTTTTTGCCGTATATCTGATTGTCCAAATAAACTAAATCTTTCGATTAGGCTCCATAAAGCCACATACGAATCAGGCTTTTTCAGAACATAATTATATAAAGTAGAATCAAATTTTGAATTTCTAGATCGACTTAAATCTTGAAAATTGCTTGATTTGCAATTATATGAGGTGTTTTTGAAAAAAAAAGGAATTAATTCGGTGGAAAACTCCGCAGCGGTTCGACCATCAACTTGATT
Source organism: Solitalea koreensis (assembly GCF_900182575.1). Classification (GTDB taxonomy): domain Bacteria; phylum Bacteroidota; class Bacteroidia; order Sphingobacteriales; family Sphingobacteriaceae; genus Solitalea; species Solitalea koreensis. The sequence continues at coordinate 243,452 of NZ_FXSZ01000006.1, read as the reverse complement.
ACATTCGGGTGATAAATAATCAATTTTAATTGATGTAGTCGATGGATCTATAAAATATTTACCCTCCCTCCATACTCTTTTTCCTTTGTCACTTAGAAAAATTATCCTATACATTTGTGGATAATTAACTTCGTTATCAATATGAAATTTGGAGTCTGTAATCTCGGAAACAATTTGCTTTTTTTCAAAATATTTAGGATCAATTGATGCTATTTTGAAATAAATGGAATCATTATCTTTATTGCCTCCTATAACTTCACCGATAATAATATTTTTTTTATGATTTTGTGCTAAAGCAGCACAAATATTCATCATTAGGATACCTGTCAATAAAATTTTCATAAAAAATACAAAATTTATCAATAGCAAGTTAGTTCAATTCAACTAACTTGCTATTGTTTGGATAATAAAAACTAAGCCACACAGCAGTTACTGCAATGACCATTTGCATCTACACATAACATACCATTACTGCATGATTCGTTAGCGTAAAGTGCACGACATTCACCATCACTTCCCCCTCCCCCCAATACAAATTTTAATTGTTCTCTAGAAAGCACTTCTAAGTCTTCTAGACTTAGTTTTTTTAATGATAACTTTTTCATTTGCTTTTTTATAGATTATTAAAATAGATTAATTGATGAGCCATTATTATGCAAAGTGCACATCTTGCTTAGCCCATACTAAAGATATATTCTTCTAGTCCGATATTTCCGGACTAAACAAAAAAGAATAAAAATTTTATCGAGTTCCTTACTTATTGTTTCTTGAATTGATCACAATACACTAAAAATTCATTGAAACTTTTAGAAATTCGATAAAGTTTGGTTGGGGTACAGTAATGTGGCCGAGTTACTAAACTTTGAAACTCCGATGGATGTATTGGAGGAAATAAGGAATTGAAATTCTACTTTTGAGTGGCCCAAAATATGGGGAAGCTTACATAGCCAAGGTACTTTTCAAACCATTTGTGATTGACAGTCTTGTTTGAACTGCTGGGATTGTGAAGAGTACACAATCCAATCTAATTATAAAAAAGTTGGCGTATAGAAATTTTCGAAGAAAATGTTCAATACCCCATGAGGTTAAAACGTTAAATGAAGTACGAACCAAAGTGAAAGAACGGATGATAGGATTACAATCACAACCGCCATCATCAGACATTAAACTTTAAAACTTATATTGAAAATAAAAGTTCACTTTTTAAAATAAATCCTGCGATTAATATAATCAAAACCACGGGACCTGTTAGGTTTATAGATCATTAAAATAGCACTTAGAAGGATTTTTGAATAAAAGTTCAAGAACCTCACTTTCCGCACCGAATAAATAAATAGAAAAACGCTGTAAATCTTATATTTACAGCGTTTTTTTGCTTATATCTATCTCGAATCATTTCTTTTCAACGAATTTTCAAGGTTACTTGATACAATTACAGATGATGCCATGGCAACTGCAGGTCAACACTATCTTATGGCCATATAGCCCTGTTTTAAACCTTTTGTAAAAACGATCTGCCAAAGTTGATTTTTTCTGGCCCGAAATGATCCTGCACACGATAACAGATAATATTGCCACATCTTGTAAAAACGCTCTCCATACTTTTTTTCAAGTGAAGGCCAGTTTTTACTAAAATTTTCGCTCCAGGCCATCAGCGTTTTATCATAATCCAATCCGAAATTATGTAAATCTTCCATAATAAATTGCCCATCGGCTGCATCTGTAATTTGAGCAATGCTGGGAATTAAAGAATTCGGGAAAATGTATTTTGAAATCCAAGGATCATTTTCTTTTGTCGATACATCCGAACCAATGGTATGAAGAAGAAAAATACCATCAGACTTTAGGCGACTATTAACCGCTTTAAAGTAAGTTTTGTAATTTTTTAAACCCACATGTTCAAACATTCCTAACGAAACCACGCGATCAAACTGATCCTCAATTTCACGGTAATCTTGAAATTTCAATTCTACTGGCAAATCTCGACAAAGTACTTTTCCTAATGCGAGCTGCTCTTTTGATACATTAATACCTGTTACAATGACGTCGAATTTTTCAGCGGCATATTTGGCAAAGCTGCCCCAACCACATCCAATATCCAAAATTCGCATTCCGGGTTTTAAGTGTAACTTTTGACAGGTTAATTCAAGCTTAGCCTCTTGTGCTTCGTCTAAAGTGGAGGCTTGCTTCCAGTATCCACAAGTGTAAGTAAGACGCTTGTCGAGCATTTTCCTAAACAAATCATTCCCCAGATCATAATGAAATGATGCATTTCGATATGCTTTTTTTAATCCTTGAAAATTGAGGATTTTAGATTGAAGTACAGCAAACCATGAAGAAATATCAGCGTGCGTATATTGATCTAAACGATATTCAAGCACTTTTGAGAAAAATTCATCAAGGCTGTAACAATCCCACCACCCATCCATATACGATTCACCCAACCCAAGTGAACTGGATACAAGAACACGCTTATAAAAACGCTGATCATTTACTTGTATATCGCAATCTTTGCTTCCATTTACTGTAATTCCAGCTATGGCGAAAAGCTTTTTAACCCTTTCTTCATAATAAGAAGCTTTTGGCGGTGAAATAATAATTTCTTTCATTGGGCAATGTTCTTTCTGAAAAAAATGTACAGTTAATTATCACTCACTTTTATTAATGAGTAGGTGTCTTTATAATATTCCACTTTATTGCTTGAATCTGCTTGAGCGGTAATGTAAACCACAAATACAGGTATAGGCTTATCCAGAGCAACCGAAACAGGCTCCTGATTTTTATAGCAAGCTTTAAGAAATGTGGTATCTAATTTATTATATAGCAAATAATTTCCTAATGCTATTGGTTTTTCCAGCCGTATACATCCATGACTCAAATAGCGCTTATCGGACTGAAACACGGTTTTGACATTTGTATCGTGCATATATATACTAAAAGGTGTTGTAAGATTGAATTTCATTACTCCTAAAGCATTATCGCAACCCGTAGACTGACGAAATTTATATGGAAAATTCTTTTTGTTTAAGGACGACCATTTGATTGAATCAGGATTAAGAATGATACCATTCTTATCGATAATTTGCATATTCATGGCATCAATCATCGTTGGCCGGCGTTTAAAGAGCGGAAGCAACTCATGAACCGCAATGCTATGAGGAACATTCCAATACGGATACAAGATTACTTCATTGCAATAAGTTGCAAAGCACGGAGTTGGAGTAGCTATTTTCCCTGCAACGACTTTCATATTCAATTGAACACTGCCGTTTTCATAGTAGCTTAATGTAGTTGAAGCTATGTTCACTACTATGTATTTATCAAAGTTGAAATGATGTATCCAACGGAAAAAGTTCATGGAAGAAATTAACTTCATCACTTGTACAACATCCCTCTTGTTTTGTTGTAGGGTATCATTTTGCTGTAATTTTGCCCGTAATTCAGCTTTTAACAAAACATACTCCTTCTTCTGTGGTTCTAAAGAATTAAAAAATTGATTTAACTCACCAGCTGATTTTACAGTAAGTAATTGTTTAATAATGTAGTCATTGTCTACATCAGCCTGTGTTTTTGAAATAGCATCATATCTCATCCATGTCATAATATCAGTTCCGGTAAAAAGACTTTTACTTAAAGCGATGGCCGCATCTGTATATAGTCGATCCAAACTTATTGTTGAACTATCAACTTGCATAAATGGGCTATCTACTATAGTATGTAATACGATATAATGGAAATTATCTTTATCCAGACTCAAGAGTTGCTCCCTCTCTATTAAACTTCTGAGTTGTTGTCTTAATTGTGCCGCTTGTGCTCCAGGAGCAAACCAAAACAATTTATTTTGTCGTTGTTGGTAAAATTTATCTACGAGCAAGGGATAAATCAATTCAGCTTTAGGTTCATCAAAACTCACTTTTTCGTTGTTTGCAAATGAGGATTGAAATGAGAACAGAACCAATACAACTGCCCAGTACAAAAAACGATTAAGTAAAGACAAGTGCGTTCTTTTCAATTTGAGTGGTTTAGGATATTGTGTGTTTATATTAGAATCGAATATTTCAAGGCGCATTTTCATTGCTTTATAGCGACTTAAACTCAGCGAGTTTTAATCCGTATCCATTCTTTTATCCTCAAGCCGATCATCTAATGATTTTCGTTCGGAAAGAGGAACACTAAATTGCTGCCCCTCATAGTTTTGCCTGGCCAATGTCCAGTCATCCGTTAAAGAAGTTTCTATCCACATATTACCCGACTGACGGAATACCTGAACGGGCAATCCGAATTTTTCCCAAAAATCGTTCTCTAACATTTCAACTGTTCTGTTTCCACTAATATCGACAAAGCCCGAGCAATCAAATTTTGACAAGTTGCCTATTGGTTCTATAGGATTTATTAATTCCGATTTAGGAGATGGTTTTCTGTTTGGGTGCGATTTTTTAAAAAATTCGATCTTTAAAAAAGGATATGCCTCGTTAAATCTTTTTTGAATTCCTTTGATCAGATCATCCTTTTGAATTTGCATTTCCATACTACTGATTTATTAGGTAAAACACTAAACAAATATATTTTAACTATTAACCAGGAAAAACGACAGAAATCAGTTAGAAGGATGAGTTTAATCATCAATAAGGTCCAGCATGAAAATAACGGCACAAAAAAAGCCCTACCAATTTAATAGTAGAGCCAATTAGAGAGCGCTAAATAACTAAACAAGCTAATTAACTAGTAGGCAATTATTTTACCGCAATTGATTTTGGTGCTATTTTTTTTGCCTCATCATTTTTAGGGAGCATCAGCTTCAGCACACCATCTTCATACTTAGCATCAATTTTATCGGAATTCACACCATCCGGTAAAGTAAACGAGCGGCTAAATGAAGAGTAATTATACTCCTTACGGGTAAATTTAGCATCCTTTTCTTCCTTTTGTTCTTCTGTTTCAGCACTGATAGAAAGCACTTTGCCATCAACCTCAATTTTGAAATCACTTTTTTTCATCCCGGGAACAGCCAAAGACACCTTGAAATCATTTTTTGTTTCTGAAATATTAACAGCCGGTACTGTTAACTCTCTGCCCCAATCCATTTTATCTAGCCATCCACCATTCCATGGCTTGAAAAAATCTTCAAACAAGGTTGGGAACAAATTTTCTCTTTTTTTCATTAATCTGGTTTCCATAATATGACCTCCTTTGATCCTAATGTATTGTATTAATCTGACTTTATTAATGACATCAGTCAGCTAACGAAATGATTTTCATTACTTTACACTATAACTACTCCGTACTTCAACATAATTCTACAAGAGTTAAAGCAAACAAATAATCAGCAGAATGTAAGGATATGTCTCCAAATCTCAACTATGACTTTTATCATACCAAGTATTTTCCAAGCTCGATATTTTTGATTTAAAAAATTGCAACATGAACTCATCGTTGATCCAAAAGTATAATGTACCCGGTCCTCGTTATACTAGTTATACAACTGTTCCATATTGGGAGAATGAAACGTACACAGAAGAAAATGGCTATAAACAGTATGGAAATCTTTTGATAGCAGCGCTAATGCTGCAGGCATCAGTATTTATATACACCTGTCCTTTTGCGAAAGCTTGTATACCTTTTGTGGATGTAATAAACGCATAACCAAAAATCATTCATAAGGGTATAGTTATAGAATGACTTTTAGTTGTAAATATTTGCTCTCCTGATCAATTCAGACTGGTTAATGATCTTTATTTTCTTTCCTACAAAATCAATCACATGATCAGATTTTAGATCAGAAAGCAACCGGATAACTGTTTCTGTAACTGTACCGACCATATTAGCTAATTCTTCGCGACTAAGCGATAAATTAATTGTAGCTCCATCGACTTCTGTACCTACTGCATATTTTAGATTTAAAATGACCTCTGCCAGCCGTTCTTTAACCTGTTTTTGAGCAATTTTAGTTGCTAATTGCACTGCAGACTTTACATCTCCGGCCAGTAATTTAAACATGCTTTTTGAAAGATTTGAATTGTTTTTCATAATACAATTAAAATCTTTCATGGGTATAAAACATACCCTGGTTTCAGTTAAAGCAGTTGCAGTGCAATCATAATGTTCTTCGGCTAACAAAGCTCGATAACCAAGAACATCACTTTCTGTTGCTAAACGAACGATTTGTTGTTTTCCAGTATTACCCAATTTGGAGAGTTTTACTTTTCCATCACTAATACAATAAAGTCCGTACGGATTCCCCCTTTCAACAAAAATATCTTCACCTTTCTTAAATAAAAGACAAGATTTTGAATTGTTCACAACATCAAGTTCACTGTCGCGCAAGTCACAAAAAACAGAATCTTTCCGCTGTTCACAGTTCTTACAATCCGTAGACTCTTGTAAGTAATTTTTCGCCATGTAGAATCGAATTAAATAAACAGTGGTTGAAAAATTATTTTTTTCTCAACCACTGCAAATATAAGAATCATGATTAATGTCATGTTTTCTATTCTAAAGTTTTGAGACTTTTGGCTTTATAAAAAATCAAAACGTATGATAATAGAACAAATTTATAGTAACAATCAAAGCCATACTGCATATTATATAGAGAGTGACGGTGAGGCTGCAGTTATTGATCCATTTATTGATGCAGATCTATGCTTGAAAAAAGCCAAAACCAATAAAGCTTGTATTAAATATGTATTTGGAACCCATTTTAATGCAAATAATTACGATGGGCAATTCAATCTGGCTGCAAAAACCGGTGCCACAGTTATTCTGGGCCCTAATACGAAGCCAAATTTTAAAACTCGCATTGCTTTAGATGGTTCTGTTTTTAAGTTGGGTGATATAATTATTAAGTTTCTGCAAATTCCTGGACCTGTCTCAGAAAGAATTGCTTTTTTGTTAATTGACAAAGACGGCCATCAACAAGCTATTTTTCAACCCAAGGAATAAGTAAAACAACTTGCTCCTTACTGATAAACAGGTTGAGTAGTATTCATTCTAGTTTTTTGACAGTTTAATCTCCAGTACTCACCGATTTTTTACGTTGATTATTTTTTTAACAAATGATTATTATAATATTTTTTATTGCCCATTGGTACCTATCGTTATTTACCCAAACCTTTTTTCTTCACCGCTACGCGGCCCATCAAATGTTCACCATGAATAAGCACTGGGAAAAGGTCTTTTATGTGCTAACTGCAATTTTCCAGGGCTCTTCTTATTTAAGTCCTAGAGGATATGGAATCATGCATCGTCTGCATCATGCTTATGCCGATACCGAAAACGATCCTCATTCGCCAAAATATTCAGAGAATATGTTTGATATGATGTGGAAAACCAAAACGATTTATTGCGATATTTTGCATGATAGGATAAAGTTGGATCCAAAGTTTATAAAGAATGTTCCTGATTGGCCACTCATGGACAAACTTGCCGATCGTTGGTTCATTCGAATTGCCTGGGGAGTTTTATATACGTTATTTTATATACAATTTGCTAATGCATGGTGGATGTTTTTATTACTCCCAATCCATTTTTTAATGGGACCAATCCATGGCGCTATTATTAACTGGTTTGCACACAAATTTGGATATGTCAACTTTAAAGTAAATGATACAGCTAAAAATCTGTTACCTCTTGATTTTTTGATGATGGGAGAAAGCTATCATAACAATCATCATAAATTTGGTGGAAGGGCTAATTTTGGAATAAAATGGTTTGAATTAGACCTCACTTATCCAATAATCCTACTTTTTAATGCGCTTGGAATCATTAAAATGAAGAAGAATAACGATTTGAACTACATGTAGCGGCATGGATTAACATTTAAATTGGTAAGGTGGGTTAAAATACACACCTTAACTTTTTCTTTTTCATTTGACAATTGATGTGAAATAATTTTCAGTTGTTTTTTTTCATCGGCATTAATTTCACTTTCCTGAGCAAGACGAAGGAGTGATATCGATATGCACAAATCATTAAACTGCTCCAATTCAACAATCAGGCTTTCAACAGGTTTAATTTCGTCTTTATTCCAAATCATAATTGGGAAAGGCTGCTTCAGTTCTTCTTCAAAGGTTTTGATATTGTGGAGTATATCTTTTAGTTTCTTACGAATGAGGTGCAGGTTTTCATCGTTATCATCCTGATATGCTGTAATAAGAGAAGCAATCTCAATTATTTTTTTTCTCACAAAACGCTCAATTGCAGTCAAATGAACACTATCAGGAAATTTTTCTTTAATAAATTCTTGCGCATCGGGCCAAGGATTAAGTGAAAGAGCATCTAACATCTTATCCTCCCACTCATCCAGTTCATTTTCAAGCAATAGCATATACTTATAAGGCTTGTGGGTATTATTTTTGGCAGCCTCGTAAACACGCTGTATATGTAATTGTAAATCCCGAATTATACCAGCCTTCCCATAAATAGCCTTAATTGTTTTAGGCATTAATAAATCTGCATTCGTTTCGTAGCTCAACATTCTTAAGAAAGCACTGTATCTTTTTAATTCACGCCATAAAAAATCAATGTTTCCGACCTTTAAATTACGCTCGATTTTTCTAGCATACTTGAAGAAGATTTTGAAAAACTTATCATTGATTAATACGATTTCGGCTTTATTCATATTGAGCAGTTTAAGGTTTATTAGCGAGACCTTATGTTTGGTTCAAAATGCAATTCATTCGCCGAATTCTGTTCAAGAGCCCAGCAGCCAATGTTGTGAAAAGTGGTAGTGGAAATAGTATACAACGATTCTTTTGTGGCAAATGCCTGATGCGGAGTAAGAAGAACATTTGGAAAACTCAACAGCTTTTTCAACATAGTATCTTCAAAAGTCTTGTTCGAATAATCATTAAAAAACACACCCTTTTCTTTTTCGTACACATCCGTACCAAAATACCCGATATGTCCATTTTCAATACCCTCTATTACATTCATTGTATTTACCACTGCACCTCTTGCTGTATTAATTACCATCACCCCTTTCTTCATAATTTCTATCATTTCCTTATCGATCAGTTGTTCAGTGTGTTCATTCAATGAAACATGGATGGTAATAACATCCGACAAACGGCAGAGCATTTCGAGTTCCATATAGTGTAATCCGTATTTTTCAACTAGTTCTTTATTTTCATGAATATCATACCCCAACAAATGACACCCAAAGCCGTGCAGGATTTTCGCCATCGCACTTCCAATTTTTCCCGTACCAACAATGCCAACTGTTTTATGTTGAAGATTAAAACCAATAAGATCATCAACTTTAAAATTATAATGATGAACCTGTTGGTTGGCCAACATCAGTTTTCTACTAAGGGCCAACATTAATCCAACGGCATGTTCAGCTATTCCATGTGGTGAATATTCCGGCACATTGGCCACTTTCATTCCCAAACTTAGAGCCGTTTGAATGTCCACATTGTCATATCCGGTAGCCCGAACAGCAATATACCTCACCCCTAACTCCTGCAACTGTAGAAGAACAGGTGCTGAAACGTCATCGCTTGTGAACACGCAAACTACGCTACAATCTTTGGCAAGACAAGCCGTTTCTAAGGATAGGGCTTCTTCAACCATTTTTAACTCATGCCCAATCACATTAGCTTGTTCAAAATAGGTCCGCTCGAAAAACTTAGTACTATAAATGATAGTTTTCATTTTGATCTTGATTAACTGACACAATAAATTCTGATTCGGCCTTATTAATATTCTCTATCCCATTGAGTATTGCATCAGGATTGAATGAAATACTATCAATGCCATGTTCTACTAAAAATTGGGCAAATTCCGGAAAATCACTAGGAGCCTGCCCACATAATCCAATTCTTCTTCCCAAGGCATTTGCTTTATCAATCACCATAGAAATCATCATTTTAACAGCCTGATTTTGCTCGTTGAATAGATCGGCAACCAATGCTGAATCTCTATCAATACCTAATACAAGCTGTGTTAAATCATTTGAACCAATTGAAAATCCATCAAACACTCTTGCAAACTCTTCTGCAACTAAAACATTGCTTGGAATTTCAGCCATCACATACACTTTTAAATGATTTTCTTCTTGCTTTAATCCAAATTCGCCCATTACTTCAATTACTTTCTTACCCTCATCAACCGTACGGCAAAATGGAATCATCACTTTCACATTTGTCAACCCCATTTCATTCCGCACTAATTTGATGGCCTCACATTCCAACCGGAAACCTTCTTTGTACAAATCATTGTAATAACGAGAAGCTCCGCGGAAACCCAGCATTGGGTTTTCTTCTTTTGGTTCAAAGTCGCTGCCACCAATAAGGTTTGCGTATTCATTGGTTTTAAAATCACTCATCCGTACAATCACCTCTTTGGGATAAAATGCTGCTGCAATGGTGGCAATGCCCTGAGCTAGTTTATCAACAAAGTATTGTTCTTTATCAGGATAATGATGAGTTAGCTCTTCAATTTTCTGTTTTACTGATCTATCTTTCAGTTCATTGAATTTTACAAGCGCCATTGGGTGTACCTGAATAAAATGGGTGATGATAAATTCAATTCTCATAAGGCCAACCCCATCATTGGGGTAGAATGATAATTTGAAAGCTTTCTCCGGATCGCCTACTATCATCATCACTTCAGTAGATTTTGGCATTTTTACATTCGTAAAATCAAGATCCTTTACTTCGAATGGCAATTTTCCTTTGTATACATAACCGGTTTTCCCTTCACAACAAGAAACGGTTATTAGTTCCCCATCTTTGATTTTTTCAGTAGCATTGCCACTTGCAACAATTGCTGGCACGTCTAATTCCCTGGCCACGATGGAGGCATGACTTGTCCGCCCACCTTTATTGGTGATAATGGCCGCCGTCTTTTTCAAAATCGGATCCCAATCCGGACTGGTCATATCAGTTACAATAATTTCTCCCTGATTTAAACTATCGGCATCTTTAGGTGATTCCAGAATTCTTGCAATGCCAGTTGTAACTTTAGTTCCAATGGCTACGCCTTCTGTAATCATCTCACCCTTCTTTAGTAATTGGTATTCGTGTATCAGGTTAGGATTTTTTTGAGTATGTACGGTTTCGGGACGCGCCTGCAGGATATACAATTCATTGGAGAATCCATCTTTAGCCCATTCAATATCCATCGGTTTTTGATAATGCGCCTCAATTTTGGTTGCCCATTTGGCAAGCTGATATATTTCCTTATCCGATAATACATATTGCTCCTGCTTTTCTTTCGGAGTATCGATGTTTAGTAGTGTAGAAGTTAACGATTTTTCATCTGCAGCATACACCATAGTTTTTGCCTTTTCACCCATTTTTTTTTGAATAATCGCCTTTTTACCTTTTAGTAACATGGGTTTAAAAACATAAAACTCATCAGGCGTAACAGAGCCCTGTACAATGTTTTCACCTAAACCCCAAACTCCCGACAGATGAATGACATCGCGAAAACCTGATTCCGGTTCCAATGTAAAACCAACACCTGAGCATGCTTTATCAGATCGAACCATTTTTTGTACACCCACCGATAAAAACACGCTGCTATGAACAAAACCATTATCTTCCCGATACTTGATAGCCCTGTCGGTATACAGCGACGCAAAACATTGTTGCACAGCTTTTACTAAGGCATCTTTTCCTTTTATATTAAGATAAGATTCATGCTGACCTGCAAAACTGGCTTCAGGTAAATCTTCGGCAGTGGCACTGCTTCTTACGGCAACTTCAGAATCAGAATCACCGCATAATTCTTTATAAGCGTCAATGATTTCTTTCTTAATATCTTCTGGGAACACTGCATACAGTATTAATTGTCTTGCTTTGGCACCTATTGCTCTAAGATTGGTAAATTTTTTCCTGTCAAGTTGCTGCATCAGTTGCTGCAAAGGTTCGTTGAGCTCGTTGTGATCTAGCAGGTAGCGAAAAGCGGCGGAGGTAATAGCAAAACCATCGGGAACCTTAATACCATGTAATGAAAGCTTCGAAAACATTTCACCTAACGAAGCATTTTTGCCCCCTACTATAGCTAAATCATTTATGCTAATGTCTTTGAATTTCTTAATAAACGGTTTCATACGATCATCTTTTTTTGACCAGCAAAAAGTTACCACTGATTTGATAACTCTTTTAGATGAATAAATTTAGGCGGATGCTTTTCCAGTTTTCATGAGGTCCATCAAATAACAACCTGATTTGAATCATAGAGAACCGGAAATAGCTGCTTAATTATATCATGTCAGTTTTTTGCGCATCATCTACTATTTACCTAGATTAATGTAAAGTTTCCGAAACATATTTTGAACCATTTATGATTGTAATTGTATTTGGCCTGCCAGGTTCTGGTAAAAGTTATTTCGCTTCCCGCCTTGCTGAAATGATAAATGCTGATTATATAAACAGTGACAGATTAAGGATGGAAATGCATGCCATCAGAACATATTCTGAAGAAGAAAAACTTTCAGTTTATGAAAAAATGCTGGAAAAAGTCACACTTTCAAAAAATGACAAAGGTATTGTGGTACTTGATGGAACTTTTTATAAAAAAAAGATCAGGAAAATATTCATCGATGGATTAAGAACCTTGGATGCCGTATTCTTTATCGAAGTAAAAGCTGAGGAATCCGTCATCCGTGAACGGTTAAAAAATCGCAGGCCTTACAGTGAGGCTGACTTTGATATTTATCAAAAAATAAAAACGCTATGGGAACCAATGGTAAATGATCACCTGGTGCTGGAATCGACAAACGATAATATTGAAGATATGCTATTGATGGCGGTTAATCATCTGAATAAGTATGGAGAAACAAGAAATAAATAAACTGATTTCAGCAGGAAAATTTCTTAACGTATGCGACCATCCTGAGCTCGTTGAAACGCACATTTCATGGGTCATTTTGTGTAACCGGTTTGTTTACAAGGTCAAACAACCCATGAAGTATTCCTTCTTGGACTTTTCTACACTAAAGAAACGGAAATACTTTTGTGAAAAAGAATTGAAATTAAATCAAAGATTGACGGAAAATATGTACCTCGATATTCAACCTGTAAGGCAATCACCAGAAGGAATTAATCTTGGCCTAAATGAGGGAGAAATTATTGATTATGCCGTTCGCATGCGCAGAATGGACGAAAAAAAGCAAATGGATGTTTTATTGAGTAAAAACAAGGTTTCAGGAAGTGACATACAAAACATAGCACAACAGATCGCTGCTTTTCACCTAAACGCCTGCTGCATTTACAAGAAAGAGGTGCGCAATATACAGAAGAAGTTCAATGCCTTGGCTGAGCAAAAAAGTTATTTATACGAGCACTTGGGCGCTGAAAGCAGGGATATCATCGACAAAGCGGTTGAAGTTAATATGAATTTTATTGGTAAACATAATGACCTTTTATTGGCAAGATTGCGCTTGGGATTTTTCCGTGATGTTCATGGAGACTTGCACTCACGGAATATATTCCTACTTCCAGAACCTGTTATATTTGATTGCATAGAGTTCAACGACGACTACCGCCAAATTGATGTGCTGAACGAGGTAGCTTTTTTATGTATGGACCTTGAGGCATTCGGTCGACCGGATTTATCCAAATTATTCATCAAAACTTACAACAATTTGTTTCCTTGTATGCAAACCAAGGAGGAAAAATCACTCTTTATTTATTATAAATGTTATCGTGCTAATGTGAGGGCAAAGGTTAATAGCCTTAGATCAAAGAATGCTGATAATGAGCAGCGTAAAAAAGCACTTGCCGAAACGGAAAAATACCTTCGTCTTATGGATTCTTATGTATCAATGCTTCTTGCTGAATGAAGGAACGCATTTAAGTAGCATCATTTAACAGGATGCTTCATTAACCTCCAACCCCAATCGTTTTCTTTCATAACCATATTCAGTAAAAAATCGGAATTCCGATCTCCTACTTCATAATCTCCGTAGAGAACCCGGAAGCAAAAAAAGCAAATTCATTTTCCCAAAGATTTACTTTTCCAAAACCAATACGTATCATTCTCGTTTACAATATATTACTTAAACCTTTAAAAACTATTCAATATGAATAATGATAGTAAAACAATTTTAGCATTTCTGGCAGGTTTAGCCATTGGATCAGGACTGGGTTTAATAACAGCTCCTGATAAAGGTTCAGCATTGAGACATCGCTTAAGCGAAACGCTGAAACGTACAAGCAATGATATTATTGATATTCTAAATACAGGGATAAATTCTGTCAAGGACAAATTTTCGACAAGGGTTCAGGAAGCAGTCGATGATATGGGCTTGTAATCTGCCATGGAGAGGATGACAGATTATTTTCTGATGTCCTCTCCCTTTCTTTAAAACATCTTAATCTCTCTATTATGAAAGCAATCTGGAAGGGAAGTATCAATTTCGGCTTAGTAAATATTCCAATTAAGCTGTATAGCGCCACTCAATCAAGCACATTGGACCTCGACATGCTTGATCGGAGCGACCATGCCCCTATCCGTTTCAAAAGAGTAAACGAAAATAGTGGAAAGGAAGTTCCTTGGGAAAATATAGTAAAAGGTTATAAATACCAGGATGATTACGTGATTTTAGAAGAGGCGGACTTTGAGGAAGCATCACCTGAAAAGTCAAAAACTATCCAAATTGAAAATTTTCTCGAATTAAAAGATGTTGACCCCATGTATTTTGAGAGTCCTTATTATGTTGAGCCTGAAAAGGGAGGAATGAAAGCGTATAGCCTTTTACATCAGGCATTAGAAAAAACGCAAAAAGCAGGTTTAGCGCGGTTTGTTCTGCGTACATCAGAGTACTTATGCTTGATCCGGTCAATAAAAAAAGGGTTGGTCATTCAAAAAATTCGTTTTCCTGAAGAAATCAGAAATATGGATGAATTAAGCATTGAAGAACCTGCTATTAACAAGAAAGAGCTTGATATGGCGCTGGCATTGATTAAAGAATATACCACGCCGTTTGATCTGTCAAGTTTTAAAAATTCGTACACTGAATCATTACTGAACATCATTAAAGCGAAAGCAGCGGGAAAACGACCAACCATCCGAAAAATTAAAGCCGAAACAGTTAAAAAATCTGATGACTTAATGGATCAATTGATGAAAAGCTTATCGGTAAAGAAAAAAGTTTCATAAGGTATGGACAGCCTTAAAGCGTATCATGACAAAAGAGATTTCTCCAAAACCAATGAACCGCAAAGAGGTACATCAAAAGGGGAAAAACTAGCATTTGTAATCCAAAGGCATCATGCAAGTCAATTACATTATGATTTCCGATTAGAATTGGCAGGAACGTTAAAAAGCTGGGCGGTACCCAAAGGTCCATCCTTAAATCCGCAGGATAAACGTTTGGCAATGATGGTGGAAGATCATCCCATCGATTATAAATCATTTGAAGGTGAAATTCCCAAAGGAAATTATGGAGCCGGCAATGTACTAATTTGGGACAAGGGCTATTATTCCCCATTAAAGGAATACAAAAATCCTGAAAAAGGTTTGTTGGAAGAATTAGAAAAAGGCAACCTGAAATTCGTATTGAATGGTAAGCGGCTTAAAGGGGAATTTGCACTGGTAAAAATCAAATCGGACGAAAAAAACGCCTGGTTATTAATTAAGCATGGCGACAAATATGCTACTGATAAAGTTTATAATGCGGAAGATTTTGTTTCTGAACGCGTAAAAAAGAAAGGAAATAAAACTTCCGAAAAAACTTCGCGTTCCAGGCAAGTGACAAAACCGGTTGGCTTTGTTTCACCGATGTTGGCGGAAACTCCTAAAAAAAGGGAAGTCAGCGGTGGAAGCTGGGTATATGAGCCCAAATTAGATGGATACCGAATAGTTGCAACGGTTAGCAAGCACATGGTTCATCTTTACTCCCGGAACCAAATAAATTATACCACCAAGTTTCAGCAAATTGCTACCATTTTAAGCCGTTTCGATCATGAAGTTATTTTGGATGGAGAAGTCGTTTGTCTAGATAAAACCGGAAAACCTGACTTTCAGCTTTTACAAAACTTCATGAAAGATCCTTCAGGTAAAGTTTATTATTATGTGTTTGATCTTTTGCATTTAAATGGAATTTCAACGATTTCAATGCCATTAAGCGACCGAAAGAAATTACTTGAAAAATTAATTTCTAGCTTAAAATCACCACAGGTTATTTATGTTCCTTCCGAAAGAGGCAAGCCTGAAGAGCTTTTGAAAACGGTATTTAACGAAGGTAGAGAAGGAATCATTGCCAAAAAAATTGACAGTATCTATTTACCCGGAACCCGAAGTTCAGATTGGGTAAAACTTAAAATCACCAACGATGACGAGTTTATCATTGGTGGTTTTACTGAAGCACGTTCGGGAACCGAGAAAATTGGCGCCTTGCTATTAGGGAAATATGAGGATAGCAAACTTGTATTCACAGGTAAATGCGGAACTGGTTGGAATGAAAAAGATGATGCTGAACTCCACGCAAAATTCATCCCTTACGAACAGAACACCAGTTCATTCACTGAAAAAATAACAAATGACACCCCTGTCCATTGGTTACAACCTAAATTAATTGCTACCATAAAATTTGCAGAAAAAACCAAAGATGGAAAATTACGACATCCAGTTTTTAAAACGCTTCGAGATGACAAAAACGCCACAATCAAAAAGCATCCAGCAATGAAAGAAGATAATTACGAATTAAAAATCGGAAAGGTTAAGTTGAAACTTACCAATCAAAATAAAATCTATTTCCCCGATGATCATATTACAAAAGGAAATGTGGTAGATTACTACGATTCCATTTCCGACTATATTCTACCCTATCTCAAAAACCGTCCACTTTCATTGAACCGACATCCCAATGGCATTTACGGCAGCAGTTTTTATCAAAAGGACATTGAGAGCAAACCTGAATGGCTGGAGACAGTCCCTATCTTCTCAGAACACAATAATCAGGAAATCAACTATGCAATCTGTAACGATAAAGCAGGACTGATCTATTTCGCCAATTTAGGTTGCATTGAAATGAACCCCTGGCTTTCACAAATTCCCAAAATTGACCAACCGGATTATCTAGTTATTGACCTAGACCCTGAAGATATTGAGTTTAAAAAAGTAATTGAGGTGGCATTGGCTACTAAAGAAGTTTATGATTCACTCGGCATTACCAGTTTCGTTAAAACATCGGGATCGACCGGAATACATATTTATATACATGTTGCCCAAAAATATGATTTCGAAATTGTGAGAAAATTCGCTGAGTTCATTGCCCAACGGGTAAATGAAGAAGTGCCTGCAATCACAAGTTTAGAGCGTAGTCCCAAAAACCGGCAGAAGAAAGTGTATGTTGATTACCTTCAAAACCGAAAAGGCCAAACACTTGCATCTGCTTATAGTTTAAGGCCAAAACCGGGAGCAACCGTTTCATGGCCTCTATTCTGGACTGAGGTGACCTTTGATTTAAAAATGGAAGATTATAATATATTTAATGTTCCTGAACTGCTTAAAACAAGAGATGATCCTTGGAAAGAGCTGCATAAAACAGCTGTTAACTTGCTTAAGGTTCTAAAAAAATAAGCTATACTTCTTTTGATCTTAGTAAGGATTTAATTGCATCCAATTGCTCATTTAATGGAGTTGAGGCATCGATCCAGTGAATTTCGTGTCCATCCCGTTCCATCTTTCTAAAATAAGTCATTTGTCGTTTGGCAAATTGATGTATGGCCACTTCCAGTTTAGCAACCATTTCATCGTAGCTGAATTCATGGAGCAAATATTGAGTAATCAGCTTGTACTCTAAACCATAAAAGATGATTTTTTCAGCAGAAATACCCTTATCCAATAAAGCTTGAACTTCCTCAATCAAGCCTTGTTGCAACCGTTCTTGTAAACGTTTCGTAATGCGTTCACGGCGAAGTTCCCGGTCAATTTTCAACCCTATTATAGTAGCCTTAAATTGGGGTAGATCTGCAAATTCAAAAGGATGTTTTTGTAAATAACTTGCAATCTCAATCGCTCTTATTAAGCGTTTATGAGTTGATGTATCAGCCAGATGGGTATAATCAGAAGGTAGTTCATTAAAAATCGAAATTAGTTCTTCTTTATCTTTTAGCAGCAATTCTTTACGCAATTGTTCATCAATAGGAATACGGGTAAACTGAAATCCACTTAACACAGCATCAATATACATTCCTGTTCCACCACATAGAATTGGTGTTGCATTATGCTTGCCAACCTGATGAATTGCTTCATCAAAATCACGTTGATAATCAGCTATATTATAATCATCGCCAGCATTCCGGATATTGATCAAATGATAGGGTATTAACTTGCCGTTAACATTATATTCATTGAGATCTTTGCCGGTACCAATATCCATACCTGTATAAATTTGACGGGAATCAGCGCTCAGCACCTCACCGTTTATTTCATAAGCAAGATGTGTAGCTAGTTTTGTCTTGCCGGAAGCGGTTGGACCAAGTATAACGATGAGATTCATGGGTTTTACAGGTTGAAGGTTACAAGTTTAAAAAAGTCCATAGCAAAAAACACTATTACCTATTAATCAGTAACAGATATTTCAGGTTTCCGGAATTGAAAATACGCACATACCCTTTCGCTTCCATAAATGAATCAATTGTTTTAAATGCGTCCTGATTTTTAAACTCATTGGATAGATGATCGGGCAAACGCGTTGAATAATATCGCAATCGTTCCTTTGGATGAATCCAAAAAGGAAGTGGAGCGGTGTTACCTATGTGTGTAAATCCTAATTTCTGATAGCCCTCTCCCATCGACCAATCCCGATCGGCATAGGTCATAATATCATCCGGTTTTTGCTCTTTAATGAAATGCTGAAGCAACTTACTTAAGCCGCCAACAACAGTATGGCTATGCAAATTGGCAAACCTAACCAGTTCAAATGACTGATACGTTTGTCCCTCACGCAGCATGGGCCTTCCTGCGCTAAAAGAAGCAGCCGCAACCAATGAGCCCTTATGGACCAAACCGTATTTATATTTTGCCGTTGGAGAGCCTTGCAAGTGATTCTGATTTAGAAAAGTAGTTAAAACGGGTTTATCGAGTTTAACAACTTTTGTTTGTCGCCCGTGAATTCGTTTCGATTGACCCAGCATGGCCATCACTCTCGACTTAATCAATTCGGTATTTTCCATCCAAATGTCTTCCCACAAATGAATACAGCGAATATTTTGGAGTTGAAACTGCTCAGTTATCGCAAGTAATTCACCCCCGTTCTTCATCGAAACACTTGGTATGCTGTTCAAATGAAGCACAAGATGGTGATCAGGGAATAAAACAAAATCATTGGTTACCTGAACGTTAAAAAACGTTTCTAGTGATTGTTCGTTCAACCATTTTATAACTTCAGTTAAAAAAGAATGAGGAGTGATCAAATTTAAAGAATAAATGCCCTGCAATATCACAATTAAATACAAAACTTGTTTGAAAATGGGATAAAAACAAATCCCCGCAAGGATTAATTGCGGGGACTGAAATTTTAATTAACCTCAATTTTCGCTTATCCGGATCGGCCAATTATGGTAGCCTCTTCAACCTCTATTAGTTTACCCGTTTTAACATCATAAATATATCCGTAAACCGGGAAAATCTTGTTACTTGAAAATCTCTTTCAGTTTTTTCTTTAACCCATCGCCTCTCAAATTCATTGCAATAATCTTCCCTTCAGGATCTATTAAAAAGTTTTGTGGGATAGCATTTACTTTATAGACCTGAGCAGCAGCGCTTTTCCAGCCTTTAAGGTCACTCACGTGAATCCATGTTAAATTGTCTGTTTTTATTGCTTCAATCCAGTCTTCCTTCCCAGAATCCAGAGAAACACCTAAAATGGTAAAGTTTCTATCTTTATACTCGTTATAGGTTTTTACCAGAATTGGGAACTCGGCCCGGCAAGGCTTACACCAACTAGCCCAAAACTCAATAAGAACATATTTTCCTCTTAATGATTTAAGATTAAAGGGCTGGCCTTTCAAGTCCAAAGCGTTAATTTCGGGCGCGTAAGTTACTGCTGAGAAATCGTTTATGGTGTTTGAAGCTTTAATTTTTGACTTAATGGTCGAAATAGTTTCTGGAAGATAAGAGGACCGTGAAAACTTAGATTCAAGATGCTTCAACAAATCTTCAAGATCATCCAATTCGTTGCGAATGATAAAATTTGCTAAAATAAAAGAGGCGGTAACAGGACTTGGTGTTTTATAGGCAAGCTCCTTATTTTGCTTATGAAAGGCAATATTCATGAGTTTAAGTGCATTCTTTTCCACATTTATATCATCCTCATTTGCCCCTATGTTTTCCATGCTGTCAATTTTACTTTCTATTTTTCGCAATCTCTTACCTTGTTCATTAGCTGCTAAGTTAAAATTTAGAAACTCTTTAGCTGCGACCGCCCCTTTAATACTTGTTTCCCAATAATTATCCAGATCATGGTATAAGACTAAACTGTCTTTAGGAGCTATAGCCAATACTAGAATTCCTCCTTTCTTTGAAAAACGTAAATAATATGACCGCTCCTCACTTGCCGATCCGCTCAACATAATCAACCCTTCAGTCGAACTTACTTTTGCAGAGTCAACAATATTCTTATTCCTGAAGTTAATCAGATAAACAGTCTGAGAGGGAGTGTTCTTCAAATAACCATTTATATAAAAACTTCCACGGTCATCTTGAGATTTTGCCAATAAAGAAGTAAGAATCATTATAAGCAATAAAGAAAATCTAACTTTTAACATAAATAATCTGCTGAATATTCCTGGTAAACCATTTCTTCTGCTACTCCATTACTTGTTGCACAAACTGAACCAGAAGTACTTGTAGTTCCACCCTGCCCATTATCCCAAAGAGTTGTACAATGGAATAGCGTTTCACCAGGAGTACAGTAACCGACACTTCCACTTCCTCCTAATACCATTTTCAATTGCTTTCTTGTAAGTACTTCCGAACTTTCTAAGTTCAATTTTTTTAATGTTAACTTTTTCATTTTTTTAAGAATTAATAATTAAACATAACCCTAAGATATTTACCTCCAGTCTACTATTATTGTACTGGAGTGAAAAGTGTTAAAACAAATCCCCGCAAGGATTAATTGCGGGGACTGAAATTTAATTAACCTCAATTTTCGCTTAGCCGGACCGGCCAATTATGGTAGCCTCTTCAACCTCTATTAGTTTACCCGTTTTAACATCATAAATATATCCGTAAACAGGAACATTATACGGCACTAAAGGATGCCTTTTAATGCGTTGTACATCTTCTACAACACTTTTTTTTAAATTCTTGAAGGTTAAAAATGAAATAAAATTAGCCTCATCAGAACCTCCATGCTCTTCAACATTTCTCCAGCCTTTTGAATCAATGGTAGCCGTTTGTAAGCTTGTAGAAAGCAGATCGCGCATTATTTCATCTGTAAAAAGTGCCATCCCGCAATCGGTATGGTGAATTACGAACCACTCGCGGGTTCCTAAAAGTTTTTGAGAAATCACTAGGGAACGTATGGCATCATCACTTGCTCTTCCGCCGGCATTTCTGATAACATGTGCATCTCCTTCGGATAATCCGGCAAATTTAGCTGGATCCAACCGGGCATCCATACAGGTTAAAACGGCAAATTTACGTACAGGCGGAATTGTTAGTTTACCTTTGTCCCCGAATTGTTGAGCATACTTTTCATTCGCATCCAGTACTTCTTTATGTACCTTACTGTTCTCTTTTTGTAGTAGATGATTAGGCATATTGATAGTAAGCGATTAGGTAGATTATTAATCTTAAATTACTGATTATTATCATGTTAAGGAAATTAAATTTAAAAAAATACCGCATTAAGAATCGTAATTTTTACACCCCAAAGCATAAAACAAAAACAGCTTGTAATTTGATAATTACAAGCTGTTTTTAATTAAAAAATCTGACTTTAGTTGTACGGTTACTTTCCCGATGCAGAAATTGATCTACCCAACATCTGTGTTTATTTACAATTACAGATCAGCGTTATGCTAATGTAATAGGTATGGCTATTGGGACTTACCTCCTATTTGTCGGCAGGCTAGTACAGTATAGAGGTACCTAACTGTCATTCTACTCTCTCAACATCTGTTTCTACCCATTCAGCTTTTTATTTCTTGCCTTGCTCTTTTAAGCCATTTTGCTACGGCAAAATAATTATTTTTTAAGATACAACAGATTAACTAGGACTAAATAGAAGTTGCCAATGGTAACTGTTTATGTTTATAAGAACTATAATAGTGGTCAGGCTGGTTTAGCTTTACTGAAATAGCTCATTCAACTATATAGTATAAAAATAAACTAAATATTTAAATTTTAACCTTTTTTAATATTTAATTTCAATTGTTAAATCAAAACTAGTATATTTATATTCTAATTTATTTTTTTAGTTCAGTATTGAAATAGAATGGACTTTCATTTATTAAAAGATATCATTGATTTAATGTGGGAATTTGAAAATTCAAATTCTAAATCGAACATATTTTCTAATGATTTAAGCGGTTTTAAGCAATGGGTAATTTTTAGTTTTTCTAAATCAGAGTCCATGGTGGAACCCGATTGGGAAGGCAAGAAAAATGGTCGAAGCCCTGAAAGTGTAATCAGTACTTTCATTGTGCATATGAATCGCTATGCCAAAAATTATTCTAAGTCTGCGATTTATGGTTCGGATTTTTCTACGCAGGAAGATTTTATTTATCTCATCAATCTAAAAGCTTTTGGTGAAATGACAAAAATGGAGTTGATAAAAAAGAACATTCAAGATAAACCTGTTGGAATGCAAATTATCAATCGCTTGATTTCACAAGATTGGGTGCAGCAGAAAGATTCTGAAACGGACAAACGAAGCAAAGTAATCAACATAACAGCAAAAGGTTTAGAAGCACTTGATAAACAAATGGGCAAAATTCGTCAAGCAACCAATATTGTGTCAGGAGATTTGACCCACAGTGAAAAAATGGAACTCATCCGATTGCTCAATAAACTCAATGATTTTCACCATCCGATCTATTGCCAAAATTTAGAACCTGACGAGTTGTTGAATGAAGCATTGAAAACAAAAGAACAATAGAAAAATGAGAAGAAAAATAGCATTAATAGGTTCAGGGTTTTCAGGCATGTCTGCTGCGGCTTATGCTGCTAAACAAGGTTATGAGGTTCACGTATTTGAAAAACATAATCAACCAGGTGGCAGAGCCAGGCAATTTACCACCGAAAAAGGATATGTTTTTGATATGGGCCCAAGTTGGTATTGGATGCCGGATATAATAGAAAACTTCTTTAATGATTTTGGTTATAAAGCTTCCGATTTTTTTGATTTGGTTTCTCTGAATCCACAATTCGAGATGATTTTTAATGATGGAAAAATTGCCGTTCCCGAATCGTATGAAGATCTAAAAAATCTATTTAACGAATTGGAGGTCGGTGCCGGAGAAAAACTTGATGAATTTATGAAAGCTGCTCAATTTAAGTATCAAGTGGCTATGCAAGATTTTATAAATAAACCTTGTCATAGCTGGAAAGAGTTTTTGTCGCCAAAAATTGCAAAGAGTGCTTTAAAACTTGATTTGCTTACCAATTTCAGAAGTTATGTTGCCAAGTATTTTGATAATCCGAAGTTGAGAGTTTTAATGGAGTTTCCCGTTATTTTTCTCGGTGCTTCACCTAAAAACATACCTGCACTATATAGTTTAATGAATTACGGAGGCTATGCTCTCGGAACCCATTATCCTATGGGCGGATTTTATCAATTGGTTTTAGCAATGCAAAAGGTTGCAGAGTCACAGGGAGCTACATTTCATTTTAATAAGACAATAGAAAAAATACACACCCATAAGGGAAAAGTGACTTCTTTAGTTATTAATGGAGAAAATCATTTTTTTGATTTAGTCATTGCTTCGTCTGATTATCATCATACAGAAACTTTATTAGATGTAAATTTGAAAAACTATACCGAAAAATATTGGAAGAGTAGAACTTTTGCCCCTTCTTGTTTGATTTACTACTTAGGGATCAAAGAAAAAATAACTAACATCAAACACCATACTTTATTTTTTGAAAATGATTTAGATGAACATATTGATGCAATTAATCGCAATAGAAAATGGCCTGAAAACCCATTATTTTATGCCTGTTGTCCTTCCAAGACTGATTCAAGTGTAGCGCCTTCAAACTGCGAAAACATTTTCCTATTAATGCCTTTAGCTATTGGCATTAAAGACAATGAAGAATTGCGAGAAAAATATCTAAACATAATGATTAATCGTCTTGAAAAACTCACCAAAACAGAAAATTTACTTTCAAAGATTGAATATAAAAGAAGTTACTGCGTGTCAGATTTCGTTCAAGATTACAACGCGTATGGAGGTAATGCTTATGGGCTTGCCAATACGCTTTCGCAAACTGCAGTATTGAAGCCCAAAATCAGGAATAAAAAAATAAGCAATCTTTTTTATACAGGTCAACTTACAGTACCCGGACCTGGTGTTCCGCCTTCAATCATTTCAGGGAAAATTGTAAGCCATGAACTTAATAAACTTAAATTCAAAGACGATGAAAAAAAAGTATTAACGGAGGACCCCTATCTCTCACTAACAACAACAAGGGAGTTTTTGTAAATGGGTGGAAAGTCACAACAGCAGATATTAACACAAGCAATAGAGTTATCCATTCAATTGAAAAGGTAAAACCATAGACTATGAAAAAACTATTTGATGAGTTGTCTTACCAAGTAAGTAAAAGCACTACTGAAAAATACAGCACAAGTTTTTCTTTTGGGGTATTAACTCTGAAGCCCTCCATTCGTCCTGCAATTTATGCCATATATGGATATGTGCGTTTAGCAGATGAGATTGTGGATAGTTTTCACGATTATGATAAAAAAACGCTATTAAACAGATTAAAAATTGAAACAGATCAGGCATTAAAAGAAGGTATTTCGCTTAATCCAATTTTACAATCCTTTCAAGAGACGGTTCATAAATATAGTATTGATAAGATACTGATAGACCAATTTCTTCATAGTATGGAAATGGATTTGAACAGAATTGATTACAATTCGAAATTGTATAATGAATACATATACGGTTCGGCGGAGGTTGTGGGTTTAATGTGTTTACAAGTGTTTACGGAAGGTAAGAAGGAAGAATATGAAAAACTAAAACCTTATGCAAAGAAGTTGGGTTCTGCATTTCAAAAAGTAAATTTCTTACGAGACTTAAAAGATGATTATCAAATTCTGGGTCGCACTTATTTTCCCAATATACAGATGAATTTATTTGATAGTTGTGTTAAACGTGAGATTGAAAATGAAATTGAAAATGAATTTAAAGAAGCTTTTGTTGGAATCAAAATGTTGCCAAACTCATCAAAATTTGGAGTGTATTTAGCATACAAATATTATATATCCTTATTTAAAAAAATAAAAACAACTTCTGCGGAAGATATATTACAAAATCGTATCCGCATACCGAATACTCAAAAATTTTCTGTAATGGTTCTTAGCTATATCCAATATAAAGTTGCGATGTTATGATAAGATTTGTTCTGATATGCAGTCTTTGCTTATTATGCTCTTTTAAAACAAGTAATAAAAATATTGATCTGGATTATATCAGAAATAATTATGAAAAATCAGTAACCGAAAAAGAGATCTGTGAAATGATGATTAAGGCATTGGAGCAAATTAAATTGAATGATGTTACACTAGCCTATTTAGGTGCCTTACAAATCATTTGGGCAAATCACACTATTAACCCCTTAACTAAGTTAAGTACATTTAAGAAAGGAAAAACCAATATTGATAAAGCACTAAAAAACGAAAAAGACAATATTGAAATACGCTTTATACGTTTATCGGTGCAAAAAAATTGTCCTCAATTTTTAGGATACAATAAAAATATTCTTGAAGATGAGCGCTATTTAAGAGAGCATGTTGAAAAGGTACAATCTGAGAATCTAAAAAAGATGATCAATAATATTTTAAACAAATAGAATGAAATTTCAACTATACAGAGAGCAACAACAAAGTTGTGATATACAAACAGCTTGGAAATTTTTCTCCAATCCGTACAATCTTTCAAAAATAACTCCAAAGGATATGGGGTTTGTTGTACGCTCTGAATTTGCTAATGAAGATATTCATGAAGGAATGGAGATTGACTATAATGTTTCACCGTTTTTAGGCATTGAAATAAAATGGAAAACCCGTATTACACAAGTTGAATTTCAAAAGAGTTTTACAGATTTTCAGGAAAAGGGTCCTTTTAAATATTGGAATCATCGCCACGAATTTGTTCCAAATGAAAAGGGCGTTTTTATGAATGATACAGTTGACTATGAATTACCTTTCGGATTTTTAGGTACCCTGGCACATCAAGTTTTAGTTAAAAATAAATTAGAAAAAATCTTCAATCATAGATTTAATGCTCTGGAGAAGATGTTCAACGATACAAAAAAGGAATTATGAATGTTATAATCATCTTAGTAGTTTTTATACTTATGGAAGGGGCAACCTGGCTTATCCATAAATACGTAATGCACGGTTTTTTGTGGATGTTACACAAAGATCATCACGACCACACCAATGAAGGTTTCTTTGAGAAAAACGACTATTTCTTTGTGATATTCGCATTACCTACAATTGCTCTAATGTATTTTGGTTCGCTAAACCACTTTAACTATTTGTTTTTTGTTGGATTAGGAATAATGCTTTACGGAATGGCTTACTTTTTCGTACACGATATTTTTATTCATCAAAGAGTTAAGTTAGGAAGCCGTACTATAAATCCCTATTTTTTAGCGCTACGCAGGGCTCACAAACAACATCACAAGCACATTGGTAAAGAACAAGGGGAGTGTTTTGGTTTTTTGTTTGTTCCATTAAAATACGTTAAAATTTATTCTAAGAATGAAAACCAAGAGACCAAAAAAGATAATCAATAATAAATAAACCCCAATCCATGAAAATTCTGCTTACGGGAACTTCGGGTTATGTAGGAAAAAGATTGCTAATTCAATTGTTGAAAGAAAGTCATCATATCGTTTGTTCGGTTCGAGACAAGAATCGGTTCAGTTCAAAAAATTATGATGCCGCTAAAGGAAACATTACAATTATAGAAAATGACTTTTTGCAGCTTGGTACATTAGAAAATATTCCCGAAGATATTGATGTGGCTTATTTTCTCATACATTCTATGGCATCTGCTGATGGGGATTTTTCGGAAAAAGAAAAATTGGTTGCAGAGAATTTCCGATCAGCAATTGAAAAAACTAAATGCAAGCAAGTAATCTTTTTAACAGGTATTATTAACGAAAGCAAATTATCTAAACATCTTGCCTCCCGCAAACAAGTAGAAGCGACGCTGCAATCTCACAAATACGCTTTGACAGTACTAAGAGCCGGCATTATCGTAGGTTCAGGCAGTGCTTCATTTGAAATTATCAGAGATTTGGTAGAGAAATTACCAGTAATGATTGCCCCTGTTTGGGTAAAAACAAAATGCCAGCCAATAGGAATTAGAAATATTATTGAGTTTTTGTCAGGTGTGCTGCTCAAAAAAAATGTTTTCAATCGTCATTTTGATATAGCCGGGCCTGAAGTACTTACTTATAAAGAAATGTTGTTGCAGTACGCCGAAGAACGACATCTGAAAAGATTCATTATCACGGTGCCATTTTTCAGCCCTCGTATTTCATCCTACTGGTTATATTTTATTACTTCTACTTCATTTCCCTTAGCAAAAAATCTGGTCAATAGTATGAAAGTTAACGTAATTGCTGATAAAAATAGCCTGGCAGAAGATTTACATATTACGCTAAATACTTATAAGGAAAATATTGGTTTTGCCTTTGATAAGATAAAGCAAAATGAAGTAATGTCTTCCTGGTATGATACATTTTCCAGCCATCTTCATCAGCGTAACGTTTGGCAATACCTGGAAGTACCTGACGAAGGCTGTTTCAAATATAAAAACGAAATGAAAATAACAGACCGCGAAACTACGCTTAATAAAATATTTGAAATTGGTGGAAAAAATGGTTGGTATTATGCAAATATTTTATGGAGAATAAGAGGTTATTTAGACCGATTGGTTGGAGGTGTAGGATTACGCAGAGGCCGAAGAAATGCATCTGAATTGGAGGCAGGAGACAGTCTGGATTTTTGGCGAGTACTTTATGCAAATCGAACAGAGAAAAGACTTTTACTTTTTGCAGAGATGAAACTACCCGGTGAGGCATGGTTAGAGTTTAAAATTCATGACGATAAACTTTACCAAGAAGCTACTTTCCGCCCTGTTGGCCTATGGGGAAGGTTTTACTGGTATTTAATGTACCCATTTCATGGACTGATTTTTGGCGGTATGATCAAAAAATTAGTTAGAGCTAGAAGCTAATTTATTACTTAAGCAATCTGGCTAATTAGTTGGGTTCTCAAAATGATATAACAAGAATAGTAGTACGTTAATGAAAATAAGTTCCATTATATATACTACCCAAGTTACCCCTAAGTTAAAATGAACTAAATTAAATGAAACCATTCACTTATTTATTAATAAACTTTCTCACGGTCATCATTTGCTTTATAGCATCTTTCGATAAAAGAATTCAATTCAACAAATATTTTGGGTCATTTGTTAAATCCGCTATTCTCGTATCTATTCCTTTTATTGTCTGGGATATTTGGTTTACGGCCCGGGGTGTTTGGTGGTTCAATTCAAAATATACAATTGGGTTAAGTATTGCAGGCCTGCCTATTGAAGAATTTCTCTTTTTTATTTGCATCCCTTTTTCTTGTGTATTTACCTATTTCTGTTTTGACAAATTTATTAACATGAATTGGGTGGATACTTTTAATAATATTATCGTTTTTGTAATTGTGACTGCTTGTGTTGTTATAGCCTTATTGCATTTCGACAAGATTTACACCTTTCTTACTGCAGTAACAACTACACTTACTTTAATTTATTTGCGTTTTATAGCTCACGTAAGTTGGATTGGAAAAGCCTCAACAGTATTTTTTATATTAATGTTGTTTTTTTTTCCGGTCAATGGTGCGCTCACTGGTACAGGATTGGAATCTGCAGTTGTAAATTACAATCCGGATGACTTTTTAGGAATACGAATGCTTACTATTCCTATTGAAGATGCTTTTTATGGTTATACGCATTTTTTGTTGGTAGTTTACTTTTTTAAAATATTTCAAAATGAGCCTTGTGAAATCAAAGAATAAAACATTTATGGGAACTGCTTTAATTATAGGAATCGCTGTTCTTTTTAATTCCTGTGCTTCCAGCCCTCCAAAAGTGCAGCCGGTTAAAAATTTTCATATTAAGCGTTATTTGGGAACCTGGTACGAAATTGCTCGGTTTGATTTTCGGTTTGAAAAAGATTTAGATAATACATCTGCACAGTATACTTTAGATAAAAAAGGAGATGTGATTGTTTTGAACAGTGGCTTTAATTTTAAAAAGAATGAATGGACAAAAGCGGAGGGTTTAGCAAAATTCCGTGGAGATAAATCGATTGCTGCACTTAAAGTAAGTTTTTGGGGGCCATTTTATTCGGATTACAATGTGGTGGCATTGGATGAAAATTATCAATATGCGTTAATTGCCGGAAAAAATTTAGATTATCTATGGATTCTATCAAGAGAAAAATCCATTCCCCAAGAGGTAAAAACAAAATACCTGAAAATCGCAAAGAAAATCGGCTACGACACTTCTAGATTGATCTGGGTGAAACAGGATAAAAACTACAATCCGTATATAAGTGAAAATTAAAATTGTACTATTTTGGTTTCGCAGGGATTTGCGATTAGAAGATAACATGGGGTTGTTTCAAGCACTTTCCACAGCATACCCCGTGTTGCCTATTTTTATCTATGATACAACCATTCTACATCAATTAGAAGATAAAAAAGACAGAAGAGTTGATTACATCCATCAGGCGTTAAACTTCATCAATTTTAAATTAAAAATCCACGGTTCTAAGTTGAGTAGCTTCGTTGGAAATCCGCTTGATATTTTTAAATCACTTTCTGATGAATACGATATTCAAGCGGTTTTTTGCAATCGGGATTATGAGCCACAAGCCATTCAGCGAGATACAGAAATCTATAATTTTTTCAAGAAATTAAATATCACTTTTAAAGCGTTTAAAGACCAAGTGATTTTCGATAAAAATGATGTTTTGAAAAATGATGGTACTCCTTACACTGTTTACACACCTTATTCCAACAAATGGAAAGAGCATTTAAAGCCGAAACATTATCAAGCTGTACCAATCAATTTCAGTAACTTTTTCCAACAACCGTTTTCAGGAATCATCTCATTGAAAGAATTAGGATTTGAAAAAACGGATATGGTTTTCAAACAACCCGAATTAGATAAAAGCATCATTTCAGAATATGATAAATACAGAGATTATCCGGCCATACAAGGGACTACGCAATTGGGGATCGCACTACGTTTTGGAACCATTAGCATTCGCAAATGTGTAACCTTCGCTATAAAAAACAATCAAACCTGGTTATCTGAACTCATTTGGCGTGATTTTTTTATGCAGATTTTGTATCATTTTCCCGATGTGATTCATCAGCCATTCAAAAAACAATATGGTAACATTCAATGGCGAAATAATGAGTTGGAGTTTGAACTTTGGTGTAATGGAAAAACAGGTTACCCACTTGTAGATGCAGGAATGCGACAATTGAACGAAACAGGCTGCATGCACAATCGCGTTCGGATGATCGTTGCAAGTTTTTTGTGCAAACTTTTATTGATAGATTGGCGTTGGGGCGAAGCTTACTTTGCCCAAAAATTAAACGATTATGATTTGGCTGCCAACAATGGAAACTGGCAATGGGCAGCAGGTTGTGGTTGTGATGCGGCACCCTATTTCAGAGTGTTCAACCCAACAATCCAAGCAGAAAAATTTGATAAAAATCTCGAATACATCAAAAAATGGATCCTTGAATTTGAAACAGTTGAATATCCAAAACCGATTGTAGAATATAGTTATGCGAGAACTAGAGCGTTGAGAGTTTACGGTGAAGCATTGAAAGAAAAATGATCCTCCACTAAATTTAGCAGTACATGTGGAATCATAAACGGTTATACCGTATTTATACCCTCAGGCGCTTAAACCTTCGCAATAAAATTGCTGCCCGTGTCAAGGCTCCTTTGTTTAAGGCCCATTGGTCCCAACATCACCTGGTGCATGGATTTTATGCACGACACGCTGATCAACAGCAAGACAATCAGGACATTAAATATCATAGATCCCTATCATCCCTGTTTGATAGTAACATACCTCTAAATATTGCGATTAATAACGAATTACAGGCTTTTTTTAAATATTGAGGTACAAATAAGTTACAAAAATTTTCAATTTGACAGCTTCACCAAGGTTTGAGTAAACCGTTCGAAATCATTTCATATTACATTATACTTCAAAAACAAAAAGTCCGCAGGTTTTTTAACCGTGAAACTGATATCGCCATTGGAATCTGCATTTTTTATCATCACAGCTCCTGTTTGCAGATTAGTTATCGCAATGCTTTTGCCTGCCAGGAATTTTAAGCGGATTTTTTTAATGGGCTCATTGTTGTGCAGTTCCCTGAACAGGAGCAAATAATTATCTTTTACACCATTTTCACTCACCATTTGAAATCCCGACCAGCTTTCATTGTCCGGTTTATCTCCTACCGGGAAAGTGTAAGCCGTAAAAATCTTTTCCCTATGTTTTTTATACAGAGCAATAAAGCCTTTCAATTCTTCTTTTCCCTGTGGGTCAAGGAACTGGGCGCTTTGGAAGAAACAAGGCACAAATGGTACACCCATAGCAAAGCAATAAGAATGACTGTGTTGCGTTGCGTCGCTGCGTTCAGCGTTGGTGCGTTTGGGGTTTTGCAGCATTACCTGCAGTTTATCACTGTTGAAATATTTTGCCATCAGCCAGTGTTGCCGCAACACCTGGTATGGCACCATGGTTAAATGAGCTGGCAATCCTTCCTGCAGGTTTTGAAAATAAATGCTGCCGAATTCTTTACTGTAATACCAGCCATACCTAGGGTCGTCGTATTCGGGGCATAAAGAGAATTGCGTTTTCATGGGCCCATACCTCAACACATCCCGGTATTTTTTTATGCGTTCTTCATAATCCTGACGGTTGTGCAACTGGTCAAAGTCCACCTTCCAGGAAACAAAGCCTAATGAGTCAATATTTTTTTTCATTTCTTCGGCTGTGGCATATTTTGCAGTTATCCATAATCCGAATCGCAGCTTATATTTATCGGCCTCTTCTTTCAATTTTTTCCAGCCGCCTTTATATCGGGGTTCGAAATCCCGGGCACCGCTAGAGCGTCCACCCTTCTGCCAGCCATCATCAATCTGCATTACATCAATGCCAATGTCTGCTAAAGCCGGCATTTCTTTCATCAGGAAATCTTCTTCGGTAAACCTTGCCCCATCGGGATCAGCAGGTCCCCAAGTATTGCTTAGAATAAACATATCCCTGCCAGGAAAAACCGGGTAGCGCATTCTGTCAAATTTTTTCAAGGCTAATTGCATCCCATCGTTACCACCATTCCAGAGGATGGTCCAGGTAGCCCAACATTCCCTAAAACGATCAGGAACAATTTCCTCTGCACCCAATCCCCAACCGGTTACTTTTAATCCCTCAGGACCGGAATAAAAACTACCAGTAAGATGGGCCTGCTGGTTAACGCATTTGGGAGATTCTTTTACCACACATACCCCTTCGCTCCCTCTATTATATTCCACGCTCAAACCGCTGGCCCAGTTATTATCTTCCTGTAAAAAAACAGGGTAACCGCTCACAACTGTTTCTTGCAACATTTCTCGGCTGGGATCATGCCTTCCACCGGGGTTGTTATAATATCCCCAATAGCGGCGCTGGTTTTCTATGGTAAAATTCAACGGCAGATAATCGCATAGCGGGCCGGCAAGTTCCATGTTGTAGCCATAACTGTTTACTTTCTTTTCATCATCCCTGATCCCTTTTGCAACAAATCCATCGAGGGCTTTTATCCTTAATTGTGTACGAACACCAACTGCATCAGGATATACCCACACTATATGCTGCACCAGAAGTTTGGCGCCTGGATATTTTATGGTGGAAATAATTTGCAGATGCATATTGCTCAAACCCTCATCGTTGTTTTGAGTTACTTCTACATTCATCAATTCTGCCGATGACGAATCGCTGATGGCGCCAGGCAAACTCCAATCACTCCGCAGCTTAGGGCTGATTTTAGCATATTCTTTATTATACAGCAAATCCTTCAGGCTGATGGTTTGCAGACCGTTGCCTGTCCATTTCCATACCCTTTCGATCTTACCCGTAGAAGCAATGATTTTGTTTTGCGAAAGAATAACCTTTGCATTCTTTAATATAAAAACGGAATCTCTGTAAATAGCTTTTTGCTGTTCATTCCTGCCTGCCCTTGAGGATAAAGCACTGACAAGAATAATACCTAGGAAAAATGCCATTAATGATTTATTGTTCATAGGTGTCTCTTATTTTTTAGAATCTAAGCTGAAAGGAATGTTTTTGTATCTTTTCTTGACATAAGCGGTTCTATTACTCAATTTTTTGATGTTTTTCAACTGTAACAATTTCCCATTTTCATACTCCCCCTCATACACCTTCTTACCGGGTCCGGCTAGTTTAAAGCGCACATTCCATTCCCGGGGCCAGGCCGGCAACAGTGTCGCCTCATCATTATCATATTGCAGCAACATACGTTGCAGTGCAATCATGGCTACACAGCCATGATCCTGATCGGGTGTCCAATCGTAATTAGGACCCCAGAAAGCAGGAAAGAGAAAATAATTATCCCTCCTTGAAAAACTCTCAATAATCATTTTTTTAGCATCCTCTGCTAAGCCTAAATAAGCCGCCTGGATAGAATTTTGTTGCCAACCGCCGTTTTCTTTATGCGTTCTTGCCGCGAAGGTTCTAAGCGCCATATCAAGACCGGGCTTCCCTACCCCATAAGCCCTGTAAGGGAAAACGGCATAGAGTTCAGGATTTTCCGAGTTCGCTTTATTGCTGTATTCCTGTGCCGGCGCCAGCAGGGTATCCTTACCCTGTATTCTTAAGGGCACGGAAGGCAAATCCTGGATGAGTTTTGTCCATTGCTCCCTTTGTTCTTTGCTTGTAAACGGTACTGGCAACTGCAGCATTTTTTCAGCAACGGTTTTTATCCCTACAATTTCCGGTAAGGGGTTCACAGCGGTATGAAATGTTTCCAGCGACATAGCCGGATCAAAAAGGATTTTACCATCGCAGCCCCTTTTCCAATGCTGGTCATAAAAGGAGAGTATTTGCGATACAAAAGGCACTAATGTATCTTTTGCAAAGGCGCTGCTTTTAGTAAAGGAATAATAATCAGCCATTATGAGCGACAGTTCCAATCCATTCTGCCAGTAGTAGCGGATATAAGGATTTTTCACATAGCCATCCTTGAGACTATCCCTGTTGCATCCATAATCACCATCGGCATAGGTGCCCCAAAAATTCATGGTTTCAGGATAGAAAGCTCCATCATGGCCATAATATTTTTTGGTGGCTGCTATTCGCAAAGATAAGTTGTCCATATACATTTTGAACAATGGCTTCAGTAAATCAAAGTCGCCGGAAACCAACATGCTCCAATAAGGCAGGCGCGTGTTTTGCCACCAGTAGCACCCACCCCATAATCTAAAGTCGGCATCCAGTGCTTTGTAAGAACCATTCCTGTTGTAAGTATCTACTGTAAACAAACTACCGTTGAACTTGATGGGGGAATTGCCACGGCCACCACATGCGTTTATAAAACGCTGTAATATATAGGCACGTGTTACGTTTTCAGCCTCTACACTGTCCTTTGTATTTTTTGCACTTATGAAAATGTATGATTTGTTCCAGTATTCCTTCCACCAGGCCTTGTGCGCCACTTCTCGTTTACTAACCGAAATTGCTTTCATTGCATTTGCTTTTGTCAAAAGCTCCTTTTGCCATTCTTCAATACTGCCTTTTTTTGTTAAGGGGAATACGTTGATTTGAAAATGAGTTGAGGGTTGTTGGCTTATCAATACAGTATCGGATCTATTGATCAGGCCCTTTGCATCAATTAAAAGCCCGTAATTCAGGTTCAATAGCGGATCGGAACTACTTTTCGAAAACTCATCCAATGCTTGTATGGAAAGGTTTTTTCCAAAAATGGAATATGCATTATGATGATAAGCTACAATCTTGTTTGTATTGTTTGAAACTATTATATCCGGTTCTTGAAATATTACATTATCGCAGTCTTTAGTATGCTGATTTTCTCCAACACCCCAGAAAGAACGGCTTTCCTCGCCGGTTATTTGGCGGCGTTCTTTTCTCCAACTTTCGTAGGTTACTTGTACTTGAACAGGTTTGTTGCTTTGTATATCTGTCTGAATGACCGGATGATGCGCATCTACCCAAAATTTAATTTTGGTATCTCCATAGCTGATGCGGATCTCACCATTTTGAACATCCAATTCCTGCAAAAACCTTTGCTCTTTAAAAGGGCTTGGCGTAATGGAAAAACGTACTTTTCCTAACTTCAGCAATCTGCCTATCTCGCTCCACGCATCGGTTTTGGAAACATAAAATACAAGGTCCCCGTTATTTTCTACCCAAACATTGGCTCCCAAATCACCGTTTCCAATTGGCATCGAACCTTGCGAATTAACGCCAGGAGTTGTCCATTGGATATTGTAATCTTTAAGTGTTTTTGACTGAGCAAGAACTTGCGTTATCGCCAGAATGAAAAGAAATACTGTTAGTATTATTTTTTGAATCATGAATTGTTTGGTATTCTAAAAACTTAAAATTATCCAAAGCACGAGTCATACGTTCTCATTATATGATCTCTGCAAATGCAACTGTTTTTGTTTCGCCTGCTTTTATAGAAACAACCGGGCAGGTACTGATAAATCCCTGCTTGTAATTTTTGGATGGGTCGTTGTCTATAAATACCCGAACCTCCGCATCAAATTTTGTAGGGTTGGTAATAGTGATTTTGCTTCCATTCAGTTTGGCTTCCACATGATCAAACACTACCAATTCTTTTTTTACAGGATTGATGTAGATGCCTGGAATCTGGGCTACTGTAAGCATGGCGCTAACCTGCGCCCAGGTGTTTCCCTTAAAGATGTCGCCGATCTTTTCTTTTCCCTCCCAGTCACTAAGGTTTACCCTTTCGTTGATCCAGCCAACATGCTGCGCTTTAATGGGCCGGTCGGCACGTGCAATGTATTGCATGATATTGTGCGCTACATCGAACACCATTCCTAAGTATAATTTATTTCCGGTAGCCCTGTACAACTTAAACAGGCAATCACCGGATGCCGTACAAATGCCGGGACCACCATGTTTATTTTGCGTGCTGGCCCATACAGCTCCGGTAGTTTTCATATCCAACCGACCAAACAAAGTAGATTCAGGAAACTTGTAATCATAGCTCACCATCCAAGTTGAACAAAAAGCTGCAGCATCTTCAGCATAATTCAACCATTCTTTTTCCTGGGTAGTTTCATATAGGGCAACAAATGATTCGAGCATGGCAAAAGCTGACTCTGCATCGTTGTTTTGCAAAATTTCACTAGGGCCACCGCAGGATATTCCATTCACCGTAAAGTTTTTATAATAATACCGGGCAGCCTCTTTTGCCACATTCAGCCATTGCGGATTGTTTTCATATTTTGAGGCTAAGGCCAAACCTGCAATGGCCATAGCAGCGCTATTGCTACCTCCTGCTTTTATTTCGCCGGTTTCAATATCAATAAACTGCCCAAATTGATGATTTTCCTGCCATAGTTTTACAAAAGCGTTTACAAAGTTTTGCATTGGCGCTTTCCATTCAGCAGGCATTTGCCAGTTTGGATTTTTTGTTTTCTGTGAAAAACAATATTTATAAATAAAATATAAAGCATCGGCGTTTTTGCGAAGTAAAAGCAAATTGTCAGGATGCGGTTGTCCGAAACAGTCGCTGCACCATGCTTTACCATTTCCACAACTATAGAAGAAGCCGGATTTTGCCTGGCTTTGTGTAATGATTTTATAATAGTTTTCAAAAGACCTGACAGCTGATGAATCACCCCCAACTTCGCTTAAAGGAAGCGTTACCATGCAACCGCCAACCCAACCTAACTGCCATTTCATGTTCCAACCTTCACCACCCAATGTGTACAAGCTATCCTTTGCACTCCACAAATCGTTTTCCTGTCTTTCCATCAGTTCAAACGCTTTACTGAAAGGCAACTGATTAACATATTCAGAACTTCCAAATGCTTTGCGGATACTTAGGTATTTATTGTTTAAATCTTTGGGAGAAGAGAGATTGTCGAATGTGTAAACTTTATAACGAATGGTTACTTTATCCCCCTGTTTAAAATCCACCCCTGTTTCATTGGAAGGCGACAAATTGGTCATGGAATAATATTTTTCCCTTACACAAGGCGCTGCAATGGAAAACTCGGCTTTAGTTCGGGCCTCGTTTTCTTTAAAAATAAATATACTGTTACCCAGTTCAGTAGCTTGTTCTGTGAATATCCAAATACCTCTTTTTGTTTTAGGGAAATAAATGCCTAGAGCAGGTGTAGCCAGATCGCCGGTGTTTAAATCCATTCTAGATTCACCAACTTCTTTATTCAGCCGGGGTACATTGGTGATAGTTATCGGTAAATATTTGTTGTAATCCTTTTGTTTAAATAAAGGCGGATAGTGGTAATTCAACATATTAAAACGGTTTCCGTTGTAGGCCGCGGAGGGCATAATGACATAATTATCCACACTCCAGTTATCAATTAAAAAACTCAAGGCAACCCCTGCTTTTTCCGCATGGCCTTTGTCCAGTTGAAACGTTATTGCCTTCTCTTCCTTTGTTAATGAGGAATTATCTGCTGTTTTTTCGCAACTCCATATTGCATCATTTATATTAATGATAGACTTGTTATTCTTAAATGTAAAAACCTGTTGCCTTTCTGTTTTATTGCCATTATAGTAGCATACTTGTGCACTCATATGCACATTGGGCAGAGCCTGTTGGGAAAAGGATTGGAAACCTGCAAGTAATAATATGGACAGTATTTGTAATTTTTTCATCTGTAGATAATTTTTATAATAGATAAAAGAATTTTCAAATTGTTATGCCTTGAATTTTTTTCATTGTTTTTCTGAGACTCTTCACTTTTATTTTTTTTCTTCTTTCCATAGTTCGAAATCCTAAAGACCCCATAAGCTATTTTTAGATAGTGATGTTTTGCAATATTATATTTTGATTTCAATTAAACAATATAATTTTATAGTAGGAAAAATAGGTAAAGAGAGCAAACATTCACATGGAAAAATTTGCATTGAACGCTGGTCGTTTTTAATCATCTAATTCTACGGGGGGAGCCAGACTGCTACTCCTTTGGGTCCATGCCGAAATTATATTTTGTAATCATGTAACGATTTTTATCTTGAAGGGGTGATGCGGGGATATTGTTCTGCTCTTACAAAACTACGTCTTAAATCGGCAGGGTTCAGGTTCAAGATTGCAATGTAATCTGGAGAAACCGCATATTTGCCATTTTCATAGTATATAACATAGAAAATTTTTGGTACTAGGAAATCATTAATCTGGTTTCAATACGCTTTTTACACAATTCACGTAATACAAGAGAGTTCAACTCAAACTGAGCTCCTCGGTTGGCTTTGGCACAGGACCAGCAATTCCAGTAATGGTTTTGGAGAGAAAACAGCAGTAAAGACCGAACACGGAGAACTCTCCATAAAAGCACCCATAGATCGAGAAGCCTCTTTCGAACCACAAGTTCTGCCCGAGCGTAGCAAGCTTTCTGGATTGAAAAACTGGTCGTTTCCCTGTATGCCAAAGAAATGTCCAATTCGAATATTGAAGAGCAACCCAGAGAGTTATATGATTTTCGGCTGCCCATTACCGCCAAGGTAAATGAGGACGTTTGTCTGGCCCTGTCTATTTTATCAATCACCTGATTTACAATGTGAACCGAATAATTACTATCATCATTTCCTCTAAGGAAGGAGGAAAAACCTCGACCAACAATCGGCAAATAATTGAACACCAGGCCCTTTATCTTTCTCAATAATTCTTTTAATATGTATAAAGTGCGTTTTCTATAAACTTGTTATTTGGTTGTTTTGTACGATTACTTTCCAATACAAAACCTGGTAAAAATAGAATCCAACAGGTCCTCATTACTGATTGTTCCGGTGATGAGCCCTAAATGATGTAGAGCTCGCTTGATTTCGAACGCTAACAAATCTCCTCCGAATGATTGATCCATTAAACGTAAGGAATCATCCAAAGCTTCATAGGTATTATTCAGTGCTTCCACGTGACGAATGTTGGAAACAATAATCTCATCGTTATTCAACTGATCAACGTGTGCTTTGTGAAGTAATGTATCTGTAAACTGATCCAAATTCACTTTTTCCCGGGCAGATATCATCAGCAAATTATCGAAAGCTGAATACTCTTCTTTGAGTCGTTCTTCTGATAATTTATCCAGCTTATTGGCAATTAATAAAATGGATTCTTTGGCGGTATGGGCCGAAAGTTCTTCAACAATTAATTTGAGTTCCTCCGCTGAGGTTTCCTCCGGATCAAATAAATAAATAACCAATGCCGACTGACGTATCTTCTCATAGGCTTTCTCCACTCCTATTGCTTCAATGGTGTCAGTGGTTTCACGTATCCCGGCAGTATCGATAAAGCGGAATGTAATGCCAGCTATATTGATTTCATCTTCAATGGTATCACGGGTGGTACCGGCAATTTCTGAAACAATGGCTCGTTCCTCGTTCAATAAAGCATTCAACAGCGTAGACTTTCCAACGTTTGGTTTACCCGAAATTACAACCGGAATACCGTTTTTGATCGCGTTTCCTAATTCAAAGGAAGTAATCATTTTACGCACCACCTTTTGAATACTCTGAATCACAATTTTTAGCTGATCACGATTGGCAAACTCCACATCTTCTTCGGCAAAATCCAACTCCAGTTCAATTAAAGCAGCAAAATCGATTAGCTGCTGGCGCAATGCTTTCAACTCGTGCGAATAACCGCCACGCAATTGCCGCAAGGCTAAAGTATGCGAAGCTTCGTTTTTTGAAGCTATCAAATCAGCCACGGCTTCCGCTTGTGAAAGATCCAGTTGTCCATTCAAAAAAGCCCTCAGTGTATATTCTCCCGCTTTTGCGGATCGCGCTCCTTTTCGAATAAAAAGTTTAATCAGCTGTTCGATGATGTAGGGAGATGCGTGACAAGAAATTTCAACAGTATTTTCTTTGGTGTACGAACGTGGCGCAATAAAAACGCTTGCCAATACCTCATCGATGATTTTATCACCATCAACGATATTTCCAAAATGGATAGTATGAGAGGCCTGTTGCTCAAGATCCTTCCCGCTAAAAACAGAACCCGCAATTTTTATAGCATCAGGCCCCGATAAACGAATCACGGCAATAGCTCCGACGCCGTTGGGAGTAGCAAGAGCAACAATAGTATCTTCTGAATATGGTGATGTTTGAAGCATTAATTTTTAAATGAGCGAGTGAATGAATGATGGAACGATAGAATTTACTGAATGTAATAACATCTCAAAGATACTAAATCAAGTAATCGGTGTAATCGCAATTGAATAATCGGTATTAAAACTTTTCTTCAATGCCTAAACCAAATAAGGCGAAATCATATTTTACAGGATCATTGACATCCATGACTCTCAGGTTTTCGGTTAATTCCAAGGCAGTTTGCCAGTCGACCTGTTTACGGGTTATCAGTCCGACTTTACGAGCTACCCGTTCAACATGTAAATCCAGCGGACAAATAAGGTCTTTCATCTGTAGCGTATTCCAGATTCCAAAATCAACCCCTTTATCATCTTTACGCACCATCCAACGCAAAAACATATTCAATCGCTTGCAGGTCGATTTATTGTGCGGACTGGTAACATGCTTGCGCGTACGATGCGGATAATCGGGCAGTGAAAAGAAATTAGCCTGGAAATTAGTTAAGCTCGATTCTATTCCATTGCCTAAAAAAGCAGCTTCCAAACTTTCGTGTTTTTGATAATGCTCTTTAAAAAACGCTATAAAATAAAGTGTATCGGTAGCGTTAAAGGTGCGATGCTTAAATTCCAGGAAGCGTTTTAAATCCTGTTCCTGATGATTTACGATAAAATCATGCGGAGCGCCGTCCATTAAACTGATTAGCTCTTTGCACTTATTAATAATGGTAACCCTTTGCCCCCAGGCCAACATCGCTGCCCAAAAACCCATGATCTCAATATCCTGCTTCTTTGTAAATGAGTGCGGAATACAAATCGGGTCGTTGTTAATAAAAACCGGTTGATTGTATTGCTCAACTTTTGAATCAAGGAAGGCCTGAAGGTTAGAAAGCGAAGAATTAGGAATGAGTGTTGGTGGCATGGCACAGAAATACAAAATATTACAGCCTTAAAGGTCTTAATTTTCCTAAACCTTTGGTAATTTGTATCTATATTTTCAAAGAACCAATGATCAAGACCAGAGGTTTAACCCATATCGCACTTAAAGTGAAAGACGTTAAACGTTCTTCCCGCTTTTACCAAAAGGTTTTTGGAACCGATGAGATGTATAATGCTGAAGGATTTATTCAGGTTCAAACTCCCGGAAGCCATGATATCATTGTATTTGAGCAGTCAGAAATACAACTTGCTCAAACAGGAGGCATCATTCACTTTGGTTTCCGGTTAATCCATATTGAAGATATAAAAAACGTAGTCAAGGAGGTTGAAGATGCCGGGGGAATCATTAAGGAACAAGGGGAATTCTGCCCTGGCGAACCTTATGTTTTATTTTATGATCCCGACGGATACGAAATTGAGGTATGGTATGAGTTACCTTTGGCACGCTTTAATTGAAGCTTGAAAGAAAATTAGTTTGGAAAGTACTTTTTTTCGTACTTCGCCCTGTCAAAGAAATCTTCTAATCAATAATCACTTAAATACTAATTTTAAAAACCCAAAACATGCATCTAAAACCCTTTGTTTTAACAGCGTTTATGGCATTAGCAACGAATGGCTTTGCACAAACTATAACTACTACGAATCCGTTATTGGTACATTCAAATGCTCCGATTCAATTCGATAACGTAAATGCAAATGTGATACAAAATGCGGTGTCATCGGTAATTGCTGCATCAGATGCACGCGTAAAAGCGATCATTGCCGTCCCTAAAAATGGGCAAACCGTTTCCAACACATTAATGGCTGCCGACGAGTTACAGTATAACATTTCTGATCTGAGCATAAAATTGGGTCTGATAAGTTCAACGTATGCAGATGATAAAACCCGAAATGCAGCCAATGATCAAAATGAAGTCTTGTCGTTATATGCAACCAATCTTTATTTAAATGAAGGACTTTATAAAGCATTAAAGCAATATGCCGGTTCTGCAGATGCTAAACAATTACATCCTAATCAAGAGAAGTTTCTTCGTGAAACCATTTTAACATTTGAGAAAAATGGGATGAAACTCGATGCAAAAGGAAGAAAAGAGTTAGAAGCCATCAACAAAAAATTAATTGATTTAGGTACACAGTTCGACAAAAATATTGCTGAGTCAAAAGACAGCATTGAGTTCAGTGCTGATGATTTAAAAGGCATCCCGGCAAATACCATAGCACCATGGAAAAGAGCTAACGGAAAATATATGGTGTATGTTAACGGGCCCAACTATACTGCGCTAGTGTACAATTCTCCAAATGAAGCTACCAGACGTTCCATGTACCAGCATTATAATAACCGAGCATACCCTCAGAACATTAAAGTACTTGACAGCCTTTTCTACTATCGTAATGTATTGGCTCTAAAGCTGGGCTTCAAAAGCTTTGCTGAATATGCTTTGGTTGACAAGATGGCGGCAACTCCTGCTAATGTCTGGAAATTTGAAAATGATCTGGTAGCTAAATTAACACCTCATGTTACAGAACAACTGAATGAATTAAAGCAGCTCAAAAAACAGTTAAACCCTGAACTATCCGACACCTTTAATTACTGGGATCTTCTTTACTACCAAAAGCAATTATTGGATACCAAATATCAATTAAATACTGATGAGGTAAAACAATATTTCGAAATGAATAATACCATAAAAGGAATGTTCTCGGTGTATGAAAAGTTATTCAATATTGGCATTAAAGAAGTAACGAATGTGCCCAAATGGTATTCAAAAGTAAAAACCTATGAGATGTTTAAAGACGGAAAGAAAATAGGCAGTTTCTATCTTGATCTATACCCGCGACCTAACAAATACACCCATTTTGCCTGTTTCCCAATTAATCAATACAGAATAGCTGATGGAAAGGAAGTACTGCCGGTTTCTGCACTTATCTGTAATTTCCCTGAAGGTAATGCAAATGAACCTTCTCTTCTAAATCATTCTGATGTAATCACTATGTTTCATGAGTTTGGTCACTTGGTACATTCCATGCTGGGTCGTTCGGATATTGCAGCACAAGGACCTTTTAACGTAAAAGGAGATTTTACTGAAGCACCCTCACAATTCCTTGAAAACTGGTGCTGGGAATATGAATCATTGAAAATGCTGGCTCGTAATTATAAAACAGGTGCTCAATTGCCGGAGTCGTTGTTTAATAAAATGAAAAAAGCACAAAATGTAAGCAGTGCTATTTTCTCTATACGTCAAGTTTATTTAGGCACGCTTGATCTTACTTATGAAGATAAATATGAAAACAATAAAGATCAGAGTATAGTTCAGGTGGATAAAAATCTTTTCACTTCTATGATGCAAATGCCTTACCCGGAAGGCAGCCATTTCATCTGTAGCTTTGGCCATTTAAATGGTTACGCAGCCAACTATTATGGCTATTTATGGTCGAAAGTTTTTGCGCAAGACATGTTCTCTGTATTTCAGAAAAACGGAGTAATGGATACCAAAACCGGCGTTAAATACCGTAAAGAAATTTTAGAAAAAGCCTCTACTATTGAGGAAATGGATATGCTTCGTAACTTTTTAGGTAGAGAACCTAATTCTGAAGCCTTTTTAAAGTCGTTAGGTATTCAGTAAGCCTCGACTCCGTTCAAGCTAAACAATGCCTAAAAAGCATAAAAAAACTCCCTACAGCAAGTAACTAT
The DNA here is from genome assembly GCF_900182575.1 of Solitalea koreensis. GTDB lineage: Bacteria > Bacteroidota > Bacteroidia > Sphingobacteriales > Sphingobacteriaceae > Solitalea > Solitalea koreensis. Next base: position 199,259 of record NZ_FXSZ01000006.1, on the reverse strand, counting down.
AGGGAGTTTTTTTTAGTTGAGAGGATTTACTTAACCCTTTCCATGTATTCGCCGGTTGTGGCGTTAATTTTAATTTTCTCACCTGCTTCAACAAACAAAGGAACGTTTACCGTTGCTCCTGTTTCTATGGTAGCTGCTTTTAATACTCTGCCCGATGAGGTATCACCTTTAACGGCATTTTCAGTATAGGTAACTTCTAACTCCACATACGTGGGAGGTTCAGCATATACCGGTTTATCTTCATCATCAAATTTCACAAGTACAATGGTGTTTTCTTTCAGGTATTTCAAAGAATCGCCAAAAAGCGCCATCGGTACAGGAATTTGCTCGTACGATTCCTGATTCATACAAATTAATGAATCACTTTCCTGGTACAGGTATTGCAATTCATGCGTTTCCACTCTTACCAACTCAATTTTCTCACCCGAACGAAACCTGATCTCACTCTGACGGCCTGTTTGTACGTTACGGCTCTTTACCGTGTAAATGGCATTTCCTTTACCTGGAGTAATGTGGGTATAATCGGTGATCATTACCAGTTCACCATTGTATCTTAAAAAAGCACCTTTTGAAATATCGGATGTGGTTGCCATAATGTAAGTTGAATTTTAAAAATAAAGCACAAAGGTAAGATTAAAGAGTAAAGAGCAAAGATGAAAGACAAAAGATTAAAGATCAATATCTGACATTTCACCATTTATCTAATCTTATTACTACATTACTACAACTTTTCGTTTTCTGCTTTTAAGCTTTATTTTACCTTCCAATCTAAAACCTTGCTAAGGCTTCCTTAATTTTTCCGTAAACAAAATCCAGTTCCTCTTCGGTTACGCAGTACGGAGGAAGAAGATAAATTATATTTCCCAATGGCCGTAAGATTATGCCATCAGCAAGGAAGAAATTATACAACTCATCGCGAAGATTATTGAAATATGATGTTTCATTTCCGGTGTTCCACTCCATGGCGATAATCGTTCCGCGAACCCGGACATCTTTCAACTTCTCATGATTTCGAATGCTTTCAGCAAATTTCAAATGCTTGCGACAGATCATCGCAATTTGATCCTGGGTTTGTTCACTTAATAATAAATCCATACTGGCTAATGATGCCGCACAAGCCACAGGATTAGCCGTAAATGAATGCCCATGAAACAAGGTTTTCATTTTATCGTCAGAAAGAAACTGATCGTAGATTTTACTATCGCAAGAAGTAATTCCCAACGGCATAGTTCCACCGGTTAACCCTTTTGAAAAGCACATCATATCGGGTTGTTCGGTTAGGTAATAACTGGCAAACAATTTTCCTGTGCGACCAAAACCAGTCATTACTTCATCGGCAATAATTAAAATATCATTTTCACGACACATCTTTATCAATGCATCCAACGGTTCAGGTTCATACATCAACATTCCTCCGGCTCCCTGAATTAAGGGCTCAAAAATGAAGGAGGAGATTTGATTTCCAATTGCTGAAACTCGCGCTTTAAGCGCTTCCAAATTATCTTTTGTCGGAACGTCAATGTATTCAACTTCAAACAATAAACCTTCAAACGGCTGAGTAAAGGCGCTTCGGGCGCTTACGCTCATGGCTCCAAATGTATCGCCGTGGTAGGAGTTGTTAAATGCTAACACTTTTTTCTTTTCCGCACCTCTATTGTTCCAGTATTGAAACGCCATTTTCAAGGCTACTTCAACTGCTGTTGAACCATTATCTGAATAAAAGATTTTTTGCTGAGAAGATGGTAAAATCTTTAATAAACGTTCAGCCAATTCAACCGCTGCGGGATGCGTAAATCCGGCAAAAATCACGTGCTCTAACGTTTTCAATTGCTCAAAAACTTTTTCGGCAATGTAGGGATGCGAATGTCCATGTATATTTACCCACCAAGAGGCAACCATATCCATGTAACGCTTGCCCTTTTCATCAATTAAATACAAGCCTTCACCCTTTACAATTGGAATTGGAGGTGCGGCAGTTTTCATTTGGGTGTAAGGATGCCATATTGCTTGTAAATCGCGATCAGCTAAAGTCATTTATTATAAGTTATTGGGTTATTAAATTTATTCAGCTCAATCCCTCTCCAATTGAAGAGCGATTGAGGGTAAAGCTTTATTTTAATTCATCCAGCACTTTCCACATCTTTTGTCGCACGGTAGTCGGGCTGCCATTAAAATTAGTTACGATGAAGGAAAACACGTATGTAGTTCCTGATTTAGCCGTAACATATCCGGCATATGAACGTACATTATTGATGTAACCATCTTTCATTTTCATACCGTTCAAATCAGGTAAACTGGCGTAAAAACTGTTGAACCACGATTGTTTTCGGGCAAATAGCAGCACATTAGCCATAACCGAGGATGAAATACGATCTGCCGGCGAAAGCCCGCTCCCATCAAAAACAGTAATGGCATTATCATCAATCCCTTTTGCTTTCCAAAAATCCTTCAACACTTTGATACCATTATCAGTAGTTGCTTCCCTTCCGTTATTTAGTGCCAAAGTTTTAAGCAAATGTTCACCATATAAATTCACACTTTTTTTATTCAACCAAAAAACGATTTTATCTAGTTTAGGAGAAGTTGTGGTAAAGAAAGTGTAATTATTTTGAGGGAATGGATGTTTTTGGACGGAGTAAAGTCGCGCAGTAGAAACATTTCCTTTTACCAGAATTCCTGCATTTTTCAAGGCTGCTCTCATACGGAAAACACATGCATAGCCTGGATCCGGAATTGCACCCGAAATTGAAAAATTCTTCTCATCCAAACCAACAGTTCCACGCAAATAGGCTACCCGGCTATAAGGAGGCAGGTACACATAAGCATTATCTCCTGATCCCTTCTCCCCTGTTTTTAATTCATTAATAAGTTCAATGTAATCAACTAAGGGCTCTGTTCGTTGAATAGTTACTGAATCGCCAACAGTAACTCCCGGTTTCAAATAGATATTAAACTGATTTTCGCGCCATGTTAATGCTGAATTTCCGGCTCCATAATAATTCCCTATATCTTGCCAAATCCAACCATCAGGTATTGATTGCGTTCCGAATAAACGGTCATCAGCCAACAAATCACCGTCAATTTCCTTAATACCAAGTTTGCGAATGGCTTCAATCCAACTATTTAAAACGATTTCCTCCCTTGTATTTTCATATCTCCAACTTCCTAAAGTAGGATCACCTCCTCCTTTTACAATTAAAGCACCTTTTAAAACTCCATTTATTAGGTTTCCATTGTATTGCAGTTCTGTTTTATAGGTATAATTTTCGCCTAACAACGCCAAAGCAGTTGACGATGTGAGTATTTTTAAGGTGGATGCCGGTGCTAAACCTAAATTAGGGTTGTATGAAAACACTTCCTTCCCCGTTGAAGCGTTTAATACTGTAAGTGAAAATGTACCGTATTTTAATTGTTCGTCATTTTGGATAAATGAAACCGCAGCACTCAGTTTGCCTTGTAATTGAGCATTTACAGTTGTTGAAAGAAAAAGAAATAAGACAGACAATGTTTTGTACATGGATCGAAATACTTTTTGATTCGCGAGAAAATTACTAAAACTTAGTTTGATTGAGCATTTCAGCCACATGTTTATCTACAGGGAAAGTCATATCGGCCGAAGATAAACGTTCTAACGGTATCCACCGAAAACATTGGGCAGGTTCTGTCTTTTCTAAAAAATCAAAGGCATTTTTAACAATTCGAATAGTTAAAGCTGAGCTATTCTTAACCAGATAGTAAATGCTAATGAGTTGTCCGGTTCCAAACATTGATTCTACAAAGAAATCGGTAGTATAAAAATGCTTCAAAACTTCAATTTCGCAGTTGCATTCTTCTTGAAATTCACGTTTTAAGCCCTCAATTGTACCTTCACCAAACTCCAAACCTCCACCGGGAAACTTAGAAAACTCCATTCCGTACTCCCATTCATCACTCACCAAAACTTCATTTCGATCATTTATTAAAATACCATAAACTCTTATATTAAAACGTTTTGTTTGGTTCTGTATGGTAGTCATTTGTACATCAAGTTATTTGTTAATAGTCGATAGTCTATGGTATGGATGTGATAAAACAGCACAAACACCATGAACTGTGGCCTCAAAAGTGTTTCTGATTTTCCATCAGAATATCGATGGTCCAATCTACTTCTTTACTGAAAGGTTCTGTTCGCACAGGGCAGTTTTTCATTCTGCAATAATGACAACACTCGGGCAAGCAGGGATCTACATGGATAAAATGCTCCACATTAGCACCTATTTCCGACCGTATTAGATCTTCGACAGCACGAACCTGTTCATGCGATTGGCTCAATTCAAAATAATAAGGCATGGTAAGATGACAATCAATATGCATATCAGGCCCATATTGTTGAACCCTCAAGTTATGTATATCAATCCATTCGTCTCTTCGGTTAATATTCAGAATATGAACAACTTTATCGACCAACTTAAAATCAGATTCATCCATCAAGCCTGCAACAAACTTTCGAACCAATTTATAACCACTATAGATTACATAAATTCCAATAATAATTGATAAAATGCTATCGATAATTACAATGCCCGTTAGCTTGATAATGACCAACCCGCCAATCACCCCTGCACTGCTGTAAGCATCAGTCATCAAATGTTTTCCATCAGCTTCAAGCGTAATTGAATTATTTTTTTTGCCCGATTGTATAAGCATATAGCCTAAAACAAAATTAACAAGTCCGGTTATCGCAACTAAAATAATACCCGTACCAAGGTTGGTTATATGATGATGCTGAAAAACAGAATAACCTGATTTGATGATGATAAGTATACCGGCAATCAAGATGAGTATACCTTCAATTCCTACCGCAAAAAATTCAACTTTCCCATGTCCATACGGGTGATTTTTATCGCGAGGAATGGAGCTCAGATGAATGCTGTAGTAAGCAAAACAGCTCGCTACAACATTTACTATACTTTCTGCAGCATCGGTTAAAATAACATTTGAAGCGGTAAGAAAATAAGCCAGAAACTTAACTAGCATTAGGATTACCGATATAAAAATGGCTATGAGGATAATTCGCTTAGGGCTTCTCAAATCAAGAGGTTTTTGATGTTGCAAATTTATCAAATTATAAACCGGGATCGCAGAATCAAAGCAAACTAAGCTTGCATCATTGTAAAACAAGCCAAACCGTTTTACAATTTTGTCAACAAACAAAACAATATGTTATTATATTTTCAATATTATTAAATTTTTATTTTCAAATTGAATGAAACACAAGTTGAAAATTATCTATATTTGCCTGAAACAAGTATTAAAATGAGCCTAAAACTATCAGATCGTATAAATAAACTAGAGGAATCAGCTACTATTCTTATGTCAAAAAAGGCAAGAGAATTAACTGCTAAAGGAGTTGACGTAATTAATTTAAGTCTTGGCGAACCCGATTTTACTACACCCAAACATATATGTGATGCAGCCAAAAGCGCATTAGACGCAGGATATACATTTTACACACCGGTTGCCGGATACTTAGACCTTCGTCAGGCAATTGCAGGAAAACTAAAACGTGAAAACGGACTTGAGTATTCTGCTGATCAAATTGTTGTTTCAACCGGAGCTAAACAATCATTAGCTAATGCTGTGATGACTTTGGTAAATCCAGGTGATGAAGTTATTATTCCCACTCCTTACTGGGTTTCTTATTCAGAGATGGTGAAATTAGCAGAAGGTACCAGTGTATTTATTGCAACAACGGTTGAAAGCAACTTCAAAATTACTCCTGCTCAACTTGAAGCCGCTATCACTCCAAAATCAAAAGTGTTCATGTTCTCTTCTCCTTGTAACCCTACCGGTTCGGTTTACAGTAAAGAGGAATTAGCAGCTTTGGTAAAAGTATTCGAAAAACATCCGGACATCTACATCATTTCCGATGAAATTTACGAACACATTAACTTTGGTACCGAGCATAACAGCATCGCTTCGTTTGATAGTATTCGTGATCGTGTTGTTATCATCAATGGTTTTTCAAAAGGTTATGCAATGACCGGCTGGAGATTGGGTTACATGGCTGCAACTAAAGCAATAGCTGCCGCATGCGATAAAATGCAAAGCCAAATCACTTCAGGAACATGTTCTATTGCACAGCGCGCTGCAATTACTGCCTTAACTTCTGATATGACTCCAACTTATGAAATGCGTGAGGCATTCAGAAAACGTCGTGCCATTGTTTATGATTTGATTAAAGATATCCCGGGAATGAAATCCAACTTCCCTGAAGGAGCATTTTATTTCTTTCCTGATGTAAGTTCTTTCTTTGGAAAATCGTACAACGGAACAGTAATTAAAGATGCTAACGAATTAGCTTTGCTTTTGTTAAGTGAAGCTCATGTTTCAACCGTTTCAGGTGAATCATTCGGTGATCCAAACTCAATTCGTTTTTCGTACGCAACCTCTGAAGATAAACTAATCGAAGCCATGCGCAGAATCAAAGCATTTCTTTCAGAATTGAAATAAACTTTAGTTATTATAGAAAGTAAAAACTCCGACAGATTACTGCCGGAGTTTTTTTATGGTGAATATAGCAGTCATAGTGAAATTTCAACTTAGATGTTTCAAACATTCTTAACAATAATATCTAATTTTAGCGCCCAATTGAAGCTTGTGGAACCAACAACGAATTACCACTAACGATTACAAATGAAGGACATCTTTAAAAAGTTCGAAAAACTCAATATTTTAATAATTGGCGATGTAATGATTGATGCTTACTTGTGGGGTAAAGTTGATCGTATTTCGCCAGAAGCTCCGGTTCCTATTCTTTCGGTAACCAAACGCGAAAACCGTTTGGGAGGAGCAGCTAACGTTGCATTGAATATTCAGGCAATGGGTGCCAACCCGATTATATGCTCGGTTATTGGAAATGATTCACATAGCTCAACATTTGTTCAGTTATTAAATGAACAAAACATAAGTACCGAAGGCATTGTAAAAAGTGAAGATCGTATTACCACGATGAAAACCCGCTTATTGGGTCATCACCAGCAAATGTTACGTGTAGATTCAGAAATCACTCATGAAATTAGTCATGATGAAACCGATGCATTACTGAATCGCATTCAACTCTTGCTTAAAACGCACTCAATCGATGCTATTATTTTTGAAGATTACGATAAAGGTGTAATTACGGTAAAACTCATTGAAGCCGTAGTTGAGCTCGCCAAAGCTGCCAACATACCAACCATAGTCGATCCTAAAAAACGTAACTTCCTGCATTATAAAAATGTCACCCTGTTTAAACCCAATCTAAAAGAATTAAAAGAAGGTTTAAAGATTGATTTTGATGTTCGTAATAATGAGCAATTAAAAAATGCCATCGAACATTTAAAAGAGAAACTAGGTGCCGAAATGGTGATGGTTACATTATCTGAACTGGGCATTTACATTAATGCTCAAAATGAAAAAGTGTTAATTCCGGCACATATCCGCGATATTTCTGATGTTTCCGGCGCAGGTGATACCGTAGTAAGCGTTGCAGCATTGGGACTTGCCGCTGGATTAAACCCAACTCGCTTTACCGCTTTAGCCAATTTAGCCGGTGGATTGGTTTGTGAAAAAGTAGGTGTTGTGCCCGTTGATAAAGATCAATTATTGGAAGAAGCCAAGAAAAATAAAATCTAGGCTGAAGGCTTCAGGTTGTAGGCAGTTGTTGTTTTACTTCGTAATACACTTTACCTAAAACCTTTAGCTACTTCGATCGTATTGCCTCAACCGGGTCGAGCTGTGAAGCGGTGTAAGCAGGAATAAAACCGGCCAGCGTTCCAATGATAACCGAAATACCGACACCGGTAATTACATTTCCCATATTCATGGTAAAATCCATATTCAAGGCCTTTGATGCACCTACGGAAATGAGCCAAACAATCAACAATCCGATTGCGCCTCCGATTAGACATAAGGCAACCGATTCAATCAAAAATTGCAAAAGAATAAAAAAGTTCTTCGCTCCTAATGATTTTTGAATGCCGATGATATGAGTACGTTCCTTCACTGAAACAAACATAATATTGGCAATACCGAACCCTCCCACCAAAATCGAAAAACCTCCAATTACCCAACCGGCAATATTCAACACATCAAATAGCGAATCAACCTGATTGGCCAATACGGTAATTTTATTGACAGCAAAATTATCTTCTTCCAATGGAGATAACCTGCGAATAGAACGCATGACACTATGCACCTCACTCTCCACCTCATCAATTGGAATCCCGTCTTTACCTTTTAACATAATATGAGGATGATTCCTATCGCTTTTCACATTCACCACGCCTTTAATGAAGTTGTAAGGAACAATTACACTATTGTCATCGTCGGAAAACTTTAGAATGGATGCTCCTTCTTTTTTAATTACCCCTATTACGACCAGTTTGGCTCCTGCCACTTTTATTTCTTTACCAATCGGATCTTCATTTTTGAAAAGTCCGGTGGCAATTGCAGCTCCGATGATGGCCAAATTTCGACCAGCCTTTGCCTCTACTTCTGTAAAGTATCTGCCATTCGTAATTTCAAAAGCATAAACCTGATCAAACTCATACGTGGCACCTGTCATATAAGCGCCTTCAACGGAATTGTTTTTATATTTTACAGTTTGATTACTTACATCAATAAAAAAAGTCGAGGCTTCTGCTGTTTGTAAACGTGGTTTAAGCTTTTGAAAATCAGCATAGGTTACTAACGGCCGATTGATAAATTTCCACCAAGGATAATCCTTGCCAAAAAGAATGGGCCATTTTTCAATAAACATGGCATTGGTACCTAATTTATCTACACTAGCTCTGACATTGCCTTTAAGTGCATCAACAGCGGTAAGAATAGCAATAATGGTTAAAATACCAATGGTAATACCCAATAGAGAGAGAATAGTGCGTAATTTATTAACGCGAAGAGCCTCGAAAGCAAAGGCAAAACTTTCTTTAATGAGTCGAAGATAGATCATAGCTAATCCAAATGTAATTAATTATCTCATCGGACCGCTTAGAAGAAATATAAAATTTCAAGTTTGAGTACTTTAAAATTCATTTAAATATCTATGTTCTTTCTAAATTTTTTTGTAGTTTAAAATGCTATCTTTGCCACATTTTATAAATTATTAGAAATCTATCATACACATGAAATTATCTCAATTTAGTTTCAATTTACCTGAATCACTTGTAGCTTCAACACCTTCAGAACAACGTGATGAGTCACGTTTAATGGTTCTGCATAAGGATACAGGCAAGATCGAGCATAAGATATTTAAAGATATTTTGGGATACTTTGACGATAAGGATGTGATGATCCTGAATAATACCAAAGTATTTCCTGCCCGTATGTACGGTAATAAGGAAAAAACCGGAGCGCAAATCGAAGTATTCTTATTACGTGAATTGAACAGAGAAATGCGTCTTTGGGATGTTTTGGTAGATCCTGCCCGTAAAATCCGTGTCGGCAATAAATTATACTTTGGCGAAAACGATTTACTCATTGCCGAAGTTGTTGACAATACCACATCCAGAGGTCGTACAATCCGTTTTCTATTTGACGGAACGGATGAAGAATTTAGAGAAGCCATTGAAATTTTAGGCGAAACACCGCTTCCTAAATACATCAAGCGTAAAGCAACTCCTGAGGATAAAGACCGTTACCAAACCGTATTTGCAAAAAATGAGGGTGCGGTAGCAGCTCCGACTGCAGGTTTACACTTTAGCCGTGAGCTATTGAAACGCCTGGAGCTAAAAGGTGTGGAGTTTGCTGAAGTGACGCTTCACGTAGGCTTAGGAACTTTCCGTTCAGTGGAGGTAGAAGATCTCACCAAACATAAAATGGATTCTGAGCACTTTATCATTGAACAACGTGAAGTTGACAAGGTAAACAAAGCTTTAGAGGAGAAAAGAAGAATTTGCGCTGTGGGTACAACTGCTATGCGTGCCATTGAATCGGCAGTTTCTGCAAGCAGAATTTTAAAACCAGCGAATGAATGGACAAGTAAGTTCATTTTCCCTCCGTATGATTTTAGTATCGCGAATAGCATGATTACTAACTTCCATACTCCTGAATCAACATTATTAATGATGGTAGCTGCATTTGGTGGTTATGAGCACGTAATGAACGCTTATGAAGTAGCTGTTAAAGAAAAATATCGATTCTATAGTTATGGAGATGCGATGTTAATCATCTAATTTTAAAAAAATATTCTGTTACGGGTTGCGAGTTTTAGGTTGTGAGTTGGAAAAATTCGCAATCTACTAATTGGCAACCCGTTATTATTTAACATGAAATACTACGCGATTATAGTAGCCGGTGGAAGCGGTTCCAGAATGCAATCAGCAATTCCCAAGCAATTTCTGGAACTGAATGGCTTGCCTATAATCATGCATACAATCAAGGCATTTTATCAATGGCCGTTAGTCCCTAAGATTATCGTAGTAATGCATCCTGATTACCATAAGTTTTGGAAGAAGTTATGCGCCGATTATAAGTTCACCGTTCCACATAAGCTCATTGAAGGAGGAAAAACCCGATTTGAATCTGTAAAAAAAGGCTTAAGTATGATTGAGGATGATGGACTGGTGGCTATTCACGATGCAGTTAGACCTATTATTTCAACTGACCTATTAATCAACACCTTTAAAATGGCCGAAGAACTCGGCAATGCAATTCCGGTGATAAAATGCCGGGATTCAATACGAAAATTGCAGGACGGAATTTCTATTGGACTGGATAGGGAGCAGTATTTTTTAGTTCAAACGCCCCAATGTTTTCAGGTTAAGTTAATAAACGAAGCTTATAAACAGGAATACAAAGCTGAATTCACCGACGATGCAAGTGTAGTAGAAGCAATGGGTGTAAAGATCAATTTAACCGAAGGAGATAGTAAAAACATAAAAATTACTTTCCCGGAAGATTTGCGTTATGCAGAATCCTTGCTTAAATGATAAAATAAAACAGGGGCTGCGGACAAGACGAAAGCTTAGCTGTTAGCGGTTCGGCTTTTATTTTTCTTTTGTTTAATTGGCAAATGATTAACCCAAATAGTTTTTTCCGTAGTCAAATATCTTTTTGTAATAAGGTATGACTTGGAATATTTTCTCTTGAAATTTATCCCAAACGTATATATATGTGTAAAGTAAGTCGATTTCGTAGAAATCGACTTATGCACCAATAGGTTCCAGATGATGATGATGCCAGCTTTCTAAGTCCACCGTTTACATTAAGGTCAGACGAAACGGTCAGCAAGCATAAATTAATTCTTTAGTCCTTTGTCACTGGAAATTCTTCAAGGTCAAGAACCATTGAATGAACTTCAACGTCAAACCAGAGACCGAACATTTTATAAGTCCTATTTGTCGGCCAATCCGATTCGTCCGTGCACCAGTCGTTTAACTCGTTAACGAAAAGGTTGTCAAAATTTTTCTTAATCCATTTTTTAATGTCCTCGTTACTACCCATTTCTCGGATTAAATAAATGTTGTGCTCGTCCATGTCCGATATTGGCTGGTCGTCTTTAAATACTTTATTCACCCAGTCGTAAAAAGGCTGCTTAGGTCGAACTAAAATCGCATTCCTGTTAATTGGTTCGTAGTAATATGGTATCGGGTCTAGGTCCATTTGTTGTCAGTTGTTAGCAAAGATAAAACTTTAAACCATTGGCAATAATACATTGTGTGCCCTTGGTTGTTTTCTAGTATGAACTTTATAATCTAATTACTGTTTTTCATTTTCAAGGTTATATCGCCAATGTTGTAACTGTAAATAGAGGCCGGTAAAAACGAAAACGAAAGGTCGTCTATGGTTTTTAAACCTGTTTGGTCAATAGATGTTACCAAAGCCTTTTCGAAGGAATTGGCTTTACAGAACTGTATTAAACTTTTTAGTTCTTGCGGTTTTTCAAAGTAACGGTTACTCCATTTTATTTCTACACCCCAAACAGGTTTGTACTGCTTGTCATCAACCAATACTAAGTCCACTTCACCTTCCTTTCTACCATCTTTCCAGCGAGCATAGGTTAGATCTAATTTTTCCCGGTGCATCCATTGTGATAGTACTGCTGTTTCTACCATATTACCCATTTCGCTGTCGGTTTCGGAAATAGGTGAAAATAAAGCCGTGCGCAACGATGGATTGGTTAAATACACTTTAAAACTCGTGACTCTTTTTAGGCGTTTGGCATTTACATCCACTTTGTTTAATACTTTTATAAGAAATGCTGCCTCTAAGTATTCTAAGTATTTTTTAAGCGTGTCTTTCTGTATTCCACTTTCTTTACTCATTGTTTCGTACGAAAATTCATTGCCTGTGTTGTAGGCAATGTAGGTAAAAAAGCGATTTAACTCTTGTACGTCTTTGATGCCGTATAGACTGGGTAAATCGCGTAACAGTACTTTGTCAACAATATCGTTTTTTACGTATCTGCCCATATCGCTTTGCTTTTCTGATAGCACCACTTCCGGATAACCACCAAAATTCAAATAATGCACAAACTCTTTATTGAGCGCTTTTACATCATGTGTAAGGCAATAAGGCATTTGTTTTTCACCGTATATAATGTTACCATCATAAATGAGATGATTCATATCTTTAAGATGAATATACTCTTGAAAAGTAAGCGGTGGTAACATAAAATCGGTAAATCTACCCACGCCACTTTCGGTACTGTGCCATTTCAGGGCAGCTGCTACTGAACCCGATACAATAAATTTGGTTTCCGGATACGAATCTACCAACATTTTGAGGTGACGCTCCCAATCTTTGAGATACTGTATTTCATCAAAAAAAACATAGCAATCGTTTAAATTACTTTGGTTAAGCGATTTTTTGCAGAGGGTCAAAATGTCTTCTAAACTTAAATGTACATAAATAGGATTATCTATGCCTACAAAGAAAATTTTGTGTGGATTTACATTTTCAGTCAATAATTGCTGTATACAGTGAAACAGCATGACGGTTTTGCCCACACGTCTTGGCCCCATAAGCACCAAAGCCCTGCGCACACTTTTTTCGGTTACATATGGATAAAACAGCCTAAAATACAAGCGTTTTGACATAGAGCTGTACGCTTCGGGTATTTGTTTGTTTAACCACCAAGGATTTTCGTATCGTAAGCGTTCTACTATTTTCTCTGTTGGAATAAGACTTAAGCCACCCATGAAATCTTTTATTTTAACAAATTTAGTAAAAATAAACAGATTAATTTCTTCTTAATTTGACATTATTGTCTAAATAAAACTTTTTTCTGTTTATCTCCTATTTATTTTGTCAAGTCGAAACGCATCTCAAAAGCAGGACTGAACTGCAGGGGTTGCTATAACTCAAAAAGTTTAACCGAAAAACGGCCAAACTACCTTCCATAATAAACAGCACCGCCAGCTACCAAAGGTTCCGTTCAACACGGCTTTCATCTCATGCCCTGCGGACAAGACGAAAGCTTAGTTGTTAGTGACTGGTACTTTCTATCATTGTTACTGCTTCTTTAGGAGTCAATATCGGTAATGAACTTGTCTTGAAATCTTTAGTGTCGCGTGTCACAAGGCAGTCGATTTTATTTAAAGTTTTAGCGCAGTTATATTGAATTGCGTCTTCGAAATCTTTGAAATCAGACTTTAGTGCTTTTCTTATTACGTCTTTTGATAGGTCAACAGATTCTGTCCACTCTTGAAGTTCGGCAAGTATCTTTATTGTTTTTGAATGCGCACAGGACTGTCTAAGAATATAGTAAATGTTGTTATAAGAAACAGTTGCAACGTAAATTGTTACTTTTTTTTGAAATGAATAATTGAAAAGTTTAGCAGCTTCTTCTGAGAACGGCTTTCTGTCGGCAAGGAAGTCGATTAATACATTTGTGTCTAGAAAAATATGTTTCATAACTTATATTTCTCTGAAAGACTATTTGTTATTTCCCTTTTATAGTCGAAATCTTCTGGCAACTCAATTACTCCCATTAATTTTAAAATTCTCGGAGAAATAGTCTCATCCTTGCTTTCTTTTGATGTCAAAGTCATCAGATAATTCTCTACTATGTCTGAGAGACTTTTACCTTTATTCTTAGCATATTTTTTTGCAACCGAAATCACAGAATCGTCAATTGTCAATGTTAATTTTGTTGTCATGGCACGTATTTATTTTATTTCAAATATACGTGTGTTTTATTTTAAATCAAATTATTTTTCGGTCTGCTGGCACTTGCCAATTTAATTAGATGGTAAGTTCAAAGTTGCACGTCCACCGTGCTTTTCGGCAAGCGTGGGTTTAGCGGCTGCCTTTATTATGGTTGTGATCCAGAAACAAGTAGCCTTCAGGGTTGATGTAACTTCCTCCTTTTACCAATAGGTTCCAGATGATGACTGCCAGCTTTCTGGCTGTGGCACTGATGGCCGACACGCGTCCTTTGCGAAAGTTGATGCGTTGAAAAAAATCCCTCAATGGTGTCGAATCTTTCAGGTTACCGAAGCTGCCCTTGTTGCAAAAAAAGCATACTGATCACCATTGAGTTGTTTGACAAGCGCGGCCCGCCGGCCCATTGGACTTTGGGCGCTCGCCAAAACTGTACTCCCCATATTAACTGATTTTATGGGTAAGGGCACTTATGCGCCTACCCCAAAGAAATCGGCCTCAAAAAGCTCCTTAAAATATCACAGGCGGCATCTTCTTAAAATGCCGCCTGTAATAGCCCCAATTTTTTCTTCGATAACCCCATAATAAACAGCACCGATAGCTACCAAAGGTTCCGTTCAACACGGCTTTCATCTCATGCCCTGCGGACAAGACGAAAGCTTAGTTGTTAGCACCAGTACATTTACTTGAACTCTTCATCAATTTCATTTAGCATTTCTTCAAGTTCTTTAAATCTGTCTGAAAAGCTATCTAAAAAAACCTCCGCATCGTCATTATTTAATAGCTGATTGTTTTTAATCCAACTCTCAACTTTTTGAATTATGTAGTCAATTCGTCTAATCACGTCATTAAGTCCTTGTAATGCTGAAAGTTTTCCATATCGCTTGATGATTTCTTCTTTGATTGTGTCAATGGTGTTCTTTATTAAAGAAAAATTCATTTCAGCCAAAGGGTAGTCATTATAAATTCCTTCGTAAACTTTTCCAATGGAATAGCTTATTGTCCCTGGAATTAAGTCAGATAATTTGGCATTTGCAAATTTGCTTTTATGTTCTTTGTACTCTTTTTCCATAAGTTCAATAACGTTGTCCAAAATTTTAATTACACTACTTTCTTGTTTTTCCTTAAGGTCATTTATGTCTATGTCATTAAATTCAGACTTGTTGTTCTTTGAATAATGCGACATAAGTCGAAAATGTCCTTTTGAAACAGAATAACGAGCGATAAAATGAAATGATTCATCCTTTCCCCTTTTTGTTGGATGTCCTATGGAATCATTTCTAAGTTCTCTAACAAGGTAAATGTCTGGATATTCAGTTTTCCATTTTATTGCGCTGTCAAATAATGCTTCTGATAAATGATTAATTGCGTCTTGTTGTAAAAAGAATGCTTGCAATAATCCGTATAAAAACAAATAACCACCATTTTCTGCTTTAAAACTCGGCAAAGAAAAGTAACTATTTATTGCTATTTGAGTGTCACCAATAACGTCCATTGAGGCACACAACTTGTTCCATTTGGTTTTGTCATCTAACAAACTTTGTAGCTTCCAAGGATGATTAACCAAGTCTCGTATTTGTTTGTCTCTTTGCTGTACGATGTCCATTTGTATTGGTGCTAACGAGCGAATATACGCAACTACTCTTCTTTTTAAGAAACGGAGTTGCGTATATATTCCATATATAGGTACCCTGCTGTGTTTGTTTTTTTTGGGTAGCCGAACCTCTAAAATAACCATTCTACTTAAATATCCAACCGATCCAACGGACTTTTAATCTGATCAAAACCCTTGGTGGTAATGTGGGTATACATCTCAGTGGTTTTGTTGCTGCCATGCCCCAATAAACTTTCTATATAACGCAAATCGGTTCCATCCTCTAACAAATGGGTGGCAAATGAATGGCGCAAGGTATTCGACATAAAACACAAAATCGATTGGATTGACTATTTGACAGGAATAGGGCATTATGTGTTTCCTCATCCTTGCGCCATTAATTAGTTTTAGCTCCTATTTATTGTCCGCAAAGTCAATTTTAAGACGCCGTTCATTAAAATGAGTAATAGCAGGAAGGTTCATCGCGGTAGTTGCGTATATACATCTAAAAACGAAGGACAAACGAAGGTTAATGACTGCATAAATGGTACAGCCACAATGCTTTAGATTTTTGACTTAATTTTTTAAGTTCTCAACCAATTGTTTCAGGTTCATGGCCCACTAAAGAAAAAAGCCCCTTAAAAAGGAGCTTAATTCAATTCTGTTTGCAAATTGACTTTTTAGCCATCTGGTAAATAAATAAAGTACATTTACTTAACAAACAGCTGCTTAAATGAAAAAGTTATTCTTTAATATTCATCTTCATTAAACAGGAAGTCGTCCTTAGTAGGATAATCAGGCCAAACCTCTTCAATATTTTCGTAAGGTTCGCCGTCATCTTCTAATGCCTGGAGGTTTTCGATGACCTCTACCGGCGCTCCAGAACGAATTGCATAGTCGATCAATTCATCTTTAGTAGCCGGCCATGGTGCATCTTCAAGATGCGAAGCTAATTCGAGTGTCCAATACATAGGCAATAATTTAAATTTATGTTCGTCTCTTCGTTAATTATCGCGAATATATAATAAAAACGTATAGTTAATAAAAAAAGTTTTATCAAAAACTGTGCATTTATTTAGTAACTAATTCAATCAGGAGTTAGTCCGGGGAACCCAGATGTATTCTTCGGCGTTAAGATCGGCGGCTACCTTTCTACTGAGTACAAAAAGATAATCCGATAAACGATTTAAGTATTTCAGTACCAGCTCATTCATAACGCTTTCTTCGGCAAGTTGCACCGATAAACGCTCTGCTCTTCGGCAAACACAACGTGCTAAATGACAATAAGAAACGATCGTATGGCCACCGGGTAAAATAAAATTTCTTAATTCCGGCAACTCCTCATTCATCAAATCCATTTGTTTTTCAAGTAATGAAATATCTGCTTCATTCAAATCAGGAACCTTCATTTTTGATTTTTCAGGATCAGACGCTAGTAAAGCCCCAACTGTAAACAAACGATCCTGGATTTCCTTCAGTATGTGTTTGTATTCAGGATCAATTTGCTGATCGCGTATGAGGCCTATGTATGAATTTAATTCATCTACTGTTCCATAAGCCTCGATTCTTAAATGATGCTTTGGAACGCGGGTTCCACCAATTAAACCTGTTGTACCTTTATCGCCGGTTTTTGTATATATCTTCATTTAAATAATCAAATTAGCCATCTACTCAATGAATGCAGCTTCTTTAAGCGCGCTCCGAACTTCCTCATTCAGAAAATCATCTTCAATTACGCCATCACGTAAACGTACAATACGATGCGCATGTTTGGCAATATCGTCTTCGTGAGTTACTAAAATGATCGTATTCCCCTTTTTATGGATTTCCTCAATTAAAGCCATAATTTCAATGGATGTCTTGGTATCAAGGTTACCGGTAGGTTCATCGGCCAAAATAATAGAAGGGTTATTTACCAATGCCCTGGCTACGGCAACACGTTGGCGTTGACCACCCGACAATTCATTGGGTTTATGATTCACCCGATCACCTAAACCTACACTTTCTAATGTTTTACGTGCTCTTTCTTCCCGCTCTACCTTTTTCACCCCAGCATATACCAAGGGCATGGCAACATTGTCTAAAGATGATGAACGCGGTAATAGATTAAATGTTTGAAAGACGAAACCGATCTCCTTGTTGCGCACTTCTGCTAACTCATCATCAGTCATATGGCTGACATCCATTCCGTTCAATATGTATTTACCCTTCGATGGCGTATCCAGACAACCCAAAATATTCATCAGGGTAGATTTTCCGGAACCGGAAGGCCCCATTAAGGCAACAAATTCACCTTTATTGATGGTTAGGGTTACGGATCTTAAGGCATGAATTACCTCAGCACCAATCACGTATTTTTTACCAATATCATCAATTGAAATTAAGCTAGACATAACAAATCATTGAAGGTTTATCAAATGTAAAATAAAAAAATACTGGTTGGAGATCCGTAAAAAGAAAATTACAAGAACCAGATTATGAAGCATTTACTGCTCAATTACTTTAGCTACACGGAAGTAATTTTCGTTTCGTTTTGGAGCATTTTTAAGCGCTTCATCTGTAGTAATATCTTGTTTCACTTCATCCTTACGAAATACATTTACTTCATCTGTCATGTAAATTAAAGGCTCAACATTTTCGGTATCAAGTTCATTGAGCTTCTCCATAAAAGTAAGAATTTTGCTCAAATCGGCTACGCTTTTATCCACGTCTTCAACATCTAAACGTGCTAAATGCGCTATCTTTTCCACTACATTTTTGTCGATTTTCATACTTAAACTTTTAGTATTTATAGGCCTAATTGCAAATATGATGAAAATAGTCTAATAGTCCATAGTCGATGATCAATAGTTTATAGTCCATAGTCAATGGAAATAAAAATGATTAAGAAAGTATTGCCTCTGTGGACTCAGGACTACATGCCGCTTTCCGAAAAAATTCTTATTTTCGGCCCAATGGAAACAGTTGTTAGCGGTATTCGTTCTACCGGAAATTTACATTTAGGAAACTACTTTGGTGCTATTAAGAATTTTATTCAGATGCAGCATCACTATAATTGCTATTTCTTTATTGCTGATTATCATTCTTTAACTACCCATCCTCACCCTACTGATTTACACAGTAGTGTACGCCGGGTTTTGGTGGAATACCTGGCAGCAGGTATTGACCCTGAAAAATCAACCATATACATACAATCGGATGTTCCAGAAGTAGCTGAATTATACTTATTGCTCAATATGAACGCGTATATGGGTGAGCTGGAACGTTGTACCTCTTTTAAAGATAAAATACGCAGTCAACCTGATAATATAAATGCCGGTTTACTCACCTACCCTACTTTAATGGCTGCCGATATTTTAATTCATCGTGCTACGAAAGTGCCGGTAGGTAAAGATCAGGAGCAACACCTTGAAATGGCCCGTACTTTCGGAAATCGTTTTAATAGAATTTATGAAAGCGAGTTTTTCCCGGAACCTTACGCGTTTAACTTTGGTTCTGAGCTGGTAAAAATCCCGGGCTTGGATGGAAAAGGTAAAATGGGAAAATCAGAAGGCGAAGGCAATGCAATTTTCCTGGGTGATAGTCCTGAAGAAATCCGTAAAAAAGTGATGAGAGCTGTTTCGGATAGCGGTCCAACCGAGCCGAACGCTGTAAAACCTGAACCTATACAAAACTTGTTTGATCTGATGAAAGTAGTTTCAGCAGCAGATACTTTACAGGTTTTTGAAGATAAATACAACGATTGCACCATTCGCTATGGCGATATGAAGAAGCAATTGGCCGAAGACATGATCAATTTTACAGCTCCAATGCGCGAAAAAATAAACGCCATTTCGGCTGATGAGGATTATGTTCGTCAAGTGGCTCGTTTAGGTGCCGCTAAAGCCCGTGAAAGTGCTCAGAAAACAATTAATGAAGTGCGTGAGCTAATTGGAATCAGAAAATTCTAAAGTCACGCGTGTTTTTATTTTTCAGAATAAAAATTTTCAACCCTTCAAATCAAGACCATGCATATTGCAATAGTTGGCAACATAGGGGCAGGTAAAACAACCCTAACCGAGTTATTATCAAAATATTATACTTGCGAAGCGCAATACGAAACGGTTGATGATAATCCGTATTTAGAAGATTTTTACAATGATATGAAGCGGTGGTCATTCAATCTCCAGATCTTCTTCCTTAATAGTCGTTTCAAGCAATTGATGGACATCCAGAATAATCAGCGTTTTATTATTCAGGATCGTACTATTTATGAAGATGCTTACATCTTTGCCGATAACTTGCATGATATGGGATTGATGACTTCTCGTGATTTTGAGAATTATCTTGCCATCTTCAGTTCAATCAAACATTTTATCAAACCACCTGATTTATTGATCTACCTGAAAGCCTCGGTTCCAACCTTAGTAAACAATATTCAGATAAGAGGTAGAGAGTATGAAGCGGGTATTCGCATTGATTA
Source organism: Solitalea koreensis (assembly GCF_900182575.1). Taxonomy (GTDB): domain Bacteria; phylum Bacteroidota; class Bacteroidia; order Sphingobacteriales; family Sphingobacteriaceae; genus Solitalea; species Solitalea koreensis. The sequence continues at coordinate 179,076 of NZ_FXSZ01000006.1, read as the reverse complement.
CCTTACCAAACTCAATGAAAAATATGAGAAATGGATTGACAATTACAAAGAAGGCAAACTACTGGTCATCAATCAGGATAAAATCAACTTTGTAAACAATCCTGAAGATTTAGGCTTTGTCATTAATAGCATCGAAAAAGAATTCCATGGGCTTTTTAAATAGACTAAAGGTTTTAGACTCTAGGTTATTGAGCTAATGCCTAAAACCTGAGAAATCTGTCGCTCAAAAATTCCGTCACAACCGACTGATTATCAAATGATAGAATAATGACAAAATATTCCGATTCTCACTCACTTATTTTCCTATCTTTGCATCCCGTAACCAGCAAGTAACAATAAAATCCAATCATGACAAAGTACGTTTTCGTTACGGGAGGTGTTACCTCTTCATTAGGAAAAGGAATTATTTCGGCATCATTAGCCAAATTATTACAAGCAAGAGGATATAAAGTCACTATCCAAAAATTAGACCCTTATATTAACATCGACCCGGGAACGCTAAATCCATACGAGCACGGCGAATGTTATGTAACCGAAGATGGTGCAGAAACCGATCTTGACTTAGGTCACTACGAACGTTTTCTTAACGTTCCTACTTCACAGGCCAATAACATCACTACCGGACGTATTTATCAAAATGTAATTAACAAGGAACGTAAAGGCGATTACTTAGGTAAAACCGTACAGGTTGTTCCTCACATTACCAATGAGATCAAAGATAACTTCCGTTTATTAGGAGAAAGTGGTAATTATGATATTGTAATTACTGAATTAGGTGGTACCGTTGGCGATATTGAGTCATTGCCGTACATTGAGGCTGTTCGTCAGTTCCGTTGGGAATACGGTTACACCAATACTTTGGTAATTCACTTAACTTTATTACCCTACCTTGCTGCAGCAGGTGAGTTAAAAACCAAGCCTACTCAACACTCGGTTAAAATGTTATTGGAATACGGCATTCAACCTGATATTTTGGTTTGCCGTACCGAGCACAAAATTTCAAACGAGATTCGTAAAAAGATTGCGCTGTTCTGTAACGTTAACGCCAATGCGGTAATCGAATCAATTGATGCAGAGACCATTTACGATGTGCCGTTATTGATGTTGAAAGAGCAATTGGATCGTATTGTGCTTACCAAATTAAAACTTCCAATTAAAGCTGAACCGGATCTTGAGAGCTGGAAAGATTTCCTCGGAAACCTCAAAAACCCTACTTCAGAGGTTAGAATTGGCTTGGTTGGTAAATACGTTGAACTGCCTGATGCCTACAAATCAATTACTGAGGCATTTATTCATGCAGGTTCTAAAAATGAGTGCAAGGTTAACTTAAAATACATTCATTCAGAATATATCACGCCTGAAAACGTTAAAGAAAAACTTGGCGAACTAGACGCCGTTCTTGTTGCTCCAGGTTTTGGTAACCGTGGTATTGAAGGCAAAATTGATGCAATCAAGTACGTACGTGAAAATAATATCCCTTTCATGGGAATTTGTTTGGGTATGCAATGCGCCGTTATTGAATTTGCTCGTAATGTTTTAGGCTTGCAAGATGCTCATTCAGCTGAAATGAATGCAGATACTCCTGATCCGGTTATCGGATTAATGGAAGAGCAGAAAAAGATTACCAACATGGGCGGAACCATGCGTTTGGGTGCATATCCATGCGATATTAAAAAAGGAACCAAGGCGTATAACATTTATGGCAAAAGCCATATCAGCGAGCGCCACCGTCATCGTTATGAATTTAACAATGCCTATTTGGAGCGTTTTAACGAGGCAGGAATGACAACTTCAGGTATTAACCCTGAAACCGGTTTGGTTGAGATTATAGAATATAAAAATCACCCTTGGTTCGTTGCCGGCCAGTTTCACCCTGAATTGAAAAGTACTGTTGCCAATCCGCATCCTTTATTCGTAAAATTTGTGGAAGCGGCAAAAGATCATCACGAACGATCACCAAAAAAAAATAAATAATTTAAATACGAGTATCATTTTATTTTAAATGGAAAAAAACACCTTCACAGGCTTATTTATCATTGCATTGATCCTTATTGGCTGGAGCTTTTTCATGAAGCCTACCCAACCGGAAATCAATCAATATAAAAAGCAAAGCGATTCAATCGAACTAGCTAAAAAGGGAATAGTAACCTCAGTGGCCACAGATTCAACCTCGAACACTGCCACTGTTGATACAGGCGTAATCCAAAAACCAGAGTTCATTACACTTGAAAACGAGTTAATGAAAGTAACATTGACCACTAAAGGTGGCCGTGTTTACGCTACTGAACTTAAAGGACAAAAAACAGCAGACGGAAAACCTGTAATTCTGTTTAATGGAGATGATAACCGTTTTGGTTTTAAAATCCCATTAACCGGTCGTAATTTGATTACTAATGATGAGTTCTTTAAACCTTTAGGTTCTTCCATTAATGTAGCAGGCACTGATTCAAACAGTGTTACATTGCGTCTTGCTGTATCTGCAACGCAATACATTGATTATGTGTATTCACTTAAAGGCAAAAGTTACCTGCTTGGTTACAATGTAAAAATGGTTGGCATGAACCAACTCATTGCGCCAAGTACGAAAAACTTAACCATTGAGTGGAGCAGTGCCTTATTACAGCAAGAAAAGGATATTAAGAGTGAACGCCAGTATTCAACCGTTTACTATAAGCCTCTTGAAGATAAAGCTGATTATTTATCAGAAACAAAAGATAAAGAAGAAAAAACCAGCTCATTGAAATGGGTGGCTTTCAAACAGCACTTCTTCTCTTCGGTACTTATTGCAAATAATGAAATTACCGGTTCAACTTTAAATACGGAAACTGATTTAACTAAATCAACAGTAAAGAAAATGACTGCTGATTTATCAGTTCCTTATCAATCAAAAGCTGAAGAAGTTTACGGAATGCAGTTTTACTTCGGCCCGAATCACTTCACCACGTTAAAAGCAACAGGTTACGATTTACAACAACTAATAAAGCTTGGTTGGGGTCCACTGGGTTTCATTAACCGTTGGGCAGTTATACCTCTATTTAACTTCTTGAATGGTTTTAATATGAATTACGGTATCATCATCTTATTACTAACCGTAATTCTTAAACTGGTATTATTGCCATTAACCTACAGCTCATACAAATCACAGGCTAAAATGCGTATTTTGAAGCCTGAGATGGATGCAATTAAGGCCAAGGTTGGTGAAGAAGATCAAACCCGCTTGCAACAAGAATACATGAAGCTGTACAAACAAGCTGGAGTTAATCCGCTGGCTGGCTGTGTGCCTTTATTGTTGCAAATGCCAATTTTGTTTGCCTTTTTCAAGTTCTTCCCTGCCTCTTTTGAGTTGCGTCAGCAATCGTTTTTATGGGTAAAAGATCTTTCAACATTTGATTCTGCGATTACATGGGGTACTACCCTACCGATTATCGGTAACCACATTAGCTTAATGTGTGTACTCATGACCATCTCAACCTTGATTTACACTTGGATGAACAATAAAATTTCAGGTGTAAGCGGTCAAATGAAGTACTTAGGTTATATTATGCCTGTAATGTTCATGGGTGTGTTAAACAGCTTCCCTGCAGGCTTGAACTATTATTACTTCTGTGCGAACATGATCACTTTTGGTCAGCAGTTCCTGATCCGCAAGTTTGTAAATGAAGATGCAATTCACGCACAGCTTGAGCAGAACAAAAAACGTCCTGAAGCCAATAAAAAATCAAAATGGCAGATGCGTTTAGAAGAAATGTCAAAACAGCAACAACAACGTGCTGTTAAGAAATAAAAATCTAACGGTAAACAAAAGCGGCTTCCAAATTATTGGAAGCCGCTTTTGTTTACCGTTTTTAGTATTTACTTAAAGGCAGTAAAAGGATTAAAATTGAAATCGAACATAGAGACCTATACCTTAAGATAATCTTCCAATTTGCCACTGTTTTTAACGGCTATCAACTTTTTAAGCTCTTTGGTTTGCTTAATACGATTGGCCTTATTTTCTGAATAATTCAACAACAACTTAAGTGTATTAAGCTTCATTGCATTTTGATTAGCAGCCCTCGATGGATTTTCAAGTGCATATTTAGCCATTGCAGGTAAATAGAGCGAAAGTATATCCGGATCACTCTGCAATAACTCACCTATGGATTCATCAATGTGAAATTTATAATCAGGAGTTCCGCCCATCCATTTTACTAACACTTCAATTGCAATCTGACGATTCTCATTACTATCATCTTGAGGAGTACTCAGAATATAATTGGCGCATTCAAGAATTTCAGGTTCAATTGATTTGAACTCAGAAGAGTGTGTTAAAGTTCTATTTTTAAGCGCCGTAAAGTCTTGACCGAATGAAGTAAGACAGAAAACAGAAGACAACAAGAATGTTAATAATAATGCAAATTTTGACTTCATAATATGCTTTGTTTTAACCGTTTACAAAAATGCAAAAATACACTAATTATCAAATAGTTAGCACCAATTTCTGGCTAACCTAAAATCTTAAAAACTGCAAAGAAAAGAGTTTGCATTCATTCACCTAACCTTTCGATTGATCCGTTGTCATGCTCATGATGTTTTTGATCATTGGTATGATCTTCATCATAATGACGCTGAGATAGAACTTTCTTGCTCATGATGATGAGATCAGTTCTATTTTAAACCCTGCTTCTTCGACTTTTCTTTTTACAAATTCAGTTAAAGAATTTTCAGCGTTTACAGTTAAAATCTTATTGGGATTCGCGGTGTCAACACTCCATTCATAAATACCTTCAGCATTATCTAAAAACGGGGTAACCTTAGTGATACATCCGCTACAATTTATGTTAGTTTTAAATTTAAGTTCCATCTTGATAGCATTAATAGTAAACAAATTTAATTGATAATACCACTTTGATTTTTACATGATCCAGCAATGCTTTATATAACTTCTAAAGCTTAGCTGTTTTCAACCGTAAGCTATTGGTAACGACTGAAACCGAACTTAAGGCCATTGCAGCACCGGCAATCATTGGATTTAATTGAAAACCAAAGAAAGGATAAAGCACACCGGCAGCTATAGGTATCCCAATTAAATTGTAAATAAAGGCCCAGAACAGATTTTGCTTGATCGTATTTACGGTTGATTTCGATAAACCAAAAGCTTTCGGTAACGCAGCCAAATCCGATGAAATAAGTGTCATAGAAGCTACATCAATTGCTATATCCGAACCCTTCCCCATTGCAATACTTACATCGGCTTGCGCCAGGGCATGAGCATCATTTATACCATCACCAATCATGGCCACCTTCTTACCCTTTTGCTGAAGATCCTGAATAAAATCAGCTTTATCAGATGGTAAAACTTCGGCCTTATAATTTTCAATGCCCACTTGCCTGGCTACTGCTGCCGCTGTTTCCTTATTATCTCCTGTTAACATATAAACCGTAATTCCCTGGTCTTTTAAATCAGTGATTACTTTTGCCGAAGCAACTTTAACCTTATCAGCAATAGCAATGATGGCTAATAACTGTTCGTTTCCTGCAAAATAAATAACCGTTTTGGCTTCTTTCTGTAAAGCCTCTGCTTTGAATAACCATTGATTATCAATCAAAATTCCATTCTCGAGCATGAGTTTGTGGCTGCCTATAAAAAATCTTTTCTTATTGTATGCAGCTTCCACACCTTTGCCGGTGATGCTTTTAAAATGTTCGATCTTTACGGATTCAACAACTTGTTCTTTCAACTTAAGGGTCACAGCTTCGGCCAAAGGATGCTCTGATTGTGACTCCATTGTAAAAAGAACCGATATGTTTTCCGGATTTTTATCCACCCATATAAGATCTGTTACCTGTGGTTTCCCCTCAGTAATAGTTCCTGTTTTATCTAAAATAATAGCGTTTACCTGATGAGCCATTTCGAGGCTTTGGGCATCTTTTATTAAAATTCCATTTTCAGCACCTTTTCCCACGCCAACCATAATGGCCGTTGGCGTTGCTAAACCCAAAGCACAAGGACAAGCAATAACAAGTACGGTAACCATAGCTAAAAGTGCCTGACTAAGTGCAGTATCTCCACCCAAAACCATCCACAGAACAAAACTTAGAATAGAAATCCCGATCACTATAGGTACAAAAATTCCAGCGATCTTATCTACTAACTTTTGCACAGGAGCCTTACTGCCTTGGGCTTGCTGCACCATTTGGATGATATGTGCAAGCAAGGTGTCCTTACCCACCTTTTCGGCTATAAACTTGAAACTTCCCTTTTGATTCACGGTGCCTGCAAAAACCTTTTCACCTTCATTCTTTGCCACAGGCACAGGCTCTCCACTGATCATACTTTCATCAACAAATGAGGTTCCTTCATATACAAGACCGTCTACAGGAATTTTATCACCGGGCCGTACCAGAATCCTGTCTCTCATTTGAATAGCTGAAATAGGCATTTCCGCTTCATGTCCGTTTTCATGAATTACGATGACTGTTTTAGGTTCTAAGCCCATCAGTTTTTTGATAGCTGATGAAGTATTTGATTTTGCTCTTTCTTCCAGTAATTTTCCTAAAAGGATAAAGGCAATAACAACTGCGGCCGCTTCAAAATAAACATGAGCATGTATCCCATTTCTGTGAAAAAAATCGGGATAAATTGTATTAAAAGCACTAAATAAAAAGGCGATACCCGTGCTCAATGCTACCAGAGTGTCCATATTAGCTTTACCATGTTTACCTATTTTATAGGCATTAATAAAGAAACTCTTGCCAAACCAAAAAAGAATTGGAACGGTAAGGATCATCATGATCCAGTTGGCGTAAGGCATATTCATAAAGAACATCCCAATGATTGCTACCGGCAATGCCAATGCTGAAGCCCAAATCGTTTTTCGTTTTAAACCCTCATACTGTTGTTGCTGTAAGTCTTCCAGTTTATCCTTGCTTTCTTCAGTTTCTTCAACCAAAATATCATACCCGATTGATTGGATGATTTTCTTAAAAGCTATGGGCTGAACAACGGATGGGTCATATTCCACAGAAGCCGTGCTGTTGGCAAAGTTGACACCTGCTTGAATAACGCCTTCCTGGGATTGCAACATACTCTCCACACTTAATGCACATGATGCACAGGTCATACCTCTAATGGGGAAAATTTTCTTTATGGTAGAATGAGCAGTGATTGTTTCCATGACTGTTTTTATCTTTTGTATTCAAAGATAGTTTCGGCAGGAGCACAAGGCCTTACACAATCATGGAATAGTTTTATAAAATTTCGGCCTACAGATGATCCAATGACATCCGTTTATGGTCGCTTAATTTTTTAAAGTGAGAAGGAGTAAGCCCTGTCGTTTTCTTAAATTGTGCAGAAAGGTGAGCAACACTGCTGTAGCCCAGTTCAAAAGCGATTTCGCTTAAGGTTAATTCATCATAAACCAACAATTCCTTTGCGCGTTCAATACGTTGAAGGATAAGATATTTTTCAATAGTTATACCCTCAACTGAAGAAAAGAGATTGCTTAGATTACTGTAATCGGAACCGACCTTTTGGGAAATATATTCCGAAACATTTGTTTTAAGGTGATCTTTTGAATGATGTATGAGTTCAACAATCACATTTTTGATCTTTTCAACTAATTGGGTTTTACGGTCATCGAGCAATTCAAAACCATTGCTTTCCAGAACCTCTTTAAGTTGAACTTTATTTACAAGATTTTCCTCTTCCCTCAACTCTACTTCACCCAGTTTGATATTTTCTATACTGTAACCCAATTTCTCAATTTCTTCTTTAACCACCTTAACGCAGCGGTTACAGACCATATTTTTAACATGTAGTAGCATAGTATAAAAGTAAATGTTTTGTCTCAAAAGTCGTGACATCCCGCAACAGGCTGCGACCCATGTTGATGCCGATTCCTCGCCTGCCTTGCCCAAAGTCTTGTACAGCGGGCAGGCAGGCGAAGGCAGTTTCCTCGGAATGACACGAAATGTTTTTGATACTTTTAAGACCTTTTCATGTTATTTCTTTACCAGGGTTTCTTCAACTGAACCGCACTTCATCATTTTATCACCGAAGTAAGGATTTTTGATCTCTTTTTCGTTCGACAACCAATATCCGCCATCGTTATTGTTGGCCATCGGACAAAATTCAAGATACACCTCACCGGATTTTACCCCCGACGATTTAATTAAACGTTCTACATTTTTGCTCAAATCGTTTAGAACAGCCCGTTGCTCCTCAATTGTGGATGAATTTGCGAGTTTTTCAGCTACAGCGGTGGCATCTTTATCATTTAGTTCGGTGATAGCTGTTTTTAAGGAAGCGGAGGCATTTTTGGCTTCGTTAACTTCTGATGCTACCAACGCATTTTTCAGATGAATATAGTGCTGATATACCATATTCAGTTTGTCGTTGTTAAATGTGGGATTCGCTGCTCCTTTTTCTTCCTCCACATGCTCATGCGTTGCCATGTCGTGGTTTTCGGTTTGTTCCTTGATTTTGTTCTTTCCGTTGCATGCGGCAAATACTCCTGCTACAAGAGCAATCGCCAAAATTGTGCGTAATTGCATTGTTTGTTTGTTATGTTGTTTATAAATCCTTATTATAATCAAGCTTGTTACATCGTTCCATGGTGGTGGCTGGCCATGGGATCGGTTCCTTTTTTAAGTTTCATCTCACTGTACAGCAAATACGCCCCACTAATCACTACTTCATCGCCATCTTTCACCCCTTGTTCAATCAGTACCCGATCAAAATTTTCTATACCTGTTTTTACCATGCGCGGTTCAAACGTATTATCGCCGGTTTTAACCCATATATGTTCGCCTTTACCATCGTGCAGCACTGCTTTTACAGGAAGAGTTATGGCATTTGATGCATTACCATAAGGAAGAAAAATATTGGCTCGCATTCCGGGTTGAAATTGCAGTTTAGGATTGCTCAGCCTGGCCCTGATGGTAATAATCTGAGAATTGGCATCGAATTGAGGTGAAATGAAATCAACTATAGATGTAATTGGTTCCGATTCAAAGCCATCAACTTGTACAGTTACAGTAGATTTCTCCTTCACATTCCCCAACTCGTTAGCAAATAGTTGCGCTTCCACCCAGAGCTGCTCCAGATTTTCAAGTTTCATCAATACACTTCCTTCGCCAACGTATTGCCCCTCAATAGCGCTTAATTCCGAAATAATGCCACTTGCCGGAGCAAGGAAATTGATATACGGATCCGTTTTGTCGGTATTGCCCAATCGCTCAATCTGTCCAGAAGTTTGTCCATATAATTCCAGCTTCTTCCTGGCAGCATCGGCCATTTCACTGTATCGTTTTTCATTAGGGAAAGCTGCCAATTGTTTCAGGGCAAGCAGGTATTCCTGTTCCATGGTTAACAATTGCTCGCTGTAAATTTTGTAGAGTGGCTGACCTTTTCGTACTGCAACACCCGTTTCTTTCACATAAAGTTGCTCCAACCGTCCGCTTACCCTACTAGAAATAACTTCGGTAAATTCAGGATTGTTCAGCAGTTTACCATTTAGCACTTTACTATTCGCCATGCTTCCTTTTCCAACCTTCATGGTCATAATATTGGCTAGTTTTTGTTGACTTTCATTAAGCCTGATTGACGCGTCTTTTCCTTGATCCGTCATGGGTACCAGATCCATTCCGCAAATTGGACAAGTGCCCGGCTTATCCTGAACAATCTGTGGGTGCATGGGGCAGGTATATTTTGTGCCTACTGTATCATGCTCCTTTTTCTTATCGCTACAAGCGACTAAAATAAAGAATGACAGTAGCACAAGGATGTTTAAATATCGTTTCGTTTTCATTACTTACCTTTTTAATTCAGTTTTGATTTGAATTTCACCAGGCTCTCACTGTCGACAAGAAACCAGGCATTTTCAGCAATCTTGTCGTTTATGTCAATTCCTGATAGAATTTCAATGAAACCATTCGTCCTTATTCCAACGGTAACCAGACGCGGTTCAAATGCCCCTGCATGTTTTACAAATACCACTCGTTGATTTCCTATTTGTAAGACAGCTTGTTTGGTCAACCACATGCCTTCTTTACTTTTCGAAGTAATAGTGCCTTTAATCAATTGTCCCACCCTCCAATTTTTAGAGTTGTTGGTTAAATAACTTCGCACTAACAAAAAGTTTTGTCCTTCTTTGTAAAAAGGTTGCACGAGGTTTACATTCGCCGAAATCATTTCTGTACTGTCATCAGCACTGATCAAATTAAGTGCTTGCCCTTTTTTCAGTGTTTGAATTTTTCCGGAGGGTACATAGAATTCAGCCCATAGTTTATTCGGGTTGAAAATCTTAAACACGGTTTCTCCAGATCCAATGTACTGCCCTTCCCTGATGCTTAGGGTTTGCCCCATTGATGTTGGTTGAGAAGTTGAAACCGTAGGTAACGACACAGAGCCAGCTGCACTTCCCATGCCCGACATTGCTCCACCTGAAGAATTTGTCGAAGTGGAAGTGGTAACCGTTGTATTGAAGCCGCTTAAACTATTTTCAGTAATGTATCCGCTGTAAGGGCTGTATACAGGGAAAGCATATTGCACTTTGCCCGTCCTCGTGATCTGGCCAACCTGGTGATTCGTAGCTCCAAGCAACAACAACTTCTCTTTTGCGCGGTTTATTAAATCTTCATTCTCACCGTTTTTCACCAGGTAAATCAATTCACGTTGGGCATTCACCAGATCGGGGCTGTAAATATCCATTACAAGTTGTCCTTTTTTTATAGGTTGATAATTGTAGCGAACATATAAACGTTCGATTCTTCCGGGGATGCGCGAAGCCAAGGCGTTCCAGTTGCGGGTATCATATGTAATACGTCCATTTAGTGTCAACTTTATTTCCTTCGGTCCCTTTTCGGGATATATAGTCTTAATGTTACTTACAATGATCTCGTTAGTGGGTTTTACTAAAGCATTTAAGTTTAAATTAGAATCCAGAGTTGCTCCACCTGCCATTTTTTTCACCAGGTCCATTCCGCAGATCGGGCAGGTTCCGGGCTTGGCCTGCACCACCTGCGGGTGCATTGAGCAGGTATATTCTGCAGCTTCACCCCCACTGTTTTTTTTATTACAGGCTGAAAACAGTAATAGAAGTCCAACAACTAAGAGACTTAGTCGTATTACCCCACCCATGCCAAAGCCTAGTTGTTGTTGGCAAAAGTTATTTTTCAAGCTGTTTCTCATAATCCGCAATCATTTGATAATACTGTTGTTTTTGCTCCAGATACTTCATCTGAGCCATGTTTAAGGCTTCCCATCCATCGATCACCAGCGGCAGATCGAGTTTGTTTTCCTGATAAGAGATCATCAGCGTTTCAAAACTCTTCTTTAATGCGGGCAGTATATGGGTTTCATAATTCGTCAAATGATGCTCCATCGTATGCAGGCCATGCTTCATACTAAAACTCATTCCCGACATCTGATTCAGCATTGCCTCCCGCTCCTTCTTCATGGCCTCGATTTCATAATCCATTTGCCTTACACCCGATTTGTACATTTTTGACGACCAAGGTGCCATTGGGATAGAGACCATACCCATCAAAGTATACATTAGCGGCATATGAGGATTGTAACCAATCATGTGATCAAACTTGATCTTAAAATCCGGTTTTGCTTCCGACTTTATTACTGTCTGGTTGAGTTTCATGGATTGTATGGTTTCGTTCATTCTTTGTATATCGCTACGAGCACTGCCCAAATAAGCTGTATCGGGCAAAACCGTCATATCATATTTTACCTGGCATGTTGTATCAATAGTGAAATCAAAATCGTAAGGCACATTCATCAGTCCCTTCATCCAATATTTGTTCTCCTGAATTTTAGAATTTGTTTCGACGAGCATATCCTCCACTTCACCAATGCGGGCTTCTGTTTTATAAATTGAACTTAACAGGCCCTGATTGTAGGTAAAGCGAATCTCTGCCAGCTTTTTCATGGTTTGCAGGATATCCTTGTTTTGCTGAAGCACGGCAATCTTTTTATCGAGCACCAGCCATTCATAGTATAGTTTCTTAGCCTGGCTACGCAGCTCATTGTATGAAACATTTTTGTTTTGAGCCTCAATACCAGCTTTCGATTTCATATAACTAGCCCTTGCATTTAACTTTATAGGATTTGGAATATCCTGTTCCAATGAGATCATGAACTGGCCCTGGTCGCCAGGCTGTTCTGCCATTTGTCCGGGATAGGGAGTCATAAATGTCCCAACTCCCGCCATTGGAGCCATCCATGCTTTTGCTCCTTTAGCCGACTCTTCCACCGCTTTTATCCTGGCGTCGTATTGCAAAAGCTGTGGACTATTTTGCTTTATGCGCGTTAAAATGCTGTCAAGCGTCATCACCTTTTGCTGGGCAAGTCCCCAGAAAGGCAAAAGAGTGATGATGGTTATACTGATTATTTTTTTAATGATGCACATCGTAAACCTCCATTTTTCCGAGTTTTCGCAATTCATACTCTTTAGTCATTAAAAATATGAGTGGGGTTACCAATAAAATGTGGGTTGATGAAGTCAACACCCCTCCGATCATAGGCAGTACAATGGGTTTCATTACATCGCTGCCAGCGCCCATCGACCATAAAACTGGCACCAAACCAAACAGAGCCACCGAAACGGTCATGAGCTTAGGGCGAAGACGTTTGGCAGCACCGGCAATAACAAATTCCTCTAATTCTTCCTTAGAAATTGTTTCACGCGAATTACCTCTCAATGCTACCAGTTGACGCATGGCGTCGTTCAAATAAATCACCATTACTACCCCGGTTTCAACAGCAATACCAAACAGAGCGATAAAGCCAACGGCCACGGCCACCGACAAGTTTACCCCGTAGAAATAAACCATGTACGCCCCACCGATTAAGGCAAAAGGTATGGTGATAAGGCTTAGGAAAGCTTCCCGGATAGATTTAAAAGCAAAATACAATGACAGAAAAATGATCACCACCACAATCGGGAGGATGAGCATTAATGTACGCTCTCCACTGATCAGGTTTTCGTATTGCCCGCTCCACTCTACAAAATATCCATTGGGCAATTTCAAATCGTTGTTTAATTGTTTTATGGCATCATTAACGGTAGTGCCCAGGTCTCTTTCACGAACGTTAAACATAACAGCGCCGCGTAGAATAGCATTTTCAGAAGTGATCATGGGCGGGCCATCTACAAATTTGATGTTAGCCACTGATGAAAGCGGAACAATGCCTGCATCTGAAGCATTTAGCGGAATACGTTTGATTTTTTCAACGCTGTTTCTGTAATCCTGAGCCAGGCGAACATGTATATTAAATCGTTTACGGCCTTCAATGGTATTGGTAAAAGGAGTTCCTCCCAGTGCAGATTCAACTGTCATATTTACTTCATCAACAGATAAGCCGTAACGGGCCAGTTTTTCGCGATCAATATCAATTTCCAAATATTTGCCGCCGGTAACAGGCTCCACATACAGATCTTTCACGCCAGGAATGTCTTGCAACAGTTTTTTAACCCGTTCAGAAACCTGAGCTATACTATCCAGTCGTTGGCCGTACACTTTTACACCCACATCGGTACGGATACCTGTTGCCAGCATATTGATGCGGTTGATGATCGGTTGAGTCCAGCCGTTTACCACGCCGGGTATTTGAAGTTTAGCATCTAATTCATCAATAATATCTTTCTTTGTAAAGCCTTCCCGCCATTCTGATTTAGGCTTCAGCATAATGATTGTTTCAATCATACTGATAGGCGAGTTATCAGTAGCTGTACTGGCCCTGCCTGCTTTGCCCAGTACTTTTTCTACCTCAGGAACAGATTTAATGATCTTATCCTGCACCTGAAGAATGCGCTTGGCTTCCGCATTGGAAACATCGGGCAAGGTTACCGGCATGAACAGAATGGATTGTTCATCCAATGGAGGCATAAACTCGCGCCCCATGCTCAAGACCAATGGAATGCTGATCAATAAAGCGATTATGTTTATGCCGATGGTGGTTTTGCGATGCCTCATGCACCATCGAATTATCGGTTCATAAATTCTTTCCAGAAACCGATTGATTGGGTTCTCTTCATCCGTTTTAAATCGTCCTTTCATAAAAAAGGAGATCATTACCGGCGCTAAAGTGATCACCAAAAGCGCATCGATAATCATGATGAATGTTTTGGTGTAAGCCAGCGGGTGAAACAACTTTCCTTCTTGCCCGGTTAGCAGGAATACTGGTAAGAAAGAGGTAATAATGATAATCGTTGAATAAAACACCCCTCTTGAAACCTGTTTGCATGATTTTTCAATGATCTCCATACGCTCTTCGCGGGATAACTCAACGTAATCTCGTTCTTTTGAAGAACGGATTCCCAACCATTTTTTTAGTTTATTCCACATAGTGAGATTCTTTATTGTTTTTCCCTGTTTAATTCAGCTTGCCGTGCAGCTAAATGTTTGTAAGAGTTCTCGGCCATAATGATTCCATTGTCGACAATAACCCCAATAGCCAAGGCAATACCGGTTAGCGACATGATATTTGAACTAATGCCAAATGCATTTAGCAAAATGAAACTTGCGGCAATGGTGATGGGTATTTGAATGATAATACTCAAGGCACTGCGCCAGTGGAAAAGGAAAATGATGACGATCAATGAAACGACGATCATTTCTTCGATCAGCGTTCTTTTTATTGAAGTGATTGATTCTTCAATCAAGCCGCTGCGATCGTACATAATATTGAACTTCATTCCTTTAGGAAGGCCCTTTGCTACTTCTTCCATTTTGGCTTTTACATTTTTAATTACTGCGTCGGCATTTTCGCCATAGCGCATCACCACGATTCCTCCAACGGCTTCTCCTTCTCCATTCACATCAAAAATTCCCAAACGGCTGCCCCCTGAGAGCTGCACGCTACCCACATCACTAAGTTTTACGGGGATTGATTGACGGGTTTTAACAGGAAGATTTTCTAAATCGCCGATCGATTTAATATATCCTGTGGTTTTAATGATGTAGCCGATGTCGCTCAACTCAAATTTACGTCCGCCTGCTTCGTTATTATTGATTCGAATAGTATTGATAACCTGCGCAACGGTTAATCCGTAATAGTTTAGCTTGTTTGGGTCAAGAGTTACTTCGTATTCTTTCTGAAAACCACCAAATGAAGCAATCTCACTGACGCCGGATACATTTTGAAGAGCGAATTTCACATACCAGTCTTGCACGGCACGTTGTTCACCCAAATCCATTCCGGGGGCATCCAGGGTATACCATAAAATATGCCCCACTCCGGTTCCGTCAGGTCCCAATTGTGGACTCACCCCGGCAGGAAGCAAGTTGGTGGCAGAACTCAATCTTTCCAATACTCGGGATCGGGCCCAGTAGATGTCTACGTTATCTTCAAAAATGATGTAGATAAAGCTCATGCCAAACATAGAATTGGCCCTAACGTACTTCACTTTGGGTATGCCTTGCAAGTTGGTTACCAGCGGATAGGTTATTTGGTCCTCCATGATTTGAGGGCTCCGGCCCATCCATTCGGTAAAAACAATTACCTGGTTCTCAGAAAGATCGGGTATAGCATCTACCTTACTAGTCCGGACAGAGCGTATTCCCCAACCGAATAACATGATAGCCACCAATAGGATCATAAACCTGTTCCTTAATGAAAAGGAAATAAGTTTTTCAATCATAAAATTTTATAATAAATGGAAAATAGACAATCGGGAGGCTGTCTAAAAGTGTTCCCTTGTCACCCTAAGCGTAGTCGAAGGCTCTTTAACATCATGAAACAGCTGTTTTCGGTTCCGCTCAACATGACAAAACAGGTTAGTTTGACTTTTGAGACAGCCTAATAAGGAAAAGGGGGAATAAATCAAATGCGGAAAACCTGCAAATAGGCAGCAGAGGTTGAATAGGTTGAATGGTATTTTTCACACGTGACTAATAGTGCATGGTTACTTGAACTTTCAGGGAAATGGTATTTTACAAATGAGAAAACATAAACGAACGTATTCAACAGCTTATAGTCAATCGGTGGAGCCTGGGCTTTTGGCTCTGCTTTAAATTCTCTGGCTTCAATACTGAAGGTTTTATCTTCGCAACAAAATTTCTTGATGACAATAGCGGATGAGGCGCTTTTTTCTGCCGACATTGACTTGATATCCATCATGCCACAGTCCTTAGCTTTAGCAAAAAGTGAAAAATGCTGAATTTTCCCACAACAAATATGTACTGACAGCGAAAATCCCGTTCCTGAAATAATAATCAGCAAGGATAATAAGACTGCCCATATTTGTTTGTGTTTTCGCATCATAACAAAAGTAAAAAGTATTTTTTATTAGTTAGTATTTTTATGAGAAATTACTTGTTGCAGAAAATTTTCTAAAATAAAATAGGTTAGTAACAGAATTCGAGTCGGCAAAAAGAAAAAAAGCGGGTATTCAACTAATGAACACCCGCTTTTATATTTACGGTTTTGTAAATTAACTAATGTGTAACCACTCTTTTTTAGCGTGCAGTTCTTCTTCTGTTTCACGTACATCTTCATCATCCACACAACAATCAACAGGGCATACCGCTGCACATTGAGGTTCATCGTGGAAGCCTACACATTCTGTACATTTATCAGGAACAATATAATATACTTCGTCAGAAATTGGAGCTTGTAAGGTTTCGGCATCCAGTGTATTACCATCCCCAAAGTCTATCATACCCTTTAAATCTGTACCATCAGAAAAACGCCAAGAAGCGCCTGCATCATAAATGGCATTATTTGGGCATTCAGGTTCGCAAGCCCCGCAGTTTATGCATTCTTCAGTGATCTTAATCGCCATATCTTAAAACTTTATGGTGTTTTATTAACTTTGCTGCAAATATAACACATAATCCGCTATTTCGTTTCTGAAAATCTCAATAAATATGCCAGACTTAAGTACTGAACAAGTAATCACCTCCCTATCAATTTTAGGAAACTACCTTTCAAACCCATCGGCTGAATTAGAACAACTGGTAAATGCTGCCCAATTTAACAATGCATGGTTCACAGCTGAATCTACACAAAACGCCTTATTTTCAATTGGAAATTCCTTAAAAGAAGAAAAATTAAAAAAATGGCTCCTTACTTATGAAAGTGGATTGTTCCTGCAAAAAAAATCTAAAAAAGTCGGTTTAATTCTGGCGGGAAATCTGCCACTGGTGGGCTTTCATGATATTGTTTGTGTATTAGCAAGTGGAAATAAGGCATTGATAAAATTATCATCTCAAGACACTAAACTTATACCATTTCTTCTTAAAAAACTAACCGAAATAGAACCGGCGTTCGCAGGCCGATTTGAATTTGTTGAACGATTAACAGATTTTGATGCAATTATCGCCACAGGAAGTAATAACAGTTCTCGGTACTTTGATTACTACTTCAGCAAATACCCGCATATTATTCGCAAAAACCGCAACTCGGTTGCAGTATTGAATGGATCAGAAACAGCTGATGATTTTCATGAATTAGGCAAAGATATTTTTTGGTATTTCGGATTAGGTTGCCGTAATGTTTCTAAATTATACGTGCCTCAAGGATATAATTTCACCTCTTTCTTTGAAGGAATTGAGTCGTATAAACCCATCATCAATCATAATAAATATGCTAACAACTTTGATTATAACCTAACCTTGTTGTTAATGAATAAGGTTAAGTATCTTGAAAATCATTTTTTGATGATCAGTGAAAATAGCAGCTACAGCTCTCCTATTGCTTCTCTACATTATGAATTTTACGCAGATGAAACAGAGCTGAAAACACGTTTAGCTACAGATGCAGATTTGATTCAATGCGTGGTGAGTAAGGATGGTTTATTCCAGGGAAGTTTGTCTTTTGGTACGGCTCAACAGCCTGAACTTTGGGATTATGCCGATGGCATTGACACCATGGAGTTTTTACTAAAGATTTAAGCTTACAATTCAGAATTAAAATCTTTAAATCAAAATACTCAAATGAAATATGCCAAATCTGATTTGAAATCTTATTTTTGAAAAAACCTTTAAAAAACATCACTTTGTACATTTTAAAAGTTAAAGGAGTTGCCAAAATCCCTGATTACGTTCAATTACGTGATGAAAAATTCACCTTATTGGCTTACTTCCGGATTGACAGACCCGAGAAGGCATTAGATAAAATAGGACTAGGCGATAAACAAGAATATATCCTGAATTTGGTAAAAGATTTACCCTTTGGAAAAATTTTAAAACTTGATATCTGAGATGATCCAGAACGTAATAAAGCTCGAAAGCGTTGATGTATACCAACAAAAGCACTTGGTTCTATCCAATGTTTCGCTAAACATTAATAAAGGTGAATTTGCTTACCTAATCGGATCTACCGGTAGTGGTAAGAGTAGTTTACTCAAAGTATTATATGCCGACTTACATATTGAACAAGGCAGTGGTTGGGTGGCTGGTTATGACCTGAAGGCAATTAAAGATAAAGATGTACCCTATCTACGTCGTAAACTAGGTATAGTATTCCAGGATTTTCAGCTTTTAACCGACAGAACTGTTGAGCAGAATCTCCAATTTGTACTGAAAGCTACGGGTTGGAAAGATGAAAAAGCGATGCAGTCGCGTATTCTGGAATCATTAGACAATGTGGGTATGCGTACTAAATTAAAAAAATACACGCATGAACTTTCTGGTGGTGAACAACAGCGCATAGTTATTGCCCGTGCCTTATTAAATCACCCTGAAATTATTCTCGCTGATGAGCCAACCGGAAATCTGGATCCTGAAATTTCAGCAGAGATCCTTGCTCTCCTGAAGAAAATCAGTGAATCAGGAACTTCAGTTTTGATGGCCACCCATGATTATCATATCATTAATAAATTCCCGCAACGCATTATTAAATGCCAAGATGGAAAAGTAATTGATAACGCTGTACTTTCGTTGTAAAATTCTAAAAGAATCATTTTAGTCGGAATCAAACAAGTGTTTCAACTCTGACGTTACATTATGTGTCAGAATGAATGACTTATTGTAACTGACATTCAATTTTAACTGACATCATGTCGGTTAAAAAGCTATTGGCAAATTTTTTGACCAATTGCAAAATGGATTAAAAACTTAACCCATACCCTTTATTATGTTTAAGAATAAGACTGACAAGATGGAAAATAAAGACAAGAACCAGGTTCACGAAGAATTTATTGATAAACAGGCTGACAGCGCTGAAATAGCCGAAAGTATGGAATCAATAAAAGAAACCCTTTCGGATAGTTCTGAAAGTGCAGAAGTGGAGTCAGGGTTAGAATTACTTAAATCAGAATTAAACGAAGCCAATAATAAATATATTCGTTTATATGCTGAATTCGACAATTTCCGTCGTCGTACCACCAAAGAACGAGTTGATCTTCTTCAAACTGCCGGGCGTGATGTTATTATAAGCTTGCTTCCTATATTGGATGATTTTGATCGTGCTCTTAAAGCAATTGAAGGTCAGGAGAATCTTGATCCGGCAATGGAAGGTATGAAACTCATTGCTAACAAAATGAAAGGGACCTTAACCCAAAAAGGACTGAAAGAGATGGATGCCATGGGACAGGTTTTCGAGTCAGATTTACATGAAGCTATAACCCAAATTCCTGCACCGTCTGAAGACATGAAAGGAAAAGTAGTTGATGTGTTAGAAAAAGGATATTTATTGAATGATAAAGTCATTCGATTTGCTAAAGTAGTTGTAGGAGCTTAAGAAAAACCATGTCGACTAAACGTGATTATTACGATATACTAGGAGTTGCCAAAAATTCAGGTGCTGATGAAATAAAGAAAGCTTACCGCAAGCTGGCGATTAAATTTCACCCTGATAAAAATCCTGGAGATAAAGAAGCTGAAGATAAATTTAAAGAAGCAGCTGAAGCCTATGAAGTATTAAGTAATGCTGAAAAACGTCAACGCTATGATCAGTTTGGTCATCGTGCCGGAGCCAATAATGGCGGCGGCGGCTTTGGTGGCAGCAATATGAATATGGAAGATATCTTCAGTCAATTTGGAGATATTTTTGGCGGAGGAAGTCCTTTTGAGGGATTTTTTGGCGGTGGTCAACGTGCAGGTGGTGGCCGACGCGTAAATCGTGGAACCAACTTACGCATTAAAGTAAAGTTAACACTAGAAGAAATTTCTAACGGTGTTGAAAAAACTATTAAAGTTGCCAAACTTGTAAACTGCGGCACTTGCCAAGGTTCGGGAGCCAAGGGATCTTCTTTTAAAACTTGTTCAACATGTGGTGGAGCAGGAAGCGTAAGAAGGGTAACCAATACCATTCTGGGGCAGATGCAAACTACCAGTACTTGCCCTACTTGTCATGGTGACGGACAAATCATTACCGATAAATGTCATTCTTGCCAGGGTGAAGGTGTTGTTCGTGGAGAAGAAACCATCAAGATCAACATTCCTGCTGGTGTAAGTGATGGCATGCAACTTTCTATGGCTGGTAAAGGTAATGCGGCAACCCGTGGTGGTGTTCCTGGAGATTTAATCATCTTAATTGAAGAAATTGAGCATGAAACCTTAAAGCGTGATGGTAATAACATTGTTTATGATTTATACTTAAGCTTTATTGATGCTACCATGGGCACCAGCGTTGAAATACCTACAATTGATGGTAAAGCTCGAATTAAGATTGATGCGGGAACTCAAGCCGGGAAAATTCTTCGTTTAAAAGGTAAAGGCATAAAAGAAGTAAACTCATACCACAGAGGTGATCAATTGATTCATGTGAACATCTGGACTCCAAAAACGTTGAGTAATGAGGAGCGAGATATCTTGGAAAAACTGAAAAACTCACCCAATTTTAAACCTAACCCAGGTAAAAATGAGAAAAGCTTCTTCGAAAAAATGAAAGAGTTTTTTGAATAAGATTATATAAATGAACAAGAACCTCCATAGGATAATTTCCATGGAGGTTTTTTAATGCCATTTGAAAACCTTATTCAAACTTTGGCTACCAATTTATTACCAAGGTCCATGAAAAATTTCTCATAAATAAACAATACTCGTCCTAGCAATACAGCGGACACTAATGTGATACTTAAGATAGAATAGAAGTGTAAATTCCATTGATATGCTGCGTTCAATTTCATTAAATACAGGTAAACAAAGGGATGAATCAGGTACAATGAGAAACTTATCGATGCTAACCAATCAAAAAAATGGTTAATTCGTTCATGCTTGAACTCCACCTTTAAATAAAAGAAGAATACAATTAATCCAACCGAAGCTGATAATAACAAACGATTAAGCCCACTTACCAATTCAATGGAATAATCATTTGTTTTTTCAAAGTTAAAACCGGTGAACACAAACAATACAATGCCCATAATTAAATAGGACCAATTATTATGCATTTTATCTAATCTTGATATTAATACTCCCAGCCAGAAATAAATAAAATGATTAAGTGGATACACATATCCTAACCAACCATCTCCTAAAGTTGGGTAACGCATCATTAATATAGCCCATGCAAAATTGCAGCACACCAGTAAAACGGTGATGGAATAATCGAACATTTTATTTTTATGCGCTAAAAAAACCAGGATTGGAAAAAAAACATAGAAAAAAAACTCAACACCTATGGACCACCCTCCCGTTAGCATAGAATATGCAGGATTAAATAATCCGAATAATAAGGTACAATTAATCAGCAGTTTCTTTACTGTATCAATTGAATGCGGAATCTGATAAACGAAAATGGCTGCAATACATAATAAAATATAAAGAGGGCCAATTCTGAAAAACCGTTTAATAAAAAAACGGGTTAATTCTGCAGTATCAATTTTGTTGAATTTTTCAAAATAGATGTATCCTAAACTCACCCCACTTAGCATATAAAATAGTTCAACCACGTAAAGTCCTAATTTCTTTGTAAGCCAGGTGCCTTCATCAAACATACTTTGATGTTGCCAAAATGAAACATGATAAAATACTATAAAAAGTGCTGTTATTCCACGTAGTGCATCTAAACTATATATTCTTTTCTTCGCCATTACATCAATTGATCACCTAAAATATGGAATTGTTGTTAATATTTAATTTTCGGAGGAATAAACTCTTTACCTACAGTTTTAACAGGTGTAAACAAATTTAAAACTTTGAAAAATGACCTTATCCGATCAGTAAAAACTACTTATTAATTTATAAACAAATAAACAAATGAATATAATTTAACTATTAAGAATATTTAAAAATAACTATGAGTAATTATTTAATCAAAATTATACTTTGCTTAAAGTGCAATTCATATATTTTTATATATTTGATCAGTTTGTAAGAGTTAAACTTAAGATCTTTTTAAACAGTGATTATGAAGAAATTTTACTTGGCTATTATCTTCTCATTCAACTCTGTCCTCGTGTTTGCACAAGCACAAACTCAATCGGAATTTTATACGCAATTAAGCATACAAGCCGATTCTCTTTTCAAAAAAAAGGATTTTGTACGTTCCTCGAGGATTTTCACCTGGGCCTTCCGTGTAAATAATTGGAGAGGAACCATATCTGATCGGTATAAAGCAGCATGTTCATGGTCAATGTGCAAAAATTCAGATTCGGCATTTTATCACTTAATTCGAATTGTTGAAAAAGGGAATTATTCAGATTTAGAACAATTAACAAACGAACCTTTGCTTACGCCTATACATTTAGATGCACGTTGGCCAATGTTATTGGAAACAGTGACTGAAAATCAACTACGAGCAGAGGCTAATTACGATAAACCGCTAAAAGCTATGCTCGACTCCATTTATGATATGGATCAAAGTTTCAAGAATAAAATTGCGACAATTCGTGAAAATTATGGGTATAATTCAGCGGTAGAAAGAGATTTAACAAAAATTGCTAATTCACGTGATTTAGAAAGTATACGTAAAGTAACTAAACTCATAGAAACTTACGGATGGTTAGGGCCCAATATTGTTGGAAAGAAAGGTAGTGAAGCCATATTTAATACGATGATTAAAGCTCATCCTAATTTAATCAGAAAGTGCATGCCTGATATTCTTAAAGCTGTGAAAGTTAACATCGCATCGCCGGCTCAATTGGCGATGTTTGAAGATAAACTTGCCGTAGATATGGGGCAACGACAGAAGTATGGAAGTCAGGTCAATTATGATGAACACGGTGAGTGGAAAGTGGCTCCGATTGAGGATGAGAAAAATGTGGATAAACGAAGAGCTCAAGTGGGACTTCCGGCACTTACAGAATACCTTAAAACCTACGGAATTCAATACCAGAGTTATAAATGATAAAAAACTGTGCAGAAAAAAAGCTGGAAAACTAAATTAGCTAACCAGCTTTCGTCTCGGTGACTATCTTATTTTACATTAAACTGCTTTCTCAAGAAAAGAATGATATTCATTTTTTAAATCCTTGAATATCCTTTCATAAATATTCGCCCGATCTCTAAGCTCGAAATGCTCATCTCCTAACTTAACATCGGCATTTTTCTCACTGGTTTCCAGTTGCCTCATAATAGCCTTATCGGCCTGTTTCAGATCATGAAAAAACTCGTCTGAAACCTCGTTCTGTCTAATAAACTGATTTTGAAAATGTTCAACATGTCGAAGAGCATCCATTGATAAGTTTTTCTTTGCGATTTTACTTAACTCATCATTAAAGATTTTTAATTCATCACGAACAAGATTCACCATACTTTTCCATTCGGTGATTTCTCCATGAAATGCATCGAAATTCAATTGACTATCCATAAGCGTATTTTTTTGATTTAAATTTTAGAACAATCATAAGGCTTTACTCTAATCAATTTACAAAAAATGATTGATTTACAACTAGTTTGAAATAATGTTTTTTTTGACTTGAATGTTAAGTTAACGACCATAAATAAGATCTAAATTTTTATAGTTTGAAATTAAAAGAAAGTTCCAAAAAACGAAAGCCAGCATTTCTGCCGGCTTTCATCTGAAATAAACCTAATCAACCTATTATTAATTTTGAGCCCAAAAACGAACGCCCATTAATCGTTTAAGTTCGAGTTGCGTGGTAGCTACCTGATATTCATAAAAAATTTTGTCAACCGACGATTTCAACACATTAGATTGAGCATCCAACAATTCGATGTTTGTGATCACTCCGTTTTTAAAACGAGAGTTGGCTAAATCAAGAGCGCGTCGTGCCTGCTCCATTTGAGTAGCCGAAAAAACTACCTTCTGTTGAAACGTATTAACGTCTGCAATATTTTGTTCAATATCTTTTTTTAGATTAATACTCACTTCATCCAGATAATACTGAGAAGCCTGCAAATTTACCTTTGATATTTTATGCTGATTATCGTTACGCCCCCCTGTGTAAATTGGAATCGACAAGCCTGCGCCAACTACATAATTAAATTCCAAATTATATATGTTCCCTGGAAAATAACCATTCTTGTAACCAACTCCACCGTTAAAAACTAATGACGGAGCCCAGTTCTTTGAATTAACCTTTACTTCATTTGCAGCCACGGCTTGTTTTGATTTTGCAGCCAGCAATTCAGTGTTACCGTGTTGAGCTACGGCAAATACTGAATCAGCGTTAAAGGTTTTCATGGAATACTCAAAGGTTTTCAGCTTTTGAACAGTCGGCTCCAAATTTGATCCTGATAGGGCATTTAACAAAATCGATTGCTTTTTAAGATTATTAAGCAACTCCGTTTTACGATTAATCGCGTCGTTTAATTTTACCTGAGTAGAAACTAAATCGAACTCAATGCCTACTCCATTACGAATACGACTGTCGATCACTTTTAAAGTTGTAGTTAACACATTGATTTGGGCATCGATTGCATCAATACTTTTATTTAGAAAAATAATATTGTTATAAACGTTGGCTACCTGATAGGCAAAATTAAATGACGTATTCATGAACTGATCTTCACTTAACTTTTTCTCACTTTTTGTTTTTTCAAACTCAGCATTTGTTTTTCCAAAATCATAGATCGTTTGACTAACCTTTAAACCCATATCCCATTGATCAAGCGGAAAAAAAGCAAGTCGTTCTCCACCGCCTAATTGAGCATATGAAGTAGGATAGATATGACGATACACTGCATCAGCTTCAACCGTAGGCCTGAATTTGCTTTTGATTATGTCCGTTTTATAATCTGCGACTTCTAATTGTGTTTTCTGTTCTTTGAGCTTTGGATAGTAATCCAGAGCACGTGAAACTACAGAAATCAATGAAACCGAATCACTAGTTTGTGCTAATACCGGTAGCACGATAAATAGTGACAATATGGTTAATAAGTAATACTTTTTCATCTTTTTAATAAATCTCGATTAATGTGCTGCTTCTGCTGCTGCTTTTGCAGCTTGTTCAGTTTCTTCTTTACTTACGGATTTCTTTTTCACCAAACCAATGAGTGGTAAACATAGAATGAAGAAAACCCCAACCAACCTAAATGCATCCTGATAACTTAGAAGTGTTCCTTGTTGATTTACAATAGCATTGATCATGTGCATGGCCTGATCTTTCGCATCTGCCAACGTCATTCCTTTACTCATAAAGAAATTTGTCAACTGAGTAATACGATCAGAAGCAACTGCACCCGTATCAACGTTTGCGATTAGATCGGAATGATGTACTGCTCCACGATTGGCGATATAGGTATTAGTAATTGCAATACCAAAGGCTCCACCCAACTGACGCATCATATTATTGATAGCAATACCTTGTGGAATATCTTTGGGCTTCAAACCCATCACTGCTTGATTGGTGAGAGGAACTGTTAACATGGCCGCCCCTATACCACGCAAAATTAGCGGGTGAAAAAAATCCCAACTGCTTGCATCAGTATTAAAACTTGCCATCCAAAAACAGAAGAAAATATAGCAGAAAAATCCTACTCCCACAAATAGCTGCGGCGATACCCCTTTCACCATTGCCTTACCAACAATTGGTAGTATGAAAAATGCGCTAAGTGTTCCAGGAATCAAGGATATACCTGTCATCGTTGGTGTATAACCCATTAAACGTTGCACCATAATTGGGTAAATAAATACCGCAGCAAACAATCCATAACCGAAAATAAAGGTTAAAACGGTTGTAAAAGCCAGGTTTTTATTTTTTAGCACACGTAAATTTACCACTGGTTCTTTGGTACGAAATTCCCAAAAAATAAATGTTCCGAGTGCAGCAATAGCAGTAATGGTAAGAACAGTAATATAGTTAGTATGGAACCAATCTTCCGATTCGCCTTTCTCCAGCACAAATTGTAAAGCACCAACGCCAACCGTTAATAATAAGATACCAATTACATCAATTTTAATATTCTTTCGATCAATATTATATTCTTCGGGCTTCTTGTCAACAAATAAATAAACAAGAATACCAGCAATGATTCCAACAGGAATGTTAATATCAAAAATCAAAGGCCATGAAAAGTTATCAATGATCACACCTCCCAAGGTAGGTCCAAAAGCTGGTCCCATGATTACCCCCATACCAAATAAGGCCGAAGCAAATGGCCGTTCTTCGGTTGGAAATGCATCAAATAATAATGCCTGGGACGTGGAAAGCAAAGCTCCTCCACCTATACCTTGCATAAATCGGAAGGCTACCAGCTCCCATAAATTAGTCGACTGCCCACAGAAATAAGATGCAATAGTAAATAGGATGATTGATCCTAAATAGTAATTTTTTCTTCCGAAAAATCTGGCTAAAAAACCAGTCATCGGAATAATAATCACATTAGCAATGGCATACGCTGTAATTACCCAGGCAATATCTTCAATTGAAGCCCCAAGACTTCCGCTCATTTGCGAAAGTGCCACGTTCACGATCGAGGTATCAATCAGCTCCATGACGGCCGCAGTGATAACCGTGACCACTACGATCCATTTTTTAAAACCCGATAGTGCCATTTGCTTATTATTTAATATCTACTGAAACATTCAAACTCAAACCAGATTTCAAATAATCTTTGTATTGTTCGGGATTTTCAATGGTAATTTTTACAGGTACACGTTGCGTTACTTTTACAAAATTTCCGGTTGCATTATCAGGAGGCAATAATGAAAATTTTGCACCTGTTGCTTCTGAAACAGAAAGTACATTACCATTAATTTTAAGATTAGGATAGCTATCAATTGAAATTTTAACGGGCTGCCCTACTTTAATTTTTTCAATTTGAGTTTCCTTAAAGTTGGCAATCACCCAAAACTCATTACCATCGATGATGGTCATTAACGGTTGGCCAGGTTGCACATATTGACCTTTTTCAATGTTCTTTTTACCAATCCTACCAGAAGTAGTAGCAATAATGTTGGTATAAGAAAGCTTTAACTTTTGTTCTTCAATTTTTGCTTTTTTAAGCGCAACATTAGCTTCAGCTTTAGTAATTGCTGCTTGCATCATCGGAATTTTTGAAGCGGCGATTTCCACATTTCCTTTTGATGCAGCTACTTGTTTCTGATTTACTTCAAAGTTGTTTTTTGAATCATCAACCTGTTTAGCAGTGATAGCTTGATCTTTTAACAAATTTTGATCACGATTATAATCAGCTACAGATTTGTTGTATTTAATTTGATTAAGGCTCAAATTAGTTTTTTCCTGATCATAAGAAAGCTTTGAGTTTTTTAACGCTGCTTTTGCACTTTCAAGATCTGCTAAGGCAGTTTGATAATCTGCTTGTAATTGAATCAAACCTACCTGCAATTCAGCGTCGTCAATACTTACAATGGTATCACCTGCTTTTACTTGCTGATAATCTTGCACGTTAACCGATTTAATATATCCGGGAACTCGTGATAAAATAGGCGTCATATGACCTTCCACCTGTGCATTATCGGTTGTTTCGTGTCCAAGGAAAAACTGTAGTTTCTTAAAACCATAGATTCCCAATGCAATAACTACTAGCCCTATTACCACTCTGGCAATAATTTTTTTAGTAGGATTCGGAGTTGTTTGTTCGTTGCTCATATTTTTTTGTCGAGGCAAAAGTAAACCATGTTGACGATACTGTCAACTACATTGACTATATTTGTTGAACTTTTTTTATTATTGCTGTTATGCAGGAAAAACTGAAGAATAATTTAGCAGGTTTACAAGAGATGCGTCATAAGAGTATAGGCAGAATCTTGAATCGATTAAAAAACCATTATACTCTAGACATTATGAGCCGGTTACAGAAAATAGGTTATCAAAATTGTTCCTTTCAGCATACTGGGGTATTCGCTAATATTGACCCGGAAGGTACTAATGTAGTAACCTTAGCAGAAAGAGCGGGTATCTCAAAGCAAGCGATGAGTAAACTGGTAAAAGATATTGAGGAACTAGGATTTGTAGAAACCAGAAAAGATCCTAAAGATTCAAGAGCTATTTTGGTACAACTCAATGAAAAGGGTACCCAATTCATCATCGATGTATATAACTGCATCGACGATATTCGCAATGAACTGGAGAATGTTGTCGGTAAAGAAAACTTTGATAGTTTTATGGGTACTGCGGTATTATTGAATAACTATTTTGACAATAAGCAACAAAACAGTACTAACCGGGACAACTTTTCTTTATATCCTCCTCTAAAATAATGAAGGTTGACCTACGCTACCTTCAAAAACAGGAACATGTAACTTTAAATTGCAGTGTTTGTTTAATTCTTTAATAACGTAAGCACACAATTCAGGCGAATGTAACTCATCATGCTGATGCATAAAGAAATACAACTCTTGCAAGCCTTCAGCCAGCCACTTTTTAATGTGCATTACCCAATCATTGATGCGCAAGTAATCAGTTGGATGCAATCCATTTCCTACAAAACGAATAAAAGCAATCGGAGTAGTTAAACGCATATGCATGCAGTCTCTCCTACCCGATGTGTCGGTAATTACCGTTCCAACACCGTAATCTCTAAACATTTCAAAAGCTTCTTTAGAGAGCGGACTATCTTTAAACCAATCGGGATGACGAAGTTCAATATGCACTTTAACGTCCTTTGGTAATGATTTTAAATAGCTCTCTACCTGAAGAAGATTTTTGGGAGAAAAGTTTTCATGAAGTTGCAAGAAACAGGGTCCTAGTTTTTCTTTCAGTTCTTCAACACTATTATAAAACTGTGTGGTTAAATCCTCCACATCTTTTAACCTTTTCCAATGCGTTATTCCCTGAAAAAACTTAGGTGAAAATTTAAAACCTTCATCCGCAGTATCTTTCCATTTATTTATCGTTTTCTTATCAAAAATGCGGTAATGCGTCGCGTTAAGTTCTATGGAATTAAAGTGCTTTACGTAATGTTTTAAAAAGTCGGCTTCTTTAGTTCCTTTTGGGTAGATTTTTCCAATCCAATCAGGCCTGCCCCATTTGGCACAGCCAACATAAACCCTGGGCTCTAATTTTGCTGAATGTAAAAGCACATCAGTGGTTATCGGATGATCAGCTGGAAAAGTAAAATCAACTAAATCAATATTGTCAACACGACCAAATTCCATAGCATAAATTTTTAGTAGCCTAAAAATAGGTAATGTTAAGAGAACAAGTATTAGCTTTTGTTAAACTATAGAAAACCTAATTCTAGTTTTGCTTCTTCACTCATCATTTCTTTATCCCAAGGAGGATCAAACGTAAGCATTACGAGTACCAGGGTAACACCTTCAATTTTCTTTATTTTATTTTCAATGTCGGCCAAAATCTCGCCTGCCACCGGACAACCAGGCGCTGTCAATGTCATGATTATGTTTACGTAACCATCGTCACGAATTTTAATCTCATAAACAAGTCCAAGTTCATAAATATTCACAGGAATTTCCGGGTCAAAAACGGTTCGAAGTTCCTCTATAATTTGTTGTTTCAACTTATCTTGATCAATCATTTTAATCAATTATTAACCTTTGATTGTAAAGCAAATGCATATAACTTCATTTGTTTGATCATGGAAAGCAATCCGTTTGAGCGTGTAGGAGATAAATGTTCATGCAAACCAATTTTATCAATGAAGTAAAGGTCGCTATTAACAATTTCTTCCGGCGAATGGTTGGAAAGAACATGAATCACCATGCTTACCAGGCCCTTGGTAATAATTGCATCACTATCGGCAGTATAAATTACTTTGTTGCCGGTATAATCAATATGTAACCAAACTCTCGACTGGCAACCTTTAATCAGGTTCTCCTCCTTTTTGTATTTATCATCAATCAAAGGCAAGTCTTTACCTAATTGAATTAAATACTCGTATTTCCCCATCCAATCATCAAACAATGAAAAGTCTTCTATTAATTCGTCTTGAGTTTCTTTAATTGTCATAACCTTTAGGATAACATTCTAACTGCTTTTTTCACGCCTGATACCAATTGATCAACCTCTTCCTTAGTATTATAAAACGCAAAAGATGCGCGAACGGTTCCAGCAATACCATAAAAATCCATTAATGGCTGTGTGCAATGATGGCCGGTACGAACAGCAATGCCTAATTTGTCAAGTATCAGGCCAATATCATAAGGATGAATGTTGTCGACAATAAACGATATTACACTTGCTTTATGAGCAGCGGTCCCAATAATTTTCAATCCCGCAATTTTTAAGAGTTCGTCTGTTGCATACTCAAGCAACTCATGCTCGTGACGATGAATTTGATCAAATCCAATGTTCTTTATGTAGGCAATAGCATTGGCCAGGCAAATACCAGCCTCAATATTAGGCGTTCCTGCTTCAAATTTGAACGGTAATTCGTTGTAAGTAGTTTTATCAAAAGAAACAGTTTTAATCATGTCACCACCGCCTTGATAGGGAGGCATATCCTCTAACCATTTTTCTTTTCCGTAGAGCACACCGATTCCTGTTGGGCCGTACATTTTATGTCCTGAAAAAACCAGAAAATCACAATCTAGTTCCTGCACATCAATTGGTAGGTGTTGAATAGCTTGAGCCGCATCAATTAAAACAGGGATATTATATTGATGTGAAATTTCAATGATCTTTTTTACCGGATTTACGGTTCCAAGCGTATTTGAAACATAGGCAATGCAGACCAGCTTTACTTTTTTATTGAGCATTGATTTAAATTGATCAAGAAGCAACTCCCCTTTTTCATTAATTGGAATCACACTCAAACTTGCACCGGAATACTCACTTAATAGTTGCCATGGAACTATATTTGAATGGTGCTCCATAGTCGAAATCATTATTATATCGCCGGAATGAATGAATTTCCGACCAAAACTCGATGCGACCAAATTAATCCCATCGGTTGTGCCTTTAGTAAAAATTACTTCATGATTATGAGCTGTATTTATGAACTGAGCTACTTTTTTACGACTCTCCTCATAAGCTTCTGTTGCAAGTTGGCTTAGATAATGAACTCCCCTATGGATATTACTATTTTGATGGGCATAATAATTTTCAATTGCTTTTATTACATCCCAAGGTTTTTGACTAGTGGCAGCATTATCAAGATAAACTAGAGGTTTTCCATGCACAGTTGTGGTCAATAACGGAAAATCTTTCCGAATCATTTCCACCTTAAATTCTGTAGACTCAATGATATTATCATTTTTCATGAAAAATTTCATTCCTAACTCACCGTTTCTAATTCATTTAAACTTTGTTCAATTAGCTTATTAATGTGTAATTGTATGGCCGGAATTGGAATTTTCTCGGTAACATCAAAAACAAAAGCATTAATTAGTAACGCAATTGCTTGTTCCTCGCTTATTCCTCTTGATCTTAGATAAAACAAAGCGTCTTCATTAAATCGCCCAACAGTTGAACCATGACTGCACTTTACATCATCAGCAAATATTTCCAGTTGAGGTTTAGATTCAATTACGGCGCTAGAACTCAACATAAGATTATTGTTTTGTTGAAATGCATTGGTTTTTTGAGCATCCTTTCTCACCAAAACTTTACCATTAAATACGCCGAGTGCGTTCTCTTTCATCACTCCTTTATATAATTCATTACTTTGGCAATGAGGCTTTCTATGATCAACCAAAGTATGATTGTCGATCAATTGCTTATCCGCAACCAAATACAAGCCATACAAATGACTCCCAATATTTTCCCCCTCCAATGCAACATTCAAATTATTTCGAATCAAATCTGCTCCTGGAAAGGAAGTGCAATAATTATTATAACAACTCGAATCTTTTTGATTTACCTCGGTATGATTTATTAATACCGTTCCATCATGAGGAGTTTGAATATTATAATGATGCAATGAAGCATTTTCCCCCATCGTAATTTCTGAAACACTATTTATAAAAACTTTTGAATTAACATTGGCAGCAACATACGTCTCAATTAAAGTGGTATTACTATTTTTCCCGAAAACAAAAAGATGTCGAGGTTGAATAAATAAATTTGCATCCGAATCAAAAAGATAAATGATATGTAAAGGCTTTTCAGCAACTGCATTATCTTTGGTCGTTATGAATAATCCATCCTTAAAAAAAGCCGTATTTAAAGCCCCAAAATGATGTTTATTTAAATTGAGCTGTTGCCCAAAATTCTTCTGAAAAGTTTCCTCCTGATAAGACTCCTTGAGCGAAGTTACCGATATGTTTTTGTTGACAATTTCATCTGATAATTGAGGTTGATATTCACCATTGAGCAACACAATTTGATAACATTCAAGAGCGGCAATTCGAAATTGTTGAATACCGACCTCAGTTGTATTTGTATTGACTGGTTGCTTAAAGGTAAAATCGGCACTGAGAAAGGGCATAACATTCGTGTATTTCCAATCTTCAACCTTTGTACTTGGAAAACCCAACAACTTAAATTGTTCCATTGCTTTTTTCCGAAGAGAATACACCGATTCATTTTCTATTCTGGCTGCTCGCTCTTCAAAATCCGCAATGAATTGATCGTATAATGAATTATTTATTTCTGTGATCATAGCTTCATGTAATTAAGCCAATTCATCAGTGGGCGAAATTTCTTTTAGCCAATCGTAACCCTTCTCCTCTAATTCAAGTGCTAATTCTTTACCACCTGATTTTACGATTTGGCCATTGTACAACACATGCACAAAATCAGGAATAATGTACTCCAGTAAGCGCTGATAATGCGTAATAATAATAAAAGCATTCTTTTCGGAGCGAAGTTTATTAACTCCCTTGGCTACTATTCGCAAAGCATCAATATCTAAACCCGAATCGGTTTCATCAAGAATTGCCAATTTGGGATCAAGCATGGCAAGTTGAAAAATCTCATTGCGTTTTTTCTCACCACCAGAAAACCCTTCGTTCAAAGAACGGTTGGTAAGGGAAGCATCGAATTCCACCAATTTTTGTTTCTCTTTGAGTAATTTCAAAAAATCTCTGGCTTCTAAGGGCGGAAGGTTTCTATAGGACTTGATTTCAGCTAATG
The DNA here is from genome assembly GCF_900182575.1 of Solitalea koreensis. GTDB lineage: Bacteria > Bacteroidota > Bacteroidia > Sphingobacteriales > Sphingobacteriaceae > Solitalea > Solitalea koreensis. The sequence continues at coordinate 145,789 of NZ_FXSZ01000006.1, read as the reverse complement.
CTGTTTTCAGAAAGTTGATATTGGATACACCGGGAATTTCAACCGGATATTGAAAAGCCACAAAAATTCCTTCTCGTGCTCTAATCTCCGGTGCCATATCCAATAAATCTTTCCCTTCAAAAAATACCTTTCCCTCCTTTACCTTATAATTTTCATTTCCTGCCAATACTGAAGCCAATGTGCTTTTTCCGGAACCATTTGGGCCCATAATAGCATGAACCTCACCTGGTTTTATTTCCAGACTTAATCCTTTCAATATTTCATTATCATCAATTGATACTTGTAAATTCCTGACACTTAACATAATTAAACGATTTCATAGCTTTTTTTAGGTGATTCCCCTTATTTTGAGATCAATCATACATCTTCTATTTCTTAGCTTTATCCTACACTTCCTTCCAAAGAAATCGCCAATAACTTTTGAGCTTCAACAGCAAATTCCATGGGCAGTTGATTCAACACTTCTCTTGCATAACCGTTTACAATTAATGCAACAGCCTGCTCTGTATCAATTCCACGTTGATTCAGATAAAATATTTGATCTTCTCCAATTTTTGATGTGGTGGCTTCGTGCTCCAGTATAGCCGTGTTATTTTTTGATTCGATATATGGAAAGGTGTGAGCACCACATTCATCACCAATAAGTAATGAATCACACTGAGTAAAATTTCGGGAATTATCGGCGCCTTTACTAACACTCACCAAGCCACGATAACTATTGTTACCATGCCCTGCCGATATGCCTTTTGATATAATCCGACTCCGTGTATTTTTACCGAGGTGGATCATTTTGGTGCCCGTATCAGCTATTTGTTTATTGCGGGTTAAGGCCACTGAATAGAACTCTCCCGTTGAATTATCGCCTTTTAAAATTACGCTTGGATATTTCCAGGTTATTGCAGAACCGGTTTCGACTTGCGTCCAGGATATTTTGGAGTTTATACCTTTGCAAATGCCTCGTTTGGTGACAAAATTATAAATGCCTCCATTTCCATCTTTGTCGCCTGGATACCAATTTTGAACGGTAGAGTATTTGATTTCTGCATTATCCAAAGCTACTAGCTCAACAACTGCTGCGTGTAATTGATTTTCATCACGTTTTGGTGCAGTACAACCTTCCAGATAACTCACATAACTTCCCTCATCAGCAATAATTAATGTACGCTCAAACTGACCTGTATTTTCAGCATTTATCCGAAAGTAAGTGGATAATTCCATCGGACAGCGAACACCTTTAGGAATGTAAGCAAATGATCCATCGGAAAATACTGCGGCATTTAACGAAGCATAAAAATTATCAGTATAAGGTACCACTGAACCAAGGTATTTTTTTACCAGTTCAGGATACTCTTGAACAGCCTCACCAAAAGAGCAGAATATAATGCCCATTTCGTTGAGTTTTTCCTTAAATGTAGTAACAACTGAAACACTATCGAAAACAGCATCAACAGCCACGCCGGCTAGTAATTTTTGTTCAGTTAAAGGAATTCCTAATTTTTCAAAAGTTATCAATAATTCAGGATCTACTTCATCAAGGCTATTTAAATTGCTTTTATTTCTTGGCGCTGCATAGTAGAATATTTTTTGAAAATCAATATCAGGTAGCTCAAAATTTTGCCAGGTTGGCTTATTCGATTGAAAAAATTGGTTAAGACCTTTTAAGCGCCATTCTAATAACCATTCTGGCTCATTCTTTTTTTGGGAGATAAATCGCACCGTTTCCTCATTTAAGCCGATTGGGGCCATATCCATCTCAATGTCGGTAGAAAACCCATACTTGTACTCTTCACCTGACACATTTTTTAAAACTTCAATATCTACACCCATTCTGTTTAAATTTTATCTGACAAAATGATCATACAACGAAACTATTTTCACCACTTAAATGATTAAAATCTGTTAACCGTTTAGCTGTAGAACAATAGTTATTTAGAATAGTTCTAAAAAAGAAACTTAAAAATACAAAAAAGTTAAGGTAAAAGCGGCATATCAAACCATAAACATATTGAAATACAACATATTAAAGCTATTAAATTTATTTACACCGAATAGCTTATTTCTTTTAAATAGTCGTTATTACAGAACCATTAAAACTGGATAGTAATTTGCAGATTTAAAGAAAAAAAATATTTACTTAACCACAACATATTAAAATACAGATTGTTATGATACTATATCTAAAGAATTAAAAAACTAAATCTACAATGTTATGAAAAACGCAGTTCTTTTATGGCTCCTTGCTGGATTATACCTTGGAAGCTGCAGCAAAAGTGGAGAAAACACATCTGATCCTTTACCAGCTCTAGATGTTCAACATCAAGTTTCAAACAAAGTGTGGAAATTGACAAAAATCAACAATGAGGCTGCCTTATATGAAACGTATATTAAAGTAAAAGACAGCTCTGTAGTATGGTATATATCAAAAAAAGACACACTAACCAATACTGTATGTTTTAAAAAATATAATTATAAAATTATATGGTTGAATAAAGACACGGGAGCCTCAAAAGTTGAAGTTTTAAAGAATGTATTTGAAAAGTATGATTTTGAATCAATGACAAATGGGAATATGGGTTTAACGATTCACCATACTGACGGATCAGTACAAGTTGTAGAATTGAATCAAATCACAAATGTGGTACCTGAAAATCTCACCATTTGTTCTGAAACCACGGGTGAGTGAAATGCTTCAGGCAACAAGAGGCAAGTATAATTACCAAAATCTATTATTATGAAAAACACTGTTTTAATGTTTGCCTTTATTATTGGTACATCCATTTGGAGTTGTACAAAAAAAAGTGAGGAACCTGTACCAATTTCGGATATTGAAAATCTTGTCTCAGATAAGATATGGCAAACAACCAAAGTTAATAATGCAAATGCTACCTGGTTATCATATATACAATTTAAAAAAGACAGTACTATAATATGGTACGTTAAAGGCCACGACAGCATAACTAATGCGACGTGTTTTAAAATGTATAAATATAACCTTCAATGGCTAAGTAAAACTTCGTGTAAATTGGAAGTGTTAAAAGATAAATTCCAAACTTATGAATTTAGCTCATTGAGCACGGCGAATGTAACATTGTATATTAAAGAACTAAACGGCAGCACCACCAAGGTGGAGTTTAAAGAAGCTACCAATGTAAATCCAGATACGTTTGCTATTTGTAGTACAAATTCAGGAACCCCAACCCCGTAATTTCATTCGAACATTGTTTCGACTATAATTGAAACAAAAAAGCTCCGATAGAATTACCGAAGCTTTCAAGTCGGGGTGGCAGGATTCGAACCTACGACCTCCACATCCCAAATGTGGCGCGATACCGGGCTACGCTACACCCCGATCGGTATCTATTCTATTGTATTTTAATTAAAAAACTCAACCATTGCTGAGCTTTTTTGTCGGGGTGGCAGGATTCGAACCTACGACCTCCACATCCCAAATGTGGCGCGATACCGGGCTACGCTACACCCCGATCGGTATCTATTTTCCCTTTTAAAAGGGTTGCAAAGAAACGGTTTTAATACCGCTAGTCAAAATTTATTTGAAAATAATTTTGATTGCGGTGAGGGAGGGATTCGAACCCTCGGTACAGTTACCCGTACGACAGTTTAGCAAACTGTTCCTTTCGGCCTCTCAGGCACCTCACCAATTCTTTTAAAGAACTTCCCGCTTTGGGACTGCAAATATAGTAATCTGTAATTATCGCCAAAAACTTTTTTATATAGAAATCATCAGCAGCTTATTATTCAAGGACTTATTTTTTATTTTGACACAAAAAATTGGCTTTAGAGTTCAATAAGGCTATATTTTTATAAAATAAAGGGCCAAAAATTAGAATTATCAGGAATGATCCCTAAACTACCTCCGGAATTGCATTAATTCCTGATATCTGGTATTCAATTCTCACGTGATAAATACTCATTAGCATCTGCTTAAATATTTGCTTTACCGTTTCAAGATCTTTTAAAGTAATATCTGTATCAACAAGCTGGTGCTGTTCCATTTTATAGGCAACAATTCGATCTACTAAATTTTCGATGCTACGCGCATCTGGTTCTTTTAAGCTTCTTGAAGCGGCTTCAACTGAATCGGCAAGCATAAGAACACCAGTCTCTTTAGAGAATGGAACCGGACCTGGATATCTAAAAATCTGTTCGTCAAAAATTCTGTCTGGAAAGTTCTTCAAAAACGATTGGTAAAAATAATCGACACGTGTATTGCCATGATGTGTTCGAATAAAGTCGATTACTACTTCGGGGATTCGATTCTTTTTGGCAATTTCAATTCCATCAGTAACATGCCTGATAATGATACGAGCACTTTCTTCATAAGTTAACTCATCATGCGGATTACCGGTTTTTTTCTGATTCTCAATAAAATAATTAGGCGCACGCATTTTACCAATATCGTGATAAAGGGCTCCTGTTCTTACCAACAAGGCATTTCCACCAATTTTATAAATAGCAGCTTCGGCAAGGTTGGCAACCTGCATGGAATGTTGGAAAGTTCCCGGAGCTTTAAAAGCTAACTCACGAAGCAGTGGATTATTAGTATTTGAAAGTTCCATTAAGGTGATGTCGGAAGTAACACCGAACATTTTTTCAAATACATAAATTAATGGATAAGCAAGCAACGATAAAAGTACGCTTAATATAAAGGGGGGGATATCCAGCCACTGAACATGCGAAAAATTACCCTCATGTATAAAGGAAATTCCTAAAAATGAAATGATATAGGTAAGAAGAATTAGAAACGCTGAAATTAAATATTGCGAACGGCGTAATAAACTTTGAATGCTATAAATAGCGGCCATACCTGCCGTAATTTGATAAAACACAAACTCAAAACCATTTGGAACAAAAAAACCGGCAATAATCACAACCAGAATATGGATGTTTAAAGCCAAACGGGCATCAAAAAGCAAACGGATTATAATAGGAACGATACAGTATGGAATGTAATATAAACTAGGCAAGTCAATTTTTATAGCCCATGACAAGCTGATTAACATTCCTGAAACGACCAATAAAATCAATGTCATTTGCCGGTAATCAATATATACATCTTTCCTGAATATGAATAAAAAAGCAAGTAATAAAGTAAGAGACATACTTACCAAAATAAATTGACCCAAAGTTACTATGCGTCGGCTTCCTGAAAACAGCCCTGTTTGTTCATACTGCTTTCGCAAGGATTCAATCTTTTTGTACGACTGTTCTGTAACCACATCTCCTTTTGCAATAATTAATTCCCCTTTCTGCACCATCCCTCTATACAATGAAATATTCTCAATAGCTTCATCTTCTATTTTTTGAGTTAAATCTTCATTAAACACTAAATTGGCTTGCAGATGATCTTCCAAAACTTCAAGAATAAAATCTTTTTTTAGCCGATTCGCTTTTCTGAGTTGTGTTTTTGCATATTCAAGTGCCTTCGAAGGAGTGTAAAGAGTGGCAGTATTCAGGTTTGTTCCAACATTATTTTGAACCAAAGTGATATTATAATCATTGGATGATTTTGTACGGTAATGATTATTCAGATTGATGATCCCTTTATCATAAAACTGTTCTAAGAAACCAATGGCTGTTTTAAAATTCTCTGCCCGATCGGCGCTTTCCGGAAACCTTGATTTCCATTTCATGTCAAAATCAATTTTAAACGCTTCAACTTGCATGGGAGCAATTCTAGCATCAATTTTATAAACAGGTAGTACCGAATTAATAGCTTCCTTTTTATCCTCTTTCAATTCCTCCTTGGTTTTCTCCACAGCAAAATTAAAGGGCGAAGTCAAATCAGGATGCATCCACACTTTACCCTTCTCGTATTCATATTTGAATCGTTTCTCTTTAGGCAAAACCAATACAACCACTACAATACAAAGAACCAACATCATGATCCTGTACAGATTTGCATGCCTTACTCTGAAATATCTTAAAAGACTACTTTTAATTAGCATTATGAACTTAAAAAAGGGGTTAATATCTAAACATACAAAATAACCATTTCAAAACGAGAACAATTGCTTAAAATCAAAGTTTTAAGTACTAGGGGTCAAATTATTAGCATCCGAATAATTTTAAATTCCATAAATTGCGCCCGAAATCAATCGATAAAACATTAAAAAATCAACAATGAAAGAAGTTGTAATAGTATCGGTAGCTCGTACACCGATCGGCAGCATGGGTGGAAGCTTATCATCATTATCAGCGACCAAATTAGGTGCCATTGCAGTAAAAGCAGCTGTGGAACGTGCCGGCCTAAAACCAGAACTGATTAATGAAGTGTTCATGGGAAACGTCTTATCGGCCAATGTTGGTCAGGCTCCAGCTACTCAAGCTACTAAATTTGCAGGCTTACCTTACATTCCCGCTACAACCGTTAACAAAGTGTGCGCTTCTGGTACCAAAGCAATTATGCTTGCTGCCCAAAGCATCATGACCGGAGAAAACGACATTGTTGTTGCCGGTGGTATGGAAAGCATGAGTAATACACCTTATTACTTAGATAAAGCTCGTCAAGGTTACCGTTTGGGAAATCAACAAGTAATTGATGGTGTGATAAAAGATGGTCTGTGGGATGTTTACAATGATTATCATATGGGTAGTGCGGCAGAACTTTGCGCTGCAGAATGTAATATAACCCGTGAGGATCAGGACAACTTTGCGGTTGAATCCTATAAACGAGCTCAAGCTGCGCAAGAAAAAGGGTTATTTAAAGATGAAATTATTCCAGTAGAAATTGAAGGTCGTGGCGGAGCAATTACCATTGTAAGCGAAGACGAAGAACCCAAGGCCGTAAAATTCGAAAAAATCCCTACTTTAAAGGCAGTCTTCAAAAAAGAAGGAACTGTTACTGCGGCTAACGCTTCAAGTTTAAATGATGGTGCTGCTGCTGTTGTCTTAATGAGTAAAGAAAAAGCTGCCGAATTGGGTATCAAACCTCTTGCACGTATTATATCCTTTGCTGATGCTCAACAAGCACCTGAATGGTTTACTACTGCACCGGCAAAGGCAATTCCTCGTGCTTTGGCAAAAGGAAATATTGACATCAAAAACGTTGATGCTTTTGAGATTAATGAAGCATTTTCAGTAGTTTCGGTAGCCAACAACCGTGAATTGAATATTGATCCTGCAAAAGTTAATATCAATGGAGGTGCGGTTGCTTTAGGGCATCCAATTGGTATGTCGGGAGCTCGGATCGTGGTTACTTTAACTTCTGTATTAAAACAAACTGGCGGTAAAATTGGAGTAGCTGGAATTTGTAATGGTGGCGGTGGAGCCTCAGCAATTGTGATTGAAAACTTGCAATAACTAATTACAACATATTCACATTACACCTTCAGGTTTTTAAACTTGAAGGTGTTTTTGTTTTTCTATTTAACATTTTTGTGACAGTTTGTTTACTGAATTCATATTAACTTAATTTGATTTGCACAAAAACGCATTTGTAAAAGAAAGAATGAAGAAGAAAACGCTTTTAACGCTCGTATTTATAGGTTTTGTTCTTAGTACCTGGGCCCAAACAACACAGCTAAACAATAAAAAGTTTAAGGTTTATGAAGACAGTTTAAAAACCTTCGGATTTCAAACCGTAAACGGCGAAAACGAACTGGTGCGAAGAAATGCCACCTATAGCTTCATTAAAACGTTGGTTCGGGCGCTTAAACTACCAGGATCGTTTAATTACCCCTTTGATTCTTTAAAAACCATATCGATTTTAAAAGATCCGAAGAATACATTTCGCATTTTCAGTTGGCCGGTAGCAGTTGGTACGAACGAGTATCGTTTTTATGGGGCTATTCAAATGAACAATGCTGAAAAGCTTGAACTTTATCCATTAACTGATTACAGCGAGCTGATCCAAAAACCTGGTGATACTATTACCGATAATAAAAAATGGTATGGGGCTCAATATTATTCAATCATCCCTCCGATTGCTGCGAATGATCCATATGTTTTATTAGGCTGGAAGGGTAATAATAATAAAACTACCAAACGTATTATTGAAGCGTTACGCTTTATCGATGGCAAACCTGTTTTTGGTTTCCCAATCTTTCAAAACGAAGCTGGAGAATTTAAGCATCGTATCATTTTTGAATACTCACGCCAAGCTTCGATGATGTTAAAATATGTGCCTTCAGAAAAAATGATCGTATTTGATCATTTGATTCCACCTGCTGAAAATATGCAGGGTAAATATGAATTTTATGGGCCCGACTTATCTTATGACGGAATTCAGTACAATGAAGGTAAATGGAAATTTAGGTCGAACCTAAAACTTTCTAATGATGAAAGCGAAAGCGATGCCTTATATAATGATCCGAAAAAGCTAGCTCAACCTTCAACTATACAACGGCAACCTGCCAAGAAAAAGAATTAAAAAACTAATCAATCAATAAATGAAGAAAATCCATTTCATTACAGCTTTTCTGCTGTTTCAGGCGAGCATTGCCGGAGCGCAGAAAAAATCGATTACGCTTGATGATATTTACAGAAACCGCGTTTTTACCGCACAAGGAGTTTTTGGGCTAAATTCGATGAATGACGGAAAACATTACTCCTCATTTTATACCGACCCATTTAAAAGTACAACCTATTTGCTTCAATATGATTACGCAAGTGGAAAAGTAACTGATACATTATTAAATAGTAATAGTTTAAAATTCAACGGCAAATCGATTGATTTAAGCAGTTATTCATTTAGTAGTGATGAAAGTAAAATACTTATCCCTACTGAAACTGAGCAGGTATACCGCAGATCATTTTTAGAAAACAACTTTATTTACGACCGCAAAACCAAAAGTTTAAGTCAACTTTCAGCAGGTGGCAAACAAAAATATGCTGATTTTGCTCCTGATGCATCCAAAATTGCTTTTGTTCGCAACAACAATATCTATGTTAAGGATCTTAATTCAGGTGTAGAAAAACAGATCACTACTGATGGTTTAAAAAACAAAATCATTAATGGGGGTACAGATTGGGTTTATGAAGAAGAGTTTGAATTTGCACGAGCCTTTTTCTGGTCGCCTGATGGCAAAAAAATCGCTTATTATAAGTTTGACGAAAGCGAAGTTCCTGAATACAACATCCCGGTTTATAATGCTTTATATCCTGAAGAGTACCGTTATAAATATCCTAAAGCTGGAGAAAAAAATGCTGTCGTTAGCATCCACATTTATGATCTGGTAACCGGCAAAACTCGCACTGTTGATGTTGGTTCTGAAAAAGATCAATACATCCCACGCATTAAATGGACACAAGATGCGAATACCTTATGTGTTTTCAGAATGAATCGTCATCAAAATAAGCTGGAATACTTGTTTGCAAATGCTGAAACAGGAGCTGCAAAAGTTGTTTTAACTGAGGAGGACAAACGTTACATTGATGTAAATGATGATCTAACTTTCTTAAAAGACGGTAAATCATTCCTGCTAACCAGCGAAAAGGATGGCTATAGACATATTTATCTATATGATATAAGTGGCAAATTGAAAAAACAGATCACCAAAGGCCCTTGGGAAGTAACTGCGTTTTATGGCATTGATGAGAAAAACAAATTAGCTTATTTCCAGGCTGATGAGGTTTCACCGATGAAACGCGAAGTTTACAGCATTAAATTGGATGGATCTGGACAGAAAAAACTGAGCAATCAGGAAGGAACTAACAATGCTACTTTCAGTACTGATTTTTCTTATTTCATTAATAGTTTCAGCACTGCTAATACTCCAACTAGTTATAGTTTAAACGATCGTAATGGCAAGGAAGTACGTGTATTGGAGAAAAATGATAATCTTAAAAATCGTTTAACCGGTTATAATTATCAGCCCAAAGAATTCGTTAAAGTTCCAATGCCTGATGGAACACAGTTAAATGCTTGGGTTTTAAAACCTAAAAATTTCGATGCTACAAAGAAATACCCTGTTTTAATGTATGCTTACGGCGGTCCTGGTAGTCAGCAAGTGCTGGACAGCTGGAACAGCGGTGATATTTTCTATCAGATTTTAGCTAACCAAGGTTACATGGTATTTTGCATGGACAACCGCGGTACTGGTGCTCGCGGAGCCGATTTTAAAAAAGTAACTTACCTGCAATTGGGTAAATATGAAATTCAAGATCAAATTGATGCTGCTAAATGGTTGGGAACACAATCGTATGTTGATGCAACACGTATCGGTTATTACGGCTGGAGTTTTGGAGGCTATATGGCTACATTGGCCATTACTCGTGGTGCTGATGTATTTAAAATGGCCATTGCAGGTGCTCCGGTAACTAGCTGGCGTTATTATGATAGCATTTACACGGAACGTTACTTACGCACACCTCAAGAGAATCCATCTGGTTATGATGATAATTCTCCACTTACCTATGCTGATAAATTAAAAGGTAAATTCTTGATGATTCATGGAACTTTTGACGATAATGTTCATTTCCAAAACTCAGCTGAAATGGCATTAGCATTGATTAAAAACAATAAACAGTTTGAAAGTTTCTATTATCCAAATGAACACCATGGCGTTCGTTACCGTTTTCAACTACAAACAATGATGCTGAATTTCATTCACAGCAATTTATAATAACCTGTATTCTTTATAATCACAGAAGCCTCCACATTAAACGGAGGCTTTTTTGGTTTTAGTTAGCCGATCTCTATTAATGGTATGTTCAAATTATATGAAATTATTTTGCATAATATTCTGATTATTAATATATTTACTGAACAATATTCAGAAAGTCATGATAAACTTAGATGATATTGATATAAAAATCCTCTCTCTTATTCAGGATGATGCTTGCAAATCCAATTCTGAACTCGCAAAGCAACTTGGAATGGCTCCTTCGGGAATATTGGAACGTGTTCGAAAACTAGAGAAAAAAGGTGTAATTGAATCGTACAACACCCGTATCAATCCCCTCGCATTAGATCAAAAATTATTGGCTTTCATCTTTATAAAAAGCAATGAATCATTTGGCAGCATGCAATTAGCTGAAGATATCGCCAATTTAACCGAAGTGCAGGAAGTGCACCACATTGCTGGAGATGATTGTTATCTCTTAAAAATACGCACAACCGATTCGCAGTCATTAATTCAATGGATGCGAGAAAGTCTCGGAAAACTTCCTGGCATCGTTTCTACCCGTACTACCATTGTATTGGAAACCTTAAAAGAAACGAGTCATCTTACTATACCCAAAGCTGATAAGTCATGAAATCATTCACGCTCCTCAACGAATCACTAAAACTAACCTTTATAGGTACTTTTATTGTTTTCTATGCAATTTTTGTGCTTAGCGCATTGTTCTTATTATATTTTTTCAGTTTCATTTAAACATCATATTTATTCAAATCAAGATTGGTTTTACCGGTCTTTAAGTATTTAAAAACAGATTCGTTTCATCCTATCAACTATATCGATTATGAAACTGCTACCAACACCCAAAGCAGGCATTTGTTAATTTTTTTTCAATCCACTCAACATCCGCCTATTTAATTCAAGTGTTGCCCTTCTACCAGTGATTTCTTTGCATCCATTTTCATTTCGAATGCAAACATAAATTCTTATCCAATACATTTTCAACAACAACCTCTCCTATAATAAGTTATACCTAAAAAACTCATCTTTAAGAATTACGCCAAATCATTAGTAACAAAACAATTACAAACTCATCAACGATATTAACTCAATTAATAGTTGTAACAGATTTTGGTTATATAAAATTATTTTTACTTTAGCGGCTTTTGTAAAATAGAATTTTAATAAAACCAACAATAAACAAATAATGTCGAAGCGTGAAGCCAAACACCCCAAAGGCTTAAGGGTATTATTTTTTACGGAAATGTGGGAGCGATTTGGATACTACCTGATGCTGGGTATTTTGGCGCTTTACCTCATGGACCCCAAAGGCGGTATGGGCCTGCCTAAAGCTGAGGCTTATGATATTGTAGGTACTTATCTGGGTTTGGTTTATCTTACGCCTTTTCTCGGCGGGTTATTAGCTGATCGCATTTTAGGTTATCGCAAGGCTATTCTTATAGGTGGAGTATTGATGGGATTAGGATACTTAGGCTTAGCAATTCCAGGTTATACAGCTTTATGGACTTCTCTTCTGCTCATTATTATTGGGAATGGGTTCTTCAAACCAAATATTTCTACGCTTTTAGGGAATCTTTATTCATCTGATCAATACAAAAAATACAAAGACGCAGGATACAACTTTTTTTACATGGGCATTAATATCGGTGCTTTCGTTTGCAACTTTGTGGCAGCCTATATGCGTAATGCATATGGTTGGGGTTATGCTTTTGCAGCTGCAGGAATTGGAATGTTCATTGGTCTTGCTTGGTTCTTATATGGAACTCGACATATCAAAGAAGCCGATGTCATAAAACCTGCAAATGAAGCAGACATGCCGGTTTCCAAAGTATTATTATACGTTTTCCTTCCGGTTTTAGTTGTTGGTGCTTTAGCTTGGTTCGCAATACCGGGAAATATTTTAGGAAGTGATTCTACTGATGCATTTATCTTTGGTTGCGTTCCGGTTGTTATATTTTATTTTTCATTATGGTGGAAAGCAGATAAAAACGACAAAAAACAAATTTCTGCATTGCTCGCTGTTTTTGCGGTTGTAATCGTTTTCTGGGCAGTTTTCAAACAAAATGCCACTGCTCTTACAGGCTTTGCAGAAACCTATACAGACCGACAAATTCCTGCTAAAATCCAACCTGTATTGAAACCATTTGGTATGCTGCAGGAAGTTGACACCAAAGTTGATTCTTTCCCGAAGTACGATGCATATTTCCGTCCGCTAAAAGATGTAGAAGAGTACAAAATAAAAGTTCTGTCTCCTAATCCTTATTTCCAAAATCTTCCAAAGGATCAATGGCCGGCAGAAGGACAAAAATTAGATTTAATATCGACTGAAGTTTTCCAATCTGTTAATCCGTTTTTTATTGTTTTACTTACCCCTTTATTAGTTGCCTTTTTTGCTTTCTTACGAACTCGAGGAAAAGAACCGTCAACACCGGCTAAAATCGGTTGGGGGTTATTTATTACCGGGCTTTCAACATTAGTTATGGCCGCTGCAGTAAACTTCAATGATATTACTACTATGAAAGCTTCTGCATGGTGGCTCATTGGATCATATATGGTGGTAACAGTTGGTGAATTATGTTTGAGCCCAATTGGGTTATCTTTAGTTTCAAAAGTATCACCGGTACGAATAACATCTTTAATGATGGGTGGATGGTTTTTATCTACTTCGATAGGAAATAAACTTTCTGGGGTTTTAGCCAGTATGTGGGATAATTACGATAATAAAGCGTATTTTTTCTATGTTAACTTCGCTGCATGTATGCTTGCGGCGTTGGCTATTTTCGCTATGATCAAATGGTTACGAAACATTATTAATCAACATTCATAAACTTTAAATACAACAATGACTCAATCTCAAAAAGGACATCCAAAAGGCTTGTATGTGTTGTTTGGCACTGAAATGTGGGAGCGTTTTAGCTATTATGGTAACCGCGCCTTACTAACACTATTTTTAACCAAGGCACTATTTTTCGATAAGCAAATGGCTTCGGCATTGTACGGAAACTATACCTCTTTAGTTTACCTTACTCCACTTATCGGTGGTTATGTAGCCGATCGTTACTGGGGAAATCGTCGTTCTATTATGGTGGGCGGTATTTTAATGGCAATTGGACAATTATTAATGTTCTTCTCCGGCCATTATTACACTAACCCATCCTTGTTCACTCCATTTTTATATGCAGGTTTAGGGCTTTTAATTTTGGGTAATGGTTTCTTTAAACCAAACATTTCGACCATGGTAGGCCAATTGTATGAGCCGCAGGATAGCCGCAAAGACTCTGCTTACACCATTTTCTACATGGGTATTAACTTAGGAGCCTTTATTGCTCCCCTTGCTTGTGGATTGGTAGGTGATACAGGCTCTTCCGCTGATTTTAAATGGGGCTTCTTGGTAGCAGGTGTTGGTATGGTACTGGGCTTAATCATGTTCCATTTCTTAAAAGATAAATACATCGTTACTCCTGAAGGTGTAGCCATTGGAGGTAAACCTGAAAAAGCTGTTAAATCGACTGATGGAACTGTAAAACCAGATGCTCCGCTTACCTCGATTGAAATTCAACGTATTGCGGTAATCATCATCTTAGCATTCTTTGTTGTGTTTTTCTGGGCTGCCTTTGAACAAGCAGGTGCATCCTTAAACTTCTTTGCCGAAGAGCAAACCAATCGTGAGTTATTCGGATTTACCGTACCTGCAAGTTGGTTTCAGTCAGTTAACGCATTCTTTGTGATCAGCTGTGCTCCATTATTCGCTATGCTGTGGACTTATTTAGGTAAAAAAGGTATCGAACCATCATCACCTTTAAAAATGGCTATCGGTCTATTATTACTTTCATTAGGTTACTTATATATCGCATTCGGTGTGAAAGATGTAGCAGCAACTACTAAAGTGAGTATGATGTGGCTCGTTGGCATGTATGCTATGCATACGTTCGGAGAATTATGCCTATCACCTATTGGCTTATCAATGGTTAATAAATTAGCTCCGGCAAAATTTGCTTCATTATTAATGGCTGTTTGGTTTTTGGCAAACGCTGCCGCCAACAAATTTGCAGGTGTGTTAAGCGGTTACTACCCAGAACCTGGTAAATCTACCGAGTTCTTAGGATTTGCTATTAATAACCTTAATGACTTTTTCATGCTATTAATGTTCATGTCATTAGGTGCAGCAGGTGTTTTATTTCTGATTTACAAGGGCATTATCAAGATGATGCACGGCGTTCATTAATAAAAATTTAACTTTTTATTTAGAAAGCCCTTTCTATTAACAGAAAGGGCTTTTTTATTGGATAATTTCACTCTGCAATCCAAAAACTTCGTTAAATTCGCATCCATTAAACTAAACCTATATTCAGTGTCTGACAGTATTGTAATTATACCAACCTATAACGAAATAGAAAACGTGGAAAGAATGATCCGCAAAGTATTTTCGTTAGATTTTCCTTTTCATGTTCTTATCATCGATGATGGTTCTCCTGATGGAACAGGAAATGTGGTTAAAAAATTACAAGAAGAGTTTCCTGAAAAACTGCACCTGGAAGAACGGAAAGGAAAATTAGGTTTAGGAACCGCCTACATCCATGGCTTTAAATGGGCGCTGCAACGTAAGTATGAATATATTTTTGAAATGGACTGTGATTTTTCGCATAACCCGGAAGATTTAATTCGTTTACGTGAAGCTTGTGAAAACGGAGCCGACATGGCAATTGGTTCCCGCTACATTACCGGTGTAAACGTGGTGAATTGGCCGATGGGAAGAGTACTTATGTCTTATTTCGCATCGCGATATGTACGAATTATTACAGGCATTGAAATACATGACTATACAGCAGGATTTAAATGCTACCATCGTCGAGTACTCGAAACCATTGATTTCAATAAGATCAAATTTGTAGGTTACGCTTTTCAAATTGAAATGAAGTTCACGGCCGTAAAACATGGATTTAATGTGGTTGAAGTCCCTATCATTTTTACAGATCGAACAGCCGGAACCTCTAAAATGAGCAGCAAGATTTTCCGTGAAGCTGTTATTGGTGTTATTCAAATGAAAATAAACAGCTGGTTTAGAAAATATAAACAGATTTAAAATTTAGAAAACCAGCAGTTTAATCCATACAATAAAAACCTTAAAAAAAGCCAATACTCTTGGCTTTTCTGCTAATAAAAAAAGTACTTTTGCACATCAAAAAATTTAATTTATAAACCAATGTAAAAAACGGTACAATGATCGAGAAAATTCAAACGGATGAAATCCTGGACCTGATCAAGGAGCGCAAATTATTTGCCTTGAGAAAAATCATAAAAGATTGGCACCCCAGCGAACTAGCTGAATTGTTTGAAGATATTCCGATCGAAGACCGGGCCATTGTGTTTCGTATACTCCCCCACGATCTTGCTTACGATACCTTCGAGTATCTGGACATTAAAATTCAAAAAGAACTTCTTAAAGCTTTAGGGCAGGAAAAAGTTGCGGAGGTATTGAACGAAATGTCGGCAGATGACCGTACAGCTTTGTTTGAAGAGTTACCGGCTTCTGTAGTAAAACAGTTGCTGGAATTGCTTACTCTTCAGGAACGTCAGATTGCAAGCACTCTTTTAGGTTATCCTGAAGAAAGTGTAGGCCGTTTAATGACGCCTAACTATCTTAGAATTAAAGAAAATTGGACTGTTGCTAAAGTACTGGATCATATTCGTGTTTATGGCCACGAAAGTGAATCATTAGGCATTCTTTATGTAATTGACAGCAGAGGCAAACTGATCGATGAGTTAAAAATCAATGATGTTTTGCTGTCGCCTCTTGATAAAACAGTGAATGAAATCATGGATGGAAACTTTGTTTTCTTACATGCAAACGATGATAAAGAAAATGCCATTGAGGTATTTAAGCAATATGACCGCGTATCGTTACCGGTAGTGAATTCTGAAGATATACTTTTAGGTATCGTTACCATTGACGACGTACTTGATATTGTTGAGGAAGAAGATACTGAAGACATCCAGAAATTTGGTGGTATGGAGGCGCTCGAAGACTCCTACATCGAAACGCCACTTTTCGAAATGATAAAAAAACGGGCTGGTTGGTTGATTGTTCTTTTCATTGGAGAATTGTTTACAGCTACTGCCATGAAATATTTTGAAGGAGAAATTGCAAGAGCGGCAGTATTGACCTTATTTATTCCATTAATCCTTTCCAGTGGTGGTAATTCGGGTTCACAAGCAGCAACCCTTATTATCCGTTCACTGGCCCTAGGAGAAATTACGCTAAAAGATTGGTGGAAAGTAATGCATAAAGAGATCATATCCGGCCTTATTCTAGGTTCCATGTTAGGAATAGTTGGCTTTGCACGTATTGCTCTTTGGAGTACTATTTTCCCTAACGTATACGGTCCGCACTGGTTCTTTGTTGCTTTAGTTGTTGGCCTTTCATTAATAGGGGCAGTATTATGGGGAACACTTTCGGGTTCCATGATGCCTTTAATACTTGAAAAATTAGGTTTTGACCCTGCGGCTTCTTCTGCTCCATTTGTTGCTACGCTTGTTGACGTCACAGGTTTGGTGATCTATTTTACAGTAGCGTCTTTTATATTGAGGGGAATTCTTCTCTGATAGTCTGATAAATTTAAAAAATGAAATGTGCTGATAGGTTCAATTACAATCTGTACATTTCATTTTTTGCTTTCGAACAAATTGCCAAAATATTTAGTATTTTTCTACCTTTGAACGGTAATCTGATCAAACATGTTAAACCCCAATCTCGATCCTAATCCTGAACAATTAAGTACAACTGATAAAGACCTGGAACGGGTATTACGTCCGCAGGCTTTTGAAGACTTTACCGGCCAGGATAAGATTTTGGAGAACCTTCGAATATTTGTTAAGGCCGCACGCCAACGTGGAGAAGCCTTAGATCACGTCTTATTGCATGGCCCTCCCGGACTCGGCAAAACCACCCTTTCGCATATCATTGCCAATGAAATGGGTGTGGGTATCAAAATTACCTCGGGACCAGTATTGGATAAACCGGGTGACTTGGCCGGTTTGCTTACCAACCTGGAAGAAGGAGACATTCTTTTTATTGATGAGATACACCGTTTAAGCCCTTTGGTGGAAGAATATCTTTATTCGGCAATGGAGGATTACAAAATCGACATCATGCTGGAGTCAGGCCCTAATGCCCGTTCAGTACAAATATCATTAAATCCATTTACTTTAGTTGGTGCCACCACCCGATCCGGATTATTAACAGCTCCGTTACGTGCTCGTTTCGGTATAAATTCTCGTCTTGAATATTATGATGCAAAGCTGCTTACCACGATTGTACTTCGCTCATCCTCTATTCTGAATACGCCTATTACCGATGAAGGAGCGTACGAAATTGCTCGTCGTAGTCGCGGAACACCTCGTATTGCTAATGCTTTATTACGTCGTACACGCGATTTTGCCCAAGTAAAAGGTAACGGAAGTATTGATCCTGAAATTGCTAAATATGCCCTCAATGCCTTAAATGTTGATGAGCATGGCTTGGATGAAATGGACAATAAGATACTTCTAACCATTATTGAAAAATTCAAAGGTGGGCCGGTAGGCTTAAAAACCATTGCAACTGCAGTAGGCGAAGACGATGGTACCATTGAAGATGTTTATGAACCCTTCCTGATTCAGGAAGGTTATTTAATGCGTACCTCTCGCGGACGTGAAGCTACTGAACTTGCTTACAAGCACCTGAATAAGTTACATTCGGGAGGAAGAAACGCGACTTTATTTTAATGATTGAAGTATAGAATGATAGAAAGATCGAATAAAAGTAGTCAATCCCTCTATCATTCATCTTTTTACTCATTTTCACCAAAAACCACGAAATGTCAACATCAGCTAAATATTCTAAACTGATAAAAGCCGAGGCTAAACGACTGGGTTTTATGTTTTGTGGTATTTCAAAAGCTGAATTTTTAGAGGAAGAGGCCCCCAGATTAGAGCAATGGCTAAATCAAAATCGGCATGGCGAAATGAAATACATGGAAAATCATTTCGACAAACGACTTGACCCCACCAAGCTTGTTGAAGGTGCGAAATCGGTAATTTCATTAGCCCTAAATTATTATACTGATCAAAAGCAAGCTGATTCCAATGCACCCAAAATATCACAATATGCATATGGAACCGATTATCATTTTGTGATTAAAGATAAACTTAAACAGCTGCTCCATTTTATAGAGGAAGAGATTGGTGAAGTTAACGGACGGGCATTTGTTGATTCTGCTCCAATTATGGATAAGGTTTGGGCAAGACGAAGTGGTTTAGGCTGGGTCGGTAAAAACACTAATCTGATCAATAAAAAACACGGTTCTTTCTTTTTTCTAGCTGAACTGGTGGTTGATTTAGAATTAAATTATGATCATCCGGTAGCTGATCATTGTGGAACCTGTACACGTTGCATCGATGCCTGTCCAACCGAAGCAATTACGAATAATTACCTAATTGATGGAAGTAAATGCATTTCTTATCTCACCATTGAATTGAAAAATGAAATCCCAGCTGAGTTCAAAGGGAAAATGGACAATTGGATGTTCGGCTGTGATGTTTGCCAGGATGTTTGTCCTTGGAATCGTTTTTCCCTAATGAATAATGAAGAACTCTTTCAGCCAAAACCCGATTTACTGCAAATGAGTAAAAAAGATTGGGAAGATATAACGGAGGATGTTTTTCAGAAACTTTTCAAAAACTCTCCTGTAAAACGTACTAAATTTTCAGGGTTACAACGCAATCTTGATTTTCTAAAATAGATTACTATCCCCCACAAGTTCTCCCTTAATTTAGTTTTTCATTTACTTGAAAATAAACTATTTAAATACTATCTTACTAGTAGAATCCTAAATTTGCTTCCTAAGTAACTTATAAGTTTCTATACTCAGAAGCCGTACTGTTTAATAAAAAAAAGGTGTTAAAAATTAAGGAATCCGAGCTCTGGGAAGAGAAACTTCACTCTATCTTTTCTAATGAAATGATAGGAGTTGGGTTTTCTGATGTGAATAAAATAGTTTTAGAAATCAATCAGAAATATGCGGATATACTAGGTTATCAGCGTGAGGAAGTTATTGGTAAAAATTGGGAAGAATTTTCAGATCCTAAATATGGTGAATATGACCTAGCAAATTATCAAAAGATATTAAGGCATGAAATCACTCAATATACGGTAGAAAAAAAGTACATCAAAAAAGATGGTTCAAGGATATGGGTTGAAATAGCCGTGCAACCAATATACAAACCTGATCAAAGCATTGATTTTTTTATTGTATTGATTCGAGATATCAATCAAACGAAATTGGCTTTTGAACAATTAGCTGAACAGCTCGAAATCACCGAGAACTTATTAAAAAAACTGGAATATCAGCACGAACTTCTGAAAGAGTTTGCTCATATCACTTCGCATAATCTTAGGGCACCGGTTGGCAATATTGTGAGTCTTATTGAATTGTATAAAAATCAAAAAATTGATAGTGAAGAAGATCGTAAAATACTGATTGAGCAGTTTGAAAATATCACTTTTAATTTACAGGAAACGATCAATACTGTAGGGCAAGCACTTGAAATTCAAGAGCAAACCAATATTAAAATAGAAACTATTCAATTCGGTGAGTTGTTTCAATCCGTATTAAAGGGTTTAATTGGCAAAACTCATGATCTGGATTTTGATCTTGACCTTAATTTTTCAGCGTGCCCTGAGGTAAATTACTCAAGAACATATCTAAAAAGCATTTTTCAAAACCTACTTTCAAATTCCATAAAGTATAGATCAAACGAAAGAAAATTAAAGATAGAAGTCACTACTTTCATACAAGAGGGGAAAAAAGTGCTCACTTTTAAAGACAATGGATTAGGAATCAACATGGATAGAAATGGCAAATATCTTTTTGGATTAAACAAAACCTTTCATAAAAGTAAAAATTCTAAAGGAATAGGATTATTTATTACAAAAAAGCATGTTGAAGCAATGGGTGGTAAAATTTTTGCAGAAAGTGTAGAAAATGAAGGTACCACCTTTACACTAATTCTCAACCAGTATGAAAAGTATTGACAATTTATGTGTTATAGATGATGATAAAGTATGTCAATTCATTATAAAAACTTACGCAGCAAAACGTTCGCTAGCCAAAAACATGCAGCTTTTTTCTGATGCAAATGAAGCACTCCAGTATTTAAAAAACACATCTACTGATCCTAAAAGACTGCCCGACATGATATTACTTGACATTAACATGCCAATAATGGATGGCTGGACTTTTTTAGAGGAGTTTCAAAAAATCAGAGAAAACATGCATAAAGATATTATTATCAATATGATCACTTCCTCTATCCAAGAAGACGATATGTTGAAATCAAAAAGTTACAGCGATGTTGCTGGTTTTTATGTAAAACCCCTTAATGAAGAACTTATTATAAATATGTTTGAACACCTACCCGTTGAATAATCACAAGTTAGCAAACAAAAAAGCTCTGCTAGGTTAACTTGGCAGAGCTTTTTTTATCTATCGAAATTACTTTTTCTTAAATGCGTTTCGTAATCTAATTTCAGTAAGTTTCTTTTTGGTGTAGAGTGGAAAATCACCGTTCATCATCCAATCGTAATAAGTTGGTTCTGTAGTAAATACATCCTCAACTGGTTTACCTTTGTGCTTGCCAAAATTAAACAACTCACGTCCTTTAACATCGTATACCATTCGGCCAGCAAAATCAACCACATCGCGTATATACGTAAACTTATGTAAAGCCTCCACATCGTTTACTACAGGCACGTATTTCTTACCCGATTTATCTTCAAACTCTACCCCATCATATTTTTCCAACTGAGCTAAAAACACTTCGTAAGTAGCTTTGACATCCGCCTCTGCTGAATGTGCATTTTCAATCGACTTATTGCAATAAAACTTATAAGCAGCTTTCAATGTACGTTGTTCCATTTGGTGGAAAATATTCTGCACGTCTACCAGTTTACGACCTTCAATATCAAAGTCAACTCCTGCACGAAGAAACTCCTCCATCAACATCGGTACATCGAACTTATTTGAATTGTATCCCGCTAAATCGGAGTGCTCAAGAAACTGAGCTAAACCTTTGGCGATTTGTTTAAATGAAGCTTCATCTTTAACATCTTCATCATAAATACCATGAATTAATGACGACTCAATTGGAATAGGTATTAGCGGGTTAACTCGTTTGGTTTTTACTTCGCTGCTCCCGTCCGGCATAATTTTCAGAATGGAAATTTCAACAATACGATCCGAGGCTATATTAACACCCGTTGTTTCAAGATCAAAAAATGCCAGTGGGCGTTTAAGTTTAAGTTGCATGCTTATAAGTTAGTTATTGGTTAATGGTAAATAGTTATTGGTTTTATAAATTTTGATAATAACTAACCATTATTAATAAACACCTGAACTGTTATCAGGCTATAAAATGACAATTCCCGTCAAAAGTCGGGAATTCTCTTTAAATATTAACAAGTATTTAAAACTCTAAGTAGTTTTCTTCCATTTAATACCGCAACCAATTGCTTTGGTCATCGTTACTGCGGGAGTTTTGTTAGCCAATAAAGCGGTAACAGCATTTTCAACGTATTTTATTTTTGCTGGATCACTTCCCTCTGTATCGTTATCAATCGCTCCGATGTATTCTACTTTTAAATTAGAGCCTGCCTTCTTCAAAACAAATACATGAGGCGTTTTGGTGGCTCCATAAGCCTTTGCAATATCCTGACTCTCATCAAATGCATATGGGAAACTGTATTTCATTTCAGTTGAGCGTTTTTTCATGTTATCAAAAGAATCTTCCGGATAATCATTCGAATTGATCGCAATAACAGGATAACCTTTCATGGCAAATTGTTTATCGAGTTGCATAATTCTGCTTTCATATGCTTTTGCATACGGGCAGTGAATGCAGGTGAATACTACAATAAATCCTTTGGCAGATTCATAATCAGCCATTGAAACTGTTTTACCATTTACATTTTTAAGTTTAAAATCAGTTGCATTATCACCAACCTTATAACCGCTTTGGGCAAATGCCATCGTTGTAGCAAAGCATAGCATTAACATTAAAATTGTTCTTTTCATAGTTCTTATTTTTTAGTGTTGAGATATGTTTTTTTTAATTCGTCGTATTGAAATTCTTGTTCGTAAAAACTACCTATTCCTTTACTCTTATTAATGATTAAAGTCCCTGGAAGAGCTCCGGACCATTTCTCACTAACGTTATCTATAACAAATCCTTGGTCTTTTTCATCCAGCAGTACTACTTCACAATTTCCTCCCATCTTTTTCACAAAAGGTTCAACATTGGTTTCCAGCTTTGATCGAAAATCCATACTGACCAGTATCACTCTCAACTTATCAGTTTTAAATTCGTTTTGTAATTGCAGAAAGTTGGGCAGTTCTTTTACACATGGCCCACACCAGGTAGCCCAAAAGTTTATTACGTAGGTAGTATCATTGGCCTGTTGATAACGCTGTTCAAGCACTGAAAATTTAATAGGTTTTACTACTTGTTGAGCCAACGAAACTGCAGACAACATGACTAAGCAAATAAGTACGACTATTTGTTTCATGATTAAAATTAACGAATCAACTCAATTTAAAATTACAGGTAATGGAAAAATTACAACTTACCTCACCTCTCCTCCAAAACTATAATGTGATTTGTACCATGCATCATATAAATTACTTATCATCACACCTTTACTGGAAGCCGCGTGAACAAAACGACCCTTTTTAAGGTAGATACCCACGTGTGAATTTAATTTTCCATCGTAATTCATAAATACGATATCGCCTTCTTTCAAATCGGTAAATGCTTTTTGACTCACAATTTTCTTTTGTTCACTGGTTGTTCGCGGCAATGCGAAATCATATACATTTTTATAAAGCAATTGGGTAAAGCCTGAGCAATCGATGCCTTGTTTGGTAAGTCCACCGATACGATAAGGAACCCCAAACCAATCATCAATAAATCTGTAGAGCTGAACATTGGTTCCTATCTCCTGCTCATCGATACTCATTTCCTGAGCATAATAAGCCAGTAAATACTTATCCTTTAACGTTAGCTTACCATACATTTTTGCTGGCATTTCCGCACGAGAAAAAGAATCGGAAGAAAGATTTTTTTTTGCCTTGCAGGAAATCAAAAAGCTTGAAATTGTGAATAGAAGAATTAATTTATGGCCGGTTTTAATCTTTTCTGGCATTAATCTCATTGTGAAACTTGCAGTTTAAAAATCCTCAGTTTTAGCCAAGATAAATAAAAATTACAACCGTAATCTAAATCAGAGTCCGGAATGTCAATTTTATCTTGAATAAAAACGGTACTTATTCAGGAAGTCGTTTGAGAGATAATAATTTGCAGAAAATTCAAAACGAAGTCTAAGCATCCGTTCAAAAAAACAGCGACTTAAACTCCATTTTAAACTGATTGAAACTATTCTATTAGTTTCTGAATTTCATTTAGTTTGATCAATGCTTCTACCGGCGTTAAAATATTTACGTCCAAATCGGTGAGGGAATCTCGGATCTTAATCAAAATAGGATCATCTAACGAAAAAATATTCAATTGCATTTGATCGTTTTTTTTGAGTTTTTTCACACTATTCTTGATGTGATTTTCTCCTGAAGAACGCTCATCTTCCAATTTTTTAAGAATGATATTCGCCTTATTCACCACTTTAGCCGGCATTCCTGCCATACGTGCCACATGAATACCAAAACTATGCTCACTACCTCCACGCACTAATTTCCGCAGAAAGATCACTTTATTATCCACTTCCTTAATCGATACATTGTAGTTCTTGATACGCGAAAATTCAGCTTCCATCTCGTTCATTTCATGGTAATGCGTTGCAAACAAGGTTTTAGCTTTGGCAGTTGGGTGTTCATGCAGGTATTCAGCAATGGACCACGCAATTGAAATTCCATCGTAAGTGCTGGTTCCGCGACCAATTTCATCGAGCAAGATCAGACTTCTGTTCGATAGGTTATTTAGGATACTTGCCGTTTCATTCATCTCCACCATAAAAGTTGACTCCCCTGTAGAAAGGTTGTCGGAAGCTCCAACACGCGTGAATATTTTATCGACAATTCCGATTTTAGCCGCCTTGGCCGGAACAAAACTTCCAACTTGCGCCATCAACACAATAAGAGCTGTTTGACGAAGCAAAGCTGATTTACCAGCCATGTTTGGGCCGGTAACAATAATAATTTGTTGTTGCTGATCATCCAAAAAAACATCATTAGGAATATATTCTTCTCCCAATGGTAAACTTTTTTCAATAACTGGATGGCGGCCCGCTTTAATGTCGATGACATTTTCTTCGGAAATCTCAGGCTTATTAAATTTATTTCGAACGGCAACGGTGGTAAAACTCAACAATACATCCAACATCGCCACCAAATAAGCATTAAACTGTATGGGTTTGATGTATTCCGACATGCTTAACACCAAATCAGCATATAACTTGGTTTCAAGCGTAAAAATCTTTTCTTCCGCCCCTAAAATTTTGTCTTCGTATTCTTTAAGTTCGGGTGTGATGTAGCGTTCGGCATTAACTAGGGTTTGCTTACGTATCCACTCGGCAGGAACCTTGTCTTTGTGTGCATGCGTAACCTCCAAATAATAGCCAAAAACGTTATTGAAGGAAACTTTTAGGGAAGTAATACCTGTGCGCTCAATTTCTCGACGCTGTATTTCAAGCAAATAATCTTTACCGCTGAATGCAATTTTACGAAGCTGATCCAATTCCTCCGAAACTCCTGATGCGATCACCCCACCCTTATTGATCAATGCGGGTGGTTCTTGATTCAGTTCTTTTTCAATCTTCTCCCTGATCAATTTACAAGGGTTAAGTTGATCAGCGATTTTACGAAGGCTTTCCTGCCCAACCTGTTCACATACCGTTTTGATTTCAGCGATAGATGCCAATGCCCTTCCTAATTGCACTACCTCTCGCGGATTAGCTTTTAATAATGCAACTTTTGAAATGAGCCGTTCCAAATCACCGATTGGTTTAATCATACCTAACAGCTCCTCACGCAACTCGGCATTGGTGAACAAATAATCAACTACTGCCAAGCGCTCATCGATGAGCACCTTTTCTTTTAATGGCATCACCATCCATTTACGAAGCATTCGTGCACCCATTGGAGATGCCGTTTGATCCAGAATATGAATGAGTGGCGTAGCGCCATCATTATTGGCAAAAATTAATTCGAGGTTACGAATCGTAAACCGATCGAGCCAAACGTATTTATCTTCTTCAATACGAGAAATGCCCGAAATATGCTGTACGTTGCGGTGTTCTGCTTCATGTATGTAGTGCAAACACGCTCCTGCCGCTATAACTCCATGTTCTAGATTTTCGATTCCAAAACCTTTTAATGAAATTGTCCCGAAATGTTTAAGCAGCGTTTCATTGGCATAGTCCTGACCAAAAATCCATTCATCAACAGCATAGGTATAGAACTTATCACCAAACAGACTTACAAAATCACGACTTTTCGATTTCTGAAAAATAACTTCAGATGGTTTAAAGCTCTGCAATAATTTATCGATGTAATCACTAGAACCCTGGGCAACCAAAAACTCGCCGGTAGAAATATCTAGAAAAGAGATTCCAAAACTATTTTTCTCAAAATAGACCGCTGCAAGGTAATTATTGGATTTATTATTAAGGATATTTTCGTTATAAGCAACGCCCGGAGTTACCAATTCGGTCACACCACGTTTTACAATGGTTTTAGTTGTTTTTGGATCTTCCAACTGGTCACAAATGGCAACCCGTTGCCCGGCACGAACCAATTTAGGGAGATAAGTTTCAACTGAATGATGGGGGAAACCCGCCAATTCGATGTGAGAGGCTGCTCCATTAGCACGTTTGGTTAGTGTTATGCCTAAAATTTCTGAAGCTTTAATAGCATCTTCACCAAACGTTTCATAAAAATCACCTACACGAAACAATAGCAAAGCACCCGGATATTTTGCTTTAATCTGGTTGTATTGTGCCATTAAAGGCGTTTCTTTGATTTCCTTCGTTTTAGCCAAAATTTAAATCATTTAAGACGGCGAAAATACGCAGAGTGCTCGGGTTCAGCAACGTTGAGTTATAAACATTTTTCATTTTCTCAAACCATATAAGGTTTCTATATTTGACGCTCACAAATAATTAAACACAAATTTGTTATTCGGTTAACAATAAAATCATAAAACCATTTCATGAAATTAGCTTCAAACAGATACAGTTTGTTAATCCATATTTTTATACAAACTGTCATTTTATCGTTCCTTGTTCGCCTGGCGTTATTAGTATGGAATTTTAATGATCTTCAACTTTCCTTTTTAAGTACAATTAAAATCTTTGGACTAGGATTGATCTACGATGGCGCTGTAGCTACTTTTTTCATCCAAATTTATGCTTTGTATTTGCTACTGCTTCCGCAAAAGTTTAACAATGCTCTCTTTAATAAGGCATTCACACATACTTATTTCTTCCTAACAACTCTGATCCTCATATTTTCGTTTTTTGCGGAGTTTACTTTCTGGGAAGAGTTTGGAAGTCGCTTTAATTTTATCGCGGTCGATTATTTGATTTACACCTATGAAGTTGTTCAAAACATTAACCAATCTTATCCTTTACCTCTTTTAATCGGTGGAGTAGTTGCCTTTACCTTGTTATTACAATGGATTGCCGTTAAAAAAGGTTCTTTCCGTCGTTCTTTTGAATCTAAGACTTCAATACCAGCACGTTTTGCAATTACCGGAGGATTCGTACTGTTTGCAATCCTGCATCTTTTCATCTTTAATAACGGTCAGGCAGAATGGAGTCAAAACAGGTATGATAATGAACTCACAAAAGCTGGTATTTACTCATTTGGTGCAGCTTTTAAAAACAACGAACTTGATTACGATACCTTCTATTTAAAAAATGATATTGATAGTGCTTTTAATGATGTACGAAAATTAGTTGCAGACAAAAACACTCAATATGACGGGCAAGAAATCCGTTCAATTAAGCGCAGTATTGAAAATGGAGATAGCAGCTCAAAGCCAAATGTGATCATGATTACTATTGAAAGTTTTAGCGCTGACTTTTTAACAAAATTTGGTAACAAAAACAAAATCACTCCCTTTCTGGATAGCTTAACCGATAAAAATGTATTTTTTAATAACATGTATGCAACCGGAACACGTACTGTTCGAGGCATGGAAGCTTTATCCTTATCCATCCCTCCTACGCCGGGAAGCAGCATCGTAAGAAGACCTAATAACACGCATTTATTTACTGTAGGAGAAATTTTTGCAAAAAAAGGATATGCACGCAGTTTTATTTATGGCGGTGATGGCTATTTTGATAATATGAACCAATATTTCGGGGGCAATGGATTTGATATCATAGACCGCGGAAGAGGTTATTTAATGGGCGATGAGTTTACTGCCAAACGAACTTTGATTGCTGACAAAGACATTCATTTTGAAAATGCCTGGGGAATTTGTGATGAAGATATTTACGATGCTGTAATCAGGGATGCAGATGAAAAGCAAAAAAACAATAAGCCATTTTTTGATTTCGTTATGACAACCTCCAATCATCGTCCGTATACTTATCCAGCTAATTGTATTGATATCCCTTCCGGAAGTGGTCGTGATGGAGCCGTTAAATACACCGATTATGCCATTCGTAAATTTATTTCCAAAATACAATCAAAGCCTTGGTTCAAAAACACGATTATCATTTTAGTAGCCGACCATTGCGCAAGTAGTGCCGGTAAAAATGAAATTAATGTTTCTAAGTATCATATCCCTTGCTGGATATTGAATATTCCGAAAACAGAACCTATGCAAATTAAAAGCCTTTGTTCTCAAATTGATCTGTATCCTACTTTGTTTTCAATGTTAGGCTGGAAATACGACAGCAATTTGTTTGGTAAAAATGCATTGGAATTTACCCCTAATACAGCTCGTGCTTTTGTTGGAACTTATCAGAAATTAGGGTATATGAAAAATGATACGTTAGTAGTTTTGGGCCCTCAACAAAGTGTTAGTTCCTATAAATGGATCACAGATAACAGTAAAGAAACTCCAATTAAAGATAGCCCAAGTTTGGTTAAAGAAGCAGTTTCGTATTACCAAACAGCCAATTACTTATTCAAAAATGGCGGTTTAAAAAAGTAGTATGAAAAAATATACTATTTTAGGTAGTATGAAAAACATACCTCTACTATCCTTATTGGCATTATTGACCGTATTGGGTTGCAAAAGAGAATTCAGAAAAAAGGAGCTTAAATTCCAAAACATGCTGTATGGCAAGGAGTGGGTTGAAATTAAGCGAAATAATATTTGGGGGGGATTATACAGCAATTATGGAGAACGCTACAAAGCAGATTGGGATTTAATTATTGATTCCAGTGGTTTTGTCAATTCGAAAATTCCTAAAAAGAAAATTAACCATATTCTGCTGGGTACTGATTCACTGTTACAATGGGATAAATACAAGTATAGGGTTATATCTCTTAAAGCTGACACCCTGGTATTGCAATACATCCCCAATAAGGGCGATACAATCAATAAACCTCATAATCTGACTTTTATACCTAAAGTAACTTATGATAAGCTGAGCATCGACCAAAAGAAATTTTCAGTACTTTCAAAGATAGACACTCTATTTATGCGAAAACTAGCCGATTCGTGTAAGAGCAACCCTTTGTATCGTTTTCATGGTGAAACTTTTCCTCGATTAATTCCTTTAGTGAGTAATGTTTCAGTAGATACTTCTACCTTTATCAGTGACGGTTTTCTGGGCACCCATAGAGAAATTGAGTATAACGTACAAGAGTTTAATTCGAATACTAAATATCAACATGCTTATTCCGGTAAATTCATTGTTCGTGAAAATGGGGAGTTAGCTGCTTTTGATGTGGGTTTACTGGCAATGTATGAAACAATATTACCGGAAACTGCTAAGTACATTGAACAGTTTATGAAAAAAAGTTTTAAATATATACCCGCTACAACCCTTGGCGTTCAGCATAACACCTATGTTTATTTTACTTTAGTCAGAAATCCGCAAGCTAAATCAGAATCAACAAAGCAGATTGCGCTGCGCTAAAACATAGAATATATAAGAAAAAGCTCAAGCATTTTAACATCTTGAGCTCTTTGCTTTTTGAAAGGTTCTTATGAATTAAATAGAACTGTTCTCATTGAAATTGATTTTAGATCCATTCCTTCTACTGGAAAAGAAATATGATCTTCTTGCTGCTGCAAACCGATAGTATAAAGTAGTGGTAAATAATGTTCTGTTGTTGGAATTGACAACAAAGCTTCTTTGCCTAATTTTTCATATTCAATTAATGAACGGTGATCTCCCTCTGCTAACATATTTTTCACTTTCTGATCAAATTCTGAAGCCCAGTCGTAAGGTGAACCTCCATGAAAATCAGCTAGATGAAGGTTATGCACTACATTGCCACTCCCTATAATTAATACTCCCTTACTTCTTAAAAAAGTTAATTCCTTTGCCAATTCATAATGCCAAGATGCCGGTTTTGTATAATCGATACTAAGTTGAAATACAGGAACATCAGCATTTGGAAACATTTGGGCTAAAACCGACCAAGTACCATGATCTAATCCCCATTCATGATCCAATATTATTTCGGCCAACTCAATTTGTTGTTTTACTTGTTCTGCCAATTCCGGACTTCCCGGAGCAGGATACTGAACTGCAAAAAGCTTATCAGGAAAGCCTCTAAAATCATGTATTGTTCTTGGTTTGGGCATAACAGTAACAAATGTCCCTCGTGTTAACCAATGTGCTGAAATGACAAGAATAGCTTTGGGCCTTTCCATTTTTTGCCCAATCAATTTCCATCCCCGTGTATATTCATTATCCTCAACAGCATTCATTGGATTGCCATGACCAACAAAGAGTACCGGCATTTGCGAACTATTTTGAGCCAGTTCAAGATGCGTAACCCAATTTTTTAACGAAATCATCACTCTCCTATATTAGTTCTCACTACAAATATATAAACATTGGATGTTTAAACATATAATATTTAAAAGCAAGAATTTCATAATGTTAAAAACAAAAGTCATATTTTTCCAAAAAAAATGATCTCTAAATTGAGAACGATCAGGATAGTTTTTTAGTGAGAATTAATAAGATGATAGGAAAAAGGAAACTATTAACTTTAATCATTACGGCATTTGCATGTTTATGCAACCGCACTTCCTTTTCACAAACGATTAGTCTTCGAAATCAGATAAGCACAAAAGTTGACAATGATGTTTTTACACTATCACGAGTTGATCGTTATTATACAAATGGCTTATTTGCTGCTTATCAAACAGCTTTGAAACATAATTCGGTTAAAATTGAAAAAACACTCTTTAGCGCCGAAATTGGTCAGGAAATTTTTACTGCATACTCAGTTCGAAATAAAGATCCTCAAAAAATTGATCGTCCTTTTGCCGGATACCTATTTGTTAAAGCCGCAACGAGTTTTTTATATAAGAGAGAACAAAAGCTTTCCATTGCAATTAATTTAGGAGTAATCGGGCCTACTTCAGGAGCTGAAAGTTTTCAAAAAAATTATCATGCTTTATTTGGTTTTGCTAAGCCTAACGGTTGGCAGTATCAAATATCAAATATGCCGGTAATTAATGCGAGCGGTTCTTATAGCTTTCCGCTTTTAAAATCTCCTAGCGAAAAGCGTTCATTTGATTTAACGGCCGATACATATGCCAACTTGGGCACCGCTTTTAACGGCGCAGGTGCAGGCTTAATGATTCGATTAGGAGCAATAGAAAAATTGTTTCAAAGTGAAAGTTATAATGCACGAATAAGTAATAAAGTAACATCTGATTTCGCACGAAAATTTGAACTCTTCTTTTACACCAAACCGATGATCAATTACGTACTGTATAATGCAAGCATAGAAGGTAGCTTGTTTAATACTTCCAAAGGCTTAGAGATAAGAGAAAATATAGTTCCTTGGGTTTATAGTCAAGAATTTGGAATAACATATGCACACCACAAATTGGGTATCAATCTGCATTACAATTATAACACCCATGAATCCGAAAAGGCTAAGCATCATCTATATGGCTCCATCGGAATAAATTACCGCTTCTAAGTTTTCTTCAATTGATTAAGTTTTATAAAATAAACATTCAAAGTCTAAATATTGATTACAGCCTAAGTTTACCGCTAACTGAAGACTGTTTCTTAACTTGCAACTTTTTAATAATCTCATGCGCAAATTAAAACTCGACGAATTAAACCGTGTAAGTGTTGAAGAATTTAAGGATCAGAAAAAACTACCAATTGTAGTCGTACTTGATAATGTTCGTAGCATGCATAATGTCGGTTCTATTTTCAGAACCTCTGATGCTTTGGCCTTAGAAGGAATTTACCTTTGCGGAATTACGGCACAACCTCCTCATCGCGAAATTGAAAAAACGGCTTTAGGTGCAACTCAATCAGTTGATTGGTTTCATTTTAAAAATACAGAGGAAGCCGTTGCTGATCTCCAACTGGAAGGTTATACCGTTTTAGCAATTGAACAGGCCGAAAACAGCACAAGTCTACTCGACTTTAAACCTAAAAAAGATAAAAAATACGCCCTGGTGTTCGGTAATGAAGTAAATGGTGTGGACGAAGCTGTGATGAAAATGGTAGATGGTTGCATTGAGATTCCTCAATTCGGCACAAAACACTCTTTTAATATTGTGGTAAGCATGGGTATGGTTGGCTGGGATTTTTTTACCAAGTTACAAGGATAAGCTGTGAATGCGCTAGCTAAAAAGCTCTTTATAAAACCTGGCAAGCAACTTTTATTGGTAAATGCACCTGCAAATTATCTTGAGTTGTTACAACCTTTGCCCGAAGGTGTAAATATTTCGCATGATATTGAAGGTAAGACCGATGTGATACTACTTTTTGTTAAAAACAGCACTGAACTTAATCATGGGTTGGACTCAGTTTCAAAAACACTAATGCCTGATACCGTGTTTTGGATTATCTATCCTAAGAAAAGTTCAGGCATTAAATCAGATTTGGAAATGATACAGGGCTGGAATGAACCTGCCAAATATGGATTGAGAACGGTTGCTGCTGCTGCTTTTAATGATACCTGGACTGCATTAAGGTTTCGCCCTAAAGAATTGGTTAAAAAATCGGACGTCTGCAATTCAGAAATTCCTAAAAATGATTATTATGAATTTGTTGATGTACACAATAAAATCATTACCCTCCCACCCGATTTAAAATCAGCCATGGAGCAACAAGCTTTGTCCCTTGATTTCTATGAGAAACTATCTTATTCGAACCAAAAAGAGTATGTGCTTTGGGTGTTAACTGCTAAACAAGATAAAACGCGTGTTGATCGAATTCAGAAAACCCTCGAAAAATTGATCGCTCAAAAGAAAAATCCGTCGGAAAAATAAGTTACACGAGTTTAAAATGAATAATTTACAGTTTCGTTTTCACTAGATAAAAACCTCACAACCAATCAAGTTACAACAAATTTTTATTTTTTTTAATTTAGATTAGCAAAAATCACAAAAAAACGTACTTTTGTGACGGGTAAGTCTTATACGACCAGCTCCCATTGAACTCCCCCAGGTTCGGAAGGAAGCAAGGGTAGATGGTTGTAGCGGTGCGATATAAGGGGCTTGCCCATTTTTTATTTTTTCTCGGTTACATTACAAACCAATCAATTAGTAAAATCGCGAATCTCAACACGCAAATCTCATATCTCAATAAAATAATGAAGTTTTTCATAGACACGGCCAACCTGGCACAAATCAAAGAAGCTCAAGATTTAGGCATTTTAGATGGTGTTACCACCAATCCTACATTGATGGCTAAAGAAGGTATTACAGGCGAAGAAAATGTAATGGCACATTACAAAGCAATTTGCGATATCGTTGACGATAAAGTAAGTGCAGAAGTAATTTCTACTGATTATGAAGGTATGATCGCTGAAGGCGAGAAATTAGCAGCTATTGATAAAAAGATCGTTGTTAAGATCCCTATGATCAAAGATGGAATTAAAGCATTGAAATACTTTTCTAAAAAAGGTATTCGTACAAATTGTACTTTGATTTTCTCTGCCGGTCAGGCTTTATTAGCTGCCAAAGCAGGTGCAACTTATGTTTCTCCATTTGTGGGCAGATTAGATGATATTTCAACTGATGGTACGCAGCTAATTGAAGATATCCGTATTATTTTTGATAACTACGGTTACGAAACTGAAATCTTAGCTGCATCTGTTCGTCATCCTATGCACATTATTAGCTGTGCTAAAATTGGTGCCGATGTTATGACAGGTCCACTATCAGCAATTCTTGCATTGTTAAAACACCCATTAACTGATTCTGGTTTGGCTCAGTTCCTTGCCGATCATGCTAAAGCTGCAGATTTAGTTCCAGCTAAATAGTTTTTTTTAAAAATATACAAAAAATAAAGGCGATCTACTTGGTCGCCTTTATTTTTTGTCGGATTCATAGATAGATGTATAATTATTTATCCATATCTGTCCAATCTTTGCCCTGACCGATGATTGCATGAAATATCATAATAAGCATTAAGCCAGCAGCCCCTGCAATAAAAATATAAAGGCCAATTGTTCCAAGCTTATCAGCGAATTCATTATGACTTCCGAGCATTACAGAAAACAATTTGATTGCTAATCCGATAATAAAGACTGCAGTAAAGCCCCTGACTAAGAGACCAATTTTACTGATGTGCAAATGAGCTTTCATTTTCAATTTATTATTTCAAAAAAAGAAACAATAAATATACCATAAATATATGATTTTCAATTATTTATACTCAAATCATTACTATAATGAAACACTAAAATTATTGAGCGTAATAAGCCATAATTAAACCCACAAAATCGTTGTAGCTTTTAATTCCTTTGGGCTGGTTATTGCCTTTAAGAAAAATGTCGTAGTACCATGAAATATAGGGTTCAATAGCATTTTGATGAGCAATTATAAATTGCTTGTATTCTTTCAAGTCTTTTCGAACACCTTTATGTAATCGCTCTACCATCATTTTGGAGAGTTCTTTATCTCTATAACCTAGAGCCGAGTTTACATACGCAAAAGCTTCCAAGAATGCAGAGTATTTTGAAAAGTTATTTTTTGATTTCACTGCTGCCAAAAAGCCAATAAAGTTAGCTTCTTCTTCGGCCCCAGCTCCTGTTTGGTGAGCTAACTCATGACTAATAGTGAAGGGTTGAAAGTTTTGAGGTATTAATGTGTTAACCTGAGCCTCGCCTGTAAAAGGATTGTAATAACCTGAAATACCGGCATAACTCATCCAATTGCTAAAAAACGATTTTTTTGTTGAAAAATACTCAAAATTATAGAGCTTACTATCAACATAGTTTTCTTCCGTTACTTTAAAAAGATCCTTATTCTTTAGCTCTGATTTGTATTGAATCGTATCATTTTGAACTAGTTGATCATGATAGTAATTAACGCTATCAACAAGTTTCGAGGCGAGGTTTGATAATTCCGGGATTTCAAAATCCTTTAGCCTTAAATTCATTCTTTCAGCAAATGGCTTCCGATAATAATTTATTCCCCATAAGAGCATAAAGCAAATATAGGCTCCAAAGAAAAAATTAATCGTTTTAACAAGAAAACGAAGCACAATCTGGCTGCGTGTATCGTTGTTCACCGGATTAATCAAATGCTGTATCGTTTTGTACAAAAAGAGTATTACAGCAATTACAAAGGCAGCATAAACGAAGTCGCCAAGACTAATCGGAAGCCAGCCGGTAATGGTACGGGCAGTGAGAGAGATATATGGATAAATTCCTAAAGAATACCATTGTTCAACTCGTTCAGATGAGCTAACAAACCACTGAATAACGATTATTAAACCTAGCTTTCCTAATAATGGACGCAGGAAGTTTTTATTCGACATACTTATACTGAAAAGCCCGGAACTAAATGCAGTACTTCTGAGAGAGGTTGATCACTATCAATTAAAATACCTTTTATGCCCGCCTTCTCTCCTGCCTCTACATCACGTTCGCGATCTCCAATAAAACAAGCTTTATTTTTATCAATATTGAATCGGGCAATTGCCTTTTCGAGCAGCAAAGAGCCCGGCTTGCGACAAAAACAATTTCCGGTATACTCAGGATGATGATTACAATAATAAATTTCGGCAAATTCTACTCCGTGCATGGCAAATTGTCTTCTTAATTCAGTATGCATACTTTGTAAAGTAGCTTCGGTGTACCAACCTTTGGCCAACCCACCTTGATTAGTAACTACGATGAGTAAATAACCAGCATCATGCAATTGTTTTAAGGGTTCGTAATTATGTTCAAGCACTTGAAAATCAGCTAATGTACACACATAATCACCTAGTTCTTTATTTAATACACCGTCACGATCAAGGAAAACTGCTTTATTCATATTTAGATTTAAGTTTTAAGATGTGATATAATATTGGACCTCTTCTTCCAATTCTCATATCATATTTTGCAAATATGAAGATTTAAATATCTTTACGAAACTCATATTCAACCTAAACAAAATATCATGTTAACAAATTTCTTTTCACAATTTAATCTTTGGGCTGTATTGGTGGCTTCAGCTGCATATTTCATGCTTGGTGCGATTTGGTATTCCCCTGCTTTATTTGCCAATAAGTGGGTACAGGCTATTGGAAAAACAAAAGAAGAGTTGCGAGCGGGAGCGAATCCATCAATTTACATTAGTACATTTATTTCTATTGCTATTTCGGTTATCGTGCTTTCAGGAGTAATAAAACTCTTAGGAGCCAATAGTGTTATTGAGGGTCTTGAAGCCGGTTTATTAATGGCGGTAGCTTTCGTTGGAACCTCATCACTGATCAATTCATTATTTGCATGCCGCCCACGCGAACTCTACTACATTGACTTAGGGTATCATACGGTAGGTTTATCAGTTGCAGGTATTATTTTAGGAATCTGGCGTTAAAAAATAAAACACTTGTAATCAACACGTCATGGAGGAAACTATTATATCAACACCTACAAGCAAACAATTTAAACCTTATATCTCGCCCGATAGGCAGGTAGCAGAGTTTACGTTTAAATCAATTATCCTGGGTGCTGTTTTCGGAATTATTTTCGGGGCAGCTACAGTTTACCTAGCATTAAAGGCAGGATTAACCGTTTCAGCTTCTATTCCAATTGCTGTACTTGCCATTTCATTGGGTCGTAAATTTTTTAAAACTA
Organism: Solitalea koreensis; assembly: GCF_900182575.1. Lineage (GTDB taxonomy): Bacteria > Bacteroidota > Bacteroidia > Sphingobacteriales > Sphingobacteriaceae > Solitalea > Solitalea koreensis. The sequence goes on along the minus strand of NZ_FXSZ01000006.1, from coordinate 108,897 downwards.
CTATCCTTGAGAACAACATTATTCAAACTACCGGTTCGGCAGGTGAATCAATAGCTGCTGGAGTTGTATTTACCTTACCGGGCTTTTTGTTTCTAACAACCGGTACAGATGGAAAAAGTATTGGTACAGATTATTTCACATACTGGACAATTTTTACTTTAGCAGCCTTTGGTGGTATGCTGGGAACATTAATGATGGTTCCATTGCGTCGCTCATTAATTGTTAAAGAACACCAAAACCTACCCTATCCTGAAGGAACGGCTTGTGCTTCGGTTTTGATTGCCGGCGAAAAAGGCGGTGATTTTGCCAAAACAGCTTACCAGGGATTAAGCTTTGCGTTTCTTTATGCAATTTGCCAAAAGGTTTTCCATCTCATTGCTGAAACGCCTACTTGGGCAACCAAACAAAGTAACAAGTTTTTCCCCTCAGCTACTTTAAACGGAGAAATTACTCCCGAATACATGGGTGTAGGCTATATTATCGGTCCACGCATAGCGGGCGTGTTGGTAGCCGGTGGCGTATTGGCTTGGTTAGGTTTAATTCCCTTACTGGCGTCATTAGTTCCTGCAGAAACAATCGCAACTCAATTAGTAAAATTAGGTAACCTTAAAGATTTGGCCACTTCCGGTGGACCTGGTGGATGGAATCCGGTAACTCAAACATTTACGGATACCGCTGCTGCTGTTTACCGTGCCTACGTTCGTCAGATAGGTGCAGGAGCTGTAGCGGCGGGAGGTTTCATAACCTTAATTAAGACTATTCCTACCATAATAAGTTCATTTAAAGAAAGTATCGAATCGTTAAAAGAAGGTCAAACCGAAGCCAACACTTCGCGTACCGATCGCGACCTTTCATTTAAAATTGTAATTACCGGCTGTATCGCATTGGTATTGTTGATGATGTTTCTTCCTCAGATTCCGGGTGATTCAATTCTAAACAAATTCCTTATCGGAGTTTTGGTAATTGTATTCGGATTTTTCTTTGTTACAGTATCAAGTCGAATCGTTGGCCTCATCGGATCAAGTTCAAATCCTATTTCAGGCATGACAATCGCCACTCTAATGGGCACGTGCCTAGTATTTGTAAGTGTAGGTTGGACCGGCAAAATGTTTGAACCAATGGCACTAGTAGTTGGAGCAATGATCTGTATTGCAGCTGCGAATGCAGGTGCTACTTCACAAGATTTAAAAACGGGTTTTATCGTAGGCGCTACGCCTAAATATCAGCAATTGGCTTTATTCGTTGGAGCAATTGTTTCAGCTATTATCATTGGTATAACAATCAAAATTCTTGATACGCCAACTCAGGCCATGTTGAATCAAGGTATCTCCCACGCTATTGGTAGTGATGCTTACCCTGCACCTCAAGGAACCTTAATGGCTACCCTAATCAAAGGGTTGCTATCGTTCAACCTCGATTGGCAATTTGTATTGGTAGGGGTATTCTTATCGGTGACCATGGAACTCTGTGGTATTTCATCACTTTCGTTTGCTGTTGGAGCTTATCTCCCGCTTTCAACTACACTTCCCATATTTGCAGGAGGTGCAATTAAAGGTTTAGTGGATTGGAGACTGAAAAAAGAACATAAGCATGAAGATGAAGAATTAGGAAAAGGAAGCTTGTTTGCAACCGGTTTAGTAGCTGGTGGCGCCCTGGCTGGTGTATTGATTGCTTTTGCCCTTGCATTTTACGGAGAAAGCATGGGAAAGATCAGTTGGGAAAATGGCCTTACGAATTCATTAGGAACTGGCGGATATCAATTGCTTGGTTTCGCAATCTTTGTAATCATGGGTATTGTACTGTTCCGAACTGCTGTTAAAGAAAAAGATTAAGGTTGCATACAGTATAGAGACTGTCTCAAAAGGATGGTCTCTTTTTTATTTTTTTTTTGAAGGCATTCAAAAAAATTTACTTTCTTTGTACCTAATTAGTTCTTTACAATCACTTATCCAGAAAGACTGAGGGACAGGCCCGATGACGTCTTAGCAACCATTTCATTGAAAAAGGTGCTAACTCCTGTGGTGTTTATACACCTAAAGATAAGTCAGTTGAGTTGTCATTATTCTTAATCAAGATATTTTCAAACCTCTTCTGATAATGGAAGAGGTTTTTTTATGCCCATCTCCCCCGTTTTTCTGGTAGTCTATTGAAAGGAAAGAATCAAAAAACCAGAATAAAGAAAGCAAACCTCAGGTTATGAGCCCTTATGTTCTTTATTCGGTGTAGTATTGATTTTCTATTAAATTTAACGGATAACTGAATATGAGTACAAAAATTAAACTGGGATTATTTGGATTTGGCTGTGTGGGCCAAGGTTTATACAATGTATTAAACCAAACGGAAGGTATAAAAGCTGAAATAATAAAAATTTGTGTGAAGAATGGATCAAAATCACGTTCGTTGCCTGATCATTACTTTACTCTTGATAAAAATGAGCTGCTAAACAATAGCGAAATAAACGTTATTGTTGAAATGATTGATGATCCTGCAGCTGCTTTTGAGATTGTTAAATCAGCATTAAAAAGCGGTAAAGCGGTAGTTTCAGCAAATAAAAAAATGATTGCCGACAATTTCGCTGAACTGCATTCGCTTCAACAAGAATTTAACGTACCCTTGTTATACGAAGCATCTGCCTGCGCCAGTATTCCTATTATTCGTAACCTGGAAGAATATTATGATAACGACTTATTAGGAGCAGTTGAAGGTATCTTTAATGGTTCAACTAATTATATTCTTACCAAGATATTTAAAGAAAACCTCGACTTTGATACAGCACTTCGCCAGGCTCAGGATGCAGGTTTTGCAGAAACAGATCCAACTCTTGATGTACAAGCTTTTGATCCTAAATATAAACTTTGCATCATTTTGGCACATACTTTCGGACTGTTTGTAAATCCAGAGGAGATATTTAATTATGGTATTCAAAACCTTTCAACTTTCGATATTAATTATGCCAAAGAGAAAGGTTATAAAATAAAACTGGTAGCCTTTTGTAGAAGGTTGGAAGATAAAATCATTGCAGGAGTTTTACCGCGTTTTGTTAAACCCGAAAACAAACTCTCTGCGATTGAAAATGAATACAATGGCATTTTAGTTGAAAGCGCATTCACGGAGTATCAATTCTTTGCAGGCAAAGGTGCAGGAAGCAATCCAACAGGATCAGCAGTTCTTTCTGACATTTCCGCTTTAACCTATAACTATAAATACGAATACAAAAAGTACAATCGAAATAAACTTGAAATCAGTAATGATTTTCAAATCGAAGTGTATGTTAGATATAGCACACGAAAAAGCATTGATCTTTCCCTGTTTTCTAATATAAAAGAAACTTATACAAATGCTGATTCAGGCTATATTGTTGGCTCTATATCCTTCGGTGAACTCCGCAATTCTTCCTGGATCAATCGCTCGGATGTAAATGTGATTGTATCCGCCGAAAACAAATTCGTATTAAACAATAAAACAGGAACAACTGTAGCAGAATTACATGGAGAATTAGCTTAAAAAATAATTATCGAAATTAAATTAAAAAGAGTTGTGCATTTTACACACAACTCTTTTATTTTTAGAACATTATGAATAATTTTAATATTCTATGGAACGCTCACTCGAACTCATTGAAGCTATCGAATCATGCCGGAATGCGCGTGTTCAAGAGCTACTTATAGACCAACCCACTCTTGTAGAAACCAGAACTCAGAATGGCATTTCTATCTTGATGTTGGCTGTCTATCACCGCAATATCGAACTCATTAAATTACTGCTGAGAGGTCGTAAACAATTAAATATTCATGAAGCTTCTGCATTAAATGAAACCGGCTTGTTGGATGAATTATTAGATTGTGAACCCAAAGCTGTAAATTCTTTTTCTCCTGATGGATTTACTCCCTTAGGACTTGCTTGTTTTTTTGATTGTTTTGATACGGCCAAATTATTAATAGAAAATGGTGCCAATATTAATATGGCATCTCAAAATGATTTTAAGGTGGCTCCTATCCATTCGGCAGTTGCAAGTCAAAATTGTGAAGTAACGCAACTCCTTATCCTCCATAAAGCAAATGTAAATGTTAAACAAATGAATGGAGTTACTCCCCTACATTCAGCAGCTCATAGTGGAAATAGAAAAATTGTTGATATGCTTTTGCAGGCTGGAGCTGAAAAATATGCTACCATGGAAGATGGCAGAACTCCTTTGGACATGGCCAAAGAAAAACAGTTTCATCACTTACTAAGCGATATTTTAGCCTAAAACTAATTCTCCCAAAAATTAGTTCGCCTATTGAATTTGAAATACCGACGAATATCAAGCACAATTGCAGCGAGTAGATAGAATATAATAGGAAAACCCACGGCTAGAAAAGAGGAGTAAATAAAAAACAAGCGTAATTTTGATAATGAAACATTGAATCTATCAGCCAAATAACTACATACTCCAAATGAGCGGTGCTCAAAATAACAAATGATTCGTTGAAACATTATTTTAAAATTTTAACTCCTATACTACAATTTAAGCATTTTTTTCTATCACAATAGAATTTTTTGAGCTCGATTAAAGCCTGCGACTGTAATGCATTTTCACTTTTAATTCCTAGTTCAGTATAAAGTTTTGTAACCTTATTATTTTCAGTTGGAAGAAATTCAAGCAAATTTAAAGCTCTATCCATATATGATGGTACATTTTTTTGCTTCCCGTAGAGAAATAAGAACGGAACTATAACATTAATTAGTATCAAGTCTATTCCTGCATTTCCAATTTTCTTTACCGACCATTTTGATTTTTTATCAAAATGGTAGTGTTCATTCCAATATTCACTCGCTTCCACTTCCATTAATTGCTTTATTTTTTTTGCATTTTCTGTATCTAAAATTTTAGAAAACAAATGATTGGATTTATATATTAAATCAGCGAACTGAGCAATTCGAATGGTTGGAAAATTAGCCGGTCTTAATCTTAAAAACTTCCATACATACTTTTCGAGTGGTTTAAGGCCATTTTTATGAGCTAAAAATTTGTATTCCTTGTGAAGTCTTTGAGCATATGCATCTTTTAATTGCTCATTTAAAAAGCCAGCTTGGCCAAATAATAATGCTTCAATCTGAAAATGGCTATTTTTATGTTTTGCATATAAATTATGTGGAATTGAGCGTGCTAACTGAATAAATGGATCAGCATTAATCTTAAAACCAAAAGCAGCTGCCATGAACCTGTAAAAAGTTTCCTCCCAATCACCCTTATTTCTTTCCAACTCATCGTCTAATAACTGAATTTTGGTTTCCAAACGCTCAACCACTAACCTATTCAACCAGGTATGAATTAAAAATGGATCGACAGATTTTAATAAGGACGAACATGGAATTTCATGCACAGTTTCTGAAAGGCCTGAATATTTACTTAATAAGCCGGTTCCAATTTTATTTTTCAATTCTAATGTAGGCAGATGCACGCCATTCGTCAACTGTATGTGTACATCATCTTCAAAAACCACATGTAAAATGGTGCTATCATAAGAGCGATCCGTAGAATGGCCATGTTTTAGCCAGTCGGATGAACACTTATGGATTTCTATATTTCCAGCCCAAAGTGTATCTCCTATTCGCAACCGGGCATCAAGAAAGTCTGGACCGGCATCAGCATTGTGATAGCCCGAATGAATGATTTCAATTTTTTCGTGATTATTTGTACACAGGTCATTCAGCTCAAAAAGCTTGTACTTCCATACAAAATGGAGAAATTCTTCAGTCATAACCTAGGTAGAGTAAGTGTTAACTGAAAATAGAAAATTATCCTAAAAGCACAAAGTGTAAAGCCAAAAGCATTATTTACTTTCAACTTTACACTTTGTGCTTTTACTGCTAAACTTGCCTTAACTTAAATACTTGTCCAATAGCATCGACATTTCCTGCTGAACCTTTTTGGCTTCATCGTATGCACGTTCAGCAAAATCTTCACCATTAGATGCATAAATAATAGCCCTGGAAGAATTCACTAATAAACCACATTGTTTATTCATTCCATATTTAGCCACCTCTTGTAAACTTCCACCTTGTGCACCCACGCCCGGTACCAATAAAAAATTATCAGGTGCCAATCTGCGAATATTGGTAAGCTCATCTGCGCGAGTGGCTCCAACTACAAACATCAACTGATCAGCATTGCCCCAATTTTGTGAGTTTTTTAATACTTTCTCATATAACGGTTCACCAGCAGTATCTTTAATGAACTGAAAATCTTTACTTCCTTCATTGGAGGTTAATGCTAATAAGATTACCCATTTATTCTTGAACTCAAGAAATGGAGTAACACTATCAGCTCCCATATACGGTGCTACGGTTACTGAATCGAAATTAAAACCTGATTCTTCTTTTTTAAAAAATGCCCTGGCATACATTGCCGAAGTGTTTCCTATATCCCCTCGTTTAGCATCAGCAATTGTAAAATGATCAGAAGATATAAGATCCATTGTACTTTGCAAGGTTTGCCAGCCTTTAACGCCATTACTTTCATAAAAAGCGATATTGGGTTTATAGGCCACACAAAATTCGCTGGTTGCTTCAATTATTTGTCGATTAAACTCCAGAACCGGGTTATCGAATTTCAATAAATGCTTAGGAATTTTAGTAATATCCGTATCCAATCCCACGCATAAAAACGATTTGCGGACTTTAATATTCTCAAACAGTTGTGTTCTGTTCATAATTCAAAAATTTGCGCAAAGGTAACTTATTTAAGCTTAAAATATTTTGATAAAAAAATTTGATAAATAGATTTTATTATCTACTATTGCAATGATATCTCTTTTCGCCTTGTTACCAAGGAAAAAATCAACTATTCTTATTGCTTGAAAATCAACCACTAACTATTTAATTTATTTTTCTTTCGAGGAAAACTATTCAAACTGATTCCAAAAAATATTTGTTAATGTACGATATTATTGAACTGAACGATAAGCTCGTATCGGAGCTTAGGGAGATCGCAAAGAATCTTGAGGTTTCTGATTACGATGAACTGAAAAAACAGGAACTAATTTATAAAATTCTTGACAAACAGGCTATAACCGGTATATCAGAAAGTACTCCTGTTCAACCAGTAGAAGAAACCAATGACATGGAGGTGGATTTTGATGAACCCAAAGAGGCTTCAAAACGTAAACGCATCACGAAAAAGGTTGAGAAAGAGTCTGAAAAATCAACTCAACCAACACCTCCTGAAAGCGTCGCCCCTTCTGCGAAACCAATTGCTGCAGAAAGCCCAGTTGCTGAAATTGAAAGAGAAGCTCCTCCGGTTAGAAGAAAAATGCCTGAAAACCCACGAAATCTTCGTAATCCCAATCAACCACATTCCAGAACTCCTTCAGAACCAAGTGCATTAGCAACTGTTGATTTTGAGAACGTAATTGTAAATGAGGGTGTGCTTGAAATTATGCCTGATGGCTATGGATTTCTTCGTTCGGCTGATTATAACTATTTAACTTCTCCTGATGATATTTATGTATCACAATCACAGATAAAACTGTTTGGTTTAAAAACCGGTGATACCGTGCGTGGCAGTATTCGCCCACCAAAAGAAGGCGAAAAATATTTCCCTTTGGTTCGCGTTGAGTCGATCAACGGACGTGTTCCGGCAGAAGTTCGTGACCGTGTTCCGTTTGACTACCTCACTCCTCTTTTCCCGCATGAGCGTTTAAACCTGTTTACTAAAATTGGTGACTACTCTACCCGTATTATGGATATGTTCACGCCGATTGGTAAAGGCCAGCGTGGAATGATTGTAGCTCAACCTAAAACCGGTAAAACTACCTTATTAAAGGACGTTGCCAACGCAATTGCAGCCAATCACCCTGAAGTATATTTAATCATCCTTTTGATTGATGAGCGGCCGGAAGAGGTTACCGATATGGCGCGCAGCGTTCGCGCCGAAGTGGTTTCTTCGACATTTGATGAACCCGCTGAGCGTCATGTAAAAATTGCTAACATCGTTTTAGAAAAGGCGAAACGTATGGTCGAATGCGGTCATGATGTGGTTATTCTTCTCGATTCCATCACTCGTTTGGCGCGTGCATATAACACAGTACAACCGGCCTCAGGGAAGATTTTATCAGGTGGTGTTGACGCCAATGCTTTACATAAACCCAAACGCTTCTTTGGTGCGGCCCGTAAAATTGAGAACGGTGGTTCATTAACAATCATCGCTACTGCTTTAACGGAAACAGGTTCAAAAATGGACGAGGTAATCTTTGAAGAATTTAAAGGTACAGGTAATATGGAACTTCAATTGGATCGTAAACTATCAAACAGACGTATTTATCCTGCAATTGATCTTACAGCTTCAAGTACTCGCCGTGAAGACTTGCTACTCGATAAAGACACTTTACAACGTGTTTGGATTCTTAGAAATCACCTTGCTGACATGAATTCTCAAGAATCAATGGAATTCTTATTAAGCCAGATGAAAGGAACCAAGTCAAATGAGGAATTCTTAATTTCAATGAACGGATAAATAGAATTGAGATTTTTGCATCGAGGATTGAGATATTTACACGTTAAAAATCTATCGTTACGCGTTTGAACTAAGTTCTCTCAATTCTCGCCTCTCAATACTCATATCTGGATTTTATATGAAAAAACACATTCCTAACCTTCTAACCTGTTTAAACCTATTTTCAGGCTGTATAGCATTGGTCTTAATTTTTAAAGGCGAATTGATTACTGCTTCCTATTTTGTGGTGCTTTCAGGTTTTTTTGACTTTTTTGATGGATTTGCAGCTCGATTATTAAAAGCTTACTCACCTATGGGTAAAGAGTTGGATTCTTTAGCAGATGTAATCAGTTTTGGAGCAGTACCAGGAGCAATGCTTTACAAATTACTGATAGACATGCTTGGATCCGATTTTTTTCTCTGGACAATTCCAGCCTTTTTAATAACCGTTTTCTCGGCTTTACGTTTAGCGAAATTTAACATCGATGAGCGTCAAGGTGATATGTTCATCGGATTGAATACTCCTGCCAATACCATGTTGATCGTAGCTATTCCACATATAATACCACTATTTCCTTCACTAATTACATGGTGGCCTTACATAATATTGGTATTAATACCTATCTCATGCTTTTTGTTGGTTTGTGAATTACCGTTCATTGCTATCAAATTCAAAGATTTTAGTTGGAATAACAATAAACTGCGATACATTTTCATCATTGGTTCTGCAGTATTGATCATTTTATTTAAATTTGCCGCCATTCCGATTGCAATACTTTTGTACATCATTCTTTCGATAGTTCAATTCAAAATTTTAGCATAGGGGTTTATAATAAGTTTTCTTCAACATAAAAAACATAGAACAATGAAATTTATCGCCGAAATAGACGTAATGCCGCTTAAAGAAATTCTTGATCCTCAAGGAAAAGCTGTTACAGGAAGCATGAAAAATCTGGGTTTAAGCGAAATTCAAAATGTACGTATTGGCAAGCATATTACATTAGAAGTTACTGCTGAAAATGAACAAGCTGCTCATGATAAAGTGGATACAGCTTGTAAAAAATTATTGGCTAACCTAATTATGGAGCAATATATTTTCACCCTCCATTTAGCATAATTGAAAAAAATTTAAAAAAGAGAAAGGATCGCAGAATTGCGATCCTTTCTCTTTTTTACTAAAATTGACTTTATCTCTCTTGAAATTTCTTTACTTCTAATTTATCAGGGCATTCAACCAGTAAATCTTTAACCGATTTATGAAAAACAGGGTGTATTAAATCTGGCGCAATTTCTTGTAAGGGAATTAATGCAAATCGTCGATTTTGCAATTGAGGATGCGGGAGTGTTAACCGCTGCGTATTAATAATTAGATCGTCGGCAATGAGTAAATCAATATCTATTACTCTTGAGCCCCAATGTTCAAAACGTTCACGACCCAAATCAGTCTCGATGTGTAATACTTTATAAAGTATATTTTCAGGATCTGCCTGTATTTGGATACAAACGGCTTGGTTCAAAAAACTCGGTTGATCTTCCTTACCCCAGGCAGCAGTTTCATAAATGGAAGATCGTTTCGAAATTACCCCAATTCGTTCTTCCAATAAATCAATTGCTTTCTTTAAATTTCCTTCCCTGTTACCCAAATTACCACCTAAAAGCAAGTAAAAATCACTCATTTGTTACTTTGAAAATTTGATTTGCAAGCAATTTTAGCAATAATAATTTAGTATCATTGCATTTAGCTAAATTTGAGCTATTAAAAAACTAATTTTCTTCATTTATAACAAATAAAGAAACTATTTTAATTTAGTTTCGTTCAGAAAAACTTCAACAATAGTATTTATGGCCCAATTTTTCAAGTTCGTTTTTGCCTCCATGTTAGGTACATTTCTAACATTGGTTATTGCCTCTATCCTTTTATTTGCAATAATTGTAGGCATTGTGGGTTCTGCAAATTCAGAAAAGCCGGTTAAGATAAGTGAGAATTCTATTCTTTCTATAAATCTTGATTATCCGGTTTATGAGCGCACTCCCGCCGATCCATTTTCTGATTATCATTATGATGGTTTTCAATCAAACAATGGTTTAGGATTAAATGATATATTGGAAAGCATCAAAAAAGCAAAAACTGATGCCAAGATTAAAGGGATATACCTGAATTTAACTGGAGTTCAAACTGGGTTTGCCAATACAGAAGAAATAAGAAACGCTTTAATTGATTTTAAAAAATCAGGCAAATTTGTTATTGCTTATAGTGAAGTGTATAGTCAAAAAGCATATTATTTGGCAACTGTAGCCAATAAAATCTATTTATACCCTCAAGGAGCTTTAGAATTTAAAGGCTTTGCTTCTGAAAATATGTTTTTTAAAGGTGCTCTAGAAAAATTGGAAATAGAACCGCAAGTAATTCGAGTTGGTACCTATAAAAGTTTTGTAGAACCTTTTGTTCTGGACAAAATGAGTGAGGCCAACCGCATGCAAGTAACAGACTTTTTAGGTTCTTTATACAGTCATTTCTTAACAAAAATTGGTGAAGCCCGTGAAATTCCTAAAGATTCATTATTCAATATTGCCAACAGACTCCAGATTCAACAACCTGAGGATGCTTTAAATTATAAAATGGTTGACGCATTAAAATATGAAGATGAAGTACTGGCTGATCTAAGAACTAAAACGAATACAGCAATCGATGAAGATTTAAGCTTTATTCCAATTAAAAAGTATAAAAATGTAGCCTCATCCTTATCTACGGAGAGTAGCAGTACAAATCGAATTGCGATGGTTTATGCCTCCGGAGATATCAATAGTGGAGAAGGAGACGATCATAATATTGGCTCTGAACGACTTTCAAAAGCAATACGAGAAGCTCGTGAAGATAAACACATTAAAGCCATTGTTTTAAGAGTGAACTCTCCTGGAGGAAGTGCTTTAGCTTCCGATGTAATTTGGAGAGAAGTTATGCTGGCTAAAAAAGCAAAACCTGTGGTAGTTTCTATGGGCGATGTTGCTGCTTCGGGAGGTTATTATATTTCATGTGCAGCAGATAAGATTTTTGCTCAACCCAATACCATCACTGGTTCAATTGGTGTGTTCGGCATCATTCCAAATGCTCAGAAGTTTTTTAATAATAAGCTGGGAATAACTTTTGATGTTGTTAAAACCGGTGAATATGCTGATATGGGCGGAATTAGTCACCCTTTAAGCGAGTCTGAAAAACTGATCATTCAAAATGGAGTAAACCGTACTTATGATATTTTCATAAGCCGAGTTGCTGCAGGACGTAAGAAAACCAAAGTGGAAGTAGATAGCATCGGACAAGGCCGCGTATGGACAGGAAGAGAAGCGCTGAAAAATGGATTAGTTGATAACTTGGGAGGAGTAAATGATGCTGTAAAAGAAGCTGCTGCTTTAGCTAAAATCAAAGATTATAAAATCGTTAACTACCCATCACAAAAGTCGATCTTAGACAGTTTTCTTGGTGGTTTAAGTGGCACAATCAAGAGTTATTTTGTGGAAAAAGAATTAGGTGACAATTACAAAATTTATGAAAAACTGAAAAAAATCACTACGTTATCAGGAATTCAGGCACGCATGCCTTATGAGCTTTCAATTCAATAGAGATTTCAACATATAAAACAAAGAAGCCGGACGCACTTGTTCGGCTTCTTTGTTTTTATTACATTTTAGTTTAAAAATTATATAACTTAAATTTCAATAAAAAAACTTCACATATGAAACGCGCATCAACAGCAAATTGGAAAGGTTCCGGAAAAGAAGGAACAGGAACTCTATCAACTCAATCAGGAGTATTAAACAAAACTCAATACTCATTCAATAGCCGCTTTGCTGATGGTATTGGCACCAACCCCGAGGAGTTAGTGGCAGCTGCTCATTCAGGATGTTTCAGCATGAAGCTTAGCTTTGATTTAAATGAAGCAGGTTTTACTGCCGACGATATTACCACTGTTTGCAACATCACTTTTGAAAATGGAGTGATTACTGAAAGTCATTTGGATGTAACGGCTAAAGTTCCGGGATTAACTGCCGAAAAATTTGCTGAAATAGCTGAGGCAGCAAAAGCAAACTGTCCAATTTCAAAACTATTAAGTACAAATATAACTATGAATGCAAGTTTAGTTTAATATACTGAAATTCTCATTAATAAGAGGCATGCGCAATTGTGACATGCCTTTTTTATTACTAATATTGACCCATGGAAAACAAGCAAATTGCCCGAACGCTCCGTTTGCTTTCGCAATTGATGGAACTTCACGAAGAGAATTCGTTCAAAATAAAATCAGTAGCCAACGCAGCTTTTAAAATCGATAAATCAGCTGTTAAAATTTCAGGTCTAGATCTGGCTGCACTTGAAAAAGTAGACGGCATTGGAAAGAGCATAGCTCAAAAAGTACATGAACTGAATACCACCGGACGTATTGAAGAATTGGTTCAATTATTACAGCTTACTCCTGAAGGGGTAGTTTCTATGTTGAACATCAAGGGCATTGGACCTAAAAAAATTCAGATTATCTGGAAACAGCTTGAAATTGAAACCATTGGAGAACTCTATTATGCTTGCAATGAAAACCGATTAATTGAAGCCAAAGGTTTTGGATTAAAAACTCAAGAAGAAATTAAGCGCATTATTGAATTCTCAATGTCGAACGTAGGTAAATTACTCTATGTCCAGGCGGAAGAATTACTTAATCGATTAGAACCAATTTTAGCTTCGGCTCAAGCAGAAAGAATAGCCAAAACTGGCGAATTTGCAAGAAACTGTGAAATCGTTGAAGAATTAGCATTTGTTGTAGCAACAAAAAATCCGACAAATTTCATCGCTAAAATTTCAGAAAATGAGCATCTGCTAACAACTGAAAATACTGATTTACAATGGAACGGCACCTTCGATAATTTCATTATAAAGATTTACTTCTGCCCTGTTGATGAGTTTGAGTGGACCTTATTTCAAACAATAGGTTCACCTAAACATCTTGAATTGATGCAGCCATTTTTAAAAGGACACAATCTTTCTAAAGCCAAATCTCAGGAAGAAATTTATAAAACTGCAGGATTGCAATACATACCCTTCGAACTCAGAGAAGGAACATCAGAAATTGAGCTTGCAAAAGAGCATAAAATACCTCAACTCATTGGCTTTACTGATCTAAAAGGAGCCTTACACAATCATAGTACTTATAGCGACGGTATTCATTCCTTGCGAGAAATGGCCACTTATTGCAAAGAATTGGGCTATGAATACTTGGGTATGTGTGATCATTCAAAATCAGCTTTTTATGCGAATGGGCTTTCGGAAGAACGAATTTTCAAACAGCATGCTGAAATTGACGCCCTAAATAAGGAGCTGGCGCCTTTCCGTATTTTTAAAGGCATCGAATCGGATATTTTATACGATGGTTCTTTAGATTATAGCGATGAAATTTTAGCAAGTTTTGATTTAGTAGTAGCCTCGGTTCATTCTCAATTAAAAATGACAGAAGAGAAAGCAAATTCCAGATTAATAAAAGCGATCGAAAACCCATTTACAACTATTTTGGGCCATCCTACCGGCCGATTATTATTAGCCCGTACCGGTTACCCCATCAATCATAAATTAATTATTGATGCATGTGCAGCAAATAATGTTATTATTGAACTGAATGCTAACCCATTGCGACTCGATATGGATTGGCGTTGGATCAATTATGCCCTCAGCAAAGATGTGATGATCTCCATCAATCCTGATGCTCACCGAAAAGAAGGTTTCCACGATATGTTTTATGGAGTTAAAGTGGCTCAGAAAGCCGGATTGACCAAAGAAATGTGTTTTAATGCATTATCATTAGAAGCTGTACTGGATAAACTAGAAACAAAAAACTCTAAAACAGTTTAATTCATATTGTATTTTTGCCTTAATGACTCCAAAAACCAAAATACTTATACTGCGCTTCTCTTCTATCGGTGATGTTGTTTGGACCACCCCTGTTATTCGTGCTGTTAAACAACAATTACCAAATGTGGAGCTTCATTTTGCTGTAAAATCTGTTTTTAAAGATATTGTGGCGGCCAACCCATATATTGACAAACTTCATTTGTTAACAAAGGAAAATTTAAAAGAGCTCACACAACAACTTAAAGAAGAGCAATTTGACTATGTAATTGATCTTCATAATAACCTACGAACACGATTTATTAAATCAAAACTTGGAGGAAAGCATTTTACCTATAAAAAACTGAGTGTAAGACGGTTTTTATTCATCCATTTTAAATGGAAAGTGTTTCCTGACATTCCCGTTGTGGAACGTTATTTAAAAACTGTTGAATCGCTTGGCGTGAGAAATGATGGTAAAGGTTTGGATTATTTTATATCACCCGAAAACGAAATCAAACTTTCAGATTTACCGGCTGCTTTACAAAATGGGTATGATGCGTTTGTAATCGGTGGAAGTGCATTTACTAAGCTTTTACCATTTAATAAAATGGTTGAGTTATGCAACAAGATAAATCGACCAATTGCATTAATTGGGGGAAAAGAAGATATAGAACCCGGAGATAAATTACAGGCCTATTATGAGGAGAAAATTAAGAACAATCCTGATGCTCTGATTCATCCTGTTATTAACTTCTCAGGAAAGCTTAACATAAGTCAGTCAGCATCAATGGTTAAACAGGCTGGAAGAGTTTTTGGACATGATACGGGTTTAACACACATCGGTGCAGCTTTTCATGATACAGTATATTCAATTTGGGGAACTACCTCGCCTATCAGCTTCAGGCCATATTGCAAAAATCCGGTTGTTTTTGAGAATAATAATTTGAATTGCAGACCATGTTCAAAGGCTGGCCGGGATTCTTGCCCCCAAGGTCACTTTAAATGCATGAGAGAAATTACATTTGATTTTTAACTTTATGTTATGAAAACGCTCTACCTCATACGCCATGCTAAATCAGATCAAACAATTACAGGTTCTGATTTTGACCGCCCCTTAAATGACCGGGGATTCAAAGATGCCCCTAAAATGGCTGAAAGGTTATTAAATAAAAAAGTTCATCCTGATTTAATTATTTCCAGTCCGGCAAAACGAGCATTAACCACTGCAAAAACTTTTGCAGAAACGCTTAATTACGGTTTTAAAAATATTTATGAGGAAAAGCTAATTTATGAAGCATCAACAGCTACACTTTTAAAAGTAATAAATCACATCAATGATAAGCACGAAGTAGTATTACTTTTTGGTCATAACCCCGGCATTACATTTATTATTAACTATCTAACAAACAACAAATTAGATAATTTACCTACCTGTGGTGTGTTTAAAATAGAGTTTGAGTTAGATAGCTGGAAACTTGTGAGTGAAGGTGCCGGTAAAGCTGCATATCTTGATTACCCCAAGAAATAGTGATCATCCTAAAATAAATGGTAGTTAATTTGCTAGGATTTAGACCCTGAAATAATTAATTATCTATCTCCATGAAAACAATAGAAGTACCAACAGAACTAGCTCCAATAATTGAAGGAGTTATAAGGCACTACAAATATGCCATGGATAAACATCCAACCTTCCCCAATGATTTGATCAAGCAAGCTGCAGTGGTTGCGGAAGAAGCAGGAGAATTATTGCGAGAGGCTAATAATGATAATATTGGCCTTTCGCGACACGAATGCTATCAAACCGCTGCGGTATCGTTTAGAATGTTAGTTTACTTGGAAACAACTTTAAACTCTTAACAAGACATGTAATTAGGAATATTTTTTAAATATTTTACCCGGTAACTGTTTTAATAATGAATTAAACTCTAAATTAAGCAGCGATCTTGAAATATTTCCAGGAGAGATTGAAACTTTTGCCGTTAAGTCATCGATGCTCAAAGGACCATTTTCACAAATAAGGTCATATATTATTTTTTCATCACTTGAAAAGTCAAAAAACAGCAAATTTTGTGTCGTTTTTTTCGCTTTTTTATCTTCCCATGCTAAATAATACTCCAAATCGGCAGCAGAAGTTATTAATTGTGCCCTGTTTGTTTTAATTAATTCATTACAACCGGAAGAACTTGGTTCATTAATATTTCCAGGGAATGCGAAAACATCTCGGTTATATCCGTTTGCCAAATCAGCAGTAATTAATGCTCCGCCACTCTCCTTTGCTTCTACTACAATGGTTGCATCGCACAAACCTGCAATTATTCGATTTCTCATCGGAAAATTTTCACGATCCGGTTTGGTTTGCGACATGAATTCGGTTAGCAGTCCCCCATTTTCAAGCATTTTCTCGGCTACCGATCGATGCCCGCCCGGATATATCTTATCCAAGCCATGCCCTAACACTGCTACTGTTGATAAATTATTTCGTAACGCTTCCTTATGTGCAGCTATATCAATACCATAAGCTAATCCGCTAACTATTATGGGGTTAAATTTAGATAGATCAGCAATTAGCTCCCGGCAAATATCCTTTCCATAAGCTGTAGCATCTCGTGTTCCGACGATATTGATAATTTTCTGTCGATTAAAATCGATATTACCTTTAGAATAAAGGAGTATAGGCGCGTCTGAACAATTTTTAAGGCGTGTAGGATAGCTTGAGGAAGAAAAGAAAAGCATGTTGATTTTATAGCGTTCAACAAACTTCAGTTCTTCCTCAGCTCTAACCAGGTACTCTTTATGATTTAGAATTACACCTATTGTTTTTTCACCAATACCTGGTATTTTAAGCAGTTGAGATTTTTTAGTTTTAAAGATCCCTTCAGCACTGCCGCAATAGCTTAACAGGTTTTTAGCCGACACATTTCCAATTCCAGGTAAAAGTGTTAGGGCAATTTGATAAAGTTTCGACAAGGGGTAAGATGTTTATGCACAGGGAATATGCAAAACATATTTGGTTTCAAAAAATTCCTCATTAAAAAAATTAGAAATTTTATATTTAATAACCTCTTTATCTATTTCACTAATCTCCTCTTCTAAATCTCCTCCTTTTAAATAAAGAATACCGTTTTTGATATCATTACCCGAATTTTTGATAAATTTTCCTTTTACCCAAGGATAGAAATTTGCCAAGCGAGTTACTGCTCGGGATACAACAAAATCATATTGCTTGGTTAATTGCTCTGCACGTGCTTGTTCAGCTTTTACATTCGTTAAACCAAGAGCTTTGGCTACTTCAGTAACCACTTTGATTTTTTTCCCGATTGAATCCACCAAATGAAACTGACATTCTGGAAAAAGAATAGCTAAAGGAATTCCAGGAAAGCCTCCTCCTGTTCCAATATCAAGAATTAATGAACCCGGTTTGAATTTAATCACTTTAGCAATAGCTAACGAGTGCAAAACATGACGTTCATACAGTTCATCAATATCTTTACGGGAAATAACATTGATTTGCTCGTTCCAATGCGTATATAACGATTGTAATTGAGTAAACTGCTCTTTCTGCAGGGAAGTAATGTCGGGAAAGTATTTAAGAATAATATCCAATTAAATATTGCCTTTTGAGTTTCTTAATGTGTTATAAAGAAGATCGCGTGCACGCAAAAGTTGTGCTTTTACAGTCCCTAATGGTAGGTCCAGCTCGCGCGCTATTTCTTCATATGAGTATTCTTCAAAATAACGTAGAATAACCAATCGCTTGTAACGAACCGGCAAATCTTCTACTATATTTTTTAACAATGCTGATTTTTGCTTTCTGATAATACTTTCTTCAGGAGTTGGCGTATACCCAGCAACATCAAAAGTTCTTTTTGAATCATCATCATCATCCACATGCTCGTCAATAGAGAGAGTGGTGATCCGTTTCTTCTTCAGAAAATCAATACAGTTATTCGTAGCGATTTTAAACAACCAGGTACTAAAAGCAAAGGTAGGTTGATATTTTTCAAGATTACGAAACGCTTTGGCAAAAGTTTCAATCGTTAAATCATTAGCATCTTCTTTATTATTTACCATTTTAAGTAACATAAAGAAAATAGAATCACGATAACGAGCCATCAATGCACCGTAAGCTTTTTGGTCACCAACAATAGCTTGCTGGACCAAATTAAAATCATTTACGGCATTTGTAGAAAAATTCGGGTTTATTTCCATTTTACTTTTGCAGGTGATAGTTTGAAGAGTGTAACGAACACCAAAAACAAATTATGGATCAATTCATAAAAGAATGCCATTGGCCATATGCCGCCGACATTCAGTTTTTTCATGGCAAACCTGTATGTTATTGTTAAAAATATTAAATATAATCCAAATAAACTAAGTGCAATTTCAAAATTGGTTCTTAATACAATCATTGTAATGAGTACAGCATAAAATAAGAGTACAGACAGGATTCTCATGGTCAGCATTCGTTTGTGATAAGGCTTGTAAAATTTACCCACACTTTGGTGACGACGTTTTTGAGTCCAATACTCTTTAAAGGTAGTTTTAGGCTCACTCACCATTTGCGAAACATTATCAAACTCTACCCTTGTATTAACCTTCGTTGCATTTTCGTTTACAAACAAATCATCATCACCTGAAAGTAAATGCATATGCTTAGCAAAGCCCTTATTACGGAAGAATAATTCTTTGCGATAAGCCAAATTGCGTCCCACTCCCATATATGGTTTACCAACTAATGCAAATGAAAAATAGTTCAGGGCCGTAACGAATGTTTCGAAACGAATAAATGAATTCAAAAACCCTTTAGTTTTTGCATAAGGAGAGTAACCAAGAACAATTTCTGTTTCATTCGTAAAGTTTCGCTGCATGCTTGCAATCCAATGCTCTGATACAGGTTCACAATCGGCATCGGTCATTAAGAGCAAATCATACTTGGCTGCTTTAATTCCTAAGGTTAAAGCGAATTTTTTACCATGGCGATATTTTTCATGTTCAACCAGATTGACAATTTTAAGATTTGAATACTGCTCAGCAAAGGCTTCAAGCACTGCTTCCGAATCATCAAAAGAACAATCATTCACTACCACTACTTCAAACTGTGGATAATCTTGTTTGAAAAGTGATGGAAGAAATTTTCGTAGATTTTCAGACTCATTGCGCGCACAAAGCACTATACTTACGGGTTCTTGTTTTTCAGCATAAAAAGTCGATGCCGGAAAGTTAAACGCAAATTTCTTGTATAAAAAGAAAAGATAAGCGCAATTAACAATAAAGGCGCCTGCCAATACTGTTAATAAAATAATAGATGTTGGCGTAAAAAGGTTTGGCATGGTTAAAAATAATAACTCAAAGAAAACACTTTTCTTCTAATCTTACCACATTGTTGTTAAAATATTAATAAACCAAAGTCGGGGCTATTAGTTTGCCTATATTTGCAAGATTTTATTTTAAAATATGGATTTTAAATTATTAACAACTGACAAGGGTTCCAAGGCTCGTGCAGGTGAGTTAACAACTGACCACGGAACGGTTCAAACCCCGATATTCATGCCTGTAGGAACCGCAGGAACCGTGAAGGGAGTTCATCAGCGTGAACTGAAAGATGATGTACAAGCACAGATCATTCTTGGTAATACCTACCATTTATACCTGCGCCCCGGATTAGATACGATTCAAAAGGCCGGAGGATTACATAAGTTTAACGGTTGGGATGGCCCTATTCTTACCGATAGCGGTGGATACCAGGTTTACTCTTTATCTGAAATTAGAAAGATTAAAGAAGAAGGAGCCACTTTCAAATCACATATTGATGGCTCTAAACATTTATTCACTCCGGAAAATGTAATGGATATACAGCGAATAATCGGTGCTGATATTATTATGGCTTTCGATGAATGTGCTCCGTACCCTTGTGATTATAGCTACGCCCGCAAATCAATGGATATGACTCACCGTTGGCTGAAGCGCTGTTGCGACCAATTCGATAAAACCGAAGGATTGTATGGTTATAATCAAACCCTATTTCCAATTATACAAGGAAGTACTTATAAAGATCTTCGTGTTCGATCTGCTGAAACCATTGCTTCTTTCGAACGTGAAGGGAACGCTATTGGTGGCCTTTCGGTAGGTGAACCTGCAGAAGAGATGTACGAGATGACAGACATCGTTTGTAACATCTTACCTAAAGATAAGCCGCGTTACTTAATGGGAGTGGGAACACCGGTGAATTTATTGGAATGTATTGCCCTTGGTATTGATATGTTCGATTGCGTAATGCCTACCCGTAATGCGCGTAATGGTATGTTGTTTACCAAAAATGGAATAATCAATATTCGCAACGAAAAGTGGAAAAATGATTTTAGCCCTATAGACGCCAGCAGCGATCTTTATTCAGATCAGGTGTATACCAAAGCTTATTTAAGGCATTTAATGCATGCTAAAGAGCTTTTAGGCGCACAAATTGCCTCATTGCATAATTTGCATTTTTATTTGTGGTTAGTAAAAGAAGCCCGTAAGAAGATTATAGAAGGTGAATTTATTCAATGGAAGAATAAAATGGTTGTTGAATTAGGAAAAAGATTATAAATTTGAGTATTCATTTATTGAATCTCATTTCAATTTTTGAATATTCAACATATGAATACAGAATTTGAATATAACAGACTTAGAATTGCCCGGGAGCAATTAGGTTTAACACAAAAAGAGGCCGCTAATAGCTCAGGAATATCACAAAGGGACATTTCGCAGCTAGAATCGGGCATTAAGAAGTTTTTTCTGCTTCCTTATATTCTTTTTTTGAATAACAATGGCATAAATTTGAATATTCTATTTTCGAATGAATTGAATATTCAAAATTTGATTATTCAAAAACCAACTAAAATAACTGCAATAGATCCCTTGAATATTCAATTTGATACCAATCGATTTAAATATTCAAGGGAACGAGCAGGATTAACCCAGAAACAAGCCGCAGATCGTTCTGGCTTATCTCAACGTGATATTTCGCAACTGGAATCAGGACAGAAAAAGTTTATTCCTATTCAGTATATCCTCTTCCTTACGAATATTAAGGCCGATTTGAATGTGATCTTCAGACATCGGACTTCTGAACCCATTAACAGCCCTAGTTCTTCAAAAATTGTTGAAAAACCGGTCGAAAAACCCGTTCAAAACAAAGCCCCTGAGAATCGAATATTTAACGCTCAGCTTAGCATTGGTGCGGAATATTCGAAGGAAATCGAACTTGAAAAATCACTTGAAACAACTCCATCTAACCCTCTTTTTACCAAAGAAGTAAAGATTGAAGAATCCGTTGTAAAACCAGCTCCTCTTCCTGTTGAGCCAATAGCAAAAAAAGTAGAACCAACATCCATTTCAGGTATTAAATTCATCAGCATAGATGAACATGATAATTACCTGAAGAAACACAAGGATAAAACCTACCTGAATACTTTACCCTCAATTTCGATTCCCGGCTATGATAAAAAGTTGTTTCGTGCATTTGAATTACAAGGACGAGCCATGGAACCTATCTTTTTTGAGCACGAT
The DNA here is from genome assembly GCF_900182575.1 of Solitalea koreensis. GTDB lineage: Bacteria > Bacteroidota > Bacteroidia > Sphingobacteriales > Sphingobacteriaceae > Solitalea > Solitalea koreensis. Next base: position 87,004 of record NZ_FXSZ01000006.1, on the reverse strand, counting down.
ATCGTCATTGCTTCATGGCTTGAAAACAAGAAACAAGTTGAAAACAATCAATTGTATGTGTTAATAACTAATAAAGAGATCGTATTACGCAGGCTTATAAATTGTTTAGACAGCTCAGGAGAGTTTATTCTTCTTTCCGATAATGAAAAGAGTTCATCACAGGTAATCAGTAACGATAACGTTATGGAAATCTGGAAGTTCAGAACAAAAATAACATCATCTGTAGATAATCTGAAAGCCGGTTTTAATGAATTATACTATCAATTATTGAAGATACAGAAAGAACTGGAAAGCATTCGAACCAAGCTGGACAAATGAAAAATGTCAACAACAGGCTTATCGTCAAGGTAATTAAATATTAACTGTTAAATTTGCGATTCTGTTAATCAAGGTTAAATAAGTACCATTTGTGAAAAGCCTGATCAAAAAAATTAAACTTGCATTGAATATCACCAAACTGGATGAATATATAATCAACAAGTTTTTATCGACTTTCTTTTTTACGCTAGCCATCTTCGTAATCATTATTGCCGTTTTCGATTTAACTGAAAAGCTGGATGATTTTCTTAAAGGGAGTGCAACTGTTACACAAATCATTTTTGATTATTACATTAACTTCCTGTTATTCATTATCAGTTCGTTAAGTCCACTGATTATTTTTATTGCCGTAATTTTCTTCACGGCCAAAATGGCCAATAACACCGAAATCGTTCCTATTTTAAGTAGCGGTGTAAGTTATTTGCGCTTTCTTTATCCTTATTTTTTATGTGCAGCTTTCCTGGCTATTATCAGTTTTGTTGCGAATGCTTACATCATTCCACCGGCAACACGCACTAAAATTGATTTTGAGCATACCTATTTCAAAAAGAATTATGAGTATAAAGGCAGAAATAAGCACTTTAAATTAGGCAATGGCACATTTGCCTATTTAGAGAGCTATACAGTGAGAGAAAATGTGGGTTATAGATTTTCGTTGGAAAAATTCAAAGGCGACACGCTCTATTACAAATTGATGTCGAACCGTATTCTTTGGGATTCGGTAAAAAAAGTATGGAAAATTGATACCTATACCATCCGACATATTGATGGATTAAAAGAACGCATGGAAAGTGGGAATGTACTGTATATGAAAATGAACCTGAGTCCTCGTGATTTTCAAAAGCAGGACGATGATCGTGGTTCACTAACACTCCCCCAGTTAAATAAAACAATTGAATTTGAAAAAATGAGGGGAACCGGCAATGTGTCAAAATACGAAATGGATCGCTATCGCATTCTCCTTACTCCTCTTTCAGTCTTTATACTTACCGCAATGGGCGTTACACTTTCCTCAAAAAAAGTACGCGGAGGGGTTGGTTTGGCATTAGGATTAGGGATAGGCTTATGCTTCTTGTATATTCTTCTTATGCAATTTACGGTCATTTTCTCTGTACAAGGAGGTCTTCCAACTTATATATCGGCATGGATACCTCATATCTTTTTTGGTTCACTAGCTTATTATCTTTACCGAATTGCACCTAAATAACAACCTGTTAAAACTTCATTTCACTGTAGTAATTTGGGGTTTTACAGCCATTCTTGGCGCTTTAATATCTGTTTCGGCACTTTCATTAGTATGGTATAGAATACTTATTGCATCTCTAACCTTATTAATCTACCTTAAATACAGAAATATCGGCTTTAAAGCGCCTAAAATTGACCTCTTACAATTCTTTGGCATCGGAATATTGGTCGCCACTCATTGGATCTTCTTTTTCCATGCTATAAAAATTTCAACTGTTTCAGTTACATTAGTTTGTCTGTCTTCACAAACCTTATTCACCGGTATTCTGGAACCGCTTTTTACCCGGACTAGAATATCTAAACTTGATATTTTAATTGGGGTGCTAATTGTTTTTGGCATTACGCTTATCTTTCACTTTGAAAGTCAGTACACATTAGGGATAATTATGGGCTTAACAGCCTCTCTTCTCGCCTGTTTATTCAATATTTTCAATTCAAAACTGGTAAAACGTGAAAATCCGGTTGTAATCAGTTTTTATGAACTTACCGGTGGCTTATTAGGGTTAACGATTTATTTGGCCTTTCTGGGGCATTTTAATACATTGAGTAATCTTTATCTCCATTCGATGGATGTAGTTTACCTTTTAATCCTTGGAATAGTATGTACGGCCTTGGCTTATGTTGTAGGAGTTGCGGTAATGAAAGAACTTTCTGCATATACTGTTGCTTTAGTGACAAATATGGAGCCTGTATATGGAATTGTACTTGCTCTATTAATTTTTAAGAAAAAAGAACAAATGACACCTGGTTTTTATGTAGGAGCTTTCATCGTAATGACGGCGGTATTCCTTTATCCTTTCATAAAACGTCGTTCAGCAGCTTATAAAGCACGGAAAATTAAAATCCAATCTTAAATCTACACCAAGTTTTAAGGTTTAATGACTCGAAATTGGGTTTGGAGACCTAATCATTTTCATCCTACCTTAAACTTTTAGACTCAATACCTAAATTTTGGATTAAAAGACCTAATTGTTTAACCTACCTACTCTTAAATTTTAACCTCAAGACCTAAAAATTTAGCCCTTCGGGCTAATCATTTTATCCTTTCTTTAAAACTTTGACTCCAACAAAAGGGGATAATTAAAATATGACTATTAAACAATTTTTGAGTTGATTATCCGTACTGTATGCATCAACCGCTTAAAACAACTTTATAAAGCCGAAAATAAGGTTTATTTTAGGTTTGTAAGCTCAATCATCCAAATATACTATTTAATATAAAAATCATAAAATCAGTCATTTATAAAGATTATTTACAACATTTATTCAGATAAAATAAAGCGAATTACTAACTTATTTAGCAAAACCTTAATAATGAGGCAATTACAAACACAAAAACTATTGTTAATCAGAATACTTATACTAATTATATCAACATTAAGTTTAACTACAGCAAAAGCACAGGTTTTCAACTTCGGGCAAAACCCACCAAGTATAAAATGGCAACAAATAGATACTAAAAACTATAAAGTTCTCTTCCCTTCCGACTTTGAAAAAGAAGCCCAACGTGTAGCATCGGTACTCGAACACTTGTACAATTATGAAAAAAAATCACTCCCGACTCATCCTCGTAAAATCACTATCATTTTACAGAACCGCCCTGTGGAGTCTAATGGTTTTGTAACACTTGCTCCACGCCACTCCGAATTTTACGCTACTCCTCCGCAAGACATGGAGCCCACCGACTGGTTAAACAGCTTAGCCATTCACGAACTTCGACATGTTGTACAGATTGATAAAACTTCCGAAGGCATAAACATTCCACTTATTGAGCAAATTCAGTTTGCGGTATTTGGCACTGTGTTTCCTATATGGTTTATAGAAGGTGATGCGGTAATTACTGAAACCGTATTGAGCAATTCGGGAAGAGGACGACTTCCAAATTGGGAAAAAGAGTATAGAGCCAACACGCTTTCGGGAGAGAATTACAGTTATTCCAAATACTACCTAGGATCAATGAAAGATAATATTCCGGATTATTATCGACTTGGGTACTTTATGACGACTAAACTTCGACGTGATGCGGGCGACACGATTTACAATGCTATTTTTTGCAGAGCCAAAAACAAGCCCTATATTCCATGGCCATTTTCAAATGCTGTAAATCATTTTACAGGCATGAGTACTCAGCAACTTTATAAAGCAACCATTGCTGATTTAAAAGGTCGCTGGCAAAATCAATTAGAAAAATTAAGTTGTGATTCTGTTCATTCCATCAACAAAAGAATTAACAATGTGCCCACCGATTACTTTTTACCCAAACCATCTGGAAATGGAAGCATTATATGCATAAAAAAAGGGCTGGGAGATGTTTCTGCTTTTGTTCAAATTGATCCGAATGGAAAGGAAAAACGGTTATTTAAAATAGGTCTGCAACTGAGTCCGAATTTTGATTTAAAAAATGATGTATTGGTTTGGGATGAGGAGCATTTTGATCCACGCTTTCAATATCAAACGTACTCCGTACTGCTTAGCTACAATTTAAAAACGAAAGAATACAAACAACTCTCCAATCACAGTCGGCTTTTCTCTCCTACATTGAGTTATGATGGAAAAACGATCGCTTGTGTAAATATTGATCATGCCAATAATTTTTCAATTCTGTTAATAGATAGTCAAACCGGACAGCATCTTGATTCAATTGCAAATCCTGAAAACTATATTCTTCAAACTCCATCCTTTAATAAAACAGGAGATGCATTGGTTGCGTCGGTGTCTTCAAATAATGGAAGAAGCTTTATCCGTTATGATCTTAAAACACGGAATTCAACTTTACTCATGCCTTTTAGTTTTAAGGAATCTCAACGGCCTTGTTTTGTTGGAAATAAAATTCTGTTCAGCTCAGTTTACAATGGTATAGATAATATTTACTTGTTTGATCCATCCAATAATGATTTGAAACAAGTAACGAATGTTGGTTTCGGTGCCTACAACCCAACTTACGTCGATTCATCTGAACAATTATTTTTCAATAATTTTAACAAAAAAGGACTTGATATAGCCTCATCTAAACTCAATGAGAATGCTTTAAAACGTACAGATATCCGTAAAAATAATTTTATTGATTTCTCAGCCCCTTTAGTTTCCAGAGAATCGGGCCATTCTGTGCTGGATACCATCCCTTTAAGTACCCATCCAACGAAAAAATACAACGAATGGTCGCACCTGTTTAATTTCCATAGTATTAGCCCTTGGATTTCTAGAGGTAATGACGACAATTTGATAGCAGGACTACGACTACAATCAAACAATTTATTGAATACCATGAGCTTGTATACGGGGTATGATTACGATCAATCGGTAAATGCAGGGCAATACAGTGTTGGATTGGAGTTTAAAAAATATTTTCCGGTATTCTCTTTTTCGCTTCTGAATCGAGAAAGAAGTGGACTCATTCAATCGTCAGCCACTACCTATATTCCTATTAATTTCAGAGAGAACAAAATCGAATTAGGAGTCTTAGTTCCATTTTTATTTACAAACCGAAACTATGTTTATAATACAGGAATGGGATTGAGTACCACTTATACCTCAAGATATAATGTAATCAATGAACCTAAAAACTTTGTTTCCACCATACGATTCCCGTTAACTACCAGCTATTATTTTAATCGAAATAGCTTAAGAAGTGTGAGAGACTTTGCGCCTCATTGGGGACAAAACATTGCAGTTGCATACAAATTTTTGCCTGATAATAATGACTACAGCGGGAATATATTCACATTTGAGAGCAGTTTCTTCTTTCCAGGTTTAGCAAAACATCATTCGTTTATAACTTCATTTAACTATGAGCATGGAGCCGGAATTTATAGAAACGAGATAGATATTCCGGAAGCAAGCGGTGCCGGTAGTTTCCTGCGTACCGAACCTCTTAAAAACAGTTTATTAATACGTTACCGCCTTCCGCTATTTTATCCTGATTGGGAGTTGGGCCGTTTTGCATATATCAAAAGAGTTAGAGGTGGATTATTTACTGATTATGAAAACATTACATCACTTAGAGATGTAACAAGCTATGGACTTGAATTAAGAGCTGATTGCAATTTATTACGCTATTATTTACCGGTATTTGACATAGGCACTAAAATGATTTTTATAAATGATAATCGTTATAAATCACCTATTTTTGAATTAATACTCAACTTCAGCCTTTAAAAAATGAACTTAAAAACTTTCTTAATCATATTTATTACGGTAATCATTACCATAGTATTTATGCAAAACACCGACGAAATTACCATAAAACTGTTAGCATGGGATGTGCGCATTTCCAAAGTAATGATTCTGGCAAGCATGGCCTTAATGGGCTTTATTTTAGGTCTTTTAATGGGTTATAGAGGAAAACGTAAAGCTATTGATGCCCAAAATACATTACCAACATCGGGTAATTCTGAGTTAAGCGATGACGACAGGGATTATATCAAATAGCCGAATAAATAAAATCCCTTCAAACACATGAAGGGGATTTTATTAATTTAGAATCTTTACGTTCTACTTACCTTGTTGCGCAAGTTGTTCTTCTAACTCAGCTTCTCTGCGAATGATATCACCTATGCTGGTTGATACAAGAATTTTTAAGGATGCATCACGTACATCTTTCGCAACATCACGAATTCCACACGTTTTTTCGTCTTTGCATTCCTCACAACGCTCATAAAAGTTTAAACTCACGCAAGGAAGCATGGCAATTGGGCCATCCACAATACGAATAATAGCAGAGAGATTAATTTCATCTGCATTTTTAAGCATATAATAGCCTCCACCTGCTCCTTTTTTACTACTTACAAAGCCATTATGCTTCATTTCCAGCAGAATCGCCTCTAAAAATTTCTTTGGTAATTGCTCATTTTTAGCAATATCCGAAATTAACATCGGCTGATTGGTCTCATTTTTTGCAAGAGCTACTAATGCCTTAATGGCATATTTTGTCTTTTTTGAAAGCAAGTTGATTATTCTTTAAGTAATAGATATCATTCAAAGTTACTCACAAATTTAATATTACCAAATCGATATAAATAGTATACTACGATGATCAATCACTTACAAGTACTCCCCTAACAAAAAACCTATAATTAGACCTATTGCAATGGAAACGTAAATAAAACTATCCTCTATTTTAAGTTGTTTTGAATTTTCAGCTTGCGTTTTAAGCGTCAAAACAGAGGTAATATTGTTTAGCTGAAAAACTTTTTTCTTAAAATCTCCTGAAAGTTTTTTTCTAATCACTTCCATGTTGTTCAACACATCATTTATTTCATCAGGAAAAGCATCGTTTAATATATCTTTTACACGTTTCGCTATCGTTGGGGATTTCCCATTGGTAGAAATGGCTATTTTAAGGTTGCCTTTTTGAACTATTGAACTTAAATAAAAATCACAATAATCGGGAGTATCGGCTACATTCACTAAAATATTTTGTCGTTCGCAGATCTTATGAATTTCAGCACTTACTTTTTGGTCGTCAATAGCAACTATAACCAAATTTTTGCCTGTTATATCCTTTTCTTCAAATAATTTCTCCCGAAATGGTATTTTATATTTTATTAAGAACTCCTTTACTTCTGTTTTAATTTCCTTTGCGAGCAGTTCAACCTTAGCATCAGGGCTATTATTTATCAAGGCGCGCAATTTTTCCAAAGCTATATTTCCACCTCCCACAATAATAGTCTCCAGATTTTCTAATTTTAAAAATATGGGAAACAAGCAATTACGAGAATAATGGTTGACTTCAGATTGATTTTCGGTCACAATTTTATTTTTATCAATTGCTAGAACTTCCATTAACCTTCGGCTTTATTTAAGGCAGCAATCTGTTCAAAATATGCTGAATTACGCGCCCATCGTACTACCTCACCAATCACTATAATGGCAGGATTGCTTAACTGCTCATTTTGAGCCATATCCACAAGATTTTCAACACTGGAATAACTCGCTTTTTCTTCATCAGTTGAACCATTCATGATGATAGCGGCTGGAGTACCGGCCTTGCCAAAATGGCTAAAAACAGCAGAAATTTCAGCAAGCTTGCTCATACCCATAAGGATAATTACCGTAGCTGTAGATTGAGCTGCCAATTGAATATCTTTTGATATTTCCCCACTCGCTGTAGTGCCGGTTATTACCCAAAAACTTTCACTAACCCCGCGAAGCGTTACAGGTATTTTTTGTAACTCAGGAACAGCATAAGTGGATGAAATACCAGGGATAACATATGTCGTAATACCAAAAGCATCAGCGTATTCAATTTCCTCATAACCTCGCCCGAATATAAACGGGTCGCCACCCTTTAAACGTACAACATGGCCTTTTTGAAAAGCTTTGGATACTATTAATTGGTTAATTTGTTCCTGCTTCATGGAATGTTTACCAGCACGTTTTCCGACCGATATCAATTCGGCATGCTTTGAAGCATATTTCAATAACTCTTCATTGGCAAGTGCATCAAATAATACTACATCTGCATCAGCTAATGCTTTTAGCCCTTTAATAGTAAGTAGATCAGGATCCCCAGGACCTGCTCCTACTAAGGTTAATTTGGGTTGTATATCTTTACTTATTCTCATGAAGTAAGAAGTTTATATTTTATACTGATAAAACGGATTGTCGGTAATTAATCACTGACCGGATAAATAACTTCGCCTGATTGATATAATATTCTGCAAACTCAGAGGTTGGTTCACTTTTATTAATCTGATAAACTAATTCTTCAAAACTAATTTCAAGATGAATTTTCGCTGTTTGAACAAACTGAATATCAAAATCTTTGATAATGCCGGTTTGGGTATTGGTTTTGGCCCCTTCTGAGACTAATAACGCCTTTGCTGAATTTATATAACTTGTATAAGCATAATAAATCGAATCAGAAAAATCACCCTTATTAAAGGCTTCAACAGCATTTTCAATTTTTTCTTCTGATTCTAAAAATAAAGTAGCCACCAGGTCAATGGTTACTCCGGCACACTCACCAACGCCAATAGCTTGCTTGTATGGCTCTGTATTCCCCCAATCTACAAAATCATCGGCTGTTAAATTACTTGTATCAGCCAGAGGGCTTAAAAGCTCATAGAAATAACTCTTCCCTTGACGGAGGTAGTACTGGTTAAAATATTCACCATCCAATTGCTTTTCCTGATAATCATCTAAAAGATAACGCAATACATCCAGGCCGCGTTTACTTGGTACCTTGATTATTTTCTCGGCAACAGAAGCTTGTCCATCGCCTAAAATACCTCCACCAATCAGCACTTGTAATGCAGGAACCACCAGTTTATCAACTTTAGTGCTGGAGCCATGAAAACCAATGGAAGCCATAGCATGTTGTCCGCATGAGTTAATGCAACCTGATATTTTAATTTTAATATCATTATTGTGAACCAATTCCGAATATTCCTGATAAATAACTTTTTCAAATTCGCGAGTAATACCGGTAGAGTTTGATATACCCAAATTACAAGTATCAGTTCCCGGGCAGGAAGTAACATCAGCAGTGCTTTCGAAGCCTATATCGGCTAATCCTAGTGCGTTGAGTCGATAAAATAAATACGGCAAATTAGCTGCAGGAACAAATTTCAATAATACTCCTTGTGTATTAGTTAAACGGATTTCATCTGCAGTTAAATCTTTTATAATCTCTATTAGTTTTCGTGCTTTCTCAATTCTCAAATCACCATTTAATACCTTTATTCCCACAGCAAAATAACCTTCTTGTTTTTGCTTAAAAACATTGGTATTTAACCAATTTTCATAGGAAATGTGATCCTTAATCTCAAAATCAGGGATTACAAAAGGTTCTGGAGGCAACGGTTGCGCAATCGTATTTCTATCGATTTTAAAGGTTTTAACTTTTAAAGCAGTTTTTTCCTCTTCCACTAATTTCAGAAATCCTTCCAACCCCAAATCCTGTAAAAGATATTTCATACGCGCTTTATGGCGTTTGCTTCGCTCACCGTAACGATCAAAAATTCGGAGCACCGCTTCTGAAAATGGAATCACATCATCCTCATGCATAAATTCCGAAACAGCCTCTGCTAAATAAGGTTGTGAACCTAAACCTCCTCCTAGCATCACCTTAAAACCTCTCACTTCTTCTCCATTTTCATTGCGGATTTTAGGCAAAAAACCTAAATCATGCATAAAAGTGTATGCCGTATCATCTTCCGACGAAGAAAAAGCAATTTTTACTTTACGGCCCATTTCCTGACACACTGGATTTCTCAAAAAATATTCAAAGAAAGCTTGTGCATAAGGAGAAACGTCGAAAGGCTCTTTAGGATCAATACCGGCAAATGAAGAGGCTGTAACGTTTCTAACCGTATTTCCGCAGGCTTCACGTAAGGTAATATCATCATGCTCCAGTTCTGTCCATAATTCCGGTGTACGGTCCAGACTAACGTAATGTATTTGGATATCCTGACGGGTGGTAATATGTAAGTTTCCTCTTGAATACTCTTCAGAAACACGACAAATACGCTCCAGTTGTTGCTTAGTTATTTTACCATATGGCAATTTTATACGCACCATTTGCACACCAGTTTGGCGCTGGCCATATACACCACGGGCCAAACGAAGACTTCTGAATTTTTCTTCATCAATCTTTCCTTCCCTATACAGTCGAATTTTACGCTCTAATTCCAAGATATCATGTTCAACTATGGGGTTTTCCAATTCGGTTCTGAAGCTTTGCATATTAGTAATATATAGTCTATATACTTTGTAGTTTATTTCACAATAATAGTACCTATTTCGGAGGTTTCAAAATTTACACCATGATTTAAAGTAAAAAAGCAAAAGAATGAGTCTTAATTTACAAAAATTAAAACCTTGACGATGAGATTATAGAGGGATAAAACTAAAAACTGTCTATTACTAGGAGCAATTCCTTAAAAACAAGACAGTTTAATTTGATGAGTTTTTTTTAAATGATTGAACGCCGGAGAAACCGTCTATCCTGACTAAATAAGATGATTTTGAACTTAAAACAATAAACGAAAAACAACGAAGGAAATGATACCTATTACTAATAGAAAATGACGTTCATCAAATTCTAACTCAACCGTTACTTCAACTTCTTCTCCACGCTTTAATGCTTCGACAATCTGCTTAAGTTTTCTCATGTACCCTTCTACGATTTAAGCTATAAAAAGGTTACTTTGAGAAAGTTATGAATTTAACGATTAGATGGAGAATTGGATGGTAAAATAGCACCGCCTACTATTAAACTATTTTGTAGAAATTCTTTTCGGTTCATAGGTTGAAATATTGCATGTAAATTTTAACTATAATTTTGGATTCCAGATATTCCGTTTATCTTGGACGTATTTTGCCCAAGAATAAAGCGCATCATAAATCTTCATGCCAATTTCCAACATTTCAAAATCGTTTTTGTAGTTATATGAAAGGCCCGCTGAAATGGCCCCAAGGCCTGCTGCCTGGGGGGCAATATCAAAACGGTTGGTATCAGCGCCACGCACAATTACAGCAATTTGTAATAATTCAGGGTCAGTTAATTGATGTTTTTTGAGGATAGTATCAAACGTACAATGTTCTCCTTCGTGAGAATATTCTACTCCCGGAATGTCATAAGGAATGGCATCCAACTCTCGTGACTTAACCAACACTTGTTCGGTGGGGACATAAATAAACTCCGCACCCTTATCTACAAAATTCTTAATGAGCCAGGGACAGGCGATGCGGTCAATCTTGGGTCGTTCACGTGTAATCCATTTCATAACAATGATTTTAGAATAAATCCGATTATGGCAGCAACTAAAATGATATAGGGCTCTTGAATTTTCTTGATATAAACCAAGGCTAAAATGCTTGCTACTGCAATTAATGCCATAGGTATATCAATGATGCTACGAATGGCAATAACAATGACCGCTCCCACTAGTGCCCCGATAACCGCGGCTGTGATGCCATCAACAAAGGCTTTGATGGAGGCATTCTTTGCAATTTTTTTGAAATACGGAGCTGGTATTACAGTAAAAAGATAGCAAGGAAGAAATGTTGCTAAAGCGGCTACTGCAGCTCCCGGAAAACCCGCAACGAGATAACCAATGAAACCTACAGTAATTACCACGGGGCCGGGAGTAATCATGGCCACTGCAACAGCATCAACAAATTGCGTTTCATTTAACCAATGGTATTCTGTAACTACTCCCCCATGTAAAAACGGAACGATCGCTAAACCGCTTCCAAAAACAAATGCACCTGCTTTGGTAAAGAACCAGGCAATCTTGCCGAGAGTATTGGTATCGTATTCCCAAAATCCAATTCCTGCCAATAATAATACACTTGTTGCCCTGTTATTTTTCTTAAACCATGATGGTGGTGCTTTCACGAACATGTATATTAAACCAGCCGCAACAAACAGCAGTACTTCTTCTGATTGGGTGATAATTGTAATTAGGGCAGCTATAATATAGAATAACCAAAGCATCCAGTTTTTTCTGAACGATTCAAGATTGATTTTGCCGACTGACTTTATTGTGAGCTTGTAAGAACTCATCGCTATTATACCGATAACAGCTGCACCAACTCCATAGAACACAGCTTGCATCCATGACAAACCACCATAAAGTTTATATGCCACACCCAAAAGAACTACCATAATAAAAGATGGTAACACAAATGCCAGTCCTGCGAGCGTTGCGCCTATAACACGGTAATGAACAAAACCTAAATAAATTCCTAATTGCGCAGCAAGCGGGCCTGGAGCAAGCTGAGCAAGTGCTAAACCTTCTTTGTATTCTTCTTCGGAAATCCATTTGCGTTTCTCGACTAAATCACGATGCATATAACCTACCAATGCAACAGGCCCGCCGAAACCTGAATAACCAAGGCGCAGAAAATAAATAACAAGGTCTTTAAGTGCATATGATGGTGTCGAAACCTGCAAAGAATTGACCTCTATATGCGATACATTCGATATTTTTTGTCCTGTTAATTCCATTTTATATTTAGTTGAGCGTAATTCTAAATTAATCAATAACCCCGGAATATGCTCCGGGGTTAATCAAAATCCAATCGTTAATTCTTTGATATTTATTTATTTAAGAGACCATCAAAAGTTAGAGCTACATAATAAACTCCTCCGAGTGTTGGACCTCCGGCATATTGCAGAATGTTTCTATTAAAGATATCGGTACCTCCTATTTTAATACTAGTCTTTGCTTTTGGAACAGCTATAGAAACCTGAGCATCAACAGTATGTATTGAATTCACGGTTCCGGTCACTAATGGGCTTTCCCATAAGAAAGTATCCTGCCATTTGTACAATAAACTAAAACCTATATTCTTATATACAGCTCTGTTTCCAAAAGAAATATTTGCAGCCCACTCTGGTGTATTAAATCCAGTAACGAATATGTCTTTTGTTGCATTGGTTTGCATTTTATTAAAACTCACATTTCCTGAAACTGTATATTTTTTGTAGAAATTATAAGTAAGGCCCATTGCAGAACCGTAATTACGATATGCATTTTTAGCATTAGTGTACACTCTGTAACGATCCTGACCGTTACTGGCTGCATTTCCACCACTTGCTACTGTAGCATCACGGTTTCTATCAATCATTGCTATTACGGCTGCATCAGAGCCTACAGTGACCCCTTTGGGCACATAAACCTGCACCTGTCCTAAAAAGCCATTATAGGTATTTGTATAGGCATCTATATCAACCACCACTTTGTTATCAAACAACACACTTTTATAACCAACTTCAATTGAGTTTATACGTTCTGGTCCGGCGTTCGGCAAATTTGCAACTTCTAATAAACCTCTGTTTGCTAAAGCTGCCGCATCACTATTTCCTGCTGCTTTTACAGCCGCATTGAAATTAACTACAGATGATTGTGTGTAACTATTATCAAGGTATCCTAAACCTTCATTAATATATGGCAAGCTTCCAACACGTTTAACACGGCCATTATTTACGTAAGATAAAGCTTCAAACAGGGCAGGAAAACGATAACCCTGTTGAAAAGTCAAACGGAAATTATGTTTATCTGCCATTGTATAAACTGCTGCAAGACGTGGTGTAAGTTTTGGATCAAACTCTGGATTATAATCTACACGAACAGACCCAAACACTTTTAATCTATCTTGAAAGAAAGTTTTAGTAGCCTGAGTAAATCCTCCAAATTTCTTATAATAAACATCATTACCATAGCTACCATCAGGCAAAGGTTTATTACGATCATTAATAGGGCGTGAAAAATCAACAAAGTTGTTTCCATCAGGAATTACGTCGTAAATACGCGCATCAGCACCTACTAATAGATCAAAATACCTTACTTGTTTTGATAGATCCCATTGACCTTCCAAATTATATAACCGACTGTTTTGGATTAAAGCAGCGCCACCCGTTTCGGGAGCAGCAGGAATTGCTGCGGATTTGATATCCCAATTATTAATATGACGGATGATATTTTTCAAATCTTCAAAAGCTTGTGTTCCTGGCACTACACGACTTGCATCTGCTTGCTGACGTGCATATTGATTCGCTGCCGCTAAATTATCAGCAGTTAAGGCTCCGCCGTGTTCAGTTCCATATGCAACTAATGCAGTCTTATATTTTGCACCCCATACGCTACCACTACCACCGCTATAGAGATCCAAATTATCGGCTAAGGGCTTTACGTTAAAAGAATCGCCTGTGTTTTCCAACGAAACATAACCACGAACCAAGAAATCATTTCCCTTAAGTTCTAGTTTATGGTTTTGAACAACCACATTATCTAACTGAATTTTATTTCCACGTTGAAATACTCCGTCCATTTTACCAACACGGTAAGAATACGACAATTCAGTATGCGCATTAAAACGGTAATGAAGTGCTGCATCAAATTTCAAGTTATCTACTTTAGGGCTCACCAAATCTTTTTCCCAATAGCCGGTACGGGCAACCGTTAAGGTTTGATTTGTTTTTCCATCAATAGTTAATCCTGTAAGGGATACCGTATTACTTCCTGCAAGCGCATCGTCGCCGTATTTATTCCAACCATCAAAAACGGCATTATTAGCTCCCTCTAACTCAGGAAATGCCGGATTTGCTGTTTTTAAATTATTTGGATTTTGATCAAGATGAGTATCAGATAGCCAATCAGTACCTTGCATGTAACTGGCATTAATTTTAACTGCCCATTTATTATTAAAGGCTTTCGCATAGCGGATGGCAGTTTCAGTTAAATTACTAACATCTCGCCCGGTTCCCCCCACATGATTTATCCCTGTTCTGTTATAAATGCTTAATCCCTGGTAAACAAAAGGACTTTTAGTTAGCAAATTAGACATCCCATTAATAGCATTCATACCGTATAAGGCCGAAGCTGCCCCAGGTGTAATTTCTACACTAGCAATATCCAATTCAGTTGGACCGATTGCATTACCTAATGGTACGCCCAATGTTGCTGCCTGCATATCTACTCCATCAACCAATTGCATAAAACGAAAGTTGTTTGGAATGTTAAAACCGCGAGTATTAGGAACTTTAAAAGTTAAGCTGGAGGTTGTCATCTGCACACCCTTAACGTTCTCCAGAGCATCATAAAAAGTAGGAGCAGGAGATTGTTTAATGGCTCTTATATCCAGTTTTTCAATTGAAACAGGCGATTTTAAAATGCTCTCTTCTACCCTTGAAGCCGTTACAACTATTTCATTTGCTTGAATATTGATGCTTGAAAGGTTTAAAGCAATTGATTCGTTAGCATCTTTCACCTGAAACTCCAGCGCTTGAAAACCCACCAATGAAACCAGAAGAACAAAAGGCATTTTTTGACCAGTTTTCAGTTCAAACTTACCTTCGTTGTTGGTGGATGTACCTGAGTTGGCGCCCTTTATCCGAACATTGACCCCGTTTAAGGCTTCCCCAGTATCTTTGTCTTTTATAACTCCACTGATAACAGCATCTTGCGCTAAGACTTTTTCTATGCCCAAAATCAGCATGGCGCTAATCACTAAAAGTAAAATTTTCGGCTTCATGTTTATTATATTTAATATATAGATTAAGTAGATTTCAATATTAAGTATTTAGATCAGCGTTTTTTGTAATGAAAATTTTAAAGATTATAAGGAATGTTCTAATAAGATTGTGTTACAAATATAATACTTATTCCATAGAACTAGTAGATTATTCATGAGCTTAATTTAAAAAAATCATTAGCAGTATAAATAAAAAGTGGCTGTAAGCGTTACAACCACTTTAAACATTATAAATAGATTATTTAGAAGCAATTAAAGCTTGATTGATATCTTCAATAATATCATCTATATGCTCCAATCCGATAGAAACTCGTACGGATCCTTGCTGAATACCTACTTGTAAGCGCTCTTCTTCTGTAAGTTTTGAATGCGTACTCGAAGCCGGATGAGTGGCAATAGAACGGGTATCTCCTAAATTAGCTGAAATTGAAAACATCTTTAATGCATCCAAAAACTTCGCGGCTCTTTCTCCTCCTCCTTTAACTACAAAAGTAACGATTCCCCCACCTGCTTTCATTTGCTTTTTGGCAATACCATATTGAGGATGAGAAGAAAGAAACGGATATTTAACCAATTCAATTTCAGAATTAGCATCCAAAAACTGAGCAACTTTTAAAGCATTTTCACAATGACGATCCATACGAACAGCCAATGTTTCCAGACTTTTTGAAAGAATCCATGCATTAAAAGCAGACATTGACGGCCCTGAATGACGTGCAAAAGCTTCAATTTCTCCAATTAATTTCTTTGAGCCTAAAATTAAACCACCTAAAGTTCTACCCTGTCCGTCGATGTATTTGGTAGCGGAGTGAATGGAAAGATCAGCTCCATATTTAAGGGGCTGCTGCAAGTACGGAGTAGCAAAGCAGTTATCTACAACCAAAATTAATCCATGTTTCTTCGAAAAGTTACCCAACCATTCTAAATCGATAATGTCAATTCCAGGATTTGAAGGTGTTTCGACAAAGATCATTTTAGTGTTAGTCTGCACCAAGCTTTCCCATTCTTCAGTTTTATCCAAATCAGCGTATGTGCTTGTTACTCCCCATTTTGGAAAGATATTTACCAATAATTGATGCGTTGATCCAAATACTGAACGACTTGAAATAATATGATCACCACCGTTAAGCAAGGCCGCAAAAGTGGTAAAAATTGCTGCCATGCCCGTTGCTGTTGCCCAACCGGTTTCCGCTCCTTCTAAAACAGCTACTTTTTCAATTAATTCAGTAATATTTGGATTTGAATAACGACTGTAGATATTTCCTTCACGTTCATTAGCGAATAATGCTCGCATTTCTTCCGAATCATCGAATTTATAGCTTGATGTTAAATATAAGGGTACTGAATGTTCTTTCTGACTGGTTCGTTCTGTTTGTATACGTATGGCATTAGTTTCAAAATTTGTAGACATATATGAAGAAGTTTAAGATATAAGAAAAAGTTATTTGAATAATGTTAAGGTATTCGAAGCTGAATTATAGACGCAATATAACATGCACCATGTTAACAATATGCCCACAGCTACAAACAAAGAAGAAAAATTAAAAATGATGTTTAATTTCATGATCCTGTAATTTTATATACCTTCTGTATCGCAGAAGCAGGATTTGGCACCTTTCCTTTCGGGGGTTGCCAGAGGGTCCTTGAGCCTGGTCTCTCGCCTCTTCTTTATAAGAACTACGGATGCTTAGCAGAATGCCAAGGGAAGTAATTCAAAACACAAATTTAATATTTTCAAGTATTAAAGTTAATTTGTTTTACTTTTTCTTAGTTGAGCTTATATGAATATTCCAATTTAGCGGTTTTATTAAGAATTTGTGCTACTGAGCAATATTTATCATAGGTCAAAGCCAGAGCTCGTTCAATTTTCTCTTTATTTAGATTTCCGAAGAAATGATATTCAACATGAATAGTTTCAAATAATGATGGAATTGCACCTTCGATACGCTTTGCCGTAATCGTCATTTTAACGTCTTCTAGAGGCTCTTTCTGCTTTGTAAGAATAGAGACTACATCAATTCCACTACAGCCACCTAGTCCGGCTAAAAGCGTTTCCATAGGACGAAAACCTTTATTCTCACCTCCAATTGCTGGATTTGCATCAATATTTAGTGTATTTCCACCTTCATTTACAGCAGTGAAATGATAAGCTTTGTTTTTACGTTCTAATTGTATAATCATTTTTTTATTAGTTAATCCTTATTGGTGAAAAGTTAATAATTTAACAATGTTGTGCTTTTTCAGTTTACCATAAACCATAAAAAAAGCTGATTCAAGAAACTTGAACCAGCAAAGTAATAATTTCACCTGACAATGCCTTTATTCTGTGTATTATCTACAAGATTACACCTGCCGCCACAGTACTTTTAGTTCCCTCATCGATAATAATAAAAGAACCGTTTGCTTTATTTCTTTCGTATGAATCAAAAAACAAAGGTGAAGCGGTTTTGATTTGAACTTCAGCTATATCGTTTAATTTCAACCATTTGCGACCTGTATCTTTTTCAAGAGTAGAGGTATTAACGATATAATCTACATTTTTGATAATCGCTTTTACTCGATTATTACTATGCTGTATAATATACTTTCCTCCGCTAATTGAAGCGTTTGTGTCCATCCAGCAAATTTGAGCTGTAAATTCCTTTTCAGCAGAAGGCAAATTCTCGGATTTTGCTATTAAATTACCTCTAGTGACATCAATTTCATTTTCAAGCAATAAAGTAACCGAAGATGATGGCTCTGTTTGAAGAAACTCTCCATCAAAAGTTACAATTTGTTTGATTTTAGAGCTTAAACCCGAAGGGAGAACGGTTACTTCATCACCAACGGCAAAAGAACCACTTACAACCCTGCCTGCATAGCCACGATAATCATGATGCTCTTTTGAATGCGGCCGGACAACATATTGAACAGGGAAACGTGCATCAGACTTGTTAATATCCTGATTCACCTCAACAGTTTCCAGGTATTCAAGTAAAGTTGGACCTTCATACCATTTCATTGTTTCGGTACGATTTACAATGTTATCGCCTTTTAATGATGATGCAGCGATGAAGGTAATGCGTTGATGCAAACTGTCGAATCCCTTAATAAAATCAAGAAATTCCAACCGAATGTTGCTAAAGACATCTTCAGAATAATCGACTAAATCCATTTTATTGACACATACCACCACTTCAGGAATGCGAAGCAAATTGGCAATAAAGAAATGGCGATGGGTTTGTTCAATTACTCCTTTGCGAGCATCAATCAAAATAATTGATAACTGCGAATTGGATGAACCAGTAACCATATTACGGGTATATTCTACGTGACCGGGAGTATCAGCAATGATGAATTTCCGTTGGTTAGTCTGGAAATAGATATGTGCAACGTCAATTGTAATTCCTTGTTCACGTTCAGCACTCAATCCATCTGTAAGTAATGATAAATCAAGATAATCAAAGCCTTTGCGTTTACTAGCAGCTTCAACTGCCTGAATTTGATCAGTAGTTAATGAATTTGTGTCATATAACAAACGACCAATTAATGTGCTTTTGCCATCATCAACACTTCCTGCAGTCGAAAATTTTAGTAGTTCCATATTATCTATTTTGAACCTTAAAAAACTAAGGTTAATTCATTCTACATTAATTTATTTCATTTCTAATGCTACAAGCCCTCAGTATCAAGTCTTCAGTGTTCAAACTATCAACTCTCGACTTAGAAATATCCTGCCAGCTTACGTTTTTCCATTGCTGCTTCCGAACGTTTATCATCAAAACGTGCACCTCTTTCGGATATAGTGGAAGCCTTAATTTCACTGATTATATCATCCACATTATCTGCAGTTGAAAGAACCGCTGCCGTACAAGTCATATCGCCTACAGTACGAAAACGAACATCTTGAGTAAACACTTCTTCTCCATCCATTGTAATAAAATCAGAATGAGGGAATATAAGCCCATCACGTTCAAATACTTGACGTTTATGTGTAAAGTAGATGGTTGGCAAAGCGAGATTTTCGGTTTTTATATAGTTCCAAACATCAAGTTCGGTCCAGTTGCTTATCGGAAACACACGAACATTTTCTCCAAAATTAATCATACCATTAAGGTGATTCCATATTTCAGGGCGCTGACGTTTTGGATCCCATTGACCAAAATCATCACGAACAGAAAAAATACGTTCTTTTGCACGTGCTTTTTCCTCATCACGACGAGCTCCACCAATACATGCATCAAACTTAAATTCTTCGATTGCATCGAGCAGAGTTATTGTTTGCAACGAATTGCGGCTTGCATATTTTCCATTTTCTTCAACCACTTTCTTTTGGTTAATGCTGTCTTGCACATAACGAACAATTAACTGCGCACCAGTTTGTTCAACCAACCAATCACGGAAATCCAGGGTTTCCTGAAAGTTATGACCGGTATCAATATGAACCAAAGGAAAAGGAAATTTTGCTGGATAAAACGCTTTGCGCGCCAAATGCACAAGGGTAATGGAATCTTTACCTCCTGAGAAAAGTAATGCCGGTCGCTCAAACTGTGCCGCAACCTCGCGAAGAATATAGATAGATTCTTCTTCCAGGGCTTTTAGATGGTTAGATATAGTTATTGTCATAATATTGTTTTTAATCCGGAGAAGCAATCCGAGAAATGTTCACAAATCTTTTAATTTATCAGTTTCATTGGGAACTAGATACAGAAGAATGCAATCCACATTCTTTTTTTGAATCCTCCCACCACCAACGCCCTGCACGTTCATCTTCACCGGGTTCAATGGCTCTTGTACATGGTGCGCATCCTATACTTAAAAAACCTTTATCGTGAAGATAGTTGTAAGGCACCTTGTAATTATTAATGTACTCCCTAACTCGCATTGATTTCCAATGAAGCAGTGGATTAAATTTGATTATATTAAAATTCTCATCCCATTCAAACAAGTGAAAATTTTGCCGATTAGGTGATTGCTCGGCACGAATTCCGGTTACCCAAATTTGAGATCCGGAAAGTGCTCGTTTAAGTGGTTCAATCTTGCGAATTCTACAACATTCCTTTCTGTTTTCTACAGATTCATAGAAACTATTAATACCTTTTGTGCTTACAAACTGTTGAATTTCTTCAGCGTCAGGATAAAACGCTACAATCCGTTTTTTATATCGCGCCATTGTTTTACTAAACACTTCATACGTTTCATTAAATAGACGGCCTGTATCAAGCGTAAAGATCTCTATATCCACTTTTTCACGGGCTATAGCATCTGTTATTACCTGATCTTCCATTCCAAATGAAGTGGAAAAAACTACTTTTCCAGGGAACTCATTAGCCACACAAGTTAAGGATTGGGTTAAAGTTAAATCCTTAACCTTTTCTTCTAATCTTTTAATTCGATCTTTTAACATATACTCTATGGGATTAGTAGTTTATTGCAAATGTATTAATTTATAGATTTATTGCAAGAGAATTTTAAAAGTTTATGGTAAACATATAACATCGACAAGTTAATGTTGAATTGATTTTCCATCAATATATGTACCAACCTTTATAAGAAACGCCCCCGACCATTCGGAGGTGCTTCTTATTTACTAACCATATTACTAAGTATCAAATACTAATCTAATTTTAAATCGAATAGGTAAACTAAATTGCACTTTTACTGGAGTTCCATTCTGTTTACCCGGCTTAAATTTTAACAATTTCACAACCCTAATTGCCTCTTCGCCACAACCACCACCAATACCTCGTAATATATTAACCGTAGTTACTTGTCCTGATTGATCCACCACAAATTGTATAGAAACAGTACCTTGAATGCCATTTTCAACAGCCACTGAAGGATAACGAAGATGATTTCCGATAAATTTGAATAATTTATCATTCCCTTCAATAAATTCAGGCATTTCCGATGCTGTAATTAAAGTTCCCGACATAACAGTTCCTACATCACTTGATCCGTTTTTTTTTCTGGACTAACGGATGCAACATCAGAACCTGTAGGATTACTTTCAGTTTTAGCTCCCGACTCTTTCCCCTTTAACTCATCAACCGTTGCCATTTTTTGATCTTCTGGTTTTACATCCTCTATCACAATTTTTGGCTCTAAATTCTTAACAGTTTCTTTAGGGAGAATCTGCTCTACTTTTAGTTTTTCTGCAGCAAATGGTTCCGGTTCTATTCTATAAGTTTTATCGATCACAATTGGAGTACTTTTGAAGACTTCGGGCAAAGGAACAATTTCATGCTTTTGAAAAAGAAATAAGGCACTTAATAAACCAGCCGTTGTCACTGTAATTAAACTAGCATTAAACATAGCTTTTACGAAGCAGATAAGCGCCGTAGTCTTTATTACGGCCTTCGAACACGATGTCAGATAAATCGTAGTTAGATTGGAAGAGACTTTCATAGCTATTAGGTTTTAATTTGCCTAATGATGCAAGCCATTTAAGGTTTCCATAAAAGAATTTAAACTTTTTTTATTATTTAGACATTGTAAAATACCTGGTGATTAGCCTCAATTAAAGGCAAATTCACTTGATGAGAAAAAAAAGCGTAAACAGAGGATCCACTTCCACTCATAGAAACATATAATGCTCCTGATTCATACAATGACTCTTTCAAGATTTTTATTTCAGGATATTTTGTAAAAACTGAATCCTCAAAATCATTAACAATTAAATTTTTCCATTCAGAAACCGGATTACGAACCAGCATTTGCAATGAATACAAAGGCTTGTGAGGCTTACATCCGCCGTAAGCATCAGCGGTAGAGACATGAATTGATGGTTTTACCAATACCAAAAAGTATTTAGAAAGATCCAACTCCAGATCAATAAACTGATCACCTTTACCTACAGCAAAAACCGGATTATTTTCAATAAAAAATGCACAATCACTACCAAGTTTTCGCGCATAACTTTCCATTTTCTCTGAGCACAATTGCAAATTAAACTTACTGTTCAGTAATTTGATTAGATAAGCACCATCAGATGATCCCCCTCCTAACCCTGCTCCAATGGGAATATTTTTTAGAAGATGAATATGAACAGGCGGGAGTTTGAAATCGTGTTTAAGTAAATGATATGCTTTTAAACAAATATTATCTTCAACATTGCCGGGTATCTGTTTTCCTTCAGAAAAAAACTGAGTTTGTTCACTCTCAATTACTTCTAAAGCATCATTAATTTTTATAGGATAGAAGATTGTTTCAATGTTATGAAAACCATCTTCACGCTTTTCAACGATGTTCAGTCCGATGTTAATTTTGGCGTTGGGGAAAACTATCATTTAATAATCAAAAAACGAACCAAATATAGCTATCAATTATAAACGGCTGGATACTCCAGCCGTTTAATTTCAAAAATAATTAATAATAAGAGCTCTATTTCAGGGTATTTTGAAAGCGCTATCTTGTTCTATAATTCTCAACACTCTAAATTCAGTACGCCTATTCAATTGACGACCTTGGGGATTATCTTTTCCATTTATAGTGTTTTGGGCGATAGGACAAGATTTTCCATACCCTTTAGGTATAATTACTTGAGAACTTATTCCTTTACTGATCAAATAATTAACACAAGACTGAGCTCTTTTTTCTGAAAGCTTCTCATTGTATGAATCAGAACCCCTACTGTCTGTATGCGAGCTAAGCTCAACAACTAGATTCGGATTTGCCTGTAAAACACTTAGCAAGGAATCGAGAACAACCTTCGACTCTTGACGTAATGTGGCTTTATCATAATCGTAATAAATATTTGGAATTACAATTGGTTTACCTATCTCATACTTTTTCAAGCAAATTTCAGGGTTCAACATTGTATCCCTCCTGATTACCTTGTCCCATTTAAACTCATAATTCACAGAGAAATACTGGCCTTTACTAATCATAATCTTATAAGTGGGTTTATCCGAATATAAATCGAAAACGTAGCGTCCATCGGGACCTAATACAACTTCATTAAGTTTTACAGAAGTTGAATCAGTAAGAATGACTCTGGCTCCTGCTAGTGGCAGACGTGAATCACAATCAGCTACGGAGCCTTCCACTACAAAGTGAATATTATCTCGTTCGAAAGAAAATAATTCAAGACAGCAAACCGACTGTCGATCGCTACTTATAAAACCTTTTTTTAGATCAGCAGTTATAGGAGTAAAGTTTGTTTCGTCTTTACTCGAGTTCATAGGATAACCCAGATTCTCAGGCTCCGTCCACGAATCCAAGGCTCCCTTTGCTTCATACAAATCCAAGCCACCCAGACCAAATTTTCCATTTGAACTATAAATTAATTTTTGACTCCTCTCATCGTAAAAGGGCGCCTGTTCATTTTCTTTAGTATTTATTTTAGGCCCCAAATTAATTGGTTCAGAAAATAGTCCTGAAGCAGAAATCTCACTATACCAGATATCTGTTTTCCCATAACCACCTGGTCGATCGGATACAAAAAATAATCCTTTTCCTGAAGAAGTTATAAAAGGATACATATTCCTTGACCCTGGATAATTAATAGTATTTGGTAAAATAGTGGGATCTGACCATTTACCGTTTTCATAACTGCTAACATATATTGCAGCTTCAAATGATTGTGATTTATTTTGTTTCCATCGTGTTAAATACATTGTTTTCTTATTCGGAGAAAAAGCAATTACTCCTTGCTGCTTTCCTTCCGAAATTGGTATGTCAACCTTCGCAGGTGCTTCAATTTCCAGACCGTTTAATTTACCTTTATAAACAGTGTTATAATTAACAGGAACCCCTTTTTTATCCTTTATTAACAACCTTGATGAGGTGAAATAAACCTGATTAGAATCAGCTATAACAGTTGCCCAGTTTCCATCCCCTATATTAGCTTTGCTTTCAAGTTTTGTAACAATATCTTTATGAGGTTCTGACATTTCTTTAATCGCAAATTCACAACAGTATAAATCGAATTTTGCCAAGTCAGACATTGCATCCTGCTTGTTATATTCTTTTAAAAACTGTTTAAACTGCTTAAAGGCTTCCACGAACTTTTGATTAGCCCTCAGTGTCACTCCATACCATAATCGTGCATAAGGAAAATTCTTATCCATATTACTAGATACCACTACTTCATACCATTTTTCAGCATCCATATAATTATTATATAGGCGTAGTGATTCCGCTAGCTTATAAGTTAAAATAATTTGATTCTTGGCATTGTTTTTAGGCAAAGAACTCGTTTGAACCCGATAAGGGGTAATTCTTAGATTTTGTGTTTTATCCTGTTCGCTGGTATTTAAAAGTTTAGCATAAAGCTGAGATGCTGCGTAATAATTACCCTCCGCAAAAAACTTATCACCAAGTTTTTGATAATCATTAACATACTGGGCATTAGCAAATATTGGAAATAGTGCAAGACTAAAAAGGATTGAGTATAATGTTCGTTTCATAGGTTAGAGTCTAGGGCAGAAAAATTTTGGTTCTAATAATTGTCTGAGTTTGGTAAAAGATAATGTTATTTCCAATCCTCCTTTACCTTGACTTGCATTTTCCAATGATGAAGAATTGATATCATAGCTTACCCCCAGTAGAAAATCTTTAAACTGTAAACCGGTATAAGCGACAACGGCATCATTAACACGAAAAGTAGTTCCAAGAAGCAAACTTGCAGGGGTATTGATAAAGTGATATTCACCATATAAACCAAGAGCTGCTTCTTTTGCATTTTTTTGAAACATAAAAAGAGCATGAGGGATTAAATTGAAATTTTCGGACATTTTAATACGAGCTCCTCCATGAACAGTATGTCTGCGAGGTAAATAATAAGAAGTACCAAAAAAGCTTTCCTGGGGTTCAAGAATATGCGAAATTGAATATCCTGCGAATGTATTAATACTGGAAAGTGGATTTCCATCAAATATGAAAATACCAGAATTAACATCAGGATACATACTTGTGTTGTTTTCCATAATTTCTCCCGTTTGCTGTGCTCTATCCAAACCAAGTCCAGGAATGTACTGATCATCAAAATATAATTGATTAGAATCAAATCGCTTTTGGATTAAACCACCTTGCATTCCAAAATACAAATAGGTATTACTATTCGCGCCAAACCGTACATTATACGATATTGACCCGTATGTATTTAGATTACTATATCCACCGTCGCCTGCCTTTTGATTCATGATTAGTAAGCCAAAGCCGAATCTATTAACCGGAATATCGTACGATAATCCGAATGTGCGATATGGATTTGTTATTTGATTCCACTGAGTTTTATTATTACCTATTAACCTATATTCTCCATCTGTTAAACCTGTTAGAGCTGGGTTTAAAAATATTGGAGAAGCATAATATTGTGACAAATGAGGGTCTTGGGCATATAGGGAAGATATCAAACCAAGGCTTATACACAACGTGCATATTATCTTTTTTGCTGATTTCATATTTTTAACGAATTAAGTTGATGGAACCTTTTTTCATGACTTCTTTTCCATTTATAAGTGTTGCTTGAGCAACGTATACATATACACCGATAGGTTGTTCTTTACCAGAAAATGTTCCATCCCAACCCTTATTATGATCATTACTTTCAAAGAGTAATTGCCCCCATTGATTGTAAATCTTGAATTTTATTTTTGTGATTGTTCCCCTTGCAAATAGTACATCATTGTTACCATCATGATTGGGTGAAAACGCATTTGGAATAAAGAAATCAACATAATCATCTGCACTACAGCTTTGAACCACCGAAGCAATACTGTTAGAACAAGCCGGATTGGCTAAAGCAATTACACTAATTGTTCTTCCTTCTCCAGGCATTACTCCAGTAATCACATGTGTAGTTCCGGTTACGCCGCTAGTTGGTGCTGTATATATTCCATCATTCACGCTTACTTGATAACCTGTTGCTCCTGGTATTGGATCCCAACCGAAGGTTATGGTATTACTAGGACTATCAACACATCTAACGATTGGGCTAGGCAGTGGTTGTGCAACACTTAACTTAACTTCAGTTCGACACGAACAGGTACAACCACCACTTAATAAAGCTTCTACATAATAGCTTGTATTTGAAGTCACAGGAGGTGTTGTAAAATAATCGCCTGTAAACATACTAGTTCCACCAGCAGATGTACTGTACCATTTAAATATTACCCCGGAAAAAGGTGATGAAGCTTTAATTGTGAATGTTTCACCTTTACATACGGAAATATTATTAAAATCAACTGTTGGTGCAGGTGGATTAGTAAGAACCGAAACCATTGCAGGTACTCTTAATGAAGCAACGGAACAGTCAGGATCTTTTGTTTCAGCATAATAGGTAGCATTTGCAGATAAACCATTAACTGCGTACGTTTGTCCGACAGCGAGTAAATTACCCCCTGTTTGAGCATCATACCAATATATAGTATTGTTTGCTGATGCTGTTATTACAAAAGGCTGATTCTTACATACTGCTAAATTAGGAGTAGTAATGCTTGGAGGAGTGGGGTCACAAGGATTTGGACTATTGTAATCTACAATTACTTTAGTTTCTATACGCAACGAACTTACACACCCAGTTGATAAGTTTCGAGCTTCAACATAATATGAAGTTGATCCATTTAATGGTGGCGTTGTGTATGAGGTTCCAGTAGCAATTGCAGCACCTCCAACCGGTGATGTGTACCAATCAATTACAATACCTGCTTGAGATACTGAAGCCATTAACGTTGCTGTTGCACCACTGAGAATAGTAGTAGTGGAGGTTGTTACAATAGGAGCATTAGGCAGTGCGTTAACATTAATTACAATCTCTGATCTAGATGAAGACCCGCAACTTCCACTACCTAGTGAAGCTTCTACGTAATATTTTGTAGTTGAAGTTATAATTGGCGTTTCATACATCGAACCTACGTAAATTGGACTTCCTCCACTTTCTGAAGTATACCATTTGTATAATATACCTCCAGTAGGAGATTGCGCCTCAAGCATGGCCCGTTGTCCTGCACAAATGGTTAAAGGAGATACTACAATTGGGGTCGGTGGCTGATTAACAACCTGCACATTGGCCGCAACTCTTGCTGAAGCTCCATTACAACCAGAAGACGTGAATACACTTTCTACGTAATAAGTCTTATCTGTTGTTAGAACTGGTGTGCTATACGAAGCTCCTGTTGCCAATAGCGTTCCACCGCTTTGAACATCATACCAATTAAACGTAACGCCAGTAACGGTTGAGGTTGCGGTTAAGGTTGCGGTTGATCCAGAGCATATTGATACCGTACTGGCATTTACAATAGGAGTTGGAGGAACATTTTGTACATTCACCTTTACACTAACACGATTTAGACTTACACAATTTGTTGTTGTGTTTCTACCCTCAACGTAGTAGGTTGTGTTAGAAGTTAAAGATGGTGTAGTAAAAACATTGCCGGTAAATACTGTAGATCCTCCTGTTTGTGAAGTGTACCATCTAATCTCTACTCCAGAAGAAGCAGAAGCTTTTAGATCAACTGAAGATCCTGAGCATATAGTAACATTTGATGATTCTAAAGTGACGGCCGGATCTGGACTAATCAATAATGTAACTGCTGTACGAGTTGGACTAATACATGTTCCTTGCACAGCTTCAACATAAAAAGTTCTGCTTGCAGTAAGTGTATCTAATACTAAAGAAGTTCCGCTATAAAAAACAGCACCTCCACTAGCCTGTTTGTACCAATTATAACCTACCCCTATTTGAGGATTGGTGATTGTTGCTGTAACTGCTTGACCAGCACATACCGAAGCAGCCGAAGTTTGCACAGTTGGCGCTTGCGGATCATTCACAATTACGGTTACCTTCGTACGGGACGAACTATTGCAGCTACCTATTATCGTTTCTACATAGTAGCTTTGATTACTCGTTAAAACCGGCGTGGTGAAACTGTTGCCGGTACCCAGTAAACTCCCTGACACTGCTGCCGAGTACCAGTTATAGGTCTCGCCCGCTTGTGGACTGCTCACCGATAAGGTGGTAACCGATCCCGAACATATGGTCGTACCTGTGCTGCTTACGATTGGAGCTTGCGGGTTATTGATCATCACATCAACCTCCGTACGGCTTGGACTCAAACAACTACCTTGCGCCGTTTCTACATAATAGCTTTGATTGCTCGTTAATACCGGCGTGGTGAAACTGCTGCCGGTACCCAGTAAACTCCCTGCCACTGCTGCCGAGTACCAGTTATAAGTTTCGCCCGCTTGCGGACTGCTCACCGATAAGGTGGTAGCCGATCCCGAACAAACGTTTGTTCCTGTGCTGCCAACTACAGGGGCCTGCGGGTTACTGATTTTCACCTGGACCGCGGTACGTCCTGCATTCACGCAACTGCCTCTGCCTACTTCCAGGAAATAAGTCGTTGGCGAATTTAAGGCCGGAGTAGTATAACTGTTACCGATCGCCAGTAGGGTA
>NZ_FXSZ01000006.1:0-57731 GCF_900182575.1 Solitalea koreensis | reverse complement strand
GGTCCGAAGGAAGCTCTAAATCCAAACTGATGCTATCGCTGGCTATGCCTGTTGCCGGAAACACCAAACGTTGGTACACGCTGGCCAGAACGCCTACCGCTGCATTGAGCTGTGTATAATTAGAAGAATTGTTATCTACTGAATAACCCGGGTTCTGAACGCTGCAGAGTACACACAACACGCCGCTGATGCCGCTGTTTTGGGTATCAGCCTGCAGGCAACTGCTCGATGGAATGGCATTCACCTGAACGGTAACACTCTGCCGGCTGGTGCTGCTGCAGCCCGTACTGCTGTTGCGAGCAACTGCATAATACGTGGTGGTAGTGTTTAAGGCTGGCGTTACAAACGGACTGCCCGTGTGTAAGAGCGTTCCCCCTGAGGCTGAATCGTACCAGTCAACCACCTCCCCTGTTCCTGCAGTTGCTTCCAGACTGGCCGTTTGATTTGCATTAATCGTTACATCCGAAGTTTGCAAGACCGCAGGGGCCGGTAAAGCATTTACCGTCACATCCACTTGCGTACGACTGGCGCTGATGCAACTGCTTTGCGCCGTTTCTACATAGTAGCTTTGATTACTCGTTAATACCGGCGTGGTGAAACTGCTGCCGGTACCCAGCAAACTCCCTGCCGCTGCCGCCGAGTACCAGTTATAGGTCTCGCCCGCTTTCGGACTGCTCACCGATAAGGTGGTAGCCGAGCCCGAACATATATTGATTGAGTTAACTATTGGTGCAGAAGGATTAATTACATTTATTTTTACAGGTAATCGCTCTTCATTTCCCCCTCCTGCTCTATTTACCTGAATATAAAATATTTTATCAACTGTAATTATTGGTGTTGTAAATGAATTAGTATTACTTTGTAATGCAATACCCCCTGACGGGACATCGTACCAATCTAACGTTGTACCATTGGTAGTAGTTGTTGTAACAGTAGTACTTTGTCCACTACAAATTGATTTATTCAAACCTCCAACAACCGTCGGATTTTCAAATTTTAATTGAATATCATAAATCCGTAGGGTTACCAATAAACTCAATAATCCCCCAGCTTTAATTTGAATTTGATTTGTGTTTCCGGAAACAGGAAACTTTACTAGAGCCTTTGTGCCACCGCTTAATAATTGAAGATTTAGCAATGCACTATTTAATGCAATAGGAGAACCTACATTTGTTCCAGAATTTTTTGCTTGCAGAGTTGCGTTTGCCAATAAGGTTGCGTCAAGAAGTCCGCCTCCTGTTCCCAAATATACCAATATGCTATCTCCAGCTTTTGCTGTTTGACCAAATTGTACTGTCTCTTCAGCGAAACAAGCCAATCCTACATCGTTTTGAAGGGTAGCATATGAATTAGGGTCAAGATCATAGGCTTTGGATTCACCAGAAGTAAAAGTTCCAACACAAAGCAGCCCCCCATCGCTATGCGTATCGCTAAGTGGACGATATGGTGTTGTTTGAGCTTTTACACCAACGGAAAAACATAATAATAAAACTTGCAGTAATCCAATAGTGTGAACTAATGGCTTTTTAAGGATGGTAAAAAATGTATTCATAGATACTGATATAGTTTACAAAAAAAGAGAGCGTAAACTTTACAGTTATGCGGATATTCTATCCATGACAACCGTGAATGAACACCAATGAAAAAGATAGAAGATGGGTAGTTAGGATACCAACTTTGCTATTAACAACAATATATTAAAATCCCTATAAAAAAATATTAATTTAATTAAATTCTTTTAATTTAATTAATAGCGACTTAAACCTTATATTTTATTCAAAAAGTTTCTTTTTTTTGTCAATATCAACAATCGTGCCATTTAATTATAATTTTGCGATAATTTAAAACCTAAATTAAAGCTGATTTTAGAAATTGGATTTCTATTTTTGAAACAAGAATAATTATATGAAACAGTATCAGGACTTAATGCAACATGTACTTGATCATGGCACTGAAAAACATGATCGAACCGGAACGGGTACATTAAGCGTTTTTGGCTATCAAATGCGTTTTGATTTACAAAAAGGCTTTCCATTAATTACTACAAAAAAAGTACATTTAAAGTCAATCATCCATGAACTCATTTGGTTTTTGAAGGGCGAAACCAATATTAGCTACCTCAAAGAGAACGGCGTGAGCATTTGGGATGAGTGGGCTGATGAGAACGGAGAACTCGGACCTGTATATGGTTCGCAATGGCGTTCATGGCCTAAACCTAATGGGGATAAAATAGACCAGATAAGCAATATAATAAACCAAATAAAGAGCAATCCTGATTCAAGACGTATCATTGTTTCGGCTTGGAATGTTTCTGAAATTGAAAATATGGCTCTTCCTCCTTGTCATAGTTTCTTTCAATTTTACGTAGCAGAGGGAAAACTTTCATGCCAGTTATATCAACGTAGTGCGGATATTTTCTTGGGCATTCCCTTTAACATAGCCTCTTATGCATTATTAACAATGATGGTGGCTCAGGCATGTGATTTACAAGCCGGTGATTTTGTACATACACTTGGCGATGCTCATCTGTATTTAAATCATTTAGAACAGGCCAAATTGCAACTATCACGTCATCCGCGCCCATTGCCAAGCATGCATATAAATCCAGAGGTGAAAAATATTTTTGAATTTAAATTTGAAGATTTTACACTAACGGGCTATGATCCACATCCACATATTAAAGCTGCAGTAGCTGTTTAAACATGTCGATAGTAAACAGACCTTGGTTAAAGCGAAACTATGGGCAATGAACTATCGACCACATCGAATAAAATGATAAATATCATCGTAGCGAAAGCTAATAATAACGCTATCGGGAGTAAAAATACTTTAATTTGGCATTTACCCGCTGATCTGAAGTACTTTCGAAAGCTCACTACCGGAAACACCGTAATTATGGGACGTAAAACCTATGATTCAATTGGAAAACCTTTACCTAACAGAAGAAACATTATAATCACCAGAAATGTTGATTTAATGATTGATGGATGTGAAGTGGTCAATTCTTTAGAAGCTGCTTTAACACTTTCAACCTCAGACGAAAAAGTGTTCATAATTGGGGGAGCGGACATTTACCGTCAATCGATGGAATTTGCACACACACTATATGTTACAGAAATTCATAATGAGTTTGAAGGTGACTCTTATTTTCCGAAGATAGATTCAAATAAATGGATAGAAGTTACCCGAGAAGATCATTTAAAAGATGAAAAAAACACATTGGATTACTCTTTTGTGATCTACAATAGAAAATAATTATTTTGTTTTTTTATTAACTGTTTAAATAGTCCGACACAAGTATTTAAAACCCCAATTGAAAGAAAAAGCGAGCAAGAAGCATTGGTTTTGAGTTTAAACTGAGAGTCCAAATTGAAAATTGGAATCAAGTAACTGATTATAGGGGTATTACTTTTCAAAAAAGAAACCTGAAACCGGATCATTTTTCTGAACAATAATTAGTCCTATAGCAATCCGTTTAATTCTTCGATTAGGTCTCATTTGTTTTGACTTATTCTGACTTGCGTTATTTAAAAAAATATTTAGATTTGCGACTCTCGAAAAAAACCGAATAAAATTTTAAAGATCAACTTTTAATTAAATTTTACCTCATTATGCAAGGAAAAGGTGCTATCAGGTTTGTGGCTATTGCATTAGCGTTGGCTTGTTTATACCACATCTCATTCACATGGGTGGTTAGCAAAGTGGAAAAAAACGCTAAAGAGTATGCACATGGCGATCCCGCCAAAGAAAGAATTTACCTGGATTCAATTGCGACCGAACCGGTTTACAACCTTGGTTTTGCAAAATTCACGTACAAAGACTGTAAGGAAAAACAACTTAACCTTGGTCTTGACCTAAAGGGTGGTATGAACGTTACAATGGAGATCTCATTGGCAGATCTTATTCGTTCAATGTCGGGCAACAGTACCGATGCCAATTTCAACAAAGCACTTAACCTGGCCAAAGAGCGTTCTGCTACTAGCCAAAAAGACTTTGTTACTCTTTTCGGTCAGGCTTACAAAGAAGTGGCCCCAAATGGTCGTTTAGCGGAGATTTTTGCTACGCAAGAGAATAAAGATCGTATCAATTTCAATTCAAGTAACGAAGATGTATTGAAAGTATTGACTAAAGAGTCGGCAAGTGCTTTTGATCGTTCATTTAACATTCTTCGTACCCGTATTGACAAATTCGGTGTAACACAACCTAACATTCAGAAAATTGGCAATGGCCGTATTTTGATCGAATTGCCGGGTGTTGATGATCCTGAGCGTGTTCGTAAACTGTTACAAGGTTCTGCAAAGTTAGAGTTCTGGGAAACTTATGACAATCAAGAAGTTTTCGGTGCTATTGATGCTGCGAACAAAGTAATAGCAGCACGTTTAGCATTAACTGAAAAAACGGCTCCTGCTGTTGCTAAAACTGAAATTGCTAAAGATACTACCAAGAAAAGTGAACTGGCTTTATTGAATAAAATGAAGTCGGATTCAGGTAAAAAGGATACTTCTGCAGCTCAAACAATGCTTGCTAAGCAGAATCCGTTATTTGCTGTATTGATTCCAAATACCGTTCAAGGTCAAAATGGTCAGCAAATGTTAGGACGTGGTTCAGTAGTGGGCTATGCGGCATTAAAGGATACTGCTAAAGTAAATGAATACTTGGCAATGCCTGAGGTGAGAGCGAACTTCCCTACTAACCTTCGTTTAGTATGGAGTGTAAAAGCTATCAATGATAAAAACATCTTTGCATTACATGCATTGAAAGCATCTGGACGTGATGGTAAAGCTGCTTTAGGTGGCGACGTAATCTCGAATGCACGTGCTGACTTCAGTCAGGATGGCAAACCAGAAGTTGTAATGAACATGAATGCTGACGGTGCTAAAGCATGGAGAAGAATTACTGCTGAAGCTGCTGCAGCTAATAATCGTGCTGTGGCTATTGTACTTGATGATGCTGTTTATACTGCCCCTAACGTACAAAATGAAATTTCAGGTGGTGTTTCATCGATCTCGGGGAACTTCAAACCTGAAGAAACTCAGGATATGGCCAACATTCTGAAAGCCGGTAAATTGCCTGCTCCTGCAAAAATTATTCAAGAATCCACTGTAGGTCCAACTCTTGGTGTTGAAGCTATTAACTCAGGTTTACTTTCATGTTTAGCTGGTTTAGTGGTGATTTTAATTTTCATGGCAATTTACTATAACAATGCCGGTATTACTGCTGACATTGCCTTAATCGTGAGTTTATTCTTCATGATTGGAGTATTGGCATCTTTTGGTGCAGTATTAACATTACCTGGTATTGCCGGTATCGTTCTGAATATTGGTATGGCGGTTGATGCCAACGTATTGATTTACGAGCGTATCAAAGAAGAGTTGGATCATGGTAAGAGCTTACGCATGGCTATCTCTGATGGTTTTAAACATGCTTATTCAGCCATTATTGATGCTAACGTAACCATTCTATTATTGGGTATTATTCTATATGTATTCTCTTCTGGCTTGGTTCAAGGTTTCGCTACAACATTGGTAATCGGTATTTTCACTTCATTGTTCTGTGCAATCTTCATCACTCGTTTGATTTTCGAAGCACAATTAGCTAAAAATAAACTCATTAAATTCCAACATAATTTCTCTAGAAATTGGTTTAAAGATGTTAATTACGATTTCGTTGCGAAACGTAAGATCTTCTACGCTATTTCTGGTTTAATTATTCTTGCCGGTGCTATTTCTATCGTCACAAAAGGTTTCGACTTAGGTGTTGACTTCAAAGGTGGACGTACTTATATCGTTCAATTTGATAAAGGTGTAAAAGTAGCTGATGTGAGTAAAGCCCTCGCTCCATCATTTGACAATGAAGCTCCTACAGTTCAAACCTTAGGTGGTTCAAGTCAGGTAAAAATTACTACAGCTTACAAAATTGAAGATCAAAGCAATGGCATCGATAAGTTTGTTGATGGCAAACTACATGAAGGATTAAGCAAAATGAATGGCATTAAAGGTCATGTGGTTGCTACCGAAATTGTAGGGCCAACAATTGCAAATGATATGCGTAATTCGTCGATCATTGCGATTGTATTGGGCATCCTGGTAGTATTCGTATACATTGTTATTCGTTTCCGTCGTTGGCAGTTTGGTATAGGTGCAGTAGTAGCACTTGCTCACGACGTGCTGGTATTGCTGGCATTATTCTCTTTGCTGAGAGGTATTCTTCCTTTCTCATTGGATATTGACCAAGCCTTTGTAGCCGCTATCCTAACCGTTATGGGTTACTCAATGAACGATACGGTAGTTGTATTTGACCGCGTTCGTGAATACATGGGCACGCACTATGCTAAAAACCAAAGTCTTTCAGATGTAATTAATAAAGCATTGAACAGTACCTTAAACCGCACCATGGTTACAGGTTTATGTACTATGTTAGTTTTAATTGTTCTTTTCATCTTCGGAGGAGCAACACTTCGTGGTTTCTCATTCGCCTTGTTAGTAGGTGTAGTTTTTGGTACTTACTCATCATTATTCGTGGCAACCCCAATTGTTGTGGATATGATCAGCAAAGACGATCATCTTTTAGCTGATAAAAAAGATGCAGTATTAGTTAAATAAGCCTGCATTTTAAGCATATTAAAAAGCATCTGTCAGCAATGGCAGATGCTTTTTTGTTTTAGTTGAAAACGATCAAGGCCTTGGTATTTATTTAATCTAACGGAAATTATAGATGGATTTAAGGGCTTTACCATAGAGTCCCCCTTTTATCCTTGATTCTTTTATCTTTCTTCTCAATATAACTTATTACTTTTAGTTATAACTTTTCATCATGTCAGTAGATATTCCGGATAGCACATTTTCCAGGGTTGTAATTATTGGTGGTGGTTTTGGAGGCATTCAGCTTGCTAAAAAATTAAAGTATAAAGAGGTACAGGTAATTATGATTGATCGCCACAATTATCATACTTTTCAGCCCCTTCTCTATCAAGTTGCTACCGGAGGCCTGGAACCCGATTCAATCGCCTACCCACTCCGCAAAATCTTTATGTTTCAGAAAAACTTTATTTTCAGAGTTGCTGAAGCTATTTCAATTGATCCTGAAAAAAAGATACTCCATACTAACCTTGGAACACTCGGTTACGATTACCTGGTAATTGCCACTGGTTCTGATTCCAATTACTTTGGTTTAAAGGATCTGGAAAACAACGGCATGCCGATGAAAACCATACCTGAAGCATTGAATTTACGCAGCGTAGTACTTCAGAATTTTGAAAAAGCCTTACAGCATGATAGCATTGCAGAACAGGAAGCCTGGATGAATTTTGTGGTTGTGGGTGGCGGACCAACTGGCGTGGAAACAACTGGTTCATTAGCTGAATTAAAAAATCACGTGCTACCTCATGATTATCCTGAATTGGATATACGCAGAATGCAGATTAACTTGGTTGAATCTTCTTCAAGGGTGTTAAATAGCATGAGTGAACAGGCTTCCATAAAATCAGAGCAATTTTTAAAGGAAATGGGGGTTAATGTTCGGACCAACGACCGTGTACTGAGCTATGACGGAGAAAAAGTAACACTTGCCAGTGGCAAAATACTGGAAAGCAAAATCGTTATTTGGTCGGCCGGAGTAAAAGGCGTTACCATTGAAGGCTTGAATAACACACAAATTGTACCTGGCAACCGTTATAAGGTGAATGTGTTTAATCAAATTGAAGGCTATACAGACATTTTTGCCATTGGGGATGTTGCGGCCATGATTACCGAAGACCTTCCCAAAGGGCATCCGGGAGTCGCTCCTGTGGCTATTCAGCAAGGGCGACATTTGGCTAAAAACATTATTAATCTTGTGAACGATATTCCGATGGAAGCTTTCAACTATTTCGACAAAGGCGCTATGGCTACCGTTGGAAGAAACAAAGCTGTGGTGGATATGAGTTTCATCCGTTTCCAGGGTTTCTTTGCGTGGTTTGTTTGGATGTTTGTACATTTAATGACATTGGTAGGTTTCCGGAATCGCCTGGTTGTATTTGTCAACTGGGTATGGAGTTATTTTAGCTATGATCGCGGTACCAGACTTATTATTCGTCCGTATGAAAAGAAGTCATCTGAAGAGGGCTATAAGTTTGAGGAATAAAGTCTGAAAAACTGTAGTCTTATTCATCCAACCTAAATCCAAAACCTATTAAAATGAGCAATAAACAAATAAAACTCATCGAATGCCCACGTGATGCCATGCAGGGAATGCATGATTTTGTGCCGACTGATTTGAAAGCCGAATACATTAATAAACTGTTAAAAGTAGGATTCGATACTATCGATTTTGGAAGTTTTGTTTCGCCGAAAGCCATACCTCAAATGGCTGACACGAAAGAAGTATTGAAAAAACTTGATCTCTCCTCCACTACCACCAAACTATTGGCCATTATAGCCAATTTAAGAGGTGCTGAAGAAGGATGTCAATTCGAGAAGCTCACTTATTTTGGATTTCCTTTTTCCATCTCAGAAACCTTCCAATTACGTAATACCAATTCATCCATTGCCGATTCATTGGTTACAGTGGAGAAAATCCAGCAGTTAAGTATCAAAAACAAGAAAAAATTAGTGATCTATATCTCCATGGGATTCGGCAATCCCTACGGTGATGAGTGGAGTTTTGATATCGCTTCCCACTGGGTACAACAGATCAGCGAACTGGATGTTGAAATTATAGCTTTATCAGATACTGTGGGTGTTTCCACCCCGGAGAACATTCAATATATGGTTGGTAATCTCAGTAAGGCCCACCCTAATATTGGATTTGGAGTGCATCTCCATTCAACACCGAACTCCTGGAAAGAAAAAATAGAAGCTGCCTATCTGAGCGGCTGCAGAAGGTTTGATTCGGCAGTACGTGGTTTCGGGGGCTGTCCTATGGCCAAAGACAAGCTCACAGGAAACATTGCAACTGAAAACGTAATTGACTACTTTCAACAACAAAACATCGATACAGGGCTTAATATGGACGCATGGGAAGACGCTTTGCTGTTCTCACAAAGAATATTTATTTAAATTAGGGTGCAATTTTATTAATTGCTTGAACAAAGTCGAAAACCAACCTCTTAATTATTTCACTTAACCAGACCCTTTAATTTCAAAAACTGATTTTCAAACAGGTATTTGGAGAGGTAAGAAATGCCTATTGTTACTCCTGCTATCATGAAATAGAATAATATGGTAGACGGAATTGGGGTCATTGCCATTAGGTGCTTTTTCAGCACAAGAACAACAGCAAATATGATCAACATTTGATACATATAAATTCCATATGAAACATCTCCCAGTGAATTCAACCATTTTTTTTCTAGCTTTAAAAAGCTTTTCGGATTCATGGATACATTCACAATTAACCAAAGAAAAAGTACATAAAGAACGAGGTTGGAAAGTACTGGTTTAGCAAAAATGACGCTGTATACATCTCCAAAAACAGTTTCAGATGCAATCAGTTCATGATGCAGAGCTACGCGCAGAAACAATAAGATCAAACAAACCACTTGAAATACCGGAGAAAATATTTTCCAATGCCTTTTATCTTTTGAAGCGTAATAAACCAAATAAGCGCCGACTCCTCCAATGGCCATGGCTTCAAATTTCAATATATCAATAACCTGCTTAACAATATCCCAGGTGGAATTCGGCTCTACATTGATGAAATAAAAAAACAGTGTCATCAATGCTGTTTTAATCAAAATAATGGCGACAAATAGATTAAGCATATGCTTATGAAAAAACTTCATTAAGGGCGCCCAAATCAAATAAAATATCTCTTCCACCCCGATGGACCATAGCGGTTCAAGCAAACTGCTTCCGAACAGAATATTGACCATAAAAGGCATAAACAGGAGAAAATAAGGCAAAACCTGATTGGGTATATAAGGCATGGGGTAATTGAAATGGATGAGCTTCAACCCAAACGGAACCAGGTACAAGCCTATTGCTACTAGCAAGAAATAAAGCGGCCAAATCCGGACCACTCGTCGCCAATAGAATGCTTTAACACTAATGCCTCCTCGATCGCGATCTTCTTTTAGCAAAAGATAGCTAATTAAGAATCCGCTCAACACGAAGAAAAATGAAACTGCAGTACTTCCGTTTTGAAATAGAGAAAAAGCTTCCAAATTGAATAATCCATACTTTTTACGGATGGTTTCAGAATGATGCATTAAAACAAAAAATGCTGCAAAGAAGCGTAGCGCGCTAAGGCCAGGAAAATACTTGATGTTTTTATGCATGCCGCAAAGATGAAAAAAATAGGTTTAAGCCGAAAACATCTCTATCGGATTGTTTTTAAGTTCCGACAAATTGAGGTAAATTAGATAGAGAATAATTCTATCTAATATTCAAACCATGAAAAAAATAATCCTTTTAGCTGTTGTTACATTTTTAACCAGCTTTACCCTACAGGAAAAAACGCTCAACGAAACTGAACGTAAATTCTTAGTCGATTATTTGACAAAAACCAGAGATCACTTGATGAATGATCTTAAGGGTTTAAGCCCCGAACAATTGAATTTTAAAGCTGACACCTCTCGTTGGTCAATTAAACAATGTGTTGAACATATTGCATTAGCAGAAAATGCCCTTGGAGAAATGGCTCAACAAGGCATGAAAGATGCGGCCAATCCTGACATGAGAAAAGACATAAAAGTTACGGATGAACAGATAATTACGATGATTACTGATCGTTCAAAAAAATTCAAGGCTCCTGAATTTTTACAACCAACCGGTGCAAAACTACCTACAGAACAAGATGCTGTTAAAGCATTTCTTGATCGACGAAATGATCACATAAAATACATTTCAAGCACCAAAGATGATCTTCGCGACCATGTGATCGATCATCCGGCAATAGGTAAAATAGATACCTATCAAGCTATACTTTTTATGGCAGCACACTCTGCCCGTCACACTTTACAAATTGAAGAAGTAATGGCGAATCCTAATTTCCCAAAGAGGTAATTAGTCACCTGAGCGTAGTCGAAGGGCCTGTGTCATTAACGAACAGACCCTTCGACTCCGTTCAACAAGACTTAATAAGGTTAAATCGAATTTGGAGACAGCTCTTTTTTTTCTGAAAGTGTTTTGTTTTTAATAGGCCATCAAGAACCCGCTAATTTTACTTTAATGGCCGTTTGTTAGCTTACTGCATATGCGGGTTTTGTTGTTAAGCGATGTTTTGTTTCACAAAATCGCTCATATATTCTTTAATCATATTTCGAACACGAGCAAATTCAGGGCGAAGTTCTTCCCAGTTGCCGGGCAAATTTGCCGGATCAGGGAAATTGTGATGAAATTTCTTTGCTTTTGATGGAAATACCGGACAACGTTCATTGGCGTTATCACAAACAGTAATCACAAAATCAAAATCAATATCCAAGTATTCATTTACGTTATTTGAAGTGTGCTTTGAAATATCCACATCATCGTCTGCCATAATAGCAATTGCATTAGGATTTACGCCATGAGTTTCAACACCTGCACTATAAATATGGGCTTTATTTCCTGCGAAATGCTCCAGATACCCGTGTGCCATTTGACTTCGACAAGAATTACCAGTGCAAAGGACTAATACTTTTTTCATTTATAAATATATTTCAATTTAACTCTTTATCAATTATCTCTTTCCTAACAACTTACAGATTCCGGTTGCCAATAATGCTCCTACAACCGGAGCGCATATATATATCCACAAATGTTCCATATGACCAGAAACCAGGGCAGGAGCTATAGATCGGGCCGGATTCATAGAGGCTCCGCAAATAGGTCCGGCAAACATCGCTTCTAACAAAACAACTCCCCCTACGGCTAATCCCGTAAACTGATTATTTTTAGAGCCGGACACTAATAAAACCGTTAGCATCAGCATAAAAGTTAAAATAATCTCTAGTATAAATGACTGAAGAGTGGCATTTGCAGGCAAAGTTGCACCCAACAATAGACTTGATGGAAACAGTACTTTAAGTGCGAGACTGGCTATTAATGCTCCTGTTAATTGTGAAGTGATGTATGGAACTGTTTCTCGCCATTCGAAATGACCTCCAACGGCAAGAGAGAGTGTTACAGCCGGATTAATATGTGATCCTGAAACTTCGCCAAAAGCATAAATCATGGCCATGACTATAAGCCCAAAGGTGATGGCAATTCCCATGTGGGTTACTGAACCAACTGTTACTTCATTAATGGTAATAGCACCTGTTCCGCAAAAAACCAGGCAAAAAGTACCGATTAGTTCGGCTAAATATTTTTTCATTCAGATATCTTCAATTAATGTCCAAGTTCCACGGACTGCTTGCTTTTAAAACTACAAAACAAAAAATTCTGGCTGGTTTGGAAAGGAGTAATATGATCTTCTGTTATACAAGAGATTTTGTCAAAACCTATGGCAAATTGTTCTTGTAGTTTTGCTTCATTGTACTGCTTAATTTCCAAACCGCTGCATTTTTTAGGACCATTGTCAGAAAAAGTCCCAATGACTAAATAACCTTTCACCGCCGCTCGGGCAATATCAATGTACTTATTGATTTGCGGTGCGGTAGTTAGAAAATGGAAGGCTGCCCGATCATGCCAAACATCATAAGCTGTTTCAGGATGAAAATCAGTAATATCGCTAACTATCCATTTTACCTTTTCTGATTTAGGGCCCAACCGTTTTATTGCTTTTTCAAGCGCTTTTTCGGAGATGTCAAGAACGGTAATATTTTCAAATCCTTCTTCAAGCAAAAAGTCAACTAATTTACTTTCGCCGCCGCCAATATCAATTATTTGAGCATTTTTGGGAAGATTAAAAGCATGAATGATGTCGAGAGAGATTCGGGGTACTTCCTGTGTCCAACTCACTTGGTGAGGCTCTTTGGTTTCGTAAACCTTTTCCCAATGTTCTTTCATATTCATTTTATCTAATTATCTAAATTTAACTACAACAACCTGGCTGACAACAACTATCAGGTTTCTCTGCATACACCGTTACACTGAAAATTCCGGTTTGACTGGCTTTAAATTCATTAATTTCTTCAGCTGATAAATAAGCGGCTAAAATATCATCGGGTATCACAATTGCTTTTTCCTGCTGAACCGTGATTTTTTCAAACCCTGCCTTATCAATAATATCCAGATATTCTTGCTTTTGTATCGCTCCCGAAACGCAACCTGCATACATTTCCGCTGCTTGTTGAATTTTAACAGGCAACTCCCCTACCAGCACGATATCCGAAATACTGAAATGTGCACCAGGCTTTAACACCCTGTAAATTTCTTTAATTACATTTACCTTGTTCGGAACCAGGTTTAACACACAGTTACTTACAATAACATCGGCTGTGGCTGAGCTAACCGGCATTTTTTCAATATCACCCATACGGAATTCAACATTATTAAAACCCAGTTTCTCAGCATTTGAACGCGCTTTAGCAATCATTGCTTCAGTAAAATCGATTCCAATTACTTTACCTTTTTCACCGGTAAAATGACGGGCTACAAAACAATCGTTACCTGCTCCTGAACCCAGATCGATTACCACATCACCTTCTTTGATTTTGGCGAATTCTGTGGGCAAGCCACAACCTAAACCTAAATCAGCATCAACATTATAACCCTGCAATTTTGAATAGTCGTCGCTCATGATGTTATAGACCTCATCAGAACAACAACCCGACCCACAGCATGAGCTCATATTGGTTTCTTTGTCTTGTTGAGCTATTGCACTATATTTTTCTTTAACAAGTGCTTTCAATTCTTCTTCTGATTTCATACCTGTTTTTTTTATCGTAAATCGAATGATATTAATCGCAAAATACCGATTAATATCATCAAAAAATTTTAACAACAATTAGTAATCGGCTTCCAACTTCCAAACAACACATTCAACTCATCCTGAAAATGTTTCCAAACAGCACCATTGATACAGTAGCAAACACTAGTGCCCTCAATTGTTCCCTGAATTAAACCCACTGCTTTTAATTCTTTTAGATGCTGTGAAATGGTAGCCTGAGCCAAGCCGATTTCTTCGACAATATCTCCACAAATGCACTTATTTACCTTAATAAGATATTGGATGATGGCAATTCGGGCAGGATGAGCCAAAGCCTTCATCAATAAAGCTAGTTCATTTTGTTCGGCTGTATAAATATCTGTTCGGCTAACCCCCATTGCTCTTATTATATATCGCAATATTACGATTAATTAAATCTGAAATCAAAAATTATTTCAAATTATTTTTTTAGTAAATTATGTTATAAAACGATCAACACTCTCACTCCTATGTCATTACAAGCAATCACCAAAATCCTTGGCGATAAAGCATCTTTCCTGCTGGATCATCAATCAAAAACTGTTATAAAAGAGAACCTCCATTTACCGGGCGCCGATTTCGTGGATCGTATGTTTTCGGGAAGTAATCGATCAAATCAGGTAATTCGGAGCCTACAAACCTTGTATGGCCATGGCCGATTAGCAAATACAGGGTATTTATCCATACTTCCGGTTGATCAGGGCATCGAACATACGGCGGGAGCATCTTTTGCACCTAATCCTATCTATTTCGATCCGGAAAACATCGTAAAACTCGCTATGGAAGGAGGTTGTAACGCAGTTGCCTCAACTTTTGGAGTACTAGCGTCTGTATCGAGAAAGTATGCACACAAAATACCCTTCCTTGTAAAGTTGAATCACAATGAGCTCCTAACCTACCCTAATAAATTCGACCAGATTATGTTTGGCTCAGTAGAAGATGCCTGGAACATGGGCGCAGTAGCAGTGGGGGCTACCATTTACTTTGGATCGGAAGAGTCTAATAGACAAATCATAGAAGTTGCACAAGCCTTTGAACATGCTCATGAATTAGGAATGGCAACCGTACTGTGGTGCTA
Source organism: Solitalea koreensis (assembly GCF_900182575.1). GTDB lineage: Bacteria > Bacteroidota > Bacteroidia > Sphingobacteriales > Sphingobacteriaceae > Solitalea > Solitalea koreensis. The sequence continues at coordinate 42,844 of NZ_FXSZ01000006.1, read as the reverse complement.
TGCCCGTAACAATGCTTTCAAAAAAGATGGTGTGGATTACCATGTAGCCGCTGACATTACTGCTCAAGCCAATCACCTGGGTGTAACCATCCAGGCTGATATTATTAAACAAAAACTCCCGGAAAACAACGGCGGATTTACAGCAATCGGCTTTGCCAAATCAAACCCTAAAATGTATACAGAATTGAGTTCAGAACACCCTATCGATCTTTGCCGCTATCAGGTGTTGAATTGTTATGCAGGCAGAATAGGATTAATTAATTCAGGTGGAGAATCAAAAGGCGCAAGTGACCTAACAGAAGCTGTTACCACAGCCGTAATTAACAAACGGGCAGGGGGACAAGGATTAATAATGGGTCGGAAATCTTTTCAGCGACCTATGAAGGAAGGCATTGAATTATTAAACGCTGTTCAGGATGTTTACCTGGAGAAAGGCGTAACGATTGCGTAAGGCTTTAACTATTGGATGTCTTAGCTAAGTAAGGATGACATCCAATAGAAAACTTTTATTACTTAATCTCTTGCTTTAACCAATCACTCATCAATTTCAATGCTTTAGGAGAAAAGGTTTCTTCAATTTGTTCGTATTCATCAATCGTACCGGTAGTTGCAGTTTGGAATAAATGATTTAAACCTTCCATTGCAGCAAACGTGCAGTGTTTGTTTTTAGCTATAGATAAATTCCTACTTAAAGCTTCCAAATTCGATTGATATTCTACTTGTAAATCTTTTGTTCCGTTCATTGCCAAAACAGGGCATTTTACTTTTTGCAGGTAAATTGAAGGATCAAAATGGATAAAATCCGAATACCATGGAGCGGTCCAAATTTCAGTACGACTTTCAACAAAAGCTTCTTTTGAGCCCAATGCTTGTTGCTCAATTGGGCTGAGTAAATTCCAAAAAGCTTCAAATTGTGTCCGTAATTGTTGATTATTTTTTTTTGATCCTGAAGCCGTTATTGACGTACAATTTTTAATCAAATCCGATTCTTGATTAATTCTCTCCTCTGGCGTATGGTTAGCAGCTCTAATTAACCTGTTTTGAGTAAGGATCACATCAGAGCCTTTAATTCCGGGGCCTGCCAATAATACGATGTACGCTATGTCTTTGGATTGAGCAGCTATCATCGGAGCAATGTACCCTCCCTCACTATGCCCAATTAGGCCAATATTTTTCTGGTCAACATCGTTGCGTGTTTTTAAGTAACGGACTGCAGCTTTGGCATCCTCCGCAAAATTGTATAATGATGAGTTGGCAAAACTACCTGTCGACTTACCAAAACCTCGGTCATCATAACGCAAAACAGCAAAACCATTTTTAACCAGATAATCAGCAATCACTAAAAACGGCTTATGATCAGCCATGGTTTCATCACGATCTTGCGGGCCTGAACCTGAAATTAAAACCAGCACAGGGTATTTACCACTTGTACTGGGGTGACTAAACGTTCCCGAAAGCGTAACAGAATCTTTAGTATTATGGAATGAAATATCTTCATTAACATATTCAAAGGGCGGTTTGGGTTCCTGCGGCCGGTTTGCAGCGTCCTTTTTTACTTCAGATCTGCTCAAGTTTAGTTCCTTTGAAATGGAACCTTGACTTAATTTGCCATTTATCTGCTGAAAATCTTTATTAACAACACCTACATAATTAAAGCCAATCCTTTCAATACTTAGCTGAAGCGTATCATTATTAATTGTAATTTTATCAACAGCAATCCCAAAAGCTTTCTGATCGGGGCTATCCATAGTAGCCTTGAATGCATTGCCTTGTTCTGAAATATGAAATGCAAGACGCAGAGAGATTCCTAAATCAACGCGTCCAAACCAATCTCCTGATATGTTAGCTGATTGAGAATAAGTATTCAGAGCTAAAAAGATTATCGATGTAAAGAAGATTAGTTTTTTTAACATAGGATAAGAGGAAATTATGGATGATAAATCATGAATTCTAAATGAAACTATTAACTATGGCCTATCGACAATTGACTGCGCCATTATCTACATTTTTAGCACCATCTTATAGTGGCCAATTCCAGCTTCTTCAAAACGTTCACCTTCAATTACAAAACCATGCCTTAAATACAAACCAACAGCAGATTCTTGTGAATGAAGATAAATTTTCTTTCCATCAGAAGGAATGTCATCCAACACCGTTTTCACCAATTCAGAACCCACTCCATTCCCTCTGGCTTCGGGTAATACGGCAAATCGCTGAAGTTTATAACCTTCATCGGTTGTAATCCAACGTGCCGCTCCAACTATTTTTCCATTTAAAGTGGCCACATAATGAACCGCACCTTCGTCGTCATAGTCATCGTATTCAAGGTCGGCCGGCACTTTTTGCTCTTCAACAAATACTTTCCTGCGTATAGTAAAAACATCCTCAAGATCTGTTCGTGAATGAACCTGTTTAACTTTTATCATTTCCAAAATTGCGAGTTGTGAATTTTAAATCAATACAAACTATAAAAAAAAGAGCTTTCCGCAAAACTGGAAAGCTCTCATTGATTACAAACGAAGTTCATTCATAATCTAAAATTCATCATTATTTTTTTTAAATGCGACCGTGAACGTTAATTGCGTTCAAATCTTCAAATGCTTGAGTTAAACGCTTAACGAAGGTTTCTTCGCCTTTACGCAACCAAACACGTGGGTCGTAGTATTTTTTATTAGGAGCATCAGCACCAGTAGGGTTGCCAATTTGTCCTTGTAAGTAATCCTTTTTATCATTGTAGAAATTCAAAACGCCTTCCCAGAATGCCCATTGCAAATCGGTATCGATATTCATTTTGATGGCACCGTAAGAAATAGCTTCACGAATTTCTTCCTGCGATGAACCTGATCCACCATGGAACACGAAATCAACTGGTTTATCACTTTCAGTATTGTGTTGTTTCTTGATGAAGTCTTGAGAGTTTTTCAAGATGATCGGTTGCAATTTTACATTACCTGGTTTGTAAACACCGTGTACGTTACCAAAAGCAGCGGCAATAGTAAAACGATGACTGATTTTACTTAATTCAGTATATGCGTAATCAACTTCAGAAGGTTGAGTATATAACTTAGAGCTATCCACATCCGAATTATCTACACCATCCTCTTCTCCTCCTGTAACACCTAGTTCAATTTCTAAGGTCATACCGATTTTGCTCATACGGGCAAGGTATTCTTTACAAATGTGAATGTTTTCTTCAAGAGGTTCCTCTGAAAGATCAATCATATGCGAAGAGAATAATGGTTTACCGTGTTGCGCATAAAATTTCTCACCAGCCTCTAACATCCCATCAATCCAAGGCAATAATTTTTTTGCGGCATGATCAGTATGCAGAATAACTGAAACACCATAATGCTCGGCTAACAAGTGAACATGCTGAGCCGCTGAAACAGCACCCAAAACGCAAGCTTGCAAATTATCATTGTTCAAGGTTTTACCAGCATAAAACTGCGCTCCTCCGTTTGATAATTGAATAATTACCGGAGAGTTTACAGCCTTAGCAGTTTCCATTACTCCATTAATTGAATCAGTACCAATAACGTTAACTGCAGGTAAAGCAAATTGATATTGTTTAGCTAATTCGAATAATTCCTGCACCGCATCACCGTGCAAAACGCCCCTTGAAATTGAGGCCTGTATTTGATTTGACATAAAACTACATTTTGAATAACAGGTGGTAAATATACTAATTAAACTGTTTTATGATAACCCAACAAGCAAAGATTTTTCAAACAATAATTGACACAATATTAAAGTTTGTATTAATACTTTATATTTTATCTAACAAAACTCTTACTTCATTACACAATTACCAATTTAGACATAATTTAAAATCTGTATTACTACTTAAAAAGGTGGTTGTTTATAATACTTTATTTTTCTTAATTTGCACCCCCATTAATAAATAACATATGAGTTGGTTTAAACGCGTTAAAGAAGGTATTACTACTAAAACCGAAGAAAAAAAGGAAACTCCAGATGGCATGTGGAATAAATGCCCTTCGTGCAAAAAAGTATTACACTCTTCAGAGCAAGTAGAAAATAAATATGTATGCCATAATTGCGGTTATCATTTACGCATTGGCTCAAGAGAATATTTTGAAGTTTTATTTGACGACAATCAGTATACAGAGCTATTTAGCGAACTTACCTCTGGTGATCCATTAAATTTCTTTGACACCAAAAAATATACTACCCGTATTATTGAAACCATGGGTAAAACCGGTTTAAAAGATGCAATTCGTTCAGGTCATGGTAAAATCGAAGGTCAGGACCTTGTAATTGCTTGTATGGACTTTAATTTTATCGGTGGATCAATGGGTTCGGTTGTAGGTGAAAAGATTGCCAGATCAATTGATTACTGCTTAGAACATAAAGTTCCATTCTTGATGATTTCAAAATCAGGTGGAGCACGTATGATGGAAGCCGCTTTCTCGCTCATGCAGATGGCTAAAACTTCAGGTAAACTAGCCTTACTTTCTGAAGCTAAAATCCCTTACATTTCATTACTTACCGACCCAACAACTGGCGGTGTTACTGCATCGTTTGCTATGTTAGGAGATATCAATATCTCTGAGCCAGGAGCAATGATTGGTTTTGCCGGACCACGTGTTATCAAAGAAACTATCAAAAAAGATCTTCCAAAAGGTTTTCAGAGTGCTGAATTCGTTTTAGAACACGGTTTCCTGGACTTCATTGTAGACAGAAGACAAATGAAAGCGAAAATTGCTTCGTTTTTGAGAATGGTGACGAAATAAGACTAATCTAATCATAAACAAAAATGGCTCAAGAACACCTTGAGCCATTTTTGTTTATATAGCAAAATCAACTATGCTTCAACAGGAATGATTTGTTTTAGTTTTTCGATCACAAAATCAATCTCCTCTTTAGTATTGTATTTACAGAAAGAAAAACGAATTGCAGGACGATTTGAATCGGCACCAATGCCTGTAAGTACGTGCGAACCCACATTCGATCCGGATGAACAAGCACTACCGCCTGATGCTGAAATACCATTAATATCCAGATTAAACAGCATCATGTCACCCATATCTGATTCAGGAAAAGATACATTTAGCACGGTATATAAACTTCTCTCAGGTTCCGTTTCACCATTAAATGACACATCTGGAAAATTAGCAATTAACTGCTCTTTCATGTATGTTTTTAAACCCTGGACGTATGTTTGGTGTTGTTCCATCTCATTGTAAGCGATTTCAAGTGCCTTAGCCATACCAACAATACCGTACACGTTTTCTGTTCCGCCGCGCATATTGCGTTCTTGAGAACCGCCGTAAATTAAGGGTTTAATCTTTACTTTATGATTAACGTATAAAAAGCCTACTCCTTTGGGTCCGTGCAATTTATGAGCAGCGCATGCAACAAAATGAACTTTTAGTTTATCTAAATCATGAACATAATGCCCCATTGTTTGCACCGTATCACAGTGAAATAATGCATTGTATTGTTCACAAAGATTACCTACACGTTCAACATCAAGAAGATTACCAATTTCGTTATTGGCGTGCATCAACGACACAAAACTGCGTTCATTGTTTTTTAACAACTCTTCCAGGCTCTCGTAGTTCACATTTCCCTTCTCATCAAGCTCCACAAAACTTAGTTTAATGGCACCTTTTTTCTCCATCTCTTTTAAAGTATGAAGAACGGCGTGATGTTCAATTTTAGAAGTAATAGCATGAGTAATTCCGTTATCAATGATACCACAACGAATAGCAGTATTGTCAGCTTCAGTACCTCCTGAAGTAAAGAATATTTCGGATGGAGAAGTGTTTAAAAGTTTGGCAATCGTTTTACGGGACACCTCTACAACAGAACGCACCTCACGGCCTTGCGCATGGATGGATGAAGGATTTCCGTATTTGTTTTCCATCACATCAACCATCACCTTAATTACTTCTTTATCAATTGGTGTAGTGGCAGCATTATCTAAATATACTCTCATAAACTAAGATTTTTTGATTGGTCAGAGATATTAAAATGGTTTATCATAATCTCTGGTTAAATTTATATTGGGCTGGCTAAAGTCAATAAAAGATTTGATTTTTAAAATATCAACCTTTGTTTTTTACTTCGATTTTAAACAAGTAATAAACATTTTACATTAAATCAACTCTTTGAAATCAGCGATGATCTTATTGGCCAAAGCTTGAGCAACCGTTTCAGAGTTTCCTTCAGAATAGATACGGATAATCGGTTCAGTATTAGAACGACGCAAATGCACCCATTGTTTATCAAACTCGATTCTTACACCATCAATAGTGATCATAGGTTGTTTATTGTATTTCTCCTGTATCTTTTGCAAGAGTGAATCAATATCCATACCCTCGGTCAGTGTAATTTTATTTTTTGAGATATGATACGATGGATAGGTACTACGCAATACAGACATATTTTTCCCAAAATGTGCCAAATGCGATAAGAACAAGGCAATACCTACCAAGGCATCACGGCCATAATGTAATTCAGGATAAATAATACCACCATTCCCTTCACCACCAATTACTGCATTGGTTTCCTTCATCTGATTCACAACGTTTACTTCGCCTACAGCAGCGGCTGTATATTTTCCCCCATGCTTTTCAGTAACATCCTGCAAGGCACGCGTTGATGAAAGATTGGAAACAGTGTTGCCTTTTTTATGCTTTAAAACATAATCAGCTACAGCAACCAAAGTATATTCCTCACCAAACATACTTCCATCTTCACAAACAAATACCAAGCGATCCACGTCAGGATCAACCGCGATACCCATACTTGCATTTTTTGCCTTTACCTCTTGTGCAAGTGCGTTTAAGTTTTCCGGAAGAGGTTCTGGATTATGAGGAAACTGTCCATCAGGAGTACAGAAAATTTCATGTATTACTTCAACCCCCAAAGCCTTTAACAGCTGAGGAACAAAAATCCCTCCCGTTGAATTCACCGCATCCACTACAACACTAAAATTTGCTTTTTTAATAGCCTCAACATCGACGATTGGAAGCCCAAGTATTTTATCAATATGCTTTTGAGCATACGATTCGTCTATCGTAACCTGACCTAAATGGTTAACATCGGCATATTCTAAATCGCCTGAATCAGCAATGCTAAGCACTAACTTACCATCTTCATCAGAAATAAATTCTCCTTTATCATTCAATAATTTAAGGGCATTCCATTGTTTTGGATTATGGCTGGCAGTAAGTATTATTCCTCCACCTGCATTCTCTTCAGGAACAGCTATTTCAACCGTTGGAGTAGTAGAAAGTCCCAGGTCAATAACATCGATTCCCATTCCTTGTAATGTACCCACTACCAGATTGCGTACCATATCCCCTGAAATGCGGGCATCTCTACCTACAACAATTTTATTTTTACCGGTTTTATCAACCACCCATTTTCCAAATGCTGATGTAAACTTTACCACATCAACAGGGGTTAAGGCATTGCCAGGTGTACCACCAATAGTACCCCGAATTCCAGAAATAGACTTAATTAGTGTCAAAATAAACTTAGTTTAAATTTGTGAACAAAGTTAAAAATTATCGTAGTAATGCATTTATCACGTAGAAATCCGAATGAATACCTCCGTCTGAAAAATGTTTGCAAAGTTAAAAATTAACACGATTACGGAAGAGTTAATATTTGTTAAACAATTAACTTTTATTAATCATTATAACTTTGGTTCAAATTGTATTTGAAAGTGGTTTTTTATAAATTGTATAGCTCAAGGGGTATTTATATATTTGCTGCATATGCCTGAAAAAACAAAAAAATGGTACCACAATTGGTTTGACTCCCATTACTATCATATCCTTTACAATCAACGTGACGAGAAAGAGGCTGAGCTTCTGATGGATAACCTTTGTGTTCATCTCACTCCGTCTGCAGATGTAAAAATCTTAGATGTAGGCTGTGGCCGTGGCCGGCATTCTATTTATTTGAATAAAAAAGGATATAATGTTACAGGAATTGATCTTTCTCCTGAAAACATCAAGTTTGCTACCGCTTCAGAAAACAACAAATTGCATTTCTATGTACATGATATGCGAAATTTGTTTTACATCAATTATTTCGACATCGTATTTAACTTATTTACCAGCTTTGGTTTCTTTGAGAAAGATCTCGACAACCAGCATGCTGTAAATATGTTCACAAAATCAATCAAACCGGGTGGAACATTGGTGCTTGATTTCATGAATGCTGAAAAGATTCGAAAAAATCTGGTAGTTCGAGAAACCAAGCAAATTGGGAATATTGAGTTCCATTTACAACGAAAAATTGTGAACCAATCAATCGTTAAAAATATTGATTTCGAGGATAAAGGGCATCAATTTGCCTTCAAAGAGGAAGTAAAAGCGCTCACCATTACTGATTTCGAACGCTATTTTACCGAAGCAGGTTTATTAATTGAAAGCATTTTTGGTGATTATGATTTAAATCCCTTCATCGCTGAATCTTCAGACCGTTTAATTTTTATCTGTAAAAAACCTAATGATTGACCAATTACTAAACCTTGATCGTAAACTTTTTATTTTTATTAACTCAGGATTATCAAACTCCATGTTTGACCTGATTATGCCTTGGTTTCGAAATCCATTATTTTGGGCTCCTCTTTATTTATTCATGATTATATTCTTTATAAAAGAATATAAAATCAAAGGCTTATACCTCATCGGATTTCTACTCCTTACTTTTGCAATTGCTGATTTTACAAGTGCCAGCATTATAAAGCCAGTATTTCAGCGCCTGCGACCTTGCAATGATGTGAGCATGGCCGGACAAATTAACCTATTAGTTAACTGCGGAAAAGGTTTTAGCTTTGTTTCATCACATGCAACCAATCATTTTGCAATTTCCTTATTCCTGATCGGTACTTTTGGTAAACGTTGGCCTTGGGTTATTGCAGCGAGTTTAATTTGGGCTGCTGTTGTGAGTTTTGCTCAAGTTTACGTAGGCTTACATTACCCGATTGACGTATTATGCGGAGGTTTATTAGGGGCACTTATTGGAGTGCTAATTTCAAGTTTGCAAAAAACTGTATTTACATTAGATGGAGATTATTAAGAGCCTTATCCTTTTCTCGAGTCCATTTTTAGGAGGTCTTTCCGTTTTCTTTTTTAAGCAGAGTAACAGAAACAACCTTAAACTCATTTTATCTTTTAGCGGTGCTTATTTATTTGCTATATGTGCCCTGCACTTGATGCCCGAAGTATATGAATCACACAATCATTTAGTTGGCGTTTTTGTACTGGTTGGATTTGCATTTCAGATTATATTAGAACAATTTTCTGAAGGAGTTGAACATGGTCATATGCATGTTCATGCGCATCATCATGGACCAGCGTTCCCATATGGACTAATGGCTAGCTTGTGTTTGCACGCTTTTTTAGAAGCCATTCCGTTATCAAGCAGTAGCTCACAAAACGAACTTTTATTCGGAATTGCAGTACACCATATTCCGGCTGCATTTGCACTAGGAAGTATTTTATTGCAGAGCCATATCAGCAAACCTGTTACGATAGGCATGTTGGCTATTTTTGCATTAATGTCGCCAATTGGTTTTTTAATGAGTACAGCAATGAGTCATAACGCGTTGGGAGTTCTATCGCAGTATTTTGACTATATCATGGCCGTGGTAATTGGCATCTTCTTACATATATCCACTACGATTTTGTTTGAAGCTAGCGAAGATCACAAATTCAACTTCTACAAAACCATAGCTATTTTTATGGGTGCAGGTATAGCCATAGCTTTATTTTTTGCAAGAGGAGCAGCGCATTAAGACTTGAAGGTTTAGGTTTTTAGGTTAAAAGTTTCAAAAACAGACATCGGTCTTGATCCTTAAAACCTCTAACCTAGTCTACCCTCTCATTTTGTCCAACAAATTATTGAGAAGAATAAGTTCGTCCTCTGAAATATTATTTTCAATCTGCTTTTTCATTGCCTCATCACTAATCTGCTCAAGCAATGCAAGCCCTTTTAAGGTAATTAACAAATCAACTGCCCTCCTATCGCTTTTGCATGTTTTTCGCTCAACTAATTCTTTTTTCACCAAGCGGTCAACAATTCTTGAAACATCCGACATCTTATCAAGAATACGTTCTTTAACGAGATTTAAAGTAGCAGGATTGGGATATTGTCCGCGTAAAATGCGGAGCACATTGAATTGCTGAGACGTAATATCATACGGATCTAGCACCTGGCGGAATTGAGTTATCAACCAGCTTTGTGTAAACAAGATGTTTATAATAGCTTTTTGAGTGTTACTTTCAAATTTGCTTTGTACTATTTCTTTTTCAATCTCCATATGCTATAACATCAAACTAATTACAATACATAATATTATTTTTTTTCATTTTGTTTGTAAGCGCTTTCCTTTGAATGCTTAGCGTAATCCCAAGGACAGTTCAAGCAGCCATTTTTACAACAATAGCCCCGTTTTAAATGATATTCTCGGGTAAAAACCAAAAGCCCATTTGCATTTACAATATAATCAATCCCCTCTACCAACATTATTCATTTAAAATTTTAACATCTATCTTACCTTCAAGATGTTCTTTAAGCTGTCTTCCATCACCGTGTAAGGTCCAAATTTGGGATGGTTCAACCTTATCGATTAAGTTAATTATTTCTTTCCAATCGGCATGATCACTTATAAAAAGTTTTTCATCACATTCAGATTGCAGAAAATCCCAGCCTGAAGCAAATACTTTCAAAACATCACGACTATGACGATAACTTGAAAATGTTAGAGGTGGAACAATATACACATTATCAGCAGAGTGCTTTATTGTTTTACGATCGTAAACTTGCCATTTGCCAAGATTAACACCAAATCCTTCATACACTCTATGAATAGGTGCGATGGAGTAATGCGCTAAAACTCGCTTTCCGACACAATAATTATTAATGAGCTGAGTAATTCGCTGGGCTTTCCCTAATGCATAGGCTCCTAAAATGATATTCCCTTGCATGGAGTTTAGCTTTATTATCTCTTGTTCAGCATCAGGGTGCACGGTTTCTTTGTTTGCAAAAGTAGTTTCAGTAATAAGCACATCCGCTTTTACAAAATCAAACGCTTCAACTGTTTCATCGGAAGCTAACTTAAAATCTCCGGTATACAGGTAGCGTTTCCCATCAATTACAATAAGAACTTGGGCCGAACCCAAAATATGACCTGCACTGAAGAAACTTATAACAGCACTGCCAATGGTGAAAGTTTCACCATATTGATAAACAAGAAAATTTTTGCCGGCATTTTTTTTATATCGAAGATCCATGATTGCTTTTGTTGGAGCGGTACAAAAAACATTTTGCGACCCTCCTACCGCATGATCGCCATGCGCATGAGATATAACTGCATTTTTAACCGGCCTTTTAGGATCAAGGTAGAAATCGAAAATCGGACAATACAAACCAATATCCGTTAACACTATTACTTCTTCGATTGGCATTTTTAGAGAATTATATATAATGGAGTAAATATTTTAAACAAGCTGTTTAGTAAACCGATGATGGAGTGCCATTATTTGCGGAATAACTGCAATGGTTTCATCATTATTAATTATAAAATCAGCCATTTTTATTTTTTCATTTTCAGGCATTTGGTGTTCGATCCGGCTTCTAACCTGCTCTTCTGAAGCAGCATCACGTAACATCACCCTTTGTATTCTCAGATCTTCAGGAGCCGTAATTATTAGATTGTAATCATTATACTTATACGAATTGCTTTCAAACATTAATGCAGCCTCTTTTATTACATAAGGGCAATTCATTTGTTGTTTAACCCAACGTTCTCCAGCATTGATTACAGCTGGATGAACCAATGAGTTAAGTAGTTTTAACTGGGCAGCATCATTAAATACGATGGAGGCCAGTTTTGCTCTATAAAGCTTTCCATGCTCATCATACACATCTTCTCCAAAATTAGCCTTTATTGCTTGGATCAGCAGCGCATCGGTTGTCATTAAACTTTTTGCTTGCTCATCTGCATAAAAAACAGGAATACCCAGCAATGCAAATATTTTGCTTACTGTGCTTTTTCCACTACCAATTCCCCCTGTAATTCCGATTTTAAGCATCACTTATTTACAATAAAATCAATAGAGGTTGGATAAATACTTACAATTCGAATAAAATCCGGAGAGCGCAACATTTTCACCATTAACTTTTCTCTTCCTTGTTTCTTCCATTCATTTAAATCTACTATGACCTCAAACATATCGGGTTGGACTTCATGAAATCTGCTAACAGGACAAAAGTACTTTACTTTTATTTTAGGAGGTAGTAAATTAACTTCGAATTTCTCCTGATTATTAATCATTGTGAGCAAAAGTTCAATATTTCCTTCCGTAAAACGTTCAACAGGAATACTTACAGAAATGATATCTGGAATCGGTCGTACTGAAGGATTTACCGATGGCATTAATTTCACTTTACTCATCACCGAGTCATCCATTTCTGATAAATTCAACGAAACAGTTTTCCATTCATTTATTTTTTCAACCTGATCAATAGGACCATTTACAACTACACTATCAGGAAATAAAAGAATAGGGGATGACAAATGATATTGTTTTTGATAACTAAGGATCCCTTGCAAACGAACAGGAACCTTTTTCACCATTCTACTACTAAAATCAAAGCTTATTTGTTCAGGATTAACCGAAATGATTTTTTGACGACCCATAAGTTGCAAGTTAAAAGCATCAATGTTTTTTTTCAGCGAAAGTGTATTGCTATTTCCTAAATTTTTTAAATCAACTTTCAAGAGTTTCTTCTCCAAATTTAGTTTTGAAAATAACAGCGCCCAACCAGTGCCCTCTAGCTTTAATTTTGCTTCCACTACAGGATCAATATTTAATATTCTATCCTGCGGTATATTGACAAATTCCAATTTTGCATTTATTTGGTAACTGTACTTTTGCGAAAGGGCCACAATTAACCAGGTAAAAACGGCGATTAACAGACATGATATAAACACAGTCAACTTTTTTCGTTTTCGTGAGCTGATCGTATAACGGTTTCTATTTTTGTTAGATGCTTCCAATAGATCGATTTGAGCGTTTTAGTTCGTTTTTTACCAAAATAATAATATTAGTTCAAAAAAAAGCCATCTGCTTTTTACAGATGGCTTTTCACTATTTGTTCTAAAATTTATTTCAAGTCTTCTGAAGGAGTTGTATTTGCAGCTTTTGAATTATCCAATGAAATAGCCGAACGCAAAACACGGATACGTACATTATGGTCAACCTCAATTAAAAATGTATCAGGCGCAACCTCTGCAATTTTACCTTGAATGCCGCCAATGGTAACTACTTTATCACCTTTTTTAAGTTCTTCAATAAACTTTTTTTGATCCTTCATTTTTTTAGTTTGAGGACGGATCATGAAAAAGTAGAAAACTACTGCGATTAATACTAATGGTAAAAATGTGCTCAATGGATTTTGCCCAGGTTGTTGAGCCATCAATAAAACGTTTGAAATGGTCATTTTTTATTTTATAATATTACGAGATTAAAATTACTTTGCTACTACTTCGCCAAACAAATGTAGTTCTGTTTGTACTGGATTTGTGTTTGCTGTAACTGTTATTAACTTCTCCTGCATGCCTACCCGGCCTTCTGAATTAAACTTCACATCAATTTCCCCTTCCTGTCCCGGAGCAATTGGATCTCTGGCCCAGTTAGGAGTTGTACAGCCACAACTAGCATGAACATCGGAAATGATTAATGGTTTATCACCTGTATTCTTAAACTTATAGGAATATGATACAATCTCTCCATCGGTAACTTTACCAAAATCATGATGATCTTCAGTAAAGCTGATACTAGTTTGCTGAGCAGGGTCAACAGCTTGATTTCCCATATCTGAAGCCTGATTTTTTGAGGTTTGCTTGCAACCTGTCATCAAAACTACAGCTATGAGAAGCATAGCAACTTTTTTCATGTTTATTTAAAAATTAGTTTAACAGTTATGTTCAAGGTGTCAAATTTAATATTATTCAACTAAACCTCTACCTGTTTTACGAATCTTGTTTTCTGCCTTCAGATCAATTAAAATCTTATCCAAAATACCGTTAATAAACATTTTGCTTTTAGGAGTACTGAACTCTTTAGAGATATCAATATACTCATTGATGCTTACTTTCACAGGAATCTGATTAAAGTTCATTAACTCACATATTGCCATCTTCATTAAAATTGTATCCATGTATGCAATACGTTCAGCATCCCAGTTTTTTGTTTTAGCACTGATGTATTCTTGGTACTCTGAATTATTACGAATTGTTAAACGGTACAAATCAATGATAAAGTCTTTATCATCTATCCAATTGGCCGAAATTGGAGCAAAACGTTGCTTGGTTTCACTGAACTCTAATAATGTTTTACTAACCATGCTATAAACTGTAGGTTTGTCAATTGGCCAGTTAATAAAACGTTCTTCCATCATCTGCTCTAACAGAATCGATTTGGGAAACACTTTTTTTACAAGAAAAGTTAGAATGTCGCGATCTTCTTTCAGTGTATGCTCTTCGGACTGACAGTAAATTGCATATTCAGGAGTAACGCTCAACTCTTTAAAAAGAGTTCTGATGATTTCCTGATCATTACTGAAATTGATTTTTAAACGTTTAGTTTCTTCGATCAGGTTATTAAATACCGTTAATTGCTTAATGAGCTGATTTGAGGCCAGCCTGGTATTTACATTAAGATCTTCTTCTGTTGGGATGTATTTTGAAGCACGTTCCTGAGCATCGATCTCAGTATAATTAGCGACTTCAATAATTAGATTCAGCAGGGTAAGGTAAGATTCGTTGACCTTGGCCACGTTTTGAAGCAAGCTTTTTTCAAAAGCTTGAATATCTTTGACTTCCGCCTGGTAAAAAGCATACAGGGTTTGTAATACCTTTATTCGCAAGTGCCTTCTGTTAAGCATGTATAAAGAACAATAGTTTAATTAAGCCGCGAAAATACTAAAAATTATTCAACTATTTGCTTTCATTCTTTTAATATCCGAAATACGCTTTTCGGCTATTTTCAGCGCAGCCTGATTAGCAGTAAGCATCTCCCGCTTCGATTTGCGGAATATTTCCAGTGTTACCTGATAAATATTCTCCGTTAATTGCATGGCTCGTTTTTTCCCTGTTCCGGTAATCTCTGAATAAACACTAATTAAGCCTCCGGCGTTAATTAAAAAATCAGGAGCATAGAGAATTCCTTTATCCATTAACAATTGACCATCCAACTCTTCATCAGCAAGTTGATTATTGGCAGAACCGGCAATTATAGAACATTTTAAACGCTGCAGCGTATCCCTATTAACCGTTCCTCCTAATGCACAAGGAGAAAATATATCAACATCAAGATCATAAATCTGATTACTAGGAACAATAATAGCGTCATATTTTCGAGCTACATGGGTTAATCTGTCTTCAGAAATATCACTAATATAAACCCGAGCATCTTCTTCACGTAGTAATTTAACCAGATGTTCTCCTACATTTCCAATCCCTTGAACAGCAACAGACCTACCAGAAAGGCTATCACTTCCCCATAATTCTTTTGCGCTGGCTTTCATACCCATATAAACACCATAGGCTGAAAAAGGAGCAGGATGACCATGCCCGCCCATAGCTTCTGACACACCTACAACATGAGGAGTTTCCATACGAATAAACTCCATATCTTTCGTATTTGTACCTACATCTTGAGCCGTAATGAATTGTCCGTTGAGATTATTAATAAATCTACCAAAACGGCGCATTAAAACTTCGCTTTTCTCACGATTTGAATCGCCTATAATCACCGCATTGCCACCTCCAAAATTAAGACCAGTAATTGCTGCTTTATAGGTCATACTGCGTGAAAGTCGGAGAACGTCATCAAGTGCTTCATTCTCATTATGATAATTCCACATACGAGTACCACCGATTGCTGGGCCCAACGTAGTATCATGAATAGCAATGATTGCCTTTAACCCTGTTTCAGCGTCTAAACAGTACACAATATTTTTATGTGAATTTTCAGACATCAGATTAAAAATGGTGTGCTCTTGCACTGAATTGACTTCTTTGACGTTTAGCATATCCTTAAAAACGTAGCGAGTAAAAAAAAATCATAGATAGGAACATTGGCAAATCTATATTATTATTCGAATAAAACAATACTTCATAGTAAAAACACATATCTCGCTATGAATTGGTATTTTTATCCCCAAAAAACTTTTGTTTCATGAAAGAGCTCAAGCACCTAAACAAGTATTTCTATAAATATCGATACCGCTTAGTTTTGGGTTTCATTTTTGTCACTATTTCAAACTTTTTCGGTGTTATTCCGGCCAAAATCATTCGAATTGCTTTTAATCTTGTAAGTGAGAACATCACTCTATACAAACTATATGCCGACTTCGGCTCACAAAAAGGCATATATTCAATATTTAGTAAGACAGTACTGATTTTTGGCTTGACCGTTTTGCTTATGGCATTACTCCGAGGTGTGTTTTTGTTTTTCATGCGACAAACAATAATTGTTGTTTCCCGACTTATTGAGTACGATATTAAGAACGACATTTATGCTCATTACCAAGACCTAAGTTTGGCTTTTTATCGCCGGAATAACACTGGTGATTTAATGAATAGAATAACCGAAGATGTAAGCAGGGTGAGAATGTATGTTGGCCCGGCATTAATGTATTTAATCAACACAATTGTTTTGTTTTTAATGGTAATTTCTACCATGGTAAGCATCAATTTAAAACTAACTGTTTACTCTTTGTTACCACTACCCATTATGGCGGTAATCATTTACTATGTAAATTCAATTATTCATCGCAAAAGCGAACATATCCAAGAACAACTTTCTAACCTTTCAACTTTTACTCAGGAAACTTTTTCAGGAATGAGGCTTTTAAAGGCATACGGCCGTGAAGAGCAGATCCAGAGAGACTTCGAAGTTCAAAGTGAAGAATATAAACGTCGTTCGATGAATTTGGCTCGGGTCCAAGCTTTTTTTTACCCTACTGTACTTTTGCTAGTAGGCATAAGTGTAATATTAACTGTATATATAGGAGGCGTAGAAGTTAAAAGTGGGAATATCACACCAGGAAACATTGCCGAGTTTATTGTTTATATAAATCAGTTAACATTTCCGATGATGTCATTAGGTTGGGTAACGTCACTTATTCAACGGGCTTCAGCATCACAAAAGAGGATTAATGATTTCATGCACACCAGGCCGGAAATTGTTTCTACCGAAAATCTTAAAATTAAAATACAGGGTCGAATTGAATTCAGGAACGTAAATTTTACCTATCCAGACACGGGGATTCAAGCCTTAAAAAATATTTCCTTCACTGCTGAGCAAGGTGAATTTGTCGCAATTATTGGCCGCACAGGCTCCGGAAAATCAACTATTGCCAATCTAATTGCACGAATGTATGACGCTACTGCAGGTGAACTATTAATTGATAATCGAAATATTCGCAATTATACTACAGAAAGCTTACGAAGTGCAATGGGCTTTGTACCGCAAGAGGTGTTTCTGTTTTCAGATAAAATCAGTAATAATATTGCCTTCGGAGTTGACAGATTCGAAAAGGAAGAAGTATATGAAGCAGCTCGCAATGCTGTAGTTTACGATAATATAATGGCTTTTCCTAAAGGTTTTGAAACCACCATTGGTGAGCGTGGTATCACGCTTTCAGGAGGACAAAAACAGCGCGTTTCAATTGCTCGTGCCATTATCAAAAAGCCTCAGATCATCATTTTTGACGATTGTCTTTCAGCGGTTGATACAAAAACAGAAGAAGAGATCCTGAGTAATCTTGGAAAAGTAATGATTGGCAAAACAAGTATTATTATTAGCCATAGGGTATCCACTATAAAAAACGCAACTAAAATATTAGTTCTTGATAAAGGAGAAATTATTGAAACAGGAACTCATGAGCAATTAATAGAAAAAAAAGGAACATATTTTGACCTGTATGAAAAACAATTATTAGAAGAAGAGCAATTATTGAACTAATAACTAATATACATACAGAAGATAGATTTAAATCCAGTCCTGTTTTTCCAAAAAAATAAACTTATCACTAAGAGTCATTTACGATTTTTTTACACAAATACCAAATATCTTATTGTAAATATTTTGAAATGTAAACTTTATTAGTTTATATTTACAGCAACATAATCATATTTATTGCAACAATGGGAGATTTTGATAACAAAGAGCGAGAAGAAGTTTACTCAAAAAAAGTTAGAGCTGGTAAGCGTACTTATTTTTTCGATGTAAAATCAACTAGATCAGGTGACTACTACATCACGGTTACCGAGAGTAAAAAGCGTATGGAAGATGGTGTATTTGTTAAACATAAAATCTTTCTATACAAAGAAGATTTCGAGAAGTTTTCAGAAGGTTTAAGTGAGGTGGTTGACTATATCAAATCAAACCAAGAAGTTTCTGAAAAACGGTATGAAGCATTTGAAAGCAATGGCGTTCATGACGACAAATCAGGAGGCAATTTCTCTTTCTAAGTTATCGATCTAATCAAAATAAAAAAAGCATCTTCATTTGAAGATGCTTTTTACTTTATTGCTATTGATAGTAGCTTTTCCCAACGATGATAGTATCTATATCACCCGTTTTAACGGCAAATGTAAAACCAGGCTGAAGACAATAAGCTCCGTATTCACCGTATTTATTCAGCGCTAAAAAACCCACCTGTATTTCTTTTGATCTTTTTGGATCTCGTTTAACGATACGTTCCACCGCCTCTTTACAAGCATCTTCAGGAGTACGGCCTTGACGCATGAGTTCTACCACAAGATGTGATCCTACAATTTTTATTACTTCTTCACCAACCCCAGTTGAAGTTGCAGCTCCTATTTCATTATCAACATAGAGTCCGGCGCCAATGATCGGAGAATCACCTACACGACCATGTAATTTGTAAGCCATTCCGCTGGTTGTGCAAGCACCCGAAAGATTCCCGGTTGAATCCATTGCTACCATCCCAATCGTATCATGATTATACTTGCCACCCGGAAGTTTTTCCGGAACAGGCTTATTTTCAATATTAATCACCGGTTCATATTTGGCTGTTTTAAGCCATTCTTTCCATGCTTTTTCCGATTCAGGAGTAAGCAAATTTTCTTTTTTAAAACCATTAGCGAGTGCGAACTGCAAGGCGCCCTCTCCTACCAACATTACATGAGGCGTTTTTTCCATCACCATTCGAGCTACTGAAATTGAATGAACAATATGTTCCAAACCAGCTACAGAACCACAATTAGCATGTTGATCCATGATACAGGAATCGAGCGTTACATGACCATCTCTGTCGGGCAAGCCACCCAAACCCACACTTTGATTTTTGGGATCTGCTTCGGGAACCCGCACTCCTGCTTCAACGGCATCCAAAGCTGAACCCTTTTTATTCAGTACTTCCCAAGCCGCTGCATTAGCCTCTTTTCCGAAGTTCCAAGTGGAAATCACAATTGGCTTATTCAAAAATGTCTTTGTTTCTACCGCTAACGCATCTAGAACACTGGTGGTAGCCACTGTGGCTATGGCACTCTGCTTAATAAATTTTCTTCTGCTTATCATGTATAAACCGTATTTCGACCCTTAAAGTAAGAGAAAAGAAGTAAAGATGAAACTAATATTACCACATCGGTAACTAATTCGCTCTGAACTTATCAAATTATTATCTTTGCGCCGCAATTAACACATGCCCAATTTTGTATTCGAAATTACAATCAGGCATTTTTACGAAAGAATAATCAAGAGAATTTATACATATGGCATTACAATGTGGTATCGTAGGATTACCAAACGTAGGAAAATCAACATTATTTAATTCTTTATCGAATGCAAAGGCACAGGCTGCTAACTTTCCATTTTGCACGATTGAGCCAAACGTAGGCGTAATTACCGTTCCGGATACACGTTTAAATAAATTATCAGAATTGGTAAACCCACAACGTGTGGTGCCTAATACCGTAGAAATCGTTGATATTGCCGGCCTTGTAAAAGGTGCAAGTAAAGGTGAAGGTTTAGGTAATCAGTTTTTAGCTAATATTCGTAATACGAATGCAATAATTCACGTATTACGTTGTTTCGATGATCCAAACGTAGTTCACGTTGATGGTTCGGTTGATCCAATTCGAGATAAAGAAATTATTGATACAGAACTTCAGCTTAAAGATCTTGATTCGGTTGAGAAAAAGCTGCAAAAAGTAGAACGTGCAGCTAAAACCGGCGATAAAGACGCAAAGAAAGCCCTTGAGGTACTTTCTAAAATAAAAGAAAACCTACTTGCCGGAAATTCTGTACGTACACTTAATCTTGACGAAACTGAGCTGGAACATATTGAAGATATTCAGTTGTTGACAGTAAAACCTGTTATGTACGTTTGTAACGTTGATGAAGGTTCAGTAAATACGGGCAATAAGTATGTGGAACAAGTTAGAGAAGCCGTAAAAGCAGAGAATGCTGAAATTTTAATTATTTCTGCTCAAATTGAGGCGGAAATTGCTTCTTTGGACAATTATGAAGATAAACAATTATTTCTGGCTGATTTAGGCTTAGACGAATCAGGAGTTAACAAATTGATCCGTACTGCTTACCGTATGCTCAATCTTGGTACTTACTTTACAGCAGGAGTTCAAGAAGTACGTGCATGGACAATTACATTAGGGATGACTGCTCCTCAAGCTGCCGGTGTGATTCACACTGACTTTGAGAAAGGCTTTATCCGTGCTGAAGTAATTAAATACTCTGACTTTGTAACGCTAGGCTCTGAAAATGCCTGTAAAGAAGCTGGAAAACTTAACGTAGAGGGTAAAACTTATGTAGTTGAAGATGGAGATGTAATGCATTTCCGATTCAATGTATAACATCAATAAACTTCACAGTTATACTAAAAAGGTCTTGTTGCAATAAACAAGACCTTTTTTAGGAAAATAATTTCAATTACCGAATTCTGAGTACAATATTCGTCCCGATTTTTCTTACTCCTACCAAATCATCATATCTTTTACCTGAAGGATGGTAATACACATAAATTGTATACATATTTTCTGTTTCAAAGTGATTGCCTTCACTAACGGTTTCATCAATGGGCTTTTCAGGACTTACGTAAACATATTGATAGTCATAATATCCCTGTTTTAATAACAACTTGTTTTGGTACGTTTTAGCAACCTCATTATATCCTAAACGAAATTCTTCTTTGATTTGCCAATCAGATAATTTTCCAAATACATAATAATCTCCTACCTCAGTATACGGTTTAGCCAGTGAGAAATGAACCCAGGTATAATCTCCATCCGTTTCGGGTCGGGAACCGTCTTGATTTCGAATAAGATAAGTCCCATTTATATCGGTCCATGATGAATAAGCCATTCCGCTCTGATCAGCGTCTGCAAAAAGGTAAACATCCGTTTTACCTTTCTCCCTGACTATATCTTGTATTCGATCTGAAAAAAAACGTAAACTTCGTGTATCGATATGACGAAATTCACTTCCTCCATTAAAAACACAGGCATCTATGTTATCATAAACCAGCTGATTATTTCTGATAAATAATGGCTGGGTTAATACTTGGGCATTATCAGGGCGATCATTTTGAGTAACAACTGCCTTTATTTCCAACTGCGGATTAAAAACATTTATAGCAGGATGATTGATGATGAAGTTTAATTTTTGCTTGCGCTCACGATCGTTTATCACCGAACTTCTGGCCAACTCAGCGTCAATTGAAACCTTATTATTCAGCACATAAAACCTTCGTGTAATTACCAAATCATTGGGATCATTATTTAAATAAACCTTAAGCAGGTAATTCCCCCCAATTAAGGGTTTCATGTTATTATTGGGTAGTGCAAGTTTGTAGTGTGTATAAGCCTGAAAGGTATTCAATGAATATTCGTAATCATTGATTCGATCCTCTGAATAACCATTCAAATAGTCAATACTCGAAACATTACTTGGTTTCCAGTCGTAGGTACAATGAATAAAAGTGTAAGTGTAATTTTCTGAGCCACCGTTTATATCATCAAAGCTAAATACGAGTTTATCTGCACTTCCGAGCACATATATTGGCGTTGATTGTTCCTGATTAACATTATAAAACTGAACGGTTTTAATGTTAGGCTTATAAACCCAATCCTTATAAACCAATTCATCCGAAACGGCTACAGTCTTAGTTGAGCTGAATAAAATGAAAAAAAGAATTATAACTTTAAGGGTAGATTTCATTCCAACATTATTCTAAATAGGCTTAAACGTAGTAAAAATTTCTATTATAGTTAAAGATTGATGGCAAGAACATTTTTAAAAATAAAAATGCAAGATTGATATCATTTCATCCTCTTAATCCATTCTCTAATCAGCTCTACTCCTTCTTTGTGCACCTGTTCTCTTCCTAATTCAGGCATGGCAATTCCCGGATCAATAGCCTCCATTCTATATAATAAAATCGATTCATCAGGCTTTCCGGGAACTATATCGAAACTTCTATTACCTGCACCTCTTCCAGCTGCAATTGGAGCCTTCATTACTCCAAAAACAGATGGTTCAACTTCTCCAATATTCAAAAACATACCTGAAGTACTAGCAGGGCCTTCTTTACGATGGCAATGACCGCAGTTAATATCCAAATATGCCCGGGCACGGTCATCAAGACTACCTGAAGAAGGGGTATTCCAAACTGCCAATTTCGGTACTGTTTTCATATTAGGTAAATTATTGAGTATGCCCATTTTTCGCCAATGTTCTAGTTGATTTTCGGCATTTCCAGCATATTCTTGTTTACGATTAAGCTGCATAGCTGATGGACCGATGGGTTGTATAATCCCGTTTTTGTTATGACATCCTTTGCATTGGTTTTTATTAGGGATAACGTAATTGGTGGTTACTTTTTTACCTTGATTATCTATATACGAAACCTGACGTGTTTCACCAGCCACGTCATACGCTGCATCGGTTTGCGCATCATTCCAAATGTAAGGCCATGCTACCCATTCATTCTCCTGCTTTACTAACAGCCTTGTTTCAATAATCCGCCTACCTTTTTCAGGGCGACGAAAATCAAAAGGATAATAGAAATTCTTAATCAAGATGGTTCCAACCGGAAAATCAAATGTGCCTTCTGATGTATATGTAGCCGTTGCGCCTTCCGGAACACGGACAAAACGTAGTTTTTCGGCATAGTTGGAAAATAAGGTCGTATTTAAACTATATGGTAATACTCCATCATTAGGAACGAGGTCGGCCATTTTCCCTTTAAAAAATCCATACTCCGAGAGCTTATCTTTCTTTTCAACAGCCGGAACCTTGATGAAAGCAAGACTCAATGCACAAGTAACGATTAGCAGAGCACTGAAAACGAAAAGTTGCTTCATATTTATAATGGTACGAATCGAGACTATTTAATGCTTAACACCACTTCCTCTTGTTTGGTTCCTTCACGCTCAAAAGACTTCATATCTCTTGAAATATTTTTAAATCCATTTTCAGCATCCATATTCACAAATGATTGGTTTTTATTATTGAAGATGCAAATACCCAGTTCTGACTTAATGCTTCCGTCTGCATTCTTAAACTTAGAATCAATAATTCCATCGTATTGAATAAACGGAACATCTTTACCAAACTTCAGCTTAAAACGATACATTTTACCCATGCGACCCTTCATAGTAGCGTGCTCGTGTTTCCGTTCATAAAAGTTATCATGGATATAAATATTTGTAGGGTAAGGATAGTACTCTTTATCCTTAATTGGAATTTCAGCTATATAATAGCTAACCAATGCAGTACCTACCGTTCGGTTATTGATGATTTTATTATCGAATATTTCAACATTATTGGTAGCCAGAACCATTATACCCGTTCCCTGCGGTACTTTAGCCACAATGTTTCCTTTAGGAGCAAAATTCAAGTGATTATTATCATGTACATTGTTATTGAACACACGTACATGTCCGCCTTTTTTCTGTATCAAACCCGGTAAATCGAACACCAAAATACCTCCCACATTGTTCACCGCTTCATTTTCGTAAACATCGGCATGCAGTGTGTTTTCAATTTCGATGCCTGCAACGTTTTCATAAGCTTTGTTGTTCCGAACAATTACGTATTGCGATTGACCTACGTAAATACCGGCATCCGAAGCAGCAACCGCTTCACAACCCTCAATCAGTACATTTTTACATTGAACAGGATACAAACCATACCCGCCATTATTTTTATCAGGTCCGTCTGTCCATTCCACTTTTACATTGCGAAACACCATTCCATCCACTTTTTGGGTCTTTACACAATCGCCCTTGGCATCCTGAACGGTTAAATCCTGCAAAACTATATTTGATCCATCTGTAATCTTAATTCCTTCAGCTCCGCTAATTTGCCCTTTGAATGAAAGGATGGTTTTATTCATTCCTTTGCCTTTAATGGTGATATTTTTCTTATCATCCATCGAAAGGCTGGCATCCAGGTAAAATGTACCTTCTTCCAGTTCAATTACGCTGCCATTTTCAGCTTCGATAAATTGTGTTTGAAGTTTCTTCTGTACATCTTTTTGAGCAAAAGCAGAAGTGCCCACAACAAGAAGGCATACGGACAGGATTACTCGGTTCATAGGTTTTATTTGAATGGGTTTACAGTAAATATATTTAAAGAAAAGTTTGAATGAAAGTTTTTGAACCGGTTGATGAACTTTATCAATAAACAATCATACGATATATTGCAATTAATTAGTTTTATTATTTTCGGACCCAATTGAAGGCAACTCCATACTTCCTTCATAGATCTCTCGTTCTATTAAACCAAAAAAGCTTAAACAATGAAAAAACGATTAACAACTACGCTATTACTCGCATTTTGCATGGTCAGTATTTCGGCTGTTGCACAAAAGGTTCCTGAAAAAGTTAAAGAAGCATTTCACAATAAGTACCCTTCTGCCACAGAAGTGGTTTGGGAAAATCAATTAATAAGGTATATCGTATCTTTTGAACTGAAGAATACCAGCAGTACAGCTGTATTTTCAAGTGGCGGAAATTGGCAAAGTACCACAACTCCTTTGGAGGAAAAAGAAGTGCCTGCTTCAGTAAAAGATGGTTTTGATAAAAGTAAATATGCAGAAGACTGGGAAATTCAAAAAACAGAAAAGGTAGAATCACCCGAATACAGTTTGTTGTATAAGGTTTATGTGGCCAAAAACGACATTCAAAAAAAGAATCTGTTTTTTACCAAAGATGGGCGTTTATTTAAAGAGAATCTAACGCTTTAAACCCTAAATCCCCTAATACTTATTTGATAAACAGAAACGCCTCGAAATTCGAGGCGTTTCTGTTTATCAAATTTGAAGTTTGTCTTTATTCTTCCTCAAACTAACTCTCCATTTCCATTATTTTATCAGCTAACTGATCCCATTGCAGTTGAACATCTTCAAGGTCTTTTTTAACCTCTGTGTAGCTTTTATTGGCTTCATTTAATTTAG
The DNA here is from genome assembly GCF_900182575.1 of Solitalea koreensis. Taxonomy (GTDB): domain Bacteria; phylum Bacteroidota; class Bacteroidia; order Sphingobacteriales; family Sphingobacteriaceae; genus Solitalea; species Solitalea koreensis. Next base: position 17,344 of record NZ_FXSZ01000006.1, on the reverse strand, counting down.
TAGGATTTGAAAAAACCTCTTCCTTGCCTATTTCAGCCTCAATGCGCTTTTTTTCTGTTTCTAAATCCGCTAATTGTTGCTCCAATTGCTCCAATTCCCGATTCATCTTTTTAAGTTCCTTCGATTTCTCAGGTTTAACGTCAATTTGAGCAACCTTTCCTTCTTTCTTTTCAACTTTAGGCTCCACTTTCTTACCTGTTTTAGCGTCGCGCTCTTTATCCTTAATACGTTTTTCATACCATTCATCAAACTCACGGTATGAACCCGGATATTGTTTAATATCATGATCTTCAATGAACCAAATCTTGTTGGCCACATTATCAACAAGGTAACGATCGTGAGAAACCAGAATTACGGTGCCTTCATACTGTTGTAAAGCCTGAATCAAAATATTCACCGACTGCATATCCAAGTGGTTGGTAGGCTCATCGAGCACCAGGAAATTGGCATCAGACGTTAATGCTTTCGCCAAAGCCACGCGTGATTTCTCACCACCTGAAAGCACTTTAATCTTTTTGAATACATCATCACCCGTAAAGAGGAAACAACCTAATATTCCACGTAATTCAGTATCGGTATGCGTTGGGGCAAATGCCTGCATCTCCGCTAAAATGGTATTCTCTAAATGCAGCGATTCTAACTGATGCTGCGCGAAAAACGTTTGAGATACATTATGACCAACCGTAATTTCACCTTCGCATTTATCCGTACCTGCTACCAAACGCAATAAGGTCGACTTTCCCTTACCGTTGGCACCAATCAGAGCAATTTTATCGCCTTTTTCAATATCAGCGGAAGCTTTCTTAAGAATATCAAGCCCCGGATATGATTTTGAAATGTCTTTCATCATCACCACATGACGACCCGACGGTCGGCTGCATTTGAATTTAAAAGATACGGAAGCTACGTCGCTGTCTACGTCTTCTACCTTCTCCATACGGTCGAGAGCCTTAATACGCGACTGCACCATTTTGGCTTTACTCGCCTTAGCGCGGAACCTATCGATAAGCTTTTCTTCCTGCTTTATTTTTTGTTGTTGATTTTTAAACTGATTTCCCTGAATCTCATCACGCATGGCTTTTTCTTCCAGATAGAAAGTATAGTTACCAGCATAAACTGTCAACTGTCCACCACGTGACTCCACAATACGAGTAACGGTACGATCAAGGAAGTATCGGTCGTGAGAAACGATGATGTAAGCACCATCAAATGCATTCAGATAATCTTCTAACCACTTAATTGACGGAAGATCCAAGTGGTTGGTAGGCTCATCCAACAATAGTAAATCAGGCTTTTGCAGAAGGATTTTAGCAAGCATCACACGCATACGCCATCCTCCTGAAAACTCCTTTAGCGGGCGCTTTGTATCTTCAGGATTGAAACCCAAACCGGCTAAAATTTGCTCAGCATGATACTGAATATTATAACCATCTAGATTTTCAAATTCTTGTTGTTTATCGCTCAATTTGTGAAGCAAACTTTCCGAATAATCGGTTTCCATCTTTTGCAAGATCTCTTCAATTTCATCATGCAACTGATTTTGGCGCTCAAAAGCCTCCATCGCCACATGTAAAATACTGAAATCAGAATGTATGGAAAGCAAATCCTGATTCAGGTAACCAATTTTTATATCTTTTGATTTAGAAATAACTCCGCTTGTTGGCCGTTCATCACCTACAATCAATTTCAACAATGTAGTTTTACCCGTACCATTCGCACCAATCAATCCAATATGCTCACCTGGTTTAATATGCCAAGAAGCCTCATCATAAAGTGCTCTGGCTCCAATCTCAAAAGTTAAATCGTTAATCGCTATCATTGTGGTGCAAAGATAAACTTTTGAAAATTTGAAAATGAGCTAATTTCAAGATTTGAAAAGGAGTATTTGAAAACGGAAATTTCGTAAGTATTTACTTATTAAAGCCCTGCTTTCACTTCAAACCCTTGCTTCAAAGAGGTTGACACGACTCCTAGTCGTGCCACCACTTACCTACTATTCGCTGCGGGTTTTCCGTTCAATCAGGTTTAGTTAACAAAGGTCATTGCTATTTAATATCAATTTATTTCAAAGCGTAGCCTCAACTCACGACTCGTAATTTTTAAACCATTATCTTTGCAGCAAATCATCAAAAAAACATGTACAAATTAATCAAACCTATTTTCTTCAAATTCGATCCCGAAAAAATTCATCACTCCGTTGTCAATGCATTAAAAACAGGAAACAGAATTCCCGGTACAGCATCAGTATTAAAAAGTATGTTTTGCATTAATGACAAACGATTGGAAACAGAAGTTTTTGGAATCAAGTTCAAGAATCCGGTTGGGTTAGCGGCAGGCTTTGATAAAGATGCTAAAATGTACGATGAGCTTTCTAACTATGGTTTTGGGTTTATTGAGGTAGGCACCATTACTCCTGTGGCGCAAGCAGGAAATGACAAACCTCGTATGTTTCGATTAGTGAATGATGAAGCGCTCATTAACCGAATGGGTTTCAATAATGATGGAGTTGATGCAATGGTAGAGCGCCTCAAAAACAGAAAAGATAAAAACCTGATTGTCGGTGGAAATATTGGTAAAAACAAAGTCACTCCAAATGATAAAGCTGAAGAAGATTATGTAATCTGTTTTGAAAAACTATTTGAATATGTAAATTATTTTGTGGTAAATGTAAGTTCGCCAAACACACCAGGCCTACGTGATTTGCAGGAAAAAGAACCGCTAAAAAAGCTTTTAAACCGTCTTCAAAAACTTAACGATAGTAAGAATGCACCTAAACCCATCCTTTTAAAAATAGCTCCTGATCTTACCAATGAGCAACTGGATGACATTATTGAAATTGTAACCGAAACCAAAATTGCAGGAGTGATTGCTACCAATACAACTATTGGCCGAAACAATCTTACTTCGTCCAAACGATTAACTGAGCAAATGGGCGGATTAAGTGGAAAACCATTAACCCAACGTTCAACGGAAGTGATCAGATATCTTTCTGAAAAATCAGGTAAAGCATTTCCGATTATTGGTGTGGGTGGAATCCATTCAGCTGAAGATGCACTGGAAAAACTGGAAGCTGGTGCTTCATTGGTTCAAATCTATACCGGTTTTATTTTTGAGGGTCCGGGTTTAGTAAAGCGTATCAACAAAAAGATTCTCGAATACAGATCATAAAAAATCACCTGTTTTTACCTAAAGTAGAAACAGGTGAAAACATAAATCAAAAAAAATCCCTGCTGAAATTCAACAGGGATTTTAAATATTTTCTTGAAGAAAAATTACTTAGCAGCTGCTTCTAACTGAGCAATAATAGCACTATTCTTAGCCAATTGATCTTTAGTTGACTGAGCTGAACGGCTACCTAATTCAATATTAGTAGCTAATTTCAAACGTTGTTTTTCCATACGTGAAACCGCTTTATTTCTTCTGTCTTTTCTTTTTAATCTTGTAACTGCCATGATTCCTAAATCGTTAATTGTTAGTATTTAACAAATTGAGGTCGAGAGCGGATTCGAACCGCTGTACAAGGTTTTGCAGACCTCTGCCTAGCCACTCGGCCACCCGACCTTTATTTTATTGAGGCTGCAAAAATAAACATTAAAATATCTTTGGCAACATCTTTTTTAAAATAATTTCTATATGGTTAAAAGTCAATTGTTTCTTTTTTATTCAAGAAAAATAACCAAAACCAATAAACTCTTATCCTCGTCTAATCTCTGAACATAATATTGCTGTAGCAATTCCAACATTTAGGGATTCAGCCTGCCCAAATCTAGGAATCATAACCGGATTATTTATATACTTTTTCAATTCAGGTGAAATTCCTTTCGATTCATTACCCATCAACAAAATTCCAGCTTTTGAGATATTTTGCTGATACACATTTTCGCCTTCCAACAAAGCTCCATAGACCGGCAATTTAACCTTATGCAAAAAATCCTCCAAATCAATTTTAACTACATTTACTCTGAACAGTGAACCCATTGTTGATTGAACAACTTTAGGGTTATACATATCAACAGTAGTAGTGGAACAAATAATCGTGTCGATGGCAAACCAATCCGCTATTCGAATAATGGTACCCATGTTTCCCGGATCCTGTACATTATCGAGCATAATTGTCCATTTATCTTTAATAGCATCGGAGTTTAATGAACCATCCTGATAACTTTGTGGGATATTTACAACAGCTAATACTTCATTGGCAGTTTGTAACTGACTGATTTTTTGTAAATCAGTTTCTGAAACAATGTGTATTTCTGTATATTTCGGTAGTTTTACAGCTGATTTAATCTGATTGAGATAATTTTCAGTCAGAAACAACGATTGTACAATATAACCTGATTGAAGTAGCTCAAAAACCATCTTAGTACCTTCTACTATGAATTTTCCGTGCTCTTCTCTAAATTTTTTATTTTGTAAGGACCTGATAAAACTTATCTGTGATTTTGAAATCATCTATATTAAGGCATTTTTATACAACAATAATAACCATTTTAATTTTTACTGCTTTTAGCGGTTGTAATCCTACACGCTATCTTAATAAAAATCAGTCGATTATTAGCAAAGTTAAAATTGAAGGTGTTGATAAAGATCTCACCGAAGACGTAACTTCTTTTTTACCTAAAGCGAACTCAAAACTATTGGGATTAAATATTCCACTGGGTATGTATAATACTTTCAACGTTAAAAATGGACACTATAAAGAAAAGCCAAAAAAAATTGGTCAGGCCCCTCAAATTTTCGATAGTCTTAAAGCAAACCTTAGTGCTTTAAAGGTCAGCAAATTTCTTTTTAACAAAGGTTTTTTCAACAACATAGTTACTTTCACAGTTGATTCTGTTAAAAAACAGACAATTGCAATAAAATACGTTGTTAACCAAGGTCTACCTTATACAGTAAAAGACTATAGTATTTCAATAGCCGATTCGAATATTTACAGGCTTTATTTGAAAAATTATAAACAGCCTTTAGATTCAGGAGAAAGATATGATATAGACAAACTGGAGAAAGAACAACAAGCCATTTATACGCTGATGAGGAACAACGGTTATCGTGAATTCCAAAAAAACTATGTCAAATTTACAGCCGACACCAATCAACAAACCCATCAACTTGATCTTAAACTTACTATAAAGAACCCGCCTGATAAAGACAAGCATCTATTATACTCAATTAACGATGTATTTATCTCTATATCCCCAGATAATCGGTCGAGAATTAAAAGTAACGATACTTCTAAAATCAAGGATCATGTTTTTTTTATTGATAAAGAAAATAAATATAAGGCTAAACGGTTTAGTAATATTTTATTTTTAAACTATGGCAACTATTACCGAAATAACGATTACTTATTAACCTACAATCGGTTGGGAGACCTGGGACTTTTCAAGTTTATCAACTTCACTTTTACAAAGAATCAAAGTGATTCTTCTAAATTAGATGTCGGTATTGATTTAATCCCTTCAAAACAACGTTCTCTTTCGTTGGAAGGAGAAGCAACTTTAAGTGGCAGCAACATTGGTTTTAACGCGGGAACAACCTACACAAGTAAAAATATTTTTGGAGGAGGAGAAGCCTTGGAATTAAAATTAAAAGGAGGGTTCGAAACCCAACCCAAACAAACTCCATCAGGCATAGAACAACCACATATACGAAGCAGAAACCTTCAATCAAGTGCTAGTATTATATTTCCTAGAATATTGTCTCCATTTCAATTTAACGTTGGGCGTTATGGCCTTCCTAGAACAAGACTAACCTTAGGTTATTCTGACATTAATCAAATTGACAGAGCTGTAACAAATATTAATACATTATTGAGCTATGACTGGCGGGAGACGGTTGCAAAATCACATATATTAACTCCAGTTAACGTTGGTTTAGTGAATGGCCGTATCGATTCAGCTGCTGCGATCGGATTAAGTCTTGCAGCCTTATCACGTTATCAGAACTCATTTACCTTAGGATCACAGTACACCTATACTTATAACGACTATAAATTAAGGTTTGGCGGCACATTTAATTATTTAAGGATCAGCTTTGATCTGGCAGGTAACACACTTTATATTTTAAGTAAACTTAGTAATTCAAAAAAAGACAGTTCAGGACAGTACAATATATTTGGTCGTCCCTATAATCAATACCTAAGACCTGAAATTGAAATAAGAAGATATCAGCAGGTCAGCAACAAACAATTGGTTTTCAGATTTGCTACAGGGATTGGATATGCTTATGCCAACGGTAAAAGTATGCCTTATGATAAATTATACGGAGTAGGTGGAGCAAACAGTAACCGAGGTTGGGGTTCTCGCTTTATTGGACCTGGAGGATTTCCAATTAATGAAGTTAGTGCCGTGCAGAATATTACTGAACTTCAGATTGGCGAATTAAAAATAGAAGCAAATACTGAATATCGATTTAATATTTCAAACAATTTTTTTACTTATAAGTTAAACGGTGCTACCTTTATTGATGCAAGTAATGTTTGGAATATTAAAGACATAGGTCTCTTGGATGCTCAGTTTAAATTCAATAAATTTTATAAAGAATTTGCCATTGCAACTGGAGCAGGGTTACGTTTAGACATGGGTTTTCTAATCATCCGTACAGATCTGGGACTTAAGCTTCATGACCCTCAATTTTTTAAAGAAAATCGATGGGTAATCAGCAAATGGGGGAATAGTGATTTCAAAGAGAAATATCCAAATTATAAATTTCTCAATTTTAACTTTGGTATAGGTTATCCTTTTTAGAAGAAACCTCATAACTGTAATCATCCCGCTATGAAAGCAAATTAGAGGATTCTTGATAGGCAATAAAACTCATTTAGACTTTCATAAAAAAGAAAGCAACCACTGGTAGATGACGTGCAGATAATTACCAATACTTAATCCTTTATTGAAAATAAAAAAAACAATAAATAATAGTATTGCGATTACCAATAACCTTCGCACAAAATAGCCAAGTATGAAGAAAAACAGTGGAATAACCAGCAGTAAAAATATTGGAACATGAATCGCAAATAACTTCTCTCCAACTTTTAACACATAGTATAATTTCAACTCTGAAAAAGTACTTTCAATTGGTCTTATATACAGAAATGTTGATGAAGATATTTTGTCAAAAACTACAGCCTCTCCATTTTTGAATTGTAATTTCTTATCAATTCCGTTAATACTAAAATCAAAAGACCCGTTAATTTCATTAACTCCCCCACTCTGTTCTTCATTACCATCAACTAACACACTAACTGTTAATCGGTCAGCCAAATTACTTTTTATATCGAAACTTGAAATATTTTGTTGTTGAATTTCTGCAGCTGCTGAAAAGGAAATATAGAATAAGAGTAAAAAAGAAAGAAACAATTTGTTCATAAGTAAGGATTAATCTTGCATTCGAAAATACAAGATTAATCCTTATTACCCATTTTGCAATATAGGAAACTCCTATTCTGCTTTGAGGTTTAGGGAACCAAAACCTCAACTTATTCAATATTTTGATTTACCTGAATATTGTTACGCTCCCAGCCATGTTCTCATTTTTACCCTGAGCATCATTCAATTTGATCACATAGTAATAGGTTCCTGTGGGAATTCCGTTGCCGGCCCAGTTGTTTTGGTAATTTTTTATCCTGTAAACTTCCGCTCCATAACGGTTGTAGATCACCATTTCGGAGTGTATATTTTCTATTCCAGGTATAATAAACCAATCATTAATACCGTCATTATTTGGACTGAATGCATTAGGCACAATAAAACCATATATGCTTTTTGTACAAACAGCTGTATTATTAGCAAGATTATAATCTTGCATAGAAGCTACAATTGATGCACTATTAGTGATATTACCTACCACCTTGGCTTTTACACGAATCGTTAATATTTCATCAGTTCCAGCAGATAAACTATCTAACTGCCAGGTAACTGTTTGATTTGATTGATCAAAATTAATAGTACCCTTAACTGAATTCGCATTAATATATTCCAATTCCACCGGCAATGTATCTGTCACAACTATTCCAGAAGCTAACGTTGCACCTTTATTTGAGGCAATAAGAGAATAGTCAAACTCCGTATTGATGCTGACCTTTTTATCTTCAGCAATTTTTACAATGGCTACATCAACAGGAGCATCATCGTCAACAATTACTTCTGTACCTATGCCAAATCCAGCAGTAATAGTTGCGCCATTGGTTGGATTAGAAAGTGTTATTGTAAAACTTTTATCCGGTTCAATAATTGAATTATTGATAATATTTACTGTGATTTCACGATAAGGCAATGGATCATTATCTGTAAAAGAAAACGTCCCCGTGGTGACTGCAACAGTAAAATCAGTCCCTAAAATAGCAGTACCACTAGTAATAGTGTAATCAATAGCTGATGCGTTATTGTTGGTTTTAAAAACTTTGTAGGTAACAATACCTGCCGACTCTTTAACTGATTTACTTTCAACATAAAACTCTACATTATCATCATCAACTATACTTATCGTTGCAGTACCTGCACTAATTGAAGCATTAACAGGTGTATTTAATGTTAAGGTGAATATTTCGGGTCCACCCGGTTCAATAACAAGGTCGTTAATAATAGGAACACTTATAGTTTTGGTAGTTTCGTCGGGCAGAAAAGTTAATGTACCTGCAGTAGTGGTATAATCCGTTCCGGCAGTAGCCGTTCCTGGATTTGTTGTATAACTTACGGTTGAATTCAATGCAGTTAAACCGGTTTTGGTAACAGTTAAAACTGCCAAGCCTGCACTTTCATTTACACTAATATCAGAGATTGAAAATTGTGGCATTACATCATCATTTATAATGGTTGCCAGACCTGTTGCTTTAGCTATTCTCGCATAGGATGCAGACTGTAAACGAACACTAAATGTTTCATCATTCTCGTATTTCGTATCTCCGTTTACAATAATATTTATTGTTTTAGTTGTCTCAGATGGCGAAAATGTAATTGTTCCGGAGTTACTCACAAAATCATTATCAACCGTAGTTGCTGTACCTATTAATGTTACAAAATCGACATTTGCATCGGTTGAGGTGTTACCTATTTTAGTAACCGTAAATGATAGTATTTGGGTACCTGAATTACCCTCAGCAACTGTAATATCATCAATTGTTAAAGAAGGTGCGGCATCCACATTTTGAAGATTCACTTGAATGCTAGCAATCCCTAATTGAGCATTGTTACTTGGATCAGAAATGGTTGCAATAATAGTTTCGTCAGTACCTTCATACAAAAGATCATTTATTGCTGTTATGTCAACAGTAGTGCTACTACTGATTTGATTAGCAGGTATAGTCAAGGTGATGGGAGCAGGAATATTGTTATAATCAGCACCATTTGTAGCTGTTCCTGTAAGATTCAATTGGACCGTTATATCAGTTAATGAAACTACTTTCGGATTAGCCAAAACCGCTCTTATGGTAACCTTTGCCGGAAAACCTGTTTCACGAATAGCATAGAAATCAACAGCAACATTCACAACGGGAATGAAATCATCTTCAACAATAAGACCAGTTGCTTGAACCGCAGAACCTGTATTTACAGTATAACCGACACCTGATATTAATTTCACTATTACTGATTCCGATGGAACTCCTTCATCTATATCGTCACCTCGAACCGGCACAACAATAACTCCAGATGTTTGTCCAGCCAAAATGGTAACCGATGTAACTGAATTATCATAATCATCCGTAGGTAAGGGTCCACCGGTAGCTGTTGAACTTGGATCGAATGAAAAATTGATGGTCAAATCGTCCTTTGTTGCGCGGCTCAACTTTATCGGATAAACTAAATTTACAATTGTTCCTGAATGCCCTTCTACCACACTAGGCGGAGCTGTAATAGAAACAACTGGTAAAACATCACTATCTACGACTTCTATGATTGCCGAACTTTGGGCCGCATTTAAAATTGCTCCACCTCCACTAACATTTATTATACCCACATTAACCGTTTCATTAGGCAATCCCTCACTAATATTATCAGCAATAGGTTTAATTTGAATTGTAGCGGATAAACTTCCGGCAGGAATAACTAATGTATGAGATCCAATAATTGAATAATCGTTATCCAATTCAGCTGTTCCTTCAAAAGAAAGATCGACTATTACAGGTTCTATGGCTTTAGAAGAAAGAGTTACAGTAACAATAGCAGCACCGGAGGAATTTTCATTAATAGTTGTTGGAGAGGATGAAATCGATACTGTTGGTACTGTTTGTGAATCGATAATTTGTAATGTGGCACTGGCTCCAGCTGCAACATTATTGGTTACAACACTTGTAATCTCTGCGATTAGCGTTTCAGGGAAAGGGCCTTCGAAAACACCATCGTCTAGTATATTAAATATATACGCGTTGCTTGAAAGTGAATTAGCAGGTATGGTGAGCGTGATGGCCCCTGCAGGATTGTAAGTATAATCAGAACCGTTAGCAGTACCCTTTAAAACAACATTTACAATTGTGTTTGTTGGCAATGCAATAGGCAATTTTGCTGTAAGTTTTGCAGTTCCTCCTTCATTTACAGTACTAACATCGAATGCTAAAGAAATTGAATTATCATCATTCTGAATAGTCCCATCGGCAGTATCAGCACTACTTGAAACTCCTGATTGAGGAGTAATGGTTACCGTAAAATTTTCATTTGGCTCAACCTGAGAATCCTGTTTTACTGGTATTTTAATAATTACATTACTTTGTCCAGCAAGAATAGTCCCTGCAACGTTAACAGGAAACGTCCCGTTCAAAAAATCACTTGCTTGAGCAGCAGATGTACTTGCCGGGCTTACTGAATATGTAAAATCAATAGGTTGTGTAAGCTGACTTCCCGGATCTCTAATAACATTAAAAGTAAAATCAGTACTAACTCCGCCAGAACCTTCAGCCTTTGATGATTCAAAGGGAAGAATGCTGATACTAGTTTCATCATTAAGTATAGTTAAAGTATGAACCTTGTTACTCCCTAAAAAGGCATTTGTAGGTGTGAGCAAAGTGAAAATTACAGTTTCATTCGGTTCAAAAATCGCATCATCAGCAATACTAATCTCTATATCCTTAACACGTTCCCCTTCTGATGTTGGAGTTGCGGCCGCAAAAATCAACGGAGAAGCAAAATTGGTGATTTGAAAATCTGAGCCGAGTGTAGCTGTCCCGGAAACTGTATATGGAACTGTAACATCCTGTTCGGTAATATTTCCAGTTAAACGTACTCGTACTTTAACGATACCGGCATTCTCAGAAAAATAAGAACTCACTATTTCAAATGTTACATCTGGCCCTCCATCATTATCTAATATAGTTCCTGTTGCAAGTAGATTTGAAAATGTCACCCCCGGAGATGTTGTTGAAAATGAACTAATGACAATTGTTTCATTATATGCTTCCCCTCTTTTATCATTGTAGATTCCAACTGGGATTGAGGCTGTAACATGTCCTGGAGGAATGGTAACAGAAGTAATAGAATTATTGTAGTCAACACCGTTAGCTTGTGATGCAGCGCCTGTAGCAGTACTGGATGCGTCATAAGCGAAATTGATTGTGATTTCTTTGGAGCTTGGATTACTTAAAGTAATTGGAAAATGTAGTGTTGGGTTTGCTTCATTTTGCGGCAAAGGATCATAAATTGTAATTACTGGCGGATTGTCATCGTCAACAATGATTCCAGTTGCAGTATTTGTCGCAGAAATAGTTGCTCCATTATCCGCATTTTGCAGCGTAACAATTACTGTTTCATCATCTTCATCTACATCATCACCGGCAATTGGAATAATAATATTTGCAGAAGTTGTATTTGCCGGAATCGTGATTTGTGTTGTTACAGTTCCAAAATCTGCAGCATCTGCCGTTCCGCCAATGGCGTAATTAAGGGTAATTGGAAAAGCATTAGGAGCTGAAAGGCTAACAGGAAATACCATATTTTTGGTACCTGAGTTTCCTTCATTAACAGAAACCGATGGATTATTAATACTAATCTGTTGAGCATGTAGTTGAGTGGGAATTAAAAACAGCAAACAGGTAAACAAAAAACATAAAACCTGTTTGTACATCATCAACGATCTCTTATGAGGATCCTTACCATAAGAGCTAGAAAATATATTGAACATAAATCCAGCCTCCCAATGTTTTCTTTTAGTTCACAAATGAGGAAATTCATCAACTTCAGTTTTGAGTCAAAGCACCTTACAATACTCCTGATTTTCTATTAAATAAGACTTATAGGCAGATGAAAAATACTTTTAAAAACGATGGTCAACCCAAGTTGTAAGTCATTAGAGCAGAAAAAACGATAGCTATGATCAAAAACAGTTCAAAAATGATACCTGACTTTCATCTAAAAGACTCCCAAAATTAGGATTATTCACTTTTACTGTTTAAAGGGGCCAGAATATGATTATTAGCTAAAACAACACATTTTTAATTAAGTTGCTACGTATATTTTTTTATACAAAAATTCTTATTAACCCAACTTCACAATAAACAAATATTTACAAATCAATTATTTTGACAACCTATATAAAAACAGAAAATCCTGAAACGCAAGGCTTAAGGATTTTCAATACTATAATAACAGGAATATTAATACCTTAAAATTGTGAACTCGGTGCGCCTATTTTGTTGATACTGATCTTCAGTACAAGGGACGCCATTAACACATTTATTAATCGGACGAGTTTCGCCATATCCCTTAGCAATAATTCGGCTTTTGTCAATTCCTTTTGAAATAATATAGTCAACTGCAGACTGTGCTCTTTTTTTAGACAAGGTCATATTGTAAGCATCACCCGCCCGGGAATCAGTGTGGCTAGCAAGTTCAATAACCATAGTTGGGTTATCATTCATTGCCTGCACTAATTTATCTAACTCTGGAAGCGCGTCGGCTCTTATATTCCACTTATCTAAATCATAGTAAATATTTTCAATTTTAATTGCTTTATCAATTTCAATTGAGTCTATCCCTAAATCTAGTTTTGCATACAAAATGGCGGATTCGACTTTACCTTTAGTCGAGATGCCATCTTTTCTTCCAGTTATATAATTAGTTTTTTCAGCAGTAAGGGAATAATCACTTTCTTCAGCTAGATGAAATTTAAAAAAACCATTTTCATCAGTTGCCAATTTCACGTTTGTATTTCCCGTTTTATCATACAATGTTACGATTGCATTTTGTAATTTCTTACCCGATTTGCGATTAGTTACGGTTCCCTCGAGTATGAACTTAAGTTCCTTTCGAACAAATGAATAAATATCGTCACTCCCCCGTCCTCCAAAACGGTTACTCGACAGAAAACCGGATTTGCCATCATTGTTAAAAGTGATCAGAAAATCATCTTGCGGAGTATTAATAGGATATCCCATGTTTTGTGGCTCAGTCCATGTTGTTTTTTCTCCTTTACAATAATAAATATCTAAACCACCCATACCAACACGACCATTTGAAGCAAAATAAAAATCTCCTTTTTTGTCAAAAGAAGGACTTCTTTCATTTCCTACTGAATTTATTTTTGCTCCAAGATTTAAAGGATTACTCCAAGAACCATCATCCTTTCGCTCGCAAAAATAAAGATCAGTTCCACCAAATCCACCTGGCATATCACTTGCAAAATAAAGTCTTTTACCATCCGGAGAAAAGCAAGGATCACCTACAGAGTACTGGATGGGAGAATTAAATTCGAAGGGTTTGGGAGCGCTCCAACTACGACTTTCCTGATCGAAAACAGCGCTGTATATCTCCAACTTAATCGTATAATTTTTTTGTTGACTACGGTCATCTGTATATTCTTTAGCATTGGTAATTCCCCTTGTACGAGTGAAATAGATTTCATCCCCATTAGGCGAAAAGGTAGCAGGTCCATTATGAAAATCACCGCTTAAGTTTGATGCAAAAAGTATTGGCGATTTGGCAACCCCATCTTTCATTTCAGCATAATAGAGTTTTAAGTATGAATTACCTGTCCAACCATAAACTGCCTTATGAAGATTATTATTGGCATTAAATACTAAAAACCTGCGATCTTTACGCAAACCTTGCTCTGTAATCCGATCAGAGGAAAATACCACGCCATTTTGATAAGCAACTGCTGCAAAATCACCTTGACCTGAATTTAATGTGGTATCTAAATGAAAGCTATATTTTACGGGTTTACTCATCCAAATCTGAGCAGAATCACATGAAGCGATAAGTTTAGCTGTGTTCGTCAATTGTTTATCAGCAGCCATCACAGCATATTTACCATAGTATAGCTTTGCTTCGGCATATTTTGAGTTATTTCGTAAAGCTTCAGCATAAAAGAACAGATCCATTGCATCATGGCCTTCCATTTGTACAACCTTTGCGTACCAAGACTCCATAAACTTGTAATCGTTCAATTGACGATAACAGTTAGCCAGTCCTTTCGCGGACGCTAAGGTTTCTCTTTTCTCCCAAGCTGCCTTGTATAAATTTAGAGCATCACTAAAATTATACATTTCCGCTTGTCTGTTAGCCTCTCTTAATTCGGCCTGACCATAAACTGTTGACATAAAGACCGCAAGCAGAATAGATGTAAATACAATTTTTTTCATAGATTCTTGACTAGTCGTGTATTCATTACCTAAATGAAATTAATTATCTTTAGAAATATCTAGGGGTTAACATTTTGATTTTCTTCGGAATAAAGGAATACCCCACTGATATTTCGTGTGTACCATAGTTAAAGTCACTGAATTTATTAAATGAAAAATCATAAGCATAACCGACTCTAAATCGATCACTTATATATAGTTCAGCAAGAGCTACCACAGCATCACTATGACTCAAATTATCCTGAAGATTGGATTTTAAAAAATTTATACCAGTACGATACGAAGCACCTAACCATAATCGTTCACTGAAAAGAACAAATGCGTTCAAATCAATATTTGTAGGTCCTTTAGCTTCTTCCTTAATCATAAAGGATGGTTTAAGAAGAATTTTTCCAGAAACAGGAATTAGAGTTCCGGCGGTTAAATAATAATGTGGCATTTTTTTAGGTATAAGGATGGTCGGATCCTTAGTATAACTCATATATTGGGCTATAAGGTTATCCGTTGATAATCCAGCATAAAAACGATCAGTGTTGTAATACAATCCTGCCCGAATATCTGGAACTACTACTGATTGCATTGTTTGGGGTACGGAGGGGTCTTCCGCCTGGTTAGGTTTTAATTTCGCCCCATCAAGGGTATATTGGGACAAACCTGCTCCAAGTCCAAATGAAAGTCTTGAGACTTCATTTACCTTCAACCTGTAAGCATAATTAAGATAACCTGATAGTGTACTTTCTGCTCCCAATTGATCTTTCAGTACATTTACAGCTAATCCTACATTATTGTTATTTGCAGGAGCATCAGCTACAAAGCTAAATGTCTCAGGATTACCCTCTAACCCACCCGTCCATTGACTTCTATAAAATGCATGCAAATTCATTTGTTCTTTGTAGCCAGCATAGGCCGGATTAATATAGATTCCATTGAACATGTATTGTGAAAACTGTGCATCTTGTTGGGCGTGCACAACTGTGCTTAGCAACAGTAATAGTGCAAGAATTGAGCGTCTTTTCATTTAATTTCTATCTTAAAATAGTTACATAACCTGAATATTTCACTGATTTAGCATCCACTGCTTTGACAGTTAGCACGTAGAAATAAGTACCTTCACTTAGCTGCGAACCATTCCAATCATTTTTATATTTAGTGTTTTTGTACACCTCATTACCCCAGCGACTAATTACTACAAGTTCCGTCTCGATACCATCAATGCCGTTTATAACAAAATTATCGTTGAAACCATCGCCATTTGGAGTAAACACATTTGGTATCTCAAATCCTAGTACTGTTTTGTCAACCTGAGACCTATTATTTATCGGATCAAGATCGGGCTGATTAGCAATTACTTCCGCTGAATTAACAATAATACCACCTTTTGTCGCCCTAACTTTTAAGGTAAGGGTTGCAGGTCCGTTAACATTTAAGGTCTGTAAATTCCAAATAACTTTGTGTGAAGAGCGATCATACGTTGCCTGACCATTGGTTGCATTACTACTCACATATGCTAAAGATTCAGGAAGAGGGTCTGTTACTAATACATCATTTGCAGTAACATGTCCTAAATTAGAAACAACAATAGTGTAGTCATACTCCTCATTTACCTTTACAGAACCCGAAGATGTAGTCTTATTCACGGAAAGATCAACATAGTTATCTGCCACACTTATAGCAAGTCTACCCGTTTTGCACAGATTTGGGCTACCACCATCACATGCAGTATAGTACACAATATCGGTACCGTAGAAACCATTGACAGGAGTGTAAATCAGCCTATTATCAGCTCCAATAACAACAGTACCGTGAGCGGGCTGAGTGACATCGGTTAATTTAATGGTACTTGAGCCATTAGAGCCTTGTGGGTTAATATTTACAGGTGCATCTGGATCACTTACCTGACTTAGTAAGTCAACGTTTATTGGGGTATTCATCAATGTAGAAAGGTCTCTATCTGGAACTACGGGAGGAAGATTGACAATAGTTACGCTCTGCATATCAGTTGCGGTTAAGCCGTTTACGTCGGTAACCGTCCAGATAACTGTTGTTGTTCCTACTGGAAAATTTCGAGGGGCATTATTAGTTACAGTTGCAACGCCACAGTTATCAGATGTAATAGGAGTACCTAGTTTTATGGATGATCCTGTATTCGACCCTTGAGATATAATTGCCTGAGGAGCCGTAATAGTTGGTTTAGTGATGTCTTTCACCACTACGTTTTGGATTGCCGTTTCGATATTCCCGTTCCCGTCGTCAAAACTCCAGGTGATGACGTGCGTACCCTGAGTCGTGTAGGTCAAGGCGTCGGTGGTTGTGCCAGTGATCAGGCCTTTACAGTTATCGTACGTAGTTGGCACGCTAGCCGTCGCTGAGCATTCCCCCGTTACATCCGCTAAAACTGGTTTCACAGGTTTCTCCCTATCATTCACAGTCACTGCCTGGGTTTGGGTGCTCGTGTTGCCATGGATATCGGTTACGCTCCAGGTGACCGTGGTGCTGCCCACCGGGAATGCATTGCCTGCCGGGATGCCGCTGGAGGTGACGCCCGCTGCTGCAATACCGCAGTTATCGGTCGCGCTTGGGGCCGTTAAGGCGATCACCGCTGTACAGGCGCCCGCATCGGCGGACTGCGTTACGGCTGCCGGAGCTGCCAATACCGGTTTCTCTGTATCATTCACCGTCACTTCCTGGGTTTGGGTGCTCGTGTTGCCATGGATATCGGTTACGCTCCAGGTGACCGTGGTGCTGCCCACCGGGAATGCATTGCCTGCCGGGATGCCG
>NZ_FXSZ01000005.1 GCF_900182575.1 Solitalea koreensis | reverse complement strand
CGATAACCCCATAATAAACAGCACCGATAGCTACCAAAGGTTCCGTTCAACACGGCTTTCATCTCATGCCCTGCGGACAAGACGAAAGCTTAGTTATTACCAGCAGTATTTTATTATTAAGCTTCAAAATATTTTTTCATTACGAAACCAGATTTCGGTTCATTGGTTTCTTTGTCAATATATGTAATAAGCAAAAATTTTTGTCGTATCTCAATAACTGTTACTTGTTGTCCTAGTTTTACAAGTCCAAGTATTTTTGAGTTTTTATTTGCTGAAAATCGCAAATTAACGTTTGTCCTTGCTATTCTTGTCTTGTTAAGTTTTTGAAGTTCTTGTTCAATTTGAATTGAAAGTCCTTTGTTGATTTTTTCTATCTGATTTTTTACGTCTTCTATTACTTCTGTGTTTGTCTTGTCAGTGGGTATTTGAAATGGATTGTAAAAACATAATAAAAAAGAAACTATTGCAATAAAGTCAAGAACGAATTGTTTTGCTTTTTCCGACTTAGTTTTTATTAACAAACCAGAAAGTTCTGTAATGATAGATTCTTTCAGTTTGTCAAGGTCGTTTGATGTTATTGGCTGATTAGTAGTTAATAATTCGTCTGCAATATTTGCAATAGTTTCAGTTGCTTCGTCAGCAATAGAAATATCGTCCCAATTACGTGTTAATGCAATACTTTTCAAATAGGATTTAGAAATTCCTTGTAAGGCAATATCTAAACCGTTGAATTTGTTTAAATGAGAATGGTCAAATGATTTTGCAATTGCTGTTAGATTACTTGACAAAAGCAATTGGTTTGCTGTCAAACTAGAAAGTCTGTCTGAAAGCAATTGATTTGATTTCGCAATTTCCGAAAGTGAAGATGTCAAGCCAAATAACGCAGAATGTTGTTTGTTTGGTTGCATAGCAGCTAATTGGGCCAAACTACTTCCCAAAGTTTTTGTCGCAATGTCAAATGGTTTCATTTGTTGCGAAATTGTCCTTGCAATGTCAGTCAGTCCATTTAGTCCAGAAAAAGCAATTTGCGTCTTTTTTTGTTGTTCTAACGCTTTTGCAAGTCCTTGCAATGAAGTCAAACCAAACAGCCCACTTGTTGTTTGATTTTGTTTTTCAATTCCTTTAATTATGTCTTGTAGTGTTGTCATTTAATATTGCTGGTAACGGGCGGCGCTTGCCGAAGGCGCGATGAAAACACCTGCGTCATAGTCCGCCGTGGCGTAAAGTTATTAATTAGTTGTTCAGTTCAAAGTTGCAAGTCGCCCGCGCTTTTGGCAAGCGCGTCCTATGTTTGTAAATGCTTAAATTCCTGTAAGAAATAATCAATTGAAAAGAACGAAAGAGAGGAATAAGATTCGCAAGCGTTGTAGGTCTAGGAACCTGTCTAACATGAAAATCCCCTCTCTTTTCCATTGTTACTTTGAACAGTTCCATGAAGCCTCAGAGCTTGTATCAGGATTGATAATGCAACAATAGCCGTTCTTCTCGTTTTTGTCCACCTTAAAAATAGGAAAACTTATGCAAAAGGTTGCAGGTATCGACATCAGCAAAGACACCTTGGCGGTTTGCTTATCCGCCGAAGCCAAAATCCAAGAGTTTGAAGTTCCCAATGAAAAAGCAGGTTTTGAACAACTGTTCAAAGCAAGCGGAACCGATGCCCTTTACTTGATGGAAGCTACCGGTGCTTATTATTTGCGCTTGGCCTGTTTTCTACATGAGCGGGGTTGCCGGGTGGCTGTAGTTAATCCCTTATGCATCAAACGCTTTATTCAGCTGCATTTGGGCAAGAGTAAAACCGATCGCAAAGATGCCCAGTGGTTGATGCGTTACGGCCAACATGAAACCGTTAAGGACTGGCAGCCCGACGCTCCTTGGCTACAACAGGCCCGGCAGCTGGAACAATCCATCGAGCTGCTGACCAAGCAACGCACCATGTTCTTGAATAGCCTGGAGGCACTTACGTTGCATCCGACCTGCTGTAAAACAGCGTTGCAGTGTCAACAGAAAGTGTTGAAAAGTGTCGAGCGGAACTTAACCCGTTTGGAAGAAGAGCTGCAAACCTTATTGGAAACGGTCCATGCCAGGGAATTGGAGTTGCTGACCAGTATACCTGGCATCGGCAAGAAGACAGCCGCGGCCTTGATCCTGTTTGCAAGTGGTTTTACCCAATTGGATAACTACCGGCAACTGATTGCCATGGCCGGTTTATGCCCGCGGGAGTTCAGTTCTGGCAGTAGTATTCGGGGAAAATCACGCATTACGAAAATGGGTGGAGGAGCCATGCGCAGCCGATTGTATATGTGCAGCTTTGCAGCCAAGCGTTTTAACGGTGCCTGTAAAGCATTGTATGATCGTTTAAGGGATAAAGGGAAGCCGGTAAAAGTGGCATTGATTGCCGTTTGCAATAAACTACTCAAACAGGCTTTTGCGATTGTTAAATCGGGCCTTGCTTACCGGGAAAACTTTGCGGAAAATCAACTAGTTTTTTCTTGATTTTTAACACAGTTCATGTTAGCGGTAGTGCTTATTTTATCGCGGTAATCATACTAAGAACTTAGAATAAAAATTCTCTGCTTTGTCAGTTAGCACACATCCTTTTGCCTTCAAATATTTTAAACATTTGTAAAGTTCGTTTTCGTTGTTAGTGTTTGCGCTTACTGTAAACATGGAATTGTTTCGTATCAAGTAGATGTTTGTCGTTTTAATCGAAAGGAAAATGTCAACGCTTTCTATTTCGTTATATTCTAATTGATTTGTAAAAATGAAAGCTCTGTATTCAATGCCTGCATCTGAAAAAATGAGTTTTGGATTTAAATTGTTGTGTGCGACAGCAATCCATTTAGGTAGAAACTTAAGTCCCATAAATCCTGCGATGATCTTTACATTAAAACAATCTACTGTGTCTGTTGAATTCATCTCTTCAAAAAATTGCCTACAATGAAAGGGTCAAGGTTATTAATTAGTTGTTTTGTTCAAAGTTGTTAGTCGCCCGAGGGTTTAAAGGCTAAAAGAAAATTAGAGATAGTCTTTTCATAAAAGCATTTTAGCATTACCGCTAACGAGCGAATATACGCAACTACTCTTCTTTTTAAGAAACGGAGTTGCGTATATATTCCATTTAGCTGTACCCTGCTGTTTGTTTTTTTTGGGGTAGCCGAACCTCTAAAATAACCATTCTACTTAAATATCCAACCAATCCAACGGACTTTTAATCTGATCAAAACCCTTAGTGGTTATATGGGTATAAATCTCAGTGGTTTTGCTGCTACCATGCCCCAATAAACTTTGTATATAACGCAAATCGGTTCCATTCTCTAACAAATGGGTGGCAAATGAATGCCTCAGCGTATGCATGCTTATCTTTTTCTTAATGCCGGCCTTTTTTGCGGCCCTTTTCAATACCAGCTGGGCACTTCGAACCGAATAGGGCTTAGGCTGATTGCTCTCGGAGAAACCTTCAAATAACCAATGTGCAGGTTTATATTCCAGGTAATAAGCCCTTAATACGTTTAGCATTTTTTCAGACAACAGGGTATAACGATCTTTCTTTCCTTTTGACTGTTCAATTCGGATCTGTTTCCGTTCCGAATCAATGTCAATTATTCTCAGTGCAATAAGTTCGCTTATTCTCAACCCAGCCGAATAGGTAAGCATGATCATGGCTTTGTGCTTTAAATTGGTAATCGAACTGATCAATTGCCTTACCTCTTCTTCGCTTAAAACCGTAGGCAGGGCCTTTTCTTTTATCGGCCGCTCAATGAAATAACATTTCCGTTGTCCTCCCAATACACGCTCGTAATAAAATTTTATACTATTAATAGCCTGATTCTGATAGGATGAACTCACTTTACGCTCGGTAACCAGGTACCTTAAGAAACTGATGATCTGTTTTTCATCAATAGAGTCGATGGCATGCTTGGGAAAATGATTTATAAATTCTTCAAACAAGGCCACATATGATTTAATGGTAGAAGCACTGTAGCGCAACTCATTCAACTTATCGGCATATTCTTTAGGGGCATTGCGGTAACTGGCCAATGTTTCCGCATTTACTCTTGCTTTCCCCTCTCTTTTGTTTTCTTCCTCTTCATAAATGCAGGTAAAGCCTGTT
The DNA here is from genome assembly GCF_900182575.1 of Solitalea koreensis. Lineage (GTDB taxonomy): Bacteria > Bacteroidota > Bacteroidia > Sphingobacteriales > Sphingobacteriaceae > Solitalea > Solitalea koreensis. Next base: position 240,515 of record NZ_FXSZ01000005.1, on the reverse strand, counting down.
TCTTCAAGCATTAAGCGCAAACCGGCAAGTGTTTTTTCAGAATAGGCCACTGTCCACCATTTGTTCCTGGCATCCCAAAAATAAAAAGGCAATTTCTTAACTATACGGGTAAGGGCTTCAGAATATCCGGCTATGATCTTTATTCTGCCCGAAACCGTTTTTATTACCCATGCCTCATTTTTATTCAACACCTTTTGTGAAGAGCCCGCCTGTAAACTTATTTCCTCACTTACAGACACGTGTAACAAACGGTTTCCGAAATAACTTTTCAGCACATCAAGGTTGCCTCCATAATTGGGTAATTGCCAGTAAAATCCGGAAGCATTCCATCTGCTGTATTTTAATTGTGAAACAAAACGAATATCGGCCTCGTTTTTAGGCATTTTAATAATAATTTTTCGGCCGATAACTTCGATCGATATTCCTGATACTCCTTTGTGAGTTTGCACCTTTTCGACAGGTTCTTTCATCTCCGGCTCGGTCATTTTCGTTGCAGGGCTAGCCTTCAGATCCGGAAAAAGAGCAATGAGCTGTTGGTAAGCAGCTTTCGTACAGGGAATATGCCAGGCTTTATGCGTTCTACTCCAGCGGGCATCTTCAATGGATTTTATTCGAATAGAAATTTCAAGGTTGTAGGGAAAATCTATTTTTAACCGTTGTTCACCACGGTGTTCAATTTTAGAAATATGCATAGGATAGCAGAAGAGTTTCGTATATATTGAAAATACGAAGGATATGCGAAACTTAAAATGATGGTGGAGTTAAATCTAACAGCCTTTTACTTCAGCCCTACCCATTGTGGCTTGCCTAGTACTACTCTTTAAAGTTTTCTTACTTTTTCCATACCTTCTTTAAAACCATAGGCAGCAACGATAATATAATAAATAAAAACATTGAAAATTAGTAACTTAATACAATCGATCAAGTGTTTTAATAGTTCAAAAAAAGTTTCCACATGAAGAATTCAACTGTAGAATATTATAATGAAGAACTGTTTGATTGGAATAATATGCTGAAATCTTATCAGGGAGAAGCAGAAAGTCTTGAAGGTAAACTATTCTCAATCATCCAAAGAAATTCAATTCCCAAACTAGCGGCCGATGCAGAGGGCTTAATGGGTAAGATTGTGGAAGTCAGGGCGGAATTTGATTACCTCACACAAGAAATTAATCAACAGCTAACGAACCTTCAAAAAGATAAAATGCAAGGTCAACTTACTACTGAACTTATTGACCAGCAAAATGAAATTCGTAATAAAGTATTTGAAGTTGAAAAAGAGTACATCGATTTAAAACATACCAGTAATAAATTTTTATCAGAACACCCTTAAACCTTAAATACGATAATTGTTGAATTCATACATGAAAATTAACCCTCAACAAAATTTTCGAGAACTTGAAGCAATTTTCAACTACTCTACAATCGGAATTGTTTTGATTAACGCAAACGGTGAGATTATTAATTTCAATAAACAGGCAGAACTTCAATTTGGCTACGAAAAAAAGGAAATTTTGGGTAAAACCATTGAAGCTCTGATTCCCCACCGTTTTCATTCAAAACACACTGCATACAGAAGTAATTTTCTCCTTTCTCCTCAAAATCGGTTAATGGGTTCCGGGCGCGATTTGCATGCTCAAAAAAAGGATGGAACGGAGTTTCCGGTAGAAATAAGTCTTAGCTATTACAACTCGAATGGTAATATGCATGTAATTGCTTTCATAATAGATATTACATTACGAAAAGAAAATGAATGTTTAATAAACAAGCAAAAAGCTGAACTTGAAAAAATAAACATTCAGGTAAAACAATTAAATATTGAGCTGGAACAAAAAGTAGAAGACCGCACAAAAATGTTCAAAGAAGCTTTGGCAGAATTGAAAAAATCGAAAACTGAACTTAGCAAAGCATTGGAAAAGGAGAAAGAGCTGAGCGACCTAAAATCAAGATTTGTTACAATGGCATCGCATGAATTTCGCACACCACTGAGCACCATCCTATCCTCTATTTCATTGATAGGAAAATATCATGATCCAATACATACGCAAAAAAGGGAAAAACACATTCAGCGTATTAAAGATGCGGTTACCGACATGAAAAGCATTTTGGAAGATTTCTTATCGATTGGTCAGCTGGAAGAAGGTACCATACATGCTAATATAGCGTTAGTAAAAGCAGAAGAATGCTATGCAGAATTTGATAATCTGATTCAAGATTTGCAAGAGCTTGCCAGAACCGGTCAGACAATTGAATTTACTAAGTCGGGCACAAAAACTGTTTTAATTGATTTAACTCTTTTAAAATATATGGTTACGAATCTCGTTACTAATGCCATCAAATTTTCGCCTGAACATACTACTATTAAAGTAACATGCACCATTAACGATGAAAGTTTAATTCTTTCGGTTAAGGATGAAGGGATAGGGATTTCAAACAAAGATCAGCAACATTTATTCGAATGTTTTTTTCGCGCAAAAAATGCCAATAATATTCAGGGCACCGGTTTAGGGTTACATATAGTATCAAAATATCTTGAACTTATGGATGGCTATATTGAAATAGACAGTAAACTGAATGAAGGCTCAACTTTTACGGTTCACATCCCTCAAAAAAACAAAAAGATAATTGAGCATGACTAAGGTATTATTGATTGAAGACCACAAGGAGGTAAGAGAAAACACAGCAGAAATTCTGGAGCTGTCTAATTACACGGTTTTAACTGCTGATAATGGCAAAACCGGTGTTGAAATAGCTTTAAAAGAACTACCCGATTTGATCATTTGTGATATTATGATGCCCATTTTGGATGGCTATGGGGTATTACATCTGCTGGGCAAAAACAAAGAAACAGCAAGCATTCCGTTTATATTTTTGACTGCAAAATCGGAAAAGGGTGATTTTAGAAAAGGAATGGAATTAGGTGCCGATGACTATTTAACCAAACCGTTTGATGATTTAGACCTGCTCAAAGCGGTGGAAACCCGGCTAAAAAAATCGGATGTACTAAAACATAACTTTACGCTTTATGCTAACGGAATTAATAATTTCATTCATCAGGCTAAAGCCGAAGGCAAAATTAAACTAACCGCAAACAAGCAAGACCTGTTTAGTTATAAAAAGAAGCAACTACTCTATAGCGAAGGCCATAAACCCCATGCCGTTTATTTAGTGGTTGAAGGAAAAGTAAAAACTTACAAAATAAATGAAGCGGGCAAAGAATTGATCATTTCGATTTACGGCCCCGGAGATTTTATTGGCTATACCGCCATTTTGGAAGAAATCAATTATTCTAACAATGCTGAAATACTGGAAGATGCCAAACTGATGCAAATTTCAAAACAAGATTTTATGCAACTCATCCATACAGATGCTCAGGTAGCACAACAATTTATTAAGCTTTTAACTCATAATGTTTTAGAAAAGGAAGAAAAACTTTTAGCACTGGCCTATACTTCCCTGCGTAAACGTGTGGCAAATGGCTTATTGCAAATTGCCGATAAGTTCAAAGAGTTCGAGAACGACAAACCCAAAATTGAGCTTTCTCGAGAAAACCTGGCTCATGTAATTGGCACAGCAACAGAATCACTCATCAGAACTTTAAGTGATTTCAAAAGTGAAAAATTGATTGATATCAAAGACGGCAATATTATTATACTGGATAAAAAGAAGCTTAAACACCTTTTATTTTAAATACGGATTGATTTAAAAATACCTTCGGCGAGAGCTTCGAAAACATTTCCTAAGGAAGCATTTTTGCCCGTTTATACCGATGTCTTTGCTTTTTTAATAAACGATTTCATACGTCCTTCTACTGATTTGATAAGATGGAGGCGGATGCTTTTCCAATTTTCATGAGGTCCATCAAATAACGACCTGATTTGAATCATAGAGAAGCTGAAAATAATGCAGGAGATTTGATTAAATTTTGAGAACTATAATGAATGAAAAGAAAAGCTTTGATCAACTCCTTGCTGGAGAACCTTTGGTATTGGTTGATTTTTCTGCCGAGTGGTGCGGACCATGTAAAATGATGGCTCCTATATTAAAGGAGGTAAAAGCATCAATGGGCGATAAAATTAAAATACTAAAGGTAGATATAGATAAAAACCAGCAAGCGGCAGCAGTTTATCAAGTTCGAAGTGTACCTACGCTCCTACTTTATAAAAACGGAAAAATGGTGTGGCGACAATCGGGAGTGGTGGCAGCTGCACATTTAAAACAAGTAATCAATGCTCAAATTAATTAAAAATGGGTATCAATCATCAACGTAAAACGCTATTTGCAATATCGTGGTTTATCGCGATTTTTATAATTATCGCTAGTGGTGTCGGCTTGTTGGATCCCAACATTTATGCGAAAGAAACTCCAAATTGGCATGCCCAATCCATCGCTCAGGATCTGGTTAATCTTTTTTTAATTGCTCCTTTTTTAATCATTACGAGTGTGCTCGCTTTTAAGGCAAATAAAATAGCAGAAATGCTGTGGAGCGGAGTAATTTTTTACCTCATTTATACTTATACCATTTATTGCTTTGACGTTCACTTCAATAGTCTATTCATACTCTACTGCCTCATATTGGGTTCATCTTTTTATTCATTCATCTACTTCCTATTGAAACAATCAAAGAAACCTATCATCCACATGACTAGCCATCATACAATTTTCAAAATTACGGGTATTTACCTAATTGCCATTGCTTGTATTATTTACCTTACCTGGCTTTCATCAATTATTCCGGCGGTAATGATGGGCAACACCATTCCAAAAGAGCTGGTTGAAACCGGGCTAGCAACAAATCCTGTGTATGCGTTGGATTTATCTGTATGCTTACCCGGGCTTTTCATTGTTGGCCTATTAGCGTTCAAAGGCAAACCCATAGGCTTAACATTAGCACCTGCACTGCTGGTATTTTGTATATTAATGAACATCACCATAGGAATCATTGCAATGGTGATGAAAATAAAAGGCTTCCATTATGATCTTTCAGTGACTATGGCTATGAGCGTACTTGCTTTATTCAGCATCGTCTTATTATTGATCGGTTTAAAAGACATAAAATACAATGCATTAATACCTGGATAGTAAGAACAATTATTTAATTGGAAGTATGAGAGCTATTCAATTGCAATTGCCCAACCCAAGGCATACTGAAATCCATCGGATTTTTGTTAATGCAAAGCCTGACAACGCATGGGAAATAGCGCGTCATTTCGATATGTCCATGGTTCCATGGGTGCGGTTACTGTTTGACATCAGAACCTTACCCTCAAAAATAGTGGGCAGCGATAACCAAAATATCGATAGAAGATTAGGCATTGACCAAATAACGCAAGAAGAAACCGGCTTTATGATTATTCATGAAACTGAAAGGGAGGTTGTAGTAGGTGCAGTCGGACAATTTTGGCACCTTGATATTCCTTTTGCTAAAGTAAAACCTGATAAGTTTCGAACATTTAATACACCCGGATGGGGAAAAGTAGCTTGGGCTATAACAGTAGAGCCGTATTTGGATGGTAGCACTATCCGTTTTGAATTGCGTACATCAGCAACAGACGATCAAAGTTGGACAAAACTCAATCGATATTATCATATTATAGGAGTGGGTTCACGACTCATCCGCGAATCTTTGCTAGCCCATATTCAAGCTGATTTGGGAAAAATGAAACTACCAGATGACAACCATCGACCTTTACCCGGTGATGAGTTAATTCCTGATTCACAATATAGCATTACTTTTCATACCAACATTGAAGCACCGCCTCCTATTGTTTGGCGATACTTAATGCAATTGGGTTGTGATCGGGCTGGCTGGTACAGCATCGACTGGCTTGATCATGCGGGAATTCCAAGTGTTAACCATTTAGTTACGGGTTGGGAAACAAGAAATATTGGAGATAAATTGGCTGCTACTCCGGCTCAAGATAGTTTTTTTGAGGTCTATTCGATAAAGCATGAAAAATATTTCATAATAGGTGGCAAAACGGTACGGGCAGGAGGCCCATTTAAAATGACATGGGCCTTTATTCTTGAACCAATTGGAGAAGATGCCACCCATTTAATTAGCCGTGCTAGAATGGAGTCATCGCCCAAATGGGCAGAATGGCTTATGGGCAATGTGCTCTACCCTCCTGTGCACGGTTTGATGTCAGTATCTCAACTAAAAAACATCAGGCATTTAGCGGAACGAGATGCACAAGCTAGATTAAGTAGTTGATATAAATAGGTAAACTAAATAAAGATTGATACCTAAAAAAGAAACATTAAAACTGGTAAAGATGGAAGCGCTTAAACAATATCTTGCTCTATATCTTTTTTCAAACCTAATTTTTGGCTTATGCATTCTTGGTGCATTAAAAAAACCAATGTGGGCAAGATTATTTCTTGCTGGATTCTTTTTATGGGCTTGTTATTTGAATTCTACCTTAGTAGTAAAACTACCTGAGGTTTACCTCGATTATGGCAAATTCACCTTTAGTTCTTTTTATCGTGAGTTTATTTACGGTTACTTTTCACAACATACCAAAACCATCATTCACATAATTGCATTTGGGCAATTTCTACTATTTCTTGGATTGCTATTAAATAGAACATGGACAAAACTGGCTTGCATAGGTGGTATTATTTTCGGCCTTGCTATTGCTCCATTGGGTGTTGGAGCTGCATTTCCGGCCACTATTTCAATGGCTATAGCTTTTTTTATTCTACTCAAAAACTATAAGCATGATTTTATCTGGAACTGGAGGCAATATAAAAACGAAACCTTCATTTATAGAAAACCAAGCAAATAAGCCAATCCACATATTATAATAATGGATATGATCAATATCCATACAATAGAACCATTAAACCCTTCAAAAAACACGTCCTTTGGCCTTCTTCTATGTTCTGAATACCTCATCGTTTTAAATTTTTTAAGTAAAAATATAAAGTCCATGTATAATTACTTATGATACTGATCAAATCTTTGAATGATCTTTATCATGAAGATTTTGACCGTGGAGAAAATTTGTCTGATCGCTAAACCAAATGGCAATAGGCATTCTAATACCTGATGAAAAACAATTATTACAGTGACAAAAGTCACTTACCTTGTAATGCAATTCCTGTAAACTTGTATATAAATTCCTTAGAATTCTGAAAATTACTCTTTATACAATGAAACATAATATGGGAATTGCGGATAGATTAATCAGGTTGATTATCGCTGCGCTAATTATTTTTATGTATTATACAAATGTTTTAAATGGTATTTGGGCAACTGTTTTGTTGTTTTTGTCAGGTGTAATGATTTTAACAAGCACTATAGGTTTTTGCCCTTTATATGCTCCATTTAAAATTAAAACCTGTGCTAAGGAGAAAATTTAAAAGTAAACTCACTAAAATTGAAATAAGCCTGTTTAAAAAATAGAATTATTTATTGCTCTGTTTTTTCTTGCAATTACACACCCATAGAATAAAAATGATCATAACTATAGAAGAATACCTCCATAAATATTTCAATCAATTTGAACCGGCTTTAAAGAAAATTCTTGCCGAAAACTGTACTATTAAAACATTTGAAGCCGGTGAAGAACTGATGAATCCGGGGCAATTTTTCAAATCGACCATGCTGATTATGGAAGGCAGAGTAAAATTGTACAGAGAGGGCGAAGATAGTGGTGAATTTTTTATTTATTACCTCGAACCTGGCGATGCCTGCGCTTTATCGATGATTTGTGCTACCCGTAACCAAACCAGTCAGGTAATGGCCAAAGCCGATGAAAAAACCGTGGTGCTAGCGATACCGTTACCACTCATGGATCAACTGATGCGTGAATATAAAACCTGGTATTATTTTGTTTTAGAAACCTATCGCTCCCGTTTTGAAGAATTGTTAAAAGTAATCGACCATGTGGTTTTTCGTGGAATGGACGAAAGGTTGGAGTTTTACCTTAAGAATCAGGCCGAAAAAAACCATACCAACCAGCTAAAAATAACCCATCAGGAAATTGCCAATGATCTGAATTCATCCCGTGAGGTAATTTCCAGGTTGTTAAAGAAGATGGAACAAAACAATCGCCTGAAACTTTACCGGAATTACATTGAATGGATAGGATAAACATATTTTTATCAACCGGTTATAATTGCTGGCAACATTGTAATGTTTGATCTAACAGAATTTGAAATCAAACATGCTGCTTTTGATTTTTGCAATACCCGTTCTGCCTTAACACGATCTTTTTCGTCAACTATCACCAGTGTAGGTTCAAGAACAATTTCACTTATCAAAAGTTTTCCATCAATCTGTTCTAATTTACTTCTCGAGCTGCAACTAAAATTTTTAAAATCAAGTTTTGAATTCTCTGCAATTGCCAAAAAAGTAGTCATTAAACAACTGCTTACCGAAGCTGTAAACAAATGTTCAGGAGTCCATATGCCCGGAATCCCCTTCGGGAATTCGGGTGGAGTTGCTACTTCAATACAACTATTGTCATCCAGAGTCAATTCTGGCGAACACATCACTCCTTTACGTTCCGTGTTCCAATTTACGTTAACATGATAATAATGAGGTTCCATGATTACTAATCCAAAATTTAGCCCATTCTAAATTAATTCTTTCAAAGATAGTGCCCCCTTTCATTCGATACTGTGACAAATATCACTATCATTCATCTTCTTGCTTCCCACCTTTGCCCCTATAAAAAAACAAGACAAAAAAATGGAAATTTTAGGTTATATGGCCTCAGCGGCAATTGGGCTTTCTCTCGGACTAATTGGTGGGGGGGGATCAATTTTAACAGTCCCGGTACTGGTTTATTTATTTCATCTCGATCCGGTACTTGCAACAGCTTATTCATTATTCATTGTCGGAACAACCAGTTCGGTTGGGGCAATTCAAAAAATGCGCAACAAGGCTGTCAATTTTAAAGTTTTTCTGCTATTCGGAATTCCATCACTAGCTACGGTTTATTTGTTTAGAAAAATAATCGTTCCATTAATTCCTAATATTATACTTAAAACAGATTTTATCACCGTTACAAAGGGTGGCTTGGTATTAATATTATTTGCCGTATTAATGGTTTTTGCAGCGTGGGCCATGCTTAAGCGTGAAAAGGTAGTTGAACACGATACCCCCATCAAATCATCGAAATTAATCACCCAAGGCTTACTAGTCGGAGTAATTTCGGGCTTATTAGGTGCCGGAGGTGGCTTTGTTATCATTCCTTCTTTAATACTATTTGCCAAACTCGACATTAAAAAAGCAATAGGTACCTCCCTCCTTATCATCGCTGTTAATTCATTAATCGGTTTTATTGGAGACTTGAGTCATACGGCAATGGATTGGAAAATATTACTCGCCGTAACAGCATTGGCAACTGTTGGGATATTTGTGGGCAACTACTTTTCCGGATCAATTCAATCTAATAAACTTAAAAAAGGTTTTGGTTGGTTCGTGTTGGTGATGGGTGCATTTATCATTCTTAAAGAATTATTCTTCAACTAAATATTGCTCACCCCTTTCAAATCCATTTAAAACAGTAAAAAAGAAGAATAAATAAATGAAAAAAGTCTTTCATGTCACAATTCTGCTTATTATTTCATTTAAAGGTTTGGCACAGCAAACGGATACTTCAAACCGTTCATTCGTATCTTATTTAAATAAAACAGCCTTTGAACTACAAGTAAAAACTTACGAAATGGGCACTATTAATAAGAATAACCTGACAGATTATTATGCTTCAGGTTTAGAAAGCTCATTTAGTATTAACCTGAAAGAATATAAAGGTTTTTCAGTTAAAGCGTCATTTGATTCAAGGGTTAATTTGGCATCATCCGATTTAGAAAAAAGAGACTCTCTTGCTAATTCATCAAGCAGGTATGAAATTGGACTCTTTAATGTTATGGCGCCGTCACAAAAAATAAGTTATGGTATAGAAGAACTTTATTTGCAGTACCAGCATAAAAACACCTCAATAACTTGGGGCAAAATGTTAAAACAAACACCTTTTGTGAATCCTCAGGACGGACGCTTACGGCCTACACTTTTTGAAGGAATAAGCTTGAGGCAACATTTAACCTCTAAATTAAGTATTGACGCAAATTGGTTCTATAAAATCAGCCCCCGATCAACAGATAAATGGTTTAAAACAGAAGAGACCATCGGGATTTATTCAGTTGGAGTAGATGCATCAGGTAACAAATCGGCATATGCCAACAATGTTAAATCGGATGGTTTGGGCATATTTAGTATTCAATATGGATTAAATCGGAATCATCATTTTCAGGTTTGGGAAACATGGATAGAGAATATTAATCAAACTGTCTTATTTCAATATGATGGATTATGGAGCAGTAATGATAATAAAGGATTCATTACCGGATTTCAATATACTTTTCAAAGCACTTTGAGAGATGGAGGCAATGAAAACCCAGCTCTATCTTATGCTGCACCGGGTAGTAAAAATAATGTATGGAGCGTTAGAATTGGCTATAAAAAAACCAACAATACGGCTACACTTAGTTTTACACGTATTTCAGACCAAGGCCGATTTTTAATGCCCAGAGAGTGGGGACATGAACCATTTTATACGTTTCAATCCAGGGAAAGAAATGAAGGGTTGGCGAATGTGTCAGCCTTAATGGCTCAATATGAATTTAACAATCCGCAAAAAAAATATAAAGTGCAATTATCGATGGGAAGTTATTGGTTACCGGCTGTTACTGATTTTTCAAAAAATAAATATGGCATACCATCGTACTACCAGCTTAATTTCGGCACAGATCTAAACCTTAATAAATATATAAGGGGATTACAAATACAGACTTTATATGCATATAAAGGCAGATTAGATCATGAAGTCACTGCCTTAAAGTATATCCATAATAAAGTGGATATGCACCATTTTGATTTAATTCTGACCTATAGACTATCCCAAAAAAAGCATTAAAACTTGTTGTAAGGTAACAAAAGTCACTGACAGCTTTTCAACTAATAGTGACCTTTGTTATGTAAAATTATTTTAATAAATAAGATGATCATAGAACAAATTTATACAGGATGTTTGGCACAGGGTGCTTACTACATCCAGTCAGGTAACGAGGCAGCTATTATCGACCCTCTTCGTGAAATAAAGCCTTATATCGAAAAAGCAACGGCACATGGGGCCACTATTAAATATGTATTCGAAACGCACTTTCATGCCGATTTTGTATCAGGTCATCTGGACTTGGCAAAAGAAACAGGTGCTGAAATAGTTTATGGCCCGAATGCCAATCCAACTTTTAAAGCAAACATTGCTCAGGATGGTGACGAATTTATTTTAGGCAATGTAAAGATTAAAGTGCTGCACACGCCTGGTCATACCATGGAATCGAGTTGTTACTTATTATCGGATGAAAACGGTAAAGAAACCGCCATTTTCACTGGTGATACACTATTTATTGGAGATGTAGGCCGTCCGGATCTGGCTCAAAAAGCTGCCCATTTGACACAAGATGAGTTAGCTGGTACCTTATTTGATTCTTTGCACAGTAAAATAATGCATTTGGACAATGACATCATCGTTTATCCGGCACACGGCGCAGGATCAGCTTGTGGTAAAAACATGAGCAAAGAAACCACCGATACGCTTGGACATCAGAAAGAAACCAATTATGCTTTACGTTCAAACATGACTCGTGAGCAGTTTATTAAAGAGGTAACAACCGGTTTGATGCCTCCTCCTGCTTATTTTCCGGTGAATGTAAAGATGAATAAAGAAGGATACGAAAGTTTTGATGAAGTGCTTAAAAAAGGTACTCATCCCTTAAATCCAAACGAGTTTGAGACGATTGCAAATGAAACCGGTGCCTTACTGCTTGATACTCGCAATCCGCAAGTGTTCGCTCAAGGCTTTATTCCAAATTCAATCAACATTGGTATTGATGGCAATTTTGCACCTTGGGTAGGAGCCTTGATTGCCGATATAAATCAGCCTATTTTGATCATTGCCGATGAAGGAAGGGAGGAAGAAGTAGTAACTCGCTTAGCACGTGTAGGATACGATCATGCTATTGGTTACTTAATCGGCGGGTTTAAATCGTGGGTACAAGCAGGCAAAGAAATCGATGAAATTGAAAGCATTACTGTTGATGAGTTAAACAGTATACTCGGCAAAGGTGCTGAACTGAATATTCTGGATGTACGCAAACAAAGTGAAAATTATTCAGAGCATATTATAGGAGCTAAAAATGTTCCCTTGGATTTTATCAATGAGAACATGAATCAAGTGGACAAAAATAAAACCTACTATGTGCATTGTGCTAGTGGATACAGATCCATGATTTTTAATTCTATAATGAGAGCACGTGGTTTTAATAATTTAATAGATGTTAAAGGCGGCTTCAAAGCCATAAAAGAATCAGGAAAGATCAAAGTAAGCGATTACGTTTGCCCTTCCACAATGTTATAATCAAACCTTAATCAGTGTAATCATATTTAAAAATGTTAGAAATAATCAGACAACCATGGCCATGGTATGTTTCGGGTACATTAATTGCCTTAATCATGGCTTTATTATTGTTTTTCGGAAAATCTTTCGGTTTTTCATCAAATTTAAGAACCATTTGTACAGCCTGTGGCGCCGGAAAAAAAGTTGATTTTTTTGACTTCGACTGGAAAAGCCAACACTGGAACTTATTGTTTCTTGTGGGATCTGTAATGGGAGGCGTAATTTCAATGCTATTTCTTCAAACGAATGAGCCTTTAAAACTCTCCGCAGCCACGATACATGATCTAAAAAACTTAGGAATTATCTTCGACGGACAAATCAACCCGAAACAGGTTTTTAGTTTTGATTTTTTAATGAGCATAAAAGGAATAACCGTATTGCTTGGAGGAGGTTTCTTAGTTGGTTTTGGTTCCCGGTATGCAGGTGGATGTACCTCTGGCCATGCAATTAGTGGACTTTCCAATTTTCAAACGCCATCATTATTAGCGGTTGCAGGTTTCTTTACCGGAGGATTGATAATGACTCACCTGCTAATGCCCTTTATCTTTTAACAATTAATTTAACAAGCAAAGTATGAAAGGAATTAGATTCATTTTAGCCGGAATAGTGTTTGGTATTGTGATGAGTAAATCAGAAGCTGTTTCATGGTATCGCATACAGGAAATGTTTAGGTTTCAATCTTTTCACATGTACGGAATCATTGGAACTGCAGTTATTTTAGGTGTATTAATTGTTTATTTAATCAAAAGATTTAAAGTAAAAGATTATAGTGGCCAACCCATTGTATTTCATAACAAGGAAAAGTCATGGCCGCGTTACATCATAGGGGGTACTATTTTCGGCTTGGGCTGGGCGTTAACAGGCGCTTGTCCGGGACCCATGTTTGTAAATATTGGCCAGGGGTACCTTGTGATGATTATTGTTGTGTTTGGCGCACTTATCGGTACTTATTTCTACGGACTGATAAAAAACAAACTTCCTCACTAATTTCAAATTACATTATCATTTATAAAACGGGTTAAGGAGCTATTCATTGCCCGTTTTATATTAATGATACCTTTTAAAACAATAAAAGTTTCGAGATTAAACTGTTAAATTAGTAGAAGCGTCAGTTTTGAAACCTCCTTGAGAACTCATTCATGCCTGCAAACAATTTCCACATAAAGGGTCTAACCAATGACCAAGTACTCCAGGCAAGGGAAAAACACGGTTTCAATAAAGCAGATTATAAAAAAGAGACTGGTTTTTTTATTGGTCTAAAAAGCTTAATAAAAGAACCAATGGTAATTTTATTATTGATTACCTCCTCAATTTATTTTATTAGTGGAGAAATAGGCGACGGCATTTTTTTAGCTGCTGCTATTGTACTGGTGAGTGGTATTTCTATCTATCAAGATTCACGAAGTCGCAATGCATTGGATAAACTAAAAAGCCTTACCCAGCCCAATTGCAAAGTGATTAGAAATGACAAAGTTGAAGAAATAAAAAGCGAAGAAATAGTTCTTGGTGATCATTTGGTAGTTGAAGAAGGCTCCCTTATTGCCGCTGACGGAATCATTATTCATTCAAATGATTTTTCGGTAAACGAATCCATACTAACAGGCGAATCTTTACCCGTTTTTAAAGATCGAACCCAAAAGGATAATTTTATTTACCAGGGAACGACCGTAACAAGCGGACTAGCCATTGCTACAGTTACAGCTATTGGTATCCGAACTAAACTTGGTAAAATCGGACAAAGTCTGGAGTCCATTCAAGAGGAAAAAACACCATTAGAAATTCAGATTAATGACTTCGTAAAGAAAATGATTTTTGCCGGAGCAATCGTTTTTTTAATTGTATGGGCACTTAATTATTTCCATGGTCATGATGTATTGGATAGCTTGCTAAAGGCGCTCACCCTTGCCATGAGTATTTTGCCTGAAGAAATCCCTGTTGCCTTTACCACATTTATGGCGCTGGGAGCATGGCGTTTAATGAAAATGGGAATTGTGGTAAAGCAGATTAAAACTGTGGAAACGTTGGGAAGTGCCACTATTATATGCACCGATAAAACAGGCACGATCACCGAAAACAGAATGAGTTTGGCAAAACTATTTGTGCCTTCAACTCAAAAAATTCACACAGCCGATGAATTAATTGAAGATACTGAAAAAGAACTCATTAGGTTAGCAATGTGGGCAAGCGAGCCCATTCCTTTCGACCCAATGGAAGTAGCTTTGCATCAGGCTTATACACAACTGAACAATGGAGATGAAAGACCGTTCTACAAAATGGTTCATGAATATCCATTAGAAGGCAAACCACCCATGATGACCCATATTTTCGAGAATCGTTCCGGAAAACGTATTATAGCAGCGAAAGGTGCACCCGAAGCATTAATGAATATATCGAACTTATCTGTAACCGAAAAACAGCAGATTGAAAATGCCATCCAAATCTTGACAACAGAAGGATATCGTGTATTAGGCGTTGGTGAATCAAGTTTTCAAGGCGATAAGTATCCTGCAATACAACAAGAATTTCAATTTCAATTTAAAGGAATTGTTGCTTTTTACGATCCCCCAAAGAAAAACATCCAATCCGTATTTGAAAACTTCTATAAAGCCGGAATTCTGGTAAAAATTATCACGGGCGATAACGCTGCGACGACCACTTCAATTGCCAAACAAATTGGGTTTAGAGGGTATGAAAAAAGTTTAAGTGGTGATGAACTAATGCTCTTAAATGATGGCGAATTGCATGAAAAAGTAATGACTACGAATGTATTTACACGCATGTTTCCCAGTGCGAAACTAAAAATCATTAATACCTTAAAAACAAACAATCAAATTGTAGCCATGACGGGAGATGGTGTAAATGATGGACCCGCTCTTAAAGCCGCCCATATTGGTATAGCAATGGGTAAAAAGGGAACTGAGATTGCAAAACAAACAGCCTCCCTGATCCTCTTAGAAGATGACCTCTCAAAAATGGTTGATGCCATAACAATGGGGAGAAGAATTTATGCAAATCTTAAAAAAGCCATTCTGTATATTATCAGCATTCATATCCCGATCATACTTACTGTATTTATTCCTTTAGCCCTGGGGTGGATCTATCCTAATATATTTTCACCCATACATATTATTTTTCTGGAATTGATCATGGGGCCTACCTGCTCTATTGTTTATGAAAATGAGCCGATGGAAAAAAACACAATGATTCAAAAACCTCGACCATTTACAACTACTTTTTTCAATTGGAAAGAACTAGCTACAGGTATAATACAAGGATTAATCATTACCATAGGGACTTTGAGTGCCTATCAGTATGCCGTGCTGCAAAACTACAGTGAGGGCATTACCCGGGCTATGGTTTTCACTACACTGATAACAGCTAATATCTTTCTGACTTTTGTCAATCGTTCGTTTTATTATTCTATGATCACAACAATGCGATATAAGAACAATTTGATCCTCCTTATGATTAGTAGTACCGTAATTATTACAGGACTGCTCCTTTTTGTCAAACCATTAACTCATTTTTTTCAATTAGCAACATTGAGCAGGGTTCAATTGCTTATTAGTATTGGTATAGGTTTCATTTCGGTAATTTGGTTTGAAGCACTAAAATGGATAAAGAGAATAAAGAACAATGCTTAAAAAGCAAGGACTACCTAAGTTTCGTAATAGAATTAGTAAATCCCTCTATTTTTATTTCACTCTGAGCAAAGTGGCATTAATCGCAACATTTACTGTACTTAAACTCATTAAAACAGCGCCAGCAGCAGGACTTAATAAAAACCCCCATTTATAAAGAATACCGGCTACTAAGGGCAATGCTATAATGTTATAACCTGTTGCCCAGGCCAGATTTTGGAGCCTTTATTCTTAGCCTTGATTTTCAGTTAGCCATCCTTTTAGAAAAGGCCATCCACCATAAAAAATACAAAAGAAGACAACACCAATAAAAAATTAAGCCAATGCTGTATCATAGTAGATAACAGCATAATAGGTATAGTTAACATCACCACTATATAAAACCGCTTTTTAAAATCATGTATCACCATGGCAAGGGAGGCATGCCCCATGCGACTTGACTGAAGAATGGCACGCAGAGCGGAGTCGAAGCGTTTTGGCAACAAGTTTTCGACGCTCAAACCGACCACTATTGAAAATCAGTATCTTAAAATCAAATCGCACAACTCGTTAATCATCATTCAATAACTTCGGGTTGTTGATGCTCTCTCCTCCACTGAATATTTAACAAAATGGCCCCAAATGCAATACATGCCATTATCAGCATAAATAGCCATCCTATAAACGGTATAAAAGAAATCAGTTTCAGCACCGTAAAAATTCCTAATGCAACACCTACAAGTTGCCAAAAATTCCACTTGTAATTTTTTCGGTTATGAATCCAGTTGGTCACCACTACCGAGGTGATAGTGGTGGCAAATAATAGCGCCATAATGTAAAAGAACAGCAATATAACCCCTACCGGTAATCCGATTATTGTAACAAAAGAAAGGATGATAAGCACAGGAAACGCCGTCAGAAAAAGAAAACCCACACCAAGTGATTTTAAAGAGTCTGTTATGAAGGTATCGCCTGCATTTTTCATGGTTGGGCTGAAAAAATATTGCAACAAGATGATCATCAAAAAGGCCATTCCTATAAACCAGAGCACTCCCAACAAGGAAAATCCAAGAACGTGCCAGCCGCCTCGTTCTATTTTTAATGAGGGATCAAAAATGGCTGTTCCATTTTTTAGGGATTGTTTAAAATCCAAACTCCCTTGTTTATTCCAATAACGAACATCATCATGAAATATAGCATCAGAACCAATAACAATTTCAGGTGCAGCGATAATGGTTTTGCCCATAACGGTTCCATTGAAATCAATCTTGCCGGCACGACAGACCAGTTTTTGTGCACTTCCATTGAATGTAAAATTGCCAACGGCTGATTTCACTTCACCCTTTACTTTGCCATTTAGAGTTGCCTCTCCCCCACTTAGCAACAGATTACCTATTTCAACACCTTGGTCAATCATCACTTTTCCGCCTGCAACGACCACGTCCCCTGTAACGTTTTTAACGATGTGAAGGTCACCTCCTGCACAACGAATATCATCTCCTACAAAGCCATTAAAGGTAACGTTGCCTCCCGCCAGCAGAATATCATTTGTAACGGTATCGTTGATAACAATTGTTCCTCCGGCTACAATCAGGTCGCCATGAACGGGCGCATTAATTGTAATGGTGCCACCGGCGATATAAAGATTCTCATTTACCGGTTGATTGATTGCAACATTGTTTCCATGTTCTATTCGGAAGGCTGACACAGACAAGGCTAGTGTCAGCATAGTTAATAAGGCGAAGATCTTTTTCATAGTTACATACTATAGGTTTCCAATCCTAATTTACTAACTACCAAAAAGATAACTAATGATTATAATCAGTAAAAAGTATGATTTAAGGGTAGATATCAATGAAATGATACTTAAAGCGTTGGATTAAGCCTGTTTATCAATTCATCAATAAAAGCGGCCTGGCTTGGGTTAATCTTTTGTTTTGCTTCTGAAAAGCTGAACCATTCAGCTTTATCAATTTCGGGAAATTCTTGTTTTTTACCTGATTTAGGTGGCCATTCTATTTCAAACGTGTTGCATTTGATGTGTTCAGTATTGATAGAACCTTGCAGTGCCCAGGCATAAATAACTTTACCGCCCTTTTGTTTAACAGACGTAAGCTGAATAAATTCACCGGTTACCGGCATACCTATTTCTTCGGTAAACTCCCGCCTTGCCGCAGATAAAGGCTCTTCATGTTCAGAAAATTCTCCTTTGGGAATAGACCATGCGCCCAAATCCTTTTTTGACCAAAATGGTCCTCCAGGATGCACCAATAATACCTCATACGATGATTTATTAAACCGATATAATAGTATTCCAGCGCTTTTTTGCGGCATAAACAAAATAGTAATGATAATAAGGAGTCCTATCAATAATGCTAACTTTTCTAAGCTTTGATTCAATTTCTTCCCAGAAAAGTCATTAAAAAAGGGCAAAGATCACTTACATTAACTTTTAAACAACTTTATCATCCTATCCAACACTTCCTGCTCTTTTTTATTCGTTTTTCTATAAGAAGCTGCAATGGCTTCACTTGTTTTCAAAATATTGCTGATTAAACCAGGAGTGAATTTCGATCGGTTTGCATGATAAAATGATTCAAACGACTCCCATTCATTTTCCTCAAAACCCTCTTCCTCTTCGTATTCAAAAGAAAAGTCGATTATATCAGCCTGGTTGCTTCCAAATTTATCCTTAGAACTTTCTATAGGCTCCCAGTTTTGGTGAATAAGCTTAATCAGCGATTCTTTTTCAGATGGATGGACCTTGCCATCAACAGCGGCCAGGTAGTAAAACAACTTACCCAATTCGCCATATAGTTCTTCATAAAACATAATTTTGGTTGTTATAATTTATTGGTTGTTCAATTATATTAACATAATCATACCAGATTTTCATTAATGAGTATCAGCATTAAAACTGACCGTAATCATTGATTTATGTATAAAACTAAAATACATTTATAATACTAAAAATCTGCAAGTTAATGTTAGGAGAATTAAACAGCGGTCAGATTGAAGAGCTTTTAAAAAGTCAAAACATTGGCCGTATTGGTTGCTATGCTGATGATACTATGTACATTGTACCGGTAAGTTATGTGTATGATGGCGAATATGTGTATGCCCACTCACGCGATGGTATGAAAATTAAGATGATGCGACAAAATCCGAAGGTATGTTTTGAAGTAGACGAGATCGAGAATTTAGCCAATTGGCAAAGTGTGATAGCATGGGGTGAATATGAGGAATTAACTAAAGAACCCGATCGAAACGATGCTATGCAAAAGTTAATTAAGCAACTTTTGCCGATAATAGTTAGCGAAACAGCCTTACCTACTCATGGGTTAGGTACCATGAAAGTGGCAATTGTGTATCGTTTTAAGCTAACCAAAAAAATAGGAAGATTTGAAAAAAAGTAAAAGGATAAATTCAATTTCACAGCAAATCAAAATTGTATGTATAGGGGTAACATTACCTTTTCATTACTTTTAAAATATTTGCAAATTATTTTACTGTCAGGTTTTATCCTTTATTGGGGTAAAGATTTGTTTGTTCCATTATGCTTTGGATTTTTAATTGCAATGATACTCTACCCTGCCTGTAAATGGTTAGAAGAAAAAAAATGTCCGCGAAGCCTTGCAATTACCCTGTTATTATCAATTCTATCCCTCCTTTCTGTATTGTTGATTTGGATATTAATACTTGAAATTCAAACATTTCAAAAGGATCTTCCTGAACTAATAAAAAAAATTGAACTACTAACAACTGATTTGCAACGATGGCTGACTGTTTATTGGAACATTCCGATCGATAAGCAAAGCAATTGGTTTGAAAACGTATTTTCAAGTATCACAAAAGATGCTGGATCATTATTGGGAGGCACCATCTCTATCACTATAAAAATGTTGTTTTTAATGTTTATCACCCCCGTTTTTACGGTCTTATTTTTATTCAACCGAGGTACTTTTGTAAAAGTATTGGAATTAATGGTTGGAGAAAGCCTGCATAAAAAATTGCATGAAGTTTTAGATAAAATAATTAAAACATATTTCAATTATATAAAGGGAATGATTGCCGTTTACCTGATTGTAGGCGTTTTAAACAGTTTCGGTTTATTATTACTGGGTATAGAGCATGCGATATTATTTGGAATGTTAACAGCAGTAATGACCATTGTACCCTATGTTGGGATAATAATAAGTGCTTTATTACCCATTTCTGTTGCTTGGTTAAGTTCAGATTCAATTTGGCTTCCAATAGGAGTTATTGCGGTTTTTGGTTTTGTTCAATACTTAGAAGCCAATTTGATATTTCCAATGGTGGTTGGTGCCCAGCTGAATATAAATACATGGGCATCAATCATTGCCATAATCATTGGAGGAATTTTATGGGGAGTATCAGGGATGGTATTGTCATTACCTTTTCTTGCAATTTTGAAATTAGCTAGTGATAATTTAGAAGAATTGAAGCCGCTAAATATTCTCATTAGCCGATAACATACCACTTCCCCAAGCTCTATTTTTCAATGCTCTTTTAAAAATTTTCTCAAACTCTACAGCTACAAAAACAACTGACGACAACCCTATAGTAATAAATAAATCGTGCAACGAAAGGGGGGCTGTTTTAAAAACCGTGTTTAAAAAAGGGATATAAATTGTGCATAGTTGCAGGATAAAAGTAAGTATAGCTGCCCCAAGTAATGGTTTGTTAGAGAGAGGGCCCTGGCTAAAGAAAGATTGAGTTTCGGAACGTATAGCAAGAACATGACCGATTTGACTTAAGCATAAAACGGTAAATACCATAGTTTGCCAGTTTGGATTGTTAAGACGAATTTCCAGGGCTTGGCTAATAATTGTAATACTACCCATCAATATACCAACCCACAAAATATGTGTACCCAAACCTTTAGCAAAAATGTTTTCGTTAGGAGGCCGCGGCGGCCGCTTCATAATTCCCTTTTCGGCAGGTTCAGCTGCCAATGCGAGGCCCGGCAGCCCGTCTGTAACCAGGTTGATCCATAATATATGAACTGGTAACAAGGGCAACGGTAACCCTAAAAGCGGTGCCAGAAATATTGTCCAAATCTCACCTGAATTGCTCGTCATAGTGTATTTGATAAACTTTCGGATATTATCGAAAATTCGGCGGCCACTTTTCACGGCCTTTACAATGGTGGCAAAATTATCGTCAAGTAAAATTAGGTGAGCGGCTTCTTTTGACACATCTGTTCCATTAATCCCCATAGCAATTCCTATATCGGCCTTTTTTAATGAAGGTGCATCATTCACACCGTCGCCTGTCATTGCAACAAACTGCCCCCTGTTTTGCAAAACTTTTACAATTTTTAATTTTTGTTCAGGTGAAACCCTGGCATATACTTTAATGTGATCAACTTTTTCTTCAAATTCTTGTAATGATTTAGCAGTCAATTCTACTCCGGTAAAAACTTTGTCATCTTCTGATTCAATAATCCCTAATCGTTTTGCAATGGAATAAGCAGTAAGAGGATGGTCTCCGGTGATCATTACCGGTTTTATACCCGCTGTTTTGCATTCATCTATAGCCTGTTTTACTTCTTGGCGAGGCGGATCAAACAAACCTGCCGTACCTAAAATGGTAAGCTCCGACTCAATTTTTTCATGTAAAATAGGAAAAGGAAGCTTATCTGTTTTTTTGATAAAAAAAGCCAATACTCTTAATCCATCAGCGGCCATTCGTTGCGATGTCTGCAGTAATTTTTCCTTTTCTTCGTTTGTTAATCCGATTGTTTTCTGTAACAGTACATCTAATGCGCCTTTGGTGAATGAAATGTATTCACCATTAAACTTATGAATGGTCGTCATGCATTTCCGTTCAGGATCGAAAGGAATTTCAGCCACCCTTGGAAATAGTTGTTCTAATTCATTTTTGTTAAACCCTTGTGCTCTTGCCATTTCAAGTAAGGCTATTTCTGTAGAGTCACCAATGGGGCGAGAGCCTACATAATCAGATACATCATTGCTTAATGCCATTGCCATGAATATCAATTTTTCTTTTTCATTCAATGTTTCCTTAAGTGCGTCTTTTTTGTAAAAATTGGTTCCATCAATATACACTTCCTCTACAATCATTTTATTTTGGGTAAGAGTGCCCGTTTTATCTGAGCAGATATAAGTCACCGAACCGAGTGTTTCTACTGCAGGAAGCTTGCGCACCAATGCATTTTGACGAACCATTTTTTTTGCACCGATCGCCAGTGCAATGGTTACTACCGCTGGTAAAGCTTCCGGAATAGCTGCAACAGCCAACGAAATCGAGGTGAGTAACATTAGTAATGGTTTTTCACCACGAATTAAACCTACTGTAAAAACGATGGTACAAATAGCCAAAACAATCATGGCTAAGTTTTTTCCAAAAACAGCCAATCTCTTTTGCAATGGAGTTTTCACTTCATCACCGGTCATCAAGCTGGCAATTTTCCCTAGTTCTGTATTCATACCTGTGGCTACCACAATACCTTTTCCTCTACCGTTTACAACATTTGTTCCCTTAAAGGCAATATTTTTTCTATCTCCTAGTGCAATACTTTCTTCACCAATAGGTGCTGAATCTTTTTCAACTGCTATTGATTCGCCTGTAAGAGAGGCTTCATCAACTTTGAGTTGATGGTTTTCTACAATACGTAAATCAGCGGGTACAACATTTCCAGCTTCAAGTAGTACAACATCGCCAGGAACTATATCAGTTGCGATGAGTGTTGTAGGAATTCGGTTCCGAATAACAACAGCATGGATGGCAGCCATTCTATTTAAGGCCTCCATGGCTTTTTCAGCCTTATATTCTTGTACAAATCCAATAATGGCATTGATTAAGACGATGAGAAGGATGATAAATGTATCAATGATGTCTCCAAAAAATCCTGCTATTGTAGCTGATAGGATCAACACAATGATCATAAAATCTCTGAATTGGTTCAGAAACATGATATGCGGAGGGCATTTCTTTTGTTCGTGGATTTCATTGAGACCATAATGTTGCATGCGTAAAGCGGCCTCTTTAGTTGTTAAACCAAATTGATTTGAACGCAACTTTTTAAATAGCTCATCAAGAGTTAGCTGATACCAGTTCATACTTTTTTAGCTATATACCTGTTTACAATCAAAAAGCACAGAAAATGAATCGGGAGGTTAACACCGTTTTTGTAATGGATTCTGAAACAACTAAATCATTTTTAAATGTATTTTATTTTTTTACAATGGTTTATGATATGAACCATTGTTTAAACTGATTATCGTCAATAACAAAAGAATGGGAGCACATGGACATTCAAATACAAATAAGAAGCTGTTTATCAATTATTTGAAATGATAAATCCTATCTAAATATATGATTTTGATCATTTTTAAAAGAAGATGCTTATCGTAATTTTATAGCGTAATTCATTTTATACCATGATCGAAAATATGGAAGTTATACCCTATAAAATCTCGGAGTACATTCAGGAACATTTTCGGGATGATTTTTTGAGTGAAATAAAAAAGGTGAGAGATCTTCAAAACGTGTTTTATGAAGTTGAAATCACTCAAAACAATTTAACCTACTATTTACGATTTAATGAAATGGGCACTTTAATTAGTGAAGAAGCAGACCCGACTTTTCCTGAAGATGACCACGAAGGTTTTTCAACAGACGAAGGATTTCATCCGGATGAAATCCAATAAATCAATGCTGCAACATTCAAATAAAAGGTTATACATAAGAAAGTAGAAAATTCATGGAATAACCAAAACTGCAGCGCTTATGCTTGGTGTATCTTTTTTGAAGATTCATTTTTGCATGCAGAGCCGATATCTAACATCATTTATTGTGAGCAATAAATAAAGGCATTTTTACTTCTCTCATTAACGTATCTGCAATACTTTGATTAAAAAACATGGAAACGGCACTTCTTCGATAAGCACCACAGACCACCAGACTATGCTCCCCCTCTGTTCTCAAACTTTGTACAATTTCCGTTTCAGGGTATCCATTTAAGACTGTATAATCCGCATTGGGGAAATGTCGTTTCATAAACTCTTTTACAAGCTTATTATCTGGAACATGGTGTGATACACTTTCTGATTTAACTGTAATCACTTTTGTTTCAACGTGTTTTAGATTAGGCAGGAGGTAACTGAACATTTTTATCGCATATACAGATGAAGGCCTACCATCATACAACAACAATAGTTTTTCAATAGATTTATATTTATTGGGTACCAATAAAACCGGGCATTGTACATCACTTAAAAGGTCAGTAATAAAATGCGTAGGTGGGACTTCTTCTCGATTGTTAAATGTTTCATGAAAATCAATCACCAATAAATCTGCAAACACACTTTCATGCAATAATTCACGGATAGCCAAATTAGCATCGTGATGTACACTATAATTCAAGCCTGCTTCCCGACAAGCACTTTCAAATTTTGCTACTGATTGCACTCTTGATTCTTTATCCTTTTCATTAAAATCCTTTAATTTTTCAACAGGAACCCCTTTTAACAACACCGTTTCATAAACACTGTAGCCTCGGCGTGTAAAATCGTCAAGAAATACACCCACCAAATGAGCCCGATGCTGCTTGGCCAAATCAATAGCATACCTATTTGTGCTATCCGAGAATCTGAGACCATCAAACGCAGCAATAATTTTTTCCATAGCAAAAGCTTTTTAATCATTTGAGTAAAGCAACCAATTCACTGACTTAAGTTATGCATAATAAATCGTAAGTGTTGGTTAAAAAACCATTGTGGCTATCAAGCCATATGTTTCAATTTTGAAAATTGTTCTCAAATTTATCCTCTGTTTTTAGGATATTTTATGACATAAGTAAGTACCTCACGTGATTTTGGTTAGGTGTATTAAGTTTATGTGTTTATGCCTAAATACTACCAACCCGGCATTCCTCATATAAAACTACTGGCAAGCAAAAGCTTTCGCAGAAAAAGTTCCATAACACCATGACTATTTGCATCTCATCCAATGAAGAGTATCTTTAGTTAAAATTTTAAACTAATGTTAAGTATCAGAAATATTGTTAAACAATATGCCAATCATACCGCTTTGGATGGCGTGAGCATGGAAATTGAGAAAGGAAGCATTTTTGGTTTATTGGGCCCAAATGGTGCGGGAAAAACATCTCTGATCCGTATTATAAACCAAATTACAGCACCCGACAGTGGTGAGGTCTTTTTCAATGGTGAAAAACTAAACCCTAATCATATTTCAAAAATTGGCTACCTGCCCGAAGAACGCGGTCTCTATAAAAAAATGGAAATCGGTGAACAGGTATTGTATCTAGCTCAGCTTAAAGGCTTAAGTCGCCCAATGGCGATTCAATGTGTGAAATACTGGTTCGAAAAATTAGAAATTCAAAGTTGGTGGCATAAAAAGGTGGAAGAACTATCTAAAGGTATGCAACAGAAGGTTCAATTTGTAGCCACTGTTTTACATGACCCCGAATTATTGATCCTTGATGAACCCTTTTCAGGTTTTGATCCCATCAATGCAGAAACGATTAAAAATGAAATTTTAGAGCTGAATCAAAAAGGCACCACGATCATCTTCTCTACTCACCGCATGGAATCCGTTGAAGAACTTTGTGATTCAATTGCCTTACTTAACAAATCCCAAAAAATACTCGACGGAAAAGTAAAGGATATTAAACATTCCTACCGTACCGATACATATAAAATTAATTTCAGCGGACCGGCTCCTTCATTGAATAGTGAGGCGGGAACTCTTTTTGATGTGATTGAAAACACTTCGGATGGAGAGTACGGAAAACTTACCGTAAAAATGTTAAAGGATTATTCTTCCAATGATCTGTTAAAAATTCTTATTCCCAAAATAAGTATACATGGATTTGAAGAGGTTATCCCAAGTATCAACGATATCTTTATTACAAAAGTTAAAGAATCAGGTAATTTTCTTCCTCACGAACACTAATACACATTGACAAATCATGAATAAAATACTACTCATCATATCACGTGAATACCTCTCCAGGGTGAAGAAAAAATCATTCATCATTATGACTTTTCTTGTTCCCTTGATCATAATGGCCATGTATGGGCTGATCGGTTATCTTATTTTAAAAGGCAATGAAATTAGCGGTCCTAAAAATGTAATTGTTATTGATGAAAGCGGCGTTTTTAAAAATAAGCTTACAAACGATGCCGGCTTGAATTTTACATACCTCAACATCTCCATCAATGAGGCGAAGAAAAACATCAAAACCGATGGTAATAATTACCTGCTTTACATACCAAAATTTGAAGGTAACGACCTTAGCGGAGTGGAGCTCTTCTCTGAAAAACAAGCTGGATTTTCAGTAACCGGAACGATAGAAAAGCAGCTGGAATATATTATTCATGAAAGAAGATTAATTCAGGCAGGAATTGATGAAAAACTGCTCAGTAATCTTAAGACGAATATTGTTGTTGACACAAAAAAAATAACCTCAACCGGTGAGGAAGAAGGTAGTTCAGGGGCTGCATTTGGGATTGGCCTTGCCTGTTCTATCTTAATATACATGTTCATTTTTATTTATGGCGTACAGGTAATGAGAGGCGTAATTGAAGAAAAAACCAATAGAATTGTTGAAGTGGTGATTTCATCGGTAAAGCCCTTTCAATTAATGATGGGCAAAATCATTGGGATTGCGCTTGTAGGTCTCACCCAATTTCTACTTTGGGTTGTATTAAGCACAACAGTAACAACGGTTATCAGTAAACAATTAATGCCTAAAACTCAACTGGAGCAATTGCAAAAAGCACCAATAGCAGCGACAACGGTTCAACATGCTAATAACGGAACTACAGATGTACTTTCAGGAGCACTTAAAGCAATTGAAACCATTAACTTTCCATTAATTATTGGCTGTTTCTTATTTTATTTCTTAGGAGGTTATTTATTATACAGTGCCTTTTTTGCTGCAATTGGTTCAGCTGTTGATAGTGAAACAGAAACGCAACAGTTTATGTTGCCGGTGACAATGCCCTTAATTTTCGCTTTTATCTTTTCTATAAATTTTGTGGTCAATAATCCGGATAGTCCGATTTCATTTTGGATGTCGATGATACCTTTATTTTCACCTGTTGTGATGATGGTACGCATTCCATTTGGAGTACCAACCTGGGAAATAATCCTTTCAATGGGTTTATTAGTTGCCGGTTTCTTTTTAACAGTTTGGCTAGCGGCCAAAATTTATCGTACAGGTATTTTAATGTACGGAAAAAGAGCTAGCTGGAAGGAATTAGGAAAATGGTTGTTTTATAAATAGTGTAAAAACACTTAAAGTTGAAAGCAGAAAGTTTTTTGGCTTTCTGCTTTTGCTATCGAAAAATCATTAATAAAATTTAATTATTGTGTATTTTTGCATTCTTTTATCATTCATCCCAATTCTACTCAAATGAAGCTTGCTGTTATTGATATGGGAACCAATACATTTCATTTACTAATTGCCGAAGTAAAAAACGGTAAACTGGATGAATTGTATAAAGAAAATATCGCAGTAAAACTGGGTGAAGGAGGAATTAATAAAAAAATCATTGTCCCCACAGCCTTCCAACGCGGCTTAAAAGCGATCTCCTATTTCGACATAAAATTAAAAGAGTTTCAGGTTGATCAACTTAAAGCCATAGGCACATCTGCGCTACGCAATGCTGCTAATGGAAGAGCGTTTGCCGAAGAAGTGCAAAAAATAATCGGCCAGAAAATCGAAGTCATTGATGGTGATCGCGAAGCTGAACTAATTTACAAAGGAGTACGAGAAGCTGTTGAACTGAAAAGCCATCGCTCATTGATCATGGATATTGGCGGCGGAAGCGTTGAGTTTATTATTTGTGATGAAAACGAGATATTTTGGAAGCAAAGCTTTGAGATTGGGGCTTCACGCTTAATCCAAAAATTCCAACTCAGCGACCCGATTTCCAAGCAGAATATTAAAGAATTAGAAGATTACTTTTCACAGGTTTTAGTGCCTTTGTTCATCGCTGCCGAAGAAACAAAAATCGATCAAATTATCGGTTCTGCCGGGTCTTTTGAAACCTTTACCGAAATGATTTGTCAGCATTTCCATCATTCATCTCTGCATGAAAAAACTGATTTCAAATTCGTACTCAGCGAATTTGATCATATTTATCAATGGCTGATGAGTTCAACCCATACTGACCGCATTCTCAATACGGCCATTATCGCTATGCGTGCTGATATGATTGTGGTTTCAGCGGTCCTGACCAATTTTGTGCTTAAGAAAATCGGAGCGAAACACATGCTACTTTCTACCTATGCTTTAAAAGAAGGTGTTTTAGCAGAAATGGCAATTGAACGAAGAGACTTAGTGAATAAGCTGTAAATAGCGGTATAATTTTTCAGTAGGAAGCCCCATTACATTGGTATAAGAACCTTCAATCCTTTCAATTTTATTAACCCCAATCCACTCCTGTATACCATAAGCTCCGGCTTTGTCATAAGGTTGATACGTATCAATATAAAACTCAATCTCCTCATCACTTAACTCAGCAAAATACACAAGGGTTGTATCAGCAAATGAGATTAGCTCATGCGCATGTAATATGGCGACTCCGGTAATCACCTGATGACTCCTACCTGAAAGCGTACGAATCATCGCTATCGCTTCTGCCTTATCAGTTGGTTTTCCTAAAATCTTTCCATCAACACAAACAAGGGTATCAGCGGTGATGACAATCTCACCATGAATGCTGTGCTCGTAGGCATCCGCTTTTTTTTCAGCGATGTATAATGCTACCTCCTCAGGATTAAGAGATACCGGGTAGGATTCATCAACTTCTTTCAACACCACCTCAAACTCATAACCCATCAGTTTTAACAGTTCCTGACGACGGGGAGATTTAGAGGCTAAAATTATTTTCTTTGAAAATTGCACAGTCTATTAAATTAAGATTAAAGAGCAAAGAATAAAGACTTTTTTGCTATCGGTTTTATGCTTTTTGCTTTAAAACTTTAAACTTTTGTTCCTACCAGATAAAACCTTGCTTATCATCGGCCCATTTGCGTTGCACTTTCATCACTTTTTCAATCACATCACGGGCAACACCTTTACCGCCTAAATTAGGAGAAATATACGTGCAAATTTGTTGAATTTCAGCAACCGCATCATTTGGACAAGCAGGAATACCCACTTTTTTCATTACTTCAAGATCAGGGATATCATCTCCTAAATAGAGAACCTGTTCATCGGTAATGTTATTTTCGGCAAGGTAACGTTCGTATACTTCAACTTTGCGTCCGGCACCCAAAAAAATATCTTTTACGCCCAATCCTTGAAGTCGCTTTCTTACACCTTCAGAAGTACCTCCAGATATAATAGCAACGTGGTAGCCTTTTTTTATGGCCAACTGAATAGCATAACCGTCTTTAATGTTGAAACTGCGTAAATGATGGCCGTCTTCAGTCACCAAAACAGAGCCGTCGGTTAATACACCGTCAACATCAAAAATAAAAGTAGTAATGGAAGCAAGTTTAGGAAGAAAACTCATTAGGAATTATAGATGTTGAATGAATGTTGAATTATGAATTACAAATGATAATCACATTCATAATTCATAATCGATAATTAAAATTATTGGTTATCTCGCCATTCGTAAACCCAGGCACTTTGAATTTGCTCTAAGTGACCTTCGTTACATTCTTCACGTTTTCCGGCAAAATGTGGAATAGATAAAACCCAATCAATTAATTCGGTAAAACGAATGCGGTAAATTCTTGATTCATCGAAATCATCACCAAACTTTTCATAAAGTCCCATGGCGATGTCTTCATAATCATTCCATTTTATTGGTAAAGCAAACTTATCTTGGATCATATTTTTAGTTGATTACACCGATGCTAAATTGATTACACCGATACTTTATTATTATTGTGATACACCGATTATAATTTCGGGATGGGTTATTAGAAGCGAACATTCACTCCTCTTATCCTTCACTCATGCTTTCTCTAGTGTCCCATAAATCCTGACTGATCAGGAACAAGAATTTCGAAATTGCCATCTGTGGCCACACATTGGCAACCCAGACGAGAATAAATAGTAGGATTTACGGCACGGTCGATAAAATCTTCTTCCTTGTCGGATATTTCAGGTAGATTCTCCATCCCATTTACCACATAAATATGACAGGTACTACAACCACAAACACCACCGCAATTATGTTGCAATTCAATATCGTTATCCATGCAAACATCCAGCACCGACTCCCCTACAGCAATTGGAAGTTCTATGGACTCTTTACCGGCTTCTTCAAAATTTATTTTTAGCTTAAATACATTCATGGGCTCAAAATTATAAATTATTGCTGCGAATTATAGGTATTGACAATACTTTCCGACAGCAGGGTGTAAATAGACTTCAATACCGGCTCGTTTTCAAGCATTTGTAAATGACTTAACATTACCTGCTGATCATTACGTCTTGCCGGACCGGTTTGGGCCTCTAAAGGATTAATATTTTTGATTTTCTCTGCCGTTTCAATAATAAGCGGACGAATATAATCAAATGATAATTTATGTTCTTTCAGTAATTGTTCCGAAAGCGTGTATAAATGGTTTACAAAATTGCACGCAAAAACTGCTGTTAAATGCAACACCTTACGCTGTTCGGAGTTTACTTCAGTTACATTTGTCGAAATTGAATTCGCAAGTTCTTTCAACGCCTTCATTGTTCTTTCATCCGAAGCTTCTAAACAAATAGGAATGCTTTCAAAACTTTGCGTCCGTTGTTTAGAAAAGGTTTGCAAAGGATAGAAAACACCATAGTTATCAGATGAAGCTTTTAAGACCTCCATCGGAATACTACCCGCTGTATGAACAACAATCTTTCCGTCAACGTTAAAGCTATTGGCAGTTTTAGCAATCACATCATCTTTAACGGAAACTATGTATAAGTCTGCATTTACATGTATATCCGCGAACTCATTTACCGCCTTGGCATCTACCTGTTCGGCCAGTTCAATAGCATTAGCCTTAGTTCGGCTATACACTTGAACGATTTCATGTCCTCCGCGTTTTAAGGCGAAAGCCAATACTGTAGCTACATTTCCTGAACCGATAATTGTTATTCTCATATATTTGAGATCAAAGTCTTTAAGATTAAAGAACTACGTCTTTCATCTTTTCTGTTTGATCTTTTGACTTGGCATCTTTCAGTTCTTTTAATCTTCTTGAAATAGAGAAAGCAAAACCAATTACCATAATGATAGTACCACCCCACAAGAAATTAATATATGGAAACACGATGGCCTTCATGATAACGTAATCTTTTTGTTTGCCCGGTTTCTTCAACATCACCAATTCAAACTTATTTTCGTCAGGTATGATTTTAGTGAATTTGAATTTCAACCCGAATTCTTCCATCTTTTTTGAAAGCGTAAACTGACTGCGATTCTTGATTAGATACACAGGTTCGACGATGGTTTCTTTACGATCCGAATTTCCAATTACCGCCAATGTTAACCCAACTGCAATATCACCCTGATTGATCGTCATATCTTTCAGATGAACATCCTTATTGATTCCGCGAACAACGACTTTTCCTTCGTCAAAATTGATGGTATCGCCTACACTTACTTTATAGGTCGATGGAGGGTTGTATCCTTCATCTTCAGCATGTCCATCATGTCCTTCTGCAGCCGCATCCTCCTCTCTCTTCGGAACGGAACTTACATGAGTGTAGATATCATGAGTAAGGTAATGACGGGTATCTGGAGACGCTACTAAACCCATTGTTGGATTAATTTGACCAAGTGGATTCAGATCAAAGTTCTCTACTACTTTATTTGATTCATCTACAACTTTGTAGTTTACGCGATAATAAGTATTCACGCCTTCAGTAGTATCACCGGTATAAGTAACGAGGTACTTATCCATTTTCATCGACTCACCTTTCCAAAGCAATACGTTTTCGCGCTTATTTTTTGAATCGAATTCTTTACCGTAATCAAAACCAGAAGTATTAATAGAGATAACACGTTTCTGAGAAGCGGCAATGGTGGCACCGATTAACATCAATGCAAACCCCATGTGGGCAACAGCTGATCCGGTCAATTTAAATTTACCTTTTATGGCTTCTCCTAAAATTTTAGCGTTCGTGATTACGCTGAATACGCAAGCATAAATCAAGATTACAAACATCCAGTTAAATGGATTATCGTTATGATAATTTTCACCGAACACTAATTTTAAACCACCCAATAAAGTATAGTAAACCACTACTGCAGTCACCAATGCCGACATAAGCAAAGAAACTCCGGTATTGATCCAAAACTTTACAGAATCAGTTTTTTTATACTTTAAGTACTGTGCGAAAGCACTAATAAGAGCAACAATAACAGCAAAAGGCATTTGCCATTGGTTATAAAAACCAACAGGATCTACAGGCGGCGCAACATTTCCATTAAATAATTTATTGTATACAGGAATAGATGTCGTTGCTATAACTTGTAAACATGACAAAGTCATTACTAAGGCTCCGATAAACATCCAGAATTCGCGAGAATAAATATGCTCGTCTTTTTCGGTTATTGGCAATTGTTTCCAATTCTTCACAATTAACCAGGTACTCAAGGCGAGAAATACAAGCACATAAATAACCAACTGACCCGACATACCCAAGTCAGTAAAAGCATGTACAGAAGTTTCTCCCAAAATACCACTACGTGTCAGGAACGATGCATAGAGCACCAATATAAAGCTAATCAGCACCAAGAATAATGCAGTGAAATAGGAATGCCCTGTATTTTTATAAACCACCAATACGTGAATGGCTGAAATCATGGTTAACCAAGGAATCAGTGAAGCGTTTTCAACCGGATCCCAGGCCCAGAAACCACCAAAATTAAGAGCCTCATAAGCCCAAAAGGCCCCCATTATGATACCGGTTCCCAATACCATCACTGCTACTAAAGCGTATGGCAAAGCCGGTTTCACCCATTCTTTTAAACGTTTTGTCCACAAACCTGCCATTGCATATGCAAAAGGAACAACCATACTGGCAAAACCAAAGAACAAAGTTGGCGGGTGAATAACCATCCAATAGTTTTGAAGCAAAGGATTCAATCCACGGCCGTCCTGAATGTATTTAACTAGATATTGAGGATCTTGAAATATCGGAGCACCTTGCATTGCATCACGCAGCAAAATGAAAGGTGAACTACCGATACGATATCCGAATACCTCTACCCCTAAAAGCATCGATAAAATGAATACCTGCGACAACCCAACGATGGTCATAACACTATCTTCCCAGTCTTTTGCAAAACGGATCAATACATTCCCGAAAACTAATTGCCAAAATGCCCAAAGCAGGAAACTCCCTTCTTGTCCTTCCCAAAAACAAGAAATCATATAATGGGTAGGCAAACTCCGTGAAGAGTGCGAATAGGCGTAATTATACTCGAAATAATGATTGTAAATAATGAAGAACAGCGCAGCTATAATACCAATTAATGCAACGGTATGAATACGAAACGACCAGCGTGCAATTTGTCGCCATGAGAGGTCATTTTTATCATTTGAGGTTTGGAAATAATAGGCAATGGTTGAAAGCAACGACATTCCGAATGCAAGAATGATAAAGAACTGTCCTAACTTTCCTGGCAGCAAATGCTCGCCAACGTATTGAATATCCATTTAAAACGGGTTAAATTATATAGAAATGAAAGCGAATAGCATTAAAGAATAAAGACGAACACCGAAAAGGCAATGATCAATACCTTGAGCTATTTTTTTCCACTGCAATGCAACGAAATTATAACTGATTTATATTGAAGCCTTTGTTCCTTTAAACTCCTTCATTTCAGCACTATTATCAGTGTATTTTGAAGGACATTTCATAAGGATTTTTGAAGCATGAAACTCTGTACCCACCATCGCGCCTGTAAGTACAATTTGCTCTGAACGCTCAAAATCTTGAGGTTTGGTTCCAAAAAACACCACCTTGCATTCTTCGCCCTTATTGTCTTTTACGTAAAAAGAAAAATAATTCGCATCCTTGATGGGATCGTAATGCATGTCTTTAGCTTTATCAAGATGACCTACTACATGCAATTCTTTATCTGATTTTTTCGCTTCTGCAAAATTTGCATAAGTACTTGAGCTACCATACGTTGAAATGATTGCCGCAATGGCAACTGCAATAACCAAAATACCTACTATATGGCTCTTTTTCATGGACTTAAAACTTTTCTATTCAAAACGCAAAAATAGGAATTTATAACTTACTTGCCCCTATTTTATTGTAAATGTTTTCTAAAATATGAGATGCGAGATAATTTTGAGAAAGTACCTGAATATTGTTGGAAGAAAAAGAAAATCCAAAGACCACTTATTCAAAAAAAAGGCACGAAGCTATTGGCAACGCACCTTTCTGGAAAAACATGATATGGTCCAATTATGGAAAAATTCCCAAATTTGTGTATGAAACGGCTACCTTATCAATGGCAAGCACAAAGGCAGCTGTACGTAAATCCTTAATTGTTTTATTGTTCATTTGCACATCGCGAATTTCATGGTATGCTTTTACCATGGTTTCCTCTAAGCCGGAATTAACCAGTTCTAACTCGGAAGCTCCTTTCACAATTATATGACGTTGTTCAGATGAAATCGAATTACCCGTCATTCGTTCAATCAGATCAACCATATCGCGAGCAGCATTTTCTTCAAAACGTTTGTTAATCCGCCCAAAAGCTACATGAGAAAGATTTTTTAACCATTCAAAGTAAGAAACAGTTACTCCCCCGGCATTTGCATACATATCAGGAACAATTATGCCTCCTTGTTTCAGAAAATATTCGGCAGCCTCAGGTGTAGTCGGGCCATTTGCACCTTCAACAATAATCTTGGCTTTAATGTCTTTAATATTCGCTTCTGTAACCTGATTTTCTAAGGCGGCAGGAATAAAAATATCGCAATCCTGAATTAAGCCTTCGCCGCTATTTTTAAAGCTTTTGGCTTTTTTATAACCTAAAATAGATCCGGTTTCCTTGCGATGACGCACTACATCATCAACATCCAAACCATTGGAATCATAAATCGCACCTTCGTATTCACATAAACCTACAATAATTCCTCCGCCATCCTGAATAAATTTAGCAGTGTAGTAACCTACATTGCCTAAACCTTGAACAATTACACGTTTACCCTGAAGACCTGTACTCATTTTTAATTTCTTCATGTCTTCAGCAACATTCACACACTCTCGGGCTGCATAGAAAACTCCTCGGCCCGTAGCTTCCCTCCTTCCGGCAATACCATGCTGAGCCAAGGGTTTGCCGGTTACACATCCATTTGAATCGATTTGCCCCGGATTAAATGCCTGGTAGGTATCAACAATCCAGCTCATTTCTCGCTCGCCGGTGCCGTAATCAGGTGCGGGAACATCAATACCGGGACCAATAAAGTTTTTCTTAATTAATTCAGAAGTGTAACGACGGGTGATATTTTCAAGTTCACGAACCGTATAATTCTTGGGATTGATTTTAACCCCTCCTTTCGCTCCTCCAAAAGGTACATTTACGATAGCGCATTTATAAGTCATGAGTGCAGCCAAAGCTTTCACTTCATCTTCATACACCATTTCACTATAGCGAATACCGCCTTTAGTGGGTAGTTTATGGTGTGAATGTTCAACTCGCCATGCAGAGATGAGTTCAAAACCGTCGCCCTTACGTATTGGAAATTGAAAAGAGTAGATACTATTACATTTTTTGATCATCTCCAGCACATCTTTAGGATGTTTAGTATATGCAGCAGCATGATCAAAGTAGTTACACACATCATCCCAGAAATTTATTTCGTGCGATGTGGGCAGTTGTGTCTTTGTTGCCATAGGAAAATTGAGTTGGTATATTAAAAATAAAGAATGCTAAACATCCATCAAAGTAATTTTGATGATTGTTTAGCACTAATTATTTAGACGAAAGATAAGAGACATAAAATTAAGATCAATAACTGCAAAATTGCGTTACAATCATAATTTGTATTAATGTCACGCTGAGCGGAATCGAAGCTTTTTGCAACAAGTTTTCGACTTCACTCAAACTGACCACTATTGAAAATCAGTATCTTAAAATCATATTGCATAACGCGTTTTGTATGATTTATTTTTCGCTTTTATATAAACTCCAAGCACCAAATAACACTTATTTTTTTAAGTGTTGCTGCTCATTCTCAAGCTTAGTAAGCTTACGGTCGATCGAAAAAAGATAGATAGCAATACCGACAAAAATGATAGCCATTACCCCAACAACCACGTAAATTTTGCCTGAACTACGCATAGTATCAGCCATTTCAATTCCATTGGTAGTAGTTTGAGCGAAGGTAAACAGAGAGATTAAACTAAGAATTAGGGTTAATGCGTATTTTTTCATTATTAATTAATATTCGATTTGAGTATTGAGATATGCATATTGAGAATCGTAATGTATTGTAGCTTATAATTTTAAACTTGTGCCCAGTCGTGCTAAAACACCAATAAAATTAAAACATTAATCCTCCATTACCCATTCTATACATTTTAGTTGGATTTTGTATCATCCACACAAAACGGACAACAAAACTTATTGATGCAAAATGTCATTCTCCAATTTGCGCATGCGGAAACGGATTTGGGCAATCCACAAACCAAGCATGATCCAACCAGCACAAGCAGGGTAAAACACCATACGCATGCGTGAATCCAAATCATAAGAGTTGAAACCAGGATTTCCGCCATTGCCAGGGTGTAATGAATCGGTCATGCGTGGCAATACGAACAGTAATACAATCATTACCGGAAAAGCGAAAATATTATAAATAGCACCGATACGGGCTCTTTTTTGTTCCTCGTCAATGGAGTTACGCAATACCAAATAAGCCAGGTAAATTAACATGGCTATGGCTGCAGAGTTTTGTTTTGGATCATTGCTCCACCATTCGCCCCAGGTAAATTGAGCCCAAAGCATGCCTGTTATTAAGCCTAAACAGCCGAAAATAACGCCGACGTTGGCATATTCAATAGCTTTAAGATCGTCGTATTCATGACCGGTTCGCAAATATTTAACACTGTAAAAAACTGACATGCAGAATACAATGATCATTGCAAACCACATCGGCACGTGAAAATACAGATTTCGAATGGTTTCGTTTAAAATAGCCCGAACGGGAACCTCAAACAATAAACCTCCAATTATGGAGTAAAAAACGAAAGCAACAGCTAAAAACTTCCACCAATTATTTTTCATGCCTGGATTACAGTGATTATAAAATATGATTACATCATTCAGATATTGGTTATTGCCTCTCTAATCTGAATATTATTCGCGCCAAAGGTAAGGAAATAACAATAATGATGTAACCACCACAATTACATTTATACCCATCAAGAGCATTATCTCATCGCCACTTACTGAACGATCCAGTCCATCCATAGCATTTTTTGAAAGCTTTATAAGTCCGATTAAAATGGGAACGATGATGGGAAAGCCTAGAATGGCCATTAGAGTGGCATTGTTATTTGCTTTTGAAGCGATAGCCGATATCATGGTAAAAGCAGTAGAAAAACTTAAACTACCAATAATAACACTAAGCAGGTACAATGGTACGTCACCAATCGGGTTCTGGAATACTACATTGTAAAAGAACAAGGCAATTGCTGATAACAGCATCATCAACAAAAAGTTATAGATGATTTTGGAGATAATGATCGCATGCGGACTTGCCAAAGTATAATAGTACAATTGCCTGCCTCTGCTTTCATTCATAAAACTTTTAGCTACCGCGTTAATGGCTGCAAAGAGCATGATTACCCAAAACAGCGCGTTCCAGGTGATGGGGTCAACACGTTTAAAAGATTGGTAGCAAATAAAAACGGTAGCGGCCACATACAACAAAACGCCATTAAGCGCGTACTTTGAGCGCCATTCCAGCACCAATTCTTTTTTTATAAGCGATCGTACTTCGGTATAAAGATTCATGACGAGGCCAAAGGTAATGTATTTTTGAAAGATCAATGTTGTTAATTAGGGTTAAACATGTCATCCCGAGGGATGAGGGATCTCCATGTTAATAGCATTTATGTAAAGGATGCTTCGTGCCTCTGCATGACAAATTGAGGGATTCACCATCAATGTATTCCATCTCAGCCATGGATTAAAATTTATAGAGCTATAAGATCTGCAAATCAATACCTCGGGTCTTTCAGTGTTGGTAGCTTGGCGAATTTTACAATTTCCAAACTCGGAAATCCAAATTCTTCAACCACTTTACCCAAAATCAGATAACACCCGCCTCCCCGAAAAGGAAATTCAGCAGCTGTATCGGGAAAATGAGTAGTATCGAAGAAATCTCCCTTGAAATCAAAAAAAGTTCCGAAATACATTAGTTGCCCTCGCACTGTTTTTACCACTTTATAGGCTACAAAATTGCCAAGCATTTTCACTTGCTTACCCACATATTGCATCAACTCTTTCGCCATAACATCTCCCCGATACTGTGTTTGCAACAAATCAAAATGACTCATCGAAACGGGGAAACCCAGCAATTCAATTTCGTCAAATGCATTTTCAACAACTGTATTTACTAGTTCTGGTAATTGATAGTTTTTCTTGGGAGCATTGAAAAGCTTCTGCGGTTCATGTGTTTTTCGTTTATGCCCGAGGTAATTGTACACTTCCCATAAAAGTTCCTTTTTACTTTTTCCGGTAAAGCGGAAAGCATTGATTCGTATTAATAGCATTACCTGTTCAAGCGTGATATTTGTACGTTCGACAAACTCTTCCAAACTTTGATATTCCCCATTTCGCTTCCGTTCTTCGGGAATTAACCTGGCAAACGTAGTTTCTAAATTACCCACATGGATAAAACCTAAATACACGTCAGCATCATAAATGGCAGTGGTATATTCACTCTTATTCACACAAGGATTAAGAATTGTGCAGCCTGCACGCCTCGCTTCATGTATGTATACCCAGGTTTTATAAAACCCTCCGAAATTATTGATCACGGCTACCATAAATTCCCTTGGATAATACACCTTTAGGAAAAGACTTTGAAAGCTTTCCACCGCATAGGATGCCGAATGAGCTTTGGAGAAACTATAGCCTGCAAAGGATTCCACTTGTCGCCAAACTTCGCGAGTAATGTCATCCGGCCGACCTAATTCTTTGCTGTTTTCAAAAAAACGCTGCACAATGCGCTCAAATTCTTTTTTTGAACGATATTTTCCGCTCATGGCCCTTCGTAATACATCCGCATCGGCCAAATCCAAGCCTGCATAGTGATGACAAACTTTGAGCACATCTTCCTGATACACCATTACCCCATAGGTTTCCTGCAACTGCTCTTCCATAACCGGGTGCAAATAATTAATCTTTTCGGGGAAATGATAACATTGAATGTACTGTTTCATCATTCCTGACTTTGCCACACCCGGCCGGATGATGGAACTTGCGGCTACCAAAGTGAGGTATGTATCACAGGCTAGTTTTTTCAGAAGCCCACGCATCGCCGGACTCTCAATGTAAAAGCAACCAATACTATCGCCTGAATGAAGTTGCTCTTTTACTTTAGCATCTTCTTTGAGTTTCGGTACATCGTGAATATCGAGTTTAACTCCTCGATTTCTCTTTACAATATCTACCGCTTCCTTAATATGACCAATTCCCCGCTGACTTAAAATATCAAACTTCTCAAAACCAATTTCTTCAGCCTCATACATATCCCATTGAACGATTGGTAAGCCCTTAGGTGGCAAATCAAGAGCGGTATAATAAGTAAGCGGTTTTTCAGCAATCAAAACTCCTCCGGCATGGATAGAACGTTGATTCGGCATTCCTGCCATTGCTCTACCCAAGGTCACAATTTTACGCGTCAACTCATTTCTATTCCACACTTTTTGAGGAAAATCGGCTAATTCATCGATTTCTTCTTTTGGCAAACCATAAACTTTACCCAGTTCTCGTATTGAAGAATTACTCTTAAAAGTGGCCATCGTTCCTAACAAAGCGGTATGCTGCTGGCCATACTTTTTAAACAAGTAAGTATGTACGGCATCACGCTGATCCCATGAATAATCAATATCAAAATCAGGAGGCGAACTTCGTTTGGGGTTCAGAAAACGTTCAAAATACAGGTCCAGTTCAATAGGATCAACGTCGGTAATCTTTAAACAGTAAGCCACTACGCTATTAGCACCCGAGCCCCGGCCAATATGATAAAACCCTTGCGACATGGTATAGCGAATAATATCATGAGTTATGAGGAAATAAGAAGCAAAACCTAAGTCATCGATGATTTTCAATTCTTGTTTTACCCGTTCAAGAGCCGTTTTGTTATTTTTTCCATAACGATATGCCATCCCTTCAAAAGCTAGTTTCTCCAACAGTTCTTTGTCTTCATATTTAGAACCCAAAAAGGTTTTTCGATTTTTTGATCCGTCTTCAAACGCTATAGAACACGAAGCAATAAGTTGCTCGGTATTTTTTAAGATGAAAGGATAAAATTCAAACTGTCTTTTTAATTCAGAAAGAGGCAACATAAACTCAGTTTCTTGAGCCACATTCTCTTTTTGCAATTTACTGAACAAGATATTGAGATCGATAGCGCGCAGATGTGCGTGCAAGTAGCGCCCTTTTTTATCATCAAACGTAACAGGATGCAACACCACCAATTTATCACGTAAACCCTCCAACGGCCGGCCAAACAGCTTGTTTAGTTCATTTGCACGTATTCCGATGAACTCATTTTCCTTTAATTCATTAGCAGATTTACTTTCAAAAGGGTAAATAACATATGCATTGGAAAAAGACATGGGTTCATCAGGAATCTCCGTTTTGGTTAAATTGAAATGGGTCAGAAATTCGTTCAGCTCCCGAAAGCCTTCTATGTTGCGTGCTATTCCAATATACAACAGCCGTTCGTTTCGCCTAAACTCCATTCCTAATACCGGCCTGATTCCCGCATCCAAACACGCTTTTCCAAACTCCCAGCCTCCCGTAGAATTATTGATATCGGTTAGGGCCATACATTCCACACCGTTGAACTTTGCCAGTTCCACTAAGCGTTCTATGGAAAGTACTCCATAGCGTAAACTATACTCACTGTGACAATTTAAATACATAAGGAAAATTTAGACCGTTTCGTCAATAAGGATTCCTCTTTTAGGTGCAACTGCTGCCATGCTCAGCGATTTCTCTCCAAATCTTCTCCTGATTTTATCCATGGCCTGGTACAAATTGTATTGCTCTTGTGAGGCATTAAATAGATTAATCTGTTCGAAACCCGACACCAAGTGAGAGAACCTGACCCCAATTAACCTGATCAGCATTCTGCGCGTGTATAATTTTTGAAAAAGGTCTTTAGTAATGTCGATCAGTGTTTTATCGAATGCCGTGTAAGGAATACGCAGTTGTTTGGTTTCCGTATCAAAATTGGAATAACGCAATTTCACGGTGATACACGAAGTAAGGCGGCGCTCTTCACGTAATTGAAAAGCCAGCTCCATCACCATGCCTAGCAGCACCTGGTTCAAATAAGTTACATCGATAGTATCTTTATCAAACGTGGTTTCTGTGCTGATTGATTTGCGCTCCATATAAGGTACAACCGGCGTTTCATCGATACCATTTGATTTCTGCCAGATCGTGATCCCATTTTCGCCCAAGACCTTTTGCATCAATTCAGGTGGCACCTGACTTAAAGTATAAATTGTTTCAATGCCCATGCTCCGCAATTGCTGATAAATTTTGGTGCCTACTCCCGGTATTTTTTTAATAGAAAGCGGATTCAGAAATGGTCGTATTGCATTTTTTCCAACATTCTTTTCGCCATTGGGTTTGGCTTCGTTCGTAGCCACTTTTGCCACTGTTTTATTCACCGACAACCCAAATGAAATAGGGAGCCCGGTTTCTTTAGTAATTGTTTGTCGTAGCTCATGCGCCCATTGATAGCAGCCGAAAAATTTGTCCATCCCCGTAATATCCAGATAATGCTCATCAATAGAGGCTTTCTCTACAATCGGCGCCCGGTCTTTAATAATCTCAGTAACCATACCGGAGTAGCGTGAGTATTCTTCCATATCGCCCTTTATTACAAGCGCATCGGGGCAGAGTAATTTTGCCATACGCATCGGCATTGCGGCACTTACGCCAAACAGCCTTGCTTCATAACTGCAGGAAGCTACTACTCCCCGGTCAGAAGCGCCACCGATTAAAATAGGTTTATCGTTCAGTTTATCATTTTTCAATCGCTCTACTGACACAAAAAATGAATCTAAATCCATGTGTACTATGTTTCTATCGGCCATATTCCATTTGCTTTTGATAATATTTTTATCAAACTTTGCTAAATAATTTAGCATTAATTTAATTGAAAAGCAATGGTGTATTTAGATTCAAACATTAAGTTATTGAGAAAGAGGGCAAAAAAAAGTCAAGGCGATTTAGCGGAACAATTGGGTGTTTCGCGTGCGGTTTTGAATAGCTATGAGAACAGAATTGCCAATCCGCCTTTGGAGTTATTGGTAAAAATATCACGGCACTTTGGGTTAAGTGTAGATGTATTATTAAAAACAGATTTGGCTAAACTCCATGAATTGCAATTGCGTCAATTGGAAGCTTCAGAAGGAAGTAAAATGGTAAATGGATGATAGAAATACGACATATTTTTGAGCCTATCGCCTAAACCTCTAAATAAATTTATATTTTCGGCTGAAACCAAGAATATATTACAAGAAAGAGATCCATGTTGCGCAGGTTTTTGCTATCAATTATTGCCTTACTATTTATTTTCTCAGCCACTTTTGCACAAACTGCTGACATCAATATTATTCCTCAACCCGTTTTGGTCAATTCGCTGGGCGATTTTTTCAAACTCGACCGTGATACCAAAATCATTTTTAATAATGAGGAAAGTAAAAAAACAGCCGAATTCTTCAGCAATATCATTACGGTTCCTACGGGTTTAAAACTGCCCTTACAGGATTCCTCAGCAAAATCAATCGGAAAAGAAATCACCGTTCAATTTATCATCAACGCAAAAATTGATAGCCTAATTGGAAAGGAAGGTTATCGTTTAAAAGCAACTCCTAAAAAAGTAGAAATAGTTGCCAATACAGGTGAAGGCTTGTTTTATGGAATGCAAACCTTATTGCAACTACTGCCTAAAGAAATAGAACGAAAGACAGCTAGCAATCAACCATTTTGGAGTGTGCCCTGCGTTGAAATTGTTGATTATCCCCGTTTCGGCTGGCGCGGGTTAATGCTCGATGTGAGTCGTCATTTCTTCCCAAAAGAGTATGTAAAAAAATACATCGATCAGATGGTGAAATACAAATTCAATGTATTTCACTGGCATTTAACCGATGATCAGGGCTGGCGAATTGAAATTAAAAGCTTTCCGAAACTTACCCAAGTTGGCGCCTGGCGTGTTCCTCGTTCAGGAGAATGGCGCAGCAATGCAGCACCCGAACCGGGAGAAGCCAATACCTATGGAGGATTTTATACTCAGGAAGACATTAAAGAAGTAGTAGCCTATGCAGCTGAACGCCATGTAACCATTTTGCCTGAAATTGATGTACCCGGACATAGTATGGCAGCCTTAACGGCCTATCCGGAGCTTTCGTGTTTCGGCGGACCATTTACGGTCAATGTGGGTAACAAATTTTACAAGCAACAGGAAAACTCCCTCTGCCCCGGCAATGAATGCAGCTTTGAGTTTATGGATTCAGTAATTACTGAAGTGGCGAGGCTTTTCCCCGGAACATACATTCACATTGGAGGAGATGAGTGTTATAAAGGTTTTTGGGAGAAATGCCCGAAATGTAAAGCCCGCATGAAAACAGATAGTATTGCTTCATTGGCAGAATTACAGAGCTATTTCATCCATCGGATGGAGCAAATAGTCATTTCAAAAGGCAAACGCATGATTGGATGGGATGAAATTTTGGAAGGCGGATTAGCACCGGAAGCTACAGTAATGTCGTGGAGAGGAATGCAAGGTGGTATTGAAGCAGCCCAGATGGGGCACCAAGTAATCATGACTCCTGATAAATTTTGCTACCTCGATCTGTATCAAGGCGATCCCATTGTTGAACCTTACACCTATTCTTCGTGTCGCTTAAGTTCGAGCTATAGCTTTGAACCGGTACCTCCAAACGTTGATCCGAAGTTTATTTTAGGCGGACAAGGTAATTTATGGACCGAAGCCGTCCCGAACACCCGCCATGCAGAATACATGACCTGGCCGCGTGGTTTGGCTTTATCCGAAGTATTATGGTCGCAAAAGCAAAATAAAAACTGGAACAGCTTTACTAAACGCATGGAAGTTCAGTTTGAACGTTTTGATCAGGCCGAAATAAAATATGCCCGAAGTTCTTTTGATCCAATGGTTAAATTAATTCGCGATACTGACTTCAAGAATAAAGTACAGGTAAACACCGAAGTCTCAGGGTTGGACATTTATTTTTCATTCGACGGAACAGAACCGGACCAATTCTACCAGAAATATGCAGGTCCCTTAGAAATCCCTAAAGGCGCTGATACATTTAAAGCTGTATCTTACCGAAACGGAGAACAAGTGGGCAGAATGATTACGCTAAAAATGAAAGAACTAGAGAGAAGAAGGTAGTAAAAATTGATAATAAATTGGGGTTTCATGGAGCCCCACTACTCAAAAAATCGCTCCCCAAAATTCACAAAATACAACTGCTCACTTGCACGGCTTACTGCCGTGTACATCCAGCGCAGAAAATCCATATTAATCATTTCTTCAGTAAGATATCCTTGATCAATAAAAACGGCTTTCCACTGTCCGCCTTGGGCTTTATGGCAAGTTACAGCGTAGGCAAACTTCACCTG
Organism: Solitalea koreensis; assembly: GCF_900182575.1. GTDB lineage: Bacteria > Bacteroidota > Bacteroidia > Sphingobacteriales > Sphingobacteriaceae > Solitalea > Solitalea koreensis. The sequence goes on along the minus strand of NZ_FXSZ01000005.1, from coordinate 195,542 downwards.
CAAAGCGTTATAAAATGGATCTTCTTTAATCTTTTGAGCCCGATCGCGCCGGTTACTAATGTGCTTATAGTCTTCACTTACTGCCTCGTATAGTTTTTTACTTTCAGCAAACGGCAAATTTGGGCTTTCGGAAGTAAGTGTGTCTAATAAAATTTTACAGGTAATTTGGGGGGCATTTGGATAATCAGGAAACTCAAGCGTTACATCCGCAAAACGAAATCCGTGTTGTTCTGAAATGTTTTTAATGCGTTTAATTTGAGCAATGTCACCATTGGCAATAAAAGCCTGACCGGAATCTTCAGGCAGCCATGAATAGTTGTTCTTCACCACCATCAAATAATCGCCGGTCGAAATTTCTTCTTCCCGAAATAAAATACGGGCACGAATTTGCTGGTTGTACACGTTCGCATTTTTGTTGGAACGGCAGATAACCAGAGTGTCTTCAATCCCAAATTTATCGTAAGCATAATTCAAACCATCCACCAGTCGCTCACCGTTCATGCGGAAAGTATCCTCATACCCCCGGGTAACAATTTGGGGTATTTCCTGAATTTCATCACGAATCAAATCTCGAACGCGGGTTGCATTCTCCAATATGCCCGACTCTTGTTGCTGACGCAAGACCTCCGTTAACTCAAACTCATTAACCTCCACGTTAAAATTTGAACTCATGTATTCCTTGTCGAGCGCCGGACTTTCGCTTAAACCTACAGGAGGCAGCTGAGCGGTATCTCCTACTAAAATGAGTTTGCAATTTTTATGATTGAAAATGTACTCCACTAAATCACTCAATAATTGCTGTCCGTAGAAATCGCTTCCATCGGCTGATTGATTGGAGATCATCGAGGCCTCATCGACAATAAAAACCGTATCAGTATGAGGATTAGGGCTTCGTACAAAACCAGAAGATGGGCTTATTGCATCACGTTTCCGATATATTTTTTTATGGATCGTAAAGGCTTCTTTACCCGAATAACCACTAATAACCTTAGCTGCACGGCCGGTTGGGGCCAGCAGTACCGATTTTAATTTATACGACGGCAGTAATTTCACGAGCGCACTTACCACGGTAGTTTTCCCGGTTCCGGCATAACCTCTCAGAATAAAAACTGATTCATTATTGCGAACTTTCAGAAATTCATCCAGTTGCTGAAATAAGTTCACTTGTTGTGCTGTGGGCACATGTGGAAATATGTTTGTTAAAAGTCCGGTTTCTATCATACAATTAGACGGTAAAACTACGAAGATGATTACACTGATTCTTAAAAAGATTATCCTGATTAATCTAAATAAATAAAAATGATACTTTTGTGAGGATCAACTCAGCTTATGCAGGAAAACACACCTTTTAAATTAATTGATAAATCGTTTAAGCCTAAACAAACAACAGGCTATCAGTTGAACGTGCGCATTACCGAAAACAGTTTTTCATATTGCATTTTTGATCCTAAAAAAAAGCAGATATTGGTGATGTTTAATAATCGAAACATAATCGATTATAATTTCGACAGTATTGCCTTGCAAGATGATTTGCTGAAATTGTACTTTGGCTCTATCAACGTGATTGTTCCTTCTGAACAACAAACCATCATCCCGACTGAACTTTATGAACTTAATAAGCTTAACGATTATGTTGAGTTGAATTTTGGTAAGCCAAAGGGAAAAGTAATGACCAATGATTTAAGTTTGGTTACTGCAAAAATGATTTTCACAGTAAGCCCTTTAGTGCAGGAAAAAATCAGTAAGTTTTTTGAAGGAGCAACTGTTTTTTTTGAAGGGACTCCCATGATCGAGGGTGTTTTGAGGCAGAGTAAAAACTTTAACAAAACAGCTTTATTCTTAAACATCGAAAAAAACTACCTGGAAATTGCTTTTGTAGCCAATAATCAACTGCAATTTTTCAATCGTTTTACATTCAATACCTTGGATGAGATGATCTACTGGCCTTTGTTTGTGTGCAAACAACTTAACCTTGATCCCAAAGAAATTCAATTGGTATTATTAGGCTTTGTAAAAAGTGGCAGCGAGATATCTGATCTTATTCATCTCTATTTTAAAAACGTTAATTTTGGATCCGTGCCTGCTGGAATTACTTATAGTAAAAGCATGCAGAAAATTCCACAGCATTTATTCCATACCTTACTTTATTTGCAACAATGCGTATAATAGGCGGCAAGCTGAAAGGCATTCGTTTAATGGCGCCCAAAAATTTACCGGTACGCCCAACGACTGATCTTTCCAAAGAATCACTCTTTAATATTTTAAACAATCGCCTGGATCTTGAAGAAACCTCGGCTCTTGATCTTTTTGCAGGAACAGGCAATATTTCATATGAATTAGCTTCACGTGGTTGCCCTAAGGTGGTTTCAATTGATAAATTTTACGGCTGCGTAGAATACATCAAAAAGACGGCTGAACAATTTAAACTGGAAGCCATCAAAGCTTTTAAGTCGGATGTTTTTAAATATCTTGATTTTGAAACTGAACAATACGATTTGATCTTTGCCGATCCTCCGTATGATATGGCCAATCCGGGAAGTATTGCAACGAAGGTTTTTGAACGCAATTTATTAAAACCCGATGGCATGCTGGTCATAGAACATGCTTCGCAAATTAAGCTTCAAAACATTCCAAATCATATAGAAAGCCGTAAATACGGTCAGTCGACCTTTAGTTTTTTTGAATTACCATCTTCAGATAAATTATAATCAAAATGAAAATCGCCCTGTTTCCAGGTTCATTTGATCCTATTACCATTGCACACGTTGATATTGTTAAACGCGCTTCCCCTTTATTCGACAAAGTGATTATTGGCATTGGGCTAAACAGCAGTAAACCTAGTTTTTTAAGTCCTGAAAATCGGGAGCATATATTACAGGCTGTTTACGCCAACAACCCAAAAATTGAGATCAAAACGTATGAAGGACTCACCGTGGATTTCTGTAAAGAATTGGGAGCTCAATACATGATCCGCGGTATTCGTTCAGTGGCCGACTTTGAGTATGAACGTGCCATTGCTCAGATTAATCAGGTGATGAAACCGGAAATTGAAACAATTTTTATTTTGAGCAAACCTGAATATTCAGCCATCAGTTCGACAATTGTTCGTGATATTTTGAGAAACAAAGGCAATGTTAGTCCGTTTGTTCCAACAGAGGCGCTTGACTTTTTGTAATTTAACTCAGATAGGAATCTATGAACATCATTCATACCAATAAAGTTGCCGATCCGGCAGGACATTATTCGCAAGGTGTTCGCATGAACGGTTTTATTTTTGTTTCAGGACAATTGCCAGTTGGTTATCCTGTTGAAACACCATTGGATGAACAAGTAACCATCGTATTACAGCAAATGAAAGATATTGTGGAAGCGGGGGGCAGCAGTCTTGAGCAAGTGGTAAAAACGACTTTATATATTTCAGATGTAAACGACTGGCCAGCTGTAAACGCCGCTTATGCAAAATTCTTCGGAGAACATAAACCAGCAAGATCCATTGTACCAGTTCCGGCTTTGCATTATGGTTATAAAATTGAAGTAGAAGCAATTGCCTCATTTTAAGCTATTTGATTTTTTGAAGAACATGATGAAGATTTTTGTTCCAGCAGATTGACTACCTACTTAATAAGGTCATGAGTTCAAATAAGGCACAATTCATTTCCACGGCTACCGGAGAAAAATATCCGGTAAACGAGCCGCGTTGGCTTAGCAATGACGGCAATTTGCTTGATTTACAATTTGAAGCCGAATTTGACCTGGAGAAAATAAAAAACAGGAAGCCCAATCTTTGGCGTTACCGTGAAGCCATTCCAATTGTCAATAACGAGCATATTATAAGTTTTGATGAAGGTTTTACTCCGCTCCTTCCCATTGATTTTAACGGCAAGCAAGCGTTAATAAAACAAGAACAAAATTTCAGTACCGGCTCTTATAAAGATCGCGGTGCTACCGTTTTATTAAGTTTGGTAAAGGAGCTGGGCATTAGAGAAGTAATTCAAGATTCTTCCGGAAATGCAGGTTGTGCCATTGCAGCCTATGCTGCAAAAGCAGGTATTAATTGTGCCATCTATCTTCCTGCTGATACCGCAGAACCTAAAATTGCACAAATGCGAATGTACGGTGCAAAAATCATGAGGGTTCCCGGCAATCGTGAGGTTACTGCCAACGCAGCCTTTAAAGCAGCTTCACATACTTTTTATGCCAGCCATTGTTACAACCCCTACTTTTATCAAGGCACTAAAACTTTTGCTTATGAAGTTTGCGAGCAATTGGGTTGGAAAGCTCCTGATGCCGTGGTTGTTCCTGCAGGAAATGGCACATTACTCATTGGTTGTTTTATTGGCTTCAATGACCTTTTGAAAGCTGGTATCATTAGCAAAATGCCCAAGATAATAGCAATTCAGGCTGGTAATTGTTCCCCTTTATATCAAGCATACATTAAAGGAGAAAATATAGTTGAACCTGTAGCTTCCGGCCCAACACTAGCTGAAGGTATTGCCATTGCAGCACCGGTTCGCGGCAATCAAATGCTGAAAATGGTGGAAGCAACAAAAGGCAAGTTCTTCGCCGTTAATGAACAGGAAATTAAAGAAAGTCTGCTTTATTGCGGTAAAAAGGGCTACTATATTGAACCTACCTCTGCTGCAACCATTGCCGGATTACAAAAATATTTGAAAGAATCGGATGATGAAACGGTGGTCTCACTCTTTAGCGGACACGGACTTAAATCAACGGATAAGATTTTGAAGATATTGGGATAGAAGATTAAATTATGAATGATGAATGGTATTACTTGCTACCTGATACTAACCAAACTCAACACATCCATAATTGCAGGATAGGTATTCTCATAAATCAGTGCAAAATCATCTTTTTTAACCCAACGAACTTCAGCAATATCTTCTTCTGTTTGAGGCGTCAATTCAGGCCGGCCTAAGCATTCCATACTGAACCAATAAGTGCGTTTTAAGGTTAATTGATCTTTAAAAACGTAAACATGATAAGAAGAAGGCAGCTCTTCTATTATTCGTGCAACCGTCACACCACACTCCTCTTTCACTTCCCTAACTGCGCATTCAGGTATCTCTTCTCCGTCTTCCAACTTTCCTTTTGGCAAATCCCATTTTCCTAATCTGAATATGGTCAAATATTCATCAAATTCGTTCTTCACCAACCCACCGGCAGCTTCGATGTAAGTTAATTTCTTACAGAGATTTTTGAACGCTTTAGCTGGTTCATTGCTTTTTAACCATAAAGAAGAGTGTAAATTACCCGTTACAACATCAGCCATAACCTTAATCACATCTTCCTCATTTACAACAACTAAAGAATCAGAAAAATCATTTCCATTAATACTTCCAATAAAAAGTGATTGGTCGTTAATATAAATTATATACCTTTGCGCCATGTCATTACATAATGAAACCGCTATAAAAGTAGCAGAATATCTTTTACAAATTAAAGCAATTAAACTTCAACCTGACAATCCATTTACCTGGACTTCTGGTTGGAAATCTCCAATTTACTGCGATAATCGTGTATCACTTTCGCATCCGATGGTTCGTACTTACATTCGTCAGCAGTTAACTCATTTAATTAACGAAGAGTTCGGTCCGGTTGGAGCTATTGCAGGCGTTGCCACCGCAGGAATTCCACAAGGAGTGTTAGTTGCCCAAGAACTTGGTTTACCCTTTGCTTATGTTCGTGCTGAAGCGAAAAAGCATGGCATGAACAACCAGATTGAGGGTGAGTTAAAGCACGGAGATCGTATCATTGTTATTGAAGACTTAATTTCAACTGGCAAGAGTTCATTAGCCGCTGTTGAAGCTTTACGTGCAGCAGGACATGATGTGGTGGGTTTGGTTTCTATTTTCAATTATGGTTTTACCCAAACTGAAGAAGCTTTTAAAGAAGCCAAATGTGTATTCCATAGTTTAAGTAATTACAATTTCCTGATTGATGAAGCCTTGAAAAATGGCTATATCAACAAAGGTCATTTAGAAACCTTAGTTGCCTGGAGAGAAAACCCATCAACCTGGGGACAATAGTTGTAAAGGTTAAAGAGTAAAGATTTAAGTTTCCTAAATTCTTTTATCTCAACCCTCAATATTAAAAATCATCTCATATATTATTTAAAAGCCGGACTAGTTCCGGCTTTTTCATTTAACATAATCCCGACCTAAAACCTAAAACCTAAAACCTAAAACCTAAAACCTAAAACCTAAAACCTAAAACCTAAAACCTAAAACCTAAAACCGTCTAACTAACATTTTGCCAGCACCAACCCTCCAAAAACAGCCATTTTGACATTTAAAACCGAATTCTACCTGAATATTTTTCATGATTAGCTAACAACTTTTTAGATGGTTGAATGTTTGATGTTATAAGCCCGAGGAAAACAAAAACATTTCTAAAAACATGAATTTCAACAACTATACAATCAAAGCTCAGGAAGCCGTTAACAAAGCTTCTGAAATTACAATGGGATTTCAGCAACAAGCCATAGAACCTGCTCATTTATTGAAAGGAATTTTATCTGTTGATGAAAGTATTGTAACCTATCTTTTAAAAAAGCTAAATGTTAATCTACAAAGACTGGAGTCAGGCCTGGATGAACAAATCAATACCTTTCCAAAAGTTACCGGAAGTAGTTTATACCTTTCGAATGATGCAAATAGAGCGCTCACCAAAGCACAATCGTACCTGAAAGAATTTAACGATGAATTCATTTCAGTTGAACACTTATTGTTGGGAATTCTTGCCGGAAACGATAAGACGACAATCTTGCTAAAAGATCTTGGTGTTAATGAAAAAGATCTTAAAAAAGCAATTAACGCATTGCGCGGAGGCAGTCGCGTAACCGACCAAAACGCAGAGGCAACATATAACGCTTTAAATAAATACGCCAAAAACCTTAATGAATTAGCACGAGAAGGCAAATTGGATCCGGTAATTGGGCGCGATGATGAAATCCGACGTGTAATTCAAATCCTTTCACGCAGGACCAAGAACAACCCTATCCTGATTGGAGAACCAGGCGTTGGTAAAACAGCTATTGCCGAAGGAATTGCGCATCGTATTATCAATGGTGATATTCCTGAAAACCTTAAAACCAAAACCATTTACTCGCTCGACATGGGTGCATTAATTGCCGGAGCTAAGTACAAAGGAGAGTTTGAAGAACGATTAAAAGCGGTAGTTAAAGAGGTTCAGGGTTCTGATGGTGAAATCATACTTTTCATTGATGAAATCCACACGCTCGTTGGAGCCGGCGGTGGCGGTGAAGGAGCGATGGATGCCGCCAACATCCTTAAACCAGCCTTAGCAAGAGGTGAATTAAGAGCTATCGGAGCAACCACCCTGAATGAATATCAAAAATATTTAGAGAAAGACAAAGCGCTGGAGCGTCGTTTTCAAAAAGTAATGGTTGAAGAACCCGACACGCAGGATGCCATTTCCATATTACGAGGCCTGAAAGAGCGCTATGAAAATCATCATAAAGTAAAAATCAAGGACGAAGCAATTATTGCCTCCGTTGAACTTTCTCAACGCTATATTTCCGACCGTTTCTTGCCCGACAAAGCCATTGACTTAATGGATGAGGCTGCTGCTAAACTGCGATTAGAAATGGATTCTAAACCTGAAGCTTTAGATGAATTGGAGCGCCGGATTATGCAATTAGAAATTGAACGGGAGGCCATTAAACGTGAAAACAATGAAGAAAGACTTAACCGTTTAAATGAAGAAATTGCTAATCTGAGTGAAGAACGAAACGCATTAAAAGCAAAATGGCAAAGTGAAAAAGATGTTGTCGATGCCATTCAAATCAAGAAACAAGATATTGAGACGCTTAAAATCTCAATCGAACAAGCTAAACGGAATGGTGATTTTGCTTACGCTTCGGAAATTCAGTATGGTAAATTACCTGAAACAGAAAAGGCAATCGAAGAGCTGACCAAAAAGCTGGATGAAATACAAAGCAATTCGCGCATGCTTAAAGAAGAAGTAACAGCTGAAGATATTGCCGGCGTTGTTTCACGTTGGACCGGGATTCCGGTGCAGAAAATGGTAGCAAGCGAGCGTGAAAAACTGCTACATTTGGAAGAAGAGTTGCACAATCGTGTAGCTGGTCAAGAAGAAGCGATCGAAGCGGTTTCGGATGCCATTCGTCGCAGCAGAGCCGGTTTGCAGGATAAGAAAAAACCGATTGGATCATTCATTTTTTTGGGAACAACCGGTGTTGGTAAAACAGAATTGGCCAAAGCCCTAGCAGAATTTTTGTTTAACGACGAACATTCGATGACGCGTATTGATATGTCGGAATATCAGGAACGTCATTCTGTATCGCGTTTAATTGGTGCGCCTCCGGGTTACGTTGGTTACGATGAGGGTGGTCAGCTTACTGAAGCGGTTCGTCGCAGACCCTATTCGGTTATTTTACTCGATGAAATTGAAAAGGCTCATCCTGATGTATTCAATATTTTATTACAAGTACTTGATGATGGCCGTTTAACCGACAATAAAGGTCGTGTGGTAGATTTTAAAAATACTATTATCATCATGACTTCCAATATTGGCTCTCATCTTATTAATGAAAACTTTGCAGGACTGAATGATGATACCAGAGATGAGGTTATTGCTAAAACCAAGAACGAAGTTTTTGAATTATTGAAAAAAACCATTCGTCCTGAGTTTTTGAATCGAATCGATGAAACCATCATGTTCCAACCATTGGGCAGAGATGAAATCAGGGATATTGTAAGTATGCAATTTGCCCATGTTCAACAAACCATGCGAGAAATCGGAATTGAGCTGGAAGCAAGTGATGAAGCGCTAGACTGGTTGGCTCAATTAGGATATGATCCACAGTTTGGAGCTCGTCCGCTAAAACGCGTGATTCAGAAACGTATTCTTAACGAACTTTCGAAGCAAATTCTTGCCGGAAAAGTGGAAAAGGATTCAAAAATAAAACTAGATATGTTTGACAATCAATTCGTTTTTTATAATAACAAAGAAGCACAAGAGCAAAAGGCTTAATAATCTTCATATTACCAAAAAAATGCTGGTTTTTCAACCAGCATTTTTTTTCGCTCCAATAAACTTTATATTCAACCATTCTTACATTTTACCAACAATTTTCTTCCCCTTGCTTGAATTCCTGCACTCCCACCTTTCATGACGAATTCTATCGTAGGTGTCAATTCTTCATTAATCCAAGGATATTGCGTACTCATATTAAACAAACTTTCCATACAGAACACCTTTACAGCAACTGCCACTTTGGGATCAATCATCCAGTCAAAACACGCCGTGATTACAGGCTCGAGCTCTGAGTTAAGGACAGCCTCCCTTAATATAGGATCTGCCTTTTTGCTATTGAGATGAGAAGTGATTTCTTGTAAAACTTTGGCAAAATGTCGTTTACAGCTCGGATTGCTTACTGAACTAAACTTTTCTAGAAAAAATGGAAGGACTTGCAATAAACGGGGTTTATCATTTAATATATAGTTTTCAAATATCCAGGCTGCTCGAAAACCAATTTCAGATTGAGTATGAAAAGTAAGATCAATGAGTTCACTTACTGAAAAAGATTGTTTTTCCAATTCCTGAACAATCGCAATTACAGTCTTTTTACCGATTGGTACGGCTAATTTTGTTGCCAGATATTGAACATTCATCCCTAAAAATAAGGATATAATCTATTCTACTACCATATCCATAGTGAAGATAAAGCTGAAGAAATTAATAAATAACGTGTTAGATAAATTTAAAGAAAGGAAGGGTAACCAAGAAGGCAAAGAAAAATGAATACTGCTATTTAAATTCAAGATTAACTTTTTTAAACCCCATGACAGTAAAGGTGGGAATCAATAATTTTTCAATATTTTTTTTGGTATACCCAATAATCTCCGACTTAAGAGCAGCTGTTTTCAGCTGCTCTTCTGCTTTTAATAAAACCACATCAATCCATTTTTGGTCATCCCAAAACCTATATTCGGTTTCATAAATTTTTGATTTACCATGATCCACCTTTACCAAGAGTTCAGGTTGAGGTATCCGAATCGTAATAACACTGTCGGCAATAATAACATCCTCATTGGTCACTTTTGAAAAATCGACACTGCTAACTACTTGCCCATTGATTAAGAATAAAGCTAATGGATCCGGTAGCCAATCTCCGATTTCCTTATGCTGTAAAATAGTGTTATAATCATATTTCACCAGCTCTAATTTTCCAATTGATTGTACCTTTTCAACAACAAACGGATGATTGTTAAGTAAAGAGTCATGACTGGTACAATTACGAATAAATACTAAACCAAGCGCTAAAGCTGCCACCCAAGTAAGTAAACGTAATAAAACTAGTACCCATGTTCTCTTTTTAGGTTTATTCATATTGGCAGAAAATATGAGAGTGCACAGCAAATGTTGTGACAAAACTACCCGGAACTGCTAAAGATTTTATATTTGGCGACAAAACCACTTCATGAATCAATTCTGCGTTTTTCTTTCCCAAGGCTTTCATCACATTCTAGACCCCAACGGTTACGACCATATTCTTTTTCTATTCGCTATCTGTGCTATTTACAGTATACAAGACTGGAAACACTTACTTTGGATTGTCACTTCGTTTACTATTGCTCATTCCATAACACTAGCACTTTCGGTACTCAATATTATAAACCTGGATGGTGCAGTAATCGAATTTCTAATCGCTTTCACCATTTTTTTTACCTGCATAGAAAATCTTTTTCTTCCAAGATTACATAACTACAGGGTTTTATTTTCAGGTTTCTTCGGATTAATCCATGGTTTGGGTTTTTCGCGCCTACTTAAAGAATTGTTTATGGGAATGGAATTTAATGTACTGACCACATTACTTCCCTTCAATTTAGGACTTGAATGCGGCCAGCTCGTTATTATTTCGGTAATAATGTTTTTGTTATTTCTAACAGAAAAACACATAAAATTATCTCCCAAACTCATTAACTATATCATTTCAGTTCCGGTATTACTCCAATCCATTCAATGGCTTTGGGAGAGAAAATTTTGGCAGCCATAAATTATTTACAAAAGAATTATCGCAAAAAACAGCATAAATAAAATAACATTTCTATCTTTCAAATTTTAAACCCAAACAACAGAAAATGAAGAAACTAATCCTATACGTAGCTTGCTTCAGCTGTAGCATTGCTGCCTCTGCACAAGGAGGCATCTACAACAGTAACAAGTTTCATCAACTAGAAGAACTCTGGCCAACGCCCAACGGTTATCGCAATGGAGCTGGTGCACCTGGCCATGAATACTGGCAGCAACGGGCCAACTACGATATTAAAATAGAACTCAACGATGAAAATCAAAGTGTAACCGGATCCGAAACCATTACCTATACCAATAATTCTCCTGATGCCTTAACTTATATCTGGCTGCAGCTGGATCAAAACATTTTTGATCCCAAATCCGACACCTACAGCACCCAAACTAATGGCCCGCTAAAGGATATGAGCTTTGAGGCATTGAACATGTTCAATCAGAAAGAATTTAAAGGCGGCTACACCATAAAATCTGTAAAAACAGCGGGCTCCGATTTAAACTATACGATCAACAAAACCATGATGCGTGTAGAACTTCCTCAACCGTTAAAACCTAAGCAAAGTTTTACTTTTTCGGTAGATTGGTTCAATTATATTAACAATGCAAAAATTAACGGCGGGCGGGGTGGTTATGAATATTTTGCAGGTGATAAAAACATCATCTACGAAATGGCCCAATGGTTCCCGCGCATGTGCGTGTACGATGATGTTAACGGTTGGCAAACCAAACAATACCTTGGCAATGGTGAATTCGCCCTGGATTTTGGAGATTATAAAGTAAGCATTACCGTTCCTTCCGACCATATTGTGGCAGCAACCGGAACTTTACAAAACACGTCACAGGTTCTCAGCAAAAAACAAATCGACTTGTTAGAACAGGCGAAAAACGCCCCTAAACCGATCATGATCGTTTCACAGGATGAAGCTACAGCTAATGAAAAAAATCATTCAAAAAACAAAAAAACCTGGATCTTTCAGGCTGATAACGTTCGTGATTTTGCCTGGGCTTCATCACGTAAATTTATTTGGGATGCAATGGGCGTACAGGTTGGACCCAAGAAAGTGATGGCCATGTCATACTACCCTAAAGAAGCTAGCCCTCTTTGGGATAAATACTCCACTCATGCCATTGCGCAAACCTTAACAACGTATTCACGTTACACATTCGGTTACCCCTATCCTACTGCAATTTCTGTAAACGGACCAATCGGTGGCATGGAGTATCCAATGATTTGTTTCAACGGACCTCGTCCGGAAGCCGATGGCACTTATGCGGCATCTACTAAATATGGTTTAATTTCAGTAGTGATTCATGAAGTGGGACATAACTTCTTCCCGATGATTGTAAGTTCCGATGAACGTCAGTGGACCTGGATGGATGAAGGATTGAATACATTTCTTCAATATTTAACAGAACAGGAATGGGAAGAAAAATATCCTTCACGAAGAGGTGAACCCCGTGATATTGTTCCATACATGTCGGGTGATAAAGCCACTTTAGACCCGATTATGACTAACTCAGAGTCGATTTTACAGTTTGGTAATAATGCCTATTCAAAACCTGCCACCGCTTTAAATATTCTGCGCGAAACCGTAATGGGTCGCGAACTCTTTGATTACGCCTTTAAAGAATATGCTCAACGTTGGATGTTTAAACATCCACAACCTGCTGATTTTTTCCGTACTATGGAAGATGCATCGGGCGTTGACCTTGACTGGTTTTGGAGAGGTTGGTTTTATGGAACCGATCCTGTTGATATCGCTATTAAAAATGTAACCTGGTATTCAACAGATACACAAAACCCTGAAGTAGAAAAAAACGCGAAACGTAAAAAGTTGGAAGCTGAACCGCTTTCTGTTTCAGAACAACGCAATAAAACGAGTATCAAACAGTACCGCGTTGATAAATTTCCTGAATTGAAAGATTTCTACAATGCATACGACCCGTTAGTGGTAAGTGAAAGCGACCGCACTAAATACCAAGCGTATTACAATGCTTTAAATGACAAAGACAAAAAAGCGCTTGCTGCCGGTTTAAATTATTATTTGGTTGATTTTGAAAATGTGGGCGGTTTAATCATGCCGGTTATTCTTCAAATGGAGTATGCAGATGGTACTAAAGAAATAGTTCGTATTCCGGCTGAAATTTGGAGAAAAAACAATCAGAAAGTTGCAAAACTGTTCATAACTGAAAAACCGGTAAAACAATTTGAACTCGATCCTTTACAGGAAACAGCTGATATTGATCGCAGCAATAATTTCTTTCCGTACAAAGCAGTGGAATCAAAATTCCAATTGTTTAAACAACAACACGAACAAACTCTAAACCCGATGCAGGTAGAGCGGAATAACAATTCTGCATCAACTCCGACACCGGTTAAGGGGAATAATTAAATAAACTTTTAAAGCGAGATTATACTCCTCCTCGTAACAGAATAATTAGAACAAAACAGCCTCGAAATTCGAGGCTATTTTGTTTTTTAGCCTTTTCAAATAATCTGCATCTTTGTTGTATGAAGAAACTATTGATCATAAGCCTTTTATTAATTCTTGCTTTACCGGCTAGTCCTCATAAATACTATACCTCCATCACTCAACTAGAATACAATTCAAAGAATCATACTGCTGAGTTTATCGTGAACGTATTTTGGGATGATCTGGAAAAAACACTTTCAAAGCGTTTTAACAAACAGCTTCATATTGATAATAAAGATTTTGAAACGTATCTTAAACAATATCTCCCTACAGTCATTCAGCTTAAAGCTAAAAACCAGGTGAAACCGATTAATTTTATCGGTACTGAAACTAAAGGAATGACCATGAGCGTTTATTTTGAGATTGCTCTCCCGGAAGGACTGAACAATGCCGAGTTGAAACAAAACTTATTAATTGATGATTTTGAAGGGCAAACCAACATTGTAAACATCATTGTGGGTTCAACCCGAAAAACATTGATCTTTAAAGCAGGAAGCACCCTTCAAAAAATAATGCTTTAAATGCAGTAAAACTTAAAACTTTCCTGCCGTTTTTGCAGTTAAAATGTAATATTGCCCATGTTTAAGCGCATGGCATAACTCTTGAAATGACTATCCCCACGAATTAAATTTTGGTTTTCTGCCATGTTGACCTTTAATTCATAAAATAAAATTCAAACCTGATAGATGAGTATATTCGACCCATTTGATATAAAACAACGCGTAGATTCGATGATGCACGAAGACACAGAATTTTTCCCATTGATGACTCCCGAAGATGAGGAGGAAATGAATAAGGAAGAGATGCCTGAGGCACTGCCAATTTTACCTCTACGCAATACGGTACTTTTTCCTGGAGTTGTGATTCCTATTACAGTTGGCCGTGATAAGTCGATAAAATTGATCAAAGAGGCTTATAAAGCAACCAAGATTATAGGTGTAGTATCACAAAAAAATGTTTCGATTGAAGATCCTACTATGGAAGATCTGAACCAAATCGGAACGGTGGCTTATATCATAAAAACGCTTCAAATGCCTGATGGAAACACCACGGTGATCATTCAGGGTAAAAAACGTTTCCGGATGGGCGAAATGATTCAATCAGAACCTTATTTGAAAGCCAATGTGCATTCATTTGAGGAGCGTACTATTCCTAAAGACAAAGAATTCAAGGCTTTGGTAAGTTCATTAAAAGAACTTGCCACCCAAATTATACAAAACTCACCCAACCTTCCTTCGGAAGCCGCTTTTGCAATTAAAAACATTGAAAGCCCATCGTTTTTAGTCAACTTCATTTCATCTAACATGAATGCCGAAGTACCTGAAAAACAGGCTTTATTAGAAGAAACCGATCTGCGCGTGCGTGCGGAAATGGTGCTACAACATCTTACCACTGAACTTCAGATGCTGGATTTGAAGAATCAAATTCAAACCAAGGTTCGTATTGATCTCGACAAGCAGCAGCGCGATTATTTCCTGAATCAGCAATTAAAAACAATTCAGGAAGAATTAGGCGGAAACACCCCTGACCTGGAAGTTCAAAACCTGAAAGATCGCGGTTTGAAGAAAAAGTGGTCGAAAGAAATTTATGCTACGTTTGAAAAGGAACTTGAGAAATTACAACGCATGAATCCTGCTGCGGCAGAATATTCGGTATTGGTAAATTACCTGGAACTTTTATTGGATCTTCCTTGGAATGAGTTTACTAAAGATAATTTCGATCTGAAACGTGCTCAAAAAATACTCGACAAAGACCATTACGGATTAGAAAAAGTAAAAGAACGTATCATTGAATTTTTGGCAGTGCTTAAATTAAAGCACAACATGAAAGCCCCTATTTTATGTTTGGTAGGCCCTCCAGGAGTGGGTAAAACCTCTTTAGGAAAATCAATAGCCAAAGCACTCGGACGTAAATACGTTAGGATGGCATTAGGCGGCGTTCGTGATGAAGCTGATATTCGTGGTCACCGCAAAACCTATATTGGTGCAATGCCGGGCCGAGTGATTCAGTCGCTTAAAAAAGCTAAAACATCAAATCCTGTATTTGTTTTGGATGAGATCGATAAGGTAGGAAATGATCACCGGGGCGACCCTTCGTCGGCATTATTAGAAGTGCTCGATCCGGAACAAAACAATGCTTTTTATGACCATTATGTGGAATTGGATTACGACCTGTCAAACATCATGTTCATCGCTACGGCAAACTCATTAAGCAGCATCCACCCTGCTTTGCGTGATCGATTAGAGATTATTGAGGTGAACGGATATACCCTTCAGGAAAAAGTTCAGATCGCTAAAAACTATTTAGTACCTAAACAACGTGAAGCTCACGGCTTAAAAACTAAAGATGTCAATATAAAAACCTCCATACTTGAAAAAGTAGTTGAGGAGTACACCCGTGAATCAGGTGTGCGTGGTTTGGAAAAGAAAGTGGCTACCTTGGTACGCGGTGTAGCGAAGCACATTGCTTTGGAAGAAGAGCACAATACTACGCTCACTGAAAAAGATGTGGAAACCATTTTAGGTGCTCCGATTTTTGATAAAGACCTATACGAAAACAATGATACCGCCGGTGTGGTTACGGGCCTGGCCTGGACTCAAGTTGGCGGCGATATTTTGTTCATTGAAACAAGCATCAGCCCCGGCAAAGGTAAACTGACCCTAACGGGTAGCTTGGGCGATGTGATGAAAGAATCGGCGGTTATTGCCCTTGCCTACTTAAGAGCCAACGGACGTAAGTTTGATATCGACCCTCGTGTATTTGATCATTGGGATGTGCATATACACGTTCCTGCAGGAGGCATTCCTAAAGACGGACCATCGGCAGGTATTACGATGTTAACTGCTTTAACATCGGCGTTCACGCAACGAAAGGTGCGTCCTCATTTAGCAATGACCGGAGAAATTACCTTACGCGGAAAAGTGCTTCCGGTAGGTGGTATCAAAGAAAAAATCCTGGCGGCTAAACGTGCCGGCATTAAGGAAATTATCATGTGTAAGCAAAATCGTAAAGATGTTGAGGAGATTAAAGCCGATTACATCAGCGACCTGAACTTCCACTACGTAACCGAAATGACCGAAGTGCTCAAACTGGCATTATTGGATGATAAAGTTTCCGATCCGATAGAAGTAGTGATTAAAGAAGAGGCTAAAAAAGCAATCGTGGAAAATTAAGCAATGATTTAAGATTCACTAAAAAGCCGCTGTATCAGTTGATGCAGCGGCTTTTTTTGTATCCATATAGTTCAGTTGTAAAAACTATTATATACTCTTTGTTTATCTAGGAGCTTTATTCCTTTTTAAAAGAAGTAAAGGGGCTGGTGAAATCAATCTTTAAAAGAACAAATCTGAAAGCAAATCACAACAGATGAACCCTGCGGACAACATCGACAACGCAAAAACTATCGATTGATTTAGGAAAATAGAATTTTAAGAGCATTAACCACTGCCCCAGCTGTTTTGGTATCAAGTTCATCAATTTGATTTTTCAATCTAACTTTATCGACAGTCCTGATTTGATCCAGCACTATTTGACCTGCTTTATTACTCACTACACAATCTATTCTGGTTGGATAGTTTTTAATAGTTGATGTTAAAGGTGCTATAATAACCGTTTTCAGGTGCTTATTCACCTTATCGTTAGAAATGATAACGCATGGTCGAACACCGTTTTGTTCACTACCAATTGTTGGGCTTAGGTCTACCCAATAAATTTTAAACTGCAAATTATTCATAGATAAAATGAATACATTACCAAGTCCACTCTGTTTTATCGGACTCGTTGTCAAAGTGACCAAGCTCAGCTGTTTCCTCTGGAAGTTGCCCTGCTGCAATTGCGGCTTCAAATTGTTTATCCCAATCATCTAATGGATTTTCCTTTACTGGAGTAATAATAATCTTACCAGCAACAGCAACAATCTCTACCTTATTAGAGAAGTTAACAGACTCTAAGAATGATTTTGTAATGAGAACTCCTTGAGAGTTTCCATACCTTTTTACGGTGGCGATTTTCATTTTACCTACTTATTACTACAAATGTAATACATTTGTATTCTCAGTACAACATTTGTAATACAATGTTTTAAATAAAACTTCCGGCTGATTTAAAAAATAATCAACCACAGTTATTAGATCACCAGTTCAATGGTAATTTTCCTATTTTTCAGACCTATTTATGATTCAAAAGATTACTAAGAAATACCATTGGATTGCTGCCGGCTTAACATTTGCAATACTTTGGGCATCAGCGTCTACCGCCACTAAAATAGGTCTTAACGCAGCGCAACCTTTGAGTATTGCCATTGTTCGCTTTGGTGTAGCAGCCTTAATTATGTTGGCGTATTCACATTTAATAAGAGGAAATCGATTGCCTGAAGGTAAGGAATGGAAACAAATAGCCATCTACGGTTTGTTAAACATCAGCATTTACCTGGGATGCTACGTTATAGCCATGCAAAAAGTAACAGCAGGAATCGGGGCGCTAGCAGTGGCTACAAATCCGGTTTTCATTAGTTTTATATCCGTATTCTTTCTCAATAAGAAATTAACGTTAAACGTCATTATTGCACTTTGCATCTGTTCCGCAGGTGTAGTATGTGCAGCCTGGCCCTGGTTTAATAACACGACCGTAACAACTGAAGGGCTGATGATTCTTCTTTTTAGCATGTTATCGTATTCGCTTGCGGCCATTTATTTTTCTTCAAGCAACTGGAATAATTTGGATTTGTTCACCATTAACGGCTGGCAAACATTAATCGGAGGCATCTTGCTCCTACCTGTTGCTTGCTTTTATTACAACGGATCAAATAATCATTTCAACCTAACCTTTTGGGGAGCTGTTTTGTGGCTGGCCATCCCGGTATCCATTTTCGCTGTACAATTATGGTTGTGGCTACTAAAAACAAACACCATAAAAGCCGGAATGTGGCTCTTCCTCTGTCCTATTTTTGGTTTTTCTATCGCTGCTTTAATTATGAAAGATACCATAAGTACTTACACCATTGTTGGTGTTTTATTGGTGATGATCGGGTTGGTTTTATCTCAAAAAACCCAAAAGGATCATTTAGAGAGTAAATAACGAATCATTTTTTAGGGGATTAAAAGAACGAGGCGAGCTGTATGACATTAACAGTTCGAAATTGGAGCTCTCGGACTGTTAATATCATGCTAATAATAATGATATCTACATTGTAGTATTAATATAGAATCATCTTTAATTTTATAAACTAATCGGTGTTCTAAGTTTATTCTTCTTGACCACCAACCTTCAAGGTTATGTTTCAATGGCTCTGGATTACCACTTCCTTCATATGGAGTTCGACTAATCTCCTTAATAAGGTCATTTATTTTTTTGAGAATCTTTTTATCTGTTCCTTGCCAGTATATGTAATCATCCCAGGCGTCATCGGAGAATTCTTTCCTCATTCTTCGATTAACTCCCGCTCTTTACCTTGGCCCTTATTGAATTGCTCAATACCCCTTAGTAATCTAACTGCATTATTAGGACTCCTTAGTAAATAAAACGTTTCTAGCATACTTTCATAATCAGCTTTAGATATAACCACTACATCTTCACCATTGGCCCGCGTCACAAATAATGGAGAATGAGAGGTGAATACCTTGTCTAAGAAAGTTTTTAAGCTTTGTCTGAAATTTGAATATGTTGTGATTTCCATTGCTTAATCTTTTTTACAAATATAAGCTAAAATACAATATGTACAATAAGTTGTACAACACTTACAAACTCGGCGAATACTTACCATTCACAGTTATTTTTGAAGCAACAAGTTTTGCCCTTTCTCTTACAGTATCAGTAGAAACCGAATTTGTATCGTATGCTAAGGCTACAGCCATTCTTCTGTATTGCTTGGTATACGGTTTTCCGAATATTTTAAAATCAGATTTTGGAATGGCAGCCGCTTCCTGCAAACCGTCGTATGTTGGCTGATCATTATTTTCTTCTGAAGCTAAAACCACGTAACTAGCTGCTGTTCTTTCCAAGGTAATTTCAGGAATCGGTAAACCTAAAACAGCACGAGCGTGTAATTCAAACTCTGAGAAATTTTGTGAACCTGCCAATGTTACCATACCTGTATCATGCGGACGAGGTGATAATTCGGAGAAATAAACTCCTTTATCGGTTAAGAAAAACTCTACGCCCCATAATCCTGCACCACCTAAAGCTTCGGTAATTTTAGCAGCCATGTCTTTAGCTGCGCTCAAATCTTTTTCAGTGATAAGTGCCGGTTGCCAGCTTTCCATGTAATCACCGCGCTCTTGTCGATGCCCAATCGGACTGCAAAACAACGTCGGGCCATTTTGTTGGGTAACCGTTAATAACGTTATCTCCGAATCAAAGCGAATAAATTCTTCGATAATTACTTCTTGCACCTTTCCCCTACCCTGAGTCATCGCAAAATCCCAGGCTTTATCCACCTCATCAGCTGAACGAATAATAGATTGCCCTTTTCCTGAAGACGACATAATAGGTTTCACCACGCAAGGAATACCAATCACTTCAACTGCTTTTTTGAAATCTTCGGAAGTAGATGCGTAAAGGTACTTTGCCGTAACTAAACCCAGCTCCTGAGCAGCTAAATCACGAATCTGTTTTCGGTTCATCGTAAAATTAGCCGCCTTCGCGCTCGGAACCACCTGCACTCCTTGTTGCTCATACTTATAAAACTGCTCAGTGCGGATGGCCTCCACCTCTGGTACAATAATATCAGGCTGATGAGCAACTACTATACGGTCGAGCTCTGCTCCATCCAGCATATTGATGACTTCAAACTCATCGGCTACTTGCATGGCAGGTGCATTCTGGTACGAATCAACAGCAATGACATATTGCCCTAAGCGTTTCGCTGCTATCACAAACTCTTTCCCAAGTTCACCTGAGCCCAGTAACATTATCTTTTTATACATGTTTTTATTTTTATGGCTTTCAAATATAGCTGAACTAAAACATTTTTAGCTTTACGAATTAAAGCGAGAAGTAAAAAGTGGAAAGCGGAAAGTGGTAAGCAGAAGGTAAAAAGTAGAAAGGATAAAACAAAACCCGCATGAGCAGTAAGCTCACAATCGGCCATTAAAGTAAAATTAGCGGGTTCTTGATGGCCTATTAAAAACAAAACACTTTCAGAAAAAAGAACATGGTTTATAGACTATGAACCATCCCCTATCTTAATCATAAAACAGTCCCCAGTCATCTTTAATATCATTGGTTTTATCGAATGATTTTACCCATTCAATAAACAATAACTTAAACTGTTCGATTTCATCACGCAATATCTGAAGGTAATGATTGTTAGATAAACCTTCAGCCTGACAAAGTGAGGTTTGGGCAAGTAATTCACGGGCATGAATTTTAATAATAACCGCGTTTTCCATTCGAAGCGTAAACAAATCACCGCCTTCAGCTCCTGATATTTTTGATCCTATAACGTAAGCATTCTGCAACATCATCGATCTAATATCTAGATCATCTTTTTTAGGGTCAATTGATTCACAAATGGCCTGAGTTATAGCGGCAATTTCCATTGCTTTTTTATAAACCGGCAAATTGTGAATACGTTCTTGTTCTCTTTGAAACTCCGAAGGATCGAAATCCTCTTCGTTAAAGTCAAAATCATTATCCTCATCGTCGAACATAGTCTAAGAATTTGGTTTACTAAACCTACCATTTTTTTCTGAATAATTTGTTTTTAAGGAAGTCAAGAACCTTCATCTGATATTTTTAACTCTTGACAAGAATTTTTACTGAAATAATTGTTCTTTGTCTGAAAAGAATGCTAAAATTAGCACCTAAAAAACTGCTAAAATGATTGACCTAAGAAGTGACACTGTAACAAAACCTTCTCCTGCAATGTTGGATGCCATGAGGCATGCAAATGTAGGCGACGATGTATATGGAGAAGATCCGACAGTGATTGAACTGCAAGAAAAAGCAGCCAACCTATTTGGTAAAGAAGCAGGATTATTTTGTACCTCGGGAACGATGACCAACCAAATTGCTATAAACTGTTTTACCAGTCCATTGGAAGAAGTTATTTGTGATGAAGGCGCTCATGTGTATTACTACGAAGGAGGTGGAATTGCATTTAACTCTGCTGCTTCAGTAAGAACTTTACCTGGTATTCGCGGTGTATTTACTGCAAAACAGGTACGCGATAATATTAACAAAGATGATATTCATCATCCCACAACCAGTTTAGTGGTGATTGAAAACACAGCAAACCGTGGTGGTGGACATTGTTGGGAACTGGGCCAACTGGAAACAATTTCAAAAGTTTGTAAAGAAAATAATCTAAAACTTCATTTAGACGGAGCTCGCATTTTTAATGCAATTATAGCCAAAGGCTATTCAGCTTCGGAAATCGGGCACTACTTTGATGGTATTTCCATTTGTCTTTCTAAAGGATTAGGGACGCCTATCGGTTCGGTATTATTAGGCACCAAAGAATTTATTCATAAAGCTAAAAGAGTTCGAAAAGTGATGGGCGGCGGTTGGCGGCAAGCCGGTTATTTGGCCGCGGCTGGCATTTATGCCTTAGACTTTCACGTGGAACGCTTAGCTGAAGATCACAAACGAGCTAAAGTTTTGGAAGATGTATTGAAACCACATCCTTTAGTTAAAGAAGTTCTGCCTATCGAAACCAATATTGTTATTTTCGAACTGGTAGATCACATTTCCGAGGTCGAATTTATTTCAAAAATGAAGGAACATGGAGTTTTATGCGCTTCTCCAGGCAAAAAACGGGTTCGTTTTGTAACGCATTTGGATTTTACAGATGAGATGTTGGAGAAGACGGTGGAAGTCTTAAAAAAGATTAAATAGTGTCAGTCTGAGCGGAGTTTTAACGTCAGCCTGAGCGAAGTCGAAGACTAAAAACTTCGACTCCGCTCAGACTGACAAATTAACTATGCTTCTCAATTCCCATTTTTTCTGCAAAATGAGCGCAGTAGTCACGCAAATCTTCTACGATGGCTGTTTCCCCTGTTGCACGCAAAAAAGTATCACCCATGGTCATTAAAGTTTCAAAAAAGAATTGCTTCATTTCATCAACAGGCATTTCTTTTGTCCAAAGGTCAATTTTCAACGTGTTTTTATAGTTATGATCCCAGATGGATAGCATAAAAGCTTTTGCAGGCAATGCATCTTTACTTTCTGAATCAGTTGATTCCCAAGTAATGTTTTCCGGTATTTTATTGTCGTCGAGCTCTACAGTTAATTTGATTTCTGATTTTTTCATTGATTATATTATATTGGATTACACCGATTAATTATTGATTACACTAATTAGAATTGTGAGTTTCGGGTAAGGAATTAAACAAACCTCTATCCTAAAACCTTTGACCTACTACCCCAATGCCTACTAATGACTTAAGACTGATGATTCAATACTGAAGATTATCTTCTCTTTCTTCCGCCGGCACTTCCTTTACCGCCCGGCACCGGACTGCTTGACCGGGATGCTACTTTTGAATATCCTGATTTCGAGTCTTTCTTCTCCTTGAAACCTTTCCCTTTTTTTCCATCCGATTTCTTGGCACTGGCAGCAATTTTGGCTGCATGTTTTTTCTCATGAAAAGCCCCTTTAAATTCAGGGTTCTCTTTTCGTTTCTGCATATCAATTTCGCGAGCAATGTTTTGTTTTTCTTCGAAAGGAGTTTCATCGATGAAAACCTCCGAAGGAATTCCAAAAACAGGAATTTGCTGGCGAATCAGTTTCTGAATCTTATTTAAATGATACTCTTCTGCAGGGTTGCAAAACGTAATGGAATCACCCGTTTTGTTAGCACGACCTGTACGCCCGATACGATGCACATAGTCTTCATAAATCAACGGAACATCGAAATTGATAACGTGACTTACATCCGAAACATCCAAACCACGGGCCGCCACATCGGTAGCTACCAGGATTCGGATATTATCATTTTTAAAATCATTTATTGAATTGATACGTGTATTCTGTCCTTTGTTGGCATGAATCACCCGCACTTGCTCAGCTCCGAACTTGCGGCTCAAATAATGAAAAATATTATCGGCAGTTACCTTACTCTTACAGAATATGATCAATTTGTTTACGCTCTCCTCATCTTTAAGCAGATGCATCATTAAGTTGATCTTCGTTTTAAAGTTCGGAACAAAATACAATGCCTGACTTACGGTTTGCGCCGGAGTTGCCTGTGGAGTAATTGCCACTTCTACCGGAAACTTTAAAAAATCACCGGCCAGATTGCGCACCCGGTCAGACATGGTTGCTGAAAACAGTAAATTCTGACGCTTACGCGGAACAATTTCTAAAATACGATGTATTTGAGGAATGAAACCCATGTCCATCATCTTATCAGCCTCGTCAATTACAAAGTAAGTAAGGTGCTTTAAAACGATGTGTTCATCCAGGTATAGTTCCATGAAACGGCCCGGAGTTGCAATCAAAACATCGATACCTTTTGAAAGCGCTTCTTTTTGAGTTTTAGGCCCCAATCCACCATAAATAGCAAGCACCCGAAGATCAGTATAGATATTCAACAGATCGATGGCATCTTTTACCTGAAGCGCCAATTCGCGTGTAGGAACCAAAATTAAAGCACGCGGATCTTGTCCTTGAGCATATTTTAATTTCATGAGCATGGGCAAAACATAGGCAGCCGTTTTACCGGTACCGGTTTGCGCAATTCCCATCAAGTCTTGCCCTGCAAGTATTGGTGTAATGGCCTTTTCCTGAATCAGTGTAGGCTCCTCAAAACCTGCATCTGTAATTGCATTTAAAATCTGCTTATTGAATTTGAAATCCTCAAACGTTTTTGCCATGCAGCAAAGATAGTGTATTCAAGTTGAGAATTGTGGATGGAAGAGTTCGAGATTACTCTCCTTTAGGCTTATTCTCCTTTTCTTCTTCTTTCTTAATCTGAAATCCGATGGGTGATCGTGGTGTTTTGCTCGTATTTGTAGTCTTTTTTGATTCCAACACCTGTAAGAGCACTTTGAAAAACAACTCTATCTTTTCGACAGAATTGTTAGTTTCGATTTTACTTTCAGTTTTAGCAGTTGCTGAACTTTTCTTTTTGGCGTCGACCGAATTGCGAAATTTTATAAATGATCTGACTACGAAAATATCAGTTTCAATGGCTACCCTGGTATTTAAAATACTCGATAGCATCACAGCTCCCTGCTCTGTAAAAACATAAGGAAGTTCACTTAAGCTGCCGTGTCTTTGCTGACTTGGTGCTAACTTCAGGTATTCTTCATACTCGTTCTCCGTTAATTGGAACATGAAATCATCAGGAAATCGAAAGCTGTTTTTTTGCACTTGTTCAAGTAAACGCTTGGTTGTAACTTCATACATAGAAGCCATTTCACAATCAAGCATTACTTTATGTCCTCTGAAAAAATAAATCTGGGAGGCTATATTAGCTTCGTTAACTAACTGTTTCATAAACGATTAATCCTATCATAATTTACTTTAAAACTTCTCAAATAACAATAAGGCAAACATTTCAATTAACAACAGAAAAACCAACCATTTTTTTTGCATTTTTACTCATCTAATTTTGAAAACACATGAGCACCATCCTAATAAAAAATGCAACTATCGTTAATGAAGGTAAACAGTTTATTGCCGATGTATTTGTTAAAGACGGATTGATTGACAAAATCGACAAAAACATAACACTTGCCGCAGACAAGGAGATTAATGCAGAAGGGCAATATCTTTTGCCGGGCTTTATTGATGATCAGGTACATTTCCGCGAACCAGGACTTACGCATAAGGCAAATATTTACACTGAATCAAAAGCTGCAGTTGCAGGAGGTATAACTTCATTTATGGAGATGCCCAACACTGTTCCCAATACGCTTACTCAAAAGTTATTAGAAGATAAATACAAAATTGCTTCAAAAACATCCTTAGCGAATTACTCATTTTTTATGGGTGCTAGCAATAAAAATTTAGAAGAGGTATTAAAAACAAATCCTAAAAATGTTTGCGGGGTAAAGGTCTTCATGGGTTCTTCAACCGGAAATATGTTGGTTGACAATGAGCAAACACTGGAAGGTATTTTCTCAAAAGTACCTATGCTTATTGCAACTCATTGTGAAGATGAGGCTACCATTAAAGCTAATTTGGAACATTTTAAAACTGAATATGGAGAAGATAAACTAACGCCTGAAATGCATCCGCTAATACGTAGTGCTGAAGCTTGCTACACCTCCTCTAGCCTGGCTGTTGATCTGGCCAGAATGTTCAACACGCGATTACATATTCTGCACATCTCTACAGGAGTTGAGACCACCTTATTCCACAATCATACCCCTTTAAAAGATAAGCGTATTACGGCAGAAGCTTGTATTCATCACCTTTGGTTCAGTGATGCCGATTATAAGAAAAAAGGAAATTACATCAAATGGAATCCGGCTGTAAAGGCAGATAGAGATCGCAAGCAAATTCTAGAGGCGCTAATCAATGATCATATTGATGTAATTGCTACTGATCATGCACCACACACGATTGAAGAAAAAGAACAACCTTATAGCCAAGCTCCTTCGGGCGGGCCACTTGTGCAACATGCCCTTACGGCAATGCTAGAACTTCATAAACAAGGTAAAATCACTTTAGAAAAGATTGTTGAAAAGATGGCACATAACGTGGCCATTTGTTTCCAAATTGAAAAACGTGGTTTTATTCGTGAAGGTTATCATGCTGATCTTGTGTTAGTGGATCTGAACTCACCTTGGGTAGTGAACAAAAGCAACATTCTTTACCATTGTGGATGGTCACCTTTTGAAGGGCAAAAATTTCACTCAAAAGTTACCCATACCATTGTTAGCGGAAATTTAGTGTACGCCAATGGAAATTTTGATGAAAGCAGTAAAGGACAACGCATGCTGTTCGAAAGGAATTAAGCATTGAGAGGCTTATTTAAAGCAGAACAATCTATTTTTATCACGTTGAGCGGAGTCGAAACATTTTTCATTGATGTTACAGCCCCTTCGACTCCGCTCAGGGTGACACGAGAGGGCCCACTTTTCTACTAAACTGACAACACGTTAGTCTTTACTTACCAAAACACTTACAGCATTTCCTCCAAAGCCAACGGCATTTACCAATATTTTATTAAGCT
The DNA here is from genome assembly GCF_900182575.1 of Solitalea koreensis. Classification (GTDB taxonomy): domain Bacteria; phylum Bacteroidota; class Bacteroidia; order Sphingobacteriales; family Sphingobacteriaceae; genus Solitalea; species Solitalea koreensis. Next base: position 168,853 of record NZ_FXSZ01000005.1, on the reverse strand, counting down.
TATGCTTTTGAATTATAGTTCCTAAATACGGAATACCAATAAAGATTTGATGCTGAAGCATAAGCAATGCCATTTCCATACTTAGTGTGCCTGAGGCGCCAAAGGTATGGCCAATTTTCCATTTGTTTGAAGTAAGCAAGGGCTGATGAGCACCAAATACTTTTTCAACTGCCCGAAGTTCTGCTTCATCGCCTTTTATCGTTCCCGGAGCATGCAATATTACCGCATCAATACTTGCAGGATCATGCCCTTCAATGGCCATTCGCATTGATTTTTGCATGCACTCCGCATCTGTCGAGATAGAAACATTGTGTTTTTGCAATTCGGTTCCATATCCAATTCCAACAATATAAGCCAAAGCTTTTTCACGCTCACGTTCTAAACAGAACATAGATGCCCCATCTCCTAAAATCATGGAATTATGCTTTTTCTTAGGATCAAGTGCACGACAGGGAAACTCACCTTGTTCATGAGAATAAATCTTTAGCGATTTCATCTGAGCAATAGTGAAAGGCGTAAGCGGAGCCTCACTCCCTCCTACTAAAAACTTGTCGCTTAAACCCGATTGAAGCCAAGCCACTCCATTTAATACAGCATGCAATGCTGATGAACATGTTATGGAATGTGAAATTTCCGGACCCTGCGAACCTAAATCATAAGCGACCCAGCTGGCAATATTGCCGAGTGTGGTGGTCGGCGAGCTTAATGGATCGGTTACTTCCTTACCGATAAATCCCTCGTGATACTTTTCAAATAGTGTAGTTGCTCCTCTTGATGAACCAACGTTGATTCCGAAATTATCTTCAGCTTTCCATCCTGCTTGCATTACGGCTTCACGAGCAGCCACAAGTGCATAATGCACAGATGGATCCAATTTTTGATACTTTGAATTTTCTGCAATAAGGGCCTTTACTTTTGATTGTTCTTGGTGTTGCAAAGGAGCCATCCACTCCGAGTCATGTAAAACAGGTTGCTTTACAAACAGATGTTTAGGCTGAAGGTAATTCTCCCACACTTGTCCAGCAGACGAGCCAAGTGCCGACACCGATCCGTATCCTGTAATAGCAATCTTCAAATTTTTCATGTGCTCCAATCGTAAATTTCAATCAAGGGCAAAAGTATTGAACCTATAACAAGAGGGAAAATTTTCTTTTGATTATTTCAATTAAAATCGAATAAACCAAAACCTGCTTATTCACCTGGACTACATCATTGTCAGTTTTTTTTCATAACATATACATTTACAGATAAATACAATTGATTTTCATTTTTCAATTCCATACCTTTGCGACCGTAAATCTAAAATCAGTAAAAGACTTATGATTGAACAATTAAATGGTTCTTGCTTTACTCCGGCCTTAGAAAATAAGTTTCGTCACCTATGGAAAATGGTAGGAAATACTCCAATGTTGGAAATTCACTATACCTATAAAAACGAAGCGAGAAAGATCTATGTAAAATGTGAGCATTATAATCTTACAGGAAGTATCAAAGACCGTATGGCTTTATATATTCTTGAACATGCTTACAGAAGCGGAAACATCAAGCCTGGCGCTACCATTGTTGAAGCAACCAGCGGTAATACCGGTATTGCGTTTGCAGCTATTGGTAAAGCTTTGGGTCACAATGTAACGATTATTATGCCTAACTGGCTCAGTAAAGAACGTATCGATATCATCAAAAGTTTGGGTGCTGATGTTATTTTGATTAGCAAAGAAGAAGGTGGCTTCCTGGGAAGCATTAAACTTTCTCAAGAAATGGCTGCTACCGACCCGAACGTATTCCTGCCAAAACAATTCGAGAATGAGTTTAATTGTAAAGCTCATGAAATTTCAACGGGTGTAGAAATCTGGAATCAAATGCGCTCAGTTGGAAAAACTCCTGATGCTTTTGTAGCAGGTGTAGGCACAGGCGGAACAGTTATGGGAGTAGGAAACTCGCTCCGTACAAAAAATCCGAATATTAAAGTTCATCCTTTGGAACCTGCTGAATCACCAACACTATCAACCGGATATAAAGTTGGGTCACACCGTATTCAAGGAATTTCTGATGATTTCATTCCTGCCATTGTTAAATTGAACAATCTTGATAAAGTAATGCAGGCTTCAGACGGTGATTCAATTCTTGTAGCGCAGAAACTTTCAAAACAATTAGGTTTAGCTGTAGGAATTTCTTCAGGCGCTAACATTATTGGTGCAATCAGATTACAGAATGAGATGGGACCAAATGCAAATGTGGTTACTGTTTTATCAGATAGTAATAAGAAATACCTAAGCACCGATCTAATGAAAGATGAACCTGTAAAAGAAGGTTATCTTGCTCCAGATCTTGAGTTCATCGATTTCAGCCCAATTGAACGATGTAATTGCATTTAACCACTTAATACTCCTCTATATTGAGCCTTTCATTTAAATTGAAAGGCTTTTTCTTTAACAACATTTATTCGTTAATCTAGTGTCAAAATCCTGTTTTTGCCTCCAGAGTCAAACTAATCCTTATCTTTGCCCTTAATTTAAAAAGTTATCAGTTATTGGTTATCAGATAATAGTAAATCTTGAAAAGACTCTATATGCAGCCAATAACATGTAACTACTTACTAATAACTAAATAATAGATGGCGAAAGTCTCAATTAACCTTTCTACAGGCTCACTACAAAAAGAAGATATTATTGTCGGCATTGACCTTGGAACCACTAATTCATTGGTGGCTTTTATTAATCCTGAAAAACATCCACAGGTCATTAATGATATGGGCAAAGGAGTATTGGTCCCTTCTATTATTCATTTTCCCAATAGCGGCAATGTTATTGTCGGCAACGATGCCAAATCGCATTTACTTGAAGATCCTGAACATACCATCTTTTCAGTAAAACGTTTGTTAGGTCGATCATATAAAGACATCGAACACTACCAAAATTTCTTTTCTTATAAGATTGTTGATGACGATACCGAAACATTGGTAAAGGTTAAAATCGGAGATAAGTTTTACTCTCCTATTGAACTTTCAGCTCTGATTTTAAAAGAACTTAAAGCCCGCGCCGAGCATGCTTTAAAAACTCCGGTAACTCGTGCCGTCATCACCGTTCCTGCTTATTTTAACGACTCTCAACGGCAGGCTACCCGTGATGCAGGTAAACTTGCCGGATTGGATGTTTTACGTATTGTAAACGAACCAACTGCGGCTAGTTTGGCTTATGGCATTGGCTTAAACCCTGAAGAAGAAAAAACAATTGCCGTTTACGACCTTGGCGGTGGAACTTTTGATATTTCCATCCTGAAAATACAAAACGGTATTTTCGAAGTATTATCAACTAACGGAGATACTTTTTTAGGTGGAGACGATTTCGACCGTTCCATCATTAATTTTTGGATAGAACGTAGCAAGCTTACTCCGGATGAGCTAAAACAATACAAAGAGATTCATCAATCCTTACGATTGAAAGCCGAAGAAGCGAAAAAACACCTCAGTTTCAAATATCATTTTGAAGGTGAAGTTCAAGGCATTAACTGCAACATCGACAAGAAAACATTCGAAATGTTGATCATGCCAAAGGTGGAGCAAACGCTAAAATGCTGTTCAAATGCACTCAACGATGCAAACCTTACAGCAGCCGACATAGATTCAGTGATTATGGTTGGTGGTTCTACGCGAACACCTTTAATCAAAAAATTAGTAGCCGATTTCTTTGATCAAACTGTAAACGACACTCTTGATCCTGATGAAGTGGTTGCATTGGGAGCCGCTATTCAAGCCGATATTTTATCAGGCAACCGTAAAGACATTCTTCTACTTGATGTAACTCCGCTTTCATTAGGCGTGGAAACCATGGGCGGATTAATGGACGTGATCATTCCTCGAAACTCAAAAATACCTACCAAAGCAGGCCGACAATACACAACCGCTATTGACGGACAAGCAAACATGAAGATCTCTGTTTTTCAGGGAGAACGAGATTTGGTAAACGCCAACCGTAAACTTGCTGAATTTGATTTAAAAGGCATTCCGGGAATGCCTGCAGGACTTCCGAAAGTGGATATTAATTTCCTTCTGAATGCCGATGGCATTTTAACCGTGCAAGCCATCGAGCTTCGTTCGGGAGTAAAACAAGAAGTGGAAGTTAAACCAACTTATGGATTAACGGACGCTGAAGTTGAAAAAATGTTAATTGAGTCCGTTACGCATGCGTCCGATGATGTTGCAACACGTATGATAATTGAAGCGCGTACCGAAGGCGAACAGATGCTTTATACGGTTGATCGCTTTTTGCATAATCAAGGCGAACATTTAAATGAAGCCGAAATAGCAGAAACCAAAAGATTAACTGAAGAATTAAAGTTGATTCTTCCAACAGGAACTAAAGATCAAATTCTTGCAGCAATTGATATATTGAATGAATATACTCGTCCTTTTGCTGAGCGTGTTATGGATATTACCGTATCACAGGCAATGAAAGGCAAAGCAATAGAATAATCTTGAGAAGAATTTTGTTCCTAGATTTTTATCTTTAAAATTCGAAACAAGGTTAAAGAGTAGATAATTAAGTTGATGAAAGTAAGACCCTCAGTAGTAATTTTAGAAGGTTATTCGGTTTTGTTAATGCGATATGTATATAATGGAACCGAAGTGTATTGTTTGCCGGGAGGAAATCCTGATCCTATGGAGACTCTACAAGAAGCCGTTGAACGTGAGCTAAAGGAAGAGTTAGGTTTAAAAGTAGAAGTACAGGACCTTCTTTTCGTAGCCGAAACGCATAAACCTGAAAAGCAAGAAATTGTCTTGCATCATATTTTCGAAGGAAAAATTGCAGAAGGCAATCCGACAATAAACCCTGAACAAACCAGTGCATTATCAGCAGAATGGATCGAAGTCGACAAACTGGGTGATAAAAACCTCTATCCAAACATCGGAGCCGAAATCAGCATTCTGTTAGGTTTAGGCTCAAAGGATAGGATCACCTATCTGGGAAACATTAACCAGCACTGGTTTTAATAAATTATTCAAATTTATAAATGATCATCCTGATTTACAGAGAGGAGTCAAAGAAAAAGATCCGAGTGTTCTGACCCGGATCCCTTTTATAGTTTCATACATACTACCTGTTAATCTGTAATATCTTCCTCAATATTTTGTACGTTATTATCTTCTTCAAGTATTTTCAACAGGCTCTTGATGCGATAAACTGTACCGTTTTTACAATTTGAAAGAATAATGATTACATAATCATCTTGGGGGCTGAACCAAAACAAAGTGCTATAGCCTTTCCACCAGCCATTATGATAAATATATTTGGCATGTTTTTGATCTTCATCAAGCAACATTCGGAAACCGTAACCATAATTTTTCAAACCTTTTCGTTCAAAACTGCGTGGTTCAAAAGCTTCATGCAGAGTTTTCTTGCTTAAAAGACAATTTGTACTCAACGCTTTATACCATTTCAACAAATCATCAACAGTAGAATAAACACCTTTATCTCCACATACATTATCATAGTAATCCTTGCAAATCAATCTTCTCCCTTCATGACCTTGCGTTCTATTGATATTGATAGAATCATTGCTTGTTGTTGATAGCCAGGTATTTTTCATACCCAAAGGCATAAAGACCTCTGAACGCAAAAATTGATCAAATGGCTTCCCTGATACCTTTTCAACAATAGACGCCAACAACATAAAATTGGTATTGTTATAAGCGAAACTTCGGTTAGGTGAATTATAAAGGGCCGGTTTTGACTGTTTAAACCAACGAATAATATCAAGATTAGTAGGAGGCGTTTTTACTCTACGAACGCTATCATCAAATGCATAGGCATAGTATGGCAAACCACTTCTATGCGATAACAACATTTTAATTTGAATTCCAGGGTAAGGAAATTCAGGAAAAAACTTCTGAACAGTATCTTCTAAACTCAACTTTTTCCGTTCGTATAACAGTAGCACGGCTGCGGCAGTGAACGTTTTCGACATGGATGCCAGCTGAAATTTTGAATCGATTCGAAGCGTATCATTCCGTTTTCTATCAAATTTGGCAAATCCAAATGACTTTCTGTAAAGCACCACTCCTTTTTGAGCAACGAGTACATTGCCATTAAAGCCTTCTCTCTTAACTTTCTTTTGAATTGCTGTATCTATTTGGTAGGTTTTCTTATCAGCATGAATTCGTTTCCTGATTCTTGCCAACTTAGCCGGGCTGAGTTCATCTTGTTCTATACAAATTTTAGTTTGTTGATGAGTTTGTGGTTTGTTTTCAGTGCATGACTGAAATAAAGTACTTACGATTAAACTACAAAGGAGTATTTTATGCTTCATCCTGATCACAATCATTTCCTATACAAGTACAAAAATGCAATTTTATGTTACTTAAGCAAGAGTAATTTTTACATGAATTAATACGAGATAAATTTCACTAACCCGTTGTGAGATTTGACTGACACAAGCTGAGCGGAGTCGAATCGTTTTTGCAATAAGTTTTCAACTTCGCTCAAACTGACCACTATTGAAAATCAGTATCTTAATATCGCACAACGCGTTCTCCCTATTTATTCATTAGTCGGGCAACATACTTACCGATAATATCAAATTCTAAGTTTACAACAGTTCCAATGTTGATCATGTGGAAACTAGTATGCTCATAGGTATAAGGGATAATAGCAACTGAAAACTCTCCTTCTTTAGAATTTACAACTGTAAGGCTAGTTCCGTTAACGGTTATTGAACCCTTTTCTACAGTCACATTTCCTTGAGAAGGATCGTATTGAAAGGTAAATTCCCAACTTCCGTCTTTAGCTTCAACTCTAGAGCATATTCCGGTTTGATCAACATGACCTTGAACAATATGCCCATCTAATCTTCCGTTCATCAACATGCAACGCTCCAGATTTAGCTTATCTCCTACTCCAATTTTACCTAAATTGGTTTTATTTAACGTTTCTTCAATTGCAGTAACTGTATGTGTTTGCCCATCAAGTTTTACAACCGTTAAACAAACACCATTGTGAGCAATGCTTTGATCGACCTTCATTTCATTCGAAATTGATGATTCAATTGTAAAATGAAGATTAGAACCTTCGTGCTCAATATTTTTAACAACCCCTAGGGTTTCGATGATTCCTGTAAACATTCTTTCAAACTAATTATGAATGATAAATTATAAATACTGAATATTTATAATTCAAATTTTATAATTCAACATTTCTTAAATCCTACTTCTCATTTTCCAGTTGCTTCTCTCCGAACTTTGCTGAGAAACAACTGTTGCAGGTTTACTGAATAGCTTTGCGGCTATTACAGCGGCAATTTTTGACTCCTCTTCATCCTCAATAAAATTCAGACTTTCACTGTTAAAGTATTTTTCAACGAAATGTGTATCGAAATTCCCCGAAACAAAAGCCTCATGCTCCATCACAAAACGCCCGAATGGTAAAGTGGATTCAATACCTGTAATTTTATATTCTTTAATGGCCCGTATCATACGTTCAATGGCTTCTGTACGGTTTTCACCAAAAGTAATCAGCTTGGCGATCATCGGGTCATAATAAATTGGAATTTCCATACCTTGCTCAAAACCATCGTCAACACGTATACCCGGTCCCTGAGGAGTTTGATAAGTGGTTAAAGTACCAATATCAGGAAGGAAATTATTATTTGGATCTTCAGCATACACCCGAAGTTCTATTGAATGACCATTGATTCTTAAATCATCTTGCTTAAAACTCAAAGCCTCTCTCCGTGCCACCTTAATTTGTTCCTTAACCAAATCGATACCTGTAATCATTTCAGTTACCGGATGCTCAACTTGCAAACGGGTATTCATTTCCAGGAAGAAGAAATCGAGATTTTCATCAAGAATAAACTCTACCGTTCCTGCACCAACATAATTACAGGCCCGGGCTACATCCACAGCACAAGCACCCATTTGCTCACGAATCTCTGGTGTCAGCACCGATGAAGGAGCCTCTTCAATTACCTTTTGGTGACGACGCTGCACCGAACATTCACGCTCAAACAGGTGAACAATATTGCCATGCGTATCGCCTAATACCTGAAACTCAATATGACGAGGAGAAGCCACGTAACGTTCAATGAATACAGAACCGTCACCAAAAGCTGATTGTGCCTCGCTGATTGCGCGAGTCATTTGCTCTTCTAAATCGGCCTCTTTTTGAACTATACGCATACCTTTGCCACCTCCACCGGCTGAAGCTTTAATCAAAATTGGGAAACCAACCTGAACAGCCACTTTTTTAGCTTCTTCAACATTAGCAATGGCTCCTTCGGTTCCCGGAACCAATGGAATATTATATTTTCTGGCAGCAGCTTTAGCAGAGAGCTTATCGCCCATCATTTCCATAGCTTCTGGTGATGGACCAATCAAAATAATTCCTGCCTTTCGAACCTGACGTGCAAATGCTGCATTCTCTGAAAGAAAACCATATCCGGGGTGAATTGCATCGGCTCCTATTTCCAACGCCGATTTAATAATCTTTTCTCCCTGTAAATAAGATTGATTTGAAGCTGGAGGTCCAATAAGCACTGCTTCATCGGCATAACGCACATGCAAAGCATTACGATCCGCCTCTGAAAAAACAGCGACGGTTTTTATACCCATTTCGCGTGCAGAACGCATAATTCGTAGAGCAATTTCTCCACGATTGGCTACTAGTATTTTATTCATTTTCAGTATTATTGATTGGTCGAGAACGCAAAATCCTAAAAAACAAGCTGTTTTAAACTTGTCTTATTGAACTGCATAATTTTTGAATTGCTAAAATTAAGCTAATTTTTTATTAAGTAAATGCTGATATCAATTATGAAGAAATTCCCCATATTAATACTTATTTCCTTTTTTGGATTTTCTGCTTTTGCTCAAGATTTACAAAGTGCTCAAAATGAACTGAACGATTTAATAAAAAGAAGAAATGAATTATTTCAGGAATGGAAAAGAAATGAAAATGAAAACAATGCCTTTTTCGGAGGAAAATCAAAAAAGGACTTACAACGAATTATAGAAACGCAACAAACCATTATTAATATAGATAATGAAATTATGACAGCGATTCAAAAAGTTGAAGGTCAACGTTCATCAGCTGTGATAGCCAAAAGAGATGATTTATCCGAGCGGACTTTAAAATTTGATCAGGAACAAAAAAGACTTCAAAATCTCATTTCTCAACGCAATTACAAAATACGCAATCAGGATGAACAATTGGGAGACCTGGAACAACGTACTAAGAATCTTTCTTATGCTTTATTTATCTGCGTTTGTTTATTAGTAGCTCTCAGTTATTTCACCGTAGCTTGGAAAAAATAACCTGCTATTCCAAAAAACTCCTTCCTCGATTGATCTTTATATAAGCCCTTGCTTGTTTTTCTTTTAATCGTTTTTCAACAGATGCTTTGGAGGGATTGGTTGCTTTACGCTGTTTTTTAATCTTTAACGATTTTTCAAGCAGATGTGCCAACTTTTCAATTGCTTTCTGCTTATTTAACAACTGACTTCTATCCTTTTCGCAAACTACCTTTATTAAATTATCATTCGTAATCAAACTTTGCAATTTGGTTAATAATACTTCTTTCTGCTCGGGATTAAACAAGTTGGATAACAGAATATTAAAACCCACTTCTACCTTACTAGCAACCTTATTTACATTTTGACCACCCTTTCCACAGCTTCGTGAGGTTTGGTAAATCAACTCTTTGGCCAATGCCATCCTATCAATTTTCATTTTACTACTATGCCTATACAATTAACAAAGCTGCACAAAATCAGCGGATTTTTTTATTTTTGGCCGTCGCAACCCTAACTATGCCCAAAAACTGTATCATCGCCATAGATGGCTATTCTTCCTGTGGAAAAAGTACCATTGCTAAAGCTTTAGCCAAAAGACTTAATTTTATTTATGTCGATTCAGGCGCTATGTACCGGGCGACTACTTTATACTTTTTACGCAATGGTATTGATTGGCATAACCATGATGCTGTAGTTGAAGCCTTAGAAAAGGTTCACATAGAGCTTCACCTTGAAAATGATCAAACTCAGGTTTTATTAAACAATGAGGACATTTCACAAGAAATTCGTCAAATGCCCGTTTCTCTAAGCGTAAGTAAAGTTAGTGCTATTAAAGAAGTGCGTAAAGCCATGGTTGCTTTGCAGCAAAAAATGGGTAAAACGAAAAATATAGTAATGGATGGCCGGGATATAGGCACTACTGTTTTCCCTAATGCGCAGCTTAAAATTTTCATGACAGCAGAGCCCTTGATTCGAGCAGAACGTCGTTACAAAGAACTTGCAGCTAATGGTGAAACGATTACAGTACGTGAAGTACTTGATAATTTGAAAGATCGAGATCACGCCGACACTACCCGCGAAGAAAGTCCGCTTCGCAAGGCAGAAGATGCAATTATTTTAGACAATTCACACATTTCACCCGAACAACAGTTAGAATTTGTTGAGAATTTGTACATGAATTGGACAGCTCAAAAATTTTAAAAAAACAACCGCATCAGCCCCGAAAAAAGGGTCCGCCCCCCTGATTTTTACTTCAAAACTCTTTTCGTCCTCATTTTCAATTAAATAATATTTCACTTATTTCAGAGATTATCGTTACTTTTGCATCCCGCCAAAGGGCGGAAAAAGGAGACATGAAAAATTAATGGCTAAAAAAGACAAAGAACAAGAAGTTCTTTCAGCAGAACTGAAAAACGTTGCTCTTGAAAACGTAGAGAAAGTTTCTCGTCGTGAGCAAATTGAATCTGAAGCAGATTCATTGTCAATCGAAGACATCAAGTCTAAAAGTTTGACCCCAACCCCAGGCGACTTCGATTGGGACAACACAAGCAAAACAGGCTTCGGTAACTACACCGCAGCAGAGCGCGAGAAAATGGAAGCGATTTACGCTACCACTCTTAGCTCAATCACCAAAGGAGAGATCGTTACCGGTAAAGTGGTATTGATCAACAACAAAGACGTGGTATTAAACATCGGTTTTAAATCAGATGGTTTAGTTTCATTGTCTGAATTCCGTGACCAACCTGATCTTAAAGTAGGCGACAACGTTGACGTATTCGTTGAAAGTCAGGAAGATGCTAACGGACAATTAGTACTTTCACGCAAACGCGCTAAAACCCAACGTTCTTGGGAAACTATCAATAGAGCGCTCGAAATGGACGAAATCATTACTGGTTTTGTTAAGAGCCGCACAAAAGGTGGTCTTATTGTTGACATTCAAGGTGTGGAAGCATTCTTACCTGGGTCACAAATCGACATCAAACCTATCCGTGACTACGATGTTTACGTAGGTAAAACTATGGAGTTCAAGGTGGTTAAAATCAATCACGAATTTAAAAATGTGGTTGTTTCACACAAAATCCTTATCGAGGATGACCTTGAAAACCAAAAAATCGACATCATCTCTAAACTTGAAAAAGGTCAGGTACTTGAAGGTACTGTTAAAAACATCACTGCATTCGGTGTGTTTATCGACCTTGGCGGCGTAGATGGTTTGTTACACATTACCGATATTTCATGGGGTCGTATCGAACACCCAGAAGAGGTATTGAAATTAGATCAGAAAATCAACGTTGTTGTTCTTGACTTTGATGACGATAAAAAACGTATCGCTCTTGGCTTGAAACAATTACAATCACACCCTTGGGAGTCATTAGATACTAATCTTGCTATTGGTTCTAAAGTTAAAGGTAAGATCGTTACTGTAGCTGACTACGGTGCGTTCTTAGAAATTATCCCAGGTGTTGAAGGTTTGATCCACGTTTCTGAAATGTCATGGTCACAACACTTACGCAATCCTCAAGAGTTCATGAAAGTGGGCGATGAGATTGAAGCAGTTGTATTGACACTTGACCGCGAAGAGCGTAAAATGTCATTAGGTGTAAAACAACTTTCTCCAGATCCTTGGGTTGGTGTTGCTGAAAAATATCCTGTTGGAAGCAAACACAAAGCAGTTGTTAAAAACATGACCAACTTCGGTGTATTCGTTGAAATCGAAGAAGGAATTGACGGATTGATCCACATCTCTGACCTTTCATGGTCTAAGAAAGTTAACCACCCTCACGAGTTCACTAAAAACGGTGAAACTTTAGAAGTGGTTGTACTTGAAGTAGATGCTGAAAACCGCAAACTTAGCTTAGGTCACAAACAATTAGAAGAAAACCCTTGGGATACTTTTGAAACTATCTTCACGTTAGATTCAGTTCACCAAGGAACTATCATTAAAATGGCCGATAAAGGTGCTATCGTTGCTCTTCCTTACGGTGTTGAAGGATTCGCTCCTACTAAACACTTGGTAAAAGAAGACGGTAAATCTTTAGGTGCTGATGACGTAGCTGATTTCATGATCATCGAATTCAACAAAGATTCTAAGCGTATTTTGGTTTCTCACTCACGTATTTGGGAAGAAACTAAACAAGCTGAGCGTCAGGTTGAACGCGAAGTGAAGAAAAAAGAAGCTGGTGTTCAGGCTAAAGCTGTTAAGAAAGTGAAAGAATCAGTAGAGAAAACTACTCTAGGTGATCTTAACGTTCTTGCTGAGCTGAAAGAGAAAATGGACAAAGAAGACAAAAAGAAATAGATTCAATATTCTTTTTAGATAGAAAAGCCCCGCAATTGCGGGGCTTTTTGCTTTTTTTTCATTCTGAAAACGTTTTATATTTCTACCTGCTTTGTTCAAGTTAACAGTGATCACTGCATATAACTCAGCACGATCTCTGAGCTACATTACTTTTTTGACCACACATGAAATAAATTTTGCTCATCACCACTTCGTCTGATATTACAATTATTATTTTTTCTGTTTTCATAATATTGCAAAAACACATATTTATAGTATTTATTATAAGCACAGTATAAGCATTTAAAGATTCGGCATTTACACCGTTGATACTTTTTACTATATTTGCCCAATTTAAATCTATTCAATGCTACACAAACAATTGCTAAGCAGTCCGAAGTTCGAATTAACCATTAAACGTCTATGCTATCAATTGATCGAAAACCACAACGATTTTTCTGATTCAGTAATCATTGGCTTACAGCCCCGAGGCATTTACTTGGCCTCATGCATTCAAAAAGAATTGCAAAACATACTTCCTAAGTCAACCATAAATTGTGGTTTTTTAGATATTACCTTCTTCCGGGATGATTTTAGAAGACGCGAATCGCCTCTGGTTCCTAACAGCACCCGAATCGACTTCATTATCGAAGGGAAAAATGTAATTATAGTAGATGATGTATTATTCACCGGTCGTACCATACGATCAGGAATGGATGCCATGCTGGCTTACGGTCGCCCTAAAACGGTGGAATTACTGGTATTAGTTGACAGACGTTTCTCGCGCGAAATTCCTATTGAACCTGATTACATCGGCATGCAGGTTGACTCCATCGCTTCACAAAATGTGCGCGTGAGCTGGAAAGAATCAGAAGGCGAAAATAAAGTGGAATTGATCACCAATAAATAAAAAGTTTATGAACAAAGATTAAAGAAACAAAGTTCAAAGACATACTGCTCTTTCCTCTTTCATCTTTTATCTTTTATCTGAATAAAAAAATGCAAAACTTAAGCACCCGACACTTACTTGGAATCAAAGATCTTACCGAAAACGACATCCAATTAATACTCGAGACTGCCGACAATTTTAAGGAAATTATCAATCGTCCTATTAAAAAAGTTCCTTCATTACGCGATGTAACTATTGCCAACATATTCTTCGAAAACTCTACGCGTACTAAGCTCTCGTTTGAACTTGCTCAAAAACGACTTTCGGCCGATATCATCAATTTTGCAGCGTCTTCTTCATCAGTAAGCAAAGGAGAAACACTGATCGATACAGTGAATAATATTCTTGCCATGAAAGTAGATATGATTGTGATGCGCCACCCCTATCCAGGCGCCGGCATCTTCCTTTCCAAACATATCAACGCTCAGATCGTCAACGCCGGAGATGGCGCACATGAACACCCGACTCAAGCGCTTTTAGATGCATTCTCCATCCGCCAAAAATATGGTGATGTTGCTGGCAAGAAAGTGGTTATTGTAGGGGATATTTTGCACTCCCGGGTAGCGCTATCCAACATCCTTTGTTTGCAAAAATTAGGTGCCGAAGTCATGGTTTGCGGACCTACAACCTTAATGCCTCGTTATATCAAAGATTTGGGTGTTAAGGTGGAGCATAACCTGCTGAAAGCACTCAATTGGTGTGATGTAGCCAACATGCTGCGCATCCAATTGGAACGTTTTGATATTAAATACTTCCCAAGCATCCGCGAATACTCGATGATGTACGGACTCAACAAACAAATTCTTGATTCTCTCGACAAAGAAATCATTGTAATGCACCCCGGGCCTATTAATCGCGGCGTGGAAATCACCTCTGACGTAGCGGACTCTAAACAATCTGTTATACTTGAGCAGGTTGAAAATGGCGTGGCAGTTCGTATGGCTGTTATGTACTTACTTGCTAGTCAAAACCAGGTTGGTTAGGCAATTGGAAAAGGTTAAAATTGAATTATTAACTATGCTAAACAATTTTAACCTTTGGTCAAACCTTCCAATTATCTAGTTATCAAATCTAAACGAGCGTCGTAATTCTTCATTTTGTTTTCCACAACTGTGAGTAATTCGAAAACTTTTTAGTTTCACGATTACAATAAATTTACGTTTAGAACATTCTATATAAAAGTCATCATCAATATGATAAAAAAACAAACTACTCTTACGCTCGCACTTTTGCTTCTCACACTAACTACATATGCTCAGCAAACGGCTTATTACACAGTAAATTCAACATATCGTAAGGCTATAGAATTATTTTTCAGTCAGAAGTATGCTTCTGCCAATGAATTATTTCGCCAGGTATATACTGAAAACAATGCTACCCGAAATAATACGCATGATGAAAGTTCAATTTCTCTTGCAAAAATTGATGCCCGATACTATGCCGCAGTATGTGCCTTGGAGCTAAATAATAACAATGCTGAAAGTGAGTTATTAAGTTTTATTAACAATTACCCGGAGAATCCAAATGCCAAAGCAGCTAATTTCCAGATTGGAAGGGTTTATTATAAAAAAGAAAATTACAGCGAAGCCCTTAATTGGTTTTCAAAAGTTGATGACATTGACCTTAATGAAACTGACCGTACGGAATACAACTTTAAAGTAGGTTACTGCAATTTTGTTCAAAAAGATTATGCAAAAGCCCAAAATAATTTTACAAAAGTAAAAAACACAACTAATAAGTTTAGTGAAGATGCTACTTACTATTTTGGCCATATTGCATACTTAAATAAAGATTATAAAACGGCTTTAGATAATCTGAATAAAGTAAAAAACTCAACGAAATATGCTGAGGTTTATCAGTATTATTCAGCACAGATTTTCTTAATTCAGGGTCGCTACGATGATGTAATTTTGTTTACTGAACCGATTATACGTCAAGGAAAATCAAAATATATCCCTCAGTTAAACAAAATTGCCGGAGCTGCTTATTTTAACAAAGCGGATTATGTAACGGCTGCTAAGTATTTTGATACCTATCTTCAAAACACCAAGGCCACAAGTTCACAAACAACCCAAGATACCTATCAAATTGGTTTTACTTTTTATAAAATCAAGGAATACGACAAAGCAACCGCTCAATTAGAGCGATTAATTGATGCAGATGATGTATATGGCCAATACGGAATGTTGACATTGGGCCAGTGTTTTCTCATTAAAAAGAATAAAATAAATGCAAGAGCGGCTTTTCAGCGTGGTTCCAACATGACCTATGATGATGCTGTGAGAGAAGAAGCTTTATTAGCTTATGCCAAACTTGCTTATGAAACCAATTTTGCTCAGCAAGGACTTGGAGCTACACGAGAGTTTGTAACTAAATATCCACGTTCAAAAAATATAGATGAAGCAAAAACCTTGTTGGGTGAAATCCTGCTCTCATCAAAAAATTATAAAGATGCCCTGGAGATTCTTGAAACGGTAAAGAAGCGTAAAGAAAACTCCGATTTACTTTATCAAAAAGTTGCCTATTATCGGGGAGTTGAGGTTTTTAATGCGCACGATTATGCATATGCCGTACAACTGTTCGAAAAATCATTAAACTATCCTGTTGATGGAAAAATTGAAATGCTATCTATTTTCTGGAAAGCGGAGTCAATGTTTGAACTTAAAAATTATGATGAAGCCATCTCTTTATACAATGAATTCTTTTCTTACCCTAATATAGTAGGATTACCAATCTATAAATCGGCTAATTATAGCATGGCTTACGCCTATTTTGAAAAAGGTGATTATAGCAAAGCTGCTGAATATTTCGAACGCTACTCGGCAAGTGCCAATACAGAGATGAAGATGCTTAATGATGCGCTGTTACGTTTAGGAGACAGTTATTTTGTATTGAAAGCATACGACAAAGCGCTTACGAATTATAATAAGATTATAATTGCTGGTGCAGCAGGAGCCGATTATGCAACCTTCCAAAAAGCAATGATTCAAGGAGTGCAGAATAAGCTAAACGAAAAAGTATATTCATTAAAAACACTTCAAGAACTTTATCCTAACTCATCTTATATTGATGACGCACAGTATGAAATGGCTTACGCTCATTTTACCTTAAATAATACCGAGCTGGCTAAACAAGAATTTAATGAATTGATTAAGCGTTTCCCGAACAGCAGTTATGTTCCTAAATCGTTGTTAAATATCGCTTTAGTCTACTACAATACTGAGGACGATAATAACGCATTGACCGCTTATAAAAATGTAGTAGCTAAATATCCAGACTCTCCTGAAGCAAAAGAAGCTGTGTTAGCGATCAAAAACATTTACGTTGGCAAAGGAAACGCAAGTGAATTTATTGCCTACACTAAAAATACTCCCGGAGCATCACTTAGCGCGAGCGTTCAGGACTCTATTAGTTTTGAAGCAGCCAACAATCTATATTTAAAAGGCAAGTGCGATCAAAGCATTCCAGCTTTTGAAAGCTATCTCAAAGAGTTCCCGGCAGGGTATTTTATCAACGAGGCACATTTCTATCATGCAGAGTGTTTGCTAAAGCAAAAACGTAGTGATGATGCACTTCCAGACTACCAATACCTAGTTTATCGCTCAAATGGAATGTTTACTGAACGTTCTTTGGTTAATGCATCAAAAATTTTGATGAGCCAAAACAAATACGAAGAAGCGATTCCTTATTTAAAACGTTTGGAAGACAATGCTGATTATAAAGCCAATTACGGTTTTGCCGTTGCCGGTTTGATGCGTGCAAATAGCAGTGTGGCTAATGCTGATTCTACCTTATATTATGCCAAAAAGGTGATTGCGTTTGAAAAAATGCCACAAGATGAAGTAAATACAGCATATCTATTCTCAGGTAAATCCTATTTAGCATTGAGAGATACATCAAATGCCATGAAATCATTAGGAAATGTATCAACGAATACTAAGTCAGTTGCAGCTGCTGAAGCAAAGTACTTAACTGGAGTTATTCAATTCAACAAGGGTCAATATAAAACATCGCAGAAAACCTGTTTTGAGGTAATTGACAATCTTTCTAATCATGACTACTGGGTAGCTAAATCTTTCATCTTATTGGCCGATAATTATATCAAACTTGGCGACGTATTTCAGGCAAAAAGTACTTTACAAAGTATAATTGATAATTACAGCGACAATGATGATGTATTACCTACTGCTAAAAGTAAACTGGCTGAAATAAACGCTCTAACCAAACAGAATTAATTATCATGACAAGCAACAAAAAACTACATATTACTTTGCTTAGTCTGCTCCTATTGGCAGGATCAGAAGCTTTTGCACAAAAAAAACTGGAGGAAGAAATTGATGTGGTGCGTCCGTATAAACCAGTTTTGGGCGATGCTATAAAGATTCGTAAAAACCCTGATTTTAACGATGATAAGACTGAAAAACCAACATTACAATATAATATTGCCGACAAACAATACAATCAAAATGGGAATGTAAATAAAGTAGATCCTCAAAAGATCAAGTCGGAAGGCGATGCTGTGTTACCTCTTTTCTATGCTAAACTCGGATTAGGAAATGTTTCCGGCATATTGGGTGAAGCTTATTTCAATAGCGCTCAGTCACCTACCGAACAATATGGTTTTTATTATCAAAACTATTCTGCTAAAGGAAGCCTGGAAAATCAGGATATGAGTAGAAATAATGTTGGTTTATTTGGTAAGTTTCTTTCCAAAACAATCACTACAACAGCAAACATCAATTTTAAACAAAACAACACATATTTCTACGGATATAACAATCTAGACACCAGCTTTAGTCGGTCATCAGTTCTACACAAGATGAATAACTTTAACGGAGAAGTTGAACTCAGCAATAATGAGCAGGGCAATGCTGATGCCCTTACCTATGCCTTTAAACTGGGCGGATACACCTTTAAAGACAATTACACTGCAAGTGAAAACAATCTTTTGTTAAATACTTTATTAGCTAAAACCTTTAATAGAATCTCTGGAAATCTGGTAGTAAACTTCGACTTTAACAATTATAAAGATTCATTGAAGATCAAAAATAACTTCACCCGAATTGTCCCTACGGTGGTTTTTAACCGTGAAAACTACTATATAAAAGCGGGTTTCAATTTGGTAGCTCAGTTTGGAACCGAAAGTAAATTCAATGCCTTTCCAACCGTGTTTGCTGAATACCATCTTATTCCTAAATACTTGAACATGTTTGGAGGCTTTAATGGTGATGTAAGAAAAAATACGTTAAAAGACTTTTCTCATAACAATGGCTTTTTAAGTCAAAATATTCAGGTATTAAATTCAACGGAAAGAATGAAATTATTTGGAGGTTTGGAAGGAACCATTGTAAATGGCTTGGGCTTCAAAACTCAATTTGTGTACAGCGACATCGACAACCTACCTTTCTTTGTGAATAATGATCAGGATATTAAAAAGTTTGAAGTAGTTTATGCGGGAAATCATAGTAAACAAAGCACATTAACCGCCGAGTTCAACTATACTGCATCTGATCGTTTTAAATTAGGGTTAGAAGGTATTTATAATAATTATGACCTCAACGGATTGGATAAAGCATGGTATGCGCCTAAATTTAAGCTGAATACTTCATCTATTGTTAATGTAAATAAGCAATTATCTTTTTCAGCTGATCTTTTCTATTCAGGTGAACAATTTGCCCGTTTAGATGAGAACACATCTACTACCTTGAAAGGCTATACCGATTTAAACCTAGGTTTTAATTATCGCTTTCATAAAAACTTCGGTGTATTTACCAACGCTAATAATATTTTAGGTAACAATTATGATTTGTTCCTCAACTATCCAAGCTACGGTTTTAACTTTATCGCCGGGATTAGCGCAACCTTTTAAGTAAAACATGGAAACATTAAAATATTTAATTGACTCCTTTTCAACGTCTGACCAGGTTATAGTACCTGACTTAGGTTGTTTTTTTGTAAGTCGACATGAGCTTAATCATGATAAAGGTGCAGGAATTGTAGTTCCTCCTTACATTTCAGTGCTTTTTAATCCGTACATAGCAAATAATGATGGTGTATTGGAGCGATATATTTCAAAGGAAAAAAATATTACGCTTGAATCTGCAGCCAATGATTTACAAAAGTTTATCCTTAAAATTAAACATGAATTAAATCATAAAGGTGAATTCGAAATACCAAGAATTGGCAAATTAAGGACTGACAAAACGGGTAATATAACTTTTACTCAACAAGAAAATTCATTCATTAACCGAAGTTCATTTGGATTAACATCTGTTCCTGCAAAAATACATCCGCAGGATAGAGCACAAATGGCCATTGAACAAAAAATAAAGCGTAACTCTGGCGAAAAAGAAGAAAGTAGTGTTTTAAAATGGTTGTTTATATCTTTGGCGATCATTATTATTACTTCACTCGCCCTATTATTAGCCTTCCAGTATTATTACAACAGTAAGTTTTAACGTTAACTCAAAATAAACTATGCTATTATTGCAGATTAGTGAACCCGTAAACCAATTAGCCGATACCGCACATCAGGTAGCTGTTCAAGCAGTAAATCAACAACCACAAAGTCTTAACCTTATTGATTTGTTATCAAAAGGAGGATGGGTAATGATTCCGCTTGCTATACTTTTATTTTTAGCCTTTTACATCTTTTTTGAACGCTATTTTACGATCAGAAAAGCAGGAAAAAGCGAAACTTCTATCATGTTTCAAATTCGTCAATATGTGTTGGCCGGCAATCTAGAGGCAGCTTCTACCGTTTGTAAAAATAGTAACACTCCTATTGGACGTATGTTGGCAAAAGGATTAGCCCGTATCGGCAAGCCTATTAAAGAAATTGAAGGGGCCATCGAAAACGTAGGTAAACTAGAAGTATCAAAACTTGAAAAAAACACCAACATTCTTGGAATCATAGCAGGGGTTGCTCCTATGTTAGGTTTTGTGGGAACTATTTCAGGCGTTATCCGCATTTTCTACAACATCTCACAAGCCGGTGAAATTAATATTGGTTTGGTTTCAGGAGGTCTATATGAAAAGATGATTACTTCGGCTACCGGTTTAATTATTGGTATTTTTGCATATATCGGACATCACATTTTATCAATGATGGTTGATAAGATAATTTTGAAGATGGAAACTGATGCGATTGATTTTATTGACCTGTTAGAAGAACCGACACGATGAATTTAAGAAGAAGACATAAAATAGGTGCAGAAGTTAATACTTCGTCATTGAATGATATCATGTTCTTTCTGCTCCTATTCTTCCTGCTTGCTTCAACCCTGGTTGCTCCTCATGTTATTAAAGTAACATTACCCAAAGCATCCACCGGACAAAGCGTTCCAAAGAAGAATGTAAGCGTTTCTGTAAACAGAGAAGGGCAATATTTTATTGAAAAAACTCTTGTTACAGAACAACAACTTAATGAAGAATTAAAGAGTTACCAAGGAAAAGCAGAAGAAGTTACGGTGATTATTAATGCTGACTCTGCTGCAATGGTACAACCTTTCGTTAACGTAATGGATATTGCCAGTCGCTATAAATTAAAACTGGTAGTAGCTGCACAAAAGAAATGATTGAATAAAGGAATGATTGAAGGATTGAATAAATCTTTTATCATTCTTTAATTCTATCATTCTCACATTCACTCATTTTTTAAAACATGGCAATCGCTCAACATAAAGAAGAAGAAGATAACTCAGGAAAAGCTTTTTTGTTCACGACGTTATTATACGTGTTCCTGATTGCTCTTTGTTTTCTTTTTCGTATCACTAATCCGTACACTCCTGAAGACTCGGAGGGGGGTATTGTAGTTAATTATGGCACTTCTGATGTGGGGATGGGCGATGATTTTACAAGCGTAGAAGAACCATCTGTTGATCCTAATGCCAACGGAAAACAGCCTAAAGAACGAGTAGAAGAAACAACTCCTACAAAATCGAATTCTTCACAGAATGAAAAAGCATTAATTACTCAAGATGATCCGGAAGCTCCGGAACTAAAAACAGCGGTAAACAAAACTGTTAAAGTCAAAACTGAAACTCCGGTTACTACCCCTCCCAAAACTGAAACTCCAAAAGAGCAACCTCATATAGCCGATCCGAATGCTTTATATAAAGGCAAAAAGAACACCGGAGTTGGCACTGGGGATGGCACTGGCACCGAACCCGGTAATCAGGGTAAAACGACTGGAGACCCTAACTCTAACAGTTATTCAGGAACAGGAACCGGTGGCGGAGGAATTGCATTAAATCTATCAGGCAGAAAATTCATTAGCAGACCTACTATTGAAGACAATGGACAGACTGCAGGTAAGGTAGCTGTAGAGATTGTGGTTGATCGTAATGGAAACATTTCGAGTGCGAAGGCAGGAGCTCGGGGTACAACCATATCAAATGTTGCCCTATGGAAAAAATGCGAAATTGCAATAATGAATTGTAAACTTAACGCGATTAGTACCGGCCCAGACACTCAGGTAGGAATGGTCGTAATTACGTTCAGATTAGAATAAAAAAAGAAAAGGCAATAGATGGTTTATTCAATTCTATTGCCTTTTCACTTTTCACTTTCAAACCGGCTTGTTACTTTTGTTAATCTAAAGCCATCCGCATTGAATTACCAACAAACATTAGAGTATCTTTTTAGTCATCTGCCTATGTTTCATAGGGTTGGTGTAAAAGCGTACAAAGCCGATCTTCATAACATCTTAGCAATTAGCGAAGTACTTGATCATCCTGACAGAAAATTCAAAACTATACATATTGCAGGTACCAATGGAAAAGGTTCTACCTCACACATGCTGGCCGCTATTTTACAAGAAGCCGGTTATAAAACCGGGCTCTACACATCTCCTCATCTGAAAGATTTTCGTGAACGGATTCGGATAAACGGACAAATGATTCCCGAAAAAAAAGTCACTAATTTCGTAGCAAAACACAGAAACGATTTTGCCAAAATAGAGCCCTCTTTTTTTGAGATGAGTGTAGGCTTGGCCTTTGATTATTTTGCAGAAAAACAAGTTGATATTGCTATAATTGAAACGGGTTTAGGAGGAAGACTAGACTCCACCAATATCATTACTCCCCTGCTTTCCGTTATAACCAATATTGGATTTGACCATATGGCTATTTTAGGAAATACACTCGAAAAAATAGCTCATGAGAAAGCCGGAATCATAAAACCGAATATTCCAGTAGTAATTGGACAATACAACACTGAAACAGCTCCTGTTTTCATTCAAAAAGCAAAAGAATGTGATTCGGAAATTCATTTTGCTTCTGAAGAATATGAAGTGGAGTATTCAGAACTAAAAAATGGATACCTAAACCTCAATATTGATCGCTTTAATAAAGACATCTTAAAAAATTTAGAACTTGATCTGACAGGCATTTATCAAAAGAAAAATATTTGTACTGTACTCTGTGCTGTTCATCAATTGATTGAACAAGGTTTTAAGATTGACGAAAAAACTATCCGTTCTGCCTTAAAAAAAGTCAAAGAATCTACCGGATTAATGGGCCGTTGGTACACAATTTTAACCCATCCGTTAACCATTTGCGATACAGGACATAATGAAGATGGAATTACGGAAGTAGTTAAACAGATTCAGCAAACTCCGCATGAACATTTACATATGGTTTTTGGGATGGTAAAAGATAAAGACATTAACCATGTTTTAGAGCTATTACCCAAAAATGCTACCTATTATTTCTGTAAAGCGGATATTCCGAGAGGTATGGATGCAGAGGAACTCAGCACACTTGCCCGTGAGCACGGATTAAAAGGAATTCTATTCTCTTCTGTTAAGGATGCCTTAAAAGCTGCACAAACAGCCGCTCAAGCCCATGATTTGGTATTTGTTGGTGGCAGTACATTTGTAGTGGCTGAAGTCGTTTAAAAACAAAATGGGAGTTTGTTTTATCAACAACCTCCCATTAAAGCAAAAAAACACTAAATATATCTTAAGCTAACCTTACGTCCACTGCATTTAATCCTTTTTTGCCTTGGGCAACTTCGTAAGTTACATCGTCATTCTCACGAACTTTGTCGATAAGACCTGTAACGTGAACGAAGATCTCGTTGCCTTCGTCGCCTTTAATAAATCCATAACCCTTAGACTCATTAAAAAATTTAACTTTTCCTGTTTTCATTATTAATTATTAAAAATTGAACATTTTAGGTAGAATCATTAAAAAGTAAATGGCTAACCTGTTTTAATTTGGAAAAGTCGGTTTTACTATTTCAATCAATTCAAAAAGGAAACTTTAACCACCTGTTAAAGTGACCGAGCAATAAAAATAAAAAAAATATTTAATTTTCTTAATTTTTCTTTGAAAGATAATAAACCGGAATTCCGGTCAATACTATTGCTAATCCTATAAAGCTGGTTTGAGGCTTCACAACTAATAAATCAATACAAATTGAACCTGCTAAAAGGATATATAATGCCGGTAAAACCGGATAACCAAAGGCTTTATAAGGCCTTTCTGCATTAGGTTGTTTTTTACGCAATATAAAAATTCCTGCTATGGTTAACGAGTAGAAAATCAGTACTGCAAAAATTACATAATCAAGTAGCTCATTGTATTTTCCTGAAAAACATAGAACAGAGGCCCATACCCCTTGAATAATCAATCCGAAGGCAGGAACCCCTTTATCATTTAAAGTCTCAGCCTGTTTAAAGAATAAACGATCCTTAGCCATTGCATAATACAAGCGCGATCCAGCCATAATAAGTCCATTGTTACATCCAAAAGTGGAAACCATAATCAGAACAGCCATAATAATAACGGCTGCACTACCGAAAATAATTTCTGCTCCGGCAGTAGCTACCCGATCATTAGTGGCGAACATAATTCCTCTTGATAGTACATCGGTACCTGCAGGATTTCCATTTACCGGCAATAAGGCTAAATAAGCCACATTCGCTAAAATATACAATACCGTTACGATCAGCGTTCCGAAAAATAAACTCAACGGAATATTACGTTTCGGATTTTTCACTTCCCCGGCAGTATAGGTAATGTTATTCCAGGCATCTGATGAGAATAATGAGCCTACCAAAGCCCCCCCGATCGCACCAATTAACGACCATCCTGAAAGTTTTACTACTTCCAATATGGAACTATGCTTATCGGTTATCGTTTGGAATGGCGTAGCAAAGAAATTAGAAAAATTAAAATGGAACGCATCAGAATTTAAACCGAAAGCAAGACCCAAAACAATTAGTCCTAATAAAGAAACGATTTTTGCCACTGTAAAAACACCTTGAATTATTTTAGCATTTTTAACCCCATAAAGATTTATAAAAGTTAACAATGCTATCAGTGCAACCCCTAAAAACTGTTGACTGGATAATGCTAATCTACCCAAATGGAACACTGGATTATCATTAATTAAATCAGGCAATAGAACACCAGTATATTTGGCAAACGCAATAGCAACAGCGGCAATAGTTCCGGTTTGAATAACTGCAAACGTTGTCCAGCCGAAAAGAAATCCAATTAGCTTATTATAGGCTTCTCGTAAATACACATATTGACCACCGGCCTTTGGCATCATTCCGGCCAACTCTCCGTAACTTAATGCTGCCATAAGGGTAATTACACCTGTTAAAAGCCAAACGAAGAGAATCCAAAAAGGTGAGCCCAACAAACGTGAAATATCACTGGTTACAATAAAAATACCCGAACCTATCATTGACCCCACCACAATCATGGTAGAATCAAACAGTCCAAGTTCACGCTTCAAACCTGTTTCCTCTAAAAGAATTGGATTTGAAGATTCAGTCAAAGTTTGATCCATAAAATTAAATTAGGTTGATTAAACCGCAATGTATAAAATTAAAATTAAGCAGTAGCAAAAAACACCCGCTTATATCAAGGATTTATGAACCAATCGATTTAGTTACATTAAACATCAAATACAAGTATTACTTCACTTCATAAAATTTATTTGAATATTAACTTCTCTAAAAGTATTTTAGGCGTTAGAGATATTAAATCAATAGAAAATTTATGAACTTTTTTTACAACAATTTAATTTACATGATTCCGCTTTTTGGCATTGTGGGATTGATATCAATGGCTGCTAAAAGAGCCTGGGTAGCAAAACAAGATGCCGGAGATGCAAACATGATCGAGCTATCGGGACACATTGCGGATGGAGCAATGGCATTTCTTCGTGCTGAATGGAAAATACTTAGTTATTATGCCATCATAGCCGGTGTGTTATTGGGTTTTTCAGGAACAATGAAAGGGACGGCTGAGCATCCTGTTCACTCTAGTCCTATCATTGCAATTGCTTTTTTAATTGGTGCTGTATTTTCAGCTACTGCTGGTTACATCGGAATGAAAGTAGCAACAAAAGCAAACGTACGTACCACACAAGCGGCACGTACAAGTTTGGCAAAAGCCCTCAAAGTTTCATTTACCGGAGGTTCTGTAATGGGACTAGGGGTAGCTGGCCTGGCAATATTAGGTTTAGGAAGTTTATTCATTGTTTTCTATAAATATTTCGTTCCTGCAGGTGCTTCAATTACCGGTGTTGAAATGAGAACAGCCATTGAAGTACTGACAGGTTTCTCTTTAGGCTCTGAATCGATAGCATTGTTCGCTCGTGTTGGTGGAGGTATCTATACTAAAGCTGCCGATGTAGGTGCCGATTTAGTTGGAAAAGTAGAAGCCGGAATTCCAGAAGATGACGTGCGTAACCCTGCCACTATTGCAGATAACGTAGGTGATAACGTAGGTGATGTTGCAGGTATGGGGGCCGATCTTTTCGGTTCATATGTAGCAACCATGCTTGCCACTATGGTTTTAGGCCAGGAGATAGATTCTAAGGATCATTTTGGTGGCATTGCCCCTATCCTGCTGCCGATGTTGATTGCCGGTATTGGTTTGATATTCTCTATCGTAGGAACCTGGTTTGTACGCATCAAAAATGAAACGGATAGTGTACAAAAAGCCTTGAACCTGGGTAACTGGTCATCGATAATTTTTACCGCCATCGTTTCCTATTTTGCGGTACATTTTCTTTTACCGGAAACAATGGTACTAAGAGGCACACAAGCTTTCACTCCTCACGATGTGTATATGTCCATCATTGTTGGACTGGTTGTAGGTACATTAATGAGTCTCATCACTGAATACTATACCGCAATGGGCAGAGGCCCGGTTAATTCAATTGTTCAGCAATCATCAACTGGTCATGCCACAAATATTATCGGAGGCTTGGCTGTTGGTATGCAATCGACTGTTATGCCCATCATTGTTTTAGCTGCAGGTATATACGGTTCCTATTATTTCGCAGGCTTATACGGTGTATCGATCGCCGCAGCGGGAATGATGGCTACAACAGCTATGCAACTTTCAATTGATGCATTCGGCCCGATTGCTGATAACGCCGGTGGTATAGCAGAGATGAGTGGTTTACCTAAAGAAGTTCGCGGCCGTACTGATAATTTAGATGCTGTAGGAAACACTACCGCTGCAACAGGTAAAGGTTTCGCAATTGCTTCTGCAGCCTTAACATCATTAGCCTTATTTGCAGCTTTTGTTGGGGTGGCCGGTATTCATACAATTGATATCTACAAGGCCGACGTTTTAGCCGGTTTATTTATCGGAGGAATGATTCCGTTTATCTTCTCTTCTCTTTGTATATCAGCCGTAGGAAGAGCGGCGATGGCCATGGTTCAGGAAGTTCGTCGTCAGTTCCGTGAAATCCCTGGCATCATGGAGCACAAAGCTCAACCTGAATACGAAAAATGCGTAGCCATCTCTACTGAAGCTTCGATTCGTGAAATGATTCTTCCTGGCGCCATTGCGCTAATTGTTCCGGTTATTATTGGTTTTATTTTCGGACCGGAAGTATTGGGAGGAACGCTGGCAGGTGTAACAGTTTCGGGAGTATTAATGGGCATGTTCCAAAGTAATGCGGGTGGAGCCTGGGACAATGCTAAAAAATCATTTGAAAAAGGTGTAAATATAAATGGAGAGATGTTTTACAAAGGCTCTGAACCTCATAAGGCATCCGTAACCGGTGATACTGTAGGTGATCCTTTCAAAGACACATCAGGTCCATCAATGAACATCCTTATTAAATTGATGTCGATTGTTTCATTAGTCATTGCTCCGCATATTGCATCAAAAGGCAGCAACATGGAAACGCAATCTAATCAGGTTAAAATTCGTAAAGAACTCAAAATTAGAACTATTGACTCAGCTGGCATAACCAAAACTGATACTGTAAGTTTTAAGCAGGACACAACAACAACCAAATAATCTTTCGAGAATTACCAAAAAAGGAATCTTTTATTAGGATTCCTTTTTTGGTTTCTGCGAAATTTAATTAGGTTTGAAAAATTAACCTTTAATTCAATTATAGCAACTTTTTACTAATCATGAAGTTTAGAAAACCATTAGAAGCCCTTCTTAGTGAGGCCAATGCGGTCGGAGAACACTCTCTGAAACGTACCTTAACAAGCTATCACCTGGTAGCTTTAGGTATTGGTGCCATCATTGGTGCTGGATTATTTTCAATTACAGGAGGAGCTGCAGCAAATAACGCAGGACCAGCTATTACCATTTCATTTGTTATTGCAGCTATTGGTTGCGCGTTTGCGGGTTTATGTTATGCTGAGTTTGCTTCCATGATACCGGTAGCAGGTAGTGCCTACACGTATTCGTATGCTACTATGGGTGAGTTTATTGCTTGGGTAATTGGATGGGACCTTGTGCTTGAATATGCTGTAGGAGCGGCAACAGTTTCTATTAGTTGGAGCAGGTATTTGGTTAAATTCCTTGATTATTATAATATCCATTTACCAGCCTCAATGACAATGTCGCCATTTGATACAGCTTCACTTGCGGATGGATCAATAGTTACCGGATTTGTAAACTTCCCAGCTGTTTTCATTGTAGTAGTAATGTCTTTAATCTTAATAAAAGGAACAAAAGAATCTGCTACAGTAAATGGTATAATAGTTCTATTGAAAGTTTCCGTTGTCTTAATCTTTATTGCACTGGGTTGGGCCTACATCAAAACGGAGAATTACACTCCTTATGTACCTCATAACGCCGGAACATTTGGTGAATTTGGATTTAGCGGAATCGTACGTGCTGCAGCAATTGTATTCTTTGCCTACATAGGTTTTGACGCAGTATCAACGGCTGCACAAGAAGCTAAAAACCCGAAACGTGATATGCCAATTGGTATTTTGGTTTCTCTCCTAATCTGCACAGTGCTTTATATCTTATTTGCACATGTAATGACTGGTGTGACTAGCTACCTATCATTTAAAGGCCAGGATGGTATTGCCCCGGTAGCGGTAGCAATTGATCATATGGGAACCAAAAATTCAGCAGGTATAATTGAACCAGCATTCCCATGGTTAAACAAAGCCATCATTTTAGCCATTTTGGCTGGATATTCTTCAGTAATACTGGTGATGTTAATGGGACAATCACGCGTATTCTTCTCTATGAGTAAAGATGGTTTAGTTCCGAAAGTATTTTCTGACGTAAGCACCAGGTTCCGTACTCCATCAAAAAACAACTTGTTATTCATGTTATTTGTGAGTTTGTTCGCGGCTTTTGTTCCTGCACGTGTTGTTGGTGAAATGACCAGTATCGGAACTTTATTCGCGTTCATTTTGGTTTGCATAGGTATTATTGTAATGCGTAAAAAAATGCCTGATGCTCCACGTTCATTTAAAACGCCATTAGTTCCATTGATTCCTATTTTAGGCGTAGCAACTTGTTTATTTATGATGGTATTCCTACCATTAGATACCTGGATCCGTTTAATTGTATGGATGATAATTGGTGTAAACGTTTACTTATCATTTGGAATGAAAAACAGTGTTTTGTCGGATAATAAAATTGAAACACTAAACACATCCAACAAAACTGTTTCATGGATAGGACTTGCACTTGCGGTATTATTAATTGGTGTAGCTATTACTCATCGCCTGACAGCGACAAGTGATGATACGGTTCTCTACTCATTCTCATTAATATTTGCTATTGTACATATAGTATTCTATTTATACAGAGCATTAGCATTTAAGCCAACAGCAAAATAATTAAGAAAACTAACTAATAGAAAAGGCTTCGAGATCGGAGCCTTTTTCTATTAGTTAAAATCCTATCAATAATAATTTTAGTTATTCCGTTATCTTTGCCACACAAATTTATTTATGGAAATATCTATCAAAGAAATCATCTCTGTGACAATGATCCTGTTTGCGATCATTGATATTTTAGGCTCTATACCAGTTGTTATTGAACTTCGTAATCGAGTTGGCCACATCGAATCCGAAAAAGCCAGCATGGTTGCCATGATATTGATGATTCTTTTTCTTTTTGTAGGACAACAGTTATTAAATATTATTGGGGTTGATGTAAAATCTTTTGCGATTGCCGGTTCATTGGTAATCTTTTTTATTGCGATGGAGATGGTCTTGGGAATTCATTTTTTTAAAGATCAATTGCCCGAAACTGCTTCTATTGTTCCTCTGGCATTTCCGTTAATTGCCGGAGCAGGAACAATGACTACTCTACTTTCCCTTAAATCTGAATATCAAACTATAAATATCATTATTGGTATTGTTATCAATATGATGTTTGTTTATTTCGTGCTCAAGAATGTAAAAAGACTTGAAGCATTATTAGGGAAAGCCGGTGTTGAAATATTACGTAAAGCTTTTGGTGTTATTTTATTAGCTATCGCGATAAAATTATTTAGAAGTAATACCGGCCTCTAGAATACAAGTATTAAAATTTTGAAAATTGTGGGGTTTCAGTAATTTTGAAATCTTAAAACAAAAGTAAAAGCTACATATAATAATGGGAAGAGCATTTGAAGCAAGAAAAGCAGGCAAGATGAAACGTTGGGGAAAAATGGCGAAGCTGTTTACCCGTATCGGAAAAGATATTGTAATTGCTGTTAAAGCCGGCGGACCTAACCCTGACTCGAATGCACGTTTGCGCGTAATTATGCAAAATGCAAAAGGTGCAAACATGCCTAAAGATCGTATTGAAGCAGCCATTAAACGTGCTACTGACAAAGATACTTCTAACTACGAGGAAATCGTTTATGAAGGTTACGGACCTCATAAGGTTGCCATTTTAGTGGAAACCTCTACCGACAACATCAATCGTACTGTTGGAAACGTAAGAAGTTATATCACTCGTTCAGGTGGAAGTTTGGGAACTTCAGGTTTATTAAACTTTATTTTTGAACGCAAAGCCGTATTCCGTGTGGCTGCTGAAGGTCAGGATGTTGAAGAATTAGAATTCGAGCTCATTGACTTTGGTGCTGAAGAAGTTTTCCTGGATGAAAACGAGATTACCATCACTACAGAATTTGAAGATTTTGGTAAGATGCAAAAAGCATTGGAAGAAAAAGGATTGAATATCATCAGTTCTGAATTTGAGCGTTTCGTAACTACTTTTAAAGAAGTTACTCCTGAACAAGAAGCTGAAGTTCAAAAATTGATCGACAAACTTGAAGAAGATGATGATGTGAATGCTGTGTATCACAACATGGCACCACGCGATGAAGCATAAATTTACAACCTAACAGTCCTGAGTTTTTCAGGACTGTTTCTTTTTACCCATCTCCTGTTTTGAAATCAAAAGGTTACTTTCTATTTATTTCATTGTTAACATCATCGTTATCAGCCTTTGCCCAGCAAAATCAAGTATGGACCGATGGTTCCTTGCAGTATAAATTCACCCCAAAATGGATTTTAACAACTGATCTGAGTTCGCGCCTAACCGTAAATGGACTAAAGCAAGACACTTATATGTTGGGAAGTTCGATTGGCTACAAAATAACTCCTCAATTAACCGCAATAGCTGATGTAGCATGGTTTTATACTGATGAACCCGGTGAAAGGAATACCAATGAAATTAGAGTTTATAATGGCATTCGGTATGGATTTCCAATTTTAAAACGTGTTTTATTAAGCCAGTTTCTCCGTTTGGAACAACGGTATTTAAGCGGATTACAGAGCAAAAACAGTGTTCGATTGAGATTTCAATTAGGGGCAACTATTCCCGTTAATCATCCCATTATGGCTCCGAACACGGCTTATTTTAATTTATCAGCCGAAGCATTTGACAACCTGACAGGAAGCTCAAGTGACATTATAGTCAACCGATACAGATTAACCAGCGGTTTTGGTTACATCTTACCTCAAAAAATCAAAACAGAAGTAAGCTATAACGTTCAACCTTTCAGAACTTCTGCTAATCCTCATTTCGGGCTTGGAGAAGAATTTCTAAGATTAAGGTTTATTTATCCGCTAAATTAGCGAAATTAATTATAGGTTAAACCCTTACACTAAAATTGACTAATTTAGCTCCTATGATTAAAACGCTCATCAGCCTTCTTTTATTAATCGTATTTACACAGTTTGCAAATGCGCAGAACTCAACTACAGCCGATAGCTTATATAATGCTGCTTTGACTGAATATGATCAACAACATATCAGTAAAGCAATCGAAGGCTTTCAAAAAGTACTTGCAATAAATCCAAATCATTTGGATGCCTTGTTTAATTTGGCCTCTTTAACTTATCAAGAAGGAGAAAAAGAAAAAGCAATCGAATTATTTCAGCACGCGGCTGCTTTGGGCGACAAACAATCAAAAAATATATTGAAAGATAAACTTCATATCAGGTTAATATATACTGATACGATGAATATTGATGATGTAGATAAAAAACCTTTGTTAATTGTTGGAGATAAAACTGAGCAACTGGAAATAAATGATGTTCTTAACAAGAATTTGATCACCCCAATTGTGGAGCGAATCGCAAAATCACAGGCAATCAGAAAACAGGCACTGGACGCTAAAGCCAAAGAAGATAAAATACCATTAAACAAAGTTACCGGAGCACGCCTTACACTCAGCATATGCTTTGGCAAAGATGGATCCATTTTCAATCAAGTAATGGGTTACGATGCTGAAAGCAGAAAAAAGATTCAGACTGAAGTCGATAAAGAATCCTCACATTTAGGAAAAGTGCAACCAGGCGAATACGATGGAAAAACGGTCAATGTTATAGGCTATTTATTTCCTATCAATTTTTATCCCGAAGAACCTACAATCAATACCAACTAGTAGCAGATTGCCTCCTCAACTTTAACTTGCTAAAACAAAGTCGCACAGAATCAACCTAATATTCTTCTGCGACTCCATTTTATTTTACCATCAATTAAAAGCCATGAGCAATATATTGATTAGTTACAGAACCATCTTCAAACAAATCAATAATAGCATATCCCGGAGGTGTTTGTTTGTAATACGATTTCCCAGCTGATTCCTTATCCCCTTCTTCCCACCAAAAAACACTTAATGCGCCATTACAGAAATACTGAACTCCATTATACTCCGCTTCATCCTGCAAATGAATGTGGCCACTCAAACAAGTAATTTTTTTATCCTTGTGTTTATAAAACAATTCACTAATGTATTTCGAATCAGTATGATTGCCCCCCTCAAGAATCGTACATACAGCCAATATTGGATAATGGCTAAAACAAATAACAGGTGTGCCTGCTTGTAATTTTGCAAGGCCTTCTTCCAACCATTTACGCTGATCATCATCCAATGCCCCGGCATTTTTATTATTGCTATCCAGAATAACGAAATGCCATCCTTGCTTATCAAAACTATAATAGCGATTTGGTATACTCAGTTGCTTAACAACATGATCTTTCCCATACATGGTATCCTGTTTGTCGGGAGCGGCCCACCACATATCATGATTCCCCAAACAACTATGTACTTCATAAGCATTGAGTTCAGTCCTCAATTTCTTCCATATGGCCCATTGCTCATTTACCCGTTCACGGGTAATATTACCATAATCTGCCGCAAAAATGGTATCACCGCCATTAAGAAAGAAATCAACCTTATGCTTTTTAATTTCTTCCATGCATTTGCGAAAGCGGTTGGGAGCATCATACTCAGGGCGCATGTGCACATCGGTAATATGCGCAATATGTAAGACCCGTTTCATTTTTTGTTTTTGTTCCCCAGCAAAAGCAGCACTGCCACTAATGGCTACTGAGCCTGCTGCAAGTCCTATGCTTTTTAGTAGTTCTTTTCATTTTTTCTTCAAATTCATAAGAATTCTGTGAAAATTTCTGAAGAAATGATCAAACTAGCAAATTCGAAATTATTGCGATTAACAATTAAAGAGAATTTCGCCTATTCCAAGCCAAACACTCATGTGCGTAATTTTCAATTATTGCGAAACACTAAAGGAATACTGGAAGCATTTTCTATTAAAAAACGATAACCGAGCGATTAATTTAAAGAGTAGTATTTAAATTGAAGACAATACTTCTTTCTTAATCAGTCTTGCTACAAACATGGTATCAGCAGTGTGTTCATATCCTTTTAAGACTTCCATTTTATCCAACTGAAAACCTAACTCAGTTTGAATGTATTCAACAACTGCTTCGTTTTCTTCTTTAAAAGCCGAACAGGTTATGTAGATAAGTGGCTTACCAGGTTTTAACCATTTGGCCACATTTGTGGCAATTTTCTTTTGAAGAGTACTAAACCATTCAATTTTGCTTTCTTCAAAAGCAGAAATCATTTCAGGAGTTCGCCCCCAGGTTCCTGAGCCACTGCACGGTGCATCTAAAACAATCCCATCAAATTCACGACCGGGCAAATACGGATCTAAGTTCTTAAGCAAATCGAGCTCCTTACGTTGGTACCCTTTAATACCAGCAGCCTTAAAACGTTCATCCAGATTATCCAGAATGCTTTCTCTTATATCAGAAACCAACAGTTTTATACCCGGTTCCTGATCAAACAGCATGAGTGATTTTCCACCTGAAGCGGCGCAGCAATCCCACCATTTTTCCCATTTAGCAGGGTTGAAGTAAGTACCGGTAAGCTGCGAACTGTAATCTTGTACCTCAAAAGGTTTATTGCTTGAACCTTCATACAAATGATCAATTTTGGTAGCATTTTTTAAAGAAAAACAGTTTTCATTTACTATTTCAAATTCAATCTGTTCAGCTACCATGCGTTCTTTCACCTCATTTACCCTACCCTTTCGGATGCGGATGAATAATTTAGGTTGCTCTAATTGAGCGGCAACAAAGGCGTTCTGATCTATTGAAATGGACAGATGCGCTGTAAAAGGAAATAGTTGTTTAGGGTCAAATTGTTCAAAAGCAGCATGAACGAACTTAAACTTTTCCTCAATTGAAAGACACATCTTATCATTCCAATCGGGTTTGTAATGAGCTAACAAAGCGTTGGGCTCGTTATTACAAAGGAAAAGACCCGAAAGAATTTTATCTTCCGGGCTTGCTCCTTCTAATGATTTACCAACTCTGAAATAGGAATACAAAAGCGTTGATGCCGTTTTCCGATCCTTGGAACCCATCTGCTTGTTCTTACGAAAGTAATTCGCCAGGAACTTTGCCAAGGGCATTTCAAATCCATACTCGTTGATAATTTCAACGGCAATTCGCAGCTGATTCTCAAATCTCATCGTTGTTCGGTAATGTGTCCGTTTTGGACTTTCAATATTTTGAGGCTTTGATTGAGATATCCGTTTGGAGTTTTGACAAACTGAAAGTTATTATGAACACCACTGTAAAACTTCCCTACATTTTGAGCGAAATTATTTTTATTAGTGCCTAACAAACGCGCAAAGTAAAAACCAATATCAAACCCTTTTATTGCATATTCGTTGGCATCTGCAGCATATATTGATTTATACTTTTCAAAAAAGCCCACATTTGCAGGATCATGCTTATCGACATGAAAGGATGACGTAAAATATACGTTTGCCTTTTCAACTGTTGAAAGCCCAATAGAAGTTGCTAACTTATCAAAGCCGGGATAAGCAAATAATGTAAACTGATAATTTGAAGAATTAGCATTTACAAACTTGATCAGATCCAACCAAAATGATTTATTGGATGAAGCAATAACAAGAATATTGTTTGCACCTTTCACCAATACGCTACGAATTCCTGAGAAATTATTACTTCCGATGCGAAACTCAGAAACGCCTACCCCAACACTTAATTCATCAACCTCTTTTTTGAATGAATCCACAAATTTGGAATCAAATCCGGCCGAATCTTTTATTAAAACAATACGTTTTGCTTCAAATTTTTCAATAATAAATTCAGCCTCCCGTTTTGCATGAACATCCAGCGGACTGTTCGGCATGATTAGGAAAGGGTTATTACTGATCGTCACCTTAGGCGATAAAGGCGAAACAAAAAACTGCTCATTTTCTTTAGTTATCGGGCTAATTACAGAAATTTCGGAAGGGTAAACAGGACCTATAACTAAGTTACTGTTCACTACTGCCGGGCTCTGTGCTAAACGCCTCACTTCACTGGCATCATCTCTTGTATCAAAGACCTGCAATTTAATCTTTGAACCTGCTTTAGTAGCTGAATCAACCCCCATACGAAAGCCCTGATAAAAATCGAGGGCTATACTTGAGTTTTGAAGGTCTTTTTTATTATTTACCGATTCAACATCAATATTATTGAGATTAAAAGGCAACAACAGTGAAATAACCGGTACAGGATTTGACTTACGTTTCATCGCTGCAGTTTTGGTTTTATCTTCAAAAGATGATGAATCCACTTTTGTTTCCGATTTTACAACAGGACTTTTAGTAGGTGCACTCACCTTTTTTGAACATGAAACAACAAAAAAGGCAAGGGCTAATAAAAGAAGTCTGGAAAACCTATTCCCATTCAATGGTTGCAGGCGGTTTTGAACTGATGTCATAAACTACGCGGTTAATTCCTTTTACGTTATTAATGATCTCATTCGAGATTTTAGCTAGTAATTCATACGGAAGGTGACTCCAGTCAGCAGTCATACCATCAACCGATTCAACAGCACGAAGACATATTACGTTTTCGTAAGTACGCTCATCTCCCATCACTCCTACTGAATGAACCGGTAGGAAAATAGCTCCTGCTTGCCAAACTTTGTCGTACCAACCTGAAGAACGTAAGTTTTCAATATAAATTGAATCTGCATGCTGTAAGATAGCTACTTTTTCAGGAGTAACATCTCCGAGAATACGAATAGCCAAACCCGGACCAGGGAAAGGGTGTCGACCTAACAATTGATCAGAGATCCCAAGCGATTTACCTACTCTGCGAACCTCATCTTTAAAGAGTAAACGCAAAGGCTCAACTACTTGCAATTTCATAAAATCAGGTAAACCACCAACGTTATGATGTGACTTAATAGTTGCAGAAGGTCCTTTTACTGAAACCGATTCAATAACGTCAGGATAAATCGTTCCTTGACCTAACCATTTTACATCTTCAATTTGATGAGCTTCATCGTCGAACACCTCAATGAATACACGACCAATGGCTTTACGTTTCAACTCAGGATCAGAGACTCCGGCTAATTGGCTATAGAAACGATCTTTCGAATCAACACCTTTAACATTTAGTCCCATTCCTTCGTATTGTTTCAACACACTAGCAAACTCATCTTTACGAAGCAATCCGTTATCTACAAAAATACAATAGAGGTTTTTGCCAATAGCCTGGTGCAATAATACCGCTGCAACCGTTGAATCAACTCCGCCTGAAAGACCAAGCACTACCTTGTCATTTCCGATCTTTTCTTTAAGATCATGAATAGTAGTTTCAATGAATGAATTTGGAGTCCAATTTTGTTTACAACCACAAACCTGAACCAGGAAATTATCAAGCAATAACTTACCTTCTAAAGAGTGAGTTACTTCCGGATGGAACTGAATTCCGTAAGTTTGAGTTCCTTTAATATGAAATGCAGCTACACGCACGTTATCGGTGCTGGCAATTATTTCGAAATCTTCTCTTACTTCTGTAATAGTATCACCATGCGACATCCAAACCTGTGAATTGTCGGTTAAGCCTTTAAGCAATTCATGGTCATTATTAATGGTACTTAAATTAGCCCTTCCGTACTCGCGAGTTTTTGACGGTAAAACATTTCCGCCCAAACTTTGAGCCAGGTATTGAGCACCATAACAAACTCCTAACGCAGGAAACTTGTTGAGAATTAGTGATAGATCAATTCCAGGAGCATTTTCTTCACGAACTGAATGCGGTGAACCTGATAGAATTACTCCCTTAACGGTTTCGTCGAATTCAGGAAGATGATTGTAGGGATGAATCTCACAGTAAACATTGAGTTCTCTAACTCTGCGGGCAATTAATTGAGTGAACTGAGAACCAAAATCGAGGATAATAATTTTTTCCAGCATGCGCAAAGATATGGATTTTGAGGAATTTGAAGAGTTCGAATTTGAAATTTGTAAATTGAGCTTAGTCGCCATTTTTCCTAACAAAAAACGCTTTTACCAAGCTCAATATGAATATCTCAAAAACACAATTATTTACCAGCAACGTATTTAGTAACCTCAACTCCAAATTTTGTCAGGAAATCAACACCTTCATCGGAGGTCAATCCTTTATAATGAGCATATGATTTTTTGTAGATTACTTTTTTGATCCCTGAAGTAAATATCAGCCGAGCACAAGGCAAACAAGGAGATAAGGTAGTGTACAACGTTGAACCCTCCAAAGATGCACCATTTTTAACGGCGTATAAAATTGCATTTTCTTCTGCGTGAACCGCCAATGAACAACTCCCTCGTGAATCACCAGGACAACCGGTTTCCGGCCATTCTTCATCACAATTATGCGTACCTGCTGGTGGGCCGTTATAGCCGATTGAAATAATTCGAGTATCTTTTGTAAGCACTGCACCTACCTGTGCTTTAACGCAATGTGACCGGCTTGACAGCTCAGATGCCAGATGCATAAAAATATCATTGAACTCAGGACGCTTCATTAATAACCACTTATGTTTTGGGAGCGCAAATTAAAGAGAAAAAATTTGGCTTTTAACTTCATAAGTTAGATTTTTACGAGAACCATCACAGAATCAAGCACGAATGTTGACAGCTATTGCTACAGGAATTATTGTAGGATTTATTCTTTCTCTTTTAACCGGACCTACATTTTTTTCCTTGTTGAAAATCAGCATCAGTCGCGGTTTCCGTTCAGGGATCTACTTTTCTTTTGGAGTTTTTCTTGGTGATCTTATTTATATCAGCCTAGCTGTCATTTTCAGTATATTGGTTGCATTTGAAGATCAATATCGACAACTTATTTCAATAGTTGGAGGATTGTTTCTTTTAGGAATTGGACTATACTATATCATCAGAAAGGTCACTATATCTAATGAGCCTACCAAAATCCTAAGAAACACAGCTTATTTTTTTAAAGGTTTTCTGATGTGTGTACTCAATCCAATCATGCTACTTTATTGGATTACTATCGCTACCAAATTCACTGAATCATATAATCAAACAGAACTGATAGGTTTTCTAGGCGCTACCTCCATAACCATTCTGAGTTCAGACGTATCAAAATCGTACTTTGTAAGTAAGTACAGAAGTCACATTAACGAAAACCATATTCTTTGGCTCAACAGAGTTGCAGGAGTTGTTATTATTGGATACGCTGTATTTCGCTTGCTAATACCTGTTATTTTAAAGCACGTTTAGATTTAGAGTCCATAAACTATGGAAGTAGTCCATAGTTCTTGTATCGTCCTCTTCAAATCTCCCATCTTTCATAAGCCTTGAACCATCGACTATGGACTTTTTTCATTAACTTTAATTCACACTCCTAAATCAACTACTATGACGATGCCTCAACACGCTATCAATTGGTTTGAAATCCCTGTTTCAGATTTTGAACGCGCACGCAAATTCTACTCAACTATTCTGGAAATTGAAATGTATGATATGATAATGGGAGAAAATCGAATGGGATTTTTTCCAAGTGAAGCAGGAAGTGTTTCCGGGGCAATTGTATCAGGAAAAGGATACGAACCCTGCACTAAGGGCAGCTTAATCTATTTAAGCTGTGGAGACGATTTGAGTAATACATTGGGTAAAGTTGTAGAAAATGGTGGTTCGGTATTGGTTCCTAAAACGATTATTTCACCGGAATATGGATTTTATGCCTTCTTTTCTGACACTGAAGGAAATAAAGTAGGCTTACATTCGCCACACTGATTATTCAGAGTCAAGACATAAGTATCAAGACACAAGAGCAAAGGATCATAAGACCAAGAGCCAGTAACATGACAAATCAGCTGTCATGTTACTGGCTCTTGTTTCTTTATACTTACTTCTGTGAAATTAAGCGTATGCTCGCTGATTTCTACCTTCTACAAAGTTCATAAATGCCCTGCTTACTACTTTGTTACCACCCGGAGTTGGATAATCTCCTGAGAAATACCAATCGCCTGTGTGATCAGGACAAGCAGCATGCAGATTTTCAAGTGTTTGATAAATCACTTCTACTTCAGCATTTATACCTGTCGGAGTTACAATTCGAGCAACTTCCTGCGAAATTTCATCATATGTAAATGGAGCATATATCTCTTTTACATAATTTTTTACTTCCTCTTTCGGTAAATGAGCTTGCTCTCTACATTTGTCGTACACTTCATGAATAATATATTCTCTGCCGCTTTTCTTTAACAAAGAAACTGCTGCCTGAAAAGCAACGAACTCCCCCATACGGCTCATATCAATACCGTAACAGTCAGGATAACGAATTTGAGGGGCTGAAGAAACGATAATGATTTTTTTAGGACCAAGACGATCCAAAATACGAATGATACTTTGTTTAAGGGTGGTACCTCTCACAATTGAATCATCAACCACAACCAAATTATCAATTCCGGGTTTAATTACACCATAAGTAACATCATACACATGGTTTACCAAATCATTACGATCTGAATCCTGAGTGATAAATGTACGCAACTTGGCATCCTTAATGGCTATTTTCTCAACCCTAGGTTTCAAACTAAACAATTCATCCAGCTCAGCAGAACTTATGTTTTTATTTTTCAGAAGTTGATCTTTTTGGAAATCACGAATGTGGTCGTGTATTCCTTCTACCATTCCGTAAAATGCTACCTCTGCAGTATTAGGAATAAAGGAGAAAACCGTATTCTTAATATCATTATTCACTGATTCAAGAATATCAGGGATTACCAATTTACCCAATTGTTTACGTTCGCGATAGATATCAGTATCACTGCCGCGTGAGAAATAAATCCGCTCAAATGAGCATGAAGCACGTTTAGCTGGCTCACGGAACATAGTTTCTGTATAAGAACCATCTTTCTTAATGATAAGTGCGTGCCCAGGAGACACTTCATCAATATCTTCCATAGGAACATTGAAGGCTGTTTGTATCGCAGGTCGCTCAGAGGCAACTACAATAACTTCGTCATCAATGTATTTAAACGCCGGACGAATACCATTCGGATCTCGCATCACAAAGGCATCACCATGGCCCATCATCCCAGCAATGGTATAACCACCATCCCAGGTTTTGGCTGAGCGGGTAAGTATATTAGCTACATCCAAATGATCGGCAATTAAATGAGAGATCGCTATGTTACTGTGTCCTTTTTTCTTAAAATGATCGAAAAGTTTTTGGTTTTCATCATCCAAAAAGTGGCCAATTTTCTCCAATACGGTAACTGTATCGGCACGTTCTTTAGGATGTTGTCCTAACTCGTACAATTGAAGCAACAGCTCATCAACATTTGTCATGTTAAAGTTACCGGCAACAACCAGGTTACGGGTCATCCAGTTGTTTTGACGAAGAAAAGGATGACAGTTTTCAATGCTGTTTTTACCATGCGTACCGTAACGCAGGTGGCCCATCAGCACTTCACCTAAAAAGCTTACGTTTTCTTTCAGCCACTGTACATCATTCATCAGTTCAGGATCTTTACGATGTACTTCAGCAAATTTGCCCAGTACATATTCAAAGATTTCGTTAACTGCTCTTGAAGAAGTAGAACGATGACGACTGATATAACGATTACCAGGTTCAATATCAAGTTTGATAGTTGCAATACCGGCACCATCCTGTCCACGGTTTACTTGCTTTTCCATCATAAGGTAAAGCTTATTTAAACCATAAAGCGCGGAGCCGTATTTTTCCTGATAATAAGTTAGGGGTTTTCTTAATCGGATGAGTGCGATTCCGCACTCGTGTTTTATAGCATCACTCATTGTTTAACCTCGAATCTGGTTCTGATTTTTTGAGAGCGCAAAGATAACTATTATTTATTCAAACTAATGTCGATTTTTATTTATAAAATTACTTAAAACTACTTGATTACATGCAGATTACAAAAGCATTTCTTCTTCATATCGATGAAGTTACATTCCTTTTTGAAGCTTATCGTGCTTTTTATAACATGACGCCTGATCAGGAGAAAGCACGATTATTTATAAAAGATCGGATAAAAAATGAAGATTCGGTGATTTTTCTTGCCAAAACTGACGATGGGACAGCTGTTGGATTCACACAATTGTATCCCTTATTTTCTTCCACCCGCATGACGAAATGGTGGTTATTGAATGATCTGTTTGTTTTACCTGAACATCGTGGACAAGGAATTTCAATTACCTTAATTAACGCTGCAAAAGATTTATGCCGAAAAACCGGAGCGGGCGGATTAAGCCTGGAAACGATGAAAACGAATACCATTGGCAATACCCTTTATCCTAAGACCGGCTTTAAGTTAGATGAAGAGAATAATTATTACACATGGGAGTGTGAGTAGTTTATTGAAAGAAATCAACTTTACCAGTTTCCATGTGATATTCGGCGCCTACAATCACGATTTCTCCTTTTTGCTCCATTTCCTTCAATATAGGACTGAGCGTTCGTATATCTTCGATTGCCTTTTTAACATTTTGATGACACACTGCTTCGACGAATTGCTGGTTTTTAGAAGTCTTTTCCTCTTTAAAATCGTTGAGGGAGTTAACTGAGGGCTTGATCTTGGATAACAAAGCGGTGATGTTTCCTAATTCCACATTATCAATAGCCGACTTAATAGCACCGCAATGTTCATGACCTAAAACAACAATGGCTTTGGCCCCTGATACCTTACAGGCATATTCCAGACTTCCCAAAATATCTTCATTTACAATATTTCCGGCTACCCGGGCTACAAATAAGTCACCGATGCCACAATGAAATACATCCTCAACCGGAACACGTGAATCCAGGCAGGATAAAACAACAGCTCCCGGATACTGTCCTAACGATGCTTCCCGGATTCGGAATGAAGTGTTCCGAACCGTCAAATTATCTTCCGTATAATCTTTATTTCCCGCTTTAAGGACTTCTAGGATCTTTTGGGGTGTTAGTTCGGATTGTTTTTCGGCAGTCAGAAACTCTGAATTGATAATTTCTTCATTTTTAATAACCGTTTGCCTCTCATTGTTTTCAATCGTAGTTGATTTGTTTTTACAAGAATTTAAGCAGCAATATAAGTACAATAATGATAAAACGAGAATGAATGCCTTTTTCATAAGCGTAGGTTTATGGTATTAAGTTCCGTAATTTTTTTAAAAAAATCATGGTTTTATTGCTCATAAACAATATCATTTCTACCAACAGTCACAAAACGATTAAGGATATACAATCCGGAGCAAAATAAAAAACTCCTGCATGACTTGTAAGGTATTGCAGGAGTTTCCATTTAAATTTTATCATTATTAAACCGCCGGCTCTTGCTGGCTCAGGCAGTGAAAACTTCCTAATCCCCAGATGATATCTGTAGAGTCGAGCCCGATTACTTTGCGATCCGGGAAACATCGAGTAAGAATATCTAATGCAGCCTCATCGTTTTTACAACGATAGGTTGGAACCACCACCGCAGCATTAGAAATATAGAAATTAGCATACGATGCCGGCAAACGCATATCATCATAAATCACAGCCGAAGGCATAGGCAACTCAACCACATTTAGTTGCTTGCCATTTAACAAACGCATTTTATGTAGGGCATCTAAATTTTCTTTGAGCAGATGATAGTTCTCATCATTTTTATCGTGCTCCACAACGGTCACTACGGTGTCTTCGTTCACAAAACGCGTGATATCATCTATATGGCCATCGGTATCGTCGCCAACAATACCATCTCCCAACCATAAAATTTGCTCAGCACCATAATAAGTACACAGGTACTCTTCAATTTGCTGCTGATTTAAATGCGGGTTACGGTTCTGATTTAACAAACAGGCCGTTGTGGTTAAAATGGTTCCTTTTCCGTTAAAATCAACCGAACCTCCTTCCATCACAATACCCGGATAATATACCGGTATATCATAATGTTTCGCGATTCTGGTTGGAATCACATCATCCAAATCATATGGAGGATATTTATCGCCCCAGGCATTATAGCCCCAGTCAACAATGATTTTTTTCTTTTCCTCCGGATTTATCAAAAATGCAGGTCCGTGATCACGGCACCATGCATCATTGGTAGGATGAATGAAAAAAGAAACCTTCGATAAATCAACGCCTTCTTTTTGCAAATGAGCCGTTGCAACAGCCTTCATTTGTTCATCATTTACATTGATGCAAACTTGTTCGCCTTCAGTAACTGCTTTAATAAACTGGCTGTAAATCGGATAAATCAAATCGATTTTACCCGGCCATGAGGCTTCTTTATGAGGCCAGCTCAGCCATGTTGCCGTATGTTTAGCCCATTCAGCTGGGAAAGAATATCCGGAAGGAAGTTTAGTATGGATGTTTGTATGTTGCATTAGTTCTTAGTTAATAGTTCATAGACATTGGTTATGCCTATAAAAAGTGTCATCCCGAGGAAGGGAACTGTTTGCCCAAAAGTACGCTATTGGGGATAACGTAATTGGACTCTAGATG
Organism: Solitalea koreensis; assembly: GCF_900182575.1. GTDB lineage: Bacteria > Bacteroidota > Bacteroidia > Sphingobacteriales > Sphingobacteriaceae > Solitalea > Solitalea koreensis. The sequence goes on along the minus strand of NZ_FXSZ01000005.1, from coordinate 124,538 downwards.
CTTCGTTCCTCAGCATGACAACAAAATGCGTTCATTCAGTCTGTAGACTAATCCTCGTCAATAAACCTTTTGGTAATTGGCTGATACGAATCGATACGTCGGTCACGCAGGAACGGCCAGTGGGTACGGTAGCTATCGCTTGATTTTTTATCGATATCAACAACGGCTACTTCTTCATCTTCATGTGAAGCTTTATACAGTAATGAACCAAACGCATTCGTTACGAATGATCCGCCCCAGAATTTCATGAGTCCGTCTTGCTCAAAACCTACTCTATTTACACTTACCACCGGTACACCATTAGCTACTGAATGACTGCGCTGAATCGTTTGCCAAGCATTGTATTGTTCAGTATTGGTAGCCTCATCTTGTGATGTTGCCCAGCCAATAGCAGTAGGATAGAATAAGATTTCTGCACCCATCAACGAAGTAATGCGGGCCGCTTCAGGATACCATTGATCCCAGCAAATCAATACACCAAGGGTAGCAAATTTGGTTTTAAATACTTTATACCCCAAATCGCCAGGCGTAAAGTAAAATTTCTCATAATAAGCCGGATCATCAGGAATATGCATTTTGCGATATTTACCCAAGTAAGATCCATCGGCATCGATAACCGCCGTGGTATTATGATATAATCCTTGAGTTCGTTTTTCAAATAATGAGGCAATAATTACAACACCCAATTCGGCCGCAACTTTTTGCAATGCATCTGTTGATGGGCCAGGTATAGCTTCTGCCAGTTTAAAATTATCGTAGTCTTCCACATCGCAGAAATACAACGAAGTAAAAAGCTCTTGCAAGCAAACGATTTGAGCACCTTTGGCAGCTGCTTCTTTAATTTTCGTGATCGCTTTTTCAAGATTCAAGGCCGGCTCTTTCACGCACGACATTTGAACTAATCCAACTTTTACCAATTTTTATATCGTTTTAAATTCGCCGCAAAAATACGAAAATTTAATTGGGCGTAAAAAGTGGATTTCAGAATAGAAAATGGATCTAGCGTGACCGAAAAAGCAAGCTAAGATTTTATTAAATTCTTAAAACTTAATATTTCTTGCATGGTTCATCCCTTCGACTTAAATTGCTTGCTTAAACACCATCGGTTTTTCATAATAAATGGAAGTATCGGTTAACCAAATCAGCAACCAACAGTTAAATATATGACGTTTCGCTTTATCCGAATTGTATTTATTATTGTTTTTCTGTTGGGCATCTTCCAACTATGGGCACAATTTGGAAAAATCACAGAAATAAAATCATCGGGTAGTAAAATTATAGATTATCAAGAAGTTGGCCTATATTCTGGAAAAGGTAATTTATTAGCCATTCAACCTTACCTCTACCCTTCTGACTATGCCAATGAAGCTACATTTTACACCAAACTTTCGGGATATCTGATCCAGGCAAAAAGCAAAGGCCTGCTTAATAAAAAAACCATAGTCGTTTTTCCTGAATATACAGGAACCTGGTTAGTGGCTTGTGATGAAAAAGCGTCTGTTTATACTACTCCTTCAGTTGCTAAAGCCATGGAAATGGTAATACTCACCCACCCTTTTACTTTTTTTAGAAACTTTATTGTCGCCCCGGTTGCTGACAAGGCAAAGTATGCAGTATTCAGAATGAAGGGAGCAGAAATGGCAAGCATTTACGAGCGTGTTTTTTCAAAAATGGCTAAAGAATTTAAAATCACCATCGTTGCAGGATCAATTGTGTTACCTGAACCATCAATTTCCAAAGATGGCCATCTACAAGCTGGAAAAGGAAATCTATACAACATAACAGGAGTATTCGGGCCAACTGGAAAAATAATGAAACCATTAGTTGTAAAAGCATTCCCCATCAATGAAGAGAAACATTTTACAAGTTCAGGTAAAGTAGAAGATTCTCCTGTATTTCAAACTTCCGCCGGCCGACTGGGGGTGCTTATCTGTGCAGATTCATGGTATCCGGCAGCATACAAGGCACTTCAAAACAAACACGCAGAAATAATTGCCATTCCTTCTTTTTCTGCTTCTGAAAATAGTTGGGCAACCAAGTGGAAAGGATATAATGGAGCTGCAACGCCAACGGATGTCGACAAAACCGATATTGGCAAAATTACCGAAGCTGACGCCTGGCTAAAATACAGCATGGGTGGTCACGCTGCAAAATCCGGAATTACCAAAGGTATTAATGTATTTCTACGAGGCCAACTTTGGGATTTAGGCTCAGATGGGAGTACAATTTATATGGAACAGGACTCCGTGGCCAAAAAATCTAAAATTATAGAAGGAGCCAGTTTGATCAATCTTTGGTTGTAGGGTTACAAATATTTAAAGAAATGGAAGAAGAAAATATTCAACAAAATGATCGGCTATGATTGAACCTGAATTTCAACTGGGTACTATTTAGGGGCAATATCCCTGAAGATAATTTTTTCTAAAAAGCTTCCTGAACGTTAAAATAAATTCCTGAAGAATTTTGCTGTCCTCGTCCGTAATCAACTGTAATATTTGTTCGGGATAATTTATTGAGTTTTATGCGCAATCCTGCTCCATATCCAGGCCTGATTGTATTGAATAATTTTACGGAGCCATCGTCATTACTGGCGGTGGTGGCGTTTACAAACATCACCCCGCCTAACAATCCACTATTTACAATTGGGAATCGATATTCCGTTTCAGCATAAACCAATTGCTTCCCTCTAAAACGTCCTTGTTCATAACCTCTACCTGCATTACTGTAGGTATCCCAACCAATGGCAGGTAAGCTCATATAAGGTGCAGTACCCGAAATAATTAGGTTTGCATAAACCCAAAATGCTAATCGGCGATGTGCATTACGACTTAATCGCTGGTAAGCTCTAAACTCAGCTAAAAATTGCGACCAATTACTTGAACCTCCCAAGCCTTTCATATAAAACCGTTGACCCAATGAAGCGTATATCCCCTTATAAGCATTGATGGTGTTATCTCTGGAATCAACCTGCAAAGTCAGCCCCAATCCATTGGAATTATACTCACTTGGATCAAAACCATACTTCTCGGCATATTGTTGATAAGGGTCTTCAGCAGTGCCGTGATCGGCAATATTATAGTATTTGTCAATATAAAGGCCTGCACCGGCGTAAAAGGGTCCCGCCAATCGAACGACCACATTTTCATAAAAACGAAGCAAACTGTAATCTAAGTTGATGTCATCCTGAGCATTTGTTTGAGTTCCTAAACCGAAAGTAGGTTGTGAAGAGATATACCAACGCCAATCTCCAGTAAAATTAAGCCTGTTATTATCTGTGATAATATTTGAACGTATATAGCTAAAAAACTGCTTATTGGTTGTGTAAGATAAACGTACATTAACCACCGATAAACGCGTAGTAAGGTGATCGCCTAAATAAAAAGCGGTATTATTGAGCACCCCGAATTCAAAGCCAGTAGAAGGGTTATAAGAAACAACAGGAAGAAATACTTTATGAACCTTTTTGCTGCTATCCCGAGTTTCAAGCTTTAGTTCCTTATCACTTTTAAAAATATCCCAAATATCTTTCTCCGGCACTGCAGACGTATCGCTAATTTGAGCAAAAGAAACATGTGGCAGAATGATACATGTGAGAAGCAGTACACTCACTAAACAAAGTAGATTAAATCGGATAGGCACAAGCATATATAAAGGTAGCCGCAAATTTAGGGAATCGAACTCACAGTTATTAATTACTTTCCGTGAGCATCTCAGTCAGTTCTTTGGCCACTTTACTACCCAAGGCAACCCCCATTCCATTAAATCTGAACCCAGCAGCTATACGATTTCCATAGCGTATAATTTCAGGGGTAATTTCTTTTCCGAAAGCCATAATACCCGACCATCGGTTTTCAATAGTAAAATCTACTCCGGGCAAAATCATTTCTCGCAAATAAAACTCTAATTTCTCCTGAATAATCGGAGTTAAACCGAATTCATTGGTGGTTTCATAATCATAATCAATGTTTCTAGCTCCACCAAAAAGAACGCGTCCGTTAATGTTTCGAAAATAATAGTAACCTTCTGTAAATTGAAATGTTCCTTTTATTTTTAATTCCGGAATTACTGAAGTGCATACAACCTGTCCGCGACCCGGCTCTACATCAGCATTAGGAAAGAATCTTTTTGAGAAAGCATTGGTACAAACGGCCAACTGATTACAAGTAAATTGCAGATTGCTATCAGCCCCGTAAAGTGGATTTTTCACATTGATTTCAACGCAATCCGGTGTTTCATTAAACTCAGTTACCTCACAGCCTGTAAGCACTCGAATCTTTAATGAATAGGCGTAATCGAGCAAAGCATTCATCATTTTACCGGTATCGATCTGGCCTTCAATCGGATTTTGAATAATTGTTTTAACCATCTTCGGGTTCAAACCAAACCCTTGAATCAGGTCTTTGCGCTCTGAATATAAACGACACTGGAAATAGGGCTCCATCATATCATTTATTTTCTCTATTGCTAATTCATAATGGTAGGTATCATCATTGAGTACCAATTCATAACCGCTGTTCCGCTGAAAATCCATTTTTGCATCTCCAATTCGCGAACGCAGTAGCTGCAATCCTTCCCAACGATCAATCGTGAGCTTTGTTAATTTCTCCTCTCCAATTAATTTCAAATCAGCATACATCTCTCCCACATTACCGATGCAGGCAAAACCGGCATTTTTAGTACTTGCACCCGTTGGAAATATTCCTCTTTCCAATACCAGGACAGTAGCATCGGGATTTTTTTCTTTAATGCAACAGGCCGTTGATAAACCTACGATACCACTACCGATGATAATGTAATTATAGTGCATGAAAGACGTCTGCTCCCAGTAACTGAGCATAAAATTTTAGTTATTAGTGATAAGTGTTCCTAAATTTAGGAATTATATAAGAAAGGAATGTTAAGTAGATAGCATTGAACTATTATTCGGTAGAAGTTGATTACTTTTGGGAATTATCAAAAAGAAAATCCACTTTCACTTCTTATGGAAGAATTATTAAACAGAGCAGTGTTTTTCTTAATAACTGATAATAAATAATTAACAACTAAAATATTCGGATCCGTGTCGCTTGATAAATTAAAACTCAGCAAACAACTGGTAGCAGCTATGACTGATGCCGGCTACTTAACCCCAAAAGAAATTCAAACTAAAACGTTGTCGCGTATTATTGGCGGACAGGATATAATTGGTATTGGCCCGGAAGGTTGTGGTAAAACAACAGCCTATGTACTTGGGGTTTTAATGCGTTTGAAATACTCAACCGAAGATGCACCGCGAGCATTAATTTTGGTACCGGATGCTGAACGCGTTGAAGCCGTTATTGACCAATTTAAACTGCTCGCCAAAAACAAAAGCGTCCGCGTTATTGGATTGCATCCACAAATGGGTCAGGAAGAACAGCTGGATTTACTTGCTGAAGGTTGTGATATTGTAGTTGCCACCCCTGATCGTGCACGTTCACATTATTTAAAATTTGCCCTCAATTTAAATCTGATTCAAGTATTGGTTATTGATGATGCCGAACTGCTTATTAAAAAAGGCTTTCAACTACCTATTACCGAGCTTGCCAGAAGCATTACCAAATGTCAGCGCTTGGTATTTTCAGAAGTTATTCATTCCAAATTGGAAAAACTGATCGAACCGTTTATGAATCAACCGGCATTGATTGAGGTAAACCTTTTAGCTGAAAACAAAGCCGAAACACATGAGCAGCTTTTGTATCATGTTCCCAATTTCAGAACGAAACAAAATCTTCTCAACCTGTTAATGAGTGATGATGAGATTTTCACCAAAGTACTTGTTTTCGTAAACACTCGCTATAATGCCCAAGTACTCTATAAGAGTTTAAATAAACGTCTGCCGGGAGAGGTTGTATTATATAAACCAATGTTTTTTGATCAACTAGCTGTTGATTCGGTTGAAGAGTTTAAGGAACTTCCTGAAACTCGCATTTTAATTATAGCCAATGAGACCTACGAATCAACCGATATTCACGACGTTCCGTTTATCATTCATTTTGAATTACCATTAGAGAAAGAAACCTTAGTTGGTCGAATAGTAAAACGTTCTGAAGCGAGTACCGAAGAAATTTTGGCCATCACTTTTGCAACCGACCTGGAACTAAGTATGGTTCGTAAAATCGAACAATCAACGGGGCAAAAAATGCCTTTAGCTGATTTCCCTCCAGGTTTGATCATTGTTGGCGACAGACAAAAAAGTGAAGCATCTGATTCGGAAGAAGAGGAAGAAGAAAAAGACACTACTCCAACCAAAGGAGCTGCCTTTCATCCCAAGAAAGAGAAGAATGCAAAAACCACGAACTATAGTTCAAAAGTTAAAGCAAAAATGAAATATAAGAAATAGTGTTCTGGGGCTTAAGGATGTAACTTATCATTATCAGTCTAAATCCTTAAGCCCTGAAAACTAAAATTTCTTATATTTAAGAATGAACATAACCTTTCATGGTGCTGCCCAGTGCGTAACCGGCAGCAAGCACCTTATAACCCTTAATAACGGTCTAACTATTTTATTGGACTGTGGATTGTTTCAAGGACATGGAGCCGATACTGAAAATCTAAACAGATCTTTCGGATTTAATCCAATTGACGTCGACATTCTCGTTCTCTCTCATGCACACATTGATCATTCGGGATTGATTCCTCGTTTAGTTAAGGAAGGTTTTGAAGGGAAAATTTACTGCACGCCAGCTACTGTTGATCTAACCAAAATTCTGCTTCGGGATTCGGCGCATATTCAGGAAATGGATGTAAAATTCATCAATAAAAGAAGAGCAAGACAGCACAAACGGTTAATTAAGCCCTTATACATAGGCAAGGATGCCGAAAATTGTTTCGGTTTATTTCAGGCTGTCGAATACAACACGCCTTTTATCATTGCCCCCGGAGTTGAATTGACCTTTACAGATGCAGGACATATTATTGGCAGTGCAGCTGTTCATTTAAAAATTACTGAAAACCAAAATACCATTCATCTAACTTTTAGTGGTGATTTAGGGCGTTATAGTTCAGAAATTTTACGTTCACCTCAAATTTTCCCACAGGCTGATTATATCCTTCTTGAATCTACTTATGGAAATCGATTACACGAAGATCAAATTAATACTGAAAAAGAATTACTACGTCATATCACAGAAACCTGCATTGAAAAAGGCGGAAAACTTATCATTCCTTCTTTCAGTGTAGGCCGTACACAGGAAATTCTGTACACTTTGAATAATTTGGAGCTAGTAGGCAAGCTGCCTGAACTTGATTACTTTGTAGATAGTCCGCTTTCTGAACAGGCCACACTACTGCTTAAAAGCTTTCCGGATTATTACAACGAAACAGTTGCCAATACGATGAAATATGATAAAGATCCGTTTGATTTTAAAGGTTTGCATTTTATTGAAGATGTTGAAGAATCAAAAGCTCTTAATCAACGTAAAGAGCCCTGTGTAATTATTTCAGCATCAGGTATGGCCGAAGCTGGCCGAGTAAAACATCATATTAAAAATAATATTGAGGATGCGCGCAACCGGATTTTAATGGTGGGTTATTGTGAGCCTCAATCTTTAGGAGGTCGATTATTAGCGGGTACTGATTTGGTGCATATTTTTGGAGAAGGATTTATAGTTAAAGCCTCCGTTGCCAAAATAGATTCCTTAAGTGCTCATGGTGACTACAATGATTTAATTCATTTTCTAGCTTGTCAGGATCCTGGAAAAGTGAAAAAACTTTTTTTGGTACACGGCGATCCGGCAACAATGATCGAATTTTCAGCAAGACTAAAAGAAAAAGGATTTGCGAATGTAGAAATGCCTCGAATGCATCAAAACTATAGTTTGTAATTTGACAAACAGGTTCACTTATGTCTTCCTTGAAGAGTTAATGTTTTTACTTCTTTTTCTTAGCAGCCTTTGCTATTTTATTATACTCCAAAGCAAGCCCAACCCAGTACTCCAAATTCTGCATTGTATTTAAAGCGTCAATATCAACAAAAACAAAACCCTTCATTAGTTTTCCCGTAAATTCCATTGGAGTACACCCCTCCTGTCCTAAAGCTTCATCAAACTTTTCCGGATCCAAGCGAACCATCAAACTATCAAGCTGTACTCCCACACACATTTTATCATTCACCATAAAACACAAGCCCCCAAACATCTTTTTCTCTTCCACATTGTCATGGGTCATGGCAATTATTTCTCGTGTTCTGTTAGCTAAGTTTTCGTTATAGGCCATATAGAATAATTAGAAAACGCTAAAAGTTTTTAAAACAGATAATCAATTGATAGCTAAAGCATCTCCAGGAAAGCTTCTTGCCGAATGAGTTTCGTAAACAAAAACACCTTCTATTACACCTGGGTCAGCATCCATTATTTTTTTAGTCTCCCCTTCATCCGCATTAAAAATGCCTATACCCTTAACCTCGCTTTCATCCGTAACCGGACAAACGATCGACAACAATCCATCGGCTCGAAGGGCAAAGTTTCTACGAGCATGCTCCCAAATAATCTGTTGCACATCAGGCCTTTCTCTATTCGGTCCGGCTTTTAATATTACAACGGTATAACCTTTAGTCGATGTAAGCATTTGTTTCATGAAATCGTCTGAAATAGTTGTCATTTATAGAAGTGATTGGATAATGATAATCGTATTATTTTAGTAATTGCCGGATCGTTGCCAAATGCGAAAACAAAACCAAGGGAACTACACAACAAGGTAACCAAACAAAGGGAAAATATAAAACAGCAATATTAGGTTGATCAAAAGCGAATTGCTGAAATGGAAACGGGGCTGATAACACAGCATTAATCACAATATTGAACAAGAGCCCCAAACAGAGTATATTCCAAAACAGAAGCGCTGTTTTACCGATTTGTTTTTTCACATAACCGAAATAATAGATAACTGGTGCTGTTAACCCTGATAAAATATCAAAGTTCCGGCCTTCAAAGGTCATCAGCTGCGGGATAACTTTATAGAGAAATAGCCAAAGTAAAACTACTTCAACAGGAATTCTTACTACATGTAGAATCGTTAATATTCTCACATCAAGACTATCAATAAATTTTCTGCCTTTCGTTGTTGTGAAAAAAAGTATGATAAATAAAACAGGAGGAAAAACTAAAAGTGCAAACCTTGGGGGAATGGAATCTGTTTTGGTGTAAAAATCCGTAAAACTAATGATACCCTGTGGAATAAGCCATGCCGACAAAATGATCAGAACCATTTTTGAATTATGAGCAGCTTTATAGAAAATAAAAACCGTTAGCATTGTTGTTAACACGAAAACGATGCTAACGTATAATGGTAGATTTTCCATAGCCTTTACACCAAACTAATACAACCAATCTACTGAATATCAGTAAATAATAATTTAAAAAATACAAAAAAACTGTATTTCTTCTACAACTGCATCATTCCCATCAATTCGTTCGGAAAAACACCTAAGAATAATGTAAGCAGAGCCATCACGATGATAATCACCAAAAACAATAGATTTCCTTTATCAAGTACAATTTCGGTTTTTGCTTTGCGCAGATATAGATGCTGTGGAATTTTAAAATAGTAGAACAAGGAAACTACCGTATTAATAACCGCCGCAACCAGCATAATGAGCAACATGATATTTCCACCTAATACATATGACTCGGCGGTGGCGGAAAAAATAAAGAATTTACTTAAGAATCCTGCTGTTGGCGGAATACCTACCAGACTCACCAAAAACACAACCATACAGGCTGAAGCTACGGGATATTTCATACCCATACCTTTGTAATCATCAATTTCTTCTGAGTGGAACGTATTAGAAAAATAGCCAATCACCAGGAATACGCCCAAATTAGCAATTGCATAGGCAAATAGGTAGAACAGAATAGATGCTTGTCCGGTAAGTGAATAAGCCGCAATACCCATCAATAAAAAACCCGACTGGCCAATGGCTGAATAAGCCATCAATCGTTTAATATTGGTTTGCCAAAGAGCCGCAAAATTCCCCAAAGTCATGGTGATGATTGCAAGCACGGCAATACCATTTTCTAAAGAGAGAACAGAAAACTCTGTTGAAAGTGAGGCTATAAAGCGCAATAGCAAAGCAAAACCAGCGGCTTTTGGAGCTACCGAAAGAAAAGCGGTAACAGGAGTCGGAGCTCCTTCATACACATCAGGAACCCATGCGTGCATAGGGAACATGGACACTTTAAAAGCCAAACCTGCCAGTGTCATTAAAACAGCAACAGTTGCGCTTAATATTCCAGCCGATGCTAAGCCCACAAAAAATGTGTCATTAAACACATCCAGTGTTCCTGTGAAACCATATAGCAAAGACATTCCATATAACATCACCGCAGAAGCTACAGCTCCAAATAAGGCATACTTCATCCCCGATTCTTCCGATCGCTGGCTACCTGTAAGAAATGCAGCCATGATGTATGAACACACTGAAACAAACTCCACTGAAAGATAAATCATTAACAAATTACCTGACATGGCCATAAAATGCATCCCTAAGTTGATGGCAATGAGTAAAGCATAATATTCACCCCATCCCTTTTCGTTGTTCCGTAACTGAAAGTCTCGAAACGAAAACAATACGATAATTACCGAACTGAAATTAAACAGGAGTTTGAACCAAGCAGATAAGCGGTCGAGTTTAATCATACCTGAGAATAGGTCTTTGGGAGATTCGCTGATTAATACGAATTGATCTAAGACAAAAACCAACGTAAATGCCAAAACAATTAATGCAAGAATTGGTGCTATGTTTTTATATCTTTTTCCCCAGAAAACATCTGCAATAATCATTAATACAAACCCGGCAGCAAGGATAAATTCAGGGAGTATATACCATAAACTGTTCAGCGAATTAGCAACACTTGCTCTTATCAAATCAAAAAACTGCTCCATTGCTAAAACAATAAGTTGGTAAGAGTTTGTAATTGACTGCTACCGGTTTTCAAGGTATGACTCACCACATCTGTAAGCGTTGCATTGCTTAAATTGAAAAACAAAGAAGGAAGAATACCCAATAACAGTGCAAATGCCGCCATGGGAACCAATGCCAGAATTTCGCGAGCGTTAAGATCGGTAAGTTGTTTTACCCAATCAGCTCCTCCCCTAAAATGCTTTGCACCGAAGAACATGCGCTGGAGCGTCCAAAGAAAATAGCAGGCGCCGAGCAATACACCAACAGCTCCAACAACAGCCATCCAGTGCGGAAGCAATTGATTTGAAGAAGCCGAACTAAACGCTCCAATCAACGAAAAAGCTTCTGCTATAAATGCGGAGAAACCAGGAAGACCCAGTGAGGCAAAAAAGGCAATGAAAACAAATACCGAAAAAACAGGCATTTGCAGTAAAAGCCCTCTGAAGTTTGCAATTTCTCTATCATGAACGCGGATGTAAATTACACCGACCAAGAAAAATAGCATGCTTGATAACACGCCATGGCTAATCATTTGGAACATGGCACCGCTTGCACCTTCTACCGTGGTAGATGCAATTCCGAGCAATACAAAGCCCATGTGAGAAACCGAAGAATAAGCAATTAAGCGTTTAAGATCGGATGCTGCCAATGCATTCATGGCACCGTATATAATCGACACCACCCCGATTAATCCCAGCCACCAGCTGAAATATATTGCTCCTTCGGGAAAAATACCAAGGCAAACACGAAAGATACCATAGCCTCCTACTTTCAACAAAACACCTGCAAGAATAATTGAAATGGGTGTTGGTGCTTCTACGTGTGCATCAGGCAACCAGGTGTGCAATGGTACTATCGGCACCTTAATAGCAAAAGCAATGAACAGCACGCCAAAGGCCAATAAACGAGCAGGAATACCGAATAACAGGGCCGTACCTGATGAAATATCGAAGATGGAACCTTTTACATAATTTGCGGTATCCATCATGTATAACATATTAAAACTATGTGCACCGGTTAGAGGATCTTTTACTGAAAAATAAAGACCAATGATAACCAGCAACATGAACACAGAGCCAAATAAGGTATATAAGAAAAACTTGATGGCCGCATATTCTCGGCGAGCACCGCCCCAAATTCCGATTAGGAAATAAAGAGGAAGCAACATCAATTCGTAGAAAATATAAAACAAGAAAAAGTCGAGAGCACAGAAAACGCCCATTATCGCCGTATTCAACAAAAGGAATAATACATAATAACCTTTTTCATTGGTCTTGATTTCCCATGAAGCGAGTGAAGCAATGAGCATTACAAAGGCCGAAAGCATTAATAAGCCTATGCTAATACCATCGATTCCCAGAAAATAATCAATCTGGAGTTTCCCTAAAGAACCTAATTGCAAGCCTATCCATGAATGTTTTTCGATGAACTGAAAACCGGCTTCTTTGGTAGAAGCCGAAAGCGAACGATCAAAATTTTGATACAAAATAAAACTTATGCCCAATTGCATCGCCGACACAAACAGGTTAATGTATTTAAACCATGACGTTTGTGATTTCGGGAGCACCGCGATCACCATTAAAAAGAATATCGGTAGAAAGATCAGTACAGTTAATATCATTAATGCAATATGTAAGTTAAAACGAAAATCAAAATCAATCCTAAAACGCCTAAGGCCATATACTGTTGTAAACGCCCTGTTTGCGTACGACGAAACAGGCTACCCAACCAAGTGGAAAAACTCCCCGTAAAATTCACGAATCCATCCACAATTCTTTTATCAATCCAAGCAACAAAAGCGGCAAAACTAATGGTAAGGTTGCCCCACAGGTTTACAAAGCCGTCCACAATTCGTTTATCAAACCATCCAGTAAGTTTTGACAACAAAACCGTTGGCTCCACGATGATACGATCGTATATGGCGTCGAAATACCACGCTCTTTGAGAAAACTGAAACAGCAAATTATCTTCTGACAGAAAACGAAGCTTTTGGTCAGCATAGGCTTTTTTTGCTGAGAATATAGCGGCAATGGAAAGAAGCAACGTTATCGCTGGAACTGCTGATTCCACAAATCCCGAAATCACAGTTTCTTTATTAAAATTAGACAAAGGAGCCTGCAGCCCTTCCAAAATCCAGCCATGAGCTGCATGTATAGGATTGAACGAATAGAAAATAAAAATTGTAAAAGCCGCCAAAAGCATCATCGGCACTTTCATAAAGTTATTCGATTCATGAACGATCAAGTTATGTGCAGGATGGATTTTCTGCAAACGAAAATCTCCCCAGAAAACTTTAAAAATTAACCTGAAAATATAGAAAGGTGTAAATACAGCTGCTAAACTTAAGGCGAGCGCAATTAAAAATGTCACTCCTGATCCTTCAGTTTGAGTTCTCATCCAGGCTGACATTAAAATCATGTCTTTAGATAAAAAACCTGAAAAGAAAACAATTCCAGAAAGCGCGCATGCGGCCAATAGCAAAACGATATAAGTTACCGGCATCTTTTTTCGCAATCCTCCCATAATACGCAAATCCTGATGATCAAAATCCAAGTGATGCTCATGCTTTAGGTGATGTAACTGATGTATAACCGAACCTGCTCCCAGGAATAATAAACACTTGAAAAAAGCATGAGTTACCAGATGAAACAAAGCCGCCGACCAAGCGCCCAAGCCGATTGCCGTGATCATAAAACCAAGTTGAGATATGGTAGAATAAGCCAAAACCCTTTTTATATCATTTTGAGTAATTGCTATGCTTGCCGCCATAAAAGCAGTAAAAGCGCCAACAACCGAAATTATGCTTAAAGCTTCTGAATCAAATAGTGGAAAAACTCTCGCCACTAAATAAACTCCCGCAGCAACCATGGTAGCTGCATGAATCAGCGAGGAAACCGATGTTGGCCCTTCCATCGCATCGGGAAGCCAGGTATGCAAAGGAAACTGAGCTGATTTAGCAGCTGCACCTGCAAAAATGCACAAGCCTGCAATGGTTAAATAAGTTTTGTTTAGGGCATGTATACTGCCGGCACTATTGATAACCATCCAGTGATCACCTAAAACTTTTGATTGTTGTACCAACCCTTGAATATTGCCAGAACCAAATAAGGTTGTTAAATCCAAGGTTCCGAATTGGGTAAGTAATATTAAAATGCCAATAAAGAAAGCGATATCTCCAATACGATTTACAATAAATGCCTTTTTACTAGCACGAGCAGCTGAATCGCGATTGTACCAAAAACCAATTAATAGGTAGGATGAGAACCCCACCAGTTCCCAGAAAATATAGATCAGCAATAATGAATCGGCCAATACCAGCCCAAGCATTGAGAAAAGGAACAAACTTAAATGAGCGAAGTAACGCGGATAGTTAGTTTCGCCTTTCATGTATTCCATTGAGTAAACCATTACAAGCGAAGTAATAAAAGTGACCAATATGATCATCAAAGCCGAAAGATTATCTAAACGCAATCCGATGGCCAGTTTGATTATGCCTGTGTTAAGCCATGGCAGTTGAAAGTACTGTGGAGCTTGCTGCCAAATTTGTGAAAAACAAAATGCAGAAAAAAGAAATGCAATAAAAGTGAAAGAAACAGCGACCCAATCGCCTTGTCGCTTAAGTCTTCTACCGAATAACCCGATAATCAAGAATGCTAAGAGAGGCAGCAATAAAGCAATTATTGCTGCTAACAATGGAGTACTAATATGTTGTGTTTCGATCAAATCTTAAATTGGTTATATGTTATTGGTTAATGGTAATTATAACTGATGAAATGCCTTAACCCTAAATCCTCCTACCTCTAACCGGCCTTTACCCTTTCATTTCATCAATTGCACTTGGATCAATTGTTTTAAAATGTTTATAAACATTTAAGATAATCGCCAGTGCAACAGCAACACCTGCAGCTGCCAGTACAATACCGAAAATAGCAAACATTTGTCCGCCGTTCTTTATCTTATCAAATGCACCAAAAGATACGAAGTTTAAAATAGCGGCGTTGATCATTAATTCAATACCGATCAAAACCATCACAGCATTGCGTCTTGTCAATACGGCAAACAAACCGCAACAAAACAGAGCGGTACTGATATATAAAAAATGTTCTAATGGAATGCCGTTTAACATATATTTATGCAATTAAATCTACCCAATTTTCTTTTTCCTTGCTAAGTAAGCCGCACCAATCAGTACGGCGAGCAAATAAACCGATGCTGCTTCAAAAGGAAGCAAGTAATTAGTCATAGTTTGTACTCCAATTATTTGTGGAGAATTTTCAAACCCTGTGTAATACTGCTGACTTGAGACAGCATCTTTTAACCACTTCAAGTTGGCAACGTTTGCCATTGTGATCATCCGGATCAAGCCTATAAAAACAGTTGCCGAGAGTAAAAAAGCGCCTGTTTTGTTAAGGCTAAAAAATCTGGTTTCATTTTTCTCATCAACCAAAAAATTTAAAAGTTGACGATTCGATAACATGATCCCAAAAAGCATTAATACTACAATTCCTCCTACATATACCATGATTTGAGTAATTGCAACAAAGTCGGCAAATGCGAATACGTAAATTCCTGCCAGGCAAAATAAAGTAGCAAAAAACACGAATACGGCTCGCGCCAAATTTTTACATACCACAACATACATTGCAGATAGTACAGTAATAACGGCTAGTATATAAAAGGCTGTTTTTAGCAATTTTCAGTAATTTTATTATTCTTTCTTTAAAAGGGCAGCCTTGGCCGCCAATTTTTCAGCGTTAAATTTTTCTAAGGCTATACGTTTTTCTTCGGCTTCTATCTCATTCATCACTGAAAACTTCAGATTCATTTCATTTAAATCGATTACACTACGATCATACTCATTTGTCATGGTGATACATTCTGTTGGACAAACGGTAGTACACAAACCGCAATACATACACTTAGCATGGTCAATAAAGAACTTAGCCGCGTGCAAACGTTTAGTTGTTCCATCGGAAGTTTTGCCTATATCTTCTACGGCCTTAATTGATTCTATCTCAATGCAGTCAACGGGGCAAATCTTAGCGCAAAGGTCGCAAACAATACAATCGTCAATTTCAACTTCTAATTGGTACCGACCAACTTCAGGCACCGGAATTTCCTGATGTGGATATTGAATAGTTACGATACCTTCTTGCTGTGCAAAATAATTACTCTTATTCACCCCAACAGGCTTACGCAGGTTACGCGCGGCAAAAAGATGCTTCAGCGTAAGCCTCATTCCGTTTAAAATACCTGAGACAGATTTAACTATATTTTGATTTTTTTTTGACAAACCGATTTCAAATTATGATTTATGATCATGAATAACTCCTAATGCATAATTCAATATTTATATTATTGTTTTAATCACATTACCAAAAGTCGCCAAATACCTGAAATAAATAAACAGGCGAAAGCTAGTGGCGTCAATACTTTCCAACAAAAGCCCATCAACTGATCAACCCGAAAACGGGGTAAAGTCCAGCGAATCCACATTTGAATTAAAACCAGAAAAAGCGATTTACTTATTATCCAGAAAACACCCCAAAAGGTACCGGTTGTCCATATAGCCAACTGTAAGGATCCGATGTTAGGAAGAAGGGTATTCCATCCTCCCAAAAACAATACAACAGCAACCATTGAAACGAGCAACATCATTCCATATTCAGCTAAAAACACCAAGGCAAAGCGAATTCCGGTATATTCAATATGAAAACCTGCAATAAGTTCTGATTCGGCTTCAGGTACATCAAAAGGCGCACGATTACTTTCGGCCAATGCGGCAATAAAATAAACTGCAAAAGCGATTAATAAATGTGGTGCCTGAAAAATATTCCAAGCCAGAAAACCGCCAATATGGGTAATATCCCAAATACCAAAAAATTTGATCGTTTCATTAGATAAAATCCCCTGATTAACGGAAATTTCATTCATATTCAAACTTTGGCTAAGCATTACTGCAGAAATGATGGCTATACCTGCAGGAATCTCATACGAAACAATCTGAGCTACCGAACGTGTAGCTCCATACAGTGCATATTTGTTATTAGAGCCCCAGCCTACCATTAAAAATCCTACCACTTCGATTGAAATAATAGCCAGAATATAGAAAACACCCATATTACTTGATGTTCCAATCAAACTTGGAGCAATAGGTATAGCGGCAAAACCCATGTAAACCGAAACGAAAATGATAACAGGAGCAATAAGAAACAACCGTCGATCGGCTGCCGATGGAACGATATTTTCCTTTTGAATCATTTTAAGAATATCGGCAAGCGTTTGGAGCCAACCAAATTTACCAGTCTCCATAGGACCCAATCGGTCTTGAATAAAGGCAGATACCTTACGTTCAGCATAAACGGCAGCAAGCGTGTATAAAACAACAAATAAAAGGATGCTTAAGGCAATTAACATTAGGTATAAAGTTCAAGCTTAGCACAAAGAAAGCAAATAAATTGCTTGGATTTGAATGAAACTGAAAAAACCCTATCATATTGATAGTGTATAGTGAATTAGGGAGCGTTTATAAACAAAAAGGGTGCGTCTGGAAAATTTCCAAACGCACCCTTTTAAAATTTTATCTTAATTATTGGATAGCTAATTTCTTTTTAACCAAAGGTAATATATTATCGCCATCAGGTGATACAATGATTACACCTTTGCTACTGTCGAATACGTAACCAATTTTGTTCTCAGCTGCTACCGCTTTAATAGCATCTTCTGCTTTTTTCAAAATTGGAGCGTACAACTCTTCTTGTTTCTTTTGAATATCTTGTTGAGCTTTTTGTTGAAACTCACCGATACGTTTTTCCAAATCCTGAATCTCTTTCACTTTTGCTTCCTTGATAGGATCAGTCATCGTTTTTTCTTTCGCCTGAAAATCAGCTATTTTAGTTTGATATTCAGTAGTCATTGTTTTCATTTGACCGTCAAGAGTATTAGCAAACTCCTGAATTTTCTTATCCGCATCTTTAATATCAGGCATTGAGCTCACCAATTCCCCTACGTTAATATGCCCAAATTTCACCTGAGCCTCAGCTTTCGCTCCCGCAAACAATAACACTAATGCAACTACTAATACTTTGATTGATCTTTTCATTTTATAATTTTTCGGTTTTTCAAATATATATTTTTTCAATTTCTATTTTGCAAAATTTCCTGGCTTTAATCCAAGCTTATTCAGAACATCATTACTTTTATCGTAACGAGGATTCGAATATAGCATTCCATTTGTTTTGTCAAAAATAATTGCATAAAGTCCATCTTCGGCAACTGTTTCAATTGCTTTATAGATTTTGTCCTGAACAGGTTTAATTAACGATTTCTGTTTTTGAAACAATTCTCCTTCAGGTCCAAATTTTTGTTTTTGAAGCTCTTTAGCCTCTTTTTCCTTTTTTACGATTTCCTCTTCCCGTTTTTTACGCATCACATCGGTCAGCAATACTTGCTCAGCCTGATAAGCTTTGTATAAAGCATCTACTTCATTAAACTTTTGATCGATCTCTTTTTGCCATTGCTCAGATATGGCATTAATTTGTTTTTGGGCCGCTGCATATTCAGGCATATGTTTTAAAATATACTCTGAATCAACGTAACCAATCTTTTGAGCAAATGAAGCAACCGATCCTAATGCTATAATAATAAAGGTTAAAAAGATTTTCTTCATAAAAAAAATTAAAAACCACTACCCAATTGTTGAGCTATTGAAAAATGGAATTGTCCGCGGTTTGCATCAGGATTACCAGGAATTGCATCGAAACCATACCCATAATCAAGCCCTAACATACCAAAAATCGGAAGGAAAATACGAACACCTACCCCTGCTGAACGTTTTAGATTAAAGGGAGAGAAGGTTCGGAAGTTTTCCCAAGTGTTACCGCCCTCAAGAAATGTAAGTGCAAAAATAGTTGCTTGTTGAGCCGTAGAAATCGGATAACGTAACTCCATGGTATATTTACTATAAATCGGACTTCCTGCCTGACTATTGGCTCCTTCAGGAACAATTGATCCGTTTGAATACCCCCTTAGGCCCACTACCTCGACTCCTTGAATGTAATCATAACCCGCAAGTCCGTCACCGCCTACTCTCCAACGATCAAACTGTGTAACCCCAAGTGCTTTGTTATAGGTTCCTAAGAAACCATAATGTGTTTGAAAGTTAAATACAAATTTGCTGCTTGATGAAAGTTTTGCAAACCATGATGCATCAAATTTCCAACGATGAAACTCTGTAAATTTATACTTTGTTTGATTTGAAACAGTAGGGTCATTATAATTAATTGAGCTAAACAAAGAATATGGTGGAGTTAACTGTACACTCAATTTTATATGCGATCCCGTAGTTGGATAAATTGGCACATCAATAGAGTTACGCGACAATGCTTCAGTTATACTAAACGTATAAGAGGTACCTGTAGGAAACTGGAAGCCGGGATAATTAACAAAGTTATAACGATCAAAATTAAGGTTAGTGTTTAATTGAAAATAATCATCAGGCCACTTTAAGCGCTGCCCCAATCCCAG
This sequence comes from Solitalea koreensis, assembly GCF_900182575.1. Taxonomy (GTDB): domain Bacteria; phylum Bacteroidota; class Bacteroidia; order Sphingobacteriales; family Sphingobacteriaceae; genus Solitalea; species Solitalea koreensis. The sequence goes on along the minus strand of NZ_FXSZ01000005.1, from coordinate 105,091 downwards.
ATTAAAACCTGTCAGCTTCAATTGATAATAACTAGGATTATTTGATGCTAAACCATTATTCTGATTGGTATGATTAAACCCAACTGAAAAGTAACGTGGTTTATCACCGCCTAACCAAGGCTCAGAGAAAGAAAAATTATAGGCTTGATAATATTTACCGTTGGTTTGAGCACGTAATTGCAATTTTTGGCCATCTCCCGAAGGCAAAATACCACCCCAATCGTTTGTAAATAATTTTCTTAACGAGAAGTTATTGAATGTTAATCCTAAAGTTCCGATGATACGGCCACCGCCAAAACCACCCGAAAGTTCCAATTGATCCGAAGGTTTTTCTGTCACATTAAATGCCAGATCCACCGTACCATCTTGGGCATTCGGTTTTACATCAGGACTGGTTTTTTGTTCATCAAAATACCCTAATTGATTTAACTCACGAATAGTACGAATCAATAAAGACTTATTGAACTTATCACCTGGTTTGGTACGAATTTCACGAAGAACTACCTTGTCGTTCGTACGATCATTACCATTAACCGATACTTTATTAATGGTAGCCTGTTCTCCTTCAAAAATCTGCATTTCTACATCAATCGTATCATTGTATACTTTGGTTTGAACTGGACTAACGTTAAAGAATAAATATCCGTTATTTAAATAAAGTGAAGAGATATCATCTTCTGAAGGACTGTTATGCAAGCGTTTGTCCATTTTCTCCTCATCAAAAATATCGCCTTTTTTGATTTGCAATAAATGATTCAAATAATCCGGACGGTAAATGGCATTTCCAGCCCAAGAAATATTGCCGAAATAATATTTCTTTCCTTCATTGATTTTTAAATCAACATTAACAGAAGCGTCATCAACACGGTATACGCTATCGCTTACAATAACAGCATCTCTATACCCGCGCTCATGATATTTTTTAATGATGTTCTTTTTATCCTCTTCGTACTTACTGTAAAGGAACTTTTTTGAACCAAAGATTTTGTAAAACTTACGTTCTTTAGTATCCTTCATTGATTTCTTTAATTTATCTTCAGAAAGCGCGTCATCTCCGGTAATATTAATCGCATTAACTTTTGTTTTGCTTTTTTTATCAACAGTAACGATTAAGGCAGTACGACTAGATGCGCTATCAGGACGTTGTTTGGTGCTTACTTCTGTATTATAATAGCCTTTCTCAACAAAGAATTTCTTAACGATATATTCGGTTGATTGAATAAGGTTATCATTTACGACTTTGCCGACAAGATCCTTCAGTTTCTTTTCGTTAAGATCATCTACTTCCGATTTTTTTAAACCACGAAATACGACTGAAGATAAACGAGGACGCTCTTCGAGGTATAGGTCGAGAAAAACAGTATCAGCTTTGATGCTTTTGATGTTAATCTGTACATCATTAAATAAACCTTGAGCCCAAAGATCCTTTACCGAATTAGCTATTTTATCACTAGGAACTTTAATCTGTTCACCAACCTTCAATTTCGAAATGGTAATAAGTACATCTTTATCCAATGATTTAGTTCCACTAACTGTAATCCCGCCAATGATATATTCTTTGGGACTGTTTGGATCAGACTGAGATCTTGCTGGTGTCGGTTTGTACTGGATCTGGGCTTGTGCCAGATTAAAAAACGATATTGTAAAGAAAGCAACTGCTAAAATCTTCTTCATTAAGAGTATTGACAAAATTTATTTTAAATAACTTGTTCACTGGTCATGCCAAAACGGCGTTCGCGTTGTTGATAATCAACAATGGCTTTGTAAAGGTGTTCATCATTGAAATCGGGCCAGAAAACATCCGTGAAATACAATTCTGAATAGGCTATTTGCCAGAGCAGAAAATTGCTAATACGATGTTCTCCACTGGTTCGGATCAACAATTCCGGATCTGGCATGCCAGCCGTACAAAGCAATGAGTTTATGGTTTGCTCATTAATGTCTTCTGGTTTAAGTTCATTATTTTTAACCTTTTCAGCCAAGAGTTGAGCCATGTTTACTAACTCCCAACGGGAGCTATAACTAAGCGCCAGGTTCAGTGTTAAACGTTTATTATGCTTGGTTTTGTCTACGGCTTCAATTAATTCTTTATAACATCTTGAAGGCAAGGATTTTAAATCTCCAAATGCATTCAATTTAATGTCATTTTGCATTAATGTTTTAGTTTCCTTATTGATGGTAGTCACCAATATTTCCATCAGAGCTGTAACTTCAAATGAAGGACGTTTCCAGTTTTCGGTAGAAAATGCATATAATGTAAGGTATTCGACACCTATTTTAGCTGCGGCTTCTAGCGTATTACGTACGGCTTTAACTCCATTTTGATGACCAAATACGCGTAATTTCCCTTTCTCCTTAGCCCATCTTCCATTACCATCCATAATGACAGCAATGTGTTTCGGTACCCTTTCGGTATCTATCTTTTCCCTAAAACTCATTGTCTTAATCCCTTACTAAAATTTCGGACATCGCGAAGATACAAAACTAATTGAAATGCCAACAACGCCAAACATGTACATGTCTTTTTTGTTAAGATCACCACGCTGAGTGCCTGGTTTATTAGCAGGATATCCTGCTTCTAATGAACGATCTGCATAAAATTGGGTCGTAGAATTAGGACTCATACTTAAATTTGCATAATACGAACTTACGTCATCTATATAATCGGTAAATGTGTAACGATAGCCCAATTCACTAAAAATATTAAATTGTCCTTTTAGATTAGCCTTAAAACCAATTCCAAGCGGAACTGCGAATTGAGTTAAGCTATATTTATCCGAATTGTTTGCTAATCCTTGTCCTTCAGTTCCTAATGGTTGCAAACGAACACCATCCTCTGCTTTGGGATCAAAATTAAATACCGATAATCCGGTAAAAAGGTAAGGTGTGAACTTTTGACCATCTTCAAAAGGATTAAATTTAAAAAAGTTAAATTCATATTGAGCAGAAACCTCGTTAATGGAGGATGAAAACTGCAGATTACGTTGAATTTGATCCGAAACACCCGATTTTGCATCCTCTCCTCTTACTTTGCCATGAGTTAGGGAAAGTTTAAGAGAGTTACGAAGATTAAAATTATTGCGAAAAACGAGTCCAAAAGCAGGGTCGGTGAATTTAAAATAGTTAAACTGATTGATATCTCCTTTATATCCCGACACACCGCCCAAAATACCTATTTCATATTTTTGAGCATTAACTTTATAAGCTGTTAGTAATAAAGCTGTAATGAAGACAAAATATAGCTGTTTGCGCATCTACGATATTAATGAGATTAATTACGAGAATCAAGTCCCCACATTAACTTGTTTCTTAACGTTGTTAAATAACTTTCATTGTAGAGACGTATAAGATTTATATGAAAACTCTCCTTCCGAGCAGTCAAAATTGTATTTGAATCCACTTTTTCAGTTCTAGAATCAAGGGAAATAAGAAATTGTTTGGATCTTCCTTCAATCTTAAAACTCAACGCATTACTATCAGAAACTACTATCGGTCGTACACTTAAATTATGTGGACAAATTGGAGTAATTACAAAATTACCTGATTTTGGAAATACAATAGGGCCACCACAGCTTAATGAATAGGCTGTCGAGCCTGTCGGTGTAGCGATGATCAACCCATCAGCCCAGTATGAATTCAAAAATTCACCATTGATATACGTGTGGATAATGATCATAGGTGAACCATCCTTTTTATGAATGGTAATTTCGTTTAGTCCGTAATTTACTTCGCCAAATATATTTGTTTCTGATTCCAACCTAATTAACGAGCGGCTATCAAGGGTATATTCTCCACGAACCAAACTGTCAATAGCAGTTTTAATTTCAGTTTTATTAATACTTGCTAAAAAACCCAAGCGGCCTAAATTTATGCCCAATACGGGCATTCCCGAATCCCGAACTAATGTTACCGTATCTAATAAAGTACCATCCCCGCCCAAACTTAACATGCAGCTAACCTGTCCGGTAAGATCACTGTGTGTGGCAAAAGCTTCGGTACCGCCGGTATTAATTCCTTTAGCTTCAAGAAACTCTTTAAATTCTTTGTAAATAACCATATCAACCGAATGGCTAACTAAGCTATCGAATACTTCTTGAATAAAGGGCAATGAATTATTACTGAACTGGCGTCCGTAAAGGGCAATCTTCATATCAGATGTTTAAATAATGCATGAATGAATCGAAGCGGTCCATTGTATCATCGGCTCGAGGGTTTTGAAAGAAAGTAGCTTTAATGCTGTAATTAAAGCGTTGAAATGAAGCAAGTATAGGCGTTAAATCGGTTTTATTAATTTTAAGTGTTACTTCGATACGGGTTGAATCTGAAAATGTACTTATGTAGGAACTTAAAATCGAGGCATCATTAGATTCAACAATTCGGGCTATCTCGGCTAAAGAAAAATCTCTCATTGTTGATTCTAATACGATAATTCCACCAGGATTATCAACAGCGATTAATTTTGCGAAATTCTCAATCAAGGTAGTAGCTGTAATCACTCCGGTATAGCGATTTCGATTATCAACAACCGGAACAATTGTTAAAGATTGTTCGTTGATTAATCGAATTACATCATATACATGTTGATTTTCATTAATAGATTGAAAGCTAAGCGACAGTTCGGTATTACCAATTGGCTCTTCCAGATCAACAAGTTCTACAATATCATTATCACATACCAAACCCAAAAATTCTGTTTCGTTGACAACTGGCAAGTGACTTACATGAAATTCGGACATGCGCTCAAGTGCTTTCTGAGCTGTGTCAGAAGTTTTGAGTGGTGGAAGAAAATCACTAACCAATTCCGAGGCTAACATGCTTATAATGTTTGAGGTAAAAAACTGACTTACACCCAGATAACTAGTAAAATACGAAATAAATTTTGTTCTTTATAATCCGAGTTAAGTTATCTAAATCAAATCTGTTTATTATACACCCTCTTTAGAAAATTCTCAACGTGGCTATTAAATTCCTCTGGCTGCTCCATCATTGGGGCATGTCCACATTTTTCAATCCATTTAAGCTCCGAATCCGGTAATAAACGATGAAACTCTTTTGCAACCTCGGGAGGAGTAACTCTATCATCAGTACCCCAAATTAGAGAAACAGGAACTGTGATTTTATGCAACTCCTTTTCCATGTTATGGCGCATAGCAGATTTTGCCATTGCAAGAATTTTAATAACATGATTTCGGTTATTAACAGCAGCAAACACTTCGTCGACTAGTTCTTTTGTTGCTGTTTTAGGGTCATAAAAAGTGTATTCCACTTTCTCCTTAATGTATTCATAACTCTCGCGGCGAGGAAATGAAGCCCCCATTGCATTTTCATACAAACCGGAACTCCCGGTAAGTACCATCGATTGAATATGTTCCGGATGCAACAATACGTACACCAAGGCGATGTGTCCACCTAAAGAATTACCCAAAACGGTAAATTTGTCAATGCCCTTATGCTCAACAAACTTATTTACAAATTTGGCCAACGTTTTAACACCGGTGGTGAGCAGCGGCATATCATAGATAGGTAACATCGGAATAATTACCTTGAAATCTTTAGAAAAACGGCTGATAACAGTATCCCAGTTGCTTAATGCTCCCATAAGACCATGTAGCAAAAGCAACACTTCTCCTTCACCTTCTTCTATGTATTTAAACCCGTTTTCTTCGCGTATTTTAAAGTTCATATATTCCAATATTCCACCAAATATATAGTTTAAATTATAATCAGGGCGTTAAAACCAAAAAAAACAACGGCATAGTTTAATTTAATCCAAATAAATGAGCGGTTACGCCAACAATCGTTTTACTACCTCAGAAATTATTTTACCTTCTGCTTTTCCTCCTAATTTTTTAGTAACCAAGCCCATAACTTTCCCCATATCCTTCATCCCTGTTGCTCCAGTTTCGCTAATTATCTGTTTGATTTCTGATTCAACTTCATCCAAACTCATCTGCTTTGGCAAGTAGGCTTCAATCACTGCCAACTCTTCCATTTCAATTTGAGCCAAATCCGCTCGATTTTGACTATTATAAATATCAGCTGATTCCTTGCGCTGTTTGATTTGTTTCTGCAAAACCTTGATTTCAACGTCTTCTGATAAGGTTTCAGAAGCTCCTTTTTCAGTTTTTGCTAATAATAAAGCGGATTTAATGGCCCTTAATCCGCGTAAGCCGGCCTCGTCTTTAGCAAGCATGGCTTTTTTAATATCGTTATCGATTGTTACTAGAAGTGACATATTTTTAGTTGAATGATTATAATTATTTAAATGATAGAATTATTGAATAAATAGAATGGAGACTTATAATAGTTTAAAATTATAAAAAATTTAAGCCTTAATCCTGCAACTTTAGCCCCTCTTATTCCAATAAACTGTATTCGCCTGAGCTGTAGGCATTATCGTTAACTCATTAATATTTACATGAGATGGTAAAGCTGCACAGTAGTAGATTGTGTCGGCAATATCGTTGGCACTTAACGCTTCAAAACCTTTATACACGTTTTTAGCTTTTTCCTCATCACCTTTAAAGCGTACAATGGAAAACTCTGTTTCTACTGCACCCGGATGAATGGCCGTTACTCTAATATTATAAGGCAATAAATCAATCCGCATGGCTTTATTTAAAGCATCAACAGCATGTTTTGATGCGCAATACACATTGCCATTGGCATAGGTTTCTTTCCCCGCAATAGATCCCAGGTTTATGATATGTCCTTGCTTACGCTCTACCATTAACGGACTAACCAATCGGCTTATATACAGCAAACCTTTTACATTCGTATCTATCATTGTGTTCCAATCATCAATACTACCTTTATCAATTGGATCGAGTCCCAACGATAAACCGGCATTATTGATTAGAATATCAATGTTCTTCCATTCTCCCTCTAAACTACCAATTGCGATTTTAACTTCATCGTAATTACGTATATCAAAAACTAAGGGTAAAACCTTAATTCCGTAATTAGTTGTAAGTTGAGCTGAAAGCTTTTGCAGGCGATCTGCTCTCCGGCCGGTAATAATCAGGTTGCAATTGTTTTGAGCAAAAATAGTTGCACAAGCCTCTCCTATTCCAGAGGTTGCACCCGTTATCATAACTAGTTTTGACATTTTTAAATGTTCATTGTTCATGGTTGATCGACCATGGTGAGTTAGAGACAGTTTATATGAATCAATTAAAACGAATGAAGAAAATTAGCCCATTTTAAATCGGCGCAATCGATTCAACAATCGGTATAATCACAAAATCTTATTCGAAATACATTGTAAAATGCAATGCTTCAGCAAACAATCCCGTCAAAGGTTGTGAAAAAACGTTATTATCTTGTTTTAAAACATTCGCCATGCTTCTCGACAATTTCAATTCAGGTGAAAACTTGAAATATTCAAAGTAAATATCTGCTCCTAGACCAGCTTCTACTGCAAAAAAATTATTGTCAATTTTCACCAACTTACGATCATCTCCGGGTTCAAACAAAGCATCATCTCCTTTTTTCTTCTTAGAACGGATATCTGTACAAAACTTAATACCACCTATTACATATAAACGAACATCTTGCTGACGAGCTGATTTCAATTTCAATAATAAAGGTAATTCCAACAAAGTTGACTCCACTTCTTTACCAACCACTCTATTTAGATCAGCCGATTTTTTGTTATACTGAAATTCCATTTGTCTGGAGATAAACGAAAAACGCGGTGTAAAGCGAAAATCAAGAGTATTCGTTAATTTCAGATTCGTCAATAAACCTAAACTAAAACCTGTTGAACCAATTGGTTTTACGGCATAAAGGGTATCACTTGTATATGGATTCGAATCTGGCAATCGAAAATTACTTTGTTTGGTAATAATAAACCCTGAACGATCAATGCCTAACAAAAATCCAAAATTTACTCGATTTTGGTCGATATCACCTCCTGTATTTAAGAACTGAGCTTTAGAGACTAAGCTCATAAACAGAAATGGTAGTAATAGTAAAAGTTTTTTCATACTATTTTTCAGATAGCTATTTTGCTTTTATGGCTTTAATACCATAAATCTAACATACGCAATTATTAAGCCTATGCGGGTTTGATGCCTGTATAGATTGAACTTATTCCTAACGTAAGTTTTTTAATCTTAGTTTCTTTAAAACCTGATCGCTTCATAATATCAGTAAACTTTTCTCCGTCCGGAAATGCATGTACTGATTCAGGTAAATAGGTATAAGCACTGTTATCTTTTGAAAAAACACGACCGAAAAACGGTAATAAATTAAAAAAATACAAGTTATAAAGTTGCTTAAAAGGGAATATAGTTGGTTTAGAAAACTCCAAAACAACGGCCTTACCTCCTGGTTTAAGTACACGTTGAATATTTTGAAGGCCTTTCTCCAAATTTTCAAAGTTACGTACACCAAAACTCACAATCACCGCATCAAACGTATGATCAGCAAAAGGCAAGTTTTCCGAATCACCCACTTGTACAGAAAACACATTTTCCAACGCTCGCTCCTTGATTTTTTTATCAGCCAGATTTAGCATTCCTTCTGAAATGTCAATACCGATTACTTGTTTCGGCTTTAATGTTTCAATCGCTTCAAAAGCAAGATCGCCCGTACCGGTTGCCACGTCCAATATGTGTTTAGGCTGATCCTTTTTCAATTCTGAGATGGCCTTTTTTCTCCACCAAATATCAATACCTAATGAAAGAAAATGGTTCAGGAAATCGTATTTGCCTGCAATTTTATTAAACATCTCGGCCACTTGCTCTTTCTTAGTCGAGTCGAGTTCTTTGTATGGTTTTACTGTTTCTGACATGTTGGGCCAAAGATAAGTTTCATTGTCCATAGTTCATAGAATTTAGTCCATGGTCGATAGTTAACGATTAACCGTTAACTGATAACCATTAACTAACAACCAACCTTAATTTGTACTTTTGCCTCATGATCATAAAATCAGCAGAATTTTTATGCAGTAACACCCAAGTAAGCAAACTGCCTACTCCTGTGTTACCTGAATATGCATTTATCGGACGTTCAAATGTGGGCAAATCGTCCCTCATCAATATGTTAGTTGATAAAAAAGGACTTGCAAAAACATCGCAAACTCCCGGCAAAACACAATTAATTAATCATTTTAAAGTCAATGACAAATGGTTTATTGTTGACTTACCCGGTTACGGTTTCGCTCGCGTGTCAAAATCATCGAAAGAAAAATGGGAGAAGTTCATCCGGGCATATCTTACCAAACGGGAAAACTTACAATGCGTTATGGTCTTAATCGATTCCCGTTTAACTCCTCAAAAAGTCGATTTAGATTTCATCAACTGGTTAGGAGATCAAGGACTTCCGTTTGTGTTGATATTTACCAAAGCTGACAAACAATCAAAAGGAAAAACGGCTCAAAACGTTGAATTGTTTAAAAATGAAATGTTAAAGCAGTGGGAAGAAGTACCACAACTATTTATTACCTCTTCTGAAGATGGCTCAGGCCGAGATGAAGTCCTTCAGTTTGTTGATGAAATAAATAGCGGTTTTGAAATCCCCGACTTCAATCAGGATTTCTATAAATAAGAATTGAAATTAAACGCATGAAAAATTACCTGTCACTTATTAAATTCAGTCATACCATTTTTGCAATGCCTTTTGCCATAATTGGTTTTTTTCTGGCTCAATCAACTAGTGGAGCATCTTTTGATCTTAAAAAATTCATTTTGATGTTAGCCTGTATGGTGTTTGCCAGAAGTGCCGCCATGGCATTTAACCGTTATTTAGATAGAGATATTGATGCTAAAAATCCACGTACAAAAATGCGCGAAATTCCTGCAGGCATCGTTTCGGCAAAATCAGCTTTAACCTTTACTATTCTTAATTCGGTATTTTTTATTGCTGCCACCTGGTTTATTAATCCTATCTGCTTTTTTCTTTCTCCATTAGCTTTACTAGTGGTATTGGGGTATAGTTATACAAAACGATTTACTGCTTTGTGCCACCTGGTTTTGGGTTTAGGCTTATCGCTCGCTCCAATTGGCGCCTACTTAGTGGTAACAGGAGAATTTGCTTTATTACCTGTATTGTTTTCATTAGCTGTTTTGACTTGGGTAAGCGGTTTTGACATTATCTATGCCTTGCAAGATGAAGATTTTGATCGTTCCGAACATTTACATTCTATACCTCAATGGTTAGGTAAAAAAAATGCATTGAGCTTCTCTTCTTTTCTTCATTTATTTTCTGCCGCTTTTATTATTGGGGCAGGTATCCATGGGAGCTTTAGCTGGTTTTATTGGTTAGGCGCAACGGGCTATTGTGCCATGCTTGTCTATCAGCATTCATTGGTAAAGCCAAATGATTTAAGTAAAGTTAATATCGCTTTTATGACTGCAAACGGAATTGCCAGCGTAGTTTTTGCCGCATTTTTTCTCGCTGATACATTTTTCAGGATTTAGGATATACTTGTCATTCCGAGAACCGAGGAATCCCGAGGTCAAGAAACTCTTCTTAAACGGATGGTTCGTTACTCAGCATGAAATGGCTTTTTAGGACTAAAACCTTTAACCTTAAACCTATTTTAAAACCTTAACGATAAAACATGACAACAAATAAACGCTCTTTTCTTCCAGAACACTTTGAGATAAAATTTGAAACCATTGAGCCTTTTTACAAAGAGTTGCTCGATCGTGAAATTGATTCAGTAGAAACATTGATTCATTGGATGCGTGACCGCAGTGAGTTGGAAGCGGCTTTGGAAGAAGATTTTGCATGGCGCTACATTAAAATGACCTGCGATACTACAGATGAAAAACTACTCGCTGATTTCCAATATTTTGCAACTGAAATTGAGCCTAAAATTGCTCCTCATACCAACGAACTCAATAAAAAATTCATTGCATCTCCTTTTGTTGAGCAACTCGACCAGCAAAAGTATTTCATTTACATCCGCAGTTTAAAAAAACAATTAGAACTGTTCCGTGAGAAAAACATTCAGTTGTTAAGTGACTTACAAGTAGAACAACAAAAATTTGCTGCCATTTCGGGAGCGATGAGTGTGGAAATCAATGGCAAAGAATACACACTGGAACAAGCGGCTAACTTTTTAAAAGATACCGATCGTACGGTGCGTAAAGAAGCTTATGATAAAATTACTGCTCGTCGCGCTCAAGACAAAGACAAACTGGATGACTTATATACTTCACTCATTAAACTTCGTCATCAGGTAGCTAAAAACGCCGATTTTGAAAATTACCGTGATTATGCTTTCGCTGCGTTAGGACGTTTTGATTATACCAAGGAAGATTGTTTTGCTTTCCATGAAGCCATTGAAAAAGTGGTTGTACCAATTCTAGCTGAACAAGCTGAAGTGCGTCGCGAAACCTTAAAGCTGGATAAATTAAAACCGTGGGATACCGATGTGGATGTGACAGGAAAACCTGCTTTAAAGCCTTTCAACAACGGACAAGAATTACTCGATAAATCAATTTTATGTTTTGAGAAATTACATCCTTACATGGGTTCATGCTTGAAAACCATGAAAGAAAAACACTTGGTTGATTTAGAAAGCAGAAAAGGAAAAGCTCCAGGCGGATACAACTATCCATTGGCTGAAACCGGAATGCCTTTCATTTTCATGAATTCAGCTAATTCTTTTCGTGATTTAACAACTATGGTTCATGAAGGCGGACATGCGGTGCATACCTTCATTTCTTCAGACCTAGAACTAAACGATTTCAAACACCTCACTTCCGAAGTAGCTGAACTGGCTTCTATGTCGATGGAATTGATTTCGATGGATCATTGGGATGAATTCTTTACGAATGATGAAGACCTATTACGCGCTAAACGTGATCAATTAAAGGATGTATTGAAAACGCTTCCTTGGGTAGCGATTATCGATTGTTTCCAACACTGGGTTTATACGCATCCTGAACATACAACAGCAGAACGTACACAAGCCTGGACAGGTATCTACAAACGTTTCGGAGCAGGCTTTGTTGAATGGACCGATTACGAAAGTGTAATGCAGAGTATTTGGCAAAAACAATTGCATTTGTTTGAAGTACCATTCTATTACATCGAATACGCGATTGCTCAATTAGGAGCCATTGCAGTTTGGAAAAACTTTAAACAACACCCTGAAAAAGCAGTGGAAGATTACCTTGCCGCGCTTAAACTCGGTTACACTAAAACGATTGGTGATATTTACAAAACAGCAGGAATTGAGTTTAATTTCTCAAAAAAATACATCAGTGATTTGATGGATTTTGTGAAAGCTGAACTCAAAAAGCTGAATTAATACGTTTAGTTACATACAAGTTAAATTATTACAGAAGCCTCGATTTTTTCGAGGCTTTTTGTTTACACTCCTTTCAAAGGGTAACCTGCTTAGCTCGAAAGGCTAAACTGCTTAGGTCAAGAGGGTAACCTGCTTAGCTCGAAGGCTAACCTGATTAGGTCAAGTGGCTAACCTGCTTAGGTCAAATGGATAACCTGCTTACGTCGAATGAATAACCTGCTTAGGTCAAATGGGTAACCTGCTTAGGTCAAGAGAGTAACCTGCTTAGCTCGAAAGGCTAACCTGCTTAGGTCAAGAGGGTAACCTGCTTAGGTCAAATGGGTAACCTGCTTACGTCGAATGAAATAATCTGCTTAGGTCAAAATAGTATTCTCGAGGCATTTTGAAATAAATTCATTACTTCATAATTAATTCATAATCTTTTTATAAATTTCTATGATTATCAGGATTATAATTACATACCTAAACAATTGAATATGAAAACAAATTGCATTCTTTTAGCCTTAGGGTTAGCTTTAGTATCGTGCAACACGAACAAAAAACCAAAAGAAGAAGCCTCTGATACCATTCAACAAAAATCTGCTGAGCACGCTGAAATGCCCGCTGCGGTTGACACTACCATCATAAAAGCAGGCCAAGAAGTATACTTTGTCAATTTAAAGGATGGTGAAACTGTTAAAAACCCGGTAAAAGTAGAAATGGGAGTAAAGGGAATGACCGTTGAACCGTTAGGTGCCAAGAATCCCGACAAAGGCCACCATCATATTATTATTGATGGCTCATTTATCCCGGCAGGACAAGTCGTTCCGGCTGATTCAACCCATATACATTTTGGAAAGGGCCAAACAGAGACCGAATTGACACTAACTCCGGGTAAACATTCTCTAACCCTCCAATTTGCCGATGGAATGCATACTTCTTATGGGGTTAGAATGAGTAAAACCATTACTGTTGATGTTTCTTCGGAAATGGTTAAAAAATAATCAGACAGATGGGATAACTTGATTAGATCAAAAGGGGTAACCCGAACGCAGCGAATAACGGTGGCACGACTTGAAGTCGTGCCACTATTGGAATTGGAAGGATAACCCTCTTTAAGTCTAAAGTTTATATAGCCTTGGCATTTTTCACATATTCATCAAGTGTTATGTCTTTATTGTATAGATCCATGGCCACTTGCACACCAACATAACGAAAATGCCATGGTTCGTAGTTATAACCGGTTATGCTTTCCTTACCTTTTTGATACCGAAGGATAAATCCGTAATGATGGGCATTTGTCTTGAGCCATTCCCCTTCCGGTGTATTGGCAAAGTTTTCATCAAGACGGTACCCATTACTTTTTGAAGAGATGTCAAGTGCTAATCCTGTTTGGTGCTCACTCATACCAGGAACAGCAATTAACTTAGCTGCTTCTGCATGCCCTTTTGTTTGCACTCCATGATTAAAAACCTCTTTCTGCCGTTTATATGATCGGTATGCAGAAACTGCAGCCAGAGTGATCTTATCTAGTTTTGCAGCTTGAAACATCTTTACCAATGCATCAGCAGCCGGTTTTCTCAAATAGGCTTTTTCAATATCCTGTTTTCCAAAAGAAAAAGTAACATTTGGAATGATCAGATCATTAGGTATATAATTTTCAGGTAAGCTATAAAGTTTATTAACAACCACGATTTCATTTGAAGGATTTTGCACTTCCTGTTTACCATCTACTGTTTTGATTACGTTAAAGTACTCGCTAGGAAGAAGGATTTGGCTAGTGTCTGATGACTTGGAATTGCTTTTCCTGTTTTCATTACCAGATGGTAGACTATTTAAGATTTCCCCTTCACTACTTGATGCTAGAAGATCTGATGTATTGTCATTGTTGCTTTTTTCATCTTGTTGAACACCGAGTTCTTTATTAAAATTCATTAGTGTTGTTCCAAAAGACTTTGTTTCATTAGAACAACCTACAAGCACACTCCCGATAATAGCTAGTAAAATTTTATTTTTCATTCTTATCTTGTTTTAAAAATTGCAGTAAAACAGATGCTTATGCATCTCCAATCATATCATTTTAAAAGTTATCGTCTCTCCACCACTGAATTAAAGAGCATAGAAAAACATGGTTCAAAGAGATTTATCAAGTTTATCCTGCAAAAAGAACAGCACACCGTAGTTATCATCACTCCTATTATCATTCCGACATATATCCGTATAAAATGCTGCAACATATCCAATCGCGCACAAGCCGCAATATTGCCGGAACTAAAAGCCAGGTAAAACGCTTATGCTTTGAGGTCAAAACCCAAAAAGTGACAATGACAAAAACAGCCGATGTATGTCCTGAAGGAAAACTTTCTGTACGAAGCATCTCCACTCCTTCCACTAAACGCAATTGACGGTATCCTTCAAAATAGGCCACTGGCCGTGGTTCTCCATAAAACACAATGTTCAAAAATTTGGGTTACCAGCATTACCGACAAAAAACTAAGGTCGCTAAAATACCTTTTCGAGGAGCCTTAAACAAGAGTAATAAAGTTAAACCTACGTTAAACGTAATAGAGCCAAATGCATTAAAGGCAACAAAAAATCATCGAAGAAAGTATTGAAACAACTGTTTATAAGCAATTTAACTTTGTGCTTTGAATGAATTAAAAGTATTACAGAAATTAGAATAGCCAACAGGAAAAGAGATAGATAAAGGCAATGTTTTCTTTAAATAGTTTTCTCATTCATCAAATTACAATAGTTAAAATTAATATACATTTATTGCAGATAAAGGTATCCTTGAAAATTCACACGAAACTTATTTAATTCGGAATTGTGTTTCTAATCAGAATCATGTAGGTTAGGGGTCAAAAAATGAAGGTATATAACCAATCAACTTATGTTTAATAATCTTTTCCGAAAGAAATCAGTTCAAAACATTTTAGCAGAAGCGGCCAAGGGAGAAAGCGACGGGCATGGTGGCGACGCATCGTTAACCCGTACACTTACGGTTCGTGATTTAACCGCTTTTGGCATTGCAGCGATTATTGGTGCAGGAATTTTCAGCACCATCGGCAAAGCAGCATCCGATGGAGGTCCAGGGGTAATATTCCTGTTCATCTTTACTGCGATTGCCTGTAGTTTTGCGGCTTTTGCCTATGCTGAATTCGCATCCTTAGTTCCTGTTTCAGGAAGTGCTTATACCTACTCCTATGTGGCATTTGGCGAACTTACGGCCTGGATTATAGGCTGGGCATTGATTATGGAATATGCTATTGGTAATATAACTGTAGCCATTTCATGGTCTGATTATTTTACCGGTTTACTATCGAGCATTAACATTCCTTCTCTCGGAATTACCGGCATACACGTACCCGATTGGATGTGTACCGATTATCTGACGATTTCAAAAGGTTACAAAGATGCAGTTGCATTGATGAATAGTGGCAAATCGTTTACAAACCTTGATCCGGCCTTACAAATGGCTTATAAAGCTTGGAATGATGCTCCACAATTACTAGGACTGCACCTCATTGCTGATATTCCAGCCTTGGTTATCATCATCCTCATTACATGGTTAGTTTATCGCGGCATGAAAGAATCGCGGAACGCCAGCAATGCCATGGTGGTAATTAAGCTAGCTATCATCTTGCTGGTTATATCTGTTGGCATTTTTTATGTTGATACCAATAAATGGAATCCTTTTGCTCCTAATGGTGTTTCAGGAATTTTAAAAGGAGTTTCAGCTGTGTTCTTTGCTTACATTGGATTTGATGCCATATCTACTACGGCAGAAGAATGTAAAGATCCTCAACGCGACCTTCCAAGAGGCATGATGTGGGCCATTATTATCTGTACGATACTCTATGTAGTCATAGCATTGGTTTTAACCGGCATGGTAAGCTATAAAGAATTGGCAGTAGGCGATCCGTTGGCCTTTGTTTTCCAAAAGCTGAATCTTAAATGGCTTTCAGGAATCATTGGAATTAGTGCTATTGTTGCTATGGCGAGTGTTTTGTTGGTATTTCAAATGGGCCAGCCCCGTATTTGGATGAGCATGAGTCGAGATGGATTGTTACCTAAGCAATTCTCAAAAATCCACCCTAAGTTTAAAACGCCAAGCTTTGCCACTATTATTACAGGTTTTGTTGTAGCAATTCCATCATTGTTCATGAACCTTACCATCGTAACCGATTTATGTAGCATTGGTACTCTTTTTGCATTTACCTTGGTTTGTGCGGGCGTACTTCGACTTTCAATACTTCCCAACGCACCAAAAGGAAAATTCAAAACACCGTATATAAATTCAAAATACATCATTCCATTTTTGGCCGTATTCTTTATTGTTACATCATTCGTTTACAATAAAGAAAACACGATGAGTTTTCTTAAAAATGAGCCCAAAATGTATGATGCTACCACATTTGTTACTTCATTGAATCAATCGGAATTAATTACCGTTAAACAGCTGGCTGCCGAACACAAAAATCGCGGGGAAGACATGGAACATTATCTTACCAACCTGGACAGTAGTGAATACAAAGCATTTATTGACGCAGCTCAAATTGACCCTACTAAAAAGTACGAAAGCGGTTGGAGTTTATTCAAGCATAAAATCCCATTATGGATTTTCTTCCTTATTTCGTTAGTAACACTCTACTATTGTATAAAATATAGCCTTTCATTAATACCTGTACTGGGCTTTTTAAGTTGCTTATACATGATGAGTGAACTGGGCGTTAGCAACTGGATTGGCTTTACTATTTGGCTATTGATAGGATTGATGATCTATTTCTCCTACGGATACGCAAACAGTAAATTGGCTAAAAAGGTATCAGAGGATTTAGGATAAATAATTAA
Source organism: Solitalea koreensis (assembly GCF_900182575.1). GTDB lineage: Bacteria > Bacteroidota > Bacteroidia > Sphingobacteriales > Sphingobacteriaceae > Solitalea > Solitalea koreensis. The sequence continues at coordinate 87,990 of NZ_FXSZ01000005.1, read as the reverse complement.
GAATTTTAAATATTATCCAACAAAAAAGAGCAATCATTAGATGTTTGCTCTTTTTTTGTTGGATTCGACTAACATGAAATCATTCTATACAGCCCTTATGTCTCATAAAGTTAGGTTCCTAATTTTAATAGCTATTGTTACACTTCTGGGCTATTTACTCTTTCAATATTATCAACCTTTATGTGAGCCCTGCTTGCTTAATACTTATTGTCCTCCTTGTCGTTCTAAAGAACAACATGCAGTAAAGTACATTACATGGACAATAGATGTTCTGATTTCATTTAGATATTTTCATTTAATGATACCTAAGTGGATAAAAGCAGGTCAGTGAAACGCTCGCCGAATATTTAAAACTTAATATAATGCACAAAGCCACTCGAAAGTGGCTTTTGACATGTAGAAGGATAATATTAAAGTTATTAATTAACCCTTGATATTTCTACGTTTTCAGTATTCTCCAGTACCAATGGCACTTTTTCCACGGCAATTGAGCTGAGATCAAGACCAAAACCTTTTTCTTCTGAAAGGCTTAATTTCTTCAGTATAAAGTAATAATACATGGTTATGCGTTCGCTGAAAGGTAATGCTCTTGGATTCGACAATATCTTTTCAAGCATTACAAAACGGAAATCACCAACCAGGTTATGTTTTTTAAGTGACTCGTATCTGCTGGTAATGGTTACCTCTTTATTTCGAACCAATTCCTCCACTACTTTACGGAAAAGCACACTAATGCGCTGTTCTTCTCTGAATCCTAATCGGAAATCAATACGGTAAAGAACTCCCGGCACCATTTCCATCACTTTATAATCGCGTTTATAAGGCTCATCAAGTACATCAACATGAACCAACCAATACACATCGGCACGTTTAGGCTGTTTTTGTAAAATGGAATACACAATTTTAGACTCTATTTCAGAATCGAAATTTGCACTGGTCAGGTATACCAATTGAGATGAATACTTAGGCACAGTGCTATCTTTACTCAAATCTTCAATGATCTCGTAATAATCTTCTACCTCAACAAATTTCACGTAGCGATTTTTAATCTTACGCGCTCTATACCAAGCCCACATTACAGAGAAAATAATCATACCCAACATGAGTGTGAAATAACCGCCATGCATGAATTTAGATAGGTTACCCAATAAGAAAGCTGACTCAACGGCAATATACAATCCAATGAAAATACCAACGATAGCATATGAAAACTTGCGCGTTACCAGAAATACAGCCATAAGTACAGTTGTCATTAACATGGCAATTGTAATTGACAAGCCGTAAGCAGCTTCCATTGCACCGGATTCTTCGAAATGCAGTACAACAAAACAACAGCCTGCCCACATTAACCAGTTAATACTAGGAACATATAATTGCCCTTTAGTTTCAGTCGGGTAAGAAATGCGAACCTTTGGCCAAAGATTCATACGAACGGCTTCACTGATTAGTGTATAAGAACCACTTATCAACGCCTGACTGGCTACCACAGCAGCTGCAGTGGCCAAGGCTATTCCAAATAGTTGGAACTGCGCAGGCATCATTCCATAAAATGGGTTTAAATCCGTAACATTTCCTGAATGCACAGTTAATAACCAAGCTCCTTGTCCTAGATAATTCAGAATAAGACAAGTTTTAACAAAAGCCCAACTCACCCGGATATTATGCTTACCGCAATGACCTAAATCAGAATAAAGCGCCTCAGCACCAGTGGTACATAAGAATACTGCACCAAGTATCAGAAAACCATGAGGATTATTAAACAGAATGTTATAAGCATAATATGGATTTAAGGCTTTCAAAACCATAGGATATTGGAGCACTTGCCAAATACCCAAAACACCCAACATGCTAAACCATAATAACATAATTGGCCCGAATGATTTACCCACGATACTGGTACCAAATTGCTGAATAAAGAACAGCAAGGAAAGTATTACCAGTACAATTGGAATTACAGGAATTTCGGGATTTATCAACCGTAATCCTTCAATGGCCGAAGTTACGGTAATAGGGGGCGTAATGATACCATCTGCCAAAAGGGCACACCCTCCTATCATAGCCGGAACAACCAGCCATTTTGACTTCTTTCGCACTAATGAAAAAAGTGAAAAGATCCCACCCTCACCTTTATTATCAGCTTCGAGCGTAATAATAACATACTTAAGAGTAGTTTGTAACGTTAATGTCCAAAAAACACAAGAAATACCACCTAATACAAGGTATTCTGAAATTTTCTGACCGGAAATAATTGCTTTAAAAACATAAAGAGGTGATGTTCCAATGTCACCGTAAATAATGCCAAGACTGATTAATAATCCGGCAGCGCTTACCCTAGTTAATTTGTGGCTTTGAGTACTCAATGTAGTATAAAATATTGCGCAAAAATAGCTTATAACTGCAATAAGTAAAATTATTTATACTTATTAATTTAAATAAGTAATAGAAATTTATTCATTTGAATAGTATGTAATCAACCATGTAATTTTATCGTTTCTCAAATGCATAATAATTGCTGGCTAAAAAGCATCCCCAAAAAATTGGTTAAATATTTGCATTAGAAATTTAGAAACACCCATTAAACTTTTTATGTTTTTTAGAGTTTAATTAGTAAATTTATAGCAACAGGGTGTTGAGTTAATTTTTTATTGTACTATATTTGTAGCAACTGAGATGATGAAATTATACGCCAGAAAAATTACACTTTCACTCCTTTGTGCAACTCTTACTTTAGCTGCTATGGCTGACGGAATTGGTGCATCGGGGTTTCACTTTGCTACGTTCCAAAAAGGTCTTACCGATACACTAAGTACATTTAGCAAAAATGTGCTTTCTGATAGAAAACCTAAAACAGGTCTTAAAACCACTCCTTTAACCTTTTCTATTTCGAAATTCTTATACAATACAAAAACGGTTACTCCTCCAACTTCAGGCAACAGCAGGTCTATAATGTTTGCCGATAATGATGATCAAAGATCAGTTTTTGATGTAAAAGTTTTTCAAGGTCCGATCAATGATGGCTTAACTATTAGCTATAATTTGAAGAAAGAAAATACCGTTACAATTAAATTGATGGATTTATTGGGTAATGAAGTCCTCACGTTAATGCCTCAACAACATATTGGAGCTGGACTTAAAGAAACCACTTACAACTTGAGCAATTCTCTTTCAAAAGGTTACTATTTTATTAGAGTTATTGTGGGAGGTGAATCAATAACTAAGCGAATTTCAATTCTATAATATTCCTTTTAGTTTCTTCCCAATTTAAAACCGAGCTTTCTTCAAGTTTTATCTTATCACTATTTTCTTTTATTATTCTTATTCTCTTTCATGAAGATCATCGCCTTAGGCAGAAATTATGCGGCACACGCAAAAGAACTTAATAATGCAGTTCCTACGTCCCCTGTTATTTTCATGAAGCCTGATACGGCTATCTTGAAAAACAATCAAACCTTTTATCACCCCGATTTCTCAAACGACATTCATCATGAAATTGAAATCGTACTTAAAATAAGTAAAGAAGGTAAGCATATAGACCCAAAATTTGCAGGAAACTATTTTGAGGACATTGGCTTAGGAATTGATTTTACCGCTCGTGATCTTCAACAAAAACTGAAAGACAAAAGCTTGCCTTGGGAATTAGCCAAGGGTTTTGATAATTCAGCACCAATAAGTGAGTTTTTGCCTAAAAGTCAGTTTTCCGATCTTTCAAACATAAATTTCAACTTAAAAATTAACGGCAATAACGTTCAAACGGGTAATACATCAAATATGATCTTTCCTTTTGAAGAAATCATCAGTTATATTTCAAAGTTTATCACCCTAAAAAAAGGTGATTTAATTTTCACAGGTACACCTGCAGGAGTAGGAAAAATAAACATTGGCGATCGTTTGGAAGGCTATATTGAGGATAAAAAATTACTCGATTTTGAAATTAAATAATTTAGGCAATGAGAATAGTGAGGATTGGAATAGTGGCTATTTTGGCTATTGCTACCACATTAGCATTTGTAGCTACCCATGCAGAAAAAAAACTAATTCAAACTACAGAAAGAATCTTTCCTAGGGATTTCAGATTACCAATGGATATTCCAGTAGCGATATCTGGAACCTTTGGCGAGCTACGTCCTAATCATTTCCACACCGGACTCGACTTTAAAACCAATCAGAGGGAAGGTTATCCCGTTCATGCCGTAGCTGATGGCTATGTTTCTCGTTTACGAGTACAAATCGGAGGTTTTGGCAACGCTATTTATATCAATCATCCAAACGGCTATACTACTGTTTATGCCCACTTACAACGTTACAGCCCTCGCATAGCACACTTCGTAAAAACTGCTCAATATAGTCGTGAATCATTTGAGGTAGATTTTAATCCATTACCAATAGAAATTCCTGTCAAAAAAGGTGAAATAATTGGTTATTCAGGAAATTCAGGAAGTTCACAAGGCGCTCATTTACATTTTGAAACCAGAGATTCAAAAACAGAAGAAGCCTTTAACCCACAACTATTCGGATTTCCAATTGCAGACACCAAAGCCCCTTTCATAAAAGGCTTATATGTTTACCCGATGAATGATAGTAGTTCGGTAAATGGTTCAAATATTCGCACATCATTTGCTTTAGCTCCAATAGGCTCTGGAAAGTACAGTGTGAGTAAAGCTGTAAAAGTGAATGTGAATGGAGATATAGCCTTTGGTATTGCCGCCGATGACATGCTGAATGGCGCTGGAAATAGAAATGGCATTTATTCAATTGAGCTAAAAAAAGATGGACAAACGGTTATTAAAACAGTATTTGAATCGCTCAATTTTAACCTTCAGCGTGATGTAAATTCGTACATTGATTTTAATGCTTATCAAACTGGAAGAACCTACATTCAAAAAAGCTTCATTGATCCTGGAAACCGATTAGAAATTTACAAAACCAATGTCAATAGAGGCATTATAACTTTTGAGGACAATGCGCCTCATCAAATGGAATACATAGTTAAAGATGCAGCCGGCAACACCTCTACCTTAACTTTTACAGTAAATTCAACTCCTACCAAAAAAGTATATTCTCATTATGTGAATCCATCGGCAATACCATTTTATTGGAATAAGGTCAATCGCTTCAGTAATCAATCAATAATTGCAACTTTTCCGACTGGTTGCTTCTACAACAATTTCAATTTCGAATATTCATCATCCCGAAAAGTGTTCGGAGCATATTCCGACATTCATACATTACATAATAAATATACTCCGATAGCAGAACCTTTTATACTTCAAATAAAACCAGATGCAGACCTTACTCAGTTCGACAAGGCAGTAATCGTAAATGATAAAAGAACTTATCAAGGAGGAACTTATGAAAACGGTTTTGTAAAAGCTGAACTAAAAAGCTTTGGTAGCTTTTACATTACTATTGATACAACTGCGCCGCGAATAGTACCACTTAATATTATGAATGGTAAAAACATGTCAGGAACTGCAAGTGTTTCATTCCGTATTAGTGACAACTTGTCTGGAATAAAAGAATTTAGAGGATTGATTGATGACCATTGGGTTCTTTTTGAAATGGATGGCAAATCAGGTGTATTAAAGCATACTTTTGATGAAAGAACAGGCCCTGGTAATCACACTTTACAGTTAACTGTTACTGACATAAAAAATAACAGTTCAGTTTACAATGCTGAATTTAGCAGATGACCTAATCTCAAACTTAATATCAAGTAAATCATGAGCAAATTAAAAGCTGGAGATAAAGCTCCGGAGTTTACGGGAACTGATCAAAATGGCAATGTTGTTTCATTGAGCGATTTTAACGGAAAAACAGTGATACTTTACTTTTATCCAAAAGATGATACTCCTGGCTGTACCGCTGAGGCGTGTAATTTTCGAGATAATTACGACGGATTAATTTCTAAAGGCTTTCAAGTAATTGGTGTAAGCGCCGATAGCGAAAAGTCACATGCAAAGTTTGCAACCAAATACAATCTTCCTTTTTCTCTTATTTCTGATGAGGATAAAAAAATCCTTGAGGATTATGGAGTTTGGGCAGAAAAAAGCATGTATGGTAAAACTTATATGGGCATTTTGCGTTATACATTTATTATAAACGGACAAGGTATTATCATGCACATAATAGAAAAAGTGAATACGAAGAACTCGTCTCAACAGGTACTTGACCTAGTGGGATAATTTTTAATCTTTCATTTTTTGGGTAAGAGCAGGCACAATTGTCTGCTCTTGTTGTTTCATCTTTATTCAATATCTTGTATTTCCAATCCTAATACAAACCAATATACAACGATAAATTATTTCTTAACTATTCCCATAAAATGGAAAAAACTATAGAACCTACTGTAAATAATGTTAATTATGAAGAAGAACAACTGAGCAACATCTTCAATCATCAGCGCCAATTCTTCGACAGTAAAGCAACCTTCCCTTATGAATTCAGAATTAAACAACTCAAAAAATTAAAAGCGGCAATCCGATCATACGAGAAACAAATATTTGCAGCGCTGAAAGCTGATCTAAATAAACATGAATTTGAATCGTACGGAACAGAAGTTGGCATCGTTTACGAGGAGATTAACTATACAATCAAAAACCTTAAAAAATGGATGAAGCCTCAGTGGAAATATTCACCAATAGCTATGTTTCCATCTTCAAGTTATATCTATAAAGATCCACTAGGTTGTGTATTCATCGTAGCCCCATGGAACTACCCATTCCAATTATTGATTGCTCCTTTGGTTGGGGCAATTGCTGGCGGAAACTGTGCAATTTTAAAGCCTTCTGAATTTACTCCTGAAATTACTTATGTAATGAGAACGATCATTAAAGAAACTTTCGACGAAAATTACGTGGCTATTGTAGAAGGTGAAGGACAGACAACAGTTCCTTATCTTCTGAAAAAACATCGTTTTGATTTAGTTTTCTTTACTGGAAGTATACCTGTAGGTAAGAACATTGCAGAACTAGCTGCGCCCAAGTTAACTCCCGTTATTTTGGAGCTTGGAGGAAAAAGCCCTTGTATAGTAGATAAAGATGTGGATATGCATCACGCTGCTAAACGCATTGTTTGGGGTAAATTTACTAACGCCGGCCAAACCTGCGTCGCACCTGATTACCTTTTGGTTCACAATTCTCGGAAAGATGAATTCATTAGTCTTCTAAAAAAATACATTCTGGAGTTTTATGGAGAGGATGCTAAAAACAGTGATTTTGGTAGAATTATAAATGAAAAACGTTTTAATACGCTTGAATCCTATCTTTCAGATGGAAAAATAATTGCAGGTGGGCAAACTGATGCTGCTTCGAAATTTATTGCTCCTACCCTCTTAGACAGTCCTTCTTTGGATTCAGCAGTGATGAAAGATGAAATTTTTGGGCCTATATTACCTGTTTATGGGTACAACGAATATGAAGAAACTATCGAATTTATAAAACGCCATCCTTATCCTTTAGCGCTTTACCTGTTCACCAACAGCGATACTGTCAGAGAACGTTATTTGAAAGAAGTAACATTTGGAGGTGGTTGTATTAATAATACGCTTATGCATTTATGCAATCCCAAAATTCCCTTTGGAGGAGTCGGATACAGCGGCATGGGTAATTACCATGGCAAATACAGTTTTGATACCTTTACACATTCAAAAGCGGTAGTCAAATCAGGTACATGGTTTGATCCGGGATTACTGTATGCTCCTTTCAAGGAAAAAATTAAAATAGCCAGAATGTTTCTAAAGTATTAAATATTATGTGGGACGTCTTAAAATCAGACTTACCACTTCATTTTCTATCTTTGCGGACAAATTCACCTTATGCATCCATTAACACAAGAACTGGATATTCCTACTCGCTTAGCTCAACAAGTTAGCTTCATACTCGAAGTAGACAAACTCAAGCAAGTGATCCGGAGAAATTTCATTGCAGATGGCTCTCGTCGTGAAAACACCGCCGAACACAGTTGGCACATTATACTAATCTGTCTTACTTTTTCTGAATATGCCAATGATAAAAACATTGATTTATTAAAAGTGATTAAAATGCTCACATTGCATGATTTAGTAGAAATTTATGCCGGTGATGTATTCATTTTTGACGAAATAGCCAACATTGGAAAATTCGAAACTGAAACAAATTCGGCTGAACAATTATTTAGCATCCTTCCAAAGGATCAAAAGCAAAAGTTTCTTTCGCTATGGCTTGAGTTTGAAGAAGCAGCTACTCAGGATGCTATTTTTGCAAATACCATAGATCGAATGGCTCCTTTCTTGCTAAACTCTGTTAACAATGGCCAAAGTTGGACCGAAGCCGGAGTTAAAGTTGAGCAAGTGTTTAAAAAATTAAGTGTGATTGAAAAAGGCTCAGATGAATTATGGAAACTTTTTAATCAATTAGTAGTCCTCGCAAAAGAAAAGCAATTACTTCAATAGAAAACAAATATGGCAGTAAAGGCGCTTCAATACTACGATCCGAAACATGAATTCATGAATCGATTAACCCACGGCATCGGTATACCATTATCTATTGCGGGAGGAAGTTATTTAGTTTCTCTAGCCATTCAAAATCCAAGAACCAATTTATCGGCACTTATTGTCTACATGGTTTCTTTGTTGGCAATGTTTACTTCATCTACTTTGTATCACTCGGTTAGTAACCCTGATATAAAACATAAGATGCGCATCTTTGATCACATCAGCATCTTTGCACTCATTGGAGGAACCTATACTGCTATTATTACCTATTATCTTAAAAACAATATCGGCAATAACTTTTTGCTTACTATGTGGACTTTCATAGGCTTAGGTGCCTTACTAAAAATATTTTTTACTGGACGTTTTACGTTACTTTCAACGCTAATATATATTGCTGTTGGTGGTCTAGGTTTTTTTATTGCCAAACCATTATATCAAGTTCTGAATAAAGAGGTATTATTATGGGTAGGTATCGGAGCATTCTTATATGCATCAGGCGTAGTCTTTTACCGCACTAAAACCATCCCTTATCACCATAGCATTTGGCACTTATTTGTTTTGGGCGGAGCACTCTCCCACTTCATTGCAATAGCACTCATGCTTCAGTCTTAACATACTTCGTAACCTTCCCTTAATATTTGACAAAAACATTATAAAACGCAACTAAATTATTTAATTTTGCGCCTTTAAATAAAGTCTTCTAAATCTTCATTTTAACAATAAAAACACAAGAAATGCCTACTACAGAAAAGTTAAAGAAAATTGCTACTCAGGTACGAAGAGACATTGTACGTATGGTGCATGCCGTAAATTCAGGCCACCCAGGTGGTTCATTGGGCTGTACAGATTATCTTGTTGCTTTGTATTTTGAAGTAATGAAACACAATCCTGATTTTAGCATGGATGGTAAAAACGAAGATTTGTTCTTTTTATCGAACGGACATATCTCTCCGGTTTTTTATAGTGTTCTTGCCCGTTCAGGTTACTTTCCTGTAAAGGAACTTGCAACCTTCCGTAAACTAAACAGTCGTCTGCAAGGACACCCTACCACACATGAAGGACTTCCAGGTGTTCGTATGGCTTCCGGTTCTTTAGGTCAAGGGTTATCTGTTGCACTTGGCGCTGCTTTAACCAAAAAATTAAATGGTGACGATTCGCTTGTTTATAGCTTGCATGGTGACGGAGAGCTGCAAGAAGGTCAAATCTGGGAAGCTGCAATGTATGCTGCTCACAATAAAGTAGATAATATAATTTCTACAATTGATGTTAACGGACAGCAAATTGATGGTTCAACAGACCAAGTACTTTCCTTAGGAAACCTAAGAGCTAAATGGGAAGCATTTGGCTGGGAAGTATTAGATGCCTATGGAAATAATATAGATGAGATTGTAAAAACGTTACAATATGCTAAAACCCAAACCGGTAAAGGGAAACCTGTAGTGATTCTGATGAAAACCGAAATGGGTGCTGGCGTTGATTTCATGATGGGTTCACATAAATGGCACGGAGTTGCTCCTAATGATGAGCAATTAGCTACAGCATTAGCTCAATTAGAAGAAACTTCAGGTTACAATTATTTAGGAGATTACTAATAGCCTTTATTTGTAATCCTGTTTTTAAATCATTAATGAGAAAGAAATAATGAAAAAATACACATATACAGAGAAAAAAGATACGCGTTCAGGATTTGGTGCAGGTTTATTAGAAGCCGGACAGAAAAATCCTAATGTGGTTGCTTTATGTGCCGACCTAATCGGTTCATTGAAAATGGATGCGTTCAAAAAAGAATTCCCTGAACGTTTCTTCCAAGTAGGAATTGCAGAGGCTAACATGATTGGTCTTGCAGCAGGAATGACTATTGGAGGTAAAATCCCTTTCACTGGTACTTTTGCGAACTTCTCTACAGGTCGCGTTTACGATCAAATTCGTCAATCAGTAGCTTATTCTGACAAAAATGTGAAAATCTGCGCTTCACATGCCGGTTTAACGTTGGGTGAAGATGGTGCTACCCACCAAATTCTTGAAGATATCGGAATGATGAAAATGTTACCAGGAATGACGGTAATTAATCCTTGCGATTTTAATCAAACGAAAGCAGCAACCCTGGCCATTGCAGATCATCACGGACCAGTTTATTTGCGTTTTGGACGCCCTACAGTTCCAAACTTTACCCCGGCCGATCAAAAATTTGAAATCGGAAAAGCCGTAATGCTAAATGAAGGTAAAGATGTTACAATCATTGCTACAGGTCATTTAGTATGGCCGGCTATTGAAGCAGGTGAAATGCTTGCGGAAATGGGTATTGACGCTGAAATCATAAACATCCATACCATTAAACCTTTAGATGCTGAAGCTGTCTTAACATCTGTTGCTAAAACACGTTGTGTAGTTACTTGTGAAGAACACAACCGTTTAGGCGGTTTGGGTGACAGCGTGGCTCAATTATTGTCGCAACAAATGCCTACCGCACAAGAATTCGTAGCAGTAAATGATTCATTTGGAGAAAGTGGCACTCCAGATCAGCTTATGGCTAAATATGGTCTGAACAAAGAAAGTATTGTTACTGCAGTACAAAAAGTACTTGCAAGAAAATAATTAGTTGTGCAGATTTGGGAATCAAGAAGTGTTATTAAATCAATACATTTCGAAACTACAAACCCAATTAATGCGTGAAAGAAGCACTAACAAATGATAAAGAATTATTAGCCAGGTTTCGGGATGAATCATCTCGAAATCTGGCTTTTAATGAAATAATACAAAAATACCAGAAACGGATCTATTGGCACATTCGACGTATAGTAATTGACCATGATGATGCAGATGATATCGTTCAGGAGGTTTTCATTAAAGTTTGGAAAAATCTGATTAATTTTCGTGAAGACGCCCAACTGTACACCTGGATCTACCGAATCGCAACAAATGAATGCATTACCTTTTTAAATCGAAAAAAAATAAAAGCTACTGATTCATTTGATGATCATGCGGAATACCTTTCTGATAAATTAACAGAAAATATTTATGTAGATGGAAATGAGATTCAGATAAAATTACAAAAAGCAATACTTACTCTGCCTGAAAAACAGCGTATTGTTTTTAATATGAAATATTTCGACGAGTTGAAATATGAAGAGATGTCAGAAATACTCGAAACAAGTGTAGGCGGTTTAAAAGCGTCTTATCATCTGGCTGTTAAAAAAATCGAGAAGTATTTCTATGAAAATGCAGGTTAAATCTCTAAATATTAATCCGCATTAAACCTTTACATAAAAAAATACTCTAATCTTAATAATGAATAACGATAAAGGACATATTGATCTAAATGACCAGGCATTCAAAGCTGAAGCAGGATCTCCTTTTACTGTTCCAACCGGGTATTTTAATTCGCTTTATTCACGCATCATTTTAAGACTTGATCCGGAACAACCATCTGATGATTCTGAATTGAATAGTTTGGAATTCTTTAATGAAAAAACATTTACTGCTCCTACTGATTATTTTGACTCGCTAGCTGACCGCATTCAGGCCCGTATTAATATCGAAGAAAAAGAAACCACTCTTAATATTCCAGGACTAGTTAAAGAAAATCCGTTTAAAGTACCTGATGGTTATTTTAAATCGTTTGAAGAACGTGTTCAAAACAAGCTATTAGGTAATGATGAAGAACGGGAACTGGCCATCACAGGTCTTTCCAAAGATCTTCCATTTACTGTTCCTGGGGAATATTTCGATCAGCTTGGCTATCGGATCGAGGAAAAATTAGGACCTGAATTAGCTAAATCTGAATTTAAAATAGCGACTAAATTATTCATACGTCGTTTTTACAAAGTAGCTGCAGCGGCGATTGTTGTAGGCTTTATTTCATGGCTGAGTATTCAGGAATACAATGGTCAACAATTTGAAAATACAAAAACCAAATCAAATACGGTTGTACAAATTGGCAATAAAAATTTCGACGTGAGTTATTTCGAAGAAGAAATGCTGGTAGATGAATTATTGAAAAAAACTGTTTCTATCAACGGAGCCCAAGATAAATTGAAAGCAAATTCACTCGAAAATTATATTATAAACAATGTTGATGAGGACCTGCTTTTACAAGAACTTTAAAGCAGCCAATTATAGAAATACAATGAAACAACTTTCCAGATTACTTCTTTTATTATTACTGACTGTACCATCATACGCTTTTTCACAGAACCTTGCACAACGCAAAGCGGATATTGACGCCTTAAAAATATCGATAATCACCACCAAAGCTGAATTAACACCGGATGAAGGAAAGGCATTCTGGCCGGTTTATAATGAATACGAAGCAGAAAAAAACAGTATTAAACGCGAACGCAGACAGAAAGCACAGGAGGCCAGGGCAAATATTGATAATTTATCGGATAAGGACATAGACGACTTATTGCAAAATGATTTCATGCTCCGTCAACGTGAACTGGATATCGATAAGAAATACTTTGAAAAATTCAAGAAAGTGTTGCCATTGAAAAAAGTGGCAAAAGTATATGCAGCCGAAGATCAATTTAAACGTGAACTGTTAAAGCGTTTACGCGACCAAGGGGATTAAAGCCATTTCCTCCTTTTAAACCAAAGGAATACAACAATCGTAACAATAACCATTACTAACCAGGTTAGGTAATAGCCATTTTTAACCTCTAACTCCGGCATGTACTTAAAGTTCATGCCATATACCCCGACAATAAAAGTTAGCGGCATAAAAAAAACCGAGAAAATGGTGAGGACTCGCATCACTTCATTGGTTTTCTGTGAAGCTACTGAAAGATAAATAGCGGTAAGGTTATTAATCGAATCCATGATCTCGTCATAAACTATGTCCATTTGTACATAGCTATCCTTTAAATCTTGCATATAAGGACCTTTTACGTGCTCTGATAGTTTGTAAATAATCTCGCGCGTTAAGGTGATCATTTTTTTACTAACGGAAGCCTTGCGCTTTAACATGTAAAGTGTCTTTAAAAGATCAGGCAATCGTGTTTTTAAAAAAATCTTCTCCTCATAAAAATCCACTAAATCTTCAATTTTATCGGCAGGTGGCTGATAGGTATGTAATGAATAATCAATTACCTTAGTTAGTAACTGTAAGCTATTAATTGGTTTTTTATAAAAACTTACTTTTTTGTGTATTTCATCAAGAAAAGGTTGATGCGTGCGGTGAATCGTTACAAAAAAGTCATTAGAACAAAAAATAGCAATTTTTCTTGTTAAGCCCTGAATATTATCGGCATTCGGCTTTGCATTTTCATCATAAACACGCAAAATCACAAACACTACATTATCTATTTCCTCATATTTCGGCAGATGTTCAGGCTCCAAACAATCTTCAACAGATTTAGTGTGCAACGAGTACTTTTCAGCAATCTCAAGTAATTCTTGTGTTGTTGGATTGACCACATCTATCCATTCGAATGAATGAATTTGCTTATCTTGAAGTTTTGCTATCATCTTACCAAGATAACAAATGTGTGAAAGAGCACAAATGCATCGTTGCAGAAACATGTACAAACATGTACGTACTGAGCTAAAAAAAGCGAAATTTGCCCAATGATCCCATTACGTCAACTATTTTTACAGCATAACGCGCAAACTACTGATTTCCCCTTGATGCTTGAATTCGTTCGCGCCTCAGGTATTTACTTATATGATAAAAACAACAAAGCACATATCGATCTTATTTCAGGCATTGGAGTAAGCAATATAGGGCATTGTCATCCCAAAGTAGTACAGGCCATAAAAGACCAAGCCGAAACCTATATGCATCAAATGGTATATGGTGAATACTTACAGGCACCACAAATTAAATTTGCCCAACGTTTAACCGAATTTCTTCCCGAAAATTTACAATCCGTCTATTTTGTAAACTCCGGAGCGGAAGCTACAGAAGGAGCCTTAAAACTAGCCAAACGTTATACTGGAAGAACAGAAATCATTGCCTGTCGTAATTCTTATCATGGTAGTACACAAGGGGCATTGAGTGTAATGGGAAATGAAGAATACAAGTTTGCTTTTCGCCCCCTGCTACCCGATGTAAAATTTATTCATTTTAACAATGAAAAAGATCTTGAACAAATTACAGAACGGACCGCATGTGTAATAATTGAAACCATACAAGGAGAAGCAGGCGTCAGAATACCGTATGAGCAATATTTAAAGGCCTTACGAAAACGCTGCTCTGAAACCGGAACCTTGCTCATACTTGATGAGATACAAACAGGTTTGGGGCGTACCGGAAAATTATTTGCTTTCGAACATTTCAACATTGTGCCTGATATTTTGCTTCTTGCTAAAGCGTTGGGAGCAGGTATGCCTATCGGTGCATTCATTTCGTCAAATGAAATTATGGCTGTATTGAAAAGTGAGCCAATACTTGGTCATATCACAACTTTTGGCGGACACCCGGTAAGTTGCGCCGCCGGATTGGCCGGATTTGAAGTTCTTTTAGAAGAAAACTTAATCAATCAGGTTGAACAAAAGCACAACCTATTTAAAAAACTATTGGTACATCCGGCTATAAAGGAATTTAGAGGTAAAGGATTCATGTTTACAATTGAGTTCGACAGTTTTGAAACCAATAAAAAAATTATTGACAGGTGTATTGAAAAAGGAATAATCAGCGACTGGTTCTTACATTGCACTAATTCAATGCGACTAGCTCCTCCCCTTATTATTACTGCTGAACAAATTGAATACGCATGTAAAATAATACAGGAAAGCATTGAAGAAATATCTGCTTAAAATCTAATTATAGAATCTATGAATGTTTTAATTATAGAAGACAAATACAGCCTTTCTGATGAGCTTGCAACATTTCTAAAACAACAAAGTTTCCTATGTGATTTGGCTTATAATAGTAAAGAGGCTACAGAGAAAATATTTGTCAATAATTATGATTTTATTCTGTTGGATCTTGGATTACCTGATGGTGATGGCTTGGATATATTGAAAGCATTTAAAAGTATTCCTAATCGTGACGATTCTGTAATTGTTTTGACCGCTCGTGGTTCAACGGAAGATAAAATTACTGGATTGGATCTGGGTGCTGATGATTACCTGGCTAAACCTTTTTCATTGGCAGAGTTAATGTCAAGAATGCATGCCATCCTGCGCCGAAAACATCGTTTACCAAGTAACGAGATCAATCTTCATGGATTTATTATTGATATACAAAATCGATTGGTTCACTTTAACAATCAAGAAATTAAGCTTACCAAAAAAGAGTTCGACATTCTTAATTATTTGGTATTGAATAAAAACCGTGTAATTTCAAGAATGCAACTGACCGAACATATTTGGGGTGATGTTTTGGAAATTAATAGTGATTCAAACTTTGTGGATGTACACGTAAAAAATTTACGAAAAAAATTACAAGCGCACAGTCAGATCGATTGGTTTGAAACCGTAAGAAGTATTGGCTATAAAATAATTCAATAAGGTTAAAGATTTGAGGATTTATGGTCGCTGTTAATAGTCCGGAGTCGCCAGTATAGTTGAAGTATCTTTTATTGTATTAAACCCAAAACACAGATTACAACAATATCAGGCTTCGATTGGTCTTGAATCTTGTATCTTAATTCTTTCGTCCTAGTATAAAGTAATACCCAATGCGTCTTCAAAGCAAATTCGCCTACTACAATATTTTCACAAAGATAGCAGTAATTCTTTCGATTGCTTTGTTCTTTGAGCTATCAGTTGAACGTGTTATTTATAATCATCTTGATACCCGTATCACTCAAAAGAAAGATAAGTTTATTAAAGATTTATCCAGAGATGAAATAAAAGAATACCTTCATGAGCAGGATACAGATTTTGCCAGCTACGATGTACTCAAAGAAGAATACATAATACTTAAACCCATTTCACCGGAATTAAGTAAACAAATGGGGCAAAATTTCACCAATGAAACAAGGTTGATTGAAGATGAAAAGGCGACGTTCCGAATTTTAACCTATCCATTTGTTTTTGACAAGCAACATTATCAATTAGAAATAGGTGAAAGTTTATCAAGTATTAAGCAATTAAAAACATCACTGCGAAACTTCACTGCTCTTATTCTCCTCATTACGATTCTTCTTACTTTTTTATCCGACATTTTATTTACGGGTTGGTTACTGCAACCATTGAAAAAAATTATTAATGCCCGTTTAAAGGATGTGAACGATCCGATACATTTCAACTTTACTGATATACCAAGCACAACAACTGACTTTATTCAGTTAGATCAAAGTTTGGTTCAGATGCAGTATCGTATAAAACATACATTTTTAGCACAAAAAGAGTTCAATGCCAATGTATCGCATGAGTTACTTACTCCTATTTCCATTTTAAGTAATCGCTTTGAAAATATTCTTAATGAACCTGGAATAAGTGATGAATTGCAAAATAAAATCTATGCATCTATAAAAACCCTTAATGGCTTAAAAAAAATAATTAACAGCTTATTGCTGATTTCGAAAGTTGAGAACGATCAGTTTGTAACTGATGAAACAGTGAATTTGCATGATTTAATTAAAGAAGTTATTGAAGAAGTGGAATATCGTTTAGAGGAAAAATCAATTTCGGTAAACGTTCAAATTGAACAGGAGATCCGATATAAATGCAATCACACCTTATTACACACCTTATTTTTCAATATTATTAATAATGCCATTAAGTATAATAAACGCAAAGGTTTTATACACATTACAGATCAGTTGCAAAATGGATTTTATCAGCTTACTATTGAAGACACGGGTCAGGGAATTGACAAAGAAAAACTGGCTTTAATTTTCAATCGATTTGAAAAGCTGGATTCTGTTCATGAAGAAAGCTTTGGTTTGGGACTTGCCATTGTACGCAGTATCGCGCAATTTCATAACATCAAACTTAATATTCAATCAGAAGTAGGTAAAGGCACCCGGTTTTTGGTTTTAATCCCTCTTTCTTAAAGTATTTCTCTTTCTTCATCTTTTCTTCATATAAAGATTGGAAGTTTAGTATTTGAAACATTTCCAATTTATTAATCCTAAAAATTAAAGAAATCATGAAAAAAGTATTCTCAGTTGCTGCTTTAGTAGCATTTTCAGTAAGTGTATTTGCTCAAAGCGCTCCAAAAAAAGAAGTAAAAGCTACGGAAACAAAAACTACCGCTGCACCTGTTCCTGATAAAAAAGAAGCGGCTAAAGCTAGTACTGCTATGACGGCAAAACCTGCCGGTAAAACTGAAGTTAAAACAACTACAGCTAAAGCTGACACTAAAACCACTACTGCTAAAGCTGACCCTAAAAAAGCTGAAACAAAACCAGCAACTCCAAGCAAAAAAGCCAACTAAGTCACTAAAAAGAGAAGAGATAAACCAAAAAAGAAACCTCTATACGGTTTCTTTTTTGGTTTATCCCATTTTATTACGCTTCACTAAATACGCTTTTAATATCGGATAAAAACCTGCATTGATATCAGCATCAATAAAATCAATATTATACTGACCGCATTTTAAGATGAGATCGTGCATGAAAGTGGCCATCGATTGCAAATACGTTTCTCTCACCTCATTCGGATGTACTTTTACTTCCTCTCCTGATTCAATATCCACAAATAAATAAGGACGATTATTAAAACGGAACTCTTGCTCGTGACGTTTGTCGGTAACATTGAACAAAATCACCTCATGCTTATTGTGTTTTAAATGCTGTAATGCCGAAAACACTTCTTCATAGTTCTGCGAGCTTTCCAGCATATCACTAAAAATCACCACCATAGAACGTTTATGAATATTTTCAGCGATTTCGTGTAAAGAGTCGGCAATTGAACTTGTTTTCTGTTTGGGTTTATTAAGTAACAGCCGATCCAATTCAAAATACAAAAAGCGCTGGTGTGCTGTAGTTGATTTAGCTTGTGTATTCAGCTCAACTTTATCTGAAAATGCACTGACTCCAAAAGCATCGCGCTGCCGTTTAAGCAGGTTAATTAAGGACGCTGCTGCATACACTGAAAACCGCAACTTATTATTCTTTTCATCCGGATAGTACATGGATGAAGAAGTATCTATCACTAATTGACATCGAAGATTTGTTTCTTCTTCATAACGCTTGGTAAACAATTTATCAGTACGCCCATACAATTTCCAATCGATATTTTTTACCGATTCACCTGTATTGTATAATCGGTGTTCGGCAAACTCCACCGAAAAACCATGAAACGGGCTTTTATGTAAACCGGTGATAAATCCTTCCACCACCTGATTGGCCAATAAATCCAGGGAGAGTTGATGGAGTTCTTCGTTATTTTCTAGCATTTAAAATCTAAGATTAGCGGCGTTTAACAAATTTAAACGATCAGGATTTTAATTTATAAACAAAAAGGTTAAAAACCCGAAGATTTTTAACCTTTTCAAAATCCGGACTAACCGGAAATATTTAATAACCGCTTAGGCCATTTGAGCTTCTAGCTTATTTGCTAAAACTGATTTTGGAGCTGCACCAATTTGCTTGTCCACAATTTCACCATTTTTGAAGAATAACAAAGCAGGAATGTTACGAATACCAAATTTCATTGATACTTCAGGATTGCTGTCAACATCAACTTTGCCAATAACAGCTTTGCCATCATATTCTCTTGCTAGTTCTTCAACAACAGGACCTACCATACGGCAAGGACCACACCATTCAGCCCAAAAATCAACTAAAACAGGTTTATCTGATTTCAATACAACTTCTTCGAAGTTTGCGTCAGTAATTACTAAAGCCATAATATTTTTTTTACGTGCAAATATAACAGAGTTTGTCAATAATTGTTCCAAGCCTTTTTAAATGTCAAGAAGGCAGAAAACGAGTTATCGAATGAGAGAATAAGACAGGAAACTCTCTCCTTCTTTAACTTTAATTCAAACTAAAATTCACATTCTTAAACTGATCTATTGAATTTAAAAACTCATTATTGGGATCAATTTTAACAGATTTTGATGGAAGCTCAACGATGATACGTTCAATTGTATCAATCACATTAAGCTTTAGCTTACAGTTTCCCGGATGTTTTTTACAAAGACCTTCCAGGTTATCGATAAATTCCAACGTGAGTTCAGTTAAAGGGAATGACAATGTGACATTCTTCGCCATTTTCTCACGTATTTCTGAAAGCAACTGAATACTCTCCACTTTAAACTCGAGGTTATCAGCCTGTCCAAAGCGAGGTTTAAATGATCCCCGAACAAACACCAGTAAGCCCGTTTGAAAGAAATGCTTGTTCTTCAAGTAATCTTCCGAGAACATTAACATACGATGGCTGCCCGAATAATCTTCGAAGGTAAATCCACCAAAAGGTTTTCCATTTTTGGTTAAACGTTCTTCTGCTGCAGTGATAATACCAGCCACTACCAAAGTACCCGGTTTTGGGGTTGCCAATTCAGTAATTTGAGCATTGCAGAAATTATTGATTTCCAATTTGTAGTCATCAAGCGGGTGACCGGAAATGTACATTCCTACCACATCTTTCTCAAAACTTAACTTCTGCAGCAATGTCCACTCTTCCGAATCAGGCATGGGCGGCTCAGCAATGTGGGCGTCAACGGTACCGCCAAACAATGAATTTTGAGCACTATTACTATTAGCAGAAAAATCGTTACCGTATTTAACCAAACGCTCAATACCGTTTAAACGGTCACTTATATTCAATCCGAAATATTGCGCACGATGATATTCTTCAAAACAATCAAAGGCACCTGAATACACCAAATTTTCCCATGATTTTTTGTTTACCGCACGCAGATTTACGCGTTTGGCAAAATCATAAATTGTGGTATACGGACCATTCTCTTTTCGTTCAGTAACCAAACTTTCAATTGCAGCTTCTCCCAACCCCTTCACACCCGAAAGTCCGAAACGGATTTGGCCTTTTTTATTTGCCGTAAAGTGCAAGCTGCTTTCATTCACATCAGGACCAAGCACCGGCACTCCGATACGTTTACACTCTTCCATAAAGAACGTAATTTTATCGATTTGCCCTTTAGTGTGCGTTAATACCGAAGCCATGTATTCAGCCGGATAATGCGACTTGAGGTAAGCCGTTTGGTAAGCTACAAAGGCATAACAGGTAGAATGCGATTTATTAAAAGCGTAAGAGGCGAATGCTTCCCAGTCGGTCCATACTTTTTCCAGTACTTTGGCATCGTGACCTTTCAGTTTCGCATTTTCAATAAATTGAGGCTTAAGTTTATCCAGTGTTTTCCTATCCTTTTTACCCATGGCCTTACGCAAAACGTCGGCATCACCTTTGGTAAATCCTGCCAGTTTTTGTGACAAAAGCATTACCTGCTCCTGGTACACGGTAATACCATAGGTATCATTCAGGTATTCTTCCATGTCGGCAAGGTCATACTCTACCTCCTTACGGCCATGTTTACGATCGATAAACTCAGGGATATACTCAATAGGCCCCGGACGATACAGGGCGTTCATGGCGATCAAATCTTCGAATTTATCAGGCACCAGATCTTTCAAGTACTTCTGCATGCCCGGACTCTCAAACTGGAACGTACCGTTTGTTTCACCTTTTTGATACAGTTCAAATGCCTTTTGATCATCTAATGGAATATAATCGATATCGATTTCGACCCCATGATTTTCCTTGATCATTTTCAGCGCATCGCGAATGATGGTTAGGGTCTTTAAACCCAAAAAATCCATCTTAATTACGCCTGCATCTTCAATTACTTTTCCTTCATATTGGGTTACCAACAGATCAGAATCTTTGGCTACCGCAACCGGAACAATATTGGTTAAATCTTCAGGGGCGATAATAATACCAGCCGCATGAATACCTGTTCCACGAATTGAACCTTCAAGAATAAGGGCTTCTTTTAAAACAGCGGCGCGTAAATCTTTACCCTCCCGTATTACCCGAAGTTGTCGTACATTCTCAATATCCTCAGGACCAAGTCCTTCTTTATCTTTCAATGACTTATCGCCATCAATCGGGGCATTCATCACCCGATCGAGCGAGATACCCGGTTTATCAGGTACCAGTTTAGCCATGGCGTTTGAATCCGGCAATGGCAAATCCAGCGCCCGAGCCACGTCCTTGATACTCATTTTGGCAGCCATCGAACCATAGGTAATGATTTGCGCTACCTGATTTTTACCGTATTTATCTACTACGTAATCAATTACTCGTTGACGGCCTTCATCGTCGAAGTCCGTATCAATATCGGGCATTGACTTACGATCTGGATTCAGGAAACGCTCAAAAAGGAGGTTGTACTTAATCGGGTCGATATTGGTAATACCGGTACAATAAGCTACTGCCGAACCTGCCGCCGAACCACGACCCGGACCAATGAATACACCCATATCGCGCCCGGCCTTTATAAAATCGGAAACGATAAGGAAGTAACCCGCAAAACCCATTGTGCGGATGGTGTGCAATTCAAAATTGATCCTCTCTTTCTTATCGTCATCCAGCGTATCGCCATAGCGTTCTTTTGCTCCTTCCCAAGTGATGTGTTCCAGGTATTGCATTTGGTCAAGGAAACCCGGTGGAATCGGGAAGTTCGGAAGTAAGATATCTTGCTTTAACTTCAAGTGATCTATCTTATCAACAATATCATTGGTATTATCGATTGCTTCAGGAAGATCACGGAACAGGTGGTTCATTTCCGCCTGTGTTTTGAAATAGAACTGATCATTCGGAAAGCCGAAACGATAGCCCTTACCGCCTTCTTCATCGGTAGCAATTGGAGTAGCCTGAATATCACCCGTATTGATACAAAGTAAAATATCGTGTGCATTCGAATCTTCCTGATCAACGTAATGTGAATCATTCGAAGCGATAACTTTTACGTTGTATTTTTTAGCAAAGCGAAGCAATACTTCATTCACTTTCTCCTGTTCAGGCAGATTATGTCGTTGTAATTCGATGTAATAATCTTCCCCAAAAACATCCAGCCACCATTTGAATTCTTTCTCTGCTTCTTCTTCGCCAAGATTCAAAATAGCTTGCGGAACCGAAGCTCCTATACAGCAGGTGGTCGCAATTAAGTCTTCGTGATATTTTAAGATCAGCTCCTTATCGATACGCGGCCATTTACTGTACAAGCCCTCCATAAAACCATACGAACATAGTTTTACAAGATTTTTGTAGCCGTTTGCATTTTTTGCCAGAAAAAGCTGATGATAACGCTTGTCTTTTTTCTCCTTGGTAAACTTTTTTTCATGGCGATCGTTCACCACATAAAACTCACAGCCCACAATTGGCTTAACGTTATGCTTTGCAGCTTCGGCCACGAACTTGAACACACCAAACATGTTACCATGGTCGGTAATCGCAAGGGCTTTCATGCCATCGGCTGAGGCTTTTTTAAACAGCTTGGAAATATCAGCCGCACCGTCAAGCAGTGAAAATTGGGTATGTACGTGTAAGTGACTAAAATCGGGCATTTCTTTTCAATGAATGAGTAAGCGAGTGATTGAATGTTAGAAGGTTAACTCCAGTCTTTTACAATCACACTAAGCCTTCAAAGTTAAAGAAAAGAGGGAGTTATTAGAGAAGTGTTGAAAAGTGAATCAAGATGATACTTAGAGAAGGTGTTGACTATTCAAATTATTTACTTTTTGATTTTATATACAACAGTTTGAGGATTTTGAAGAACAACCTGCTTAAAGCAAAAATCTTACTTGACTATTCGAAAAATCTTTCCATAATTTTTCCGTAAATTAATACGATACAAGTATTTACAAAAATACACAACCATCATCTTAAGAACTAATCTCACTTTTTACACCTATGAAAAAAAGGGTAACGATTATTCTTCTTTGCTTTTTGAAAGTTTTTTATTCCAGTGCATTTCCACTTCAAAAAGAGGATAGTGTATTGCACAATGCTACTTTAAAGGCCTGCATCGAATACGCTCTTAAACATGAGCCAAGCGTTAATCAAGCCCAGATAGATGAAGAAATAGCCGAAACGACCATTAAGAGCAAACTGGCCGACTGGTTCCCTCAAATAAACGTGAACTATACTCAACAACGTTACTTATTGCAACCTACAGCTATCTTCCCTGATTTCAACAATCCTGCTTTGGGTAAAATTGAAGTAAAAACAGGAACCCAAAATCTTGGAACCTTGCACTTATCACTCGACCAAACCATTTTTAACAGGGATGTATTACTAGCTGCCCGAACAGCAAAAGATGTAAGATCTCTGGTTCAAAAATCAACTACTAATAGTAAAATAAATGTGGCGGCGTACGTCAGTAAGGCTTACTATGATGTATTGCTCACAGAACAGCAAATCAAAGTGTTTAGTGAGATTATCACACGACTGGAAAAAAGTTTAAAAGATGCTTTTTACCAATATAAAAGTGGAATCACCGATAATATAGACTACAAACGCGCCACAATTGCCCTTAATAATTCCAAAGCAGATAAAAAAAACAGCATTGAACTGCTCGATGCAAAATATACCTATTTGAAACAACTGATGGGCTATTCTGCCAACGCGCCACTTAACTTGTCGTACGATACTACACAAATGGAAAATGAGGCCTATATTGATACACTGCTAAAAGTTAATTACGAGAAGCGGATTGAATACCAACAGCTTCAAGATCAAAATCGCTTACTCAATGCAGAGCTCAAATACAACAAATGGGCTTACCTTCCCTCTTTATCATTCTTTGCCGACTACAATCTTGTTTACCAAAACGATAGTTTCCAAGATCTGTATAGTCGTTACTTTCCAAATACATTGATTGGTTTAAGTTTTGATTTACCCATTTTCCAAGGGGGTAAAAGAGCTCAGGAAATCAAACAAGCCAAATGGCAGATTAAGCGTAATGAATGGGATATAATCAACCTGAAAAACAGCATTAACAGTCAGTATTCACAAGCACTGGCTGCTTACAAAGGCAATCTTAATTACTTTCTGGCTCTGAAACAAAATCTTGAATTAGCACAGGATGTTTACAATACCGTTCAACTGCAATACCGTGCTGGCGTAAAAACCTATTTAGAAGTAATCGTTTCTGAAACCGACCTTCGAACAGCCAAGATCAATTATTATAATTCTTTATATCAATTACTTGCAAGTAAAACAGATGTAGAAAAAGCATTAGGAATTCTGGAGTATTAATGACTTGGATATGAAAAAATCATCCCATTTGATATTATTTTCTGAAATATGTTGCCTGCTGTATTCCTGCGGAAATAAACAAAACAACAATCAACAAGCTGCTCCTCCACCAGTGCCAGTATCGGTTTATCAAGTGGAGACAAGCAATGCTAAATATCATGATGAATATCCGGCTACGGTGGTTGCAATAAACCAGGTAGAACTTAGACCACAAGTAAATGGATATGTAACAGGCATATTTTTTAAAGAAGGGAGTAAGATTATCAAAGGACAAAAACTGTATACCATTGACCAACAACAGTACCAAGCCAATTACCAAGCTGCTGTAGCCAATCTGGGAGTACAAGAAACCAATTTAATAAAAGCCCAAAAGGATGCAGAACGTTATCGTGAACTGGACAAACATAATGCTATTGCAAAGCAACAAGTTGATTATGCCAATGCGGCATTAGAGGCGGCTCAAAAGCAAGTGGAAGCAGCAAAGGCAAACGTGAGAAGTGTCCAAACCGGGGTACGGTATGCTACTATTTATGCTCCTTTCAATGGCACCATTGGCATTTCGCAGGTTAAACTGGGAACAGCCGTTAATGCAGGACAAACATTATTGAACACGGTCTCATCTGATGATCCTATAGCAGTAGATATTACTGTAGATCAAAGCAATATTCATCAATTTACTTCCCTTCTGAAAAATATAACCAGCAGCTCTGACTCAACTTTCACCATCTCTTTTTCTGATAAAGACATTTACCCCTACCCGGGAAAGATGGATTTCATTGATCGAGCTGTGAATGCTCAAACGGGTACCATCAAACTTCGCTTGCTCTTCCCCAATAAAGAGCATCAACTCATACCAGGGATGAGCTGTACTGCCCGAATACTAAACGATGCTCAAAATCAAATCATCATACCCTTTAAAGCCATAACCGAACAGCTTGGAGAGTATTTTATATTTCTTGTAGAAGGAGGAAACAAGGTAACGCAACGAAAAATTAAACTGGGCCCCCGAATAGGTTTAAATGCAATTGTAATGGAAGGGCTTAAGCAAGGCGATGTAATTGTTACCGAGGGAGTACAGAAATTGAGAGAAGGAAGTGCTGTTAATACCATAAAACCTGAAAAAAACGAGGAGAAAAGCAATAAGCAATACTGATTACAATCATAAAAAACATGATCGCAGATACCTTTATAAAACGACCGGTAACCGCCATAGTAATATCCATCGTAATTGTATTGGTAGGGTTGTTGGCGCTCCTAAATTTGCCCGTGAGTCAATATCCTGATATTACTCCTCCTACGGTTAACGTCTCCGGGAATTTTACCGGGGCGGATGCACAAACGGTAGAACAGACCACTACTACTGCTATTGAAACGCAAATAAATGGCTCCCCTGGCATGTCGTATATATCAAGCAATAGTACAAGTGACGGCCGTTCTAACATCAGCGTAACCTTTAATGTTGGGACCAACATCGATATTGCCACCCTTGACGTACAAAACAGGGTAAGTGTAGCTACTCCTACCTTGCCTGAAGCCGTTCGACGTTTAGGATTATTGATTCGTAAGCGCAATCCGAGTATTTTAATGGTAATCTCCCTGTATTCACCCAACGGAACTCATGACGCCACCTTCCTGGGTAATTATGCCAATATCTTCTTAAAAGATGCCCTGTTACGGGTTGATGGAGTAGGTGATATTGCTTCATTTGGCGATGATTTTAGCATGCGGATTTGGTTACAACCTGATAAACTCGCCTCCTTAGGCATAACTACCAACGAGGCATTGAATGCCTTGCAAGAACAGAATCTTCAAGTGGCGGCCGGAAGTGTGGGCGGCTTACCTCAGAAAGCGAATCAACCTTTTGAATACACGGTTTATAGTAACAGTCGCTTAGCAAGCGAAGAAGAGTTCAGAAATATTATTATAAGAACTCAACCACAAAATGGCTCCATAGTATATCTGAAAGATGTGGCCAGAATTGAGTTAGGAAAGTTTTTTTATGGGAATAGGGCTTTTGTAAATGGGAAAAGCGCTGCTTTTTTGTTGGTTTATCAAACTCCGGGAAGCAACGCACTTAACACCGCAGAAGGTGTTATTACCGCCCTTGAACAAATAAAAAAAACGTTTCCTAAAGATGTTGAATACCTTATTCCATTTGAGACGGTTAGTGTAGTAAAAGTTTCCATTTCAGAAGTGGTGCATACCTTGGTAATTGCACTTATTCTGGTAATATTAGTGGTATTCTTGTTCCTGCAAAACTGGAGAGCTACATTGATTCCGATTCTGGCAATCCCGGTGTCCATAATCGGGACCTTTGCCTTTTTTATTCCCCTGGGTTTTACGGTTAATACACTTACTTTATTTGCGTTTGTACTGGCCATCGGTATTGTTGTTGACGATGCCATCGTGGTAGTGGAGGCCGTTCAGCATAACATGGATAAAGAAAAAATGTCGGCAAGAAATGCTACTATCAAAGCCATGAAAGATATTTCCGGCCCTGTTGTAGCCATAGCTTTAATATTGGCTGCTGTTTTTGTTCCGGTCGGCTTTATTCCGGGTATTGTCGGAAAACTCTATCAGCAGTTTGCCATAACAATTGCAGTATCCGTTTTAATCTCAGCCTTTGTAGCTTTATCGCTTACTCCTGCATTGTGCTTATTACTTTTAAAACCTACTGATCCGAAGAAACATTCGGGCATACGGTTTATGGACAGCTTCTTCAACGCTTTTAACAGATTTTTTAATCGGACAGCTTTAAAGTATACCATTGGGGTTCGAAAATGGATTAAAGGAGCTCCTTACGTAATAATTCTATTAGCTTGTATTTGTATAGCCTTATTCTTTCTATTTAAAACCAAGCCTACCGGCTTTATTCCTACAGAAGATGAAGGCCGTTTATACCTTACCTATGAACTTCCGGAAGCTACTTCTACCAGTCAAAATTTAAAAGTACTGCATACCATCATGAATACAGTAGCCAACATTAAAGCTGTAAAAGGTTTTGGTGCCGTGGCAGGTCTCAACGTAGTGAGTTTCTCAACCAAATCGAACAGTGGCACGCTGTTTATATCACTTAAACATTGGGATGAACGAAAAGATAAATCAGAGCAGATATATGGAGTAATCACTGAAATTCAACAAAAACTATCCTCTTTATTATCGGCAAATATTATTGCAATTCCCCCGCCCGCTATTCCAGGTTTGGGTGCAACGGCAGGTTTTACACTTGAGCTCCAGCAAAAAGAAAGTACTGATGACATTCAAACCTTTGAACGTATTGCCAGAAATTTTCTGGAAGAAGCCAATAAACGACCTGAAATAGGCAGGGCTTTCTCCTTTTTCACAAGCCATACGCCTGGTTATGAAATTAATATCGACAGAGAAAAAGCGAAAAAACTCGGCATCGCTTTAACAGATGTTTATGGTACATTATCTACTTTTTTAGGGAGCAGTTATGTAAATGATTTTAATATTTATGGTCGTAATTTTAGAGTAATGGCGCAAGCGGATAGTAATTACAGGGGAGATATTAAAAACCTTGCAAACTATTACGTACGGAACAGTGCCGGAGAAATGCTTCCTTTAAGCACAGTCATTTCTACAAAAGTGGTGGAGAACCCGGTATTGATTTCACACTTTAACCTTTTCAGAACAATCGAAATAAATGGGGAGCCTAAACAGGGATTCAGTAGCGGACAGGCTCTGCAGGCACTGCAAGAAGTTGCCGACAAAACACTTCCGGCAGGTTACGGATATGAATTTTCTGGCTTGAGCCGACAAGAGTTAGCAGCAGGTTCAACCACCATTTACATTTTCGCCCTATCAATTGTGTTTGTATTTTTATTCCTTGCAGCCTTGTATGAAAGCTGGTCGGTCCCCTTCTCGGTATTATTTGCCGTTCCGGTAGGTGCTTTTGGGGCTATTCTTATGCTTAGTTTTTTCCCAGGCATAACCAACAATATTTATGCTCAAATAGGATTGATAACCTTGATTGGCCTGGCTGCCAAAAACGCTATCCTGATTGTGGAATTTGCCAAAGTTCGTGTCGACAGCGGAACGGAGCTTATCCCTGCAACCTTAGATGCCGTAAGAATACGTCTGCGTCCAATTATCATGACTTCTCTTGCATTCATCTTTGGAGTTTTGCCCCTTGCCGTTGCTTCTGGTGCCGGTGCTGTTGCCCGTCAAACCATCGGTCGTACCGTAATTGGGGGAATGTTGACGGCTACCTCATTAGCTATTTTCATTGTTCCGGTATTGTTTGTAATCATCACTCGCTTTGCTTACGGGAAAAAACAATTAGAAGAACTAAAACATAAAGGAGGTAACGACAAGAGTCATTCATAGTGGTTATCTTTAATTAATAAACTGATCATCTCATTTGTTCACATGAACTATAAAGATTATTATAAAATACTGGGTGTTGAGAAAAATGCAGATGAAAGCACCATTAAGAAAGCATACCGGAAACTGGCGATTAAATACCATCCCGATAAAAATCCGAATGATAAATCTGCAGAAGAAAAATTTAAAGAAATAAGTGAAGCCTATGCAGTATTGAGTGATAAGACAAAAAGGCAGAAATACGATCAGTTTGGTGAGAATTGGAAAAGTTACGAACAACAGCATCAAGGCAAAACCGATGAATTCGATTGGTCGAAATGGAGAAACTCAGGAGGCGGAGGCCAAACCCGGTATAGTTTTGAAACTGATTATGGTGATATGTTCGGTGGAGCTCCCGGAGGAACAAGTTTTTCTGACTTTTTTGAAACACTATTCGGCGGCCGTGGTGGAGGAGCTGGTTATCGGCCTCAACGAAATATTAAAGGTCAGGACCTTACTGCTGAAATGCAAATCACACTTGAAGAGGCCTTTCATGGCAGCACGCGCCAAGTTCATGTTAATGGCTCCGTATTAAATATTAAACTTAAGCCGGGCTTAATCGACGGGCAAGTAATTCGTTTAAAGGGCAAAGGCATGCAAAGTCCTTATGGAGGAGAATATGGCAACCTATTAATTACCATACACGTTGCCAAACACCTCCGGTTTGAATTAAAAGAAAAAGATTTACATTGTGAAGTTCCGGTTGATTTATTTACTGCCGTTCTTGGCGGCAAACTAACTGTTGACACCCTCGGAACATCGGTGAACATCACCATTCCTGAAGGAACCAATAGTGGCAAAACTTTTCGTTTAAAAGGATTAGGGTTTCCGGATTATGACCATCCCACCAACCGTGGCAATCTGTATGTTAAAACGGTTATTCACGTACCTCAAAAATTATCGCAGAAAGAAAAAGAGTTGTTTAATGAATTAGCCCTGCTACACAAAAACAATCAGAGTAAATAGATATCTTAAATCATCAAACAGTATCTCTTTTAGGCTGTTAATAACCATATTATTCCTCCTATTTAAAATCATTTATGAAAACAAAAGCATTGGGAAGTCAGGGAGTCATGACCTCAGAATTGGGGCTGGGATGCATGGGCATGAGTGATTTCTATGGCAGCCATGACAATGAAAGCTCACTCAAAACCCTGAAACGCGCTTATGAATTGGGCGTTACGTTTTGGGATACATCTGATATGTACGGACCTTACCTTAATGAAGAATTATTAGCCAAAGCATTGAAAGGAATCCGGGAGCATATTACAGTTGCTACAAAATTTGGCATTATTCGCTATCCCGATGAGCCAATGAAACGTGGAACAAACGGAAAACCTGAGTACGTGCAATCCGCCTGCGAAGCAAGTTTGAAAAGATTACAGATTGATACAATTGATCTATACTACCTCCATCGCAAGGATCCTGCAACTCCCATTGAAGTAACGGTGGAAGCTATGGGTAAATTGGTACAACAAGGAAAAGTTCGTGGTTTAGGGCTTTCAGAAGTTTCAGTAACAACATTACGAAAGGCGCATGCAGTGCATCCAATTACAGCCGTTCAAAGTGAATACTCATTATGGAGCCGTGAACCTGAAGACGGATTATTGCAAACCTGCAAAGAGTTAGGTATTGCTGTTGTGCCTTATAGCCCTTTGGGCAGAGGTTTTTTAACCGGACAAATAAAGCGTTTTGAAGATTTTGAGGAGAATGATTCCCGGCGCTTAATGCCGCGCTTTCAAGGAGAAAACTTTAATAAGAACTTCGAATTGGTTTATAAAGTAGAAGCATTGGCAAAAGAAAAAGGATGCAAACCCTCACAGTTAGCGTTGGCTTGGGTACTTGCTCAGGGAGAGTACATTTTCCCTATTCCAGGCACTAAACACATCAAATACCTCGAAGAAAATGTTGCTGCCTTGGATGTAAAACTTACTGCTGAGGATTTGGAAGCCATCAATGCTATAGCCCCTAAAGGAGTGGCATCCGGCGAACGCTACGCCGAGGCGGCCATGAAGCTTGTAAATCAGTAGCGGTTTTTATCATCTAGTACCATCCCGCACAATTAATTTTTTTGATCTTTTTAAATTCTTTAGCGTTTTCATCTCCTTTTCATCTTCGCGGTTTAGAATTGTCTAAACAAAAAAATCTTTAGATATGAAAAAGCTCTTTTTATTATTTGTATTTGCTTGTGGAATGATGGTTCAAGCGAATGCGCAGGTTTCAGTAAATGTAAGTTTTGGCACCCCTCCTATGCGTAGACCGGTTGCTCATACCCAGGTACGCTATTATTACCTACCCGATATTTACTCCTATTATGATGCTTTTAATGGCGAGTTTATTTATAACGACGGACGTGCCTGGGTTAGAATGTCATCGTTGCCACGTTGTTACCGCGATTACAACCTGAATTCTGCCTATAAAGTAGTCCTCGAATATAATGGTGACAGACCATATGCTTATTATTCAAGTCATAGTAGAAGTTATCCTTGTCGCTATCAAGGCCCTCGTCAGGTATCAGTTCGGGAGTACAGTTACAATCATTGCGATGATGAATGCAAATATTATAAGAAACATAAACATCACAAGGACAACGATGAACGTGAATATTATGGATATAATGATTAATAAGGATTTTTGAAGAAGTTAAAAAAAACAATAAAAGAGGCGCGATAAATTATCGCGCCTCTTTTTATTCCCTGTAAAGAGACTTCGTGACACTTTCTCATGGTAATTTTATCTAAGCCGCTACTAGGAAATGCCTCAATCGTGCAATCGCCTATCAAAAGGTGGTTTCCGAATCTGTTTGTTTTTTCTTATTCATAAATTTCTCAAGTAGCTCAGGTAGTTTTTCAAATGCAGCTCCCAAACCTGTACTCGAATGTGTGGGAATAAAAGAAATCTGATCTGCACGTGCAACCAAAAAACCAATAGGCGCTACACCCATACCGCCACCGCCACCCGAACCTCCGCCCTCCCCTTTTCCTTTGTTGGGTGCATCTCCATGACCTTCACCTCCGCCATAGCCAAGCCCTATTCCAAATTTAATGACTGGCACACAGCTAAATTCGCCCAATTGAAACGGTTGTCCAACAACGGTTTCTGTTTTAGCTTCTGTTTTCAAAAAATCAATAAGCTGTTTTACGGTTTCTTCAAGATTAATTGCCATGATTTTTAGAATTAATAGACCATTTTACTTTATCCATGCATATAGTATTCGCCAAGCTGAGTTTCTGACTATAACCACCAGGTAATTTCCATCCATGAAATTGATATAAAGATGACGTCTTGTATACGGGGCATAATTTAAAGGATAGAGCCATGCATTTTTAATATAGTCCCCTGAGTCAATCGCTAGCTGCCATTTTGCTATCCGGAAACTTTTAAACAGGCGTAAAAGAAAAGATAAATCATTCTTTGTCCTCTTCTTTTTTCTAATTCTAACAGTACGCTTTTTTGGCTTTCTTTCTGCAAAAATCAATTTTTCCAATGCCCAGTTATGATGAAAAAAAACAATACGAAGATCTAATTGCCATTCTTCTTTTTCATAAATCATCATGACCTTACCTATACCTATCCATCGCATTGCAATTACCGGAACTCGGCTATCAATTTCTAATTCAAGAGGTAAGAATAAGAGCCCGCATAGTATCAAAATAACAAGGGCAACAATTATAATCCATATCATCTTTAAAATTGTCATTTTCTATAGGGAAAAAAGATGACCATTGTCAGTAAGGCTAATGAGATTAATTATGCGCAGGCATTACATACCTTTCCTCTTCCTTCCCCTATCGTTTTTTCTGCATAGTCAAATTCAGTTGATCCAATTTCTTGCAATTCATTTTCAGTCAATTCTTCTTCTGGATTTAACATGTAATCATCCTCTTCCGTTGAGTCAGCAACAAGTTCTTTACTTGTTCCGATTTTCCAATATCCTGTTGAAGGATTTGTTGCAAGACCTTTTGAAGCTTTCGTAATGCCTTTTTTATTGGGCCGATGTAATTAACTCCATTGGGTTTCAAGCCTCCATTAGAAAGATGAAAATCTAAAACATTTTCTACAATTGTTTTTCGTTCAACAATTTTCCCCTCGAATAACCTCAGAATGATATTCTCTGCTATTAGGGCAGTAATTGGAATCCCCTTAAACTTATATTCTTCGGACTCTTGCATAGCTTTAAATTATTAAAATCATATTTAAATTATCTGCCTACCACTAGTACGTTTAATACACCCCCTTACCCAAATACTTACGGAGTTTAGGAGATATAGTGCGAAGTACTAATGCATTTTTTAAGATCCATTTTTTCTCATCATCTACTTCAACCAAATAATGAATTTCTTTGGCTTCCAAATAAGCAACCGGAATTCCATCCTGGTAAAGAATGCGGTTTCCGGTAAAAGCAGAAATTCGTTTACCTGGGGTTAAAATACCCGTTAAATTCAATGGATCGGCGGCACTGATGGAAATCAACTGATCGTGTTTGCTATCTGCATTTTCTGCTCTCGCTTTTCGGCTATTCCGCAATTCAACGATGGCTTCGGGCAAAGCAAACTGTTCTCCCCAAACGCCTTCCACAAATCGTCCTCCCCTTATTTGTCCGCGAGCTTCCAAAGTTCGAAATACCCGAACCAAGTCCCGCCACGGTGGCGCCAGGTTTTCACGTTCGGCCAATTTCCTGAATACGCAGCCATATCTTCTCAATAAAGCCCAGACTATCATTTCAATATTTTCCTGAGAAGTGCTTTGACTATTTCCAGAAGGATACAAAAGCGACCAGCGACCCGCATAATTCATGGAAAACACTCCGGAGTTGCGTTTACTACCCCCCTGAGTCTTGTATTTATCGGGCACTAGTAAAGCACGCATTCCGGTAAACGAATCGGAAGTAACGAGGCAGGAACTTATCAATTCCCCAATAGCGTCTTCGGCTTGTGAAGGAAAAAGTTTGGTTTTTTGAACGAGATCATCAAAAAACGATGCACCTTGCAGTTGCAGTACATTCAACACGTTTGATGCATTTGGTGTAAGATTAACCAACGGTGTTTCAGAAATGAATTCTACATTTTTCCATGCATTCAGGTTATTTCTGCGCACAAAAGTGATTGGCGTAGTTTTAATTGGACTAATGGATTTCTTTTCTTTTTCTATAGAAGCCGACAAGGATGGACGAAAGCGCCCCCAGACTATTTTACCCGAAATACAAAGTACATCCAACCACAAATAATCATAATCGGCAACACGAGCCGGAAGAATATCGCCTTCCCAGGCAGCAGCAGGAGCTTCGAAACCTTCCAGTTTTTGAAGAATTTGTTCCAATGCCTCCGGACCCTGAGCCTGGTTATCCGGTTCCATTTGGTGCCAGGTAAACAGAAACCGCATGAAATCCGCAGCCGAAACAGGTTTAATTTCACTCCTAAGTTTTTGAATGTTATAACGATGAATGCGTGCCAGCAATCTGCGTTCGCACCATTCTTCAACCCTATCATCGGTATTGCTAAAATCACCTCTAAACACAAATCCCTCATTCTCTAACCTATATAAAGAAGCATTGATGTCACTAACAGGAAGTCCCATCAAATTGGCCAATACTTCTGCCATAACCGGCCCCATGATTTCCAAGCGACCGCGAACGAGCTCTGTTAAAGGATCTTTATCTGGATCAATATTTTGCAGCAAGCGTTCTGGAATATTGACCTGATGCTGCAAATTATTCTTTGGATAAATCTTCTGAATAAAAGGTAAACGCTCTGTGGCAATCCACAGGCTACGTTGCTTATCAATAACTAATGCCGTTGCCCGGTGCGTTTCAATCAGTTCTTCAAAATATGAATTCCAGTTATTTTCTCTTCCCTCCTTACCGGTAATGAAGCCCGAAAGCAGCAATGCATCGTGTAGTTCATCAGCATTAGTTGCTTCGGGCCAGGCTTCTTTTTTTACAGCTTCAATAGCCATTACATCCAACTTTCCAATATCAATTAATTCGGCAGGAGAAAGCCAGCGTCTGTTTTTAACGGCCTGTGTTCTGCGTTCTTCAAGTGGAGCATCATCCAAAAATGCATACGGCCGAGCATTCAATATTTCATGAGCAAGTGGCGATGGTTCTTTCAGATCTCTTGCCACCAACATAATTTCATTGTTTTTTATTTTTTCGAGAAGCGTTTCCAAACCCTCGATATCCATGGCTTCATATAGGCAATCGTGAATGGTTTGATTTACCAACGGATGATCGGGCACTTCCCTATCTCCTGCAATATTTTCCAAACAAGCCAACTGATCGGGAAACACATGAGCAACCAGATCTTCGGATTGCATGCGCTGAAGTTGAGCAGGCACTTTACGATCGGCTCTTCTTCTCACCACCGCCAAAGCGCGTGAGGCATTCCAACGCCATCGAATACCAAACATTGGAGCATCCAGCATGGCCTGAATTAAAATCTCCCGGACAGTTTTTGAATTGAGATAATTAAAAACCTCTTCTAACGGAAAACTATGCGTTGAGCCTAATGAAAGGATAATTGCATCGTCATTGGCCGCTGCCTGTAATTCAAAATTAAAATTACGACAGAAACGTTTCCGTAAGGCCAACCCCCAGGCCTTGTTCAACCGGTTTCCAAATGGTGCATGAATCACCAAATGCATATCTCCAGCTTCATCAAAAAAACGTTCCATCACAATGGTATTTTGCGAGGGCATTACTTTCAATGCCGCCTTAGAGGCAGCCAGATAAGTAACCAATTGATCGGCAGCTTCTAGAGCAACGCCTTTTTCGTTCACTAACCAATCAACCGCTTTCTTTTTCCATTCTCCATCCTGACTATTCTCGTCAAAGTCATATTCCAAGGCATCCAGATTTCCCAGCCTTTCCGAAATATCTTCACGCAAACGCGACACGGCCAAGGAAAGTTCGGCCGTTCTACCCGGCGCTTCACCGAGCCAAAAAGGAATATTAGGAGGTTGTCCCGCAGCGTCAGCCACACGAACCTTACCATTTTCTACCCTCAGAATTTTCCAGGAATTATTCCCCAGTTGAAAGATATCTCCCGGTATGCTTTCAATAGCAAAGTCTTCATTCAATGTTCCCAAAAAGATATTCTCCGGTTCCAGCATTACATCGTATTCGAAATTATCGGGTATAGCTCCTCCCGACATGATCGCGGTTAAACGTGCCCCTTTCCGCGCTTTGATCTGTTCGTTTATAATATCATGATAAATATAAGCTGATGTTCTTCCGCGCCTGCTTGTAAAACCTTCTGAAAGCATTGTAATTACGTCCTCAAATTCCTTACGGGTAAGATCACGATATGGGTATGCTTTTTTTACCAAGGCAAACAACGCTTCTTCTGTATAATCCTTGCAAGCTGCTTCGGCTATGATTTGCTGCGCCAGAATGTCGAGCGGTTTTTCAGGCATTATGATCCTGTCCAGTTCGCCACGATGAATCGCATCCATAATTGCCACGCATTCCACCAATTCATCACAAGTAAGCGGAAAGAGTTTACCTTTTGGAGTTTTATCAACGCTATGTCCCGACCGGCCAACCCGCTGTAGAAAAGCTGCAATAGAGCGTGAAGATCCGATCTGGCAAACCAAATCTATGGAGCCCACATCAATTCCCAACTCCATTGAGGCAGTAGCCACCAAGGCCTTTAAATTTCCTGATTTTAGTTTTTGCTCAGCTTCAAACCGTTGATCTTTCGACATGCTTCCGTGATGAGCCAGCACATAACCCGGACCAAGACGTTCATTCAGATTGTGCGATAAACGTTCGGCAAGCCTTCGGGTATTTACAAAAATCAGTGTAGTTTGATGACTTTGGATCAGTTCGATGAGCTTATCGTAAATCTCGGTCCAAACTTCATTAGCCATTACGGCGGTAAGTGGTGAGCGGGGAATTTCTATTGAGAGATCACGTTTACGTGAATGACCTGTATCAATGATTTTGCAATTCATCGAACCATCAGCCGAATTTCCAGCCAGAAAACGAGCCACTTGTTCCACCGGTTTTTGCGTTGCAGAAAGACCAATTCGATGGAGATTAACTTCCCTGCGTCCCTCTCCTGCCTCTCCTTCGGAAGTGGGGTATTTGATCAATGCTTCCAGGCGTTCGACGGAAAGGGATAAATGTGATCCGCGTTTATCACCTACTAATGCATGAATTTCGTCTATAATTAACGTGTGAACCGTACTTAGCATTTTGCGGCCATTCACGCTGGTAAGCAACAGATATAATGATTCGGGAGTGGTTACCAATATATGCGGCGGATGTTTGAGCATGTGCGCTCTATCGGTCATCGGAGTATCACCGGTTCGCACCATTACTTCTATATCGACATCCGGTAATCCTAAGAATTTCAATTCTTCTTTGATTCCGCTCAGTGGAGCTTGTAAGTTGCGTTCAATATCATTGCTTAAGGCTTTCAACGGAGAAACATATACCACCTGCGTACCCGGCACTAATTTACCTTCAATCCCTTGACACACCAGTTCGTCAATTGCTGAAAGAAATGCAGCCAGTGTTTTACCGGAACCGGTTGGAGCAGCAATCAGCGTGTTCTCGGAAGACTTGATTGCTTCCCAAGCCTGTAATTGAACATCTGTTGGAGCCTGAAAACTTTTTTCAAACCAAGTGCTTACTACCTTATGGAATAAACTCATTGACATGTATCAAATAAATGATAAGAAACTCAAGATCAAAGAATAAAACTACAAATAAAGCATTTGGTTTTGTCAGCCAGCCTGCGAAATAAGTGCCTTTCCTACAATTCAATGCATTGATGATCTTTCTCTATACTTCGATGCAACGTTTCCA
This sequence comes from Solitalea koreensis, assembly GCF_900182575.1. Classification (GTDB taxonomy): domain Bacteria; phylum Bacteroidota; class Bacteroidia; order Sphingobacteriales; family Sphingobacteriaceae; genus Solitalea; species Solitalea koreensis. The sequence goes on along the minus strand of NZ_FXSZ01000005.1, from coordinate 50,206 downwards.
TCATTTTCTTTATCTTATATCAAAAAATCAACGTGTTATGAAAATCAAAAAAGTTTTTTATTCAATTATTGGCCTGGCTATAATAAGCATAGCCTTATTTTCGTTTATACCTACTGCAAAACAAGATGCAGGTAATAAACGTAGCGTTTCGGGATTCAATGGTATCTCGCTTGGCGGCCCCTTTAAAGTGTTTGTTAAGGTTGGCCATACCGAATCATTGCGCATTGAAGCAGATGATGATGCCTTAAAAGAGATCTCGACAGAAGTTAAAAACAGTACGCTGCATATAAAGCAAAAAGAGAATTTAAAATTTTGGGGTCAGAACAAAAAGGCCAATATTTACGTAACTGTAAAAAAACTCGACAATATTTCCGTAAGTGGGTCGGGCTCATTAAAAGTTGAAGACCCCATAAAAACGGATAAAATGGAACTCTTAGTGAGTGGTTCTGGCACTATATCTTTGCCCATAACAGCAAAAGAAGTAGGAAGTGCAATCAGCGGGTCAGGAACGATTCACGTGTCAGGTTCGGCGGCTAACTCCAACATTAAAATAAGCGGATCAGGCACATTTAAAGGCTTGGATCTAAAAACGAACAAAACAACGGTTACGTTAAGCGGATCGGGTGGTGCGGATGTGTATGCAGATGAAGAGTTATCTGCAACCATCAGTGGATCTGGCAATGTAAATTATAAAGGCAACGCAAAAACAACAAATACGACAACCAGTGGTTCAGGTAAAATAAAAAAAATTGAATAATTTTATAGATAAGAAAACCTTCTTCAGTGGGCGAAGAAGGTTTTTTAAACATCATTAACAACACCAACAACTCTTTAATTATTTAATAATTAAAGAGTTACATAAGTAGATCTTCCTGCAACAATATCATCAATTGCCTTTTGCTCGGTTGCCGTTAAGGTTGTAGGAGTTGTTTTCCCTTGATACGGTAAATTAAAATCAAGATAGTAGCCATACTGCGGCACTCCTGTAATATTTAGCAATTCTCCTGGCCATTCATCATATTCTAGCTGACGTATAGAGGTTATTTTTTCATTTGGAGTTAAATCACAGGATCCCATTCTAAATAATTTCATATAGGTACTATTTTGTACCAAATCCCATCCTGTACCGCCATTTTGACGCCAAACATTGTTGGGCTGGTGGATTGTATCATAAAAACCTATTTTCGAAACTACACTTGGAATGTCAGGCATGATACTTTTCATATAAATAACCGCATTAAAAGACCCAGGGGACCCCCCATTGTAACTATAAACAAAAATATAGACAGGACCGGTTTTACCCAAATGAGCAGAAACTGAGTATGTTGAACTACTAACAGCGAGTTTATATTCACCTACGTACCAACCTATGCCGTCAGCTGGCTCATAAGTTGCTGATATTTTTTTTCGATTCGTAACCTTAATTTCAGGATAGTTATAAACTATATCAAACGTAAATGCTTTCTTATCTTTAATAACATCGCTTTGAGCCGTAATTTTTAAAACATCTCCTATAGCAGCTGTTTTCAATTTAATATTAGGATCAGAAATATTTTCAATCGTAATCAGATTGGCCGGGCTGTTTCGAACTTCTTCTACGGAGGTGGTCGGTATACCATTATCCACTGGAATCATTTTAGGGTCACTAGAAAACCATGACTTTATGGAATTAACGATATTAACCACTGTGTTATAAGCAGATGTCGCACGATTCGTGACTAAAACAATATTTTTAAAAAACTCATTTGAGCTCGTTTGATCAGCAATTGAAACTCCTTGGTAAGCGGAACTTACTTTAAATGAACGTTGTTGGTTAGTTTTGAAAACAATCTCGCTATTTTGAACAGCTAAGGCTTCAACAGTTTTTGTACTATTAACAGATCCAACATAAAGAGTTATAAGATCCAGCACCTTCTTATTTTGTCCACTATACGTCAGCAATATGCGTTTATAAGCTACTGCTTTTTTAAAAATATAAAAAGAAGCGCCTAAACCCGCCACCCCCAAAACCTGGGTAACCCCAGTAGGAGAAGCACAAAAATTAGCTGAAACAATTAAAACTGAATATGATTTTATTGCCATTGCAACATAAGCAATAACACCCGCTCTATATTCCTGATCAGAATTAATGGCCGTTGGAATATCAAAAACACCTTGTGTACTTAAATTATTTCCATTTTTACCTAGATATGCCTTATCACCAAGTGCGGATAGATCAAATTTTATTTTTTCAAGAGAAAATGCTAATTCCTGCTTCTCAGCGGTTGTCAAAGCTGCATATTTTTGCATGAAAGTTTCTTTAAACACGTTCAGTGTATAGGCATCTTCTGCATTAGAAACATCTTTGATGGCTTCATCAAGTTTTGTTAAGTAATCATCCTTAACCTGGTCAGGATTTGCAATTGGTGCATAAGGAGTAATAGTAAGTGTTGGTTTTTCATCAATACCTAATATTTTAAAATCCAAACTAATTTCTCCTGCTGGGATATAAGGCACAACGAATACTGCGGTTTTATCATCCACTTTCGATAGTAAAACCTTCTTGTCACCGATCATAATATCCCAAGAGGGTTTATCAAGTGTTACCGCTGTGGTAACCGTTACAAGATCACCGGGAGTAACTGAAGTTTTATCAAGAAGGATAACATACCCAGGATCATCAGGATCTATATTTTCTCCTTTTTTACATGATACTGGTAATACAAATATTAACAACGTAATTAATGTGCTTAATTTTAGTGTGAGTATAATTTTTTGCATACTTTTAAATTTGAATAATATTAAATTGTTATTGAAAATAAAATTGGACTTTTTATCCTTCATCTTCTTTTATAATTGACCATCGATATAAAAACTGAAAAAAAATAAAAATAAATAATAATTTTCAGGTTAAAAACTATGATTATTAAATAATTACATAATACCTACACGAATTTTCAGAACTCAAAAAATTAATTCTTTCATATTTTTTTGCTATTCCAACTAATACCTCAGTTTTATAACTTAGGTGCAAAATCAAATCGAATTTAATCTTACCCAAAAAGCTCAATTATGCTCAAAAAAGTACTAATAACCATTACCATCGTTTTGGTGGTATTGTTGGCTGCGGCCGTAAGTGTTCCTTTTCTTTTCAAGGATAAAATTATGACGAAAGTTAAATCGTCTATCAACGAAAAGGTAAATGCTAAAGTTGACTTTAAAGAACTTGATATTACCTTAATCAGCTCATTTCCTGATTTAGGAGTAAAATTAAATAACCTTAACGTTATTGGCATTGATAGCTTTGCAACCGATACGCTGGCAAATATTGAGCAGTTACAACTGAACATAAACCTGATGACAGTCATAAAAGGCGAAACTTATGAAATTAAATCGATTGAGTTAGAGAAGCCTGTTATCAATGTTCATGTATTAAAAAGCGGAAAAGCGAACTGGAACATTGCTAAAGTAGATACATCATCAAAGCCTGCCGAAAGCGCAAGCGTATTTAAAGCTGCTTTGAAAAAATATAGCGTTAACGAAGGAAAAGTAATTTACAACGATGAATCATTAGGCTTCTATATGGATATTGAGAACCTGAATCATACCGGCAAAGGTGATTTTACTCAGGATTTATTTGTATTAGATACTAAATCGGATATTGAGAAATTAACCGTAAAATATGGAGGCATTCCGTATCTGAACCAGGCAAAGGTTTATGCTGACCTTCCTATTGAAATGGATATGAAGCAGATGAAATTTACCTTGAAAGAAAATGAAATTAAGTTGAATGAATTACTGCTTTCATTTGTAGGAAGTTTGGGTATGCCTAATGCTAGCGATATGGCATTCGATTTTAAACTCGATGCAAAGAAATCTGACCTTAAAAACTTCCTTTCTTTAATTCCTGCTATTTACGCTCAAAACTTTAAAGACCTTCAGGCGTCGGGTAAGTTTGAAATGAACGGCTGGACCAAAGGTATTTACAACGCCAAATCACTTCCTGCTTTCAATGTAAATCTGGTTGTTGAAAACGGTAAAATAAAATATCCGTCATTGCCTTCAGCAATCAATAATATTCAGGTAAAAACGAATATCAGTAATCCTGACGGAATAATTGATCATACGGTTATTAACATTCCTGCATTTCATTTAGCTTTCGGTCAGGAACCGATTGATGGTAAATTAATGATTAAAAATCCGGTTTCGGATCCATTTGTCGATATGGCTATTAAGGGTAAAATCGATTTAAAACAGATGACCACCATTATGCCATTAAAAGACATGCAATTAAGCGGTGCTCTTAATGCGGATCTTCAAGCAAACGGTCGCAAATCATCCATCGATAAAGAAAAGTATGAAGAATTTAAGGCTGCCGGACAGATATTGGTTTCTAATTTCAATTATTCGGGAGCGAATGTTCCAAAACCGGTAAGCATTCCACAAGCAACTTTAACTTTTAATCCTAAAAACATTACCTTGGGCAATCTGGTGGCGAAAGTTGGCAAAAGTGATTTTCAGGCCAACGGCTCCATCAATAATTACCTTGGTTTCGTTTTCAAAAAGAATGAAGCCTTAAAAGGTGATTTTACTGTTTCTTCTTCATTAGTCGACGTAAATGAATTAATGGGTCCAGCCACAGCTGAAACTAAAAATGATACCACAAAATTATCGGTTATTGAAGTTCCAGGTAATATTGATTTTACCATGAACGCAAAAGCGGGCCGTGTTTTATATGATAACATGGATATTCAAAATGCCCACGGCGCCTTAGTTATTAAAGACAAAACGGTGTTTTTCAAAAACATGGGTATAAACATGTTGGATGCAGCGGTTACCATGAACGGTTCATACGCAACCACTGATCCTAAAAAACCAAAAGTTGATATTGATTTCGGTATTGAGAAAATGAATATTCAGAAAGCCTTCGCTACTTTCAATACCATTAAAATGCTTGCTCCTATTGCTCAGTATACATCCGGTACGTTTTCAACCAAACTTAAATTCAATTCTGATCTCGGACAAGATATGATGCCCGTACTTTCATCGATTAATGCTGAAGGTTTAACCGATATTATTCAGGCGGTTGTACAAGGGTTTGAGCCTTTAAATAAACTTTCACTAGTATTAAACACCGATAAACTTAAAAAACTGGAAATCAGTAATTTGCTAACCAAATTTAAAATTAGCGAAGGCCGATTACAGGTGGCTCCTTTTGATATTAAAAAAGGTGATTTCGCGATGAATGTACAAGGCTCCAACGGTTTTGACAAAAGCATGGATTATCTATTAGCCATGAATGTACCTCGCAGCCTTATGGGCGGGCAAGCAAACGCATTGGTAAATTCCCTAGTATCACAATTCAATACCAAAGCAAAAACAAACGTGTCAGTGGGTGATGTTGTGAAAGTAAATGCATTACTTGGCGGTACTATCATGAAGCCTACCATTAAACTTCAATTGGGAGGCAGCTCTTCTTCACCAGCAACAAGCGGACAAACTTTACTGAGCCAGGCTATTGATGATAAAAAAGCTGAATTAGAATCAAAAGCCAAAGATGAACTGGCCAAAGCCGAAGAAAAAGCTAAACAAGAAATTCAGGCACAACAACAAAAAATGCAGGAAATGGCCAAACAAAAAGCCGATTCTATAAAGAAACAAACGGAAGAAAAAGTAAAGAACAAACTAAAAGGTCTATTCGGCCAATAATTATTATTCATGGATCGCAAAGAGGCTGTTTCTGGTTTGAAACAGCCTCTTTTGTTTTAAAAATTGATACGCTTTATTTTAGCTCGCTTCGCTCTTACCTTACTTAAACCAAAGGGTAATAAAAATTTATTTCTCATCAGATACAACCATTACCGTTTTATATCGTCTTATTTAAAGAAACCCGGTTACAAACCGCTAAAAAAAGAGAGGGCTTTATGAACATTATTAAAACGTTTTTAGCTAGTCTATTTGTTGCAGCAGGACTTACATCGTGTGTCACAACCTCAAGTGTTGCTACAACTCACCCACAGAATTTTCAAAATTACAATGACGTTAATTATCAGGTTTTTTATGATGAATTGAGTCCGTACGGCCGTTGGATTATGGACGACCAATATGGTTATGTTTGGGCTCCTAATGAAGGTCCTGAGTTTATGCCTTACCGTTCAAATGGTCATTGGGTATACACTGACATCGGTTGGACCTGGGCATCGGATTATAAATGGGGATGGGCGGCATTTCACTATGGGCGCTGGAAATTAGATAACTATTATGGTTGGGTTTGGATTCCAGGTAATGAATGGGCTCCTGCTTGGGTAGCCTGGAGCTCATCACCAGATTATTATGGTTGGGCACCATTAGAACCGGAATGGAATGTCAACGTGTCTATCAATATTGGCCGTATTCCTAGTAATTACTGGGTATTTGTACCTCCTCAATACATTACCAATGTAGGCTGGAATCGTTATTCAGTTCCTACATACCGGAATGTTACCATCGTCAGAAATGTTACGATAATCAATAACACAAATGTGTACCATAACACTCGCTTTGTTTGCGGCCCTCGACCTGATGAATTGGGAAGACATACTGGTTATGCAATTCGTCCGATGGTTATCAGAGAAAGTTCTCGTCCAATTCCTGTATCAGTGCAGGAAGGAGCATTATGTATCTATCGTCCTAATGTAGATGCAAAACCAGGAAATGCGAGACCAAACACAACGATTAATCGCCCTAGACCAGGCTCAGAATCAGGCAATTCTCGTCCTTATTACCCAGGTAATCAAAATGGGGATCCTCGTCAGCGCCCTGAATATGCAAATGGCAATCAAAACAGAGAGGTTCGTCAGCGTTGGGAATATCCACAGGATAGAAATATGAATCCAAATGAACAACATGGAAACGACCGGACAGAAACAGATAACAAGCAAAAACCGCAACATAATCCAAATAGCAACAATGATGCACCCAATGTAGATCGTACACGTCCATCAGAGCGTCCCGACTACAATCGAGAACCAAGGCCGAATTACACAACCAAAGATAGTCCATTGAATGAAAGGCCAAAAAACGAACGTCAATCGGAACCTAGAATAGAAAAAGTTAGCACTGAACGTTCAGCTCCAACTTATGAACGCTGGGAACGTATGCGGCCTACCAACAATGGTTCTTCTAATGAATCACACGGAAGACCTAGAAACAGAAGCTAAGTTTTTCAAAAGAAAAAAGAATAGCTCCTTGCCTAAAACTGGGAGCTATTTCTTTTATGCTAGTTCTTATAAATTAGGACTTAAAAGTTCAAATGAATGATTTTTAGAAATTCATTTAATTAATTCGTCGAGCTTTGTTAATAAATCATCTCCATGCAAATCCTTTGCTATAATTTTTCCATTGGGATCAATAAGATAATTAAAGGGTATCGAAGGGATATAGTATTGACGACATACCGTGTTGTCCCAGCCCTTTAGGTCGGATAAATGTGTCCAGCCTAAACCATCCTGATGTATCGCTTTGAGCCAATCATTCATTTTGTCATCCTGAGAAATACTTATAATAGCAAAATTCCTGTTTTTAAACTTTTCCATCGCCTTAGTTAAATTAGGGTTTTCATTTCTGCAAGGGATACACCAGGATGCCCAGAAATCAAGTAAAACGTATTTGCCGCTAAAACTTGCTAGGCTAATTCTATTATCTGCAGTATCAGTTTGGGAAAACTCAGGTGCTGTGGCGCCAACAAAAAGGCTGTCTATTCTATAAGCTATCACCTTAGCCCAACTATTGGTTTTGATAGCAGCGGGCATAGCCAGGTATATTTTTTTAAAATCTTCTTCAGGCATATAGGATATTTGATCGTATAGAATCTTAGTATTGATAAGAGAATTTGGATGGTCTTTTATCCAATTTAAACAATGGGTTAACTCCCGCTTATCAATAAGCTGCTTTAATTCTTCCAGCCTTTTTAAGTTATTCCTTGCTGCAACTATATCTATTTTGCGATTGCCTATCTGACGGTATTTGATATCCTCCTTGGCTTTAGAATAGGCTTCAAACAGACTATCTTTACTAAATTCAGCATAATAATTATTATATTCAACTGAAGCTAAGTTGCCAGCAACTGTTACTTTATTTAAAACCGAATCAATTATAGTGATTATTGCTTTTCCAGGTTCTAAAAAAACACTTTTACCATGCCCGTTTACCGATAAATAATATCGCTCCGCTCCGTTAGGGTTTAAGGAAAATGTAAAATTATGATTGCTAATTTTGGTGCTGTACAATTTCTTTAAAATCTGGGACTTAAATGGAGGTTCTTGCTCCAGTAAAACTTCGGTACCATCCATGAACATGGGGGCAGTTCCTTTTATAGTTAATCCGCTTTGTGAAAAGGCCCAGCATGGCATCAGGAATAATAGAGTATGGAGTAGTTTCATAGGTTTTAATTTGATTGTTCAATAAATAGATTGGGCTGTCTCAAAAGCAAAATTTATATATTTTTTGTTATGAAATTTATAATTAAAGATTAAATAAATAATTTTTTATTATTTTATTTAACTTAAAATGCCAAGCATTTTGAAATTTTAATAAAACAAAAGAGGCTGTCTCGACTTTTGAGACAGCCTCAAAAAAGTCCCTACAAATGCTTTACCATAGTGTTGGAAGGTAAGCCTGTGGGCCCCGTTTAATTACCATACAAACCACAGGTGTTGGATGGTAAGCCTGTTGTTATACAGGTCGCCTTATAACAATAGGGCCATTTAGGATCTTTGCAATCATTATCGCTATCACACTCACTGTCAGGACATCCACCACTACCTTCTCCTCCCAATACAAATTTCAATTGTTCTCTGGTAAGCACTTCAGTGCTCGCTAAATCAAGTTTTGTTAATGATAACTTTTTCATTTGTTTTTGTAGGTGCACATCTTGTAACTGCTCAATTTAGCGCTAAAATCCTTAAGGTCAATTCACCCAAATATTGTTACAGAATTCTGATCCAAAGTTGAGTCCATTAATAAATAACGTTGGCGTGAACTTCTCCTTTTCTATGTAATTCTTCATTTATTGTATATTTCGAGGAAAAAGAAGCCAAATCTTTATTCGGAGTGTAGTATCGTCTAGTTTTTTTGCATTAATGCCTTCTCTCAGGATTCTTCAAATGCTTCCTAAGTAAAACAATCCCTTTACCTGATAAAACTTTACTCTTTTTAAATGATCTTATAACTCGAAGATATTTCTTTCAGTCCGTTATTTTCGGACTGAACAAAAAAAGAATAAAAATTTTATCATGTTTCGCATTCCATCCTGTTCTTTTAGCATTCAACAACTACTTTAACTTCTTATCTTTAAATATGACCTTCACTCATCTTATCCATAAATTAGAAACTCGTCTTCAACAACCTTTGCCTGGCAAAAATGCCCATCTGCAAATGATTCCACAGTTGCGACTTCCTGATTATGACAAAGGCTATGATTTAAGCGATGCAAGAAAAAGCGGTGTGCTTATCTTGCTCTACCCTCATTTAAACGAAATCTATATCCCATTTATCCAAAGACCCGTTTATTCGGGAATTCACAGTGGACAAATTGGTTTACCCGGTGGAAAAATGGAACCTGAAGATCGTTCATTAATTCAAACAGCTCTGAGAGAAGCTAAGGAAGAAATCGGAATTGATCCTTCGAGAACGACTATCTTAGGAGAATTATCGGATGTTTATATCCCTCCCAGTAAGTTTTTAGTTAAAGTAGTTTTAGCATATGTAAACCACCGTCCAAGTTTTACACTGTACGTGAAAGAAGTAAATGAGCTGCTGGAAATAAAATTAACTGAATTGCTTGATGATACGATTATCTCAGAAAGATCAATAATTAACTCACAGGAACTTCAGTTCAATGCTCCATGTTATATTTTAAACGATAAAGTAATTTGGGGAGCAACTGCTATGATGTTAAGTGAACTACGATGGATTTTAAGAGAAATCGCCACCATCTAACTATTAGAAGAACTTTCAAATACTTTGCCCAATCCCTTCAAAACTTATTTCAGAAACTGCTATCTTCGTGGCACATATTGTATAACTCAAAACATTTAACAAATATGAAAATAACCGTAGTTGGTGCGGGAGCCGTTGGAGCTACCTGTGCAGACAACATCGCTCGCAAAGAGTTGGCTTCTGAAGTAGTTTTGCTGGATATTAAAGAAGGTTTTGCCGAAGGTAAAGCTATGGATATGATGCAAACTGCTACTCTTTTAGGCTTTGATACCAAGATAACTGGTTCTACCAACGATTACACCAAAACTGCCGGTTCTGATGTAGTAGTAATCACTTCAGGTTTGCCTCGTAAACCGGGAATGACTCGCGAAGAATTGATCGGAATCAATGCAGGAATCGTAAAAGGTGTTGCTGAAAATATCCTTAAACATTCACCAAACGCGATCTTCCTTATCATCTCTAATCCAATGGATACGATGACTTATCTAGCTTTCAAAGCTTTGGGTCTTCCTAAAAATCGCATTATTGGTATGGGTGGAGCCTTGGACTCATCACGCTTCAAATATTACTTGAGCCAGGCGATGAACTGTTCTCCTAACGAAATTCACGGTACTGTAGTTGGTGGTCACGGTGATACAACGATGATTCCTTTAACTCGTTTAGCTACTTATAATGGCACTCCGGTTTCTAACTACATCGATGCTGACACCTTGAAAAAAGTAGCAGCTGATACAATGGTTGGCGGTGCAACGCTTACAGGCTTATTGGGTACTTCAGCATGGTACGCTCCTGGAGCTGCAGGTGCAGCAATGGTTGAGGCAATTGTTCGCGATGAAAAACGTGTTTTTGCTTCAAGTGTTTATTTGGAAGGCGAATACGGTCAAAACGATATCTGCATGGGTGTCCCTGTAGTTGTTGGTAAAAATGGTTGGGAGAAAATCATTGACTTCAAACTAAACGAAGAAGAACAAGCGGCATTTGCTAAGAGTGCTGATGCAGTTCGTAACATGAACAACGTTTTAGTTGATATGAAACTGGTTTAATCTGAATTAAGCTGATAAATTTTATAAAAGGCGAACTTTCAAGTTCGCCTTTATCTTTTTACATACTTTTTTCACACAACTCTTGTTACAAAACAAGCATCTGACGGAAGAAGAGGAAGCGAAGTTCCTCTGTAGATAATCTTATAGAAGGCATCTTTTGTTTTGTTGTTGAGCTATATTGACACTTACACTTGTAAACGATGTTAAGACAAAAACTACAAGTAACACTTTTTGATCATGATTGTTAAACGAAAGCAAAAGTTAACAATTTTCTTTTGTTTCTTTGCTTAATTAGTTTCAACAATCCATGATCTTCAACCTTGCAACGTTAATTTCAAAAACCAAGTCATATAAACTCCCGCTGGATATTTTCAGTTTGGATGGAGATGGTTATCATCCCAAAATTGAAATTGAAGTAAATGGGGTGAAAATTAAAGCTATTCTTGACACAGGCGCTTCAAAAACAGCGTTCGATCATTCGATGCTGCAGGAAATCATCGACCCAGAAGTATTTCATGAAGAAGAAAAACTATCAACCGGCCTGGGCACCAACTCCATGCAATGTTTCCGCGCTACCATTAACCTGCAATTAGGCGATTTGCAAGTAGAAAACTTCGACGCCGCAGTACTTGATCTTTCACATATTAATACTGCTTATGAAAAGCTAGGATATGAAAAGGTAATCGGTGTAATAGGAAGCGACATTTTAGTAAAATACCGCGCGGTTATTGATTATGCTAATTCGACATTAACCCTAACGCAAACGGCCTAATTTAATCAGGACGTCAAACTTGTTCAAGATATCGTTAAAAAACAATAGGCGTTTTTTTTATAATCAATAGACTTTCAGTATATTAAGCAGAACTTCTCATAATGAAAAAGTTTTACTTAATACTTACTGCTTTATTCTTACCCATTTTTCTTTTCGCTCAGAACCTTAGTGGAACCTGGTCGGGTATCCTGAATCAAAAGCCGGGTGGCTATTCAGAAAAATATACTTATGAGCTAATTATCAAACAAAATGGAAATCAAATCACAGGTATTTCACGCACTTATATTGCGACTGAAGTGATTGCTCGTTTAATGGTATCAGGTAATTTTGACCATCATGTCATGAATTTATCAGAATCAGCAATATTAGAAGAAGTAAAACCCCTTGGGTGGGTGATATGTATCAAAACCATGGGCTTACTTTACATGAAAAAAGATGGCAAAGAATATTTACAAGGCAGCTGGGCAGGAATTGGAACAGACGGAGGGAAATGTTCCCCGGGTGCAATTTTTCTTACAAAAATCAACCAGGATACCACAGAGTTTCAAAAACCAACAGCCCCACCCTCCCCTACTCAACCAATTACCGCCAAAGTTGATCAACCTTCAACCACAAGAAGCATTGAGCCTGTGAAAACTCTGTTGCTTAAGAATAGAAACATTACGGTTACGATTACTGATTATGGAGAAATTGATGACGATACGATTACTGTTTTCTTAAATAAAAAAGAAATCCTAACAAAAGAGCGAATTTCAAAACAACCTATTCGCCTGCATTTGCAATTAACGCAAGCTCATAATGAACTGTTGCTTTATGCTGAAAATCTTGGACGTATTCCACCCAATACCTCCATCTTAAAAGTAACAGATGGATTAAAAACGTATCGAATTATTATGCAATCCAGCTTTCAGAAGAGTGGTGCTATTAATCTGAATTTGAAACCTATAAAAGAATAATGTCAATAAAAATGGCCACCAAAATTTGGCAGCCATCATCTTTATATGAATCGGAAATCAATGCAATCCTGATTAAACGTCAATTTTTGCATACTTTGCGTTCTTCTCAATAAACTCGCGACGAGGAGCAACCTCATCCCCCATTAACATAGAGAAAATATGGTCACATTCTGCAGCATTCTCAATCGTTACCTGACGCAAGGTACGGGTTTCAGGGTTCATGGTAGTACTCCATAATTGTTCGGAATTCATCTCTCCCAAACCTTTGTAACGCTGAATATGAACGCTATCTTCTTTACCTCCGCCCTTTAACCGATCAACGGCTGCAATTCGTTGCTCTTCGGTCCAGCAATATTCAGAATCCTTCCCCTTTTTAACAAGATATAACGGAGGGTAAGCAATGTAAATATATCCGAACTCGATCAGTTCTTTCATGTAACGGAAGAAGAACGTAAGAATAAGCGTTGTAATGTGCGACCCGTCGATATCAGCATCCGTCATGATAATGATCTTATGGTAGCGCAATTTCTCTATGTTCAATGCTTTTCCGTCTTCAAGAGTACCAATACTAACCCCCATGGCGGTAAACATATTCTTGATCTCATCGTTTTCATAGATCTTATACTCCATGGCCTTTTCCACGTTAAGGATTTTACCTTTCAATGGAAGAATAGCCTGATAAGCACGATTACGACCTTGCTTTGCAGTACCTCCCGCCGAATCACCCTCGACCAAATACAATTCGCAAACTGCAGGATCGTTTTCAGAACAATCGGAAAGTTTACCTGGTAAGCTGGTACTTGATAAAACATTCTTACGCTGTACCATTTCGCGGGCCTTACGCGCCGCAGAGCGAGCAGTAGCAGCAAGAATAACCTTCTGAACAATCATCCGGGCTTCTTTCGGATTCTCTTCCAGGTAATTGCTCAACATTTCACCTACCGCTTGGTCAACAGCACCGGTTACCTCATTGTTACCCAGTTTGGTTTTAGTTTGACCTTCAAATTGAGGTTCCTGTACCTTAACTGAAATTACTGCGGTTAAACCTTCGCGGAAGTCATCACCTGTAATTTCAACCTTCATATTCTTTAGCAAACCGTTTTTATCGGCATAAGCTTTAAGCGTACGCGTTAAACCACGGCGAAAACCGGCTACATGGGTACCACCTTCAATGGTATTAATATTATTTACGTAAGAATGAACATTTTCCGAGTAAGTGCTATTGTATTGAAGAGCTAGCTCAACCGGAATCCCTGATTTCATGCCCTCAATATAAATAGGCTCCGGAATCAAAGGTTCACGTGTGCCATCAAGGTAAGTGACAAACTCTTTTAATCCTCCTTCTGAATAGAAACTTTCAGTAAGAATAGTGCCATCTTCGCCCTCTTCACGTTCATCATAAAGCGTTAAACGAATACCTTTGTTCAGATAAGCTAATTCCCGCAAACGCGCAGAAAGCGTATCAAACTTATATTCAGTCGTTATTGTAAATATTTCTGGATCTGGATGAAAAGTAACTGTAGTACCCGAACTAACGGTATCACCAACAATTTTCACATCGAATTGCGGTTTACCCTGATGATATTCCTGCACCCAAATTTTTCCATCACGGTGAACTTCTGCCCTTAGCAAAGTTGAAAGCGCATTCACACAGGAAACCCCAACACCGTGTAACCCGCCGGATACCTTGTAAGTATCTTTATCGAATTTACCACCAGCATGGAGAACGGTCATTACTACTTCTAGTGCTGATCGCTTTTCTTTGGTATGCATTCCGGTTGGAATACCCCGGCCATTATCTTTAACTGTTATTGAATTATCTTTGTGGATAGTTACATGGATATCGTTACAATACCCGGCGAGTGCCTCATCTATCGAATTGTCAACGACCTCATAAACCAGGTGATGTAAACCTTTAAAACCTGTATCGCCGATGTACATCGCAGGTCGTTTCCTAACCGCCTCTAAACCTTCGAGTACCTGAATATTATCCGCTGAATAATTTGATTTGTCTTCTACTATTGCGCTCATTTTGGGATATTCATTTACAAAAAACCAAATTTACTTTTTTTGAGCCATAAGATGAAATTCATATGAACGAAATCCAAACTTTATTAAATCTAGGCAACCTTTCTGTTTTATTTCACGTAGTTTTTTTAACAACATACATATTTTTATTTCTACTTATTTTGTTTAAGCATGGAATTGTTCAACTAACAACCCTTTACCAACCATGAAAAGAAACGAATTTTTATCTAAACTAGGCATCGGTGCGGCAGTTGTTTGCACGGGAGGCCTCGTTGCTGCTTGTAGCAGTGGAAGTAATGCACCTACACCTGATCCAAAACCAGGCCCTGGAGCTGCAGGAGGCGACATTCCATTTTCTATCGACATCTCATCCTTAGCCAATGTTGGCAGCAACACCACCAAAAACGGTGTGCTTATTGGCCGTATTAATGCAGCAAATGCTGCTTCATCATTCATTGCCTTACAGGCTTCCTGTACGCATGAAGGCACTACCTTAACATTTGACGCTGCGAATCAGCGACTTCATTGCAATAACCATCAGAGCAACTTTGGTTTCAATGGCTCGGTAATTAACGGCCCTAATACCGGAGGCAATGTATCTGCACTCAAAAAATATGCTGTAACTCTAAGCGGAACTACCTTAACTATTTCAAATACCTAGTTTTTTTGAAAAAAATTCCTAAAACCGATTGATTATTTATATTTGCCGCAACGCAAATTAAACTCATGAATAAAAACTTTTCAACCCTAATCAAATCATTTTTTGGAATTGCGATTGTTGCTGTTATTGTATCAGCTTGTGATTCAAACAAAACTTCCAATACCGCTAAAACAGAATCTTCTCCTAAAAAAGATGAAGAGAAAAAGAGTGAACTCATTGTTTATGTAAACTCTGATTCTTTGCAAAAACATTACAATTACTTTACTGATGTAAAGAAGAAGTTAGACGATAAAAATATTGTTCGCCAACAACAGTTTGAAAGTAAAGGTCGTGCATTTCAACAGGATGTAGCACGTTACCAACAAAATGCCGGAAGTCTTACTGCTGAACAACGTCAGCAAACCGAGCAAATGCTAGGTAAGCGTCAGCAAGAAATTGGTGTATTGCAACAAAATCTTAGAGAGCAGGCGGCTAAAGAAGAACAGCAGGAAATCGAAATGCTTTATAATAAGATTACAGAATATCTTAAAAAATACTCAAAAGATCATGGTTATAAAATGGTTATTTCTTATTCAAAAGGCAATAGTTCAATTTTGTACGCTGATGAGAGCCTAGATGTAACTGCTGATGTATTAAAAGGTTTAAATGAAGAGTACAAAGGTGGTAAATAATTACTGACTACTTAAAAAAAGAGGCCGTCTAAAATAGACAGCCTCTTTTTTTGGCTTAAAGCGCCAACAATATTTTCCAGGCTTCGTGAACTTCGCCTTTATCTAACAATTCTTTAGCTTTTTTATGAAGATGAATTTCAAGAGAGTGCTTATCACCAATAAAGGCATCGAAAATCTCTTTGATCTCACCGTTCATTTTTAATGAATCAATTTCTTCATCACTCGGCAGTTTTTCTACGTTACCTAGTTGACCTAAATTATTTCCGGTCAGCACATTGCTATTACGAATTGCTGAAGGAATATTATCAACGCCGATACCCAGAGTCGTTAATGGTTTAGCTACATGAAATAACGATTCCGGGGTAACGCGAGCATACCAATCACCGCCTAACCGGGCAACTAAATCTAGTTTAGTTTGATCAATACCGGTTCCATCATCTTTCAAAATAGATTCGCTGATGTGCATTTTAATAATTTCGGCAAGAACTAAATTCCCCGCTCCTCCCTCGTTTCCTAATGAAATAATATCACGAACAATGCATTCCATTTGCACCGGCGATTCAGCAACCCGCATTGGTTTTACTAAATCAGATTTCAACATCGTAAAACCTGATTTCTCAAACTCATTTACTCCTTTGGCATATTCTGTACTGGCCAATGAGGTTTGTTGAACCATATCGTAAGTAACCATGTTAATCACCACCTCTTTTACGGCCTGCACATTTTGAAGTGTGTGTTTTGTGGTATTATCTCGTACTCTTCGCGCAGGAGAAAAGATACAAATAGGCGGATTAGAGCTAAAAAGATTAAAGAAACTAAAAGGACTTAAGTTATGATTACCTTCAGCATCGATAGTTGAAGCGAAGCAAATTGGACGAGGAGCAATAGCATGTTGTAAATAGTTTTGCGCTTCAGAGGGCTTAAGATCTTTGAGAATAAATGAACGCATTGTAAGAAAGTTATAAACCACAAAGCACACCAAGCAAGAATAAAGAAATTATCTTAGTGTACTTTGTGGTTAAATTTTAAAATTATGCCTGCACAGATGCAGTTTTTTTCATGTTAATGATCGAAAAATCGGTTTCTACTGCGGTAATGGTATTACTCAAACGACCAAGTCCGGTGATTTCCATTTCTACAATATCACCATTTTGTAACCACTGCTCTTTGTAATCAGGATTTTCAAGTTTACCTGTTCCATTCAACTCAAGGAAACAACCTGTACCCACCGTTCCTGAACCGATCACATCACCTGGAAGAATATCGGCTCCATAAGCACAACGTTCTACAATTTCAGCAAAGGTCCAATCCATATCAGCTACATTACCTTCAGAAACTTGAATTCCATTTACCCAACATTTCATATTCAAATTGTATTGCGCGCCAACATGACCTTCTTTTGTTGGAACACGATACGGTTCTAATTCATCAGGTGTCACCAACCATGGGCCGATAACGGTAGAGAAATCTTTCCCTTTAGCAGGACCAAGATTTAACAACATTTCTTCCATTTGCAACACACGCGCACTCATATCATTCATAATCATGTAACCTGCAATGTATTGGTCAGCTTCTGATGCTTTAATATTCCTACCTTTTTTACCAATTACAATTGCAGCCTCTAATTCAAAATCGAGCTTACGAAAATGATCCGGCATGCACTCAATTGCTCCCGGGCCTTGAATGGCGTTATGATTTGTAAAATAGAAGATTGGGTATTGATCAAACTCAGGAATCATTGGAACACCTCTGTTACGGCGGGCAGTAAATACGTGCTGACGGAAGGCATACCCATCTCGACAAGAAGTGGGGCGCGGAACAGGTGCCAATAATTCGAAGAACAACTCTTTACGAGCCTGCAATTTACCTGATTTAATATCAGCCTCAATTTGGCGGGCACGATCCATTACATCGTCACCACCTTCCAGAAACGCGATCATATTATCTGGAATTGCGTGATTGCAGTCATTCAGGTTATAAATATGGCCGTTAACAAAAATGCCTAAATGTTCACGGTCTTCAGTTTTATAGGTAACTAACTTCATATGTATGTTTAATTTTGGGAATTCAAAGCTATAAATTTTGCGCGAAGGCTGTATATTCATTGTTAATATAAAAAATCTTTATCTTAGATTTGCAGTTGTTTATATGAATATACTTGTAGCCATACTCATCACTTTAATGACCTACCAATGGGTAGTATCTCGCTATAGGTTTTTAATTCTATCGAAAATCGTTTTCGCTCAATATTCTCTTTAAGCCTTACTTCTTTGTAAATTTACTGTAAATCAATTATTTGCAGCCACCCTATACATTTAACTTTTTATAATAGTTTAATTTAACCAATTAATAAACTATGCCTATTTATCATACATTAGGATCAATTCCTGCAAAGCGTCATACTGTATTTCGCAAACCCGACGGCAAACTTTATGCAGAAGAACTGGTATCTACAGAAGGTTTTTCAAACCTTTATTCACTGGTTTATCACTGTCACCCGCCAACAATTGTAAAAGCGATGGGTGAACCGTATTCTGTTGAACCAAAAATTGCGCACAAAAAGCACTTAAAACATACCAGCTTAAAAGGATTTAAAATTCAACCTGAAGATGATTTCCTAAAAAGCAGAAAACCGGTTTTGGTAAATGACGACCTTCACATTTCGCTGGCAGCTCCTCGTAAATCAATGACTGATTATTTTTATAAGAATAGCCAGGCAGATGAACTGATCTTCGTTCATGTTGGTTCAGGAGTTCTAAAAACCGGCTTCGGGCAGATTAAATTTGAATACGGTGATTATTTGGTAATTCCTCGCGGAACCATTTACCAACTTCACTTTAACGATGAAGACAACCGTTTATTCATCACTGAGTCATTCAGCCCCATCCGTACACCAAAGCGTTATCGTAATGAATTCGGCCAATTGCTTGAACATTCTCCTTTCTGCGAACGCGACATTAAACGCCCTGAAAACTTAGAAACCTTTGACGAATACGGAGAATTTAAGGTATTGATTAAAAAACAAGGATTGATCTACCCTTATGTTTATGGTACTCATCCTTTTGATTTCATTGGATGGGATGGCTTCCATTACCCTTGGGCATTTTCAATTCATAACTTCGAACCAATTACAGGTCGTTTGCATCAACCGCCTCCAGTTCATCAAACTTTTGAAGCACACAATTTCGTGGTTTGCTCATTCTGTCCGCGTAAGTACGATTATCATCCGGAATCAATTCCTGCTCCTTACAATCATAGCAATGTAGATTCTGATGAGGTTTTATATTACGTAGACGGCGACTTTATGAGCCGTAAGAGTGTTGAAAAGGGGCAAATTACCTTACACCCTGGAGGTATTCCTCATGGACCACACCCAGGAACGGTTGAGAAAAGCATTGGTAAAGAATCAACAGAAGAGCTTGCGGTAATGATTGATCCATTCCGCCCATTAATGATCACTGAAGATGCTATAGCGATTGAAGATCCCGATTACTTTAAATCGTGGCAGGAAAACGTAGAATAATAACCAATTAATAAAAATGAGAAGATTAGCTTTTATGAGTGGTCATTTAGCCATGTGGTAGTTCTTTATTGAGAAGCAAGAAAAAGATTCAAAAAACAAAGACTAACAAAACAGCAATAATTCATTAACAACGCTTTCTAAAAAAATAATATTATGGCAACTGAAAAAGAAACCACCAATTTATTGGATCAACTTCATAAAGGACACAACCCAGCACAAGATTTTTTACCTCTCTTAGGTACTGACCACGTTGAATTTTATGTAGGTAACGCTAAACAATCAGCTTACTTCTACCAAGCAGCATTTGGGTATAAATTAATTGCCTACGCTGGCCCTGAAACCGGTGTTCGTGGAAAAGCCTCTTATGTACTGGAGCAAGGCAAAATTCGCTTAGTACTTACTACTTCATTCGATCCGGATGATGCTATTTCAGAACATGTTCGTTTACACGGTGATGGCGTAAAAGTATTAGCCTTATGGGTTGATGATGCTGAAAAAGCATTTGCTGAAACTACAAAACGCGGTGCTCAACCTGCATTCAAAACCAAAACTGTTTCTGATGAATTTGGTGAAGTAAAAATGTCGGCTATCCATACGTATGGTGAAACTATCCACACCTTTGTGGAGCGTAAAAACTACACTGGTGTATTTATGCCTGGTTATATGCCGGTTGATAAACCTATGTTAGCTCAACCTGTAGGTTTAAAATTCATTGATCACTGCGTTGGTAACGTAGGTTGGGGTGAAATGAATAAGTGGGTTAGTTTTTACGAAGACGTAATGGGCTTTAAATTGCTTATCACATTTGATGATCATGACATTTCAACCGAATACACTTCATTAATGTCGAAAGTGGTATCAAACGGAAGCGGTTACGTAAAATTCCCAATTAATGAACCGGCCGAAGGCAAAAAGAAGTCACAAATCGAAGAATATATTGACTATTATGGAGGGGCAGGCGTTCAACACCTTGCTTTAGCTACTGATAATATCATCGAAACCGTGTCAGAACTTCGTCGCCGTGGAGTGGAATTCTTAGTAGTTCCTGATACATACTACGATAATTTATTTGAGCGCGTAGGTAAGATCGATGAAGACATCCAGGCTATCAAAGATCTTAACATTCTTGTTGACCGCGACGAAGAAGGTTATTTATTACAAATTTTCACCAAACCGGTAGAAGATCGTCCTACTGTATTTTACGAAATCATTCAACGTAAAGGAGCGACCTCATTTGGTAAAGGAAACTTTAAGGCTTTGTTCGAAGCTATTGAATTAGAACAAGGTAAAAGAGGAAATTTATAAGCTTAATAATCCTAACAAAACGAAAGGCCTCACAATTGAGGCCTTTCGTTTTGTTTATACGTTCTGATGATTTATTATTTGGGCGCATTTTGCGATTCCACTGCGATTTTCTTTCTCTCATTTTAGCTTTAGCTGAGATGTAAACACCTTTTACTTTAAAGACCATCCCATCCTTTTCACCCCCAATTGCCCATTCAACATTTATAAACAGTAATGCAATAAGCAAAAAACAATTATAATTATACTTGGCCTTATAGTTTATTATTCTTAATCTTATTACATTCTGTTAATGATTTCATTGTAAGCCACAGTTATCTAATATCTAAACCACATGGATAAGAAGATTCAAGTCAGCACCCTATCTGAACAAATTGTTGAGAAACTAAAACTAGAAATAATTTCAGGCAAATTAAAAGAAGGAGAGCGTATACTTGAACAACAACTGGCCACAGAGTTTGGCGTAAGTCGAATTCCTGTACGTGAAGCATTGAAGACACTTGCCAGTGAAAACTTTATCACAATTCAGCCTTTTAAAGGAGCAATTGTAAAAGACGTTCAAATGCCGGATGTGGAGGAAACATTAAACATTCATCTTGCCCTCTTAGATTTAATTCGTGATAAAGTAAAAAACAAACTTACAATTGCTGATTTTGAAAAGGCTGATAAAATATTAGATGCGGTTGAAGCAAACACTGATTTTAGAAACTTTAAACGCTTAACCTGGGATTTTGCAGAAGTGATGTATGCTCCTTCGGGGCTTTCTCATACCATCGATATCCTAAAAGAAATTTATCAAATGTTTTCCAGGGCTACGGTTTTGTTAAAAAAATTCACATCCGAAGCCGCTTATCCACATACCACGAATCGTGAATTTTTAAACTTATGTAAAGAAGGCCATTATGACGAGGCTTTTGCGGTACGGAAACAGCATATTATAAAAGTAAGAGAAGAATATATGACGATTGTTAATAAATTACATTCTGAAAATGTAAGAATTACTGCTTAATTTAAAACAGTTGAACTACACTTAAGGTTACCCCTTACCATTTATTGAGAGATGAGCAAAAAACTTCAAATTAATACATTATCAGAGCAAATTGTTGAAAAAATAAAATTTGATATACTTTTAGGTGAACTAAAAGAAGGCGAACGTATCCTTGAGCATCGCTTAGCGGAAGATTTTGGAGTAAGCCGTATTCCTGTACGAGAAGCTTTAAAAGCATTAGCAAGTGAAAACTACATTACAATTTTACCATTTAAGGGTGCTATTGTAAAAGCCGTCGAACTCCCTGAAATTGAAGAAATTTTAAACATTCATATAGCTCTCTTGGATTTAATTTATGAAAAGGTAAAGAATAATTATACTAAAGAAGATTTTGACAAAGCTGAAAAAATGTTGGCGTTGAATGAAAAAACTACTGATTTCAGATCTTTTATGAGTTATACATGGTACTTCGCAGCGGCAATGTACGCACCTTCAAAACTGCATCATGCCATCGAGATCATTAAGGAAATCTATCAATTGATTGCTCGTGCTACAGGATTGCTCCAAAAATTTCTCGACCAAGGCAATTATTCTCATGCATCTAACCGTGATTTTTTAAATCTGTGTAAAGAAGGAAGATACGAAGAAGCTTTTCAGTCCAGAAAAAATCACCTTATTGAAGTGCGCAATAATTTAATGATTGCATTGAAAAAATTGCATTCAGAAAAAAAAGCAGCAATTGCTTAACTAACTGTATCAAAAATCCCCCGACTACTCAAACAGTCATTTTTTATTTTCATCCTATAAAAAAAGCAGACGAAGTGTACTTTTGAACCTAAAGTCATTTGCATGAAAGCAATTTTAACATTTCATATAAAATGGCAACCAAGAGAATACTGTATCTTGTAAGCATTAGCGGTTTAATTTATGGAAGAAGTAACCATCCAAGGCCAGTATCATTTACCTATTTGGTTTGACTTATTTGCCACCTTTCTATTTGCTTTTGTGGGTTCTGTAAAGGCCGTAGAAAAGGGTTATGATTTTATTGGAGTATATGTATTGGCTTTTGTAACCAGTGTTGGTGGTGGCTTGATAAGAGATGTACTACTTCAACACGGTCCTCCGGTAGTATTACAAGATTATAGATACCTCTTAACAGTACTTATTTCAGGCACTGTTGGAATATTTTTTTATACGCAAGTACATCGCTTGCAGCGAACTATTACACTTGTTGATTCATTATCATTAGGAATTTATGCGGTTTATGGAACACAAAAAACTATCTATTTGGGATTAAGCCCAGTTACTGCTCTTATAATTGGGTTTATCAATGCAGTTGGAGGAGGATTAATAAGAGATGTTTTAACCAAAGATGAAATCAAACTTTTTAAACCCGGACGATTCTATTCGGTAGCATCCTTACTTGCCATTGTTACATTCCTTATAATAGGAGGCTTTTTGCATTTCCACGCTAAAACAGCAGCCATAATTTCAATTACATGCTCTTTCGCGCTAAGATTTCTTGCAGTAAAATACAACTGGCGAACAATTGCCATTAAACGGGCTTTCAAAAACAATTGGTTTCGAAAAGAGTCTTAACTTAACCGTTTATTTGAGATATGAGGCTATTTTTTATTAAAACTTCCACTTTTTGTAGTTTTTTAGGGATAGTCCTTTTGATTTTTTGTCACACCACTACTTTTGCTCAAGGCAAATACAACCCCAATCACCCATTAACCAGTGTTTTCTCAAAAGAAGACACTTTGCCGGCTAAAAATGGGTGGATAGATTCAATTACTAGCAAAAGATTTATACGACAACAACTTTTAAAGTTTGCCGGCCGATCTGATACCGGAGATGCAGCACTCAAAGAAAGTAGCGTTAAACCCTTTTTACCGTTTAATGAAAAAATAATTAGAACAATTGTTTTCCTACAAGTGAGTGTATTCGGTATTGAGATAGATACTGTTAAAAATTTCTCCGAACGTGTAAAGAATTTCCTTGAACCATTACATTCTTCTACAAAAAGATCCATACTGCAACAGTCGTTATTTTTTAAAAAATTCGACAGGCTAGACCCTGTTAAAATGTCTGATAATGAACGGTACATTCGTGATTTACCGTTTATCCACGATGCACGTATTTTTGTTGATCTTACCGAATCATGCACTGACTCGGTGGATGTTCTGGTTACAACCCGGGATGTGTTTGGATTGGGTGTTTCTCTTGGTTACAGTAATTCCCAAAATATAAAACTCAGTGTTTTTAATGCTAATTTAGGCGGACGAGGACAGCGTCTACAATTTGCTGTTCAATGGAATACTGTCCGAAATCCTACCTGGGGTACAGCTGCTTTCTATTCCAAAAGCAATATTTCAGGTTCATTTGTCGATGCAACAATTGGCTATTCCCATTTAAATGATCAAGGACAAATTGACACGGGTGTTTACGAAAATACCTATTACATCCGGCTGAACCGGCCTCTATATTCTTCCAAAGCTCATTTTACGGGTGGTTTCAATTATAATTATAATAATTCAATGAATATAAACTCATTACCAATTGATCAATTCAGGAATTACAATTATAGATCTTTTGATATTTGGGGAGGATGGGCATTTAAATTCGGCAGTCATAATCAACGTGACTCCTTAAATCTAAAGAGAAAAGCTATTACTGCTAAATATTATCAACGTAATTTTGGAGAAATGCCAAGGCAACCGCAATTTGCCTTGGATCCAAACTACAATAATTGGAGATACAATTTATATCAGTTTATTCTATTCAAACAAGATTACTACAAAGGTCGATTCATTTACGGATTTGGGAGGACTGAAGACGTTCCCTATGGATACACACTGACCTTTACAGGAGGAATAGAAGAACGGTTAAACAGGAAACGAATTTACGAAGCAGCGGAGTTTGAAAATTTAAAAGTGTTTAGAAAAGGGAATTTTCTTTACAACTATATTGGCGTAGGTGGCTTTTTCTATAAAGGCTGGGAAGACGGAGTGATTTCGGCCAGAACGGAATACTATTCAACATTAATGAAATTGGGTAAATTCAGACTCCGACAAATTAGTAGCCTGAGTTACATTGATTGTGTTGATCCCGCTATTTACAAACCGGTAAATATTAATCAGGAAAATGGAATCATGGGCCTCTATTCTACACGAATAAATAATTATCAACGTTTGAACATTCGCACTGAATCGTCAATATTTACGCCCTATAGCCTACTTGATTTTAAGATTAACTTTTTTGGACTATTCCAACTGTCACAAATTGGGAGAAATGATGAACTTGTTTTAGCGCAAAAATTTTATTCTGTAATTGGTGCAGGTATTCGAATCCGGAATGAAAACTTAGTATTACGCACATTAAAAATCGGGGTTTACTTCTATCCTTTTGCTCCCAATGAAGTCAATAATGTTGTATTTGATCTTAATACTGAAATACCATTTCATTTCCGTACTACAGCTATTCGGGAGCCCTCATTTATTCCATTCAATTAAAAATTGCCAACCTATTATGATTTAGCAAAAAATGATAAATAGAACTCTAAATAAATTAATTCGGTACTGGTCGCGTGATGAAAGTCTATCTATACTTTTGGCATTGTTAATTGTACTCATCTTTATTATTTCACCTTTTTCTTATTTAGGATTCGTAAGTTCTGTTGCACTTACCGTCTTATTTACATTGATTCTAATAACTGGCGTTTTTTCTGTATCCAACAATAGAAACTTTCGTTGGCCAGCAGTGATTTTTGCATTATTATGTTTTGTGGTAAGATGTAATAGCCTGCTTTTCTTTAATGTTTATCTCACCCGACTTGACTACTTTTTGTCCATCCTCTTTTTTATATTATTATCATTAATTATAATAAAACGCATTTTTTTTGAAGGAGATATTACCATTCATCGTATTCAGGGTTCAATAGCTGTCTATTTATTAATTGGTTTAATATTTACCTATTGTTACTTGTTGACCTTTTCTTTAGTACCTGATTCATTTAATTTACCTCCTATTAAAACCAATCGCGAAAGCATGTTGGGAGCCTTTGTATATTTCAGTTTTGTAACTCTTACCACAACAGGATTTGGTGACATTACCCCTAATCATCAGATTTCACAATCGTTAGTACTGATGGAAGCATTAACTGGTCAATTATTCCCTGCCATTCTTATAGCAAGACTTGTTTCGATGGAAATAAGTACCCGCTATAATAAGGATAATCAAAAGTAATAAGTACACCCTTTTACTCACGAAAATAGAAATGGTTTAGTTATGAACTGCTTTTTTTGTATTATTACCTCGACTTAACCCTACTTAATAACCAAAATTTAAATTGTGAAGAGAATTGCCATTTTTGCATCTGGCTCAGGATCGAACGCTCAAAAGATTATCGAACACTTCAAAAAGAATCCTGAAGTTGAAGTATCCATCGTATTAGCAAATCGGCCTGATGCTTATGTATTACAACGAGCCGATAATTTTGAAATCCCTACTCATGTATTTGATCGCGAAGAATTTACTACCAGTGATTCGGTAGTTAATCTTTTAACAAATCTCAATATAGATCTTGTTGTATTAGCAGGTTTCTTATGGCTTATTCCAACAAATATGATAGAGGCATTTCCCAATCGGATTGTTAACATTCATCCGGCGCTTTTACCTAAGTTTGGGGGTAAAGGTATGTACGGAATGAAAGTTCATAAAGCAGTTTTAAACGCAGGTGAAAATGAATCGGGCATAACAATTCATTATGTAAATGCCGAATTTGATGAGGGTGAAATTATCTATCAGGCAAAATATAAAATTGAAAAGGGAGATGACGTTGATATGATTGCTTACAAGGGCCAACAACTGGAGCATCAATACTACCCAAAAGTCATCGAAAATCTATTGAAAAAATTATCGAAATAATTAATAAACAGCTAGTTTATCGCGAATAATTTTTCTAATTTTGCGCCTTGAAATTTTAAAATGAACCAGTCTGTTAGAATCAAAAACGCTTTAATTTCAGTTTATTACAAAGACAATTTAGAGCCCATCATCCACGAATTAAGTCGATTAGGTATTACCATTTTCTCTACGGGAGGAACTGAAAGTTTCATTCGGGAACTTGGTGTTGATGTTACACCAGTTGAAAACATGACCTCATACCCTTCTATTTTAGGTGGCAGAGTAAAAACCCTTCATCCAAAAATCTTCGGAGGCATATTATCTCGTCGTGAAAACGAATCTGATAAAGGACAATTAGCCGAGTACCAAATCCCTGAAATCGATTTAGTAATTGTAGATCTTTATCCATTTGAAGAAACGGTAGCCTCAGGAGCTTCTGAACAAGACATTATTGAGAAAATTGACATTGGTGGCATTTCTCTTATCAGAGCTGCCGCTAAAAATCATAAAGACGTAATCATTGTTGCTTCAAAAAATGACTATGGTTTCGTTGAAAATATTTTAAAAACCCAGGATGGTGTTTCAAGCATTGAACAACGTAAAGAATTGGCTAAACGCGCATTCAATGTTTCTTCGCACTATGATTCAGCTATCTTTAACTACTTCAATCAGCAAGAACCTTTGAATGTATTTAAACAAAGCGTTCAATCATCTTCAGTACTACGTTACGGTGAAAATCCTCATCAGCAAGGTGTTTTTTATGGTGATTTGGATGCTATGTTCGATAAACTGAACGGCAAAGAGCTTTCATATAACAATTTAGTAGATGTGGATGCAGCGGTTCAATTGATTGCTGAATTTACTGAACCTACATTTGCGATTCTTAAACATAACAACGCTTGTGGAGTAGCAACTCGCCCTACCTTAATTGATGCCTGGAAAACAGCTTTGGCTTGTGATCCGGTTTCTGCTTTTGGCGGCGTACTTATTACCAACCAAACAGTTGACGCTGAAACTGCTACAGAAATCAATAAATTATTCTTTGAAGTGTTAATTGCTCCAGCATATACCGAAGATGCAATTAAAGTTATCACAGAGAAGAAAAATCGTATTATTTTACGTCAAAAACCAGTTGAATTATCAACTAAGCAATTTAAAACATTGCTTAATGGTGTAATCGAGCAAGATAAAGACCTTTCAATGGAAGGACCAGAGCAAATGCGAACAGTTACCACTACCGCACCGACTTCTCAAGCCTTAAAAGATCTTTTCTTTGCAAATAAATTAGTAAAACATACTAAATCGAACACAATTGTGTTAGTTAAAGACGATGTTTTATTAGCCAGCGGTGTTGGACAAACTTCGCGTGTTGATGCATTGAAGCAAGCAATCTTAAAAGCTGAAACTTTTGGATTTGATTTGAAAGGTGCTGTAATGGCATCTGACGCTTTCTTCCCATTTGCTGATTGTGTAGAAATTGCTCATCAGGCGGGAATTATTGCAGTGGTACAACCAGGCGGATCGATTAAAGACAATGACTCTATTGAATACTGTAATGCAAATAATCTTGCTATGGTATTTACCGGAATACGCCACTTTAAACATTAAAATAGAATCCTTTACAAAAGGATTCTATTTTAATAATATAAATTAACAATTGGTTAGTTTTTTTATTAGACTACTTTTTGTTTTTTAACTATTTTGTATAAGATTTTTGTAATCATTTGAAGAAATAAAATTTAATGGGACTTTTTAATTTTTTTACCCAAGAAATTGCTATCGATTTGGGTACCGCCAATACCCTTATCATTCACAACGATAAAGTCGTTGTTGATGAACCATCAATTGTTGCTATTGACCGTAAAAGCGGCAAAATGATTGCAATTGGTCGCCAAGCCATGCAAATGGATGGTAAAACTCACGAAAACATTAAAACAGTTCGTCCTTTAAAAGACGGTGTAATTGCCGACTTTGATGCCGCCGAACACATGATCCGTGGGTTTATTAAAATGATCAATGGGGGTAAAGGATGGCTGTTCCCATCTCTTCGTATGGTTATTTGTATTCCTTCTGGTATTACCGAAGTTGAGAAACGTGCTGTACGTGACTCAGCGGAAATTGCCGGAGCAAAAGAAGTTTATTTAATTCATGAGCCTATGGCTGCTGCTATCGGTATCGGTATTGATGTTGAAGAGCCTATGGGTAATATGATTATTGATATTGGCGGTGGTACTACTGAAATTGCTGTTATTGCTCTTGGAGGTATTGTATGTGATCAATCCATCCGTGTAGCGGGTGATAACTTTGACGCAGATATTGTAAACTACATGCGCCGTCAACATAATATTCTTATCGGTGATCGTACAGCTGAAAAAATCAAAATTGAAGTAGGTTCTGCCTTATCGGAACTACAAGATATACCTGCTGATTTCGCTGTTCAGGGTCGTGATTTAATGACTGGTGTACCTAAACAAATCATGGTTTCATATACTGAAATTGCTCATTGTTTAGATAAATCCATTTCTAAAATCGAAGAAGCCATTTTGAAAGCATTGGAGATTACGCCTCCTGAGCTTTCTGCAGATATTTTCCAAACCGGTATTTATTTAACCGGAGGAGGCGCTTTGTTGCGTGGTTTAGATAAACGTGTTGCAGCTAAAACAAAATTACCTGTTCACGTTGCTGAAGATCCGTTACGTGCGGTTGTACGCGGTACAGGTATCGCACTTAAAAACATTGAAAACTTCAGATTCTTAATGCCTTAACAAATAATAAAGGAATGAGAGAAGGATAGAAATTAGCGTATGACTGAATGATAGTATGACATATAATAAGCAAAGAATTGTCCTTCTATCATTCAAACATTTTATCATTCTCTCATTCTTTTATTCAATCATAAACACATTATACCAACCCGATGCGTAACCTTTGGCTCTTTATTGTTCGATTTCACGCATTTTTTCTCTTCATTATATTCGAGGCTATAGCTTTAATTTTATTGGTTAAAAACAATAATTACCAGAAAGCCACGGTAGTAAATTCGTCAAACCAATACATCGGCAATATTTATCAAACAGCAAATAACATTTCTAGTTATTTACAATTAGGCCGTGTTAACGACAGCCTATCAGTTGAAAACACCACCCTTCGTAATCAATTGCGTTCTGTTTACTACAATGATTCATTAAGTAAGAAAACTGTTCGTGATACCATAAAAGCTGACTCCAACCTCATTCGCCAATATACCTACATTAATGCTAAGGTAATTAACAACACTATCAGCTATCAAAGTAATTATATCACTTTAAATCGCGGTAGCCGTCATGGGGTAAAAGCAGGCATGGGTGTTATTTGTCCAGATGGAATTGTAGGGATTGTAAAAGATGTTTCGGACCATTTTTGTACGGTAGTGTCCTTACTTCATAAAGACATGAAGATAAGTGCGAAACTATTAACAACCAATGAAATTGGTTCAATTGTTTGGGATGGTAAAAATCCTAGAATAGCAATTTTAAAAGAAATTCCTAATCACGTTGTTATCAAAGTAGGTGAAAAAGTAGTTACTACCGGTTATTCCCTTTTTCCTGAAGATGTAATGATTGGTAAAGTTATCAGTCAACCGCTAAAAGCAGGCGAAAGCCTATTAAATGTACAAGTATTATTATCAACTGATTTTCAACGCTTACAATATGTATATATCGTTGAAGATAAATTAAGTGCAGAAAAACAAAAACTCGAAGAACCCTTGACCCATGATTAAGCCGCTACTAGTAAATATTTTTCGGTTCGTGTTTTTGGTAGTATTGCAGGTATTTTTCCTGCCTAATTTATCAGTTTACAATTTAGCCATACCTTTTTTGTATGTCTTGTTTATTCTACTTTTACCAATAGACATTTCCATTTTCTTGCTCTATATTTTAAGCTTTTTAATGGGCTTTACTATTGATGCATTTTCTAATACCATAGGATTACATACTGCATCGTGTATATTTTTGGCTTTTTGTAGGATAAATGTGCTTAAAGTAATGGTGCCGAAAGGAAATGAGTTTTTCCCTGAACCCTCTATAAAAAATTTTGGTTTCCGTTGGTTCATTACTTACTGTTCAATTTTGGTTTTACTACACCATTTGTTTCTTTTCAACGTTGAATATTTCAGAATATCAGAGTTTTTCTCCGTTTCTTTAAAAGCAATAATTAGTGGAATTTATACCTTATTTTTGATTGTACTCAGCCAATATTTATTTGGCAGTAGAAAAATGCGCTAATGAACAGTTTTTTTCAACGTAAATACATTATACAAGGAATTTTTCTTTCAGTAGTTTTCATACTCATTGCCCGGTTATTTTACATACAAATAATCGATGATCGGTATCTTGATTTTGCAAACAACAATGTACTTCGCCGTATTATAGTTTATCCTCCCAGAGGTATCATTTATGATCGAAAAGATAATATTCTGGTGCAAAATGAGCCGGTATATGATCTTATGATCGTTCCTAAAAGTGTAAAACCTTTCGATACACTTGAATTATGTAGCCTTATCGACATTACGAAAGAAAACTTTATTGAGAAGTTCACCAAGGCAAAGAATTTTTCTCCTGTAAAAGCCTCCCTGTTTGAGAAACAGCTATCAGCTGAAACTTACGCTCGATTACAGGAACGATTATTTCAATTTCCAGGTTTTTTCGTACAAAACCGAACCTTAAGGAAGTATCCCGATCCAATCGCGGCTCATGTGCTTGGATATATTGGAGAGGTAAACGAAAAAGTGATTGAAGCATCAAAGGGTGATTATCGCCAAGGTGATTACATTGGAATTAGTGGCATTGAGCGCTCGTACGAAACATTATTACGTGGCCAGCGAGGTATTAAACGCATTATGGTTGATGTATTCAACCGGGAACAAGGACCTTTCAATGAAGGAAAATATGATACGGCGGCTGTTGCCGGAGATCGTATGGTCACTTCTTTAGATGCTAAACTTCAACAGTATGGTGAAAAATTGATGCAGAATAAGCTGGGATCAATTGTTGCCATTGAACCAGCGTCAGGAGAAGTTCTATCCTTTATCAGCAGTCCTACTTATGATCCGAACTTATTGGTTGGCCGTATTCGTGGAAACAATTATATAAAACTCCTGCGTAATCCCTTAAAGCCACTGTTTATTCGTCCTATACAAGCTTTGTATCCACCAGGATCCATCTTTAAAACCGTAATGGCATTAGTGGGTCAACAAGAAGGATTACTTAATCCGAATACCACCTTTACCTGTAATGGTGCAGCTTATGTAGGAAGAAAAAGATTAGGATGTACACACCATCATGGCACCTTAAATTTAATGGGATCAATACAAATGTCATGTAATGCCTATTATGGTTATGCCTATCAAAGAATGATTGATCAAAGCCCTTATGGTTCTCCGGAAAATGCCTATCAGGTATGGCGTGATCATGTGGCTAAGTTTGGAATTGGCAGTAAACTAGGTATTGACCTTCCTCATGAATTAAAAGGATTATTACCATCAACAACAATGTACGATAAATGGTATGGCAAAAACCATTGGAGTGCTTCAACTGTCCTTTCATTAGCTATTGGCCAGGGAGAATTGGGCGTTACACCCTTACAGATGGCTAATATTACGGCGATTCTTGCCAATCGTGGATTTTATTATAAACCCCATTTGGTAAAAGCAATTGGAGAAAAAAAGGTTATTAGGCCTGAGTTTACACAAAAAAACTATGTTGGAATCGATCCTCAATACTTTCCGGTAGTAATTGATGGTATGCAACGGGTAGTGGATGCGGGAACCGGAACAATTGCCAAAATACCTGATATTGTTATTTGCGGAAAAACGGGTACGGTAGAAAACCCACACGGGAAAGATCACTCTGTCTTTTTTGCGTTTGCGCCTCGCGAAAATCCCAAAATTGCCATTGCCGTTATTGTTGAAAATGCCGGATTTGGAGCAACCTGGGCAGCGCCAATTGCCAGTTTAATGATCGAAAAATATTTGCGCGATTCAATTACCCGTCCTAAATCTTATGAAGATCGCATTATAAATGCTAGCTTATTGCCGGGTGATGTGTTTAATGCTTCTGGAAATGTTAAGAAAGAAGAAAAAGCAAAAGATAGTAAAACAGTAACGAAATCATCTATCATCACTCAACCCAAAACTGAACAAAAACTAAGCAAACCGAGTGTAAAATCCGAAAAAGCACCTATAAATTAAATGAATAATAACCGCCAACAAACAAGTCCGTTCTATAATGTTGATTGGACAACAATTGCCATTTACATTGCTTTGGTATTGATTGGCTGGCTCAATATATATGCTGCAGTTTTTGATGTGGAACATAGCAGCATATTTGATATTACAAGAAATTACGGAAAACAGCTTATTTGGATAGGAACTTCCGGAATAATCATTACTGCTATTCTTCTAATTGATTCTAAGTTTTTTAATTTCTCAGCGTATGGATTTTACGGAATTACAATCATATTATTGGTTGCTGTATTATTTGTAGGGAAATTGGTTGGGGGTAACCGTGCATGGTTTGAATTCGGTAGCTTTAGATTACAGCCTGCAGAATTTGCAAAAGTAGCAGCTTGCCTTTCTTTAGCGCGCTTTTTGGGTTCTAACAATATCAAACTAACCGATTTCAAAGATCAACTAAAATCATTCAGTATTATCTTTTTCCCTGTTGCCCTTATTCTTCTTCAACCAGATATGGGTTCAGCATTAGTATTCTTCTCATTCTTTCTGGTTTTATATAGAGAAGGGTTACCATCATTTTATTTAATTTTTGGTTTCTGTACTGCAGTATTATTTGTTCTTGCATTGCTAATGCCTATAGCCTACATTCTTTCGGCTTTGGCTTTGGTTGCCGCTTACTTCTTATGGAATAACCGCAGAACTAAAAAGTATTATTTTCTGATTATTGCCAGTTTTATACTTTCCATCATAGTTGTAACAGGTGTGAATTACGTATTCAACAACGTTTTAATGCCTCACCAACGAGATCGTATCGATTTGCTTTTAGGCAGAAAAGTAGATCCTAAAGGTATAGGTTACAATGTCAACCAATCAAAGATCGCCATTGGTTCCGGTCAGTTCCTTGGCAAAGGATTTTTAAAAGGAACCCAAACCAAGTATGATTTCGTGCCGGAACAAAGTACTGACTTTATCTTCTGTACCGTTGGTGAGGAATGGGGATTTGTTGGGGCAACTGTAGTTTTAGGTTTATATACTGCACTGTTAATGCGAATCATTCAACTGGCAGAACGCCAGCGCTCTACATTTTCACGCGTATATGGCTATGGAGTAGCATCTATCATCTTCTTCCATATTTTTATTAATGTGGGGATGACAATAGGCATTATACCTGTTATTGGCATCCCTTTACCATTTATCAGCTATGGAGGTTCCTCGTTGTGGAGTTTTACTATTCTGTTGTTTGTATTGATAAAGCTGGATACAAATCGAAATGGGATTATCCGGTAAATCGTTTATTCAAAATGGTTAAAAACTTTTCAGCGATTTCTTGTTTATTATTCCATTCGTAAGCCGTCATTAATTCATTTTTAATGAAAGTACGAGCTTCATTAATGGTTGATAGTGTATTAATTTGATCGAGGGATTGATCATAGGCTTTTTGATCATTATTGAACAGCGTTTTTATAAAAGTGAACTTTTCGTTCAACCCAATTCCTGCTCTAATATCTTTCACTTGTTTCTGAACAGATTCATTTACATGCTGTTTCCCTATTTTTAGCTGTGCTAAACTGTCGTTTACACTGTTTTTTTCATCCTGATAACGAGAATTGATTTCTGCTCTAACAGTTTCTATGTTAATTATTTGAGGAGTAGATAAAACTTTACTTTCTAAATTGACTTTTGAATTGTCTATTTCCGAAGTTTGAGTTGCAACAAAACTTTCAGGTTCAATCTTATTTTGTACTGTGTCAACCAATGAACTAGTGGTATCCTTTAATGCTAATTCTTCCGCCTCTTTGACTTTTTCAATTACTATTGTTTCTTGATTTATTAATTTTTTCAGAATATCGACATGCTGATTAAGGTAAACAGCATTAGCCGCAAATAACTCAAGGTCAATTTCACTTACTTTATCTTGTAGTTGGTTTATAGTTACATACTCATTTCGCAACTCCATTAAAACGGAACCGATCTTTTCTATAATATTTTCTTTAGTCATGACGCCTATTTATACTTGAACGAATTTCTTTCAACAATCATGTCAAAAATAATAATTAATGTAGATATTAGTTTGGCTCATTATTCGAATTAATTGATGTATAACGACCATTTTGAACGTACGCCCAATTTATTGAGAGGCAGTATAGAAGTAATTTGCGGGCCTATGTTTTCAGGAAAAACGGAAGAACTAATTCGACGGTTGCGTCGTGCCCAAATAGCAAAATTGAAGGTTGAAATATTTAAACCAGCCACCGATACCCGATATGATGCCACTGCAATTGTTTCACATGATTTAAATTCTATACCATCCAGTCCTATTGAAAATGCCTCTTCTATCCTACTTTTGGGTAGCAATGTGCAGGTAGTAGGCATCGACGAAGCTCAATTCTTTGATGATGAACTACCTCATGTATGTGAACAGCTAGCCAATAAAGGCATTCGGGTTATTGCCGCCGGTTTAGATATGGATTTCCAGGCTAAACCCTTTGGACCGATGCCTCAATTGATGGCCAAAGCTGAGTTTATTACTAAAATAACGGCCATATGTGTGCGATGCGGGGTCTCCGCTACACACTCCTTTCGATTAATTCCTAGTAAAGAGCAGTTTTTACTAGGAGAAAAAGAAAGTTACGAACCACGATGCAGAACCTGTTATAATTTGGATAGATAATAGCCAGCCTTCTCCTGTATGATCTCATTTAAGGCATCCTCCTGCTCTTC
Organism: Solitalea koreensis; assembly: GCF_900182575.1. Lineage (GTDB taxonomy): Bacteria > Bacteroidota > Bacteroidia > Sphingobacteriales > Sphingobacteriaceae > Solitalea > Solitalea koreensis. Next base: position 14,462 of record NZ_FXSZ01000005.1, on the reverse strand, counting down.
CATTTTTAGCAATAACTGAAGCTGAGCACGAGCACGCTGAAGATTATGCTTTTCAAATGCTATTTTATAATAGGTATCTCCATCAATATAATCCGTTAAAAACCGAACAGCCTGCATATAAGGGAATAGCAAAACTCCCATTATTAAAGATTCAATTTCAGCAGAGGTTAGCATAGTACCAGCCTCCTCAAAATACCCTTTGGTGTAAGCTTCAAATAATTTGATATTAAGTTGAATCTTGTTTAAATCTTTTTCATCCTCTGAAGCGGTATTAATAATTGTACGAATTGCATCTCCAAAATCATAAGCTACATACCCCGGCATTACAGTATCTAAATCAATTACGCATTGTGCCTTATCATTACTATCAAGCAGCACGTTATTAAATTTGGTATCGTTATGCGTAATGCGAAGTGGCAACACACCTCTTTTTCCTAAATTCAACAGCTTTTTCATGCCTTCTTCCCTTTCAACAATGTAAGCTATTTCATTACCAACTTCACTTTTTCTTCCCACAGCATCCTCTGTTAACGACTGATGAAAACACTCTAAACGCATTTCAATATTGTGGAAATTCGGAATGGTTTCTTGAAGTAATGATGCATCCATGTCAGCCAGGAGTGCTTGAAATCTGCCAAAGGCTTTCCCGCCCTCGTAAGCTTGATGTTCATTTTCAAGCAAATCATAGCTTTTGGTATTTGGAAGATAATGATACATCCGCCAAAAATTCCCTTGTTCATCTTCATGATATAACATTCCACTTTTTAAGGGAACGATGGTCATTACTTCCTTGTCGTTAATCAATTTTGAGCGAAGATGATCGATAACCCGTTGAACATTTTGCATTAAAGCAGGCACATCTTTAAAGATATGATGATTGATGCGCTGCAAAAGATAATCCGGATAATCAGAATTTTGATTTTTAAGGAAATAAGTATCATTGATATGACCTGAACCATAAGGTTTAATTAATGATATACTTCCTTGGATAGAAAATTCAAAAATGATCTTTTCAATATTAAATACCTCTATACTACTCTGAATCATAAAAGTAAAATGATTTAATTGCTAATAATGTGTGCATTACAATTCCCCACTTCTTCGAAAAAAATAGGGAGCCTTATAAATACAATATTTCATATTTCGCGTAAAAGCACGTAAATCTTCCCACGAACTTGAGGCTAATATGCAACTTTGATTTAAACCTGCAAGCGTACAAACACAACACAAACGTTTGCGTAATTTTTATTTTTTTAAACAAACGTTTGCGTATTTTTTTTTTAGCACATTTTAATATGTTTGCTTTTAAGCGTATTCGCTAAGACTTAAACTCAAAACAAAAAACTATATGTTACGTAGAGATTTTATAAAGAACACTGCCCTTGTTGCTGCAGGAGTCACCATCCTGCCCTCAGGGATCTTATTTGCAAAAAATGGCGATAAAGTAAGGTTGGGATACATTGGTGTTGGAGCTAGGGGACAAAACCATATTCAAGAAGGTTTACTTCGTGATGATGTAGAAATTGTTGCGGTGTGCGATACGCAAGAATGGGCATTAAAAGGCTGCCGTGCTCTATTCAATGCAGCAGGCAAAAAACTTCCTCAGGAATATACTGGTGGAGTAGATGCCTATAAAAAATTAATAGATCGAAAGGATATAGATGCTGTAATTATTGCAACTCCTTGGCAATTTCATAAGGATCAAGCTATCCATGCGATGAAAGCCGGTAAGTATGTAGGTTGTGAGGTAATAGCCGGACTTACAGTTCAAGATCACTGGGATATTGTAAACACTTCTGAAAAAACGGGTATGCCATATATGACCCTTGAAAATGTTTGCTATCGTAGAGATGTATTGGCTGCATTGAATATGGTGCGCCAAGGTGTTTTTGGAGAAATCCTTCATTTGGAAGGAGGCTACCAACATGACCTTCGACACGTTTTATTCAACGATGGGAAAAATTATTATGGGAAGGGTGTAAAATATGGCCCTGATGCAATTAGTGAAGCTCAGTGGCGTACCAAATTCAACATTGAACGCAATGGCGACATCTACCCGACGCATGGAGCAGGTCCTGTAATGCAGTATGCAAATATCAATCGTGGAAATCGTTTTACCAATTTGGTATCATTTGCATCAAAAGCTAAAGGTTTAGGTAATTATGTTGAAGAGCTCGAACCGGGTAATCCTGCAGCAAAACTCAATTATAAAAATGGTGATGTTATTACTACGATGATTAATTGCGCCAATGGCGAAACTGTAATGCTAAGTCACGACACCCACTTACCTCGCCCCTATTCATTAGGTTTTAGAGTCCAGGGAACAAAAGGAATCTGGATGGATGTGAGTAAATCGGTTTACATCGAACATCAATCTAAAAATCATGATCAATGGGATTCATCTAAAGAGTGGTTCGAAAAATACGATCACCCACTTTGGAAAAAATATGAGGAAAAGGCTGAAGGTGCCGGCCATGGGGGCATGGATTGGTTCGTGTTCAATGCATTTGTAGAAGCTGTAAAACAGAAAAAACAAACACCAATTGACGTATACGATTCAGTAACCATGAGCGTAATAACACCTCTTTCGGAGAAATCACTTGCTGAAGGTAATAAACCGCAAGAGTTCCCAGACTTTACGCGCGGTAAATGGCAAAACAGAGAAAACATATTCGCACTCGACGATAGCGGTTTTTAATCAACATTTAAATAAGGTATTCAAAAATGAATACCTTATTTTTTATTTCTCACTTTCAAAAATTCAACTTCATTTATGACAATTAATAGAAAAATATTCTTTTCTGCATTACTTTGCTTAGCAATTTGCCTAACAAAAGCCCACCCTACTTTCGCTGAAAATAAGCAAATTATTGTCCCATTAGGTGGAAATTCGTGGATTCAAAATGGGAAGGAAATCAAAGCATTGATGAATATGCATGGTGTTACAAATTGGAAATCGCCAAATGACATAATTCATACCTATATCTATTTCAAAAAACCTTGTAATGTTGCGCTTTCCTTCAAACTAAAAGTGAATCAAGGTAAAAGCAAAATAAAGGTTTCAGCTTTGAACTCGGCATTCATGATTGTGGCCGATAACAAAGAGTTTCAAACCCTAAATACCGGAAATATTGAGATTAAAGAAGCCGGATATAAGCAAATTGACCTGCAAGGCATTTCAAAAACGGGTGATACTTTTGCTGAGGTTTCGGATATTATACTTGAAGGGCTTACGAGCGACGACGAAACTGCTTATGTAAAAAACAACAATGACAATTATTTCTATTGGGGACACCGCGGCCCATCAGTCCATTTAAGCTATATGCTCCCTGAGGAGGTTAAAAACAATATTGAATGGTTTTATAACGAAATTACAGTTCCGAAAGGCAAAGATCCCATTGGCTCATATTATATGGCTAATGGCTTTAAAGAAGGTTATTTTGGCATTCAGGTAAACTCTGAAAAAGAAAGAAGAATTTTGTTTTCGGTTTGGAGTCCTTTTAAAACCGATGATCCAAAAAGCATCCCGGATAGTCTGAAAATTAAACTATTAAACAAGGGGGGTAATGTTAGATCAGGGGAGTTTGGAGCTGAAGGATCCGGAGGGCAAAGCTATTTGGTTTATAATTGGCAAGCAGGAACTACTTATAAATTTTTAACCCAAGCGAAACCTGTTGATCAAAATAACACCGTTTATACTTCGTATTTTTTTGATCCGAATCAAGCAAAATGGACGTTGATCGCCAGTTTTAAACGCCCGAGCACACATACTTATTTAAAAGGATTGCATTCTTTTCTTGAAAACTTTGATCCTAATAATGGTACCATTACACGTGAAGCTAACTATGGCAATCAATGGGTGTGCGATACCACTGGAAAATGGCATCAGATAACCCAAGCTCGCTTTACTGGAGACGCAACTGCCAGAAAAGAATACCGCAAGGATTATGCAGGAGGTTTAAGTAATAGCAATTCTACGTTTTACTTAAAAAACTGCGGTTTTTTCAGCAATTATATTCCATTGGATCAATACTTTACCTGCAATCAAAAAGATGGAAAACAACCCGAAATTGATTTTAACAGCTTACCTACAAATTAATACACTACCCATGTGTAACTAATTCTGAATCAAAAATTACTTGCTGATATTCGGAAAGCTCTATTGACTCTTCATTAGAGCTTTCTTTCAATATTGAAAACAAAATCTCTGCTGCTTTTTCTCCCTGCTTGAATGGAAATTGTTCAATAGAGGCCAATGGCCTACTATCCATATAAGCCCAAATTGGCAAATTAGCAAAGCTTACAAAACTGATATCCTCATTAATAACTAACTGATTTTCTTTCGCTACAGCCATAGCGTCTAATGCCAGGTAATCATTAAAAGTGATAACAGCTGTTGGCCTTGACTTTAATGCAAGCAATTTTTTCATTGCTTTTTGATTCCCCTCCTTTGAAAGATCAGATGATACGATAAATCGTTTATCTACTTCAATATTATTTTCATCGAGTCCTTTTTTATACGCTTCTAACCGCTGGTTACTGGCCAATAATTTTTCAGGCCCATTTATTAAGGCAATTTTTGTGTGCCCGCGTTTAACCAGCATGACCATTGCATTAATCAGACCTAATTCCAGATTGCAAGCGGTATAATGGATATCATTTTTTTCAGGAATTCGATCAAAGAAAACAATAGGAATATTAACTTTTTTAAGCTGATCAAAATGATCGTAATTATCCGTGTTCTTGCTTATAGATACGATCATACCATCTACCCGATGTGTCTTCATCGTTTCTAGCACTCTTTTCTCACGCTCCGGATCATCCAACGATTGCCCCATTAATACATTATATTTCTGTTGTTCGGCAAACTCTTCGATTCCACTAATTGCGGTAGAGAAAAAAGCTTCAGAAAGATTTGGCAATAAAACACCAATGGTATATGTTTTTCTCTGCTTAAAAGAAATAGCTGTTTGATTGGGTTGATAATTTAACTCCTCAGCCATTTTATGAACCCTAAGAGTGGTTATATATCCAATACTTGGGTGATTATGCAATGCCCTGGAAACAGTGGAAGTTGAAATCTTAAGTTTTTTAGCTATTTCCTTAATGGTAGGTGGTTTCTCTCGTTTCATATTCTTCACTCTCCGAAATTGAGTAGCTAAACATAGCGATTTTATAATTGTAAAACCTTCATTAATTCTTTTGCAACAAGTTCATTCCCCGTATTATTCAGATGTACGCGATCTTTTGTTAGAATACCCCATTCAGCATTAGATGTGTTGTTCACTTTATTATACTCCAGAAACAGAGATCTAAAATCACAAATTTCACAATTATTTTTATGCGCTAGTTCTCTGATAAGCTTGGCATATTGATTTAAATCGCCATCCTGCGGATTTGAAAAATCTGTTTTTTCTCCAATTACGGCCGGAGTACATAACACCACTTCTGCTCCTTTATCCTTTATTTTATCGATGAGAACCTGGTAAAAAACCTGAAATTTTCCGGGATCGGTTCCTGTTCCAAACATTTGCTTGTGCCACACATCGTTAACACCTACCCAAATAATCACTACATCAGGTTGTTTAGCTAAAACATCATTTTCTAATCGTAAATACAAATCATAAACCTTATTTCCGCTTATACCTGAGCCTATTAATTCGTACTTCTTACTTAACCCTTGAGTCAATAATGCTTCTTGTATTTTCGAAATAAATCCGCCTGGTTGTACTCCTAACTCTGTAATAGAATCTCCAAAAAACAAAATTCGCTTGGTTTTAAAACTATTCATTGAGCATAGCACTATAAAAAGTGTAGATAGTATTACAAGTCTTTTCATAAACTCAAGGTAATGCTTTGGAGGGGAAAATAAAAAAGCCAGTTCAATAGAACTGGCTTTGATTTTATGTGGTGATAGCCGGGTTCGAACCAGCGACACATGGATTTTCAGTCCATTGCTCTACCAGCTGAGCTATATCACCTCCTTTAAGCTTATTTATTTTGAGTTGCTAAACTTAAACAACTTTGTGGTGATAGCCGGGTTCGAACCAGCGACACATGGATTTTCAGTCCATTGCTCTACCAGCTGAGCTATATCACCCCTCCGATTTGGGATTGCAAATATAGAAACACTTTACACAAAACAAAAAAGTTTTTACAACTAATATGATTTTAAACTGACAGCTAGGCTATTAAACTTTTAACCAACTTAAAAACTTGTTTTTTTTCAAATTATTAACTGATGAATCTAACTGTAAATTCTCAATAAAATTTTATTAATTTCATTGAGAATAATTTAAAGATTGGAGAGCAAGTTTAATAATATGCTTATTTAAATTAATTCCAATATAGAAAGTATACCAAATCAAAAATTGGTATATCTATTTTATTTCTATTTTAGCGCTCAACTAATCAAAAACCTATATTTATTTATGATCGGACAGATCCTTTTTGTACTAATTGCCGGAGCAGCGATTGGGTTGTTTTCCAAAAATGTAAAGAAGATCAGGCGAAATATTAGGCTGGGCAAACCACTCGACAGAAGTGACAACCCTGCTGAACGCTGGAAAACAATGGCAATGGTGGCACTTGGCCAATCGAAAATGACGGCCAGGCCTGTAGCCGGATTCTTACATATTCTTATTTACCTGGGGTTTGTAATTATTAATCTTGAGGTAATGGAAATTGTTATCGATGGCGTTTTTGGTACTCATCGAATATTTTCATTTTTGGGTGGTTTCTATAACGTTCTTATTGGTTCGTTTGAGTTCCTTGCATTGGGTGTATTATTAGCATGTATTATTTTCCTCATTCGCCGAAATGTGTTAAAGCTAAAACGTTTCTCAGGGATAGAAATGACTGAATGGCCGCGCAGTGATGCAAACTATATTCTAATCGCTGAAATCCTTCTGATGATAGCGTTTCTTACCATGAGTGCTGCTGATTATAAATTACAGGGTATGGGCATAGGCCATTACATAAAAGCGGGGGCATTTCCGGTTAGTTCCTTTATTGCTGACACACTACCGCATAATGAAGCTGCATTGGTATATACTGAGCGTTTCTGCTGGTGGTTTCACATTGTGGGTATTTTTATTTTCCTTAACTATATACCCTATTCAAAGCACTTCCATATTTTATTGGCATTTCCTAACACCTGGTATTCTAACCTAAAAAACAAAGGTGAATTCAATAACATGTCTTCGGTTACAAATGAGGTAAAAGCAATGCTTGATCCTTCATTTACGCCGCCCGCTGATGCTCCTGCTGGCAAATTTGGAGCTAAAGATGTTACCGATCTGAACTGGGTAAATCTGATGAATGCCTACACTTGTACCGAATGTGGGCGTTGCACATCCAGCTGCCCGGCAAACATAACAGGTAAACTGCTTTCTCCACGTAAAATAATGATGGACACACGCGATCGTTTGGAAGAAGTTGGACGTAACATTGACACCCATGGACCTGATTACAGCGACGGAAAAGCATTATTAGGAGATTATATTACCAATGAAGAATTATGGGCCTGTACCACTTGTAACGCATGCACACAGGCTTGCCCGGTCAACATTGACCCATTAGCTATTATTGTGGAGCTAAGGCGTTATTTGGTTATGGAAGAATCAAATGCACCAGCAAGTGTAAATAACATGTTCTCAAATGTAGAAAACAACCAGGCTCCTTGGAAATATGCTCCTGCTGATCGCTTTAATTGGGCGAAAAATGATTGAGAGAATGAATGAAAGAACACAACTGCTAAGTAAACAAGAATCGAAAAAAAATGGAATTAAATATAAAAACTATGGCCGAAATGGCTGCTGAAGGTCAAGAGCCGGAGGTGTTATTTTGGGTGGGATGTGCCGGCAGCTTTGATGAACGTGCACAAAAAATTACGCGTGCGGTATGTAGTATATTACAGCATGTAGGGATAAGTTATGCCGTATTAGGAACCGAAGAAAGCTGCACAGGAGATCCTGCTAAACGTGCCGGCAATGAGTTTTTGTTTCAGATGATGGCAATAACTAACATTGAGGTACTAAATGCTTATAATATTAAAAAAATAGTTACAGCTTGTCCTCATTGTTTCAATACGCTTAAAAACGAATATCCAAACCTTGGCGGCAATTACGATGTCATCCATCACTCACAACTCCTTCAACAATTAATTGATGAGGGTAAGCTTAAAGTGACCGGTGGTGAAAGTTTTAAAGGTAAGAAGATAACCTTCCATGATCCTTGCTATTTAGGAAGAGCAAACGGTGTGTACGAAGCTCCACGTTCGGTGTTTGAAATATTGGATGCCGAATTGGTTGAAATGAAACGTTGCAAAACCAATGGCTTATGCTGCGGCGCAGGGGGAGCTCAAATGTTTAAAGAACCTGAAAAAGGCAATAAAGACATTAATATTGAACGAGTAGAAGAAGCATTAGAATTAAAACCTAGTGTAATTGCAGCAGCGTGTCCGTTCTGTATGACCATGCTACGCGATGGAGTAAAACACTTTGAAAAAGAAGCAGAGGTTGAAGTACTTGATATTGCTGAACTTGCTGCAAGAGCAAATGATTTATAGAACTTTAATAATTTCGTAAAAGAGCCACACCTATTGTGGCTCTTTTCGTTTTAATAATAAATACAAATTAAAACATCATAATTTCTATTTTTGAATCATGGATAATTTCGATAACAACTCAAGAGTATGGATTTATCAGTCAAATCGTGAATTAACAAGCGATGAGATGAATTGGCTAAATATCCAATTATTGGCATTCACCTCCGACTGGACAGCTCATAGTAACTCACTCAAGGCCAAGTTTGAGGTTCGATATAATCGATTTATTATTTTAATAGTTGACGAACGCGCACATAACGCCAGTGGTTGTTCAATTGATAAATCTGTAAATTTTATGAAGCAGATGGAGCAATCATTAAAAATCAATCTTTTCGACAGATTTCATATAGCTTTCAAAGAAGGAGAAACGGTAAAATCAGTGGAAAGAGATGATTTTGAACAATTAATTATTGAAGGAACAATAACAGCTGATACTATTGTATTTAACAACCTTGTTTCAACTAAAGCAGAACTTGAAAAAAATTGGGAAACACCTTTCAAAAACAGTTGGCACCAGCAAGTTTTTGGCAATCTTGTTGTAAATAATTAAGATTCAGCTTGTATGAGAATTTAATATTCTTTACTGATAAGAACTGTATATGCTTCTTCATCCCATTTTGAATAGGTGAACATATTTCGTTGAGCCCTGAATTCGGCTTCGTCAAAGGTTTTGGCACTTGCCCCCAATCCGTAACAATTCATTGCTTTACCATTCTCAGAAATAAAGCTTGATTTTATCAGCACATAAAAACCTGTTTTAAGACCATGACCATATTCGGCTCCCGTTGCCCCAAATACTTTATCATATCCTTTTAAACGTAATTCAACCATTGCTTGCATTTTTGCCTTTGATGATGTATTATAGCCAAACACTAACCCATAGGTAAGTTGTGAACCATTAGCATCGGTTGCTACAGCAAAGCCTAATTGAGCTTTAGCTGAGTTTGTTAAAAATAAACTTAGGGATAAGAATAAGTTGAGGGCGATTATTTTCATGAATGTAAATTTCAGTTCGATGTTAATTATTAGACAGAGCCTATAACAATATCAGAACCTAAAATTTATATTTTTTAAAAATAAATCAGCCAAATCATTTAAAAACAATCAATTACAAACTAAGATTGCATTTAACTCCTTAATTATTAAAAAAAACAATTTGTATAATTAAATATACAACTGTGTAAACTTTTTTATTCAATTGAATGATGTTTAATTAACATTTTAAATAAGTTATTTAAACAACTTTATAGCTTATAGTTTTAATTATCAAATTCAATTGGATCTAAAATGCGCATAAAACGCATAATGCGTTTTATTTTTTTACGTACCAGAGCATTGGGTTTGGTAGCCGACCAATGTAATGGACTTGGCAGAATTGCAGCTATTGAGGCTGCTTCTTTTTTGTTCAGATCTGCAGCAGGCTTTTTATAATAAGCTTGCGCTGCCGCCTCAGTCCCATAGATTCCATCACCCATCTCAATAACATTCAAGTAAACCTCCATAATTCTTTTTTTGCTCCAAAAAATCTCAATTAAAAAAGTAAAATATGCTTCCATTCCCTTTCTTATATATGATCTTCCTGACCATAAAAATACATTTTTAGCTACCTGCTGACTGATTGTACTACCACCCTTTATCTTTTTACCCTTTTTCTTAGCATTATATACATAGGCCTTCTTCATCGCATCCCAATCAAACCCCATGTGCTCCATAAACAGCTGGTCTTCTGATGCAATAACCGCTCGGGGTAAATTCTCAGATATTTTATCAAAGGCAACCCAGTCTTTATCCAATTTCATTTCTTTACCGGCCATTTTTTGCTCAAAACATCTTTCCATTTGCAATAAAGTAATGGGAACAGGTATGAATCGATAAATGATTACCCAAAGAATACTAATTGTGAAAAACCAAAGAAATGATTTGCCTAAAAATCCGGCTATTTTTGAAAACATGGTGCAAAAATAAAAAACCTCTTGAGTAAAACTGACAAATCAGATAAAAGTGAAATCAAATGCAAAGATTTAATGCGAATTCAGACCTGAGCTGTAATCGAACAAATCACCTGATAAATAACACATAGCAATTATTTCAGCGGCAATACGATCAATTATGGAACGGATTAACATGGCGTTAATTAATTGCTCCTCTAAAAGCATCCTTTGGTTTTCAACACATTTATTACTTTGTTCCCTAAGGCTTAAAATATGCTCTTCTATTTTTTTTAAGTATAAATCTAGATTGGGCTTTATGCTTACACGAGCATCTGTTTCAATAGCAATGGCCATTTCTTCCAATATTATCGATGATTCGATCATAAAAGCCTCCGCTTCCGGAAAATCGAAATTATTGATTACTCTAGGAAGTACGGCAGTGAAAGCGTTGAGTTCTTTGGTAAGCTTTGAATTATGAAAAGCTAGTAAATTTGCTATTGCTATATTAATCTCCTTTTTACCAGGTTCTTTTTCTATACGTTTAATGGCATCCAGCGCATTAATCGTTTCAACTTCAGCCTTTCTTCTGTCACCAATTACCCGCATGTGTAAACCTTGCTTTTCCTTCAGTTCATGCTCTATTTGTAATAGATAACGCTTGTTGGCCCTTAAAACCTTCACAATTCGAGCTCTAAATCTAATATGCTCCCAACTTGGCCATAATAAATAAGCGGCGGAAATTGACAAAATAGTTCCTATTAATGTGGCAATTAATCGATGTGCTGCCACATGCCAATCAATGCTATGTTCCGACATTTCAAGTGTTGCAACTAATTGGATGGTTACAAAAACAACTGAAATTCCATAATTCCTTGATTGATAGAAACTGAATAAGAATACACTTATCGCAATTATAATATCAAGCATGCCAAAATTGAATGGCAAGGCTAGCATTAAAGTTCCAAAAATGGCACCAATCAATGTACCTGAAACCCTTTGCCAAGAGCGTACACGAGTTGTCCCAAAATCAGGCTGCAACACTATAATTACTGTTAATACAATCCAATAACCTCGCGGAATTTCAAAACCTTTATAAAGAGCAATCCCTATAACGGCAACAAGCAATAATCGCAATCCGTGGCGCAACAATTGGGAAGCAAAATGAAGCTCTTTTCGGGTATTATGCCATTGACGCTTTAAAGCATAAATTGGATTAATCAGCCCCGTCCCCGTATCTTTAATTATTTTACGCTTATCTTCTAAACGCACCATAAGTTTAAGAGCATCATAATGATAGTTAATTGACGATTTCATCAAATTTATGATACCTTGTAATTCTATGCGCTCTGAAGTCTTTAAATCACTTTGACTAATGCGTTTAGTGATAAAATTCATTAAGGTTTCTGCTCCTTTAATTCGCAAGTGAGTTATATTCTCATCCTCCTTGCTACCGGACAGTATTCTATCTGAAATAGATCCGGCTGCAATGCTTAGGGCTCTTGCAGCATTTTGAATTGAAGGAATTAAGAAATCATATTTAGGATTTCTCATTAACTTTTCCAGGTCATTGTGAATAGCACGAGCCGTGACACCAAATCTAGACGCTGATCGCGCTATCTTTAAAATTTCTCTCCTAATTGAAACAGGATTTTTATCACTTTTACCCAAAAATGGCAATACTTTATTAATTGCATCTCTAAGATTAGCTTCAATTTGAGTTACTTCAGACTCAATCTTATCTCGATTAAAATGATCGACATCTGCCATTTTAGCAACAAAATCACTACCTAACTCCCAGGGTTTCGCTAAAGCTATAAGGTAAGGTAAATCAGGCCTGAATGGCCACAAGATTAAATGCAACATAGATGCCCATGCTCCACCAATAAATACAGCCTGAACCCTTTCCAGTCCCAATTCAGTAGTATTTGGGCCATGCAATGAAAATAGAAACAATAAAGCGGCACATATTCCTAAACTTTGACCATGTTCTCCTAATCCTCTGGAAATCCCACCCAAACCAGCTATTATTCCCATAAACAAAACAGCTGTGATAAGATTACCCCCCGCAATTGTTCCTAAAAAAGCAGCTGCTGCAATTAAGGTTACCCCCATTATTAATATAAAGGCACGTTGGGGATAAGTACCACGAATTTTAGAAGATGATACAAGTTGTCCGGTTAGAGAGCCAAAAACTGCTAATTCAATTCGACCTGCCAATTGAAAATAAATCACTGGAACTATAACCCCCAACATGACCATCAAAGCCCTGCTAATATCCGGGCTCAAAAACTCCTTTCTAATAAATTCTCGAAACGGCGAAGGATTGGATATTTTTGTCATTAAAGAATTTTGTCAACTATAACATAAGGTTGTTAAGCTGAACTCTAAAATAATAAAATAGGCAAAGGTTTTCTAAAATGTATAAAATGAAAAATGCCTTCGATTACTCGAAGGCATTTTTCATTAAATCTATAATTCGAAATTATTCAGCAACAACTTCGAAAGGCACTTGAACTTTAACCTCTTTGTGTAAATTCACATTTGCAACGTAAGAACCGATGAATTTAACATCTGTTTCAAAAGTGATTTTACGACGGTCAACTTCGTGTCCGATTTTTTTAATCGCTTCAGCAATTTGCAATGGATTAACTGCACCGAAAATTTTACCTGACTCACCAGCCTTAGCACCGATTGATAAAGTAACACCTTCTAAAGCAGCTGCAATTACTTCAGCATCTTTTTTCAATTTATCTTGTTTGAACTGAACCTGACGTAAGTTTTCAGCAAGAATCTTACGGTTAGAGTCGTTCGCTATTACCGCAAAACCTTGAGGAATCAAGTAGTTACGGGCAAAACCAGGCTTAACGTTTAAAATATCGTCTTTCTCACCTAATTTCTTAACATCTTGTTTTAAAATAATTTCCATCTTTTATGTCTCCTTATTTTAAACCATCAGTTACGTAAGGCAAAACAGCAATATGACGGGCACGTTTAATAGCCTGTGCTACTTTGCGTTGAAATTTCAATGAAGTACCAGTTAAACGACGAGGTAAAACCTTACCTTGCTCATTTACGAACTTCAAAAGGAAGTTAGCATCTTTGTAATCGATGTAACGGATACCATTTTTCTTAAAACGGCAATACTTTTTACGGTTATCCTCAACCTTTGGAGGGGTAACGTATGAAATGTTATCTTTAGCCATTATGCTGCGTCCTCCTGTTTTTTAGATTTAGCTGCTTTAGGAGCCAAAGTACCAGTGCGTTTACGTTCATTGTAAGCAGCTGCGTGCTTGTCAAGAGCGATTGTTAAGAAACGCATTACACGCTCATCACGTTTGTACTCAACTTCTAATTTGTTAATTAATTCGCCTGAAGCCTTAAACTCAGTTACTTGGTAGTAACCTGTAGTTTTTTTCTGGATTGGATAAGCCAGCTTTCTCAAACCCCAATTATCCTCATGGACAATCTCGGCTCCGTTATCAGTCAAGATCTTCTTGAATTTCGCAAGAACTTCTTTCGAAGCTTCTTCTGATAACAACGGGGTCAGAACGATTACTGTTTCGTAATTCTTCATGAATGTTGTTTTAATTAAATTTTATCCCTTTAAAGGGTTGCAAATATATGAATTAGTTTTCTTAAATAGAAGTCGTATTTCAGAATTAATACGGCAGAATATTAAAAATATAAGTATGAAAACAGTAATTTACACCATTTTCCTTACTTCCGTCCCGCTATTCGTTCCAAGTCCTCAGCCGAAAAGGCTTGCGTGCTTTCCACTGCTATCGGGTTTAGCTGGGCCTTAAACAAAAGAACCCCTTGAACAAGGTTCAAGGGGTTCGAATAAAGATCGGCACCGACCTACTCTCCCACGTTTTACCGCAGTACCATCGGCGCTGTTGGGCTTAACTGCTCTGTTCGGAATG
>NZ_FXSZ01000004.1 GCF_900182575.1 Solitalea koreensis | reverse complement strand
TTGGGCTGCTTTTGGCATCCCTTCTTAACTTGATCTTCGCTTACAATCTGCCGCTCTTCTTTCTACCCTTTCAATGTACTACCGCTGCCTGAATCCCCCCACAGCGGGGTGCAAAAGTAGAAAAATTTTCGCCTTTACAAGCGACAATAAAAATCTTTTTTAATCAAAGTACTCAAGCTACTATAAACCAAGGTTAAAAACTTGAAATAAGAGAAAAGATCTACCAATCTACCTAATAATTATTTACTGACAACAGTACCAGCGTACAGGCTAATTCCGTTTCAATACCATTTTCCACAGCAAGTTTTAATAATTCCTGATTTTCAGTCCCTGGATTAAAAATGATTCGTTTGGGTTTCGTATCTATTATATAGTTATAAAAAAAGGGTTGATTTAAAGGACCTACATATAAAGTAATCGTGTCTATATCTTTATAAATATGATTTACTTGCTCTATGTGTATTCCCGCAACTTCTCCGGAGCTCATTCCAATAGCCACCACAGGATGCCCATGTTGAACCAATCGATGAATTGCTTTGTAAGAGTAACGTTCAGGATTAATAGATGCCCCAAGGACTAATGTTTTCTTTTTTTCAGACATATATAATGTTAAAACAACATCGATTAATAATCTATGCAGATTGATTATGTAAGAATCCCAATTTAATCAGATCTACTGAATTTGAATATTGATCTACAAGCATGTTGGCCCACGTACTCATATACAAAGCAGCATGTTCTGAATCATTAAAATTCAATTTGCCCCCTTCCGTACCAATACAATTAAGAATGCGTGGATCGGAGAGGCGCTCAAGATGTGCCAATTCTTGTGTTGTTAATCCAAATTGAAGCAAATCGAATATAAGATGATCAATGGGATAACCGGAATTGGGGCAATATTCCTCCAATTGCTCACGCCAATCACCTTCACGGACCATAGCCATTTGATGAATCTTACCTTTATCAAGGTTAGTAAGCTTTTGAACTAGGAAACCGCAATTACAGCTTCCCATATGCCCCCATTGATAGGATGAATTGTTTCTAATCTCCAATGCTGCCTCTTGAAGCGCTACAATTAATCTTAATTTCTTATCCATGGATTGAATTTCTTACTTAATTAACCCATGAGCTTAAAATTAGTTTAATGATTTAGAGAGATTATAACAACACAGCCTCCGCGCATTTAATTCCATCAATAGCGGCCGAAACTATACCTCCTGCATAACCGGCCCCCTCCGCACATGGATACAAACCTTTCACTTGAGGATGCTGCAATGTTTCTTTATCACGAGGAATACGTACAGGAGAGGATGTTCTTGATTCTACTCCCACCAAAACCGCATCATTGCTATAATATCCTTTCATTTTTTGTCCAAAAACAGGCAAGGCTCCTTTTAAACTTTTCGAAACAAAAGCAGGAAGTACATCATATAAATTAGAACTTACAATACCAGGAAGGTAAGAGCAATCAGGAAGTGTGGATGAAATCTTACCATTTACAAAGTCCACCATCCGTTGTGCAGGGGCTTTTAACAAACCTCCTCCAACTTTAAAGGCCTGCTGCTCAATTTGCTGTTGAAAATGAAGCATCGCCAAGGGATTCTTATCACTGCTCGGAACATCTTCCAAATTAACCTGAACTACGGTTCCTGAATTTGCATAAGGATTATTTCGCTTTGAAGGAGACCAACCATTTACAACAATCTCATCAAAATCCGTTGCGCAAGGCGCAATAATTCCGCCCGGACACATACAAAATGAGAACACACCCCGATTATTTACTTGTTCGACTAAACTATAGTAAGCCGGAGGAAGATTATCATGACGAACTTCACAACGATACTGCACTTTATCAATTACTTCCTGCGGATGTTCAATTCGTACGCCCAGTGCAAATGGCTTGGCTTCAATTAATATATTCTTGCGATCGAGCAAATAGAAAATATCACGGGCCGAATGTCCGGTTGCCAGTATAACATGATCAGAGTTAAACGAACCTTTATCAGTTATTACTCCTCTTACGGCACCAAATTGAACATCAAGATCAGTAACTTTAGTATTGAAATGAATTTCACCACCTGCGTTTAGAATACTCTCTCGCATTGCAGTAATAATCTGCGGTAATTTATTGGTTCCAATATGCGGACGAGCATCTATCAAAATATCTTCAGAAGCTCCATGTGATACAAATGTCTCGAGCACTTTGTTAACATCACCGCGTTTGGTCGATCGGGTATAAAGCTTACCATCCGAATAGGTTCCAGCACCACCCTCTCCAAAGCAATAATTACTTTCAGGGTTTACAATACCTTGTTTATTAATGTTGGCTAAGTCGCGACGACGCTGCTTAACATCCTTACCCCGTTCAATTACAATGGGCTTTAACCCTAATTCGATTAAGCGCAAAGCTGCAAACATACCCGCAGGACCAGCACCAACTACAATTACAACCTTACTATCTTGTACGTTTTTATACGCTGCATTTTGAATTTCAGGCACTTGTGCAGGTTCATCAACAAAAACCTTCACCTTAATGCGATAAATGGTTTGTTTGGAACGTGCGTCGATAGATCGTTTAAGTATAAGAAAACCAGAAATACGATTTGTATTAATCTTTAGTTTAGCAACAAGCTGCTTACGAAGCTGATTATCATCATTAATAAAATCAGGTAGGATTGTCAGTTCGAGTTCTTGAATCATCGTGTTTTATTGTCAGATATTTATTCTGAAACCAAGACAAAGTTATAACAATTCAAAAAATAAACCCTCTAGCATATTTTTTGTAGATTTGGTTAAAACATTTTAGTTAAATATGAAAAAAATCTCTTTAGGCATTATCGCTTTCTTAGCCCTTTTTTTACTAGTAGGCGGCTGCAATGGCTACAATAACATGGTAACATTAGACCAAAATGTTAAGAAACAATGGGGCCAGGTACAAACATCTTATCAACGTCGTGCTGATCTAATTCCAAATTTGGTAAATACTGTAAAAGGTTATGCAAATTTTGAAAAAGAAACGCTTACACAAGTAATAGAAGCACGTGCTAAAGCCACTGCTGTAAACATTGATGCAAACAATTTGAACCCTGAAAACTTTCAAAAATTTCAAGAAGCACAGCAAGGCGTAAGCTCTGCATTATCAAGGTTATTAGTAACCGTTGAAAAATATCCGGAATTAAAGGCTAATCAAAACTTCCTGGAACTGCAGGCGCAATTAGAAGGTACAGAAAACCGTATTTCAGTGGAGCGTAATAAATTCAATGAAGTAACCGGTGATTATAACACAACAGTAAAACGTTTTCCTAATAATCTTTATGCGGGAATGTTTGGTTTTGCAGAGAAACCTTATTTCCAAGCTGCAGCAGGCTCAGAAAAAGCTCCAACCGTTCAATTTTAATAGGGACTACTGACAAATTAAAATAGTAGAACAGTGAAATCGGGTCGAATTACGACCCGATTTCATATTATGCAACTCTAATTTTATAAATCATGCCTTTCCTTCAAGAACACAATAAACAAAGAGTTAAAAAAGCCATTCAAGCAGCCGAATCATTAACCTCTGGAGAAATAAGAGTTTGTGTAGAAAGACGCTGTTCCGAAGATGTTCTCGACCGAGCTGTGTTTTATTTTAAAGAACTTGAAATGCATAACACTCGAGAACGCAACGGAGTGCTTATTTACCTGGCAATTGATGACCACAAATTTGCAATTATAGGAGATGCAGGAATTAATGCTGTTGTCGAAACTGAGTTTTGGAATAAAACAAAAGAAATTATGCGTAGTTCATTTAAAGAAGGGAATTTGGTTGATGGTGTGATTCTAGGCATTGAAGAAGCAGGCCGCGCCTTGCAGAAATATTTCCCATATACAAGTGATGATAAAAATGAACTTTCAGACGATATATACATCGGCAATGACTAAACTAAAGCCAATTTTTACCTTAATATTTTTACTGGTTACACTGTGTTCCTTTGCTCAAGATTTACCAGAACGACCCAATCCTCCTCGTTTGGTAAATGACTATACCAATACACTTACACCTGAACAAAAAGCCATATTAGAACGGAAGCTGGTAGCTTTTAACGATTCCAGCAGCACTCAAATAGCTGTAGTTATAATACCTTCTTTAAATGGATATGATATTTCTGACTATGCTTTTAAATTAGGCGACAAATGGGGTATTGGCCAAAAAGATAAACGCAACGGGGTATTGCTACTAACTTCAATGAAGGATAGAAAAGTATTTATTGCCGTTGGTTATGGCTTGGAAGGTGCTATACCTGATGCATATGCAAAACGAATTACCTCTACGATAATTAAACCTTCATATCAGGCTGGTAATTATTACAAAGGAATAGAAGATGGCACAGATGCGCTTATTAAACTTGCATCAGGTGAATACCAAGCAGATCCATCTCATTCAAAAGGAATTGGAGTTTTTCCTGTCTTTCTAATCATATTTCTTGTATTCATCGTAATTTCTTTCATAAGCAGACGAAGCCAATACCAACACATAGCAGGACGAGGCGCCGGATCTGATCTTCCTTTCTGGATGTTGATGACCATGCTTGGAAATAGAGGACATAGAAATCGTGGTAACTGGGATGATTTTACAGGAGGGGGCGGAGGCTTCGGTGGCGGTGACAGTGGAGGCTTTGGAGGATTCGGTGGTGGCAGTTTTGGCGGAGGTGGAGCCGGAGACAGCTGGTAATCAATGAATAAAACAAAAAAAGCATTAAACATATAAGTTTTAAAACAAATAGTCGTAAATTTATATCAGTTTAACAGTTCCTTTTTTTTGCGCACAGCAGAGTTTAATACTCTGCAAAGTATTACTCCTCATTGTGTGCGTTAGAGGAGTAGAAGTAAAATTGGAATTTTTATTCCGTCAAGTCCGTTAAGATAAAGTTGATTTTAAAGTGATCGTTAAAAAATTTAATAATGATCGTTTTACATTTCAACAATATCAAGCGGACTTGTTTTATTTACAGATCTAACCTATATAAAAAAAGCTGTTTCTATATTCGAAACAGCCTTCATTATCTACATTAAGTATTTTTATAAGCCTTAGCTCATTTTTAACTTCTTTTGAATATCCTGAACCCAATTCTTGAATTTCTTATCCGTATCAATCAAATCCTCTACCGTTTGACATGCGTAAATCACAGTAGAATGATCTCTACCTCCATAAAACTGCCCAATTGTTTTAAGAGAAGCTTTGGTATGATTTTTAGCCAAGTACATCGAAATTTGACGGGCCTGAACAATTTCTCGCTTACGCGTTTTCGACTTCACCATTTCCATAGGGATCTCAAAGTATTCGCAAACTAACTTTTGAATAGACTCCATTGAGATTTCTTTAGAAGAATGCTTTATAAAGTTCTTCAGCATTTGTTTTGCCAAAGGAAGATCAATCTCCTTACGATTCAATGTTGAATGAGCAAGCAATGAAATCAACGCACCTTCAAGTTCACGAATATTGTTATCAATATTATGTGCCACGTACTCTATAACTTCATGCGGAAGAGTGATACCATCCGCACGCATTTTCATATTCAGAACAGCAATGCGAGTATCCAGATCTGGTACCTGTAAATCAGCAGACAGCCCCCATTTAAAGCGCGAAAGCAAACGTTCTTCTAAGCCCACTAAATCTTTCGGAGCCTTATCGCATGTCATTATAATTTGCTTGCCACTAGTGTGCAAATGATTAAAGATGGTAAAGAAAATATCCTGCATTTTCTCTTTCCCTGAGAAAAACTGAACATCATCCATAATCAACACATCAATGAGCTGGTAAAAATTCACGAAATCATTGATAGTATTGTTCTTTAATGAGTCTACGAACTGCTGACCAAATTTTTCAGCCTGAACGTAAAGCACCATTTTATCGGCATAAGAAGTTTTAACAGATGACCCTATAGCTTGCGCTAGGTGAGTTTTCCCCATTCCGGCTCCACCGTATATAAATAACGGATTAAAGGAAGTACCACCCGGCTTAGCAGCCACCGCAAAACCTGCAGAACGTGCTAAACGATTACAATCACCTTCTACAAAATTATCGAATGAATATTTCGAGTTAAGCTGAGGGTCAATATTAAGCTTCTTTAAACCTGGTATAACAAAAGGATTCTTGATATCTGCTCCTAAAGTTACGGGCATAGCAACCGGATGGTTTCTCAGTTCCCCATTACTGTTGGTTGGCACATTAATAGTGTGCCCCTTGCCACGTTCAGATGCACGCTCCATAACAATGTTGTACTCTAAACGACCGCCTGTTCCCAGTTGATGCTTAATAGTTTTACGCAATAGAGAAACGTAATGTTCTTCCAGCCATTCGTAAAAGAAAACACTAGGCACCTGTATGGTCAATACGTTTCCCTCAAGCTTCAAAGCCTTTATCGGCTCAAACCAAGTTTTGAAGCTTTGCGCAGGAACGTTGTCTTTTATTATTTGAAGACAATTCATCCACACAGAATGACAAGTTCTATTCATAATCATTACGTCGAAAATTATAAAAGATTGATTTTTAAGTGAGTCGGGAAAATGAACATTCGCCCTGTTTCTTTTTCAATTATAGGACTTAAAATGTTAATAAAAAAACTTTTCTCAAAAAAAGAAAAAACCGCGTTTCTGATAGTAAAAACGCGGTTTTATGACAAAATCGAGCTCATTTATTCATTTTGAGTGTTAATATCTTTATTTGTTAATTTACAAAAGAGATAAACCCAAAATCATAAAATATAATTAATAATTACGATTAATATTCTCCAAACACCCCTCTGAGCGTGGTGGCGATTTCACCTAAAGTAGCATAATTTTCAACACTTTCCATAATTGAAGGCATTAAATTTCTACCATCTTTCGCACGCGCTTCTAACTCATTTAAAGAAATATCAACTGCCGATTGATTTCTGTCGTTTTTCAACACCGTAAGCTTTTCCATTTGAATGGCACGAATTGAATCATCAATTCTGAACACTTTATCAAATGGGGGTTCAGCTTCCTGAAATTTGTTTACACCCACCAAAATCCGCTCTCCTGATTCGATGTCTTTTTGATATTGATAGGCCGCATCAGCAATTTGTTGTTGAATATAACCGGCTTCAATTGCAGCAACTGCTCCTCCCATTGCATCAATGCGTTCAATGTAATCCCAAGCCATTCGTTCTACTTCATCTGTAAGTGCTTCGACAAAGTATGAACCAGCCAGAGGATCAACAGTATCAACTATACCACTTTCCTGTGCGATGAGTTGCTGGGTACGCAGGGCAATACGAGCAGCTTCTTCAGTTGGTAACGACAACGCTTCATCATATCCATTTGTATGCAACGATTGCGTTCCTCCCATAACTGCAGCCATAGCTTGAATGGTTACACGCATGATATTATTCATTGGCTGCTGAGCTGTTAATGTTGAACCACCTGTTTGTGTATGAAAACGTAATTGTTGTGCCCGAGGATCAGTTGCACCGAGATTCTTGGTAATTTTAGCCCACATACGTCTTGCAGCGCGAAACTTTGCTACTTCCTCAAAGAAATTATTATGTCCGTTAAAGAAGAAAGAAAGTCGTTTTGAAAAAACATTAATATCCAACCCCTTATGAAGAGCAGCTTCTAAATAGGCTTTTCCATTAGCCAAGGTAAATGCCAACTCTTGAACTGCTGTTGAACCAGCCTCTCTCATATGGTAACCCGAAATTGAAATGGTATTCCATTTAGGCAATTCAACACTACAGTATTCAAAAATATCGGTAATGATTCGCATTGAAGGCTTAGGAGGGTAAATATAAGTTCCCCTTGCGGCATATTCTTTTAAAATATCATTTTGAATCGTTCCCGAAATCTGCTTCAAATCTGCTCCTTGTTTTTTTGCCAAAGCAGCATACATGGCAAGCAGTGTCGAAGCGGTGGCATTGATCGTCATCGAAGTAGTGATCTTCTGCAACTCGATACCATCAAAAAGAGTTTCCATGTCTCGCAATGAGTCAATAGCAACTCCTACTTTACCAACTTCCCCTTCTGCCAATTCATGATCAGAGTCATACCCAATTTGAGTAGGCAGATCAAATGCAACAGAAAGCCCCATGGTTCCTTTTTGCAATAGGTAATGATAACGCTTATTCGATTCTTCGGCAGTTGAAAAACCGGCATACTGCCGCATTGTCCATAGCTTTCCTCGATACATATCGGGCTGAACACCTCTGGTAAAAGGATATTCTCCCGGCAAATCAGTTACCGCCTTGACTTCGGTATATACCTTTTTGATTTCTATACCCGAAGTGGTCACTATTTTCTTCATAAAATATGGATTGGTAAACTAAAGTTAAAGTGATGATTGAATGATAGAAACAGTCTTCTACCATTATTAATTAAAAATTTAAAACTTTGCCACCTCTGCACGCAAAACAGAAATCGTATTACTATACGGATCGCTTTGCCCTTTGCTTACATGCTCAAGTACCGCCCGACTTAAATCCAAACCAGTTGCATCAACAGGAAGGCTTGAAGTAATTGAATTGATTGTCAGAACGGTTTCGTCCTTTGTTTTTTTTATCGATTGCCAAGCCGATTCAGTAACGTACAATTGTTGTGACACATTATGATCAAACTCATTCCTGATTTCATTTAAACAAATCGCTTGCATATCACGTGCTGTTAACCCCTGAGGATTGATACGTAAGAATAGATTTGAAGGAGTAATACGTTCAATCAACAAAGTTAAGCGTTCGTAAGCCTGTAAACGCAATGGCAATGTATGATTTTGTATATTCTTTTTTAGTTCGAGCGAAGCTTGGTGAACTTCGGTTTTCTCTTTGGCAAAAAAATGCTCTCTTAAAGAGAAAATCATTAAAATAAGTAATCCTACTACTGGCACCCCAATTGAAGGTGCCTGATTCCACGTAATTTCTAAAATCATAAGCTTCATTATCAAAAAACAAAAATCATCAATTAAACGTATATTTGTAAAAATTTTGGACGAATATATGGAAGCGAATGTTGTAAACAATACATCTACCTTAATTCCGATTACTTTTACTAAAGGAGCTATTAAAGAATTGCAGAAATTGGTAGAGCAGAAAGAACTCACCGAAGAGTTTGGCTTGCGCGTTGGTGTTGAAGGTGGTGGCTGTGCGGGAATGAACTATGTGCTGGGTTTCGATAAAAAGAAAGAAGGTGACGAAGAGTTTTATTACGAAGGCGTAAAAGTTTATTTAAACAAAGCGCATGGCATGTACCTAATTGGCATGGAGGTAGATTGGCAAGATGGCTTAAATTCGCGTGGATTCACATTTAACAATCCCAATGCAAGTAGCACCTGCGGTTGCGGCACTTCATTTGGAGTTTAAGAAAATATTTTGAACATTTTTCGCAAGTCCCGGCAAAAAAAGCCGGGACTTGTTTATTTTAGAAGAATAATTTATTTTGATGAGCGCCATTGAAACAATCAAAATTGGGATACAGTCAATAAAAGGCAATAAGCTGCGAACTACACTGACCGCCCTCATTATTTCAATTGGCATTATGGCCTTAGTAGGTATTTTAACTGCTATTGATGGCGTAAAAAGCTTTGCAAACAACACATTTGCAAGCATGGGCTCCAATTCATTCACGATTCGAAATCGGGGCACGAACATTAGAATTGGAGGAGGCGGCAATGCTCCAAAACGTTTTCCTTCCATAAAATACGATGAGGCTATTGCATTTAAAAAATCATACAATACTTCTGGAATAGTATCGGTGTCATGCGTTTCGTCTTTCAATGCTACCCTTAAATTCAACGAAAAGAAAACCAATCCTAATATTTACGTTCAGGGAGGTGATGAAAATTACCTTCTTACATCCGGCTATAAACTTGAATCAGGCAGGAACTTTTCTTCTTCAGAATTAGAGTTTGGAACTGCAGTTTGTATAATTGGCCACGAAATTAAAACCAATCTATTCCCCAATACCGACCCTATCAATAAGATAATCAGTATAGGCAACGATAAATACAAAATAGTAGGCTTATTGACTGAAAAAGGATCAGCAGCTGTAGGTGCAGGTGACCGATTCAGCTTGATACCATTGTTAAAAGCCAAGATGACTTCCGGTAGTCAGAATAGAAGTTATATAATTACAGTAACTGTAAGTAATCCGCAAACTATGGAACCGGCTATCGGTGAAGCCACCAGTAAAATGCGTAATATCAGAAAACTGAATGTTGCCCAAGAAAATAATTTTGAAATCACTAAGAGTGATGCGCTTGCTCAAACTTTTCTAAATATTGTAAGCTATTTAACAATTTCAGCAACCGTTATCGGAATTGTAACCCTTATTGGAGCGTCTATTGGCCTGATGAATATTATGTTGGTTTCTGTAACGGAGCGTACTCGTGAAATCGGCATCAGAAAATCGCTAGGTGCTACTCCTACAGTAATTCGTCGTCAATTTTTGTATGAGGCCTTACTTATTTGTCAGTTAGGTGGAATTGGTGGCATCATCCTCGGAATATTTGCCGGCAACGGACTCTCGCTATTGATTGGAGGAGGCTTTATTATTCCATGGCAATGGATATTCGGCGGCATTGCTGTTTGTACTATTGTTGGATTAGTTTCAGGCCTTTATCCAGCCATAAAAGCTTCAAAACTTGATCCTGTTGAAGCTTTGAGATATGAGTAAAATAAGCGAAAAGATCAAAGTAAAGAGTGAATTCATTAATTCGCTCTAACTCATTTCTTTTAGCACAGGAAATTGCTGTTCCCACATAGCATGGTATTTACTTCCTGGAACCATTAAATCCTGATGAGTTCCTTCTTCCACCAGTTTTCCATTTTGCAGCACAATAATTTTATCGACATGCATTACCGTACTTAACCGATGAGCAATCATTAAAACAGTTTTACCTGCTTCTCTCATTTGCAGAATTACCTTTTGAATATACTGTTCTGAAATAGAATCAAGAGAGGCGGTAGCTTCATCTAATATCAAGATATCAGGATCTTTGTATAAAGCCCTCGCAATTGAAAGACGTTGACGCTGACCTCCAGATAGATTAACTCCATTTTCCCCTAAAGGTGTATTAAAGCCATAAGGAGACTTCTCAATAAAATCCATTATACCCAAATCAGTACAAATGGAGATGACTTTCTTTATATCAGGGTTAAAATCTCCAATCGCAATATTTTCAAGTATGCTACCTGCAAAAAGGTCAATTTGTTGTGGCACAACAGCGATCACGCTACGTAAACTTTCGTTGGTAAGATACTTTATATCATATTTACCAATAACGATACTTCCCGAAAGCAAAGGATAGATATTTTGAATGAGCGACATTAAGGTAGATTTCCCAGAACCACTCTCTCCTACTATGGCTGTAATTTTACCTATTGGAAAAACCATGCTTATGTCTTCAAATATATATCCTCTGGTTCCATACCTAAAATATACATTCTTAAGCTCTATATCACCTAGCATTTCAGGTATAAGTTCCATTTTGTTAGCTGAGGTCTCTCTCTCTAAATCCATTATTTCAAACAAGCGATCGGCTGCAATTAAAGCATCCTGCGCTGTTTTATTCATCCCAATTAAGCTACCCACCGGCCCTGTAAAATACCCGATAATAGCATAAAAGGACAATAACTCCCCTGGAGTGATTATTTTATCTAATACAAAAAAAGACCCTATCCATAATATACCTATTGTAAAAGCACCGGAAATTAAACTTACTCCATTTCCTATCCAAACTGAATTGACAGAAGAAGCGTA
Organism: Solitalea koreensis; assembly: GCF_900182575.1. Lineage (GTDB taxonomy): Bacteria > Bacteroidota > Bacteroidia > Sphingobacteriales > Sphingobacteriaceae > Solitalea > Solitalea koreensis. Next base: position 359,513 of record NZ_FXSZ01000004.1, on the reverse strand, counting down.
AACACTGTGTAATACTTTAATAAATTTAGTTTCCGTTTTAATATTGGAAAATTCTTCAAGAGCAAATCGTTTAATTGTACCTGCACCAGATATCGACTCCACTATTTGCGATTCTAATTCGGCAGAATTTTCCATCAATTTACGTTGAGTAGCTTTATTAAGCTTATCTGAAATAACATAAATAATAGAATACAAAGGGACTACCAAAAGCATTATTAATGCTAATTTCCAATAGTAGGTGAACATGAGCGCAAAAGAGAAGACAACTATAAATATATTCACAGCAAAATCAACCAATACATCGTTAATAAACACTCTTATCTTTACTGCATCATTAACTCTTGAAATAATTTCACCGACTCTCATCGTGTCGAAAAATTGCTGAGGTAATTTCATCAAGTGTTTATAATAGCCTAAAATAAGCCGTGCATCTATCAATTGCCCTGTTTTAAACGTTAAGATTGTTTTGGCATGATTGATAAATACTTTTAGTACAAGCAGCAGAATCATGATCAACCCCATCAGGTTCAACAGGTTTTTATTTCCTTCCGGAAGGACATTATCTACTAGCTTTTGAATAAAAATAGAGGTCGACAATCCTAAAATAGTATAAATAATGGCTCCGAAAAGAATTTGCAAAACTACAGCCCAATGCGGTTTTATCAAAAACCAAAAACGGCTATACAAGGAAACCTTTTCATTAACCGCTGTAAATTCATCACCAGGAACAAGCAATAAAAGAACACCTGTCCATATTTTTTTAAAATCAGCATGGGAATACCTGTGCAATTTACCATCTGCAGGATCCATTACCTGTATGTGCTTCTCGGAAACCGCATACACAACCAAGTAATGGGCCAAAGTTTCATTAAGAATCACATGAGCAATAGCTGGCAGAGGTATTTTATTTAAACTTTCAACAGGTCCTTTCACAGCTTTACAAGCAAAACCAATTTTGGTGGCAGCTTCAATCAAACCTAATACATTAGTCCCTTTTTTATCAGTGCTAGCCAGCTGCCTGATGCAGGCGATTGGCAAATGCAATCCATAATGTGCTGCAATGGAGGCCAAACAAGCAGCTCCGCAGTCGGTAACATCATGTTGTTTAATTCTGATTTTTCGCATTTTTCTGTAGAAATAGATGTGTTGGGTATTAAACGACTAAGCTCTGCTTGGATTTAGCCAATCATCCATCGTATGGTAAAGCAATTGAAATAAAGTTTGTCTTGTTATATAGAATCTTGCTTGCAAAGTCATTCCTTTTTTAAGCTTAGCTATATACCCATTTTTCAATTTCAATTGCTCGGCATTCAACAAGCATTTTACTTTAAAATAAGGCTGCTGTGTGTCACCGATAATGACATCGTTAGAAATCTCTGCAACTTTGCCACTTACCTCTCCCCATTCATTATAATTGAAAGCATCAACCTGAAGTCGGACCGGCGTTCCAACTTTTAAAAGCCCAACATCTTTTGAAAGCAAGAATACTTCAGCCATAACAGTTGTATCAGGTGAAATTTGTGCTATTACATCTCCGCTTGTAATAAAACTTCCACTCTGCAATCCTTTTAATTGCTGAATAGTGCCATTCATAGGGGCTTTTACTACATATAGTTCCTTTTCTTTATTAAACATCTTTTGCTTTGCATTCAAATCTTGAAATTGTCGGCGAAGATTAGTTAATTCGGTTTGACATTGCGCATTTTGAGTTTCATATAATAATTGAACAGCATTTTGAGCATTTTGGAGTTCAAACTCATATTTCTCAAACTCAGCAGCAGTAATTGCCTTATTATCAGACAAGTATTTATAACGATCGTATGTTCTTTTACTATTTTTATAGAGTGCATCGGCATCCATTACCTGTTGTTTAAAAAGGCTATATTGCTGAAGATACAGGGAAGTTCTAAATAGAACCGGAGACTGTAAATTACGGCTTTTACTAACCTGCACCAGTTTCTCCAAATCCTCCATTCTTCCTCTTAATTCGATAATCTGTTCATCTACAGAAACAGATTGTTGCTCAAGTAAATCTGTCCGAATACTCAACAAAACCTGACCAGCTTTAATTGGAATATTCTCCTTGGCAAAAAATTCATTGACTTTGCCTGATACAGGTACCCTAATTTCCGTTCTATCGATAATAGGCTTTAGTATCCCTGTACTCCTTACATTTATATCAACCTTAATAAACCATAATGATGCAATTACCCCTGCTAAAAACAATAATACAATTTGATAAATTGCCTTAGTAGTGCTGTCATGTTGCAGAAAATGTTGTTCAACGCTATTTTCAACTATTTCAATCGGAAAGATGAGCTTTGTCATAGGATATTAAGAATAGTACAAGAATTTCGACTGAGATAACAACTTGTGTTCCAAATAAAATATTCTTGCAATTGATACTAAACTAAAAAAGTAATCCCGGATTGGCTCAAGGCTCAATCACGGGATACACGTTTATGCATTACCAAAGGGTATTATAAACCGATCAGATTGCCAACAATGCTTAAAATGTTAACTTTATTACCATTAAAGTTGTCATTTAAAATTTTGTTGTCACTCAAAATATCGCCTACGCTTACATTAATTAAGCCGCCACCGCCTTTTGAATGACCGCCGCCATTAATAAGTTCTACTTCTTTAGCTGACAATTCTTCAAAACCAAAAGTTTTTACTAATAAATTTTTCATTGTAAATGTGTTATTGATTTTTTGCACCTACTCTTTTTAAGCTTTTCGGTTTCCGCTTTTTATAACCGGTTGCGACTATTATAGCGATTTTGATACCAAAAGAGCCTTTTGATTACAACATAAACATCTAATCAACAACCAGTTAGAGTAATTTCACAATTATTTTACAACCTATTAGAATAAACCAATAAACACTCATACGAGGGTATACTGATCTTATTTAGCATTAAGCTAAATCTGGATGTGGGTCTCTGTACAAAAAAGCCTGTAGTAAAGTTTACTACAGGCTTTTTATAAGTGCTTTAAATTGCAAGAATGAAAACGCTTACAATCCCAAAGCCAAGATATTTCCAACAATACTTCCTACGTTAACCGTATTACAATTAAAGTTTCCGTTGGCAATATGATTTCCACTCAAAATATCGCCGACACTAAAATTTAATAAACTACTGCCGCCACTTCCACTACGTCCACCGCCATTAGTAGATTCTGCTTCGTGCATTGATAATTCTACAAAATTTGAAACTGATAAATTTTTCATTGTGATGTTGATTGATTTTTATTGCCTACTCTGTTAAAGCTTTTCGGCTTTCGCTTTTACAACCGGTCATCATTCTAAGCGATTTTGATACCAAAACACGCTTTACATTACAACACATACCTCTAATCAACAACCACTTAGAGTAAGGAACTCAGATACTTACAACCTTTTGGAATAGGGCTACAAATAGTAAGTAAATGTGGCCTATTTGATAATTAAAATAGATTTCGAAAAAACCGAAACGAGACAGACCAACTTGAAGCAGGCAAACGGCATTTTTGGCGATTAAAAATGCATTGGCACAAATATTGTGAATGGGGGTATATAATGCCTTACAATTGATTTAGAATGGCAATAACAGAAAAGTAATTCTACTTTTTAGAAAAAAAAGTTATCCAAGACAGCATTTCTTTATTTTTTTCGCATTTCTACACATTACACCTATAAGAATGAAAAACTTATGAATACTAAAATCAACGTTCACTCCAAAATTCGCCAAATTAGAGAATCAAAAAACTATTCTCAAGAATACATGGCACTTAAACTTGGAATTTCTCAAAATGCCTATAGCAAAACAGAACTAGGACATACAACAATTACCCTGGAAAGACTATATGAAATAGCCAAAATATTAGAATTAAATATACTTGACATAATTGGATCTGAAGAAAAGCGAACAAACTACTAATTAGAGACAAAAAAAGACTAAGAAAATGATCTTCAGAGAACCACTCTCAGAAATTATAAAAAAGACACCTGCTTTTTTTAACAAAAAGGTGTCTTTTTCGTAATTATTAGTAAATTTTCTATCAGAAGATAAAATTGACCGGACTAAACTAAACCTTTTCCTTTAATTGCTCTTCCCATTTCCATGCTGAGTTAATCATTTCATCCAGTCCCAATTTTGCTTTCCATTCTAATTTATTATTAGCCAGACTGGTATCAGCGTATACTTGTTCAGCGTCACCTTCACGACGAGGACCAATTTTATAATTTAAATTTACTCCCGTAACGCGTTTAAATGTTTCGATGATTTCAAGCACAGAACTTCCTTTTCCCGTACCTAAATTAAACACTTCGTATTTCGATGTATTTTTGCCCTCAATTAAACGCTCACAAGCCTTAACATGGGCTTTGGCCAAATCAACAACATGAATATAATCGCGTATACAAGTTCCATCAGGAGTAGCGTAGTCATCGCCAAAAACCGTTAGCACTTCTCTTTTCCCTATAGCTGTTTGAGTAACAAAAGGCATTAAATTATTAGGAATTCCCACAGGCAATTCGCCAATTAAAGCTGTTTCATGAGCTCCCACAGGATTAAAATACCGAAGAGCGATGGAGTTTATTTTTGATACCGCTGAAAGCTTTTCTAAAATATCCTCTCCCATTTGTTTAGTACTGCCATAGGCAGAAAGCGATTTCTTTATAGCAGCCGATTCTGTAATTGGAAGAATATCGGGTTCACCGTAAACTGTTGCTGAAGATGAGAACACTACATTATTCACATTTTTCCCTTTCATTACTTCCAGCAAATTAATTAAGGAAAGGAGGTTATTATTATAATACTTTAGCGGCTCACTAATCGACTCGCCGACCGCCTTATATGCTGCAAAATGAATTACCGAAACAATATTTTTTTCTTTACTAAAAACATCTTCAACTGCGTCCTTATCACATAAATCAATGTTATAAAAAGTTGGACAAACACCTGTAATTTGTTCTATTCTGTCAAGTATAAATTGTTCAGAATTACTCAGATCGTCTATAATTACGGTTTCAAAACCAGCATTGATCAATTCAACCACTGTATGTGATCCAATATACCCCGTTCCACCGGTGACAAGAATTTTTACTTTTGACATCCTACTTAGGCTTATTTATTTGTTCAGAATTGTTTTACGACCAACACTATTATAATAAAAACCACGCTCTTCCATACGATTAAGATCATATAAATTTCGGCCATCAAAAATCACTTTATTCGTTAATTTTTGCGCCATTATATCAAAATCAGGATTTCGAAAGGCTTGCCATTCGGTAACAATGACCAATGCATCCGCTCCATTAAGTGCATCATACTGATTTGAAGCATAAGTTATACGATCACCGATTTGTTTTCTGGTGCTATCCATTGCGACCGGATCATACGCAGCAACCGTTGCCCCTTCTGCCAAAAACTTATCAATTAGAAACAAGGAAGGCGCTTCCCTTAGGTCATCTGTTTCAGGCTTAAACGCCAAGCCCCACAAAGCAATTCGTTTCCCTTTTAAGTTTCCTCCGAAAAAATCACTTATCTTATGGAAGAACCGCTCCCGTTGTTGTGTATTTGTTTTAATAACCGCTTCAACAATATTAACTTTTGAATCTATATCAGTAGCCGTTTTAGACAAGGCCTGAACATCTTTAGGAAAACAACTACCACCATACCCAATACCCGCATATAAAAACTGTTTCCCGATTCTATCATCGGTACCAATGCCTTTGCGAATCATTTCTACGTTTGCACCCAATTCTTCACAGAGAACAGAGATTTCATTCATAAATGAAATCTTAGTAGCTAAAAATGCATTAGCTGCATACTTTGTGAGCTCAGCACTACGCTCGTCCATAAAAATTAAACGTTCACCTTGACGCATATAGGGAGCATATAATTCACTAAAAACCTTTTTCACTTCTTCAGAATGGGTTCCAACAATTATGCGGTTGGGTTTCATAAAATCCATTACAGCAACTCCTTCTCGTAAAAACTCAGGATTTGAAACTACCTCAAATGGATGCTTGCTGTGCCTAGCCACCATTTCTCTTACTTGATCAGCAGTACCCACCGGCACCGTACTTTTATTAACAATGATTTTGAAACTTTTCAGACACTTACCAATGTTTTCGGCTGTATTTAGCACATAAGAAAGGTCGGCTGAACCGTCTTCATTAGGAGGCGTAGGTAGTGCTAAAAAAACAATTGTTGAAGCATCAATAGCCGATTCCAAATCAGAAGTGAATGTTAGTCGGCCTTGTGCAATATTTCTTTTGAAGATACCTTCTAAATCCGGCTCATAAAATGGAACGATAGCCTGCTGCATTTGAGCTACTTTCTGCTCATTGATATCCACACAAATAACATTATTTCCGGTTTCAGCTAAACAGGTTCCCGTTACCAAACCTACGTACCCGGTGCCAACTACAGCAATTCTCATTTTAAGCAGGATTTTATTTTAATGAAATATATTCTAAACTTTGGGCGAATATACTACAATTAAGCCCAACATAAACGCACTTTAACCCGTTTAAAGTCTGTTTGAATTTAAAAAATCAAAAGAAATAATGAAGTTGATCTACACGATCTCGATAATAGCATATGGCCTGTTGATTAAATTTGCTTCCCTTTTCAACAAAAAGGCTCAGTTTTTTGTACAAGGCAGAAAAGAGCTTCTAAAGCGAATTAAAAACAGTTTGCAATCAGAAACTCGTCCTATAGCCTGGTTCCATTTTGCTTCATTAGGAGAATTTGAACAAGGCAGACCGGTATTGGAAAAACTTAAAAAAGAACGTCCGGAACTGGCAATTTTCATGACCTTTTTTTCCCCCTCTGGCTATGAAATACGTAAAGATTACCCAGAGGCCGACTATATTTTTTATTTACCACTTGATACTCCCACTAATGCCAAACGATTTATCGAAATTGTAAAGCCTCAATTAGTATTCTTTACAAAATACGAATATTGGTATTATTATTTTTCCGAATTAAAAAAACGAAGAATTCCCTTGTATATGATTTCGGCTATTTTTAGGAAGCAACAGATCTTTTTCAGATGGTACGGAGGATTTAACCGTTCTATTTTAACCTGTGTAACTCATTTTTTTGTACAAGATAAAAATTCTGGCCATCTGTTAAAAAGCATCAACTTTACGAATTGGACCGTTAGCGGAGACACCCGATTTGACCGTGTATATGCGAACAGTTTAAACCCTAAGCACTTTCCAGTAGTGGAAGCATTTGCAGAAAACAATCAAATTTTTATTGCAGGGAGCACTTGGCCAAAAGACGACGAGTTATTAATTGAATTGATCGAAAAGACCTCTCAAGGATGGAAGTTCATTATTGCGCCTCATGAAATTAAAGAAGATAAAATTTTAAACCTTATTACTAAAACCAGTGGCATCCGTTATTCTGAGTTAGTCAACAACATCAATTCGGCCAATGCCAAGGTGCTCATTATCGATAATATCGGCATGCTTTCTTCATTGTATAGTTATGGAGATATTGCTTACATCGGTGGAGGATTTTCAAAATCCGGAATACATAATACTATCGAAGCCGCAGTATTTGGAATGCCCGTTCTCTTCGGACCTAATTATCAGAAATTTAAAGAAGCTGTTGAATTGGTAGAAATTGGCGCTGCCTTTCCTGTTTCAAACACCCAAGCATTTAAACAAGTATTTCAAGAATTAACCAGCCCTTCGAAACTCAAAGCAGCTTCTGAAAAAGCAGCTGAATATGTAAAAGAAAACACCCAAGCCACTACTACAATTTTCGAAAAGCTATCCAACTAATTATTTAACCGTATTTCTATATATTAGCCCCTTAAGTATCAAACCAAATCATTCACGGGGAGTTTAATGGAAACACAGCGGTATACAAACGCGCAAAAAAGATTCTTACTCTATTCAAATGGAGTAAGCATTGCAGGAATTATTCTGGGCATGCTTTGCATTTTAGGCTGGGAGTTTGACCTCGCGTACTTCCGATCTATTGACTCCGGTTACGCAGAAATGAAGGCAGGGACCGCCATAAGCGTCATTTCGTTGAGTATCATTTTAAAGTGTTTAACACATCCTAAAAAAGGAAATTGGGAGTGTTCTGCTTTAATTATGGCCGGAAGCATTCTGGTTTATGCAACTATCATTAATACCTTTCTGTCTTATGTTAACCATAGTGTCGATCTTGGCCGCATACTCGAGTATAACTTAACTATTCCTTTGCAAATACAAGCGGACCTGATTTCAGCTGCTTCATTGGTTTGTTTAATTTTATTAATAGCCAGTGTCCCTTTTTTATACGCTAAAAAGCATATTGCAGTTGCCCAGGTCATGATTTTTATTGTGATACTTATCGCTATTGTAAGGTTGCTTGGATACATATTTAAGTTTTCCAGCTTTTATAAACTGATATTTTTTGCTCCAATGGATGTACCTACCACGGTAATTCTTACAGCTCTAGGAATTGGATTTATGTTTGTGCATCCTGACGAAGGTTTTATGCAGATACTTTCTTCTGATCTACAAGGAGGAAAGGTGGCCCGAAGATTAATACCCTACGCAATTCTTGTCCCTGTTTTTCTCTTACTTCTTCGTTTTAGCAGCAATTTTTACAATTTTTTACCCTATGGAATCAGCATTATTCTGATTACTGCCGCTGTAATTGTTGCCTCCATTATAAGTATTATTTCTGCTGCCTACAGGCTGAATCAGGTTGATACGATACGTAATGAAAAAGATGCTTATCTACGTAAAAGTGAGGAATTACTACGTATTTCTCAACGCATTGCTCACATGGGCAGTTGGGAATTCAACATAAGTAAACAGGAAGCAACTTGGTCGGATGAGACTTATCGTATTTTTGAAGTATCAAAAGATAAACGATTAACCTACTTTATACTTCGAGCATTAGCTCCCATTGAATCACTTAAGGCATTACTCGCCGTAACTAATAAGGCAATTATTACCGGTGAGCCGTTTGATATTGAAGTTGAACTTTTTACGGCTCATAGACGCATCATTTACGCACGAGTTTCGGGCCAGGCGTTTTATGAAAACAATAAGATTCATAAACTAACCGGATTTGTACAAGACATTACAGAAAAACACATTCTGGAAGACAAGGTTCGCGAAAAAGAAGCGAACTTAAGCTCTATGCTTGAAAACACAGATGCCTTAGTTTGGTCAATTGACAACAAGTATAGATTTATTACCTCAAATAAAAAGTTTGAGGAGGCCTATTTTAACTCTTTCGTTCAATCTTTTGAAACCAATAGATCAATATTAGAGGTTTTAAACGGAGGTGAAAATTATGATCTCTGGAAATCGCTTTATGACAGAGCATTAAAAGGAGAATTCTTTTCTGAGGAAATTACAACAGCATCTTCTGGTTTCACACAACATATTCAATGTGCTTTTTCACCGATTATTGTAAAAAACCAAATAGTTGGAGCCACTATTTACGGAATTGATGTAACCAATCAAAGGCTTAATGAGCAAAAGATGGATGAGATGTCTCGATTGCAAAATGCTATCCTCAACTATGCTGGCTATGCCGTCATTTCTACAGATTCAATGGGCATTATTGAAAGTTTTAATCCCACTGCCGAAGAAATGTTAGGATACAAGGCCCATGAAGCAATAGGCATTCTTAGCCCTTGGGCCTTTCATCAAGAAGGCGATGCTGAGCGATGGGCGCTTCAATTTAAAAAAGAACTGAACCTCTCATACGACATAAAACCAGAAATGGCTTTTGCAATAAAAGCCCAAATGACGCGCGCCGTTAACATAGAAACTACTTATATCCGAAAAAATGGCGAATCCTTTCCTGTGCAACTCAACGTTACGGCATTAAGAAATAATCAAAACGAAATAAGAGGCTATATTGCTATTGTACAAGACATTACTGAGAAAAAACGCTCAGAAGAAATCATTAAAAATAATGAAAGCAAACTAGCTGCTCTTATTGATAACACCGCAGACCCAATTTGGTCAATCGATTGTGAATACAATCTCATCATTGCCAACGAAATATTCTTCAACAGCGTTAAAGCTATCTACAATTTAAATTTGAAGATAAACGACAATTTAAAAGAGAAATTTGAAACAAAACTATTTAAAACTTGGCAGGCATGGTATTTACGCGCGTTTAATGGTGAACGCTTTATCGTTCAATCAGAAGTGACCTATAATGACGACACTGTTTTTCTTGACATCGCCTTTAATCCAATTTACAATGATAATAATGAAGTAATTGGGGCCGCAATTTTCGGAAAGGATATTTCACACATCAAAAAATTTGAAAAAGAGCTAATCGAAGCCAAGGAAAAAGCCGAGCATGCGGCTGACGTAAAATCTCAATTTCTTTCCACAATGAGTCATGAAATTCGAACGCCACTCAATGCGGTAATCGGCATGACTAATTTATTATTAGAAGAAGATCCTCTGTCATCTCAAATTGAAAAACTTGATACACTTAAATTTTCTTCGGAAACCTTATTAACGCTAATTAACGACATTCTCGACTATAATAAAATCGAATCAAGTGCAATCAACATTGAAGAAATACCATTTAATATTGAAGAACTAATTAAGCATTTATATCATTCATTTCTGTATCAGGCCGAGAGTAAAGGCATTAAGCTCGACTTAAAACTGGACAAAAAAATAAACAAACTCCTCATCGGCGACCCTTCCCGCATCTCACAAATCATTTCTAACTTAATTGGAAATGCAATTAAGTTTACGGAAGAGGGAGGAGTAACCATTTCAATCAAAAATGGACCATTGGAATATGAATACGCTAACCTGATTTTTTCCATTAAGGATACCGGAATTGGCATTCCTGAAGAAAAGATTAACTATGTTTTTGAGCTTTTTACTCAAGCCAGTTCGGAAACTACCCGCAAATTTGGAGGAACCGGTTTAGGCCTTGCTATTACAAAACGTTTACTTGAATTAATGAATAGTGAGATTAAACTTGTCAGCAAAGAAGGAAAAGGGTCTGAATTTTCATTCTGCATTAAACTAAGAAAATATCAAGGAGCACAACTGAATAGCCTAAATAGTAGAGAACCTGTCAATATACCTAATCTTGAAGGGATTCGAATTCTTATAGCAGAAGATAACAAGACCAATCGTATCGTTATTGAACAGTTTCTTTCCAAATGGAAGGCCAGTCTGGATTTTGTTCACAATGGAATCGAAGCCATTGAAAAGATTAGCATTAATGATTATCATGTAGTATTGATGGATTTGTTAATGCCTGAGATGGATGGATACGAGGCAACAAAAAAAATCCGAAAAATGAAAGGCCCCAAATACCAACGACTGCCAATCATTGCTTTATCAGCTTCAGCTTTAAGCGAAGTGCGCAATAAAGTATTCAATGTAGGCATGAACGCCTATTTAACAAAACCTTTTAATCCTACTGAACTTTATCTTACCATTGTAAAATGCATTACTAAAACTGATGAATTCCCTCAAACCACCTCTTTACCGGAAGAAATGACAACCGATGGGATTGTCAATTTTGATAAGATTTTAGAAATAACAGGAGACAATCCTGAATTTTTAAAAGAGTTTCTGGATGTTGCCCTGGAGTCTATGGAAGAACTATTGGATAATTTTGAGCATCATTTACAAACCTTTGACTTAACCGGAATCAAGGAAACTAAACACAAGCACACGCCTTTAATGGAAATCCTGAATCTCGTCCCATTAAAAACAGTGTTTGATGATGCTAAAACGCTTATATCTGTAAACAATAGAGATGTAACTCAGGTAGAAACACTTATTAACCGCGCTAAAAACTACGGAAACAAAATCATGAACGAGATGGAGGAAAGAAGAGAAGAGATTAGCGTTAAAATATAGTTAAGTCCGAGAATTAAGGTTTAGCGCTGCAATTTTCAGCGCGCTAAACCCTTAATTCTGAAATTCTATTTTCTAGCCATATCTTCTAAAGCATCTATCCACCTTGGATGATCATTCAAACCCTCTACTAACTGCACTTTTTCTCCTCCATTGTACTTGAATTCTTCATCATATTCAACCTCTACTTCAAAAATAGTTTCAAGGCAATCAGCAACAAATGCCGGGCAAAACACTAATAATTTCTTTTTACCTTCTTTAGCCAGCTTCTCAATAACAGCACTGGTGTAAGGTTCAACCCAAGGATCTTTCCCTAACCTTGATTGAAAACAAATTGTATAGTTTTCTTTTGAAAGATTTAAAGCTTTAGCAATTTCCCGTGCGGTAAGATGTGATTGTGCACTATAACAATACTGATTATTTATATTTATCGCACCACAACAATTGTCCACTTTTTGACAATGACAACCACTCAGATCGGCTTTTATGAGCTGACGCTGCGGCAAACCATGAAAACTGAATAATACGTGATCGTAATCCGCAACGTTGTGCTTACTACCTAACTGAGCAAATGCATCGATCATCATCGGATGAGCAGGAAAGCTATTTACAAACTCAATTTCAGGAACAATTTGCCAGTATCGTACCAGGCTCATAATTTTCTCATGCACTGACCCTGTTGATGCTGAAGCGTATTGTGGAAATAAAGGAATAACCTTAATGGTTGAAACCTTTTCCTGCTTGAACCTCTCCAATACGGTTTCAAGGCTCGGGTTTTGATAACGCATGGCGTATTCAACCTGGAATTCATTACCCAATCGCTCTTGCAAAAGCTCTGCCTGACGAATGGTATGACGCAATAAAGGAGAGCCTTTATCCGTCCAGATTTCCTGATAGGACTTGGCTGATTTTGGAGATCGTAATGGAAGAATAATCGTTTTTACAAGAAAAAAGCGACCAATTGCACTAGTGTCGATCACCCGTGGATCTGATAAAAATTCATCCAGGTATTTTCTTACATCTGAAGTAGATGGGCTATCTGGAGTGCCCAAATTCACTAATAATATTCCTTTTTTAGCTTTCATTTATCCCTAACCTTTAGCCCATAAGAATTCGGGGCTAAAATACCTTTATTTTATAATATGAAACTTTGTGGATTCAATAGTACAGCCCCTGTGGCTTACAAAGACTCAAGTGCTTTCTTAACATCTTCCATTAACCACATAGGTGTTGAGGTAGCTCCTGCAATGCCTATCGTTTCTCCTTGCTTAAAATGAATGGCATCTAATTCATCAACAGAAGAAATAAAATAAGTATTAGGATTATTCCGCTTACAAACTTCAAATAGCACTTTACCGTTCGATGATTTTTTACCGGATACAAACACTATTTTATCAAACTTATTGGCAAATACAGGTAATTCTTTATCTCTATTTGAAACTTGACGACAAATGGTATCATTGGCCTTCACATCGTATCCGCGAGCCAATAATTCATCTTTGATTTTATAAAAATTATCCGTGCTCTTCGTAGTTTGGCTATAGAGTGAGAATTTTTGAGGCAACTCAATTCCATTTAATTCACTAATATCCTGAAAAACCAAGGCATCTCCATCCGTTTGCCCGTGTAAACCTATTACCTCAGCATGACCATGTTTACCATAAATAAGGATGTGCTCATCTTTATCATGCGCATTTTTAATTCGGTTCTGCAGCTTAAGCACTACAGGACACGATGCATCAATTAACTGAATGTTATTTTCCACAGCTAATCGATACGTTTCAGGAGCTTCTCCATGTGCCCGAATAAGTACTTTTTCATTGCGAATCGTTTTTAAAACGTCCTGATCAATAATTCGCAAACCTTTGGCTTTTAAGCGATTTACTTCTTCATCATTATGCACAATATCTCCCAGGCAATACAAATAGCCCTGTTCATCGAGAATCTCTTCTGCCATATCAATAGCATAGACCACCCCAAAACAAAAACCGGAATCCTGATCGATCGTAACCTGTAAACTGAGCATATCTGATTATTTCTGCAAAATTATCTATTTATCTGATGTAAAGTGTGTAAAAGATGAATTATATGTAAAACTAACGTAAGAGCTTCCTGCCTTTCCATTTAATAGTTTTAGTAAGATATTTTTGAGCGGATATAACACCAACAATCACCAGCGTAATCATTTGCAAGGGATGAAAAAACAGGTTATAGCCCATGCTCTGGCTACTCATTGCAGAAATCATCATCCGTATTCCAAAAATCAATAAAACGACCAGAGTTATTAATGAAACATCAGGAATCATAAGCAAGGATACATATCCAAAGAAATCAAGGAAAAGAAATATAAATAAGCCAAATACACTATAACTAAAACCAGCCAACAAATCCTTACTAAAGGCATTAATACCTTCAAAATATGAAGTATACATTCTGCATGAAATAAATCCGTTAGCCAATAAGGCCTCTCCTTTTAATCCGGCAGCTTTTACTTCCTTCATAATCTCAACATTTTGCATTACTTCAGCTTTCCCGTTTTTATGCCATTGATTACGACGATATATGCGGGCGTCAAATAACATGAATTGACTACTTGCTGCAATAAATGCTTGTATTTTAGTTAAAGAAACCAATCGTAAGGGCAAAAGAGAAAGTATTAAATAATTTCGCAAAGGGGCTACTAATCGTTCACCAAAGTTTTTCATGGTTTGATCAGCGAATAAAGAAAGTAAAGCCAAATTAAATACCTTCATGCGATTCACCGCGCCATTAATAGCTCCCGAAGCAATTTCAACATCTGCATCAAGGAATAAAAAATAATTACCGCTAGCCTCTGCTCCTAATTGGTAACAAGCGTAATTTTTCCCAATCCATCCTTCTTCCAAAGGCTTTCCTTTGATTACTTTAAACTGAGAACGCTCATTAGCAAAGGCCTGAACAACCTCAAATGTATTATCAGTTGAATTATCATCTAAAACAATCACTTCATAGTTTTTGTACTCCTGTAATTCAATAGAATAAAGTAGCGGCAAAATCCGATGTTCTTCATCACGAGCGGGAATAAGAATAGTTACTAAATCAGAATAAGATTTTGGCGAAAAGGTAAGCTTAGGGAATGATATAAAATTAAAAAGCGTTACACAGAAACGTAAAATCAAGAAAACAAGTACCAAGCTAACAATAATCATCTGTATATTTTTACGAGAGACTGCATTTTTCCTCTCAAAGATTCAAAATCCAAATTTTAAATTCAAATTCCGTTATTCCCTTAGTGCTGGCATTGGCAACATAATTGCCTGTATACAAACGCTTTAAAACACACCTCATCTTCCTTACATCTTAATTTATGCCCTATGAAAAAGTGGTATTGGCTTTTTTCTATAATTTTGTATTACAATTTAAATGCATCAGCTCAAACAGAATTTCCGCAAGTTGGCGCAATTCCCACCAACCGGGGGTTATTACTGTACTTTAATGAACCCGGAACCTATTTCACCATTGAATTACCCGGAAAAAATATTGAGGTAATTGAAGCTCCTCAAAGATTTCGTATAGATAACCAAGAAATTCAACTCTATTTTATCAAGAAACAGAGAATAGCACTCCCTGATAACGTTACAGAAGAAAAACACCTGGAAGCCTTTCGCTTACGCGAACTGGCTTACTTAGAAACTGAATTAAATGAACCTTTAGTTTGCAGAAGCACGTTTCAAACCATTGGCACACAAAACTTCATGGTTTGGAATTGCAAAAATCCCGATAAAAATCTTCAACAATCTTTACATGACAATTCTACTCCTGTAATTTATCAATATTCATATACAACACTTTGTAATGAGGTAATTGTTTCATTCACCTGTCCGCAAACAAAAGGCACCGCTATCGACCCAATCAATAATCTGTTAAAATCCATTTGTTCGTCCTTTAAAACATACAACAAGGAAATTGACGTTTGTTTGTTACTAACAATGATTCAAAATGAAAATTTCGGTACAAAAAACTGATAAAGATGCCTAATTTCATATATTGAAAAAGGCGGAACCAATATGAACGCATTGACGGTACATAAAGATGATTTTTTCATTACTACTGAAACAGATCATCTCGATATTCCTTTCATTCATTATTTTTTATCGAAAAAATCGTATTGGGCGGCGAATATCCCCCTAACAACCGTAGAGCGTTCTATTCAAAACTCGCTTTGCTTTGGAGTGTTTTATAAAGAAAAACAGGTAGGTTTTGCACGTGTCATTACTGATTTCAGCACCTTCGCATATTTAGCCGATGTTTTCATAATCGAGGAGAAGCGGGGCCTTGGCTTATCTAAATTTTTAATGGGAGTCATTTGCACTCACCCGGATTTACAAGGATTAAGACGTTGGGTACTTGCCACCGCCGATGCTCATAAATTGTACGAACAATTTGGATTTACGCCTTTAAACAAACCTGAACGATTTATGGAACTACATAATCCAAATCTTTATATGCCATAACCAAACTGAAATGTTATGTATCTAATTAACACTCCCCGCTTACAGTTGCGTGAGTTTTGCATCAATGACGCTGAAAACATTTTCATTTTAAATAGCGATCCGGAGGTTACTCGATTCACGGGTGATAAGGAATTTAAAAGCCTCGCAGAAAGTAAAAATTTCATAAAGACTTATACTCATTATCGCAAATACGGATTTGGAAGATGGAACGTCGAACTTAAATCAACCAGTGAATACCTGGGATGGTGCGGACTAAAATATATACCCAGATTAAAAGAAGTTGACCTTGGATATCGGTTTATGTATAAACATTGGGGCAAAGGCTATGCAACGGAATCTTCAATTGCTTGCTTGAACTATGGTTTCTGCCAGTTAGGCTTTGAAAAGATTGTAGGTCGAGCGATGAAAGTAAATTCAGCTTCCATTAATGTTTTAAAGAAAGTGGGCATGTGCTTCGAAAAATCTTGGGTAGAAAATGGTAATATTATTGAACAGTATTCCATTTCAAACGACAAATGGCAACAAGCAGACCCTTTTCAACATATTTCTATTCACCAAAATCAATTTTAATCATGGCAAGACCCAATTCTTCAACCTATGCCCCTTATTATGAAACCTACATTAAAAAGGTACCTGAGGATAACGTTAACGAAGCCCTCAAAAAGAATACTGAAGTGTTTTTAGATTTTTTAGAAAATCTGCCGGAAGCAAAATCGGATTATGCTTATGCACCAGGTAAATGGACATTAAAAGAAGTATTATTACATCTGAGTGATGCCGAGCGCATTTTTAGTTATCGCGCTTTACGTATTGCCCGCAATGACCAAACTCCTTTAGCCGGATTTGAGGAAGATGAATATGTACCCTATTCAAATGCATCCTACAGAACATTGGCTAGTATTATTGATGAATTAAAAGTCGTTAGAACTTCCACACAAATTCTTTTCAACAGCTTTAACGCTGATGCGCTTGATCGTATGGGAACAGCAAGCAATCATCCCGTTGGCGTCTGTGCGCTTGGCTTTATCATTGCAGGGCATACTTATCATCACATGCAAATTATAAAGGAAAGATATCTGTAAAAATTTCAAGTAGAATCCATTTCCTTTTTGACATCAGTGAGTCAATAAACTATCGACATAAAAAAGCCCAATATACATATATTTTGAAATCTAAGAAAGCTATTTTTTAATCCTTGCAAAGAAATTGTTCTTTATTGATGACAATACAGAAGCAACAAATTCAGGATCATAAACATAAATACTACTTAGATTAATACTATATCCCGGTTTGTTAACAATAATTTTACTACCAACATTATGCTTAACTTCTGCTTGTTTAAGCATTTCTTTTACTGCCAGAATTCTGTAAACATATCGCCCCGTTTCAGTATTTAAATGTAATCTAAAGTAATTATCTTCATCCTGATTTTTCGTATGCTGCTGGAGTTTTGTTGAACCGATATTATACGCGGCTGCAACCATTGTCCAAGAGCCAAACTCCCTGTAAAGCTCTTTCAAATAACGACAAGCAGAGTTAGTTGATTTCTGAATATCATATCGTTCATCAACCACATCATCGACTCTCAAACCATAGTTTCGTGCCGTTGCAGGCATAAACTGCCAATAACCTGCCGCTCCCTTAACAGAAGTATCAGACTTAAACCCCGACTCGATAAAAGGAATGTATTTGAAATCTTCTGGAATGCCGTGCCGTTTTAAAATTGGCTCTATCACTGCGAACCACTTTTTTAAGCGCTTGGATGAGCGATGAACATTTTGTTTATTAACGTCACAATTTAAAACAGCGGCTTTTAATTTCGTTTTTACCGTTGGATCATTCTCCGGAATATTTTCGCCGGCAAAATTTAAAGCCGGTTTTGAAATCTTTTTAGCTACTACAGGAGCATCCATATAAGCTTTACTAACAGAGAACCCGTTCTGAATATTAAAAAAGAACAAATTCGCGACGGTCAAAATCAACACAACCGTACTACAAGTTATAAAATACTTTTTTATTGTCTTTCTCATAACTTAGATTCTTTTTTGAAATAATCAAATGCAAAAAAAATGCATATAAAGAATTTCAGTTTGTAAGCACAACTAATGTACCAGAAACTCGATTGATTTTAAAACCAGTTCATTATACGACTGATTCCAGTAGGCCTTTTCTTGGTTTTAAGCTTTAAAGGAATAATAGAATTCGCATCAAATTGAACTACAGGACGTGACAATGGATTTTTCATTGTCCCCATAATTCCCAATGCTGCAAATAAATTAATAGATTGCATGGGTGTCATTTCAGACGACTTGTCCGAATTTTCTAACAAATGTTTAAATACAATTACCTTATAAACGTAATTGCCAGTTTCCTTATTCAGTTTTAAATTGAAGTAATCGTCTTCATCCTGGCGGTTCATTGCTGACTTTAAAGCACCTTGACCTACATTGTAAGCCGCCGCAACCAATGTCCAAGAACCTAATTCTGCATAAAGATCATTTAAGTAACGAGCAGCCGCAACTGTCGACTTTACAATATCTTTCCGCTCATCTATCTTTTTTGATATCATTAAACCATATCCACGAGCTGTGGTGGGCATAAACTGCCATATACCAGTCGCTCCAGAATGAGAACGTGCATTTACACTAAAACCTGATTCAATTGCAGGAATATACTTAAAATCTTCAGGAATACCATATTGTGCCAAAATAGGCTCAATAACAGGAAACCATCTAGCCGCTAACATTTCAAGATTAGCCAGAAAACTTTCGTTATTACGTTTGTTATAGTTATTTATAAATTTATCGTAAACATGATCGTTGTCAAACGGAATTGCTTCTCCGGCAAAACTTAAAGCATCAGACAGAAACCCTTTTGAAAGATCAGCAATACCAGGAACATTAGCTGCTTTACTAGAATTATTTTTTATGACAGAAGGTGCATCAGAATCAGCATAAGCATTTATTGAAAATAAAGTCAACAAAGCTCCAAAATATAAGTATTTTTTCATTCTGTATTTTTTCGTGAACACTAAGACGCGTTTATTTCAAACGGCCTTTTCTCAAACCGGCTGCAAAACTACACACTATTTAGCTGATTTACAACATTTTGTCAAAAACAACCTAAAAACAGATTCTTAAAAAGAAAAATAATAAATAAAAAATCGGCGTTTAAAATGTCAAAAAGGGTGATTTTTCTGAATTAGAAGCTTATGAAAAAAAGCTTTAAAAAAGTGATTAAATTAAAAACGTACCTTTGCAAAAAATATACATTATGAGCAGAGAATGGAAAAGTCGTGACGACAAGTCCTCAGGAAAAGGAAAAAGTGATCGTTCAGCAAGTAAAGGAAGGTCTTTTTCTTCCAACGATAGAACAGAAAGAAACAGCAGAGGCTCCTCTGCCAGCAGAAATGCTTCAGAAAGACAAGTAGATAATCGCCGGGAAAACGCAGGAGACAGAAGCTTTAATCAAGAAAGTAAACCTTACGGCAAACAAGATAATCGTTCCGGCGACCGTAAACCATATAGCGACAGATCTTCAAGTAGTGATCGTAAACCATACGGAGACAGACCTTCGGGAGGAGACCGTTCACGTTCATTCGGTGACAAACCGGCTTTCGGAGATCGAAAACCGTATGAAAAAAGACCTTCGGGAGGAGATCGTTCACGTTCATTCGGAGACAAACCAGCTTTCGGAGATCGTAAACCCTATGGAGACAGACCTTCGGGAGACGATCGTTCACGTTCATTCGGTGACAAACCGGCTTTCGGAGATCGTAAACCGTATGGGAACAGACCTTCGGGAGGAGACCGTTCACGTTCATTCGGTGACAAACCGGCTTTCGGAGATCGTAAACCCTATGGAGACAGACCTTCGGGAGGCGGAGATCGTTCACGTTCATTCGGTGATAAACCGGCTTTCAGAGATCGTAAACCCTATGGAGACAGACCTTCGGGAGATGACCGTTCACGTTCATTCGGTGATAAACCGGCTTTCGGAGATCGTAAACCCTATGGAGACAGACCTTCGGGAGGCGGAGATCGCAAGAAAACCTTCAAACCTCGTTCGAATGATGGCGTAAGAACCTTTGACCGTCCTTACCGCGAACGAAGTGCGCCAAAACCAGAACGTCAGCATGAAGCTAATGATGGCTTATTGCGTTTGAACCGTTACATTGCCAATGCAGGAGTTTGCTCACGCAGAAAAGCCGACGAACTAATTGAATTAGGCGAAATTCAGGTTAACGGCATTGTTATTACTGAATTAGGGCACAAAATTAGTCCAACTGACACGGTTCATTTCAACGGACAATTATTGCGTCGCGAACGCATGACTTACGTTTTATTGAATAAACCTAAAGATTACATCACCACTACCGATGATCCTCGTGAACGTCGTACGGTAATGGAATTGGTAGAGAAAGCTTCAAAAGAGCGTATTTATCCTGTTGGTCGTTTGGATAGAAATACAACTGGTTTACTATTGTTAACCAATGATGGTGATCTGGCTGAGAAATTATCTCATCCAAAACATAAGATCGAAAAGCTGTATTACGTTACCCTAAACAAGAACATCAGAACGGAAGATCTTGAACAAATCAAAGAGGGTATTGAACTTGAAGACGGATTTGTTAAACCTGACGAAGTTGCTTTCGTTGATGGAGCTTCTAAGAAAGATATAGGCATTAAAATTCATAGCGGAAAGAATCGTATCGTGCGCCGTATTTTCGAACACATGGGTTACGAGGTGATGAAACTTGACCGCGTAATGTATGCAGGTTTAACCAAAAAAGACATACCGCGCGGAAAATGGAAATACCTTGATGAAAAAGAATTAATGTTCCTCAAGCGTTTAGTTAAATAAGCTAATGGTAGTATATACCTATCACGCTAAACAACATTAGATAAAACGAAAATGGCCCGTAATCACTCACGGGCCATTTTTTATACTACTACAAATACAACTTTTCTGCCTTAAACTTTATACGTAATTTAACCAGCAAATGATATCTTGCTTCGCTCGATCACTTCTAAATAATACTGCTCATACAACGGAAGAATAAGGCTTAACTCGAACGTTTTAGCATGTTTCAGGGCATTACTTTTAAATGTTTTAAGGCGTTCTTCATCTCCCAAAATATAAATCGCATTTTTGGCCATATCATCTACATCTCCCACATTACTCATAAAGCCGGTCACACCATTTATATTCAATTCAGGTAAACCTCCCGAATTTGAACTAATTACCGGAACCTGACAAGCCATGGCTTCTAACGCCGCCAAACCAAAACTTTCTGATTCAGAAGGCATAATAAACAAATCAGATACTGAAAGTACTTCTTCTACAGCATCTTGCTTGCCTAAGAAACGAACATTATCGCAAATGCCTAAATTACGACACATTTGTTCAGCTGGAGCACGCTCCGGACCATCACCAACCATTAATAATTTTGCGGGTACTTCTTTCAATATTCTGGCAAAAACTTCAACCACATCATTCACACGTTTTACTTTTCTAAAGTTAGAAGTATGCGTAATCAGCTTTTCACCGCTGGGAGCAATTGCTTTTTTAAAGTGATCTTTGGGTTTCAATTTAAAACGCTCCAGATCAATAAAATTAGGAATCACCCTGATTTCATTGCTAATATCAAAATGCTGATAAGTATCATCCTTCAAATGTTTTGAAACAGCGGTAACTCCATCTGATTGATTGATCGAAAAAGTAACTACCGGTTTATAGGTAATATCTCTACCTACTAAAGTAATATCAGTACCATGCAGCGTGGTTATAAATGGGATATAAATCCCTTCTGAAGCCAGGATTTGTTTAGCCATATAAGCCGCAGAAGCATGAGGAATAGCATAATGTACATGCAGAATATCCAGTTTTTCATACTTTACCACATCTACCATTTTACTAGCTAAGGCCAACTCATAGGGTGGAAAATCGAATAAAGGATAATTGGCAACAGAAACTTCGTGATAGAAAAGGTTTTCTGAGAAGAAGTCGAGACGAGCAGGCTGACTGTAGGTAATAAAATGGACCTTATGCCCCTTTTCCGCCAGCGCTTTTCCTAACTCGGTGGCTACCACTCCGCTACCTCCAAATGTAGGGTAACAAACTATACCTATTTTCATCTATTTTATATTGGATTTATTGATTGCTTTGCTTACTAAATTACGGATTAAATCCTCCTAGATAAATGAAAAAGCACTTAAATTGTTTTTCCGGCAGCTCTCTGAATACAATTTCAAAACCAAACCAATTGAATTTCAGGCTTTAAAAATCTACTCCCCTATAATTTTCAACCAGCAACAGATATTTTTTTGAGCAGTTAATTACTAACCGCACTCCCCTCCGCTTTCTTCAAGGCATCGTAAACCACCTGATGAATTTTAGGGCGAATTCCCATGCTGCCTAATTTATTATTTTCCGAACTTGAATTTACCCGATTAGAAAGGAACACATAAATCAAATTAGTTTTAGGATCCACCCAAACACAGGTACCTGTAAATCCTGTGTGGCCAAAGGTTTCATCGGAAGCATCTTTGGCAGTTGCACCGAACGATCGTTCTTTCAGATCAACTTCAGGCTTATCAAATCCAAGCCCGCGCCGGCTGACGAATGGGTCGTTATAGACCGTAAATTTTTCAAGCGTTTCCGGTCGCAAATAACGTTGTCCTCCATATTCTCCTCCGTTCAAATCCATTTGCATTAAAACAGTCAAATCATTTGCATCGGAGAAAAGACCCGCATGACCAGCCACTCCTCCTGTCATTGCCGCGCCCTGATCATGCACATCTCCATGAACCAATTGCTTTCTAAAGTATTTATCGTCTTCAGTCGGAACAATCCTATTCAACGGCAAACGATTGCGTGGATTATAACCCATGGTTGTTAATCCGAGTGGTTTGTAAAAGGTATTCATTACATAATTTTCCAGAGGTTGCCCGGTTACGTTTTCTAAAACCTGCTGCATAAAATACATGCTTAAATCGCTGTATTCATATTTTCCGGGAGTTTTAAGTTTAGAAGCAAGCATCTCTGGCAACATCACTTTTTCAAAATAACCTTTACGCATGTAGTAATGTTCTGCCACTCGGGTTGGGAATGCAGCGCTTGAATCAGCACTCCAATCTGCTGCAGAAATGTACCTATAAAAAGGAATATAGGGCGTTAAACCCGCTTGATGAGTCATTAAGTCTTTGATCAAAATATTCGACTTATCGTAATTTCTAGCTTTAGGAACATATGTGCCGAATGTTTTATTAAGATCGACAGACCCATTCTCCACTAATTTCATGACACCCTGGGTGGTAGCAGCAATCTTGGTAACCGAAGCTAAATCGAATACATCATCTGTTTTTTCAGGCTGAAGACGATCGAATGTATGGTATCCAAAGGCTTTTTCATAAAATACTTTCCCATCTTTAGCCACCAACACCACACAACCCGGATACGCTTTTTTAGTAATCCCGTCCATGGCAATTGAATCAATTCGGCTAAGATCAGCAGAATGGATACCAACTGATTCAGGCAAGGCATATTCCAGACGGATAGGCTGAGTTGTAACGCCCTCTCCTTTTTTACAGGAAACGCCTACATCAACCGGAAGTTTTCCTTTAACTCCAATCCCTCCAAAAATAGCTTGTGCAGCCAAACTTCGATTTAAGGTATTATCTTCAAAACCAATTACAACCGGCGACAGATAATCAAAATTAGTAAGACAGTAAGGATTTCCGAAAACACTAAAGACAACCTTGGTTTGCTGACTCAGCTTATAGATAAAGGTTCGGGCTGTTTCTGAAATGCTATAGTTATCAGTGCTGCTTGTTCCGACATCATGCAGGCCAATAATAACAGTGTTATAACCTCTCAAATTATTAAGCAAACTATCAAAATCTTTGGTTTCAGCCCACATACGCATAGCGAACGTTTTTACAGGAGCATATCGCTTTAAGGTGTTCAAAAATGAATTATCCAGCTCACTACCTATGCTAATAGCTGCAATCTTTTGATTATCCAACTTCTTTATTGGAAGCACATCATTGGTGTTCCTGAAGAGGGTGATTGCATTTTTAACCAACTCTCTGTTTAAATTTTTAGCATCAGGTGTATTTAAATCAGTAAGTAAGTTTTTCAAAACAATGGGCTTGTAATGATTAAGACCTAATGCAAATTTAGCAGCAAGTATCTTTTTAACGCGTAAGTTCACATCTTCAATGCTGATCTGTTTACGGTTAATTGCTTTTTTTATTTCAGCTATCCCTCCAGGAATGTAATCAGAAGAAAGTAAAATATCATTTCCTGCCAAAAATGCTTTAAGTGCCAAATCGCTAGGAGCAATACCTGTGCTTACCCCTTTCATGCTGAGTGCATCAGTAACAACTAATCCTTTAAAATTTAATTGACGCTGCAATAAAGAAGAATTCGCAAGATACGACAGGCTTGCTGGCATACCGGAAGCATCATAGGCCGGAACAGCAAGATGACCAACCATTATAGCCGTGACGCCCGTAGTAATCAATTCTTTGAACGGAAATAGCTCAACGCTATCCATAAGCGCTTTATTTTTATTGATTATCGGAAGCGTTTGATGCGAGTCCTGATCAGTATCACCATGTCCCGGGAAGTGTTTGGCGCAGGCAATTACTCCCCCATCTTGTAAACCCTGCATGTACAATACTGATTTACGCGCCACCATTCGTTTATCCTGACCAAAAGAGCGCTCATTGATCACTGGGTTCCAGGGATTATTATTAATATCAGCATCGGGAGAAAAACTCATATGAATGCCCATTCGCCGCAATTGCCGGGCTATTTCCAGTCCCAATTTATAGATCAGCTGATCATCTTGAATAGCTCCCAAGGTTGATTCTCGCGGAAAATTCATGGTACTGTCCAAACGCATGGATAAGCCCCATTCGGCATCCATCGAAATCATAAGTGGTACGTTCGCCTGTGATTGAAAGTAATTGGTGAGCAAAGCCTGGCGAACCGGACCTCCCGAAGCAAACATTACTCCCCCTATCTTATAATCACGAACCAATTCAGTAATTTGACGAACATGATTATAATCCCGATTGGAATATGCAGTCACAACAAACAGTTGTCCGATTCGCTGGTCAACACTCATCGTATTTAAGACGGAATCAGTCCATTTATTTGCTGAACTAATTTGTGAAACAGTAATACGTTGTTGAGCATAGCTGTTAACGCTTTGCAATAAGAAAAGTACAATGAAACAAGTACGTAGCTGACGGATCGATATTGTTTTCAAATGATAATAGAGTTTAAGGACGAATTTTATACTTTTACGATGTTTTGACAACGCGCATGATTAAATCATAGAATTTTGATAACCAATCAATTAAAACCATTTTTTTGTTACCCACCATGCTAACAAAACTAACAATTTTGAACAAGGTTGCAGGAGTTTAAAACAAAAGTTGGCTCTTAAGCGTGTTACTTAATCAAAACAAACTTTAGGCTTTCTACTAATTACCAGAATTTTACAATGTCAGATATAATTCAACTTTTACCCGATTCCGTTGCTAATCAGATTGCTGCAGGAGAAGTTGTACAACGGCCTGCATCGGCAGTGAAAGAGTTGATTGAAAATGCTATTGATGCAGGTGCCGGAACTATAAAATTGATTGTTAAAGAAGCCGGTAAAAACTTAATACAAATTATTGATGACGGCTGCGGCATGAGTGAAACCGATGCTCGTATGTCGTTTGAGCGCCATGCGACTTCAAAAATCCGCAAAGCTGAAGATTTGTTTGCAATTCGAACAATGGGTTTTCGGGGAGAAGCACTGGCTTCAATCGCTGCTGTTGCACAAGTGGAGCTCAAAACCAGACGACATGAAGATGAGGTAGGAACGAGCATTGTGATTGAAGGCTCGGAGATTAAAACGCAAGAGGCCTGCAGTACTGCCGCCGGAACCTCCTTTTCTATGAAGAATCTTTTCTTCAACATTCCCGCTCGGCGTAATTTTTTAAAAAGCAATGCATCAGAAATGCGCCACATTATCGACGAATTTCAACGGGTGAGTTTGGCCAATCCGGGTTTGTTTTTTAGTCTTCATCACGACGGACAAGAAATTTTTCATTTACCCAAAGGAACGCTTAAGCAACGCATCGTTCATTTATTCGGAAATTCTTTCAAAGAACGACTGGTTCCGGTAGAAGAACAAACTGACATCATCAATCTCAAAGGTTTTATAGGCAAGCCGGAGTATGCCAAAAAGACGCGTGGTGAACAATTTTTCTTTGTAAACAATCGTTTTATAAAAGATCCGTACCTGAACCACGCAGTAATGAACGCCTATCAGGAGTTAATGGCTACCGAATCGTTTCCGTTATATGTACTCTTCATCGACATTGATCCTTCTCACATTGATATTAACGTTCATCCTACAAAAACCGAAATCAAATTTGAGAATGAAAAAATCATTTACGCTATTATTCGTTCCGCGGTAAAGCGATCGTTGGGCCAGTATAACATTACTCCAACCATCGACTTTGAAGCTAATCCTTTGATGAAAGATTTTGTACCTTCAGCCGCACATATGAAAATGCCGAGTGTAACCGTAAATACGGAGTTCAATCCTTTCAAAACGGATGCACACCGGAGCTCTGGCTCTTATCAGCAACCTCAACAGTCAAAAATTAACCTTGGTAATTGGGAGCAGCTTTATAAAGTGGTCAAAGATGATGAGTTAAACCAAGCTTCACTTGGCCATCCTCTTTTTGAAATGCCGAAAGATATTGTAGAAGCATCCGAAGAGAAAGTTTCAATAAAGGAGAGCCAGGTATTTCAGATACATAATCGTTATTTAATTTCACCAATAAAATCGGGCTTTATTGTAATTGATCAGCAAGCGGCACACGAACGCATACTGTATGAACGTTATCAAGATTCGTTGGAGCATCACAAAGGCAGCAGCCAGCAAAGTTTGTTCCCTCAAACTCTCGAGCTTTCCGCTTCTGATTTTGAACTTGTGAAAGAACTCAGCGAAGACATTAAAGCACTAGGGTTTGACATCCGAGAATTTGGCCGTAATACAATAATTGTAGATGGTGTTCCGGCCGATGTAAGCAGTGGAAACGAAGCTCAATTATTGGATAGTCTGCTTGAAAATTTTAAAAACAATGCAGCGATTTTAAAACTCGACAAACGAGATAATCTGGCCCGTTCATTAGCAAAAAATGCGGCTTTGAAAGCAGGAATTGCTTTAAATAAAGAAGAAATGGGATTACTAATTGATGAACTTTTTGCCTGCCAAATGCCAAAAGTTTCAGTAAGTGGTAAACCTACGTTCATCACCATTGGCCTTGATGAATTACTGAAACGTTTTAGCTGATGAAATTTAATTTTAAACTATTTTCTATTTGGAGTTTCTGCTTACAATAATCTTTTCATGGATCAATTTAGACCACCCTCAATGTTTGCAAATTTACCGCCTGTTGTAAAAAACATATTAATCGTTAATGTGTTAGTTTTTTTTGCAATGATCAACCCTGCCATAGATAATTTATTCGTTCTTCATGGGGCGGCCTATTATTTTGATTCTCCAAATTTTCGGATTTGGCAGCTTATTACTTATGCGTTCCTACATGGAGGCTTTATGCATATTTTCTTCAATATGTTTGCTGTGTTTATGTTCGGAAAAATCATTGAAGAGTATATCGGCTCAAAGCGTTTCTTTTCGTTTTACATGATTACAGCCATTGGTGCTATTCTGTTTCAAATGTGCATCAATGCTTATGAAGTATATAAACTGACGGGATCTGTCATTCCGTATTCCCAGAATATGAATTTTTCAGACCCGGTGTTACTTGAAAAAGTTAAGATGATTTACTCAACACCTACTTTGGGTGCTTCAGGGGCGGTCTTTGGTATATTGCTGGCGTTTGGCTATCTATTTCCCGATGTAAAATTGATGATTATTCCTATTCCAATTCCAATAAAAGCAAAGTACCTTGTAGCTATTTATGCGCTTGTAGAATTAGGTTTTGGAGTAACGAATAGTTTAAGTAATGTTGCCCATTTCGCACACATCGGAGGCATGATTTTTGGCTTTATTTTATTGAAAGCATGGAACATTAAAAGGCCAAGTTCGTTTTATTGATTATGAACATCACTGAAGAAATTAAACAAGTATTTATTCGACCAAGAAAGGTGCTACACCAGTTCATAGCGGTGAATGTGGGTGTATTCTTTATTATCCAGTTGCTAAAAGTTGTTGAGTTGTTATTTAGCTTACCGGTAAATATTTCCACTTTTCTTATTCAACATCTTTCCCTTCCGTCCTCCTTAAATACTTTATTAACGCAACCCTGGAGCTTATTTACCTATATGTTTCTCCATGCAAATCTGTTGCATTTATTATTCAATATGCTGGGATTATATTGGTTTGGCCAGGTTGTAGAAGAATTCCTCGGATCAAAAAAATTCAGATGGATCTACTTATTGGGGGGAGTAATTGGCGGTATACTTTTTATCGCTGCTTATAATGTCTTTCCTTTATTTGCAGAAATAAAAAACAGCTCCACAATATTAGGAGCTTCAGCCGGAGTAATGGCTATTGTGGTTGCCGCTGCCACCTTGGTTCCTAATTTCCCATTTATGCTATTGTTATTAGGTGAAGTACGCATTAAGTACATTGCTTTTTTTTATATCCTGTTTGATTTAATAAGTATCGCAAGTGCCAATGCAGGGGGGCATATATCACACTTAGGAGGAGCTCTGTTAGGTTTTACCTATATTAGCCAAATGCGTTCAGGTGAGTCATCTTTTTTTTCAAACATAGGTAAAAAAATCACATCTGTATTTAGCGGCAAATCAAAAATGAAAGTAGCCTACAAAAATACCGATGCCAAAAATAAAAAAAGAGCTGCAAATGCTAACCGTCAGGAAGTGATTGATAAAATTCTGGACAAGATTTCTAAAACAGGCTACGAGGGTCTTTCTCGCGAAGAAAAAGAGATCTTGTTCAAAGCGAGCCAGGAAAAAGAATAATGAGCATCAGTTTCTTTTCAAAATCGGTTTTTATAATCAATATAATAGTAGCATTTCTGCTCCTGCTCACTTATCTTACCCCATTTATTGATCCAGCTACGCTTTGGCCCATTGCATTTCTTGGCTTGGCTTATCCTTTTATACTCGCCGCGAATTTGCTTTGTGTACTTTATTGGCTTCTAGGTTTAAAATATAAGGCGGCGCTTTCAATATTTGTTATTGCGCTAGGCCTACCTATTCATAAAAACTCGTTTGGTTTTCATTTTTTTGGCGATAATTATACAAAACCAGTAAATTCAATTCGAATTATGAGCTTTAATACTCATAACTTCAGAAAAAAAGATGATAAATCACCTGATGGATCAGCCAAATCAGAAATTTTAAAACTTATAAGGGATGAAAGGCCTGATATTATCTCATTTCAGGAGTTCTACACCAAGTTGAGAGGGATCTACAACATTATAGATAGTCTGAAAAAGGAAGGTTTAATTTATTACTATTTTGAAGAAATCAATCGTAATAAATATCAGGCCGGAGGAATTGCCATTTTTTCGAGATACCCGATTAAAAATAAAGGGATATTGCCGTTTTTTGACAATAAACGAACCTATAATACCTGCATTTTTACGGATATAAATGTAAAAGGGAAAACAATCAGAGTATTCAATACGCATCTACAATCGATCAGCTTTCAGCCTATTGATTACGAGTACATTAAAAAAATAAAAGATCTGGAAACTGACCCTATTTTAACACGAAGAATTGCCAGAATGCTAAAACGCGCTTTTGAAAAGCGAAGCTATCAGGCACGACTTATTGCATCAGAGGTTGAACAAAGTCCTTATCCAATATTAGTCTGCGGTGATTTTAACGACACCCCTATTTCGTATGCATTCACAACCGTTTCTAAGAATTTGCACAGTGCATTTACGGCTAAAGGTTGTGGCTTCGGAAGAACGTATAACGGCTCATTCCCCAACTTTCAAATTGATTATATTTTATATAGCAAGGAGTTTGAGGTGAAAAATTATTACATCATTAAAAAAAAGATATCTGATCATTACCCCATACGGAGTGATTTGACCCTTACAAACTAATCCATTTAACAATAAATTGAACCGCTGATTTTTCATTTTTAAACATGCATTCCCCTTTAAAATAATTGGGCATATGGCACAAAGATTGTTAATTTTGAGGTTCGTTGACTATTAATTTCTATGCAGCATACCATTCAGTTATACAATTCACTTACAAGAAAAAAAGAAGAATTTAAGGCTATAAATGCACCCTTTGTAGGGATGTACGTTTGTGGCCCTACTGTTTATAGTGATGTACATCTGGGCAATTGCCGTACATTTATTTCTTTTGATTTAATCTACCGTTACTTAATTCATTTAGGGTATAAAGTACGTTATGTACGCAACATTACGGATGCCGGCCATTTGGAAGGTGATGCGGGAGACCAAGGAGAAGATAAAATTTCAAAGAAGGCTAAGCTATCCCAATTGGAGCCGATGGAAGTCGTACAAAAATATACCGTCGATTTCCGTAGAGTGATGGAGGTTTTTAACGTTTTACCGCCAAGTATTGAACCAACGGCAACCGGCCACATCATTGAACAAATTGAACTCGTAAAAAAAATACTTGAAAATGGCTATGCTTATGAGGTCAATGGATCAGTGTATTTTGATGTAGAAAAATACAATCAACAACATGATTATGGCGTATTAAACGGCCGCAACATTGAAGATTTATTGAATAATACCCGCGAGCTGGAAGGGCAAGATGAGAAACGAGGCAAACTTGATTTTGCCCTTTGGATCAAAGCTAAACCCGAACATTTGATGCAATGGCCTTCTCCTTGGGGAATGGGCTTCCCAGGATGGCACTTGGAATGCTCGGCCATGAGTACAAAATACCTTGGTGAACATTTCGATATTCATGGAGGGGGCATGGACCTTGCTCCTACGCACCATACCAATGAAATTGCGCAAAACGTAGCTTACTGCCATAAACATCCGGCAAATTATTGGATTCATACCAATATGCTTACCGTTAATGGTCAAAAAATGTCAAAATCGCTGGGCAATAGTTTTCTTCCTCATGAACTGTTTTCAGGCTCCCATGCTTTATTGACAAGAGGGTATGCACCAATGACTGTTCGCTTTTTCATGCTGCAAGCTCATTATCGCAGCACACTTGATTTCTCAAACGAAGCCTTGGAAGCATCGGAAAAAGGCTTAAAGAGATTGCTCACAGCATACGATCTTATCCATAACTTAAAAACCGGCCCAAGCAGTTCATCTGATATTTCTGCTCTTGAAGCTCGCTGTTATGCAGCTATGAATGATGATTTTAATAGCCCAATCGCTATTGCTGAATTATTTGAAGGAGTACGCATTATTAACTCGGTAAATGCAGGAATAGAAACAATAACAGGTAGCGATTTAGAAAGGCTTCATAAACTCTTTACAACTTTCTTGTTTGTTATTTTTGGATTGAAAAACGAAGAATGTTCAGACGGGGCGAATGTTGACGGCGTAATGCAATTACTGATTGACATCAGAAATCAAGCAAAAGCCAATAAAGATTATCCGACTTCAGATGCAATCCGAAATAAATTGTTAGAGTTGGGTTATCAACTCAAAGACAGCAAGGAAGGCACAAGCTGGTCTATTGTTTAAAAGGTTAAAAAACAAAGCTGCTCAACAAAGCAGCTTTGCTTTTTCTATAACTGATTAGTATAAGTTATTTCGTTTTTACTTTGTTCTTGAATTATGTGTTTATATTTAAGTGTACATTCAACTAAAAACACTATAAAATTCTTTTTTTTAATTGCTTTTATATTTCTTTCTAAATTAGGCTTAGCACAAGAAACTCCTAAGTACATTTTAGAACTTGCCGATCGTGAACAGCAGTTTAATCAACTTTCACAAGAAAAGGGGGTTAAAGCTGCTTTTCTAGCTGTATTGAATGAGCGGGGAACAGTTTTCCGACCCGAACCTATAAATGGCAAATTCTTTTTTAAAGAAAGAAAAGAAGATATTCCGGGACAATTAAGCTGGGAGCCAACCTGGATTGAAGTATCTAGCGATGGGGCTCTTGGATATACGACAGGTCCTTTTGAATACCGCAATGACCCTTCTGATCCACAGCAAGCTAATTTTGGCCAATATGTTTCTATTTGGGTTAAAGATAAAAGAAAATGGGAACTAATGCTTGATTTGGGAATTTCACATGCAAAGCCTCCTTTCACACCTCAGTTAACCTTTGCCGAAATCAATCCTGAATACAAGCGTGCAGTAATGGATTTTATCGCTATTGAGCAACAAAAAAATTCGCGCGAACTCTTAAAAGCTACTGACGAACTTTACTGTTCAAATTTAAACAGTGGGCTAATTAACGAAAGTTATAAAGAGTATCTGGCTCAAAATATTCGGTTACTCCGTACTAATAATTTGCCAATACTTGGCAAAACCTCTGCAACGAAATACTTAAATTCAATTAAAGCAAATTACGAATACAAGCCTAATGTAGCATACGTGGCGGCTTCAAGAGATTTGGGTTATACTTACGGAACCGTAACTGTTACTACAAATGTAAAGCGCAAAATGGTTACATCAGCTTATAATTATGTTCGTATTTGGCGTAAAGAAGAGCATGGATATTGGAAAATTGCATTAGATATCGAGGCCCCCATCCCTCCAAAGAACCAATAAGCAGCTAAGCTGATTCTTGTTCTAAAGCAGATAAATCTTTCACCTCTGCTAAGGGGTTAAACAGGTACATTCTACGAGTAGATAATTCTACGCAACGATATCGTTTCCGAATAAGTTCTAGCTTTTGAAACTTCCTGCCATTTTTCATGGCGAAGAACGCATTAAGGGGAAGCGTTTCTACTGTGACCATATCTTCCTGTTTACGATCATACTGCTTAAGAACACGCATAAGCTTTACATCGCTACAGCTCGATGCTGCAGGATTATTCATATAAGCTTTGAGTGCCAGCAAAATATCTTCCGGGAAAATATTCATTTCAAAAAAAGGAGCCATCATTTCCTGAAAGGCTTGTTTCCATTCAAGTCCGTGTGGTTTAACTTTATTTTTATGACGGTTCCAATTGAGCATATGTGCAAATTCATGCACCAATGTAATCAGGAATGAATAACAATTAAGATTATGATTCACTGAAATGCGGTGCCCCGCTTTTCCATATGGATGTCGATAATCACCAAGTTTAGAATTACGATTACGGGTAATCTTTAGCGCCACCTGATAATGATCAATCCATTTAACGATTAATGGGGCTGCTTCTGCAGGAATAAACTTTTGTAATACGGTAACTTTATCCAACTTTGATATTGGTGATGTTTGCAAGCGAATATCGAAATTTATATTTGGAATTAGCGTTATTTCAGCAATTGATAAACCACCAAACTAGCTAAATAAGCCACACCGGTCATGTAAACCAGCATAATAACCGGCCACTTCCAACTTTTGGTTTCACGATACACAACCGCAAGCGTACTCATGCACTGCATCGCAAAGGCATAAAAAATCATCAGTGAAAAAGCCGTAGCAAAAGTAAATACTTTTACACCTGTTTGAGGATTGGTTGCTGCAGACAATTTTTCACGTACGGAAACAATATTGCTATCGTCCCCTTCAACACTATAAATGGTTGCCATAGTACCCACGAATACTTCACGAGCGGCAAAAGAAGTAATTAAAGCAATACCAATTTTCCAATCGTAGCCTAAAGGCCTTATTGCGGGTTCTATAGTACGGCCTAGCATCCCTGCATACGAAGCTTCTAAACGTTCTGATTTTAAATGTTGCTGCAATTGATCCGGATTAAATTGCTTGGCCATTTCTGGAGTAGCATATTTAGCATTAATAGCATCCATCTTTTCGGAAGGACCATAGGTTGACAAAACCCAAAGTATTACAGAAACAGCAATGATTACTTTACCTGCTTCAAACACAAATGTTTTTGCTTTCTCAAACATCTGTAACCCAATATGCGACCAACGCGGCATGCGGTAGATGGGCAACTCCATGATGAAATACCCCTTCTCTCTACTCTTTACGATCTTCTTCATCACCCAAGCGGCTCCTATCGCTGCAAAAAAACCGAGAAGATACATGGCAAGCAAAGTAAGTCCTTGCAGGCTTAATACCCCAAACAACCGTTTGCTCGGAACTACAAGCGAGATTAATAAGGTATATACGGGCAAACGAGCCGAACAGCTCATTAAAGGCGTTACTAAGATGGTTATTACACGATCTTTCCAATTTTCAATGGTACGTGTGCTCATAATTGCAGGAACGGCACAAGCAACCCCGCTAATCAGAGGTACTACCGATTTTCCATTCAACCCCACCTTACGCATGATTTTATCCATCATGAATGTAACGCGCGCCATATATCCCGTATCTTCCAAAATGGCAATAAACAGGAATAAAATCAGGATTTGTGGTACGAAAACCAAAACTCCGCTTAAGCCCGCAATAACCCCATCAATAAGCAAATTAGTTAATACACCCGCAGGCAATATATTCGCTAGCAATTGCTCCAATTGAAGAAATAATCCCTCAATAAAGTTCATCGGGTATTCAGCGAAAGTAAAGATGGACTGAAATACAATGAAAAGGATCACAACAAAAATAATAAGCCCAAAAACACGATGTGTTAATACCTTATCCAATTTATTGCTAAATGTTTCTCCTTTTGCCGACTCATCTTGCTTCACACAATCAAATAAAAGATCATTGATAAAGTTGTATCGGGCTATTGTCTCCTGAGCTTGCGCCTTTGAGGAATGAAAAGAATATTTTTGTTCAAGTGTTTCAACCAAATCAC
This sequence comes from Solitalea koreensis, assembly GCF_900182575.1. Taxonomy (GTDB): domain Bacteria; phylum Bacteroidota; class Bacteroidia; order Sphingobacteriales; family Sphingobacteriaceae; genus Solitalea; species Solitalea koreensis. The sequence continues at coordinate 324,266 of NZ_FXSZ01000004.1, read as the reverse complement.
TTTGCTCTTCACTCAAACTACTTAAGTTTTCATGCTGATGAGCAAGTTGTAGGGCTTCATAAGAACTATTCACTTCAAAATTGTCAGCGATTTCATTGATTAGCATAGGAGCAATCTCTTCTACCTCAATAGTTTTATTTTGAGTAGCAATTTTTGTAGAATAGGCGATTGCTTCTTTTAGTTTTTCAACACCCTTATTATCCCGAGCGTTTACGGGTATTACGGTTACTCCCAATTTCTTTGAAAGCTTGTCAATATTGATTTTCAGTCCGTTGCTATCCGCAACATCAATCATATTTAAAGCAAGAATAACAGGAATATTTAGGTCGGCTACCTGAGTGTAAAGAAGCATATTTCGCTTCAAATTCGAAGCGTCGACTACGACTACAACCAGATCCGGTTTCAGACTGCCTTTTTTATCGTACAACACCTCGAACGCAATCTGCTCATCGCGTGATTTGGCATATAAGCTATAAATTCCGGGAAGGTCAATGATTTCGGCAGTAAGTTCAGGAGATACTTTAGAAAAGCCAGTTTTTTTATCAACTGTAACTCCTGGAAAATTTCCTATTTTTTGATTAAGGCCTGTTAGATCATTAAAGAGTGTTGATTTACCGGTATTCGGATTTCCGATTAAAGCAACTTTCAAAGTACCATTCACGCTTAATTACTTTTAAGAAGGATTGTTGCCGCTTCAGTTTTACGTAAGCTAAGTTTATAGCCAGAGACAGTAATAGCAATGGGATCGCCAAGTGGAGCAATCTGATCTAACCTTACTTCTTCACCGGGCAAGCAACCCATTTCCATCAACTTTATTGACATGTGCTGATCGGTAAAAGCTGTGATGGTTCCACTCTCTCCTATTTCAAGTTCCGACAGGTTCATTAATTGTATCTTTTTTGAGTGACGCAAGATACTTCTTATTTATATTAATTCCAAGTAAGCACAAAAAAGCCTGTTTGTCATCAATAAACAGGCTCGCATCATCGTATAGTATTTATCGTATCCTATACTTAACCGTCGGACAATGACAACGATTTGCAGCACAAGAATCTAATGAAACAACTATAAAAAGAGCTGCAATAATGAGTAAAGGTTTAAGCATTTTGTTCATGACTTGCCGGTTTAATTTTCCTGTAAATATAATAAGGAATCAATGCCATAAAAGTGCCAATTGCATCTGCTATAAAATCACTCCATTCGCCAGAGCGATAGGTAAACACTTTCATTTGCAACACTTCGATCAAGCCACCATAAAACAGACAGATAAATGTAGAGAACGTAATTGGCAAAAGGCCTAATAATCCATAGCGCTGTTGCCGGTAAAAAGCATCGCAAAGCAGAAAGCACAATACGAAGTAAAACACGACGTGCACAAACTTATCAAAACCCGGAAAAAACAATGAGGCGCTCGGTAAAGCCGAGGGCCTCATATTACATAGAATAAAAATTACCAATATCCATAAAAAAGCATACCGGAAATGTTTCATTTGCATGTTTTATTGACCAATTTGTTCTTTATAAACAGAATCTGAAAGCAATGCTTCAAGTTCAGAAACGTTTGTAACATTAATTTTAATCATCCAGCCATCGCCATATGGATCACTATTTACCAATTCAGGATTAGTATCTAGTTTCGTGTTGAATTCTAATACTTCTCCGGTAACTGGCATATATAAATCCGAAACGGTTTTAACAGCTTCAACCGTACCGAAAATTTCACCTTCATTTACGGTTTTACCAATTGAGTTGATATCTACATAAACAATATCACCTAGCTCACGTTGAGCAAAATCAGTGATACCAATGTAGGCTGTATTGCCTTCAATTTTGATCCATTCGTGATCTTTAGTATACTTTAATTCAGCTGGAAAATTCATAAGATTGTTTTTTTTTGCCCAAAAATACGTTTCTTTTTCTAAACTACAACGTAAACCTTAGTCCAACTCCAAAATTTGAAAATGAAGTTTGATAGGTGTTTGATGTTTCAGGTTTAGTTACGTTACGATCAAAGTAAACTTTAAAGTTAAGTCGTTGATTCATTACATAATCAATGGAAGGACGAAGTGATAAGGTGCTAGTTCCTCCGGCAATTTGAGCAACCGGATCATCTGTACGATAAATAACCGTTTTATTTCCGCGTAGGGCAAAATCAAGTTTGAAGTTCAAATCATTATTCAAGGAGGTGGTATTACCAACACGGAATGGAAGCTTGAATTTTGTGGTTCGATATCCAAATCCAAACACAATCTGACGATCTTTAAGTTGTGCCATTTGCGAATTATTAGTACTGTAGCTCAACAACCGACTTTTACGCCACTCTAAATTTGCAGTCATGTTGTTTCGGAAACGGAAATCAAGACCAATTAGAGGCAGAAAATCTTCAGAAAGACTGAAAACGCCAACTTGATATTTAGGTAAAAAGTTATTGCTTACATCACGCGTTTGCACTTTGCCTAAAGCATCTTCCATATACTTAAGCAATGAGTTGTAATTGGCAATTGTGTACAGTGAACGATACGAATGATTTAAACTAATGGATGAGAAAATCTCTTTTAAAAGTTCCAATCGTGATAAACCATTATAAGTGATTCTCCAATTAGGCAATGGGATTGACGGAAATTGTTTAAGACTGGCCTTATCAGGATCCTTACCCAAATATGCTGATAAAAATGCATTCACAATCACTTCTTGCTGCGCTTTACCATAACCATCCGGATAACCATCTGCATCAAGAGGTCCAGAAGAGTTAGGGTTTTCTTTTGCTAAACGTTGAGCAATATGGATTCTATTCTCCTGGAATTTAATAAAGGTTTTAGAAACGTTGTTCAGTCCGCTTTCGTTATCAAAAGCAGTATTTAAAGCAATAGTTGATATATTAAACAATCCTGTAGTAACCGGACTAAAATCTGTAAAAGTATTGGTTATATCATCGAACCTGAAATTGGACTGATCATTCCGCATGAAGCCGCGTGTACCTGATAGTTCAATCCTGAAATCCTTGATTGGCTCAACAATAGCCCGGTAGTTCAAATCCTCTTTAGAGCTCTTAATGTAAGAAGCATTTAAGCCTGAATAAGTTGTCAACTGACCCTGCGATGCAACTTTATACCGTATATCACTTTGACTTCCTAACATGAACCCTAAGCCCGGATTACCTGCAAAAAATGATGTACGAGGTAAATATCCCGGCAAGAATGTTCCATCTCCCAAACTATAGGTTCCACTAACGTTTTTAATCATCGTTAAGAAACCTTTCAAAACATCTCCAACAGAAAATTGCTTAGGATTAACATCCTTCAACCATTTTGATTTACCGAATAACTGAGCAAAATTCAACTGTCCGTTCAATTGTACGGTTCTGGCATTTTGTATGGTATTACCTAAGCGAGAAGTATCACTCATCAAGGTAACCAAGGCTTCCGTTCTCCAATTGTAATCAACGGCATAACGCACACTCATTGATGTAAACGATAAAAATTTCATTTTATTAATCGGAACATTATAGGTAACTCCCACACGCTGGCTAAACTCAACCGGACGTCCAAAATGCATTAGATTGCTCGTAATAGAGTCTCGAGCATGAGAATTAATGGGCCCATTAGGTTCATCAATAGAAGCTAAACTTCTGGCTGAATAATCCATTTTCATCGAACTACTCAAGTCCCATCCCACATTATATAAACCGCTTAAGAAGTAATTTTTATTATAGGTACTCGGTACTGTAAAAAAATTACTGGTTTCTGTTGCCCGCAAGGTATATGCATTATAAAAACGATCGAGCGACCATTGTACATCGACTACCTGAGGAAATAGATTCAAGTTAATATCACGAATAAGTGCCAAATGCTCTGATTTAAGAATCTTATCAAAAGGCTTAAAATTTCTTGATTGCTTTTGGAAGTTATAAGCAACAATTGCCTTATGTGTTTTATTCTGATTGTTTTGAATGGTATAAGAACGATTGCTAAACTCTGTGTAGGCATAGGTAAAGTTAAAATTCTCTATGTCATAGAATTGAACCTTATCTTCTGGGGCGCGGTTTTTACGAACGTTGGTAAAATTGATGCTTCTACGTGTCGTAACATCATTCGCTACTGCAGCAAGAGAATCGCGTTGATTGCGACTTGCAGCCCTAAGCACATCACTCAGTAATAAGTCAGGAGAAATAGGACTGTACTGAGGTTTCTTGATATCTTGAGAATATGAAACATACAGAGGGATGGTTATACCTAGTTTTGGAGGCAAAAGCTTACCCAACTCCATGTTTGCTGAAACATCATAACTGGAATTATCTGTACGGTTTACTTGTCCTATGCGTTTATCTAACGACCCAAATCCAAATGTACTTTTGCTTCCGGCAACGGTTACATTGGCAAAATCGGCCATTTTCATATTTAAAATCCCTGTGGCGGCCCAGCCCCCTTTTTCTTCGAAATTGGTAATTCGGAGTTCATCAACCCAAATCTGAGCGCTTTTTTCCAACCCATCATCAAAACTAGCGGACGTACCTTTTGCCGGATTTCGAATACCCACCATCATGACCCGTACTTTACTTAGATCAGGTTGCCCCAATACGGTAACCAGATTCTTTCCGTCTTTTATATAATAGGGCTTATTAATTGGAAACTCGCCAGCATTTCTGTCACGCTTTGCATTTTGCAGCAAAGCAAAATCAATATTCAGATTATTTGCATCCGGCCAAATTACATTAGCATTAGTAGCTCCCGATGGCGTAATTTGCAATGGAATATCATATTCATAATAGTTCTCATTGTAATCAGTTCCTAAACGAAGGAATGCGTGTACATCATCATTACTTACGGGCCCTTCTGCATGTACAAACATTTTCAATGTTTTGTAAGACCGGAAGTCAAAATTGATATTTTTATATGCCCCGCGAGCAAAACCGTCGGCTAGGTTTTTGACATCTATTACCAATGATTGCTCATTTTGCTTTACATTTTCACGATAAGCGCTTTGTAAAACCTCTTGTTGAATACCTGGAGGCAATACATAAGGAATTGGAGTACGATTTCCGTTTTCTTCAATATTAATGGTAGAAATATCTGCTGTTGAATTATCACTTGCACTTGGAGGCAATGCAGGATCCTTGATAATACGAGCAGGATTGTTTTCAGCATTGTATTTTCTCCATTCACCACGCAGTAGTTGAAGCTTGGCAAAACGAAGAATTACCGAATCTTCAAAACCAGTCATGAACATGCGAATAAAACGGATTGATTTAAAATCCTGTATCCCTCCTTCGCGAGATTGAAACTGCTGAATTGGCACTTTAAATTGATACCAGGTCACTTCGGTTGTTTTACCATTATCCAACTTAACCTTTGTGGTTACCATATCATTTACGAAATTTTGTCCTACTACCAAGTCCTGTTTCCGCATAGAAACTTTGTATTGGTAATATTCTTCAGCGGTACTTGAATTATTATCACGATTTACATCTTCGCCATCAGGATTGGGAGTGGACGCTGCATTTTCGATCCCAATAAGCTGCCTTGACTGTTCACTGGTACGAGAGTTGCCTTCCGTGCCATTGTAATGCTTGTATCGTTCAAGAATCAAAGCCCTTTGAGCATCCAGTTGCGGACCGCGGTAGTACACAAAATTATCTCCAGAAGGGTCGTTTTCAGCATTGAGTACTGCAGGAGAGCCTGCCGGTAAAACAGAACGAAGCTGATTTAAATAATCAGCAAAAAACGTTTTCTCTTCTCCATCAGCAACTCCGTCAAGACCAACATCCTGACGTTGACGCGCCGTCGGATCATTATCAAAAGCCTGTGTAACGGGCTGTTGCTTACCAACACGCCCCCAAACTGTTGTATTGGTTTGATTTGCATCACCATCGGCGGGCAATGCATTCTCCACACTTTTTGCTCCGTCTTTTAATATATCTTCTGAAACACTCCCCAGGTTAAAATATAAATCACCGCCGGTAGAATTTTGATTTTTTGAGAATGGATCCATCACCCAGAACTCAATAAACTCAACATTCAATGCCTCAAAATCATTTTGATCTAATCGACGGAAAATGCCACCCCAACGTGTCTTGGGATTCAGTAACGAACCGTCTGCAGATAGTGCGGAAGTTGTATAATTATAAGGGCCACGCAATTTTGGGTAGTACGCTAAATCAAACGTTGGAAGCAATAAGGGCTGTCCGGTTACTGATTGTTTATTAGGAAAAACCTCCTGCTCTGTTACCTGGCGAACATAATCGCTCGATAGTTCATCTTTATTGGTTCGTATATTTTCAGGAGTTGAACTGTTTGATATACTGTAGAAGACGGGATCAATGGTATAGAAACTTAACAATGCTCGATTGAATCCGTATTGGCGATTATTCACAAGTGAGGCTTCCGGAAAAAGCTGCGGGGTTGAAGATATAAACCAACTGCTAACATTTTTTAAATCGATAATTGATTTCGAATTCTCGAAATCATCAAGATATGAAATGCCACCCTTTTCACCATCAAAATTTAGAGCTCTTGCATGCCCGGGTAAAAATTGAGCGAATTCTCCTGTAAAAGTAATTGAGGAGGCTTCTTTGGTTTGAATTAAGGGGAGCTTATTTATGAATTTAGTTAGAAATGGAGCCTCGGAACGATAGGTTGCATCAAACCCATAAATAGTATTAGAAATGGACTCATCACCAATATTTACTTTCTGCGTCAAGGGACGCTCACTAAGCTGCATTAGAGTCCCGCCTAAATTCAAATGGTCATTCACCACATAATCGAGACGTGTTCCCATTAAAGACCGCGATTGCAAGCCAAATAACTCCGTAGTTTCTAAGCGAATCTTAAGAGGTAAACTTGAATTAAGCAGCGCCTCATTTAATATTTTCACTCTGCCCAGGTTATAATCAACCGTAAAATCAGCACCTTCAATTAATGGTGTTGTTCCTGCCGTTACAATAACCGACCCTTGCGGAATATTAATAGCATTAAGATTAAATTCCGAACTTGAGTTTGACTTATAATAACCTTTGATAAAGTATTTATTTACTTCAGGAAACTGCTGCGCCTGATACCGTGTAGAATCATACAATTGCTGAAACACGTATTTTTTAATCAAATTGGTTTCAGACGGTTCAAATTGATCTTTTAGATTCTTTCCAAAAGGCTCTACCACTGGAAAAATAATCCTGCCTTCCTCCGTGTTGATAGTAATCTTATTAACAAAGTCAAACACTCCATCGGGCTGTGCTGCCTGTTGAGAGTTCAATCGATCAAGATTTAATAACTGAATGAAAGGCTTACCTTTTGTACGAACACCTTCGGCAATTACAGGCTGTTCAACCCCGGAAGATTCATCTAAACGAAACACCTCTAAACGGAAACTCTCAGGGCTAATCTGGTAAGCGTTTAAGCTGTAAATGTTTTTCATCATCAAGTCCCAGGTAGGCAATGACGTTTTTAGCGTTTCGTTTTTAAGTAATTTGGTGTATAATACTTTTGGTCTTGCCGGATCTAAAGGAACATCGGTAGAAAATTCTCCAACCTGATATTCAACTCCATTTAACGTATAACGGTAAGCAACGGCAAGCACCTCGTCATTATTAAGGGCCTGGTTTAATGAGATGTATCCTAAAACAGGATCAAACTTAAATTCTCGTTCTGTTAATTTACGAGCATAGGTAAGCTTTGCATAGTTATCACCACCTCCTGAACCTAAGAAAAAACTTCCAATGGTATTGTCATTTGAGTTCCGAAAATTGGGAGGAAGAACATTTAATATATTATTGGATTGAAGACTTGTACCAGTTGGATCATTGAATCCGGATGGATTTGACGCATATCCGGCTCCTCCTTGAAACAGAGCATTGTTATAAACCTTGTTTTCGCCTAAATCAATGAAAGCGATGATATCGCGAGAGTCGGTATTATTATTGGTTTTATTCGTAATCCAAACCTCTATCTTATTAATCATTATTCCAGAACTGATAGTAGGCAGGCTTCTTAATGCTTTATCGTAGTTATCTCTGAAGTAGGTAGAAAGAAAATAGTGACGATTGGCATCGTATGCATCAGCTTGAAAACGATATTCATTCTCCTGTGCTCCATTTGAAATACTGATCTCTTTAACCTGGCTTTTTTGTTGAGAAAAAACACTGGTTACTCCCAATTTACCAAACTGCAGCTGACTTTTAATACCGAATAAACTCTGGCTGCCGGTAATCAATGAGCCATAAAGTGGCATGCTAACATTACCTACTTCAATTTTACGAATGATTTCATCCTCTTTACCGGTATATTCAAACTTAATCTGATTCTCAAAATCAAACTGTGCTTGAGTATTGAAATTGGTGTTAATTTTTAATTTATCTCCGATTTGTCCAACTAAACTTAATTGAATCCGTTCATCAAAATCAAGATTGCTTTGACTGCGTTGACGCTCATTAAACAGAGGATTTTCGTTTTTATTAAATCGTTCAGAAAGATTTATTTCGGCAAAACCTTGTGGCCGAATATCTATCACACTACTTCCAAATAGGTTATCCAGTGCTTTACTCTGTAGGTCAAGCTTAGGCAAAATGCCTCGGCTCTGCACAATGCTATTTTCCTGACCTGATTTCTGAAGCCAATAGTTTTGCTTTGCTTCTTCTAGCTGATATTTCTGATATTCTGCAAAAGTTAATCGTTGAGGTAAACGGTAATAGCGACCTCCTACCGTTTCAGTAATTTCGTAGGTGTTTGTAGTAGGATCGTATTCAACTTTACGGCGGATATTTACAGGATCCTTTAAACCGATAGTATTATTGAATCTGCTCAATACATCCTTTCGCTCTTTGATGGGATATTTAAGCTTAACAGAATCCTTATTATTGATTACCTGTGCTAACAACGAAGTGTTCCCTGTAGTTAACAAGAAAAACATCATTAAACATAAGACACGTAACAAAATAGTTTTCAAGCCGCCTAAGTAAAAGTTTCGTCGATAATCTAATTATTTGTTTTAGAGATTTTTAAGAGCTGCTTTAATCAAGCTTTCAACCGTAAAATTCGTATCATTATCATTTTTCATAAGTTTATCCAGTACTTTCTCGGCCAAATTTTTAGCAAACCCCAACATCACCAATGCTGATAACGACTCGTCCTTTACGGTATTGTTCACAGGAACAGAAATCAGCGAACCCGGGCCTTCTTTTTTTAATTTATCTTGCAGTTCAAGTATAATGCGCTGTGCAGATTTTGGACCAATTCCTTTAATGCGTTGGATTAAACCTACTTCCCCTCGAATGATGGCCTGTTCCATTTCTTGCGGAGTAATTGATGAAAGTATCATCCTACAGGTATTGGGTCCAATTCCTGATACAGAAAGCAAATGCGTAAATAAGCGTCGTTCCCCCTCCTCGGCAAAACCATACAAAGTGTGAGCATCTTCTTTCACATGAAGATATGTATACAGCTTTAACGCAGTTGAGCCGGTTTCTTCCGGCTCAGCAATACGCGAATAAGTATTTAATGAAATATTAATGTGAAAACCTACGCCACCGGTATCAATGATAACGTGAGTAGGACATTTAAAAGCTAATTTTCCCTGAACGTAAGCAATCATGCACCTAAAATTTTGTTAAGAGTAGAAAATTTAGGGTTTTAAGGCAACCCCGAATTATTCCTACCATCCTGCATATTAATGCTTTATTTTAAACTCTCAAAATATTTATGCCCTTTGTTGTGCATCAACTACAGCAATTGTTACCATGTTCACAATTTCGCGCACTGAACTACCCAGCTGCAAAATATGAACCGGCTTGTTTAAACCCAACAAAATAGGCCCAACGGCTTCGGCTCCTCCGGCTTCTTGTAATAATTTATAGGCGATATTCCCTGATGCAAGATTAGGGAAAATGAGCGTATTGGCGGGTTCTCCGACTAGTGTTGAGAACGGAAAGTTCTCCTTCATCATTTCGGGGTTAATAGCAAAATTGGCCTGCACTTCTCCATCAACTAAAATTCCAGGGTACTCGCGGTGAAGAATTTCGGCAGCTTCACGCATTTTTACAGCTTCCTCTCCTTCACTTGAACCAAAATTAGAATAAGAAAGTAATGCAATTCTAGGCTTAATGTTGAAACGATTTACAGCTTGGTTAAGCATAACCGTAATATCAACAATTTCGTTAACACTTGGATTCATGTTCACGGTAGTATCAGCAAAGAACAAAGGTCCTTTCTTCGATAGCATCATGTACATACCTGCCACCTTTTTCACATTCGGATCTGTTCCAATTACCTGAAGTGCTGGTTTAATAACGTCTTTGTAGTTCTTAGTTAAACCTGAAATCATACCATCTGCCAAACCAAGCTCGACCATGTAAGAACCGTAGTAATTACGATCGCGGCATAACTTATTAGCTTCGTACAATGTCATTCCGCGACGCTGACGTTTTTCGAGAAGATTCTCCGCAAATTTTGTTACATCAGTAGACGGATCCCGTGGATCAATGATTTGTACATCATCCAATTCAAGACTGTATTCAGCAATAATACTTTGGATTTTTTCTCTTTTTCCTAGTAAAATTGGAATAGCAATACCCTCTTCCTTAACAATTTGGGCCGCCTTCAACATCTTATAGTTATCAGCCTCTGCAAATACAATACGCTGAGGATTAGATTTAGCGCGTTGAGCAATATTGCGCATCAACTTATCATCAACCCCTAACCGTTTTTTCAGTGACTCAATATAAGCATCCCAATCAGTAATCTGTTTGCGAGCCACACCTGAATCCATGGCGGCTTTAGCTACTGCAGGCGCTACATGCGAAATCAGGCGTAAATCAAGCGGTTTTGGAATAATATAGTCTTTTCCAAACACAATATTTCGTTGATTATACGCTAAGTTCACTGCCTCTGGCACTGGTTTTTTGGCAAGATCAGCAATAGCATGTACTGCCCCCAATTTCATTTCCTCATTAATTTGGGTGGCCATTACATCTAAGGCTCCACGGAAAATATAAGGAAATCCTAGTACATTGTTAACCTGATTAGGGTAATCGGAACGACCTGTAGCCATAATAATATCCTCACGCGTAGCGATAGCCACATCATATGGAACCTCAGGATCGGGATTAGCCATGGCAAAAACAATAGGTTTTGGAGCCATGTCTTTCAACATGTCAACAGAAACCGTTCCTGCTGTAGAAAGACCAATGAATACATCGGCATCCTTCATAGCATCTGCCAGGCTATATATATCTGTTCTATTGGTTGCAAATTCACGTTTGGAAGCATCAAGATTCTCACGATCAGCACGAATAACACCTTTGCTATCGGTCATCACGATATTTTCCTTGCTAGCTCCTAAAGAGATGTACAGTTTTGTACATGAAACCGCCGCTGCACCAGCTCCACAAACAACAATTCTTGCTTCTTCAATTTTCTTTCCCTGAAGTTCAAGCGCATTAAGCAATGCTGCACCTGAGATGATAGCTGTACCGTGTTGGTCATCATGCATTACAGGGATGTTCAATTCGTTTTTCAAACGACGCTCAATTTCAAAGCATTCTGGTGCTTTAATATCTTCAAGATTAATACCCCCGAAAGTCGGCTCTAAAGCTTTAACGGTGCGTACAAATTCATCAACATCAGTAACATTTAATTCAATATCAAAAACATCAATATCTGCAAAGATCTTGAATAATACACCTTTTCCTTCCATAACCGGCTTACCTGCCTCCGGACCAATATTACCAAGACCAAGAACAGCAGTTCCGTTACTTATTACAGCAACCAGATTACCTTTTGCTGTATACTTATAAACATCGTCAACATTCTCTGCTATTTTCAAACATGGTACAGCAACTCCGGGAGAATAGGCTAACGATAAATCTCGTTGTGAATTAGTTGATTTTGTAGGTACAACTTCAATTTTGCCTGGACGGCCCTGTTGGTGATAATCGAGGGCATCCTGCTTACGTGAGGTCTTACTCATTGTATATGTTACTTAGTGAATCGCCAAAAATATAAATTACTCTGAACAATCACAGTTTAATATTGAAAGCCCTGGTTGTTTGATAACAATTTAAAGGATCAACCTATTTCTAAACCTATTATAACAGCGCAATAATTTCCTTTAAGTAAGATTATAAATCAAGTAGTTATATTAGTAATTCATCAAATAAGATAGAAGGAAAAAACTTTTAGTTGAATAAATAAAATCCTTTAAAAACAACTCTTAAAAAACAAAAAAGACCTTTGCGATAAAAATGCAAAGGCCTTAAAATAGCTATAGAAAGGAAAATAAGGTTTATATGCTTACTTTAAGCGTCATTCCTGGGCGAATATTTTTCGCATTCTTCAAATTATTTAGCTTTTTTAGTTTTTCAACAGTCATACCAGAGAATTTAGCAGCAATTGTTGATAAAGTATCACCTGAACGAACCTTATAGGTGCGTGTTTTTGATAAGTTTTTTGTTATCGCCATATAACCGGAACGCGAAGAATAAATTTTAAGTCTTTGACCTGCAACAATTCTATTTGAACGCATTCCATTCCATTTTTTTAAATCTGTTGTACTACAGTTATACCTACTTGCTATTGAACCTAAATTATCCCCTTTTTTAACTTTACAGTAACTTAAATCGTCATGCTCCCTAAAACTTGATAAAGACACCGTACTGTTATCCAGAACACTGGCATCAAGACTTGCATAAAATTCTTTCGAAGCTTTTGGTAAAACAATCGTTTGAGGAGTTTCAGCGGTAGCTTTAACAATCAATTTACGATACTTCGGGTTTAGGAGCTTTAACTCACTATCAGAAAGATTAAGGGTACTTGCTAATTTGGGGAGAGAAATAGAACGATTAACTAAAACCGTATCAGTTTCGGAAGAAAACTCAGGTTCTTCAGCAACAATGTCATTTTCTTCAGCATAAGTCATGGCGTAAGTTGCGGCAATAAATGCAGGAACATAATTAGCCGTTTCTCTTGGCAGATATGGACGGATGTCCCAAAAACTGTTACTTCCTCCTGCTCTCGAAATTGCCCGATCTACATTACCAGGACCACAATTGTAAGCTGCAATTGCAAGTAACCAGTCGCTATAGCGATCATAAAGATCGCCCAAAAATTGAGTAGCAGCGATAGTTGATGCGACTGGGTCACGACGCTCATCAATATAATAATTCATGTTCATGTCGTACATTTTGGCTGTACCATACATGAATTGCCATAATCCTGTTGCTCCTACTTTGGATACAGCATTAGCATTTAATGCAGACTCTATAACGGGTAAATATTTTAACTCTATGGGCAGTCCTTCTTCACTTAAATATTTTTCAAAAATTGGAAAATAATATTTCCCCGTTCCAAGCATACGCGCCACCAATCCTTTTCGCTTATTGATATATAAATCAATATAAGCTTGTACATATTCATTATAATCCATCGGGATCTGACTCTTAATTGAATCCAATCTCCCCTTAATAATATCACTTTCCGACATAATAACTTCTGCCGGATCGGATGATAAAACAAATAAAGTGTCTTTGGGCTTAGCTGAAGAATTTTCTTTAGTTACCTCACCATCAGCCAATAAGGTAGAATCAAGTATTGAGCTTCCGTTGAGTTTAGTATTCCTACTATTGAGAGGATGAACTCCGCTATTGGCCAGCGTCGCAAAAGGTAAAGAAAGGAAGGCGAGTGCGAATAAAGATCTGTTCATGTTATGTAATTAGTTGACTAATTTCCTTATATGCTACATGATCTGTTTAACTTCAAAAAACACATGCAACTACTATTCATGCATAACACAAACGGTTAGCATTTTTTTATACGAGCAGTGCAAAAAAAAGTTGGATTAAATTAATTTAACCCAACTTGCCTAAACTAGAGTTATGGTTATTTATTTAGATGCAGTAATGTTTTCGAAAAGGCAAGTAAATTTTCTTCTTCAAATTTCCTGCCAATCAACTGCAACCCAATTGGTAAACCATTTGAGTGATCTCCAACCGGAATAGAAATAGCTGGCAGCCCGGCTAAAGATGCCTGAACAGTAAAAATATCAGCTAAGTACATTACAACCGGATCCTCCATTTTCTCTCCTAATTTCCATGCCGTGGTGGGGGCATTAGGGAGCAAAATGAAATCATAATTAGTTAAAATATCATTTAGATTATCACGAATTAATCGTCTTACTTTTTGCGCCTTTGCATAATAAGCATCATAATATCCGGCACTTAATACAAAAGCACCGAGCATAATCCTGCGTTTCACTTCAAGCCCAAAACCTTCTGTACGTGATTTCTTATAAGTACGCTCTAAATCATTAGCGTTAGGACTTAAATATCCAAAGTGTACACCATCATACCTTGCCAGGTTGGATGATGCTTCTGCCGCTGTAAGTATATAATAAGTAGGTACTACGTAATCAAGATAAGGGAAATGCGCCTCTTCAACAATGTGACCATCTTTCCTCAAAAGATCCATGTTTTTCAACATAGAAGCCTTGATTTCCGGATCGAGGCCTTCACTTTCAAGCGTTTCACTCAGATAAGCTATTCGTGCTTTTCCGTTGAAAGCCAGATTTTTCGAGTATTCAGCCACAGGAACTGAAGAAACCGTACTGTCGAATTCATCTTTTCCTGCTATTACTTCGAGCAGAAGCGCAGCATCTTCAACACTTTTGGTAATTGGGCCAACCTGATCGAAAGAAGAAGCATAAGCAATGATTCCATGACGAGATACCCTTCCATAGCTTGGCTTTAAACCTACTACCCCACAAAAAGCGGCAGGTTGACGCACAGAACCGCCTGTATCTGTGCCAAGTGCAGCATGACACATGTCTGCCTGAACAGCAACAGCAGAACCTCCGGAAGAACCTCCAGATACTTTGGTCGCATCAGCCGCATTCAATACGGGTCCATAAAATGAAGTCTCGTTTGATGCTCCCATCGCAAATTCATCACAGTTTAAACGGCCGATAATAACCGCATCTTGCTCTAATAAGCGTTGAACTACTGTAGCTGAATAAAGGGAAGTGAATCCGTCGAGGATTTTCGATGCGGCACTAACTTGATGCTCTTGATAACAAATGTTGTCTTTTAATCCAATAACCATTCCGGCAAGCTTTCCGGCTTTACCTTCTTTGATTTTTTGGTCAACAAGCTTGGCTTGTTCACGTGCTTCAGTTGTATATATTTCTATAAACGCATTGAGGTGCTTATGCTCCTCAATGCGTTCAAGATGATATTCTACTAACTGTATAACCGATGTGGATTTGCCTTCAATATCAGATAATATTGATGCCAGGGAGTCGTATAGGTACAATGTCTAAAAAAGCAATATTCTTTAAACTGAAAAGATGAATTGTGAATTGAACGTATTATTGCTGATCCTTGTTAGGATTTGAATTATTACCCTCAGCAGGTTTATTCATGCTATCGTGTAATTCTTGTTTAATTCCTTCAGAAGCATCTTTAAACTCACGGATACCACGACCAAGACCGCGTGCAAGTTCAGGTAATTTTTTACCACCAAAAAGTAATAAAACAACCAACATGATCAATACGAGCTCGCCGGTTCCTAGATTTAAAAATAATAAGCTGTTGTTTAACATTGTTTAAAAATTTTGACAAATATACTACATTTTTTTTTCTGAGCGCTTATTTGAATCCTATTGTCCGTAAGGACTTTAGATAAATTACTGATTAAGCAAAGTGACGAATCGTTTATGAAGATTAAATGAAATTATCTCTCGCAAACACTAATTCGCTAACCATGCTTCCGGATCCATCTTATTGGTTCCACGCCAAATTTGAAAATCGAGCTCCGTATTTCCTTCTGCATCAGTAGCGATTGTACCTATTGTTTGTTTAACCGTAACTTTTTGCCCTTTGGACACACTGGCCGATTTAAGGTTCGCATAAACTGTAAAAAACTCTCCATGCTTAATCAACACGGCTACATTAGGGCCATCCGATGTAACCAAAGATACCTCCCCTGCAAAAACCGCACGTATGGTGGCTCCAGGGCTTGTTTTAATATCAACACCTTGAGTTTCAACCATTACTTTAGGAAGAACAGGATGAGGGTGTGTTCCAAAATGCTCCACAATAATTCCACGTTCAACCGGCCAAGGCAAACGGCCACGATTACCCAGGAAATCGGCCGACAGCTTAGCGGCTTCAGGAGTAGCAGACAGCGCACTGGTTCCGGTTGCTGATTTGACCGGGGCAGCTGCAGGTTTGGTAATGTTTCCAGCTAATGCGTTCGCTTTAGCCTCTGCTTCGGCCTTACGACGGACTTCTTCCTCCGCTTTACGTTGCGCTTCTTCAATTTCACGACGAATAGCGGTTTGAATAGCTTTATTTAACTTTTGTGCTTCTTTTTGTTTTTGGGCAAGTTGCTGGCGCAAGTATTTTTCACGGCTTTGCAATGCGCCCACTACTTTTGATTGTTTATTTTTTTCAACAGTAAGAGTTGTTTTTTGCTTTTGTTCTTCAGTTAACAAGCCCTTTTTCTCCTGCTTATTGGTATTGAGTTCCATCACCTTAATATTCAGCGACTTTTGAGTGGACTCAATATAATTGGCCTGCTTGCGACGAAACGTTCCAAACTGCTGAAGATATTTCATGCGCTTATACGCCTGGTTAAAATCTTTTGCCGCAAAAACAAACATCAATTTATTATAGGCATTTTGATTGCGATACGCAAATAACACCATAGCAGCATACTCCTTTTTGAGTTGCTCTAACTGTGCTTGCAAGGAAGATATATTCCGATTTTTTTGGGTAATTTCTCCATCGAGAACCCTTAATTGAGAATTGATGTTTCCAATCAACTTCTCACGCGTTTTAATTTGGCTGGTTAATGCTTTCAGTTCCTTTAAAGAAGTATTTTTTTCATTCTGCGTTTGCTTCAAGATTTTATTGGTGTACTCAATATCTTGATTCAATTGCTTTTTTTTCTTCTCCAACTCTGCACGGCTTTGTGAATGCCCCGAAACAGATAGTAATAAAAGAAAAACTATAAATAGAGCTGAAAGAAATTTTTTTTTAGATGTAAAATGCATTATTAATTCTTATTAAGCCTTTTTGGTACTGAAAATGGAAAATCTACCGGTTCATTAATCCCTATTTTATTATATCTGATTTCTAAACCAATCTGTTTTCCAGCAGATGTGGCTGCCGCATTCACTTCCTGCGGAACCAATTTATCGGCAAATGTACTAAATCCACCATAATGGATATCCAAGTTCTGCCCAACTGCAGTATTGGTAACATTAAAACTCTCTGTTTTATAGTAATTGTTGTAATTGAAAACATACTGCAGACTATCTTTTACTCCCGTAATTACATATAATAAATCCTGTATTTTGAATTGATCTGCACTATCGGTGAAGTTATACAACTTGTTACCAACAAGAATAGCCTGCAAGGTTTTAAAATCAATGTTTTTATTGGTGATCTGACGAATATAATCAAAGCTTTTATTGAAGTACGAATTATTTCCAAAACGTATAATTATTCTAACACTGTCGGGAGTTATTAAAGCACGCGCACCCTCTATTCCAATTAAACCAATTGAGGCCCAAATCACTTTATCTTTTTTCATTCTCAAATTAAGACTTGCATTGGTTGTTTTGCCATCAACCACAAGCCCTACTTTGCCTCTGGCCGTAAAATATTCATAGGCAAGCTCAGCGTTGTCGCTTTTCGAATTAAATAAAACCTTAGCTTTTTCGACTTCTGAAAGTTCCTTTTTGTTTATCGGTTTGTTTTCAACAATACCTTTTTTTGCTTTGCAAGCAAATAAAGAAATAGATAGTGATAGTAATATTAGTGGTTTAATCGTGTAATGCCTGATCATTTATTTTTCTTTCTAACGACTCCGATTTGCTTCCAAACTCCCTGGCTTTCTTCCAATTACTAATTGCCATATCTCTATAGCCTAATTTGAAGAGTATATCGCCATAATGTTCGGCTAAAGTAGCACTATTTGAATTATTTCTCATAGCTTTTTCAATCCAGATACGGGCATCTGCATAACGGCCTAACTTATAGAGAACCCAGGCGTAAGTATCTTCATAAGATGAATTTCCTTGCTCAAGTGCATTAGCCTTTCTTATCATGCGTTCAGCTTTATCGAGATCTTTCCCTCGTAAACTTAAATAAAAAGCGTAATTATTGAGAACAAACGCATTATTAGGATTTAAATCCAAGGACTTATCATATGCTTTATCCGACTCCTGATAATTCCCAATGGCATGATATGCATCACCCATATTGGAATAAAATTGAGTTTGCAGATCAATAGAATTGTTACAATACGTTAATCCCTGAGTGTAAGCTAGTATTGCCTCTTTTGAGTTCCCAAGTTGTTTTTTAGCCATTCCATTGTACAGATAGAGCATTGCTTTATCAGGATAATAAAGTATAGCTTCGTCACAGGTTTCCTGAACCCCCTGATAATCAGAAATACTGAACTGAATGCGGGCTAGTTGTTCCCAAATAGTATAATTTTTTTTATCCAGGGCTATTGCTTTTTTGTAGGCTTCGGCGGCATCTTCTTTCCTGTTAATCATGAATAAGAAGTCGCCGTTTATGGCAAAAACACGTCCTTCTTTAGGATACTTTGCAACTAAAATATTAGAAAGCAGAAAAGCATCTGCTTTAATTGACTGTTCGCGAGGATTAACATAGTTGGAGTACATCAACCTAACTTTTGTATCCAGATCAATATCATCTGAGAAAAAAGCTTTTTTAACTTCTTCAAAAACGGTTATGGTATTCCCTTTATCTTTATAATAATCAGCTAAGGCTAAATGTACATAGCCGTTTGTTGGATCAATTTTAAGTGCTTGCTGGTATTTTTCGAATGCTTTTTCAGGCAAATTATTGGAATCATACAACTCTCCAGCCATCATATAGTAACGCAACTCATCAGGGTTCTGCCTGATAAGAATTTCCATTTCTTTGGTTGCCTCAGCGATGTTCCCTGTTCGAATAAATAATTTCTGTCGCTGAAGTGTAAGTTCATCACTTGATCCGAAACGAATCTCCAATTGCCTAAAAACACGCATGGCTTCTTCAGGCTTGCCACCTAAAGTATAAGCATTGGCTTGTGCATAATAATTATCCTCATCATCAGGAAGGAGCACTTTTATCTTCCCGTAAGTATCTGCTGCCTGTAAATATTGACCTAAACGTTCTTGTATATTAGCTTTTAGTATAAAATACCAACTTTGTTCAGCATTTAATCTTACGGCTTTATTAACTACAGGTAAAGCTTGCTCGGCCTGATCAAGCGAAAGGTAGGTTTGAGCTAATTCATAATAGGCAGCATCGGCATTCGGATTAGCATCTATACAAAGTAAGAAGTTACGAATTGCTCCATTGGTATTACCCAACATTTTTTCACGCAATCCATTTAAAAAGTAAGTCTTGTATCTGCTACTATCCGATAATGTATAGGAACTAATAGGCTGTTTGCGGGCTTTAACAGATTGCGCCAATCCAGCAGAGGATGCAAACGCCACCGTAAGTAGTAAAAGGCCGGTAATTCTTTGAAATTTCACCCTAACTTAGTTATACATCCAAAACTTTTAACAGAGACCAGATAAATTCAGTCCTTAATTAAAATAACGACTAAATCTACCTGGTATTACCACTGCTATAAAGATTTATTTAATTCCTGTATGGCCATAGCCACCAGCTCCGCGTTCAGTTTCCGATAACTCTTCCACTTCAAGCCAACCGGGTTGCTCATGACTGGCAATGATCATCTGTGCAACGCGATCACCGCTGTTTACCACAAAGTTTTGATCAGATAAATTTATCAATAATACTTTAACTTCTCCACGATAATCTGCATCAATTGTGCCCGGAGTGTTAAGTACCGTAATGCCATGTTTCAACGCTAAACCGCTACGAGGACGAATTTGGGCCTCATAACCAATCGGAATCTCCATTGATAAGCCGGTAGGGATCAGTTTGCGTTCAAATGGTTTTATAATAATCGTTTCTTCCAAGAAAGCACGTAGATCCATTCCTGCAGAGGCTACTGTTTCGTACGATGGAAGAGGATTATTGGACTCGTTTATAACTCTAATTTTCAATGTATTGTTTGTTTATTTTTTAATCAATTCTATTTACTCAGCATTCTTGTTTAAGCCCTGATTAGTCTCCTAATATTATCTTTCTCCCTGAAAAATACAAATACGATAAAAGAAAGAAACAAGAGATTCCCTGTCCAAATGTTGTTATTAAATACTTTATACGACAAAACCACAAGTAAAACAGAGCTTCCGATGTATAACAGTGCATCCTTCAGCTTATAGGGTATAGGGTAATTTTTTTGGCCTAAAATATACGAAAGCGCCATCATCGTAAAATAGGCTATGAAGGTAGTCCATGCTGAAGCCATGTAGCTGAACTTAGGAATGAAGATGATATTAAGGATTATGGTAAGAATCGCTCCCACTGCCGAAATGTAGAAGCCATAACGGGTTTGATCAGATAGCTTATACCATACCGAAAGGTTCATATAAATGCCCAAACACACATAAGCCAGCAATAAGATCGGAACAACCGGCAGGCCGACCCAAAACGCTTTCCCGTGCTTCAATCCAAGGAAATATTTTAATATTTCAAGGTTAGCCATCAATCCAACAAAAATCACACAAACCATAATCACAAAATAGTTCATAATGGTTGCGTAAGTTTTGGGAGCATTTGCATTTGTTGAATGACTAAAAAAGAACGGTTCGGCCCCCAGCCTAAATGCCTGAATGAAAATATTCATGAAAATCGCGAGTTTACAACAAGCGCCATAAATACCAACTTCACTTATTCTTATGTTAGCTGGGAGGTAATTATTCAATAAAATTTTATCAAGATTTTCATTGATGATGAAAGAAATGTTAGCAATCAAAATTGGCCAACTATAACTGAGCATGGTTCCAAACATATCCATACTAAACCTGAATTTCACTTTCATGATTTCAGGCAGAAGCAGGATCAAAGTTATAGTATTCGCAATTAGGTTTGAAATGAACACATACCCTATCCAATTCGATTGATAATGACGTTCAAGGAATTCATGCATTGGCCATTTATGCTTAATAATAGCCGGAATAATAAGGAGGAACAATAAATTCAGCGCAATGAAAATAGAAATGTTCACAATCTTAATAACGCCATATCGCAATGGACGCTCATCAGCCCTCAGCTTTGCAAATGGGATAACACAAATCGCATCAATTGCCAAAATCCATATAAAATACCGAACAAAGGGCGCATAATTAATCGATGTATTGACTTCTTGCAGCCAGTTTGCAATATGCCCGACAGAAGATAAACCTAGTATAAGAAACAAGACTGCTACCGAGGCAACCCCAAAAAATGAATTGCTATAAACTAGTTCTTTATCTTTTTCTTTATGCAGATACCTGAAATAAGTAGTCTCCATCCCATAGGCCAGAATGGCATTGAGGATAGATGCATAAGAGTACATGATAGTAAAAACACCGTAAACACCTGTAGAATAAACACCTGTATATAATGGGGTTAGAACAAAGTTGAGCATGCGTGAAAGGATATTGCTCAATCCGTAAATAGCCGTTTGGCCTGCAAATTTTTTTAATACCGACAATGTAACTGGTTTTTTAATCAGAATCCAAAAATAGACTTTTTAACCACTTCAAAGGTTGTAAAATTCTGCAAAGGACCATCAGCGGTTCTTACAGCTTCTACTTTTGCCCTGTCAGGGCCTTTATGGCACCAATTGATCAGTTGTTCCAATTGCTTCTCCGTTCCCTCTGCCTCTATATAAACCGACCCGTCTTCCAGGTTTTTCACGAAACCTGTTACCCCGATTTGCTCGGCAGCAGTTTTTGTACTGGCTCTAAAATACACGCCTTGTACTTTACCAATAACCTGTATGTTTTTATGTTTCATAGATTTCTAAGTATTGTAATTCTTTTCAGATAGCTCATAGATACATATATGTAGCCTAAAACTTTTTACTTAGGGGACAAGTGAATTCGAAATTAGAAAATCAGTTTATGAATCTGCTGTGAATACTGGTCGAGTTCAGTAATGATAAGTTTAAACCAGCTTGAATATGTCTCAGGATGCTGAAGGATATCCAATTTAATATTCTCCACTTTCATCCATTTGAAATCTTCGGCTTCTTCCGGATCCGGGTTTGGCTTGCCATCAAAGCTCCCAACGTATACATAATCATATTCATGTTCAGTAAGCCCGTTTTCATATACTGAGCGATAAATGAACTTATAAAGGAAATGCAATTCACAATCAAATCCCATTTCCCCCATTAACTTTTTATGGAGCGTATCTTCAAGTTCCTCATCTTTTAATGGGTGGCTGCAACAAGCATTTGTCCATAAACCGCCCGAATGATATTTGTCCTTCGCACGTTTTTGCAACAACAACTCTCCTTTGGAGTTGAACACCACAATTGAAAACGCACGATGGAGTTCACCTTTTTGATGAACCGACAGCTTTTCACCGTAGCCAATTACATTATCCTGATGATCAACTAAAAGTAATTCTTGCATAGTTTTATTGGTTTTACACTGGAAGCTGCTGTCAACTTAACCTCATCAGCTCGCGATAAGTTTTCCAAGTTCTGTATAAGATTCAAGCCGGGGCGTTTTCCCTTTTCAATGGTTCCTAAATCATCCCAACCAAAAAACCTTGCTCCGTTTTTACACGCCCAATTAAGCATACTAATCAGATTAATTTCTAAAAAATGATGCTGAAGTGTTTTCAGTTCATCCAAAATCGATAAGCTTGTATTCGACGAAAGACTGTCGGTACCGATTACTAACGGTAGTTGGTTCTTCATCAATAATTGCATATCGGGCAATGCATCTTCAATGAACAAATTCGCATTCGGACAAAGGCAAAAATAGTTTTCGCCCCTAGCCTTTGCAAAATCGATATCCTGTTGGCTGGAAAAAGTATTATGCACCAACAATGTCTTAGCCTGTCCGAGCCAAGGCAAATAAGTTTGCAAGGAAGTCTTCCCCGAAGATTGAAAGAAAGAAATATCCAGGCCGAAGGTTTTATATAAGTCCAAAAACTCACCTGATTTATCTTCAAAGAATTTAGTTTCCTCAATGGTTTCCTGATTGTGAATAGATAATAGTTGTGGGTTTCGGATTGAAAGTTCGGAGTTAGAAATTAATTTGAACAACTTTTCAGATACCGAATAGGGTGCATGCGGCGTTACAGATGCTGTTTGCGGAGCTGCACGAAGCAAGTTATTTGCCCTTTCAATAATCGCCTCAGCACTTTCAGGGTTAAAGCCGAATACTTCTACAAAAGTATGGTAACGTAAATTCGATTTCTGTTTTTGTGAGAAAGAAATAGATGAATTAGAGATATCGCCTACCGCAACGATTCCGTTTGCGATCATTTCGGTTTCCGCTTTTTCAATGGCCGACAACACTTCTTCATCTGCCGCATTACGAAATTGCTGAACGTTTTTTATAAAAGTAACCAGGCCGGTTTTCTGAGGTAACCTATCTCGCAAATGAGAAAGCTCGAGGTGACAATGAGCATTAATAAACCCTGGACAAAGCACTCCGTTTAGCTTTTCAACCTCTTCCAAACCCTGAGCATTGGGTAACAAATCAAGAATAGTCCCCTGATTATCAAGGATCACAACTCCGTTCTTAAGAGGTTCAGTAGCAAGGGTAAATATCCAATCGGCTGTGATTTTGCGCATCTTTCAAAGATAATTCTTATTTAGAATAAGCATTGTAAAGATTCTATTTAGAAAACCAATCCAATGATAGTTAATTAGTTACATTATTAATTGACCCTAATCAGTATCAGTAAAATTATTACCTTTGCGCCATGGAAAAGGTTTTGGCAAAGAAAGATATACGTTCATATGCATTAGATGATCTTAAAAAGCTGTTTACTGAAATGGGCGAACAGGCGTTTAGGGCAAAACAAGTGTACGAATGGCTATGGAAAAAATCTGCCTGGAGCTTTGAAGAAATGACCAACCTTTCCAAAGAGTTGCGTGAAAAACTTACTCAAAACTTTACCATTAATGCGGTAAAGCTGGATCATCAACAAATCAGCTCTGACAGAACGATCAAAAACACCTTCAAGTTGTATGATAGCAATATCATTGAAGGCGTATTGATTCCTACAGAAGATCGTATGACAGCTTGCGTATCCTCACAAGTGGGCTGCAGTTTAACGTGTAAGTTTTGTGCCACCGGCTACATGGACCGTAAACGAAACCTGAATGCGGATGAAATTTATGATCAAGTAGTGTTGATCGATAAACAAGCAAAGGAGAATTACGGGATTCCGTTGAGCAACATTGTGTACATGGGCATGGGCGAACCTTTGCTTAACTATGCCAACATGATGAAATCGGTAGAGCGTATCACATCTGAAGATGGTTTAAATATGGCAGCCAAACGTATTACCGTTTCCACTGCCGGTATTGCCAAAATGATTAAGAAATTAGGTGATGATAACGTGAAGTTTAATCTTGCATTATCACTACATGCGGCGAATGACGAAAAGCGTAATGAAATCATGCCTATTAATGAGCAAAACTCATTGAGTGCATTGGCTGAGGCGCTTCAATACTTTTACCACAAAACTAAAAACCCTATCACTTTCGAATACATCGTATTTGAAAACTTTAACGATGAAATCAAGGATGCTGCAGAACTGGTAAAATTCTGCAAAAAAGTTCCTTGTAAAGTCAATATTATCGAATACAACCCTATCGCCTTCGCCGCTTTTCAAAATACCGGAGAAGATAAACTGGATGCTTTTGCCAATCATTTGCGTAAACACAATGTGAACGTACACATTAGAAGAAGCAGAGGTAAGGATATTGATGCCGCTTGCGGACAGTTAGCGGTTAAGCAAAAAGAAGGCAGTTTGCAGTCCTGAGTCTTCGACCCACAGATTTAAGTCTAATAGTAATTCTTCATAATTTTCAGTAAAAGTTTGAGCTTTAAATTTAAATTAAAATTTTTAACTTAAAAAACTCAAACTTTCCACTTTGATAAAAACCTATTTATCAGATTTTGCAGCATTGCTCTTCCCCGAACTTTGCCAGGCTTGTGGCAATAATCTATTTCGTGGAGAAGAATTAATCTGTACCTATTGTTTACATAATTTACCGTACACCAACTTTCACCATGATCCTGAAAACGCTGTTGCTAAACAATTTTGGGGTAAAGTACACATCGAAAATGCCGCAGCTTGTTTTTATTTCAGAAAGGGAGGAAAAGTTCAAAATCTTTTGCATCAGCTTAAATACAAAGGCAACAAGGCCATTGGCGAAAAAATCGGAAAAATTTATGGCCATCAACTAAAACTTTCGAACGCCTTTAAAAACATTGACCTGATTATCCCTGTCCCACTTCACCAATCCAAACTTAAAATACGAGGATATAACCAAGCTAATTCTTTTGCACAAGGACTAAGCACTTCAATGAACCTTGAAATAAATGAGAACGTCCTCAAAAAGATTTTAGCTACGGAAACACAAACCCGAAAAAATCGATTTCAACGCTTTGAGAATGTAGAGAACATTTTTGCGGTAGATAATCCTGAGTTTGTAAAAGGAAAGCATATTTTAATAGCAGATGATGTAGTAACCACAGGCTCAACCTTACAATCGTGTGCTGAAGTATTACTAAATGCAGGCTGTAAAAAGGTAAGTATTGTTGTAATTTCTTATGCCAAATAACCTATCTTATCTTACCACACAAATCAGCACTGACCTTCAGTTAATCACAAAAAATTAAATATTTTTTTTAAAATTTATGTAACCTTTTAATACTACAAGCGTAAAAGTTACACAGAGAGCGTAAATTTAGATAGAAGGCGGGATTAGCGTAAGTTAATCTTGCTTTCTTTTTTTATACCCTACCCTGACTCCACGTGCACTCCTTCTATCCGATTTCATTTTACTTTTTCTTGACAGAGAATTTACAAAAAAAGTAACCTTTTCGTTTTTTTAGCGTAAAAGACTAGCAGAGAGCGTAAATTTAGATAGAAGGCGAGATTAGCACATGTTAATCTTGCTTTCTTTTTTTTATGCCCTACCTTCAGATGAGATTAATTCTTTATTTATAATAATTCATTTTTTTGTAACCTTTTGATTTTGTGCGCGTAAAAGACTTACAGAGAGCGTAAAATTTAGAAGAAAACGGGGCTAACAATGTTGGCCCCTTTTTCTTTTATAGCTTTTCCGAAATTTATTCCACAAAAAAAGCGACCAATTCTCATTGATCGCCTTTAATATTAATAGCATTTATTTTTTATCTATCTGTACAGAGGAAATTCTTCCATCCAATCATTGATCTCGTCTTTCACGTTTGCCAATTCATCTTCATTATCGATATTCATCAATACGCGATCGATCAATTCCACAATTACATCCATGTGTTCTTCTTTCATTCCACGCGTAGTAACAGCTGCTGTTCCTACACGGAAACCAGAAGTTACAAATGGTGATTTATCATCAAAAGGAACCATGTTTTTATTTGTTGTAATATCTGCAAGTACCAATGCAGCTTCAGCAGCTTTACCAGTAATGCCTTTATTACGCAAATCAATTAACATCATATGATTATCGGTTCCGCCTGAAATGATTTCATAACCACGTTTAACAAATGCTTCGGCCATACGTGCAGCATTCTTTTTAACCTGCATAATGTACTCAAAGTACTCATCGCTTAATGCTTCACCAAAAGCTACTGCTTTAGCTGCAATCACGTGCTCTAACGGGCCACCTTGAGTACCAGGAAAAACAGCACCATCAAGAATTGACGACATCATTCGAATTTCACCCTTAGGAGTTTTCAATCCCCAAGGATTTTCAAAATCCTTACCCATCATGATCATACCTCCACGTGGACCGCGTAACGTTTTATGAGTAGTGGTTGTTACAATATGACAATGAGGTAACGGATCATTTAACAAACCACGAGCAATTAAACCGGCAGGATGTGAAATATCAGCTAAAACCAACGCTCCTACTTTATCTGCAATAGCACGAATACGAGCGTAATCCCAATCACGTGAATAAGCCGATGCTCCGCAGATGATTAACTTCGGTTGCTCACGCAAAGCAACTTCTTCCATTTGTGCATAATTAATCAAACCAGTTTCTTTTTCTACACCATAGAAAAATGGCTTGTAATTACGCCCTGAGAAATTCACAGGCGAACCATGAGTTAAGTGACCTCCATGAGAAAGATCAAAACCTAGAATTTTATCACCGGCTTGCAAAACACCCAAAAATACAGCAGCATTTGCTTGTGCTCCAGAATGCGGTTGAACGTTTGCCCACTCAGCATTAAACAACTGTTTAGCACGATCAATAGCAATCTGCTCAACCACGTCAACAACTTCGCAGCCGCCGTAATAACGTTTTTTAGGTAAACCTTCAGCGTATTTATTGGTAAGGCAAGAACCTTGAGCTTCCATTACCTGCTTGCTGGTGAAATTTTCAGAAGCAATCAGTTCAATGCCTTCTTCTTGGCGCTCTGCTTCTTCTGCAATAAGATCAAAAATGAGTTTGTCGCGTGTCATGATAAGTATTAAAAGAAGCCGCGAATTTACTAACTCACAGACAATTATTTTAATACTTTTTTTCTGAAGTTAATTTGACAGCAGAAAAGCATTGTTTTGACGGGATTTATTTTTCCATTTCCTCAACAGATTCATCAACGGTCACTTTTCGGCTCAACCAAAAATTATTAAAACCTAAACCGATGTTTATGTCGAGCATTTGCTGCTGAAGCAATTCAAGTATGGACAGGAAATTATAAACTAACTGAACTTTATCTTTACTAGCCGACAAGACCGACTCAAAACTCACGCGATCGGCAGCAGCAAACATGGCTAAAATTGCTTTTTTTTGCTGTTCAATCGTATAGGGATACTGAACAACGGTATGTACTACTTTTTTTTGATCGTTATTATAACGAGCTACGACACGTTCGTAAACCATTAATAAGCGGTAGAGGTCCAGTGTTTGCAATTCCTCTCCCGGAGCTGCCTGGGAGGCAATTTCCTGTAATTCTTTTGCAATGTTACCACGCCGTTCCTGTTTAAAGCGTTCTTCTTCCAAATGGTGAAATTCAGCAAGAACCGCTTTATATTTTTTGTACTCGAGCAGTTTTTGAATTAAATCTTTTCGCGGATCAATTTCATTACCCTCAGCATCCAATTCCGGACGAGGAATTAATAATTTAGCCTTAATGCGCATGAGCGTTGCAGCTACAAGAATGAATTCACTTGCTAATTCAATATTAAGCGCCTGCAATTGATGTATATATCCCAAGAAATCATTGGTAATTCTGGCAATAGGAATATCATGAATATCCAGCTCATCCCTTTCAATGAAGAAGAGAAGTAAATCGAACGGACCCTCAAACTGCGGTAACTTAATTTCGAAACTCAAAACGTCTAAAATTATCAGTCGCAAAAATAGCTTTCCGCATTCATAATCAAGCAGGTAATTTTTCCAAAAATTAAGCGCTTCAATTAAACCCAAGAAAGGTTTTTCCATCAATCAGGTTTATGTTATTCAATCCGATATAAAAAACTAATGAAACACATTCGAGGTTAAGTATTATATTTGCTACCTTATTTTAAGGCGAAAGAATCAAGACACAAGAATAAAGACTAGTTTTTGCTCAACATAAATAACCTTGTTGTTCTATTTTTTCAGCTTATATAAATTAAAAATATAAAAATGCAGGTTGAAGCTGGACCATTATTAGAAAAAATCAACTATCCCGCCGACCTCAGGAAACTGAAGGTAGAAGATCTAGAGGAAGTGTGTAAAGAATTAAGGCAGTATATTATTGATGTTGTTTCTGTTAATGGAGGGCATTTTGGAGCCAGTTTAGGAGTTGTTGAGCTCAGTGTTGCATTACATTATATCTTTGATACTCCTTATGATCAACTGGTTTGGGATGTTGGCCATCAGGCTTACGGGCATAAAATCCTTACCGGACGCAGAGATCTTTTCCATACTAATCGTCTTTACGGTGGAATAAGTGGCTTCCCAAAACGTACAGAAAGCGAATACGATACTTTTGGGGTGGGGCATTCTTCTACTTCAATTTCTGCAGCATTAGGCATGGCGGTAGCATCTCATTATAAAAATGAGAAAGATCGTCAGCATATTGCCGTTATTGGCGACGGCTCCATGACTGCCGGTCTGGCGTTTGAGGCCTTGAATCATGCCGGCGTTGAAAATTCAAATCTTTTAGTGATTTTGAATGATAACTGCATGGCCATTGACCCTAATGTAGGGGCCTTGAAAGAATACCTCACTGATATTACCACTTCCGAATCTTACAATAAATTAAAGAAGGATGTTTGGAAAGTGCTAGGCCCAATTAGCAAATTCGGACCAAATGCCAGGGAAATCGTAAAAAAGGTTGAAAAGTCGATCAAAGGGTCGATACTTAAACAAAGTAACTTCTTTGAGGCTCTTAAGTTCAGGTACTTTGGCCCCATTGACGGCCACAATGTTGCTCACTTAGCTAAAGTACTTGAAGATCTTAAACATATTCCAGGCCCCAAGCTATTGCATTGCATAACTGTAAAAGGTAAAGGCTATGCACTTGCCGAACAAGATCAAACCAAGTGGCATGCACCCGGTTTATTTGACAAAATAACCGGAGAAATTAAGAAGTCGGCTACAGTTGCGCCTCAGCCTCCAAAATACCAGGACGTTTTCGGACATACAATTGTTGAATTAGCAGAAAAGAATCCAAAGATTATGGGCATCACTCCTGCTATGCCTAGTGGTTCTTCCTTAAATATAATGATGAAGGCAATGCCTGATCGTGCTTTTGACGTTGGGATTGCTGAACAGCATGCAGTTACCTTTTCTGCCGGATTGGCCACACAAGGCATGATTCCGTTCTGTAATATTTATTCATCATTTATGCAGAGAGCCTATGACCAGGTGATCCATGATGTTGCAATACAAAAACTAAATGTGGTTATGTGTCTTGACCGTGCCGGCATTGCGGGAGCCGATGGAGCTACCCATCATGGCGCTTACGATCTTGCTTATATGCGCTGTATACCCAACATCGTGGTTTCAGCCCCAATGAATGAAGAAGAGCTGCGCAATTTGATGTTTACGGCTCAACAAGAAAACATGGGCCCATTCGTGATCCGCTACCCTAGAGGCAATGGTGTTATGACCGATTGGAAACGACCAATGCAGGCAATTGAAGTGGGTAAAGGACGAAAAATTTGTGATGGAGAAGAAATTGCAATTCTTACAATCGGCCACATTGGCAATTACGCAGTAAAAGCTTGTTCAGAATTAAACGCTGAAGGCATTTCTCCGGCACATTACGATATGCGTTTTGTAAAGCCTTTAGATGAAAATCTGTTGCATGAAGTATTTAACAAATACAAGAAAATAGTTACAGTTGAAGATGGCTGTTTAGTTGGCGGCATGGGTAGCGCGGTGCTGGAGTTCATGTCAGATCACGGTTACAATGCTCAAGTAAAACGCCTGGGAATTCCAGATCGGTTTATTGAACATGGTGAACAACCTGAATTATACAATGAATGTAATTACGACGCTGCAGCGATCATAAAAACGGTGAAAGAACTTGCCGGTGAACATTCCGCTAAGTTAATGGCGATATAAAAAAGAATTAAGAATATAAAAAACGCTCGTTTTCATGATAAAACGAGCGTTTTTTTGTTTTGATATAATTCTGATACTATTAAAAATCATTATATAGATTCCTGAAGGAGCTGCGCAACCCAAATGAAATGATTGTAGCTTTATTATCTGCAAGGTCATTTTTTTCTCTTCTATAAGCTAAGCCCAGCTCTAATCTTAAGTTGTATTTGGGATTAAAAATATAACTGGTTTTAAAATCGCCAAAATAAAGATGAGTAAAAATACCTTGTCCGATGTGATTCTCATAGTCACTTTCACGTGTATCGTACGACAAAAATATGTTTTTACCAAAATTGTCTCCCGGAGCATCTAATCCATAGTTGCCATAGCTAAGTTGCCCTCTAAAATCAAAGCGTTGCCAGGTATAATTAATAATACCAAGCAATTCTCTAAAATTAGCTCCCCAAGGATGCCCTAATGGCTGATTGTAATGACCGTAATTAATCAAACTGGTGCGGGAAGAAGAGGTATAAGGTCTTATTGTATTAAACTCTCCTTGCGCATAGAGGTTATTTACCTTGAAGATATCAAATGACTTAAATCCGATTTGTGCACCCCACTTATTTGCCCACCATCCTTTATCACTGAAAAGCTCTGACTCCTTGAATTCATCCAGAAAAAACTGTCCATAAACTGAAGTCTTTTTCAAAACTTTATACTTTGCATTAATTCCGACCATGGCATTATCAGGAGAGCCGTTCGCAAATTCAACCGGGCGCAGAAAAATAAACGGGTTCATGTAACTCCAGTCAAAACCCCTCTTTCCTGTTGAGTCAGCATCCTGCCATATAATATTCTCAAATAAGCCGATTGAAACTTTTTTCGAAACATTCCAATCCAAGTAATGAAATACACCCCATTTCTTTCGGTAACCAGTATCATAAGAAAATTGCGGTGCACGCATATCAATCAGCTGTGACCACATTACCCAATACCTCAGAGGCCCAACAGTAGTTGTTACTTTAAAATACGGATAGGGAGTTGTAACATCCGATAACAAAAGCGAGCGGTATCCATCACCTAGAAAATTGCGATCATAGCCAAGATCAAAATTGAAGAATTTAGAAGGAGTGTAAGATAACCGGCCTGCAGAATAAGCATAATCAAAACCACCATTACCATACGGGCGAACTTCACCTTGACCAGGAATAACTCTATTGCTATCCGCAAAACTTTTTACATAAGCAGGAAAAACACCTTGATTTTCATAGAAAGTGGTATAAAAGCTAAAGTTTTTACCAATGCTTCCTCCAAGATAAAACCCACGCGTATTCAACCATAGTGTTTGATTATTCCCTGATTCTTTGCCAATTTGAAAATCCGGCAAAAAATCAAAAGCAAGTGAATATCCAGGTTGATGATATTCGACTAAGTGTTCATCAAAAAGTTTGCGTAAAACCAAGCTTTTTCTCTTTTCAGAAAATTCAAAAACGGTAGTTGTATCGGCCCAGTCCTTGTTTTCTTTTAAATAGGGGCGTATTGACGTATGTCGAGGCAGCAAATCCGTGTACAGTTGTTTAGCTTCAATAACCGAAACATAAGTACCTAAATTGGTTGTGGTTTGAGCAATTGCAGAAAATGAATAAAGCGCTAAAATAGAAACAACTAAAATACGAAGGCAAATTTTCACAGGTATGAATTCTGGAATTAATTTTTAAAAAAGAATTTTAATCTTGTTTGATCCGCTCTATTACTGACTCTACAAATCGCTGATTTTCAATAGGATTCAACATAGTCATTTTGGCGTCGTCCTCCAATTTGCGCTTTCGCTGATGAATGTATAAAGTTAATAAGGAATTGCAAAGAAGTGCCAGCATGGCTAGTGTAATCAATAATTGAACATTGCCGATATGCTGTAAAGCTAGCGCAACTGCAAAAAAAGCAACACTTACTCCAACAAGAATTAGTGTAGCAATGGTATGAGAAAGGTTAAGATCAATTAAGCGATGATGCATGTGATTACGATCGGCTTTAAACGGGGAATCGCTGTTTAATATGCGTAAAGTAAAGACCCGTAGTGTATCAAATAAGGGCACAATCAGAATCGAAACAGTTAAGGCCAACGGCGACTTCAATTCAAATCCGTTAATAACTAACAAATTGTCACTGCTATAAGCAGCAAACTTAATACTAAATATGGCCACAAACATGCCGACTAATAAGGAGCCTGTATCGCCCATAAATATTTTTGCCGGTGAAATATTATACATGAGAAATCCTACCAGCGCCCCTGCCATTGCAATTGCCATGTACGCCCATCCCTGATTACCCATTAAATGAAATAAAAGCGCAAAACAAATGGATATAACTACTCCTAAACTTCCAGCCAGTCCATCAATTCCATCAATTAAGTTAAAGGCATTGACAATACCTACAACAGCAAAAACAGTAAAGGCAATACTTAAGGGATAAAAAATTTCATTTATGCCCAGAACTCCATGAAAACTATTAATGCGAATATCTGCCAATATTGCTAAAATTAAACCGGCAAGAATTTGCGCACCTAATTTTTTCAGAGGGCTTAAACCAACCAGATCATCTTTTAAGCCAACTATAAATAAAATAATACCGGCAGCAAGTATTAAACCCGCCTGAGGCAAAAGCGAACTGTTAATAAATAAGGAGGTGGAGAATAAAAAGCCTGTAA
Source organism: Solitalea koreensis (assembly GCF_900182575.1). Lineage (GTDB taxonomy): Bacteria > Bacteroidota > Bacteroidia > Sphingobacteriales > Sphingobacteriaceae > Solitalea > Solitalea koreensis. The sequence goes on along the minus strand of NZ_FXSZ01000004.1, from coordinate 290,912 downwards.
AAATGGATATACCGCCTAAGTTGGGGATGATTTTTGTATGTATTTTCCGTTCCTCTGTAGGAACATCGAACAGCCTTTTTCGAAACGCTACATATATAATGGATGGAATTGAGAAACTCACCACCAATAAACTAGTAAAAAAGATAAGTAGATATAAAAACATAGATGTGATGGTTTGGTTTAGATTAATTTCATTTAGGTATACTTATAATTTTGCTCAAAGTTAAACATTTTAACTTTGAGGTGAAAAATACTTGAAGGTTTAATTACCAAAAAAACTAAAAAACAATTCCCTTATAATCAATAGATTGCATCAAAAAACAAATCCCATTATGGTTAAGATAATAGGATTGTTACAGCAATAACATAAAGCTTTATTAGTTTGATACTATTAAGCACGACATAATCATTCAGTTTGTAAACGATGTGAGATGTGTTCGAAAATCTCTTCTTGGGTAGGGTTCGCGAGGAAAAAGACTAATCATTGGTTTTGCGCTTCTCATAGAAAATTACTCCAGCTCGGTTAATATGATCGATCAAATCCTGATTGTCTATTTGTCTGAATAATGAAAGATCTATTTTATACGGCAACAGCAAAACATCAAGCTCATTCTCCAACTTTAACAATTGTGAAAGATCAAGCTGATCTCCTGCTAGTGTCATGTCTATATCCGAAGATGGTTTGTGCCTATTCATGGCCCTGGATCCATAGATCAAGACTTTTTCAATTTCAGGATATTTCTTAAAAATACCTAAGATTGCATTAACAGTATGCTCATCTAAAACCAAACTTCATTATTACAAATTTGCTAAACTTTCCATCTTCGACTGAAAATCAATGAATAATTCATATTTACAATTACATTGATGCCACTTGCTCAGAAACCGCTTTAATCTCTTGCTCCAGCTCCTTGGGATAAATCAACAGCACATCTTTATCATCCACCACAATAAAATTGTTCAGACCTTTAACAACGGCTTTTTTCCCTTCGGGAAGATGAATAATATTCCCTTCTGCCTCGAAACTCAAAATTTGATCGGAATTGCTTACATTTTGATTTTCATCCTTTTCGGCCACTTCATATAAAGAGGCCCAGGTTCCTAAATCGGACCAACCGAAATCAGCAGGCAGGGTATACACATTATCCGCCTTTTCCATGATCGCATAATCAATGGAAATGTTAGGAGAAGCTGGATAATATTCATCAATAAATACCTTCTCGGAAGAAGTATTATAATGACCCATTCCGGCATTGAACAACTCATAAATTTCAGGAGAATATTGTTCAAATGCTTTCAAAGCCGACTTCACATTCCAGATAAAGATCCCGGCATTCCATACATAATTGCCGGAAATTAAAAACTCTTTCGCCTTTTCCAGTTTAGGTTTTTCGGTGAAGCGAATGACCTTCTTGATTTCTCCCTTATCCGCTTTCTCATAATTGATATAACCGTAGCCGGTATCCGGACGGGTTGGCGTAATACCCAAGGTAAGCAAGGCATCATTCGAAGCTGTAAATTCCAATACTGCTTGTATCTTTTCCACAAAGACATCTTCCTTTAAAATAAAATGATCGGAAGGAGCCACCACGACATTTGCCTTGGGATTCTTGGCAAATAATTTAAACGAAGCATAAGCAACACAAGGAGCGGTATTATTTCGGGAAGGTTCACAAATGATCTGTTCCTCAGTAAAATGAGGTAATTGCTCTTTTACCAAATCACGGTATTGTTCATTGGTAACTATGTATATATTTTCCTGTGGAGCCACATTTTTGAAGCGATCCACGGTTAACTGCAAAAAAGATTTACCAACCCCCAAAATATCGATAAACTGTTTAGGGCATTCAACACGGCTTTTCGGCCAGAAACGAGAACCAACGCCGCCGGCCATGATTAATACGTAATTATTGGTATTGGTCATACTTGTTTTTCGGTTGTTCATTGTACCAAAGCCTGGTAATTCGAACGATTTAATTTATAATGGACTGGTTTTTTTATACAAATTCGGCAATTTTTCGCCTCCGCGGTCGGCGGGACCGAGTATCCGGAACGCGACTGCAATCTTTCCTCCACTAATTTGGAAGTATTCCTAAATACAAACAGGAAAGATTGAAGGTCGCTAACCTGAATGATTACGAACTTGCAGGGTCCATAGAATTTATTTAAGAATTTAATTCCAGATAGTGTCCTTTATTTCTTCATAAACTTTAGCAATTCCTGCTTCAAGGGATGTAGATGCTTTCCGCTTTCAAAGTTTATTATTTACAAACTCTGTGCAACTCCTGATTAATTGTTTCACCTCAGAGATTACACAGAGCTATTCATTGTCCTTCGGGACTATTCATATTGATTTTTCACTGCATAACCCGCATCAGCCAACATTTTTTCTTTACGGAAATGCTCTACATCTGCTACCATCATTTCTTTCACCAACGCCGGAAGATCGTATTTAGGTTCCCAACCTAATTTAGTTTTAGATTTTGTAGGATCACCAATCAATAAATCCACTTCTGTAGGACGGAAATAACGAGGATCAACAGCTATAACTTCAGTTCCCTCGGTAATAATATAATCAGGATTTGAGCATGAAACTACGTAAGCCTTTTCATCCACACCTTCCCCTTTAAATTCGATTTCCATGCCTACTTCGGCAAATGACATACGAACAAAATCCCGAACAGTCGTAGTAACCCCAGTTGCAATTACATAATCTTCCGGGTTATCTTGTTGTAAGATTAACCACATTGCTTCTACATAATCCTTAGCATGTCCCCAATCGCGCTTCGCATCCAAATTGCCTAAGTATAATTTGTCTTGTAAGCCCATGGCTATTTTTGCAGTACCGCGGGTAATTTTACGAGTTACAAAGGTTTCTCCTCGTAACGGGCTTTCATGGTTAAACAGAATGCCGTTACAAGCAAACATGTTATAAGCTTCGCGGTAGTTTACCGTAATCCAATAGGCATACATTTTAGCAACTGCATAGGGAGAACGCGGGTAAAAAGGTGTGGTTTCTGATTGAGGAACTGCCTGCACCAATCCATACAACTCAGAAGTAGAGGCCTGGTAAATTTTAGTCTTTTTCTCTAATCCTAAAATACGAATAGCCTCCAAGATACGCAAAGTACCTATACCATCTGCATTAGCGGTGTACTCCGGAGTATCAAAACTAACCTTTACATGGCTCATCGCTCCTAAGTTGTAAATCTCATCCGGTTGTACTTCCTGAATAATCCGAATTAAATTGGTTGAATCACTTAAATCTCCGTAATGCAATTTAAAACGCACATTTTCTTCATGTGGATCTTGGTATAGATGATCAATTCGATCGGTATTGAACAATGAAGAGCGGCGTTTGATGCCGTGCACTTCGTATCCTTTTTTTAATAAAAATTCAGCTAAATATGCTCCGTCTTGGCCTGTTATACCTGTAAGTAGTGCTTTTTTCATTATGTCTTTAATCTAATATTAACTAACCTGCCTCAAAATCTGTTTATTCAATTCATCTCGATCTTTATCCCATACCCAACCCCACTTATTGAAATACTTAATAGCTGAACGAATATGATGCTTTAACAAAACAGGATTAGAATAAGACTCCTTCTTAAATCCATGAAATACCTGAACTTCAGGATAGAAGATTGTTTTTGTCAATTTATGCACCCTTCTGGTTAGATCATAATCTTCCAAATACATAAAATACCTAGGATCAAAACCACCTGATTCTTGCAATATTTCATTACGAAAAAACATAAAGCAACCTGAAAGACAAGGTGTATTTATGATCTTATCATAACTAAAGCCACATAACTCATATTTCTGATTACGCTTTTGAGCCCATCCTGAATGCTTAAAAAAGCGTCTCCCTATTAAATCAAATGGAGTAGGTAGTAGTTTACATAAACGTTGTATTTCTCCATCATTATAGAGTATTTTGGGCATCAATTGTCCAACATCTGGATTTTGCTCCATAAAGTTATATATGGATTCCAATGTGCCTTCAGAAAATGAAATGTCAGGATTTAAAATTAAATGATACTTACTTAATCCTTTTGATTTTTGAATGGCAATATTATGTGCTTTACCATATCCTAAGTTTGCATTATTAAAGATAAATTCAATTCTTTCATCTACTCTAAAACTTTGGGATAGACTTTTAGGGGAATTGTCGATTAAATACAACTTATCAATAAACTTGCATTTTAATACACAACTGACTACATAAGTCAGCTCCTCAACATTATTATTGTATAAAACAATAGAAGCCGTTGTTTTCATTTTCAACAATTTTTTCTTTAATAAAATACTGAATTAAACAACTATTATACATACCCAAACATCGTTAATACCCTGTAAATTCTAAATGCAATCAAACTACCAAAGAGAATCAAATAAATTAAACCATTCATGGTTCCCTTCTTTTTATTCTTTTTAAAAGAATTAAGTCTAAGAATAAGTATTAAAAGGTATGTTAACGTTACAAAACGAGACGAAATAATCGCCAGGGGAATAGTAATAATTGCAACCCCCAAAACTATATAAAGAACTCTATTCCAAAGCAAATGAGATTTAACTGTATATTTCTTTTTAAAGTAATATATGAATAATGCTAATAATAAAATTTCTGTAATTAATCCTAAAATACTTCCATCAAGAGAAAGATATCCATAGTAAGTAATAAGCTTATTCGATACTATTGATATTAAAATTGAGGCAATTAATAGACCTATTACCAGAACAATAAAAAACTTAAATCTTGAAAAGTTAATTTTCCAACCTAACACTAAGGGCAAAAATGAGGCATGAAAAAATGGCAAAACAAATACAGCCCACAAACTATTATAAAATAAAATAATAAAAAAAGCACCAAAACCAGTTCTTATATTAATTGCATGTGCAAATGGCATAATTGAAAAAACAAAAAAAAGTAACCATAAGATGGAGTTCGTTTTTTTTAATATTGCCCAGCTTTCTAAAATAGACAAAGAATAAACTAAAGAAAATAAAAGTAGGAAGTGTAGTTCTAAGGGAAATAATCCAATAAGTTTAAATAAAAAAAAGGATGCGGGCTCAAACACATCTCCTTCATTAATAATACCTCTCGCTAGATTTAGATAGGCTACCACATCACCTTCTATTGCTATTGATTGATTAAATAAAGCAAATAAAATAAAGCCTTCAATAAGCACAATAAGAATAAAAACTAAAAATCGAAAACTTTTCACTGAAGAAATCAAAATACTTTAATTTTTATTTAATTACTTTGTTCCTTTAATGACATTATATTTTTCTGAACCGGGTGATAAAATAAAACCTCTCGTATTCTTTCAGAAAAAAACCAAAACAAAATGTTAGTTAAAAAAAGTGTAAAAGATGCAGCTATTGCCACCCCAATTATTCCGTATAATTTAAAACCTATATTTACCCCAATAAACATGCAAATACACCCTATAAAACTCCTTTTCATCGTATAAACTCCATCATTAATTGTCGTGTTTATTTGCCCTAACACCATTCCAATTGAATTAGAAACTATAGAAAATCCTAAAATTAAACCCACAATAAATAAATCATCTAAATTTCTCTTAAAAAAAATGGAACTAACATGAGTAAATATCCCTGCAAATATTATATATAACACTAAACTCAACAAAGTAAATGTTAATAAAGATTTAACTGATTTCTCCTTAAATATTGCCTTTGATTGTGTTTTAGCCATTGTAATTGTAAATGCTAATCTCTCTCCCAATAGGGTCATTGGAATTAAAAACAAACTAGAAATTGAGACGATTAACATATATTTGCTTAGAGTTGATTTATCAATAAAATTAATTAACACAAATTGATCAATCCTTAAAATAAAAACTGACAAAATACCATTTAAATACAATCCTGTTGAAAATCTAATCATTTTTAACAATCTTTTAAAAGAGGATTTAATTAAGCTAAATTGAAAGATTCCTTTTAAGTATGTTAAATTAACCCAAAAGACAAGAACTATTGATTCAAAAAACTCTATTAATATTTTTAAACAAATAGATTTAAAAACAATTATAGTTAGACATTTTACAATAAAAAACAGACTATAAACTGTAATTAGTTCCCAGTTTTTACGTCCTTCAAAATTGAAGATGTGCGGAATAATATCTATAAAGAAAACTGAGCTTATTAAAGTAGGTAGAAGACCTAGAGCAATAGTTCCAATGTCACTAATTGCATAACCTGCATAATGCAAATAAACATTAAATACCAATATTGACAATGTTCCTATTAGACCTCTAAATAATACTGTTCCACCAATTAAAGTTTTAAAGTATTCCAAATTTGAATTACCCAAACGAATAAAAATTGAACCTACAGGTAAAGAAATTGCAAATAATAAAAAGGATTGAAACAATGTAATTTGCTGCAGAATCAAAAAATCTTTTGGAAAAAGAAAATTTGCTCCTAAATACAAATTCAAAATTGTATACAGCATTTTAATGCCCCTTTCGATTACAACATTACTTATTTTCAGTTTATGAAGTATACTTTTAAACATCTGATCGGAAACTTGAATACCTCAAACAAAATAAAAAGAGGCATGGTAAATATTAGTTTAGGATATTCTATTATTAAATAAGCACAGGCTTTCAAATATGAAATTGACATTTTAACTAATGACTTTGTAAGCCCTGATTCCCCTATAGCTTTTTTAAATCCATAAGAAACGTCAAAGTCTAAAAAACCAACTTTAAGTCCATTCGCCAGAGCCTCAATAGACATTTTAAAATCATCACACCGTCTAAATCTTTCATCAAAAAAAATAAGGGATTCTCTCTTCGCTAATAAAGTAACTGGAGAAAGATTCTTTTTCAAAATATCGAAATAAGAAACTTCTTTATGGCCTATTAATTCCTGATTGATTTTACCCTGATTAATTTGACTTTTTGATTCTGAATAATGGCTATACAAAAGATCATATTCTCCAATGCGCTTCAGTTGTATTTCTAATTTTTCCTCAATCCAGCAGTCATCAGCATCCAAAAATGCGACATATAAACAACGCGCTTCCCTTATACCAGTATTACGGGCAGCAGATGCTCCCAAATTATTTTTGTGATATAAAAGCTTAATTTCAAACGAATAAAGGCTTTTTTTTTCCTCTATAAATTTCAGCGAACAGGCCTCATCACTACAGTCATCCACAATGATAACCTCTTTAGGTAAAAAAGACTGCTCATTTATTGAACTTAGTGCTCTTTCGATACAGTGATTGGCATTATAATAAGGTATTATAACTGAAACGTCTATTTGTTTTTTATCCATCTCAAATAATCCAAGGCATAAGCCAAGTAGATAAAAACCTGGCTGTTATAATTTTTAATACGAACATTATGATTTTCCGCTAGTATTTTACTACTATTACTAACTCCCCCCAAATAAAAATTCACTAAACTCTTTTTTAATACTGCTCCTTTATTCGTCAATCTAAAAAGCCTTAATACAAAATCGTAATCAGCAGCTATTCTAAACTGTGTATCAAATCCACCTAACTTTAAAAACAAATTTCTTTTAACAAGGAAACCCGGATGAGGAATGGGCATTCTCCACAAGTGTTTCAGCAAACTCAAATTTTCAGGAATCCACTCACGCACATTTTGATTAGAGATCATTTTTACTCCAACCCCTAAAAAATCAAAATCAGAATTTTCAAGCACTCTATCGCACTCTTCAAAATAATTACATTTAAGTTCATCGTCAGAGTTTAGGAATAATACATAATCCCCCTTTGATAGATTAACACCTTTATTCATTGCATCATAAATGCCGTTATCCTTTTCTGATAGATAAGTAACATCTTCGTATTTCTTTACTATGTCCAAAGTTTTATCTGAAGATAACCCATCAATAACAATATGCTCAATATTCTGGCCTTTCTGACATTGTACACTTCGAATACATCTCTCAATAGTTTCTTCCGAATTCAAACAAACTGTGATAATCGAGTATTTAACCATAAATTAAGAAAACTTCGCTATAAAATATTTCAGGCCGCTTTTAATTTTTCTTTTAATTCTATGCGCCAAACCAAAATCCATATCTCTTTTTACCCAAATTGGATAATTTTCAAGTTGACTCCAATCTCCTTCAACATAATATTCACTTGAAAACAGTTCTTTCACTCCATTTATTTTACATAAAATCGAATAAATACTTTGATCATGCCGATGATCAATAAAGCCATCCAGATTTGGAATTTTTGAAGGAGAGTCATCTATAAATCCAAAATTCTCAGAAAAAGTTGCAATCCATCTCTTTATAAACTCAACAGTGAATTTTTCCTTTCGGATAAATATTATTCCTGCTTCATATTGAACAGTATGAGTAAATCTTCTATCATTCAAAACATTAAAATATTGCAATAGATCTGCCTTGTTATATTTGTATTCATAATTAGCATAAAAACTTTCACCAGAACAAAGCTCATGTTCATGTTTAGTTCTAAAACTTAAAATTCCTGAATTACTATTTTTAGCTATATCAAAATATTGCAATAATCGGTCTCTCCCATTTTTATTAAGATGACATCCAGAATCGGAATATTGTAAAATATCCCCCTCATCCATTTTCTCAAGCGTTTGTAAAATAACTTGAGGTTTCCAACACCAATAACCAAACCCTCTACAGCCTGGCTTCAATTTATCAGAGAACTTATTCTGGAATAAGGTATCTAAGAAAGTTTCATCGTATATAAATATTTTATCGTACGCGTTCATTTCAACCGCTTGATCCTTAATTCTTTTCAGGCTTTTCTGTAATCTAGAATCTCCAAACGAGCAAAAAACTTTTTTATAATTACTCATAATAATTGTTCTCAGAAATATTAACCTTATTCAAAGAATTCTTATTCCAATCTTCTATAGAGTTTTCTCTCAAAACTCTATAAACTTCGGCGGCATTATTTCTTTTTCTCTCCCATTTATATACAAATGACATCATATGATATGTGATATATGCAAAACCCAGCATAATTCCATCCCATCCTAAAACAAATGATCTACGATAAAAGAAAACTTTTAAAGTTTCTAGGATAACTGAAATAAATGGCTTTCTCAATTCGTCACTTTCAAATCCTCTGGACTCTCCTCTTAAATATCTTAAATGACGTTCCATCATTATATCAACCGTTTCATGGGTCAAATGATGCATACAATAAACGTCATGCCCTTTCATGGTATAAGTTGTACCCTTAAATTTTAAAGCATGATGTACATCATGCTTATCAAGATAAAGTGCTGATTTTCTAAAAACCATTGGACAGACATTTGAATGCCAAGGGGAGTATTTTGATTGCAGTCCTAAAACATATCTTCTAAATGGAATTTCAATAATATCGTAGTTGAATGAATCATTATTAATTAAAGTCTGAATACTTAAAGCTAATTCAGGATGCATAATATCGCTAGCTGTAAAACGAATGATCCATTCTCCACTACATTGATCAAACAGAAAGTTCCATTCATTAGCATCATAAGTTTCAGAGTTATTCATGAAAAAGATTTTCACTTTTTCTCCATACCTACGAGCAATTTCAACGGTTCTATCAGTACTGTACTTGTCCAGTAGTATTATTTCATCGCACCATTGTAAAGAAGTTAGCGCCGAATCAATTCGTTTTTCTTCATTGTAAACGGGAAGGAATGCTGAGATTCGCATATGTTGTTTATTTGACAATAATTTAAAAAACAATTTATCCTTTTAAATAACTGTCAATCACATCAGCCATATAATCATAATGAGATTCATTTAGGCCAGGCCAAACTCCCAACCAAAATGATTGATTCATAATGATATCAGTATTGGTTAAATCACCAACAATGCGATGTTGAATATTTGCATAAGCGGGTTGGCGCAACAAATTCCCTCCGAATAATAATCGGGTTCCAATTTTCTTTTCTTCCAAATGCTGTACTAGCATATGACGATCGGCTGCATCACCTTCACGTAGGGTTAACAAGAAACCAAACCAAGAAGGATCGGCATTAGGAGTAGGCTCAGGTAAAATGAATACATCTTCAAATTGTTTCATTCTTTCATATAAGGCCTTGTAATTTTCACGACGTTTAGCAACAAATGAATCCAACTTTTTAAACTGGGAAACTCCTAGTGCAGCCTGCATATCAGTTACTTTCAAATTAAAACCAATATGCGAATAGGTATATTTATGATCGTAACCATAAGGCAATGAACCTAATTGCTGCCCAAAGCGGCATCCACAGGTATTATCTTTACCTGGCTCACAATAGCAATCACGGCCCCAATCGCGGAAACTTTCAGCGATTTTAGCTAATTCAGGATTATTAACTACAACAGCTCCTCCCTCTCCCATCGTAATATGATGAGCAGGATAAAAAGAAAAAGTTGACAAGTCACCAAAAGTGCCTGTTTTCTTACCGTTATAAGTTGCTCCCAATGAGTCACAATCATCTTCTACCACCCATAAATTATATTTTTTAGCCACTCGCATCACTTCATCCAAATTAAAAGGATTACCAAGAGTATGAGCAATCATAATGGCTTTCGTTTTAGGAGAAATAGCAAGTTCAATCATTTCTGCTTTGATATTATGCGTAGCAATATCAACATCAACGAACACAGGAACAGCTCCAAACTGAATCATTGGATTGATGGTGGTTGGAAAGCCTGCCGCAACCGTAATCACCTCATCTCCCGGTTTAATTGCTCTGTTTCCAAGCTTTGGAGAAGTCAGTGTATAAAAAGCAACTAGGTTTGCAGATGATCCAGAGTTTACCAATAACGATTTGCAAGCTCCAAAATACGATGCAAATTCTTTTTCAAATTGATTAGAAAAACGACCAGCGGTTAACCATCCATCCAAAACCGATTCTACCCCTAACAATAAATCTTCTTCATCAAGTACTTTTCCTGTTACAGGAATATAGTTTTCACCCGGAACAATTATTTGGGTAGTTTTCTTTTTTGCAATTTCTCTAATACTATCTTGCAATGAATCGACATTACAGTTTTTCACTAATTCCATGCTTTAGAAGATATATATCTTTATCAATTATTTTACATTAGTTTTATTTTAACCTAAAGTTTTATGACTATTAGGTTCCTTCCATTTCAATTGGTTTTGCAAACGGTTCCATTTCTGTTAATGGTTTACCAAATGCGATTTTAGGATAGGTGTTAGTATGAGTATCAATCATAACCTGTAACAATAATGGTTTATCACTATTGTCATTATCCCATAACCATTTTACCGCTTGGTCAATTTCTTCTGTAGTAGAAATCGTTTTTGTTCCTAAGCCATAAGCTTTGGCAACTTTTTCAAAATCAGGTGCATCATATCCCCAATATGTAGATTGATATCTTGAATCAAAATAACTATCCTGAAATTGCCGTATCATTCCCAAACTCTTATTGTTCATCACTATCATCTTAATAGGCAATTTATTTCGAACAATCGTTTGTAGTTCTTGAATATTAATTTGCATACACCCATCTCCAATAATGACTACAACGGGAGCTTTCTCCTTGGCTATACTTGCACCTATGCTAGCAGGTAGTGCAAATCCCATAGCCCCCATTCCGCCTGAAGTTAAAAAGAGTTGCCCTTTCCTTAGCCTTAAAGACTGTGCAGCCCACATTTGGTGACTTCCTACATCAGCTAAATAAGAAAATGCCTTTTCACTAACTTCAGAAAGTTGACTCATAAATACATTAGGATTAATACCTATAGGTGTTAATTCTTTTGTATCAGGCCATTGATTTCTTAAATCATTTATATATTCAAGCCAAGACAAAGGCTTCTCAAATTCTAATTTGCTACTAAGCACTGCAAATTGATTGAAGAAGGTTTTTAAATCCGTCAGAAAAGGAACACACCCCTTAACCCTATTATTAATTTCCCCCTCCTCACAATCTATATGATAGATTTTCCTATTCTCAATAAATTTTGTATCGGCTCCTGTTTGACGAATATCTAATCGACTGCCCAAAACTATTAAAAGGTCACTTTCTCCGAAAGCAATATTAGCCCATCGGTTACCATAACTACCTATAAATCCAACCCGTAATTCATGTTCATATTCAATCGCATCAACCGCAAGTAAAGTACTTATAACAGGTATTTGAGTTTGTTCAATAAATTGATCAAATAATTCCTGGCATTTAGCTGCTTTAACACCTCGACCAACAAGTACTAAAGGCTTTTTTGCCTTTTGAATATCAGCAAGTAAATTATTTAGGTCTCGTTCCGATAAGTCCTGACAAACAACATCTTGTATAGTTTCAGGAACCGGTTCAATCTGAGCTCTTTGAACATCCATAGGAATATCTATAAGTACCGGACCTGGCCTTCCTTCGCTTGCGATTCGAAATGCCTTTTCAAAAATATCAGGAATTTCATCCGGATTATTAATTTGAAAACAAGCTTTTGTAATCGGTTTGGCCATAGATATTATATCCGTTTCCTGAAAACCTAATTGTCTTATTGCTCTTTCGCCCTTCAGTTCATGACGATTTACTTGCCCTGTGATAAAAATTGCAGGAGAGGAATCAAAATAACAACTTCCAATACCTGTAAGTAAATTAGTTGCACCAGGACCACTAGTAGCTAAAGCCACGCCAGGCAAACCTGTTACTCGTCCATAAGCATCAGCGGCAAAAGCAGCAGCTTGCTCATGATGCATCGTGACAATATTTATTTGAGTACGCTGACTAATAGAATCTAAAAGATGCGTAATCATCCCCCCCGATAACTCAAAAACACTCTTTATTTCTTTTTTCTCTAAGAAATCAGCTATAAAATCTGATGCTTTCATCCAGGTCTTTATTTATTAGAAATATAATATTCAATTGTACTATTCAAAGCTTGGTCGAAATCAGTAAGCTGAATTTCTCCCAATTGGTTAATTAGTTTTGAACTATCTCCTTCAATGTGCATTGATTGATTCTCCCTATAAGATAATGCCCCAAAGTTTAATTTAAAAGTTGGTGCTATTTTGTCTCTAATCTTCTCTATTAATACCTTTAAGGTAATTGCTTGATTTGAAGAAACATTATAAATTCCAGAATCAATTGGTTGCGAAATCATTCTATTTGTTATTTCACCTAAATCCTTAACATAGAGGTAAGCATACTTTTGCAATCCGGGAGTAAAATCCATTTCATTGGATTCCTGCATTCTCTGAATTAAAGCAGGAATCAACCAATTCCTACACTCTTTCTCACCAAAAAACGAGAACAACCTTAACCAAACCCAATTAATATTGTGCTGTATGCAAAAAGTTTTAAAAATTTCTAAAGAAGCAAGCTTTACACTGCCATAAGTAGTAGTAGGGTTTGCATTAAAGCTCTCATTTACTTTTCCGTCAATACAACCATACTCAGCTTGAGAACCTAGATTAACAAATTTTCTAATTTTTAATTCTTTAGCTATTTCCAGCAAATCTGTTAAGAAGTCAATGTTTTTTATTTGAGTTTTTATATTATCTCTTTCATGTGCCTCTACCCCAATCCAAGCACTGTGAATAAAAACTTCTGGATTATATCTAATAACCACTTTCTTCCATTGACCTTCTTCATCTAAATTGATCCATTTAATCTTGTCATTTATCTCCTCACAACGCCAGCAGTCTGAATTTTCTCGTTTTAAAGCAATAACCTCATAATTGCTCTTAACCAATGAGTCAGCAATATGAGATCCTATGAATCCGGTAGCCCCTGTGATGAGAACTCTAAGCATTTATATATTCTTTAATCTGAGTCTCGGTAAATCTACCGATTTCTGATTTAGTAGAATTATATTGTCTATACCAATCAATAGTGAATTCAACTGCTTGAACAGCATTCATTTTAGGCTGCCATAATAATTCAACACTAGCTTTATTAATGTCTAACTTTAGAAGACCTGCCTCATGAGGTTGATTCGCATTCTGTTTGACTTCATAATTTCCACAGCCCCAAGCTTTAATAGCTAAATTAACCATGTCAACAACCGGCAAAGCGTCAGTAGCAGAAGGCCCAAAATTATACGCCTGTGCGTACTTAATTGGATCGTTATCTAAGTAAGTTCCCAACAACAGATAACCAATTATTGGTTCCAATACATGTTGCCATGGACGAACAGCATTAGGATTACGTATCTCTATTGTTTCATTTTTAATTAATGAACGAACAATATCGGGTATCAAACGATCTTTTGCCCAATCACCTCCACCAATTACATTGCCTGCGCGGGTAACTGCGATTGCTTTTTTGTGTTCATTATATTTAGATAAATTAAAAAACGAATTTCTGTAAGAATCAATGACCAGTTCCGCACATGCTTTACTAGCACTGTATGGATCGTATCCTCCTAGCCTATCATTTTCTCTGTAAGGGTATAACCATTCATTATTATGATAAACCTTATCTGTAGTAATTAGAACAACATTACAGGGTTTATTCAATAAACGTACACCATCTAATAAGTTTGCGGTGCCAATAGCGTTTACCTCAAAAGTCTCAGCAGGAATCTCGTATGATAATCGAACTAATGGCTGAGCTGCAAGATGAAAAACAAAATCAGGCTGAAAATCAAGAACTGTCTTTTTTAACAATTCTTTATCCCGCAAATCAGCAATTGTAGATGTGCATAATTTATCACCATCTATAAGATTATAAAGATCAAAATCGTTCTTCGGAGTCAAAGAATAGCCTTGAACTTCGGCTCCTAACATGGATAATGTTTTTAACATCCAAGCTCCTTTAAAACCAGTATGCCCGGTTAAAAGAACCTTTTTGCCCTTATATGTTTCTTCTAAAGCTTTAAACATACTATTTACCAAATTTTCCAAGGAGCCTTATTCGCCACCCAACTTTCTTCCAATTCAATTTTATCACGAAGTGTGTCCATCGGTTTCCAAAAACCATCATGTTGATAGGCTACCATTTGTCCGTCGGAAGCAAGTTTTTCCATTGGAGCACGTTCAAAAATGGTCGAATCACCTTCTATATAATCAAAAACTTCTGGCTGACAAACGAAGAAACCTCCATTGATCCAAGAACCGTCGCCTTTGGGTTTCTCCAGGAAAGAATGAACGGTATTATCTCCATTAATATTCAAAGAGCCAAATCGACCTGAAGGCTGTACGGATGTTACAGTACAATGTTTACCACTCTTCTTATGAAAATCAACCAATCCCTTTATATCCACATTAGCTACGCCATCGCCATAGGTAAGCATGAATGGCTCATTGCCGATATGATGTTGAATACGTTTTACACGGCCACCGGTCATTGATTCATTACCGGTATCTACCAAGGTAATATTCCAAGGTTCAGCCTGAGAATCATGTACTTTTACAGAGTTGCTTTTCAAATCAATAGATACATCAGACTTATGAAGAAAATAATTAGCAAAATACTCCTTAATCACATAGCCCTTATAACCCAAACAAATAACAAAATCATTAAACCCATGAGCTGAATAGATCTTCATGATGTGCCAAAGAATAGGCATGCCACCAATTTCCACCATAGGTTTGGGTTTCAATACTGTCTCTTCCGATAAACGAGTACCTAATCCTCCAGCAAGTAAAACTACTTTCATATATAGAAATATTATTATCTAATTAATCTGTATTTGTATATTATCAGTTAATGGGTGTGAGCAGCAAAGCAAGCACTCATCAGTCATTAATTCAGATGGGACTTTCTCTAAGCCTAACATTCTTACATCTCCGCTTATAATTTTCCCTTTACATTCCAAGCAAGTCCCAATTTGACAACTGTAAGGTAAATCGAATCCTGAGTCTAAAGCGGCATCTAAAAACGATTTTCCCTTCTCTACTCTTAACATTGAATTCGTTCCATTAAAATCAATCGAAATTTCCCGATCTTCTACCCCTTCGAATTCCTTGGGATCAATCGTTTTCTCAAAGTTTTCAAAATAAATTTGATTTTCCGGAAAGCTCAAAGAGATAAGTTCATTCACAACAGTCTCCTTTATTCCTTTTGGACCGCAGATATAGTGAAGTGTATTAATGGGATCACTAATTTCTTCTATTATCTTATGAACCATTTGCTTATTAAGCCTTCCCGTCTGAAAGATATTATGATCCTCCCTTTTAGGTTTAGAATAGATATAATATACTTTTAGTCGGTCTGGATTTTGCTCAACTATCGCATCAAGCATTTTCTTAAAGATTACCGAATCATGATCCCGATTGCAATAAACCAGACTTATGTGACCAATTGAATTGATTAGAGAAGCTTTCAGTATTGACAATAGTGGCGTTACACCACTGCCTGCACCCCATAATACCAGATTTGCTGAACTCTGATTCTCACTCAGGACAAAATCACCTATTGGCTCTAAAACTTCCATCATCTGTCCTTCTGCAATAGTATCATTCAAGAAATTAGATACCACCCCTCCTGCAACACGTTTTACAGTAACATCAACAGTCGAATCAATTCCCGGGGCAGATGAAATAGAATAGGGGCGTTTATACTTACGTCCATTAACATTTACACAAATGGTAAGATATTGACCGGGTTTATACTTAACTTTTTTCAAGCCGGGTTGCTTGAAACGAATAGTAATCGTATCGCCCGTTTCATTAACAACTTCCTGAACTTTTAAAGTATACTTTTGCATAGCACTCTTTACTATTTAATCTTCCTCCAGTATCCCCGAAAACACTTTTCTACCCAATAAGCCAATTATGGTTAAAAAGCCCGCTAATATTCCTCCCAGCATCAACCCCTTCATCTTCCCAAACTTCTCCTTCCCCAAGGGCAAAATCGGTTCATCAATCACCTGAATTAATGGCGTATCGCGCATTAAAGCCATTTTGGAGATCTCTAAGTTTTTCACCACCTCAGCATAAGCAGAACTCAACATTTGCACATCGATAGTCTTACGTTGAGAAGGAATGGTAGCCGTCTGGCGGGCAGGGTTTAAATTCAATGTCTGATCAACTGCTGCGGCTCTACCGTACATGGCACGGTTCATTTCATTGCGTAAAGAATCGGCTTTATTTTGTAAAATGGCTACGTTCTTCGCAGAACGGCCGGTTTTGGTTTTGGTATAAAAACCGGTTACGGTTGCAACTAAACCCTCCGTTAAAGATTTTGAAAATAATTCATTCTCTGATTTACAGGTTACTGCAAGAATGCTTAATTTCTTATCAGTCTTATCAACAGAGATGGTACTTTTTTTAAGGTTTTCAGTAATGGTATTCAAAACGCTATCCTGAGCCCGTGTAAACTTGTCACGGCTAGCATTAATTGGAAAATTTATATTGGACAACTCCGGTTTCTTTGCCCAATTTTCACGCAACCCATTGATATCGATATAATATTCTGCAAGTGTTTGTTTTTTTCCATTAATGTCAACTTCGCTCAATAGAGTGCGTTCTATCATCGAACGCGACTTCATCAGCTCGATTAAATTATCACCCGCGAATATACCGCCTCCGCCTCCGCCCAAATCAATACCAAACTGTGAAGCCAAACCTGCATAAGCACCTAACCCTCCTCCTTTTTCTTCTTCCAAGGCAAAAGTTAATCGGGCCGTGTATTGAGGCTTTTGAAACAAGGCATAGGTAAAACCAATTGCGCCACCGAGAAGTCCGGCTGCAACAATAATCACCCATTTGGATAGCAAATATTGCCACCACTCTACCAGCTTTTCAATGACTTCTTTCAATGAAATTTCATCGTCAGCCAGCACCGACTTGGTTTCTACTTTTTTCCCTTCAACAGAAGGAACGGTGTATTCAACAAGGTCGTTATTACTGTTATTCCCGTTCATCAAATTTCGTCGTGTAATCTATTTTAATATTTTTAAATCCCTGGCGATGAACATAAGTTTTTACGCAGCGCCAAATTCGTTAGAAATTTTATTCTTAACCTCATTATTTTTTCCACAACGAATCGTAAATTGTATCCTCTGTTTCGTCAACAACTTCCTGAATCTTTAGCGGATACTCATATTCACCTTACTTGAATACTTTTACAAATATTGATGCTGATAATATTCTTGATACGCACCGCTAGTGATATTTTCCAACCACTCTTCATTTTCCAAGAACCAGTCAACCGTTCTTTCCAAACCCTCTTCAAACTGAAGCGAAGGTTTCCAACCGAGTTCATTTTGCAATTTGGTGGAATCGATGGCATAACGTAAGTCATGACCAGCGCGGTCTTTTACAAAAGTGATCAGTTTAGCTGATTCGCCTTCTTCCCGACCTAGTTTGCCATCCATGATTTTGCACAGCAAACGGATTACATCAATGTTTGTCCATTCGTTATGTCCGCCTACATTGTAAGTGCTGCTATTTTTTGCTGAATGGAAAATCACATCAATCGCTCGTGCATGATCTTCTACAAACAACCAATCCCTTATATTTTCACCTTTACCATAAATTGGAAGCGGTTTATTGTTCTTAATATTATTGATACAAAGTGGAATCAATTTCTCAGGAAAATGAAATGGGCCATAATTGTTTGAGCAGTTAGAAATCACAATAGGCAAACCATAGGTATCGCCATAAGCTCTTACAAAATGATCAGAACTTGCTTTTGATGCGGAATAAGGACTATGTGGATCATAAGCGGTTTCTTCGGTAAACATACCAGTTTCATTTAAGGTTCCGTACACCTCATCGGTTGAAACATGGTAGAAACGTTTATCGGTCATCTCTTTGCCCAGTTCAGGCTTCCACAAATTCTTGGCAGCATTCAGCAAATTCACGGTACCTATCACATTCGTCATCACGAAATCCAAAGGGTTTGTAATGGAACGATCCACATGTGATTCGGCCGCTAAATGAATAACTGCATCAAACTGTTCCGTTTGAAACAAGTCATTTATGAAAACTGCATCTACTATATCCCCCTTTACAAACTTATAATTTGCTTTCTGCTCGATATCTTTCAAATTTGCTAAGTTGCCCGCGTAAGTCAACTTATCCAAATTAACTATGGTATAGTCAGGGTACTTGTTTACGAACAAACGTACCACATGTGAACCTATAAACCCGGCACCTCCGGTAATTAATATCTTTTTCATTATGTTTATTACCCTTTTTTAAAGGGATATATTCTATACTGATAACTCTAAATCAAGAATTCCTAATTCGGTCACTTTCTCTTCATTTCTTTTGCTTGCCCAAAAGAAACGAAGCAAAGAAAAGGGCACAAAATCCGAAAGCTTCTCCACACAAACCAATCCATGGCCCGCCGGATTTTGATTCCCAACGCTCAATGATGGGGCAAGTATTAATTTTTGATTTCACCTTCTACTAAAAGGCTTAAACATTCTTTCAAACTTTCTCTCCAATAAGGTATTTCCAGTCCAAATTCTTTCCTTATTTTTTGCTTATCCATTACACTAAAATGCGGACGTTTGGCTGGTGTAGGATAATTTTCAGTGCGCAATGGCTTTACTTTAGGAGAAAGATTACCGAGTTCAAATATAGCTTTTGCAAAATCAAACCAGGACGCTACCCCTTCATTACTATAGTGATAGATTCCGTATTCAGAATTTTCCTTTTCGATCATCACAAGAATAGCATTTGCTAAATCTCGTGCATAAGTTGGCGTTCCTACCTGATCAAAAATCACCCCTAATTCCGATCGTTCAGCCCCCAGACGCAACATGGTTTTCACAAAATTACCTCCGAACGAGGAATATAACCAAGCGGTTCGAAGCACGAATGTTTTTGGGTTCAAAGCTAACACCAATTGCTCAGCATCTGCTTTAGTTTGACCGTAAATACTTAGTGGAGTAACTGGAATATCTTCTGTATAAGGTACTGAAGCATTGCCATCGAACACAAAATCGGTTGACACTTGCAGCATAACAGCATTATGAATAGCACAAGCTTTTGCCAAATTTTCAGGACCAATTACGTTAATTGCGTAAGCCAATTCTTGATCCGTTTCAGCTTTATCAACCGCCGTATACGCGGCACAATTGATACAAGCATTTATAGCATTCGTTTCAAAAAACCGATTAACATGTTCAGCATTGCAAATATCTAGTTCAGCAACATCGGTAAAAATGAAGTTATGGGTACTGGTTTGATCCAGTAATCTTAATTCATTGCCTAATTGTCCGTTTGCGCCGGTTACTAATATATTCATTTGGTTAATGGTTAATTAAACTCCTTTTTGCTTCAGTTGCACTAAATACTGTTGCAAACAATCAGCATGGGCCGGTAAGTGCACTAATACAGACTCATACAACTCTTCTTTATACACATGACTAAGTGCATTCCTATCCTCTATGGTTTTCAATAAGCATTGGCTTAAATTTTCATCGATAAAGTTATACGAAAACATTGCCCTTATCACTTGTTTCGGCGAAGATTGCATTTCTCCTGCATTCCATTCTAACAGCACCTTCCCCAGTTTCCATGCAAGCTCAGTCGTGTACTCAAACTTCTGAATACAACCGTTTTGAAATAAATCAAGTTCTTCGACACTAAATTTATTTTTATCCATTTCTAAGGCATTTGAAAAACTTTTCAATGCTTTTTCAAAATCTGTTAGTAAAGCTGTATATCGTTCGGACAGTTCCATATCTGAATATTTTTCAAGGCCTCTTGCTTAAATGCTTTATCAACCCTATAAAAATCAACAAGGCTAATAAAAACAGGCACATTACTGTCTTCCAATTTTTGCTCGAGATCAGCCTTTAAAAAAGAATCCATCTCTTGTTTTCCCAATACTCCTATATCAATATCAGATCGTCGATGATGTGATCCGCGAGCTCTGCTGCCATAAAGAAAAACAGCATATTCCTCTATCCCTTTCTGGTCCAGCAGAATTTGCTTTACTTCTTCTATATAGGCTAATTGATGATCCAGGTTTTCAGTTTCCATGCACAATCTCTTGCTTTAGCGAAATTTCGTCCTCTGCGCTAGTGATAGTAGTTGTTGGCAGGTTGGTTTCCTTCATAAAAGATAAATGGCTTGGCTACTCTAAATAAAAATGATTATTCCAGAATGCGAGTGCAAATCTGCGAATAATTCATGCCATAACAAAACAGAATTAAATAGAAGGCAGTTTAATTTATAGTCTCTTTAATTAGAATTACTTATCAAGTAGATTATTGCAGAATTGCATCTAAAACTGACCTCTATTTATAACTATCAGTTAAGATTTCTGCCAATTTCCAGTCGTTTAGCGTGTCTAAATCAATGGATGTGCGTTCATCCATTTCGTACTTTTTAATTTTGGTAAACTGATGCAGTGGCATTTGTACTAATGAAGAAACATTTATCACATAGATAGCCCCATTGTAGGCATAAACAGAGGGACAATCTTGCCGGCGGGTATAAGCACCTTCTTTTGATTTATGTAGAAAACCGTTTTGATCTTCTTCAAATAGATTGTAATAAGGATTGTTTTTACTTTCAGTTACCGATACAACCATATCTAAATCGAAACTAAACATGCTTAATGCTTCCTTCACTTGTTGACTGGTTCGAAAAGGCGAAGTTGGCTGCAATAAAACTAAGATTTTATAATTCTTACCTTGCTCTTTGTAGAAATTAATAGCGTGTAATAAAACTTCATACGTACCACTTTGATCGGTCGCTAATGCTGTAGGGCGCATAAAAGGGACGTGCATATTATAGTCTTCTACAGCACTTTTAATCCCTTCATCGTCTGTACTTACACAAATATGTTCATCTGTAGAAAGTTCCCTGGCTACATCAATGGCATAATAAATCAATGGCTTGCCTGCTAAAGGTTTGATGTTTTTACCAGGAATACCTTTTGAACCTCCGCGGGCAGGAATTAAAAATAAGGTCTCGGAGCGGACTTCTTCGGATAACTGTTGATTAGGTTTCATTTCAGCAGAGATTACAGCTTAAGGTGTTTGATATCCTCCTGGGCTTTTAAAAAATCCTCATGGCGGCCAATGTCCAACCAATAATTCAGCACCGGATAATGGGCTACTTTCTTCCCCTGGCTAATCATCTCTTCCATTAAATCAGTCGCATTGTATAATTGGCTTTCAGGAACCATTTCTTGAAGTGATTTATTCATCAAATAAATACCTCCATTAGAATAATAGGTATAAGTAGGCTTCTCTTTAAATGAAAGTATAGTATTATCACTGGTTTCAAGAACCGCATAAGGAATTTTAACCTGGTAAGGAATGCTTGCTATACAGAGATCAGCACCTGACTCGAGGTAAAACTTGTAGAAATCTTCGTAATCAATATTGGTTAATATATCAGAATTCATCACCAGTACATGCTCATTTTTGAATTCTTGTATTAATCCTAATGCACCTAATGTTCCTAAAGGCTGTTCTTCATGGATATATTTTATTTGAAGCTCTTTGGAAGAACCGTCTCCAAAAAAACGCTCGATCTGCTCACCACGATACTTTACACTGATATAGATTTCCTGAATACCGAAACTCGCCAGTCGATCAACATTGTGCTCAATAATGGGTTTGGCCCCTACCTTCAACATCGGTTTAGGAGTAAGGTCAGTAAGGGGCCTAAGACGCTCTCCACGCCCCCCAGCCATTATAAGCGCCGAAACAGGAATAACAGAATGCTGTTTTTTCAGATCCAGCAATCTGACGATATGCTTCGACTTATTTATAATCGGGATTAGATGTATATCCTTAGCTCTAAACTCTGCTATTTTGCCCAAATCAAGCATGTCTTCTTCCAGAAATTTGAATCCCGGATTCATGAACACCATAACCTGATTTGAAATTTCTTTATCGTTGAGTAAACCCCGACGAATATCACCGTCGGTTACAGAACCAACAATTTTCTCATCTTCATCCAATACAAAAAGAGTACGTTCATCTAATGAAGGTAGATTATCGAGCTGACGCAAAGCATCACGAGCTGAAGATGTATGAGCTATAATATGTTTTTGAATGTCTTTCAAGAAAAATAGATTTGAGTATTAAGAATAAAGTATTGAGATAATTGAAGATCATCCTACTTTCTCTTTAATCACTTTTATAATTTGATCAGCGACATTGCTACTGAAATAAATGTTCTTGCCTTTATAGTTTCCTAATTCCTTAACTTTTTTACAAGCCTCAAGAATAGCTTTTTTTTCAGGAATAACCTCTAAAATATTTCCAGAAACAGCCCGGCCTTTTTGCCTATCGCCTACATTTATAACGTATTTATTAAAAGATGCTGCTTCAATAATTCCGCTGGAAGTGTTTCCTAATAAATAGTTGGCATGTTGCATACAGGAGAAATATCCTTTGGTTCCGAAGTTTTCAATACAGATCACATTGGATTTTGTTGCAGCAAATGCTTCATATTCTTTACGCATGGTGTTCCCCATCGTATCGGCATTGGGCATCGTTATCACAACTTGTTCATCCAATTCATTTAAGGCTGCTATTAAGGCTCGAACATGGTTTAAATTTCTATCTACAGAAACTGTTTCGGGATGAAAAGTGACTAATACAGTAGGCTGCTCCATATCAATATTAAACTGCTTTTTAAATTCATCCTTCGTGTACAGTTCTATATCATTTAGATTATCCAAACTGAGCGCTCCTACATTGTAAATATGCTCAGCGTACCCAATGATTTCCGCCACACGATTAGCAAAGGTTGCCGTGGAAACAAAGTGCAATTCAGAAAAAAGACTCAAACAATGACGAAACTTATTATCAATTGCGCCAAGAGTTGTTTCTCCGCCATGAATATGAGCCAATTTAATATTGAAAGGCACGGAAGCCGCAACTGCTGCAAACATTTCGTATCGATCGCCCAGGCAAAAAACAAGATCATAATTTTCTTTTTCAGCGGCCCAAACGGGAGCAAACTTCATACCTGTCAGCGCCATGGAAGCACTTATGGCTTCTTCAGAATCAGCATCAGGTACTGTTTCTATTCTATAATCAATTGCAAAGCCATCCTTCTCGATCAAATCTATCGTATGACCGTGCGAATGACTTAAATGTGTACCAAAAACGATCAAACGCAGATCAAATGCCGGATCAATTTGCAGTTTAAGTAGTAGTGGAAGGTAAATTCCGTAGTCAGCTCGAGAAGAGGTTAGAACTGCAATTTTCATTTTTTATTATTCATCTAAATGCTTGAATTCTAACAAAGCGTCTTCCTTTAAATCAACCTTCAGCTTTTTACCAATAACCAATGGCAATTGCATAGGACTGATACCGTTTCCGGGGCGTTTCATTATTAAATTTTCTTCAGTAAGAATAGCTCCGGCTTTTAAATCCAACGCCAAATGAATGCTTTTGCGAGCAATCTCTTTATTCTTTGCTTCAGAGGGAGAAGGTTTCTTTTCACCATCACCCAGCGCCTTTTCGATGTTACGGATGGCTTGAACCATTGCTTTTAACTCTTGAGGCTCCAATGAGGCTTTATGATCCGGGCCTTCCATGGTTTTGTCGAGCGTAAAATGCTTTTCAATGCAAACGGCACCAAGGGCAACAGCCGCAACCGGAATTTCTATTCCCAAAGTATGGTCGGAATAGCCAACTTGCACGTTAAACGCTTCTTGAATATTCAACATGGCCAGCAAGTTTACATCCTGCATTGGCGTGGGGTATTCTGTATTACAGTGAAGGATGGTTATTTTTTCAAGCGGAGTACCAGCTTCTGTAACGACCTGCAAGGCCTCTGCAATCTCTTTCATATCAGCCATACCTGTTGAGATTATTACAGGTTTGCCTTTTGAGCCAATCTTTTTTAAATAAGGATAGTTGGTGATCTCTCCCGAAGGAACTTTAAAAAGATCTATTCCTAATGAATCTAAAAGTTCAATACTTTCCAGATCAAAAGCTGTGGAAAGAAATTTAATTCCCTTACTCGCACAATAGTTAATTAATTCATGATGGCTCTTTTCATCCAACTCCAGTTTTTTTAACATGTTGAACTGATAATCATCACCATCGCTACTGTTTCGTTCCTGATATTCCGCCTTCTTAGCCGATTTGCTTACCAATTTTTCAGCTTTGAAGGTTTGAAATTTTACATAATCAACGCCTGCATCCACTGCCGCATCGATCAGTTTCTTAGCCAGAGTAATATCTCCATTATGATTTACACCAGCTTCAGCAATGATCATCACTTTGCCCTTTCCAAAGGGAGAAGGGGTATAATCTTTTATATTTTTTAAAAGCTGACTCATTTATTATTTTTCATTCCATGGATTAAAGCCCAGAGCTACTCATTAAAAACACATTATTTAATAATTCTACCCGGATTTCCAACCACGGTAGCTCCATCAGGTATATTTCTTATAATGACAGTTCCTGCTCCAATTATTACATTATTCCCAATAGTTACCCCTTGCTTTATTACTGAATTTGCTCCCACAAAAACATTTTCACCAATAGTTACATTGCCTGCCAATACCACTCCAGGGGCAATATGAGTATAAGAACCAATTTTACACTCATGCTCAATTGTACAATTTGTATTTAGAATAACGCCATCACCAATTTCTGCAAAAGGATTAACGACCACTCCCGCCATTACCATTACACCTGTCCCCATTTTAACAGAACCTGAAATTATGGCTGAAGGATGAATTATATTGAGTGAGAAAAACTCTTTATCTATTAATTTTTCTGTGATCGTTTTACGGATAGCATTATTACCCACAGCAACAACAAACCCGGTTGATTTCAAGGCAATAGAAGCTGAATCACTATCCTCAGTACCCAGATAAACCAACTTATAAGGATTATTTTCTTTTTCAGCCGTATCCAAATAACCCTTAATTGAATATCCTGCACAGATTAATGCATCGGCCACAACATATCCATGACCTGAGTACCCTATAAGAATGGCTTCCTTTTTCATTTATTTTGTTTCAATCAAAGCCTTACACTACTTGGAATATTTACCAATCGATCTTCAATCCATTCGGAATTAGCAAGATCTGCTTTTATACAGTGTTTGAACATTTCCAGTCTGGTCATTAAGGCCCACACCGGACGAGTCATCACTCCCTTATCATTTGTAAACGTTAAAAATGCATCTCTTTGTTCACGATCATTGAGCAGAATAGCATTTAACCAATAGTTTGACCTTGAATATTGGGGTTCAACAACAAAGTTAAATCCTTTGCCATCAAAGAATTCCTTGTATTTTTTTGAAAGCTCTCGTTTATTATTGATAAAAACATCCAACTGCTCCATTTGAGCACAAGCCAAAGCCGCATTCAAATTCGGCAAGCGGTAATTATACCCGATGTGATCATGCACAAAATCCCAGCGGTGCGGCACTTTTGCCTGGGTTGTAAGGTGTTTACCTAACTTGCCCAAGCGCTCATCATTGGTAACAATCACTCCTCCTCCCCCACAAGTTATCGTTTTATTACCGTTAAAACTATAGGTGCCCAATAAACCAAATGTACCTGTTTGTTGCCCCAGATAACTTGAACCTAAGGATTCAGCAGCGTCTTCCACCAGGTTGATATGATAGCGTTCGCAAATAACTTTAAGCTGATCAATTCGAGCCGGATGGCCAAATGTATGCATCGGGACACATGCTGCTATTTTTTGTTGGGTTGCTTTGAAAAAACAAGTATTATTACGAATCTCCGTATTTTCTTTTAAAAATTCTTCCACCTTTTCCGGAGATAAACCCAGCGTATCCAAATCGACATCTACAAAAACAGGTTCTGCTCCAATGTAGTTAATGGCATTACAGGTGGCGATGAACGATAGCGCTTGAGTAATCACCAAATCTCCACGATCTACCCCTGCCATCATCAGGGCCATGTGCAAAGCAGCGGTACCATTGGTAGTGGCGATAGCGTATTTTGCCCCGGTATAATCACGAACCATTTCCTCAAAACGATCCACAAATTTACCCACTGAAGATACGTATGTTGAATCAATCGTTTCTAATACATACTCTTTCTCATTTCCGACAAAAACCGGTTCATGAAGCGGAATAAACTTTTCGCTATTAAACTGAGAACGTATAAATTGAACTACCTCACTAAACATTATAGATATCCGTTTTATATTGTTTCAGATTTTCAGGATTTCGGAACCATTCAATGGTTTCTTTCAAACCTTCATCTAACGAATAATTTTGCTTCCAATTCGTATGTTGCTTGATCTTTTCATTAGCACCAAACAAACGTTCCACTTCGCTCTTCTCCGGACGCAAACGCACATCATCCGTAATAATTTTTGCGGCAGGATTGATCATATTGATCAACTTCTGAGCAAGCTCTCCAACCGTAATTTCAGAGTGAGTAGCGATATTCACTTCTTCTCCAATCAACGAATCCGACTTGGCAATCTCCACAAAACCATTTGCAGTATCTTTTACAAAAAGCAAATCGCGGGTTGGATGCAAGGCTCCTAGTTTAATTTCTTCTTTACCCGCTAAAAGCTGAGTAATAATAGTTGGAATTACTGCCCTGGCTGATTGACGAGGCCCAAATGTATTGAATGGACGAACGATCGTAACAGGCAGATTAAAACTGCGGTAAAAAGATTCAGCAATATGATCAGCTCCTATTTTTGTAGCAGAATAAGGCGATTGCCCTTGTTTTGGATGCTTTTCGTCAATCGGTACATATAAAGCAGTACCATATACTTCGGATGTTGACGTGACCAGCACTTTTTCAACATTAAGATCTTTTGCAGCTTGCAAAATATTCAGGGTTCCTTTGATATTGGTATCTACATAACTATCCGGTGAATGATAACTATACGGAATGGCAATCAAAGCCGCCAAATGAAACACCACCTCGCATCCTTGCATGGCTGTACGAACTCCATTAGGATCTCGAACGTCACCTGTAAATACGTCGATTTGCTCTAACTTCTCTTTAGGAAAGGTGTCCATCCAACCCCAGCTATTAAAGGAGTTGTAATAAGCAAACGCTTTAACCTTCGCACCTTCATCAATTAAGCGCTCCACCAAATGACTACCAATAAAACCATCGGCTCCGGTAATCAATACTTTTTTATTTTTTAACTGCATGAAATCTTTTGAAACTATTTCCCCTAAAACGAGAAGTAAAAATACATATTCCTAGGAAAGTTCCGTGAGAAGAAACTTGAGTAATAAAAAATGGCTTCCTGATCGTTGGGGAAGCCATTTTTATCATAATTATATTAGTTTCTATTTAAACAACGATACAAGCACAACAGCCAACGATGCTATACTTGAGGTAATTCCAACGATGGCTCCTGTACTCATTCTTTCTTTTTCCTCACGTGCCGGCACATAAATTTCTGCTCCTGGTTTAACTGAAGGATAACTTGAAAAGAATAAAAACTTCTTGGTACTGGCTACTGTACCGTTAGCATATACTATGTACGATTTGCGTTTTAACGCTTTGATGGAAAATCCGCCCGCATTGGAAATATAATCTCTAAATCCTTTATTACCGCTATAACGAATCAAAATCGGATAAAGAACCTCTCCTTTTACCTGCACTGTTTGCAACTCCTTAGGCACTTTAATCACATCTCCATCTTCAAGCAAAATATCAAATTTTGATCCCGGCTTTTCAAGGATCTTAGGAAGATTAATTCCGAGTAAATCAGCTTTTTCAGCAAGTTCAATCATCTCCGTTTTTTCGCCCATTCCACCTTTTGCTTTTTCTTCTTTAGTTAATTCCTTAATAACGGCCGATGTATCTCTACTTTGCTTAATTAATGCATTCAATCGTTCCCTTTTAAGCATTTTATCGGTCTCAGTAAGTTTTTGCTTACGCAGTAATACTGCTCCTTCAGGGAATGCAATGGCAGATAACCCTCCTGAACGCTTAATTACATCAGAAATACGATCACCTTTATTAATGATGGTGTAATTGCCTGGATAAAGTACTTCTCCCTCAATCGTGATCTTCTTTTGTTGCTCATAGCCTGGCGCAGGACGAACGTGAATTTCGTCAAACGGTTGCAATATAAAGTTGGCAACCTCTGGATTATCCTTCAGATCTTTTGTAATCGAAAAATTATAAAGCTGTGCCGTTTGAGCTCTCTTTGAAAGTGAATCCACATTTTTCATCCGGCGGGCAATTTCAATCCTACTCAAAGAAGCAGACTCTTTAATACCACCGGCTAATAGAATCATATCATTAAGACTCATATGATCAGCAAAATCGTAAGTTCCGGGTCTTAGTACTTCCCCATCGATCGAAAGTGAATATTCTTCCCTCAGGTCAAACTTTGAAGAAACAAAAACGCTGTCTTCTCGCTTAAGCACAATATCAGCCTGAGTTCCGTCCAGAATCTTATTCAGATCAAATGCGATTACTTCCGGACTAAGATCACCCTTCAATCGATTGATCGTCGCTCTGTTCATAAATGCATCTTCTCGTGGACCTTCTGCTTTTTTGATTAATTGAGTTAAGGTCATATTATTTTCCAAAGCAAAGGTTCCGGGACGAAAGACAGCCCCTCCAATACGGATACGATTGGCAAAACGATCCAATATCTTCTCTATCGTATACACATCACCGGTTTGCGGGGTAAACATGCCAAAAATAGTAGCAGGAACATCGGCAACACTCTTTTCTTTAGCTGTATTACGAACCACCTTTACCATATCGCGATAGGCATTATCGGTAAAACCGCCGGCAAAGTTAAATACATCTTCGAGCGTTTCGGATTTCAGCGTCTCATAAATTGCAGGACGCTTAACTTCTCCGGTTAATTCTACACGCGTTTGATAAGGACTGACCTTAATTACATCCTGATCTTGCAAACGAATGTTTTTGCTCTGACTCCCTTTCAACAAAAAGTCATAAATATCGATTACGGCAACAACTTTGCTATCTCTGATTACTTTTATATTTCTAAACGAACCGTTATCATTCGGGCCGCCGGAAGCATACAATGCATTAAACACAGTAGCTAATGAAGGTAAGGTATAGGTTCCCGGAAGTTTAATTTCTCCAATCAGCGTTACCTTTATGGTTCTGATATTACCTAATGTAATATTTACCGAGGTTTGTTTCGATTTGATACCAGAATAAATAGAAGCCAGTTGGTTATTAATACGGGTCCTAGCCTGATCAATTGTTAAGCCATTCACATAAACCGGCCCTAAATAAGGAATGCGGATAGAACCTTCAGGAGAAACTTGTAAACGGTAAGTTGCTTCTGAGTTGCCATAAATATCAATTACCAATTCATCTTCAGGCCCAATTTGATAATTTCCGGGAGTAGCTAGTTTTAAATTAGGCTCAAAAGAAAGACTCTTATTATTGAATAGTTCAGCACCAAAAACCTTAGATTTTTTCTTTAATAATGTAGAATCTGGATTATTGCCCAATTCACTTTGATCAAAGGTCCTGTTTGTTTTTTGACTTTTATCCCCGTTTCTGGTTTGAGTAGTAATACCGCCAAGCTTTGCAATTCTCTCTTTTAGCTTTGCAATTTCAGTTGCTGGCATTCCTTTTTGCTGAGCTAATTGTTCCAATTGGCTTTCATTTAATCCGGAGTTTTGAGCTTGAGTTACAAACTTTCTAATTTGATCATCTGATAAATTATCAACCTTAACGCTCGCCAGGTTTTCAATTGAAATTCCTCCAGTTTGAGCTAAAGTGATAAGCGGTTTACCAACAATTATGATTAATGTTAAAAGAACGATATTTATTAGAACTCTAAATTTTATATTCATAAGGTATTTATTCAAAATAATTCATGACTTTAAAGCCGCCATCAGCTAAATATTTGTCTTTTTGAACAAGATGTAAGTCAGAATGAACCATGTCTTTAACCAAAGCAGGAAGATCATACTTAGGCTTCCAGCCTAATTTAGTCATGGCTTTTGTTGGGTCGCCCAATAATAGATCAACTTCCGTTGGGCGATAATATTTAGGATCTACTTTTACTACTGTTGTGCCGAGGTGTAAGTTTTCATTCTTAATTCCCAACTCCTCCAAACGTTCATGATCCACATTAATAATTACACCCTTTTCATTTTCAGCTTTACCGCTAAATTCCAGTTCGATTCCCAGCTCAGCAAAGGCCATACGTACAAATTCACGTACCCGGGTAGTAACGCCCGTGGCAATAACAAAATCTTCAGGTTTTTCTTGCTGTAAAATCAGGTACATGGCCTCCACATAATCTTTTGCGTGGCCCCAATCACGTTGAGCATCCAGATTACCCAGATAAAGTTTGTCTTGCAATCCTAAAGCAATCTTAGCTGCCGCGCGTGTAATTTTACGAGTCACAAAAGTTTCTCCCCGAATAGGACTTTCATGATTAAATAAAATACCGTTGCAGGCAAACATATCATACGCTTCACGGTAGTTAACGGTTATCCAGTAACCATATAATTTAGCTACTGCATACGGCGACCGTGGATAAAAAGGGGTAGTTTCACTTTGAGGAACTGCCTGAACCAAACCGTATAACTCAGAAGTTGCAGCTTGGTAAACTTTGGTTTTTTTTGTTAAGCCAAGTAAACGAACTGCTTCAAGAATTCGTAAAGTACCAATACCATCAGCATTAGCAGTATACTCCGGAGTATCAAAACTAACTTTTACGTGGCTCATTGCAGCCAAGTTGTAGATTTCATCAGGCTGAGTTTCCTGAATGATCCGTATTAAGCTGGTTGAATCCGTCAAATCACTGTAATGCAGTTTTAAATGCAGGTTTTCCTCATGAGGATCCTGATAGAGATGATCAATACGATCCGTATTAAACAACGAACTTCTACGTTTTAAACCGTGAACAAAGTATCCCTTTTTCAGGAGAAATTCTGCCAGGTACGCTCCGTCCTGTCCCGTAATAC
Source organism: Solitalea koreensis (assembly GCF_900182575.1). Classification (GTDB taxonomy): domain Bacteria; phylum Bacteroidota; class Bacteroidia; order Sphingobacteriales; family Sphingobacteriaceae; genus Solitalea; species Solitalea koreensis. The sequence goes on along the minus strand of NZ_FXSZ01000004.1, from coordinate 259,149 downwards.
CGGTAATTAGTGCAACTTTCATTTAGTGTGGTTCTTGTTACCGGTTAACACCTACCTGACTACTTCGAGACATTAACCGATAACGAAATTATTATTGCTTACTTAAAAACTCTTTTAGCGAATTAATATTAGCAATCTGGTTGGATACTGCTCCTACTTTATTAGCTATTTGTAATGACATCCAATCAAGCAGATAAATATTATGATAAAGGGCGTTCAAAGAAGTATCCTTAACCAAAATTTCAGCAACAACAGCCTCGCCTAATAATTCTTTCAGGAATGCAAAACGAAGATTTGTGCGGTTACTGCTGCGACTATTGATGAAAATAAAGTTGGTGTTTTGTTTTCCGTAATAGCTTTCGATTGAATTATGATTAGCCTCCGGCAACACATTTACAAATGCTTCTAACTTGGCATTCTCATTAATTTGTTGAGCGAAACGAATAGCTACTCCTTCAAAAAACGGATCACAAATTATTATATATTTATTGCTAACACTTTCTGCAAAACGATTTACAATTTCTCCTGATTGATTAATATAATCATCGGTATTAGAAGCGAATTCTGCAATTTTGGTTAGATCAGCATTTTTATATTGACCTAATAAATCAAAGAAAATTAAAAACAAATAGGTTAATGGAGATCCTAGTGCCATACGAGGCTGAAGACCACCTTCAACATGATAAACTCTATTTTCATCTGCATTAGCTTTTGCCTGCAACTGTCCGCCCCCGGTTATGGCTATAATTTTGCAGCCCTTTTCACGCGCAATTTGGTAAGCAGCTACCGTTTCTTCCGTATTTCCTGAATAAGAACAAAAAATAGTTAAAGTACTCGGGCCTGTATAACGAGGAAGGCTATAATCATTAACAATTTCAACTGGTACGGCGATTTTATCATTAAAATAGGATTTAATAATTCGACCGGCAATACCCGATCCGCCCATTCCACAAATAACAATATTAGAAATGCTATCTGCACTTATGCCATGTGATTTGTAGTTATCAACTGCATATTTAATTTGCTTTGAAAATTGTTTTAGTTCCTGGCTAATGTAGTTCATACTTTAGTATATTATGACTGAAATAATTCGTGTTCTTTTATTACGTTTAATAAATATTGACCGTACCCGCTTTTTTTCAATGGTTCGGCAATACATTTAAGTTGATCTTTGTCGATAAAGTTCATCAGGTAGGCAACCTCTTCAATACAGCCAATTTTTAATCCTTGACGCTCCTCAATTACCTGTACAAATTGGCCGGCCTGCATAAGGGAAGCAAAAGTACCTGTATCCAGCCAGGCTGTACCGCGGTTCATAATGCCCACTTTTAATTTTTTACGACGCAAATACTCTTTATTGATATCTGTGATTTCATATTCTCCTCTTGCCGATGGAGTTAATGACTTGGCAATACTTACTACTTCATTATCGTAGAAATACAAACCGGGAACAGCATAACTAGATTTAGGCTGCGCAGGTTTTTCTTCGATTGAAAGTGCATTATAATCTTTATCAAACTCCACAACCCCATATCGCTCCGGATCGGAAACATGGTATGCGAATACAATTCCGCCATCAGGATCTTTACAATTCTGCAATAGTTCTGTTAAGCCATCAGCATAAAAAATATTATCACCCAGCACTAAGGCTACAGCATCATTCCCAATAAATTCTTCACCAATAACAAATGCCTGCGCAAGTCCATTTGGCTGTTCCTGAACAGCATATTTGAAAACACAACCGAGTTGAGAACCGTCACCCAATAAACGTTCGAAATTAGGCAGATCCTGAGGAGTGGAAATAATTAAAATTTCACGAATTCCGGCCACCATCAATGTTGACAATGGGTAGTAAATCATTGGCTTATCATAAACAGGCATCATCTGCTTACTCGTGGCCAATGTTAATGGATGCAGGCGCGTACCAGAACCTCCGGCAAGTATAATTCCTTTCACTAAGTATTATTTTAAATAGGTAATTTATCAGCGAGTTATCGTCATCGCACAAGACCGCCATGTGTCTAACAAAAAACACTTTGCGCGGCGAATTTATAAAAATTTAGTGATATAAATTACATGTACAGAATTCAGAAGAAGCAGCTATTTAGCGCATTGCAATTTGCTCTTCTAACTCATCATACCAGGCTTGGCCATATTTACGAATAAGTGGTTCTTTTAAAAATTGATGAATTGATACTTTTAATTCACTACCATGTGAACAAGCTGCTGAGCAGATGTTCCAACGGTCATAATTTAGGATATCAAATTCAGGGTATTTAGTAATTCGGATAGGATATAAATGACAGGAGATAGGTTTACGAAAATCAATCACACCATCTTTCCAAGCGCGCTCAATGCCACATAAAGCTGTCCCGTTTTCAAATACAGTATATGCGCATTCTTGATCTCCGTCTACACAGGTAGTAGTATAATCACCCTCAAAATCGACTACATAAGTACCATCTTTTTCAATGGCTTGAATACCTTTTTCTGTAAGATAAGGTTTTATTTTAGGGTAGATTTCTTCAAGAATTTCACGCTCATTATTCTCTAAAGGAGCACCAGCATTTCCCTGCACACAACATGCTCCCTTGCAGGCATTTAAATTACAAACGAAATATTCCTTAATAATATCCTCATGCACCAACGTGTTCTCTACCTGAATCATAATTTATAACTTAAAAGGCGCAGTTACTCACTGCTATTTTGTAAGCGACAAAGTTACAAATTTTGAAAAGGTTATGAACGATCTGGTTCAAATAGTGTTCGGGAGCAATTATTTATCTATTTATCGCTCATTGCCAATTGCCCGAAAGGATGTTTTAAGTTTTTATAGGAAATCAGATCAAGATGAATGGCCCCAACCAGGATTTCAACATCTGCGCGAACCGGAATACGATTTGCATCATTAGTAACCCATAAGTACATTTTTCCATTCTTTTTAAAAATGCGGCCTTTAACTAATGACGGAGTAAACTTTAAACACTCTACTTTACCATTGGGAGTTTTAACTTTTTCTTTACCCAAATACCGAATATTCATCGGATATAAAGTATCATCGAGAAAATAGCTAAATGTTAAAACATCTCCCGGCCTTACCCCCGACAACTCAAGAGCCCGAGCATAGTAAAACATGGAAATAATATCGAACGTATCTTCATTGATATTGAAAACCCCTTTGTTGGTGTTTGCTTTTTTATTTTTACGATCAAAGCTGATATACCCCTCGCGGCGATAGTTATCCTCTCTTACCGTTTCTGTAAACATATATGGCAGTAGCGTATTTGCATTTACATAAGAATCCCATCTATTTTGAACATTTACAATCCATGACACCGCACTTGAGGTTTGCCCACTAGCTATCAGCCTAAACGCTTTACTATTATTAAATTCCTTAGGGGACTCCTCAACACGCATGATACCTTCAGCACAGTTTAATAAGCCATAACGAATTTTATAGCGTAATTCTTCTCCCACTTGGAAAGGTGGATTACCTACTTCGGGAGATATTTGAGCATGGGATAAAAATGAACTAATCAGTAAATTTAAAAGCAGAAACTGTTTTCTCATATTGATTTAATTTTTTTAACGTCACGCGCAAAAAGATACTACATTAAAATCTACTATAAAATTCGGATAAAAAATTTTAATCCTTTTTCTTATAAATGGGTACAGTTGAACAAGGTTCGCCATACATTATGCTTTTCACTACCGGACGCAATTTGGCGGTAATTTCGACGTAGGCAGAAACAGGAACAGGTATATCCCCACAACCTTTTACAACTACTCGCTGATCGCGATAATTTTCTATATCAATTTTATGAAGAGCATTTGTAAACAAGACGCTTTCTAAGTACTCAAGGTTGCCAAACACAACACATTTAGCGAATGGCTCAAGTTTTGAGCATAATAACATATAAGCCCACGTTGGCACAATGGCATCGGCTGAACATATTATTGCTATATTTTTATCCTTATACTGAGTCCAATCGTGATTTTTAACAAACTCTCTAAAATCCTTTTCCCGAAGTATCAATCCCTGAAAGAGGTTCTCCTTCATATCATACAACAGTCGCTCGCCTTTATCGTAATAATCGGCCAGATCAAAGCTGATTAATCCGCTGTTTGCGACTTTATTTACAAATGTTTCTTGAATATCCATATTGAGCCGTTGTTACAAATCCTTAAATCAAAAGACCACCTTATTAACAACAAGGTGGTCTTTTAGATTTAAAATTACTTAAAAATATCTATTAATAGAATTTAGCACGATTATCTTTAATGTTAGCTTTATCTTGTAAGGCATCCATCGTACCCTGACTTGCAATTTGTTTTTGCATCATTTCAAGGTTATTACGCATTGCTTTAACATCAGCAATTGGTGCAGGAGTACCAAAGTTTTGTACCATGTAAACAAACACACCATGATCTCCTTTAACTACTTTACCCAATTTACCCGCAGTTGAACCAAATACAGAACCCATAAGATTCAATTCCTGACCAACACCATTAATGACAGGATTATTGAACGTAAGGCCATCAGCAACTTGTACAGGAGTTCCCAATTTAGCTGCTACAGCATCGATTGATGATGCACCATTCATGGCTGTTTTTGCTTTCTCAGCTAGTTGCTCTGCTTTTTTCGCTTGGCGAACAGCTACTTCAATTTCTGATTTCACATATTCCAATGGAACATATCCTTTTTCACGAATTTGAATTAAGTGAGCTACCACATATTTATCACTTACATCAAATACTTCTGAAACATCATTTTGTTTAGCACGAAATGCCCAACGAACAACTTCACGTGAATTGCCTAAGCCAGTAACTTCTGCAGCATTAGCTCCGATGTTATCTGAAATACGTTTAGTTAAGCCTGCTTTTTCTACCGCTTCAGAAAAACTTTTTGCATTGTTAACGCTGGCAAGGAAATTATTTGCTTTTGCAAAAGAAGTCTGACGCGAATTTTGACTTGGAGAAAATACGCGATCTACTACCGCAATCTTAACAGCCTTTGAAGTATTCTTTTGATCCTCAATTTCAATTAAGTGCGTACCAAATTGCGTTTGTACAATTTTAATGTCTCCAGGTTTGCCATTAAACACTGCATCTTCAAACTGAGGAACCATCATGCCACGGCTAAAGAAGCCCAATTCTCCACCTTTACTACCTGAACCTGGATCATCTGAATGAGTTTTAGCAAGATCAGCAAATTTCGCTTTACCTGATTGAATCATTTTCTTCAAGCTATCAGCTGTGGCAATACCCATTGGAGTTAAACCACCCTTTTGAGCACCGATCAAAATATGACGAGCTTTAACAGAATCAGGCATATTTTTAACTCCTAATAATTTAGCTACCTTATAAGCTCCATCTTCAAAGTAAGGACCATAAACGGTACCTACAGAGGCATTATATAAATTTGAATCAAGCACTGCCGACAATTGTCCTTTTTTCATGTAGGTCAAAGGCATTTTTGTATCAGCATTAACAGCATAGAACAAAGAATCATTTGTTGATGCTTTGAAATCAGCAGCAATTTTTTCAATGTCTTTTTGAGAAGCTAAAGTATCTTCTTTAGAAGGCGTTACATTAATTACTACGTATTCGAAAGTACGTTGATCTTCTTTTTGCTTGTATTTGTATTTATTTTCGTTATAATACTTTTCAATATCATCATCGCTAACTTTCACAGAAGCATCAGCAACTGAAGCATAATTCAGAGTTAGATATTTAATACTAGCTGTTTTTGTATTGTTAACGTTGGCTTGATTCATCTCAAGAGAAGTAGTATACATCGCACCGGTAATCAAACCCATGTATTTTTGAGTTGAACGGCTTAATTGCAACCCTTTCTCAAATTCATTCCATTGTTTTTGAGTATTCGGATCTTTATCCTTGTTGTGTAAGAACGTAAGAACTGACTTAGGGTCAAATTCACCGGTTTGAGGGTTGGTAAAAATACGACGAATTTGAGGGTCAGGATTTTTACCCTGTACCATATCAAATAATTCTTCTGCTCCACAACCTACGCCGGTTTTAGCAACTTGTTTCTTGAAAACAATCTCTTGCACCATTTGTTGCCATGTTTGCTCATTAGCATAGCTTGCCATTTGAGGAGCCACAACACCACCACTCTGCTCTTTAATTGCGTTCAAATTTTGTTCAACTCGTTTGTTGAATTCTTGATAAGAAATATTTTCTCCCGCTACAGTACCTACTTTACTACGCGAATCCTGTAAAAATGGAGAACTCGATCGCAAAGCATCGCTAACGACAAAGGCAATAATAGCAAGACCAATAAATCCGATGATTAAAAATCCTGCACGTTCACGTAAATAGTTCATCAACATATTAGTTCTGTATTTTAAAATTTAAAGCAATTGGTTTTTTAAGCGGCGCAAGATACAAATTTTTCCATTTTGAGGAATTTTTTTTGAAACTAGCCCCTTAAGGTGTCTCTGAGCCTTCCTTATAATAAAGCTCTCCAGAGAATTTTTTGATTCGGATATTAGACAAATCTTCATTCGCTTCCATACCGTAACCTTGTTGAACAGTGCCGTCTGGACTGGTTATTTTAACAAATTTATCTGAGAAAATCATGTGTTTGGGTTGATCCCAAATCAATTGCTCGGTGGTTAGCCTTTTTCCATTCTTATTGACCACCACTACACTATCACGAACCTCAATATTTTGCTCATTATATCTTCTTATACCATACTTCGCTGTAAGCGTACTTTCAATAAGCAAATCAGGACTAAAAAAATCAATCTTTAAGCCCTTAGGCATTTCATCGTAAGGATTTTGTACCTTATACTGAAGATATTCAGGAGTTTTAAGTTCTGCTTTAACCTTTGCAGAGTCTGAAAAGATGAGATCGACATTCTTACTGCGCTCCACTGGTTTCTCCGCAATTTTCGCAGAAATAGTATTCACCTTATCCAAATCATTAGAACAGGCTATAACACACAGCCCCAATCCAATAATTATCCAATTAAAATTCTTTCTCAACACGATTAGATTAATTAATCGAACTTACGCTTCACGAACCAACGATCGTTAAGTGTTAATCCAAAATTAAGTCTTGCGTACTGCTCTTTTACCAAATCATTTTCAGTTGTACCGCGTTGCCCCAATTCAACAGCAATATTCAGTTTTGAAGCAGTATATAAATTTCCTCCAAATGACTGATGCGATAACGGAAGTCCCACTCCAAAACTAAGCTGAACTTGATTTATGTTCTTGCTATTCAGGTACAAGTATGACTTATTGTAGCTAAAACCTGCACGGTAATCAATTCGATTACTGTATTTAGAAACCGAAGTAATATCAGGAGTATATTGAGTACCTAAGATAACTGAGTAAGCATCTTTGAATCCTTGATTTTGATCATTTTGTTCAAAGTTGGACCAGTTCTGATATTGAAAATCTAATCCAACCTGAAGTTTAAATGGTTTTTGGTACATAATGCCGAAACCGTGTTGTGAAGGTAAAAGATAGCTTCCTTTCACTCCAGGATGATAATCAGAAGTATCCATACGGATAATTGTTCCTTGGCTATTTTTAACATAACGATCAGAAACATAATCAGTTTTCGCATCAAGCCTTAATTTAGGAGAACCTGAGTAAGAAAGAATTAAATTATGATCACCCTTCTTTAAAACATATTGTAAACCATAGTTAAAATTAAAGCCGCTAACGCTTGTCGCACTCGTTGTGCGGCTATTGAAAGCACCAGGAATGGTAAACTCCGAATTATTAGTTCTTGATATTTCTCCAAATACATAAGAAATATTGAATCCTACGGATAAGTCCTTGACAACTTTCACAGAGTTTCCAATGAATACTTGTGAATAACCACCGTCGCCATCCAAATTATTTGATACCTGAACTGTATCCAAATTACTTTTCGTGCCTACCTGATAGCCGGAGGTACTAAATGGAAGCATACCAAAAGCCATTCCCCATTTACTTGAATTTTCCTTTCCTACAGGAAAACCAAAGGCAAGGTGATCAATAGAAAAGTTTTTATTATTCTCACTAAGGCTACTGGTAGTTAATTTATTATAAACACCATGAGCACCTGCTTCAATAGTTGTAAGATAAAGTGCATTGTAAGAAGCCGGATTGGCAAAATTAATATTATCAGGATTGCGCATACTAAAGGATAAACCTCCCATTCCTTTTGAAGGAACAAATGTTGGTGCAACAATCCCTCCTATTCCATAAGCTGAATATGGCGAATTAGTGGTTGCCTGCGCGAAAGCTCCAGCGCTTATTAACGAAAGTAAAACTGAAGTAACTACTCGTGTAAATTTATACATATTGATAATTTAAAATGGCATTTAACCCAATTAACACTAAATGAGGTTGCCAAATAAGGTTGTGCGCAAAGATGCTATTTTTCAAACGACTGACAAAAAAATTTGAATCACCGCCGCAGACTACTACAACAAGGTTTTCATAGACTTCACTATATTGAATAATCACTCCTTCCAGTTCTGCAATCAGCCCATTTTGTACTCCGGATAAAATTGACTCCTGCGTGGATGTTCCGATTAAAGCTTCAAAGTTTTCATCAAAACTAATCAACGGAAGTTTATCGGTAAAAGTATTGAGTGCAGCAAATCGCATGTTCAGCCCTGGGGAAATTGCACCTCCTTTATAGGCACCATCTGCAGTTAGCAGATCAAAGGTAACACATGTTCCCCCATTGATAGTGAGCACATTTCGGTTGGGAGCAATGGTTTTCGAACCCATTACCGCAGCTAAACGATCTGTCCCTAAACTTGAGGGGGTTCCATAATTATTTTTTAAAGGAAGCGGTAAAGCTGTTGAGAGCTGAACGAATGTTGTGGCTAATGATAATCGGCGAATAAGTGCTTCATCGGTAACTACCACTGATGACAGGATCGATTTTTCAGGCTTATATTTTTCAACAAACCGATCAACAGCTTCTAAAGGAGATTCTTCGGTAGCATGTACTTCCAACAGTTCATTGTTATCAAAGACCGCAATTTTACACCGGTGGTTTCCTATGTCAATTACCAGATTCATCACGCTATTTATAAAAATAAAAAAGCTGAAAACGTAAAAGGAATTCTCCTCCGGTTTTCAGCTTTCTTTTAAAAACTTATAATTAAACAGTTTGTAAAATTGATTCAAACAGTGCTAAACCATCTTCATTTGCCAAAATTGGATCAGCAGCTCTTTCCGGGTGTGGCATTAAACCAAATACATTGCGATTTTTGTTACAAACACCGGCGATATTCTGGATAGAGCCATTCGGATTAGCCTCAGGGGTAATATTTCCATTTTCATCACAGTAACGGAATAACACCTGGTCATTATCGTTAATCATTTTCAGCACCTCTGCATCGGCATAATAATTACCTTCGCCATGTGCAATAGGAATTTTCAGCGCTTTAGCCGTATCCACTTGAGAAGTAATTAATGAATTCTCGGTTTGAGCCTTCATGTAAATATTTTTACTGATGAATTTTCGGTTCACATTGTGCAACAACGCTCCCGGTACCAGCCCGGCTTCTGTTAAAACTTGGAAACCATTACAAATACCCATCAGGTAACCGCCTTTGTTTGCAAACTCAATTACCTCTTTCATAATCGGAGAGAATCGCGCAATTGCTCCGGAACGCAGATAATCACCATATGAAAAACCTCCTGGAAGAATAATAAAATCACAACCCTGAAGATCATGATCTTTATGCCATAAGGTTGCCACTTGCTGGCCAAGTCCATTACTTAAAAGATTAATTGCATCCTGATCACAGTTTGAACCGGGAAAAACTACAACGCCAAATTTCATTTTAATAGATTTGAGTATTGAGAAATACGAATTAAAATGCAAAGGTAGGATTTTTTTCGAGGACGGTTAATGGAAAATGTGAGATGGAAGACAGAACTTACAATTATTGCCCTCCACAACACTTTTACCCCCCTATCTCATTATAACTAAGCGATTAAAACAATTGAAAATAGAATATTGAAATAATCAACAACAAAAAAATACTTTCATAAAACCAACGTATCCGAGCATTATTAAAATAGAAGGCCATAAATACCGCCAGGGGGGCAGTAGCCAACATTAATTGATTAATTTTCATGTTGGGTAATAGAAAAAAAGCAGCGACTATAACCAATGCTAATACCGCTAACGATTGCAGAGATTTGCGTATTTGTATAACATTTTTAAAAAACATTACACGCACTGAATTTAGTGACAGCAGCAAAATGATACCTAATGGAATTAATGCGTAATAATCTTCGGCCTCGATTGCAAGTGCACTAGGAACTACAAATTTGAAGGGTAACCAAACATTGTAAAAATCATTAAAATCATTATTCCAAAAATACCAGGTACCTAATAAAATATAGGGTATGGCTAATCCTATAAGCGCTGTCATCCATTCTTTCCATAAAAAAGCACGAAAAATCAACAGACTAATCCAAATGATCGGAAAAATAAATATGAACGGAAAATAGAGCAATGAACCGATCGAAATAATAATGGCCATATCAAAAACACTGCCCATCGTATTCGTTGTTCGGTAAAGTGAAAAAATTCTATCCAAAATCCACAACAATAAAAAATTGCAGATTATAATGGGAGAAAATGTAAGAAAGGGGGTAAATAGGCTGCTCAACACAGCATACATGAGTTCAGGAATATAGGATGTTTTATGGAAAAAATTATATTTAGTAATAATTCTACCCAAAATAACCGACTGAATAAATACAATTACAGCTGTAAATAAAATATTGGCAACCGGATTTGAAAGAAAACTAAACGTAAAAAAGGTTAGAATTTTAGCAAAAGGCTGATAAATGATCAGGGCAGTATAAATTCTTGGATTTAACAATACCGCCGCCCGCAGCAACAAAATAATTATAAATAAAAAAAACAAGTTGGATGGCTGCGCCTTGCGAAAAAGATTGATCATTTGGTTAGCTTAATGCGTTTTGCAATATTCCTACTTTTTACGCTAAAAAAAAACTAAGAAGCTAGTATAAATGAATATTATCGCCAGTTAAGCTCTCGCATACTTTTTGACAAGATTTTCTACAATTGAAGCCGTTTCGTCAGGGTAATTCACCTTAATATAAGTACCATTCAGCACCCAATCACTGATTTTTTGAACAAAGTCTTTTCCAATTTTTTTTATAACCGGAACGCCCAACAAGCGTAAGGCCTCAGCATTACATTGTTGTTCCCATTGATCCATCATCGGTATAATCAGTAGTTTTTTATTTAGAAATAAGGCTTCTGCAGGCCCTTCAAAACCGCCTCCTGTCAGCAATCCCTCACAAGTTGCCAAACTCAAATTGAATTCGGCATTATTTACCGGACGTACAGAAACATTTCCGTCGTCGTATATTTTTTTGCTGTGTTTAGAGAATATTTCCCATTGCACATCTTTTACCTCTTTCAATACTTTAACCAGCTTTACATCATCATATGCCGGCAAATAAACCGTATAATGCCCTTTATTGTCTGGTACCAGATCTCGTATTTCCTTTCGAATAACCGGTGTATGAATGTGCTCATCATAACGTTCAAAATGAAAACTAACCGCTTCCTTTACCGGAGCGTAACTACTCAAAACCAATTCGGCCCAGTGAGGAATAATACGTTTTGGACGAGGTGTTTTATGGGAAAGAAAGGAAGATTGATGACTTAAACCCACACAAGGAATGTTACGCAATTTACAGGCCCAGGCGGCAACCGGTTCAAAATCATTAATGATGAGATCGTATTGTTCTAGGGGCAATGTTTTAATGTCTTTTTGTAATTGCCCAAGATTCATGCTTTCGAATGTCTTCCAATGATCTACTCCTCCGTTTTTCCCAAAAACAAAACTAAAACCGTGAAGCTGATACTTTACCGGTTGATTTAAGCTCACATCGGCTTGAGTTCCGCTAACTAAAAGATCCAACTCGCCGTACTTTTTAAGATGAGGAATAATGTCTCTTGCTCTGCTGATATGCCCGTTACCGGTTCCCTGAATGGCGAAAAGTATTTTCAAATTGTAGCTATCGGTTAATATTATTTCATAAGTGCCTGGTACAACAACTTCACATCCACTTTTAAATCCAGATTTTCATTGTCATCACCTACCGTATCAACATCAATATTCGTAAAATCTTCGGGTTTATAATAAAAAACTTCCCATCTGCCTTTATTATATTCTAAAGCGGTAAGGCTTTCTACCCAATCACCTGAGTTAAGATAAGTCACCGAACCTTGATCGTTTTTTATTTCTTTTATCTCCGGGTGATGAATATGGCCGCAAATTACATAATCGTATTTTTTTTCAATAGCAATTGATGCAGCAGTATTTTCAAAATCATTCATGAATTTAACTGCATTCTTCACGCTCCCTTTGATCTTCTTCGAAAAAGTCATTTTCTCCCGCCCGAATTTAGTAAGGATGAAATTCACAAATGTATTGATAACAATAAGAGAATCGTAGCCAACCGCGCCAAGTTTTGCCAGCCATTTGGAATGTTGCATGGTGATATCAAAAATATCTCCATGGAAAATCCATGCGCGTTTACCATCAACATTGAGCACAACTTTATTTTGAAGCTTAAAAGTTCCCATTTCGAAATCCGCAAACTTGCGCAACATTTCATCATGGTTTCCGGTAAGGTAATGCACATTTACACCCTGACTCACTAATTTCATGATTTTCCGAAGCACTTTCATGTGCATTTCGGGCCAATAAGATTTGCTGAATTGCCAGATGTCGATGATGTCGCCGTTAAGAATTAGCGTTTTCGGCTTAATGCTTTTAAGGTATTTTAATACTTCTTTGGCATGGCAGCCAAATGTTCCGAGATGTACGTCAGATATGATGACAATCTCCACTTCTCGTTTAGGCATTCCTGGGCTAAATTAGTTTAGCTTGAAATGTAATCCTGACATTTACTCTTCGTCGTCCTCTACTTTTAAATCAAACGGACTAAGGTAATAAACACCCAACACTACAACAGCAAGCATTAAAAAAGTGATTAAACTTGTTTCCATTAATTTAAGAGTTATTAAATTAACTGACTCAAATATCACTTCAAAAAACCAACCTAGTGTTAATTAAATATGAACAATTTGTAAAGATTTAATTAACCCATACTCGTAACGTTTTGCATTTATCAAAAGCTTCAGGCTTTCTTTTTATAAGATTTTTGTAAGTTCATCAAGGCAGGCAATTTCATGATCAACTTCAATGTCATGCTTTACATTTCGGGGATTAAAGAAAATGCAATCCATGCCAATTGATTTCGCTCCCATGATATCAGCCTCCAGACTATCCCCAATCATAATACTATTATCAACAGTGCCGTTTGCTAAGGTTAATGCATGATCAAAAATACCTCGATGAGGCTTGTTTATACCTATTACTTCGGATATATTAATGTTATCGAAATATTTTCCCAGACCTGTATTTTCAACCTTCATTAGTGTTGATTCCTGAAATCCGTTGGAAATAAGATGTAGCTTGTATTTAGCTTGCAAATAAGCAAGCGTTTCATGTGCATGAGGAAAGAGGTGGGTTTTAGTCGGACAAATTCGAACATAATCCTTTTCGAAATCCAAAGGAATAAGGTGTTCGTTTACCGAAAGTTCCATAAATGTTTTGCGAAAGCGGGTTTCACGAAGCTGTTGTTTGTTAATCTTTCCTAAATGATAATCAGCCCAGAGCTGATGATTATTACGGGTATACGTAGTAATGAATTCATCGGCCGAATGCAAACCAATGGATGGCAAATCGTAAACTATAAAAAGCTCACGTAGCGTTTCTTCAGCGTTTTTGTCAAAATCCCAAATAGTATGATCGAGATCGAAAAAGAGATGGTTGTATTTGGCACTTTGGTTCATGATTCTAGTTCATAGACCTAGGAACTGACGGGCTATGATTTTTTTTGGATATGGCTCGAAATTAAATAATCTCCATGAACTATCCACTATGAACCGATCATATCTTCTCTCCGAAACATAAATCTCCAGCATCTCCCAATCCGGGAACGATGTATGCTTTTGAGGTAAGTTCTTCATCGACTGCTCCAAGCCATAATTGTGCTTTAGGTAAATTTGCCCGTACATGTTCAACTCCTAATGCAGAAGCAATAACTGAAACAATGTGTAACTCTTTAATATCAAAACGGGCCAAAAGTTCTTTACAAACCAGCACCATCGAACTTCCGGTTGCTAGCATGGGGTCTGAAACGATAACGATCCGGCCGGATAAATCAGGAGTTGAAAAGTATTCCATTTTAATCTCAAATTCATTGCTTTTACTGGTTTTCCGATAAGCAGAAATATAAGCGCAATCACTCCTATCAAAATAGTTAAGCAAACCCTGGTGTAAAGGTAATCCGGCTCGAAGAATCGTCGTTAAAACCGGCAGTTCCTGAATTAATGGAACCCTGGCCATACCCAAAGGTGTTAAAACATCTTCTTCCAAGTACTCCATTTTCCGACTGATTTCATAGGCAAAAATTTCACCTAAACGCTCCATATTTTTACGAAAACGCATCCGATCATTCTGCATATCAATATGTCGCAACTCTGCAATGAACTGATTAGCAATTGACGGTGTTTTATTGAGGAGATGTATCATATGCTTAATGGCTTTAAGAAGTAAGAACCCCGATTGAAAAGCAAAAGAAAACAGTTTGAAGTTAAGAAATTTCAGTCATTATTTGATGTGGCACTTTGCTCCTATTAGAACCTTTAGAACCGATAAATGTTATCTTTGACAACATGGATTTTAAGCTTACCTCTTTATATCAACCTACAGGCGACCAGCCTGAAGCCATTAAACAATTAGTTGAAGGTGTAAACAAGGGAGATATGTACCAAACGCTGTTGGGAGTTACAGGCTCGGGTAAAACTTTTACAGTTGCGAATGTAATTCAGCAAACTCAACGCCCAACACTTATTTTAAGCCATAACAAAACATTGGCGGCTCAGTTGTATGGTGAATTCAAACAGTTTTTCCCTGAAAACTCGGTTAATTATTTTGTCTCTTATTACGACTATTATCAGCCTGAAGCTTACATCGCTTCCAGCAATACTTATATTGAAAAGGATTTAAAAATTAATGAGGAGATTGAAAAACTCCGACTTCGCACCACTTCCGCTTTAATGTCTGGCCGTAGGGATGTAATTGTGGTTTCGTCGATCTCCTGTATCTATGGTATGGGCAATCCCGATGATTTTGCGAATTCCATTTTTAGAATCGCCGTTGGAACTCGTATAAGTCGCAATGCATTTTTGCATCGATTAGTCGAGATTTTGTATTCACGAACAACGGCTGAATTCCGTCGTGGTACTTTTCGCGTGAAAGGCGATACCGTTGATGTTTACCTGGCCTATGCTGATTATGCCTATCGTATTTCTTTTTTTGGAGATGAAATTGAAGAACTAAGCGCTATCGATCCTGATACTGGAAAAACCATCGAAAAGATGGACAATATGGCCATATTCCCGGCTAATCTTTTCGTTACTCCTAAAGATAAAATGACCCAATCCATTTGGGCCATTCAGGAAGAGCTGGAGCAACGCAAGGAGCAATTCACCCAGGAACATCGCTTCTTAGAATCTAAAAGGTTGGAAGAACGGGTGAACTATGATTTGGAAATGATGCGCGAACTGGGGTACTGTTCAGGTATTGAAAATTACTCCCGCTTTTTTGACGGAAGAAAACCTGGAGCTCGCCCCTTCTGCTTGTTGGACTATTTTCCTGCTGATTATTTGACTGTAATTGATGAGAGTCATGTTTCGATTCCTCAAATTAGAGCCATGTACGGCGGTGACCGCTCACGGAAATTAGCGCTGGTTGATTACGGTTTCCGTTTACCGGCTGCTTTGGATAACAGACCTTTAAATTTCAATGAGTTTGAAAGCCTGTCGGGACAGACCATTTATGTGAGTGCCACTCCGGGAGATTTCGAATTAGAACAAAGCGAAGGAGTGATCATTGAACAGGTAATTCGGCCTACAGGATTATTGGACCCTCCTATTGAAGTGCGCCCGGTAACCAATCAAGTTGATGATTTATTAGACGAAATCGATAAAACCGTAAAAGCAGGTGGACGTGTATTAGTAACCACACTTACCAAGCGCATGTCGGAAGAGTTGGCTAAATACATGGACCGACTGGGTATCAAGTGTCGATATATTCACTCTGAAATTAAAACACTTGAACGTGTTGAGATACTTCGAGGATTAAGACTTGGAGAATTCGATGTACTTATTGGTATTAACCTATTAAGAGAAGGGTTAGACTTACCGGAAGTTACCCTCGTTGCTATTTTAGATGCTGATAAAGAAGGATTCTTGCGTTCTGACCGTTCATTGATTCAAACGATTGGCCGCGCTGCTCGTAATCAAAATGGCCGTGTCATTATGTATGGTGATAAAATTACCGACAGCATGCGCCGCACCATTGATGAAACCATGCGCAGGCGTGAAAAGCAGATCAATTACAATGAAAAGCATGGAATTACTCCTCGTACAGTCGGACACGATAAAGCTGGTATTATTGAACAAACGTCTGTGGTTGATTTCCGGGGAGGTGTTCAGCAAGCCTATGTAGAAAGCGAAACGCTGAATTTGGTTGCGGACCCGATTGTACAATACATGAGTAAAACGGATCTTCAAAAAAGCATTGATAACACCAAAAAGGATATGCAGAAAGCCGCTAAAGAAATGGACTTTTTACTTGCCGCCAAACTGCGCGATGAAATGTTTGCTTTAGAAGGTTTAATGATGGAGAAGTATGGAAAATAGATTAATTGCTTTGCCTTCAATTTTTAAAACATTGTCCAGGGAGTGGAATGCCTGAGTAATAAATCGTTACAATAAATTGACAGTTATTCCGCTCATAACCCTTATTTTTGCAGACTATTTTACTTTATCATGGGAGCGCTTATAAGATTTATATTTGAAATTATAGTGATCATGTGGTTGATCCGCGTGTTGTTACGATTTGTTGCGCCATTTCTATTTACTTCAATAGCTCGTAAAGCCCAGCGACAAGCTGAAGAGTTTTATCAACAGCAACAACGACAATATCAATACCAACAAAATCAATATCAACATAGCCAACCAAAGGGTTCTATTCATGTCGACTATGTACCGCCGACTGCAACCGAAAAACGAAAACCTAAATTGGACAATGCCGGCGATTTTGTTGATTACGAAGAAGTGAACTAAATTTTGAGGCTTTAGGTTTTAAGGATCACTGTCAAAAAATCAATTTAATCATATAAAAAACCGAAACACTTAACCGGTAGCTCGCGACAGCATATCGGTATAATCTCATTTAATAATCTGTGTAATCATATAATATGCATTTCTACGATCTGGAATCGGAATTAAAGTTTGGCCACTATCAGGGTAAAACACTTGAAGAAGTAGTTAAGTTAAATCCTGACTATATTGAACAATGCGTTCGAAAAGAAAAAGACTTCTTTATTACCGCGCCGGTAATTGAAGATTTAATGAAACTGAATCCTGATCTTTCTATCTCTGAGGAAGCTATTGACATTCTTGAAACCAAACGACTCGAGTGGGTAAGAGCACTGGGGTTAGAAGAGGAAGAAGGAGAAGATGCTTATGCCTATTTTGATGAAGAAGCCTGGAAACAAGAATTCGGTATGCCGGATGATGATGATGAAACAAGCATGGAATCATTGGATTTAAATACCGAAGTTGATGAACAGGAACTAAATCCTGAACTGCAACGTGCAAACTTTGCTCCGGCACCTCCATCGTATGAAGAAGATGATCTATTCAGTGATCTGGATGACTTCCCATATGAAGGACCGACAGGCGAAGATGAAGAAGATGATTGGGATGACTAAACAATGATAATTTAAGCGCGATACCCTATTTGTATCGCGTTTTTTGTTTTAAGCAAAGAAAATTTTCCACTTTGCCAGATCTATAATATAAGCTTTTACAGTTAAGACATTTTTCTATATTTGGCTCACCTAAAAACTAAGAACCTTTAACAGAATGAACCAGTGGCTTAAGAAGAATTTACCGCACGTAGTTGCAGTCGCACTCTTTATTATTATTTGTTTCGTGTATTTCAGTCCGATTTTGCAAGGCAAGAAGTTGTTTCAAGGCGACGTGCAGAATGCATCCGCTGTGCAGACGGAAATTATGGCTTACAAGAAAATTGACGGGAAAGGCCCACTTTGGACCAACTCACAGTTCTCTGGCATGCCATCTTTCCAAATTTGGACGCAATACCCTGCAAACATCGCTTCGCACGTTATTAACGTATGGAACAATATTTTCCCTAATCCGGTGAATTTCGTTTTGTTATACTTATTAGGCGGGTACTTCTTGTTTTCCATGCTTCGTTTTAAACCTTGGCTTGCATTCATTGGCGCATTGGCCATTGCGTTTTCTTCTTATAACTTCGTAATTATCGAAGCAGGACATACAACCAAAGCTATTGCCATTGCTTTCTTTGCTCCTATTTTAGGAGGAATTATTATGGCTTTCAGAGGCAGGGCTTATCTCGGAGCGGCTATAACTGCTTTTTTCTTTGCCTTGGAGATTCGCGCGAATCACCCACAAATGACTTACTATTTAATGATTGCTGTACTTGTATTGGCAATTGTTGAATTTGTAAATGCTTTTAAAACTAAACAACTCAATAGTTTTATAAAACCTGCACTGGCGTTACTGGTAGCTGCAATTGTGGGCATCGGCGTTAACTTTAGTACCTTATGGGTTAACTATGAGTATGCTCAGGAATCAACTCGTGGTAAATCAGATTTAACGACCGGCCAAACCGGAAATGTTTCTAAAGGCTTAGCTAAAGAATATGCTTACCAATGGAGCGAAGGAATTGGAGAATCAATCACATTTCTTGTTCCCGATGCGTTTGGAGGTGCTAATGGAATTCCATTAACCAAGAAATCAAATGTTTATCAAGAACTACTTAAAAACAACGCTGGCCCACAACAAGCGGAACAGTTTGCTGATCAGATTGGCCGTATGGGACGTTATTGGGGAGACAAGCCTTTCACCTCCGGGCCATATTATTTCGGAGCAATCGTAGTATTCTTATTTATTTTAGGACTAAGCTTAGTTAAAGGACCACTAAAATGGTGGTTAGCAATTGCAACTGCGTTAAGCATTGTTCTTGCCTGGGGTAAAAATTTACAATGGTTCTCAGACCTTTTCTTCGACTATTTCCCAATGTACAGTAAGTTCCGTGCGGTTGAATCCATTTTGGTTATTGCCGGAATTGCCATCCCTTTACTAGCATTCGTCTTACTAAAGCAAATTTTCGATGGTGAAATTAAAAAAGAAGAAATTCTGAATAAATTAAAACACACTGTTTATGGCTTAGGCGGCTTCTTACTAATTTTCATTGCCGTTCCTAGTTTATTATTGTCATTTAAGTCGCCTAACGATTCTGCATTAGTTGATCAGTTAACCCAATTGGGAGGAGCAGACTTTAGTCATAAAATTATTCAGGCCTTAATAATGGACCGCATCTCAATCGCCAGAATCGATGCCATCCGTTCATTCATCTTTATCCTTTTATCTGCCGGAGTTATTTGGGCCTTTGTTACCGATAAAATCAAAGCACAATATGCTTATATCGCATTAGGCCTGTTTTTGATCGTTGATATGTGGGGCGTTGACAAACGCTATTTGAAAGATGAAAACTTTGTAAAGAAAAGCGAATTGGCTCAAAACCAACAGCCACGTGAAGTTGATCTTGATATCATGAAGGATAAAGATCCTTATTACCGTGTGTATGACATGACATCCGGAAATCCGTTTAGCAACCCAAGTGCTTCTATTTTTCACAAAAGCATTGGTGGATACCATGCCGCCAAACTTAAACGTTACCAGAATTTAATCGATAGTCAAATTGTACGTGGAAACATTGCTGTGTTAAGTATGTTGAACACCAAATACATCATCTCACCGGATAGTACCGGTCGTGGAGCTTTTGTGCAACAGAATCCGCATGCAATGGGTAATGCTTGGTTCGTTCCTGGAGTACAATTTGTACCTAATGCAAACGCTGAATTAGAAGCATTAACCAATTTTGACCCTAAAGATAAAATCATTGTTAATGAAGATTTCAAAAGCAAGATCAACATCATGGGAATCGATTCTGATCCGAAAGCAAGCATCAAATTAACCAACTATCATCCGGATCACTTAAGCTACGAATACAATTCAGCTGCATCACAACTTACCGTGTTCTCTGATATTTATTACAATAAAGGCTGGAATGCTTACGTTGATGGCAAACCTGCTGACTATTTCCGTGCAAACTACGTTTTACGTGCAATGCAATTACCAGCAGGTAAGCACATTGTTGAGTTCAAGTTTGAACCTAAGGCTTACTATACCGGAGAAAAAATTTCAATGGTATTCTCTATTTTACTAATTGGAGGATTAGCGGCTTTAGCCTGGTTTGAATACAAAAAGAAAAAAGAGCCGGACGCTCAGAAACTACAAAAAGTCTAATTTAAAAGACTGAGGGTTGAGACTTAAAGTTTATAACAAAAAACCTCCCGAAATTCTCGGGAGGTTTTTTGTTTTTAGATTAATTCGTTGTCTTTCCCCGTTGCAATCTAAACTTAATGTATCGGGCCGCAATTACAACATGTGAGGTAATGACGGAAACCGTTCCGTAATGCTTTTGCATCAAATCAAAACGTTCTTTCAAGGCCTGCTTCTGATTTTGCCATGATGCTCCGCCTGACAAATAGCGGGCAATGAAAATTTCAGTATTTATTATTGTTTTAGCATCTTTTAAACAGTTGATACACCAATCAATATCCGCAGCAATTTTATAATGAAGATCATAAGCTGGGGCTAAACTGCGGCGAACCACAAAAGATTGGTGACACACTAACATTCCGTAACGGAAGCTTTTCCAATTAAGTTGTTGAGGTGGTCGTAAACGGCGTGGACCAAGGCTGTTTCCTTCATCATCCACAATTAATGTATCACCATAATAAATATCCGCTTTAGGATCTTTTGCGAATATTTTTTCTACTGTATCATTTGCAAAAAACTGGTCACCGGCATTCATATACAGTATATAATCGCCGGTGGCAAGTTCGAGCCCTTTATTCATTGCATCGTAAATGCCCTTATCCTTTTCTGAAACCCAAAGCGCAATTTGAGCCTCCTGTTTTTTTATTAAATCAAGGGTATTATCAGTTGAAGCTCCATCCACAATAATGTACTCAATATTGGAGTACGTTTGAGATAGAACACTTTTCATTGTACGCGCTATAAGATCAGCTCCATTATAAACAATAGTAATTACCGAGAGAACAGGTAGATTTTCTGTCTTCTTTGAAGAAATGTGTTGAGTTCTATATCCGCCTTGCAAAGCTTATGGTTTAGTAAAATGCGATATGTATGTAAAAGTTGTAAAAGTAACTAATTTCTCGATTCTCTCTTTCAGGCCGGCGATCGTTGAGCAGCATTAATTTAATTACTTAGCTTTGCTCCATGAAAATTGTGCTAATTAATACAGCTGAACAAACCGGCGGTGCTGCCATTGCCTGTAAACGATTAATGCAGGCCTTGCGCAAATCAGGAGTGCATGCTACCATGATTGTCCGCGACAAAAGCACAGTTGATGAAAATATTGTATCCGTAAACAGATCTACCTTCATCTCCAAACTTAATTTTTTCAAATTTGCATGGGAACGTCTAACTATCTTTCTGAATAATTCGTTAAGCAAAAAACATCTTTTTGCTGTATCCATAGCCAATATCGGAATTGACCTCAGTAAAACAAAGGCAGTGAATGAAGCAGATGTTATTCACCTGCACTGGGTAAACCAAGGTTTTCTATCACTTAAAAACATCCAACAACTCATCAATACAGGAAAACCCATCGTTTGGACTATGCATGACATGTGGCCATTAACTGGTATTTGCCATCACTCATTGGGGTGTTTACATTTTCAGGAAAGCTGCGGTAATTGTCATTTTTTACAACATCCTACTCATAATGATTTATCCCATCGAATCTGGCTTAAAAAAAACACGTTGCTTAAACGCAATAACATCCATCCTGTTGCAGTAAGCAGCTGGCTGGCACAACAGGTCAGGCATTCATCATTATGGAGAGAGAAAGCGGTAAAAACCATCCCGAACGTTATCAACATCGACGCTTTTCAGCCACTTCCTAAAATTGAAACTCGACAGCAATTGGGCCTACCTGCTGGAAAAAAAATCATCCTCTTTTCTGCAGCTAAGATAAACGACCCTATCAAAGGCTTTCAATACTTAAAAGAAGCGTTAAGTATGCTAACTAAAGATGCAACTGTAAAAAACCAGCTTTTTTTGATGATAGTCGGGGAAATAAAAAATGACCCTGATTTTTTAAATGAAATTCCTTGTGACTATAAATATTTCGGCAGAATAAATGACCAACAACTGATGCCGCTGTTTTATGCAGCATCCAATGCCGTTGTTAGCACTTCTTTGTATGAAACATTCGGCCAAACGTTAATTGAGGCCATGAGTTGTGGCTCCATTCCCATTGCATTTAACAATAGTGGTCCAGTCGATATTATCGATCATAAAACAAATGGCTACCTGGCCAATTACTTAAACAGCGAAGATATTGCTAAAGGTATTCATTGGGCTTTATTTGAGTCCGATACTGTTCAAGTAGGCAACACCATGCGCGAAAAAGTGGCTAACGCTTATAGCGAAAGTGTTGTCGCTCACAAGTATATAGAGATATACGAATCGATACTTACCTCATCGATACAGGAACAGGAAGCTTTTTAGAGAATTAGTACTTTTGCGCAGGTTGCTAAAATTTAATTTAATTTCGCACCTCTTCTATAATTTTATTTTGATACATGCTAGAACAGGTCATCAACTCTATTGGGCGATTTTCGCAACAACTATTTGAATCGATTATATCCATAATTAAAGTTCTCCTCCGATCAAAATTTGGGTTGAAACTGCCGTTGTCCACTGCTTCTTCCTGCTACATTCTTGGAAATGGGCCTTCATTAAATCTCTCCATGGGAAAGCATCGTGATTTACTACAAAAATCTGAATTATTTGTAGTCAACAGTTTTGCTGTCTCTCCTTATTTCGTCGATTTGAAACCAGCAAATTATATTTTCCTTGATCAATATTTTACTGCATACGACGGAAAACAAACTCCAATAGAGGCCGTAAAAAAAACGTTCGAACATCTGGCAACTGATGTAAGCTGGCCAATAACCATTTTTATGCCTGCAAAATCGGCTCGTAATTCGTTCCATTTAGAACTTAAAAAGTCAAATCCGAATATTAACATTTGTTACTATAACTACGTTGTTGCTAAAGGATTTAAATGGGTTAAACACTGGCTTTTTAGCCATAATTTAGCGATGCCTCAATGTCAAAATATACTTAACGCCTGTATTTTCATTGCCATCAATCGGAAATTTAAAAATGTGTATTTATTAGGTGCAGATCATAGTTGGCATGAACAATTAATTGTAGACAACAGCAATGATATAGTAATAACAGATAAGCACTTCTATAATGAAAAAGGAAAAGAAATTGAAATGAAATCAAGAGCGCATGATCCGAAAGAGTACGGAATTCATAAATTTTTCGAATTGATTTCAAAAGCTTTTTACAGCTACCTTGTATTAAGAAGTTACGCTGATTCACAAGGAGTTAATATTTTTAACTCAAGTGAAAAAAGTTATATTGATGCATTCGAACGAAAATCAATTCCTAATGTATAATTTTGGGTCACGTATATATTAATTTAATGTTTGAATACCATAAATACTTATGATAAGATTTCGATTAGCCCAACCTACTGACCTCGACTTATACTTTAAATGGGCAAATGAAGAACATACACGACGTAACTCTTATTCTCCAGGTAAGATTCCTTATGCAACCCATGTAAGCTGGTTTAATTCAAAATTGCAGGACCCGAATACGATCTTTCTTGTTTTTGAATATGAAAAAAGTGGAATTCCTATTGGCCAGGTATTATTTGATCGTAAGGAAAACGAGAACTTTATCAGAATTTCAATTGATAAAGATTTCAGAGGACGCTTATTAGCCACTAGCATGGTTCAAGAAGCGTGCAATTACTATTTCGAGCAGTATCCTGCCGATACAATATCAGCTTATATCAAAAAAGATAACATGGCCTCTGTTAAAGCTTTTCAACATGCTGGTTTTGAACTTTTATCAGAACTTGAGTTTAAAGGGTTCCCTAGCTTTGTTTATACCAAAAAGAAGCAATAATCATTTCATTCTGTAGGCGAGCCATATTTTCATGGGAATCATCCAAAAACAAACCATTAAAGGAACTTTTTACTCTTACTTGGGAGTTATCGTTGGCTTTATAACCTCCGTTTATTTACGCCCCAGAGCATTAAGTGCCGAACAAAATGGAATCCTTGAATTATTGCTCTCTTATTCTGCTATTATAGTTCAACTGAGTAGCCTTGGTTTTCAAAGTGCATCAGTACGTTATTTTCCGTATTTCAGAAATCAAGATAAAAACAATCACGGTTTTTTATTTCTTTCAATTTTGGTTTCCAGTGCCGGCTTCATTCTTTGCAGCCTAATCATATGGATTGGAGGGCCTGAACTTTTGGGCGCTCATAATGCTGATTCAATTGTATTTGAGAAATACAGATTTGCATTAATGTTATTAAGTTTTGCATTGCTGTTTTTTGGTGTGTTTGACAATTACAATCGTGCCCTTTATGATACAGTAACCGGAACTGCACTTCGTGAGTTCTTCCAAAAGTTCTTTGTTGCAATTGCTACCGCCCTACTTATGTTCACGACCATGAATTTTGAAAAATTTATGGTCATCTGGCTGGCCGCTAATATCCTACCTACGCTAATAATTGGATTAAAATTAGCACGTGATGGCAATTTTACATTACAACCCGACTTCGAATTTCTTGACAAAGACATTGTTCGTTCCATGGCAGCAATCAGCTTTTTTGCTATACTTAGTGGCTTTACAACCATGATCATTCAATACATCGACAAAATCATGATCAGTAAAATGCTGGGATTAAGTCAAACCGGAATTTATGGGATTACCATTTTCTTCGGAACAGTGATAGCGATGCCCTCGAGAGTAATGTATAGAGTGGCGGGAACAATCATTGCAGATAAATGGAAAGAGAACGATCTGTCATCCATTAAATCCATTTATCGAAAAAGCTGTATCAATCAACTTTTACTGGGTCTTTTATTATTTGTAGGTATTTGGGCCAACATTGATAATGTTTTTTATCTTTTACCTAAAGAATATGAAGCAGGAAAATATGTAATCTTATTCGTGGGCTTGGGCAGCTTATTTGACATGGCTACGGGTGTAAATGGAGTGATTTTGGCAACCTCCAGGTACTTCAGGTTCGACACCTACTTTTTCATTGCATTGATTGTCGTTGTAATTGCTGCAAACTATCTCTTCATTCCACTTTTTGGTATTACAGGTGCTGCGTTAGCTGCTGCTTCGGCCACTCTATTTTTCAATCTGTTTCGTTTCCTGTTTGTTTGGATAAAATTTGGCATGCAGCCTTTTAACATCAAAAATCTTTATATCTTATTAATTGGCGTCGGCATTCTGTTTCTTATTAAATTGATGCCAGCCCTTCCTAACTTCTACTTCGATATTTTTGTGCGTTCTGCCTTCATTACAATTGCCTACATTGGACTAATTTGGTATTTCAACCTATCTCAAGAAATGAATGAGGTAATTGAGAAGAATGTGAAAAAGTATTTAGGATAGAAAAAACAGGGATACTACACTTCATCTCTCTTAATCATATAAAAAAGGCGGACTATACTATCCATTCCTTTGGGACCAATAATTGGTAATTGCATAAAATTTCTTGCCTGATTTATTGCATCTAAGTTCGGCTGCATCTTATTCTTTAATGAGATGGCCAGCGCAATAGCTGTTTTTAAAGCTGATGCTTTCACTCGAATGATGTATTGTCCAAATCTCGCCGGATGTAAATGAATAAATTCGTTTTCATCTGTCCCCCATCGCAATATCCATGCACTTTCATCCGACAGCGAAATAAGTTTATAGCCATTAATATTGCCTATAAATTGCAAATAAGAAGAACGATCAATCACCCCATGAGTCTTCAATATTTGTAGCACCTCTTTATCTTTCTCTGATACCGTAAGCAAACCGGTATAGATATCGAAAGCTAAATGCCCCAGCGTTAGCAATTCATCCTGCCAGTGAACCGAAGGAAATAACACAAATTGTTGAATATAGCCCAGATGATGTTTTAAAGAATTGAAACGAATATTATCTGCATTCATAACGTAAATTTATGAACTGGATTAAAACTACTCATTTACAATTACTTGAAAAGCACGGCCAATATTTCCCAATTCATTCTTAATTAATAAATTTTATTCTTATCTTTTATAAAGACATTTCTTTTCATTCAAGCACAATTTCATGCAATAAAATAGTAAATATTTGTAACCCAACCACTTACAACTTCGTACAAGAAGACTAAAACTAAAGCAATGGGATTAAAGATGAATGGATTAGTTAAGGCTACACTTTTATTTATTTTTTCAATTACAACAACCAGTACTTACTCCAACAATACAACAACCACCAAAACCCCGGATGCTCCGATAGCATCTCTTTCAAAAGTATTGGAAACTGAATTACTTTATACTCAAACAGGTTTAAGTCAACTGATCGATTATAAGGTACTTTTCAATGCAATGAATGGATTTAACAAAATAAATCCGAAGAAAAAGATTTTGGCAATTATCGATTTCAATAAACCTTCAAACGAAGAACGTTTATTTGTTATTGATGTGCAGAAAAAGCAATTATTATATCAAAGTCTTGTGGCTCATGGAAAAAATTCAGGAGAAAAGTTTGCTTCTCAATTTTCCAACAAGAATGGTTCTTTACAAAGCAGCCTTGGCTTTTATTTGGCAGGCGAAGTAATTAATAGCCCTAAGCACGGATATGCCATGATTTTAAATGGCCTGGAAGCCGGTATTAATGACAATGCCAGAGAACGTCAGATTATCGTTCATTCAGCCAATTATGTATCTCAACAGTTTATAAAGACTCATGGCATGCTTGGTCGAAGTTGGGGTTGCCCTGCATTGCCGCCTGAACTAAACAAGAAAATTATTGACACCATTAAAGATGGTGCGGTAATTTTTATTGCAGGTAATGATCCACACTACAATGACTACTCCAAATATTTGAGATCCTAATCTCACCTGCTATCAGGCCTTAAAGAATTGTCTTTGAGGCCTTTTTTTTGTAAATTAATTATCCTTGGTTATAGCTATTCATTTCTCTAATTGACTAATACAATTAAATTGAAGGATCATGGTTTTCCCCAAATCAATTTTAACGTTTGGTTCTTTTCTTTTTCTAATAGGTCTTCTCTTGAGCCCAGCCCAATCTCCAAGTAAACCCCTTATTTTTTCTGACAGTACTCATGCAAACCAAACCTTATATATTGACAGTAACTGGATTCAGAAAGAAGTAGCACAAAACGACTTTTTAAGGTTTTTTTCAGATTCAATAGTTAACTTTTATAAAAATCGAAATTTTAAGCATGCATGGTTTGACAGCACTGAATTGACTGAATCAGCCAAAAGCTTTATTAATGCATTACATAGTTATACAACTCTTAATTCTGGAAATAAGATGGTGATTTTCCCGGAATTAAAGATAATCTATTCACATTTAGAAACCTTTCCCGACAATGATCCATTACCTGACACTCTAAAAAGACAAATGGATTTATTACTTACAGGCAATTTTTATTACTTCATTAATTTCATTCATCATGGAGATAATGAACGAATGAAAGATATTAACTGGTTTATTCCTCTCCATAAAATATCAACAGATTCGGCGATTACTCATCTTTTAAAAAATGCTCCAAATTCCAAATTTGATTCGATAACACTAAATAATCAGTTTGATCTACTCTTAAATTCTTTAAGGAAATATTATGCAATTGAAAAAAAAAACAATTGGGACAGTATTGAGTTAAAAACAACGGTGCTTAAAGTGGGGAGCAAAAACGGTTCAGTACCTGAAATAAAAACACGGTTGTATTTATTTGGGGACTTAACTACAAATGATCGTTCAACTCTTTTTACCAAAGAGCTTAAGGAAGCTGTTGTAGAATTTCAAAAGAGCAATGGCCTCAAGGAGGATGGTGTAATTGGCCCTCAAGTTTTATCGCAATTAAACCGGCCCATTCATGACAGAGTATTGCAAATCCTGGTTAATCTTGAACGAAGTAAATGGATGCAAGCGAAACCAAACACTACTTTTATAATTGTAAATATTCCTGAATTCAAGATGCACGTATATGAAGGATCAACTCTTAGCTGGAGTTGTTCTGTAATTGTAGGTAAAGCAGGCACTAATACAATTTCGTTTACCAGTAATATGAAATATATTGTGTTCAGCCCTTATTGGAACATCCCTCAAAGTATAATAAAATCAGAAATAATCCCTGAAATGATAAAAAAGCCAAGTTATATCGCACATCATAACATGGAGATCAGAAGTGGAGAAAAAGTGATGAATCCTGCCAGTATTACCTGGAGTAAATATCAAGAATCCAGATTTCCATATTCAATTCGACAAAAACCCGGAGCGAAAAATGCCTTAGGGTATGTAAAATTTATCTTTCCCAATGAATATAATATCTATTTACATGACACTCCGGAGAAAGGCCTGTTCAATCAAACGAATCGAATGTTTAGTCATGGCTGCATCCGAATAGAGGAACCATTAAAACTAGCGCAATTTCTTCTAAAAGCCGATACTTCATGGACCGACGAAAAAATAAAAGAAACCATGTATAATGGAGAGGAAAAGGTTGTAATTCTAAAAAAAATGGTACCGGTATTTATAAATTACCTCACGGCCTGGGTAGATGAAAATAATCGATTAAATTTCAGAGCTGATATTTATGGCCACGATGCAAAGTTAGCCAAACAACTTTTTCTTCAGAGCGACGAAGACACATCCAAATAAAACAATCTTCAAAACTAAACACGACTTTAAGGACTAAAACATATTGATGAGTTTAAGAAAAGAAAAGCGTAAACACAAAAAAGCCGACTAATAACTAGCCGGCTTCTTATATTATTATAATCTGAATATTAAAGACTATTATTTTTTCTTAGCAGCAACCTGACGCTCATTTTCTCTCAAAATGATTTTGCGCAGACGCATACTTTGAGGGGTTACTTCAACATACTCATCAGCTTGAATATATTCCATAGCCTCTTCTAGTGAAAACTTAATTGCCGGAGCAATTCGAGTTGCATCATCTTTTGAAGTAGTACGGAAGTTGGTCAACTGCTTACCTTCAGTAATGTTTACAGTTAAATCTGAATCACGGCTGTGCTCACCTATAATCATACCCTCGTATACTTCTTCTCCCGGATCAACGAAAAACGTACCACGATCTTGCAATTTATCGATACGATAAGCAGTAGATGAACCTTTATCCATAGAAATCAATACGCCTGCTGAACGTTGAGAAATATCACCCTTCCAAGGCTCGTATGATTTGAAACGGTGCGCCATAATTGCTTCACCGGCAGTAGCCGTTAAAACGCTGTTACGCAAACCGATGATACCACGTGAAGGTATTTCAAACTCTAAGTGTTGTAAATCGCCTTTAGGTTCCATAATTAACAACTCGCCTTTACGCATAGTTGCCAATTCAATTACTTTACCTGCTGTTTCAGCTGGAACGTCAACGATCAACGTTTCAATTGGCTCACATTTAACACCATCAATTTCTTTAATGATTACCTGTGGCTGACCAACCTGCAGCTCGTAACCTTCACGACGCATGGTTTCAATCAATACCGATAAGTGAAGAATACCACGACCGAATACCAAGTATGCATCATTAGAAGCAGTAGGCTCAACCTTTAATGCAAGGTTTTTCTCCATTTCCTTCTCCAAACGCTCAATTAAGTGACGAGAGGTAACGAATTTACCTTCTTTACCAAAGAATGGAGAGTTGTTAATAGTAAACAACATGTTCATGGTAGGTTCATCGATATGCATTACCGGTAATGCTTCAGGATTTTCAAAATCAGCGATAGTATCACCTATATCAAAACCTTCAATACCAACAACAGCACAAATATCACCGGCTTTAACCGATTCAACTCTCACTTTACCTAAACCTTCAAAAGTATAAAGTTCCTTAACACGTGAACGCACTAGTTTACCATCCTTTTTCATTAATGTTACAGGTTGGTTTTCAGAGATGGTTCCACGTGCAATACGACCTACTGCAATACGACCTACGAATTTAGAGAAATCCAATGAGGTGATTTGCATCTGTAACGTACCTTCAGAAACAGGAGGAGCAGGAATGTGTTCAATAACTGCATCTAACAACGGAAGAATATCTTCTGTCTTTTTAGTGTAGTCAGTACTCATCCAACCTTGTTTTGACGACCCGTAAATAGCAGGGAAATCTAACTGATCTTCAGTAGCTTCAAGGTTAAAGAATAATTCAAATACATTTTCATGTACTTCATCAGGACGGCAGTTTTCTTTATCTACCTTATTAATAACCACAATCGGTTTCAAACCTAAAGCAAGCGCTTTTTGTGTCACGAAACGCGTTTGAGGCATTGGGCCTTCAAAAGCATCCACCAATAGCAATACACCATCAGCCATCTTCAACACACGCTCAACCTCGCCACCAAAGTCGGCGTGACCAGGAGTATCAATGATGTTAATTTTAGTTCCTTTATAGTTTACCGAAACGTTCTTAGAAACAATGGTAATACCACGTTCACGTTCAAGGTCGTTATTGTCAAGGATTAACTCGCCAGTTTCCTGGTTATCACGGAAAAGAGAGCAAGTGTGTAAAATCTTGTCAACCAAAGTAGTTTTACCGTGGTCAACGTGTGCGATAATCGCAATGTTTCTTATATTTTGCATGAAAATAGGGTATTCTAAAATCAGCCGCAAAGGTAGTGTTTTTTAATGACGGATTAAACTGATTATAAGATTATAAGGATTTTATTTCATGTGCAATGACAAATCCTTTGAAATTTATGACATTAAGCTACAATTGTTTATCCCCGTCGTTTCTAGTTTAGATTAAATCTCAATAACTTTGCAACATGAATTTTCAGGAAATTATAGTCGGAATTTTATTTTTAGCAGCGTTGCTTTATGTGGGAAGAATTCTCTACCGAACAGTAAGGCCTAAAAATAAGAAATGCGGGGCTAACTGTAAATGTGGTGTGGATTTTTCTGAAATTGAAAAGAAATAGATTTCCATACTATTCCCAGTGCCTATCTTCCCTTTTCCTTCTTACATTTGCGCATTACTTCTTGAATCATGATCGATCTAATATCGTCTACCCACAACCCTAAAATTAAAAATGTACTTAAACTTCAGGAAAAATCTTCTGAACGAAGAAACCAAAACCTGATCGTTTTTGAAGGAAACCGCGAATTAGGTTTAGCTATTAGTGCAGGATTTAAAATCCGAACCTTATTTGTTTGTCCTGAAATATGGGGAGATGAAAAAATAGAAGGAGTAGCTCAACGAGATATTTTTTACATCAGTAAAGATGTTTTCGACAAAATAGCATACCGCGAGGGTTCAGATGGCTTGGTGATAGTTGCTGAACCTAAATATTTATCGCTCGACACATTGGTATTAAATAAAACTCCTTTCCTTATCATTTTAGAAGCGGTAGAAAAACCCGGAAATCTAGGCGCAATTCTTCGTACCGCCGATGCCGCCCAAGTTGATGCCGTAATTGTTTGCGACCCTAAAACAGATATTTATAATCCCAATGCCATACGATCAAGCGTAGGCTGCGCATTTACTACGCAAATTGTTGCCTCAACCAGCGAAGAAGTATTGCATTGGTTGAAAACAAAAAATATTAAAAGTTATGCAGCTGCGCTCACAGCCAAGGAGTTTTATCACGAAACCGATCTTGCTTCTGCTTGCGCGATTGTAATGGGAACCGAAGCCACAGGTCTCAGCGAAAAATGGTTAAATGAAGCTGATCAACAAATCAAAATCCCGATGCGTGGTCAAATTGATTCGCTTAATGTCTCTACCTCTACAGCTATTTTAGCGTTTGAAGCGATGAGACAAAGAGGGTTTCATAATGACTAAATGAGAGAACGACTGAATGACCGAATGATGTATTCGAATATTCGACCCTTCTCTCATTCAGTCATCATATCATTATTTATTTATCAGCACAACGGCGTAAGCTACCACTCCTTCTTGTCTTCCAATAAATCCCATCGTTTCATTTGTTGTTGCTTTAATAGAAACATCTTCAACTTCAATCCCAATCGCTTCAGCAATATTTTTTTGCATGGCAGGTATATGTGGATTTATTTTGGGTGCTTCTAAACAGATCATTGCATCAATGTTACCAACTGTCCATCCTTTCTCTGTCAACATTTTAACGCATTCCTTGAGTAAAACAAGACTACTGATGCCTTTCCAACGCTCATCTTTATTAGAAAAATGAAATCCAATATCGCGAAGATTAGCCGCACCCAATAAGGCATCACAAATTGCATGCAATAACACATCTGCATCCGAATGGCCAAAAGCCCCCTTTTGAGCTTCCAAATGCACTCCTCCCATAAAAAAAGGATGTCCATCAACTAACTGATGGACATCAAAGCCAAAGCCTACTTTTATCTTCATTTCTATTATTTACCAGTTTTATCTTTTCCAAAATTAAATAAAACTGAGAACCTTACGGTTTTATCAAGTGGATTTTTAGTAGCTCCCGGTACTAAATAGGAGAAATCAAAATTAATGGAGTTGTATTGAATACCTGCTCCTAAGGTAAAATAACGCCTGTCCCCTTTTTGAGGATTTTCGTAAAAATACCCTGTGCGAAGGGCAATCAAATGATTAAACCAATATTCCAATCCCATTGCAATGCTCACCTCATTTAGCTCTTCTTTAAAACCGCCAGGAGCATCTGTAAACGATCCAAAAATAGCCGCGGGAACCGTTTTATCAGGATCCTTACCTGCAACTATATTCCCTTCACTATCATAAATTGGATTGGTAGGAACCAAAAGTTTATTGAAATCAAGTGCAATGGCCAGAGAGTTCTTCTCATCAAAATTAAATGTTGATGATCCTCCAATTTTCAAATTAGTCGGAATAAAATTCTTATGAACACCATATTGCATTTTGGTCCCAATATTAGAAATATTTACCCCCCAAGCCAAGTTGGCATCTGTATTCAAAAAAATAGTGTTTTTATTATAATAAACGGCAACATCTGCAGCGAAAGCATTTCCTGGGCTTATCTCATTTCCGTTAAAATTACCTGAACCAAGATTTGAGTGAATGTAACGAGCCGCCATTGCGATTGAAAACAGATTACTTAATTTTCGAATGTAAGCAGCGTCAATTGCATATTCACTAGGATTAATTTGCTGAAAAGGGTTCCCTGAATTATCAGTAAATGTAATATCTCCAAGTGAGAAGAAACGAAGCGAACCGGCGAGGGTCTGCTGATCATCAAAACGATGATAACCAGAAATATAGGCCAAGTTAATATCATTGACGCCCAGAGACCTTAACCATGGACTATAGTTTATACCTACCCCAGACCCATCTTTTGCAAAAGCATATTTAGCCGGATTCCAGTGCATTGAACTTACATCTGCAGTAGTTGCAGCACCAACATCTCCCATTGCTCCTGCTCGAGAATCAGGTGAAATTAGCAAAAAAGGAACTGCAGTTGTAATTGAATTACGAGCTTTACCATCCGGCTGAGTTCCTCCATCAATAGTTTGAGCATTTGCAACACTAATGAGCGAACAAAAAACACCCGTCCCGAAAAAAACTATTTGTTTTAATAATTTAACCATATCTTAATACTGGCCCATAGATTGCTGTGACTTAACCCACTTATAATCAACACACATAATTCGCAACTTTAATTATATATACCTGAAGTAAACATCATTAATTCAACCAAGAGCGTCCATGAAATAAGTTGCAATAAAAGTAAAATACTTTTGATAAAAGACTAAAATATAACTTTTACTATTACTGCAACCATTTTCAGCAAAAAACAGTATAATTGAATAAGAAAATTTATACTACCAATTTAAATCATAGATTTGAATCCTTTTAAATCAAAACCAATTTGCATAAGTGATGATGAAAAAATCTACTAAACTCCTGATACTGGCGTCGGTCCTAACGTTGCCAATAGCATTTACGGGTTGCAGTAAACTCAACAAAAGTAAATCTTCAACTACAGGATGGAATTACAACGACTCAAAAAACGGTGGTTTTCAAAAAGTGCCCTACAAAAATGACAAAATCGGGCCAGGCTTAGTTCCCATTGAAGGTGGTACTTTTGTAATGGGATCTATTGAACAAGATTTGGCCTATGAAAACAACAACTCTGAAAGAAGAGTAACTGTTACTTCGTTTTATATGGATGAAACTGAGGTAGCCAACATTGATTGGTTAGAGTATTTATACTGGTTGGGCCGCGTTTACAAAAATAACCCTCAGGTTTACCAGCAAGCTTTGCCAGACACATTGGTTTGGAGAAACCCTCTTGCGTATAATGAGCCTTATGTCGATAATTATTTACGCCACCCCGCTTTTCAAGACTACCCGGTTGTAGGTGTTAGTTGGGATCAGGCTCAAGCCTATTGCATTTGGAGAACAGATCGCGCAAATGAGCAGATTCTGATCAGTAAAGGAATTATGAAACCTAATACTAACCAGGCCGGTGCTGATAATTTCACCACTGATTCTTACTATGCTGGGCAGTATGAAGGTTTGGTTGGCAAAGGAGTGAAAAATCTGGATCCAGGAGCAGCTAATAAAACTCGTCCGGTGCGTATGTCTGATGGCATTATGCTCCCTGGCGAATATCGTTTACCTACGGAAGCAGAGTGGGAATATGCAGCTCTTTCTCTAAAAGGGAATGTTAAATACGAAAACATTCAAGAAAGAAAGATTTATCCTTGGAATGGCTTAACTCAACGTAGTGCACATGGAAAAACTCAGGGTTTATTTTTGGCTAACTTCAAACGTGGAAAAGGTGACAATAGTGGTGTTGCCGGCTATTTAAATGATGATGCTGACATTACTGCCCCTGTAAAAAGTTATTTGCCTAATGATTTTGGCTTATACAATATGGCCGGAAATGTGAACGAATGGGTGCAAGACGTTTATCGCCCTCTTTCATTCGAAGATGTTAGTGATTTAAATCCATTCCGTGGTAATGAATTTAAAATCAAGGCCAAAGAAAAAAATGGCAACTATGTTAAAAAAGACAGTTTAGGTCGCATTCCTCGTATTCCTGATACGGTAAAAATAACTGTTGATGGTAAACATATCGTTAAGAAGGATGATGTACGTGGTCAGGATGACCCAATGGAAATGTACGGATACCCAGCTACTTCATTGATTACAAATAAATCACGTGTTTACAAAGGTGGTTCTTGGAACGACCGTGCATACTGGTTAACACCTGGATCTCGTCGCTTTTTGGCTCAAGATTCAGCTTCAGCTGAAATCGGATTCCGTTGTGCAATGGGTCGTGTTGGCCCTCCTTCTATAGGTAAAACCAAAAACAAACCTTCTTTCAAATCTAAATAAGAAGAATTAATTTATAACAAAAAAGGCTTTCCTGCATTGGAAAGCCTTTTTTGTTTATATTTAGCTCTTATTTTTCCAGCATGACCATTCCAAAACTTTACGAGCTTTATAAAAAACATCCACTTATTTCTACTGATACAAGAAAAATCACTGCGGGATGTATTTTTTTTGCACTCAAAGGAGACAATTTTAACGCAAATGAATTTGCAAACCAAGCTATTCAGCAAGGTGCTTCTTATGCAATAATTGACGACAAACAGTATAAGGTGGATGACCATTATATCTTGGTAGAGGATGTATTACAAACCTTACAAGACTTAGCGCACTACCACCGAAGCCAGTTAAACATTCCCTTTATTGGAATAACCGGTTCAAACGGTAAAACTACCTCAAAAGAGCTCCTTAACTCGGTTCTTTCTCAAAAGTTTAAAACTTATGCTACACTAGGAAATCTAAATAATCACATTGGGGTTCCTCTTACAATTTTGTCAATCGACCCTAGCATTGAATTGGCAATCATAGAAATGGGAGCCAATCATCAAGGTGAAATTGCAAGCCTAAGCGCTATTGCCAATCCTAATTATGGCATTATTACCAATGTAGGAAGAGCTCATCTTGAAGGTTTTGGTGGTGAAGAAGGCGTAAAAAAAGGGAAAAAAGAACTTTTTGACCACTTAAAGAAAAATGAAGGAATTGCTTTTATTAACCGCGACAGTGCTAATCTGGTAGAAATGGGATCTGAATTAAAAAACATTGTTTTTTATGGCAAAAACAATGATAATTATGTTTCAGGACGAACATTACCAGGAGAAGAAGTGACATTGGAATGGAAAGATAGCACATCCAACGACTGGCAAAAAGTTCAATCTAACCTTGTTGGTGACTATAACTTTGAAAATATACTTGCAGCCATTTGTATTGGACACTATTTTGAACTAACTGAAAAGGAAATTAAGACAGGGATTGAAAGTTACATCCCAACAAATAACAGATCACAAGTTAAACACACCGAAAAGAATGTCTTAATCTGCGATTATTACAATGCCAACCCTAGCAGTATGCAAGCCGCAATTGGCAATTTTGCTAAAACTGAAGGAAGCGATAAAATGCTAATATTAGCTGATATGTTTGAATTGGGAGTATACAGCAAGGAAGAGCATCGAAAAATAATTGATCAACTTTTAGTTAACGGTTTTAAAAATGTTTACCTTATTGGAAAAGATTTTTATGCTGTAAAGAAAAACGAGTCATTCAACTACTTTGAAACGACCAATGAAGCTCTTGATGCAATCAAATCTCATCCTCCAATTAACCAGCTTATTTTAGTAAAAGGTTCTCGGGGAATGAAACTAGAAACATTGATAGATTACTTATAAAAAAAGTCCCGTGAAATTATCACGGGACTTTTTTATGGAATATTGTTAAAAGATATCTGGAATCCTCCTGTTTATTTCTTTTCAATCCGAATTCCTATGTCTGCAATTTCTAAAAGGGGTTCATCTCTCATATTTTGCTCTAATTCAAAATGATATTCCCCTGGCCTTAAGAAATTAATTTTATCTGTTAAAAACACTCTACGAGCATATAAATTACCAGATCCATTGCCTAGCCAATGACCGTCCTGTTCTGCTAATTTCACTTCAATCCTTCGTTTTTCAACTTCTTTCTGACCAGGCGCTTGAACAGACATCAGCAGGAAAATATTTGAATAACGATAATCATCAGTATGCCTAAGGTTCAAAAACACATTGTAAATACCCGGTGTTTCAATTTTAACGTTAAAATCAGCTTTATCATGAAAAGACCAACCTTTTCTATCAATATTCTTGTTATCATCGAAAACAGCTGAATCCGAACATGAAACACTAATTATTGATGTGATTAAAATCAATGAAAAAGCTTTAAAGAAACGAAATGACATACTATTCTGTCTTATTATTACTATTTGGTTTGCTATTGTTATTATTACGAGAACGATTTCTGTTTTGTGGCCTCCGCGATCGATTATTTACAGCAGATTCACTTGAATTTGCGGATGCTTGTCCAGGTTGTTTTGCTGTATTTTGTTGAGGCTTAGGTGTCGTACTCTGCAGGGGCCTTGGCGTACTTTGCTGAGGTCTTGGCGTATTTTGAGGTTTTACAACCACAGGATTTTCAACTTGCCCTTCCGCAGTTTTTACATCTTTTCCACCCTTACCTTTACTGCGTTTCTTTTTCTTCTTCTTGTTACGTTCATCAAGTCGGGTTAGCGAATCCTGACCGACTACGTTTTCATAGTCATGTACTGCAACTTTTGGTGCGCTTACGACCAATTCCATTTCTTTCAGATCGGCAGGTTTTTTACCCATCTTATTCATCTGAACGATTTCTTTAACCTTATTAACGTCTAAAGGAATCCAGTTTTCTTGGCCAATGAAACTAAACCACATTACTTTTTTGAAAATGTCAGTCTTTTGAAGTTTAGCATATCCTTTTTCTGTTTCTAGCCTATCAACATTCTCTGGAATATCTTTCAATGCATCAATATAACTATCTAATTCATAATTAAGACAGCATTTCAGTTTTCCACATTGACCGGCGAGTTTCAGTGTATTTAAAGAAAGATTTTGATAACGGGCGGCAGCCGTTGATACGGTTTTGAAATCTGTTAACCAAGTTGAACAACAAAGTTCACGCCCACAAGAACCAATTCCGCCTAAACGGCTTGCTTCCTGGCGCATACCAATCTGACGCATTTCAATACGAATCTTAAAAGACTCGGCCATCCTTTTAATCAATTCACGAAAATCCACGCGATCATCTGCAGTGTAATAGAAAGTAGCTTTCGAACGGTCACCTTGATAATCAACATCACTAAGCTTCATACTCAAATTAAGTTCCAAGGCTAATTTACGAGCCTTGTGCATGGTTTCATTCTCAAGTAATTTTGAGGCCGTCCATTTTTCGACATCTGCAGGAGTTGCTTTGCGAAGAATCTTTTTTAACTCAGCATCGTCTTTTACACCCTTCTTTTTCATTTGCATACGCACCAACTCCCCGGTCAGCGTAATATGCCCGATGTCATACCCCCCTTGATTTCCTTCAACAACAACCAGCTCACCTGCTTCGAGATAAACATTATTGGTGTTGATATAAAAATCCTTTCTAGAACCTTTAAATCGAACTTCTACAATATTAAAAGGCTTATAATTAGCCGGCATGTCCATATCTGACAGCCAGTCGTAAACATCTAATCTACTGCATCCTCCATCGGTCAGACACGAACCGTTGCTTTTGCAACCGGCAGGTGAACATCCGCCTGAAGAGCAAGAACTACATCCCATATTTTCTATTTATATATTGAAATCAGCGTTTAATTTAAGCCGCCGATTGTTGCTTTAGATAACGGTTAATTTGCAAAGATACATCTAAAAATAAGATTTTAGGGTTAGCATTGCGTTCAATATGGTAGATAGCCTCTTCAAAAGTTCTAATAAGGCTACCTCCGTTGTTCAAGTTAATCAAATTTGAGAACTTTTGAACAAAATCCAGCTCTGCTCCTTCTAAATGAATTAAATTATTGGAGTTACTGTTCACCAATAAACAGTCGCGAATGATATTTAATCCGTAACGTAAAAAGTTTTTTTGTTTCTCTCTGCCAATTTTTGAAAAACCTTCCACCCATTTTACCATTGCTGGGCCATCACCTTTATAGCATAATCGCATCCAATCAGCAAATGATCCTGTTTCTTCACTTTCCTCTTCGTTAAACACATCCAGTGCCGTAGCCATATTACCATTTGCCAAGTATGCAATTTTACCGGCCTTGGATTTATCACAGTTGAATTTTTCTATGAAATAATCGGCAATATCATTCTTTGAGAGCTTGTTAATTTTGATTAATTGAGTACGAGACAGTATGGTATTCAGTATTTGCTCACGGTTTTCAGCAACGAGCAGAAATAATGTCTTATGAGATGGTTCTTCTATTACTTTAAGCAGCGAATTACCCTCTGAACCTAAAAATTCAGGCAACCACATGATTAGGACCTTAAATTCTGATTCAAATGGTTTTAAACTTAACTTTTGAATAATAGAATGGCATTCAGCAATGTTAATATTAGGCTGTTTATTTTCTACATCCAGGTATCCGAGCCAATTATTAAGGGTTAAATAGGGCTCTGCGGCAATGGCTTTGCGCCATTCTTCAATTACATCAACGCAGGTTTCCACTTTATTGGTTTTATTGGCAATAAATGGATACGAGAAATGAAGATCAGGGTGTATGAGCTTAGTATATTTGCGACACGATGAACATTCGCCACATGAATCATCAGCCTGTTTGTTTTCGCAAGCGATATATTGCGCGTAAGCAACAGCCAAGGCCAAACTTCCGGAACCTTCAGGACCTAAAAATAACTGTGCATGACTGATCCTATTCTCAGCTGCCGACCGAATTAACTGTTCTTTTACGGTTTTATTCCCTACAATGTCTTTGAATTGCATGTTGGTAAAGTTCTAAAATCTAAGTTCTATTTCCTAACAACATTATGAATATGATAAAAGACATTGTATTCCGATAATTTAGCATTTTTGTAAAAAAATCTATGGCAAGATTAATGGCATTCGATTTCGGCACCAAACGCCTTGGCATTGCAGTTACTGATCCCTTACAAATTATTGCAACCGGTTTGATGACGATTCATCCTAAAGATGCTCCTTCATTTTTAAAAGATTACCTTTCGAAAGAAGAGGTTACTCATTTCATTGTTGGAGAACCTAAACAAATGGACAGTTCTCCTTCAGAATCAACCCGACATGTGGAAGCTTTCATTAACATGTTGAAAAAGCAGTTTCCTCAAATAAAAATTGAGCGAATTGACGAGCGTTTTACCTCCAAAATGGCCAGTCACAGCATTGCCCAATGTGGTTTAAAAAAATCCGATCGAGAAAAAAAAGGCCTTGTTGATACTGTTAGCGCAGTAATTATTTTACAAACCTATCTTGATAAACGCTCGTTTGGCTTCTAATTCCCTAGTTTTATGTACTTTTGCAGCAATTATTAGGAAAGCGTGCTTTCTAGTTCTAACATGATAGTTAAATTTTAAAATGATATTACCTATTATCGCCTACGGCGACCCTGTTTTAAAAAAAGTAGCCTTACCAATCGATAAAAATTATCCAAACTTATCCGAGCTGATCAGCAACATGTTTCAGACCATGTACAATGCACATGGCGTAGGTTTGGCCGCACCACAGATTGGGCTTTCCATTCGTTTATTTATTATTGATGCAAACCCATTCGAAGAAGAGGGGGAAGAAGGCGAAAGACTAAAAGGCTTTAAAAAGGTATTTATCAACGCACAAATAATAGATCAAGATGGTGAAAAATGGGCTTTTAACGAAGGCTGTTTAAGCATTCCGGAAGTCAGAGAAGATGTTTCTCGTCATGCAAACCTTAAGATTAATTATTTTGACGAAAACTGGGTAGAACATACCGAAGATTATTCTGGAATTGCCGCTCGTATAATTCAGCACGAGTATGATCATATTGAAGGTAAATTGTTTACTGATTACCTTTCTCCACTGAAAAAAGCGATGATTAAAGGCCGATTGGATGCTATTTCAAAAGGAACAATTAAAGTTGATTATAAAATGAAGTTTCCTGCAAGAAAAAAAGGGAGATAGTTTAAGTGATCAAGAATAAAGACCAGGCATAAACAAGAAGAGCCCTATTCAATAGAATCGGGCTCTTCTTGTTTATATTCGCTCAGCTGGCTATATTAATTTTGCATTTGTTGAGGCATTACAGCATTGGGATCATCCATATCAGTAATATTCACCGCTTCAACTAAAGTAATTTCTGGAACTTCCCGTATTACAGCTTGTTCTATGCCTGCTTTCAAGGTCATGATACTCATCGGACATGAGCCACATGCACCAACTAGTTTTAACCTAAGCACATGATCGCCTGTTAACTCCAACACCTCCACATTTCCACCATCAGCCTCTAAATATGGGCGGATTTGATCCAATGCACCTTCAACTCTTGTTAACAATTCTGCGTTACTCATTTTATCAAACTCTTGTTTAGACTAAATACAAAGATAATAAAAATTATTATCCTACTAATTCTTTGTTTGCCACAGCATTTTGTATAGCCACTTGCTGAGCTACTTTCTCTGCGATATCTAGGAATGCATGAGAAAGAGGGTGATTTTGATTCAAGGAGATCGGCTCTCCAGAGTCGCCTCCCTCACTTACCGCTTTAACCAACGGAATTTCCCCTAAAAATGGAACATCAAATTGTTCCGCTAGTTTTTTACCGCCGTCTTGTCCAAAAATATAATATTTGTTATTCGGTAATTCAGCAGGAGTAAAATACGACATATTTTCAATCACGCCTAAAATGGGCACTTTTACGCCTTCCATTCGAAACATACCTGCTCCTTTCTTCGCATCGGCCAAGGCAACGTTTTGAGGAGTCGTAACAATTACTGCCCCGGCAACCGGGAACCCCTGCGCTACAGTGATATGCACATCACCCGTTCCCGGAGGCATATCGACTATTAAATAGTCAAGTTCACCCCACTCCGCATCATTAAATAATTGCTTAATAGCTGACGACACCATTGGTCCTCTCCATGGAATAGCCTGATTAGGATCTGCAAAAAAACCAATAGAAAGCAGTTTTATTCCGTACTTCTCAATAGGAAGTATTTTGTTTTTCCCTTCAACAACGGCAATGCTTGGCCGCTCTCCTTCCAAATGAAACATGATAGGTAGTGACGGGCCATAAATATCAGCATCAATCAATCCTACTTTTGCCCCCTTTTTTCCCAGACTTAAGGCTAAATTCACAGCAACCGTTGATTTTCCAACGCCACCTTTACCTGAAGCTACAGCGATAATGTTCTTAATATTTGGAAAAGTATTTGTGCCCTTAGTAGTTACTCTGGATGTCATATTAATAACTACTTCAGCATCTTTATCAACAAAATGATGAATGGCATTGGTACATGCATTTTTTATCATTTCTTTCAAAGGACAAGCTGGTGTAGTAAGAATAACCGAGAAACTGATCTTCTTATTTTCAACTTTAATATCCTCGATCATTTTAAGGGTAACAAGGTCTTTTTTCAGATCAGGTTCTTCCACATGGCTCAGAGCCGCCAAAACTTGTTCACTTGTATACATAAGAATGTTAATATGTTTATAAAATTGGCCAAAACTAACTAAAAAACGTGATAAATTGTTCTTTGTTTAAACTCCCCAAACTACAACCTTAATCCTGACTAACAATGGCTACAATGAACTTTTGTGTGCGTCCAGAAATGAAAGATATTGATAACTTATTACCTATATACCTCATATTCCAGCACAAGGGCAAACGGTTTAAGCATTTCACAGGATTAAAAGTGAAGGCAGAACATTGGAATACCAAAGAGCAAAAAGTTGCTGAAATGAATGGCCAAACTGAAAAAATGAATCATATTTTATCGGTTCAAAAAATAAAGCTATTGAATGCCTGCCAGCATATACTCAAAAGCCGTAAAGATGCCGGTATTCAAGAAATCAAAGAGGCTTTTTATAACGATCTTTTCAAAACCGGAAGCCATTTTTTTGAGGAACTCGCGCTATTTATCGAAGAATCCAAAAAAACAAAAAAAGAAAGTACTGTTTTCGTATACGAAACACTCATTAAAGACCTTAAACTGTTTGAAGATGCTGCTGATTTCCGACTCAATTTTGAAAACCTTACGGCGCAATTCTATGCTGAATTTGTTAATTTTTTAGAGCGTACGCTCAATAACACCAATAACACGATCAGCAAAAAAATTAAATCACTCAAAGCTTTTCTTTATTATGCATCTTCAAAAAATTTGATCAAAAACAGTGATTTTGAAAGCTTTGGAACAAAAACCATAGATGCCTTAAAGCTTTCACTCACAGATGAAGAGCTGGAACGTTTATACAATATCAATCTTAGCCTTAATAAGGAGCTGGCTATTGTGCGCGATATTTTTGCATTCGGCTGCTTTACGGGACTTAAGTATTCAGAAATTATAAAATTAAAAGTAGATGATGTGATTGAAGATCGGATAATTATCATCAATCAGTACACATATATCAAAACCCGTCTTCCGTTAAATAACTATGCCAGACATATACTCCAAAAATATAAACCAGAAAAAGGATATTGTTTCCCATTAGTTCAAAATGTTTATGCTAATAAACATCTTAAAACCCTGGGTAAAATGGCAGGAATCAATGCGCCTGTAAAAATCAATATCTATAAAGGCGAAGAGATTATCCAAAAAACCAAGCCTAAACACGAATTAATTACTACCGATACAGCAAGATATACCTTTGCAGCACT
The DNA here is from genome assembly GCF_900182575.1 of Solitalea koreensis. GTDB lineage: Bacteria > Bacteroidota > Bacteroidia > Sphingobacteriales > Sphingobacteriaceae > Solitalea > Solitalea koreensis. The sequence continues at coordinate 215,066 of NZ_FXSZ01000004.1, read as the reverse complement.
ATCTTTGCGAGCAGGAATGCGTCCTGAGCTTCTAGTTCAAGTACTTGGCCAAAAAACCATCAACGCACTTCTGGAGTACAGTTATTTCAGTAACCCTATGAAAGACTTTGAAATGATTGATTGCTGGAACAAGAAAAATTTTTAAGTTTTGAGAGTATTTTTCAAGAGATATCGTTGGATGTTTATCATCCTGTTTTTTTTATTTTTAGTAGCCTGTGTGGCAGCCGTCATCGCTTATAACAAACGTGAGTCAATACTACAAAGTACAATTGCTAAAGTGATTGCCAAAGAGCGTCGCGAAAACGATCTGGATATCAAAATAAACAATCCTCACTTTACCGGTTTAAGTACCGTCCAAATGAATGCAATCAGTGTTGTGCCAATTGGCAAAGATACACTGCTACATATTCATGACCTTAAAGTTGGCGTACGAATTCTACCCTTACTTACCGGCAATGTAAAACTTTCAGAAGTAATACTGAATGACGGAATATTCAATTTAGTGAGCAGGAAAGGGGTTAAGAATTTTGATTTTTTATTAAAAGATAAAAAACAAGACACAACAGTAAAACATGAACTCGACCTGGGTAAACTAGCCAATCGTATTCTTAACTCAGCCTTAAATAAAATTCCAAATAATCTTTCAGTGAAAAACTTTAATGCTTCGATAACCGACGATAGTGCCCATACGGATGTTTTAGCCAAAGAAATTCTGATTGACAATAAAAAGCTTAGTTCTACTTTTATATTAAATAAAGGAGAAGCCACTTGGCATCTGAATGGCAAAGTTAACCCGGGTTCAAATGAGCTTGATGTTAAATTTTATGCAGAGGGCAAGAAAGTGGAGTTCCCTTACTTGCAACAGAAATATGGTATCAAAATGAACTTTGATACAATTGCCACCCGAATGGATGATATTGATTATAGAAGAGATAATCTTACAATTACAGGAGCTTGGTCGATTAGAAATCTTCTAATAAATCATCCTAAAATTGCTTCCAATGATATTAAAATTGAATATGGCTCAATCGATGCGGCGATGATCATTGGAAAGAATTACATTGCCCTCGACAGTTTATCGACTATTCATCTGAAAAAACTGGAAGCCCATCCATATATAAAGTACACGTTGCGACCAACCAAAAATTACCAGCTTAACCTGAAAACCGATTGGATAAACGGACAAGATTTTTTTGACTCCTTCCCTACAGGCATGTTTGAATCATTAGAAGGAATAAAGGTAAGTGGCAAATTAAAATATACTTTTAATTTTTACTTAGATGAGACGAATCCTGACTCTGTTCGCTTAGATTCTCGCCTTGATAAACAAGATTTCAGAATCACAGCATTTGGCAAAACCAATCTTCAAAAAATCAATCAGCCATTTGTATATACGCCTTATGAGTATGGCAAACCTATGCGTAACATCATGATTGGCCCTTCAAATCCAAACTTTACAAGCTACGCAAACATTTCTCCATATTTAAAAAATTCTATATTAACAGCTGAAGATGCAGCCTTTTTCAGTCATAAAGGATTTTATGAAGAAGCATTCCGCAAATCGATTGCTACTAATTATAAAGCAAAAAGTTTTAAACGCGGAGGCAGTACAATTTCAATGCAGCTTGTCAAAAATGTTTATCTGAGCCGTCAAAAAACAGTTGCTCGAAAAGTTGAAGAAATGTTGATTGTTTGGCTAATTGAAAATTTGCGACTAACAAGTAAAGAACGTATGTTCGAAGTGTATCTTAACATCATTGAGTGGGCGCCGAACGTGTATGGTGTTGGGGAAGCTTCAAAGTTTTACTTTGCAAAAACACCCGCGGAATTAAATCTTGGCGAATCAATGTTCTTAGCAAGCATTATTCCTAGCCCTAAACGATATGGACGCCAATTCTTTCCCGATGGAAGTTTAAAACCGCGTATCAGCGGATACTATTTTAACTTAATTAGCGGCTTAATGTTGAAACGTGGCCAAATTACCGAAAGCGACAAGGCGGACATGTACAACGTGGAATTAAGAGGTCCGGCTCGAAATTATGTAATTAAGACCACTGTTTTGAGTGATAGTACCATGAATGAAGAGGGGGATGAAAATGACTCCCAACAACAAATATTACAAGACCATCCGGCTCCTGTAGAATTAGAATTAGAACCTAAAAAACAAACACAAGAAATAATTAAAACCCAGACTATTGAAAAATCTGATTCCGAACAACCTAAAGAAACAAAAGCTGAACGTCGCAAAAGGCGGAAAGAAGAACAATTAAAAAAACAATAGCCAATGAAAAGAATAGTTTACTTAACATTACTTTTTTTATGGGTTACACAGGCTGCAAACGCCCAGATTACCATAAAAGGTAAAGTAGTTGAAAAAAATAATGAAAATCGTTCTATTGCCAATGCAACATTAACTATTACAAACTCTAAATTAATTTACTCCACATCAAAACTTGGAGATTTTGAAATTAAGATTCCTGCTGCTTTAGAAGATCAGGCTTTGGTAGTTTCTGCATTGGGCTACAATTCGTCAACTATTGCAATTAAATCATTGTCGAGAGAAGTCAATATTATTGGAATAGCACCGGCAATATATGAACTTAAGGACGTCGTCGTAACCGCAGCTAAAGCCAAAAAGGTCTATCTCGGCACACTTAAAAATTCAAGTTATGGCAAATTTTGTCCCTATCCGGAATTAGACCATGCTTTGTACTTCCCCAATGACAATAACATGACCGGCACCATTAAAGCGGTTAAATTTTATATCAAGCAATGCGAAAACGGAGTTATAGACGCTCCTTTCCGGGTAAAATTATTGCATAAAGACGATAGTCATGATTATCCCGGAAAAGAACTATTAAAAGATGCTATCATTGGCCATGCCGTTAAAAACGGCGCATGGGTTACTGTTGATGTTTCCCAATATAATTTAGACGTGCCTTGGAATGGTTTTTTTGTGGTTCTGGAAATTCTACCAACACAATACTATGCAGGGGAAGTTACAACCTCAGCAACTACTGACGACGATAAAAAAATTATTTTGAAACATTATCCGGCCCCTGCTATAGGATATGAAAAGCGTGAAGAGATTGCACCAATTTACTCTTGGTATAAGTATTCAGGTGACATTTGGAAACGTCAGGAAAAATACTCTTATATGATTGGTGTTGAAATCATTGCCGATAAATAATGGCTATTGAAATAGAACGAAAATTTTCAGTCCATATAGATTTATAACAACAAATAACCCTGCCCATTAAATTTCTTTAGGCAGGGTCATTTTATCCTGCCCAACCCTCTCTGTCTAAACTTCTAAACTGTATAGCCTCCGCTAAATGTTCTTCCAAAATCGAATCACTTTCAGAAAGATCAGCGATCGTTCTTGAAACTTTAAGAATACGATCATAGGCACGAGCAGAAAGCCCCAATCGCTCCATTGCTGTTTTGAGCAGCAATTGTCCTGAATCTGAGATTTTGCAAATCTGTCGCACCATTCTTGAACTCATTTGCGCATTACAGTACACTTCTTTTTCTTCATTAAAGCGTATTGATTGTATTTCACGAGCCTTGATAACCCGCTCGCGTATAATGGAACTGCGCTCTGATTTTCGTTCATCGGAAAGTTCATTAAAAGAAACTGGAGTAACCTCCACATGGATATCAATGCGATCAAGTAATGGTCCGGAGATACGGCTAAGGTACTTTTGAACAACACCGGGAGCGCAAACGCATTCTTTTTCGGGATGATTGTAATAGCCACATGGGCAAGGATTCATTGAAGCCACCAGCATAAAGCTTGAAGGATAATCCACCGAGATCTTTGCCCTTGAAATGGTTACGCGGCGTTCCTCCAATGGTTGACGCATTACCTCCAAAACCGTACGCTTAAACTCAGGCAATTCATCTAAAAAAAGTACCCCATTATGAGCTAAAGAAATTTCACCAGGCTGCGGATTCCCTCCTCCTCCAACCAAGGCAACATCTGAAACAGTATGATGTGGGGATCGAAATGGGCGGATTGTTAACAGTGCGTCGGAGGCCTGTAGCTTACCGGCAACCGAATGAATTTTTGTGGTTTCAAGTGCTTCATGCAAACTAAGCGGAGGAAGAATAGTTGGCAAGCGCTTAGCCAACATCGTTTTACCGGCTCCCGGCGGACCAATTAAAATAAGGTTATGCCCACCGGCGGCGGCTATTTCCAAAGAACGTTTAATATTTTCTTGTCCTTTTACATCGGAAAAATCAAACTCATAATTATTGATATTCTGAAGAAATTCTTCCCGGGTATTAACAATAGTTGGCACCAAATCAGATTCTCCGTTTAACAGCTTTACCACTTCGGCAATGCTCTCCACTCCATAAACTTCGAGTCCGCTAACAATGGCTGCCTCTCTGGCATTTTCTTTTGGAAGAATAAAACCTTTAAAACCTTCTTGACGGGCTTGAATGGCAATAGGTAAAGCGCCTTTGATGGCTTGTAAACTACCGTCGAGCGATAATTCACCCATAATAATGTATTTTCCAACAAGTTCGGGCTCAACTATTTGCCCTGAAGCAGCAAGAATACCCGTGGCAATAGTTAGATCATAGGCTGAACCTTCTTTTTTAATATCAGCAGGAGCCATATTCACCACTATTTTCATGCGTGGCATATGAAACTCTGTGTTTTTAAGTGCCGCTTCAATTCGCTGATAGCTCTCTTTAACTGCATTATCGGGCAAGCCAACAATAAAATACTTTGTTCCACCCGAAACGTTAACTTCAACAGTAATTGTAATAGCTTGAACCCCATAAACGGCGCTTCCATAAGTTTTTACAAGCATAAGTACGATAGATGTATTTAAGTAAAAGGTAAATAAATTAAAGAGAAATTAAAAGACAGAGTTTTGTAAATTAGATATTCATGCTGTTTTATTCATGTTAACTTCATTTCTATTAAACAGTTTTACATCAATTTTAATTAACCTCTGATGAATCGCTTTCGTGAAAAATTTCGCAACAACACGTTCTATTGGAAAGAAATTTTAGGCTTTTTATTCATTTTACTAGCCATCTATTTCATAAAACATGAACATGGAGAATTACGTGACGTAGGCGTTACATTGCATTCAAGTAATTGGCAGTACTTGATTTTAGGTATACTTTTCACCATTGTTTACCTCTTACTACAAGCGACCATGTATGTTTATAGCTTTAAAACGGTAGGGACTAACGTCCCATTCTTTCTCTCCCTAAAACTTTTTTTAAAACGTAACCTCATTAGTATTTTTTTACCGGGAGGCGGAGTAACTTCATTAGCCTTCTTCACAAAAGAAATTGAGAATAACAATGTAAGCCACACCAAGATCAATTTCGCTTCTTATATCTATGGCTTTATCGGAATACTTTCGGTATTAATTGTGGCCTTACCCGTATTAATCTATCTCTTTTTAAACCATAAACTAGCCGGCAATGAAATTGGCGCTTTCAGCGGATTGGCTGCCCTACTTCTTATTTTAGGAGGATCCACATATTCGTTCATGAAGAAAGGATGGCTTTATAAACTCGCTCTAAAATATAGCCCTGAATTAGAAGTGATGTGGCAAGAAACTGTTCTTGAACATTTCTCCAAGTCGAACTTGTTCAACACCATATTCATCTCCGTACTCATAGAGTTTGTTGGAATAGTACATTTATACGTTGCGATGTTAGCCATTGGCGTAACTCCTAATTTAGAAGCTGCAATAGTTGGATACATAATCGCCACTCTTTTTCTTATTATTTCTCCATTTCTAAGGGGCATGGGTGCAATAGAAATTTCTGTAACATTTATTCTTAGCAGATACGGCTATACTCCTGCTCAGGCTTTATCGATCACATTATTATATCGTCTGTTTGAATTTTGGTTGCCTTTATTGGCAGGAACTTTAATTTTTTTGCTCACCAAAGGAAACGTATTGCTACGAATTTTTCCGGCTATTCTCATTTTTGCATTAGGCATAGTGAACATCATTTCGGTACTTACCCCTGCTTTAAAAGACAGGGTTCATTTACTAAAAAACTGGCTACCGATGGATACCATCAATGCTTCCAATTATTTAGTATTAATTTTTGGGCTATTACTTATCATAACGTCGACCTTTTTATTAAAAGGATTAAAAAATGCCTGGTATTTTGCTGTCGTTTTGAGCGTACTTTCTTTGTTCGGACATCTTACCAAAGCTATTGATTATGAAGAAGCTATTATCGCATTTTCAGTATTAGTGGCGTTGATGCTTACAAAAGAACAATATTATATAATCGGCAATCGAAAACTTCAGAATATAAGTTTACAAACTACCCTGTTTACTTTTTTGTCAGTAGTTATTTATGGAGTAATCGGGTTTTACTTCCTTGATAAAAAGCATTTCGGTATTGATTTTAGCCTTCAGCAATCCATACTAAGTACTTTTGATAATTTCATTCTATTGAACGCAGAGGGAATAACTCCCCATACTAAGTTTGCTCATTTCTTTCTCGACAGCATTAATCTTTTAGGAGTGGCCGCTATTACTTTAGTTTGTTATGCTTTCCTCAGACCCTTTATTTTAAGCACAAAAATTGATGAGAACGAATATAGAAAGGCACAGCAACTCATTTTTAAATTCGGAGATTCAGCTGTTGACTATTTCAAAACGTACTCTGATAAACTTTTCTTTTTTAGCTTAAAGCATGAAGGCTTTGTTGCCTATCGCATAGCCAATGGCTTCGCTATTGTGCTTGAAGAACCTGTGTGCGAAAATAATAGTGATATCAAAACATCAATACTTAATGAATTTGAGCGTTTTTGTAAAACAAACGGATTAAAGCCCGCCTATTACAGAGTTGATGAATTGCATTTGGGCCCATTTCAATCGTTAGGAAAAAAGTCACTCCTCATCGGGCAAGAGGCCATTCTTGACCTTGAAGCATTTACGCTTGAAGGGAAAGCCCGGAAATCACTACGAAACGCCGTAAATAGCGTATTAAACAAGGGGTATAAGACTACCATTTATGAAGCACCGGTAAAAGATGGTGTTTTGCAGAAATTAAAACTTGTTTCTGATGAGTGGTTAGAAACAATGGAACGAGAAGAATTGATTTTTTCACAAGGAATGTTTGACTGGGATGAGCTCAAAAACCAAACCATCATTACGCTTGAGAATTCTGAAGAAAAAGTAGTTGCTTTCCTCAACATCATTCCAGATTATGTAAAAGGAGAAGCAACCTATGATTTGATTCGCAAAACCAATGACGCGCCGGGAGGGAATATGGATGTACTCATTATTGAGCTGATTAATTATTGCAAAAGCAAACAATATTCCTCACTCAACTTAGGCCTGGCACCAATGTCGGGTATTGAAAAAGCGAAAGATTTACCTGAGCAAACGATCAAATTTGCCTATGAAAAAATTCAGCAGTTTCGTCAGTATAAGGGCCTACGAGATTTTAAGGAGAAGTTTGATCCGATGTGGAAGGATAAGTACCTGGTATATGAGCATAGCTATGATTTACTTCAATTGCCCAGGGCCTTATCAAAAGTAATGAAGCCCTGAGTTTTTACATCTCCAAAACCTGTTGACTACACAATTACATTTCTTTCAACATAATCGATTAAAGAGTGGATCACTTTAATGTGAATCTCTTGAGCACGATCAGCAAATTGAGAATACGGAGCACGAATTTCAACATCACACAAGTCGACCATTTTACCTCCGTCTTTTCCGGTTAAACCTATAACAGAAATACCTTTAACTTTTGCCACTTTGATGGCATTAATCACATTTTCAGAGTTCCCACTGGTGCTGATTGCCAGTAACACATCTCCTTTATTCCCCAGTGCTTCCAGGTACCTTGAAAATACAAAAGGATAACCATAATCATTTCCGACACAACTCATATGTGAAGGATCAGAAATTGAAATTGCAGCTAACGCTTTGCGGTCATTACGATATCGCCCCGAAAGTTCTTCAGCAAAATGCATTGCATCGCACATAGAGCCTCCATTTCCACAAGAAATAATCTTGTGACCGGTCATTAAAGCCTCGGTCATTAAAAAACCGGCTTTAACAATTGTTTCAAAGTTTTTCTCATTAGAAACGAATTCGCTCAATACATCAAGAGCCTCTTCGAAATGGTTTTTTATCTTGTCCAAAGCGATAATTGTAATTTGTTATAGACAAAATTAAGTTTTTTATTACTTAGAAGCCTTTCTTAATTCATCGAATAATTTTGTAAACAGCCCCTTTGGCACTTAATGGCTGAGTATCATCGCTGGTGAGTAAATAGAGTTCTCCGATTTCATCTTCTCCAAAACTTAAAATGCGTGTGTCTTTAGGTTTACCCATCAGCGACAGCTGCGTTACAGTATATATTCCTGCTTCTTTTTCAAGGGCGAAAACCGGTCCGGTCCAATCGCCGAAAATATACTTGCCCATTAGGTCAGGAATTGCTTTACCTCTGTAAACATAACCGCCGATAATACTTATCCCGGTTTGATGATCATATTCATAAATAGGTTTAGTTAAACCCGACTGGTTACAATTGTTGGATGGATTGTAACAATGTAAACCCTCCATGATTCGCCAGCCATAATTTTTCCCTTTTTCAATAAGATCTACTTCTTCATATTTATCTTGCCCAACATCCGCGCAGAACAAACGTCCGTTCACACGATCGAATGAAAATTTCCAAGGATTACGCAGACCGTAGGCCCAAATTTCTGGCCGGGCATTTTTACCTATAAAAGGATTATCAGCGGGAACATTGTAGCCTATAGAAGTGTTTACATCGATTCGGATGATTTTACCTAACAATGTTTGCAGGTTCTGTCCATTTCCTAACTCGCCATGCTCATCTCCTGCACCTCCTCCATCTCCTAAACCCACATATAAATAGCCATCGTGCCCGAAAGCCATGTGCCCTCCATTGTGATTGGCTTCGGGTTCTTCTATTTCAAATACAATTCTGCCACTGCTTTCTGCCAGATTCGGATTACCCACCGACTCTTTGTATTCCGCAATCACACTTTTATGATTACTCCCTGAATGACCAGACGGCGAACTATAGTAGACGTAAAACTTTTTATTCGATTTGAAATCAGGATGGAAAGCAATACCCAAAAGACCACGTTCGGAGTATCGATCATTCATCGGAACAATTTTATCCTGCAGATCGAGAAAGGCGGCAACAAGAAGCTTCCCATTTTGAATAATTCTGACTCGGCCCAATTGCTCAACAATGAACATCCGGCCCGAACCATCTTTGGGCACAGCCATCTCAACCGGTGATTGAAGTCCCTTAGCTATTAGCACTACTTTTAGAGTAATACCTATTTGTGTTCCGCTGGCCGTTTCGCCTTTTTGAAGATTATTGAGGTATACAAAAAAGGCTGAACTCATAAGTAGCACAACCGCAAATAATATTATTTTACGTTTCATATCAATAAGATAATTGCTTCTACTTAAATGCTCAGCCTCGTTTAAAGCGAACCAGGATTCAAGACTAATGACCAAGAAAAGTCCTTGTTCTTTTGTCTATGATGACAAAATTTCGATCATCCTTAATACATTAGGATTAAGTTTTGATGAGGTATCTTTAATGGCTTCAGAGAACGGAGTATAAACTACTTCTTGATTTATTATACCCACCATTGCTCCTTTTTTACCTTGAAGTAAGGCTTCAACGGCTGTAAACCCTAACTGGCTTGCCAACATACGATCATGACAGGTTGGCGAACCACCTCGTTGAATATGACCAAGTACGGAAACTCTTGTATCATAGTTAGGGAAACGCTCTTTTACGCGTTCGGCCAATCCAAATGCGCCTCCAGCTTCGTCACCTTCAGCAACAATCACAATTTTGGATGACTTTTTACGAGTACCTTTTGCCAAACGTTCAAACAACTCTTCAGCATCACCTTTTACCTCAGGCATTAAAATGGCTTCTGCCCCAGAACCAATACCCGATGCCATAGCAATTTGTCCTGAATCACGGCCCATTACTTCTACTAAAAATAAACGGTCGTGAGATTCAGCCGTATCGCGAATAGCATCAACTGCATCAACTACAGTATTAATGGCGGTATCAAAACCAATGGTAAAATCAGTACCTAAAAGATCGTTATCAATTGTACCCGGGATACCAATAGCCGGAATTCCATACTCCTTTTCAAAAACAGCAGCCCCGGTAAATGTACCATTACCACCAATGGCAACTATGGCATCAATTCCATTAGCTTTCAATTGATCGTATGCTTTTTTCCGGCCTTCCGGTGTCATAAAATCCTTGCTGCGTGCAGTTTTTAAGATCGTACCGCCGCGTTGTATGATATTAGCTACTGACTCAGTTTCAAGATGTATAAACTCTCCATTAATCATTCCCTCGTAGCCGCGCATAATTCCAACTACTTCTATATTATGGTAGATTGCCGTTCTCACTACTGCCCTAATACAGGCATTCATACCAGGAGCATCGCCACCTGATGTAAAAACTCCTATTTTCTTGATCATATATAAAAAAATAAACCTTTGAATTAAGCGTACAGGGTACACTTAACTCAAAGGCTAAGATATATAAAATTTCTAAAAACTACTTTTTAGCTACTGCAGTAAAGGCTGTATTACCCTTATCTAAGAAATTCACATAATTGGCAATATCAGGATTGTAGCCTTGTGGCGCTACTAATTCATTCCCATTATTATCAATTAACACATATAAAGGTTGCGAATTAGTATTGTACTTAGTAGCTTGTAAATCGCTCCATTTTTTACCAACCGTCGTAATTTGCTTACCGCTAAATTTAGAAGTATACTGCTCATTTTCAGGCAATGCTGTACGGTCATCAACATATAAAGAAATTAACACATAGTTTTCTTTAATACGTTTCAACACTTCAGGATCAGACCATACATTAGCCTCCATTTTTCTACAGTTTACGCAGCTATGACCGGTAAAGTCAAGCATAACTGGTTTACCTGTTTTCTTTGCATAAGCTAAACCTTCCTCATAATCAAAAAATGCATCAATACCATGTGGAGCATGGAAAACATCACCGTACTTTTTCACAGAATGTACCGGTTGAGCACTTGTTCCAGCCGACAGTGTAGTTAAATCGAAATCTTGAGTACCCATTGGTGGCGCAAAAGCACTAATTGACTTCAAAGGCGCTCCCCATAGACCTGGTATCATATAAATTGAAAATGCCAAAGAAAGCATTGCTAAAAACAAGCGAGGCACAGAAATGAATTGAACATCACTATCATGAGAGAATTTAAGTTTACCTAAAAGATAAAATCCTAACATGGCAAAAATCACAATCCAAAGAACTAAGAAAACTTCACGATCTAAAATTCCCCAGTGGTAAGCCAAATCAACATTTGACAAAAACTTAAGGGCAAATGCCAATTCAATAAAGCCCAATACAACTTTTACTGAATTTAACCATCCACCTGATTTAGGTAAAGTACTTAGCCAGTTAGGAAAAATTGCAAATAAAGTAAATGGAATTGCTAAAGAAGCTGAGAAACCAAGCATACCCATAAATGGCCCTAATAACTCACCTTTGCTAGCAGCACTTACCAATAATGTTCCAATCAATGGACCTGTACATGAAAATGATGCCAAGGCAAGCGCCATTGCCATGAAGAAGATCCCGATTAAACCACCTTTGTCAGCTTTTTCATCTGCTTTGGTAGCCCATGAACTTGGCAATGAAAGTTCAAATGCTCCAAAAAATGAAGCTGCAAAAACGACAAGGATAGCAAAGAAAATAAGGTTAAACGTGGCATCACTTGCCAGTTCATTCAATTTGCTCGATCCAAATAATAAAGTAATACCAAGGCCTAAAACCAGGTAAATAACAATAATTGAGATACCGTAAATAACTGCTTTCTTAATACCTTCAGCACGAGAAGCGCTGCGTTTTGTAAAGAAACTTACAGTTAAAGGTATCATTGGGAAAATACAAGGCATCAATAAGGCTACAAAACCAAATAGAAATCCTTGTAATAAGATACCCCACATACTTTTCTTTCCACCTTCTTCCGTTTTTTGTACAACAGGAGCAATGATAGCTGTCGAACTAGTATCTGTTTTTGAAGAATCACTTACTACTGCAGTTGCAGCAACAACTTGTGCAGTGTCAGTATTTACGCTCGCTACTTCCGGCTTAACCTCTTCAGTTTTAACAACCTCAGGCTTTTGTGAATTATTTTCAGCTTGTTGTGGAGCAGGAGCTGCTTTGAATGCGGATAAATCAGCTGTTACACTGATTGAAAACTCAACTTCTTCTGGAGGTAAGCACTGATGGTCATTACAAACCATGTACTCAAGAGTTCCCGAAATTTTAGTTTTAGGCGTTTTGAGTTTAACTTTTTGCTCGAACACCGCCTGACCTTCAAAGGAAGCAATATTCATATTAAAAGTTTTATCAAACCCTGAATGAGGCGTAGTTTTCTCGACTACCTTACCAATCAATTCGTAATCTTTTGACGGCTTAAATTTAAAAGAAGTTGGCACTGGACCGCCATCCCCAATAAATTGAGAGTATGTATGCCATCCGCCATCAATCTTTGCAGTAAGAATCAATACTGCTTCATCCCCGCTACCTGATTTACTTGAATATGACCAATTAACCGGATTTTCAATTTGAGCAAAAAGTGAGATGCTGGAAAATAGCATCGCACAAAAAAGAAATAATCGTTTCATTAAAGTTTAAAGTTTAGTTTCAATAACCTTAAATAGCTTAAAAGCTAAATCGGCTGCAAAATATATAAAAATTCAACTCCTTTGTGTAAGATTTAGATTACAATACAAACTCTATCTCTTTAAAGGAGAATTCTTTAACCTCCTCATTCGCATAAACTTGGAGTTGCCCCAAAGAATTGATACCAATAATTTCACCTTCAAAAACGTCATCAACGCTTCGGTAAAGATGCCTTTCTCCTATCCTAAACAACCTACCTAGATAATCAGTATTGATAGAAGCCAGATTACCTGAACGCAGTTGCAAATATCGCGCTTCAAGGGCAGAACTTAATGCATTGAAACAAGGAATGAGCTGATGGTCTTTTCCCGTTATAGTTTTAAAAGAGATGGCGTTAATTCCGTCGGGAAAATGATCCTGATTAATATTGAGTCCAATACCGATTACCGATTGTTTGAGGTATGAACCGGACAAAAAGTTTTCGATAAGAATCCCTCCCAATTTCGTATCTCCATAAAAAATATCATTAGGCCATTTTATTTTAACACGATTACCTAATATTGAACCTACGAAATCTGTCACGCCAAGGCTCACTGCTTTATTTAAATTAAACTGCTCACCTACAGTAACAAAGCTTGGGCATGCTAAAAAACTTAAGGTGAGATTTTTACCCGGTTCGGCAAACCATTTGTTTTGCATCTGTCCCCTGCCTTGAAATTGATTCTCTGCCATAATTGCAGTACCTTCGGGCAGTGGCGTAGTATTTGCGAGAAGCTGCTTTAGATAATTATTTGTAGAATCGACCTCACTAAGTGTGATAAGATTTTGACCAAAAAATAATGCAGAATTAGTAGTAAATTGCATTTATTAGTATTTATTTTACGCGATTAAAGTTTCAAATTTAGTTTTTTTTGATGGTAAAAAGCAGAAGAACTGATGACTCACAAGTTATGTCTGAGATCATCATTCACGGGATACAGGAAAAAAAAGGGAACGACATTGTTAGGCTAGACCTACGCAACATAAAAAGTTCAGTTACCGACTATTTCATTATATGCGATGCGGAATCGACCACTCAGGTACGAGCTATTGCAGATTCAATAGAGCATGAAATGTTCAAAGCTCTTAAAGAAGAACCTTGGCAAAAGGAAGGGTTTGGAACAGCCGATTGGATATTGCTAGATTATGTGAGCGTTGTTGTACATATTTTCCGCAAAGAAAAACGTTATTTTTATGGTGTAGAAGAATTATGGGGCGATGCAGAAATCAAAACTTTCCAAAGCGCATAACTTCAAACAAAAACCGTTCACATTAGTTATTTAATTCAACGTTACATATCGCATATTAATTTAAATGAGAGAGAACAATTCGGAATCAAAAAAGGATAAAATGCCGAAAAAGATCCTTCCTAAAACACCAAAATTCAATGGATTATGGATCTACGGTATCATTTTGGCCATGATCATTGGCTTTAATCTTTTATATCCTGGCAATTCACCTGTCAATACTTCCTATGAAGATTTTGAGAGCAAAATGCTAAAATCACATGACGTTGAAAAAGTTGATGTATACCAAACCGGAAATAATGCTTACGAGTTTTATGTATATATCAAAAAAGATCGACTTAATAATGATAAGTATAAAGACCTAAGTTCACGCAGCACTTTCGGATCAAACACTGGCCCTCATTATGTTTTTACCACTTTTGATTACAAAGGGGTAAGAGATAAAATTGAATCAGTACAAAAAGATTTTCCGGTAGCTGACCAAGTTAAAATTCAGGATAAACAGAAACAGGAAAGTCCTTGGTTGAGTTTTTTAATTCAATGGATTTTGCCGATTGCGTTAATTGCTGTTTTCTGGATTTTTATCATGCGCCGAATGACAGGCGGAGGTGGCGGTCCGGGCGGACAAATTTTCAATATTGGCAAATCCAAGGCTACTCTTTTTGACAAAGAGTCACAAGTCAATATCACATTTAACGATGTTGCCGGCCTTGAAGAAGCCAAATTAGAAGTAATGGAAGTTGTTGACTTCCTGAAATATCCTAAAAAATACACCAGCCTTGGCGGTAAAATTCCAAAGGGTGTACTTTTAGTTGGCGCCCCGGGAACAGGAAAAACTTTGTTAGCTAAAGCCGTTGCAGGTGAAGCGCAAGTGCCTTTCTTCTCCCTTTCCGGCTCTGATTTTGTGGAGATGTTTGTAGGAGTAGGCGCATCACGTGTGCGTGATTTATTCCGTCAAGCTCGCGATAAAGCTCCTTGTATTATCTTTATTGATGAGATCGATGCTATTGGCCGTGCACGTGGCAAAAATCAAATCATGGGTGGCAATGATGAGCGCGAGAACACCTTAAATCAGCTTTTGGTTGAAATGGATGGTTTCTCAACAGATTCTGGAGTCATTATCATGGCAGCGACAAACCGTCCGGATGTACTGGATTCAGCCTTAATGCGCCCAGGACGTTTTGACCGTCAAATTTCAATTGACAAACCTGACTTAAACGGTCGTGAAGAAATTTTCAGAGTTCACCTAAAACCATTAAAAATGGGTAGCGATGTGGATGCGAAAAAGCTTTCGGCTCAAACCCCAGGTTTTGCAGGTGCTGAGATCATGAACGTTTGTAACGAGGCGGCCTTAATAGCTGCTCGTCGTAACAAAAAGGAAATTGACATGAAAGATTTCCAGGATGCTATTGATCGTGTAATCGGCGGACTGGAAAAACGAAATAAAATTATTTCTCCTGAAGAGAAAAGAATCGTGGCTTATCATGAAGCGGGGCATGCCATTGCCGGCTGGTTCCTTGAACATGCTGATCCATTGGTAAAAGTATCAATTGTACCTCGTGGTGTTGCAGCTCTTGGCTATGCTCAATATTTACCAAAAGAGCAATACCTATACACCACCGAGCAACTTACCGACGGTATGTGTATGACCATGGGTGGACGTGTTGCTGAAGATATTAGCTTCGGAAAGATATCAACAGGTGCACAGAATGACCTGGAACGTATCACCAAATTAGCTTATGCCATGGTAACAATTTATGGTATGAACGACAAAATTGGTAACGTTTCATTCAACGATCCGCAAGGAGAATACAACTTTAGCAAGCCATACTCTGACAAAACGGCCGAAATGATTGATGTAGAGGTGAGAAATCTAATTGATAAAATCTACACCCGAACCAAAGATCTATTAATCGAAAAACGTGAAGGCTTAGAAAAACTTGCTCAAAAGCTATTAGAAAAAGAAATTCTATTCCAGAGTGATCTTGAAGAATTATTAGGCAAACGTCCGTTTACGAACAGAACTACTTATGATGAGTATGTAAATGGCGCAATCGCCGAAGAAGAAAAGCCTGAAGTAATTCCTCCATCGGTTGCTCTTGAAATAGAAATTCCTAACTCAGAAGAAGAACAACAAGCATAAATAAAAAACGCCCTAACAAGGGCGTTTTTTATTTACTATTTTAACTCTAAAGTTGTTCAATTACTTTTACACAAAATATCATCTTAATGAAGCCAACCACTACTCCAAGAGAGCGAATGCTCAAAAATATTCGTAAGGCCTTACTTGAAAAACGAGATAACCCACATTCAAACTATGAGGAAAGCCCTCTTTATCTCCAAAACAAGGAAATGCTTGAGGTAATGTTTGCCGAGGAACTGACAAAAGTGGCAGGTAATTTTGTATTTTGTGAAGATGAGATTCATTTTATTGAAAACATTATCGGCCTTGCAGAAGAAAAGGATTGGTTGAAGATTATTTGCTGGGACACCAAACTACAACGTTTATTACGCAAATACGAGTATCCTTTCATAGCGAATGATAAAAATTTTGAAAAAGCAGAAGTAGGGATTACCCTTTGTGAAGCTTTGATTGCGCGTAATGGGAGTGTATTAATTTCGAGTGGTCAACAAAGCGGTCGCAGGTTAAGTATTTATCCCCATGTACATATTGTACTGGCTTATACTTCGCAATTAGTGCTTGATTTAAAAGACGGATTCGCGCTTGTGAAAGAGAAGTACAGCGATCGCCTTCCATCTAACATAACTGTAACAACCGGCCCTAGCCGTACTGCCGACATTGAGAAAACGCTGGTTTTGGGAGCACATGGCCCCAAAGAGTTTTATGTTTTTCTAATCGATGATATTGATAATCCTGAGAACAAATTAGAGCAGACAGAAGACTATCAGCAGGAACAAGAATAGGTTATCTCGGAAAAAAAGCATCTTCAATATGATGCAATTTGTATGAATCATCATGCTTATTAAAAGTAATGGAGATAATATCAAACCTGCATTCTCCTTCATGACCTAAACGTTGAATAAATTCATTAGCAGCCAATTCAAACAGTTTTTCTTTTTGATAGGACACAAAATCTTCTGGATTACCGAAGAAATTACCGGTGCGTGTTTTTACTTCGACAAATATTAATTCAGTTTTCTTTTGTGCAATTAAATCAATTTCAGCATGTTGGTATCTAAAATTTTGTTGCAAAATAGCATAACCTTTTGAGATAAGGTGATCTTTAGCAAGTTGCTCGCCAACTTTTCCGAGTTCATTGTGTTGTGCCATAGAGTAGACTGAAAGTATTAAGTTATAAGTTTTAAGTTATTTTTACGAAAATGAAAGAAGTACAATTTCAAGATTGGGGATTAATCGATTATAAAGAGGCTTGGGAACGTCAGGAAACTCTCTTTTCTGAAACAGTTCGCATAAAAACCGAAAATCGAACGAAGCCTGAATCGCAATTACCAACTGAAGACTTTTTGATTTTCTGTGAACATCCACATGTTTATACGCTGGGCAAAAGTGGTAAACCAGAACATCTGCTATTAAATGAGCAGGGATTGGAAGAAAAACATGCAACCTATTATAAAATAAATCGTGGCGGTGATATTACTTATCATGGCCCCGGACAAATTGTAGGATATCCAATTCTAGATCTGGATCATTTCTTCACTGATATCCATAAATACCTGCGTTATTTGGAAGAAGCCATCATTCTAACCTTAAAAGAGTATGGCATTGAAGCTGGCCGTTCAGAAGGACAAACCGGCGTATGGATTGATGCTAACAATCCCTGGACTGCACGTAAAATTTGCGCAATGGGTGTACGCTGTAGTCGTTGGGTTACGATGCATGGATTCGCATTCAACGTCAATGCCGATTTGAATTATTTTGGCAATATCGTTCCTTGTGGAATTAGCGATAAAGCCGTTACTTCACTTAACAAAGAACTCAGCCGGGAAGTTGATATTAACGAAACTAAAGAAATACTAAAGACCAAACTTTGTGAGCTTTTTGAAATGAAACTCGTTTAAGAATATACGTTCTCTCCTAAATTCACTTTTATTAGCTTTAAACTATGACTCAACACACCTTTACTTATCTTGCTCTTGGAGATTCATATACTATTGGTGAAGCTGTTGAAGAAAAAGATCGCTATCCTGTTCAATTGGTTGATCTCCTGAATCAACAAGGTATTCATCTTAACCTCAAATCAATAATAGCTACTACCGGCTGGACTACAGATGAGCTCATTGCCGATATCAAACAAGCTAAGCCTGAACAAACATTTGATATCGTAACTTTACTTATCGGCGTAAATAATCAATACAGACGCCGAAGTATCGATGCGTATCGCCATGATTTCCGACGTTTGTTGCGTATTGCCAATAAACTTTCCGGAGGAAACAAAAAACAAGTATTTGTTCTTTCCATACCAGATTGGAGCGTTGCTCCTTTTGCCAATGACGGCCGGGATAAACAAGTCATTACTGATGCTATCAACAAATTTAATGCGGTAAATAAAGAGGAGACTTTAAACTTTGGAGTTCATTATATCAACATTACACCAACATCATATTTAGCAACTGCTGATGACAGTTATATTGCTCCTGACAATCTTCATTTTTCAGGTAAGATGTACAAAAAATGGGCGGAATTATTAGAGCCTGTCGTTAAATCCGAATTAGAAAAGTTATTGAAATAAAATAAAACTCCCTTTAAGCTCATCGCCAAAAGGGAGTTTTTTATTTTGAAGAACTATCTCAAAGGCTGAGTCGAAGAGCCTGTAACATCATTATGAAACAGATGTTTCGACTCCGCTCAACATGACAAAAACTGGTTAGTTCGACTATTGAGATAGCCTCTTTAGGAGAACCCTTACATCATTCCGCCCATACCGCCCATTCCTGGTGCAGCATGAGAATGACCAGCATCTTCAGCAGGTTCGTCAGCTAAAACACATTCAGTAGTTAATAACATTGAAGCGATTGAAGCTGCATTTTCCAAAGCAACACGAGTTACTTTAGCTGGATCGATAACTCCAGCAGCGATCAGGTTTTCGTAACGATCTTCACGAGCATTATAACCAAAATCAGCTTGACCTTCTTTTACTTTTTGAACTACGATAGAACCTTCAATACCTGCATTTTCACAAATTTGACGAAGAGGCTCTTCAATAGCACGCTTAATGATAGCGATACCTGTAGTTTCATCTTCAGTAAGGCCTTTAAGGTTTTCTAAAGCAGCAACAGCACGAATTAAAGCAACGCCACCGCCAGCAATAATACCTTCTTCAACAGCGGCACGAGTAGCATGTAATGCATCATCCACACGGTCTTTTTTCTCTTTCATTTCAACCTCTGTAGCAGCACCTACATAAAGAACTGCAACTCCGCCAGCCAATTTAGCTAAACGCTCTTGAAGTTTTTCTTTATCGTAATCAGATGTGGTAGTTTCGATTTGTGCTTTGATTTGACCAACACGAGCGTGAATGTCATCTTTTTTACCACCACCGTTAATTACTGTAGTGTTGTCTTTGTCGATAACTACTTTCTCAGCTTGTCCTAGGTAAGTAAGGTCAGCATTTTCTAATTTGTAACCACGTTCTTCCGAAACAACAGTACCACCAGTAAGAATAGCAATATCTTCCAACATCGCTTTACGACGATCGCCGAAACCTGGAGCTTTAACTGCAGCTACTTTTAAGCGGCCTTGGATTTTATTAACTACCAATGTAGCTAAAGCTTCGCCTTCAAGATCTTCAGCAATGATTAATAATGGACGACCAGTTTGAACTGTTTTTTCCAAAACCGGAAGTAATTCTTTCATTGAAGAGATTTTCTTATCGTAAATCAAGATGAAAGGATTTTCCAATTCTGCTTCCATTTTCTCTGGATTGGTTACAAAATATGGAGAAAGGTAACCGCGATCGAATTGCATACCTTCAACTACCTCGACAGTAGTATCTGTACCTTTTGCCTCTTCAACAGTAATAACACCTTCTTTTTTCACTTTATCCATTGCCTCAGCGATCAATGAACCAATTACTTCGTCATTGTTTGCTGATATAGTAGCAACTTGTTTAATCTTTTTGTTATCGTCACCTACAACTTGTGATTGAGCTTTTAAGCTTGCTACAACAGCTGTAACCGCTTTATCAATACCACGCTTTAAATCCATCGGATTAGCACCAGCAGCTACGTTTTTAACACCTGCAGTAACAATTGCTTGAGCTAAAACGGTTGCAGTAGTAGTACCATCACCTGCAATATCAGCAGTTTTTGAAGCAACTTCTTTCACCATTTGAGCACCCATATTTTCGATTGGGTCTTTCAAATCAATTTCTTTCGCTACCGTAACACCATCTTTAGTAATTGATGGAGCACCGAATTTTTTATCAATAATTACATTACGGCCTTTAGGACCCAAAGTAACTTTAACTGCATTTGCTAAAGTATCAACACCGCGTTTTAAAGCATCACGCGCGTCAACATTGTATTTTACTAATTTTGCCATTTTTTATTTCGAATTGAAATTTTTCAGAATTGATTGGAGAATTTCGATATGCGTATTAAGAATGATGGATTTTGCACTGTAATGCATCTACTCACTACTCATATTTCAATACTAAATTTAGATAACTGCGTAGATATCAGATTCACGCATAATTAGAAGTTCTTTACCTTCAAAGGTAACTTCGGTACCTGCATATTTACCGTAAAGCACAGTATCGCCTACAGCTACAGTCATAGGCTCGTCTTTTTTACCTGCACCAACTGCTACTACAATTCCTTTTTGAGGCTTTTCTTTAGCGGTATCCGGAATAATGATTCCTCCGGCAGTAGTTGTTTCTGCAGGAGCTGGTTCAACAACCACTCTGTCTCCGATAGGTTTAATATTTAATGCCATAGTCTATATATATTATAATTTTATTGAAGTTTGCACAAGGCTTATCACTAACCATGCCACCTCCCGAATGTCAGCCTTGTTTGAAAATTTTGTCAGTTTTATGACAGGCCGCATTAAAGAAGTTTTGAGCTAGATGAAAATTTGACAGTAAGAAACGCAGATCGACCAGGTAGCGGTTTAGGAAAAACGTTAAGATAGCTTAACACCTTACGCAGTTAAATAGCCCTCCCAAAGAAATGTCAAGCGTATAACAAACTACTCTTAGTGTTTTAACTGAAATATGTTGTTTCCCTGTTTCAATTCTGGCGATGTTGATCCCCGTTGCGGAATAAAATTCCTTTTGGGTAAGTCGTTTTGATTCTCTTGCACGCTTAATTTCCATTGCAAGTGTTTTTTTAAATTTAGTATCTGTCTCTTCAAGGTACTCGAAATCGGTTAAGATCATACTCATCTCACTAAAATTTAACTATTCAAACTTCGTGAAAATAGCACAAAATTTAAAAATATCAATAATCTAAAGAATACATAGTTTGATTATCAATAAATTAAAAATAAAGAATTACAAAAAAGACATTTTGAAATTTTATTTTTTAACATCCATGTTTTTCTGAATAAATTTGAGCATTAATAATCTCCCCCACATTTACCACCTTTTACATAAATGCATATTGAAATGAGTTTCTCATACTTATGCATTTATTAAAAAATCCGATCATTTCTTAATGAACATTAGCAAAACGGAGTAAATCAAATTTGTTAACTTAGAGTCTAAACAATCAGCCATTAAAATGAAACGGACAATTTTCAATCTAGCCACATTAACATTGGTACTATGCGGCTTAAACTTTGCAAAAGCACAAGGCCTTAAAACGCCGCAACCAAGTCCTGCACAATCAATCCGACAAGACTTCGCTCTTTCAAGCATTGAAATTGATTATTCAAGACCTGGAGTTAAAGGAAGAAAAATCTTCGGCGATTTAGTGCCTTATAACAAAGTATGGAGAACAGGAGCCAATAATGCCACCAAAATTATTTTTGGTGAAGATGTAAAATTGAACGGCAATGCTATTGCTGCCGGCGAATATGCATTATACACTATCCCAGGTGAAAATGAATGGGAAATAATCATTAATAAAGGAGTTAAAAACTGGGGGACAGTATATAAACAAGAAGAGGATGTACTGCGTTTTAAAGCAAAAACCCGCAAGCTACCATCTAGCGTTGAAACCTTTAGTATAACGTTCGATAATGTTAAGCCTAGCTCAACCGATATTGATTTAAGATGGGATAATGTTGAGGTGTATTTTACCGTAACTGCCGAAATTGACAGTAAAATCATGGCAAACATTACTGAAGCTATGAAGGGTGAGAAAAAACCTTATTTTCAGGCAGCGAATTATTACTACGAGAATAATAAAGACCTGAAACAAGCGCTTGTTTGGGCCGATGAGGCAATAAAAACTCAACCTGATGCTTATTGGATCTATCACCTTAAAGCCAAAATCCAACTAAAGCTGAAGGATTATAAAGGCGCAATTGAAACCGCAGAAGTATCAAAAACAAAAGCTGCCGCCGACAAGAACGATGACTATGTTACACTTAATAACAAATTAATTGCTGAGGCCAAAACAATGAAATAACCCTAAATTTCATAAAATTTAAAAACGTCGCAGCACACCAAAGTACTACGACGTTTTTTTATTAGCTGATTAGCCCAAAATCGAGCAGGGAGGGAGATTACTCCCTCTCACTCCACCGTGTATACTCTCGCACACAGCGGTTTCTTTAGACTTTTGAACCTCTCGTAATTCCATGAAAGATCATACAAGCCTTGTTCTTCCTTGTACTTGTGGACTTCCTGCTTTTCGCCAAAAGACCTTTCCCCGACAAGGCGATTAATTAACTGATCCAGTTCTTTACCCCTAAACCTTGCAAGAATCGTTGCAGCGTAAACATTCTTTTACATTGTTTTATTCGGAGACATCAGAGTTATCTCCGTATCCATCCGTCTAAGTTTCAAATTAGTTTGGAGCAATTTCCATGGCTCGCTTAAGCGAAACTGGTATAATCCCAAACCGGGAATAGATGAATATTGTCATATAAGTAAAAACGGTCTAATGACTCCCTAACCCCGTCGTCAAACGCTATATAGAGCCATTAAACCAGCATATTCATATATTAATGTGTCACCATTGTTGATTCCAACTCTTCTAATGTTTGTCCTTTTGTTTCTTTCACCTTGGATTTGACAAACAGAAAACCTAACAAACAAATACAAGCGTACAAGTAAAAAGGTCCATAAGTACCCAGTTTTTCAGCCAGGATTGGAAATGTAAACACCAGGATAAAATAAGCACTCCATAAAGACACAATTGCAACAGAGGAAGCCATGCCACGTATTTTATTAGGGAAGATTTCAGAGATCAACACCCAGGTAACCGGCGCCAGTGAGGTTGCATAGGTGGCAATAGCCAACAACACGAACAAAGAAACCAATGCTGCGCTGGCCTGGAACTGTAATGCGAAAGACAGCACGACATATAAAACCGATAACCCTAAAGAACCAAACAGCATCAATGGGCGTCTGCCAAGCTTATCCACCTGCCACATGGCCACAAGTGTAAAAATCAGATTCACGACACCAATAGATACCGTTTCAAAAAGCTGCCTGTCAAGGTCTGCACCAACAGATTCGAAAATCGTTGAAGTATAATTAAAAACAACATTAATACCGCACAATTGCTGAAACACAGCCAGAGTGATGCCCAGCAAAACTGCCGGCCGAACACTTTTATTAAATACCGCAGCAAAAGGTTGCTTTTTTACACCTTGCAAAGATGCTTCTATATCAGACAAGGTTCCGCTTACAAAACCTTCACTTCCTATTTTACCTAGTACCTTTTGTGCTTGTGCATCCTTACCTGCTTTTACCAACCACCGCGGACTTTCCGGCAACCAAATGACACCTACCAGGAAAAACAAAGCAGGTATGGTACCCAGTCCAAACATCCAACGCCAAGCCTCAGACCCATTGTCAGATAATGAATAATTTACCAGGTTGGTGATTAAAATACCGATCACTATGGTCAACTGGTTAATGGCAACATTCCGCCCCCTGATGCTAGCCGGTGAGATTTCAGCAATATACATTGGACTTAACATAGATGCCATTCCTACCCCGATTCCTGCTGCAAAACGCATAACAACAAACATGGACAGGCTGACTGAAAATGCCATACCCAGAGAAGAAAGAGCAAAAATAGCGGCAGCCAGCATCAATCCGGGCCTGCGCCCATAACGGTCAGCCAGGGATCCCGCAATAATGCAACCGGCAATACAACCTAAAGCCAGGGATCCTGTTAAAAAACCTTCCCACCAGGCATTTAAAGCAAACTCGGTTCGCAAAAAAGGAAGTGCCCCTGAGATAACGGCAAAGTCAAATCCAAACAAATATCCCCCTAAAGCGGATATAAAGGAAATACCTATTATATAGGCGTTATTGAAACGAACAGGTTGTTCATCTAGTAAAAGCGTATTGTTCATATAATGACATTTATTTTAATTACATCAATACTTGACAAGCATTATTATTGTTCGACAAGGGAAATAAAATTGATCATCCTTTTATGGATAGCAGCACCCTGATGATTGACATCCAGGCTCAACACCTCATTAAGACAGGCCTCAGCGTTTTTGGTATGATTGCCCAAACCTACATTACCAAGTCCCATTAAATAGAGGCAATGGATCCGGTTACGAAGATCTAAATCGGCATCAAATACCAACAAGTCGGGTAGCGAAACTGCGAAGTAATCTATACTGATGGAATCATTGATATGATCCAACCCAAAACTGATCAGCCTATTGAAAATACCTACAGCCTTTTCATGTTCACCCAATTTCATCCAGGCAAGCCCCTGGTAAAAGAGCTTATCGGGTTGCGGATCGTTATAAAATATAGCTTGAACTGGTTGGCTGATCCCTTCCGTAGCTTTTTGAAAATATTCCTCAGCCTTCTTTTTCTCATTCAATTGTTCGTAAGCCAATCCCTTCAAATAATGAATATCATTTTCCTGGGCTCCATATAATTTCCCTTCACCCAGGCTTACCGGGTAATTTTCTGCTTGCGTTAACAGTTCTAGGGCCTCATTAACATCTCCCGCATTTAAAGCCAGTTTTGCCAGCTCAATATGACAAATCAGATATTGACCTACAACCTTTCCTTCGCCACCTTCCCATGGATGAAAAGTATAAGCAGCAATTAAATCTTTCGCTTTTCTGAAGTTGCCCAGTTGGTTACAAAGTGTCACTCTTTCCAGGTATAGATCATCACGAAACTCTACTATTGGCAAATAATTTTCCAAAAGCTCTAAACGTTGTTGATGTGGTGTATTCAGTTTCTTATGTAATTGATCCAACTCCATCAATACCCTGGCATCAGTAGGATCTAATGAGAAGGCTTTTTCTAAAGAAACAAGTGCTTTTTCAGGATCCTTCAACTTGTTGTAATAAGCCAGTGAAAGATTGCGGTGCACGGTTGGAAAACGATCATCGATCTGTACTGAGTATTCCCAACACTCGATAGCTTCATGATATTGGCGTTTATCATACCAGAAATTGCCCAAATAGTATGGGGCTTTTGCATCCTTTGGATTGAGTGCGATGGCGGCCTGCAACACCGGAACATCTTCTATTCGGTTTGGGAAACAAAAATCAGGTTTCAGTAAATCTGCCCGCTTAAAACAAGCCATCGCCTCTTCCGTCTGACCTTGCTGGTAAGCAAACCAACCTAAATAATAATGAACCATTGGATAGTGCTCTGTGCTATTCCTGAGGTGAACCTGCAACAACAATGAGGCCTCTTCATATGACCCCGCATGCGCATAGTCAAATGCATATTCAATAAAATTATGCACCCAATTGCGGCTCACTTCCAACAGTTGATTCAAGGCAAATTCAGCTTCCATGGTTTGACCATCTGCGGACAATAGTAAGTACCTTTCAAACAAACATCCAAAGTTGAAAGGATCAATTGACAATGATTCAGCGATCAAAACTGAGGCTTCTTCCACTCTGCCCAGCTTTCTTAATATGAATACCTTCACATGCCTTGCCGTATGACTATGATAATTCCTAATCAGCGATTTTTCAATAAGTTCCAGAGCTTCTTCAAAGTCACTTTTGATACAGGCAATTCTTGCTAAATTTAAAAAGCCCGCATGTTGCCATGCATCGTTCCAAACACTTTTATAAAAAGAGTCAAATGCCTCTTCGTTTTTACCTTGCATTTTCAACGCCCAGGCTAAATTATAGTACGGCTCTCCATCATATGGATTGGGATTCCGCTGTATTAGCGATGCAATTGCCTTTCTGAAATAAGGTACGGCCTTTGCAAATTGTCCCTTGCGTAGAAACCATAATCCTAATGCATTATTACATCTAATGTCTTTATCATCCCTGCGGAGTGCCTCCTCGTAATAGTCTGTTGCAGCAAAAGTTGCATGCCTGTACTGCTCAATATGCAACCCGGTCAGGTATAATTGCTCATTATTCTCCACTTCCTGCGGCTTCTTTGCTGCCTGGGCTGGAGAAGGAATTTCCTGCTCAACGGCTTGCTCTTGTTGATAACTTACCAGCACTTTATTGTTTTCCAGGTTAGTAATAACAAGTTTGATATTTTCCGGGGCTATCATCTTGGCCAGTGCCACTGTTTTTAAGTACGGTTGCTCTGGTGAGCTGCTAATCACTTCACTATACAATTCTTGTTGCAAGTGAAGTAATGCAACCTTCACCTGCTTATATGGAGATGTGAGATAAAGTTTGATAGTAACCTCCTTTTGATTGATCTCCAGTCCAGCGATAGCTTCCTTTGTCGCGTTCTTCACCATACCCACTTCTCTATATGGCATAAAATATTGAACAAAGGTTTTTTCTTCATAAGGCTGCAGCCAGGAGAAATCAGGCTGGTTATCCGTGAATACGCCTGTCATCAGTTCAATATATGGACCGTCTTCATCAGTAAGGTTCCGGTCCCATGCTTGTCCAAATTCGCTATGCCCCCAGGTCCATTGTTTCTTACCTGGAGAAATATGATGATTTGCTATATGTAATAAACCACCCTGAGTATCATGCTCATACCCCCCAATGAAATTATATTTTGAAGTGATGGCCATATACGAAGTGGGTACCGGTATGTTCTTATATCGGGAAATGTCGGTCCCTGGTGCATAATCCACCTTGTAGTAGGTTCCCTTTGCAATTGGAAATGAAGACACATCCCTCTTGCCATGGTCAAAGACAGCATACACATCTGGCGGAAAAACAGATTGATAATGATCATTCACTTTCACTGCAGGATTGGCCCACCATAAAAAGGTTTGAGGAAAAGGTGTACGATTGTATAACTTGCCTTTGATCTCAATATATGCCTTATCCGGGTAAAGTGTAAAACCGGCCATACCCTTCGTACGGAACATGCGCTCAACTTCATTGACCCATACTGTTTTGCTGCCATCTTTATTCTCCTCAATAGTATAGTCTACTGGTTCAAATGTACTGGGACGGTGGTGCTGGGGCCAGTTGAATTCAATACCTCCGGAAATCCAAGGACCGGTTAAGCCCACCAGAGCAGGCCTGATCACCTGGTTGTAATAAATAAAATGGCGCTGTTTTACTTTATCATACGCCATTTGAATCCTTCCTCCCAATTCGGGCAGTACCATGATTTTCACATAAGCATTCTCCAGGAACACCCCTTTGTATGTTTTATCGGTCTTCTCATCATAAATCTTTTCAACTACCGCATGTGGATAAACAACACCGCTACTACCCTGATACACCCTTTTTTCTAAAAACATAGGGTTCTTTTCAGGGTTTCCAATAGGATAGGTTGGAATTAGGACATCCTCCTCCCAGACTTTAACTTGATCACTCATACAACAAATTGTTAGAATCCTTATTAAATGGTTAAAATTTACCTTAATGTAAGTTGATTAATCATAAATCAAAACCTGATCAATCCGTTATTGTGGAATTAGGCTACAAAAACGTTTGAATAGGCTATTTCAAACGTTTTCGTATTTTTTTTAAATTGTTATCTTTCGTACTTTAAACAAGGCCATGAAGAGATCTGCACCTACCATTAAAGAAATTGCCAAAAATTTAAATATTTCCGTTTCAACCGTTTCCAAAGCATTACATAATCACCCTAGTATTGGTTTGACAACCAAAGAGAGGGTGCAGAAACTGGCCAGGGAGCTCAATTATGTGCCTAACCAGGCAGCGATACAGTTAAGGAAGCAAAAATCATCGATTATCGGAGTGATTTTGCCAACACTTATCGACCAGTTTTTTACGCTTACAGTTAACGGGATTGAAGATTACGCATTGAAAAACAACTACAATGTATTTATCACTCAATCACATGAAAGTTTAACAAGAGAGAAAGAATTGGTAGATATCATGCAACGTGCCCAGGTTGATGGTGTTATCGTTGCTGTTTCCAAAGAAACCACGTCATACGATCACTTTAATGCATTAGAAAAAGCAGGAATACCGGTAGTATATTTTGTTCGACAACCTAAAGGAGTAATGTTACGTAACTGGGTATCGTGTAATGGTAATGAGGCAGCGGCTAAAGCAGTTGATTTTTTGGTAGCTCAAGGCCATAGGCGGATCGCCCATTTAAAAGGGCCCGATTCTTTACTAACCAGTGAACATCGTTATGAAGGTTATAAGGATGCCTTATTGAGAAATAATATTGCCTACAATGCAGACTTAATAAAAGTATGTGACCTAACAAAAGCCGGAACCCAAAAAGCAATGAAAGAACTACTACAGATGGATCAACCGCCTACCGCAGTTCTTTGCTTTAAAGACTATATGGTGCTTGACGCAATGCAGTTTCTGAGGAAACAATCACCAACCAATAAAAAAAAAATGGAGTTCATTGGTTTTGGCAATTTGCCAATGTTTGAATATTTTGATGAAAAACCACTAGCCTCGCTGGATGAACGACCGTATAAAATTGGAGAACAGGCTATTGTGCTCTTATTAAAGTTAATGAATGGACCAAAAGAGGAAGGCTATCAAAATATTAATTTAGAATGTGAGCTTATTGAGTATTAACCATCTAAATCTGGACTTGCAATTTAATCGCTTCCAGTTCATGACACAGGGCTATTAATAATCCGGATTTATTATTGAATACAAATCTCCCGTAATGTTCGTGTTATCTCATCAAACCTTTTATCGGCTATCCAATCGTTTTTAATTAAACTACTCCCCAAGCCAACAGCAATAACATTATTGTTCACCCACTTTTCAATGTCAATAAGTTTTGCATCGATTCCACCGGTCACGATAAATTTTGTATCCGGAAAAATGTCTTTCATGGCTTTCGAAAAGCCTGCACCCAATACATTGGCCGGGAATAATTTTATCAGGCTACAACCCAATTGAACAGCTTTGTTTATTTCGCTGGGAGTCATGCAGCCAGGAATCCATAACAGTTCTTTTTCTAAACAAAAAACACCCGTTTCTTCATCCAATGCAGGACTTACTATAAAGGCTGCTCCTGCTTTCCAAAAACATTCTGCTTCTGCCCTATTTTTAATGGTTCCCACCCCAATAATCATATCGGGAAAATGTTCCAATGCAAAAGTGCGAAGCAGAGCGAAATTCTCCAATGCATTTTTACCTCTGTTAGTAAACTCTACAGCTTTCACACCTCCATTATAACAAGCAGTTAGCAACCCCTTGCAGACCTCTATGCCTTCATGATAAAATAAAGGCAAAACCTTTGATTTAGTAAGTTCTTGAACTGTATCTTGTTGCATTTCATGAGTTTTCATAAACCAATTGCTGAATATTTTTTAATGGAGTTGTATTGCAATCACCCAGAACAAAAAACTTACTAAAAGCCGAAGCCGTTGCCAATTTTAAGGTATCTGAATAAAGCGTTTTATTTTTTAGCCCTACTATTAATCCTGCCATAAAGGCATCTCCAGTCCCTACCCTATCAACTATTTTATTAGATGTATAAACCGACGAACTATAATACTGATCGGCGTGCAGTGAAGAAAAATAACGAAGGGTGTTCTCATGCATTGAAAAACGATAGGTATAAGCCACGGCTTTGCAATTTGGGAATTGCTGTTTCAGTTTTATGGCCGAATCCTCCCCTGCTTTCAAATAAACAGCGTCTTCATTTTGATTTTCACATGAAACTGTTGAATCAACCGATATACCCAGCATTTTTTCTACAGCCCACATATTGCCCATTACCACATCACAATGCCTCACCAATCCGGGTATTACGTCAATAGGTTCAACACCATAGTTCCAAAGTTTTGAACGGTAATTTAAATCTACGGAGGTTGTGATACCCTTGCTCTTTGCATAGGCTAAAGCTTCCATGCATACATCAGCATGATTTTGAGACAATGCGGGAGTGATCGCACTCCAATGAAACCAATCTACATTTTGTAACACATTTTCCCAATCGATCATGCCCGGTTTCAATTGAGAAAAAGCAGAATGTGCCCGGTCATAAATTACACCCTGGTTTTTTACATCTGCGCCTTGAGTGAGATAATAAGCTCCAATTCGATCTCCACTCAAAATAATAGCATCCGTATTTATTCCGATTTCTTTAAGTTTGGCTAAAACCTGCCGAGTTAATATATTATCAGGTAAAACGGTACAATAGGAAACAGCCTGCCCCCAGAGGCCTAATGCCGACGCTACATTTAGCTCGGCACCACCTACAAAAAAACCGGCATTTTGCTGCTCTAACTCTGGACTTATACGGAATAAGAGTTCACCAAAGGTGAGTGTAGCTTGGATGTTGGACATTTAAAATTGAAATATTTTTTTGCGTTAAAATAACTGATATTTTTTATTAACTCCCCTATCCCGGAAATATCATTGGGTAAAATTCCCTGTTCCATCTCCTGACCGAGTTTAGCACACAAAACTCTCCTGAAATACTCATGACGAGAAAAGGAAAGAAAACTACGTGAATCAGTAAGCATGCCCACAAAACAGCTTAACAAACCGATGTTAGATAACGTATCCAATTGCTTTTCAATGCCGTCTTTTTGATCTAAGAACCACCAGGCCGCTCCATATTGCACTTTCCCTTGGATCCCATCTCCCTGAAAAGCTCCGGCCAAAGCGGCAAACTGTTCGTTATCTGCAGGAGAAAGATTGTACAGAATTGTTTTGGCAAGCTGATTATTTTGATCGAGTTCATTAAGGAAAAAGGCTAAACTTTCTACCTGTGCTGAGCTACTTATAACATCAACACCTGCATCAGCTCCTAGTAAATTCAGTAAACGTGTATTCACATTTCTGAGTGCGCCCAAATGAAATTGCTGCACCCATTGCTTTTGATGATACATTTTACACAGTTCAAGCAATACCACCAGTTGATAATTTAACACCTCCTCCTCAGCAAGAACAGAGTTGCCTTCTATCATCTTCTTTAAGGTAAGATCAGCTTTGGTAAATGAATAATCTTTGCAAAAAGGAATGGCGCTTAAACCATAGTCAGCCAGGCAGCAACCATGTGCTGCAAAAAAATCGATACGGTTTTGCAAAGCGATAAAAAGATCATTCAAAGAATGAATGGCCAAACCTGCTGCGTTTCCCAGTTTTTGAAGGTATGCCTGAAAATCACGTTGATTTATCTGAAATATTTTATCTGACCTAAAAGCGGGGAGCATTATCACTTTATCCTGCTCTTTTGCCATTTGCCGGTGCCACTGTAAATCATCCGAAGGATCGTCGGTAGTTACAATGACTTCAACATTAAACTTATCTAATAATCCACGGGGAGAAAACTCCGGCTGTTTCAATAAATTATTACAATGTTGAAAGATCGTTTCTGCATTTCCTTCATTTAATAATTTATCTATCCCGAACGGATTTTTTAATTCCATGTGCGACCAATGAAACAAGGGATTGCGAATGGTATGCGGCACGACTTTAGCCCACTGCATAAATTTCTCATGGTCAGTTGCATTACCGGTGATATATTTTTCAGCTACTCCCATTGTTCGCATGGCTCTCCACTTGTAATGATCTCCTTTTAGCCATATATCAGTCATGTTTGCAAAAGGCCTGTTAGTGACTGCAATTTCAGGAGACAGGTGATTATGGTAATCGACAATAGGCATCTTTGCCGCATACTCATGATAGAGTGTTTGAGCTGTTTTATTAGGAAGTAAAAAATCTTCGTGCAAAAATGTTTTCATGGATCTGTTTTAAAATTTTCAGGTCGATTTAAACGATTAAAAAGACTACATAGCACTAACAACACCCAACTCCAATCCTCTTAATTCGGCAAGGCCTTTTAACCGGCCGATGGCTGAATATCCGGGGTTGGTAACCTTGTGTAAGTCATCAAGCATTTGATGCCCGTGATCAGAACGAAAAGGGATTGAATCTTGTACTTTTTGCTGAATGATGAGCAGTTCCTTCATCACCTTAAACATGTTAACATCACCTCCCAGGTGGTCAGCTTCATAAAAATTACCTTCCTGGTCTTTACTTACATTTCGCAGATGCACAAAATGAATGCGGTCGGCAATGTATTTTACGAGTTCAGGTAGATTATTTTGAGAAGAGGCTCCTAATGAACCGGTACAGAAACATATTCCATTTGCAGGAATATTCACCTCATGTAAAATAAACTCAAAATCTTCTCTAGAATTTACCACACGCGGCAGCCCAAGAATATCGAACGGAGGATCATCAGGGTGAATGGCCAGTTTTACCCCACATTTCTGAGCAATGGGACTTACTTCCTGAAGGAAATATTTAAGATTTTCACGAAGTTCAGCTTGCCCGATATGCTCATAGGCCGTAAGGGATTTCCGAAGAAGTTCCAGCGTCATTTCCTCTTCGCCAGGAATACCAAGCAAAACAACGGAGGTTAATCGCTCAATCTCTTCTGTTGTCATGTTTTTAAAACGAGCAGAAGATTTTGCGAGTAATTCGTCATCATAATCGTTTGCTGCATCTTTACGTTGAAGAATATGGACATCAAAGACAATCAAATCAAGCCAATTAAAATACAGCGCTTTAGCGCCATTAGGCATCTCATAGTTGATTGATGTTCGGGTCCAATCAAGCACCGGCATAAAATTGTAGGTAACTATATTGATTCCACATTTTGCCAGGTTTTGCAGCGTAGTTTTATATTTTTCAATATACTCTTGATAGTTTCCCGTACGAGTCTTAATACTTTCGTGAACAGTCACACTTTCTACCACCGACCAGGATAACCCGTTATCTTCAATTTCTTTCTTACGCTTCAAAATCTCCTCCTCCGGCCAAACTTCACCATGAGAAATATGATGTAAAGCGGTAACAATACCTGTAGCCCCAGCTTGTCTAACATGCTGTAAGGAAACAGGATCTTGCGGTCCAAACCATCGCCAGGTTTGCTCCATCCTCTTTAATCCTGTATTTACATTATTTTTTTCTGAAGATTGCATACTTAAAAATTAAAAACCAATTGAGTTACCGCCATCAACGGGAATGGTAGTACCTGTAACAAATCGGGCAGCATTCGAAGCCAGGAAAACCGCGGTATAACCAATATCCTCCGCTTTACCGAAAGTACCCATGGGGGTGCGTCCTAAAACCTTTGCTTTCCTTTGCGGATCATTATCCATTGCATTCAACATCATTGGTGATTCGATGAACCCCGGAGCAATAGCATTAATGCGTACTCCAAATGGTGAAAATTCGGAAGCCAAACCCATAATCATTCCTTTCACGGCTGATTTTGATGCCGAATAAGCCGCCACACGGTCAATACCGTACATAGCCGTCATGGACGAAATCATGATGATTGAACCTTGCTTGCGCGGCAACATTTTTTTTGCACACTCACGTGTTAAGGCAAATACCGCATTTAAATTTGTATGAATAATTTGATTAAAATCTTCGTCAGAAACTTCTATAGCAGGTTTTTTCATATTGATTCCTGCATTATTTACCACTACATCAATCGGCCCAAAAGTTTGTTCCACCTTTTCAACAAGCCCAGGAATAGTATCGAGTTCATTCATATCATGAACAATAAAGTGAGCATTTTCACCTAACTCTTTCACCGCATCCACTAAAACGGGTTCTCTTCTGCCGGTTATTACTACTTTGGCTCCAGCATTACACATGGCCTTCGCCATACCCGTTCCTAACCCGGTGCCTCCACCTGTTATTAATGCCAGTTTACCTGTTAAATCAAAAGGATTTGTTGTCATCATATATCTAATTAAAAGACTTTAACCAGCCTTAGTTCAAGTCAAATGATTGGGTTAATTGTAAACTAATAGCTTGTTGTTAACACTTGGACCTCTTCCTTTTTGCTGCTTAATCTGGGCGTAACAACAAATAATACCAGCCATGCCAACAAATAAGCTAAACCACAGATAACAAATAAGATATTATATCCCGTATTCATTGCTCCTATCGATTTATAATAATCCAATAAACTTCCAACAAGGAGGGGAAAAGCAATTCCGCCAATAGCGCCAGCCATTCCACCAATACCTACAACCGAGCTTATTGCTTCTTTTGGAAAAAAGTCAGAAACGGTAGTGAAAATATTAGCCGACCATGCCTGATGTGCCGCTGAAGCCAAACTTATTAAGCCAACAATTACCCATAATTGCTGAGTAAACTGTGCTGTCACAATAGGCAACACACAAAGCGCAATAAACAGCATGGTCCTTTTACGGGCTTGATCAACCTTCCAACCTCTTTTTATGAGGTAAGACGACATATATCCTCCGGCAATGCTTCCTACACTAGCAGCTGTATATATGATGATCAAAGGCAAACCTGATTTTTTGAGATCTAATCCAAACGAAGAAGCGAAATAAGATGGCAGCCAGAATAGAAAAAACCACCACACCGGATCAGTAAGCAACTTTCCAATTGCAAAGGCCCAGGTTTGAGGCATTTTTAACAAGCGCTTGATTGATATTTTTTTCGTTTCCACAACCATTTCAACTTCATCATCGTCTTGTTGTATATGTTGTAATTCCTGTTCACTTAGGCTTTTGTGTTTTTGCGGTATCTCAAATAAAAACCACCAAAACAATAACCAAACAAAACCAATCGCTCCTGTAAAAATAAACGCTTCCTGCCAGCCGAAACGAGCCACTATAACCGGAATAATGGCTGGAGCCACAATGGCACCAATATTAGCGCCCGAATTAAAAATACCGGTAGCCAGTGCTCTTTCTTTTTTGGGAAACCATTCGGCAACTGCCTTAATTGCTGATGGAAAATTACCAGCTTCTCCTACACCCAATGATGCTCTTGCTACAAAAAAACCAAATGTATTTCGAGCCAATGCGTGACCCATTGCTGCCAGGCTCCATAAAACAATGGATAAGGTATAACCCACTTTAGAACCCATTTTGTCGACCAAACGACCAAAGCACAAAAGCCCCAGTGCATAAGATGCCGTAAAGCCCATTACAATAAAACTATAGTCCTTTTCTGTCCAGTTAAACTCCATTTCCAATACGGGTTTCAACAGGCCAATTATTTGTCTATCCATATAATTGATGGTTGTAGCGAAGAAAAGCAGCGCACAAATTGACCATCTGTATTTACCTGTATTTTGCATAAACTCGTTTTAGTTGTGAAGTAATAACCTACCCTTATAAAATGAAAGTAAGTTGGATTAAGCACAAATCAAAAGTTAAAAAATCTGCAAGTTGTGAAATCAGGCTACGCAAACGTTTGAAACTATTAATTCAATCGTTTTCCTAATTTTAAGAAAATTAATAAGGGGAGAATTTTTATTAAGATGGTAATCTGCTGAAGGGACGGTTTTGCCATAGTCCCTACTTATATAATTATCGACAAGAATGGAAACATGGTTGAAAAAAATGCTTTGTGGCCCAGCGACAAAGAACGATTATATCAGCAAATCGCAAAGTATTTATAACCTAAGCACCTACAAGTTCTTTACTTGAAAATTATTTTTTTATTTTTCTTTCGGAGGTGAAGTGATGGATTGATTACAGCAAGGCTGGGCTATTCATAAAAAATCCCCAAACTGTTTTCCGAGAGATGGGTAGGTCGGATTTGTTCACAAACATTCTTCTTACCCGATGTTTTAAAAACATGCGACTTAGCTAAATCCAGAGAACTTTAGCGGTCGAGCTTATACAACAACTATGGCTGAATAAAATCTATATACAGATCATATACACTAAAATAAAAATAGCCCTTAGAAGCTATCTAAGGGCTATTTTGAGCGGACCGGACGGGACTCGAACCCGCGACCTCCGCCGTGACAGGGCGGCATTCTAACCAGCTGAACTACCGATCCAAGAAACTTACTATTTTTAGTCCTTCAAAGACGAGTTATATACAGTTATATACACTCTTTTAAAAAACCTTTTAGATATAGTTTAAAAACATCTTTTTTAAACTTTTAAGCGGACCGGACGGGACTCGAACCCGCGACCTCCGCCGTGACAGGGCGGCATTCTAACCAGCTGAACTACCGATCCAAGAAACTTACTATTTTTAGTCCTTCAAAGACGAGCTATATACAGTCTTATATACACTCTTTTGAAAAACCCTTTAAACATAGTTTAAAAACATCTTTTTTAAACTTTTTGCGGACCGGACGGGACTCGAACCCGCGACCTCCGCCGTGACAGGGCGGCATTCTAACCAGCTGAACTACCGATCCATTACCCCATTTGTTTTTGGGAATGCAAATATAGAGTCTTTATTTTAAAAGTCAAAATTATTTAAAGACTCTTTTAAAACTATGCAACCGTTCCTTCTTTCATGCGCTCGGCATTTTCCGCAAGTTGCAGAGCATCAATGATATTCTGCACATCGCCGTCCATAACTGCACCTAAATTATAAATCGTTAAACCAATTCTATGTTCTGTAACGCGGCCTTGTGGATAATTATAGGTACGGATTTTAGCTGAACGATCGCCCGTTGACACCATCGTTTTACGTTTCATAGCGGTTTCTGCCAGGTGCTTTTGAAGCTCCATTTCGTAAATACGGGAACGAAGAACACCCAATGCCTTTTCAAAGTTCTTGATCTGAGATTTTTCATCCTGACATTGAGCAACAACTCCGGTAGGAATGTGCGTTAAACGTACGGCCGAATACGTTGTATTTACTGACTGTCCGCCCGGACCGGATGAACAGAATAAATCTTTACGAACATCATTCATATTGATCTGTACGTCGAATTCATCAGCTTCGGGCAATACGACTACTGAAGCTGCAGAAGTATGCACACGACCTTGTGTTTCGGTGGCAGGAACGCGCTGAACACGGTGCACACCTGACTCGTACTTCAGCTGACCATAAACGTCTTCACCGATCACGTTAATCACCACCTCTTTGTAACCACCGGCAGTACCCGGAGTTTCGTCCACCAATTCGGTTTTCCAACCTTTAGCCTCGCAAAAACGCAAGTACATACGGTATAAATCGCCTGCAAAAAGACTCGCCTCGTCGCCGCCTGCTCCACCTCTGATCTCCAAAACTGCATTTTTCGCATCTTCAGGATCTTTAGGAATAAGCATCACACGAATTTCTTCTTCCAGCTCATCGCGCTGAACCAACAATTCTTCCAACTCCACCTTAGCCATTTCACGAAACTCTTCGTCTTTTTCAGTGGCTAAAATTTGTTTATTAGCATCTATATTACTCATTACATTGGAGTAAACATCTGCCTTTGTAACTATTTGAGTAAGATCTTTGTATTCTTTATTTAAAGCTGCGAAGCGCTTCATATCACTCATCACATCAGGACTTGAAAGTTCATTTTCAACATCCTTCCAACGCGATTTGATTGCCTCTAATTTATCTAACATATTGAATGCTTTTTACTTGTATTAATTGTAAAAGTGTGCAAAGTTACCAATTTTCCTCAATCTTTAAGGATTCAATTACCATTAACTCTTTTAACCTTCAAATGTTTTCAGCTCCAGTGCTCCAAATTCATCAAGCACAGCGTAAGTATTAAAATGAATCCATTCACCAAGGTTAACATAACGACTGTTTTCAGTAAGTTTTATATCGAGCGGTAAATGACGGTGACCGAAAATGAAATAATCGAAATGCTCTTTCTGAAGCACTTCTTTACTAAAAACAACTAACCACTCTTTCTCTTCTCCTAAAAATTCTTCCTTTTGATCATTTGCAATGCGGCTATTACGCGACCATTTATCGGCGATTCCAATACCTAAATTGGGGTGAATTCGGGCAAACAACCATTGGCAAAACGGACTGCGAAAGAACTTTTTTAAGAGCTTATACTTGCCATCGCCAGGGCCCAACCCATCTCCATGATGAACATAAATGCGTTTACCGCCATATTCAAGAATTAATTCATTGGAAATAATGGTAGCATTCAATTCTTTATGCAGATAATCAAACATCCACATATCGTGATTCCCTTTGAAGAAGATAAGCTTAATTCCTGAATCGCTTAATTCAGCTAATTTACCAAGCAAACGAACATATCCTCTGGGCACTACAGAACTGTATTCAAACCAAAAATCAAAAATATCTCCTACTAAATAAATTGCATGAGCGTCATGTCTAATTGAATCGAGCCATCGAACGATACGATCTTCGCGTTCACGGCTTTTTTGATAGGTGGGAACTCCCAAGTGAAAATCAGAAGCGAAGTAAATTTTCTTGTTTCCTTGCAATGATAAAAAAATTGATTGCTGCAAAGGTAAAAAATAAGATAACAAGAGAGGCAGCAAATACGTGCTGCCTCTTGTATATAAAAGCATGAGCGGTCGAATGCAGACTATGGAGAATACGAATTATCAACCCGTATAGATGCTATTCCCCGGCCTAATTGACCAGAGGCCGTTAGACCTTCAATTATTGAGGTATAAGATGCCGGACTGTCGGCTGTGTAGAATGAAACCAAGGCTTCACCATTCTTACCAGTTTTAATATTACCGTTCCAGTAGATGGTCGTTCGAGCATCCGGAGCCTTATCTTTACGTTCTTTCTCTACATTATATTTAGGCTCGTAAAATGCCTTAACCACCTGATATCCCTCTGGATAAAAACTAAGCATTCCTTTTTTTGAATAAGCACCTGTAAGAAAATTACCACGTTTAGTATATATAGCAATAACACCATTAGATCCACGCATGCCATAAATAGCGGCAGAAGGGCCTTTTAAAAATTCAATCGATTCAACATCTATAGGATTAACTGCCCTCAACCACCCTACATCAACTTCAGCTCCGTCTAATACAACCAATGGACTTGTATTACCAAAAACAGTATGAACACCTCTAATGGTAACCGTATTGCCTGTAACATCAACACCTGCCACACGCCCTCTTATGGCATCGAGCAAGTTGCCAGTCATTATTGCACTTGACCTACTAATATCTTCAGCAGTTATAACTGCATCCGGAGTACTATAAATTTTCAAAACAGCATTATTATTATTAGGAAGCCTTGTACTGTGTACAACTACTTCGCTTAACAGTACCGTTTTATATCCCAATTTTTCACGGCGAAAATCAAATTCTTTCTTATTTGCTTTAAGATAGGTTTTTAACTCCACTCCAATATTATCGGCGATAAGGCTCTTTTTGATGGAGGCTCCATGAAAAGAATCGAAAATTTCGATATCCACAGCCTTCCCCCCTTTCTCATTTCTCGCCTGAATTATAAACCGTGTACTATCCGGAAAATCAAGCCCTGTAAATTGAAATTCGCCATCGTTATTGGTAGTTGTTGCCTGGAAGAGTTGTTTGTTTTTTGTCGTAAACAAAGTTACAGCCGCATTTTTAGCCGGTTGGTCATCAGAGATTGTTTTAACCTTTCCGGCAATTACCAAACCTAATTCTAATGGATACGGGGTTTCAGGGAAAATCCCGGCAATAATATTGGACCATTCGTACCTTCTCCACCCCTGGGTTAACAATAGCACATCAAGATCTTCTGCTGCATTTGGTTCTTTCCCATCAAAATAATACCCTGCATCTTCAATATGTCCCTGCAAATCAGAAGTAAACAATAAATTGGAAAGAATAGACGCTGCATCAGACCTAACTTGAACAACATTATTATCGGTAACAGCAAGCGAGAAATCCCCCTGTACAGGTTTACCCTGAGGGTCCTGCACAATGATCTTCATATTTACGTTTTCATGAGGACGATAATTAGCCTTATCTGTACTAATGGAAAAACCCAGTTGATCATGCCGATTAATAAATACCAAACGTTCTGCTAATGGCTGACCAATGGAATTGAACACCGTAATCTGTGCAATACCCGTCGGAAACTGTTCTTTAGGTATTGTAAATTGGTAAACACTCTCATTAACTTGCTGACTTGCCGCATAATGAACCACTCCATGCGACAGACCAACTACCACAATTCTTTGTTTTTCTTCAATAAAAGATGGATTTGCCATAATGACAGCCCTGATCTGTTCATCCGTCTGGCTTCGAACACTTAAAACCAAACCTTTATCTAAAGCTTCTGGCAATAAAACTTCTTGTACATTTTCGGCTTTATCTTTAATAAAGGCTTTGTATTGATGGCCTTTTTTCGGAACGAAAGCAAGTTTCCCCATTCCTAAATGGGAGCTTTGAAAATCAACAATTTTATTGCCCTGTTCGTCGGAAATATAGCCCTTAACATCGGCGCCTTTACCTTGTACATCCACAGCTTTGAACCCCACAACACAAGGTAATTCATTGACCAAACTTCCTCCTTCCGGGAAAAACTGAAGATCTATATCCGGTGCGAAGTAAGGAATGTAGAAGTTTTTTGTAAACGGTAATCCATCGTAATTAATAGTGGCTTTAATATGCTTATGCGGAAAATCAACGTGATTCGTATTTTGAACTCTTATAGCAATCGTTCCTTGCGCATCAGTAGTGGTCTTATCTTTAAGTCCATTCCGGCCAACCATAATAATTTCATACTGTACTTCTTTACCAACAATTGGCTCACCCCGCTCGTTATTAAATTTTATTATAGCCGTAACTTCCTGATTCTTTTTAGTTTTATCAAACTCATAGTCAATTATTGGTTTAATATTGGTAAGACGGGCATTGCCAATTTTTATATTTGTAGAATAAAAATAGTCTTCTCCAAAATTACGCATCCAGCTGGTGTAGGCACGCAAACGGTAAATGCCCTCGGGTATAGAATCAGAAAGAGGAATACTTCCGTTAAAATCACCGTGATCTTTTTTCAATATCAAACGCTCAACGGGCTTATCCTCTGCATTAAGCATATCTACATAAATTACTTTACTTAGCTCTGAGGGGGTATTATCGTTGGCATGCACCAAATAAGCTTTAAAGTAGATGTTATCACCACTTCCATAATACGGTTTATCAATATGTAGGTATATTTTTTCCTGAGGAAGTTTTTCATGATAATTGGCAAGATTATCCATTATTTTTTTGATCAACTGCTCGCCATTATCAGGAGGGAGTGTTGCAGAAAACAGCATTATAAGCAGACCCAAGAATATCGTATAGATCAGATTTTTTTTCATGCCTTAACAAGTTATAAGCAGTAAAAGCTATTCCATATTTTACATCTAATAATTACAGTAAAACCATTACGCACTTACGCTCCAAAAAATTTCATTGAAACAGATTCGGTTCCGATTTAGAAAGAGCAATTCGCGGTATTACAAAATTTAAAAAAGAAGCTTTATCACTGCCTAAAGGAATAAAAAACAAAGCCTCTTTTAAATTTACGAAATTTAAAAGAGGCTTGAAAGCATTCCCTGTAAAATAACAGGAGCAAACGCCTGACTATCAGATATATTTATTAAATTCTTAAAACTGATTTTTCCACATCATCGATTCTACAGGCTGTACAGTTCGGGCGTTGTATTTTGCATTCAACTTATGCTTGTAGAGGGTTTCAATATCACCTTCAACAACGAAATAAATAAGTTGACCAATGGGCATACCTGCGTATATACGAACAGGTTGAGCACATGAAATCTCCAAGGTCCATGTGTTACAAAAGCCCACATCGCCTTTTCCGGCGGTTGCATGAATATCGATCCCTAAGCGGCCCGTACTTGACTTTCCTTCCAAAAAAGGCACATGCGCATGAGTTTCGGTATATTCTTCCGTTACTCCCAAGTATAGTGTGTTCGGCTGCAGCACAAATCCTTCTTCAGGAATCTCAAAATGTTCAATCGCATTATGTTTACGGGCATCGAGTTCACGATTCACATATACAGCCAAATGTTTTCCTAAATGTACATCGTATGAATTGGTGCCAAGAAACTTCCTGTCATAAGGCTCAATCACAATAGTTCCATTTTCAATTTCTTCCAGGATGCGCTTGTCGGATAAGATCATATTATTTTTTTCTGAAGTGTTTATTTTTTATGGACATCAAGAACCCGCATCCAACATTCACTCCAATTGGTAAATTCCGTATCAGGCGGGTTTTTTTTGTAATTTGGCCAAAAATAATACTTTAAGTTGATGGTTCATAGACAATAGTCTGAAGTTCTGGATCTAAAGCCCAGAACGCAGCTATATTGACCCAGAATCCCAGATGTTGAACTTTCAACTGTAAACTCTTGACTATCATTATGCCTATCGTTTTACATAAAATAATTGACGCAGCAACAGAATTTGCTGTTTGGAAAATAGAAGAACCCGCTCACCTGCTCTATAGCAAACTTCAACTTGACGAAGGGGAAAAAAGCGTATACCAAAGTTTGAGTAAGGGCAAACGAGAATTGCATTGGCTAGGTAGCCGTGTGTTATTACGTACCCTTATTAATACGCAAGACTATATAAAAACGGGTATTGACGAACACAACAAACCATTTTTAGTCAATTTCCCTCATTATTTTTCACTCAGCCATTCTTTTGATTATGCAGCGGTAATGATTAGCCAGACCAATAGGGTTGGAATTGATATTGAAGAAATCAAGGAGAAGATTGAACGCGTGGTAAACAAATTTCTATCAGAAAAAGAACAGGCATTTATTGATCCATCTCACCGCATCCATCACCTTTATGCCTGCTGGGCGGCTAAAGAGGCTCTCTATAAAATGTACGGCAAAAAAGGGTTGAACTTTATTGAAGGAATTATCTTGGATTCATTCCCATACTCCATGGATGGAGGTGTAATTTCTGCCCGAATTCTTATGCCCGATACACCCGAACCCTTAACTGTGAATTATTTTGAATTTGAAGACTATATGGTTGCTTACGTAAAAGAAGACTGAAAAGCTAAAGTGAAAAGCAGAAAATGAAAAATAATACAGAGGCTTAGCTTGTCAGATTAAATAAATAAAAAAGCGTCCTTGTTTGTTTAATCAAGGACGCTTTTATCTATTAAATCTTTAGAACTAAAAACCTTAACCCTAAAGCCCAAACTTATGCTTCTACTGCTTCTTCAGCATAGCTTTCAATTGGAGGACAAGAACAAATCAGGGTTCTGTCACCATGTGTTTCGTTCAATCGAGCTACTGAAGGCCAGAATTTATTGTCTTTCACCCAATGTAATGGATAAGCTGCTTTTTGACGAGAATAAGCGTGATTCCACTCATTAGCTGTAATTACATTAGCTGTGTGAGGAGCATTTTTCAAAACGTTATCTACTTTATCCGCTTTACCAGCTTCAATTTCCGCAATTTCATGACGAATAGCAATCATCGCGTCGCAGAAACGATCCAATTCAGCTTTAGGCTCTGATTCAGTAGGTTCAATCATTACTGTTCCTGGCACCGGGAACGATACTGTAGGAGCATGGAAACCATAATCCATCAAACGTTTCGCGATATCAGCTACTTCAATACCGAAGTTTTTAAATGAACGGCAATCCAAAATCATTTCGTGAGCACAACGACCTTGTGATCCTGTATACAGAACCGGATAATGTTCTTCTAAACGAGCTTTAATATAGTTAGCATTTAGAATTGCGTGCTTGGTAGCATTCGTTAATCCATTGCCACCCATCATTGAGATGTAAGCATGAGAAATTAACAAAATGCTTGCACTACCCCAAGGAGCAGATGACACTGCATGGATCGATTTTTCACCACCTGTTTTAACCACCGGATGACCAGGTAAGAATGGAACTAAGTGTTTAGCTACGCAAATTGGACCTACTCCAGGACCACCACCACCGTGAGGAATGCAGAAGGTTTTATGTAAGTTCAAGTGACAAACATCAGCGCCAATGTTAGCAGGACTGGTTAAGCCAACCTGTGCATTCATATTTGCACCGTCCATATATACTTGTCCGCCGTTATCGTGGATAATTTGGCAGATTTCGATAATTGCTTCTTCGAACACCCCGTGAGTTGATGGGTAAGTAACCATCAAAGCAGCAAGGTCATCTTTATGTTCAATAGCTTTTGCACGTAAATCCTCAACATCAATGTTACCATTAACATCACACTTGGTTACAA
Source organism: Solitalea koreensis (assembly GCF_900182575.1). Lineage (GTDB taxonomy): Bacteria > Bacteroidota > Bacteroidia > Sphingobacteriales > Sphingobacteriaceae > Solitalea > Solitalea koreensis. The sequence goes on along the minus strand of NZ_FXSZ01000004.1, from coordinate 170,700 downwards.
CAATTTTGAAACCAGCCAGTGCTGCACTTGCAGGATTAGTACCGTGAGCAGAAGAAGGGATCAAAACAACATTTCTTGCGCCTTCACCACGGTCTTTGTGGTATTGACGAATAACCATCAAACCTGCGTATTCACCTTGCGCACCCGAGTTAGGCTGCAAGCTGGCACCAGCAAAGCCAGTTACCTCGCATAAAGCATTCTCCAACTCAGTAATCATTTGCATGTAACCGCCAACCTGATCAATTGGTGCAAAAGGATGCAATTTACCAAACTCAGCCCAGGTTACCGGAATCATTTCGGCAGTTGCATTCAACTTCATGGTACATGAACCTAAGGCAATCATTGAGTGCGTTAAGGAAAGGTCTTTATTCTCTAAGCTTTTGATGTAACGTAACATCTCATGCTCAGAATGATGCGTGTTAAATAATGGATGGGTTAAGAAATCCGACTGACGGACTAAATTGCTAACAACTGATGATGCAAGCGAAGCCTCGATAGCTTCAAAGTTTACATCTTCCAATTTCTTACCAATTACTCTTGCAAAAATCTTAACGATCTGCTTAACATCTTCCACTGAAGTAGTTTCATCTAAAGCGATACCAATTTTAGAACCATTGTAGAAGAAGTTCATTTCTTCATCAACAGCAATTTTATGAATCGACTCTACCAGTTCACCAGCATCAACAGTAATCGTATCAAAAAACGATTTATTCAACACACTAAAGCCAAGACCTTTAAGTGCATCGTTTAACAAAATTGTTAATCCGTGGGTACGACCAGCAATTTGTTTCAAACCTTTAGGGCCATGGTAAACAGCGTACATACTCGCCATAATAGCAAGAAGCGCCTGAGCGGTACAAATATTTGAAGTTGCTTTATCACGACGGATATGTTGCTCACGTGTTTGCAAAGCCATACGCAATGCCGGATTACCTTGGGCATCGATAGATACACCAATGATACGACCTGGCATTGAACGTTTGTATTCTTCTTTGGTTGCGAAAAATGCAGCATGAGGACCACCATAACCCATAGGCACTCCAAAACGTTGTGATGAACCGATTACGATATCGGCACCAAATTCAGATGGAGGGGTTAACAACACCAAACTCAATAAATCAGCAGCAACGGTTAATTTAATACCTTTCGCATGGCAATTATTAGAGAACTCGGTATAGTCGAACACCTCGCCATTAGCCGCAGGATATTGAACAATTGCACCGAACATGTTCTCGGTTAACTCCACGGTATTGTGATCACCAATAACCAATTCAATACCTAATGGCATTGAACGAGTTTTTAAAATATCAATAGTTTGAGGAAGTACTTCTTCAGACACGAAGAAGATATTCGCGTCATTATTTTTGCGTAAAGAGAATTGCATGAACATCGCCTCTGCAGCAGCCGTACCTTCATCAAGCAATGAAGCATTCGCAATCTGCATTCCGGTAAGATCCAATACAGTAGTTTGATAATTCAACAATGCCTGTAAACGACCCTGAGCAATCTCAGCCTGGTAAGGAGTATATTGAGTGTACCATCCCGGGTTTTCCATGATATTACGCAGAATTACATTTGGTGTAAATGTATCATAGTAACCACGGCCAATAAATGATTTAAATACCTTGTTCTGACTTGAAACTTGCTTAATCGCTTTCAGGTATTCAAACTCAGTTTTAGCAGCCGGCAAGTTAAGAGGCTTTTTCAGACGAATAGCAGCAGGAACTGTTTGCTCGATCAACTGATCGAGTGAGTTCACTCCGATAGTATTTAACATCTGGGTAGCTTCTTGCTCATCCGGAGCAATGTGACGACCTTCAAAAGCTTCTTTATAATTGATATCTAACTTCATACGTGTTTTATTAGAGCTGCAAAAATAGCTAATTAACACTCTTTTAACAATGTTTCAATCGGATTGGTTCATGAAGAAAAGCTTCATAAATTAGATTGATTTGGAGAAAAACAAAACTCGCAGAACAACTTTTTCCAAACTGCCACTTAGTTTACTTTTAATTTTGAAAAAGCCCCAATATTCAAACTAAAAAAAATGCCTAAAAACTGTTACCCCAAATACTCTTATAATGACCGCCTTATCATTTTAACATTATTTCGTAAATTCATAAGTATCAAAACCTAATACTATGAAAAGACCGCTCTTATTTCTCCTGACCACACTGCTCATTTCTAATGCGGCTAAAGCACAAAGCAATTTCGAAGGTAGCTTTAAGATGATTATCTCCGGCGAGAAGCTTAAACACCCCGCTGAAATCATGTACTATATCAAAGACCAAAAAATATGTTCGGTTATTAACAACCCGGATAAAGGCGGACAAATGCGCATGATTATAGATCCTGCAACTAGCGACATTCTCATGCTGATGGACATGAACGGCAAGAAAATGGGGATGAAGTCTAAAATGAAGGATATTGCTGAAATGGCAGAACAATCAGGTATGAAAACCGATGTGAAAATAACGGAGACAAACGAGACTAAAACAATTGATGGTCATCCCTGCAAAAAAATAATCGCTGAAACAGAAGATTCAACTATTGATATGTGGGTAGCACAAGATATGGATCTGAATTTATGGAAAATACTGGCGAGCATGCGCTCCGCCAAAGGGCCAATGGGTGGAGCGCGCTCTCCTGCCGGCGACTTTGCTAAATATTCAGCGTTCTTAAAGGGCCCATCATTAGAAAGCATCATTACTCATAAGAAAACTGGAGACAAAACCACGATGCAAATTAAAGATATTCAAAAAGGAAATATTGATGCCGCGATGTTTGATACAGCAGGTTACCAAATGATGGATATGCCGGAAATCGGCAAGAAAGAATAAACAGAGATATACCAATGTCATGCTGAGCGGAATCGAAACATTGCCTTTCAACTCCGCTCAAGGTGACAGATTAGTTACTCTGCATCAATAATCGAAAAAGTTTCATCTTCATAGCGAACCTTCCCTATAGCACGGCTCTTTGCATGATAAAACATACAGGCCCAGTCTTCTGCAGCAGCCCGGATTCCGTACTCTTGTCGGAGCTCCATCGTTTTCCGAGGATCCATATCGTATTTAGCCATAAACTTCCTGAGCAATTGTTCAGGTTCCGGCACTATGTCACCTCCAAAGAAATACTTCTCCCCTTTTATATCAAATAAAAACACCTGGTGAAACTCACAATGGCCTCCCGTAAGTTCATACGTAATTTCATTGTTTAAGCGTCCGGAACCTTCCATAAAATGAAGGTTAGGTGTACGCCATAAAGCCTCCAATTGCGGTCGACGATACGATTTTGATTGCTTTGTCAGTGCTGTTTCCAACTCGCCTCGTTGAACGTAATAATCGGCATGAGGGAAAGCCAGTTTCCAGTTACCTTCTTCCTCATACATTAATCCACCGGAATGATCATAGTGCAAATGGCTCATCAAAACCATAGTCACATCAGCAGGACTATAACCAGCATTACGAATATTATTGTGTAATTGCAGCTCGCCGTTTGATTCTCTAATTCCTAATCCAGTGTCAATTAGACATAAACCGACTGAAGTTTCAACGAGAAAAGGCTGCACATAAATGAACAAAGAAGCCGGACGATCTTTAGGATTATGCAGTTCAGGATTGAATGGAATGAACTTTTTAGAAACATCAACAGAAAAAGAACCTTCGTAAAGGGCGGTGGCTTTCATTTAAAAATAATTGAATGAGAGAATGCTTGAGTAGCGAATGTATAAATGATAATAAGATTAAGAATGAGAGAATTACAGTTTTATTATTCTCTCATTCTATAGTCAATCATGCTATATTACTCCCAGCTCTTTACCAACTTTGGTAAACGCTGCGATGGCTTTATCAAGGTGATGCATCTCATGTCCTGCAGAAATTTGAACACGAATACGGGCTTTCCCTTGCGCCACTACCGGATAGTAAAATCCGATTACATAAATCCCTTCTTCCAGCATACGGGCTGCAAAATCCTGAGAAAGTTTTGCATCGTATAACATCACCGGAACGATAGGATGAATACCAGGCTTAATGTCGAAGCCAGCTTCAGTCATTTTTTCGCGGAAGTATTTCGTGTTACGCTCGAGCTTATCACGCAATTCAGTGGTTTCGCTCAACATATCAAACACAGCAATTGATGCGCCCACAATACTTGGAGCCAATGTGTTTGAAAACAAATACGGACGCGAGCGTTGACGCAACATGTCAATAATTTCTTTTCTACCCGAAGTAAAACCACCTGATGCTCCGCCTAAGGCTTTACCCAAGGTACCGGTAATAATATCGATTCGTCCCATAACACCACAGTGCTCATGTGTACCACGGCCTGTTTTTCCTAAAAAGCCCGAAGAATGGCATTCGTCAATCATTATCAGCGCCTTGTATTTATCCGCCAGATCGCTGATTTTATCCAATTGGGCAATTGTTCCGTCCATAGAGAACGAACCGTCAGTAACTATAATACGATGACGTTTATCCTGTGAAGCTTTTAGCTGCGCTTCAAGATCAGCCATATCGTTATGTTTGTAACGCAAACGAGCCGCTTTACATAAACGAACACCATCAATAATAGAAGCGTGATTTAATTCATCAGAAATAATTACATCCTGCTCATTAAATAATGGTTCAAACACACCGCCGTTAGCATCAAAAGCAGCAGCATATAAAATAGTATCTTCTGTACCTAAGAATTTAGAAATTTTGGCTTCTAGTTCTTTATGAATATCCTGAGTCCCGCAAATAAAACGAACACTGGACATACCAAATCCATGACTATCAATTGCTTTTTTAGCAGCTTCAATAACTCTGGGATGTGATGACAAACCTAAATAATTGTTTGCGCAAAAATTGACCACATCCTTACCACCACTCACCTGAATATCAGCACCTTGCGGAGTTGTAATAATGCGTTCTTTTTTAAAAAGACCGGCTTCTTCTATGTTTTTAAGCTCGGTTTCAAGAATCGGTTTAAGAGTTTCGTACATAATTTTGTAGATTTTATTGAAGTGCACAAAACTACTAAAAAAATTAAGTGCGCTCATTCATTCCGTTACATTTGGAGTTTCACAATAACCATTCTTCTAACCTATACGCCTGCTTAGTGAAGAAATAATTGATCTTTCCGCAAAAATTGATATTCCCTTTGGTTTTAAGTAAATTACATTGACAAACCTATTTATTGGTCATCATTCAGATGAAACTTAAACTCAAATCATCCTTATTTAATTTTAATCCATCACTCCGGTTAGCTGTAGTCACATTACTCATCCTTATCCCATTTGAGCTTTCAGCTCAAAAAGGGATTTCAATAACTGTCGACGGTACTATTAATCCATCATCGGCAGCCTACATTCATAGGGGCATTGAACAAGCAAAAATCGAAAAAGCAGAATGCCTGCTTATTCACCTTAATACTCCAGGCGGCTTGTTAGCATCAACTCGAAAAATAGTTAGTGACATACTTGAATCGCCTGTGCCGGTGGTTGTTTATGTTTCACCTGGAGGGGCCCACGCGGGTTCTGCCGGAGTTTTTATAACACTTGCCGCAAATGTGGCGGCGATGGCTCCTGGCACCAATATCGGTGCTGCCCATCCTGTTGATATGCAGGGCCAGCGGGATACAATTATGAACGACAAAGCCACCAATGATGCAGCTGCATTCATTCGAACTATTGCTGAAAAACGGAAACGCAATTTACAATGGGCTGAAGAAGCAGTACGCAAAAGTTTAGCAATCACAGAAAATGAAGCATTGAGTAAAAATGTAATAGACCTCATTGCTAAAAATGATCAGGAACTACTCAATCAAATTAATGGAAGAAGCATTGAATTAACCACAGGGACAAAAATTTTAAACACCAAAAATGCTGAAGTTAAATCAGTAGAAATGGGAGCACCCGAAAGAATTTTAAGTTTACTAAGCGATCCCAATATTGCTTACCTCCTATTTCTTCTGGGCCTGTACGGAATACTTTTTGAACTCTATAATCCCGGGGCTATCTTACCGGGCATAGTGGGAGTGATTGCACTTCTACTTGCTCTTTACTCGATGAATACATTGCCAATCAATTACGTGGGCTTGGCCTTGATTATTTTTGCCATTATTCTATTTCTACTTGAAATAAAAGTTGTAAGCCACGGATTACTTGCCATTGGCGGTGTCGTTTCCCTTTTTTTTGGTTCTTTAATGCTGATTCGTTCAGACTCAAGTTTAGAGTATGTTTCGATTTCAAAGACTATAATCATCTCTTCTGTAGTTACAACCGCCTTCTTTTTTCTTTCGATAATTGGCATCGGACTACGGGCTCAACGTTTAAAACCGGTAACCGGAGTAGATGGATTAGTAGGAGAGCTAGGAGAAGCACTTGAAACCTTAAATCCGAACGGAACTGTTCGGGTACATGGAGAAGTGTGGAATGCTGAATCCATTTCGGGTAGAATTAACCAAGGCGAGAAAATTCTTGTAGTAGAAATGAAAAACCTTAAATTGTATATCAGAAGTACAACTTAAAACCAATATAAAAATGATACAAACCTTTCCAGTTCTTTTTGCCATCCTTGTCCTTTTTGGACTCATTATTCTAGCCAATGCCATCCGAATTTTGCGTGAATACGAACGTGGTGTTGTTTTCAGGCTTGGCCGCTTAATTTCAGGCGGAATCAAAGGCCCCGGTCTTATCTTCCTAATTCCGGTAATTGACAAAATGGTTAAAGTGAGTTTGCGAACAGTAGTAATGGATGTTCCTACTCAAGATATCATTACAGAAGACAATGTTTCTATAAAGGTGAATGCAGTGGTCTATTTCAGGGTATTGGAGGCCCAAAAAGCTATTGTGGAAGTAGAAAACTACCTTTTTGCTACATCACAGCTTTCACAAACAACGTTACGGAGCGTATTGGGTCAATCGCACCTTGACGACCTGCTTTCACAGCGTGATAAAATCAACCAAAAATTACAACAAATTATAGATGCCCGTACCGAACCCTGGGGCATCAAAGTATCGAATGTGGAAGTAAAACAAATTGATTTGCCGCAGGAAATGCAGCGCGCTATGGCTAAACAAGCCGAAGCAGAACGGGAACGTCGTTCAAAAGTGATTGCGGCCGAAGGAGAATTTCAAGCCTCTCAACGTTTATCCGATGCAGCACAAATATTAAGCGAACAGCCAAGCGCTCTCACCTTACGCTATTTACAAACATTGCGCGAAATCGCCACGGAAAACAATTCAACCACTATTTTCCCGATACCTATTGATTTCTTGAAACCATTTTTAGGTCATGATAAAATTTCAGATCAAGAGAAAAAAGGCCCAAATAGTAGTAACACACCTACATTCACAACCGATGTAGTACTATAACAAAATTGTCTCAAAAACCGAACTCTCCTATTTTTGTCATGTTTAGCAGAGTCATAACATCTGTTCCATGATGTTACTGATCCTTCGCTCCGCTCAGGGTGACAAGAGAAAGTGCTTTTGAAACAGCCTCGAAGTCTCGGCCACTATACCTTTACTGATTTTAAAAGATGGGCAGTTACCTAAATTAATTACTCATCTTTTATAAACTCAGCATTCGTATTTATGGTTACTTCCTCGCCAATCATAGCCCCAGGTACAGAATTAGCAATATTAAAATCTTTGCGATTTATTTTACCTGTTACCTTAAAACCGGCTACCATTTTTTTGCTGCCGGGATTTAAAATCGACCCGTTATAAATTACATCCAGCTGAATCTGTTTAGTTACGCCATGCATGGTTAAATCACCAATTAATATGTAATTTCTTTCATCTGCTTTATTCAAGGATTTACTTTTGAAAGTAAGTTTTGGATATTTCTCAGCATCAAAATATTGAGGACTTCTCAAGTCTTTATCCCGTTTTTCATTGTTGGTGTTAATGCTGTTGATATCGGCGCTGAGTTCAATTACAGCATCGGTAAAATCATCTTTAGCGGAGGTGACTTTTGCGTCGAAATTTTTAAAAAAACCATCTACATCAGAAATCATCAAGTGTTTTACGGAAAAACCGAGTTTGGCATGCGCCTTATCTACACTCCAGCTTTGAGCTAATGCGCTTACTGAAGCAATAACCATTAAAGCAATCAAAATGAACTTTTTCATTTTTTTTAGTTTTGAGGTTCGTTTTTAAATTCTTACCCAACTAAAACATGGCTTTCACTCCAAATTAAACCCATTAACCTTTAACTTGTTTGCTCCAATCAATTGAGTTTTATTATCTTTCTAAGGATATGAACTTTTATCTTCAACCAAAAAATGAGGCATGAAAAATACAGCGATAAAATTTGCTCTCATTGCCTTAGCAACAACCATTATTTGGACATTAACAGAGCACTTTTTGGGTTTTAACACAACTAAGCACGAAATTGGACAGCATACCCGGTTGGTAACTCCCTTTGTTTTTTATGCTTGTGTAGTACTGGGAATCCTGTCCTTTAAAAATCACCAAAACCACAATAATCTTTCATGGGCCGGAGGGCTTAAAACCGGAGCTCTTATTTCTGTAATCTATGGCTCTTTATCGCTTTGTTGGTTTGCACTTTATGCCGAGGTAATTAATCCTGAATATGCTTCTACACTTAAAGCCTATGAATTAAATAAACTTAGGGCAGCCAATGCCACAGCGGCAGAAATTGCAGAAAGAATGAAAGACGTAGAACTGTCAACAGGCGGCTCTTTCCTCTCTTATTTCTTTTTGTTTTTATTCATGACCCTGTTCGGCTGTTTGATCGCCCTCATTGCCACATGGTTACTTCGCAAGAAAAGAAAAATAATATAATTAGCTTTGCGTTTTAGTTGATACTCAGCTACCTTAAATACTATTCATGCGTTTCAAACATTTATCGTTAATCCTCTTTCTTTTTATTATTGCCTCAAAATTATCTGCAGCCGATATTTCGGGTAAAATCATCGATCCGCAAGGCAAGCCGATTCCTTTTGCCAATGTTTTTATTAAAGGAACGAGTATTGGCACCACATCCAATCTGGATGGAAATTATTCCATTACGCTATCACCAGGGCATTATGAATTGATCTACAAAACCATTGGGTATAAACAGGTAATTAAATCGGTAGAAGTGAATATTACACCTCAACAAATTGACGTTACGCTTGAACCTGAGATCTATGAATTGAAAGAAGTAAGTGTGAGTGCAGGTGCTGAAGATCCTGCATTTGAGATAATGCGCAATGCCATTAAGAAACGTAAACATTACCTCAACCAGGTGAGTGCTTATTCATGTGAGGTTTATATTAAAGCATTACAGCGCTTAAAAGATGCTCCTAAAAAATTCTTAGGCACTAATATCGATGATATAGGTCAACGGTTTGGATTGGATTCGAATCGTCGTGGAATTATCTATCTCTCTGAATCTGAATCAAAATTCAATTTTCAGCGACCGAATAAAATTCATGAAGAAATGATCTCCTCAAAGGTCAGTGGTCGTAGTAATGGATTCAGCTTTAATCAAGCATCAGATATACTTATTAATTTTTATGACAACGCTATTGAACTCGCTGGCATAAGTCCGCGCGGCTTGGTGTCGCCACTGGCCGACAATGCTTTATTTTACTACACCTATAAACTCATTGGCTGCTCGTACGAAAACAATCAGTTAATCAATAAAATACAGGTAATTCCGCGTAGAAAAAACGACCCTGTTTTTCGCGGTTACATTTACATTATGGAAGATAGCTGGCGCTTGCATAGCACCGATCTTTTATTAACTCACGATGCTCAAATCCAACTTCTTGACTCGTTAACAATTCAGCAGCAGTTTTTCCCGGTTAAAGGTGAAGTATGGATGCCTGCTTCGCAAAAACTGATGTTCAACGGTGGCCTATTAGGCTTTAAGTTCGCTGGGAATTACATAGGTGTTTATAAGAATTACATCCTTGAGCCTAAGTTTGAAAAAGGTTTTTTTACGGGAGAAGTGCTGAATGTTAGCAAAGAATCCAACAAGAGAGACCAAAACTATTGGGCACAAAATAGACCGATACCGCTTACCAGCGAGGAGCAGCACGATTATGCAAAAAAAGACAGTATTGAGGTGCTCAGAAAATCTGAACCCTATCTTGATTCTATCGACCATAAAAGAAACAAATTCACACCAGGCAAGCTATTTCTAGGAGGATATACTTATCAAAATAGCTTTAATAAAACATCCATCATTTTCTCCTCCATTTTACCGAGCAACTTGCAGTTTAACACCGTTGAAGGAGTAAATTTAACACTGCAGGCATCTTATCGAAAAGTATTGGAAAATAGAAAAAACTTCAACATCACTCCTGAACTTCGTTATGGATTTAGCAATCATCATCTAAATGGGAACATTTCTTTCTTCTACCATTATGATCCTTCAAAAATTGGAAGCATGAATTTAAGTATCGGAACAGATGTGGTTGACTTTAACGATAAAGGCTCATTAGCTCCACTCGTTAATTCCTATGCAACACTTGTGAATCAAACCAATTATTTGAAATTGTATGAAAAGCAATTTGCCGATTTTACGTTAACGCAAGAAGTTGCAAACGGCATTCAGTTAAGTGGCTCATTGGCTTACGTAAATCGACTACCTCTTATTAATACTAACTTCTATTCATTCAGTTCTGACTCTATTAAACTGTTTACGGCTAATAATCCGTATTATGGCTATGACAACGAGCCTGCATTTGAAAAAAATCAGGCATTAACTTTTACTTTCTCCTCTACCTTTTCATTTGGCTCCGAATACATCACTCGTCCTGGAGGCAAATTCTATATGGGTTCCAAATGGCCAAAATTGAACCTGTTGTACAGAAAGGGCATACAGCTATTAGGATCGGATGTGAATTACAATTTTATGAGTGCCCGTATTTACGACAGCGGATTACGATTAGGATTATGGGGAAATTCAGCCTTTAGTATATCTGCAGGTAAATTTCTTTCAGCGAAGCATTTATACTACATGGATTACCAACACTTTAAGGGAAACCGAATGGGAGTGTATGCAGGCAGCAGTACTAATATATTCCGTTTTCTTGATTATTATGCCTACAGCACTTCCAACCAATTCTTAGAAGGACATTTTGAGCATAACTTCTCCGGATTTTTCATGAACAAGATTCCTTTATTGCGTAAACTCCGATTGGAAGAAATTGCCGGGGCGAATTACCTCAGTTCTGATAAGATTAAAAACTATAATGAATGCTATATAGGTATTCAGCGGTTAATGTTCCGTGCTGAAGTTGGCTGGGCCTGGCAAGATGGAGAAAAACAGGAAGTAGGTTTTAGACTTTCGACTTCGTTTTAAATAAATTGGACAATCCAGTAAATCAATGACATTGAACACATTGCTGAATTTATAGAGAAGGACTCTCTACGCTATGCTGAAATTCAAGTCCAGCGTTTTTTTAGAAGGCTTTTATCAAACAACCCGGTTTTAGGGAGAAAAAAATAACAAAAAAATGGTGGCACAATTCCTCATCATGCCACCACTAGTATTAAAAAAACTAAATCTTAAACCTAGTTTCCAAGTTCTTTCAAGGCCAAATAAGCCATTAAACCGGTGCTTATTCCAAGGGCTTTTTCGTCAATATCAAATGTAGGTGTATGTACTGATGAAGTGATTCCTCGTTCTTCATTTCTTGTTCCTAAGCGGTAAAAACAAGCATCTGTTACCTGTGAATAATAAGCGAAATCTTCTGCTGCCATCCAGATGTCCAGATCCACTACGTTTTCTTTCCCTAAATATTCTTCAGCAGACTGACGAGCTGAAGCAGTCAGTTTTTCTTCATTTACCAAAAACGGATAACCGTGAGCGATGGTGAATTCGCAACTTCCGCCCATACTTTCGGCAATGCCTTCAGCCATTTTTTTCATGGCAATGTGCGCTTCTGCTCTCCAGTTTTCATCTAACGTACGGAAGGTTCCTTCCAATTTCACTTCATTAGGAATAACATTGGTCGCTCCGTTTGCTATTACTTTACCAAATGAAAGAACGGTAGGCAATTTAGGATCAGCTACACGACTTACCACCTGCTGTAAAGCCACAATAATGTGAGCGGTAATCAACACCGGATCAATATTGAAGTTAGGCATTGCGCCATGTCCGCCTTTACCTTTTACAGTAACATACAGCTCATCGGTTGAAGCCATGTATTTCCCTGAACGGAACCCTACTTTTCCAACCTCAATCAAAGGCATGACATGCTGACCCAGAATCCCTGCAGGCTTAGGATTTTCAAGCACGCCTTCTTTGATCATGATACTGGCACCACCAGGAAGCAATTCTTCACCAGGCTGAAAAATAAGTTTTACGGTCCCGGCAAATTCATCTTTTAGCGTACTCAATATTTTGGCCGTACCAAGCAACGAAGAAGTATGCACATCATGGCCACAAGCATGCATCACACCTTGATTTTTAGATTTATAGTCGACGTTATTGGCCTCCGTAATCGGTAAGGCATCCATATCGCCGCGAAGGGCAATTACCTTTTCTGAAGGCTTCGATCCTTTAATCAAAGCAACCACACCCGTATTTGCCATTTTTTCATACGGAACCCCCCACTCTTCTAGTTTGGAAACGATGAAAGCTGATGTATTGAACTCCTGAAATGAAAGTTCAGGATTGGAATGGATGTGACGGCGATAGTCGATTATTTCTTGATGGATTTCTCCGGCAAGTGTCTTAATCTTCTCTTGAATCATAAAATTTAGTGATTAATTAGGGGAGTTCGGTTTCGCCTTCCTTATAAAGCTTTTTTTGATTGAGTCGATCGCTCACAATAAATGCAACATCAAATTCTTGAAGCAACAATTTACGGATCTTCTCGGCATCAGCTCTGGATACGAAATCACCAACTCTCAATTTATAGTTTGGAGCCTGATAAGAAAGATAACTTCCAAGTTCAGGATATTTTAAAGCAAACTTCACCTGCAAACTATAGGCTTCATTACGCTTAGGGCCCGAATATATCTGAAGTCTAAATCCGACTTCAGGTGGACGCCTGTTGATTTCTATACGTTTTGTGATCAGCTGCTGAATTGCAGGGTCCGCTACAATTTCAACATTATGGTTCACCGTATCTGGAATTATTTGAGCCTTCCCTGAACTGCCGGTTTCTTCTTCAACCGGAGCCACCGTTTTAGCAGGTTGTTTACTATTTGGCGTGGTCGTTGTTGTCTTTGGTGCCGTCGATTTTGTAGGTGCAGTGGTTTTCTTTGTGGTGTCTGCAGGCTTAACTTTTTTTGAAGGAACCGTTTGTGCCAACCCTAAGATGGGTAAACAGAAAAGAAAAATGAATACAACTACCAGGTTTTTCGACATCATATAAAGCAATGGGTTATAATGAAATAAAACGGGTGCTTATGCAAGCCCCGTTCCATGACAATTTTTATACTTTTTACCGCTACCACAAGGGCAAGGGTCATTTCTTCCAATTTTTTGTTCCACACGAACCGGCTGCATACGCTGAGCATCAGCTACCAGTTCAGGCGGCAAACCTGATCCATTGGGTTCAAATTCCGGATGACTGGTTCGCAACTGATTCATTGGCTGACGAGGCTCCGGACGGGCTTCACGAACCTCTTCAGGTTCTTGTGAAGGAATGCCTCCTTTATACAAGAAATCGATTACATCTCTGTTGATACTTGATAAGCGTTGTTTGAACAATTCAAACGATTCAAATTTGTAGATCAACAATGGATCTTTTTGCTCGTAAACGGCATTTTGAACCGATTGCTTCAACTCATCCATCTCACGTAAGTGCTCACGCCATGCATCATCAATGGTAAACAACATCACAGCACGTTCAAAACTTTTTATAACTTCCTTGCCTTGAGTTTCGTATGCCTTCTTAAGGTTTACAGGAATTTGAACACCTCGAACACCATCGGTAAACGGAACCACAATGTTTTCAATTACGTCTCCTCTTGTTTCATACACATCCTTAATAACAGGGAATGCGGTAGCTGCAATGTGATCGGATTTACGAGAGTAGAATGTAGTGACATCTTCATATATCGTATCAATTACTGTTTGGCTGGCCATATCCAGGAAATCCTTAGGATCCATGTCGGTATGGTAAGCAAACAAACGGAGAATTTCTAATTTAAATCCTTCAAAATTACGCTCATCACGATACTGATGAACTAATTCAGAACAGGTATCAAATACCATGTTATCGATATCAACGTCCAAACGTTCGCCGAATAAAGCATTGTGACGACGTGAGTAAATCACTGAACGCTGTGAATTCATTACATCATCATACTCAAGCAAACGTTTACGAGTTCCGAAGTTATTTTCTTCTACTTTACGTTGTGCACGCTCAATCGATTTGGTAATCATAGAATGCTGAATCACTTCACCTTCTTCAATTCCCATACGATCCATTAAAGATGCGATACGCTCTGAACCGAACAAACGCATTAAATCATCTTGTAATGAAACAAAGAATTGCGATGAACCCGGATCGCCCTGACGACCTGAACGGCCACGTAACTGACGATCGACGCGGCGCGACTCATGACGCTCGGTACCAATGATGGCCAAACCTCCTGCTTCTTTAACACCTGGCCCTAACTTAATGTCGGTACCACGGCCTGCCATGTTGGTTGCAATGGTTACTGTTCCTGCCTGACCAGCTTCAGCCACAATTTCAGCCTCACGTTGGTGCAATTTAGCATTCAGTACGTTATGTTTAATCCCTCTCAGTTTCAGCATACGACTCAACAATTCCGAAATTTCTACTGAAGTAGTACCCACCAACACCGGACGACCGGCTTGAGTAAGTTTAATAATCTCCTCTACAGCAGCATTATATTTCTCACGTTGAGTTTTATAAACAAGGTCTTCTTGATCTTTACGTGCAATTGGGCGGTTTGTAGGAATTTCAACAACATCCAACTTATAGATTTGCCAAAACTCACCCGCTTCCGTTGTTGCCGTACCCGTCATACCACATAATTTGTGATACATACGGAAGTAATTTTGGAGCGTAATGGTTGCAAATGTTTGAGTAGCATCTTCTACTTTCACATTTTCCTTCGCTTCAATTGCCTGGTGTAAACCGTCAGAATAACGACGGCCTTCCATAATACGGCCTGTTTGCTCATCTACGATTTTGATCTTGCCTTCATCAACGATGTATTCTACATCTTTCTCGAATAAAGTATACGCTTTTAAAAGTTGATTAATGGAGTGAATACGCTCTGATTTGATTGAATAATCACGCATCAATGCATCTTTCAATTCTACCTTTTCATCATCCGAACGATTTGACTTTTCAATTTCAGCGATTTCCAGACCTACATCCGGAAGAATGAAGAAACTAGTATCCTCACCTGTGGCGGTGATTAGTTCAATACCTTTTTCAGTAAGCTCAATTGAATTATTTTTCTCATCGATTACAAAAAACAGTTCAGCATCAACCTTGTGCATTTCCTTGCTTTGGTCTTGCATGTAGAAGTTCTCCGTTTTTTGGAGAGCCTGACGCATTCCTTGCTCACTGAGGAACTTAATGAGGGCTTTATTTTTAGGTAAACCTCTGTAAGCGCGCAACAATGCTAATCCGCCTTCATCCGTATTATTAGCGGCCAATAGCTTTTTAGCTTCAGCAAGAGTTCCATTTAAATAGTTTTTCTGTGCATTTACCAAACGTTCGATTCTTGGCTTTAGCTCATGGAATTCATGCTCATCACCACGAGGAATCGGGCCGGAAATGATAAGAGGAGTACGCGCATCATCGATCAATACCGAGTCAACCTCATCGACCATTGCAAAATGCAATTTACGCTGTACCAGTTCTTCTGTACTACGTGCCATGTTGTCACGTAGGTAATCAAAACCAAATTCGTTATTGGTACCGAAAGTAATATCGGCTAAGTATGCTTTACGACGTTCGTCAGAGTTAGGTTGATGCTTATCAATACAATCAACTGTTAATCCGTGGAATTCATACAGAGGCCCCATCCACTCACTGTCACGACGTGCCAGGTAATCATTCACGGTTACGATGTGTACACCACAACCCGACAATGCATTTAAATATGCAGGAAGAGTAGCTACCAAGGTTTTACCCTCACCAGTACCCATTTCAGAGATTTTACCATCATGCAATACCATACCACCAATCAGCTGTACATCGTAATGCACCATGTTCCAGGTCATTTCGTTGCCGGCTGCCAACCAGGTATTTTTATGGATTGCCTTATCTCCCTCGATAATTACATTGCCTTTAAAGGCTGCAAGTTCGCGATCGGCTTGAGTGGCGGTAACCACTAATTCAGCATTCTCAGAAAAACGACGAGCCGTTTCTTTTACTACCGCGAAAGCTTCAGGGAGAATTTCTTTAAGTACAACTTCCAATTGTACATCACGCTCTTTTTTCAATTTATCAATTGAATCGTAAAGCGCTACTTTATCGTGTATATCAACAATTGCATCTGCTTGTTGTTGAAGCTCATTGATATTCACATCAATTTGTTCCAGAAAACGCTGAATCCTTTTTTTGAAATCAACCGTTTTTCCTCGGAGTTCATCGTTGCTGATTGACTGGAGTTTTGAATATTCTGATTTTATCTGCTCAACTACTGGTAAAATAGCTTTGATATCTCTCTCCGACTTACTGCCGAATAATTTGGTTAAAAAGTTTAGCATTCTGTTTCTAAATTTACTTCAAATGTTTGTCAAGTTTTGAGCCAATCAAGTCTATCTAGACAATATGACACAGTATGACGGGGTAAAGTTAGTGTTTTAAACGAATTCAAGAACGATGATTTTCAGGAAATTTACGATTCGGCATCAGGTTGCAGGTTGAAAAAGAAAGCTTTGGCTAATGAAGATTTTTTTTAAAAACTTAGCATTGCCTTTCAATTGAATATTTTTTTCGGGTTGACATTTTGACCATCAATAATTTATATTCTTCCCCTAACCCGTTCAGACTGGCAGGTTCTTCTATACTATTTAACCTTTACCGATGTGAAGATCGTGCTGAGGAAAAGGAATCACAAGGCCATTTTGCTTAAATTCATTGTCAATAGAGGTTACTTCGAAAACCTACGGACTTCATTTTTTCCGCTTCCCCTCCCACCTCTACGATATCACGTAAAGTAGCTCTAAACACATTAAGGCCCACAAGCTATGCTTGCTGCCATAAAGTTTTTATTGAGAAAGATGATGCGAAAAATCCACTATAGTAATTTAAGAATCTTTGCGATTTTTTTTAAATAATAAACTGATTACTAAGAAGTAACGCAGCAATAAAACAACAACATGTAAAGGAGGTATAATTACTTTAAGATCACAGCACCCAATTCAGCAGAAATCAATTGTTTTACTTGATTAAGTTGAATGTGCATTGTTTGAATTTCGATAATTTCATCATCGGTAGTGGCTGTGCGAAGTTTTTCCTGATTCTCTCTGATCAAGCGCATTACTTTTCGCATTTTAATGTGATAAACAGCACTTAATACGGCATTATTCAACAAGTCCTTTTCTTCAGGCACATCGATTTCATGCATCTTAACCCAGTTCTCACTTAAGCTATGCTTACTTGAAAATAAGGTAGCCGTAAGCTGACTAATTTTTTCATTCGGGTGATTGATAAAGAAACGATCAGTCAACGGTTCGCCTTCTTTTAGCTTAAACTTAATCTCTTCGAAAACAGCATTATACAAATCATTGTCAAACTTGATTTCATCCTGTTCTTGAAGTACATGGACCAGAAATTGATTTACTGTAACTTCTTCTTCCCATAATTCATTTCCATAATGAATCATTAAGCGAATAATTTCCAGTTCTTGAGTCTCCTCGTTCTCCGGCGACTTGCTTTCTTGAATATGTTCATAATCAGTTTCCTCTTTTAATTCAGGAACATATTCATCCTTGCCGTCTTTTGATTTAAGCGATTTACGCTTAATCTTATTCAGTTCGGCATTCAGTACGCGCTCATCCATTTGCAGCAAGCGACTCGTTTCAGAAATAAAGACCGAAGCCTTAATACTGTCCGGAATTTTCGCAATGCTGGCCACAATATCACGGATTACTTCAGCACGTTTTAAAGGATCATTTTGTGCATCCTGAAGTAGAATAGAGGTTTTGAAGAGAATAAAATCCTTTTGGTTTTGCTGAACATATTCCTTAAAAGCGGTCCCTCCAACTGAGCGAACGTATGAGTCAGGGTCGTTCCCATCCGGAAAAAGCACAATTTTAACATTGAGCCCTTCTTCTAAAATCATATCAATTCCGCGAAGAGAAGCTTTAATCCCCGCTGCATCACCATCATACAACACCGTAATATTCTTCGTAAAGCGGCTAATCAACCGAATTTGCTCAGTGGTTAATGAGGTTCCAGACGATGCTACTACGTTTTCAATACCCGACTGATGCAAAGATATTACGTCGGTATAACCTTCGGCCAAAAAGCAATTGTCTTCATCACGAATCTTACTTTTGGCGAAGTAAATACCGTAGAGCGTTTCACTTTTGTGATAAATAAGCGATTCAGGAGAGTTCACATATTTAGCGGCTTTAACATCTGTTTTAAGCACACGCCCGCCAAAGCCAATTACACGCCCGGTAAGGTTATGAATGGGAAATATCACCCGACCTTTATAGCGGTCAAATGCTTTTCCTTCTTCTTTTTTTATTGTCAGACCGCTCTGTTCCAAATACTCCATTTGATAACCCGCCTGCAATGCCGCTTTTGTAAACGCATCCCATTGATCCAAACAGTAGCCTAATTGAAACTTCTGCATGGTTTCTTCACGAAAACCACGTTCTTTGAAATAGCTCTGACCAACATTAATGCCTTCTTGTTGTTCAAAAAGAGTAGCTGCAAAATAATTGCGAGCGAATTCATTTACAATAAATAAGCTCTCCCGGTCATCTTTTAGGCCATCCTGTTCTCTGGGACCACTTTCTTCTACTTCAATGCTGTATTTTGCAGCCAGAAACTTCAGAGCCTCCGGATAGGAATATTTCTCGAGCTCCATTAAGAAAGTGACGACACTTCCTCCTTTTCCTGTACTAAAATCTTTAAAAATTTGCTTGACAGGAGAAACCGTAAACGAAGGACTTTTTTCGTTCGCAAATGGACTCAGGCCAACGTAGTTTGCACCACGCTTCTTCAAATTCACAAACTCGCCAATCACCTCAACAATGTCGGCGGCATCCATGATACGGTCTATGGTTTCTTTGGTAATCAAGCTTAAATTTTTAGTGCTGCAAAGGTAATATCAATAATGAGACGAAAAAACAATGGTCTTATTTCTTAAGCATTACTTTTTATATCCCAAATGATTAATAACAAAGGATGCGAATTCGGCCTTTTTGAAAGGAATATCCCAATTGCCTTTATAAGTTATGCGTACCGGCAAAAGGCCATAGTCAAAATAATTCATTTCGATATTCATACGTACATCAAAGCTAAAGGCAAAGTTGTCGTACTTCATATCAATATAACGACCTAAAATTTGAAAATTTCGCTTATCGAAAATGGTGGTTAATTCCTTAATCATCACCTTATCAGAATTTATGTATTCTGGTTTGGCTGTACATTTAAAACGGTAAACAGGAATATCGCCCATATAGGTCCCACTGAAAAAATGATAATCATAATATTTACGCATTTCCGGTTCAAAAATGGCCGTTTTATGACTTATAAAAGGAACTCCTGAAATAGGTTTACCAGGGCTAAAAATGAGTGTTTTCAATTTTTCTTTATAGCCTTCTTCATCTTTTTGACCTTTTGCCGGATCTTCATTGGTAAACTCCGAGCTGCTCATGTTCTCGAAAATATAACTGAACATTTGCACCGTGTACAACTGATACTTACCATTCCTTTTAAATACATTTCCGCTATCGAGTTCGTCAATTACTTTGCGGCGATAAGAGGGCCCACTATTGTCATGATAAAGTTTTTTGTAGATATGAGCCTCACGCTTCCACTTTTTATCATAGGTGATTACATCATTTTCAGCAGTAAAGCTATAATGCTTTATATTTTTAAAACCTTGATAGAAAACAGAATCATTCAAAATCTCATCAATAAAATCTTGTTCACTCAGGCCGGCTTTACCTAAAACAACAACATCTGAATCCATTTTGAAATTAAGAACCGTATCAGGATTTAAATCCTTAATAGAACGTGGTGGAGCCTTTGGCACTTGCGCCAAAGCATTGGCTGCACAACAAACGATTACAAAAAGCAAAAGGAATGATCGCATACAGGATTTTTTTCTAGCTCGCAAAGATAGTATAAACGTTGCAATCACAATTTGGGAATTAAGGGTTGCATTTGGGGTTACGGCCTAACTAATAAGCACAGGCATTTTAACATTCAAAACACCCCTTCTCAAAACATAAATTACTGAAAATCAATAGAATTAAACTTAAATTTAACATCCAATCTTATTAAGCCTCATGACTGAAACCCCGCACCTTGATATCGTTCCTTTTTCAGAGCCTCATTTTGAAGCTATTTTCAGCAACGATAACATAAGGCTTGGGGAACTTTTAAAAGTTGAAACGCCAAACAACTGGACAACATTTGCAGAAGCGAAAGAAGCCGTTCATTTTTTATACCAAACGTTTAAATCATTGGGCGATGAAAGAATTTGGGGAAGTTATTTTATTATCCTTAGAAATGAACGCACATTAATTGGTACCGGCGGTTTTAAAGGTAAGCCCGACAATGATAATCAGGTAGAAATTGGTTATGAAATCAATCCATTGTATCGGAATAAAGGATTTGTAACACAAGCAGTCCAGGCATTGATTGAAATTGCTTTTACTAACAATGCTCAAAGCATAAAGGCTCATACCTTGCATCTAGAAAGCCCTTCATCTAAAGTTCTTAAAAAATGTGGATTTACATTTAAAGGCACTATTAATGACACTGATGACGGCCCGGCTTGGTGCTGGCTCTTACAAAAACCATAAAAACTGTCTAAAAAATGATACTTTTAGTTAACATCAAACCCAGTAATAAAAGAATGAAAATCAGATATACAGCATTAACGAAGCTGCTATTAATTACGCTGCTAGTATCAATAACTGCGTTAAATACCAATGCTCAATCAAAAAAAGACATTGCGGTCATTGCCTATTGTGCTGGCAACTCCACCAAAGCCGATAGCTTACCGGCCGAAAAGCTTACACATATTATTTTCAGCTTTTGTCACCTAAAGGGTAATAAACTATCTGTTAAAAATGCCAAAGACAGTACTACAATTGAACAGTTGGTAGCCTTAAAAGGCCGCAACCCTCATTTAAAAATATTGCTTTCATTAGGAGGATGGGGAGGTTGTGAAACCTGTTCTGATGTTTTTTCAACTAAAGAAGGCCGTGCTGAATTTGCTGAATCAGTTAAAGAACTCAGCGAATATTTTCATACAGACGGCATTGACTTAGACTGGGAGTACCCTACCATTGAAGGATTCCCGGGGCATGCTTATAAACCTGAAGACAAAGCCAACTTTACCGAACTCGTAACCAAGCTTCGTAAAACCTTAGGAAAGAAAAAGGAAATCAGTTTTGCTGCAGGAGGTTTTGATAAATACCTGAGGGAAGCGGTTGATTGGAAGCAAGTAATGAAACAGGTTGATCGGGTTAATATAATGACTTATGATTTTGTAAATGGATACTCAACTATTACCGGTCATCATACTGGCTTATATTCCACTCCACAACAAAATGAATCAGTCGACAATGCCGTTCAATATCTGCTAAAACTAGGAATACCCGCCAATAAGCTTGCTATTGGAGCCGCCTTCTATTCAAGAATTTGGGAAAATGTTCCAGACACCAATAACGGACTTTACCAACCCGGCAGGTTCAAAAACAGCATAAACTTCAAGAATTATGACGCATTACTTTCAGAGAAAAATGGTTTCAACCATTACTGGGATGATATAGCCAAAGCTCCTTATCTGTACAATGCTGAACAAAAGCTTTTTGTCACCTATGATGACAAGCGCTCTATAAAGCTCAAAACTCAATATGTTATCAATAAACACTTGAATGGCATTATGTTTTGGGAATTATCGGAAGATACATTAACGGATGGCCTGCTCGACGTAATTGATAGTGTAAAACATTCATCTGCTAAATAAAACCAACAATAAGAATTAAAAATGATCAATTCTGATATCCTAATCAGGCCCGCAACAGAAAACGACCTTCCTGAAATACTAGCCATTTACAATGATGCCATTATAAATACTACTGCTGTTTATAATTACACACCCCATACATTGGCCATGCGTAAAGAATGGTTTGAACAAAAAATGATTGACAGATTACCTGTGTTTGTGGCAGAATGCACTCATGAAGTAATCGGATTTAGCACTTACGGACCATTCAGGGCCTGGGCTGCCTATAAATACTCCATCGAAAGCTCCGTTTACATTAGTCCTGAACATCGCGGACAAGGCATTGGAAAATTGCTTATTCCGCCTTTGATTGCTGAGGCTCGACATAAACAATTACATACAATAGTTGCCGGAATCGACGCCTCAAATATTGCCAGCATTAAACTTCACCAAAATTTTGGATTTTCAGAAGTAGGGCGTTTTAAACAGGTGGGTTATAAGTTTGGCAAATGGCTGGATCTTGTTTTCTTGCAATTAATTTTAGACACGCCAGAACATCCAACAGAAACATAGCAACTTGCCATTTTATGGAAATGAAAAACTATTTAATTGACACCTTCCGCTTCAATGATCATGCAAACAATATGGTATTGAAGAAGATAAAAGAATTGCCTGATAAAACAGCTAGCATTAAATTTTTCAGTCATCTTATCAACTCTCAAAATAAATGGATGCAGCGAATCTTGAATAATCCTGAAGCCCCAACAATGAGTTGGTGGGATCCGGTTTATGATTTAAACGATCTTGAAAAAGAATGGAGCAGCAGTTTACAAATCTGGCTGGATTATCTTGAAAGTAAAACAGAAGAAGAACTAGTTGAAGAACTCACCTTTATTGGATTTGATGGAGACAAATGGGCGGCAACCGCTAAAGACATTGCATTGCAACTTAATTATCACTCTATTCATCACAGGGCTCAAATCCAAACACTGATACGTCAGCAAGGATTAGAACCTGATTTTGTGGATTATATTGGCACTAAGTACAGAAAGCTGAGTTGATTATTTAGTTAACGCTACAACTTTCTGTCTCTGGCCTTTATAATAGATTAAACATGGTGGAAGAATGCTTAAGTGACCAACTTTCATCGTATGAAAATGAAAATATTTTAATAAATTTATAACGCGCTCATATACACCTAGTTTCAAATTTGTTGTTTGTCATTAAAAACTCTATAACATGAAAAATCAAGTTGGAATTTGGATTGATTCAGCTAGAGCTGTTATTATTTCGTTGAATGAAAATGGGCAAGGCGTAAAAACGGTTAACTCTTCCATTGAAGGCAGAATAAGGATTCCGGGCGAAAACAATGAATTTGGACGATTCTTTGATCAGGAAAGCAAAAAGGAAGCGAGAATTAAAGAGCAATCGCATGAGTATTTTAATGATATAGTGAACGAAGTTAAAGGCGTGGATGAACTTGTTATTTTTGGACCTTCTTTAATGAAAAAAGAATTAGATAAATACATGCAAGGCGATTATGCGTTTAACTCTAAAAATAATCCTACCAAAATTCATCCTATTGAAACGGCTGACAGTATGACTGATAATCAACTTGTAGCTTGGGTTAAAAACTATTATAAAGCCTAATCGAACCTAACTCCAAAATTGTTAAATCAAAAAAATCGCCTGGCGGAAAAACCGACAGGCGACGCTTCTATCTTGTACGACCAGTAAATTAAACCAGACTATTTTCGATTAAGTATTCCGCAATTTGAACTGCATTCGTAGCAGCGCCTTTACGTAAGTTATCTGCCACAATCCACATGTTAAGCGTTTTAGCTTGAGTATCGTCACGACGTAAACGACCTACAAATACCTCATCCTTTTCATGTGCATCCTTCGGCATTGGATATTTCAAATTCTGAACATCATCAACTAAAATCAAACCTGGAGCTGACGCAAGTAAGTTTTTAACTTCATCTAAATCAAACTCATTTTCAAACTCGATATTCACACTTTCTGAATGACCACCCATTACCGGTATACGAACTGTCGTTGCCGTTACCTTAATGCTGTCATCGCCCATGATTTTGCAAGTTTCCTTAATCATTTTGATTTCTTCTTTGGTATAACCACCATCAGAAAACACATCAATATGAGGAATTACGTTCAAATCAATTTCATAAGCGTATGCTTTAGGACCATCAATTCCTTTACGCTCATTCATTAATTGCTCAACAGCTTTAACACCTGTTCCGGTAACCGACTGATATGTGGAAACCACTACACGCTTGATTTTATATTTATCGTGCAGAGGCTTTAACGCCACAACCATTTGAATAGTTGAACAGTTAGGGTTGGCAATAATTTTATCCTCTTTGGTCAATACATTTGCATTCACCTCCGGAACCACTAATTTTTTAGTAGGATCCATCCTCCAGGCAGATGAGTTATCAATAACTGTCGTACCTACAGCGGCAAAACGAGGAGCTTGTTCGGTTGAAGTACTTCCGCCGGCCGAAAACAATGCAATTTCAGGCTTCATCGCAATAGCAGTATTCATTGAAACCACCTTATACTTCTTTCCCTTATACTCAATTTCTTTACCTACACTCTTTTCTGAAGCAACTGGGATCAATTCTGTAACCGGAAAGTTTCTTTCCGCCAGAACCTGTAACATTTTGGTACCCACCAAACCGGTAGCACCAACTACTGCGACTCTCATTGGATAAAATTTTTAATTTTAAAAAACTATTAGTATTATTCTGCAATAATAGCAAATATGAAAAATATTCTACCGATTTTGTTGCTATTTTTTCATTTTTTAACAGCTAATGCGCAGATTGTTGACAATTTTAGTGATGGAAATTTCAATTCATCACCAAAATGGGAAGGCGATACGGCTTTTTTTAAAGTGAATACAGCCTTGCAATTGCAAAGCAAAACAGCAACCTCAACCCAAACTGTTTCCCTTGCAACCGGAAACACCTTTTGTCTCAACACGATGTGGCAATTTTATGTTCAAATGGACTTTGATCCATCCACGAGCAATCAAATGCGTATTTATCTGGTCTCCAACAAGGTTGATTTGAAAGCACCATTAAATGGTTATTTTATTCAGATCGGTGAAAATGGCGCCTCAGATTCATACGATTTGTATCGACAAAATGGAAGTTCCATTACCAAAATTATAGATGGCCCGCCAAAATTGCGGGCGCTGGCATCTGAACTGAAAGCAAACATTCGTATAAGTTGCGACAATACCGGAAAATGGACGTTGGAAACTGATCAACTTGACGGCACCGGTTTCAAAACTGAAGGCTCTGTAATCGATCAAACATTCACGAGTAGTACTTATTTTGGAATAAATTTAACATATACAGCTACTAGAAGTGATAAATTCTATTTTGATGACCTTCAAATATCGATGTTAAAAAACATTCCTCCTCCCAAACCCATCTATCAGGCTAAATTTGGAGATGTTGTGTTTAATGAACTATTTCCGGATCCTTCACCTCAAATCGACCTTCCAACAACTGAATTTATTGAACTGTACAACACTAGTGATTCTTTATTATTTTTTGACGGCTGGCAACTTTCCGATGCAAGTAGCATTGCTAATTTTCCTGCCGACAGTATTCGTCCGAAAGAATACGTCATTCTTTGTGCTAGAGCCGACACTGCTGAATTTAAACGCTTCGGAAAAACAATTGGATTAAGTCCATGGCCCTCATTGAATAACGCCGGAGATTTGCTTACCTTGAAAAGAAAAGATGGAACAATCATAGATCGGGTAAATTATACCGACAGCTGGTATCGAGATGTGAATAAAAAAGCGGGCGGCTATACTCTAGAACTGATCGATTCAAAAAGTCCCTGCACCGGAGCTCGAAACTGGATCGCAAGTAATGACATCAGCGGAGGAACGCCGGGAAAAATAAATTCAGCCAGTCAATCTCTTGATACCATTCAATTCCGAATAGATAAATTTACCCGGATTGACAATGTGAGCATAAATCTACATTTTAGCCTTCCCACCGATAGTAGTTCACTGGTTAATTCACAGAATTATCAACTTACTGAACTCGTTCGTCCAATTACACTTATACCCACAACCTCGCTTTTCGACGAAGTGGTGTTAACTTTTGCTAAGCCATTTGAAGCCGGTAAAAATTATGAGTTAAGCATCAATACTATAGCAGCTTGCAAGAATCAAACAATCCCATTCCAAAAATTATCCTTTTTTATTCCTTACTCCATACAACCGAATGAGATCTTGATTAACGAGATTTTATTTAATCCCAGGCCAAATGGAGCCGACTTTGTAGAAATCTATAATAACTCATTCAAAACTTTTGACTTGGCTCAACTTGAATTAGGCTCAATAAATTCTAAAGATTCTTTGTACAGCAAACCAATTTGTTCCAGCAGTATACTTTTTAAACCCGGAGAATACTTGGCAATTACTCTTGATCCCGAGAATATTAAAACGGAGTATCAACCAAAAAATCCTGACCCTATTATAAAACCAGCTTCAATGCCTACATATAATGACGACAAAGGAGTTGTATTTTTAAAAAGCCAAGGACAAATCATTGATCGATTTGATTATAATGAAAAAATGCATTTTGCGCTGATTCACAATCCTGAAGGCGTTTCCCTGGAACGTGTAAGTTTTAATCGACCGGCGAATGACAATGGCAATTTCCATTCAGCCTCTTCTGCGGTTGGATATGCAACACCAGGCTATAAAAACTCCCAATCAATGAATGACATTGATGAAACTTCACAAGAAATTACGCTTGCTCAATCAATTATATCGCCTGACAACGACGGAATTGACGATTTCATAACGCTGAATTACCATTTTGATAAACCTGGCACCATGGCAAACATTACCATTTATGACGCGAAAGGTCGGTTGGTTCGAAAGCTCTCCAATAACGAGTTGCTAGGTACTGAAGGCAGTATCATTTGGGATGGATTAAATGATAAACAGCAGCCCATTACAATCGGACCTCATATGATCAACATAGAAGTTTTCAAAACCGATGGAAATGTTTCAAAATTCCGAAAAGTATGTCTCGTTGCCGGTAAATTAAATTAAGAAATATGAACCAATTGAATTTACACCTATTAACTCAGCTCAATATTGCCATATAAAAGAATAAGAAATATTTATTTATCAAAAGTTTATTTTGACATAATAGCCTCATGCAAAATCATTAACATCTCCTTCATATCTAACTAATGATATCATAACTTTGCAGCACCCCAATCCAATTTAATGAAAAAGGAAACAATTATTGTTATCGGGTCAAATGGCCAAATTGGAACCGAACTGGTAGCCGATTTACGATCTGTTTATGGAGGCAGCAACGTGATTGCCAGCGATATCAGAGAGCCCGATTACGAAACAAAAAACGCAGGCCCATTTGAATTTGTCAATGTACTCAATAAAGAGAATCTGGCAGGAGTAATTAATAAGTACAAGCCAACTCAAATTTATTTACTAGCCGCATTACTTTCAGCAACTGGTGAACAAAACCCAAAACTTGCCTGGGATCTCAACATGAATGGCTTAATCAATGTGCTTGATTTCGCAGTTGAACAAAAAATCTCAAAAATATACTGGCCAAGTTCCATCGCCGTTTTTGGGCCTAATTCACCCAAAGAACAAACTCCACAATATTGCGCCATGGACCCGAACACGGTTTATGGCATAAGTAAATTAGCCGGGGAGCGTTGGTGTGAGTATTATTTCTTGAAACATGGTTTGGATGTGCGGAGCTTACGCTATCCGGGCCTTATTAGTTGGAAATCACAACCGGGTGGTGGAACAACCGATTATGCTGTTCATATTTTCCACGAAGCCTTAAAAAATGGATCTTATGAATCATTCCTCTCAGCAAACACCGAGTTGCCGATGATGTACATGAATGACGCAATCAAGGCTACTATTGGTTTGATGGATGCTGAAGCCGAAAAAGTTAAAATACGCTCGAGTTACAATGTTTCAGCCGTAAGTTTCACTCCAACGGAGTTAACAACTGAGATTAAAAAATATATACCTGACTTTACCATCTCTTATAAAGATAACGATCCTCGCCAAGCCATTGCTGATTCATGGCCAAAAAGCATTGACGACAGCCGCGCCAGACAGGATTGGGGATGGAAACATGACTTCAATATGAAAAAAATGACTGAGGACATGATCTTAAATCTTAAAACTCCGACTGAACTAAGCAAGTAATAATTAGGTTAATACGTTGAATCAAGGTTGTTTGTATTATGCAAGCAACCTTTTTTCGTATTTAAAGGCCATCAAAACCTCTTTTCGATCTCATGTTCATTTCTGAATTCTTATCATTCGCTTTTTTTGCTTTCTTTGTCAATCAAATCATTTCAACATGACCTTTGAAGAGTTTTTCGCCAAGAAGAAAATAAATCTCCAAGCCTTAAAAAAAGTTCAGCCCGAACTTTTTGATGAGTTTAAAACTCATTTTGAATTAATGGGCGAAAAAAGTTTCGATCACAGCAAGAAATTTTGGTTCAATAAATTGAGAAGAGAATTTCTGTTACAAAGATAAACCAACCCCATATTCACATTTCAAATATTAACACATCAACACAACAATTTTAAATCATGAAAAAATTAATATTCTCGTTCATAATTGCATTTGCTTACATCAATCTTGGCTTTATAAAACCTGTACTTAAAGGTGAAGAAACGTATAAAGTAGTTCCATCTGAATCTAATATAGTTTGGTTTGCTAAAAAGGTCGGCGGCGGGCATTCAGGCACTATTCAACTTTCAGAGGGTTACATTACAATGAAAGGCGATAAATTAGCAGGAGGCACTTTTGAGTTCGATATGAAATCAATCGCCGTATCAGATATTAAAGACCCTAACTACAAAGAAAAGTTAATCAAAGATCTTAAATCAGATAATTTTTTTGGCGTGGAGAAATTTCCGACTGCTACGTTTATAATAACTAAGACCAAAAAAATCGATAAAAGTCATTTTGTTGTAACCGGCGACCTCACTATTAAAGGCATTACCAAACCTGTCAGTTTTCCTGTATTTGTTTCTGTAACCGATAATGGAAACGCACTGGCTGTGGTTTCTCCTAAATTTAAAATTGAACGTACACAATTTGGTATAAAGTATAACTCGGCTACTTTCTTCCCTAACATTGCAGATAAAGCAATAAGCGATGATTTCGAACTTGAAATCACCCAATTAGTTGCCAGAAAATAAAACATTTTAACATTATTAAACGCGTTGTGCCTTATTAAAATACTGATTCGACTCCGCTCAGTGTGACATTCTTAAGTCAAATCGAACATCGGATATAATCAATTAATAAACAGCCGAAATAGGAGTTATTTCGGCTGTTTTATTTAATACCATATTTGCGCTTGCAAAACTAGATGTTTAAACATATATTTGCAGCCGTAAACAATATGCAATAAAAAATAAGTATGAATAAATTTTTCACAGCATTAACAATGGTTGCAGCAACTGCGTTAATGTCATTTACAACACCAGGTAAAAAAGCTGAAACGTTTAAAGTAGATGCGACTAAAAGCACCGTTGAATGGAACGCTAAAAAAGTAACCGGCGAACACAGTGGGGCTATTAAACTAGCAACCGGTAGCTTAACTTATGATGGCAAAACAATCAAAGGTGGTACATTCACGATTGACATGAACTCCATTTCTTGCTCAGATATTACTGACGCAAACTACAACGGCAAATTAATCGGCCACTTAAAAAACGATGACTTCTTCAGTACAGAGAAATTCCCTACGGCAAAATTTGACATCACTGAAGTAAAAAGTACTGGTGCTGATAGCTACGAAATTTCTGGTAATCTTACCATCAAAGGGATAACCAAACCGCAAACGTTCCCTGCAACTGTTAAAAAAGCAGGCAATAATCTTGTTGCTACTGCTAACCTAACAATTGACCGTACTGCTTTTGATATCCGTTACGGATCGGCTAGCTTCTTCAATGTAGGCGACAAAGCAATTGCTAACGATTTTACATTGAAAATCAGCCTTGTTGCAAGCAAGTAAGGATTAAAAACATAGACTAAAGACAAAAAAAGCTCAGCAACTATACTGAGCTTTTTTGTATAATCAAGTTATCAAAATACCAATAACTGACAACTGTTAACCATTAACTAAATTTTAGCAATATTGTTCAAATGCGCCGATCAGATTTTCTGCAATCATTTGAGCCGGGCGGCCTTCGATATGATGACGCTCAATCATATGAACCAATTTGCCATCTTTAAACAAAGCAATTGAAGGCGAAGAAGGAGGATAAGGCAACATATAACCACGAGCTTTATCAACAGCCTCTTTTTCCATACCTGCAAAAACGGTTACCAATTTATCAGGACGTTTAGCATTTTTGGCTGCAATTTTAGCTGCAGGACGTGCATTTGCAGCCGCACAACCGCAAACTGAATTCACCATAACCAATACGGTTCCTGCTCCTGTCATTGCATTTTCAACTTGTTCAGCAGTCATTAACTGCTCAAAACCAGCAGTCGTTAAATCTTCGCGCATAGGCGCTACCATGTATTCTGGGTACATACGCTTAATAGTATTTTATTTCTACAAAAGTAATTGTTTAACCTTCAATTACCTGAATTTGTTTTGTCAAATCCTGATTGTCCATTGCTCATTGGTTCATTTGTTTTTGATTGATTAATCTCAGGTTGTCAGCCAACAAATAAACAAACTAATTAACTGCTTAATTTACAATACCATAACAGCATATTCATTGCGATTCACAAACTTATGCCTTACCTTTGCGTTCTCTTAAAAAAAGAATACAAAATATCATGGTAGAAACGTATGTAAAATATAAAGTGAAAGACATTTCACTTGCAGAATGGGGTCGTAAAGAAATTGAACTTGCTGAAGCAGAAATGCCTGGTTTAATGTCACTTCGCAAAGAGTTCGGTGCATCAAAACCTTTAAAAGGTGCTCGCATTGCAGGTTGCTTGCACATGACTATCCAAACAGCGGTTCTGATCGAAACATTAATTGAATTAGGCGCTGAGGTTACCTGGTCGTCATGCAATATTTTCTCTACACAAGATCATGCAGCAGCAGCTATCGCGGCAGCAGGTATCTCTGTTTATGCGTGGAAAGGCATGAATGCTGAAGAATTTGACTGGTGTATTGAGCAAACCTTATTCTTTGGAGAAGAGCGTAAACCATTGAATATGATCCTTGATGATGGTGGAGATTTAACCAATATGGTTTTTGATAAATACCCTCAGTTAATTGATGGCATCCGCGGTCTTTCAGAAGAAACCACTACTGGTGTTCATCGCTTATACGAGCGTATGAAAAACGGCACCTTGTATTTACCTGCAATCAACGTAAACGACTCGGTTACTAAATCGAAATTCGATAATAAATACGGTTGCCGTGAATCATTAGTTGATGCTATTCGTCGTGCTACTGATGTTATGATGGCTGGTAAAGTGGCTGTTGTTGCAGGTTACGGTGATGTTGGTAAAGGTTCTGCTGATTCATTGCGCAATGCAGGTGTTCGTGTAATCGTTACCGAAATCGACCCTATCTGTGCACTTCAAGCCGCAATGGAAGGTTTCGAGGTGAAGAAAATGAAAGATGCGGTTAAAGAAGCTGATATCATTGTTACTGCAACTGGTAATTACAACATTGTAACCGGCGAACATTTCCGCTCAATGAAAGATAAAGCTATTGTTTGTAACATTGGCCACTTCGACAAT
Organism: Solitalea koreensis; assembly: GCF_900182575.1. Lineage (GTDB taxonomy): Bacteria > Bacteroidota > Bacteroidia > Sphingobacteriales > Sphingobacteriaceae > Solitalea > Solitalea koreensis. The sequence goes on along the minus strand of NZ_FXSZ01000004.1, from coordinate 138,825 downwards.
GAAATTGACATGGCTTGGTTAAACGAAAACCACGGTGCATCTAAAATTGAAATCAAACCGCAGGTTGACAAATACACCCTCGACGGTAAAGATATAATCATTTTGGCGGAAGGTCGCTTGGTAAACTTAGGCTGTGCTACTGGTCACCCATCGTTTGTAATGTCGAACTCGTTCACGAACCAAACCTTGGCGCAATTAGAGTTATGGACCAACAGAGCTGCTTACAAAAACGAAGTTTACACCTTACCTAAGCACCTGGATGAAAAAGTTGCTCGCTTACACCTTGCTAAAATTGGTGTTGAATTAGATGAGCTGACTAAAGAACAAGCTGATTATATCGGCGTTGACGTTCAAGGTCCGTTTAAACCTGAAGCTTATCGCTACTAATTATTAAACGAATGATTGATTTATAGAATCATTCTCAGATAAAAAATCCCCGATCATTCATGATTCGGGGATTTTTTATGAAATATAACCCAGGCAATGAAAACCTTAATCCTTTCACCTAAAACCTTATCTCAATTCCGTACTTTTGCAGAAGTCTTTTTTCCTGATTCTTCAATCTTAAAACATGAGCAACAACGACGTTATAAAGAAATTAAGAGTAGCCTTAAAGCTACGCGACGATGATATCGTCAAGATATTAGGTTTAGTGGATTTTCGAATTACCACCACTGAACTTTCTGCTTTTTTCCGTGCAGACGATCATCCTAATTTTAAACCAATGGGCGATCAGATTTTACGCAACTTCTTGAACGGATTGATCATTCACTTACGTGGAGTTAAAGACGCCACTCCTAAAACTGCTCCCATTCCTAAAAAAAATGACTGAATTAGAGAATGATTGAGTTGAGAGAAGGCGAGAATAAAAATCATCCCTCATTCAATCAAACTTACACTATTCCTGCACTCATTCTATAATTCTATCATTGAATAATTCTAATCTTCACCCTCTAGCGAAACTGTTCTTCTTCGGTTGAACCTTTTAGAGCTGTAGTAGAGGCCATACCTTCCATAATGATATTTTGCACTTCATCAAAATAACCGGTCCCTACAAACGCTTGATGTTTTATCGCACGGAAACCATGTTCTTGCTGCAATACAAACTCGCGTTCTTGTAAGCGGGAAAATCCTAGCATCCCCAATTCGCCGTAAGTCATCGCCAGTTCAAACATGGCCGTATTTAAGACATGGAAACCGGCCAGGGTAATGAATTGGAAGTTATAACCCATCGCTGCCAATTCTTCGCGGAAATGAAGCATGGTGTGTTCATCCAAATTCTTCTTCCAATTGAACGAAGGCGAGCAGTTATAAGCCAACATTTGATCAGGAAACTGAGTATGAATGGCTTGAGCAAATTCACGAGCTTGCCCCAAATCAGGTTTTGATGTTTCACACCAAACTAAATCGGCATAAGGAGCATAACTCAAACCGCGATTAATTGCTTGCTCCAACCCCGCCTTAACATGATAAAATCCTTCACTGGTACGCTCTGCAGAAGTTATAAATGATTGATCACGTTCATCACAATCGCTGGTTATTAAGGTTGCGGCATCAGCATCAGTACGGGCAATAATGAGTGTTGAAACTCCCATTACATCCGATGCTAAGCGAGCTGCGTTTAACTTGGCGATAAACTCTCCCGTTGGGACCAATACTTTACCACCCATATGTCCGCATTTCTTGGCAGAAGCAAGCTGATCTTCAAAATGAACCCCGGCTGCTCCGGCCTCGATCATGGCTTTCATCAGCTCAAAAGCATTTAAATTACCTCCAAAACCAGCTTCCGCATCGGCAACTATTGGCGCAAACCAATGCACATCACCTTTGCCTTCTAAGGTTTGAATCTGATCGGCACGCATTAATGCATTGTTAATCCGTTTCACCACCAACGGAACACTATTCGCAGGGTATAAACTTTGATCCGGATACATTTCTCCAGCAATATTAGCATCGGCAGCAACCTGCCAACCGCTTAAATAAATGGCTTTTAAACCGGCTTGCACTTGCTGCACCGCCTGGTTTCCCGTAAGAGCACCGAGTGCTGCAACATAATCTTCAGCTTGGAGTAAATCCCACAAACGATTTGCTCCTAAACGAGCTAATGTATGTTCAATTCTGACTGACCCGGTCAATCGAAGTACCTGCTCAGGTTTATAAGTACGAGAAACGTCTTTCCAACGGGAATGAGTAGCCCACTCGGTGGCCAATAACTCAGCTTTCTGTTCAAGTGACATATTTTCAAGTTCTAAGTAGTAAGTAATACGTTTTGAAACATACAAATGTCACGCTGAGCGGAGTTGAAGCGTTTTTAGCTGTAACATTCCACTCGATCAGTGTGAAAATCTTAATAATCAGTCATTGTATTGAATGTAAGGGTAGGCCAACAGGGTCAAAAATTCTGGAAACTGTTTAGCAAAAATCAGTTCAGAAAATAAGCAGGAAGCCAAAAGAAATTTTTCTTTATGAAATCCCTCTTCCCCAACTTCAGCACGCAGTTTTTCTTTTTCTTCTTCAATAATGGTGCTTACATAAGCGCGGTCGATAAGTTTCCAGTTTGCCATAATACTTCCATGACGAATCCACTGCCAAACTTGTGCACGTGAAATTTCAGCAGTAGCGGCATCTTCCATCAAATTATTAATTGCAGCAGCTCCTACTCCATTGAGCCATGAAGCAATGTATCGTATGCCTACATTAATATTCAAGCGGATACCTTGCTCGGTAATGTGATTTTGCGCAGAAGGAATATTTAGCAGATCACATGCCTTTATATCAATATCTTCAAGCAGGTTATATTTCTGATGTGGTTTATCTCCCAATGCCTTATCAAATGAAGCTCGGGCGACTGCAATTAAATCAGGGTGAGCCACCCATGTTCCATCAAAGCCATTAGCAACTTCAAAATCCTTATCCTCTTTCACCTTTTCAAAGGTCATCAAATTCACATCTTCATCTTTGCGACTTGGAATAAAAGCCGCCATTCCTCCCATTGCATGCGCACCACGCTTATGGCAGGTTTGTACCAATAATTGTGTATAAGCGTGCATAAAAGGAACGCGCATGGTTACCTGGCTTCGATCAGGAAGAATAAAACGGGAGTTTAAACGAAATTTTTTAATAATGCTGAATATATAATCCCAACGACCGGCATTTAAACCGGTAATATGATCACGTAATTCAAACAAAATTTCATCCATTTCAAATGCGGCTAAAATAGTTTCAATAAGCACGGTACACTTTACCATTCCGTGAGGAATGCCGAGTTTTTCTTGAGCGAACTCAAACACCTGATTCCATAATCTTGCTTCCAAATGACTTTCCAATTTCGGCAAGTAAAAATAGGGTGCAGTTCCACGACGGATTAACTCATGTGCATTGTGGAAGAAGTATAAACCAAAATCAAATAAAGAGGCCGAAATTGACCGGCCATCTACCTGAAAGTGATTTTCATCCAAATGCCAGCCACGTGGACGAACCATTAAAACTGCAGTTTTATCATTCAGTTTATAACTTTTACCTTCCGGGGTTTCAAAATCTATTTTGCGACGGATAGCATGATACAAGTTTTGTTGCCCCTCGATCACATTTTCCCAAGTTGGAGAAGTGGCATCTTCAAAATCGGCCATGTACACGTTAGCTCCTGAATTCAATCCATTGATGATCATTTTGCGATCAACAGGACCGGTAATTTCCACTTTGCGATTTTGCAGATCAGCAGGGGTTGACGCCACCTTCCAGTCAGCAGAACGTATCCATTCTGTTTCAGGTAAAAAATCAGGCATTTGTCCGTTATTAATATCACGTTGACGCTCCATCCGGTTACAAAGCAGATCACGACGTGTTTCTTCGAAATTACGATGTAATGCCACCATGAATTCAATGGCAGCAGGAGTGAGCAATTGACTGTGTTGGCCGTCGTACCCGTTCCGAATAGCTACCAACGGCTGAGAGATTGTGTTTTCCATAGCATCTTATGTTATTGATTGTTAAACTAATATAGCAAAAATATTTTAAAAGCGAAAATTCGCTAATTTTATTTTTACGCTTTTAGTGAAATTTGTTTGAATAAAAAATATTGAGTTAATTTGATTTAAAAGTCAATCACAGAAAATTTGATACTTAACGAAGACACTATCCGCCTTATTCTTGGACTGAAAATCAGAACCCTAAGGTCAGAAAAAGGAATCTCCTTAACCGAACTGGCTTTAAAAACAGGAGTTTCTGTTTCTTATCTCAATGAAATCGAGAAAAGTAAAAAACATCCGAAACCAAGTAAAATTGCGTTGATTGCCGATGCTCTGGATGTGAGTTATGATCAGCTTGTATCGCTCGAGATGGATAAAAAACAGCTAACGGTTGCACGGCTCTTAAGTTCAGAATTCATGAAAGAATTGCCTCTCGAGCATTTCGGATTAGACAATTCCACATTAATTGATGCCTTTACTACTGCCCCAGCCCGATTTGGAGCTTTTATAAACACATTAATTGAGATTGCACGAAGTCATGATATAAGTGTGGATCAATTTTATTTTGATGCCCTTCGGTCATTTCAAGAGATGCATGAAAATTATTTTGGAGAAATAGAAGCATCAGCACAGCAACTTGCTGAGCTATATTCGTTAGAACAAAATGATGTAAACTTAACGCCCAAACTTGAACTTATTCTTAAAGAAAAATTCGGCATAACAGTTTCTTATCAACTGCAAAAACAAACAGGCTTAGCACAACTCCGTTCTTTATACCATTCCAAAAAGCAACAATTACTCATAAACGGACTGTTAAGTACAAATCAGAAAGCATTTATACTGGCAAAAGAAATAGGCTTTCAATTTCAAGAACTACATGACAGGCCCAACACTTCCGCTTGGGCGAAATCCGAATCATTTGAAGCGGTATTGAATAATTTTAAGGCGTCGTATTTTGCCGGAGCTTTACTTATTTCTTGTGATCAGCTGGTAGAAGATATGCAACAAGTATTCAGCTCAACTACCTGGGACAGTGAAAAATTGGCTACCATTATCAATTCTTACCCTGCGACTTCTGAGGTATTTATGTACCGATTAACGAGCATTCTTCCTAAATTTTTTGGGTTGCATCAGCTTTTCTTCCTTAAATTTGACCACGATATTCAGTCGGGAGAAACGGTATTGGCGAAAGAGCTTCATCTTGCCGGATTACACAATCCTCATGCTAGTTTTCTAAATGAACATTATTGCCGTAGATGGATTTCCATTTCATTATTGGAAAACAAGATGACTAAAGGTTCAAATGAAATGAAGATCGGAATTCAGCGCTCTTCTTATGTGAATTCCAGCAATGAATATTTGGTAATCAGTATTGCGCGGCCGGAGCATCCGAATAAAGAAAAGAGCAATAGTCTTACAATCGGTTTATTGATCAATCCGGTGTTGGCGCAAAAGGTGCAGTTTTTAAATGACGAAAAAATCATATCGCGCTTGGTGAATATTACCTGTGAACGATGTGAGCTAACGGATTGTGCTGAAAGAGCCGCAGCTCCTATAAAATTTATAAAGAAACAGGCACAAGAACGCCTGATTAATGCAATTGAAAACTTCTTAAACGAATAATATGTCTGTAAAACTTAGTGTCAACATAAACAAGTTCGCCACCATACGTAATGCCCGAGGAGGCAATAATCCTGATATTTTGAAAGTAGCCTTGGATTGTGAGCGTTTCGGAGCTCAGGGAATTACCGTCCATCCTCGTCCGGATGAGCGGCATATCCGTTACCAAGATACGCTTGATTTAAAACCAATCTTAACTACAGAATTTAACATTGAAGGCCGACCGGATTATCGTTTTATGGAAATGGTATTGAAGATAAAACCTGCCCAATGCACATTGGTTCCTGATGCTCCTCAGGCTATTACTTCAAACGCCGGCTGGGATACAATCAAAAACAAAGAGTTTCTGCAAAACATAATTGCCGAATTGAGAAAAGCAGGGATTCGAAGCTCAATTTTCGTAGACCCTGACCTGGCAATGATTGAAGGCGCGGCAGCAATTGGCACCGATCGCATTGAATTATATACCGAAGCATATGCATCAGGTTATCACAAAAAACGAGAAGAAGCCATTCAACCTTATTTAGAAGCTGCAAAACTAGCTCATTCATTAGGTCTGGGAGTTAATGCCGGCCATGATCTTGACTTGGACAATTTGAAATATTTGAAAGACAGCATGCCCGAACTAGCAGAAGTTTCAATTGGCCATGCTCTTGTTTGTGATGCATTATACCTCGGCTTAGAAAACACTATTCAGCAGTATTTGAGGCAGCTGAGATAATTACTCGGCAAATTTTTTGTGAGGTGTTTCAACATCACGATGAACTATCCAAACAGCATACTCATTTGGTTCCAAATCGGAGCCAAATATTTGTGCATATACCTGCGTAAACTCGGCCCCCAAGTAGAGAATTACCGATGAATAATAAACCCATAGCAAAATAACAATAGCCGATCCTGCCGCCCCATAAGCCGTTGATATTGCACTTGAACTAATGTAATAACTAATAGCAAACTTCCCTGCCATAAACAACACCGCCGTAACTATTGCTCCAACTATTACATCTTTCCATTTAATTCGAGCGTCTGGAAGAACTTTAAAAATGATAGCAAACAAAACGGAGGTGATGGAAAAGGTTAAAGCTAGGTTAACCATATAAACTATGTAAATTTCCATGTAAGGGAAATAGCTGTTAAGGCGAGTCAAAAAAGCGTCAATAAAACCATTGAGTAAAAGGGATACCAGAAGAATAAAACCTAAACTAATTACCATTGAAAAGGAAACTGCTCTATTAATAAGAACCTTCAGCCAACCTCGTTTGCCTTTATTGGACTTTGCTTTTAGTCCCCAAATTTGATTAATAGAATCCTGTATCTCTCCAAAAGCTCCTGTTGCCCCTATGAATAATGTAATTACTCCAACAATGGTTGCCTTAGAACTACTGTGAGAAAGGGAAACGTTGCGAATGATATCTTGAATTGTTAAGGCAGCTTTATCACCAACAAACTCCCGAATTTGATGATATATAGAACCTTCTAGAGCGGCTTTCCCATAAAAAATATCACACAGAGAAATAATTATAACCAGCATAGGGGGCAGTGAAAATATGGTATAATACGCTAATGAAGCACTAAGTTTCATCACCTTATCATCTATAAATTCAATTCCTGTTTGTTTTAATAAACGCCAAATATTAGTTAGATAATTGCTTTTCATGTTTTTTATCTTCCATATCCATAACACTTTTAACCGGCCGTCCAACCCATACCTGTGGAATATTTAGATGCAAAATGTATGCTATTGTGGCCGCTGTATCATAGGTCATGATACTCTCCGTAATTTCATGATTTTTTTTCACGTTCGGGCCTAAAATCACCCATGGAATTTCCATTTCTTGCATTGTTACCCCACCATGCCCATGGCCCAATCCTCCATGATCAGCAGTGAGTATAATGATGGTATTTTCACCCATTCCTGTTTCATTAACCGCATCCCATAGTTTACCTAAATTTTCATCGGTTTTAGTAACCTGTTTATAATATTTTGGCGTATTATGGCCATTCCTATGCCCTACTTGATCCACTTCATCTAACTGGATGAAAAGTAAATCAGGTTTTTTTTCTTTCAGATAGTTAATTGCTTCGTTTATGGTATTAATATCACTATCAGAATGTTCATTATGACTTAAAGCTTGTACAGGAATCAAATGATAAATTCCGCCCCAAGTATAAAATGCACCGATTTCCGCATCGGGCCGCTGTTCACGTAAAATCGAAAAAATAGAGGGAAATCTGTTAAATGAATCAATGGCCTTGGGAGGCAATTCAGGCGCTTTGCTTCGACGTTCAGTATAACCGTGCAGTTCGGGAGTGGAGCCCATCGTCATAGAAGCCCAATTTACCGCGCTCGATGATGGCAATACACAACGAGCATGAAGGGTATAACTTCCTTGCGCCATCATTTTTTTTATATTAGGCATATTGGCAGTAGGAAAACAGTACGCTCCAAATCCATCAACACCAATTAAAATAACATGTTTAATTTGAGTGGGCAGCCCATAAACACAACCGGGCGATAGAAGAATTATTAAGGTGAGTATCTTTTTAACATATGGTAACATAGGCTTGAAATAAAAAGTTGGGGCTTCTTTCAAGTACCGGCATTTAAAACCTGATACTTTACCTAATACCTAAATTTACCATTTTTTAAAGGCAAAGAAAACAGCCGGGACGATTAACCCTTAGGCAACATTATTACTCCCCTACTTTCATTGCTCAATAGGTATAAATAAAAAAACGAGGAAGTGTTTTCCTCGTTTTTCGTAATTTATTATTCAACCGGCTCTCCAATTCTTGGAACCTTAACGTATTCTTGAGAAAGTTTTATATAATAACCGCTACCATCATAAACACGACGGCGAGGGTGATCAATGCATTCATTACTACAACAACCCATCATTTCCCATCCACAATCTTCACATAAGGTAAATTGCTCATTACATTCAGGGTTGGCACAGTTTACCATTTTAGGAGATGTTTGTCCACAATGTTTACAGGTAGAAACAACCGTTGGATTTACTGCATTTACATCAACCGCTACACGATTATCAAACACATAACATTTGCCTTCAAAATCTTTCCCACCAGCTTCTTTACCATACTTAATGATTCCACCGTGCAATTGATACACATCTGTAAAACCTTCGTGCAATAATAGCGCACTTGCCTTTTCGCATTTGATACCACCTGTGCAATAGGTAAGAATCTTCTTATCCTTATACTGGGCCAGTTCATTTATTTTTGAAGGAAAATCACGGAAGTTTTCAATATCAAGCGTGACTGCATTTTTAAACCTTCCTAGATGATGTTCATAATTAGAGCGAACATCAAGAACCACAACGTCATCACGATCTTTCATCACCATAAATTCTGTCGGCTCTAAGTGTTTACCTGTTTTCACTTCAGGGTTGATAATTCTAGGATCGCGCAGACCCGAATGAACAATTTCAGACTTATAACGCACATGCATTTTAAGGAAAGAAAGTTCATCAACATTATCAATTTTAAATTCGGTTTTAGCAAAACGCTCGTCAGCATGAATGGCATCCATATACGCTTTGCAAGCTTCAGGAGTACCCGAAATAGTTCCATTTAAGCCTTCATCCGCAACAATAATACGTCCGACAAGATTTAACGATTTGCAAAATTTTAGATGTTGAGCAGCAAACTGCTCCGCTTCTGCTATAGCCGAATAGCAGTAATAAAGTAGGGTCTGGAATTTTTTCATAATTACATTGATACCGCTGCATACGGCGTATAATGATTTTGCAAAAATAAGAATTTTAACTAATCTGAGAAGGATTGATTACCTCAAGCTCTTACTTCAGTAAGTTTATTGCCTGTTCGTTATCAAAACCCTGTTTTTTAACACCTCGTCAGTAGCGTAAATAATTGCAAAAGCTCCATGGTATTTACCACAGAGCTTCTCATAAATTGACCTAATTATTTATTACCATGTATTTTCAAGATCATCAGCCTGATACATTTTATTGCGAACAAAATAATACGAATTCATTTCCTTACGATAGACAAAATTTGCGGAACCTTTAAATAAACGCTTCAAATAAGCGACCGGGGTTAACACCAGAAAAAAAATGAGTGTTAACAAAACCCTACCGTTTATATAACCGAGCACCTCAGAAAACTTTAACCAGCCTTTCGTAATCCAAAGACCTAAAGAGCCTAAAAAAAACACTCCACAAAGCCCCATCAACAATGCAGCAGTATAAAAGCCATGAATATTAAATATTAAACCGGCTGCGATCATTGCTGTTGTGAGCACCAATAAGGATTCGGAAATTTGTTCCTTTTTCATATGTTTAAAATAAAGTGTAAATGAATGGAGCAATGGCCGATCCTCCACCTAAAACTACAAGAACCCCGATAAGCAGTAACATTACTATTACCGGAATGAGCCAGAATTTTTTACGTTCACGAAGGAACTTTGCCAGATCGATTAAGAAGTCCATATGCTTATTTTTTTAAAAATTTAACCAAAAGTTTTTCAGTGTATTTATTACCTGTCGCGTTCCAATGACCATCGCATGATAAGTATAACTTACTAGCATCCTTACCATAATCATTATAAGTCTCAGGCAGTAAATCGAGGTAATGAATTCCGCTGTTTTTGCAAAAAGCCCCTAGCTCATTTCCTAGTTTGCTTACTTTATTCTCAATTGCATATCTAGACAAGTCTGACTGTACAGGAATCGTAAAAATGTAAATCTCCTTGCCTTGAGCTTCCCTTTTAATGTTTTCAATGGAGAATTTCATTTTATTAAACTCCTTTAGAGTGTAATCATAATAACCCGAATAAGGCAAATTACTCTTAGCTAAATAAACGATAGGCTTAACATGTTTCAAATAGAAATAGATGTTAAACCAGTACGTATAAGATTTTAGAAATTCAGTTAGATTGCCACGAAATGAGGTAGCCAATTTGATTTTATAGTCTAAACTTTCACTATCTTCAAGTTTAAGAGGAGAATACGTGAGTTTGTAATCAGGATAGGAACCTACCCAAAATGGTTTGTATAACTTAGGATCAATTTTCAGGCTAAAATCCCTATCATCATCCTGAAAGTCATTAAAAGGCAATATTCCTATCAATACCTTATCATGACTGAAGTTTTTCGCAAGATCTTTATAAAGAAGATACTCTTGAGTAGGCCCCATACTGGTGGTGGCAAAGTTCAAGAACTCAACCTTAAGCTCTTTTTCAAGTAGATTGGAAACGCGTTCATTTTCTTCCACTCCATAACCTTCCATAAAAGAATCTCCTAAAACAATCACCCTATTGGCACCATTTTCTTTAATCCTCTCTTTATCTCTGGCACCATATGAATTAATTCTGTAGCTAACATTAAAGCAATCTTTGGTGGAAACTATATTCCCTGGTTCATGCCAAGCCCCCCAAATCGGATTAATATCTGCAAAAATTGGTTTCCAATTCTTCCCATAAAAGATATAGGTGAATGATGGTTTTTCTGCGGGAACGTATTTTATTTCAATAAAAATAAAGCAAACCAACTCAATAAGCGCATACGTAATTAACCCTATAATAAGAGTATCGCGGATCGTTTTCCACTTAAATAAATTTTTCATTGGCAATGAGTGTTTTATTAATCGAGCACAAATTCTTTTTTCCAGTCGAGCGTTTCCTTCCACTGGGGCTGTTCCATTTTATTGAAAATATAATGCCCAATAACCAGATAATCCATTTCGGTACGCATAAGACATTTGTAAGCATCTTCAGGTGTACAAACAATAGGTTCTCCCCGAACATTAAAACTGGTATTAACAATTACTCCATAACCTGTTAAGGCTTTGAATTCATTGATCAATGACCAGTATCTCGGATTAGTTTCTTTATGAACTGTTTGAATGCGGGCTGAATAATCGATATGAGTTATCGATGGTATATCACTTCGCAAAAAGTACAATTTATCAAGCAGAGAAAGCTCATTGTAATCATCAGGCAGTTGATTTTGCCGTTCTTTACGCACGGGTTGTACTAATAGCATATATGGTGATTCACTTTCCAGATCGAAAAACTTAGCTGCATCTTCCATTAGCACAGAAGGGGCAAAAGGCCTGAACCCTTCACGGTATTTAATCTTTAAATTGAGTTTTTTCTGCATTTCAGGATTTCGGGCATCTGCAATGATACTACGATTGCCTAATGCGCGCGGACCAAACTCCATGCGCCCCTGAAACCATCCGATTACATTGCCTGTAGCAAGCAGTTCAGCGGTTTGCTCCGCAACTTGCTCAAAGTTCTCACAACATTGAAAATTTGCCTGGTATTTACGCGCCATTTTTTCAATATCCAACATTGAAAACTCCGGACCAAGATAAGCGCCTTGCATATGATCGTAATCGGTGGTATAATTCCGAGGCTGGTCAAAGGAAATATGACGCGCGGCCAAGGCAGCTCCTAATGCTCCGCCGGCATCTCCCGCGGCCGGTTGTATATAGATATTATCGAAAATATTAGCGTTTTGTAGTTTACCATTGGCTACACAGTTCAAAGCCACTCCTCCGGCTAAACATAAATTACTTGCTCCTGTAAGTCGTTTTGCTTCTTTGGCCATACTTATCACAACTTCTTCGGTTACCTGCTGTATGGCTAACGCTAAATCACAGTGATGCTGTTCAAGCAAACTCTCTGACTTGCGCCTCGGAAATCCAAAAAGTGCTTCCCATTTATGTTCATTAACCATGGTAAGTTCGGTGGCATAATTAAAATACTCCTGATTTAGCAGAATAGAGCCGTCTTCTTTAATATCGACAAGCTTTGTTTTAATAATATCGATATATCGCACCAAGTCAATTGAATCAGGATTACCATACGGAGCAAGACCCATCAGTTTATATTCCCCTGAATTCACTTTAAAACCCGTAAAATAGGTAACCGCTGAATACAACAAGCCTAATGAGTGCGGAAAATGTAATTCTTTAAGTATAGAGATTTGATTTTCTTCTCCGTAGCAAATAGAAGCCGTTGCCCATTCGCCAACTCCATCTATTGTTAAAATCGCAGCTTTGCTAAAATTGGTAGGATAAAAAGCACTAGCGGCATGTGAAAGATGATGCTCCGGAAAAAGAAGTTTTAGTTTCTTTTTATCATAAGATCCAACTCTTTTTAGTTCATCCCTGATTAATTTTTTAAGAAACATCTTCTCCTTAATCCAAACAGGCATTGCGGCTAAAAATGATAGCAATCCCTTTGGAGAATTCCCATAATAGGTTTCGAGCAATCGCTCAAACTTCAATAAGGGTTTATCGTAAAATACAACCGCGTCAAGATCATCGATAGAAACACCTGCATAGTCAAGGCAGTATTTTACAGCATTATGCGGGAAAGAAGGATCATGTTTCACACGAGTAAAGCGCTCTTCTTGAGCAACTGCAAGAATTTCAGAATCATCGATAATTGCAGCTGCCGAATCATGATAGAAGGCAGATATTCCGAGTATTTTCATAGAGAGCTGACTTAGACCTACTGCATCGAGAAAATTATGCCAATATCAACCATGTTATAATGCAATGTATAGAAATATAACCACGAATAAAGAATTAGAATAAAAAGTAATGACCAGATCTTAAAAGAAAAGGACGATGGCACACCATTTTCTTTTAAAACATACACCTAACAACCTGAATGTGTACAAATTATACTCCGCCTTAGATCCAATCTTTACGCAGGTTTTTTTCTAGTTCAGACATGTCAAGATTCGTCTTGATTTTTCCTTGTCGCGCGTAAGCAATATTTCCGGTTTCTTCCGAAACAACAAGAGCTGCAACATCAGCAACTTCAGAGATACCCACTGCCGCCCGATGGCGCAAACCCATGTATAATGGCAGTTCGTGATTTTCGGCTAGTGGTAAAATACAGCCAGCAGCCATGACCCGATTTTCGGCTATAATTACGGCCCCATCATGCAAAGGACTGTTTTTACTAAAGATGGTTTCTAACAAGCGTTTGGATATAACAGCCCTCATCTCTTCGCCATTCTTATAAAAATTTTCATCTTCATAACTTCTGGCGAAAATAATTAATGCACCGGTGCGGGTTTCCTGCATGCTTTTACAAGCATCTAAAACCGGTCGTAGCTTGGAATAGCGAATCTCTTTTTGAGCTTCGTTTCTAACAAAAAATTTAAACCAATATTGATTACGATAGAGTTTGAAATTCTTGCCAATCATCAGTAAGAATTTACGAATCTCAGGCTGAAAAACGATTACCAGTGCAATAACTCCTACCTGGAAAAAACCATTCAGAAACGCAGTTAACAATTTCATCTGTAATGACTTTACCAACAGGTAAAAAAGATAGACAAACAAATAACCGATTAATATATTAACGGCGATGGTGCCTCTGAGTAAACTATAGAAAAGATAAATCAGTATGGCAACCAATATAATATCAACTACGTCGAAAATGCCAAAATTTGAAAAAAGTACTTGGAATGAGTCCATGCTACTAATATATATTTTTTATAACTGATAGAAAATTGACCATAGATAGTCCATGATTCACAGAGTATGACTGATTGAAACACTTAATTTATACAACTATGGACCGTCTACCATGGACTATAAGCTCATTTTCAACCTACTTTCATCCAAATCTTCAACACTTCAGCAGCCTCTTTCACATCATGAACCCGAAGAATAGCAGCCCCCTTTTGCAAAGCAATAGTATTAAGTACCGATGTTCCGTTAAGAGCTTCTTCTGGTTTGCTTTCCAGCAACTTCCAAATCATCGACTTTCGCGAAAGTCCGGCAAGAAGAGGTAAATCAAAAATTTTGACTTCATCCATGTGTTTTAACAACTCATAATTTTGATCGATGTTTTTCGCGAAACCAAAACCCGGATCGAGTATTAAATCATGCACTCCAAGCTTTTTAAGTCTGGTTACCTTATCCACGAAGTATTTTACAACCTCACGCATTAAATCATTGTAATCGGTGAGTTGCTGCATCGTTTGCGGAGTACCACGCATGTGCATCAATATGTAAGGCACTTGCAAACGAGACACAGTTTCAAACATTTTACCGTCCAGTTCTCCTGCTGAAATATCGTTAATAATATGCCCTCCGGCTTTAATTCCAGCTTCCGCTACTTCCGAACGAAAGGTATCGACTGAAATAATAGCGTTAGGGTAATTTTCCTTAATGAGTGTTAAAGCCGGCAGCAAACGGTCAATTTCTTCTTTAGCAGAAATATCAATGGCATTCGGGCGAGAAGAATAGGCGCCCACATCAATGATAGAGGCCCCATCGTCTAGCATTTTGCCACTCTGTTCAACTATCGCCTGTTCATCTAAATAACGGCCTCCATCAAAGAAAGAATCGGGAGTTATGTTCAGAATGCCCATGATTTTTGGCGTACTCAAATCGAGCAAATGCCCTCCACAGTTTATAGTTGCTCTCTTCGAAAAAAATGTATTTTTGTGCATCACAATAAAAACCCAACGTATTAAAGGTTTTAAAACTACTAAAATTTAAGATACCGGTTTCTGTTGTACCTTTAAAACGATTTATTTCAAAGAAATTGCAAACTACTACAGCTACTCAATACAATTCGGTAATAAAAACCTGCAAAGAATTGTTCATGAAAAAAACCCGTGACTACGGTACCGCATGGCGCATTCTTCGCCCTGAATCAATAACTGACCAAATTTTCATCAAGGCTCAGCGCATTCGTACCCTTGAAGAAAAAAAAGTGAGCAAAGTAGACGAAGGTATTGTTCCGGAGTACATCGGTATTATTAACTATTGTGTTATCGCGATGATTCAGCTGAACATGAACGATACCGACGAAATGGAAATCGAGGCAGAAAAGGTGAGTGCTCTTTATGACCTGAACATAAACGAAACCCGCAACTTAATGGAAGACAAAAACCATGATTACGGAGAAGCGTGGCGTGATATGCGAGTAAGCTCTCTTACTGATTTGATCCTGATGAAATTACTCCGTGTTAAACAAATTGAAGACAATAAGGGCCAAACGCTGGTTTCTGAGGGTGTAAAAGCCAATTATCAGGATATTATCAATTATTCAGTTTTCGCGATGATAAAAATAGGCATTGCTAATAGTTAGATCAAAAAAGGCCGTAGTCGATGGTCAATAGTCCATAGATTATTTAACCTCTATTTTATCTATGAACCATGGCCTATAAACTATGGGCAATTTTTTACCACAAAAACATGAAACACATTACTACCATTTGCCGGATTTTAGTCGGTTTACTTTTCATCTTTTCGGGATTAATTAAACTAAACGACCCATTGGGTTTTTCTTACAAGCTCGAAGAGTATTTTGAAGTATTTCATATCAATTTCTTTAATTCATTTTCAGTTGCTATCGCCATTATTTTATGCGCGCTGGAAGTGATTTTAGGTATCGCCATTCTTTTTGGAGCCAAAACCAAACTGGTTTCATGGGGATTATTATTGCTGATCATTTTCTTCAGCTTCCTAACCTTCTATTCGGCTTACTTTGATGTGGTAAAAACATGCGGATGTTTTGGAGATGCAATTCCGCTTACACCATGGCAATCTTTCAGCAAAGATTTGATCTTGTTGATTTTGATTTTGGTTATCTTTTTTAATCAGGATAAAATCAAATCTGTTTTCGGAGATAAAGGTTCAATTGTGGTCATCATCGCAGCTTGCCTTCTTGGTTTCGGAACCGGTATTTATGCTTACCGTAATCTACCTTTCATTGATTTCCTTCCGTATAAAATCGGCAATAACCTTCCCTCATTGATGAAAGTGCCTGCCGGAGCGCAGCCTGACGTGTTCAAAGTGGTTTACACGCTTAAAAACAAGAAAACTGGCGAGTTGAAAGAAATCGATGATAAAGCATATATCGCTACCAAAATTTATGAAAACCCTGATTGGGAATACGTAAAAGCATCTGACCCCGTGTTGGTAAAAAAAGGATATACTCCTCCTATACGTGATTTAAAAATTAACGATAGTGATGGAAACGATGTAACGAGTACGCTGCTTGAAAACCCTGATTACAGTTTTTGGATTGTTGAGAATGATCTGCCTAAAACCAACAAAAAAGTTCAGGAGCAACTGAATAAAATCACATTATTGGGAGAAGAGTATAAAATCCGTACGATTGGACTTACCTCGACTTCTCCGTTGGATGCCGAAACGTTTCGTCATGAAGTAAATGCTTATTATGAGTTTTACTTTGCTGATGCAGTGCCGTTAAAATCAATGGTGCGTGCAAACCCGGGACTAATACTGCTTAAAAACGGGGTGGTTATCAATAAATGGCATTACAATAACTTGCCTACAGTTGATGAATTAAGGAAGAATTATTTGAATAAGTAGTTAGTACATAGTCAGACTAAACACTATTAACAATTAACTAGTAACACTATGGCTTGGATCATTTTGGTAATAGCAGGTTTATTTGAAGTAGGTTTTACCACCTGTCTAAAGCTCTCGAATAACTTCACTAATCTTAAATGGAGCATTGGATTTTTTGTTTGCATTACGCTAAGTTTTCTGCTTTTAAATAAAGCGGCACAAACCATCCCCATGGGAACCGGCTATGCCGTTTGGACAGGCATCGGCGCCGTAGGAACAGTTTTGATCGGTATTTTTATTTTTAATGAACCCTCTGACTTCTGGAGGGTTTTCTTCATCTTCTTATTGATCGGTTCAATTTTGGGATTAAAATTGGTTTCGGTGCATTAAGTTAAGATAGTAGGTTAGATATAAACTTTCGACCAAAGAAATATTCATTGTTTACTACTGTTTTTTTTCCATCCATTGTACAGTAGCAGGTATCATCTTACCTTCATTTTGTTGTGCTGTACCGTTTGTACTGCGGCCGTTGTCAATGCAATTGGCAAGTAAGCTTTGCAGTTGTGTTACGACTCGAGGATATGCTGCAAAAAGATTTTTCGTTTCAAATAAATCATCTTACCGGTTAGATTCAGAACAAACATCTTCATGACTCTTACCTAGGACACGCTTTCCAATTGTTGCTCCTAAAAAGAAAACCCCGTCAATATCTCTACTGAACGGGGCTCAACCTAAACCAATTTATCTATGAAACTTTACAATTTTAAAGTTCGAATTAAATAACGAAGCAGTCTGATATTTGTTTTATCAAAGAGAAAAAAACTTTTTAATTTCCCTTATCCGCTTTGTTGACACTACAAATATAAAGGCTTTTATACCAAATACCCAAACGGTTCACCAAAAAATCATGCAATGTTACACTAATTTTACAATGTAACTTTTCAGTTAAACTCATCTAGTTTTGAAATTTTGTTAATCTTCAGAAGAAAGCGCCCCCTTAATGAGATAAGGCAGAATATCATTGCGAAATTTGATAAAATTCTTTTTAACATCCGCATCGCTCACCGAAGTGAATGCAAATGAAAAAACAATGCTTTTACTTGCATTAATTAAAAAACGCATACGTTTTATAACCCCTTCATCGGGCGGAGTGGTGCGAGCTTGGGCAAATGTATCGAGTAAGAGTTCTTCAATTTCGTCCGAAAGCTTCTTTAAAAACGCCTGCGCATTGACTGATTCGCGAATAAACTCCCAACCAATAAACTCATTACAGGCAATGTAGGTAAGCCGGCTAACGCGAAGCACCTTATCAGCTATTACCTCTGCTTTATCCTGTCCATCAGGAGAATATTTCTGCGCAAGCTCTTTGATATGCTTCTCCAGATAATCCATTATGATTACATTGAGAATTAACTCTTTGCTCTCAAAGTATTTATAAATGGTTGCTTTTGCCAAATTAGCCTTGGCAGCAATTTCATTTACACTTGTTTTGTGGTATCCGTAGCGTCTAAAAAGTTGTTGCGCAGCTTCTTTAATACTGACTGAAATTTTATCTCCGTCCATGTATGACTAGATAATTTCTGATTTGAATTGTTTCAGGAAGCGTAAATCATTCTCAAAGAATAAACGAAGATCTTTAATTTGATATTTAAGCATAGTGATACGCTCTATACCCATTCCAAAAGCAAAACCAGTATATTTTTCAGGGTCGATGTTACAATTTTCAAGCACATTCGGATCCACCATACCGCAACCTAAAATCTCTACCCAACCGCTGTATTTACATACGTTACAGCCTTCTCCTCCACAAATTTTACATGAAATATCCATTTCTGCCGAAGGCTCAGTGAACGGGAAAAACGAAGGACGGAAACGAACTTCGGTACCTTTACCAAAAAGTTCCTGTACGAAATAATATAAGGTTTGTTTAAGATCAGCGAACGAAACATTTTCATCGATATACAATCCTTCCACCTGATGAAAAATGCAATGTGCACGGGCAGAAATAGCTTCATTACGAAATACACGGCCTGGCATGATAGAACGAAACGGAGGTTTTCCGGCTTCCATCATACGTACCTGAACCGATGAAGTATGTGTACGCAAAGCGACATCTCCTTTTTCTGATCCACTATTTTTTTCGATGAAGAAGGTATCCTGCATATCACGGGCAGGGTGTTCTTCCGGAAAATTCAGGGCTGAGAAATTATGCCAGTCGTCTTCAATTTCAGGACCCTCGGCAACGGTAAAACCAATGCGAGAAAAGATCTCAACAATTTCTTTACGAACTAACGAAAGCGGATGACGAGAACCAACCGCAACCGGCATGCCCGGTAAGGTAAGATCGATTGCCGAAGCTATATCACTTTCTTGCGTAAAACTTTCTTTAAAATCATTAAACTTCGCTTCAGCAGCTTGTTTACATTCATTTAATACTTTACCCAATAATCGCTTTTCTTCGGGAGAAACGGTTTTAAACTCTTCGAACAAATCGCCGATGATTCCTTTTCTACCCAAAAACTTAATGCGGAACTGCTCCAGTTCGTCTGCTGATGTAGGCACAAAGGCCTTGATCTCTGCTATATAACCTTCAATTTTCGACTGCATAGCGCAAAGATAGAATTTTAAAATTAGTGCTTATGACTGTAATGATAAGAAACAGACTAAAAAATTAAATAGTCTAATTTTTGCAGAATATAAATCTAAACTAAGCCGAATTAGGTTTATCTTACTATTTTTACCGGTTCTATGGAAAAAAGATGGATTGAACATTCGGATTATGACCCGCAGGTGGTTGAGCAGCTTGAAACTGAGTTGAATGTTTCTCCCGTTATTTCAAAATTACTTTACAAACGCGGAATTTTTGATTTTGAAGAGGCAAGGAAATTTTTCCGCCCGAGCATAGATCATTTGCATGATCCTTTTTTGATGAAGGACATGGAGAAAGCCATTCATAGAATTGAACAAGCTATTCGTAATCGTGAGAAAATTCTCATTTACGGCGATTACGATGTTGACGGCACTACTTCAGTTTCATTGGTATTCAGCTATTTCCGCAAGATTCACTCGCTGATAGACTATTATATACCTGATCGTTATAAAGAAGGGTACGGTATTTCTACCCAAGGAATCGACTGGGCTGCTGAACATGGTTTCAGCTTAATTATCGCACTTGATTGCGGGATTAAATCGGTCGATAAGGTTGATTATGCCCTTGAAAAAAACATCGACTTTATCATTTGCGATCACCATTTACCAGGCGATGAAATTCCTCGTGCAGCAGCTGTACTTGACCCCAAACGTGTCGATTGCGAATACCCTTACAAAGAACTTTCGGGCTGCGGCATTGGTTTTAAGTTAGCCCAGGCTTTCTCTCAAAAAAACAACATGCCTTTTGAGGATTTGGAGCAATACCTCGACTTAACAGTTGTAAGTATTTCTTCAGATATTGTACCTATAACAGGAGAAAACCGAACGCTGGCTTTCTTCGGATTAAAGCGCTTGAATGAAAATCCTTGTGCAGGTATTAAAGCACTCATTGATCTATCCTCATCACGAGAAGACATTACTGTAACCGATATTGTATTCCAGATCGGACCACGAATTAATGCAGCCGGCCGAATTGACGATGCAAAACATGCTGTTCATCTACTTATTTCGAGCACCGATGAACTGGCTACCGAACAAGGGCTTATTGTTAATTCAAAAAACACCGAACGCAAAGAGGTGGACAGTACAATTACCACTGAAGCGATGGCCATGATGGAGAACATCCCTGAAATGTCCAGTCGCCGCTCAACCGTTTTATTCAGCCCTAAATGGCATAAAGGCGTTATCGGAATTGTGGCCTCTCGCCTGATTGAAAAATACTACCGGCCTACTATTGTTCTAACCGAATCAAACGGCATGGCCACGGGTTCAGCCCGTTCGGTAAATGGATTTGATATTCACCAGGCTATCAGCTCATGCAGTGATTTGCTCGAACAATTCGGAGGACACAAGTATGCAGCCGGATTAACCATTAGTTTGGACAATGTGGACGCATTCATTGAACGTTTTGAACAAGTTGTTTCATCAACGATTGAGGACTGCTCATTGAGTCAGCAAATTGAAATTGACGAATTCATTAAGTTAAGCGATATCAGCCCGAAACTCATTCGTATCATCAAACAGTTTGCTCCTTTCGGACCTCAAAACATGAAGCCTGTTTTTGCCAGTAGAAATGTGTGGTGCAAATACGATCCTCAAATTGTAGGCAACAATCATTTAAAATTTTCAGTACAACAATCAGATGGCCATACTTTTGAATGCATTGGCTTTGGTCTTGGAGAACATTATCAACGTATAAGAAAAGGAATTCCGTTTGATATGTGTTATACAATTGAAGAAAACACCTGGAATGGAAAAACAACCATTCAATTAAGTGTTAAAGATATAAAGTAGCCTACCTAACCCCTCCTCTGGCGGGGAGCAGGAAAAGGCATTGTCTCCCTTAGGAGAATTAAACGGTCAACATTATTAATTTAAACATTTTATCTCCTCCCCTTCGGGAGGTAGGAAGGGGCTTATGTTAGAACTACGTGCAGAAAATCTGGTTAAAACGTACAAAAAACGTACAGTAGTAAACCATGTTTCATTCGATTTAAAACAAGGTGAAATTGTTGGTTTGCTCGGACCCAACGGGGCGGGTAAAACTACATCATTCTACATGATCACAGGTCTAATCAAACCAACTGATGGCCATGTGTATCTCAATGATCAAGAAATTACTCATGATGCTATGTACAAGCGTGCACAGAAAGGCATTGGATACCTTGCCCAGGAGGCTTCAGTATTTCGCAAATTAAGCGTAGAAGACAATATACTTTCTATTCTTGAAATGACTGATCTTGGTAAAGAGGAACGTCATGATAAGCTTGAAAGTTTGATCAATGAGTTTAGCTTACAAAAAGTACGTAAAAACCGTGGAGACCTACTTTCGGGGGGAGAACGCCGTCGTACCGAAATTGCGCGATGTCTGGCCGTGGACCCTAAATTTATTCTCTTGGACGAACCTTTTGCCGGAGTTGACCCGATTGCGGTAGAAGAGATTCAAACCATCGTGGCTAAACTGAAAACAAAAAATATCGGTATTTTGATTACCGACCACAACGTACAGGAAACCCTTTCCATTACCGACAGAGCTTATTTATTGTTCGAAGGTTCAATTTTAAAATCAGGCACTGCCGAAGAGCTAGCTGCCGATGAGCAGGTACGCAGGGTGTACCTAGGCAAAAACTTTGTTTTAAGACGAAACCTGAAGTAATTTTTTCTTAAATTGAAAGCATCTTAACCTAACCATTATATGACCATCATCAACAACATTGCCTCCTGGATCATGAAAAAACGTATCCATCAGATCGAACTTTTCATGAAATATCCTTTTGAGGTGCAAGAAGAATGGTTGATGAATCTGGTCACTACTGCCAAAGATACCGAATGGGGCAAACGTAATAACTTTCGCTCTATTGAGAATTCGGCTACGTTTAAACAACGATTTCCCATTCAAAACTACGATTCGACCAAAGGGCATATTGAACGTATGATGATGGGCGAAAAGAACATACTTTGGCCGAGTAATGTAACTTGGTTTGCCAAATCAAGTGGCACGACCAGCGATAAAAGCAAGTTTATTCCGGTAAGTGAAGAATCACTTGAAGAATGTCATTTCAAAGGCGGCAAGGATATGCTGGCCATTTACTGCAATAACCAACCTGATGCTAAAATTTTCACGGGTAAGAGTCTTGTAATGGGCGGTAGTCATCAGGTAAACCAATTGAATGACGAATCTTATTACGGTGACCTTTCGGCTGTTCTTATACAAAACCTTCCCTTTTGGGCTGAATTTTATCGTACGCCTGATATTTCCATTGCTTTAATGGATGAATGGGAAGCTAAAATCGAAATGATGGCGCATGCCACCATCGCTGAAGATGTAACCAATATTACCGGCGTTCCAACCTGGACGCTAATTCTGGCTAAACGGATTTTGGAAATTACAGGTAAAGATCATCTGTTAGAAGTTTGGCCGAATCTTGAGCTCTACATACACGGGGCTGTCAACTTCAACCCATATCGTGAACAGTTTAAAAAGCTCATCCCTTCAAATGACATGTATTATTTGGAGACTTACAACGCTTCTGAAGGTTTTTTCGGCATTCAAGATCAAAGCGACAAAAATGAAATGCTGTTGATGCTTGATTACGGCATTTACTATGAGTTTTTACCAATGGAAGATTATGGCAACCCTTATGCGCGTACGCTTGATCTTTCGGAAGTTGAACTTAATAAAAACTATGCGATCATTATTTCAACCAACGGTGGTTTATGGAGGTACATGATTGGCGATACCGTGAAATTTACCAATTTGAACCCATTCAGAATTCAAATTACAGGTAGAACCAAGCATTTTATCAATGCCTTTGGCGAAGAGCTAATCATTGAAAATGCAGAACAAGCGCTCTCGGCTGCTTGCCGCCATACCAATGCGGTTATTAAAGAATACACAGCAGCGCCAATCTATTTTTCGGATGGAGATGCCGGAGGCCATGAATGGATTATTGAGTTTGAAAAACATCCCGACAGCTTGGACCATTTTTCTGAATTGCTCGACAATCACCTGAAATGCATCAACTCCGATTACGAGGCTAAACGTCATAAAGACATGGCGCTTCGCTTCCCGATTGTATACGTAGCTCCCGAAGGAACATTTTATACATGGTTAAAAAGTAAGGGTAAACTTGGTGGTCAACATAAAGTACCGCGCCTTGCTAATGATCGTACCTATATTGAACAAATTATGGGAATGATGAAAGAAGCGGTTTAGGGGTTAAGCTAAGGGCATTTGAATAGTTTCCAATAACATAGTTTTGTCTTTTATTCAAAGATTAATAAAATTACTCCTCGACTCTCGTTCGACTTGCTACTCCCTACTCAAATACGCCAACGCCAATCTGATCTTAAAATAATCAATTTCGCCGTTCAGATGCTCGAAGTAATCTTTCAGTTTATCGGTTGGACCGATTGCTGTTTTAGCTTTTCGTATTCGCTCAATCTCTTCTAGGCTAACAAATTTTTCTAATGAAATATCTTCTCCCGTTTGATACAAATGGGCAATATGCGAGTATACCGTTGTTGAGCTTAATTCTCTGCGCACGGCTATTTCATCAGGAGAAAAGCCTTGTTTAATCAGCTCCAGCGTTTCTTTGTGTGTATTGCCTTTTTGCTTTGGCGTTTTATATGAGGAGCTGATGAGACTTAGAAATGCTTCACCATATTTATCGTATTTATGCTGACCGACGCCTGAAATAGCCAACATTCCGGCAGGTGTATTTGGTTTTTCCTGAGCCATCTCTTGCAGGGTGGCATCGTTAAAGATTACATAAGCCGGAACACCTTCTGCCTCCGCGATTTCACGACGAAGTTTACGCAGCGAATCAAACAGTTTAGCTTTCGAATTGCGTGGAACAGGCTCGTCGTCGTCAATATCAATTCTAGCAGCTCGCTTAACTTTAATTTCTTTAGGCTGAGGATAAACGAGATTGGCAATCTTCTTACCAAAAAGTATTTCCTTACCCAAATCAGTTACTTTCAACGAAAAACCCTCATCATAAGCCATCTCCATAAAGCCCTGATTCAGCATTTGCATGATGTAGCCTTGCCAATCGTACGCGCTCATATCACTGCCTGCACCGTAGGTTTTTATTTTATCGAACCCTCTTTCTAAAATTTCAGCCTTTTCAGATCCGCGCAGCACATCAATTAACATGATAGTGCCCACTTTTTCATCCATGCGCAACAAAGCCGAAAGTGCCTTCTGAACCAAAACGGTCCCGTTAAAATGCTTGCGAGGATTATGACATACATCACAATTACCGCAGTTTTCTTCTAAAGACTCTCCGAAATAATTAATCAGGATTTTTCTTCTGCAGATATCCGCTTCGGCAAACTGTTGCATACGCTTCAGCTTCTCGAGATTGATTTCCCGTAATTGGCCTTGTTCAGCAAATTGGGTAAGCAACACCAAATCGCTAAGGCTGTAAAAAAGTATGGTATCGCTATTCAAACCATCACGGCCCGCACGACCGATTTCCTGGTAATAACCTTCAATATTTTTTGGCAGATTATAATGAATTACCCAGCGTACGTTTGATTTATCGATGCCCATGCCAAAAGCAACAGTGGCGCAAACAATCTGAACGCGATCGTTAATGAAATCATCCTGGGTTTTGCTTCTTTCTTCGGCACTCAAGCCCGCATGGTAACAAACGGCTTCAACTCCCTGGCTGATTAGTTTCTGAGCAAGTTCCTTAGTAGTTTTACGGCTCAAACAATAAATGATACCCGATTGATCCGCTCTGTCGTTTATAAAATCCAGAATCTCTTGATCTTTCTGCTTGGTTTTTAAGCCCGTCCGAACGGTCAGACTCAAATTCGGACGATCAAAAGAGGCAATGAAAACTTCGGGATTATTAAGATTAAGCTGGTTAATTATATCACGACGGGTAACTTTATCAGCCGTTGCAGTAAGCGCGACCACAGGGACACCCGGAAAGCGATCTTTCAACACTTTGAGCTGCGTATATTCAGGACGAAAATCATGGCCCCATGACGAAATACAGTGTGCCTCGTCAATGGCAAAAAGCTTTATATTGAATTGGGCCAATATGGAAAGAGAACTCAGTAAGCGCTCAGGAGAAACGTATAACAATTTAATTTCTGAACCTAGGCATCTATCTACAATTGCCTCTTCTTCCTCAGCACTCAAGCTACTATTCAGAAATTCTGCTTTAATACCATTTGCGCGCAATGCATCTACCTGATCTTTCATTAAAGAAATTAAAGGAGATACAACCACTGTCATACCCTCAAATAACAAAGCTGGCACCTGAAAACAAATGGATTTTCCGCCTCCCGTTGGCATAAGAACCAAGGCATCTTTTTGTTCAAGAATGGACCGGACAATATCGCTCTGTAATGGGCGAAATTGATCATACCCGAAATATTCTTTAAGTACGGCTGCGGCTTCAGTCATTAGTAATGGTTAATAGTTACCTAGCAATTGGTTATGAGTTATAAGTATAGTAAGCCTTACCGAAGGTACAAAAAGGCGATTCGACTCCGCTCCGCGAGACGTCACAATAGCTCAACTACATTCTCAGGATTAAGATTATGCCCGTTTAATGTTAAATGAGCTTTTTTATAGTGTAGCTCACGAGCAAGCAGACGTTCTTCAATAAAATTAATCAAGGACTCTCCTTTTAATCCTTTTATTAAGGGACGCTCTTCTTTGGCGTTTTTAAGTCGATCAGCGATTGCTGTTGCCGGCATTTGTATATAAATGGTTTTGCCTTGCGCGTTCATCCAATCCATGTTATCAAAAAAACAAGGAGCTCCCCCTCCGGTTGAAATAACCGCATTTTCGGGAAAATTGGTTTGTTGCAAAATCTCCTTCTCCAACAAACGAAAAGCATCTTCTCCATGAGTGGCAAAATAATCAGCTACCGACCCACCAGTATGTTCTTCGATAAGATGATCGAGATCAATAAAAGGAACCGCTAAGCGTTTGGCTAATCGTTTACCGAAAGTTGTTTTACCAACACCCATGAAGCCAATGAGGAAAATTCGCATTGTTTATTGTTAAAATTATCAAAAAAAGTACACAGTCCTTAACAATCAGTCCTCAGTTCGTTTAATCTCATCTTACTCCTTACGCAAGACTCAGGACTACCGACTCAAAGACTACCTCACTCTTACCCTCGGATCTAATACACCATAAAGTACATCAACCAAAATATTAGTTAACACGAAGATGAACCCACAAAACAGGATTGAACCCATTACAACCGGGAAGTCCGACAAACCTAATGCATCCACGGTGGCTTTGCCGAGTCCGTTATAGCCAAAAATATATTCAACAAAAAAAGAACCGGCCATAAGCGATGCAAACCAGCCAGAAACCGCCGTTACTACCGGATTTAAAGCATTGCGCAAAGCATGCTTCCATACTACTGAATAATTACTCAACCCTTTAGCGCGGGCCGTACGAATATAATCTTGCGAAAGCACCTCGAGCATGCTGCTACGTGTAAGCTGCACGATGATGGCAAGTGGACGTAAGCCCAAGGTAATCATGGGCAGTATCAGGTTTTTCATTGTCAGCACTTCTCCTTTAAAAGGATCGTAATTATGCAGGCTACCCGACATATTGAGCCCGGTATATCTACTTAATACAAAACCAAAAAGCCATGCAATGAGAATACCCGCAAAAAATGAAGGTGCTGAAATACCTATGATTGAAAAGGCAATTGACCCTTTATCAATCCAGGTATCCTTTTTTATAGCTGAAATCACGCCGAGCGTAATTCCAATTACTGTAGCGAAGATCATCGCAGTAACGGCAAGTACCAACGTATTAGGAATGGTTTCTGCCAGAATATCAGCAACGTCTCTTTTAGTTTGATACGATCGGCGAAGATATGGCCATTTCAATGCTAACACCTTGTTGGTCCCAACCGGAAATAACTTTGAAAAGTGATACTTTGCCTGTAAAGCTGAATCAGCCTCATGAATCCCGATAGGAGAAATATCATTTACAAAAAGTACAAACTGAACAGAAAGAGGTTTATCTAGTCCCAATTCTTTACGCACCGCCTCTAGTGATTGCACATCAGAACGCTGACCTTGCGTCATACGAGCCGGATCGCCTGGCAACACATTAAACAGAAAAAACACGGTTACTACGATTCCAAAAAGTACCAACAAACCGTAAAACACCTTATTTAGGATGTATGAAATCATTCGAATAATTAATGGTTCCGAATTTAGGAAAATTTCTTTCACCCTGATGACACAAATTAAGCAGTGCCCATTTCAAAGCAAAAAAGCCTCGAAGGGTCTCCGAGGCTTAATATAAAATCGAACAATCTTATTTTTTAAACGCCAATACCGTTTTGCGAATAATGGCAACGCAATCCATAAGTTGTTCTTCGTTCATTACCAAAGGTGGCGCAAAGCGAATGATGTTACCATGAGTTGGTTTGGCGAGCAATCCATTTTCTTTCAACTTCACACATAAATCCCAGGCAGTAGAGCTATCTTCAGTATCATTCACTACAATTGCATTCAGCAACCCTTTACCACGTACTAGTACCAACAACTCGGTTTCATCTATAAGTTTTTGTATTTCAGCGCGGAAAATTTCACCTAAACGCTCAGCATTTTCAGCCAATTTTTCATCGGCAATTACCTCAAGTGCTGCAATCGCTACTTTGTTGGCTAATGGATTTCCTCCAAAAGTGGAACCATGCGTTCCCGGAGTGATTACCTCCATAATGTGATTATCGCAGAACACCGCCGAAACTGGAATCACTCCTCCTGAAATTGCTTTTCCCAAGATTAAAATATCAGGACGTACATTTTCATGATCGCAGGCTAAAAGTTTGCCTGTACGAGCAATGCCGGTTTGCACTTCATCAGCAATGAGCAACACATTGTTGGCTTTACATAATTCAGCAGCTTTGGCTAAATAACCTTCATCAGGAACAAATACGCCTGCTTCACCTTGAATGGGCTCAACAAGGAAGCCCGCAACATTTGGGTGCTTTAATACTTCTTCCAAAGCATTAATATCATTATATGGAATGCGGATAAAGCCCAAAGGGTAAGGTCCAAAATTTTTATTCGCCCCCTCATCACTTGAAAAAGAAACAATGGTGGTAGTGCGGCCATGGAAATTTTGTTCACACACTATAATTTGTGCTGAGTTTTCAGGCAGTCCTTTTTTTTCATAACCCCATTTACGGCAAATTTTTATAGCAGTTTCAACGGCTTCAGCACCGGTATTCATTGGCAATACCTTCTCGAAACCAAAGTAACCCGTTACAAACTTTTCATATTCACCCAAGGTGTTGTTATAAAAAGCACGAGAAGTAAGCGTAAGTTTCTGAGCCTGTTCAACCAATGCGGAGATGATCCTTGAATGACAATGCCCTTGATTAACAGCAGAATAAGCAGACAGAAAATCATAATACCGGCAACCATCAACGTCCCATACATACACGCCATCTCCTTTTTCTAACACTACAGGAAGCGGATGGTAATTGTGTGCACCAAACTTGTCTTCCAATTTCATTAAATCGGCCGCGGAATATTTATTATCTGTTGTTATCATATAAAAATTACTAAAAGGCCTTAAAGATAGCTATTTAGGCTTATTTCAACAATTTTTGAGCAAGCAGAATCCTGCTGTATTACAGAAAAGCAGGTTAAAAGAGGATAAGCCCGAATTCTATCGAAAAAAATTATGAGGCGTGTTCTTCTTTTTTAGGAAAAAGTAGGGAGGCTGTAACACTTATTACCAAAATACTGACAATAATGATGAGTGAATGCGATGTAGTAAATCCTATGTTGGCAAGAAAATCGTGCGCCAACATTTTAACACCGATAAAGATGAGCAATACCGACAAACCAACTTTGAGGTAGTGGAATTTATGTATGATATTAACCAGCAAGAAGAACATGGAACGCAAGCCAAGTATGGCGAAAATGTTCGAGAAAAAAACAATATAAGGATCTTTCGTGACTGCAAAAATTGCCGGAATTGAATCGACAGCAAAAATAAGGTCGGTAAACTCAATGACCAACAACACGATGAAAAGCGGCGTAATCAAATTCTTTCCCTGCTTCTTTACAAAGAATTTTTTACCTTCATAATTAGGCCAAACGGCAAATATTTTGGATGCCCATTTTACGACTCGATGATTTTCAGTATCAATTCTCTCATCTTCATTCCGATTAACAAACATCATGACACCTGTGTAAACCAAAAAGCCACCGAAGAGGTATAGGATCCAATTGAACTGACTAATCAAGGTTGCACCAATGAAAATGAATAGAAAGCGCATGATGATGGCACCTAATATTCCCCAAAATAATACACGGTGGTAGTACCTCTGCTCTACTCCAAAAGCAGATAAAATCAGAACTATTACAAAAATATTATCGACTGATAATGCATATTCAACAACGTATCCTGTTAAAAACTCCAAACCAAGGTTTTTTCGATAGATACCTAAACTGGCATCAAAATCATTCGGAATTAGCGTGATGTTATGTTTATGGGCTGCTATAATTTCTCTTAAGCTCTCAAAGCTGTCAATTCCATGAATCATTTCTCCGCGTTGAGTAAGTAGAAAATAAAAGCCAAATGCAAATGAAACCCATATTAAGCTCATTACCCCTGCCTCTTTTAACGAAACCACTTTTTCTTTTTTATTGAAAATCCCCAAGTCAAGCGCTAACATAATAACGATGAAGAGTAGAAATCCAGCAAAAAATAAATTTTCGTTTGTCATTTTGGGTTATTGGGTTAATTAGTTACGAGTTAATCGTTATTACAATATTTTTTGATGCTCATGGTCTACCATTATTAATCATGAACTATCAACTTATTTCTTTCTTTCAGTAGTGTAGCGCACGAGTTGCTCCAGAGAATGCCGGGCTTCGGTATCAGGAAAGGTATTAAGTATGGCAAAAGCTTCATCCTGATAACCCAACATGGTTGATTCGGCTAATTCCAGTCCACCGGTGGTTTTAACAAACTTGATGATTTCCTGAATTTTAGCAGGATCTTCGTTATGATTTTTGACCAAATTCATCATACGACGCTTCTCAGCCTTATCCGTATTTTTTAATGCATAAATTAACGGGAGTGTTACTTTCTTTTCCTTAATATCGATACCGCGAGGTTTACCTACATCATCAATACCAAAATCGAACATATCGTCCTTAATCTGAAAAGCAATCCCGATCTTTTCACCGAACAAACGCATCTTTTCCACTATTTCATCTGAAGCTCCGGCCGAAGCCGCTCCACATGCACAGCAAGAAGCAATAAGAGATGCTGTCTTCTGACGAATTACTTCAAAATAAACAGCCTCATCGATATCCATCCGCCGTGCTTTTTCAACCTGCAGCAATTCTCCTTC
Organism: Solitalea koreensis; assembly: GCF_900182575.1. Taxonomy (GTDB): domain Bacteria; phylum Bacteroidota; class Bacteroidia; order Sphingobacteriales; family Sphingobacteriaceae; genus Solitalea; species Solitalea koreensis. The sequence continues at coordinate 107,873 of NZ_FXSZ01000004.1, read as the reverse complement.
ACTCATTTCACGTACGGCATTGGAAACAATTTCAAGCTGCCGGTATTCCTTATGTTCTACCGAAAGCATTAGCCCTTTTGATAGCAGAAAATCGCCCACCAGCACCGCTATTTTATTTTTCCAAAGTGCATTTACAGAGAAGAACCCGCGGCGTTCATGCGCATCATCGACCACATCATCATGAACGAGTGTAGCCGTATGCAAGAGCTCAACCAATGCAGCTCCACGATGAGTTGATTCGGTAATTCCACCACATACCTTAGCGGCAAAGAACACAAACATCGGGCGCATTTGCTTGCCCTTACGCTTGTAAATATAATGGGTAATTCTGTCGAGCAGCGGCACCGAACTTTGCATTGAGTCTTTGAATTTTTCTTCAAAAAGATCAATTTCAGTAGCTATAGGGTGTTTAATTTCGTCTAAAGTAGGCATTCAGTTGAGCTATGTTTTATCCCTGAGCCGGGCTGCTTCTTAATTTTTCCGTAGATATAATGTATTATTTTAGAATATCCAAATTCGTTTTGCGATTGCAAATATAATCCGAATGCATGAGCTGTACAACGTACATTCACTAGACTTGTCCGTTGAGTTTAGTAAGTTCTCCTCGTAATGAAGTTTCAATCATCTTTTTTTGTTCCTCAATAGGCAGATTTAATCCTAAAATGAACATTAATTTAGTGATAGCTGATTCAAAAGTAAGGTCATAACCACTTAATACGCCCATTTGAGTTAAATGACTACTGGTTTCATAATGACCGAGATCAACAGTTCCTCCATTACATTGGGAAATATCAAGAATGATAATTCCACGATCGATAGCTTCTTTTAAAATAGCCAAAAATTGAGGGTTAGTACTGGCATTGCCAGAGCCAAAAGCTTCCAATACAATAGCTCGCAAACCCGGAGTATTTGTTACCGCGCTTACAAACTTATGATCCATGCCGGGAAAAAGTTTAATTGAACCAACTGAAGTGTCGAAATACTTATAAACTTTTAATGGATTTTCAGAATGAGGAAGAATGTATTTTTCGTTGAATTTAATTTGCACACCAGCCTCAGCAAGCGGAGTATAATTGGTCGAGAAAAAAGCCTCGAATTTATCAGAATTTACTTTGCTTGAACGATTGCCTCGGTAGAGCATGTAATCAAAATAGACACATACTTCCGGCACCATAGCTTTTCCATTCTGATCTTTAGCAGCGGCTATTTCTAATGCTGTAAGTAGATTTTCTTTTGCGTCAGTCCGAATCTCTCCAATTGGCAATTGTGACCCCGTAAAAACTACCGGCTTGCCTAAATTTTCCAGCGCAAAACTTAATGCAGATGCCGAATAAGACATTGTATCTGAGCCGTGCAAAACTACAAAACCATCGTATTTATTATAATTATCTTCTATAATAATGGCCAATTCAACCCAAATCTCAGGAGTCATATTTGATGAATCGAGCGTGGGATTAAAAGAGTGAACGGCGAAATTATAGTTGAGCCTTTTGAGCTCAGGAACATTACTGGTGATATTTGAAAAATTGAAAGGCTTTAACACACCCGTTTTAGGGTCGTTCACCATTCCAATGGTACCACCGGTATAGATAATTAAAATATTGGTCATGAGGTTAAATCAACTGGTTTACAAATAAACGTCAATGTCTATTAAACTCCAAAAACAACTTTTGAGTTAGCAGTAGTAATAGCAGCGAGTTCTTCAACCGGTATGCGATGTAAATCGGCAATTTTTTCAGCAATATAAGTCAAATAGCTGCTCTCATTCGATTTACCCCGGAATGGAACAGGTGTTAGGTAAGGGGCATCTGTTTCAAGCACGATGTGTTTCAATTCGATCTGTCCCACCACTTTATCCAACCCCGAATTTTTATACGTTACCACGCCTCCAATACCAAGGTGAAAGCCAAGCTCAATTACTTCTTGTGCTTGTTCAAGGGTTCCTCCAAAACAATGAAAAATACCACGAAGCTTCGGGTCTTTTAATTCATGCAAAATTGTAACAATTTCATTGTACGACTCGCGACAATGGATAACAATAGGAAGATCCATTTTTTTAGCCCATTCAATTTGAATTCGAAAGGCTTGTTGCTGTTGTACTAAAAATGTTTTATCCCAATAAAGGTCAATGCCAATTTCCCCAATGGCCCAAATCTTTCTTCCTTGCATTGCATTATAAATCGTTGCAAGTTCTTCTTCAAAATTCTCCTTAACTGAACATGGATGTAGCCCCATCATTGGGAAACAGTTGTCAGGATACTGATCAGCCAGCGTATAAACTTGCTGTATTGTTTCACTATCAACGTTGGGGAGGAAGAGACGTGTTACACCATTCGTAAAGGCACGTTGAATTGCTTTTTCACGTTCCAACGGATCTTCAGGTGCGTAATACTGGTGGGTATGGGTATCGGTAAGTATCATTATTTAGACAAAAGAGCCAAAAACCAAGACAAGGGCATTTAACTAAATAAAAACTGCGGATGGTTTTGACATCCGCAGTTTTTAAATTTCTTTATTTTTTTGCTTTGACATCAATCACTTCAAGTTCGAATACCAATGGGCTATTAGGAGGGATAGTTCCTGCTCCTTGTTCAGCGTAAGCTAAAGCAGATGGAATGATGAACACACCTTTATCTCCTTTTTTGAGCAATTTCAACGACTCATAGAAACCTGGAATAACTGCATGCTCATTAATTAAGAATGTAGCCGGTTCTTTACGATCGTATGAAGAATCAAACTTAGTTCCATTTAATAAAGTACCCGAGTAGTGAGCAATAACTGTATCACCATCTTTAATTTGGTCACCAGCACCTGGAGTTGTAATTACATAACGAAGACCAGAAGCAGTAGTGGTTACGTTTAATTTTTTTGCTGCAACGTATGCATCAATTGGAGCTTTATCAATAGCATTTTGTTTATCACGTTTTGCTTTGAATTCAGTTTCCATCTGTGCCTTAGATTTTACATCTTCAACTTTAATGGTGTACAATAAAGAACTACCTTTAGGCAAAAACTTAGGGCGAGCACCTTCTGGAGCACCTTTAAACAAATCGTCAGTACTGATTTTAAAAGTAGCACTATCACCTTTACCCAACATTGTTAAAGCACTCATTACATGCTCTTTGTCCATCGCAGTATCAATTTTAACTAATACTTCAAAAGGACGCTTCATTTGGTATGAACTCTGTAAAACAGAATCCTTATCAGTTTTGAAGATCATGTTGAACTTCACGAAATCACCTTCTTTAATTTTTTCGCCGTTAGCGTCGGTGTGGATATTGTACATAAAACCCACATCACTTTTTTTAAAACCACCTTTATTGCAGGATGCTAGAGTACCTGCAATGGCCAAACCTAAAATTGCAATTTTTGCTTTCATTTTTATTTAAATCGATTTATTCTAAATAGTTAATAGTTCTTTATATTCAGGAAGAATGCTCATGAACTTATTCACGGTTTCTTCCAAACTGAGTGAAGATTGTCCACCTGCAGCATTGTGGTGTCCACCACCTTCAAAGTATTTTTTAGCCACTTCATTCGCAGGAAATTCACCCTTAGAACGAAAAGACATCTTTATCATTTCAGTGCGATCAATTGCAATGACTGCAAATTTTATATTGTTGATAGAAAGAGCATAGTTAACAATGCCTTCCGAATCACCTGAACCTACATTATAATCAATAAGATCCTTTTTGCTTAGTGAAATGAGTGCGGTACGATATTCAGGAAATACTTGCAATTTATCTTTTAAACAATATCCCAAAAAACGCAAACGTGTTTCAGAATGAGTATCGTATACCAATTCATAAATTCGCGCATTATCAGCACCTGCTTCAATTAAATCGGCCACGATGCGATGCAAGCGCGCGCTTACCGAAGGAAATCGAAACGACCCTGAATCAGTCATAATACCGGCGTACAAACAGCTGGCAATATTTTTATTCAACAACGATCTGTCTCCCATTAATTCAATGAACTCATATACCAGTTCGGATGCCGCACAAGCTTCGGCATTCCATAAGCGATAGTCATCAAAACCTTCCGGTTCTAAGTGATGGTCGATCATCACTTTTTTCGCATTAGATGCCGCTACGATCTCTCCTAACTTATTGATACGTTTAAGTCCGTTAAAATCCAGACAAAAAACCAAATCAGCTTTATCAATCAATTCTTTTGAGCGATCCTCGTGATCAGTAAATACAATCACTTCACCATTGCCCGGCATCCAATGTAAAAAAAAAGGATAATCACTAGGCGTAATTACGTGTACATTGTGGCCTTTCAACAGCAAATAATGATATAACCCTAATGAAGAACCCATAGCATCCCCATCAGGCTTATGATGAGTAGTGATAACAATCTGTTTAGGCGACTCAAGAATAGGTTTAATGGACGTAATCGGCTGCATCTGATCTAATAACAAGCTGCGAAAATAGCTATTTGATATGAGAATTAAGAACAGAAGTAAGATGTAGGAAATAAGATGTCAGTTTTTTCTTACGACCTCTAACCTTAGACTTTATCATTATTTCGATTTCCAATTAGTATGTAGTTTATACAGCTTGCCTCCTATCTCATCCAGTTTCTTGAGAAATTCGGCATATCTACTTTCATCAATATATTACAATCAAGAGCAAATTTTAACCAATACTTAGTTTTTTCAAGTGACCCCATGGAATATACCAAACGGATCATAATAGAATGATAGAAAAAAACATAGACGATTCAGCTTTGTGACGTCTTACTTCTTTTTAAAATCTATTTCTTTTTTTTCACTTCAGTAATTGCAGATTTATTCGCTTTTATATCAACCATTTCTATGTTAAACACCAACACACTATTTTCTGGAATGCCAGGTCTTCCTCGCTCTCCATAAGCAAGTGCCGAAGGAATTACCAATACAGCCTTTTCACCTTTTTTAACGAAACGTAAACCTTCGTCCCAACCGGCAATAACATATTTTTGGCCAAGTGGAAATTCGATTGGTTCATTACGATCATAGGATGCGTCGAACTTTTTGTCATCAAGAAATTTACCCGTGTAATGAACTTTAACTGTATCACCTGCTTTAGGAGTTGTTCCTTTTAAAGATTTCAAGGTAATGGCATAACGCAATCCTGATGGTGTAGTCAATAATTTTAATTTATGAGCGGCTGCATATTTTGCGATGGCATTATCTTGAGTTAGTTTAAGCTTAGCCGCATTTGCTTTACGTTCGGCTTCCAATTGCTGAGGAGTTTTAACATCCACAACTTTCACCGTATAAACCATAAAACGTCCTGATTGTAAAAAATCAGGGCGAGGAGTTCCTTCAGGTGCACCACGGAATAAATCATCGGCACTTACTTTAAAAGTTGCACTGTCGCCCTTTGATAACAAAAGGAGTGCGTCCATTACTTTTGCACGATCCATTACGGTATCAAGTTTTACAATTGCCGCTGCCGGCTCATTTGGCTTTGTACTGTTTAAAATTGAATCCTTATCGGTTTTATAAGTCAAATTAAACTTCACATAATCGCCTTCCTTGATTTTTATACTACCAGGAGTTGTGGTATGAATTTTATAGAAGAGACCACGTGCTGTTTTCATAAAGCCCTCATCAAAGGAGCACGTAATAATTGCCAAAGCCGTTAAGGCTATACATAATTTTGAACGCATGATATTTTTAAATAGACTGCAAGAAAATGCTTTTTCTTGAGACTACCATAAATACTTTTAAAAAAGTATCTTTGCGCCAAATTTTGAAACGAAATGGTTACTAACAGAACTTTCACAATGATTAAGCCTGATGCAGTTGCAAACGGGCATGCAGGCGCTATTTTAGACCGTATTATTAAAGGCGGCTACAAAATTGTGGCAATGAAATACACTACACTTTCTGCTGATATTGCTGGCAAGTTTTACGAAATTCATAAAGAACGTCCTTTCTATGGTGAATTAGTAAACTTCATGTCTTCGGGTCCAATCGTAGCTGCAATTTTAGAAAAAGATAACGCAGTTGAAGATTTCCGTACCTTTATTGGTGCTACTGATCCTTCAAAAGCGGATGCAGGTACTATCCGTGCTGATTTCGCTAAATCAATTGATGCGAACGCAATTCACGGTTCTGATTCAAACGAGAACGCTAACATTGAAGGCAATTTCTTCTTCTCGCAGTTTGAGCGTTTTTAATTTTTAGTACGCATAAACCTTATTAAAAAGGCTTTGTTGAGATGATCAACAAAGCCTTTTATTTTTATTACCCGATCTCAAGATCGGAGCAATGCATTAAAACAGCGAACAATTGGTCAATAAACTATTGACTGCTATCTAGCTTTTCTCTTCCCAGATTTGCGCCAAATTCACAATTGTTTCCACGGCTTTATTCATGTCTTGCACTGAAACCCATTCGTGTTTAGAGTGAAAAGCATGCTCACCGGCAAAAATATTAGGACAAGGCAAACCCATGTATGATAAACGTGACCCATCGGTTCCTCCACGAATACTCTGCAATTTTGGTTCTACTCCACTACGTTTAATAGCTTCTAATGCAAATTCAACAATTTGTGGATATTGATCCAACACTTTTTTGAAGTTTCGGTATTGCTGTTGCACCTTGAACTCATACGTTGAAAAAGGATATTTCTTAATCACCTCATCCGCGATTGCTTTTAAAACATCCTCGTGATCTTTCAATTTCTCTTCATCATGATTACGAATGATAAAGGAAACCGTAGCTTCTTCAACAATTCCTTTTATTTCTACAGGATGAATGAAGCCTTCTTTGCCTTCAGTGGTTTCAGGAGAAAGTGTATCAGTAGGAAGATTGGCAACGATTTCAGCAGCAATTTTAATAGCACTTTCCATTTTGCCTTTCGCAAAACCCGGATGAGAACTCACGCCCTTAATTACGATTGTTACTCCATCGGCAGAAAACGTTTCATTTTCAATAGCGCCCAATGTTTCTCCATCGATCGTATAACCAAAATCAGCGCCTAGTTTTTTCATATCCACATTATTGACTCCTTTACCTACTTCTTCATCAGGAGTAAATAAAATACGGATTGTACCGTGTTTTATTTGTGGATTATTGATCAAGTAATGAGCAGCATCCATGATTTCTGCTACACCCGCCTTGTTATCTGCGCCCAACAAAGTGGTTCCGCTTGCTGTAATAATATCGTTTCCAATCTGTGCAGCTAAATCAACGTGATCAGCCATGCGGATTATTTGCGAATGATCATCAGGCAAAACCAGATCTTGCCCCTGGTAATTTTCATGAACGATAGGCTTTACACCTTCGCCACTGCAATCAGGAGAAGTATCCATATGTGAACAGAAACAAATTACAGGCACCTTTTTATCCGTGGTAGCAGGAATGGTGGCGTACACGTAGCCAAAGTCATCTAAATGAGCATCAGCAATCCCCATTGCCTGTAACTCTTCAACAAGAACTTTTCCTAAGTTCTTCTGCTTTTCTGTTGTAGGAGAAGCTTCTGAATGTGGATCAGATTGAGTATCGATTTGAACATAACGTAAAAAACGCTCGGTTGCAGTAAAATTATAATTCTTCATAAAAATTGATTGTAATTTGAAACAAGACTTTCATCCCGAGGAACGAGAGATCTCCAAAAGATTAGCGAGATGCTTCGTTCCTCAGCACGACAAAGAGAGTTATTCTAAATACGCAGCATCGTCTTGCCCTTCATTATCGAGCACTACGGTTACATGCTCCTGTGAAACAGTAGAAAGTTCGATACCGACAAAATCAGTATGAATTGGAAATAACTTATGACTCCTGTCAACCAATACCACTGTGCGCACTTTTTTGGTAGGAATGTTTAGGAACAAGCCCAAACCATACACCAAGGTTCGACCTGAATTCAACACATCATCAACAACGATAATAACTTTATTCATGCATTGATCAACCGGAATATCCGTTTTTCCAACCAATGAACTGCTTTCTTTATCCAGTTCAATCTTTAAAACCGATACTTTCAGATCAGAAATTTTTTCGATGACCTTTTTTAATCTTTGGGCCAGCTTATTTCCGCGCGGGACAATGCCAGCCAAAATGATTTCTTGTTCATCGAAGTTGTCTTCCAAAATTTGAAAAGCAATACGATCGATTTTTTGCTGGATCTGTTTTTTATCTAAAATTTTAATACGTTCCATTAGGGAAAGTTAAAAGTTAAAAGTAATAAGTTAAATGGAAGAAAGAGCAAAGATGAAGGATAAAGCAAGTTATCTACGTTTTTCTTTTTATCTCAGTTACTCAATACCCACATCTCAATACTCCTAATAAGGATAAAACACAAAATTTGCCCCTTCAGGAACAACTACAAACAGGCACATAAACTGTTTGGGATCTTTATAATTATTTTCAAAAAGCTCCTGACGTTCACGCTGAATAATTCCTTTCTCCACAAACTCTTCCAGAGTGGAAGCCTGAATACTCCAATTGGTTTTCAATTCGCTTTTATCAAGGATCAATTCACCCAACTTTACTTCATGTTGGTGAGCCACAAAAATCGGATAACGTGAAAACTGTTCACGCAAAATTTCTTCGGCCACTTCCCTTATCGGCTCTCTGTAAATTTTAAGATCGGCTTCAAGACTCAATAACGGACTTGGTCCTTTTTTGGGTTGTTCTTCTTCAGTAGAAAACGGATCAATCATTGCAAATACTTTTAATAATTATTGAATGAAAGAACGTTGAAATGATAGAATAAAACTCTTTATCACTTTTGCTATTCAATCACCCACTCTTTTATCAGGAAAGAGGATTAGATAGTCTGTTCAAAAAAACATAATCACCCCTATCTGTCACTCTCGAATTCACTTATTTTTTCTTAAGCAGCACCACATTTTCAACATGTACGGTATGTGGAAACATATCAACCGGTTGAATTTTCTCTACGCTATATTTTTCTTTGAGCATTTCCAGATCGCGGGCTTGGGTTGCTGGATTACAACTTACGTAAACGATCTTCTCCGGCTCAATTTCATTGATTCTGGCTACCACATCAGCGTGCATTCCGGCACGAGGCGGGTCGGTGATAATCACATCAGGTTTACCATGTGTTTTCACAAAATCGGCGTTCAGCACATCTTTCATGTCACCGGCAAAGAACAAGGTGTTTTCTATCCCATTGAGCTGTGAATTAACTTTAGCATCTTCAATAGCTTCAGGAACGTACTCCACACCTACTACTTTCTTCACTTTTTTTGCTACAAAGTTGGCAATTGTTCCTGCTCCAGTATATAAATCGTACACCAGCTCATCGCCTTTAAAATCGGCAAAATCACGGGTTATTTTATACAGGTTGTAGGCTTGTTCAGAGTTGGTTTGATAGAATGATTTAGGAGATATTTTGAAACGAATTCCTTCCATCTCTTCAAAAATATGATCCTGACCTTTGAACGTGATTACTTCCTGATCAAAAATGGTATCGTTACGCTTTTGATTTACAACGTATAGCAAGGCCGTAATTTGAGGAAATTGCTCAGCCAGCATACTCATCAAACCTTGAATTTCCTGTTCGTCGGGGCGGGCAAACACCACAATTACCATCAACTCTCCTGTACTTGAAGTACGAATAATCAGGTTGCGTAATAATCCGTGTTGCTCTTTCAAATCGAAGAACTCAAGATTATGCTCCAAGGCATAACTGCGAACGGTATTACGAATATCATTACTCGGATCACCTTGCAGATAGCAGGTTTTTATATCGATGATTTTATCAAAACGAGCCGGCACGTGGAAGCCAAGAGAATCCGACTGTTCAATTACTTCTCTGCTGGCAATATCTTCTTCAGTTAACCAACGCTTATTGGAGAACGTAAATTCAAGTTTATTACGATAAAACTGTGTTTTTGCTGAAGGCAATATTGGAATAAGTGTTTCAGTACTTAATCCGGCTAAACGTTCCAAAGCATCAACCACCTGCTTCTGCTTGTACTTAAGTTGCGCCTCGTAACTGAAGTGTTGCCATTTGCAACCTCCACAAATTCCAAAATGCTCACAGAACGGATCAGCCCGTAACGCTGAAGGCTTATGAAAATTAGCAATTTTTCCTTCGAACAGTTTCCTTCTTTTGTAGTTCACATTTACGTCAACTACATCTCCGGGTACGCCTTTCTCAACAAAGATTACCTTTTCTCCTGCTTTGCAGATAGCACGTCCGTCGTGCGCAATGTCAATTATCTCCACATTTTCCGCTACAAACGGAACAAATTTAGGTTTAGCCATAAGCTGCAAAGGTAATAATTTTAGACGTATGGACTTGGAGTTAGCAATAACAAAAAAGTGGTGATTCGATCTTAACAATCGCACCACCACTCCGTTCTGTTAATTAGTATTTTTTATTGCGCCTCTATATCAGATTCCTCGTAATCTTTATACAAAAGCCCATTATGAGGGTATCTCGACAAATGAATTGCACGCGCTTTATCATAAATCATTTTACGAAACTCGCTTACATTTGTTTTTTCAAGTGCCGAAATAAATATGGCCGGAGAATTATGATGGGCCATCCAGGTTCTTTTGAAATCATCTAAAGAAAGAGAATCGCCATTTTCGCCATCTTCTGGCTTATATGCATCAATTTTATTGAAAACAGTGATCACTTCCTTATCAAGGGCTTCTAACTCTTTCAGTGTTTCGTTCACCACATTAATCTGATCTTCAAAATTTGCGTGTGAAATATCCACCACGTGAATCAAAATATCAGCTTCACGAACTTCGGCCAATGTTGACTTAAAGCATTCAACCAAATGATGAGGAAGCTTGCGAATGAAGCCTACGGTATCAGAAAGAAGCAGCGGCAAATTGCCGATCACGATTTTACGAACTGTGGTGTCGAGTGTTGCAAAAAGCTTGTTTTCAGCAAACACTTCCGACTTGCTCAGCATGTTCATGATGGTTGATTTACCCACATTGGTATAGCCTACCAATGCCACGCGAACCAGTTCACCCCGATTTCTACGTTGAGTAGCATTTTGCTTATCGATTTTCTGTAGCTTTTCCTTGAGCAAAGAAATTTTATCCAGAATAATACGACGGTCAGTTTCTATTTGTGATTCACCAGGTCCACGCATACCAATACCTCCACGTTGACGCTCCAAGTGAGTCCACATACGTGTTAATCGAGGCAATAAATATTGATATTGTGCTAATTCAACCTGCGTTTTAGCTTGGGCAGTCTGAGCCCGATTGGCAAAAATATCGAGAATAAGGTTGCTGCGATCCAAGATCTTTACATCCTTCATCTCCCTGCCCAGATTACGAAGCTGAGAAGGAGAAAGTTCATCGTCAAAAATGACCATATCAGCTTGTTCAGCATTGATATATTCAATGATTTCTTCCAATTTTCCACTACCAACAAAGGTTTTGGAATCCGGCCGTTGTAGTTTTTGGGTAAAACTTTTCAAGAAGTCGGCTCCTGCAGTTTCGGCAAGAAAAGCCAATTCTTCAAGATATTCCTGCTCTTGCGCTTCCGTCTCGTTCGGGGTAATCACCCCTATCAATACGGCTCTTTCCTTAATTTTAGCGGTACTATGTATTTTGGCCATCTGATTTTCCTCAGCTGCAAAGATACAAATTTAGAGGTTGAAGGTATTAGGCTAATGGCTTAAAGATAAAAGTTGAAAGATCCTTCTCAACCTTTCACTTTAGAACTTTCCAACTTATAGACCTGTTCGATCAATTCTTTACAAGCCTTACCTGGGTCACTGGTTTTCATGAAGGTTTCACCGATAAGAAATCCTGAATACCCTGCTTGTTTAAGGTCAATAATTGTTTCTGCTTTGCTGATAGCACTTTCTGAAACTTTTACAAAATCGGTAGGGATAAGTTCAACAAGTTCAAACGAGGTTTCTACATTCACTGTAAAATCATTCAGATTACGGTTATTAACTCCAATTGCATCACAATGAGGACTAATGCTGCGCAATAGTTCTTGTTTATTATGAACTTCCAGCAACACGCTCAATCCAAGACTATGAGCAAATGCGGCCAATCGATTTATTTCCTCGGGAGATAATATAGCGGCGATCAATAAAATTACATCCGCTCCCATCGCTTTGGCTTCAAGGATTTGATATTCATCGATCGTAAAATCTTTACGAAGAATAGGAACCTGATTGGCGCGTCGAGCCTTCATCACATTTTCATTGCATCCCATAAAGAAATCAACATCAGTAAGCACCGATAATACAGAAGCTCCCGCCTGAACATAAGCTTGAGTGGTAGCCGCCACGTCCGCATCAACATTCAGAATTCCTTTTGAAGGCGAACGGCGCTTAAACTCGGCAATAACTCCAACTTTGTCAGGATTAGTTAAGGCTTCGCGTAAAGAGTAACAAGAACGATCAAAAAATTCGCTTTGCTCCAATACAGCTGTAGCGGTTTTACTTTTGTTTTCTATAACTTCTTGGCGTTTACGCGCCACAATTTTATCGAGGATGTTCATTTACAATTATTGATGAGAGAATGATACAATGATTGATGAGAGAATGATACAATGATTGAAGAATAATATTATTTGAAATTATTCTTCAACTAAAAACTTATTACTTAAACCTATCTTTTGTAAATCAAAAAAACCGTTGGTCGTTTGTGAAGATCGGGTGTTTTTTTACGCCAATCGGCAATGGTTTTAGTTTGAATAAACTCGGTATCTAATGTAAGGTCACAAGCAACGCAAAGTTCAGTACTAGCCTGGCAGCTTCTCAAAATTTCTTCAAACAAAGGGTTATTACGAAACGGGGTTTCAATAAACAGTTGGGTTTGATTCGTCTTTTTAGAAAGGGTTTCCAGCTCCTTAATTTTCTTTGACCGTTCAGCCTTGTCGATCGGTAAATAACCACTAAAAGCAAAACCTTGTCCATTAAAACCTGATCCCATTAAGGCCAGCAATAATGAACTGGGACCAACAAATGGCACCACTTTTATACCTTTACGATGCGCCAGGGCAACAATATCGGCTCCGGGGTCGGCAATGGCCGGACAACCAGCCTCAGAAAGTAAACCTACGTCTTTACCCTGTTCAAGCGCTGCTAAAAATTTTGTCTGATCACCACCACGTTGATGCTTTCCATAATCATGAATAATAAGCTGACTCTGTGGAATACCGATTCCTACCTCTTTCAAAAACTTACGAGCTGATTTCTCATTCTCGACTATAAATTCGTCAAGTTTATTGATCGTATCTTTTAGAGCGGGCACTATAGACCTTTCAATCACATTTTCACCCAAAGCACAAGGAATAAGAAATAAGGTACCTTTTTGCATGATCAAGTATTGGTTATTGGTTACGAGTATTGGCCTATCCTTCGTAAATAAACATAAAAAGACGATACAATATCGTCTTTTTATGTTTTAATATTACAAATATGTTATTATCAAAAGATTTGCAACTGCTTGTCTTTATTCGTGTGTCTTATATCTTTTGTCTTAAAAGCATCAAACAGTTAGAATCTCTTTCTCTTTTGCTTCACAAAGCTTGTCGATTTTAAGGATATAAACATCCGTTAATTTCTGAATTTCAGCTTCTCCCATTTTCGCTTCATCTTCAGCAACACCGTCTTTTTGAGCTTTCTTAATTTTTTCGTTTGCATCCTTACGAATGTTACGAACAGTTACTTTCCCATGCTCACCTTCGGCCTTTACTTTTTTCACTAAGTCTTTACGACGCTCTTCGGTTAGAGGAGGAACATTAATTCGCACCACAATGCCGTCATTCTGTGGATTGAAACCAAGGTTTGCCTCCATAATTGCCTTTTCAATTGGCGAAATCATGGTTTTTTCCCATGGCTGAATTACAATTGTACGTGCATCTGGAGTATTAACACTAGCCACTTGAGTAATCGGCACCGGAGACCCGTAGTATTCTACATGTACCCCGTCGACCATAGAAGGCATAGCTTTACCGGCACGAATCTTTACCAATTCTCCATCGGTATGATTCAAAGCCTTCTCCATATGTCCTTTGGCATCATCCAATTGTATTTTTATTTTCTCGTCCATAGTCTTTTAAATTTGCTTTTTAGAAAGTATGAATTCTATTAAGTTAAAAGTAATAAGTATAAAGTTTTAAGCCACCCACTTTTGTCGTGATGTCCAAAGACTCCGATGGCTTTTGTCTTTGCTTTTTTGCCTTTTTTCCTTCTTCTTTATTGAACCAATGTTCCTATCGATTCACCTTTGGCAATCTTCATAAAGTTGCCTGGTTTATTCATATCAAATACAATAATAGGCAATTTATTTTCTTGACATAAAGTAAATGCGGTCATATCCATAACGTTCAGGTTCTTAGCATACACTTCCTGGAAAGAAATGTTGTCAAAACGTACCGCCTCAGGATCTTTCTCCGGATCAGCAGTGTAAATACCATCAACACGAGTTCCCTTTAATACCACATCAGCTTCAATTTCAATGGCACGAAGCGATGCTGCAGTATCCGTTGTAAAATAAGGATTTCCAGTTCCAGCTCCGAAAATAACAACGCGTCCTTTTTCAAGGTGACGAACTGCACGACGACGAATAAAAGGCTCACAGATTTGCTCCATTTTAATAGCAGAAAGCAAACGTGTTTTCATACCTACCTTTTCCAACGCATCCTGCAAAGCCATGCTGTTAATTACTGTTGCTAACATTCCCATGTAATCAGCCTGCACACGATCCATACCACCCTTTTCGGCATCTAAACCTCTGTGTATGTTTCCTCCTCCAATTACAATAGCTACTTCAACGCCGCTTTCTGCAACCGCCTTAATATCTTTTGCATATTGATTCACACGCTCCGGGTCAATGCCGAACGGCTTATTACCCATTAGAGACTCTCCGCTAAGTTTTAGTAGTATTCTTTTATAATTCATTGGATGAGATAAAAACTGCGCAAAAATAGAAAAATACTTTTAATGATTGAGTTGAATAAGAAAGATTGAGTATTTTATTGGAAACTTTTGTTCAGCCAAAAGCACAATTGTACATACTATTAATAAGCCACACCGCAGTGTTTATAACAATAACTATGTAGAAGAAGTGGCAGTGCAGGTATCACTATTAATAAATTTAATCCCAAATAAAAACGGCTGCCTCAAGTAAGAAACAGCCGTTTTTAATAATATAAAGTGGTTAATTAACCAATCAAAGCACGTTTAAATGCTTTAACAGTTAATCCTTTTTGAACACCGTTTAACATTTGAGCAACAGTTTTAGAACCGTCTTTCACGAAGTCTTGGTTCAACAAAGTAGAATCTTTGTAGAATTTGTTCAATTTACCAGCAGCGATTTTCTCAACCATTTCTTCTGGTTTACCTTCAGCACGAATTACGTCTTTCGCAACTTCTAATTCACGCTCAATAGTACGCGCATCAACACCGTCTTTATCAACAGCGATTGGGTTCATTGCAGCAATTTGCATTGCAACATCTTTACCAGCTTCAGTAATATCAGCACCTTGAGCACCTTCAAATACTACCAAAACACCCATTTTACCGTTTGAGTGGATGTAAGAAACCACTTTTTCGCCAGTTACGTTTTCGTACTCTTGAATAACGATTTTCTCACCGATTTTACCGGTTAATTCAGTCATCGTTTCAGCTACGGTACGTCCGTCAGCCAAAACAATTGCTGATAATTCTTCAATCGAAGCAGGATTGTTAGCAACAGCTGCAGCTAAAATAGCCTCACCTAAATTGCGGAAATCATCAACTTTAGAAACTGGTTCAGTTTCGCAAGCTAAAGCAACTAATTTACCATTAGTACCATCTGCTGACACATTGATAAATACAACACCTTCTGAAGTAGCATTACCAGAACGGGCAGCTGATACTTTCTGACCTTTTTTGCGTAACAAATCGATAGCAGCTTCAAAATCACCGTTAGCTTCTGTTAAAGCTTTTTTGCAATCCATCATACCTGCGCCGGTTTGCATACGTAATTTATTTACGTCGGCAGCGCTAATTTGTACAGTTGACATATTTTTTTTATTAAAATAGTTTACAAATAAATAATTACGGGTTACAGGTTACGGGCTGCAGTTTAATTAAAACTCGTAACCTATAACTCGTAACCCGTAGTTAAGAAATATTACTCAGCTGATTCAGCAGTAGCTTCGCCTTTTTCAGTTTTAGCTTCTGATTTTTCAGCTCTTTTTTTAGGGCCTTCGCCTTTTTCAGCTTTAGCTTCAGCAACCGCTTCTTTATCCGACTCTTCTTCTTTCTCGCGTTTACGCTCTTCCAAACCTTCTTCAATTGCTTTGCAGATTACTCCACAGATTAAAGAGATCGATTTAGTAGCATCGTCGTTAGCAGGAATTGCGAAGTCGATGTTAGATGGATCAGAGTTGGTATCAACCATTGCGAAAGTAGGGATGTTCAATTTCAACGCCTCAGCAACAGCAATGTGTTCTTTCTTAACGTCGATCAAGAACAAAGCAGCTGGCAAACGGTTAAGGTCTGCAATACCACCTAATACTTTTTCTAATTTGATACGCTCACGGTTCATCATTAATTTCTCTTTTTTCGATAAGTTATCGAAAGTACCGTCTTTAGTCATCTTGTCGATGTTAGTCATCTTCTTGATTGATTTACGAACAGTAGAGAAGTTAGTTAACATACCACCTAACCAACGCTCAGTTACGAAAGGCATGTTTACTGCTTGAGCTTGTGCAGCTACGATATCTTTAGCTTGTTTTTTAGTAGCTACGAATAGTACTTTACGACCTGATTTTACAATCTGTTTAATAGCAGATGCAGCTTCTTCAGTTTTTACTAAAGTTTTGTTAAGGTCGATAATGTGGATTCCGTTCTTCTCCATGAAGATGTATGGAGCCATTTTTGGATTCCACTTACGGGTAAGGTGTCCAAAGTGTACACCTGCCTCCAATAAATCATTATATGAAGTTCTTGCCATGTTAGTTGTCCTCCGAAAAAATTAACGTTTGCTAAATTGGAATTTACGACGTGCTTTTCTACGACCTGGTTTTTTACGTTCAACCATACGTGAGTCACGGGTCATGATGCCCTTAGCACGCAAAGCAGGTTTTACTTCCGGATCGAGTTCAACCAAAGCCTTAGCAATCGCTAAACGAGTAGCTTCTGCTTGGCCGGCAATACCTCCGCCCTGAACATTTACCATTACATCGTATTTACCCAATTGGTTAGAAACTTCTAACGCTTGGTTAACTACGTATTGTAAAGGCAAAGTAGGGAAGTATACTTTGTAATCTTTATCGTTAACGATAATGCTGCCGTTACCATCCTTTAAATAGATACGCGCAACAGCAGTTTTTCTTCTACCTGATGTGTTTGTAGTTGCCATTCTCCTGGATTTTAGAGTTTAATAGATTTAGGGTTTTGCGCTGCGTGCGGGTGTTCTGTTCCCACGTAAACATGTAAGTTTTTGATAAGCGCATTACCTAATTTGTTCTTAGGAAGCATACCGCGTACAGCTTTTTCAATTACTGCAGTTGGGTGCTTAACCATCAGATCTCTAGGAGAAATGAAGCGCTGACCGCCTGGGTATCCAGTGTAACGTACGTACTGTTTTTCAGTCCATTTGTTACCGGTCAATTTAACTTTGTCGGCGTTGATAACGATCACATTATCGCCACAGTCTACGTGTGGGGTGAAGCCAGGCTTGTTTTTACCACGGATGATCATTGCGATCTTCGATGACAAGCGCCCCAGAATCTCTGCGTTGGCGTCAATTACGACCCACTCCTTGTTAACAGTTTTACTGTTAGCAGAGACAGTTTTGTAACTTAACGTATTCACTTGCTATAAATTAATGTTTAAAAATGATTTTATACTCTCCCTAAAATGGGACTGCAAAGATAGGTTTTGTTTTGTAAGTATCAAAGCGCTCCCGGAATATTTTTCTGAAAGCGCAAAATTACTTTTTCATAAAGAAACACATGATTAACAGTTAGATACAATTACATACCCTAATCCTTGAAATCTAATTGATTGATGAGTAACTTTATGTTTTAAAATAATCATCGTATGAAAGCAAAATTTCTTTTGTCGTTCATCCTGATTAAAAAGCAAACCATTCCTTTTGCCTATTATTTACCTGGTCTGTTATCTCTAACTGCTTTGTGGTTAATCAGCTGCAATAAAAGCGATCAATTGCTAAATCCAACATCTTCAATTGATACACCTAAAATTTCTCAACCTAAAGTAACCTCAATAGAATTTAAGGAGGATTTGCTTTTTGTCAATCGTGGCAACTTTCAAATACTGACGAGTGATTCGGCCACATTCTCATCAAACGATCCCAAAATTCAAATTTCACCTACTGGCCTTATTAAAAGAATTACTTCTGCAGAAGTCGTAGCCATTGATGTTAATTGGGTAAATCTACCTAAATTGAAAACCAGGATTTATGCTTTGGGAGCGACCGACAGTTCATTCGATCAACCCTATGCCTCTTTTCACGGACGGCACGCGACTGATCCCTTTCTTGCTTATCAACAGGGCTGGAAGACTTTGCAAAAACTACCTCTACCCGGAGAAACTTATGCAATTATTTTAAGACATGCCGACGCAGATAATGGCCTGGACTTCAGCAGAACTACAGGACCGTCCAATTGGTGGACCTCTTGTGACTCTACCATGGCGAGACAGCTTAACATACAAGGCAAGCAAAGGGCAACGGAATTAGGCAAAATTTTTAAAGATCTTCAACTGCCTATTACAAGGGTAATTAGCAGTGAGTTTTGCAGAGCTATAACCACCGCCCAATTAATTAATGCAGGACCAACTATAAGTATTGACAAACGCCTCAATCATTATAGTTACAATGTTACTGGCCTAACTATGTTTGCAGCAATGATTGCTGTTATGAACGAACAACCTGTTGATAATACAATGACACTTATTGTGTCGCATCATCCGATTAATGAAAAAGAAGGCTATCCAGGATATACCTCCTTTCCTGACATTTCGCCTTTCACATGGACAGCGGCCTATTTTATTAAAATTGCCCCTGATAAAACCATTACTTACGAAGGGGTTGCTTCTTGGGGAATGTTTAAGTACTGGAGAGATAAGAAATTGAATATGTTATAGGATGTTTACAGTCCCACTCATTCTAAATCAATTTCACAATCACTGAATATCACCAAATTGGTACATCTAGTTAAGAATTTCTCCCAACTAAAGTTTTATCTTTGCGGCTGATTTCAAAAAAAAGAATTATATGCATTCTAAGTTAGCCAAAAACCTTATCGGTTCAGAAATATTAAAGATTGCGGCGCAAGTTAACGCACTAAAAGCCAATGGTGAAGCCATTAGCAATCTTACAGTTGGTGATTTTGATCCAGCTATTTATCCTATCCCTGATGCTTTACAAGAAGAAATTGGTAAGGCTTATGCCGAGCATCATACTAACTACCCTCCTGCTGACGGTGTTTTAACCTTACGACAATCTGTTTCTGACTTTGTGAAAGAGCGCTTAGGCTTAGTTTATTCTGCAGAAAAAGAAATCATGATTGCCGGTGGTTCTCGTCCGTTGATTTATTCTACCTATCTGGCTATTGTTGATCCGGGAGACAAGGTGATTTTCCCAACTCCTTCATGGAATAACAATCATTATTCATACTTAACTCAAGCTAATCCGGTATTGCTGGAAACCAAGCCTGAACATAATTACATGCCAACCGCAGCGGATATTGCTCCACATGTAAAAGGCGCAGTATTATTAGCGTTATGTTCTCCTCTAAATCCAACCGGAACCATGTTCTCTAAAAAAGATTTAGAAGAAATTTGTGACCTGGTTATTGCCGAGAACAAAACACGTGCAGAAGGCGAAAAACCACTTTACATCATGTTCGATCAGATGTACTGGATGCTAACTTTTGGAGAATATGCGCATCACGACCCGGTTTCTCTTCGTCCTGAATTAAAAAACTTTACCATATACATTGACGGCGCCTCAAAAGCATTTGCGGCTACAGGAGTACGTGTAGGTTGGGGATTTGGTCCTGAACATGTTATTTCTAAAATGAAAACCATCGTAGGTCACATGGGCGCCTGGGCTCCAAAAGCTGAGCAGGTTGCTACTGCTAAATTCTTGAAAAGAAATGCAGACGTAGATACCTACATGGCCAATTTCAAAGAAAAAGTTCAGAAAAGCTTAACTGCGCTTCATAATGGATTCCAACAATTGAAGGCAGAAGGATTTGATGTAGACTCAATTGAACCGATGGGGGCCATTTATCTTACTGTAAAAGTAGATATGAAAGGCAAGAAAACTCCTGACGGCAAAATACTTGAAACGGCCTCGGATGTCAACTTTTACTTGATTAAGACTGCAGGCATGGCCTTGGTACCATTTTCAGCCTTCGGAACTTCTGAGGATGAGTTTTGGTTCCGTGCTTCAATTGGCGCTGCGTCTCTTGAAGATATTGAAGCAGGTATCACCCGCGTAAAAAATGCGTTAACTCAATTGAGTTAACACCTGTTCCTATTCCAAAAAAAGGGAAAGCTTAATGGCTTTCCCTTTTTTTGGATTGCATAACCAATTTATTTGTTTAATCAGCATTTTTGCATACCAATCAAAAATCATCTAAATGGAGTTAATCGGATACTTAGGAGCCATTATCATGGGTCTTACCTTGGGTTTTATTGGCGGAGGGGGATCAATCCTCACCGTACCTATATTAGTTTACCTGTTTCATGTTGACACGGTGCAGGCAACAGCTTACTCTTTATTTATTGTTGGCTTAACAAGCCTGGTTGGCTCGGTGAGCCATTTAAAGCAAAACAACATCGATTGGCGCAGTGTCAGGATGTTTGGCTTACCTTCCGTTTTCTCCGTATTCATTACGCGTACCTATCTTGTTAAGCTGATACCAGATTACATGTTTTCGATTGGCTCTCTTCATGTCAACAAATCATTATTTCTACTGATTTTATTTGCAGTCGTAATGGTATTCGCAGCCTACTCAATGATTAAAAAACCAAAGTATACGGAAATTGAAGAAGTCCATGTTCCTAATAATATCTTATTAATTGCTCAGGGCTTTTTTGTAGGAGAAATTACCGGGCTTGTTGGTGCAGGCGGAGGTTTTTTAATTATTCCCGCACTAGTAATCATGGCCGACCTTCCCATTAAACGCGCAATTGGAACCTCATTAGTAATTATTGCAATCAATTCGTTAATTGGATTTTTAAGCAATCACGCAGGTATGCAAGCTTCGGCCTGGGGTTTTATGTTGAAGTTCTTTGGAGTAGCAGCATTTGGTATATTGGCAGGCAGTCAGCTGTCAAAAAAAATCAGCGGAGAACGATTGAAACCTGCCTTTGGCTGGTTTATTTTAGTGATGGGATCATTCATCATCATTAAAGAATTATTTATAAAATGAGTGAGGCATTAGATCAGCACTTTTGGGAAGAACGGTATAAGCAGAATAATACCGGATGGGACCTCGGCGAGGTATCCCCTCCGATAAAAAATTATGTGGATCAATTGAACGACAAATCGATTGCCATCCTAATTCCCGGTTGTGGAAATGCTTACGAAGCTGAATATCTATTAAAACAAGGTTTTAACAACATTACATTAATTGACCTCTCTCAAACACTTATTCAACGTTTGAAAGAAAAGCTGAATGCGTATATAGGCAACGGATTAAGTATAGTTCATGGCAACTTTTTTAAATTAGAAGGAAAGTATAATTTAATCATTGAACAAACCTTTTTTTGTGCATTGGAACCTGCTTTACGTCATAAATATGTAGAACAGATGTATCAGCTGCTAAAACCAAAAGGAAAACTTATTGGTTTATTATTCAATAGGGAATTTGAAATGCCCGGACCTCCTTTTGGGGGAAATGCAGATGAGTACTCTTCGCTATTTAAACGTAATTTTGAGTTTAAGACTTTTGAAAATTGTTATAATTCAATCAAACCAAGAATGGGAACAGAGCTGTTTATAAACTTGGTGAAATGTGAGATGTGAGAGAAATTTAAAATTCAACTTAATATTTTATTAAGTGGCTATACAAGACATTGTACATACTGCTTAGAACTTATTTATAATTATGAAAGTAGAACAAATTTATACAGGATGTTTAGCGCAAGGCGCCTATTATATAGAATCAAACGGTGAAGCCGCCATCATTGATCCTTTGCGTGAGGTTGCTCCTTATATTTTAAAAGCTGAAAAAGAAGGTGCCACAATTAAATATGTATTTGAAACGCATTTCCACGCTGATTTCGTTTCAGGTCATATTGATTTGGCCAAAAAAACCGGAGCAACAATAGTTTATGGCCCAACCGCCGAAACCGGATTTGAAAGCCATACAGCAACCGACGGTGAAGAATTCAAACTCGGTAACATTACCATCCGTGTTTTGCACACGCCAGGCCACACTCCTGAATCTTCATGCTATTTACTGATTGATGAGAACGGAAAATACTACAGCTTATTCAGTGGCGACACCTTATTCATTGGCGACGTTGGGCGTCCGGATCTTGCCGTTAAGTCGGACTTAACCCAAAATGATCTGGCAGGAATGCTCTATGATTCATTGCGAAACAAAGTAATGACCTTGCCTGACGATTTGATTATTTATCCTGCGCATGGAGCCGGTTCTGCTTGTGGCAAAAACATGAGTAAAGAAACCTGGGATACACTCGGTCATCAAAAACAGGTTAACTATGCGCTCCAACCAATGAGCAAAGAACAATTTATCAAAGAAGTAACCTCAGGAATTCTTCCTCCTCCTCAATATTTTCCTAAAAATGCCTTGATGAATAAAAAAGGCTATGATAGTATTGATGAGGTATTGCAACATGGATCAAGAAAACTGAGTCCTGCTGAATTCGAAACAATAGCAGATGCCGAAGGTGCCTTAGTTCTTGATACACGCAAGCCTCAGGAATTTGCCAAAGGTTATGTTCCTAACTCCATCAATATTGGCTTGGACGGACAATTTGCTGCTTGGGTTGGCGCTTTAGTGATCGATTTAAAACAGCCCATTTTATTGATTACAGAACCGGGCCGTGAAGAAGAAGCTGTAACGCGTTTAGCTCGTGTAGGATATGATCATACAATCGGGTATTTGGATGGCGGTTTTGAAGCCTGGAAAAACTCAGGAGAAGAGGTTGAAACCATTGATACTATTTCTGCTGAAGAATTTGCCAGTCGCTTTAAAAAAGACACGCTTCAGGTAATTGATGTTCGCAAAGAAAGCGAATACCGTGCAGAGCATGTTGAAGAGGCCTATAATAAGCCGCTTGATTCTATCAATGACTGGATAGGCAATATGAATCATAAGGAGCATTTTTATATTCACTGCGCCGGTGGTTATCGCTCTATGATTACGGCTTCCATTTTAAAGGCTCGCGGTTTCGATAACTTTACTGAAGTTGCCGGTGGTTTTGGTGCAATTGCCAAAACGGATGTTCCTAAAACTGATTTTGTTTGCCAGAGTAAATTGAGCTAAAAGAATAAGACTATAAGCATGTTTATAGTTTTAATTATCATAAAATCAGAGTAAACTCTAATGGAAATAGTAAAACAACCTTGGCCCTGGTATATTGCAGGGCCACTTATTGGACTAGTGGTGCCGGCACTTTTGCTCATCGGCAATAAGTCGTTTGGTATTTCTTCATCCTTACGACACATCTGCTCGGCATGCCTTCCTGCTAAACTTCCTTACTTTAACTATAATTGGAGAAAAGAATCGTGGAATCTTTTCTTCGTTACAGGTATTGCATTAGGAGGCTTTATAGCGGCATTCTTCCTCAGCAATCCCACTCCAGTAGCCATTAGCTCCTCTACTGTTACTGATTTGAAAGCAATTGGCATTACCGACTTTTCACACTTAATGCCTGCTGATATTTTCAGTTTCGATCAGCTATTTACCTTGAAGGGACTGGTCTTTATGATTTTGGGTGGATTTATGGTAGGCTTCGGAACTCGCTATGCAGGTGGCTGTACCTCCGGTCATGCCATCATGGGGCTTTCTAATTTGCAATGGCCTTCGTTAATCGCAACACTATCATTCATGGTTGGAGGGTTTGCGATGACCTGGTTTATTTTTCCTTATCTCTTCAAATTGTTTTAATGTTATGGGCAAAGAACTAAACGAACAAGAAGAATTTGTAATTGAGCATCCCATTGAATGCGAATCGCCTAATGAGTTGCATACAAGCGAAAGATTTATCGGCAACTTAAAATACTTAGTTATTGGGATTTTGTTCGGAATTGTATTTGTTAAAGCTGAAATTATTTCCTGGTTTCGTATTCAGGAGATGTTTCGTTTGCAGTCGTTTCATATGTACGGCATAATCGGTTCTGCGGTAGTGGTGGGGATCATTTCCATATTTCTTATCAAGAAACTCAACATCAAAACGTTATCCGGAGAGAAAGTTGTTTTTCATGATAAAACATTTAATAAAGGGCAAATCATTGGAGGGCTAATTTTTGGCTTAGGCTGGGCCCTAACCGGTGCTTGCCCGGGACCATTATTCGCTCAAATTGGAGCCGGATTTCCGGTAATTGCTATTACGCTGTTAAGCGCTATAGTCGGAACATGGGTATATGGCTATTTCAGAGATAAATTGCCGCATTGAGTTATTCGTTTTTTCATCTTTTTTGTTCTCTGACAAAAACTTGTTCCAACATCAATCTTTCTTGATGTTTCTTTGTTATTTTACTTAATGCAAAATTGATGTAATAGACAGGATGTCTTTTTTTCTTTCATTGAACATAAATTATGAAGATTCTCTATTCTTACCTCAAACAATATAAAGGATTGCTCGCGCTGGCACTCGTACTGGCGACTATCAACCAATCGTTCTCTATGATGGACCCTTATATATTCGGCCATATGATGGACGGATATATTGTGAAGGCAAAAACCGCAAATTCTGATGAATTTTATAAGGGTGCCGGCCTTTTGTTGCTTGCTATGGTCGGGGTTGCCTTTGTATCACGTGTAGCCAAAAATTTTCAGGATTACTTTGTGAATGTGATCGTGCAAAAAGTAGGTGCACAAATGTATACCGACGGATTGAGCCATTCTTTGGAGTTACCCTATCAGATTTTTGAAGATCAGCGCAGCGGTGAAACATTGGGCAAACTGCAAAAAGTACGTACCGATGTAGAAAAATTGATCAGCGCCTTTATCAATATCCTTTTTGTATCCATTATCGGAATCGTAATTGTTACGGTTTATGCCGTCAGGGTACACTGGATTATTGCCCCGGTATTTTTTGCAGCTATTCCTTTACTTGGCTTCATCAGCTCTGTTTTAAGTAAGCGTATTAAAAAAGTACAGAAAACGATCGTAGCAGAAACAACTGCTTTAGCCGGATCAACAACCGAATCATTACGTAATATTGAATTGGTAAAAAGTTTAGGATTGGGTAAACAGGAAATCGAGCGATTAAACGGAACTACCGTTAAAATACTTGGTCTTGAATTGCGCAAAGTTAAATTCATCAGAAGCCTGAGCTTTATACAAGGTACGTTAGTCAACTTATTGCGTACAAGCATTGTCGGTTTAATGATCTTCCTCATCTTTAAGGGTCAAATTACACCGGGGCAATTTCTTACGCTAATGTTCTACTCGTTCTTCATTTTCGGACCATTACAAGAGCTCGGAAACATCATCAATACCTACCGTGAGGCTGAAGTTTCACTGAATAACTTTGAAGATATTCTGAATACTAAAAAAGATGTTAAACCAGTTAACCCTGTCTTGGTTGATCGAATCCATCTGCTTGAATTTGACAATGTTTCATTCAAACATCAGTCATCCAACCGGAATGCAATAACCGACATCTCATTTAAGGTAGAAAAAGGGGAAACGATTGCTTTTGTTGGCCCGTCAGGCGCCGGCAAATCCACTCTGGTTAAACTGTTGGTGGGGTTGTATCAACCAGGCGAAGGAAAGATTTCATACAATGCCATCAACAGTTCGAAAATCGATCTGGATGAACTCCGTGAAAAAATAGGCTTTGTTACGCAAGACACCCAACTGTTTTCGGGCAGCATTCGTGAAAACCTGAAATTCGTGCGCCCTGATGCTAGCGATGAAGAATGTATGAACGTGCTGCATAAAGCCGCCTGTCACACCCTACTGGCTCGTGCCGATAAAGGACTTGACACTTTAATTGGTGAAGGCGGTGTTAAGGTTTCGGGTGGAGAGAAACAACGTTTATCGATTGCAAGAGCCTTGCTCCGTCGACCTGACTTATTGGTTTTTGATGAGGCCACCTCTTCTCTGGATTCGTTAACCGAAGAAGAAATCAGCAAAACCATTCGTGAAGTATCGGAAGTATCTGATCACATCACTATTCTTATAGCGCACCGTTTAAGCACTATAATGCATGCCGACCGGATTTTCGTATTGGAAAAAGGCCGAATAACCGAAGCAGGCCGTCACCACGAATTACTGGATCAAAAAGGCTTGTACTACGCCATGTGGAGACAACAGATCGGCGAAAAGGAAGAAGTATTTGAACAATAATGAAAAGGCCCAATAGCAAATCTATTGGGTCTTTTATTTATTGTCGGCTTAAGATTTTGACTTCTTCTTAAGGTTGAAATAAACTGAAAATCCAAGCGCCACAAAAAAAGATGTGACCGTAACAATGTCAATCAATCGATCATTTAAATCAATGCCGGTAAGACGTAGTAAAAGGTACTTGATATAAGAATTAGGAAGATTGTATTGTCCAAGTTTTCGAAGCACCTGCCAATGCCAATCAGTAAGAGGACAGTAGCCAATCCCTTTAAATATACCCAAGACAAACCATGAACTCGCAGTAAGCAACAACAGTACAAGATTAGCTTTGCGCGTTTTTTTCCATATCCATCCAAATAGATTGAAAATGATAATGCACGGATGCAGAATCATGAAAAAGAGATCTAAAGTGTGATACAAAACTGCATAGTATTATGTGATTAACGCTTATTTGGTTGGAATATTCACGCTCACCTTTACAAATACTGTTTCAACCATTCTTTAGCTTCCTTATCATCAGTAAACGATTTCATCGGAATTGGAGGCGGCTTTAAACTGAAGAGTATATTCATTATGAACGTTGCAAGACCTGGTTGGGAAACCATGGCCATTGCCGAATAAATAACAGGCAATTGAGTGGTAGAAAACTTACGCGTTTCTTTATCCGGAACGGGTGAGTTCGACAAGTAAATCAACAAGGGAACTCTCTTATTGCCGGTAATTCGTTTTACCAGCTCAACATTCCCTCGAATGTTTTCAACGGTGCGTTTAGGACTTTTGGACAAGGAGACTAAAACTCCATCATCATCCATCCAGTAGCTTGCAATCTCTCCTTCAATTATTTCTCTGTCGGTTGGTACTACTGGTACTATCATGGTTTAAAATATATGATTCAATGGTTTTATTGGCGTTGCAATATAGTATAGCATGAAATGATTGCATCTCTGTTTTAAAACCCCTTATTTAACTGACTAATTTGAATGATTTTTTTTTGAGTTAAAACATTTTCAGACAATTATATATTAACTTTAATATCAATTAGTTGTGAAAGGCGATCTGTCCTTATAATTATTCATTAAATATTGACCGCTATGAAAAAGTACCTCGTTACCACATTTGCGCAATCAATAATGATATTTTCCTTATTATTAATTGCAACTGTTGCTGTAGCTCAATCAGACAAAGAAAAAAAAATAATTGCTGATTGTGACAGTGCCAAAGCCGATTTTATTCATACTGATCCCTTATTGAAAAATGTGTTTGAAGGGGCCTATGGATATGTGATTCTTCCCAATGTTGGCAAGGGAGCAGTGGGCGTGGGTGGTGCCTCTGGAAATGGTATCGTTTATGAAAAAGGCAAAATGGTAGGAAAAGCGAAGATGTCACAAGTAACAGTAGGTTTTCAATTTGGGGGACAAGCATACAGGGAACTCATATTTTTTGAAAACAAGGAAGCTCTGGATCATTTCAAAGCCAATAAAGTTGAATTCTCAGCACAGGCTTCAGCTGTGGCGGCAAAATCAGGTGCTTCAGCAAATGCAAAGTATACAAACGGAATTATGATTTTTACCCAGCAAAAAGGCGGTGTAATGTACGAAGCCTCGGTGGGCGGCCAAAAATTTAAGTATTCCACATTTTAATAGATAAATAGCAAGGCTTTATCCTTGTCTGCTTACCATTTCTTTAATTAGTTTCTGCAACAAAAATTCGCTTATTATAACTAATTTTTTGACTGGAAAATTCATTGAAACAATCATGTAAAACAAAAAATCTTCGGATTTTAGCCGAAGATTTTTTTACAAGATCCTTGTACTGTGATTGTTTATTTAAATCTAAAAGATAAACCAGCTTGAAAAAGCATGTTTTTAGAACCGGTACCTTCTACAACTTCGCTAAAACTGCCTACATAGCGTCCGCTGATGGAAAGTCTAAAAGGTAAATTGATAGCCAATCCGGCTGCCCAAGCTGGATCGAAAGTTTTAATGCTATAATTTAAATCTGCCGGAGCATTGTCACCTATATTGAAACCAAATTGCGGTCCTAATTCCAGGCTAATTATTTTAACGAGGTATATTTTTGCAAGTATCGGAACACTGATATAATCAAGATTAACATTTCCAAAACCTTGTTGTGAGTACTGCACTTCCGGCACTAAATAAAGCAGGTCTTTTACGATGAAAGGCATTTCATAGGTGACCCCAATGTACCATCCATTATTATTGTCTTTATCAGGCAAGTCTCCACCGGTGACCTTAGAGAAATTCCATCCTGACCTGACCCCTAATTGTTGTGCATTAATGGCTGAGCTACAGATTATTATCATAAATAAGCTGAGCAAAAATAGTCTGAGAATTTTCATAATGTCTTACTTTAGGTTAAACATAATTAAAATTTGAATTTTCAATTACCAACCTCAAATTAATCATAATTATTTGATAATCAATGGGTTGTAGTATTTTTAACTTAATAAAAGTTCAGTTTGAATTAAAAAGAGGTCGATTGAAATCTCGCTTTTAGGAAGTGGTAAGCGTTAAAAAACATGAATTTGGCATTGCCTGTAACGGTTTGCAGATTTACAGGCGGCATCTTCTTAAAATGGCCGCCGGCAATTGCCCCAATTCTTTCTTCGATAACCCCATACTAAACAGCACCGCCAGCTACCAACGGTTTCGTCACGGCTTTCATCTCATGCCCTGCGGACAAGAGGAAAGCCTAGCTATTATGCGTTCACCTTTTTGAGCAATTTACTCTTGTTTTTGAAGTATAGAATTGGCCCAACGATGGGCAAAAAGATAGAACCAATTTTAGATATTTCTATTTGAGCAATAGCAATTTTGGTATTGATCATCCACAGGAGTATCAGCAGAATTTTTCTTTTCAAGGTCATTTATAATCTTAAAGGCAAATAGTCCGGTTTAACATTCTGACTAACGTTAAAAAAGATGCCATTAAAGGATCTCAAAGCCCAGATCTTAATTAGTCAGGCCGAATTTATCGATTTGTTTTCGAATCCGTTTAACCATGCCCAGTTTTCTTTTTTGATCCAGAAACAGGTAGCCTTCGAGAGGCATAAGAAGTGATAACGTTAGCCGAAGGAGCCAGTTTCTCTAAAACAGATGGGATTGCAACTAACGGTTGGCGGCCTTGTGCCGTTTTTTGCTTATCCAATTTATGCATTTGAGCGTAACTGCGCAAAAAATGGCGCTAGACCGTTGTTATATGCAGCTAGACGCACACAGTTTATCTAAGTTTTTCAATAATTGTCGATGTTAAAGCGTTACTCTTGTCTGCGTTGTTTCTTAATTGATCGGAGTCATAAGTTTCTTGAGCGAACTTTTCATAAATTGGTACAATGCGAGTAAGATGTTCTTTAATATTGGCTAGAGCAGAGGAGTCGGGAATGTCTTGATAAGTTCCGTCTTTTATTTCGGTCGTTACGCTTAAGTCCCAGCTTCCAAAATTTGGATTTCTTACATCAAGTGTGTTTTTCTGATCTGCCTTTCGCGCGGACAAATCTTTGTGGATATTTTCTAAGGATTTTTTCAAATAAATAATTTGTGGTCGAAAGTTGGTAACGTAGTTGTCCCAACCGTCGCGAATTAATAAAAAAGGTCCAGCTGCTACTAATGTCGGAACTTTGATGTCTGAAAGATGTTGAATAAATTCTTGCTCTTTAGTCTCGATGTATCTGATAGCGTCTTCGCGTCCTAGTTTCATGAAGATGTTATAAATATGTCCGTCAAATTCTTTTGATACGAATTTGTCCGAGTCCAGAAAGTAAATGGGGTACAGATTGATTTTACAGATTTCTCTTAAGTAATGTGATTTTCCTGCTGTCGAAAAACCGGTTAAGATTACGGTCTTGTTGTTCATTGGAATTGTGAATTTATCGATTTGTTTTCGAATCCGTAGTTTTCTTTTTTGGTCCAGAAACTAGCCTTCAAGAGGCATAAGAAGCGATAGCGTTAGCCGAAGGAGCCAGTTTCACTAAAACAGATGGGATTGCTTCTAACGGTTTGCGTTTGACGCAGGTGCGAAGAAGACTCCGCTCAATTGTCCAGCATGTCGAAAGTAATTTAACGTATTGGAATTTGCAAGTTGCAAATCGTCCGCACTTGCGTTCAAGCACGCTAATGCATTAGGCTCCCGCGCCACCGTTTTAGGCTTACAGGGATAAAAGTTTAGTTGCCAGGCTAAAACTTTAGGGTTCACAAGGTAAAATTTTAGGTTGACAGGCTAACGTTTTAGGCAAGCTGGGCTAAAATTTTAACTAATCAAGTTAAAATTTTAGGGTTCACAAGGTAAAATTTTAAGGATGGCGCTTAAAATTTTAGGATGGCAACCTAAATCGATAAGTCAAACAGTTAAAATAGTAGGGACTAATTGGCAAAAGGTTAGCCTGTTCAATCAACTTTTTAGGTTAGGCTGTTAAAACATTGAATAGAAAAGCTAAAAATTTAGAGGATCGGCTGTTAATAAAAAAAGGTGCCGGGATTGATTATCCCAACACCTTTTTAGGTACAAGAGTTCGACTTAAACAGCACGCTCTTGTGTTGACTCTTTCTTTAATGTTGTTCCGGTATTCGGAAACAGTTGCTTAATATCTTCACACTTCGTTTTAAAACCACCTGCATCCGTATCGGCTTTGTACTTGGTGTACTTGTAATCCAGTAATGCATGCTGATAGTTGTCGGAATCGTGTAGTATTTTGGTATCCATCATCATTTCAGCCAGCATGTTAATGCGGTCCAAACGGGTATCCAAAAAACTTCGGTCTTGCCAATCGGCTTCAAATTCCACCCAATTTACATCCGGGCTACGCATGGCGGGTTGCGCAATGTTATAATCACGCACTTTGTTTACCAATAACTTGTTTTGTTCATTAATACTGCCCAGCTGTACGCGTTCTTCAGGACTCAAATTGCGGCATTTTGCCTGTAATGTGTTTTGAATCGTGTTCAGCGCACCATCGATGACTGACATTTCAACAGCAGTAAAATGCTGGTTCATTAAATCGTTTAATGGCATAAGAAAATGTTTTTAGTATAGATAAAATATATTAACTATTATCAATATAACATTTTCGCAAAGAATTAAAAAATCATTTAAAGACCCTAAGTAACTTTAACCAAGATGAACCCGTACTCCTAAACCTGATTGAATGTAAAGCCCGGAACGAAGCGTTGCATGGAGCAGCGGGGTGAGGACTTGGAATGAAAGCAGGACGAGGAATTGATAGCACTGATTTTTGGTTTTCAAGTCGTATTAAAAAACAATCCGGGCGGCAGAACACCCGGATCGTCAAATTATTCAATGCAATTCAATCAAAAAGCTATTCAACGATTTCCTTACCGATGAGTCTGGCGCCCATCAGGCTTTTGGTTTTCAGGTAGGTTCCGGCTACAATTAACAGGGTCATCGAGCCACCAAAAATTACAGCCGGCGCAGTACCAAAGAGTTTAGCTGTTACTCCTGATTCAAATGCGCCAATTTCATTGGATGAACCAATAAACATGCTGTTTACCGCCGAAACGCGCCCGCGCATATGATCGGGTGTAAGCATCTGGAAAATGGTTGACCGAACAATAACACTCACACTATCAAATGCTCCCGTAAGGAACAGAAAAAATAAAGAAAGGTAGAGGTTTGTTGACAAACCAAACAATATGGTGGCGATTCCAAAGCCCGAAACTGCAATAATTAAATTTCGCCACGGTTGGTTAGCCGGACTATAACGTGTCATGGCCAACATGGTAAGCACCGCCCCAACTGAAGGAGCCGCTCTTAAAATACCCAAACCTTCGGCGCCTACTTTTAAAATGTCGTTTGCAAAGATGGGCAACAGGGCAACCGCTCCTCCAAAAAACACAGAGAACAAGTCGAGGGTCATGGCGCCCAGCATCATTTTATTTCCAAACACGAAATGAATTCCTTCGCCTAAGCTATTCCAAATGCTTTCTTCTTTTTCAGCAGGAGGAATAGGACGGCTTTTTAACATGAAAACGTTAACAAGCGATATGAGCATACAGCCAATAACCACTCCAAGGGTTACCGAGATGCCGAAGAACCCATAAATTAAACCGCCTACTGCCGGACCAACCACAGAGGCCAGCTGCCAGCTTGAACTGTTCCACGATGTTGAATTAGGATATAACTCCCGGGGTACTATAAATGCCATGAGCGAAAATGCTGCGGGAGAAAAAAAGCCCCTGGCTAAGCCATCAATGAACACTACTATATAGATAATCAGTTCCAGCCTATGCGAATCAATCCGAGATTGCATAGATGGCAACGTAACCACAAACAGCAAAGTCGCTGCTAAAATAATGGTGCAAATCACTCCAAAAAGGAGTTTCCTTTTATCCGACCGATCGGCAACGTGACCGCCAAACATGGCGATCGAAATAGCAGGAATGGCCTCAGCCAATCCGATCATCCCTAAGGAAAGCGGATCTTTGGTTAAACTATAAATAAACCAGCCCACAAGTACGGCCTTCATTTGAAGGGCAAACGTGAGGAAAAAACGCATACTCAAATAAGACCTGAATTCGGGATAACGTAAGGATGCAAAGGCATCGGTGTTAATTGAAGATTGGGACGGCACGGTTTATTTTTTAAGAAATTATAAATTACTGAGGACTAGTTAATGGTTCATATTTATCATATCCATAGACCATAGTCCATGGACAATCGACTATAGTCTATGGACTTTGACTATTGACTAACTTCTTTTAAGCCATATTTATCCATAAGGTAAACCAACATGGTCATAGAAGCAGCACCCAATTTAAGCTCCCGTTCGTTCACATTGCCAATTACATCATTAGCAGCATGATGAAAATCGAAATAACGCTGAGGGTCGGGTCTAAAACCAATCAAGGCCGTAGCCATTGGCTTTAACGGACCAATGTCAGTACCGGCATGGCCGCTCAACTTAATTTGACTAAGCCCATAAGCATCCAATAAAGCTTTCCAGCTTAGTACTTTCGTCAAAACTGCTGAAGGCCCGTCAATATCAAAACCACGAGGCGTAAACCCACCGGCATCCGATTCAATTGCAACCAGATGATGTTCATTGTTTTGCTTGGCTAATTCAGCATATTTTAGTCCGCCACGCGCACCATTCTCTTCATTTATGAACAAAACGGCCCTGATGGTGTGTTTAGGTTTAATTCCCAACGCTTTAATCGTTCGCAATACTTCGATCGATTGCATTACACCCGCGCCATCATCTTGTGCGCCTTGTGCAAGATCCCATGAATCAAGATGACCGCCCACTACAATGTACTGATCAGGAAATTCAGAACCTTTAATTTCAGCTACTACATTGTATGATTGAACATCAGGCAATGTTTGGCAATTCATTTTATAGTAGAATTTTAATTTAGGATTTGCTTTTAGTTGCTTGCTCAACAATTCAGCATCGCGGGTACATATAGCAGCAGCCGGGATTTTATTTTCAGAAGTATAACCCATAGCTCCTGTATGCGGATATTCATTGATCAGCGTTGTGATTGAACGAAATATAACACCTACAGCTCCATACTTCGCAGCTTCACTTGCTCCTGTATTACGCATCGAAGCGACTTCACCGTACGATTCAGAAATATCCACATTGGCAGGGTTCATCGGGCGATTTAAGAATACGAATTTCCCTTTAATCTGCGCCTCTCCTAAAACCTTTAATTGATCGTAAGAATTCACCTCGACTACCTCCGCTTCGACCCCGTCTTTAGGAGTAGCAATCGAACCGCCTAAGGCAGCAATAACAACCGATTGTTTTCCTGAGCCTGCATTAAACCAAGCGGTTTCTTTAGCTCCGCGCAACCAATGAGGCACCATTACTTCTTGTAAAAAAACACGGTCGAAACCCTGTTCTTCCATAACTTTTTTGGTCCACTCAACGGCTTTCTGCGCATTTGCTGATCCACTTAACCTAGGGCCAATCTTGGTACATAAATACGTTAGGTTGTCATACACTTTGCCTTCAGTGAGGATGTTGGTGAAGATGCTTTTCACCACCGCTGAATCGGTTTGCGCCTGAACAATACCCGTAAAAAAGGTAAAGATGAGAGCAGGAACTAAAATTTTCTTCATAGTTTTGGTTTTACTATTTAATTGTAAATGTGATTCTTAGCTATTTTGCGCTGGCAGTCCTGCTTTCCGCTACAAATCCACGCTCCAATACACATTTCCCTATTTCGCTGTGGGTTTTCCGCTGCAATCAGGTTTAGTTTGGTTGTGTTAACACGAACTATTGCACTATTCTTTAGGATATCTTTTCCAAACTTATCGTTTTGACGCCACGCTGTTCAAAATAATTGCGAACGGTACGATTACTCGGCTTCATTAATTCAGGATCGTCGGCAAGTAAACCCTCTACACAAACGCGTGCTTCGGCAAGTATAGCCTGATCCTTAGCTAGATCGGCAATGTGCAAATCAAGCACTCCACTTTGCTGCGTTCCTTCCAAATCACCCGGACCGCGGAGTTTTAAATCCATTTCCGAAATTTCGAATCCGTCGTTGGTGCGCACCATGGCATCCAATCGGATCTTCCCATCTGAAGAAAGCTTATTGCCCGACATTAAAATGCAATAAGACTGCTCAGCTCCCCTACCTACCCGGCCACGCAATTGATGCAGCTGCGCCAATCCGAAACGCTCGGCATTCTCAATCACCATTACCGATGCGTTTGGCACATTCACTCCTACTTCAATCACCGTGGTAGCCACCATAATTTGAGTTTCACCTCTTTTAAAGCGTTCCATCTCCGCATCCTTATCGGCGGGCTTCATTTTACCATGCACGATGCTTAATCGGTATTCGGGAGGTGGAAATGCTCTGGAAATACTTTCAAATCCATCCATTAAATTTTTATAATCCATCTTCTCCGACTCATCGATTAATGGATACACAATATATACTTGTCGGCCCTTTGCAATTTCTTCTTTTAAAAAGCCAAATAGCCGCAAACGGCTACTATCAAACTTATGCATGGTTTGAATCGGTTTTCGACCTGCCGGCAACTCATCAATAACCGACACATCCAAATCGCCATATAAAGTCATGGCTAAGGTTCGCGGAATGGGAGTAGCCGTCATAACCAACACATGCGGTGGTCGCACATTCTTTTTCCAAAGTTTGGCACGTTGCTCAACACCGAACCGATGCTGCTCGTCAATAATTACCAAACCCAAATTATTGAACTTTACCTTGTCTTCAATTAAGGCATGAGTGCCAATCAGTATTTTCAGCTCTCCGTTTTCTAATTTTTCGTGTATAATCCGGCGCTGCTTAATTTTAGTAGATCCGGTAAGCAGTCCAACTTCAAGATCAAAATGCTGCAATAACTGGGCAATAGAATTATAATGCTGAGTAGCCAGAATCTCAGTAGGCGCCATTAAACAAGCTTGAAAACCGTTATCAATAGCCAGCAACATCGACATCAGTGCTACTACCGTTTTACCGCTACCTACATCTCCCTGAAGCAAACGATTCATCTGCATACCCGAAATGGTATCCAAACGAATTTCTTTTAATACCCTTTTTTGAGCATTGGTGAGTTCAAAGGGTAAATGATCTTTATAGAAACCGTTGAAATGATTGCCCACAGTAGAAAAAACATTTCCATTGTGCAGCCGTTTGTTTACTTTCTTATTAAACAATAAGCGAAGTTGAATAAAAAAGAACTCTTCGAATTTTAACCTTGCTTGTGCGCGTTGTAAAAGCTTTGGACTAGTCGGAAAATGTATTTGAGCCAACGCGTGAACTCGTGGCAGCATTTTATAACGTTCAACTACCGCTGAGGGCATATTCTCTGTAATATGAGGCAAGGCCTGCTCCAGCAAATTGTTCTGCAAACGCATAATGCCTCTGCTGTCCAGAAAAAAAGCCTTTAATTTTTCGGTAGATGAGTAAACAGGCTGGAGCGCCGTTTGAAATTCTTTCTTGGCTTCAGCAACCAACTCCAGCTCGGGATGAGGTAAGCTAGGTTTATTATTGAAAAAATTAGGCTTGCCAAAAACAATGTACTCTTTACCAACAACAATGGTTTTCTCTACAAATTTTACTCCCTGGAACCAAACAAGTTCAATAGTTCCACCCCGCTCATCCTGAAAAATTGCGGAAAGACGTTTTCTACGAGCGTCCCCAATAACTTGTTTTGAGATCAGCACTCCCTTTACTTGGATATAAGGCATATCGGGAGTGATTTCTGAAATCAGATAAAAGCGAGTTCTGTCTATATATCGAAAAGGGTAATGGCGCAGCAGATCATTGTAGGTAAAGATCTTAAGCTCCTTTTTTAGCACGTCAGCTTTTGAGGGACCAACTCCTTTCAAAAACTCAATGGGTGTGCTAAAAAAACTCATTCTTTCCAAAACAATAATTAGTTAAGATTCGATAACTGCCGATGATGGTTTCAACTTTTTAATATACTCCCAATTAAACACCACAACAGCAAGCAATAAAGAGCCGTATGACAGAATTTGTATGCTGTTAACAGTTTCGTGAAAATAAAAGAATGCCACAGCAAATGCAATAATTGGATTTATATAGATCAGAATTCCTAATGTAGATGAAGTAATACCAATCAAAGCATATAAACTCAGGTATAATGGAACAATGGTAAAGAATATTGAGATGATTAGGATGTTAATCCAAAATGCGACTTGCATTGGGAATGCATGAGGATGTGCTATTACCAATGGGATAATGAAAAAGCTGGAAAAAAACAGCTGAATACCTAAAAAGTTAAACTTGTCAATATTCTGAATGGTACGTTGAATAATTAGATATCCTGCATACAAAACGGCCACAAACACCGACCATACAACTTCCTGATAAAATCCCATGGCCAACAAGAAAATGCTAACTAATGCTAGCCCTATCGATATGAATTTTAGTTTATTTAAATGTTCCTTCAGAAAGAAATATCCGCCAAGAGCGGTAAGCAAAGGACAAACCATATAGGCAAATGCTCCTGCACGCAAACTAACATTGTTTACTACATAAATAAAAGAAAACCAGTTAGCGGTTACCAATAGGCAGGCCAATATACTAAGCCAAAGTACTCGTCGTCGCTTGGGAGTAGATAGCCCTTTTATGTATTGAACATCTTGTCTTATTTTGTCGCGTCGAAAAAAAACTGCAGCCAACCAAATAAGAAGCAATGAGGTTATGACTCTATAAATTAATATCTCTTCAGCATTATACTGGAGCTGCTTTAAATTACGAAGGGGGATCGAAAAGAACCCCCAAATTATTGCTGACGCCGCACCGGCAATCAAATATTTATATGACTTTTTATTGTTCGTCAATACTTAAAATTTTACGGCAACTACTGAAATTTCAACATTTACGTTTTTAGGCAAGCCAGCAACGGCTACAGTTTCACGCGCCGGATAATTCCCGGTAAATGCGCCTCCGTAAACTTCATTAACCTTTGCAAAGTCATCCATCGTTTTTAAGAAAATGGTCGTTTTCACTACATTACTAAAAGTTAACCCTGCTTCTGTCAATAGGGCTTCCAGATTTTTCATTACTTGCTTTGCTTCATCTGCCACATCTCCTTTTATAACTTCATTACTTGCAGGGTCAATTGCGATCTGACCTGATACAAACAATAGATTTCCAGCCCATACAGCCTGATTGTATGGCCCTATCGGAGCTGGGGCTTCGTCTGTTTTTAAAATAGTTTTCATGCTTATTTTTTAAGGTAAACGAGTATGAGTTTAATGATAATTCCAACCAAAAACATAATGATAGCAATGCGATTAATCCAATGCATCACTTTAAGATTAAAATTAGTTGGACGGTTCGGATCTTTTTTTCTGAAGAAATACAACATCTTATTATATGAAACAAAAATAAATAAAAAGGGAGTTCCGATAGCTATCGGAACTCCCTTTTATGAAAATTATTTTAATGCTAATTATTGCATTTTGAATTCAACACGACGGTTTTTCTGACGACCTTCTTCAGTATCGTTTGAAGCAACCGGACGAGATTCACCGTAACCTACAGTTGTAAGGTTTGATTTGCTAACACCAGCTTTAATAAGAGCTTTCTTAGCGCTGTTTGCACGACGTTTTGAAAGATTCATGTTGTAAGCTTCAGTTCCTTCAGCAGAAGCGTGACCTTCGATTGAAACTTTAGCACCACTTGCTTTTAAATCAGCCGCTAAAGCCTCAATTGCAGCTTGTGACTCTGGACGAAGAACATCAGAGTTAAAGTCAAACTGAATAGTGTTTTTGTCAACTGGCATTGCAGAAACAGTTTCTTTAGGGAATACAATTGTACGACCTGCGCCATCAACTACATTACCAGCAGGAGTATTAGGCTCTTTGTCAAATACATCAGATACTCCATCACCATCAGAATCTTTTTTCAAGTTAGCAACATCGCCTTCAGTAGCAGCTACACGTGATTTAAGAGCAGCAACTTCATTACGAAGTTCGTTATCTTTCAATTCATCGTACATCAAGGCATTAGGATTTACCCAATCCAAATTCTCTTTACCTTTACCGAATGCAAAGCTCAACCCAGCATATCCGTATGACCATTTATCTTTGCTGGTTCCATTTAACCAACGAGCGTCTAAGTTATCAGCATCCAAGAAATTCATGGAATAACCTAATTCTAAATTGGTTCCTTGACTTAGTTTGAATTTAATACCGCCGCCAACTGGAATGAATTGCTCTGTACGGCTATTCGCATCTGGCTTGTAACCAGTTAAACCGTATCCAAAATCAGCAAAAAGAGCTACTTTAGGATCTTTTTTCATGAAAAGGTTGGTAAGGTCAATCTCACCTTTTAAAGCCAAAGCATAGTCAATATTGGTATCAAAATTCGCACCACCACTCAAGCCATTATCTCCAGGAGTAAAGCCCCCTGATACTTTACCGCCCGTATAATCCAATTTAATGGCAAAAGCATGAGAAATTTGTTTTTTGAGGTAAGCTCCATAACCGAAGTTACCATCCCAAGTGTTGAAATCGTTTGTTCCACCAATGAAAACAACTGGCGTCATCACACCACCGTTCACACCGAATGACCAAGTACGAAATTGTTTCGCGCCACTAAATACCTTGGCAGAAGACACCGACCCATCCTGGGCAGATGCAGATAGCGTGCCCAGCACTGCTGCCAGTGACAAGGCCGCTACAGTTTTAAGAGTAGATTTGTTCATTGTCGATCAAGTTAATTTTAATTCTTATTTAAATTCGCATGTTGCAAATGTAGTACAAATATAATTTTTTTTTATCAATAACGGAAGATTGTCAAAATTCATTCTATCCTTAACCTTCAGTTAAAGTCTGAATCTATAAAAATTAACTATGGAGTATACAATTATCAACGAGAATTTGTTTTAAGAAAAAAAATAAAAATTTAAAAACCGCCTTCAGAAGGCTTTTATGGCTTTTTTTTAATGCTAATGATCGAATTCCCATGCAGTGAAAGCAAAGACAAAAAACGGACCTTTTTTTATGTGAGCAATGGAAGAATGTATTTAATTTAAAACCATCAGGTTTAAATTATAGGGTTTTAAGATATCTATATAAATTGAATGCAGGATCATTAATATGTTGAGCCATGTCAATAAGTAACTTGTTTTTGCTTACATCCTTCATCCGTTTATTTTGAATAAGACGATAAGCTTTCTCTGCCATTAGAAAAGGTTTCTTTGTATTTTGAGCTACAGAAAAATGTTTCTCAATTTGAGAAATCAGCTCCACAATTCCTTCATTTTTAGCTGCTACTGTTTTCAAAACCGGAATTTCCCATGTACTTGCAGGACGTTGATGCAATAACTTTTTAAGGTTTGTTGCGAATTGATCTGCCCCATCTCTATCGGCCTTATTTACAACGAAAATATCTGCGATCTCCATTAATCCTGATTTAATTCCCTGAATCTCATCTCCCGCTTCGGGAACTAAAACAACAATCGAGGTATCCGCCAATCCTGCAATTTCCACTTCTGACTGACCAACACCAACAGTTTCAATAATAATGTAATCAAAACCAAACGCTTTCATTACATCAATTACTTCAATTGTTTTTATTGAGAGCCCTCCTAATGACCCCCTTGTCGCCAAAGAGCGAATAAACACATTTTCATTATTAAAATGTTCGGCCATTCTAATTCGGTCACCAAGTAACGAACCATAGTTAAAAGGTGAAGTAGGATCAATCGCGACTACTCCAATCCTAAATCCTTTTTGGGTTATTTCCCTAATCAAGGCATTAACCAATGTACTTTTACCGGCTCCCGGAGGCCCCGTTACTCCAATAACGGGTACTTTCTTATGAAAATCTAGTAAGTGCAACAACTCTTCCGAACCGGCTGATTCATTCTCAACCAAACTAATAGCCCTGGATAGCGCCCTGAAATCACCTTTTTGCAATGAATCAAACAAATGATTTATCTTCATAAAACTAGCTTAATAAATTCTGATAAACCATCATCATATCTTGAGCAATTTTTGAATCGTCAAACTTTAAAGAATATTCCAATCCTTTGGCAATCATTTCAGATTGAATGGCTTTATCGTTCCAAACTTTTTTAATCGCCGCTGCCAGTCCGTCATAATCTTCAGGATGAATATAAATGGAACCCGGGCCTCCTGCTTCTGAAAAACATGAACCTGAGGATGTAATTACCGGCACCTCAGACTTTAAGGCTTCAAGGATAGGGATTCCAAATCCTTCAAAAACTGAAGGATATAAGAAAACTGTAGCCAGTTGATATAAAGGAGGAAGTTCTTCATATTTTGCCTTGTGAATAAACACAATTCTATTTTCAAGTTTATGTTTTGCTACAAAAGGCTTCACCTCATCACTAAAATAAGAAGTCGGCTTACCTAAAACTACCAGCATTATATCTTCGGGCAAACAAGTTAATGCCTTAAGTAAGGCAAGCAAATTCTTCCTTTTTTCAATCGTACCTACATAAAGTAAATACTTATCTGGAAGCTTATATTTTAACTTAATTTCAGTTTTATACTCATTAGTACTTTTGATCTTAAATTGCTCAGCACATCCTTGATAAACAACATCAATTTTATTTTCAGAAATTCCAAGCATATTTATAAGATCGTTTTTGGTCTGTTTACTAATGGCAACTATGCGATCAGCGTGTTTACAAGCATATTTCCACTTTCTTAGATAAATAGCCCGGTCAATAGGATTAAACAACTCAGGATACCGCATAAAAATAAGATCATGAATAGTTACCACCGATCTAACTTTTGAAGAAAGCCCTATTGGTAGTTCGTGACTTAACCCATGGTAGATATCTAAATTCACACGATTAGCCAGTTGAGGAATTTGAAAAGTACGCCAAACTGACTTTAAAGATTTAAAAATCCCTTCGGGTTGATGAATGATACTATTATTACATTTTAAAAATGCTTCTGTTTCATTATTGCTTATAACCTTAGGAGTAAATAAATGATACTTGTTATCAGGATAATACTGCTGAAGAGCCCCAACCACCATTCTGCTATAATTACCAAGTCCCGTATAATTCTGAAACAAACGTTTGGCATCAAAGCCGATTTTTAGATCATTCATTTGCTATTGTAAAAACATTTTTGTCCCAAAAGTAGCATTTATAAAGGAGTTATCTGAGTGAGAAGTGCAATACTTTAGGTATCAAACCGTTCCAAAAGAGTTAATTACACTAAAACAGCAAGAATATTGGTTATAAAAATAAGTACCTTTGCGGCTTGTTTTATTTTTTGATGAAGACCTATTTTAAATTACTTTCTTTTGCAAAACCACTGGGCAAATTCGCAGTACCGTATATTTTAACTACAATACTTGCGGTAATATTTGGCACCTTAAATTTAGCTTTGTTAATACCTTTAACGGATACACTGTTTAAAGCGGATACAAATGCAATACATTCGATCCCATTTCCTGAGTTTAGTCTCACTTTAGATTACTTTAAAAATATATTCTCCTATTATTTTAATGAAATTGCCATTTCGCAAGGTAAGTTCGGCACCCTAAAGTTTGTCTGTGTTATCATTGTTAGTTCTGCCCTTCTATCCAATCTATTCCGGTATATTTCACAGCGGGTTATGGAAGAGCTTCGCATCCATACCATCGAAAACCTGAGGATCTCGGTCTTCAACAATATCATGAACCTTAACATTGGCTATTTCAATAATGAACGTAAAGGTGACATTATATCAAAAGTTGCTTCCGACGTACAGGTGGTTCAGTATACTGTTACCAGCACACTACAAGTGATCTTTAAGGAACCCTTACAGCTAGTTGTCTATTTCATCATCCTGTTTAAGATTTCGGCCAGCTTAACACTTTTCTCCTTAATAGTAGTGCCTGTATCAGGCCTATTGATAGCAAGAATTGTAAAGCGTTTACGTAAACAGGCCAGAGAGTCACAAGAACGTTTTGGAAACATGATCAGCTTTTTGGATGAGGCCTTATCGGGCATAAAAATCATTAAAGCATTTAACGCAACCGAATTTGTAAAGAATCGCTTTAATAACGAGAACAAAGAATTTTCGAGGCTTTCACGATCAATGGTTCGCCGTCAACAATTAGCATCTCCTCTTTCTGAGTTTTTAGGCATAGTAACGGTAGCCGGAATACTTTTGTATGGTGGAAACATGATTATGAATCAGCAAAATTCAGGCTTAACTGCTGCTGAATTTATTGGTTATATAGCAATCTTCTCACAAGTTACCCGACCAGCAAAAGCGATATCCGAGACCTTTACCCAAATACACCAAGGCTTGGCCGCCGGCGAACGAGTGCTGGAACTTATTGACACTCCTGTATTAATAGTTGATAAGAAAAATGCTACTGCAGCAGCCCCTTTCAATTCTAAAATCGAATTTAAAAATGTGAGTTTCGCCTACAAGGATCGTCCGGTACTTAACAATGTTAGCTTTACAATTGAAAAAGGTCAGACGGTTGCTTTAGTCGGGCCGTCAGGAAGTGGTAAAACAACCATTTGTGACCTTACTCCTCGATTCTATGACATCAATTCGGGGAATATATTATTTGACGGTATTGATCTTCGCGACTTAAAAGCTGATTCTATTCGCTCTCAAATTGGCATTGTTCCTCAAGAATCTGTGCTTTTCAACGATACCATCTTTAACAATATTGCATTTGGAAAACCGGGAGCAACTAAGGAAGAAGTTATTGCAGCAGCAAAAATTGCAAATGCCCATGAGTTTATTATAAACACAGAAAATGGATATAATACAAATGTTGGAGACAGAGGGGCTAAGCTTTCAGGCGGCCAACGCCAACGTCTATGCATTGCACGTGCGGTATTAACCAACCCTCCCATCATGCTATTGGATGAAGCCACTTCGGCACTTGATACAGAATCAGAAAAACTGGTTCAGGATGCTTTGAATAATTTAATGAAGAACAGAACCTCCTTAATTATTGCCCATCGATTAAGCACCGTTAAAAACGCCGACAAGATCATTGTTTTAGATCAGGGCAGGGTAATTGAGGAAGGCTCAAATGCCGAGCTTTTGGTCAAAGAAGGCCTTTATCATAAATTAATAAACATGCAGTCTTTTGAGGTTTAACTATTTTACAATGAAAAATCGGCCCAGCACTTCTCTTATTATCTCTACATACAATTGGCCTGACGCCTTGCGGCTATGCCTTTTAAGTGTGTTAAATCAAACTGTAATACCCGATGAAGTAATCATTGCTGATGATGGCTCAAAAGATGATACCAAAATTTTAATAGAGGAGTTCAGCAAAGACTTTCCTACTAAACTGATTCATGTTTGGCAACCTGACGAAGGATTTCAACTAGCAAAAATCAGAAACAAAGCTATTGCTCAGGCAACAGGTGAGTACATAATTCAAATTGATGGCGATATTATCATGAGCCCTCATTTTATTGGCGATCA
The DNA here is from genome assembly GCF_900182575.1 of Solitalea koreensis. GTDB lineage: Bacteria > Bacteroidota > Bacteroidia > Sphingobacteriales > Sphingobacteriaceae > Solitalea > Solitalea koreensis. The sequence continues at coordinate 63,485 of NZ_FXSZ01000004.1, read as the reverse complement.
TATTCAATTCAGCAAAAAAAAAACTTTTGTTAGAGCCAGTCGTATTTATATCAATGCAGAACTATCTACTGAATTACTTAAAACAAACAGCATCGACGTAAGTGTTTTCAAAAAAGGAGTAAGTAATTTTTTTAGTGGATTAAGAATACCTTTTCTTTGGAACTATTTTGCTGATAAATATAAAAAGCATGAAGTGATTGAGATCCATGGCTGCAATATGGCATTTTGGAGAAAGGATGCTATTGAAGTAAATGGCTATGATGAAGAGTTCATTGGGTGGGGGCCAGAAGATAAAGAGTTTATTATGCGATTGACCAATTTGGGTAAAAAGAAACGTTTTATTAAACAAGGAGGAATTGCCTTTCACATTTACCATAAGGAGAACAGCCGCGAGATGCTAAAAGCAAATGAAGAACGTTTTTACAATACAATAAACCAAAAACTAACCACTTGCAAAACGGGTGTACTACAATATTTATAGCCCGTTGTGCGATTTAATTTATAATTAAAATTTGGGTGTAAATTGGAATGAATAATTGCGCAATCAACTGATTAACAGTATTTTGAAGAAGAAAAAACGACCAAGTATTTACTTCTTCATGCACAACTTAAAAGCCAATTTCGATAAGTTCTTTGATATAACAAAATCGGTATTTTCTGCTAAATTGTTGGCTGACAACAAACTGCAGCCTTACAGAAGAACACCTAAACTGTCCAACTGTGAGATTATTGCATTGGCGCTATCGGCAGAGTCCATCGGAATTGATTCTGAAAACTACTTCTTTGAAAAGCTAAAGGCCGAGCTCCGCCAGGACTTTACACAGCTGATTCACCGCTGCAATTTTAACCGTCGTCGAAAACGACTGGCCCCTTTTATTCGGGAACTGAACGAGCAGTTAGCATCCCGTTTAAATGAAGGCGAAAATGTTTATTTAGTCGACTCGATTCCTGTGCCCATGTGCCAGTTGGCAAGGGAAAAACGCAGTAAGATTTGCAAGGAAACTTTTGAATCGGCTCCGGATAAAGGCTATTCTGCCGTGCAAAAATCCTATTACTACGGCTATAAACTGCATCTGGTGACCTCTCTTAAAGGGGGTCTCAACATGGATTTAAGAACAAAGGATACTTGTCCATAGAACAGCAGCTGGACCTGTTTAATTCCTGCAATATTCAACTGAAAACACCCAAACGCAACAATCAGAAAAACAAAGAACGATTTGATTATATCTTCATGAAGTCCAGAAAAAGGATTGAAACCTCTTCTCTCAACTTGATGATCAATTCATGTTAAAACGCAATTACGCGAAGTCCAATTTTGGAGTATCCATTCGAATACTTTCTAAAAGTACAGCGCTTACCGTTTTACAATATTTAACTTTTTAAATAACAAACCCTTGAACCGTTTGAAAAATGCACTTAGTTTTTAAATCGCAAAACGGGTTATTTATAAATAATATGAACACCTTTTCTTGTTCACTCATCATATCAACCTATAATTGGCCGGAGGCATTAGCTCTCGTTTTTAAGAGTATTGCAATCCAAACCGTTTTACCTAATGAAATAATCATTGCCGATGACGGTTCAAATGATGAAACACGTAATTTAATTAATTCCTTTCAAAAAGAATTTCCTATTCCTTTAATTCATGTATGGCATGAAGACAATGGCTTCAGAAAAACCATCATCATGAATACCGCAATAAGCAAATCTTTAGGCGATTATATCATTCAAATAGATGGGGATATCATCTTACATTCTGAATTCATTAAAGATCATTTAATGGCTGCCAAAAACGGATTCTTTATTCGTGGCAGCCGAACACAATTATTAGAGGAAAAATCAAAGTCAGTCATTAACAATCAAGAAATTCACTTTTCTCCTTTTGAAAAAGGAATTAAAAACAGATTAAATGCCACACATGCACCTTTATTATCCTTCTTGGTAAAGGGTAATCCCACAGACCCTCAAGATGTCATTGGATGCAACATGGCTTTTTGGAAAAAAGATTTTATCAATGTTAATGGGTACGATAACAACATAGAGGGTTGGGGACACGAAGACATTGAACTTGCAGCACGACTGGTAAATTCAGGTGTTAAAAAACGTCATTTAAAGTTTGCCGCCGTTTGTTATCATATATTTCATAAACCAAACGCAAGACACAATGAAGAAAACAATAAAGCTTATTTTTATACCATATGGAAAAATGGAGTTGTAAGGTGTAAGAATGGATATAGTGAATTATCGACAACTGTAAGAAATGATCATTGATTTATGACCTATTTACAACCGTTAGTATCAATTGCGTTATGCTCTTATAATGGAGCAAAGTTTATTATAGATCAAATCAATAGTATTCAATTACAAACCTATCCAAATCTTGAGATCATTATTGTTGACGATTGTTCAACAGATAATACATGGAATCTTGTAACAAATCTTGCTGCAGAGGATTCAAGAATTAAGGCTTATAAAAATGAAGTAAACATTGGGTTTAACAAAAACTTTGAAAAGGCAATCTCACTATGTAGCGGCGATTATATAGCAATCAGCGATCAGGATGACATTTGGATGCCAATTAAGATAGATACCCTCGTTAAAAATATCGGTGATAAAGGCGTTATATTTTCTAATTCACAATATATCGATGAACAAGGTCAGCTCTTAAACAAATATTTACTTTACGATTTTAACCTTTCACATTATCAATGTTTTAAATCCATCTTATTACATAATATATTAACAGGGCATACAACTATGTTCAGAAAAAAATTTTCTGAACAACTATTGCCTATCCCCCAAAATGGTTATTATGATTGGTGGCTAGCATTTATAGGTATTTATAACAATGAGTTAATTTATCTCAATGAAGTATTAACTTATTATAGAATACATGCCAATTCTGTAATTCAAAAAGAAGCTGAAACTGAAAAACGAATTGGCAGGCAAGCACTACGCTTAAAAATCGTTAAAACTCAAATTAAAGCCTTTTTGGAGTACAAACGATTAACTCAAAATGACCGAGAATTCCTAATGTCTTTTTATGAATCGCACAACACTATCGAACATAAGTCATTCATATTCAACATATTTATGTTCAAAAACTTTTTTTCTCTTTACCCGGATCGAAGAAGAAAGAGACTCCTTAGCAATGTTGTTTTCTTTATAAAAAAGTGCTTAAATAAAAATTTCTAATTTTTTGAAGATAAAGCGAATCAAACAATAATGAATCTCCTTATCATAAGAATATTCCTGAGGGTAAAATCAGGAATCGTTTTTTTTTCAAAAAAACAAGACCAATTAAATAGTTTCCAAACAATGCAAAAAAAGAAAAACAAGCTTGTAAAATTTAATGAACGCTTATGTCTAATTATTGCTTCTAAATATTATTTACAAAGAGAAAACGGAAAAGGTGAGTTTTATATTTTAAAACCAAGATTCTGGAAATACACCGTCGCAAGAATACTCCTTGAAATTATTAGTATTATAAAACTTGATAAGAATACCTTACAACAGTATAATGAGTGTTTCAAACAAACGTATTTTCCACTTCAAATTCCACAGCGTCCTAAATCATATTTAAAAGCGCGATTGAAAGAAGCCCTATTAACTTTATTGGGTCTTCGCTACTTCTGTAACAATGAATATTTTAAATCTATTAATGGAAATTTATCAACGCTGCTTTTCCCAATTGAAAACAATCCAAAGGTCAGCATCATTATTCCAGTTTATAATCAGTTAGATTTTACAATTAATAGTTTAGCATCGATTAAGGAACATTTTTCAAAGAAATTTCCAATTGAAATTATTGTTGTTGATGATTGTTCCACTGATGATACTCAACGAATAATATCAAAGATTGATGGTATAAAGTATATTCACAATGATCAAAATATTGGTTTTTTAAACTCATGCAATAAAGCTGTAAGCCAATCAAGTGGTGAATACATCTGTTTTTTAAACAATGACACATTGATTTTGCCGAATTGGTTGGAAAGCTTAGTTGATACAATTGAATTTGGCGATGAGATAGGAGCCGTGGGTTCCCAATTACTTTATCCCTACGGATTATTACAAGAAGCCGGTGGATTAATTTTTGAAGACGGCTCAGGTTGTAATTATGGTAGAGGGTTGCACCCTGAAATACCTAAATACAATTACACAAGACAAACTGATTATTGTTCTGGATGTAGCTTACTGATTAGTACGAAAGATTTTAATGCACTTGGTGGATTTGACACACGGTACAGTCCTGCATATTATGAAGATACTGACCTTTGTTTTTCCGTTACTTACAAGCTGAATAAAAAGGTTATTTATCAGCCCGCCTCTAAATTAATTCATTTTGAAGGTGTCAGTTCAGGGAAAACCATTTCTCCAGGCAACGTAAAAGCTTATCAAGAGATAAACCGGGTTAAATTTATTCAAAAATGGGAATCCGAATTATTGCAAAAACACCAAAAGAATAAAGCGTTAGATGATTCAGCTCGGAAATATATTGAAAAACCAGTATTACTCGTCATGGATCATGCTCTTCCCGCTTTCGACAAAGAATCGGGAGCAAATCGAATGTTCCAATTGCTGAAAATATTTATAGACAAAGGCTACTATGTAATTTATTTCCCGGCCGACGGCAATAAAATTGAGCCCTATTACTCACTTTTACACAATTTAAATATTGAGGTTATTTATAAGCATTTTGGACGAAAAGAGTTTCATGAATCGCTCTCGGCCACCTTGCCTTATGTAAACTTAATATGGGCCTGTAGACCGGAAATAAATCGAGATTATTCCTATATCAAACAATCCTTCCCTAGCATTAAATGGATTTACGACACAATAGACCTGCACTATCTTCGCTTTGAAAGAGAGTATGAATTATCGCGCAGTATGAATAAAAAGTTACTCCAAAAGGTTATTGACTATAAACAGATGGAAATAGAACTTGCTACTTCTGCCGATGTTACTGTCACCATTACGGATAAAGAAAAAGAAATCTTACAAGCCAATGGTGTATCCTCACTTCAAACTGTTCCTAATATTCATGTCCCCCATACAGAGTCATTGAATATAGGTTTTGACGGTCGAAAAGATTTACTTTTTATTGGAGGTTATTATCATAAACCGAATGTTGATGCGGCCTTATGGCTTTCCAACGAAATTATGCCTGTAATATGGCAGCAAACTCCGGAAATGAAGCTATTTCTGGTAGGAAGTCATCCCCCAAAAGAGGTAAGGGCATTAGCCAATGAAAGAATTATTGTAACAGGTTATGTTCCGGATGTAACCCCTTATTTTAACAGTGCAAGGGTATTTGTTGCACCACTTAGATACGGAGCTGGAATGAAAGGTAAAATAGGACAGAGTTTAGAGTATGCATTACCTATTGTTACGACGGATATTGGGGCTGAAGGTATGCATCTTAAAGATAACTGGGAGATTTTGTTAGCACATACCGCAGAAGAGTTTGCTGCCAAAACCCTTGAATTATATAACAATAAGGACTTATGGCTCAAGTTACGCAAAAATGCCAAAAAGGCTATTGAAGATAAGTCGCCTGAAAGCATTAAGGCATCCCTACATTGGCTGACTACATTACATACCTAACCTTTACCGTTAAAAAATGAATAATACAATAAAAGTTGGCTTTTTAGCATCATATGACTACAAGTTATTACAAACATCAATTCCTATTGTTTATAATGCAGCTGATGAAATTACCCTGGCTATTGACAAAAATAGATTAACATGGAGTGGAAACACATTCGCAGTAGAAAATGATTTTTTTGAATGGCTGAAACAATTTGACACAAATCATAAAATACGCATTTATGAAGATGATTTTTACGTATCTGACCTCTCTCCAATGGAAAACGAAACTAGAGAACGAAGTCTACTTGCAAAATATATGGGGCTAGATGGCTGGCATATCCAACTTGATACTGATGAATATTTTATCGACTTTGATGGATTTACCAATTTCTTAAAAAACAAGGCCGACAAGTTTGTTAAACCCAATGAAGCATATGGAGTGTACGCCAAAGTGATTACACTTTTCAAGAAAACTAAAAACGGATTCATTTATATAACTTCACCAGAAAACTTCCCGATAGCAACGCGGAATCCTCAATATGAAGTTGCGAGAATGGTCAAAGGAGGAAAATTATTGAGTAATTTTTTCATGATTCATCAAAGTTGGGCAAGGGAGAAGAATGAAATGTTAGCTAAAATAAATAATTGGGGCCATGCAAATGACTTCAATACACAAAGTTATTACAACTTTTGGGATGCTTGCGATGAACACAATTACCCATTTTATAATAATTTCCATCCCTTATCAAAAACAATGTGGGAATCGCTGGCTTATACTGAGGGAAAATCTATCCCTGAGTTCATTAGCAACTATAGAACCCTACATGATCAAGAGCTAATAAGGGACAAGCACTTCTATCAACCTTTGCCAAAGAAGAAAGGGAAATTAAGCAGAATGGTTAGTTCATTAAAATCAATAATTAAAAAGCTTAAACTCAAATAAAAAGAAAAAACACCCAAAGTAGGGTGTTTTTTCTTTTTATTGGTTATGACTAACCAAATTATAATTTACGTTTAACTTCCACTTCTTCGTAAGCTTCAACAATGTCGCCTACCTGAATATCATTGAAGTTTTTAATGTTCAAACCGCATTCATAACCGGTAGCAACTTCTTTCACATCGTCTTTAAAACGTTTCAATGAAGCAAGTTCTCCATTATGGATAACAACACCATCACGTACGATACGAATTTTGCTGTTTCGATTAATCTTTCCATCAAGCACCATACAACCTGCAATGGTACCAACTTTGGTAATCTTAAAGGTTTCACGAATCTCAACATTAGCAACGATTTTCTCTTCAATTTCAGGAGAAAGCATACCTTCCATCGCCAATTTGATCTCTTCAATCGCCTTGTAAATGATTGAATACATGCGGATATCGATTTGCTCATGTTCGGCCAGTTTACGTGCACTTGCAGAAGGACGAACCTGGAAACCAATAATAATCGCATCAGATGCTGAAGCCAACAATACGTCGGATTCTGAAATCTGACCTACCGATTTATGGATAATATTAACCTGAATTTCTTCTGTAGAAAGTTTCAATAATGAATCAGAAAGTGCTTCTACTGAACCATCCACGTCACCTTTAACGATGATATTAAGTTCTTTAAAGTTACCGATGGCCAAACGACGACCGATTTCATCCAGTGTAATATGTTTTTGAGTACGAAGGCCTTGTTCACGCAACAACTGCATACGTTTCGTTGCGATTTCTCTAGCCTCTTGCTCGCTTTTAGTTTCTATAAACTTATCGCCTGCTTGTGGAGCTCCTTGCATACCCAATACCTGAACAGGTGTTGATGGGCCTGCTTTTTCAATCTTCACTCCACGCTCGTTGAACATGGCTTTTACTCTACCACTATGGCTACCAGCCAAAATTGGGTCTCCAACAGTAAGCGTTCCGGTTTGAATCAATACTGTAGTTACAATACCCCGACCTTTATCAAGTGCCGCTTCAATTACCGTTCCCACTGCACGACGCTCAGGATTTGCTTTTAATTCTAAAAGTTCGGCTTCTAGAAGTACCTTTTCTAATAGCAAGTCGATATTCAATCCTTTTTTAGCTGAAATTTCTTGGGTTTGGAATTTACCGCCCCATTCTTCAACCAAAATATTCATGTTAGCTAATTGCTCACGAACTTTATCTGCATTAGCTCCATCTTTATCAATCTTATTGAATGCAAAAATAATAGGAACACCCGCAGCTTGAGCGTGATTGATTGCTTCAGTAGTTTGAGGCATTACGGCATCATCGGCAGCAATCACAATAATTGCAATATCGGTTACTTTAGCACCACGAGCACGCATGGCCGTGAAGGCTTCGTGCCCCGGAGTATCCAAGAAGGTGATTTTCTTGCCATTTTCGAGCTTCACATTGTAAGCTCCAATGTGCTGCGTAATACCACCGGCTTCACCAGCAATTACATTGGCTTTACGAATAAAGTCAAGTAATGAGGTTTTACCGTGATCGACGTGACCCATAACAGCTACAACCGGTGAACGAGGGATCAAGTCTGCTGGATCATCAATATCCTCTTCAATTTCTTCCTGTATATCAGCAGAAACAAATTCTACAGTATAGCCGAATTCATCTGCAACAATGGTAAGCGTCTCCGCATCCAAACGTTGGTTGATGGAAACGAACATACCAAGCGACATACACGTTGAAATAATCTGCGTAACCGGAACATCCATCATGTTAGCAAGTTCATTAGCTGTAACAAACTCGGTAACTTTCAGAATTTTTGATTCAAGTTCTTGTTGTAATGATGCTTCTTCTCTCGAGGTTGCAAAATCATCACGTTTTTGACGGCGGTGTTTACGGCCTGCCGCGAATTTATTTTGTTTACCCGCACCAGTTAACTTAGCAAGCGTTTGCTTGATTTGTTCCTGCACTTTTTTCTCATCAACTTCTTCCTTTACAGGCTTTCCGTGATGACCATGAGCGCCACCGCCTTGATTAGGGCGATTGTGCGAGTGAGGAGATTTACTATGATCGAATTGACGTACCTGACGTGGTGGCCCTGCAGGAGTTTGACCTTGACCAGGGCGGAATTGACGTGGTTGTTGAGTACCCTGACCAGTCCCTTGTTGTTGCTGATTAGGGTTGGTATTCCCTTGGCCGTCTTTACGTTTACGTTTACGTTTATGCTTATCGTTATCAGAAGATGAAGCTACAGGGCTTCCCTTTTTCTCCCTTTCAACCGGAAGTACAATTTTACCTATGATATTAGGTCCGCTGAGACGCTGAGCTCTGCCTTTAATTACATCTTCTTCAGGCTTCACCGCTTCATCTGTTGATTCAGATGCAACTGGCGCTTCTGGAGCCTTCTCGGCTACAGGTTTCACCTTAGGTGGCTCTGGCACAGCAGCAGCTACAGGCGATGGTTTTTCTTTCACCACTGGTTTTTCTTCTATTTTAGGCTCTGGAGCTACAACTTTAACTTCCGGCTTAGGCTCTGGCGCTACTGTTGGTTCAGGAGTTGGTACTGGTGCCCGCTCTGGAGTAGGCTCGGGTTTTACTTCCGCCTTTTTCTCCTCTTCCTTTACTTGTGGCACAATAGGCTTTTCCTCACGGACAGCTTTTTTATCGGGCCTGGTACGAGTGTTAAGCGCATCAAGATCAATACGACCTACAACTTTAACACCTTGAATTTCTTCGCTGCTCTCTATTTGAGGTCCCCCAGTATTTTCTTCGGGTTTTACAGGCTCTTCTTTGGGCTTTACTGGTTCCTCTTTAGGCTTCTCAGCCTTTTCAGCAGGGGTTGCAATATTTTTAATCAGGATTTCTTCCTGTTCAACCTCTTTAGGTTTCGGCTTTTCAAGCAGCGACTCATCAATAGAAACTTCATCACGACGGATTTTTCCGATGTGAATATGCTTAGCTTCTTCTTTGATAGTCTTGTCGCTTTGAAACTCCTTCAACAAAACGGTATACATATCATCATTGATCTTTGCACCTGGCTTCGGTTCTACCCTAAATCCTTTGGTGCCCAGATACTCAGCGATAGTAGCAATACTAATGTTAAGTTCTTTAGCGACTTTTAATAATTGAAAATTTTTGTCTTCTGACATTCAGCTCTTGTTAAATTTATTCTGAGAGTTTCCGTTTGTAAAAATAGGAAAACTATTTCACAAGCTGCTCCACAATTAATGGTATTATCCCTTATTATTGAGCAGCTTGATATTATTCGAATTCTGCACGAAGAATCGACAAAACATCCTTCACCGTTTCTTCTTCCAGATCGGTACGTTTTACTAATTCGTCAACAGTAAGTTCAAGTACACTTTTTGCGGTATCACAACCGATGGATTTCAGCTCATCTATTATCCAGCTTTCGATTTCATCTGAGAATTCTTCCAAATCAACGTCCTCATCGTCTTCATCTTTAGTATCTCTGTACACATCGATTTCATAACCGGTCAACTTACCTGCTAATTTTATATTATGGCCACCTTTTCCAATAGCTAAGGATACTTGATCAGGGTTCAAAAACACTGATGCGTGTTTACGAACCTCATCCAACTTAATTGTTGTGATCTTAGCCGGACTTAAAGCACGTTGAATATACAACGATGAGTTATTGGTGTAATTGATAACGTCGATGTTTTCATTACGTAATTCACGAACAATACCATGAATACGCGAACCTTTCATACCCACACAGGCGCCAACAGGGTCAATACGATCATCGAACGACTCAACAGCAACTTTAGCACGCTCACCTGGTTCACGCACAATTTTCTTGATAACAATCAGTCCATCAAAAATTTCAGGCACTTCAAGTTCGAACAGACGCTGTAAGAATGATGGAGCAATACGTGAAATAATGATACGCGGATTGCTGTTCAGCATTTCTACCTTTAATACTACAGCTCGGATACTATCCCCTTTTTTGTAGAAATCGGCAGGAATTTGCTCTGTTTTTGGTAGAATTAATTCATTGCCTTCATCGTCGATTACCATTAGTTCCTTTTTCCAAACCTGATATACTTCTCCAACAATGATTTCTCCTACGCGGTCTTTATATTTTTTGAAGATTTCGTCTTTCTCCAGTTCTAATACTTTTGAAACCAAGGTTTGGCGTGCAGCTAAAATAGCGCGGCGGCCAAAGCTTTCAAGCGTTACCAATTCAATCGCATCGTCGCCCACTTCCAGTTCCGGATCAATGATTTTTGCTTCAGAAATCTCCACTTCAAGTGCATCATCTTCTGAGAAACCATCTTCCATTACTTTACGTGTGCGCCAGATTTCAAGGTCACCATTTTCGGTATTCACGATCACATCGCAGTTTTCGTCAGTGCCGTACTTTCTACGCAACATGCTTCTGAAAACATCTTCCAACACGCTCATCATTGTTGGTCTGTCGATGTTTTTGAATTGCTTAAACTCCTGGAAAGAGTCAATCAAATTAATATTGCTCATTTTTATAAAAAATGTTATTATTTATGATAAAACATGCTAGAATGATCTAGCTGCAATTGTCTTTACTATATTTTATTTAAAGCTAATTGTTACTTTAACTTCATTTATTTCAGAAAATGGAATTTCGACTTCAACCTGCTGAGCTTTTTTCCCTTTTTCTTTTACTGTTTCTTCAATTTTAATACCGTTTTCGCTATTCTCCAACAACTTACCTTCTTTTTTATTGTTATCAACTAGCTTAACAAGAACGTTCCGGCCAATGTTTTTAGAAAACTGCCTTTGCAAAGTCAATGGATAATCAATTCCGGGAGAAGAAACCTCTAGGGTATAGGCATGATCAATAACATTCTCTTCTTCCAGATGAAAACCCACATGACGACTTATTTCAGCACACTTTTGAATCGTAATACCATTATCTCCGTCAACAAATATCATTACCTTATTATTAGGCAATACTTTTATATCAACAATAAAAAGATTCGCATCATCGGAAATCTTCTCTTCCACAAGTTTGGTAATTCTGTTTACAATCGCGCTCATCTTATAATTCAAAATAAACAAAAGAGGGGACAATGTCCCCTCTTCTCTTTTTGCGTTGCAAAGATAATAAATATTTATTGTTTTGAAAACATCCTGTTTGTATTTATCTATTTATATGCTACTTACCCTTTGTCAAAGCCGTTTTTGAAGCATCTTCAACCATTGGAGATTTATCTGTAAGCGTTTGTTGAAACAGAGCCTTGTTATTTTTACCGGGATACATAGCAGCTATACCTGAAACTGCAGTAGCGCGCACGATTGATTTCTTGTCATTTTTTGCCTTATCAACCAAGAGTGGGTAAAAAGTATCCTTTGCGGAAGCAGGCAAGGAACCTAAAGTTTGAATGGCAACCATTCGAATAGCCCATGCCTTATCGTTTAATGCAACCTTAAATACCTGTTGCACATTTGTATCGCTTAGATTTATGCTTAAATTTTGTAGCGCATCCAATCTGTCAATTACAAGAGGGCCATTATTGTATTGAAATATCCACTCTTCATTGGCTTTCACTTCACGTTTAGTAGCTAAAAGCATTTTTTCAGCATCAATGTTGACAAGATTAGGTTTAGAGTCAAAATCAAAGGTAAACTGCTGAGAGGCCTTGTCAATCAGAATGCGTTTGCGCTCTACTTTTCCACTAACGTAAAAATCAACATCAAGCGGCAAACGATATAAAGGTATTGTTTTGAAATCCTGAAGTTGAGCTACATTGATTTGTACCTTTTTAGTCGCCGCATCATAAGTTGATGCAAAACTTAAGTCGGGTTGACCTGAAGACATAAACCATTGGTTAAAAAACCAATTCAGGTCTTCACCCGTAACTTCTTCAAAAGCCAAACGCAGGTCATTTATTTCAGCATTATTGAATTTTCTGCGTTCCAAATAAAGCTTCAATGCAGCAAAGAAAGCATCATCACCCACGTATTTACGCAGCATATGCAACACGCGTCCGCCTTTTTGGTAGGTTACCAGATCGAACATATCTTCCCTGTCGGCAACGTCAAAGCGGATTAATTTTTTAGAAAAGTCTTTTCGAGAGTTTAAATAAGCAATCAGATCAAGTTGCCCGTGTATATCGGCTTCTTCTCTTCCATATTTATGTTCAAGCCAAAGGTATTCTCCATAGGTTGCAAATGATTCGTTAAGCGGCAGATTAGGCCATGACTCACAGGTTACCAAATCACCAAACCAATGATGGAATAACTCATGGCAGATAATATCTTCATGCGTCTCATCCAGATATTGGCGATCATCCATTTGTAATTTATCAAAATGAACTGTTGCAGTTGTATTCTCCATCGCCCCCGACACAAAATCACGCACAACTATTTGCGAGTATTTATCCCATGGGTAATCAACGCCTAAACGGTTTGAGTAAAACTCAATCATCTCAGGAGTATTTCCAAAAATCATCCTGGCGTATTTCTCATATTGAGGCTCAACATAATAGTTAACTTCAATATTGCGCCATCTATCTTTTACTACAGCAAAATCACCTACAGCAATCATGGTTAAATAGGTACTATGTGGCTTATCCTGCTTCCAAGTATCGGTGCGAGTACCGTTGCCATTATCTTTTGAAGCAACCATTAAACCGTTTGACAGCGTATTGTATTTTTTGTCGACGGTCAATGAAATCTCCTGAGTCATTTTTTCCTGAGGACCGTCAATGGTTGGAAACCAGCATGAATTTGATTCCGTTTCGCCTTGACTCCAAATCTCTTTGGGTTTATCCTTAATTTTACCATCATTATTAATAAAATAAAGACCTTTATCAGCAGTGATTGCCTCGCTTCCTTTTGTGACTATTTTGTTAGGCATTGCCACGTATTCAACAAACACGGTGTACTCCTCATTTCGGGCATAGGCTTTATCCAGATTGATACTCAAACACTTACCATTATAACTATATCTCAGAGGTATTTTACCTGATGCTGTAACCAATGCTACTTGCTTAATTTGAAAACCCTTTGCACTTAATTTCAACGTATCAGTTGGATAGAAATAAGGCTTTAGCTTAATTGTAGCAGATCCGTTTACAAAAGCACTATCCCAGTTAAAACTTAAATCCAATTTAGTATTAATAATATCATTGATTTTAGTATAAGCCGCCATGTAGGGTTTTCTCGCCTCATCTATATTGGCCTTAGCCAACGTTTCATTTGAATTAGCTTTTACAACCATCTCCGGCAATTCCACATGCTTAGCTGTTGAACAGGAGAGCAGAAAATAGCAAAGGCCTGAAAATAACAGTATTGATTTTTTCATTTTATAAGTATCAAGATTAATAAGTTTGATTATTCGGCTAGAAGTTCATTGATCGTTTGCGTAAACTCTTTTACAAAATCAGTATAATGCTTACCCGTTCCCGGCCCCGAAAACCCTGTATGAATTTTTCGCACCTGGCCTTTTTTATCAATAATAATGGTTGTTGGAAAACCCATAATTCGATCCAGCGCCGGCAAAGCAGCGTCACGCTGTTTTTTATCACTCGTTTTATCGGTAATTAATAGCGGATATCCAACTTCGAAACGCTTTTGAATGTTTGCTACATTTTTTTTCGACCGATCAAAATCAGTTGTTCGTTCAAATGCCAAACCTACCACTTCAAAGCCTCGAGTGTGATTCTCTTTATAAAATGCCGACATGAAACGGGTTTCATCCATACAGTTAGGACACCAGGAACCTAACAATTGTACAATAACCACTTTGTTTTTAAAGCGCTCATCCTTGCTTGATACAATTTGTTTATTTAGATCTGGGTAAGCAAAATCAAGGCGTTTTAAACCCTGTTTCAACTTAGTCAAAGAATATGCATCAGGAAGCTGCGCTGCTGGATTGCGAACGGCCGACCATTGTTCAACGCCCCCCGCACCAGAATAAAACTTACCATTAACAATTGTATTGGAGTCAATTTTACCTGTAAACAAATAAGCATGAGAGCCATCAAAACAAGATAGAAAAAGATTATTCCCAGCAATCGTTCCTTCCAAATACCTGTAATCGCCCGTAGTTGTAAGAAAGGTGCCGACAAGCTTTGATTCACTTTGAACAAACTCCCCTACCGCCTGCGAACTGTCTTCGGCACTAAAAAAATTCACCGCCCACCTGCCTGTGGCATTAAAACTAGTCTTCGTCCCAGCTTTAAAGAATCGGAAGTCTTGGTCGGGCTCTGCTGAGAAAGGCATCACCACATCTTTATAGGCAAGATGCTTTACCCAAAGTCCTTTAATCTGATCTCCTTCAAAAGCAGCTTTGAATTCAGAATCAAAAAAAGGCATTATAATAGCTATCGAATCATTTTTCACAGAGACGTCATCTACCCTTAAGCGTTCGTCTCCATTTATAATTTCAATAATCGGCTCACCGCTTACACTATCTTTTTTGACATCAAAATTAAAAGGAATTTCATTGCCTGATTTAGTCTCAAGCGTTGCTCTCCAACGGCCTTCTTGTAATAAACTTTCAGAATTATTGCAGCTTGACAGCAGCAATAAACTAACCGATAACGCTAATAAAAAGCTTTTTTTCATTCATTAATTAACCTAAATGTGACGCTTGTCAAATGTAAATATTTATCATTTAAACCATGGGGTTGCTCTTTAATCGAAATTTACAACTCAGTAGTTTAACAAAGAGCTTGGGGTAACAAAAAAGCGGCAGAGTTGGAACTTGCCGCTTTTTTGTTACGAAAATGATTTATCCTTTATTTCAATACTTCCCGTGAGATTACAATTTTCTGAATCTCAGAAGTACCCTCATAGATTTGTGTAATCTTAGCATCACGCATTAAACGTTCTACATGATATTCTTTTACATAACCATAACCACCGTGTACCTGAACAGCCTCAACTGTTGTTTTCATGGCCACTTCTGATGCAAATAATTTGGCCATTGCACTAGCTTGAGCGTAAGGCTGATGATTATCTTTTAACCATGCAGCTTTAAGACACAGCATACGTGCGGCTTCAATTTCAGTTGCCATATCTGCAAGTTTAAACTGAATAGCCTGGTGATCACAAATTGGTTTTCCAAAGGCTTTACGTTCTTTTGAATACTGAACGGCTAATTCATATGCTCCGGAAGCAATACCCAATGCCTGCGAAGCGATACCAATACGGCCACCTTCAAGCGTTTTCATAGCAAACTTAAACCCGAAGCCATCTTCTCCAATACGATTCTCTTTTGGAACTTTTACATCGGTAAACATAAGTGAATGCGTATCAGAACCACGAATTCCTAATTTATTTTCTTTAGGGCCAACAGTAAAACCTGGCATTCCCTTTTCAACAATAAACGCGTTAATTCCTTTATGACCTTTGGCTACATCAGTTTGTGCAATTACTAAGTAAACCGAAGCTGAATTACCACTGGTAATCCAGTTTTTTGTACCATTCAATAAATAATGGTCACCCATGTCAATAGCGGTTGTTCGCTGTGATGTTGCATCCGAACCTGCTTCCGGCTCCGACAAACAAAATGCACCAATTATTTCTCCCTTAGCTAACGGAACCAAATATTTTTGCTTCTGTTCTTCTGAACCATATAACTCCAAACCATAACATACCAAGGAATTGTTAACAGAAACTACTACTGAAACCGAAGCATCAATCTTTGAAAGTTCTTCCATTACCAATACATACGAAATCGCGTCTAAGCCGGCCCCTCCGTATTTAGGATCAACCATCATTCCTAAAAAGCCCCATTCGCCTAATTTTTTCACTTGCTCGGCAGGAAATTTTTGGTGCTCATCGCGCTCAATAACACCTGGCTTTAACTCATTCTGAGCAAAATCACGTGCGGCTTGCTGAATCATTAAGTGTTCTTCTGTAAGCTGAAAATTCATATCTCTCTTCTCTTTCTGGTTAATGAAATTTATTGATTGGGAGGTCAAATTTATAACGAAAAAAGATTATTTCGTTAATACAAGCTTTAAAAATATACTATTTTGAAAATCGGTTCACGAACTATATTAAATTACAAAAAAATAGTTGAAAACTTTAACAATACTATAAGCTTCGTACATTCGATATACACATAAATCCTTCCACCTTCAGTATCGAATTTGAACAGTTTACTTTTCTAAGAAACTGAAAAATTCAACTAAAACTAAAAAAGAGCTCAAAGAGCTCTTCTATATCTTACAAGGCATTGAAATGTACTCTGATGCGTTGAAAACTCAAGAGGACGATCACCCCCATTTAAATTATAACAAACAATCAGATCTTCTTGTTCAAATTTGAAAATTGCCCGAATGATTTTGTCAGCATTCGCTCCTTCAGTTCCGGTAATATTCATAGTCATTGGATTACGTTCTGTGCCTATACTAATCTTACCAATATCACTCATGCCGCCACTGCTAACGGCATAACAATCATCTCTGATTGTTAAAATAGTTGAATCCAGTTTTTCATCCAACATTCCTATACCAGCCAGTTCAGCTTCAACCGGCACCCATGTGCCCTGTATACTTTTCATCATTCAAAAAAATGGAGAACAACTCGCTCGCCTAAGATTAAAACGCCTTAATTTTTTGTTCAATTGCTGATGTTGAATAACCAGGAATGTAATCAATGGTTTTAACGACACCACCATTGGCCATTACAATATCAGCGCCTACTATTTTATCGATGGTATAATCACTTCCTTTTACCAATACATCAGGCTGAATAAATTTGATCAATTCAAAAGGAGTGGCTTCATCAAACAATACAACCGCGTCTACAAAAAACATAGACGCTAATAACATTGCGCGGGAGTATTCGTCTTGAATTGGCCTGTTATTCCCTTTAAGATTTTTGGTAGAAAAATCAGAATTTAACCCTATTACCAGGCGTTGGCCTAACGAGGCTGCTTTTGAAAGGTAATCAACATGACCTAAATGCAACAGGTCGAAACACCCATTAGTGAATACTATTTTATCACCCAAAAACCGCCAGGTGTAAATCTTTTTGGCTACTTCTTCTTTAGAAAGGAGTTTGGAAGCCATTAATGCGTTATTATACATCGGCTTTGACTTTATGGTTGGAAGATACTAAAATATAAGCCAATCCTAAAGCGCCAACAAGAATAACCATTAGGGTTTGCGTTCCATGAGAAATAGTTGCATAAACCAAACCTTCTGCTTCAGAAATTTTATACAACACAAGACCTTTTGAAACAATCCAATGGAATGCCCCAATGCCTCCTTGAACCGGAGCAGCCATTCCTAAACTACCCACCGTTAATACAAATAAACCGGTTAAGAAAGTCAAACTGGAAGTTGCGGGAATAGCAAAGAACATGATATAGGTAGAAAGCAGATACAAAAACCACAATAATACAGTGTATGCGATAAATAGCACTTTACTTTCAACCATGGCAATACTTGTCAACCCTTTTGAGATGCCGGAAAACAACAGGATAATTTTTTGCCCTAATACCGATGACATTAATTGAAGCTTATATCTTCTATAAATAAAAATCAGGGCTATTATGGATATCAAACCCAATATTCCTATACCCAAAAGCAGCAATTGATTACTTTCTAACTTCTCCACTATCCCTTTTAAAAGATTATCATAAATAAATGAGCTGATTAAACGAAATTGCAGCAGAACAGTAAGTAGTAGAATTACAATTAGCGAAAGTAAATCAATTACACGCTCAACGATTACAGTGCCAATCAATTTGTCAATAGCAATATCATCTGTTTTTGTAAGAGTACCACATCGACTTACTTCTCCTAAACGAGGAAAAGCGAGATTGGCCATATAGCCAATAATTACTGCATTAAATGTATGGAGTAGTTTAGGAGAATGCCCAAGCGGCTTTATAAGCATATTCCAACGGGCAGCCCTTACCAAATGAGCCAAAAGTGTAACAGCGGCAGCCAGCGACACCCAAAAATAATTAGCCTGTTTAAGCTCGGTAGTGAGTTGATGAATATCCTGCCCTTTAAAAGCAAAATAAAGCATTAAGCCACCAAGAGCAATAAAAATACTAAAGCGAAAAATGGATTTAATTTGACCGTTCAATCTATGCTACTTGATTAAACGATTATGTTGATCCGGGAAAATTACGGTTGGTTTGAACTTTTTAGCTTCTTCAAAATCCAACGTTGCATACGAAATAACAATGACAATATCCCCTACCTGCACTTTACGAGCTGCGGGCCCATTTAAACAGATAGTTCCGGTACCACGTTCGCCTTTAATGATATAGGTTTCAAAGCGTTCACCATTGTTTACATTCACAATCTGAACCTTTTCGTGCTCGATCATATTTGCGGCATCCATCAGATCCTCATCGATTGTAATACTCCCCACATAGTGCAACTCCGCCTGAGTAACCTTTGCACGATGTATCTTGGATTTTAATACTTGAATCATCATAAGGCTGGCAAAATTAGTAAATGTTATTGGATGAAGAAAACCAATGTATCATTGTTCAGCATTTTATCTTAAAGTGCTTAGTAATAAAGAAAGGCCATCTCATGTGAGACGGCCTTTCTTTGTTAAATTAAAGGTGCTAAAATCATCTGATGATTTCTATATATCCACTATAGCCATCCCACTTGTTATCCTTATCTTTCACTTTTAGCACATAATAATAAGTACCTGAAGGTAGTGATGACCCATTCCAATTATTTTGGTAATTATTTTTACGGTAAACTTCATCCCCCCAGCGATTGTAGATGAAAATCGAGTTTTGAACCTCTTCAATTCCGGGAATCACAAAATAATCATTTACATTGTCTCCGTTAGGTGTAAAAGCAGTTGGTATGGACAAACCATAAATATAACGGCTATCAGTTGAACTATTATTTGTCAAATTTGCATCATACTCAACCCCTGAAATGGTTGCTGTATTGGTTACCGTTCCTCCTGTTTTCGACCTAACCTTGATCGTAATTACCTCCTGACCATACACTTTCAGGTCCCCTATATCCCATGTTAAGGTTTTAATCAATTGATCATAGGTGAATGAGCCCCTTGTGCTTAATGCACTCACAAATTCAAGCGAAGCAGGTAAAACGTCTTTCACCAACACCTTGGTTGCATCATTTGACCCATGATTAATGGCTTTAATCAAATATTCAAACTCCTGATTCATTTGAATATTTTCACCTTGAGAAATTTTCAATACTGAAAGATCAGCCTGAATACGCAACACATTAATTGTAATGTATTGTTCAGTACAAGCACCCTTAGTATCACAAACTACAAACTTCAATTTATCTTGTCCATAGAATCCGGCATTAGGAGTGTACTGAATTTTATTATCAAACGTAAGTGCAGCCACCCCGTTCGTCGGAGCCTGCACAATCGACAATGAATTAGGGTTTACATTATTTTCCTTATCAGAAACTTTACTTAATACATCTTCTATTACCGGCATATTTTCTTGTGTGGTGCGTTCTATTGCAGCTACAGAAGGAGGCGTATTTACCCCTAGCGGATTAATATCTAATACTCTAATGGCAATTTTCTTAGTACCAGTCACACTGCCACACTCATTTGTAACGGTATAAAAAATATCCACATCACCCGGCTTAACACCTTTAACCATGCCCGAAGCACTTACAGTAGCTAAAGAAGGATCTGAAGAGCTCCAAACACCGCCAGGAATGGCATTAGTTAAGGTTACCGTTGCGCCTACATTAACGATAGATGGCCCTATTATAGAAGCTACCACCGGAGGGGAAACCACAGTTATTGTAGCATGGCCACTTACTGCATTGCTGCACACCTTTGCTCCAGCCGGATCACTACTAACGCTTGATAATGCATACGTACTATTTGCTGTTAACGCAGGAGTGATTACGGTTGCCATTCCGCGGTTATCCAACCTTACCGATTGAGAAATGCCATTTACTGTATAGTTTATCAACCCATTTGAAGGACCAACAAAGCTGATCGGCGCAGTTTCTCCCATACAAATGGTAGTAGTACCACTAATCGACGCCGCAATTGGATTGGGTTCGGTGATAGTTTGTGAACAACTAAGGGTGGTACAACCATCCGTAACGGTTAAGGTATAAGTTCCCGCCATAAGATTATTAACGGTTGCAGTATTTCCAATTACTGCATTACTGCTGTTTTTCCAAACATAAGATACAGGACCTGAAGCATTGGACACTTCCCCTGCGGAAATCGAACCGTCTGTACTACCGAAGCAGGATACGTTTGTGGGCGAACAGGATGCAATGCTCATGACAGAGTTTATGACAAGATTTGTAGTGCTACTATAATTACATGCATTAATGGGCGTATTTGCAGGATACCAATTATCACTCAATGAAGAAATTCCGTAAGTATAAGTACCCGGAATAGTTATCGTTAAGGGAATAACAACTGTTGCATCTTTTCCTGTACGGGAAATAGAAGCGCCAGCAGGCAATGAACCGGCAGTATTAATTGCAGAAACATTAACACCATCCTGAGAATAGGTAAATACCCATTGAGGAACACTCACCAGAGACTCGTCATCACTCGTTAGCTGAACCACAAGATTAACCGTTTGACCGGGACAAACCTTTGATTGAGAAAGAGAAACTTTAGCCGAAGGCGGCACCTTAATAATAATTGGACACTGACCGAAAGAAGAATAACCAGCAAACAACAACAGGAGTACAGCAAGAATTAACTTGCTGCCTCCGATTGTTTTGGTGTTTGCGATGTTATTAGTATTCCTCATTAAAGATAAACTACTATTCTTCTTTTTTTAATCTAACTAATTGACCAAATCTCTTACGGAGTAAGAGTAGCTCCGTTACAAGTTCCAGCACAACCATTCACATTTGCATCTTCTACAATTATTGTATAAGATCCTTTAGGCAGACCAGTAAACGAATAAGTGGTACCAGTTACAGTATCAGTCTTATAATTCACTCCATTTAATTGTAAGATAAGCTTATAACTACCAGATCCCCCGTTTAATGTTACCGTAATTGCAGCCGTTGACGGCGCATTTGCACAAGCAACATTAGTGTAGGTAGAGGTGAAGGTTATTGGCGCATTGATCGTGATCGTTCCGCTTAAGCTTGGCGTTACACAGCTACCCGTTGTACTTACCGTATAGTTGAATGTACCCGATGCTGTCGGAGTACCACTGATGGTGAACACACCGGATGCGTAAGTACCCGTTACTCCTGCTGGCAAGCCCGTTACCGTTGCTCCCGTAGCGTTGCCAATGGCATAGGTAATGTCGGTGATCGCTGTATTGATACATGGCGTTTGATTTGTAGTCGCTGCCGCTGAACTCAAGGCGATCGTTGCATCTGGAGTGATCGTGATCGTTCCACTTAGGCTTGGCGTCACACAGCTACCCGTTGTACTTACCGTATAGTTGAATGTACCCGATGCTGTCGGAGTACCACTGATGGTGAACACACCGGATGCGTAAGTACCCGTTACTCCTGCTGGCAAGCCCGTTACCGTTGCTCCCGTAGCGTTGCCAATGGCATAGGTAATGTCGGTGATCGCTGTATTGATACATGGCGTTTGATTTGTAGTCGCTGCCGCTGAACTCAAGGCGATCGTTGCATCTGGAGTAACTGTTATGGTAACTGAATTAGTATAAGGTGAAGTGTAGTTACAATTGGAAGCGGTACCAAACCAAGAATCACTTAAATCCACTATAGAATATGTGGTTGTAGTGGTTGGAGTTACCGGAATTGTTAAATCTACAGAATTGGCTCCTGAAGTTACTACAACACCAGATGGAGGAGCGGAGGTGTTAATTGTAGTTGTACTAGCTCCATCTGAATATTTCAATACCCAAGAAGTAGTTGCAGGACCTTGCGAATCCCGGTTTAAATGGATTACCAAATTGGTAGAATTCCCAATACAAATCGTTTGAGGACTTGATGTAAAAGCTGCCGTTGACGGCTCCTTAATGACTATTGGACAGCTAACTTGCCCGAAAGCATAATTAGCAAAAAACAAAAGTGGGAAAACAAGAAGCAAGATCTTGTGCCCAATTGTTTTTGGGGTGATTGTGTATTTATTTCTCATATATGTTTTAAAAAAATTTATTCTTAAAAGTCATTTCAAATTTCTCCTCTAAGGACATGGGAAAGCAGTGCAGCCATTTGCATCTTTTATGATTAATTGGTAGCTATTGGCCGTCAAACCTGTAAATTGGTGACTATTCCCTCCAGCTATATCTGGTCCCACAAAGGTTGCCCCATTATTATTACTGAATTGATAGGGCGGAGTTCCTCCCGTAGCTGTGAGTGTAATAGATCCACTAGCAGTACCATTACAAACAATATTAACACTGCTCACTGCTGCTATTAATGCTGGAGGATTACTCAAAGTCACATCTGTTTCAATAAAGCACCCGGCAGGGTAAGAATTAGCCTGAACTTTAACATGATAAGTTCCCGGTTGAAAATCTTTGCCAATAGCCTGCAATTCGGCATAGGTTAATTTAGTTGGCGATACATTATCGATTACATTTGTTCCATCTGGGAGCGTCCAGGTTGCCAAATAAGAAGTTGTGCCGTTTACATGGAGTTCCAATTCGGCATTTTGGTAATCATTTGAACATTTGTTTTGTTTTGAAACTGTAGGAAATCCACTTAGCCAACTAATTGCATCATCATTTGTGATGGTATATATGGTGGCTGCATTAGCTCCAAGTTGCGCTCCGACCGGACTTTGTAATTGCAGATTTAGCGTTTCATCAGCCTCGCATAACACATCGCCTTCAATGGCTAATGCTGCTTGTGGTAGTTGAATTAATTGCGAAGTGGCATAACTACCTGTAGGAATCGGTAGTGTATATGTTGTTGAAACCAATGCTCCGGTAAAATCAGATAATGCGGTGGCTGTACCTCCAGTTTTTGCAATAACCACACTTTGAGCCGGGCTATCAGCATCAATAATACCCCCTGAAATTTGAATGGCTAAAACAGAGGAAGCGATTGCATTTGAACCTGAATTCTGTTCAGGTCCGTTAGCAATCGTTTTATCAAATTGAACAGTTATTTTATCATCATCAGTAATTGTTCCTATTGCTTGCGAAGTACTAATTGTGCCCCCGGATGCATTAGAGAGGTTTAACTTAAAGGTTTCCGTTATTTCTACCAGTTGATCAGTATTAATGGGAATATTAATCGTTGCAGAAGTTATTCCGGCAGGGATAGTTAGCATACCGCTTGTAGCACCTGCGAAATCCGCAGCTTCGGTATTTGTTCCGGTTAAATCAACCGCGTAATCAACTGTAATTGGGCAACCAGAAGCAGTATTAAGCGAAACAGTAAATGCCATATTATTAGGACCTCCCGTTCCTTCAATAACAGTTGCATTGGCGATGCTTATCTGAGATGCTGCCGGCTGAGTAATTGTTACGCTAGTGGTTCCGGAACATCCTTTACTATCAGTGGCAGTAATGGTATAACTTCCGGCTGGTGCTGTAAGCGTTGAGCCACTTACAACTCCTCCTGTTGAAGTAAACGTATATGGCCCTGTACCTCCACTTGCATTTAAAGCTGCACTTCCGTTGCCTCCATAACAAATAGCATTTGAAGGTATAGCTGTTACGGTTGGTCTAGCATTGACCAGTACTGATATGGTTTTAGAATTAGAATAAGTAGTACTGTTTTTAACAGTAGAAACCGTTAATGTTGCCGTATAGGTTCCACTAATAGCATTTGAGATAGTCGGGTTTTGACTGGCAGAGGTTGTTGTGACCGAATTGGGATCTTTAATTGACCAGCTATAACTAGGCAAAGTTCCGGTATCATAAGTTCCTGAATAAGCTCCAAAAAGATTGATTGTTCCAGCCTGACACACAGGGGAATTTGAAGCAGGGTTTGCAGTTAAAGTTATATTGGAATTATCAAGTTCGTCAAATGAATAATCCCCGCCGTTACCTCCATTACAGCTCGCATACGTTACTGAGCCTATTTTTATTTTTTTTTGCGAGTTACATGGGTTATCTGTGGCTAATTTCCCTCCAGGCGATCCGGTTTCCAATACTAAAGTTCCTCCAGAAGGTATGCTTAGCGTATAATTTCCTGAAAATGCTAATACCCCACCATTTTTAATTATTACAGAAGATGCGTTTAAAGAAATATCCGCATTTACGGAAACAATATGACTACTTTGTATAGCTATCGATCCTGTTCCATATTGCCCAGCGTAGCCTTCACCTGCTGTTGGAGTAGCCCAAGCAGATCCGTTCCATCTTTGCCAAGTGCCTAATGCCGTCCAGTCGCCGGTTGCAACAGATCTGTATTCCCCAATGGATTGCCCAACAGCTAAATTAGTTTCTAAAATAAATACTGAGAGAATACACAGTAGTAATAGATGTTTCTTAAAAGTAGAAAAGTTGCTTTTTGAAAAGAAAATTGATTGCCAGACAAGCTGAATAGCTAGTTTAAAAAAAAGTAAAGGAATTGTTTCGAAAGTAGAGCCCTTCTGCATAAGCATTTTACTTTTCCTTAAGTTAAGCCCTGTTGTTTTCTAATTACCTACAATCCATTATCATTTATTATTCCTAAATCTTATTTATCTGTGCAAACCAATCATTTGTCTATTCAATCTGAATTTAACATTCAGTTAAGCATATATCTTTAAAGTGAGAACATGTAAATACAATTAGCCAAATTGTCTACTTTAATTCAACTAGCGTTCGTTTTTATATACATTTATTGACTTGAAATCACTTTAAATTCCCAAAAGTGTGAAACACTGCTTTTTGAGCTTTTCAAGCCAAAGTTTACAATTGAGATAATTTTGAGCTTTTAAAAACAAAAACTTAACTACTAACTATTTTATTGATTAAGAAACTAATTTCACCATTAAAATTAGTTATTTAATATAACTAAGGGTGCATACTTAATTGTTGCAGAAAAGTAGTATAGGTATTATTAGCGGGATTCTTTAAGGCAAAATACTCCTTGTTAGCTGAATTAAATTGAACAACGGGATTGAAAATTCATCAAATAGGACGTACCGTTACGGAATCTAGGACGATTCGCAACACTATTTTGTATAGCATGATTATTTGTACAAGTTACCTTGATCAAAAAGAATGAGCGTTTTTGATTTTTGGGATAATTGAATGAAGGTCAGTGCTAATCCATAAACATATTATCGATCAATCTTGTATTCCCGACTTTAGCAGCCACTAAGGCAATCATTTTTTCAGTTCCATTAGTTGAAGCCGGTGCTTGCAAACTATCGGCAGTAACAATTTTAAAATATTCGGGTTGAACCAGTTCTGCGGTACGCATCAGGCTCATCGCCTCATTTTCTATTGCCTCAATTGTTTTGGCTGAGATTTGATTTTTTGCAGCAAACAGTAATTTAGAAAGCATTAAGGATGCATTTCGTTCGGTTTCACTCAAGTGAATATTACGTGAACTCATGGCCAATCCGTCTTTTTCACGAATAGTAGGACAACAAACCAATTTTAAGGGCATTTTGAAAATTTCAACCATTTTTGAAATCACCAGAAATTGTTGGTAATCCTTCTGGCCAAAAAACGCGAAATCTGGTTTAACTACATCAAATAATTTCTTTACAATTTGGGTTACACCTTGATAATGTCCCGGACGAAAAGCGCCTTCCAGCACATGCTCTACTCTGCCTAAATCGATATGCCATTGCTCATTCTCTGCATACATTTCAGAAACAGAAGGCAAGAAAAGAATATCACATCCTGCTTCTTGCAATTTAACAGTATCACGTTCAATTGGTCGTGGATACCGCTCAAGATCAGCCGGATCGTTAAACTGAGTAGGATTAACAAAGATACTTGCCACAGTAATATCACACTGTTGTTTCGAGTATTGAATCAATGAAATATGACCATCGTGTAAAGCGCCCATTGTTGGAACCAACCCGATAACTTTACCTTCAGCTTTAAATCGTGCAAGAGCAGCAATAAGCTCATTTTTGGTATGAATGACCTGTAGCAAAATACTGTATGTTAGTTTACAAATTTTGCAATTTTAATTGGTTATTAGCAACAACATCATGCAAATTCCATTGAATTGTAATATTTTTTCTGTATATTTGCACCCGATATTGGCTTCGTACACAATTAAATACAACAAAAAACTGATGAGCATGGCAAAGACGAAGATTTTGTACATTACCCACGAAATGTCACCATTTTTAGAGTTGACAGAAATCTCAAAAATCACCCGTCAACTTCCTCAAGCTATTCAAGAAAAAGGTTACGAAATACGAGTTTTAATGCCTCGTTTCGGCAACATCAATGAAAGAAGGAATCGTTTACATGAGGTGATTCGCTTATCGGGAATGAACATCGTCATTAACGACAACGATAACCCACTGATTATCAAGGTTGCATCTATCCAAGGCGCGAAGATGCAAGTTTATTTTTTAGACAACGAAGAATATTTCCAACGCAAGTACGTTTTTAGAAACGACAAGGATGTATTTTTTGAAGATAATGACGAACGCACAATTTTCTTTTGCAAAGGCGCATTGGAAACCGTTAAAAAACTAGGATGGTCTCCTGACATTGTTCATTGTCATGGATGGATGAGCAGTTTAGTTCCTGCTTATTTAAAAACCAGCTACAAGAATGATCCTACTTTCAAAAACTCGAAAGTAATTTATTCTGTTTACGACAACGGTTTCGATGAAAAGCTACATGCTGATTTTGCCAAAAAATTAACCATGAGCGGATTAAGCGAAAAAGAAGTGGAAATTTATCAAAATGGTGATTGTGCAAGCTTACATATGGGCGCTGTTGCTTTTGCCGATGGCGTAACCAAAGGTGCGGAAGCAATTGACACAAAAGTTGACGAATTTATCTCAAAAATTAATAAACCTGTTCTCAATTACACAAACTTCGAAGAAACTGATACATTTGCACAGTTTTACGAAGAAGTGTTAAACGAGGAGTTAGTTTCAGCTTAAAACATAACAGATTAGTTTTCAAAGAGATAATATGAAATTTTCTATGCGAGACTTATTAATGCCCTTAATAAGTCTCTTTCTTTTTACCGGTTGTACGAACCCTAACGGCATTGGATTAAATAACGAAGACCTGATAAATGGCACTACTGTCGACACGGTAACCGTAGTTACACAAACAGTTAGCGACAATCCGATACGAGTCGACAACAACTTTGAATACAATAATTTAACCGGCGTTAACAGGTTTAAACTGTTAGGCTATTACAATGATCCTGTCTTCGGGAAATCAACTGCTGACTGGTACTCTCAACTACAAATTCCATCATTCGGGTTTAAATTCCCTGCAGGAACCATCCTTGACTCTGCCGTACTGGTGCTTCCCTATGCAGACACTTTAGTGAACAACACTTTTTATGGAGATGTTGATTCTAAATTCAAATTAACAGTTGAACAATTAGGATCGGCCATGAAATCTGACTCTATTTATTATTCGAATCAAACATTTAACACAGATGGAACTGCTCCATTTGCAAGTGGTTTCTTCAAAATAACTCCCAATACGCCAATATACGTTCAGGATATTAGGGTTGGGAAAATTGATACAATCAAAAAAGATGTAGCACAAATTCGAGTTCCACTTGATCTTAATTTTGCTAAAAATGTTTTCGTAAATGCAGATTCAAGCGTTTACCTGACACAAGCCGCTTTTACCGCCTACTTTAAAGGCATTAAAGTAAAAATTGACAATACACAAACTACGGGAAGTGGCGGATTGGTATATTTAAACACCTCTCCAGCTGTTGCAGATGGCGGAGCACGCATTCAGTTTTATTACAAAACAGCTAAAGATACAGCGAGTGTACTATTTCGTATAAACTCGGCAGTAGCGCAAACCAATCACTTCACGCATACTTATACGCCTGAACTAACGAATGCACTTTCTGCAGGCCCGAATCTGCAGAAAGCCTATATACAGTCAATGGCTGGAATCAGAACAAAAATTTCTTTTCCATATTTAAAGAACATCGCCAAAAACAAAAAACTATTAATCAACAAAGCTGAGCTTATTTTTACAGTTGTTGGCGGAACAGATCCTGCTCCATTACGTCGTATTTATATTAACAGAGGCCAAAATAACAAGGGTGAATACATCCAAATTGCTGACGGCAATGCAACCGACCCACGGTTTATAAATGACATGGGGGGATATTACAATTCAACAACAAAAACATACCACCTAAACCTGGTACGCTTTGTCAGAGATATTATTGAAGGAAAAACTGATGACACCAATCTTTATTTAACTGTCGACAATCCGGCTATTGATGGCGGACGTGTGGTTTTGGCAGGAAGTGGAAGTGCTGACAGTAAACCAAAACTGAGCATCATTTATTCTGATATCATCTCGGAATAATAGACATTCAGATTCAAGATCAATGAAAAAAGCCCTGATACATATTTTGAGTCAGGGCTTTTTTGATACATTTTGATTTTAGTTTCTATACGATAACTGATCCAATCAAGACACAGTACCAATAAGAGAGATACTGAATAACTGTTATGTACTAAATATTATTTAGCCTTTTTATAAAGTTCAGCTACTGCAGTCCAGTTAATTACATTATAAAATGCTGAAATGTAATCAGGACGACGGTTTTGATATTTTAAGTAGTAAGCATGTTCCCAAACGTCCATTCCTAAAATTGGAGTTCCTTTTACTTCAGCAATATCCATCAATGGATTATCTTGATTAGGCGTTGAAGAGATCTCTAACTTACCGTCTTTAACCAATAACCAAGCCCAACCAGAGCCAAAACGAGTAGCACCCGCAGCTGAGAATTTTTCTTTAAAACTTTCAAATGAACCGAACGCCGTATTGATTGCTTCTGCTAACTCTCCAGTTGGAGCACCTCCTGCATTTGGACCAATTACTGACCAAAATAATGAGTGATTGTAATGACCACCGCCGTTATTACGAACCGCCATTGGATATTTTGAGATGTTTTTGCAAATCTCTTCAATGCTTAAGTTTTCAGCATCGGTACCTTTTATAGCATTATTCAGGTTAGTTACGTATGCCTGGTGATGCTTGCCATGGTGAATCTCCATGGTCATTTTGTCAATGTTGGGTTCTAATGCGTCGGTTGCATAGGCCAACGCTGGTAATTCAAATGCCATTGCGTTTATAAATTTAGTTGTGTAACAAATGGTTAATTAATGAATGAACGAGTAGACGTTCATGGGTAAAGTTAATAAATAGAACCATGATTTATCCGATTTTCATGATTTAGATAACTCAGGATTAGCTATAGGTTTTAGGCTCAATCCTTAAGACTCATTCCTATGAACCTCTATTGTCTCTTCTTCCTGAAAAACTCTTTTACTAATAAACCGCATTCATTTCCAAGAATTCCGCCTACAAATTCTGTTTTAGGATGGAGAGGATTAGGAAGGATACGACTAAAACCGCGCTTCGGATCATAGGCTCCAAAAACAATCCGGCCAATTTGCGACCAGTAAAGCGCTCCGGCACACATTACACATGGTTCCATCGTGACATACAACGTACAATCTGCAAGGTATTTTCCGCCCAAATGATTAGCGGCTGCAGTTATCGCCTGCATTTCAGCATGCGCCGTTACGTCATTCAAGCGTTCAGTAAGATTATGCCCACGTGCAATGACCCTATTCTTGCAAACAATTACTGATCCTATAGGAACTTCATCTGCTTCCAATGCTAAATAAGCTTCCTTTAAGGCTTGCTTCATGTAAAACTCATCGGCAGCAATATCCGATTCTCCTGTAAAATTGAAAAACATGATACAAAAATCCAATTTCTAGGTACTAAATCCTAATAAAAAGTCTACGGTTCATAGTCTTCAGATTTTTATCCATATCGCCAGGAATCAAAATAGTTCAACAATAAGAGATCCCAATAATTCAAAAAACTAATTCATTTAATTACTTGTATTGTAAACTGTCGACTTAAGACTGTGGAGTGAAAAGGGTACATTTGCCAAATGAAATCTGTTCGCATAAGTAAGGGAAAAGAAAAAGCAGTTAAAAATCATCATCCTTGGGTGTTTTCCGGGGCGATTAATAGCGCAATCGGACAACCCAATCAAGGAGAAGTTGTGAAAATAATCAACAGCGCTGATCAGTTTTTAGCATATGGGTATTACAACAAAAGCTCGAAAATCACAGTGAGGGCTATCGAATGGAACGAGGAAACCAAAATAGACGATAACTGGTGGAAGGATAGAATAACTCAGGCTATTACCAGAAGAAAGTCATTATTAACTTTGGAAGATACGGATTCGGTAAGATTAATCTACAGCGAGGCTGATGGAATTCCGGGGTTAATTGTAGATAAATATGCAGACTTTCTGGTTATGCAGGTGCTCACTGCAGGCGTAGAATTGCAAAAAAAGCTCATTACAGATCATTTATATGCTTTACTAAAACCCAAAGGAATATTTGAAAGAAGTGATGCCAAATCACGTAGCTTAGAAGGACTGAAACCATCAAATGGTTTATTAGCTGGCGAAATGCCTCCCGAATTACTGGAGATCAACGAAAACGGATTAACCTTTTTGGTAAATATTGCTGATGGACAAAAATCGGGATACTTTTTGGATCAACGGGAAAACAGAAAAATTGCTGCCAAGTACGCCAAAGGACTATCTGTTCTTGATTGCTTTTGTTATTCTGGCGGTTTTAGTTTGAATGCTCATAAAGCCGGTGCAAAATCGATTGTGAGCATTGATTCATCAGCTCTTGCTATAAAGACCGTAAAACAAAATTACAAGGCAAATCAGATCACATTTAATGAAAACGATTTAATAGAAGCCGATGTCAATGCCACTTTACGCCGTTTTCAAACTGAAAAAAGAGAGTTTGATTTTATTATACTTGACCCTCCTAAACTTGCTCCAACCCGCGCCACCGTTGATAAAGCACAACGTGCTTATAAAGATTTAAACCTTCAGGCCTTAAAGCTTTTACAACCCGGTGGGCTATTGGCAACATTCTCTTGCTCGGGTGGAATTGACATAGATCTTTTCAAACAAATAATATCATGGGCTGCTCTGGATGCAGGCAAGGAATTACAGATTATTGAGCAGTTTAATCAACCTTCTGATCATCCAATCAGAACATCATTCCCTGAATCAGAGTATTTGAAAGGATTGCTGTGTAGGGTAATTTGATATTCAATATAAGGAAGGTAGTTCAACATATTTTGAATAATATTGCGCCCTTAAAATCAAAAATATGTACATGAAAAAACTTCTACTCTATTTTGCTATTGCAACTTCAATTTCTTTTCTTGTTTCAGGATGTGCGGCATCCTATAAACACATTCACCCATCATCATTGAACTACTCTAATAAATCAAGCGATAAAGGTGTAGATTTCTATTATAGTTACAATGTTTTACAACAAGCCGGCAATAAAAAATACGGAAAAAAGGAAGAAAAGAACTTCTTAAGAGTTGTTTCGGTGAAATTAACTAATAATTCTGGCAAAGATTTATCATTTGGGGATGATATAAGAGTATTTAACGGAGATACTCCAATAACAATAAATTATCCGGCGGAAACTCATTTAAAAACAAAACAGACGGTTCCAACCTATTTTTTATATATGCTATTCTCGTTTGTTAAACTGAATATCACAAAAACTGATCAATATGGATTTACAACAGGTCAATCTTATCCGATCGGATTGGTACTTGGACCGGGTCTAACTCTAATTAATGTTCTAACTGCAGATGGTGCCAATAAAAAATATAAAGATGAGTTGATTTCTAATAACCCAATTGGGAAGATCATTAAAAATGGAGAAACCGTATATGGTCTTATGAGCGTTAATGATACAAATTATAACAATTTGCAAGTAAAAGTTATCGTTAAAACTGAGCAAGCAGAAAAAACATTAAAATAGTTTTTTAGACCCCATTTAAACAAAAAGTCTTCAGCATTCTCAATACTGAGGACTTTCTGTTTTATAAATCTATTACTACTTTTCTAAAGTCTCTCCCTCCATTTTACTATGCAAATGAACAGGTGTCCCTTTTTTACGAAGCTTCATATTTAAGAACTCTACCCCTAAAGAAAAAGCAATAGCGAAGTATAAATACCCTTTCGGAATAGTACCGATTTCAGAACCTGCAACAACAAAGTTAGCAAGGTGTGCTCCTTCGGCGATTAATGTAAATCCAATTAAAATAAGAAATGAAAGCCCTAGCATTTGTATTGTAGGATGTTCGTTAACAAATCTACCAACAGGCCCTGCAAAAGCCATCATAATCAACACCGATACAATTACAGCAACAATCATGATGATCAATGCGTTCGGTAATCCATTAGTCATTCCAACTGCTGTGAGTATTGAATCAAATGAAAAAACAATATTAATTAGTGTAATTTGAAGAATAGCTGCGGACAAACTACTTTTTTTCTCAGAAATTGCGTCATCATGCGGCTCCTCTCCTTCCAACTTATGATGAATTTCGCTCGTACTCTTGTACAAGAGAAACAGACCGCCCGCAATCAGAATAAGACTTTGGCCTGAAAACGCCCCATGAATTAATGAAGTACTAAAAGTTAGCCAAGGCTCATTCATTTTAATCAGAATGTTTATACCAAAAAGTAAGGCTATACGCATCACCATGGCCAATATCAACCCTATATTCGTTGCTTTACTTTGTAGTTTTTGAGGAAGCTTTCCGGCTGCAATTGAGACAAATATGATATTGTCGATACCTAAAACGATCTCCAAAAAAGTAAGCGTTAAAAGCCCCAACCATACTTGAGGATTCGATAACCATTCCATTAAATATTAATTTTTAAATTGTGAACGTCGAAGATAAATAATATTGAAGAGCTGTGATAGGGTGATTCATTTAAATATAATTAGCCTACTTCACAGGGTTGGGGGTTCCGTTCCAAATATTTACTTTTGCGGCTCAATTATTTGACACACACATATTATGCATAGAACACATACTTGCGGAGAACTAACCATAAACGACCTAACGAAAGAAGTTACTTTAAGTGGATGGGTTGCCAAATCCCGTGATCTTGGAGGCATGACATTTATTGACTTGCGCGACCGTTATGGCATTACACAGTTGGTTTTCAACATGGAAGATAACGAGCAACTTTGTTCAGAAGCTCGTAAACTGGGACGCGAGTTTGTTATAAAAGTTACAGGTACTGTTATTGAACGCTCAAGTAAAAACTTGAAGATGCCAACAGGAGAAATTGAAATTAAAGTTTCAAAACTTGAAATCTTAAATGCGGCCAAAACGGTTCCATTTATGATTGAAGATGAAACCGATGGAGGTGATGACTTACGCATGAAATACCGTTACCTTGATTTACGTCGATCGGTTGTGCGTAAAAACATGGAACTCCGTCATAAAGTTGCTCATGAAACCCGCAACTTTTTGAGTAGTCATAAATTTATTGAGGTTGAAACACCGGTGTTGATCAAATCAACGCCGGAAGGAGCTCGTGATTTTGTGGTACCGAGCCGCATGAATCCGGGGGAGTTTTATGCTTTACCACAATCTCCTCAAACTTTTAAGCAATTGCTAATGGTTTCCGGGTTCGACCGTTATTTCCAGATCGTGAAATGTTTCCGTGATGAAGATTTACGCGCCGATCGCCAGCCTGAGTTCACGCAGATTGACTGTGAGATGAGTTTTGTGGAACAGGAAGACATTTTGAACATGTTTGAAGGCTTATTCAAGCATTTATTTAAATCAGTAAAAGGCATTGATATTCCTTCTGTTCCAAGAATGACTTATGCTGATGCCATGAAATACTATGGTTCTGATAAACCGGATATTCGTTTCGAAATGAAGTTTGTTGAACTCAACGATATCGTCAAAGGAAAGGACTTTAAGGTTTTCGATGATGCAGAACTTGTTGTAGGCATTTGCGCTAAGGGCTGTGCGTCTTATACACGCAAGCAGATGGATGAACTCACCGACTTTGTAAAACGTCCGCAGATTGGCGCTACAGGTCTTGTGTATTGCCGTTATAATGAAGATGGTACTATTAAATCATCAGTAGATAAATTTTATAACGAAGAAGAGCTACAAAAATGGGTGAATGCTTTCGAGGCAGAGAAAGGAGATATCATCCTGATTTTGGCCGGAAATGCTAATAAAACCCGTAAAGCATTAAACGAACTTCGTTTAGAAATGGGTAACCGCATGGGGCTTCGCGATAAGAACACCTTTGCCCCTCTTTGGGTACTGGACTTCCCGTTGCTTGAGTTTGATGAAGAAAGTGGTCGTTGGCATGCAATGCACCATCCATTCACTTCGCCAAAACCAGAAGACATCGCATTACTGGAAACCAACCCTGGAGCCGTTCGTGCAAACGCTTATGACATGGTATTAAACGGCACTGAAATTGGCGGTGGCTCAATCCGTATTCACAACAAAGAATTACAGGCTCTTATGTTCAAGCATCTGGGATTTTCAAAAGAAGATGCTCAAAAACAGTTTGGATTCTTGATGGATGCATTTGAATTTGGAGCACCTCCACATGGCGGCATAGCGTTTGGTTTCGATCGCCTTTGTTCGTTATTTGCCGGCCTGGATACCATTCGAGACGTAATTGCGTTCCCAAAAAACAATTCGGGAAGAGACGTAATGATTGATTCTCCGTCAACGATTGCTCAAGATCAGTTGGACGAACTCAAAATTGCTACTAAAAACTAGTCTGAAAAATAAAAAGAGGGTCAAAAATTATTTTGACCCTCTTTTACGAATCTACTTTTTAGTTACACGAATATCAATTCTACGATTCTTCGCTTTTCCATCCTCAGTAGAATTATCAGCAACCGGATATTCTTGTCCGTAACCTTCTGCCGATAAACGACCGGCGTCAATTCCAAGTTTCTCCAGTTCAGCTTTTACAGAATTAGCTCTATCCTGCGAAAGCTTTAAGTTAGCCTTTGGATCACCTGTATTATCTGTATATCCGCCCAGCTTAATATTTACATTAGGATAAGCTTTCAAGATTTCAGCTATATTTTTTAGCTGCTCTTCAGATTCAGGTTTAAGAGTGGCACTGTTAGTTTCAAAAGTTAATCGATCAAAGGAGAACCAAGTAGTTTTATCAACCATTTTGGTGCTATCTTCAATAAAGGCTAATAATTTATTTTCTACACCAAGCTCAGGAATATTTAATTCAACCCCATTAGGTAATGTTTTCATAAAAAAAGCACCTAGGGCTTCCCATGCCTCATTTACTTTCGCAGTGGCAGTATCAACCAACGTTTCTACGTTATAAGAGGTGGTATCCATAAGCGAATCAACAGCTGATGCGGTACGCTCCCCTGGCTGTTTATTACAACTTTTCAAAGCATAAATACCTAAAGCCAACATGGCAAGAGCTAATAATAATGGCCCTAACCAATTTGATTTTTTCATATCAGGCGAAGATGCATATACCGGAGGATCTGCGAAATCACTTACTGCTTGTTCTGTTGATTGGACTCTGCTACTAATATTGCTTCCCAAATTGGCCAAACTATTCAGTCCTAAAATAGATGAAAGACCTGCAGGAGCAGCACTAATAATATTATCCTTTTGACTGAAGAGAAAATTCGTTAACCCAGATAGGCCAAGACCTTCTTCTTTGGTTTTCATTCCTAAATAACTCATCACCAACGGAGCGGCAAAACTCAATAAACTCAATGCGGAGGAAGCCTTAACTCCTGAAAAACTGCTAATCATTGAACCAACATCGCTTTTTTTATTACCAAAAAGTAAGGATAAAAACTGATCGCCCATTGTCGTTAAACCAGCACTTGCCTCTCCGCCACCTCCAAGCAATAGGCTTGGATTCGAAAGCACACTTTCATCGGTTTGTTGTATCATATTAAATATAGAACTCATTGCACTCGAATCAGATGACTTATTGAGCAGTCCTCCTAAAACAGATGGCATTATGCCACCAACGGCTTTTGAAATGTCTATCTCTGATTCACCAAGCATACCACTTGCTTTTGAAATCAGATCGGGTGTAATTAACCCTGATAATGATTCAACTAGATTTGCCATGTTCTTTTAGTTAGGTTAAATGATAGATAATTTAATAGTTCCTTTTCATAAAAATTACCAACTAACAAATTACGTAAAAAACTGAACCACAGCAAACTAAACAAAAAGAGCATCGTCTTAGTCAAGACAATGCTCTTTTTTTGCTTGAAGAATTTTAAAACGGCAGGTCGTCATCCGATCCACCTGTTGATTCTACTTTTGCCAATACAGCATTATCACTATGAGAAGAACTTCCATATTGACTATTTTCATGAGGCTCATTATCACTTTTTCTACCTAACATCGTAAAGTTATCTGCAACAATTTCAGTTTGATAGCGCTTATTGCCATCTTTATCATCCCAACTACGGGTCCGAAGCTTTCCTTCTATATAAACCAATTTACCTTTAACTAAAAACTTTTCAGCAATATCAGCCAACCCTCGCCACATAACAATGTTATGCCACTCAGTCTGCTCAACTTTTTTTCCATCTTTAGTGTACGTTTCTGAAGTGGCTAATGGAAAGCTCGCAACTTTCACTCCACCATCTAATTGCCTTAATTCGGGATCCTTGCCCAAATGACCTACTAAAATTACTTTGTTAATGCCTGACATAGATACTTGTATGGTTAGTTAACTTTTATTTAGAAAATTAAGTTAATACTTTTTTAGATAAATATCAACAAGCTTCGGAAAGGCATATGATTGTATATCCATTTCATTCGCCCAAAAGCTTGTACCATCAGTAGGCAGGATATACTTCTCAGATTCCAGCACCCAAAAACGGGCAAAAATTAGTTGGTGGGATAAAATATGTTTAAATTCTTCAGATACTGTTGCTACTTTAACATTTTTCACTCCCGTTAATCGCGCCAGTTCCGGTAATTTATTTAACTCATCAGCTAATATCCTGGACGGGGTTTCAATCATTGGAAAATCATGTAAATTTTGCCAAATGTCTTTCTGTACACGTTTATTTAAGCATATATTGGCACCAGACCGCATCACCAAATAATTAAAAAAGCGTTCTTTTATCTTTACTTTCTTAGCTTTTACAGGTAGAGAGGCTACATTATTATTCTTCAACGCTATACAATTTTGAGCCAATGGACATATTGAGCAATCTGGACTAACCGGTTTACACTGACGAGCACCAAATTCCATAACTGCTTGATTATAGAGACCTGGATTTTGACTGTCTAATAACTCATAAGCCAATTCAGTAAATTGCTTTTTGCCAATTGTGGAATCAATAGGTGTTTCTATACCAAAATAGCGAGAAAGAAGTCGATAAACATTGCCATCAACTACGGCATGAGCTTCGCCAGCGGCAAATGAAGAGATCGCGGCAGCGGTGTATTGCCCTATACCTTTTAAACCTAAAAGATCAGAATAAGCAGATGGGAAACGGCCCTTGAATTTTTCAACCACAGTTTTGGCAGTTGTGTGCATATTGCGAGCCCTGGAATAGTAGCCTAAGCCTTGCCATAATTTTAAAATTTCATCTTCACTTGCTGAGGCAAATTCTGTAATATTGCCGAACTGTTCAGTAAAGCGATAAAAATACGGAAGTCCCTGATCAACACGTGTTTGCTGTAGAATAATCTCAGACAACCAGATAATATAAGGGTCAGAAGAATGTCGCCAAGGGAGGTCCCGTTTGTACTTATTGTACCATATTTGGACTGTTTCTGTAAACACGATTGTAAAAAAATTTATTTTGATTTTTATAATTGTTTAAAAGACATAACTTTGCAACCCCAAATTAATGAAGAGGTTAGGAATTTAAAAAGTAAAAATAAAATGACGAAAGCAGAAGTAATTGCAGAAATCGCACAAAGAACAGGCATTGAGAAAGTTGATGTTGCGGAGACGGTTGAAGCATTTTTCAAAGTTATTAAAAACTCGATGATCGAGGGCGAAAATGTGTACGTGAGAGGTTTTGGAAGCTTTGTTGTGAAAAAAAGAGCTCAAAAAACAGCGCGTAACATTTCTAAAAACACCGCTATTATTATTCCAGAACACTTCATTCCAAGCTTTAAACCAGCTAAAGTGTTTGTAGATAAAGTAAAAAATAGTTCAGCTAAAGCTAAATTAGAAAAAGCTGCTGCTGAAAATGTTGAAGTAGAATAAACAATAAAAAATTGATATCAAAGAAACAAATCGCAGTAATTGGGTCAGTTGTAGTTCTGATGGGCATTTTGTTGTCACTTGATATCAAGGGATTAGTTGCTCCAAAAGAAAATCGACAACAGGAAAAGAAAGAACAGCAAAACACTGCTTCTTCTGTAACAGTGGTTTCGATTTCTCAAAGCGCTAAGTCAGCTTTAAACAATCCAGGTATTGTTAAACAAATTGAAGGATTAGAAGCCCAATTGACCAATGATCCTGAGAATCTGGATTTAAAGAAAAAGTTAGCCAAACAATGGGATGAGCTTAACGTTGCCTCAGTTAGCAGTCTATATTACTTAGCTATCGCAAAAGCTGAAAACACAACTCAAGCATGGCTTTTAGCTGGTAACAAACTGCAAACCGGTTACCAAAATGCAAATGATAGCCTGGTTGTTAATTATCTTTCAACCAATGCTACTGAAGCCTTTGAAACGGTGCTAAAACAAGATCCAAATAACCTGGATGCAAAAACAGGGCTGGGTACTTGTTACGTTGAAACCACACCAAACCCAATGCAGGGAATTGTAATGTTACGAGAAGTCGTAACAAAAGACCCTGAAAATGTAAAAGCCAACCTCAATTTAGGTATGTTTGCAATGCGAACAGGCCAATACGAAAAAGCAGAAAAACGGTTCTTAACTGTTTTGAAAAACGCCCCTAGTGCGGAAGCCTATTTTTACTTAGGAGAAACCTACCGCAATCTTGGGCAGAAACAGAAAGCCATCGATGCTTTTTTAAAAACAAAAGAATATATCGTTGATCCGCAGTTTACTGCTCAAATCGACAATATCATTAAAGAGTTAAAATAATTAAATAACACATTAAGATCTTACGACTATGCCTAGCGGTAAAAAAAGAAAAAGACATAAAATGGCGACCCACAAGCGTAAAAAACGCTTAAGAAAAAATCGTCACAAGAAGAAGTAATTCTTATCTTGTTTGCTTAGTAAATTACTTCACAAGGACATGAATGGTCACCTCTCCGCATTTATGTCCTTGTTTTTATATTTTTACTTCAGATTATTAATCGTATTGGTAACTAAACCAGATCCCTGCTAAATAAATAATAGGTGCGGGCTTTTGGTGCTTAAAGGAATTTATTTTTTGGTAAAGGAACTTCTTATCAACTCTACTCCCTCGGGAGTTACTATTGCCTTATTAAAAGATAAACAACTCGTTGAATTACATCAGGAACAGCGTAATAAGAACTATGCTGTGGGTGATATTTATCTTGGCCGTATCAAAAAGATAATGCCGGGATTAAATGCTGCTTTCGTTGATGTAGGATATGAGAAGGATGCCTTTTTGCATTATCTGGATTTAGGGCCACAGGTACGTTCCTTGTTAAAGATTACCAAAGAAATACGAAGCGGTCAAACCCATAATGACCTTAGTAATTTTCGCAGCGAACAGGATATTAATAAGGGTGGTAAAATCACTGAAGTTCTTACCAAGAATCAACTTATTCCTGTACAAATTGCCAAAGAACCTATTTCTACAAAAGGTCCTCGCTTAAGTTCAGACATTTCATTAGCCGGTCGATTTGTTGTACTGGTACCGTTTTCTGATTCAATCTCTATTTCTAAAAAGATAAAGAGTTCGGGAGAACGTACGCGTTTAAAGAAATTAATCGAAAGCATTAAGCCAAAGAATTTTGGAGTAATTATTCGTACCGTTTCTGAAAACAAAGGAGTAGCTGAATTGCATGCTGATTTAAACGAACTGGTTGCAAAATGGGAAGAGTTTTCTCGTCGTTTGAAAACGACAGAACCTTCTAAAAAAATTCTGGGAGAAATCGATCGTACCTCGAGTATTCTGCGCGATATCCTTAATCCTGATTTTACAAATATTCATGCCGACGATTCTTCGCTTTATGAGGAAATCAGAAGCTATATTCACAATATTGCCCCTGAACAGGAAAAAATTGTGAAGCTCTACAAAGGAAAAGATCCGTTATTCGAACAATTTGGTGTAGAAAAACAGATCAAAAACCTTTTTGGACGTACAGTTAATTTCCATGGTGGTGCCTACTTAATTATTGAGCACACCGAAGCCTTGCACGTTATCGACGTAAACAGCGGTAACCGTACCAATAGCGAAGAAAACCAGGAAGAAAATGCACTTCAGGTAAACATTGAAGCTGCTAAAGAAATTGCTCGTCAATTGCGCTTGCGTGATATGGGCGGAATTATTGTAGTCGATTTCATCGATATGCATAAACCTACCAACCGTAAGGCGTTATACGATGAGTTGCGAAAAGAAATGGCAGAAGATCGGGCGAAACACACCATTCTCCCTCCTAGTAAATTTGGCTTAGTACAAATTACCCGTCAACGTGTTCGCCCTGAAATGAACATCGTTACCGTTGAAAAGTGCCCCACTTGTGACGGAACGGGCGAGATAAAAGCCAGTATTACGATTATCGACGATATTGAGAATAATATTAATTATATTCTCGAGGATCAAAATGAAAAAGGAATTACACTTTGTGTGCATCCATACATTGCAGCTTATTTAACGAAAGGATTCCCATCCTTGCGTGTAAAATGGCTCTTTAAGCATAGTAAATGGGTGAAAATTAAGCCTGTTACTTCATATGCGCTTACTGAATACCATTTCTTCAACCCTAACGAAGAAGAGATTTCGTTTTAGCATCCATAAAAAAGGAGCTTTAGCTCCTTACTTCTTATTTTTATCTTTATAACAGTAATTCGTTTAAGTTCAGCTATAACGTTTTAACTGGCTCATCTGCTTCTTTTAATTTATTTCGGAATACCAGGTAAAGAATACATCCAATTAGAGGGAACAGCAGTATCATCAAAAGTGATATTAACACATTGGTACCCGACATTTTTGAGCGTACAATATCTAAAAGGCAATAAATCCACAACACCACTGTCGGGATAAAAAAGAGTACTATACTAAGGATTATAATAAGCTCTCCTAAGCCTAAATTAAGAAAAAGTAAAATATTGTTCATGATAGTGATTAGAGTTATATTCAAACTTAATCATTTTCACATCAAGAACAAACGCTTACAATGGTTAACAATTCCTATTTTTAACTGTTTAAAAACATTGTCATTTGAGTAAACTAAAAACCTCATATTTCTGCCAAAGCTGCGGTTACCAATCGCCTAAATGGTTAGGAAAATGCCCTTCTTGTAATGAGTGGAACACATTTGTAGAAGAAATTATTGAGAAAGTGAATACCAGTGTGCCTACCTGGAAACCATCCACTACCTCAACCAGTACACAAAGGGCTCAAAAACCACAGGAACTTGGTGAAATTGCCTATTCAGAACGGCAGCGAATTGTCACTTCCGACGGAGAACTCAACCGCGTGCTTGGCGGCGGTGTAGTTCCGGGCTCATTGGTATTAATTGGAGGCGAACCCGGAATCGGCAAATCAACCTTGATGCTTCAACTAGCACTTCATCTTAAAAACATGAAAGTATTATATGTTTCTGGAGAAGAAAGTGATCAGCAAATAAAGATGAGAGCTGAAAGAATGGTTCCGCCTAGCCCAAGCTCTGGAAAAGGGTGCTACATACTTACCGAAACCTCCACTCAAAATATTTTTAAACAGATAGAATTGTTAGAGCCTGGAATAGTGGTTATTGACTCTATTCAAACGCTTCATTCTTCCCACATTGAATCAACGCCGGGAAGTGTATCGCAAGTACGTGAATGTACTGCCGAGCTGCTTCGTTTTGCTAAAGAAACTGCTACTCCTGTTTTCCTGATTGGGCATATCACTAAAGATGGAATGATTGCCGGTCCGAAAATTCTGGAGCACATGGTTGATACTGTTTTACAATTTGAAGGCGACAGGCATTACTCCTACCGGATTTTACGAGCAATAAAAAACCGTTTCGGCTCCGCATCTGAACTCGGCATTTATGAAATGCGAGGCAATGGATTACGAGAAGTGGCTAACCCTTCAGAAATTTTATTGTCGCAGCGAGATGAACCGCTCGGCGGAATTGCCATTTCAGCCACCATAGAAGGAGCAAGACCCATGTTAATAGAAACACAGGCGCTGGTGAGCCATTCAACTTACGGAACGCCACAGCGATCAGCTACGGGCTTTGACGTGCGTAGAATGAACATGTTGCTTGCTGTGCTCGAAAAACGATGTGGTTTTAAACTCGGGATGAAAGATGTCTTTCTGAACATAACCGGGGGTATCCGCATTGAAGATCCGGCGATTGACTTAGGTTTGGTGGCATCTATCATTTCTTCTCATGAAGACATGCCTATATCGTTTAAGACTTGTTTTGCCGCCGAAGTTGGCCTTTCGGGTGAGATTCGAGCTGTAAACCGGATTGAACAACGCATCATGGAAGCTGAAAAACTTGGCTTTGAGCAAATATTCATTTCTAAATACAACAAAAAAGGTTTAGACCTTAAGAAATACGCAATTGAAGTAAAAACCGTTGGTAAAATAGAAGAAGTATTTAATCTGCTATTTGGATAATTATGGAAACAACTGGAGCTGCTTACCTGGAAAGTGTAAAGAAACGGTTTAGAAGCCTGAAAGAATTGGGAGATAAAACCTTTATACAATTGAGCGATACTGAAATGCATTTCGAACCCTGTACGGGTGTAAATTCCATTGCCGTTATCATTCAGCATTTAGTCGGAAACATGCATTCTCGTTTTACCGATTTTCTTACCTCCGATGGTGAAAAACCAAATCGTAATCGTGATGAAGAGTTTGAAGAGCAACTAATGCCCAAAGAAGAGCTTGAATCGAAATGGAATTCTGCCTGGCTTATTTTGTTTTCAACACTTGAATCGCTTACTGCCAGTGATCTTTTAAAAACAGTATTCGTTCGATCGGAAGAACACACTGTTTTAGATGCTATTAATCGTCAACTGTTGCATTACTCCTACCATGTTGGCCAGATCGCTTACATAGGTAAAATAATTAAAGGAAATGACTGGCAAACCTTGAGCATACCCAAGGGAAAATCAGACGAGTTCAATAAAAAAATGATGGGGAGATAGAGAAAAGAGTTGGGAGTCAGGAGTTGAAAAAGAGGCAAGAGTAATCAATTTTCGATTTAATATAAGGAGTTATATGGCTAGAGTTGACTTATACTTCATTGCTATACTTCCGCCGGATGAAATAGGCTCAAAAATTATAAAGCTAAAGCAACGTTTTGCGATTGAGTTCTCGGCTCCTAAAGGTTTGAAGATTTTGCCTCATATCACTTTACAAATGCCATTTAAAGCCGTTTCAACCAATGAACCTTTATTAATTGATTCACTTGAACGTTTTTCGACACACGAGAGTTCTTTCGAAATAAGATTGAACAGGTTTGGATTTTTTGCAGGCAGATTCAGCCATGTGGTTTATGTACATGTAGAGGAGAATCCTTCACTATCTGATTTACATCAGCATTTAATGACCTTTTTAAGGTCAGAAGCAGGTTTTAGTAAACAAGCTACTCCGTTTCATTTCAAACCACATCTTACCATAGCTCATCGAGATCTTTCAAAAGAACAATTTGAAAAAGCATGGCCGGAATTCGAACAGGCTCATTTCGAAGCAAACTGGACATGTCACTCATTTCATCTCCTAAAGCATGACGGTAAACAATGGCAACGTTTCAGGGAATTTATATTTCTCTTATAGATCAAAGTTTTTCTCAACACCAAAAAAAAGCGCTTTAATTTTAAAATTCAAAGCGCTGTAAAATAATGTTGTTAAAATTTATTGTTTTTCCGGTTGTTTTTCCGGTTGTTTTTCCGGTTGTTTTTCTGGTTGTTTTTCTGGTTGTGGCTGTATTCCTGCATCTTTCATCAAC
Source organism: Solitalea koreensis (assembly GCF_900182575.1). Lineage (GTDB taxonomy): Bacteria > Bacteroidota > Bacteroidia > Sphingobacteriales > Sphingobacteriaceae > Solitalea > Solitalea koreensis. The sequence goes on along the minus strand of NZ_FXSZ01000004.1, from coordinate 18,983 downwards.
TGTCTCGCCTTTTTGTTTGGCACATAAACATGAAATCCTATCCCCAAACCAATTCGGTTGTTAATATTAGAACTTCCAAAACCAAAGGTAAGATTATACTTCAGCAGGCCTTCCAGGCCAACGCTTGGAGTCATGAACCAAGCCAAACCTGGGCCAAAACCAAATCCTATACCGTTTGTGTTTTCTCCACCTGAAATATTAATACCATTCAAGCCAGCATCCGCTTCAAAGAAAAATCGGCTACCCTTCATAATCTCGGTACTATTATCTGATACGTAGTACCTTCCAAATGCGCCTAAGCCATAATTAAACGTAGTACCCGCTCCCCCTCCTGTAATCAGTCCAAGTGTTACGGTAGGGCCTACGGCAAGGTTATTTTTAACAAAGAATCCAACTTCTGGTGTAATGGCAAAACTGAACGTATTACCTTCGTCACCGAAATTAAAATTAAAGCTAGAAATATTAGCCCCAGCCAATATATTTCCCTTTTGTGTTTGTGCGTTCGTTGCACACACCATTGTGAACAACATAACTGTGAGCGTAAATACCTTTTTCATAATCAATGAATTTTGATGTTAAAAACCAATACTACAATCTACTGCTATTCAGATTTTAAAATAAAATGAAATTAATGACAAAAAGATTTAAATGTTCCTTTAGCAATTTTTCATAGGCTATGTTTATACTGTAATTTACTATATTTTATTCAAAAACAGAACACAACCTATTGATAATCATATAAATATATGTTTTGTTGTGCAAATTTAAAATTAGCCTTTATAAACCTTGTCAATTGCCGCAGCTAATTTGTGATCACGTTCGGTTACCTTGTCGCCGGCATCATGTGTACAAAGATTGATTTCAACGCGATTGTAAACGTTTAACCAATTGGGGTGATGGTTCATTTTTTCGGCAATTAACGCCACTTTGTTCATAAATCCCCAGGCCTCAATAAAGTTTTGGAACTGAAAAGTTCGCGAAAGCTGATCGTTTTCTTCTTTCCACATGATTTTGTGATTTAAGGATAATTACTGCACCAAACTCATATATATAATAGCTTCTCAACCGCTGCTTTTCTAAAACAGCCTCAAAAACAACTTACAACAATTCACCAATTACTTCTCCAATAGTTCTTGTTTAAGCTTTACAGGCAAGCCGGCAATAACCAGGTTATAAGAATCATCTATCCAATGCAAGATTTCTTTATCAGTAAGAGCACCCTTGAAGTTAACCGTATTCCAATGTTTCTTACTCATATGATAACCGGGCTGTACCTCGGCATATTTTTCTCGTAATTCAATGGCATATTCAGGAGCACATTTTAAGTTGCAAAAGTTAGGATCGGACAAACTGATCAGGCAAAACATTTTACCTTTTACTTTAAACACCAATGTATCGTCTCCAAAAGGACATTCTTCTGTCACTCCATTTTTAGAAACACAATGATCTCTTAATAATTCAATGTTCATTTTCGAAGACGATAATAAATTTGCTCTTTCCCAAAATTATATTTAACACCAAGCGAAACGAAGCCATAAAAATCCTTGCTGTGACTAGCAGGATTCCACTCATAACCATCGAGCACATCACTAAACGATAAAGTAAATTGATAATTAATTGTGGCGCTAAAAGGATTCAAACCAGTTTTAGTTCTATAATGATAGGTGTAGCCAATGTTGAGCGGGAAAACAATCTCATTGTTTTTATTGTAAATGCTGATACCCTGAGTACTATCAGCAACCGCTTTTATGTCCGTGATATTATTAAAAATTAATCCCAAACCTAAACCTGCATAAATACTTTTGTAAAACTTATGCAGTTTGTTGGGATTGAAGTTCAGCAAATCGCCCAATCCCTGATTATAAGTGACGCCGATGTAATTATATTTATTTGTAAACTGACGGACAGTAGTTTCAGATCCACCTTCTAATTTACCCGTTTGAAATTCGAGCTTAAAAAATGAATAAGGAGTAACATTGGCATCAAGTGTGACTCCAAACGCGCTGCTGGTTATGGGATTCTCCGCATCCATAAAAGCGAAAGTAGCTCCCCCTTCAATACCAGCACTATAGCTGGTGTACACCAGCTGGGCATTACAATTAACGCTTAGCCAACAGAGCAAAACAGACAAAGTAAACCTTCTTAACATATTGATTTTCTTAATGTTAAGATAAGGCTATTCTGCACGAATACCAAATTATGAAAGTAGAGATTCTATATCTTCCTTGCTTAGGCTTTTAACAAAGCCTTCTTCAGCAGTAATTAAACTTTGGGCCAAACGCGTTTTACTGTCTTGCAAGGCTAAAATTTTCTCTTCCACGGTATCTTTAGTAATAAATTTATACACCATGACAGTATTCTTTTGTCCGATGCGATGAGCACGATCAATAGCTTGGGCTTCAGCAGCAGGATTCCACCATGGATCTAATAAAAACACATATCCTGCACGAGTAAGATTTAAACCAGTTCCCCCAGCTTTTAATGATATCAGAAACACTTTTACCGTTTCATCATTTTGGAAGCGATCCACTTGCTCCTGTCGATTTTCGGTGGAGCCATCCAGGTAGCAATATGAAATGCATTGCTCCTCTAAAAAGGTGCGTACCAATTGCAAATGATTTACAAACTGACTAAAAACCAACACCTTATTTTTTTCATCGGTAACGGTTTGAAGCATGTCTTTTACTTCGTCCAACTTCCCAGATAGGCCATCATATTTCTTATCAGCCAATTGAGGATGATTAGCGATTTGACGCAATCGCATGAGACCTTCCAAAAGTTGAAATTTAGATTTTCCTTCTTCCAATTCCTCCAAAATCAACCTGCGGCACTGTGCCTTCATTCGCTCGTATATTTCCTCCTGGTCAGAAGACATTGCGCAATAATGAATATTGATGGTTTTTTCAGGGAGATCAGCTGCCACCTGCGACTTTAGGCGTCGCAACACAAAAGGTTTAACCATGGCATGCAATCTAATTGCACGATTTTCGTCTGCATTTTTTTCAATTGCCTGAGTATATTCCTTTTTAAACCATGTTTGCGTTCCCAGCAAACCTTGATTTATAAAGTTCATTTGTGACCAAAGATCCATAGTTGAATTTTCAACCGGGGTACCTGTAAGAATTAAGCGGTGTTTACCTTGCAATTCCATTACCGATTGAGCAATTGTCGAGGATGGATTTTTAATCGCCTGAGCTTCATCTAATACAATGTAATTGAAATAAAACGAACGGAACAAGTCCAAATCCTGACGCAATACCGGATAGGAAGTAATTACGATATCTGCTTTTGAAAAATGCCGATTTGTTTTAGCCCGATCGGAGCCCGCATGCACTACAATCTTAAGCTCAGGAGCAAACCTGCGGGCTTCAAGATGCCAGTTATATATTAAAGATTTAGGTAAGACCAATAAAGATTTATGACCGGGCATGTACTCTTTCTGCCATTGTAAAAGAGCCAATGTTTGTACTGTTTTACCCAGACCCATATCATCTGCTAAACAACCACCCAAATCGAACTCATTCAAAAATCGCATCCAATTGTAGCCTGCTTTTTGATAAGGACGAAGTTCGCCTATAAAACCGGCAGGCAAGTCATATTCCTTTAATTGATCGATGTTTCTCAACTGCTCCAGCTTTTCACTTATATTGAGTTTAAGTAATTTGTTTTTTTGAAGTTCCTGAGCCAAAGCCAAATGATGCTTCTTTAGCAATAAAACATCGCCCTCTTGCTCTTGCACAAAATTCAATAAGCCGGAATAATGCTCAAACCAAGTATCGGGAATGATGGCTGTTTCGCCATTAGGCAAAACAAGTTCATGTTTGCCCTGCTTAATTTTTTGATAAATGCTGATAAACGGAATTTCAAACTCACCAAATCGAACGACAGCTTTAACATCGAACCAGTCACGATTTTCGCTAACCTGCAAATCAATCTTAGCTTCACCAATAAAATAGTGTTTAGCTTCATCAGAAGTCCCTTCCGGTTGTTTTACGATCACTCCATTTGCTTTCAATGCAGCATAATTCCTACTTAACCAATCAAAGGCCTTTTTACGCGGCCAGGCTATCTTATGTCCGGCAAGGGCTAAACCAGATGAAGTGAACCAGCTATTAATATCAGATTCAATAATTTCATTACGGCTTACCTTATAGAAAGTGTAATGATCATTTTCTGTAATGAGCTTAACGGTGTTGCCTCCTAAACCGCTTCGAAAGGTAAATCGTCCATACAAAAACTTAAGTTCAAAAACCATCAGTCCCTCTGTGACGGAAGCTCTGGCTGTATCAAAGATATTTTGTTGTGTTGATGGTTTTTCTTCAGCAATATGTAAAACGGCAGACGGCATTGATGTTTCTGAAATAATATCAAAACCTGCAGCATGCACTTCATTGGCTGCCACCATGGGCTTAATAAATTTTTCAAAATAATCTGCTTCGCGTTCTTTGGGGATGATGATCACATCGCGTGTAAGAAATGGCTGTAACTTTTTGCCATCACTGTTCTCATCAAAAGAATAAATCATTTCTCCCGCAATAAGAATTACAGGCTCCAAACAGAAGAGCGAAGACCCATTGTTTGTAACCGAAACGGGTTGTTGATTAAAAAACACTTGAACTTGATAACACAAGCCCTCAGCATTTCTACTAAAAAAATAACCTAACTCAGCTTGCGCCGTAGCGTAATTCAGCTGTTTCCACATCGGCGGGCCTTCTTTACTGAATTCACAAACATGTTTTGACTTCGCTAATTCGAGAAAGCGTTTACGAAGCTTATCAGTATGCTGGCGAACAAAAGTGCGAATTGGATCAAGCGCTTTATCTAATTTCCCTTTCACATAATATTTGTCAATGAATTGCTGAATGTTTCTGGTGGATTTATCACTAAACTTCTTATAAACCGCCTGAGGATCCATTAATTCAGAAAGCCCAATCAGTTCCCGATCCAAATCATCCATATTAATTTCAAAATCGTTCATATTACCCGTGGTAACTGATTTAAATGCAAAACCTAAGTTTCCATCTTCATTACACTGAACAACAAAAGGTTTTAACAGATGTCCAAATTGCGGATGAACATCCAATGCATAAATGAGTTTAAAAGGCAACTTGGTCGAAACGCTCATTAGTATGGGTTTTAATTATCATAACAACGGAAGAATAAGCCGTTGGTGAGTTTGGTTTATTATTTACAGAAGACAAAAAAAGCGTAACCGTGATTGATTACGCTTTGTGAACAGAATGCAAAGTTGCTAATTAATAAGTCAAAATGCCAAGAAAACCGTAAATGGCTTTTAAACTAATGCTTGTAAACTCCTTAGAAAAAACGGGATCACGCACAAACAAGGCACGGTTATAAGATTCAAGGAAGAAGCGCTTTGTGGCTTTACTGCATAAAAATATAGAATCCTTTTATAATTGTTACTTTCAGAAAGTTATTAACGGACCACTAGTGCGATTGCAATATAAAAACAATAGCACCTGAAAAATAGCCCAGTAAAGCTAATAAAGTGATGTTTCTCAGATACCAAAAGAAACTGATTTTCTCCATGCCCATGGCTGCTACACCGGCAGCTGAACCAATGATGAGTGCACTTCCTCCCGTTCCTGCTGAATAAGCCAATAAGCCCCAAAAGTAATGATCAACGGCATATACCTGTAAATCATACATACCCATTGAAGCAGCCACAATAGGTACATTATCTACGATAGCAGAAAGCAGTCCAATTGAAAGAACTAAAATATTTACGTTCCCTATTTTCGCTTCCATTACAGAGGCAAATTGTTTTAACTGCCCTGTTGATTCGATTGCCGAAATAGAAATAAGAATACCAAGAAAAAATAATACACTCGGCATATCAATTTTTCGAAGAGCATGCAGCACTGAATATGCGTTTTTGTCTATTTCATCTTTGTCTTTGTGTATGATTTCAGAAATAATCCAAAGCAGTCCCAAGCCAAAGAGCATTCCCATAAAAGGTGGCAAATGAGTGGTCGTTTTAAAAACAGGAACGAAGAGCAGAACCCCTATCCCGGAAAAGAAAATCACTTTTCGTTCAAAAGTAGAGGCTGCATCAGCCTTCGCTTTGGTAAAAGCAACTTTATTAACCTTCCCCTTTATCCTGAAGGTAACGAAGATCAAGGGTACAATCATGCAAACCAAACTTGGAAGGAACAAATTAACCAAAGTATATTTTGTAGTGATTCGACCGCCAATCCAAAGCATGGTAGTGGTAACATCTCCAATGGGCGACCAAACACCTCCTGCATTAGCCGCAATCACCACCATACCTATTAAAAGGAGCCTATCATTTTTATCCGCTATGAGTTTTCGCAGTAAAGAAACCATTACAATAGTGGTGGTAAGATTATCTAGAACGGCTGACAATAAAAATGAAAGGATACAAATTATCCAGATTAACTTTTGCTTATTGGAGGTCTTAATAGCATTGGTAATCACATCAAACCCATCATGGGCATCAACGAGTTCAACAATTGTCATTGCACCCATTAAGAAGAAAATGATACCTGAAATTTTTCCTAAATGATGGCTTAATTGTTCGGTTATAGATTCAGGATCTCCTGCATAAAAAGCATAGAACGTCCAGCAGAGCACCCCTGTGAGTAAAGCAGATGCAGCCTTATTAACATTTATTACATGTTCAAGCGTTATAAATAAATAGCCAATTATGAACGTTACGGTAATGATTCCCATTAATAAATAGTAATTAAATAGCTGCCATACTTTTTATAAGGTCGGCGGCCCAAGAGTAAATATTATTCCCCACAATTACTTGCCGCATTTGTTTCATCCGTAACTGTTGCTCATCCTCCGGCATTTCCAACGCTTTTTTTATTGCATCAGCAGATTTTTCAATATCATATGGATTAATAATGATTGCTCCTTGCAACTCTTGTGACGCACCTGCAAAACGACTTAAAATAAGGGAGCCATCGTTATTACCCCTTGTGGCAACGAATTCCTTTGCCACTAAATTCATTCCGTCATGTAAAGAGGTAACCATGCAAAAGTCGGCAGAAGCATAGTAAGGTGTTATTTCCTCATGACTATGATGACGCTTTAACAGCAATATGGCCTTCCAGTTTTTCGACTTGAAACGCCAATTAATGCGCTCGGCTTCCTTTTCAACAGCATTTTGCATGTCAGAATAACTTTTTAACAACGTACGGCTAGGGGCACCAATTTGCACAAACGTAAACTTCCCTTGATAAGTTGGATTTTTTTCCAGGAAACGTTCAACAGCAAGGAATTTTTCAATAATGCCCTTGGTGTAGTCAATCCGGTCAACACCAATGCCCATAAATTGTGCGGTGATACCATTCTCCTGAAGCAGATGAGCTGCACTCGATTTTGGCGTTACCTTATCATAATCTTTTAAAGTAAACGCTATACTGATGGGAAACGGCTTGACAAGAGTTGTATGTCCTGCCTTACTAACTGAAAAATTCTCCCACAACACTCTTGATTCCAAGGCACTATTAACCGTTTCCAGAAAATGATTACAATGGTACTGGGTATGAAATCCGATCAAATCCGCACCAAGCATTCCCAGTAATATTTCTCTTTGCCAAGGGCAAATGCCAAATGATTCAGGATTTGGCCATGGTATATGCCAAAAGATCGCCACTCTGGCTTTCGGCTTTTCGCGCTTGATCATTTCGGGCAAAAGCGCAAAATGATAGTCTTGTATTAATATAAATGGCTCTTCTTCATCGGCTGTTTCGGCCAAAACTGCTTTTGCAAAATTCTCATTAACTTGTCGGTAGTACTTCATATCCACCTCTCTAAACGTTGGGCGGGTATGGGCAATATGACAAAGAGGCCATAATCCTTCATTCGAAAAACCGTAATAAAAATGGTCTTCTTCTTCTTTCGTTTGCCATAATCTTCTCAAAGTGTATTTTGGCTCTTCCGGTGGCACCTGAATTTTATCATGTATATCCACGGTTTCTCTATCGGCATCTCCTGATCCGGAGGCAATCCACAAACCACCACATGCTTTTAATATTGGCTCCATAGCGGTAATCATACCACTGGCAGGCACTATGCATTTTATTCTTTTCCCCTCATGAAAGTGCATATAGGGTTCACGATTAGACACCACCACCATCTTTCTGTTTTCCAACAGGTTACTCACCTCTACCTTCAATCGTTCAGGAGTCCAGATTGCAGCACTATGTGTTCTTAGCAGGGCTTCTTCTTTGGCAATTTCTTTGGCTTCATGCATTGCTTTGGCAATGTGTACAATTTCTGTATGAAGCGGAGCAAGAAAACCTGCCGGTGGTTCTTGCAACTGGTTTATATTCCCCACTCGTGCAGCTTTCACCCATTCAACAATTTTATTAATTGGGCTAAAAATCCCCCATCTAATTATCACAACGGTAACAAACGATACGATCAAAGCCTGTACAAACCATCTTAAGAAATTTCTTAACCAAATTCCGCTAATTATATTTCCTATGTAATCTGCGTCTACATAAAGTACAATTGCTTTGTTTGAAATATTATTGTCCTGCTGTATCGGCCGTATGTACAATAGTGTTTTGGGATGACCGTTAGAAACATAATTGAATAGCGAGGTATCAGCCACTAATGCCTGAGTAATATAATCAAGCGATGATGGTATCAATGATGCAACCGCTTTATTAACAAGGATGCTATCATTATTAAAATAAACGGCCATGCCAATCAAATGATATTTGACACTTATACTATCAAGTATGTGCTCTGCACGATTTTTATTGTTTTGGAAGAAGGATAAAAAGCCACCCCGGCCAATTTCTTCGGCTATTTGACTTGTTCTTACTTCAAGTTCATTATTAAGCTTTGTTCTTTCAGTTGATATCTGGTGGTATGTAAAGCCAAATACTACTAATCCAACGGCGAAAATAATAGATAAAGTAAGTGCTAAATTTAATTTCATACTAGTAATTTAAAACTATTTAACCTGATGAACAACCCTTTGTGGAAATGGAATCTCTATTCCTTCTTTGTCAAAAGCAATTTTCAATCTTTTTCTCAATTCACCGGTCACGTCCCATTGCTTAAGCGGTTGTGTTTCTCCTAAAATTTTAATCATTATAGAAGAATCTGCAAAATCATCAATACGTAAAAACTGAGGAGGTTTTATAATAAACTCTTTCCATTGTGAATCTTCAGATAGTTCAATTCCTATTTCATTTACCACTTCTATAACGTGATCAAGCTTAGCCGCATATGAAATGCCTATATTCAGGTTAATCCTCGAAAAGTATTTTGAAAGGTTGGCCACTTTTTTGACTTCCCCATGTGGAACATGATGCACAGTTCCGTCCAAATCCCTAAGTGTGGTCATTCGCAAACTAATATCTTCAACCAAACCCGAGGTGCCTTCAAAGTCAACCACATCCCCTATCCGGTATTGATTTTCCAGGATAATAAAAAACCCGGAAATTATATCGCGTATAAGGTATTGCCCCCCAAAACCTACTGCCAATCCAATAATTCCGGCACTTGCCAAAACCGGCCCGATTGGAACACCAACTTCTTGAAGAATCATCAGGACTACGATGGCCAAGAGAACGATGTTACTTGCTCCCTTAAAAATTCGAATTAAGGTATCTTCTCTTTTTTTCTGTGCATGCTTAGAGAGCCTGGTATCAGTAATAACAGAGATTCTTACCGTTTTTTCAATAAATTTTTTTAGCACTTTATTTAAAACATAGCCCCCTATTACAATGAATATAATTTTTATTCCTTGTGATAAAAGCCACGGTATCAAATTTTCAATCCAGCTAGTAAGTATTTCTTTCATAATTATTTATTATAACTGTTCTAAAAACAATAACACTTCTTCTACAGACTTCATTCTGTATTTTGCGAGTATATTTCCCTCTCCCACCTTAATAGTTAAGGCATTTTTATGCGATAACAAGCACTCAAACATATCTTCATCTGTCTTGTCATCACCTATGCATATTATCCAATCATAATTACCCTGTTCAACCAGATCTTTAGTTGCAATTCCTTTGCTCGTTTCCTTAGATATGATTTCTACCACTTTATTACCATCAATGATTTTTAAATTGTTCAATTGCACGATGCCTTCCAGCTTATCAATCAATTTTCTGGAATATAAATAGCCGGTCTCTTCATCTGCGTTTCTGTAATGCCATGCTAAAGAAAAACTTTTCTGTTCAACAAACGACTTTGGGCATATTGCTGTAATGCTATCCATTACTGGAGCAACTTCGCTTTTCCACAAACTATCATTTATTCGTTTTTTCCAGCCGGTATGATCTTTTGCCATTGCCCCGTGTTCAGCAATAATATCAATTGGTAAATGGCCAATAAAGTGCTCTATATCAATATGACTCCTACCTGTAATTACAATTGTTTTTGTTTGCACCTTTTCAGTTAATTGTTTCAAAACCTTAATGGTTTGCTGGGTAGGATTGGCCTGGCTGGGCAATGAGGAAAGATTCACAAGAGTACCATCATAATCAAGCAGCACAAGTCTTTTTGAAGCATTCTTGTAGTGTTGTAATTGTTCGATCATTCAATCTGTTTTAGTTTACATTCTATTACTCTTCCTTTAAAGTAAATAATTTGTGAAAAAAAACACGTCAGGCGTAGCGGAAGGGATTATTATTAATTAAACGGAAATTACCGTAAATTATTTTAAATCATTGAATCCGTTTGAGCAGTTCGACTGTTCTCATCAAACAGAATCACTAAAATTTAACCTAGGGAAATGACAAATTAGGGAGCAGCATCTAATCTTGTGGTAGAACTTAGATTTGTTTAACCTATGTTGTACCCCAAAATAAAAAACCCTCGTAAATAATACATTTACAAGGGATTCTGATGTATTCTGTGGTCCCTACAGGAATCGAACCTGTACCTCGAGAACCGGAATCTCGAATTCTATCCATTAAACTAAAGGACCAGAATTTAGAAATGGGAAATGGCAGATTAGCATTATCCATCAATTGTTAGCGGAGGCAAATATAGTTTTTTTAAAATCATTCGAAATCAAAAAAGATCCTGAGGGCAATTTCATTTAACAAAAACAGCCCGGAGATTAATCCGGACTGCAATTTATTGATTGGTACCTTAAAATTAATTCATTTTCATTGCGGGCATTGAACCTTTGTAAAAGGTTGTTAACCCTACAGCATAGTTATCAAACTCAGTTTGAAGCCGGGCAATCATATCTGCTTTAGCGTCCTTTGTTCATTAAATGCCGCCTTGGTTTTTATGGTTATTCAGAGTTACAATTGGTCCACAGTGACTTATCTCATGAGTGTATCATGTATTTGTATTCAAAACAAGTCCTTTGAAAATTGATGAGTACAATTGTAAGCGTTGGGGAAGCTTACACAAGAATGAACTTGCCGTAGCTGAAAAGCAAATGGAGGGAATCGTAAAAAAGTTGCCAATTTGGTTGATGAAAATTCGATCTGTCTGGGTAAATTCAGAAGCCACAACACCAACAGCCGTATCATGTGCAATTTTTAAACGTTCAGCAAATTCAAGTCCAGAATCACTATTTCTTATAGGCGTTGCCAAAGCATTGAAAAGGGGCTCTCCAATATCAAACAAATTCGTTTTTTTTTGTTTATAAATTCTCTGCCAAATAACTATCTATTTTTACCAACGCCTGAGGCCCCATTTCTCTAATAACGACCTTTCCTTTTGGATCAATTAACATCGTGGTGGGGTAAGCCTGAATCTGGTAATTCTTCATAAGATTATCACTTTTAGGCGCCAATTGGGTCCAATCCAGCTTTTGTTCGTTTATTATTTTTTTTGCTCTCACTAACTCAGGATCAGATTCGCGGGCAATGCTTACAAATTCGATATTTTTACTTTTATATTTCTCATGCAATTTTTTTAAATCAGGCAATGATTCAACACATGGATGACACCAGCTTCCCCAGAAATCAATCAGGATATATTTACCTTTTAACTGTTGAGTGGAAAAATCTTTGGATGAAAAAATATCCTTGCCCGATATTTCAGGTGCTATTGAATTAACCGTGGCTTCAAATTTTGTTTTTGCGATTAATTCAATCTGCAGTAAATCTTGTTTTAATTGTTTTACTCTATAAAGGGCATGTCCAAACCTTAATGTATCTGTTGGATTATAACGATAAATATTTTCATTTGAATCTTCATTTTCTGATTTTACTGAGATATAATGGTGTTTTAAAGGGTATAAGCCAAAATAATCATTGTTTACATAAAAATTATATTTTTTGCCGTCAATCACACCGGTTCCGCATTTGTATGAATCTATCATTAAAGTTAGGTTCGCTTTTTTTTCAATTTCATTCTCGTAATAAGTAATCTCATTAGGATCCATTTTCATTGAAACCGTAGTAGGTTTAATTTCCTTTCCATTAAAGTAATCTACCGAAATCTCGACCCTGGGAAGTGTGTTTATTTTTTCTTTCAAGTTAAATGTAAACACCTTATCATCGCTAAAATCCAAATTATTGTTAGCGTCAACTATTACATCTTTATTATTCAATGAGTCCAAGCCTATGAATACTGATGCATAATTTCTTTTGATCTTTTGATTAGTTACACATGCAGTATCTAATGGGCTATTTTTAATCTTATTTAAATAGTTTTCCAGAGTGATACGATCTTCCATTAAAGCTTCATATACAGATTGATTATAGTTAAATGTCCATATTCTGACATTCTGGAGGACATATTTCTTTTGTGGAATGCCTTTATAAATGGAAACATCTCTTACCGGTAGAGCTGGCATATATTGATTAACCAAAGGATTTGCACCCATTTTTGATTGTAAAGCTATAGTATAGGTTTGTGCCAACGCTGGAACACAATTGTACAACAGAATAAATAATACCGATTTAAATAGTTTTTTCATAACAAACAAAATTTTAACTGATAACTTAAAACAATAGAAAAGAGAGGAGATCAACATGTCACACGGGTCCAAGGACAATTAAGCGCATTTTTCACACACCGAACAAGCCTAAGCCTTATAGCTAATCGCAAAACCTAGTTTAACAATTCGGCTAATTTTTTGTCAAGTTCTTCCCCACGTAAATTCTTGGCAATGATTTTACCGTCCTTGTCAATCAAATAATTTTGCGGTATTGCTCTAATCCCATAAAGAGCAGCGACCGCATTTTTCCAGCCTTGTAAATCGCTTAGCTGTGTCCATTCTAATTTATCGCTTTCAATAGCCTTTACCCAGGCTTCCTTCTTGCCCGGATTGTCTAAAGAAACTCCTAAAACTGTAAAGTTTTTATCTTTGAATTTATGAAAAGCCGCCACGACATTTGGATTCTCAGCACGACAAGGACCACACCAGCTGGCCCAGAAATCCAACAGAAGGTACTTTCCTCTAAAATCAGATAGTTTTACTTCCTTACCATCCCTATCAGGCTGTGAAAAATCAGGTGCTACAGCACCTTTTGCTGTTTTTTTAGCCGTCAAAATCCTCTTGGCAAAATCCTGACCTTCAGTAGTATTTTTAACCGATGCTGACAAATTATTAAAAAAAGGCTCTACCGTTTCCACCTCATCAATCGATGAACCGGCAATTTCCTTTAAGGCCACTAAACTGAAATACGAATCAGAGTTCTTTTTAATGTATTCCTTCTGAATTTTCTGCTTTTCTGCATTAATCGGCTTAAATTTTTCCATTAAGCGTTTGGCCAAACTTCCATCCTTTTTCTCCGCATCAGTTCCGGCAGCCCATTCCTTATCAAGCTCTGCAATCGCTAAGGTTTGCGCGGCAAAAAGTTTGGTATAGCGCGCATATTCAACACTTAATTTAGCCCCTGAAATAGTCGCATCTTTAATCGACTCTTTTGTAGTTAATACAACTTCCCCTTTATCTAAATATAAAGTATACGTATCCGAATTTGCATCCATTCTTTGGCCTGATTGAGCAAGTGTTAATGTTGCAGAGGTAGGTCCTGAAACTTTTCCGGAAAAAGAGAACATCCCATTTACCAACTCTGCTGAATCGATCTTATTTTTACCTTCTGCTCTATACTTCAAATAAGCTTTAGCTTCTTTTTTTTGATTTGCGACCTTACCTTGTATACTAAAGGTTTCATTTTGTGCCCAAACCAAAAATGGAAAAGACATAGCTATTGTTACAATTATCTTTTTCATCGAAATTTCCTTTTTATAAAGAAGCTTGCAAATACATATGCAAGCTTCGTATTATTTTTTTCTATTAACTTTTGTTCTGCTCTAACTTGGCCTTTTCTTTCTCTATCAATCCTTTAACCATTTCAATCTGACTATCAATATCCTTGGTTGAATTACCCGCTTTAACCTCATAATCTCTCATCTCATTTGCTACCAAAAGCGCTTTATCGAAATGATAATTTCTCCAGAGTATATAAAAATAGGTGTTCAAATAACGGGGATTATGATTTCTTTCCAATAGATCTTCCATCCATTTTATTCCGGCAATGCCTGCATCTTTCTTGCCTGTACAATTACCCAATAAACTCGTTAATGCAAGTGTATACTGATCATTGTTTTTTCCATATTTATCTAAAAACGCTGTCCCTCTTCTCATATATTCGACCTTGTCCTGGTATGCTTCAAACACGTTATAAAACATGGCGTACTCGTCAAAATAAGGGTAATTTTTAGCTTTGAACTTCAGCATTGCGGCTTCGAATTCCGGCCTTGCTTCCATGACCAAGTTCTTTAAATACCATAAATAAGTAGTTGCAATGAATTTATCTATCTCAGCCGCACCAGCTGATTGGGCATATGCATTACGATTGGTTTCAAGGTACTCAAAGATAGATGAGAAGGGTGCCGCCCCAACCGTTTTCACTAGTTCAAAAGTGCTTTTCTTAGTCTTATCTTTTGCGCTTAACGCGTTAAAATAGTTGACAAAATCAGCGCTTGCCCTTTCTCCCTGATACTCCTTTTTAAGTGTTGAAAAATATTTAGCGAGGAACTCTTCCTTGCGGTTGCCGCCATCCCATTCTTTAATTAAGGATGCCAAATTCCTTTTAGGATCCACAGCTATTTTTGCAAGTTCAATAAGTCCATCGGCAGATCGAGATCCTGCAGTTGAATGTACCATAACACCATTCTTATCTACAAACATTAAAGTAGGATAAGCATAAACCTGGTACTTTTTACCCAGTTCAACACCAACTCCCTTATCGTCGCACTGAATTTTACAATTGATAAAATTGGTATTAAAATAGCTGCCTACAGTAGCCTGTGGGAATACCTCATTAGACATTTGTTTACATGGCCCACACCATGAGGTGTAAAAGTCAATAAACACCATTTTGTTTTCAGCTTTAGCCTTTGCCAGCGCTTCATCCAGGTTGTGAAGAAACTCAATTCCCTGTGCCTTGGCAATCACCGGAGCAACCATCAGCACTAGAACAGCGATATAAACCGCATATATTTTTCTGATTATTTTCATTTTTATTGCATTTAAGAAGATGAATAATTATTAATTATGACTACTCCAATTCCTATAAATATGCATTATTTTGAACAAGCTTAGGGTTTGCGCTTAACTCATGAGCTGGAACTGGATATAATTCAGTTCCTTGTTTCCAAGTTTGCGATTGAGAAAGTGGCTTCAAAACAGCTTCGGTTCTTTTTGTACGTTTCAAATCAAGCCAACGATGACCCCACTCGGCAAAAAACTCCACTTTGCGTTCTTGTTCAATTGCTTGCAATAAGGCTTCTTTAGTTGAAACTGAAATATTCGAAATGCCTGCTCGTTGACGTACCAAATTAACATCTGATTGACCTTCTGTAATTTTTGATAATTGAGCACGCGCTTCAGCACGAATAAAGTATTGTTCAGCCAACCTGAAAACCACATAATACTCTGTTACAGTAGCGCCAGTTGCTTTATATTTAGCCGGATACGCCCATGTTAAATCATTAGGATTGCTAAATCCAACCCAGTTAGTTTTTCTTTTATCATTTAGCTCAAATGAACCCAATAGATTTTGTGTCAATTGATAGGTGGGTTGGGTAACCCCAGTAACTAAAAATAAAGTTGCTTCAAGAGTATTGGTATTAGCACGTACAGGTTGTAATTGCCAAATTGTTTCCGGACTATCCTTCTTAAAAACTTTATCAACCGTTTGTAAGGAATAAACCCCTGAAGAAATAACAGCATTTGATTCATTCTCTGCATCTTGCCATTTTTCAGTATATAAATAAGCTCTTGCCAGAAGCGCAGTTGCAGTCCATTTGTTAGGACGAAGGTGCTCTGCGGTAACATATGTATCTGTTAAAAGATTTTTGGCGTCTTTTAAATCAGAAATAATCTGCGCCCATACCTTATCAGACGGAGTGCGAGGGATTAACATATTATCCTGGTAAGAGGTATTTAGAACCAAAGGAACATCTCCAAATAAGTTTACCAAATAGAAATAACAAAAAGCACGCATAAACTTCGCTTCCCCTTCGAGCTGTTTCTTTACTGCGTCTGACATTCCGGTAGCGGTAGACAAACCACTAACAATGGCATTCATTCGATAAATATATTTATAGCCATCTCTCCAAAAGGCCTGAACATAAGTATTGTCTGGCGTTAAATTATGATCATTAAACTGCTTAAAGGGAGGCTGTGTCAAGCCAGTACCCATGTAGGAAAGTTCATTCGCAGAAAGACCCGCTTGAGACGACATGGCCGCACAAACAAAGGATCCATTGCTTCCAAATTGATCATTCATCATATCAATATAAGTGGAAAGCATGGCAGCAGTTGCGGTATTATCACTCTTAAATATTTTATCCTCCGTTATTTTGTCCGGGGGATTTCCAATGTCTAAAAAATTAGAACAAGAAGGCAATGCAGTTAAGGCCAAGCAACCCATCAATACTATTCGACCTGAAAATCTGATTGTATTTTGAAATGTATATTTTAAAAGTTTCATAATTAATCAATTGAAATGAACAATTAAAAAGTTACCTGTAAGCCTGTTGAAATAGTTCTCAATGGCGGCATCGTGCTAAAAGACATTGTTTCCGGATCACCCAATTTATAAGGAGTTGCAGTAAACAAATTTTGTCCTTGTACATAAATCCGAATATTATCTGCCATTATTTTATGGGCAATTTTCTTATCAAGCTGGTAAGAAAGTGAAGCATTTTTCAACCTTAAGAATGAGGCATCAGTTATACGTGCGTCTGAATAATTTGCATAATAACTATAAACAGTAGTTGGCGTACCCGTTTGTGAGAACTTTTGAATATCAGTAATATCTCCAGGATTTTGCCAGCGACCTAAAACATAAGTAGGTTGATTAGATCTTAAACCAGGAGTTGCAAAGTTTATACTGGTTTTTCCTTTTTGCTTAACAAAGTTGAAAAAGAAATCCAGTGTCCAAGATTTATAGGTCAATGTATTTTGGAGGCCTCCATAACTGCGCTGAGCTAAATCATAAATTTGAGTACGATCTGTTGCAGGATTCATCCCTGCCAATTTATATACTCCTGTTTGAGGATCTACGCCTTGATACTGAATCCATTTTGAAGTAGTAATCGGCATACCGATTGAATATACACTAGCATAAGGGGAGATATCCAGATTAGGATAAGCAATTAGTTTATTTCGAGGAATAGTGATATTAAAACCTGTTTTCCAGGTAAAATCTTTGAGATGGATATTGGTTGAGTTTAAGGCAAACTCCCAGCCTGAATTCTGCAGTATTGCATCCATATTTGCAGTCACATTTGAAAATCCAACTTGCACAGGAAGATCATATCCGACCAATTGATTATCTGTTTTATTCAAATAATAATCGGCAGATAAATAAATCCGATCTCTCAAAAAACCTAATTCCATTGCTGCTTCCCATTTCCTGTTGCGTTCCCAATGATAATCAGGATTATACAAGTTTGCAGGATAAAGACCGCTTACTCCTTGATAGGAAACCGCTGAATTTGTAGAATTCCACAATGAAAGATATTGATAGCTTGTAATTCGGTCGTTACCGGTAACCCCATAGCTGGCTCTCAGTTTTCCAAAACTCAGGAAGCTTAGATTCTTCATAAAGTTTTCTTCTGAGAAAACCCATGCAGTACCAATCGCGCCAAAATTTCCGTATTGTTTACCGGGCCCGAATCGGGTTGAACCGTCACGCCTTGCCGAAACATTTACCAAATATTTACCATCCCAATTATAACCGATTCTACCAAACAAAGCTTCATAACGATAATTTTCATAGCCACTGGTTACAGATTTGTTAGATGCAGGGCTTGGAGAGAAAATCATCTCATCACTAGTATAACCACTGGCACTGATTTTTGTATTTAATACAAGTTGGTCTTGAAAACTACCTCCAACTAAAAAGTCTATTTTATTTTTACTCCAATTCTTGTTATATGTCAATTGAGGCTCAAGTATCCAGTTCTTTTGAGTTGCATTATAAAAATCTGCCGTAGCAAGCTGGGTACCAAATGGACTTTGAGATTTGATAGGATTTGTACCTGTTTGATCCATTTTTACCAAATTGTAACCTCCATCAAGCTTCGCTACCAATCCATCGGTTAATTTATAGCTTATATTTAAACTTGAAATCATATTTTCAGTTAATCCAACGTATTTTTTAAAGGTATAAGCCAGTGGATTACTGAAATTTACTCCTTGATCTCTCCAAACTAAATTACCAAGCGAATCAAGCGGATATGGTGCATTTGGAATGGTAGTAATCAAATTCAATAGATCGGTTGAATTAAGATTATTCTTATCTGAATTGTAGCTGGCGTTTAGCGCTACCGTTAATTTATTATCTTTTGAATGGTGAGCCACATTTGAATTAAAACTAATTCTATTATCAGAAAAATCACCATAATAAATTGGAGTTTCACGATGATAACCTGTAGAAATGTAATCTTCCCCAAAAACAGCTACGATAATAAGTGTAGTAGTTTATAACTTTAGGGAAATGAAAAAAAGCAATTTTACCGAATCACAGATCATT
>NZ_FXSZ01000003.1 GCF_900182575.1 Solitalea koreensis | reverse complement strand
GCATCGGCCAGTTTCCCACATTACAACAGGATAATAACAATAAATACAACGGGAATTATTTAGTTTTGGATGTAGCTAGTTAGGGGAAGATTACAGAAAGAGCAAATTGAGTTTGTTCCGAACCACCGGAAAGTCGCACTTGTCCGTCTGTACTACGGGCAACTTTATTATACAAGAACTTTGTCCAATCGGTGTATCTTGTAGTATCCCATTTCATCAAATCGTAAGCATTTACACTTGGATTGGCCGGATCAACTCCATCATTTCTAAAAGCTTCTTTACGCATGGCAACATACTGCTGGGTGTTCATCATATTCACCATACTTGTCGGCCTCGACCAACCTGAATTAAAAGTAGCTTCAACAGAAGTCTTACCAGCTTTTGCTTTACGAGTTGTGATAAGAACTACACCATTAGCTCCTCTTGATCCGTAGATAGCGGTAGCATCGGCATCTTTTAGCACCTCAATACTTTCAATATCGGCCGCGTTGAGATTCACAAAAGGTGAGGTACCGGAGGTTGCATTTGTTAAACCACCCAAAGTCTGAGCAGAAGTACCACTAGCATACGTAACACTTCCCGATTTGTGAGCAAACGGCACTCCATCAATAATATACAAAGGTTCGGAACCCGCACCCAAAGAGCTCTTACCTCTGATAATTACACTTACAGGAGCTCCGGCATTACCATTTGCCTGTGTAATTTGAACTCCCGGCAATCTACCACTAAGCGCCAAAACAGGGTTTTCTACCGGTTGATTTCTAATTTCCTCACCTTTTATTTTAGAGATGGTTCCTGTACTTAACCTGCGAGTGGTGGTTCCATAGGCAATCACTTGAACCTGATCTAAGGTTGAAACAGCTTCTTCCAAGGTCGCATTTACAACATGATTTTGACCTACGGTAATTTCTTTCGTTTTGAAACCTATATAGGTGAATACCAAAACATCACCACTCTGTGCAATTAAACTGTATTTACCTTCAGAATTTGTTGAAGTTGCTTTAGATGAATTTTTAATAGCAACTGTTACAGAAGGTAAAGGAATTCCTTTATCATCGGTTACAAGACCGGTTACCTGTATTGGATCGGGATTACTTACCTGTATAACGTTTACCTGTTGTTTCTTTTTAATTATGGTTACGGTTTTTCCTTCTATTAACCAGGTAAAAGGCTGCTCTTTAAAAGTTGCTTGCAAAGCATCTTCCAATGAGGCATTCTTTAATTCAATGCTTACAGGTTTTGCTGTTTCAATCAGTAAAGCATCATAAAAAAACACATATCCAGTCTGATTTTTAATTACTGAAAACACCTTTTTAATCGAAATATTCTTCGCAGAATAATTAATAACTTTTTGACTATTTGCAGACACCTGTAAACAGACAGCCATCAATAATAAAATAAGTTTTGTGCTAAGCCACCGCTGACGAACGCTTAGGCTCTTACTAAGAGTAAATAATTGCATAGATTTGTAAAGTTTAGGTTGTACAATAAGTTTCTCCTTGAAAATTAATTTGTGCTTCTAATGGTCAGATTTGTTCGAGCATTTCTGACCTTTTTTCTTCTTAGTTTAGATTGTTTTTAGGGTAATACTATAAGCTTTTCTCCTTCCTGTTTAAAATGTAATCCATTATTTTCTAAAATTTTTAACACTTGCGGCAGACTTAAATTTCTTTCCATTTCACCTTCAAATTTCTTTTCAGATGGGATCCCTTGGAATTCAACATCTATACCGTACCAGCGATCTATTAAACGCATAACTGTGTGTACGTCTGTATTATCAAAATAGAAGTATCCGTTTTTCCATGCCATCACCTCATTCATATTTACTTCAGTATTAACTTTTATGGCTCCATTAATTTGTGCTTGTTGTGCTGGTTTTAGAAGCTTGGTATCATTTCCTGATGATACTTTAACTGATCCTTGTAAAAGGGTCACTTTTATTTCAGCATCTTCATCATAAGCATTCACATTAAAATGAGTTCCTAATACAGTAACTTCCATATCTCCCTTTTTCACTTTAAAAGGCTTATTTGCATCGTGTGCAATTTCAAAATATGCCTCACCATTAATAGTCACTTTTCTTTCAGTTCCTACAAAAGCTACCGGATAAGTAAGCGAAGAGCCGGCATTCAGCCATACTTTACTACCATCAGTCAAAGCCAGACAGATAACCTTGCTCCCTTTAGGATTAGTTAAAGTGTTATAGGCTAATACTTCGATTGATTTCTGGTTAATGTTTTCATACTTGATTTGACCATTAGATAACTTCACCAGTTTTGAGTTTTTTTGTGAGGCAAGAACTCCCGTTTCAGCTCCTCCCAATTTCACTTTTCGCCCATTAGAAAGTGTTACATAGGCAATATTTTCTGCCGGGGCATTAATTTTGGGAATCGTTGAAACAACTGATGCCACTTGCGTTTTTTGAGAAGCTTTATTCATTGTCAACAAAGTAGCTCCACCTATAAATAGGAAAAATGAAATAACGGCTGCAGCTTTAAAGAGTGGCTTTTTATATAGAGGAACCACAGGAATCATTTTTGATCGAATTCGCTGATAGAGTTGTTCCCCAATTTGAAAAAGTTCCTCGTTTAACTCTTCAGGTAAATTTGTATCATCAATTGAATCATACCATTTATCCACTTTGGCATTTTCTTCCAAAGATGTTTCTCCCTTGAGGTATTTAGATAAAACCTTTATTGTTTTAGAATGCTTCATTTCCGTTTAGTAATTCGTCTCTTTCTAAAAAGAGCTCTTTATTACTAAATACCTAAATAAGAATAAAGTACTAGTCTATCTGAAAAAAAAATTGGGATTTATAAAAAGAATGGAAGCCAGCAGGAATAGTGAGACAAATTCTTACGCAAACGGCCTAATGCAGTTGTTAACGTATTTTTAACTGTTTGCTCCGAAAGATTTAAGTGTTGGGCGATTTGGGCGATTTGTAAGTTTTCGACGCGGCTAAGTCGATAAATTTCTTGCATACGTTCCGGTAACTCAGAAACTTGTTGGGATATGATATCTTGCAATTCCTTAGCCTGTACAATTTCCTCGGAACTAAGTTCTATAAGGTTTAACTCTTCAACATCGAGTGGTAAATGAATTCCTTTTTTTGCTTTCCGATAAACCGATTTAATTATAGCATACTTTAGCGCGGTAAATAAATATGGAGCAAGAGAATTTTCAATTTGAATAGTGGCTCTATTATTCCAACAGCTGATAAAAACTTCCTGTACCACATCTTGTGCATCTGCATCATTACCCGTACGATTTAAGGCTTTATGAAAAAGAGGCTTCCAGTACCTATCAAAAATGACATGAAAGGCAGCCTCCTCGTTCTCATGCACCATCAATTCTCTATCATTTAATTCTTTAGGTAGATTCATAAAGTTCAAGTAGCAAAAAAAAAGTATTAATTGCAAGGTCTTACAATTAATACTTTTTGATCGTTTTAAGAACCAGATTAAAATCTTACATTACTTATTATATCCAGAGAGTTTTGTCACTAGCAACATCATACCACTATTTGCTATACTTTGAATTATTAGTAATCGCTGAATTTCAGAAGTCTCTATGAATTTACCCCGATGCTAAGCAAGGTTTGCATTGAAATAAAAAAGATTTAATATTCAATTAACCCCATTGCACATCAAAGCCTTCAACACATTTACCCCTCTCCCCCTAGAATTAAGTGTAAAAGTAGACAAAATGGAAAATAGACTTAACATTTATCTTTAATTCACTTTTGCAGCGGGAATGGAGGTGGAAAAAAGATTAATGATGCCACTGGAGTATTGAGAAAATTCAGTTTCCAGCTGTGCTTTTAAGGCTTGCTTTGCCTCTGCTTTTCCTTCGATTCGGGCCAGCCACTTCACCTCCGTCATGCCGTCTTTTGATTTGGTGAATACGGCGATGGTAGCGCTCTCCACATCTTTTGGGAGAGATTCTTTTTTTATCCCGTAAACCAAGAATTTGTAGTTCTGATCTATCTGCTTAATTTCTTCTGTTCGGGTGGAGCCATCTGCGAAAATCAACACGCGATCACAAGGCAAATCTGATCCTTTAATTTCGGCGGATTTAACAAAGCCCTTACTACTCACCGTAATTTTTTTTAAGTTAGATAAAAGGTTCCAAGCAGACTCTTGATCGGCTTTTACAATGGCGATTTTTGTTACATCCCATTCTACAGTTTGTGCGGTACCCATTTGTGCGTGTGAACGCTTGGGTGATAAAATCGCAACTAGTGATAAAATGAATATGGCTAATAGTGTTTTCTTCATGTAATTTAGTTTTTGAAAATCGGGGCTTTCCGAAAAGATTTTGGCTCAATTTGGCGGTTGCCTTGCGGGGGAGTTAGCTCTTCGCATCGTTCAATGCAAAGAAACTAACCCCTCGTTGGAATTAACCTACTTTTTGGACAGCCCCATCTTCTGATTTAGGATATATAGTGCGTTCTTAAATTCCGAACAGTTCTTTTAATTTCTTGTCGAGGCTCTCGCCACGTAGGTTTTTCTCAATAATTCTTCCTTCCTTATCAATCAATACCAAATAAGGGATGCCGCTAAACAGGTATGACTCCATTACAGGTTTTGATTCCTGAGCATTAATTTGTGGCCAAGCCATTTTCTCTTCTTCCATTGCCTTTTTCCATTTCTCAGGTATTGCATCTACTGAAACCGCTAAAATATCAAGTCCTTTATCTTTGTACTTTTTGTACACTTCTTTCAAATGAGGAATTTCCTGACGGCAAGGACCACACCATGAAGCCCAAAAATCTACGATGAGGTATTTACCCTTAAAATCCTTAGGTCCCCATTTTTTACCTTGCAAATCAGGATAGGCAAAGTCAGGTGCTTTTTTTCCATTCGCAATCTTATCTGTCTGCTTCAGTAAAGCCAAAATCTCTTCTTTCTTCTTTTGGGCTTGTGGTAAATTCGGATACTTCTTAATTAACCTATCGAGGGTTTCCAATATATATGCCGACTCACGTTTTGTACTTAAGCAATTAAGCGCATACAGTACAGTAGGCTTGTCCCAATACATTTGAATGATGTATTTAATACGAGCATTAAAATCTTCATCAAGACGGCTATAACCATCTTTTACGTAATTGATCCAAACCGAATCGGTAGTTTTTGATGCTGCATATTGCTCCTTCCCTACAGCAATCATATTTTGATAGTTCCGATAGCTGGCGAAATTTACAAGGTTTATCACATCGTTATCCGCAGAACCTTCAATGTGGATGTGAGGGGGATTTTTGACTTTCATCTTCGCCGTATCAATCCCTCTGAAACTGATCTTCAGATCGTCTTTATCAGCCCAAAAATCAATTCGATCCATATAATAAACCCGAATCTGATAATAATCAGGCTTTTGGGTATTTATTTTAAAACTGAATGTATTATTGGCATCCAGTTTAGCGCTGTCAATTGCCTTAAAAGCTTTTTTAAAACCTTCGCCTTCATATTGCCCCAGGTAAATTTGATACTTGCCCGTAGGGTCAGGGAATTTCACTTTGCCTGTTACGGCAATCTGTTTATTTGACTGAGCCATTAAGCTACCCGAACATAAAATGCTCGCAACGATTAAACTCAAAATCTTTCTCATTGTCTTTTTTCTATTTTATTTATAATTCGTTTTAATTAGTCTTTCATCATAGGTGGGGTCATTTGGCCTTTTTCACCCGCTTGTTTTCTTAAGTTTTGAGAATTTAGAGTGAAATTTTCTGCCTCTTTTAAATTACCTTGTTTCTTGCTGATCATTTTTCGAAGATCAGATACCAGAATCTGCGTAAATAAATCTTCATTAGTGCTATATGCATCAGCCCATTTGTTTGCGTTTGCACAATAGTTAACAGGCGCCTCTCTCACCATTTCCATCGCTGCCCATAAAATAGGCTGAGCGTTTGATTTTTCAGCCTGATTAAGATTGTTATCAATAAGCTGGCAATACTTATCCCATTGCTTATTCCCGAACAATTGAGTTAAATGCAAGGTAAACAACTGCTTTTGTGCAAAAGGAGTAGCATTTGAAGCCAATAAGGTCTCCATGGCTTTTGCCTTATCTTGTGCAGTTTTTAAATTTTTATTGCTTAAGTGCGCTCTCTTTAATGAACTAATTGTGGTAGCAAAAACCTGGTTAAAATATCTTTCTACATTACCCTTTTGGTCCATGGCACTTAATTCATCCTCCTTGCTGTACAGATAGGCAAACGATGAAGAACTTACATCGAGCAAAAAGCGCTTTTCCAATTCCCAGTTTGCTTTTTCCAATAATGACTCTTTAGGTAAGGCATCAAAATAGATTTTTGCCACCTCTCCCATTTTTACATGTTCATAGGCAATTTCCAAAGCCGACAGATAGGCCATTGCCGTTTGTGCGGAATGATCGCCGCCATCGAATTTTTTAGCAAGACCAAAGACTGTCTTTTCAGGATTTAAGGCTTTTCTTGATTCGGCCATAAATTCTGGAGAAGGGGAACTTCCTACAAGTTTATGAATCACATTACCATCGCCATCAATAAACAATAAGGTAGGATATGCAGAAACGCCGAAACGATCTTTCAGTTTCGGGCCTTCGCCTTTTTCCATATCCACTTTAAGATTTACAAAGTTCTGGTTGAAAAAATCGGCCACGCTATCCGTTTTAAAAACGGTATTGGCCATCATTTTGCACGGACCACACCAAGAAGTGTAGGCATCAAAGAAAATTAATTTGTGCTGTTGCTTTGCTTCAGCTAATACTTCATTAAAAGCCGTGTCATGTTTAAAATTAATCTCCCGATTTTGGGCATTTGCAGTCATTAACAACATGGTGCCAACTACTGTAGTCATTAGAAATTTATTCATTCTATTTCATTTTTGGTTAGACAACCCTTAGCGGGCATGTGATTGATTAAGTAAAAACAAACGATAGGCTTTAATTTTAATGATCATAAGATAGTAGCGGGGTCAAAATCATGAAAACGACCCCGCATTTATCTGTTTATTGATTGAAAGGATTTTATTGTATGTAACCCGGATTCTGCTTAATCAATCCCATCGAAATATCGATTTCCTTTTGAGGAATCGGCAATGCATATTTTGTGGCCGATAAATCCACATTGATCGGCATGCTATTTCTTAATCTATCGAAACGATCATGACCTTCAAATGCCAACTCCCATCGACGTTCCTGCAAGATTGCAGCAACGAGACTAGCGCCGTCTGTAAAATTAGCAGTAGTGTACAGAGCAGGCTTACTTCCCGCAGGAAATGCTCGCTGATGAATGAGGTTAAGCATATTTACTGCCGGTTGAACATTACCCTCACGCTTAGCCAATGCTTCCGCCTTATTTAAAACAACTTCTGCAAGGCGGATAACCATCATGTTATCGAATTGGGAAGGATGAGTGAACTTTGTACTTACCAATCTTGAAACACCACTCACTAGCTTGGAAGTAATCATACTTGATTTACGAATGTCATTTGCCGCGTATGTGTTGGCAAAAGCAGGATCAATAAATGTAGTCCCCATACCCACAAAGCTTTTATGGGCGGATGAATTGTTCAAATAAGCATTATAGCTTACCGGATAGCCATATACGACCTCTTTATCAAACTTAATATTTAGCGGGTTAGTTCCACTTTGAACCAATGTAGAGTTATTAGGAAAAACAGTGGCAGGATTTAGGGCCAAGGTATAAGCTGGATCTGCCAACACTTCATCAGCCATTTGAATGGCTTTTGAATAGTCTCCCAGATACAAATACACTCTTGAAAGAAATGCTTTACCCACAGATTTTACTGCTCGGGCATGTAAGTCAATGTTAGCCGTTGTAGCTGGCAGGTCAGGCAATGCCTCTTCCAAATCTTTCACTACCCTGTCAAGCACTTCCTTGTTTGTTGAACGTGACAGTAGCTGTCTTTCATCATATCGTTCGAATGCATCAAGTCGTAAAGGAACACCCATTTTTGCTGCCCCCTGAGCATTAAAGGCATTCTCTCCAAATAAGGTGATCAAACGGAAGTAACTAAATGCCCTTAGAAACTTGGCTTCGGCAATAAACTGTTTTTTGGCGTTCTCATCATAATTACCAGTAGAGGGTAATCGATTTATGATTACATCAGCAATATTGATAATTCGGTAATGACCACTCCAGATGGTAAATACTTCATCGGTTTTAGGGTCTAAACTTCCTGTATAATAATTATTGACGGTTGCTGCCGCTATACCTGTACTCATATCACCCAGGTTCAACACATAGCGCTCCGCCAAAAACTGCTCATAATATCCGCCCATTAATAGTCGCTCGGTGGTTACTTTCGTTTCTAGCAAGGAAGCTTCAGTCAAATTATTCTCAGGCCGTAAGTCTAATTTTTTATCACATGCGCTTAGTGTTAATAATGCCGACAGGGATAAATAAACTGTATTTTTATATAGTGATTTCATACTGTTCTTTGATTTAGCTTATCTTTCAATTCATTTCTTTTTTTAGAAGCCCAGTTTAACTCCCATGTTGTACATTCTTGATGAAGGCAGGGTAAACTCATCGCGTCCCATTTGGAGAGCAGATGAACCAAATGCACTCACCTCAGGATCTATACCCGAATATTTTGTGATTGTAAACACATTTTGAACTTCAGCATACAATTTCAATGATGATAAACGAAGACGTCTCGCAATGTCCTTGTTGAAGCTATAGCCTAAAGTCAGGTTACGCAATTTTACATAGGATGCATCTTCCAAAAAGCGAGAAGTATTACGGCTGAGAGAATAATCATATCCATTATAGGTTTTTACTCCTGTAGTGGCATTAGTATTTGAATTATAAGCATTCAATAATGCCGGAATCGCTGTTTGCTGCCCTGGGGTTGTCCAGTAGCTAAGCATATCCGGAGATAGATTGAGAGCATCATTTGAGGCGTAGGTATACGTATAAGCCTTCGATCCATTGATCATTTTATTGCCATAAGCATACGAGAAAAACGCATTTAGCTCAAAGCCTTTATAGCCTAATGAATTATCGAATCCACCGAAAAATTTAGGCGCAGCATCACCCATATACTTCCTGTTCACTTCACCACCGGTAGTTTTTTCTAATACTGTCTCGGTTTTATTTCCGTCTTTATCAATTAACAAAGGATTTCCATTGTCAGGATCTACGCCCGCCCATTCATACAAGAAGAAAGAGGTTACCGAATGGCCTTCCATCATAAAGCGACCGGTACTTGCTTCCAAACTCTTCGCTAGTTGAAACGGATCTGTTAGGCCATCTCTTGGATATAGCTTTTCGATCTTATTTATGTTTTTAGCGATGTTAAAGTTTGATTTCCATGAAAAACCTTTTTTATTAATATTCACCGTGTTAATCGTAAGCTCAACTCCTTTATTGGATATTTCGCCTATGTTCTGTTGTTGTGAGGTAAAACCTAAATAACCTGGTATCGGGAATGAAAGGATCGCATTCTTTGTTAGTTCGTTATAATAATCAAAACCAACGCTGATATTGGATTTTAATAAAGACATATCCATTCCTAAGTCATATTTGGTACGTGTTTCCCATTTAAGATTAGGATTATTAGGGGTAGTAGGAACTACAGCAATTTCATTTCCCCAGGTGGCATTACCACTGGCGTTAGTATAAACACCTTGATTTCCGTAATAACCTGTACCACCGTCCGATCCTGAAAGGCCAACGCTTCCGCGCAGTTTCAGCTGATCAACAAAGGCAACTTTGTCCATAAAGGATTCCTGTTTAATATCCCATCCGGCAGAAACCGAAGGGAAGCCGACATATCGTTTGTTTTTGCTAAACTTTGATGAACCATCAACACGATAGGTTGCTCCCAGCATGTATTTATTGTTGAGAATGTAATTTAACCGGCCGAAATAGGACATCAACGCCCACTCTTGTTTTAATGAGCTAGCCAACGTACGAGTGCCTGCAGTAGAGATACTCAAAACCTCATCATTTGGGAAATTTGAACCGGTTGAAGCGTTCATATACTCAACCGATGATTCAAAGCTTTGTCCCACGGTCGCATTAAAATTATGCAAACCAACTGCTTTCTTAAACTCAGCGGTATTGTTGATTATCCATTTTTTGTTTTGACGATCCGTTTCTGAGGCGATTCCGCCTACAGTTCTAGGCTTGCTGGAAAATCTGCTATAAGCTCTCGAGGTATTCCAATCAACTCCTACTTCGGAACGTATTTTCAACCATGCGTTCATCGAAAACTCTCCGAAAACGTTCCCGATGGTTCTGTTTTCGGCAATTTCATTTTTGGTAGTGTTAGCAAAACCAACCGGGTTAAGATCGCGACCTGATGACAGCAATACCGGATTCGTCCACGTATCCCAAACGTAATCTCCAGCATCATTCTTAATTGGTTTGTTAGGTGCAGTCATGGCAGCATCCCCATAAATTTGCTGAGCACTTATGGCATTGTTTTGTGTATTAGATAAAGCCAGGTTGGTACCAACTTTAAAAAACTCATTCAGCTTTTGGTCAATATTGATCCGACCCTGAAAACGCTCAAACTGATTCTGAATAATGTAAGGCATCTCTTTAGCATAAGAGGCGCTGATATAATACCCTCCGTTTTCATTCCCATTTGAAATATTAAAGGCAGCATTATAACCTTGACCATTGCTAACTACCTCATCAATCCAATTGGTGTTGATTCCTTTTGTGAAACTGGTAGTTTTATTCATGGCCTTCAGAAATGCTGTATAAAAGTCGGCATATTGATCTCCATTCATAAAGCTATGTTTCTTGTATGGAGTGTTAGTCGAGGTGGAAAGTTGAACATCCATCTTAGGCCCATTTGATTTAGAGCCTTTCTTTGTATTAATCAGGATTACGCCCGATGCGCCTCTGGAACCATAGATTGCCGTCGCGTAGGCGTCTTTCAATATTTCAATAGACTCAATATCATCAGGATTAATGGAAGCTAATGGGTCTGTTTCAAAACGCTCACGATTATTTTGTGACATTGAGGAAGGAATGTTACCTACAAAGCCGGATCCATAAGTTCTGCCAGCATAATTAACAGTATTGTTATCTTGGTCAATCCCATACATTGGCACTCCGTCTATCACCAACAGTGGAGAGTTTCCTTTTCCATTGATACTGGTGATACCCCTTACGGTAATGGCCGAAGCAGCCCCCGGAACACCCGAAGAAGGTAAAACCTGAACACCCGCAACACGGCCTACTAAGCCTGAACTGATAGAAATTGGCGCCTTACCAAGGTTATTCGGTTTTAAGGTTCCGACAGAACCCGTCAAGCTTCTTTTTTCCTGAACACCGTAACCAACCACTACAGCTTCTTGCAAGTAGGCCACAGATGGTTTCAGAGCGATGTTTATTTCGCTGGTTTTACCTTCTTCTACCAACACGTCATTAATAGTTCTTGTATCAAAACCTACGTAAGAGAAAATTAAGCGATATTTTCCCGGAGAAAGGTTGAGTTTAAACCCACCGTCATTATCAGTTAATGTTACCATGTTAGTACCATCAACGCGAACTGCCACTCCGGGCAGCGGTGATCGCTCAGTATCGTTTTCAACAACGAATCCTTTTAGTATACCTTGAGCTTTTTTATCAGCTGCTACAGGTTTTGTTCCTCTAACAATGAGAATGGTATTGTTCTTTTCTTGAAACGTAAGGTTCTCTGTTATCAAGAGTTCATTTAATATTTGTTCTAGCGACTGACGTAAAAACCGATGTTCAGCTACTTTTTTATCTTTTAGAAGATTGTAGTCGTAAGCAAAGCCTACCCGACTAGTGATTTCGATGCGCCTTAATGCTGATTCGAGAGTTCCACTTTCAATGGAAACATTTATCTTCTGCTTGACCAATTCTTGGCCTCGAACGCGTTCGGCTTTTAGTACCCCGAAGGACATTGCCGTAATACTTAATACAATTACACTGAGCCTCATAGTCTCCCAGATTAGCTTTGTAAACGTTTTTTTCATATATTTGAACTGTTTTGGATTGAACACTAAAACACAAAGCCATCCCATTATAGTTGCGCAAGCAACCATTCATGGCTTTAAAAACACACGACAATTTTTTGTTCGTTCAGCGCTTGTAGCAGCAAGCGCTGATTCTTTTTTCTCTAGTTATTGTTATTGCAGCCTTTCATCTTTATCATAACCTCCTTATTTTTTATCTCGTATTTTAAAGGATGAATTCCATTGATAATTTCCAACACCTCTTCCAATTTTAATCTTGTATTAAAACGGATATTAAACTTGCAGTTTTTTACAACTATAGCATCATACTTAAAGTCGTATCCATAAATATTATGCAGAGTGGTAAATAGCTCATCAAAGCCTGCACGTTGTAAAACAACGTCACCTCTTACAAAATTGGCTGATGCTTCAGTATTCAGCTCTTCTATCTCCGCTTTAGCAGAAGCTTTATGATAGATTAAGCGTTTATTTGGCGTAAGCTCTCCAATTATTTCACTATTATGACTTACACGAACCTTTCCTGTTAGTAAATCAACCTGAACATCTTCTAACTGATTATATGATTTGATAACGAAAGATGTTCCTAGCACTCTTGTATTAATATCTTGAGTATGCACTATAAAAGGTTTCTTTTTATTATGAGTTACTTTGAAAAACGCTAACCCTTCATCTAAATAAACCTCACGACTGGTATCAGAAAAACTCTTAGGGTATTTCAATGTGCTACCGGCTTGTAACCAGACGTTGGTACTATCAGACAATGTTACCTGCATTACTCTTCCATTAGAAGCTGTAACTGTAACGTACTCAATGACCTCTTTTTTGCCGTACCAATATTGGTAACTAATTAAGCTAATAGCTGAGATCAGTAATACTGAAGCTGCAACCTTTAACCAACCTAGGCGGATAGTTCGAACTGGTTTTGTGTCTTTTTCACTTTCTTCAATTCGCTCAAGAACATTATTAAAGATGCGTTGCTTGATAGCATCTTTATCTTCATTACCGCCAAAAGGAGTCTGCGAATCATTTGTGTGTAATGAATCGAACCAATCATCTAATTGCTTTTGCGCATCGGTATTACCTGGCAAAAAACCTGACTGTGGTTTATGACTATCCTTGTGTTCCAATTTATTTCGGTTTTCATTCATAAGGACAACTCTGAAAATAGATAGTACTATAGGGATGTAAAATTTTTTAAAGATTTTTTTAGGCAGAGGGGAATTTATAATCGCAGATCGATCATTTACCCGATTTTTTATTACCTAACTTAGCACGAAGTCGCTTAATGGCATTGCTAACCTGATTTTTTACAGTTTGTTCAGAAATAGACAATCTGCTTGCTATTTCATTTACTGACAATCTTTCTTCTCTGCTCAATAAAAAAACTTCTCGCATTTTACCAGGCATGTTATTTATTTCCAAAGTCAATGAACGATTAAGCTCATTAAAATTGAGTTGGTTAATGGTTGATTGGTCCGAATCATCTTGAGTAGCTTTGATATGATCGGTATGCTTTTGTTTAACCTGTGAGTGTTTATAGAAATTAAACATCCTGTGCTTTAGCATCACATTCAGGTAAGACGCAACTGATTCAGAAATATGTATCTCTCCCCTTTTTTCCCAAAACAAGAAAAACAGATCCTGTAACAAGTCGACAGCATCATCTTTTGAAGGAAGTTTATTACAGGCCAGCACAAATAAGCGCTCCCAATGCCGTTCATATAGCTCTCCAAAAGCTCTTTTATCGCCTTGCTTAATGAGTTCAAAAAGTTCTATATCTGAATATTTACTCACCCTTTAAATGCTTAAGCAGGTGGTGAATATAGAAAGAAAATTAAAAAATAACTTTTGTTATAATTTTCTCACTGTGTTTTCAAACACTAAAAAAGACTAAACCGTTGCGTATCAGCAGATTGAAAGCACACCAAAACCTGTGTCACATACTTATTACAAGCAGAAACCAGTTTTGGCTTTTTCGAGAATAAAACATGGAAAGTATATAAACGGAGGTATTGAAATTAAAAACGCTGCTTTATTGTATAAAACAGCGTTAGTTTGTAGCCCGGACGAGAATCGAACTCATATCTAAAGTTTAGGAAACTTCTATTCTATCCATTGAACTACCGGGCCGTTTCCTTATAGGAGCAATGCTTAAACAAAAGCATTAATATCTATTAATCAGATAATTAATATTATTTAAAACAGCATTTTGGCCTGATTAAACATAAATTATCGGTCGCAAAGATAATCAAATTCCCGACTCTTGGAATAGAAGTTTTTAGCGTTTTTGGGCACTTCGTGACTCATCTGGTGACTCAACTTTCCAACCGAAATTACTACTAACCTCAAAGGTTCAGGAATTTCAACCGCGATCATAAGTGAAGCATTGGGACTCCAAACCGAGCAACAAACCCAAACCTATTTGGATGAGTTTGAAAAAGGAGTAATATCATCAGCAGAGGCTAAAATCTTTAATTTCTAAGAGAGGCACACACTTCTATCATTTTTATTAAAAGACAGTTCGGTTTTCATTGAGTTTTGATCGCCATAATTAAAGAGGCTGTCTCAAAAGGGGCAGCCTTTTTAGACAGCCTCAATTAAAACTTAAATATTTATTGAAATCTTCTTAATGGGCTGCTGCTCTCTTTTTCATTTTATAAGCCACGAATGTAACCTTGGCTTCATCATTCTTCATTTTCTGAAGTAAAGTTTCGGCATCGGCCAGGTAAACGTCATTATTTTTTTTCATCTCTTTTAAAACCGCAGTTTGCTGTTTTATGGCTGTCTTTTTATCTCCAAGATTATACAATGTAGTATTCATGGCGTTAGTATAGTAGAAAGTGGTTGGAGTTAGCAGTTGAGCCTTTTTATACACCTTTATTGATAACTCTTTATCCTGCTTTTGAGTAGAAAGCTTTAAAAGTCCGGAAGCATAACTTACACACGTACTTGCTGTACGCACAGAATCGATTGTAGGGTTGGGTTCAGGAGCATTTTTATCAATGATAATAAAACTACGACCTATGGTATTATTCTGATCAGCCGGCAAAATGAACTTGGTTATATAGTCGCGCGTTGCCTGTAAAAGTTGAATACTATCGTTTGTTGCTGAATAGACTTTCATTTTGATTTCCAAAATCTTTTTATCTCTTTTTGATTCGTTCAATACAAAGGCCCTCAATTCAGCAATACACTTGTTTAACAGAACTTCCTTATCAGCTTTCGACAACTTATTACTGCCGATCATTTCGAACGGTTTATCGATCACTTTCATTAATTCACGGTCAAGATTTGCGGCTACAAGACCATCCTTTTTGCACAGCAGCCCATCAATTGTTTTATAGTTTTTAACCAGGTAATCATACACCTTAACACCTCCGTTAAAGTTTTCAGCTAAAAAACACAATTGATTATTGGTAGGATGTTGTGACATGTATTTATTCAGGTAAAGCTCTAAAATCCGACTTGCAATACCAGGATTTTCATACTTTAAACGTTTTATGTAGGTCTGTAGGAAGGCCTCATCATAATTGCCCGAATCAAATCTGTCCGTCATTTCCTTTGTGCTGATTTCGGTTTTGCCTGCAAACTTATTC
Organism: Solitalea koreensis; assembly: GCF_900182575.1. GTDB lineage: Bacteria > Bacteroidota > Bacteroidia > Sphingobacteriales > Sphingobacteriaceae > Solitalea > Solitalea koreensis. The sequence continues at coordinate 406,842 of NZ_FXSZ01000003.1, read as the reverse complement.
AGCATTTTGTCGCCTACATCTTCAAACGTTGAAGCTGGCATAGAACTTCCCGATTGCCCAATAAGGGATTCATCCACTGGATTAATGAATAAATACGTAGGGTAAGAGCCGACCTTATATTTTTTCGCAAGTTCAATCCCTTCACCTTTTTCGGCATCTATTTTTACGTTTACAAATCCTTTGTTGAATTTCTCTCCTATTTCAGGACGAGTAAACACCGTTGAAGCCATTACTCTACAGGGACCGCACCAACTGGTGTATACGTCCACAAAAATGGGCTTATGTTGTTCCTTTGCCTTTTGAACAACTTCCTTCCAGGATGCATGGTCAAATTCTATTCCTTGAGCCCAGGCGCCCATTACACTAATTACTAGCAGAAAACTTAAAATATGTTTTTTCATTTTTTTTAATTTAAAATTGATTGGCTTCCTATAAAGTTATTTTAGACGCTTTCACAAATTGTACAATTACTTTAGCCGGAATAGCTAAGCTTGTTGTACGACTAAATCTGGCGATGTTGATTCCGTAAAATTTCCCATTGGTGCCATAAAGAGGACCGCCACAGTCGGCTGGAGTTAATTGGCCGTCATGCGCCAATGCTTCCTTTAAATTATCCCGTTTTTGGCTTCTTCCTTCTCTAAAATGATCAAACGAAACGTTAGGCTCTACGTAATAATGCTTAAGAACAAGGTCCTTTGTAAAAGATTGGCCTGACTTCTTGGTGTATTGAAGGCTGACCGATTGGTTAATATCATACTTGGACAATTCTTTCGAAAAGCCATCTAACGTTAGTACCGGCTCGTTATTTATCTTGGTTAATACATCGCGGATCTCAATATCATTTTCACCTTTCTTAACATTTTCAGCCTTAAGGTTTGTCATTTCAGAATAAAGCGCCGTAACTAAAATCTGATGGGTATCAGTATTGAAATTAACACCTAACCCTAAAAAAGCCGCCGGCGACTTCGGTATTGTTAAAAACCGGTTGCCCAGAACACTCATTATACCGTCTCTTTGCGGTCGTGGGGAAATTAAAAAGTTACCAAACTCTTCAAAAGAAACTGAATCGGTATTAGCTGATTGAAGCTCTACGCCGCCTTTTATTTCCATGGAAACTCCCAGCAGAGCCAAATCGTTCTTTTCATCACGTCTTAGCACTTTGGCGCTTACAAACTTACCCGAAACCACTTCAATCATCGCATGCTCACTTATTTCAGAACTTTTACTAATAAAGAAACTTTTGCCCTTTAAATCTGACTCAGAAACTAAGCCCTTAAAATTGACAAGGGTACTCAAAATCGAAGTTTTTTGAACCGAATCTTTTACAGCAAATACTGTTTTCTGAAATTCTGAATCTTGCGTTTTAAAGCTTGAACTTAATTCCGCTATTTCAGGAACAGGTTTTAGCACCACCGCTTTCTTATCCGGGGAAAACTTATCTTCGGGAATAAAAGCGGTGTGATATTCAGGGGACTGCAATGCTGTCCAATATTTTCTGAACACATCTATAGGTGTTTCGAAATTATCCTCTTGGGCATCCCTGATACGGCTGTGTATACCAATAACCCTTCCTTTCAGATCAAAAAGTGGACCTCCGGAATCTCCAGGCTCCATTAAGCAGGTATTTTGGATATAACCATTTTCATGCAGTTTGTTCGAAATATATCCAAACCGCACCGTAGGGGTATTGAATCCCAAACTACCGGGACATGCTATACTTAGGCATGGAACATTGTTTTCCAACATGGAAGACCATCCCATTTTTGCCGATGGCCACTTTCCCTTATCGGTAATGATCATCATGGCGGCATCTGCAGTGGGAATCACTCCTAAACCTTGGGCTTTAACTTGCCGTCCATCAGGAAAAGTGACCAGGTAAATGGCATTGGGTGTAATTGCATGCCCTGCGGTAAGAATATGCCCCTTGCTATCCACCACCACGCCACTGAATTGGCCACCAACTCCCTTTTGAAATTCCGAATTATATGCAATTATGCGAACTGATGCATTATAGGCCTGTTTAATGCCTTGTTTAACTTCAGCCTGCAATTGCTCGGTATTAAAACTGCTATTTTGAGCAAATGTTGGTTTAAAAATTTGCAGGCAAATTAAAAATGCTAGTACTTTTTTCATGTGTCTTAAATCACGTCCAGTAAGAATTATTTTTTCAATTCTGGTGCAAAAGTTCTTTTTAATTCTGGGTTTTGCAAAAGGTTGCTGATAATTTAATATCTTACATCTATTTGGACTTTAAAGCGGCCTCCGAGTTATTGTTTAATTCTGAAAGCAATAATTCTTTTAATTTCGGATTCGAAGGACGAGGTGCATCAATGGTTACCACGTTTCCTTTTTTGTCGAACACCATGAATCTAGGAATTGCCTCGATTTTATAATCTTTGGCAATTTTAGTATTAAATCCGCTGGCCAAAAGTTGAACGCCATCCAATTCCTTCTCCTTAAGCATGGTTTTCCATTTTTGCTTATCCTTTTCTTCATCCAATGAAACCGAAATAAATACTACATCTTTTCCCTGTAATTCTTTTTCGAGGTTTTTAAGCGAAGGAATTTCCTGGTTACACGGGCCGCACCAGGTTGCCCACACATCCACCAATACTACTTTTCCTTTAAAATCGCTCAATGAAACCATCTTATCGTTCTGATCAGGATAGGTAAAATCGGCCGCTGGCTTGGTACCTGATTCAGCACTATAGTATTTCGAACTCAGTTCTTCGAGCGTCTTTTTTTGATATTCGGATTGAAAATAGTTGCCATATTTATCAACTATTTCCTTAAAGCCGGCGTAATTTTTCACTCCCTTCATACCAAAACCACTGTTAAGGATATATGCCCCTTTTACCTTGTCTGAATTAAAAGCAGCTAACTTGTTATCCAAGGTTGACCTTCCCGGCACAGCATAATCAGCATACATGCCCATGTAACGCTTGCCATAAAGCATTAACAATACATCGTCATTGTTAAATTTATCCTTAGCAACAATGCTGTTGTAATAAGGAATAAGATCTTCATTCTTAGGATATTCGATGCGCGGAGTTCGCATAAAGTTCAATGCATACAGATCCATATCATACACCGTCACTTCTTTCATCAACTCGTTGAATCGTACATTTTTTGTATTGATGGTTTTTCGAAAATCATCTGTTTTAGCGGCAACTTTTGTAAACTCCGGAAAGAAATCACGAAACGTACTGTTACTAGCGAAATAGAAGGATTTATTCTTCAGGCTTTCCGTCAGTTGAGTCCATGAAGAAAGAATGGTATTTTCAGGAGTTTGCTTGCCCACAAACTGCATGGTTCTATTATAAATCGAAACCTCAGCCTTATCCCCCTTTTTAAAATAGATTGGAAATTTACCTCTTACAAAATCAGCCCAGCCAATTGCATAAAAACCCTCGCGTGCGGGAGTAAACAAAAAGCCAAAAGAACCATCTTGCGCCAGCTTAGTTTTGGCTAATTCAACCGGCTCTCCATCCTCAATAGAATACAAGGCAATGTCTTGATCATGATAATAATCAGACCCTACTGTTCCCCGAATTTCATTCATTTGGGCAAACAATCTGCTGCCAAGCAACATGGCAAAGGCTAGCATCACTAATTTTTTCATTTGTTATTTTATGTAACCTGTGATTAGGTTGAGTTTAAATTGATCAGTAAAACAAAGCGGTCCGAAGACCGCTTTGAAACTTCGAAAGAAATATTTTGATCAAATAATCTTTATGAATTGACGCTGAGGCCGTTTTATTATGAACCCTGTTTAGAAAGTTCTTTAAGCAATAACTCCTTTAATTCCGGTTGTGAAGGGCGAGGAGAATTCACATTAACGATTTTACCTTCGCGATCGAACACCATAAAACGTGGAATGGTCGCGATTTGATAGAAATCCAGTAATTCATTTTGAGGACCACCAAACAATTGAATGCCACCTAATTGCATGTCACTAATCATTTTCAACCATTTGTCTTTATCTTTTGTCTGATCCATTGTAACACTTACAAAAGCAATGTTTTTATCGTGCAACTCCTCTTCCAGTTTCTTCAAGAAAGGAAGTTCTTGCTTACAAGGTGCACACCAGGTTGCCCAAACATCCACCAAAACTACTTTGCCTTTTAAATCGCTAAATGAAACCGTTTTGCCATCTTTATCAGGGAAGCTAAAATTCCTGGCTTGGCCGCCGGATGAGTGTAAATATAGTTTCAGCCCCAGGTCTTTTACTTGTTGCTGAAGCCCCGGAGATGTTTTAAGATAGCGGTCATATTTCTTGATAAAAATCTCGTATGTAGAGTAAGACCAATTCTTTGTAAATGGCATCGTCCTATTTAAAATATAAACGCCTTTTTGATGGTCAGATACAAGTAAATTCATTTTAGCATCTGCATCACCTTTTCCAATCTCATTCACATAATCGTTAATGAATCTTTCGCCATACATGTACGACAAAACATCATCACCAGGGTAGTTTTCCTTTTTAATGGTTTTGTAATAAGGAATTAATTCTTCCTCTTTTGGATGGACTTTACGAGGCGTATGTCTAAAGGTAAGCGCATAAAAGTCCAAATCGAAGTAGGTTTCAGAGGTCATTAAACGATTAAAATTGGCATTCTTAGTGTTAATCGTTTTTCTAAACGCATCAGCCTGTGATGCAACTTTGGTAAATTCAGGGAAAAAGTCTACGTAGGTAACCATTGGAGGTTCGGCAAAACAAATTGCTTTTACCTTTATTTCCTGAGTCAGGTCAGTCCAGGATGAAAGAATGGTATTTTCCTGAGTCTGCTTGCCAATAAACTTCATTCTTTTGCCATCAATCGCAATTTCGCTTTTATCACCTTTTTTAAGGTACACCGGAAACTGGCCATCCATCAGTTTATTATAACCTACAACAAAGAAACCCTCAGTTTCTGGCTCAATCAAGAAACCAAAAGCCCCATCTTTAGATAACTTTGTACTGGCGATTAATTTAGTATCACCATCTTCAACACTATAGAGGTTGATTGCATTATTATCATGGGTATTTTTTGCCACCCCGCGAATTTCACTCAACTGAGCAAATGAAACTTTTGAAAGCAACAGTGCGGCAATTATTAAAACTTTTTTCATTATGATTTTTTACTTAATAGTTCTTTCAAATAAATCTTTAGGAGTGGATTTGACGGGCGTTGGCAGCATTTAGCATTCACCATTTTTCCTTCTTTGTCTATGATCAGAAAGCGAGGAATACCAGTTAAACCAACCTGATTGAAGAACGGATTTTTTCTCATTCCCTCTTTCATGAGTATTTGCTCTCCACTGAGATTACGTTTCGTCAAGAAGTTCTTCCACAAACCGGCATCATTATCACCTGAAAGAGAAACGAATACAATGTTTTCGCCTTGCATTTCATGCTCCAGTTTTTTAAGGAAAGGTATTTCAGCAATACATGGGTGACAGGATGTAGACCAGAGATCCATGAAAATATATTTACCCTTATAATCACTAATAGCAGCCGTACTGCCATCGGGGCGAACGAAAGTAAATGCGCTCATATCAGTTCCGGGCAACGCATTGTTAAAGGTGGTATTTTTTTCAGCTTTTGCAAGGGCTGCATTTATCTTCGAAACACTTGCAGGATCTTTTACTAAAGGCATCGCTTCTTTAGCTTCTTGTTTGATCGTAAAAACATCCCCTTCCAAGGCAGCATGGTCTAATAAAGCGACGATATAATCTTCTCTTAATTTTTGGTTTTCAACTTCTTTAGCAAAGTCGGCAACCCAGGTATTGATGCTCCTAACGTTCAATTTACCGGCTTCCATTTTGGCAAACATCAGTTCGGAAATGGTTCTGTTCCAGTTGTTATAGTAAACGATTCCAGGAAATAACTGAAGGTTCAAATCATCGAATTTAACCTTATTGATCGCATCCGTTTCGCCACCTATTTTGGAATCCATGTATGAACCAAACACTTTATCAAGATATTCACCCTGGGTATAACCTAATAAAGCTACCCGGTTACGCACAACCTCTGCATTAGTTGAAGCATTGATTTCATTTACACGGTTAGTATAAACCTGTTTTAAAGTATACTGTGAATTAGTATAGTCGTATTTGTGTGTCAGGTCAAAATAAAACTGATTTACCTGGCCTCCATTGCCGCTAAAAACCAATTTATTCTCCTTTACTGAAAGGCTAAGATTATCGCCCGGATTTAAGAATACATCAAATCCTCCTTTGAAACGTGGATCAGAGATCATCACGTCAAAAAAACCAGGCTTTGTTAAATCGGCTTCCATTACAAAATGCCCATTTGAAACGGCAGCCTTTGCCAAAAGGGTAGGCATGCCTCCCTTAATCCAAACGTTAACCTGGCTCGCTTCTAAAGCATCTCCTTTAATTATCGTTTTCACTCCTTGATCTGCTAATGCAGGCAGAGCACTACCTATACCGCAAAATAATGCGGCATAAACCAAAAATTTCTTCATAATGTATTTTAAATTATTGATTGGTGTAAAAAAGAGCCGGAAGTAGAATAACTTCCGGCATAATTTTTTAGCGTTCTCTGTAGTGTAAGCTTACTACCTTACCGAAACCAGAAAAGTTTTTATACGGCACTAAATCCCCGTGAGAAGCTGGAACGGTAAACATTTCCATTTTACCATTTTTGTCAGCCGGTAATGCTGGATCATAACTACATACGATTAACTTATTTGAGTCTTTATATTTTGAAGTTTTATGAAATGCCTGGAACTTCAAAACAGATACTTTTTGCGCACCCATATCTAACATAAGTTTAGTGGTTTTTGAAGCCATATCGTATTCATACACCTTTCCACCAACGTTATAAAATATATATTGTGTATCAGGGCTGATGGCAATTTTTTCTGCCTTATCAAAATCGGTACCGATCATCTGATCGTAATAATTTTGGACTCCAGTTGATGTAAACTCAGCCATCCAGTACTTATTAGACCCATCTTTCAAAATCGCAAAATATTGTTTTACTCCTGTATTAAAATCCATGTAGACGAGATCCATTCCAATAGTAAAACTAAATCTTTTAGTAGCTGGAGCCGGATCCGTAAATGTTGAAACAGTAGCAGCAGTGCCGCCTGCATGTTTTAGAAAACGCTTATTTTCCACGTCAAATACAACAACTGGATAAAGGCCGACAGCTTCCTCAACGGCCATCATTGGAGCTATTTTAAATATCTTTCCATTTAAATAATTCAGCGGTGTGCTGTATCTAACCCCATATGTTTTATCAAAATTAAAAAGATCCCCATTAGCAATCATGTATGAATGCTGAAGCCCGCATTTTTTTAGGACATCATAATGGAAATTTTGCGGAAAAGTATAGCCAAACACCTCATGTTCAACATTGTAATTACTTGACCAGCTGAAATCCTCCGGCTGAAGACGATTCGTTTCCTGATCTGTTCCAACGTAAAAACCATAAGGCAAGTTAATCCCCGGGGGAAGAAAAGGTGTATTCATATCATAGGTATATACCAGTGAGGGTTTACCTTTTAATTTTAAATCGGAACCTGTTTTAGCCAATAAGTCATTAATAGTAGTAAACGTAGTATTATCCAGATTTAGAGAAATCATATCTAACTGCGCATTTCCATTCACATCAGTCATTAACAACCAACCTTCATTAATTTCATTTCTAACCCTTAATTTAAATTCTTTATCAAACTGAACTCCGGTTTCTTTATCTGTAATTCGATAATAAAACTTATAAGGATCATTTGCCACCTTTAATGGAAGACCTGCAAGCTCCAGATTTTGGGTAGTAGCTAATACAGTAATTTTACTACCAGGCACAGGTGCAATGTACGACCATTCATAACTATAACGGGAAGGATCGCCCTTGGTATCCATCGTATAAGAAACCTCTGGTTTAATGGTCAATGGTTTACCAAAAACGGCAGTAATTTCGCCTGTTTCGCTAATGTTCGAAAATTTAACCTTATTAATATCATGATATTCATAATTACCAAGATCTTTTTTGCAAGAGCTTGCAACTACTATTGAAGCGGCTAATAAATAAGAATATATTTTTTTCATGTTTTTCCTTTTATTTAAAAATTAACCCACTATTGAGCGTTGGATCCCATCACCATATTTTTACCATCTTCATCTTTAATAATATTACCCTTGGCTGCTTGCTCATTCAGGTAGCGTTGTGTAGTTCTGGCATAAAACAAGCCTTCCGCGGTTGACATTGTATCCATATATAATGGAGTTACACCGCAAAGTTCACAGACCAAAAACATTTTCGTTTTGGTGAAATTACCAAAGTAATTGATACTCCAGTTCCTTGGCTTCAGCAAACCATCAGTAACCATCAGCTTTTTAGTAATACAGCTTACTGGCTTATTTTGAGAATTCAAGCGCTGTTTAAATAAGGTATTAAAGTTCTCGTTAGGTACTAAATTGAAAATGATGTTCAACTCTTTATCTAACATATCAGGAGTGCGAATCAATCTTACGCGAACAGTGTCATGAATAGCATTCTTCTTTATGACGAATTTCTGATCTGCCGGAAATTCAAAATGGGTGCCTAACACAGCCGTTGAACTTGGGTCGATTTCCATTTTATACTCCCGGTCGTAATTAACCGGAGTGCCTACCGTTGATATTACCACCTTTACAACAGAATCTTTATTTATTATCGGGGCAAAAGAAAATCCCGTCGAATCCTTTGCAAGTCTGACATCCATTGCACCACCTGCTTCTTCAAAATAAACATTAGACTCTCCTTCATAAGTCATTAAATCCTTTTCACAAGAGATCAATGATCCAACGAACAATAAAGCACTAAGTTGATATAATAATTTCTTCATGATTTAATACGATTAATGGAATTGAGTTTCATTTGGTGGAAGTGGAGCTACATATTTGCTTGCATCCATTGTAAATGCAGGAGCACCATCTACACCTGATGCGATAGATGCTGTATTTGTTCTTTTATAGTAAAAGAACAACTGACCCTCTCCAAAAAATTCCCTTTTATATTCTTTCAATAGTTCATTCTGTAAATTAGGAACTGAGGTAAGGGCATCTATATTTCTATTAATTCGTACTTTATTTAAATAAGCCAGGGCCTGAATTTGATCAGGTTCACACTCAGCAGCGATATAGTACATTTCAGAGAGCTTTAACAATGGAATAGTATTTCTAAAATCCATGGTCTTTTTCACTACATCAGCATATTTATTAAATGTACGAATGGATCTAGTGGAGGTTCCAGAAGGCTCCGCCCAATTCAACCTGTATCTATAATCATTTCCACCTACACCTGCACCTGTTTCAGTTATCTCAAACACACTCTTCAGATTTTTATCAGTCGGTACAAGGATTGCATTATCCTCCAATGCTTCTACAAACATTACGTTATTTGCGCTATAGAGGTTAGTAGAATACGCACCCAAAATCATCTCCGTACTGAAAATTCGGTCGGGATTTGATTTTTCATTACTGTTAGCCAGTGTTGTCCAGGGAAATTTTGAAGCATTATCAATGACAACCTTAGCTGCTGCCAAAGCAACCGCTTTATCTCCTCTGTATAAATTAACCCTGGCTTGTAAGGCTTTAACCGCAAAATAATTTAAGCGATAATTTCTATTCACCATGAAATCAGTAGAAGTAGTCGTCGACATTACCCCTTTGGTTATTATAGGATCTTTCTCTAATAATTTCTCCGCCTGATTCAGATCTGCTACAATGTTTTTCATTACCTCATTAGCAGGCAGTAAAGGTCTCGCCACATTTTCTACTTTATCATAATATGGGATTGAAATTTGTGTCGAATCAACGGTGCTGTACCTCGGGCCAAATAAGCGCAGCACGTCAAAGTGCAGCATAGCACGCATGGCTATAACCTCTCCTCTATAAATCGAATCCGTTTTCGCATCTAATAGGCCGGGTCTGGCATCCAGATTTTGTAAAAACATATTAATGTTCATAATGCTAGAGTAGGAGTCGGACCATATACTATTCGTTCTACTCGACGTTGGACCTTCCGCCCAACTATATTGTGAGATTGAATACCAAGCTCCATTTGTACTGTTTAGGTTAAATCGCTGAGCCAACACCTCCATAGTACTTAATGTAAGGTTCTCCCCATATAAGTTAGGCCCTGCTATTTTGAGATACAAGCCATTTAAAGCCAGGTTTACACTTTGTTTATTCGAATAAACCGTTCCTTCCAACATCTGATCTTCAGGCTTTACATCCAAAAAGTTTTTACAAGAGGCCAGGCCCAGTAATGTTGCAACAGTTAATATTAAGTTTATATAATTTCTTTTCATTATTCCTAGATTTTAGAATGAGGCCTTTAAACTGAATGAAACTGAACGGGCAAATGGATAACCGATACCTCTTTCACGCTTAACGGTAGAAATTCTAAGGATATCATTGGTATATGCACTGAAACTCAAAGCATTCATACCCATGCTCTTAATCCATTTTGCATTTTCGAAGTTATAACCCACACTCATCGATTCGAATGAAAAAACATCTTCTTGCTGTACAAATCGCGACGACATTTGAGTTTCGTCTGTTAATGAAATGCCCTTAAACTGTGCTATATCACCCGGCTTTTTCCAACGATCATAAAGGGCTCTTCTATCCTGGTTTAAAGAAAGTTGCTTATAAGAAATGTTTTCAACTTTATTAAATAAGGCTGAATTAATGATACTAGCCCCTTGACTATATCTCATAGACATGTTGATATTGAAGCCTTTGAGTCTAATAGAGTTAGTAATTATCCCCTGAATAAGTGGATCAGTATTGCCAATGACCACGGTAGCTGCATACGGATATTCGAAAGTATAATTCCCGGTTGATGTCAGGAACATTTCGCGGCCTGTTGCAGGATCAATACCCAAAGACTGTGCAGCCCAGATAGCCGAAGGACTGTTCCCATCCTGGAAACGGAGATAAGTTCTATTGGCCTCTTGAGAAGCATTTAATCTAGACAATTTGTTTCCAAACCCGCCGTAAGAGCTTTGTGTATGGCCTCCTGTTGCACTTATGGTCCAATTAATTCGTTTTTTAAGGTTCTGAATCACATTATAGGCAATCCTCGTCTCAAAACCCTTCGTTGTAAGATTTCCAAAATTTTCCTGGTGATTAGCAAAACCTGTTGAAGCAGCATTGTCAATACTAACAACCATATTGTTTGTGAACTTATTATAAAACTGAAAATAACCACTCAACTTTTTATTTAAAAAACTGAAATTAATACTGTTACTTAGTTGAAGGGTCTTTTGTGCTTTAATATCAGGGTTTGCTACTGAAGTTAAAGTTAATGCCTGCCCAAATTTGTTATAGGAAGGGTCATAAGAATAAACAGACGATGCAGCTACGCTTCCAAAGTTTTGATTACCCGTAACTCCAATATTTGAACTAATCCTTAAATTATCTATCCAGGAAATACCTTTTATGAACTTTTCCTCTGAAAGATTCCATCCAATACCAGTTGCATAATAAGGCGACAACCTTTGATTTGTGCCATAAGAGGTTGAACCATCTAAACGATACGATCCATCAAAAAGAAATCGTCTGTCATAAGAATAGTTAGCAGATACCAATGCATTAGCAGTACGATATACAGTTTGTGCAGCTGATGGTTTACCTAACTGATCATACCCAAAAGCAAATCGCGGGTTTCCGTTAGATCCGACAGGGAAACCCACCAATGTGGTACCCATAGAGCTGTTAAAACGGTGAGAAATTTCAGAACGCGCATTTGCAGTAAAAGAATGCTTACCGAATGTTTTTCCAAAACTTAATAATGCATTCCCTGTATATGAAAGGCTTTCTCCTTTACTATTTGTATACTTTCCTTTGAGGGTAAAATCAGTAGCATCATACATTGTATGGTCAGGTGACGTAAATACTGCAGTAGAATTCTGGCCTTTAGCTATTTGAAAACCTCCGTCTAAGCGTAATTCCGGCAATAATTCAACCTTAACACTCGTATTGTTTGTAAGATTTAAACCTTTGCCTCCATTAAATGAAGCGAGCGAAGCATTATATAATGGATTTGCAACCGGCGTATTAATAGCAAAAGTTGAACCTTCAGCAGGGGCATAGGCCACCTCAAGCAATTTGGCGTTCCCCTTTTTATAATAAGGATTTTGGTTTGCCCAGGTCGAGAAAGAACCGTAAGGTGAATCAGCATGTTCCGTACCGCCTACCGAAAAGTTATTGGTAATAGATAGCTTATTTTTGCGATAACTAAAATTCACATTTCCGCTCCAGCCATTACGATTCGATCCTTTCATTACACCGTCTTGCAGTTTGTAATTAAAACCAACACCATATTGAAGATTTTGATCACCACCACTCACTGAAACTGAATTATTTTTAGTATATCCAATACGAACAGGTTCGTTTAACCAATAAGTATTTACACCTTGTTGAACTGCAGTAAGGTGGGTATTGTACACTTGATCCAAACTAATCTGATCTTCAGCAGGGCCTATAGCACTAGCAGTGTACCTTCCCGAAAGCTTTTCGAACTGAAGCTTTTCAGTTGAATTCATTAAATTATAGACAGTCAAGTCAGGTGCTTCTACCCTAATGTCATTGTTATAGGAAAATCGGAGCTTACCTTCTTTAGGTTTTATTGTTTCAACCACCACAACACCATTGGCCGCTTTTGATCCATATAAAGCCGTTGAAGCCGCATCTTTAAGGATTACGACTGATTGTATACGGTTAATATCCAAATCAATAATTCTTTGAAGGGTCGTTTCAAAACCATCTAAAATGAATAATGGCTGATTGGGATCAGTGCTAAATTCATCTTGTAAAGTCAAGCCTGCTGCCCCTGTTTTACCGCGAATTTCAATTACCGGAGTGCTGTTCGGATCTGATCCTTTTAAATTATTTTCAACAACGATAAAAGCAGGATCTAATGCTTTTAAGCTTTGAATTATATTGCTGTTCCCGATGGCTTTTAATTGTTCACCGGTATAAGTAGCTGTAGCACCCGTAAAGGTTTTTGCATCACGATTGATACCGGTACCTGTTACGATTACTTCATTAATCTTAAGCTCATTAGGCTCAAGCTTAACATTCATTTTAGCTTTCGCAGGTTGCTGTATGCTGCGATAACCAATAAATGAAAAAGAAAGCACCGAATTTTCCGGTACATTCTTCAAGATAAACTGACCTTTTGCGTCGGTTTGAGTGGCAAGGTTAGAACCCTTAACTACAACGTTAACTCCTGGCATTGGCGCTCCGGTTTCGTCAATTACCTTACCGGTAATATCGCTATTGACTACTTGTACTGATGATGGTGTAGTCCCTGTAGCCGAGGGCGCATTGGCTGCTTTTATGAGGATGTATTTATCGTTTACTTCAAATTGAAGGCTCTTGCCCTTTAAAACTGATTTCATTACTTCTTCAACATCAGCTTGACGAAAATCGACTGCAACCTTCTCTTGATCATTCAACACTTTGTTGTTGTAAAAAGCGATTAAACCGGTTTGCTTTTTAATTTCTGCGAGTACTCTCCCAATGCTGATGTTATTTGCTTTCAGTGTAACCAACGCCTTAGATTGTAAAGCGAAGGATGGCAAAGAATTACAAATAAAAAGCAACAAAGTTAGCAACGCAATGAGTCGCCGACCTCGCGATAATCTTTTCATTAATTGTAAATTTTTTCCATTCATAATTGATTAATTAGGTTAAATTTTGTTCAATTCCCTATTAAGACAATAAAATTTGGCAAACGGGTGACAACAATTTTTTATTTGTCAAAAAAAAACCAGTGAGCAAAAGAAATGAAAGTGATGTTTATGAATGTTAGAGAAACAATACTAAACTTTAGTAATGATAATATTGATTTATTAAAATCAAACTGGACTAAACGTTTAAAAAACAGGATTTTACTTTTAATCTACTAGACAAAAAATAGGCCCCTGCGGGAGAGAGCAGGGGCCTTGGCAAAACATTAAATTCCTAAACATTAGGCAGTTAGTTATAATTCAACCCTAGAAAATTTCTAAAAAACGGGAGCACAAATGGGAAGGGAAGTTAACAAGAGGTTCATAATAGCCACTTAAAAACAAATTATTATAGAGAAAGTCTATCTCTATTTTTTAAGCAGTACAATGTTATTCTCCTTTACTATATAATGCAATTGAGAAGTGGCAGTTAAATTTTGCAAAAATTGTTCAAGAGGTTTATTCTTTTCAATAGCCCCTGAAATGCTAACATCCTGAAGACTGGGATCTGCCTCAATCTTTACATCATACCAGCGCTGAACTATTTCATTAATCTCATTGAGATCCGAATTATTAAATAAGTAAATTCCTTGCATCCACGAAAGTACTTGTTGCTCATCAAAGGTACTTTGAGAAAATCCACTTCCTGGGGAGTAAGTCGCCATAAATCCTGGCTTCAATAATGATTCGGTACCATTCGAATTTAATTTCACTGAACCTTCCACCAGAGCAACCTTTAAAGCACTACTTGAATAACTATTTACGTTGAAGGAAGTCCCAAGCACTTGAACATCCAACTTCTCATTCACTTTTACGATAAAAGGTTTCTTAGGATTCTTCGCTACTTTAAAAAAGGCCTCACCTTTTAAGTAAACTACGCGCTTGTCGGTTTCAAACTCCAAAGGAAATTTCAATTCTGAATCAGAGTTAAGCCAAACCTCAGTGCCATCCGATAATTTGATTTTATAATCTTTAGTACGTGGAACTACCAAGGTATTATAATTCAACGCATGTTTCTGATCCTTCAGCTCATATTTCAGTGCCCCTTGCTCATTGTGCAATACGGCAACATTTGTGCTTACCGTTTTATTCTTAGCACTTTGGTCCAAGGTAATTGATTCTCCTGTTGCTAGAAGGAGTTTTACTTTTTCATTTTTTTGAGCCAGCTGTGGCTGCTCATTAGAAGAATAATTTCTTAATATAAGAATAGAAGCAATAGCTATAGGTAATAAAATGGATGCAGCAACCAACCATTTTTTTAAATGAATGGTTTTTGTGGTTTTCCTTTCTACTAACGGAGTAATATTTCCACTTATTTTCTCCCAAGCTGCATCCTGATCAACCTGCTTTAAAAATAAAGCTGCTTTTGCTCCTAAAAACAATTCCTTGTGTTCCTCATAAAGCTCTTTTACCTCTTCATCCTCACTTATCAATCGTTCCAAAAGCTCACAATCATCAGCAGTGATCTCACCGCTTAATTGATCTATGATTAATTGTTCAATATTTTCTCTTTGAATTTTCTTCATCCTACTTACTTAGTAGACAATTTTTTTTTTAGATCGGGTGACAAAAAATAGATATTTTTTATTTAAACCTGATCATTTGTTCACGCATTTTAGAAAAGGCTCTCTTCAACTGTGTTTTAACGGTATTAATGCTGACCCCCAATTCATCCGCCGCCTCTTGGTATTTTTTATTTTCCAAGGCAACCATTGTAAATATTTTCCTGCAATGATCTGGTAGCGAACTAAGAGCTTTTTCTATCTGGTTTTGTAGTTCTTTATTTTCCAGCACGTTATCAGAGTTTTCATCTGCTAACAAACTGGCATCTTCAATTGAGCCTTCTGTAAAAGACTTTCTTTGTTTGATACGATTTAAACAGGCATTTCTAACGGCAGATTTTAAATAAGCCTTTAGGGATGTTTCAATTTGATGGTATTGTTTCTCCTGCCATAATTTTAGGAAAAAAGTCTGGACAACATCCTCCGCTTCCTCGCTATTATCCAGTAAAATAAAAGCTTGTAAACAGAGCTGCTTATAATATTTGTCAAATAAATTCTTGAACCCCAAAGCTTCATCAGCTTTTAACTGTTCAAGTATTAAAACATCATCCATGCAATTTTCTGGCAAAAAAAACCTCACATTTGGGGGAGCGGAAAGATAAATAACTTTTTACTTTCCAAAGTACAAAATAGAATAATTCTTAGTTTGATTGGATTAAAATTCGATCTGGTATCAGAAGGTAGGAAATATACCCAGCGTATTCGGTTTTGATTTATAAAAGTAATCACTTTAAAACTCAATTTGATAACCAATAGTAGGGAATATGCCTAACAAATATTCATTTTTAATAGAGTTGGTGTCTTGATCTATGCTTTGGGAAAAAACATTGTGGGTATTAAAAACATTCTGAATATCAACAAGCCAGTCTTGAGCTACTTTTTTCCCGTTTCTGTGAAGTGAAAATCTTAAATCTGTTTTAAAAAAGCTTTTAAACTTTTTAGAATACAATTGATCATCAATGGTCGGTTCATTTTTTAACTGCTGCGGATTTTCTAAAGTTAAAGGAGTATACCGTTTGCCACCCGCATAAGACACTTTAAAATCAAACTTAATTTTTTTAGCATGAGTCTTACCCACTGACTGCTCATACCCTCCTAATGCATTAACAATGTAATTGCCATTAAAAGCGGTATTTCGTTCTTTCCCATCGTAAGGAATGTAGCGTGAGTTATATATTGATGTTGTGAATAAAAAATAATAGTTTCTGCTAAAGAATTTTTCAAGTGTTAGTTCAATCCCATAATTCTTCCCCGTACCCTTATTAATCATATTATCTTCAAAGTAAAAAGAATCGCTATCACCTTGATTAAGCAATGAAAAACCCGGCGACTTTGCACTGATCGGAATTTTATAAAGATGCTGATAATAGGCTTCGGCCTTCAACTTCCAGTTATCATTCAATAATCGATCATATCCCACTACCAGATGAATACTTTTGCTGAAATCAATATTCTTATTACTTATGGTATCGGTGTTTAAGATTTTACGGAAATAAACAAAGAGCGGCTGCATCTGACTATGCATACCTGCACTCAAACTAAGTGCATTATATTCAGAAACATTCCACACCACCGATGCGCGAGGCTCAACTGTAAAACGGTTATTGATTAAAAGCTGCATATAATGCACTCCATAGTTCACCGTTAAACGATCGTTGGGCTTTTGCTTAAACTCAGAAAATGCTTGAATAAAATAGGTATTCCCCACAGAATTATAAGTACTGCCTAAACTATAACCAATGTCGTTATATCGACTATTGTGTATATCAAAATCTATCCTTGTAAATGTCAATCCAGATTGTGAGCTCCATTGACCATCCCATTTCTTGTACCAACTTGCTTGTACGTTTGTTCTAAGATCATGCATTGCAAAGTCTTCATTGTTCAAAAGATTTAGCTGTTTATTAACGGAGTCAATACTATAATTCGGCCTGCGTAACGTTGAGAAAAGACTAAATTTAAACGCATTATTTTTATAGTTTTTAAGATAGGTAATTGCGCTGGCGGCCATATCTGTGCCATAGTAAACATTTCTACCGGAAGAAACAAAATTTCCGTTAGATGACTTTTGAAGCAATGAAATATTACTTAGTCCCCCGATGCCCAACCATGAAATACTCGAACTTTGGTTGATCGGAAAATTTAATTTAAAGGATAAATCCTGATATCTTGGAACTGCCACATATCCAAAATAAACCCCCAATTTTTCAATCACTTCGATGGTTGAATGTCTATAATCAATCAAAAACGAGCTTCCTTTACGTCGATTAATAGGACCCTCTGCAGCAAACTCCAAACCCGTCAAGAGTACTTTGCCGATAAACTCATACTTCTTATCATTACCGCTTTTCATTTTTAGATCAAACACACCGGAAATGGAATTACCATATGCTGCAGAAAAAGCTCCTGAAATGAAATTCGAATTGGCAAGGATATTTGTATTTAAGAGGCTAATCGCTCCTCCGCTTGACATTCCTCCAAAATGATACGGATTAGGAATTTCAATTCCATCCAAGCGCCACAATAAGCCTGTTGAGGAGTTACCTCGTATTACAATATCACTACGATCGCCAAGGGAAACAACTCCGGCATAATTGGCAATCATACGCGCAGGATCACCCAAACTTCCCGCATAACGTTTTGCATCATCGATCGAAAACACTCTGGATCCAGTTGAGGAAATTTCATTTAAGTAAAATGCTCGTCCCTTATTTTCTGAAACTGCAATTTCGTTTAATTGAATTACATTTTTTTCCATCTCGATTAAAAGAACCACCTCTTTTGCTGAGCTTGTCAATTCCACAGAAAGCTGTATCGGTTTGTAACCTAAAATAAATGCATTTAAAACATAGCGGCCCATAGGCAAATGAGAGAACTTAAACTTGCCGTCTTTGGCCGTGATCATTGAGAATTGAGTATCCAATAATTGCACTATTACATTTGTTAAGGGCTCTTGCAGCTCTTTACTAACAATTCGCCCCCTTAGCGTTTGAGTGAGCGTTTGGCCAAACAATCCTGAACTTAAGTTTAGCAGTAAAATGGTAAGTAACAGCTTTTTCATATCGATGTAGATGTAATGATTCATTCAATAAACTATCACAACAAAAATTTCAACAACAGTATAAAAAGGAGCATAGTATAGCTAAGCACTTCAAAAAGCACATGAGAAGTGGACATCCCAACCAGTCATGCCGTTGAAAATGATTCCCTGCGAAAAAAATCAGATGAAAAAAAACGTATAGTTATTTATTCTTCTTTTCCGACCGGCAAAGAAGACTTTTGTGGAATAGACCGCTCACTTTCCAAGTTAAGAATTACAAAAAAAATGCCGTGAAACCACAATCAAAAGGATTAAAACCTATAAGAAGATGTTTTCATTAAAAGGAAAAAACAGATAAAACTGGTTGAAAAACAACAAGTTTTATCTGAATTCATTCAAAAAATGGTCATTATTAACCTGTACATTATTCTTTAGCGTATGCATTTTTACCAGGAGCGTTTGTTTTTAAATACAACATTCTAAAAAAGCCCCCTTTTCAGAATCTATTATTTACAAGCCTCAATTAAATTGTACCATAGCTGTAATTAAATTACAACTATTTGAAAATTAATGGCTTATATTTTGTAGATTTAAGTATGTTAAAAATAATACATCATGAAAAAAACTCTACTAAGTATTGCATTAATGCTAGTGGTAAGTATTGCTGCAATTGCACAAAAACGTACTATTACAGGTACGGTGACAGCAAAGGAGGATAAACAACCTTTGCCAGGAGTGAGCATACTGGTAAAGGGGACTAGCGTTGGCACTCAAACCGATCTTAATGGTAAGTACACGCTATCTGTTCCAGAGGAAGCTCATACTCTTATTTATACTTATATTGGGTATACTACCAAAGAGGTTCCATTAGGAAAAGGAAATGTTATAAATGTTGAACTTATCAGTGATGCTCAGCAATTAGGTGAGGTTGTCGTAACCGCTTTAGGTATATCGCGTCAAAAAAAATCACTTGGTTATGCTGTAACTGATATCAAAGGCGATGATCTAAAGCGATCGGGTGAAGTAAACATTATTGAATCACTATCGGCAAAATCAGCTGGCGTTCAAGTTACAGGCTCAGGAGGTACACCTGGCGCTTCCAGTAAAATTGTTTTACGAGCCCCTGCAACTATAACAGGAGACGTGCAACCATTAATCGTTGTGGATGGTGTACCAATTGATAATACTACGACACAAACTACCGCAGGAGATTATCCATTTAATCAAAATCTTTCTGGTGTAAATAACTCTAATAGGGCTATTGATTTAAATCCTGACGATATAGAATCGGTTACTATATTAAAAGGCCCTGCTGCAGCGGCTTTATATGGCGCAAAGGCAGGTAACGGCGCGATCGTTTACACTACTAAAAGAGGAAAAAGTCGTAAGGGTTTAGGAATTAATTTAGGACAGACATTTGAAATAGCAAATGTAACTCAATTACCTCCTCGCCAAAGCACTTATGCCCAAGGAACAATTCAAAATGGAGTACCTACTTATTTTACAGCTGATCCCGGCCCTGATCATATTTATAATACAGATGATGATATTAGCGGAGGAACATCAGCTAGTTGGGGACCATTGATTTCGAGCGTTCCCGGTTTAAGTTCTCATGACAATGCGGATGTTTTTTTCAAAACATCAACAGCTAATACTACTAATTTGTCTTTTGATGGCGGTAGTGATAAAGTTACTTACCGTTTTGCAATAGGCAATACCTATCAAAACGGGGTCGTTCCCGGAACTAATTTCAAGAGAACTTCATTTCGTCTTACTGCCGATGGATATCTAAAAGATTGGCTAAAAGTTGGCGGCACAGCAAACTATATAAAATCTGGAGGACAAAGGGTGCAAAATGGTAGCACGCTAGGTGGAGTTATGCTAGGCTTAATGCGTATGCCAGCTTCATTTGACATTAATCCGTATACCTTTGACAATGGATTTCAACGCACCTATTTTTCAGCAGGATATGACAATCCATTTTATACAGCATATGAAAATCCTTTTAATGATAATGTAAATCGTATTTTAGGTAATATTTATATTTCTTACCTAGGTAAACCTTGGTTTAATGTAACCTATAAGCTCGGGGTGGATACTTATTCCGACGACCGTCGACAAGTTTTTGCTATATCTTCTTGGGGGAACGATGCAGCTGATCAGACAGGTCAAGTAAATTATGGCTCCATAACTAATAGGGATATTAATAGTGATTTGATTTTTACTGGTAGTGGTGAAATAACAAAAGACATTACTTTGAATTACACGGCCGGGCACAATGTTAATAGTTCAAATTTTGGCAGCTTGTATTCGCGCGGCACAGTACTTTCAATACCTAATTTTTATGACCTCTCAAATGCAGCTAATCTATATTCTTCTACTTCTAAAACCAGAAAATATACTTGGGCGCTTTTTGGGCAGTTAGATTTTGGATTCCGTGATATGTTATTTTTAACCGTATCCGGCAGAAACGAATGGTCATCGACATTTGGAGCTTCTAAGAATAATTTCTTTTATCCTTCAGCATCAGTTTCATGGTTGTTTAATCAAACATTCAAATTACCAGATTGGTTCACTTTTGGTAAATTCAGGTATGCTTATTCTCAAGCAGGTATTTCTCCTGTTCCTTATCAAGCCGCAACCTTTTTTAAAGTACCAATTTTTACAGATGGGTTTACCAATGGTATATCTTTCCCTTATGGAGGTGTTAGCGGTTTTGGTTATGATGTTTTATCAAACCTCGGTTCTGAAAACCTTAAGCCAGAACGGGTAACCGGGAATGAATTAGGATTAAATCTTAAGTTTATTAAGAACAGAATTAATCTCGACTTAACCTGGTATAATCAAGAAACTAAGGATGTGCTTTTGTTTCGTCCATTAGCGTCTTCAACCGGTTTTGCAAGTGTATACGGGAACTCCGGAAAATTACGGAATAGAGGGTTTGAGGTAGAAGCAAACGCTGATATTTATAAAGGGACTGATTTTAACTGGAATTTAGGGATAACCTGGGCTAGAAATCGAAGTGAAGTATTGAAGTTAGCAGACGGAGTTGATCAGTTTGAGGTTGAAACCGGTTTTGGTGACCCTGGTGCTTATGCAATCGTTGGTCAACCATTAGGTGTATTATATGGAAGCAAATGGGCCCGTGATGATAAGGGTAATTTGCTCATTGATGATAGTGGATTACCATTCCAAGCAGATCAATTTGGACCGCTCGGAAATCCATGGCCAGACTGGACAGGAGGCATAAGAAATACATTTAGTTACAAAGGCGTTTCGCTTAATGTGTTGTTTGATATTCGGCATGGAGGTTCCATCTGGAACGGAACGCAGGCTCGATTGAACCGTCTTGGCAGATCGGAAGCATCGGCTGATCGCGAACGTACCTATATCGTTCCGGGAGTAAAATCTGACGGCACACCTAATGATATTCCTATTAGCGCCTTTGCCTATTATAATTTTTATTTAGGCGATAATGGTTCCGCTGTAGAACAAAATATAGTAGATGTGAATTGGTTCAGGGTTCGAGAAATTACCCTTGGCTACACGTTCCATCCTAAAGCCTGGGAGAAATATGTTCAATCAATTGGCTTTAATGTAACCGGTCGAAATCTATTTCTAAGTACCAATTATAATGGGGTTGATCCGGAAACCAGCCTCACCGGTGCAGGATCAAACATCCAGGGTTTTGATTATTTCAATAACCCCGGAGCGCGTTCGTTTATTTTTGGTATTAACCTTGGTTTTTAATCTTACAAGTTATGAAACGTTTAACAATAATACTCACTATAGTGTTTATTGCAATTACGTCATGTCAGGATAAACTTGACGAATATGCGATGAACCCCAATGCTCCTGCAGTTGCATCCGCTCCATTATTGCTGAGCGCTACAGAGGTGTCTACTTTTGCCGCCCAAACAGGTGACATAGCACGGGTGACTAGTCTGTTTGACCAACATGTTGCAGGCACAAATTTTCAATATGCTACCTATGCAAGATATATCTATAATGAAGGTGATGTGCTGAACAATTGGCAAACGATTTATGCAGGAGCATTGATTAACGCAAAAACATTACTTGACACCTATGGAGCAGGAAGCCCTTATTATGATGGCATTGGTAAAATACTTTATGCTATTAATTTGGGCACTGCGACCGATCTTTGGGGAGATGTTCCCGATACTGATGGATTTAATGGGAAAGAAGGTAGTTATTCAGTGAAATATGATACCCAAGAACAAATCATTGCAAGAATTCAAACAATGTTGGACGAAGCCATTGCAGATTTTGCTAAAACACCTTCCGACAATCTTTTTGTACCAGCAAACGATGATATTATTTTCGGGGGGAATATTTTGTTTTGGAAACGTGCTGCCTACATTGTAAAAGCGCGTTACGCAAACCGCTTAAGCCAGATTGATCCTGCCGGCAGCGCCAACCAGGCCTTGACCTTCCTTGCAGCAGCCGATTTAACCGCTAAAGAAACTGGAGATATGAAAGCTCTTTTCTTTAATGTAAATACTAACTTTAATCAGTGGGCCGCATTTCAAAGCAATCGTGGTGGATATATTCAAATGGGTGAAGTCTTTATTAATTTAATGAAGGCTGGCAATGATCCTCGTTTACCTTTCTTTGCAACAAAAGATGCTGCAGGAGGTTACTCTGGAACACCGGTTAATGATCAGGTTACTGTAAGTACTTCCAAATTTGGTCCCGGCATAGCTTCCAATACCTCTCCTTTGCCAATGGTAACCTATTCTGAAGCTAAATTCATTGAAGCGGAGGCTAATCTTAGGTTAGGCAATGCTGGTGCTGCCGCGGCCGCATATAATGAAGCCATTAAGGCATCGTTAAGAAGCGTTACAGGTGCTGAAGACCCTACCTTCGTAGCTAATTTCGCTTCTGCAACATCCGTAACACTTCAGCAAATCATCACTCAAAAGTACATTGCATTATTTACACAGATTGAGCCTTATAATGATTGGCGCAGAACCGGGTTCCCGGTTTTAGTACCTAATTCAAATGGACAACCGCCACAAATTCCATTAAGATTTCCAACCTCTATAGATGAAAGGTTGTATAATCCTCAAGCTGTGGTTACTAATGATCTTTCTGTTCCGGTTTGGTGGGATAAATAGAGAAGAAAGAATAAGATACCGGATTTATCATAAAACAGGCGACCCAAAATTGACCGCCTGTTTTATGATAAATAGCCTTAGTTAATAAGAGCACACTTATTGTGTTGTAAATCGTAGAGAAACGTCTTCCCCAACCTCAAGTTTTACTTTTGATCCAAGAATAAGGGCCCGATTATCATCAATATGCCCCGACGGGAAATTAAAACAAACCGGATAATCATAATCTTTTACTTTTTCCCAAATGATTTCTTCATAAGTCATTCCGAAGGGAATATCATTGTCGAGTAATTGGCTAAAACCTCCAATGATCAGCCCTTTTAAATTGTCTAGCTTACCCGATCGTTTCAGATTCCAAAGCATCCTATCTACGTTATAAAGCCATTCTTCTACTTCTTCTAAAAATAGAATTTTGCCATCCGTATCCAATTCAGATACAGACCCTTGCACCGCATAAATCAGCGCTAGGTTACCTCCCACCAATTCCCCTTCGGCTGTTCCATGGCGTGTAAAATCAAAATCATTTTGATAACTGAACGAAAGGGCTTCTCCAAACAACGCTTTTCTTAACGTTTCGTGAGCCTCTGCACTTTTGTTTTCAATATTAAGCGCCATTTGTCCATGAATGGAGGGCATATTCAAACAAGTATTGATATGCGCATGCAATGCTGTTACATCACTAAAACCAATTAACCATTTTGGGTTTCTATCTAAAGCTGAAAAATCAACTTTATCAATCATTCGAAGCGTTCCATAACCTCCTCTGGCACAAACAATGGCCTTAATTTCAGCATCTACAAAAAAATCAGATAGGTTTTTGGCCCTTAATTCATCGTCTCCTCCAAAAATATTCCACTCTGCACCAATGCTGTCGCCTAATTTCACCCTTAGCCCCCAGCTTTCAAATAACTTAATAGCAGGCTGTATTTGCTCCATATTAACATAGCGTGCGGTGCATAATATTCCGATGGTATCTCCGGTTTTTAGGAAAGGAGGTCGTTTACTCATATGGCAAAAGAACAAAGAACAATGAAGAATGACAAGAAGATGATTTGGATTGGTTACCAAATGCTTTTTAGTTATTTTAGATACGAAATTTCCTCATTGAAGAAAGATGACACCTTATGGATCTACATGGCTAAAAATCACATTATTCGCACTTATTTCTGCGATTGGTTTTGAATTGGTTAACTGTCAATCTTCTCCCCAAAAAAATGCTTCACAAGATCAAAAAACAACACTAAACAGCGATTCTTTTACTGTATGGCATGCTCCCGATTCCTTATTAATTCCTGCAACGAGTGAAGGCGAATTGATTCTATATGGAAAAGATTTATTGAACCATACCTCCGTTTATCTGGGACCAAAAGGTACAATTGCCCAAATAAGCAATGGTATGAATTGCCAAAACTGCCACATTAATGCAGGAACTCGGCTGTTCGGGAATAATTATTCATTAGTGGCGTCAACCTATCCAAAGCACCGAAACCGAAGCGACCAAGTAGAGTCAATTGAATTTAGGATAAACGACTGTATGAAGCGCAGTTTGAATGGAAAACCACTCGACAGCCTAAGCAAAGAGATGAGGGCGATGGTAGCCTATTTTAAGTGGATTGGCAAGGACGTACCTAAAGGGGCAAAGCTAATTGGATCGGGAATCGAGGAATTACCTTTTATGGAAAGAGCGGCTGATACGCTAAAAGGGAGAAAAGTGTATCTGGCAAAATGCCAAACTTGTCATGGACATAACGGAGAGGGACTTTTAAATCCATCAAAAACAGAATACATCTATCCTCCATTATGGGGGCCCAACTCCTACAATATTGGCGCAGGGTTGTTTAGACTATCCCAATTTGCGGGCTTTGCTAAAAACAACATGCCATTCAACCAAGCCTCCCATCAGAAACCGGTTTTAACAACTGAAGAAGCATGGGATGTCGCAGCTTTCGTAAATTCCCAACCTAGACCGGTAAAGCAGTATAAAGAAGACTGGCCTAAAATTGCAAAAAAGCCGGTTGATCATCCTTTTGGACCTTATGCTGATCATTTTTCAGAAACACAGCACAAATACGGACCATTTGGTCCCATTAAAGAAGAAAAAGATAAAGCGAAGAGTTTGAAATAACAAATCAATCTATGATAACTTCTTTCTCTGCGGCTCCGCGCCTCTGCGTGCAATTATTTTTTCATGCAGAGACGCAAAGTTCAGAGAGACCGTTATTAATTTAACCTGTATAACAAAAAGAGCATCCATGTTCTTGTGCTCGGTTTAATGCCCAAACGCCAGCAGGAACAGGTTGAATTCCTGGCAATAGCCCGGCAACCCATTCTTTCTTTACTTCAGCTGCATCCATTTTCATGTTTTCTGCCATAATCGCACTGTATACGGTCATAGCTGCATCACAAACACAAAACATTACTCCGCTAGCTTGCAACTCATTGATGCCTATTGAAACAGGACCAAAACCTGGCACTTTAAAATCACCTGGCTTAGGTTGCCAAAATGGATTACGAACTGCTGCAGATTTAGTCATGGGATCTTCTGCTTTAAAAAATTCACCAAACTTATATTTGGCCCATAAACTATCATTAAAAGCATAAGGCATACCTTCATGACGGAGAACTACTACAGCTGAACAATCTTTCTCAGGCGTTCCCGTTTTAGCGTTAGTCATTAAAAATATTCTTGGCCATGCAAATGGAAATACTTCATTTGGGCGAACTACATCGAAAACCATTTTGTGTTTGCCCTTAATTTGGTTAAACCAAGCTTCCGCATCCGATAAGTCTTCTGCAGTCATGTCGGGTTCGGCATAAAGCTGAAGTGGATTGATAAAAGAGGCTACCCCTAAAGTAGCGGCTCCCTTTGCGAGTAATCCCAAAAAGCCACGTCTGGGCGTTTTTTGTTGGAAATTAAAATTTGTCATAGTAAGAGCGTTTTAGGTGAGAACTAAATAAGGTTTTGGTAGCTTAAAATTATATAAAATTATCCTTTTTTTGATTTAAAATTATAATTATTATACTGATAATCAGAACATAAAGAACAGCAAGCAAGCTGCTTTGATGAACAGTTTTCTAAAAACTGAATTCTCGTATCTTTGCAGCCTTATTGCGAGCGAATAATTCATATTCTCACTACGCATATCTCAATACTCAAATCAAGATGAAAGAAATTAAACGATATACAGTCACTTCTGCATTGCCTTATACCAATGGGCCGGTTCACATTGGCCATTTAGCAGGTGCGTATTTACCCGCCGATATCTATGTGCGTTACTTACGCGCCAAAGGCAAAGATGTTGTGTTTGTATGCGGTTCTGATGAGCACGGAGTTCCGATTACCATCAAAGCTAAAGCCGAGGGTGTAACACCTCAACAAGTGGTCGATAAGTATCATAAAATCATTGGTGATTCGTTCCGTGATTTTGGTATCTCGTTCGACATCTATCACAGAACATCCTCAAAAACTCAACACGAAACGGCTTCTGAAATTTTCAAAACCATTTACGATAAGGGTAAATTTATTGAAGAAACGTCTGAGCAGTATTTCGATGAGAAAGCGCAGCAGTTTTTAGCTGATCGTTACATTACCGGCACCTGCCCTAAATGTGGTTACGATAAGGCTTATGGTGATCAATGTGAAAACTGTGGGTCAACGCTAAATGCTACCGATCTTATTAATCCGAAATCGACATTGAGTGGTGAACAGCCGATTATGAAATCGACGAAACATTGGTATTTACCCCTTGATCAATACCAAACTCAACTCGAAAAATACATTCTTGAAGATCATAAAGATTGGAAGACTAACGTATTCGGCCAGTGCAAATCGTGGTTGCACCAAGGCTTACAACCGCGTGCAGTAACCCGTGATTTGGAATGGGGAATTCCAGTTCCTATTCCGGGTACCGATGGCAAAGTGCTGTATGTTTGGTTCGACGCCCCTATCGGATATATTTCAGCGACTAAGGAACTATTCGGCTTGAAAGATGCAGCTTGGAGTGACAAACACGATGAGTATTATCTAAAAGCTGATCGCAAGCCACAAACATCTGCAGCGAGTTGGGAAGAACACTGGAAATCAAAAGATACTCAGTTAGTCCACTTTATCGGAAAAGATAATATTGTATTCCACTGTATTATATTCCCTGCTATGTTAATGGCTGAAGGTTCGTATATCTGGGCGGATGAGGTTCCAGCTAACGAATTTTTGAATCTGGAAAGCAATAAAATTTCAACCTCCCGCAACTGGGCAGTTTGGCTTAATGATTACCTGGTTGATTTTAAAGATAAACAGGATGTTTTGCGTTATGTATTGTGCGCAACCGCTCCTGAAACTAAAGACAATGACTTCACCTGGAAAGATTTCCAATCGCGTAACAACAGCGAGCTAGTAGCCATTTTCGGCAACTTCATTAACCGCGTTGTAGTACTTTCTCACAAGTATTTTGAGGGAAAAGTAATGCCAATGGGAGCAATGACTGACTTCGATAAAGAAGTCATCGCTGAACTGCAAAGCTATCCGGCTAAAATTGGCGCATCCATTGAAAACTATCGTTTCCGTGAAGCCTTGCAGGAGTTTATGAGTCTGGCTCGATTAGGCAATAAATACTTAGCTGATACCGAACCTTGGAAATTAATTAAAACCGACGAGGAGCGCGTTAAAACCATCTTAAACATCGGCTTGCAAATCGCTGCTAATCTTGCTGTATTGGCGGAACCATTTATTCCGTTTAGCGCTAAAAAACTAGCCAGTATGCTAAATCTGGATAATGTAAGTTGGGATGAAACAGGATCTATTGACTTATTGAAAGCAGGTCATCAGTTAAACGAAGGAGTTTTATTGTTTGATAAAATTGAAGACGATGTGATAGAGCTGCAAATTAAAAAACTAATGGACACAAAAGAAGCTAACGAAGTAGCCAATAAAGTGACTGTACCCGCTAAAGAGAATATCACATTTGATGAGTTTTCAAAAATGGATATTCGCGTAGGAACCATTATTTCTGCCGAGAAAGTTGCTAAAACCAAGAAATTACTCAAGCTGACCGTTGATACCGGAATTGATCAGCGTACGGTAGTTTCGGGTATTGCCGAGTACTTTGATCCAGAAAGCATCATTGGACAGCAAGTAAGTATTTTGGTAAACCTTGCCCCACGTGAAATTAAGGGAATTGAATCACAGGGAATGATCCTGATGGCAGAAGATGCTGATGGAAAATTACGCTTTACGGCCCCAACCGCGAAGGTTAAAAACGGAAGTGAAATCAGATAGTACTCCTATTTGTCAAAAAATGATAAGAGGCTGTTACAAAAAAGGACAGCCTCTATTTTATAATTTGGTTGCCAAATCATCATAATTTTTTTCTCAAAATATAATCATTGAGAAAAAAGTCGCCCAGCGGAATATCTACCTCTTTATAGACTTCAAATCCAATACGATCATAGAAGGCTTTTGCTTTAGCATTATACCGGTTTACATTTAACTCAAGAATTGATGCACCTAACCGTTTTACCTCTCTGATTACCGCCTCTACGAGATAACGGCCGATGCCTTTCCCTTGAGTTTCCGGCACTACATAGAGCTTGTGAAGTTTAAATGTCGTTTTTCCAATTAAACTAAAAGATGCAAATCCCACTGGATTTTCTTCCTCATAAGCAATTAAAAAAGTATGTCCCTGCTCGGCCATCTGATTTTTAAGCGGATCATACGAATAACTATTATTAAACATGTATTCAATCTGTTCCGCTGAGATAATATCTTTATAAGTGACTTTCCAGGAACGCTCAGCCAAATCCATAATTATTGGAATATCATTCAAAGAGGCTTTTTTATACGTAAGCATAACCTTATAAGTTTTCACCGACAAAAATAGGCTTATTGCCGGCTTCAATTGTTACTATCCCTTCGCAAAGGGTAACGAAACGGTTGTTTCCTACTGATGCACTATTGCTTAATTTAATACTTGAACCTTCTCCCGAAAAAACAACCAAATCTTCTCCTTTTCTATACCACTTTTCCAATACATTATTTACTGGAAACCATTTAGTAGCTGCAGTAAACAGAACCAAGTCGATTATGCGAGTAAAAGGAAGAAGTAAGGACAACGTTTCTACTGAACCAATAATATTAATCGCCGGGAAGCCCTCATTTATCAAAAACTGTATAGTATTGGGGACATTTAGATGGGATAGCTTAACCAATTCTGTGTGCTCCTGAAAAGAATTTAAGGGTGAAACATCATCCTTCTCTACAAAAACAGAATCGATTTTAATACCCATTACATGCAGCTTTTCAGCTTCAGCTAATACGCTAAATACCAAAGGGCTCCATTCAAGCAACTGACCAAGATATTCTTCATTAAATCCTTCCAGCGATAGCACTAATAGTGCAGGCTCCTGACGGTCGCGAACTATATGATGTGATGACATTGGTATGCGGTTTGGGCTAGTTAAATACCTGCTATTAATAGTTATAATATTAACCAATAGCCTTGTTCTCCTTAAAATATATTTACTGATTTCCTACGAAATCAGGCGTTTTTTTCGTAAATTCTATATACTAAATTCTCTCTGTATGAAAGCATATTTACGTCTTCCGTTCTTAACATTTCTGGTCATTTCACTCGCCTCCTGTAGCAGGATTGGCCGCCAGGACGTTAAGCCTGAACTACCTATTCAACAACTTGACAACATTGCTTATGGCGCTGACCCGGAGCAAAAATTTGACCTTATGCTACCCCAAGAACGGAACACAAATACAAAGGTGCTTATTTTTTTGCATGGTGGTTCATGGCGTAAAGGCGATAAGTCAGATTATCGTCCGATTTTACGTTATTTCGTTGAACGCGGCTTTGCTGTCGTAAACATGAATTATCGTCTTGCTGAAAAAAACAAAAATAAGTTTCCTGCACAAATTGATGACATCAGTGCCGTTATAAATTATATAACCAGCAGATCACATGAACTGGGCATTTCAACCAACAATATTGGCTTAGCCGGCCACAGTGCCGGAGCCCATCTTGCACTTCTGTATAGTTATGAGTATAACACCTTGAAAAAAATAAAAGCCGTAGCTGCATTAGCTCCTCCTTCAGATTTTGTTCTGGCAGGTCATTCCAAAATTAAAAGTTACCAGGAACCTATATATAATTTCCTGGGAAAAGCATTTTTACAAGATTCAACCTTATGGATTAAGGCAAGCCCATACTGGCAAGTAAGCACTACTTCTGTTCCCACCATTTTATTTCATGGATCTGAAGACAAAGTGGTTCCTTTTTTACAATCACAACGCCTAGAAGAGCGCTTAACTCAAATGAAAGTGCCAAGTAAATTCATTACGTACGATGCCGGCCATGTTTGGCTAGGCTCTGATCTTACTGATACTAGAGAAAATGTAGTAACATGGTTCAATACTTACCTAAAGTAATATTTGAAAAAAATATACTCTTCAAACTACATTTTTGAATGAATAAGTTTGTACTCCTTTTTGTACTTTCATTTTCTTGCAGTTTATTATCGTGTAAAAAAGACGAAGTAGCAACAGGAGAAGGAACGTTTACAGCCCAAACTCTATTAAATGTATCATACGGTACAGACAAACAACAAATAATAGATATTTACCTTCCTAAAGACCGTAGTATTAAAAACACCAAGGTTATCATATTTTTACATGGCGGAGCATGGAGTGATGGCGACAAGTTGGAATACACCCTATTTTTAAACTATTTCTCAGATCATGGTTTTGCCGTAGTAAATATGAATTATCGCTTAGCTAAAGATGCAACCGATAAATTCCCAACACAAATGGAAGACATCCGAAATGTAATTTCATTCATCCTCTCAAAAACCTCCGAATACAACATCTCGTCAAAAATTGGCTTGTCAGGCCATAGTGCAGGGGCTCATCTGGCTCTATTATATAGTTATGCCTATAACCAAGATAAACGAGTTAAAGCCGTTGCCGCATTAGCTGCACCAACGGATCTTACTGATGTGGGAATTGTAAAAACTACTGGCACATTCACTGTAGAATACTTTCTGGGGAAAACCTATCAAAGTGCACCTGATCTATGGAAAGATGCAAGTCCTTTTTGGAGAGTTGATGCCGGCTCTATACCAACAATTTTATTTCACGGAGAAGCAGATTCCAGCGTTCCAATTGTGCAGAGCGAAAAACTCAACACAAAACTGGAGTCATTCGGCGTTCCTCACCAACTGGTGAACTATCCTAACGCAAATCACATTTGGCTAGGCGCTGATTTATCAGACACTCAGGTAAAAGAAGCAAATTGGTTCAATCTTTATTTAAATTAAAACAAGAAAGGCTCGCCGTAGACGAGCCTTTCTTGTTTTAATAAAGTTTGCGATATATTTCCTTATAAACCGCCGAAGGGTTTTCAGCCCGATTGATAGCTGAACAAACTGCAACACCATGTACCCCGGTTGCCATCAAAGCCTCAACATCTTCAGGACCAATACCTCCGGCTGCAATCACCGGAATATCAATTCCTTCTTCTTTCATTCTAGCTATTATTGATTCATAATCACGCAAAGACAAATGATCGTGAGAGTATTTAATAGTAGTTGTAGGCTTGTATGGACCAAGGCCAACATAATCAGCACCCGAATGATATACAGCTTTAATTTGTTCAAAAGTATGAGACGACCCTCCTATAATTTTACTTTCTCCCAAAAACTCACGTGCTTGCTCCACTGACATGTCGGCCATTTCGATATGTACCCCTTGTGCTTCATTAACCTTAGCGGCGATGTCAACATTTGAGCATATAATTAAAGCAGCTCCCCATTCATCACAAATATTTTCAACTTGCATAGCCTCGACTAACCACTCTTCTTGTGATCTTTTGTTTTTTGTACGGTATTGAATCCATTTTGCTCCAGCTTCGCAGGCCATTCGAGCTTGTTCAACATGACTAAAATTGTCCATATCAAGCGTCAGATAATGGAATTTCTCTATATGTTTTTTCATGAATTAATTTGGGTATTGAAAAATTTTGGATTTAAGATAAAACGTTTTAAAGGAGGTATTATTTCTATTTCATCGGTAACATTCCCATTGATGACCACTCTTCTTTTGCTGGGCCATAAATGCCTGTTACTTTCAGCCCCGCCTGACGCATTAACACGGTCATTTGTCCCCGATGATGAACTTGATGCAATATTAACACTGATAAAAGCTTTCCTCTTTTCCAGCTTTCACCATATATGGTTATTTCTGTATCAAGCTCGGAGTCCAACCACTTTTTACTTATCATTCTTAAAGCAGAGGAAGAAGCTGCGGCATAAGCAATTCTTATTTCATCAGCAGTCTCAGGAGCCTCAGCGTCCAGAGCAGGACCCTCTACATTTAAACCTGCCTGCGTTAACATATCTACAATTGCAATTGCAAGATGCCAAGCCAAATAACCCAACGTACGACCTTTTCTGTAAACTTTCCGAGAAAGTGATTTGTCGGTAAGCTCACGCAGCAAAGTTTCTGTAGCGTCGATTTCATATTTCCAGTCGGCGACAAAATCTTCAACGGATCTATACATAGTTGGATGCTGAGTTATATTGGTGTTACTAATTTAATTGGACGTATTGTCTAATTTAATCTAAATTCCTGAACCTTAAAACATCATACAATAATAATACCTATCAAAAAAGGCCTCTTCAAAAAAAAGAAGAGGCCTGAGTTTTAAGGTAGATGGATTAAAATTTTAAGTTAATTCCTGCTAACATGTTAATTCCTGCCTGAGGAAAGTAAAAGTTTTCATCAATTCGCTCACCTCCATAAATATATCCGTAGGTATAACCGTTTGCTTCATAGCGAGTATTGAATAAATTGTTTACTAATACTGTAAAACCAAGATTTTTTATTCCTTTCAGATGAAGATCGTACACAAGCCTGAAATCGTTCACAAAGAAAGCATTGAGCTTACGTGTGTCGCTTGAAGTATTATCAAGATATTGCTTACTCACATACTTACTAATTAAAGCAAGCTGAAGGTTTTTAACCAGGTCAAAAGTGAATGTGCTCCCTGCAATAAATGATGGAGAGTAAGAAATATCCGTTTTCTTATAAATATGCACCTGCTGAGATCCGTCATCATAATTATCAAGATATTCATCAAAGCCCACAATTTTATTGGCACTCAATGAAGCATTTGCAGTCCATTTAATTACCTTAGTTAACTGGATGCTTCCATCAACTTCAATACCCGTACGGTAGCTTTTAGGCGTATTCGTACGCACATATTCTCCCACATCGTTTACTTTCCCAGTCAACACCAATTGATCACGATAGTGCATCCAGAACAAGTTCAGCCCTACCGATTGTTTATCCCCTTGATTACGAAAACCTAACTCTATATTTTTGAGATTTTCAGGTTTAGGTCTGCTCTCTGGCGTTGAATTAACATACTCTTCACGCCCAGGCTCTTTACTCGTTGCCGCGTATGAAAGGTAAGTGCTGTTCTTCTCATCGAACTTATAATTAAGGCCGAATTTAGGATTGAAGAAGTTTAATGCAACAGTCTGTTGAGTGTTTATCATTTCCTGATTATACCCTAAAAATGAGTAATTAACATGACGATATTGAAGATCAACAAAAGCATTTAATTCTGATGATATACCATAATTGGCTTTCCAATAGATATTAAAATCTTTCTTGGTGGCATCGTCATCATAATATCGGCGATCAATGCTTCCTGTTGATGCATACTGAGCCCAAATAACCTTTCCATAATGGCCTCCTTTATATTCATTATAAGCCCCACCAAGTGTTAAACCCAATTGTTTTGTTGGTGAATATTGTAACGAATAAACCGTTCCGTAGAAGTTATTATCCAGCCATTTTTGGCGAATCAGGTTCGAGTTCTTTATGGTGTCTCCTCCTATAACAACATCAGGCAAGCCGTATTTCGAAAGGGCATCATCGGCCTTATACTCTTCATAATAGCCCTCTCCATGAGTAAAATGTAGCCCAACATTGAGGTTTAACACCGGACTAAGCGCTTGGGAGAAGAAAGCCTGGTAATGAGATTGCTTATAATTATCAGTCTGGTTTTTATAGGTAAAGTAATTATAAGTGCGGCTACCGGAATTTAGTAGATTCTGAGCCTCTTCATCACTTAAATAATTACGATTGATGTAAGCCTGCATCCCAGTTACATCGCCATTCAAACGCGCTTCAGGAATTCCATTCCAAGCTTGGTAGGTTTTTTCATTACCTGAGAAAACGTTCAACTTAATTAAGGTTTTCTTTCCATAAAAACCACCTGACAGGAAATAAGAACTTAAATTGGAAGAAGCACGATCAACAAATCCATCAGAAGTATTTTTTGACAAACGACCATCAAAGGCAAAATTGCCTATCAAACCTGATCCCATCATTAAGGTATTCTTGAATGTACCGAATGAACCTCCTGAACTGGCGACTTCTGCATAAGGCATCTCGTTCAATTTATTGGTTTGAACATTTATGCTGGCTCCAAATGCACCAACCCCATTTGTTGAAGTCCCAACTCCTCTTTGAATTTGAATGTTATCAATTGATGAAGCCAAATCTGGCAGGTTAACCAAATAACTTCCTTGTGATTCAGCATCATTAAGCGGAATACCGTTAACCGTAAGGTTTGTTCTGCTGGCATCGCTACCACGTATACGAACACCTGTATAACCAACTCCATTTCCTGCATCAGAATTTACTACAACAGATGGCGTTTGATTGAGCAGGAAAGGTAAATCCTGGCCTAAGTTCTGTTTATTGAGGTCTTCTTTAGTGATGTTTTTAAAGGTGGTAGCTGAATTATTTGCAGCCCGCGTTGAACGAACAACCACTTCATCAGCTACAAATGAACTTTTTGTTAAAGCAATCTCTATGTTTTTATCGGCATCAAGGGCTATTTCCTTCTCTTCTGTTTTATATCCGACAAAAGAAATGCTTAAGGTATACTTACCTGGTTTTAATTTTTTAAGCTCAAAATAACCTTGTGAATTTGTTTGGACACCCCAATTGGTGTTTTTAATCGCCACATTAGCGACAACGAGTGTTTGTTTGCTTTGAGCGTCAATCACTTTCCCACTTATTGTAAACTGGGCAAAAGCCATAAATGGCAATAAAATAGCCATTACGACTATTAGTAAAAATCTTTTCATTTTATTGTTAATAGTTAAACCTACGGCAACAAGAGGTATGTAACCGCTTACAATTTAACTTCCCTCCCTACGCCGGCATTATCCGGATCAGGTGTTCGATCATGATCTTTTAGAGGAAAATCGATAATCGATGGGTATAATCTCAGCCTGTATTTTAGAGTTATAAGTTTTGGTTCTTTAAGCTCTAAGTTCTTTTTTGATCCAGGCCTGGGTTATCTAAAAAACTTAGTACTTATTACTTTATCACTTTTAACTCCTAAGGCACCCCTTAAGAATTTGATGCAAAGGTAGCAGTTTTTTGGAAATGAAATGGAAATTTTGGATTAAATCAAAAGAAGACATAACTATCTGATTAACAGAAAACTTATTTCTTTTTTGACTTAGAAGGCCCTAAATTAAAATTGAGATTTACCGCCACGCCCACTGTTTTTAGTTTTACTTGAGAATAACCAATATTCTCAATAGGAATTTTTACAAAAGGCTGAATACCAATTCCAACATTAGAATTTATTTTGCGTTCGTAGGAAGCCTGCAAATTAACAACCCCCAACCAATGTTGATTTTTATTTCTTATTTCATATGACTGAGGATAGGATGGATTTGGATAATCGTAAACAAAATTATAATTCTCTTTTAACATCAAATAAGACGACAAACCAGCTGTCAGCCCAATTTTATTGTTTTTCTTATTGAAAACTGTATAATTTATATTTAAGGGAATATCCAAAGCACGACAATCAGCATTTACATTGCTAGGTGCGTACTTAAACCGATATTGTGAATTCGGATTATAATTTTCGAATCCTGTAGAGTAAAGCATTTTAGCGTAAATGGCACCACTTGTAAGGCTCCATTTTTCTGACATTTTGTAGGTCAACAGCATTCCAATATCGCCTCCTAAATCCGGATTTTTGAAGTTATTTACCCCATTTAAAGCCGGAGCTACAGAAAAACTTAAGACCAGCCGATCAGTTACAGGCCTTTTGTTTTTATGTTCAAACGCGTACCTATCGTCCTTATTCTTCACAATGCTTGACAACCTTCCTGAATCCACTATTAACGAAGGGCTTCTTTGATCAGCAAAAAGTTCTTTTTTGCTTTCATTGGGCACCATAATCGCCACATTGGCATTTGTTGAATCGAATGAAAAAGATGGATTTTCGTTAAAAGTTAATAATCCCTCTTTTGGGGGCTTTTGAACTGGTTCAGTGACTGCTTTAGTCTTTGTATCCAACGATTTGACAAGCTGATCTCCGCTCTGATTATGCTCTTTTATTACTTTTTTATTTTGTGTGATGTCTTTGTTTGAACCAGGAATTGATTCAGCTGATTGCTTGCCTAAAGGCAGTTGCCATAAAACAAACCCTAAAACTAAAATAGCCGCTATCCCGCTTGCAGTTTTTAACCA
Organism: Solitalea koreensis; assembly: GCF_900182575.1. Taxonomy (GTDB): domain Bacteria; phylum Bacteroidota; class Bacteroidia; order Sphingobacteriales; family Sphingobacteriaceae; genus Solitalea; species Solitalea koreensis. The sequence goes on along the minus strand of NZ_FXSZ01000003.1, from coordinate 369,802 downwards.
AAAAAAGATTCGCTTATTATTTTCAGCTTTATCAAGGCGTTTTTCAAGCAAATCCCATTCATTTTCATTGAATACGGTATTATTTTCCGACTCTCTCAGCCCCTCCCTAAATATCTTATCAATGTTTTTATTAACGCCCATATTGCTTGATTTTTTGGAAGCCTTTATTTCAGTGTTTGGTTTATGTTAATTGCTAAAAATCCAACTTCATTTACTTCATTTTTTTTTGATAGTTCCATCAGCATTTTTTGTAGTTTCTGCCTGGCCTTAAACAGGTTTGATTTTGAAGTACCTGAAGAAATATTTAACATATTAGCTATTTCATCATGTGAGTAGCCGTCAATTGCAAATAAGTTAAAGACGGTTCTATAGGCAGGAGGCAATTGTTGAATCAGTGCAAGCAAATCTTCGTAAGCCAATTTTGATTCTATCGAGGCCTCATTCGTTACAAACTCGGCTCGTTCTAAATCATCCATTATTGAGGTCTTAAAGTTTGACCTGTAATAATCAATTGAAACATTGTGCATGATCTTACTGAGCCAGGCTTTAAAAGGTCTTTCCGGATCATACTTATTCATGTTCGTAAAAAGTTTAAAGAAGCCTTCATTGATTATCTCTGAAGCCTCGTACTGATTACTTGCATAACGCAGACAAATACTCATAGCAAAGCCATAGAAAACCTTATAGAGCATTTTTTGACTTTGTCTATCCTGTTTTATACAACCATTTATTAATTGAAGCAGGTCTTCTTCAGTCATGAAGCATCTGATCTTTTACGCTTAAAGCAATTACACCAATGATCCTTATATTAAAATGCTTGGTCGATTTAACCAACCTTAAATTTACAGATTTCACTTTTAGCTTTCTAAATATAATTAATGGCCGTTTGTTCAATTTTATTTCCAAATTTTCTTTTTCATCAATTTTCAGGACTACAATTCTTTATCCATATATCTAATGAATCACGTACTGATTTGGGCAAAGGCGCATTCCCTTGTGGCATATCTGCTCTATCTTGCACAACCCTGAAATAAAATATATCAGGCGTATATTGCCTTATTCCAGCATAAGTGGTAAAATTTCCAGTCCCCTGACTATCGCCCCCCCGATGACAGGTGATGGTGCAATTATTAGCAACAATTCTTTTTACATAATTATTATACGTTACCTGTTGATTCGGGAACCGCGGCGTACAATTCGTCTGATTATCAGGAGGTTGCTCTGCTGCCATATAGGAACATCCCATATATAAAATCTCCGCTCCAATTAATAAAAAAACCAGCTTCTTCATAAATCAAAAAAATGTATGCTCTTGTTTAACACAGCTATCGAATACATTACAAGAGCATACTATATTGGAGGCCTGCTTAATTGTTGAATCATTAATTAATACCCCGGTGTGCCTGGCGCTGGAGTTCCACCAGTTGTTGTTAGTGCAGCCAAAATCTCTCCCGAAGGATAGTTTGGGGTGTGGATATTAAAATATATCTTACCTGCCCCTAAGTCAACAACCTGCTCAGCTGTAAACGTGGCAGTGCCGGAATAACTACCAGAAATAGCGCTTGTAAAGCCAGTAACTGGAATAATGATAGGTCCGGCATCATGAAAATGCATTTCAATTGGATTACCCGTTAAATTACTCCAAGTAACTGTATAAGTTAACACTCTAGTAGAAGGATCTAGAGTTGAAGTAAAAGTGCCGGTTGCAGAAGTAATTACATTCGCATCGGTTTTCACAAATGTTGCTGAATAGAGAATCGGTGTAACCGTTGGAGTAGGCATATCATTATTATTGCTCGAACATGCCAATAGACTCGATAAAGCAACAATGGCAATAAAAGCAATCAAACGTGCATTGCTTTCAAAAAAATTGATTGTTTTTTTCATGACTATACTGTTTAAACACCTGAAAAAAAGAACTAATGAGTATTTAAGAGTACGCGACAGGCCGATTAAAGGTTGCCTTACGTTTGAGCGTTTTTAACATAAAAAAAGCCAAACAAATTAATGTTCAGCCTTTCTTGTCAATTTCAGATTTCTTATTGATTTCTTTTATTCGGATCGTCGCGTAATTTCGTTACCCGGTCAGGAGTGAATTTTCCATCCACGAGATCCTTTGAGGCAAAAGCAATTGCTTTGATAATTTCAGTCATATTATTCAATTCAATGGTATTCATATCATCCCGCTGCTTATTGCCTCCCAAATACCTGTCGACATCAATTTGTACCGTTGAAAACGTATGCGAAGGAACCCCCAGCAAGGCTAGTGGAGTATTTGCAGCCTGGTAGAACAACCCTTGGTCTTTGTAAGGATCAGGTTTAAATTTAAAATTGATTTTAGCCCCTTCTGCTTTCATTTTTTCACCCAGATTACTTTTATCATAACCCGTAATAAATGCTGATCGAGGCCCAAATTTTGATTCTTTCCCGATAGCATCAATATTATAAACTGCAATAACCTTTGCCGGATCAATATTTTTTGAAAAGTATTTCGAGCCCACACCTCCAATTGTTTCACCATTATAGTTAACAAATAATAAAGTTCGCTCGTTGCCTCCTTGTTCTTTGAAGTATTTCGCCAATTCGATTACTGCGGTTACTCCTGAAGCATTTTCATCAGCACCATTAGCAATTGAATCGCCTTTACTTACCGAAACATAGCCGAAATTATCGTAATGGGCTGAGAAGATCACATATTCATCCTTTTTAGCTTTACCAGGAATCATACCTACCACATTATACATGCTAATGTATTTGACTTCATTTTTAACTAAAATATCATATTTCGACAAGGATGTTTGATTATCCATAATAAACACATAAGAGTTCTTGGCAAGCGCTGATGAATCGCTTTCAAATCGATCGCGTTTAAAACGTGAACGAAATACTCCGAAAACAGCAGCATGTTTATAATCAACTAAAACGATGGCATCTTTTTTAGTTCCCTCTATTTGCTTCAACCGTTTTAAGAAATCATCTTTTGGACCAATAACTTCAACAGGAGTGGCTACAGAGTCTGTATTCTTCCATTTAATTTCGGCTTTATCTGTTATCAGAATTACTTTTTGCGGATCAATGTTAACACCATTAATCTTAACATAACCTTCTTGCGGAATCATTCGAATTGCTTTAAATGGCTGCTGATAGTTAGTGTAATTGTTGTATTGCTCCAAACCAATCTTACTGTATTCGTTTTCAATAAAAGCAGCAGCTATTTCAGCTCCATAATTTGTCAAACCCCTTCCACGCATGGAATCAGAAGCCAGCGAGGAAATGATACGATGAACCTCCGGCTCAGCTATATTTATTTTATTAGTGATTTTTTTATAGGCAGTGTCAACTTTCTGTGCCTCAGCACTAAAACTCGCTGCCAATACGATAAGGATAAAAAAAAGTCGATTCATTTATGTTTAGTCTGTGAGTGCTGTGTCCGCTATCTCCTTATTCTTCCAATATACAACTGCTTCATTTCTATAGAGTTTTGGGTTTCATAAGAGTAGTATGTTATTCAAGTGCAGTTATTATGCCATGTTTTCAATCTGATCTCTGGTCATCAGCAGCCTTAGGAATTGCTTCGCAAAGCGATGTATCCTTCTTGTGGCTTTGACCTAAGAATTTAACAAAAACTGACAATATTCAAATATTATAAAAAGTATTGAGAATAATACCACGGTTTATTATAGCAAAAACCCAGTTTTTACACAACGAATAGAATACCCATTCTATTGCAACATGGATTTGACCCGATAAATAATTGCCATATTTATAATTCTCATGACCCATAATTAACAATTTGACAATAAATTATCTTTTCAATGTCAACTATTCGAATTAATGATTTTTTATTTTTCCTTTTTCAAATTAAAATTTGAATATTTGTCATTAGCATAATTTATTTTTTTCAAAACGTCATTTATAAATTAATGAAAAAACAATTTTTATCATACATCAGTGCTATGATAAACATCTCGAAAGAGATGGTTTTTTCTACGTTTCCGAACGTAGTTTTTGTCGCACCCGCTCCCGTAATTTATTTCCCGCGACGCTGATGCGTCCATAGCCACTTCGACCACTTACGTAGCGGTCATCCTCTGAGCCTATACTATTATTCAAGAACCTTACTGAATAAGCTTTTTAAATTGTTCAGTAATGTTTCATTTTTTTGCACTTATTTGTCATTCAACACAGTGGAAATTACTGATTTTAATATAATTGTTGCAGGAGAGCAACACATCGATTTTTCTGAACAGATTGTTAATGAAATGGAAGAGTCGGCTAAAGCACGTGGCACCGGTATCGCTAAGCGTTCACCTGAATATGTTGCTACCAAAATGCGGGAGGGCAAATCAGTCATCGCGCTACACAAAGATGGATCCTGGGCAGGCTTCTGCTACATTGAAACCTGGAGCCATGGTAAGTTTGTGGCGAATTCCGGACTTATTGTTAGCCCTAAGTACAGAAAAGCAGGACTTGCAAAAGCCATCAAAGAAAAAATATTCGAACTCTCGCGAGCCAAATATCCGGATGCTAAAATCTTTGGTCTTACTACAGGTTTAGCGGTAATGAAAATCAATTCCGATCTTGGTTACGAGCCGGTTACTTATTCTGAACTAACTGACGACGAAGAATTTTGGAAAGGATGCCAAAGCTGTGTGAATCATGATATTTTAATGGCTAAAGGCCGTAAAAACTGTCTGTGCACCGCTATGCTTTACGATCCTACCGATAAAGTAAAGCCAAAAGAAAGTGAGCCTGAAATTTCTCATGAAGAAAAAATTCAAAAGGTTACTCACAAAGCTAATTTGTTTAAACGCATTGAAGAGAAATTAAAGTCATTCAAATCAGTTAGCATATTTTAAATATTGATTGAGCATTTTTTATTCGTTAAAATGAATTTAACTCATCCTATACAACGCAAACAATCTCACGGAAAAAGTCTTCCTGATCACTAAAGCGTTATATATATTTTACTCCCTAAACTCCATAATGAAAAAAGTAGTATTGGCATTTAGCGGCGGATTAGATACATCCTATTGCGCCGTTTACCTTTCGAAGGTAAAAAACCTTGAAACTCACGCTGTAACTGTTGACACAGGTGGTTTCAGTAAAGAAGAATTGCTTCAAATTGAAGAGCGAGCGCTTTCGCTTGGTGCTAAAACCTATAAATGCATCAACGAAATTGACAATTACTATAATAGTTGCATCAAATACCTCATCTACGGCAACGTTCTAAAAAACAACACCTATCCCCTTTCCGTAAGCGCTGAACGCATTGCTCAGGCATTGGCCATTGCTAAATATGCAAAAGAAATTGGCGCTGATGCTATTGCACACGGATCAACCGGAGCCGGCAATGATCAGGTACGTTTTGACATGGTATTTCAAATCATATGTCCAGAAATGGAAATTATCACTCCAATTCGTGACATGAAACTTTCACGTGAGGCTGAAATCGAATTTCTGGCAACACATGGCGTAATTTACACTGCAGAAAAGGCCAAATACTCAATTAACAAAGGCATCTGGGGCACTTCAATTGGAGGTGTTGAAACCCTAACCTCAAGCGGATTTTTACCGGAAGAAGCATGGCCGACTCAAGTAAGCAAAGCCGAGCCGGAAAACATTATTCTTCACTTCGAAAACGGTGAACTGAATGGCATTAATGATGAGAAATTCGAAAGACCTTCTGAAGCAATTTTAAAACTTACCGCCATTGCTGCTCCATTCGGCATTGGTCGCGATATCCACGTTGGGGATACCATCATCGGCATTAAAGGCCGCGTAGGCTTTGAAGCATCGGCCCCTTTGATCATCATCAAAGCTCATCATACGCTGGAAAAACACGTGCTCACCAAATGGCAATTATATTGGAAAGATCAATTGGCGATGTTCTATGGAAACTGGTTGCACGAGGGCCAATTGCTTGATCCAACTATGCGTGACATTGAAGCATTCTTAACCAGCACACAACAATTTGTAACCGGCAAAGTGTTCGTTTCGCTAAAACCTTATCAATTTATGGTAACCGGCATTGAAAGCGACCATGATTTAATGAGTGCCAAATTTGGCAGCTACGGTGAAATGAATAACGCATGGACCGGTGACGACGTAAAAGGATTCACCAAAATATTCGGCAATCAGGTGAGTATTTATCATAAAGTAAACAATTTATAGAATTGAGATTTTAGTATTGCGTACTGAGAATTAGCGATAAACCCATTCTCTCACTCAATACTTCTCTCATTGAATTATTATAAACAATGAGCAAAAAAATACAAGTAGGCATAGTAGGTGGCGCGGGTTATACAGGAGGCGAACTGCTTCGTATCCTGATTAATCACCCTGATACTGAAATTGCCTTTGTACATAGTAACAGTAACGCTGGAAATTATATTTCAGATGTTCATACTGATTTATTAGGCGATACTGATCTAAAATTTGCAGACAAACTATCTGATAACATTGATGTGCTTTTCCTTTGTGTTGGACATGGTGATGCAAAGAAGTTTATGGTAGCTAATGACATAAAAGAACATATTCGCATTATCGATCTAAGCCAGGACTTTCGACTGAAGAGCCATTCAGATCAAGCTCAAGACTCCGGACTTAAGACACGAGATTTTATTTACGGCTTACCGGAACTTCAGCGTGAAGAAATCAAATCGGCACAAAATATTGCCAACCCGGGTTGCTTTGCCACCTGCATTCAGTTGGCTTTATTGCCTTTAGCCGCTAAAGGTTTATTGAATGAGGAAGTACATATTTCAGCTACTACAGGTTCAACCGGAGCAGGGCAATCGTTAAGTTCGACTTCACACTTTAGCTGGAGAAATAATAACCTTTCGGTGTACAAAGCTTTTGGGCATCAGCATTTAAAAGAGATCACCCAGAGTGTAAAACAATTACAAAACAGTTTTAAGAAAGACATTAACTTCATTCCGTACCGTGGTGATTTTGCCCGAGGAATAATGGTTTCGGCTTATACTGAGTTTGAAGGATCACAAGAAGACGCAGAAAAACTTTACAGCGACTATTATGCATTACACCCTTTTACGCATGTTTCCGATAAAAACATCGACTTAAAGCAGGTGGTAAATACCAATAAGTGTTTAGTCCATGTTGAAAAACATGGAAATAAACTAATGGTGTTGAGCATCATTGACAACCTGTTAAAAGGAGCGTCGGGACAAGCAGTTCAAAACATGAATTTGATGTTTGGATTGGATGAAAAAACAGGACTAAAATTAAAACCGGTAGGATTTTAAACTTAAAAAAATGAACTTATTCGATGTATACCCCTTATTCCCACAAGAACTTGTAAAAGCTGAAGGCTCTTACGTTTGGGATGAGAAAGGAAATAAATATTTAGATCTCTACGGAGGTCATGCCGTGATTTCGATTGGTCACACGCACCCGCATTATGTTAAACTGATCAATGATCAATTAGGCAAAATTGGCTTTTACTCTAACTCGGTACAAATTCCGATTCAAAAGGAATATGCAACCAAATTAGGTGAACTTACCGGCGGATACGATGATTATCAGTTATTCCTATGCAACTCAGGTGCAGAAGCAAATGAGAATGCCTTGAAACTGGCTTCATTCCATACCGGACGCAAAAAAGTAATTGCTTTTAGCAAAGCCTTCCATGGCCGTACTTCTGCAGTGGTAGCAGCTACTGATGATAAATCGATCATTGCTCCTATCAATGAAACCGACAACATCATCTTCCTGCCATTCAATGATGAAGCTGCACTAGAAGCTGCCATGAATAATGAAATCGCAGGGGTAATTGTTGAGGGGATTCAAGGAGTTGGAGGAATTCAAATCCCAACCGATTCTTTCCTTCAAAAGATAAGATCACTTTGTGACAAATTCGGAGCATTGATGATTTTGGATGAAATTCAATCAGGTTGCGGGCGTTCGGGCAAATTCTTTGCTCATCAACATTCAGGCGTTAAAGCAGATGTTATTTCGATGGCAAAAGGAATGGGCAATGGATTCCCGATCGGGGGAATTATCATCGCTCCTCATATACAAGCCAAACACGGAATGTTAGGCACCACTTTTGGCGGCAATCACCTTGCTTGTGCGGCGGCTATTGCCGTTTGCGATGTAATCAAACAAGATAATTTAATTGAGAATGCTGCTGAAATTGGCAACTACTTAATGAACGAGTTGAAAAAATTTGATGCGATTAAAGAAGTGCGTGGTTACGGATTAATGATCGGTATTGAAATGGAGAATTATGCTGACGTTCGCAAGGCATTGATGAATGAGCAGTACATATTAACAGGTGTTTCAGGCAAACAAAACACCATTCGCTTGCTGCCGGCATTAAACATCACAAAAGCAGAAGCGGATCATTTCTTAAAAGCATTTGACAAAATAATAACTAAACTAGCTGTAACAAATTAAAATATAGATTGATTGAATGAGTGAAGGATAGAATGTTCGGACTTCTTATCTCATATCTCATACCTCACTTCTCATATCTCATTATATGAAACAATTCACATCTGTACATGATGTCGACAGCCTAACTAGATGGGTAAACGACGCAATTGCCATTAAACAGAATGCTCAAGGATTTGAAGATTATGGCGACCATAAAACGTTAGGTTTAGTCTTTTTGAATCCAAGTTTGCGAACTCGCATGAGCACTCAAAAGGCCGCGTACAACCTGGGAATGAACACGATGGTGATCAACATGGACAAAGAAGGCTGGGCGCTGGAGATGAATGACAATGTGATCATGAATGGCCGCTCGGTTGAGCATATTAAAGAAGCAGCTGCAGTTTTAGGTGAATATTGCGATATTTTAGGCATTCGCTGCTTTCCAGGGCTTCAAAACAAAGAGGAAGATTATAGCGAAGAGGTTTTGGAAAAGTTCATTAAGCATTGCGGTGTTCCGGTAATTTCATTAGAAAGTGCAACTCGCCACCCCTTACAAAGCTTTGCCGATTTACTTACCATCAGAGAACAGGCAACAAAACCTAAACCTAAAGTAGTGTTAAGTTGGGCGCCACATATTAAAGCCTTGCCTCAGGCCGTTCCTAACTCGTTTTCAGAATGGATGTGCCGGGCGCAAGAAGAGGGTCTTGTTGAATTTGTGATTACGCACCCTGAAGACTATGATCTTGCAGAAGACTTTACCAAAGGTGCAACTATTACGTATAATCAAAATGAAGCCTTAAAAGGCGCTGATTTTGTGTACGTAAAAAACTGGTCGAGCTACACTGATTATGGTAAAGTACTTACCATTGGTGAAGACTGGATGATAACCAATAACAAATTAAAACTTACCGATAACGCTAAAGTGATGCATTGCTTACCTGTTCGTCGTGGCTTAGAGCTAGCCGATGAAATACTCGACGGCCCCAATTCATTGGTAATTAAGCAAGCGGGCAATCGTGTTTTTGCTGCTCAAACAGTATTAAAGAAGATTTTAGAAACGAATTTTACAAGATAAGCCTCTCTCCTACCCTCCCCGGAGGAGAGGAAGATACAGGCTGCAAACATATTTGTATGAATAATACAACTGAAACCAGCCCTTCCCTCGAGGGCGGGGAGGCTCTTAACATCATAAAAGTAGGCGGAAACATCATTGATAACGAAGAAAAACTGACATCTTTCCTTGATGATTTTTCAAAATTAAAGGGACTTAAAGTACTGATTCACGGTGGCGGAAAAGTCGCAACTGAAATAAGCAAAGGCCTTGGAATTGAAGCACAAATGGTTGATGGCCGACGAATTACCGATGCAGAAACCCTCAAAATCGTCACAATGGTTTACGGCGGTTTAATCAACAAGCGGTTAGTTGCTCAACTTCAGGCTCGTAATAATAACGCGATAGGCTTAACCGGTGCTGATGCCAACATTATTCCTGCTCATAAACGTCCTGCAAACCCAATTGATTTTGGTTTTGTTGGAGATGTGGAAAAAGAAAAAATGGATGGTAAAACCCTTGCTTTACTTTTAGAAAATGGAATGGTTCCTATTTTGGCTCCGCTCACCCATGACCAGCAAGGCAACATGTTAAATACAAATGCTGATACCATCGCCTCAACAGTAGCTGTATCGTTATCGAAAAAATTTAATGTGAACCTTATTTATTGCTTCGAAAAAGAAGGCGTATTAAATGCCGAGGATAACGTGATTGGGGAGATCACAAAATCTTATTTCGCGAAGCTAAAAGAAGAAGGTGTGGTAGTTGCAGGCATGATCCCTAAACTGGATAATGCTTTTGAGGCCATTAATCAGGGTGTAAAAGCGGTTTACATTATGCATGCTGATGGATTATTGAATTTAATAAATGAAGGCATCAGTACGGGCACGTTAATAAAATAATCGTGCAGAGAGTAGTTATCAACCACCTTGTAAAGAAGAGATAAGAAACTACAAAAACAAAAAATATGTCAACCGAAAACCTCAAAATCGCCATTCTTGGCGGTGGCAACATTGGGCTAGCCTTAGCCAAAGGCTTAGTGCAATCTGGTCAGTACACAACTGGACAAATTACCATTACACGCAGAAACCTTGGAGCTTTGCAGCCCTTTGCTATGCAGGGCTATGTTGTTTCAAGCAATAATGCTGAAGCGGTAAAAAACGCTGATATTATTGTGTTAGGGGTACTTCCTCAACAACTTAACGGTTTGTTGGCCGAAATCAAAGATTCAGTAATCGAGCAAAAACAACTGGTTATTTCATTAGTTACCGGTGTTTCTATTCAGGATATTAAAGATAATCTGGGAAAAGCTCCAGCCGTTGTTCGTGCTATGCCCAATACGGCCATTTCTGTGGGTCAATCGATGACATGTATTTCGTATGATGGTGCTACAGGAGATCAAAAAGCATTAGTGAACTCCATTTTTGAAACCGTTGGAATAACGCAAGAGATCAAAGAAGAACTTATGACTTCAGCAACTGCTCTTTGTGCTTGTGGTATTGCTTTCTTTCTGCGCTCTATTCGAGCCGCAATGCAAGGGGGCGTTGAAATTGGCTTCCATTCGGAAGAAGCATTAAATATGGCGGTACAAACTGCGAAAGGCGCTGCGGCATTATTGGCACGAGAAGGCGCTCATCCTGAACACGAAATTGATAAAGTAACTTCACCTAGAGGCTGTACCATTGCCGGCCTAAACGAAATGGAGCATCAGGGCTTTAGTTCGGCGTTAATTAAAGGGATAAGAACATCTGCGATAAAGGCCGGCGGATTATATTCGAAAGATTCGTAAATAAAGTTATCTGTTCTCAGCTAATGGTTAATAGTTAATACTAAAACCTAAATCAGATAACCAATAACGAATAACACTAATAAAAAATGACTGACCATTATAAAACCGATGCGATAGAACTGCTAAAAAAGCTTATCTCTATTCAATCGTTCAGTAAAGAAGAAAACAGTACGGGAGATAAGCTGGAGGCGTTTATGAAAGAGCGGGGCGTTCACACGTTTCGAAAAATGAACAATATTTGGGCCTTTAATAAAAACTACAACCCGAATAAGCCAACGGTGTTATTAAACTCACATCATGACACCGTAAAGCCCAACAAAGGTTATACTAAAGACCCTTACTGCCCAATCGTTGAAGATGGCAAACTGTTTGGCTTGGGCAGCAATGATGCCGGAGGTTGTCTTGTTTCACTCCTTGCCACTTTTTTATATTTCTACGAGAAAGAAAATCTCAAGTATAACGTAGCTTTTGCAGCGTCAGCAGAGGAAGAAATATCGGGACATAATGGCATCGAATTGATTGTTCCGGAGCTAGGCCCCATTGAATTCGCTATTGTTGGGGAACCTACTCAAATGCACCTGGCTATCGCCGAAAAAGGTTTGATGGTTTGCGATTGTGTATCACATGGAAGGTCAGGGCATGCGGCACGTGAAGAAGGCGAAAATGCCATTTACAAAGCGCTTAAGGACATAGAATGGTTCCGCACCTATCAATTTGAAAGAGTTTCACCTTTCTTAGGTCCGATCAAAATGAGTGTTACCGTTATCCACGCGGGCTCACAGCATAACGTGGTGCCCGATCGTTGTGAATTTGTGGTTGATATTCGTGTAACAGATCAATATACGCATGAAGAATTATTGGAAACGATTAAAGCCAATGTTAGCTGTGATGTTGTTCCACGGTCGATGCGTATGCGCTCCTCCTCTATTTCTGATGAACATCCAATAGTAAAATCAGGTTTGGAGCTAGGTCGCACTACATACGGGTCCCCAACCACTTCTGATCAGGCTTTAATTCCCGTTCCTTCCTTAAAATTAGGACCAGGAGATTCAGCCCGTTCGCATACGGCCGACGAATACGTTTATTTAGCTGAAATTGAAGAAGGAATTGATCTTTACATTCAGATTTTGGAGAAAGTAATTCTTTAGAAGGTTGAACGAGCGGTGGTACGACTTTAAGTTCATGCCACCGCTGTGCAAAAGGATCCTTCGTACCTCAGGATGACACGCTTCTCTTTGATATTTGTTAACTTGGTATAGAACTCAAATCTAATTCAATGCTGAAAGAAAAATACTTGCATGGCTTTTCTGCTACAGAGCAAGACCGACTTCGCAGGCAAGCCCGATTTCTTGAAAATTATGTGTATTCAGATATTGATTTGTCAGAAGTAGAAAACCTGCTCGAAGTGGGTAGCGGGGTGGGTGCTCAAACGGATATTTTATTACGCAGATTTCCGAATGCTCAACTCACTTGTATCGACTTCTCCGAAACGCAAATTGAAACAGCAAAACAATCTCTGGCTGACAATCCGATTGCAAAAGATCGCTATGAAATTATGCAAATGGATGCCACAGATATGGATTTTGACTCAAAAAACAAGTTCGACGGCGCGTTTTTATGCTGGGTTTTGGAACATATTCCCAACCCCTTAAAAGTTTTGTCGGAAATACGAAGAGTGTTGAAACCGGGTAGTGTGGTTTACTTAACAGAAGTACTTAATTCAAGTTTTTTCCTTGATCCGTACTCGCCGAACACCTGGCAGTATTGGATGCGTTTTAACGACCTTCAGTACGATATGGGTGGCGATCCGTTTATTGGTGCAAAACTTGGCAACATGTTACAAAGCGTGGGTTACACCAATATTCAAACTACTGTTAAAACCATTCATCTTGACAATCGTAATCCTGCAAAAAGAGCAGAAATGATTAATTTTTGGGCAGATTTATTAATGAGCGGAATGCCGAATCTGATCGATTCAAACTACGTTGATCAGGGAACTGCCGATAGAGTTAAAGAAGAAATGAAAGCCGTTGCCAAAAACCCGGATGCGGTGTTTTTCTACTCATTCATTCAGGCAAAGGCATATACGTCCTAGACCATTGTTAATGGTCAATAGACTAAAATTGATACAATAAGTAAACTATGGCCATCGACTATGGACCAATAAAATCACAATACTCATTACACAATACCAATTATGAAGCTTTGGGCTAAAAATACAGACGTACAAAAAGAAGTTGAACAGTTTACCGTTGGAAATGATCGTGAATTAGACATGTACTTGGCACCTTTCGATGTGTTGGGATCGCTGGCACATATCACCATGCTGCAGAGCATTGATTTGTTAAGCAAAGAAGAGCTTGAACTACTGAAGAAAGAGCTGGTAAAAATTTATGGAGAAATTGAACGCTCTGAATTTAAAATTGAAGAAGGCGTTGAAGATGTACACTCGCAAGTAGAATACCTGTTAACACAACGTATCGGCGAAGCCGGCAAAAAAATTCACAGCGGCCGTTCACGTAACGATCAGGTTTTGGTTGACATCAAGCAGTTTTTGCGTTATGAGCTAAAGCAAATCGTAGGTTCAACCAAACAGCTTTTTGATACCCTGCAAAGCCTAAGCGAAGAGCATAAAGACAAATTATTACCCGGTTATACGCATTTGCAAATTGCCATGCCTTCTTCCTTCGGATTATGGTTTGGCGCTTATGCCGAAAGCCTTATGGATGACATGGAGTTTTTACTGGCTGCTTATAAAGTGGCGAACAAAAATCCTTTAGGCTCAGCCGCTGGATATGGTTCATCCTTCCCCTTGAACCGCACAATGACCACCGAATTATTAGGCTTCGGAGCTTTGAATCACAATGTAGTTTATGCCCAAATGACGCGAGGGAAAACCGAAAAATTGGTTGCCATGGCATTAGCTTCGGTTGCTGCAACATTGAGCAAGTTCGCTTATGATGTGTGTTTATATATCAACCAGAACTTTGGTTTCATCAGTTTCCCGGATCATTTAACAACCGGATCCAGCATTATGCCACACAAAAAGAATCCTGATGTTTTTGAACTAATTCGTGCCAAATGCAACAAGCTACAAGCCTTACCAAATGACCTAACCTTGCTTACCAATAACCTTCCTTCAGGCTATTTCCGTGATATGCAGGTAACCAAAGCGGTAATTGTTCCGGCTTTCCAGGAACTGGAAGATTGCTTGCAGATTTGTAATTACATGCTTCAACACATTACCTGCAAGGATGGTATTTTAAAAGACGAAAAATACAAATACCTTTTCAGTGTTGAAGTAGTAAATAACCAGGTGCTTGAAGGCGTTCCTTTCCGCGAAGCGTATAAAAATGTGGGCCTTGCTATTGAAGCAGAAAACTTCAAAATCCCTGAAAGCATACACCACACTCATGAAGGTAGTATCGGCAATCTTTGCACCGCTCAAATAAAAGCCGAAATGGAAAAGGTGATTAAGGAATTTGATTTTGAGAAAGTGGAGAAAGCAATTGAGAACTTGTTGAAGTAGGCAAATCGAGACAAAAAGAATCAAGAAACAAGCATCAAGAACAATATTGAAACGCTCACTCATTCAAACTTAAAATCCAAATGAGCTGTTGCTCAGGATTTGAAATCCCGAACAACAGCGTCGTATTAAGATTGCAAATCATAGATTTTAAGTTAATTGCATTATGAAGGGTATAAATTATATAACTGATGATGCTGGGAATAAAACTGCCGTTGTAATCGACTTGAATTTATACAGTGAAGAATTAGAAGAATTCATTGAGGAGTTAGAGGCGCAATCTCGTGTATCAGAACCGAAAGTTACCACAAGGTTGTAAAAAACTAAAAGGATTTAAAGATTTATATAGAATCCGAGTTAATGATTATCGAATTATCTATCGTATCGAAAATCAAATCGTAACTATAGAGATTTTGAAAATCAGACATGGAAAAGATATTTATAAATTCTAGGAATATCAAACCACACTCATTCGAATTTAAAATTCCGAAAAGCATTTTATCTGGCAGTAATGTCTTTTCCTTCTCTATCACTCATGCGTTTGAAAACAGGTTTCTGAATTTTAATCCTGATTTTAGAAACGAAAAGTATGCAGCCAAACGTTGCAATTACACCTATTAAACTCCCCATGATTACATCCAATAAAAAATGCTGAGCTAAATAAATGCGGGAGTAACCTACTAGTGCGGCCATAAGCGCGTAAACAGCTCCGAGGTGTTTATCCTTTGAAAAATAAGTACAAAGCATGGCTATGCTAAAGGCAGAAATCGAATGCCCGGAAGGGAAACTTCCGTAACTGTGAACCACTACTCCGTTAACAAAATGCAATAGACGATCGTCGTTAAAGTAGGTTTTAGGACGCAAGGTATGCGGAAAAAGCTGGTGTTTTATTAAATTGGCCAGAATAGTGGTTATCACCAAAGTTAAAAAAGTTAGCCATGACCTTTTTCGGTCAGTGAACAAATAGGCAATAATCAGTATTCCGAAAAAAGTGCCATCGCCTACATAAGTAAAGTATTTGAAAAATTGGTCGGTCCAACCCGTATGTGCTCCGTTAATTAATAAAAATGACCCTGCGTGCCCTTCAGCCAGGTAAAGAATAATGGCGGCTATTAAAAACAGGAGATAAGCCACCAGGAAGAATCGTAGCTGTATGATAATTGCTTTCATAATTTATGTTGCATAATTATGGTTACCGGCGTTTCAAAAATATCTTTCCCCTTAAAGACTGTTTTGGCGCCAATTGATTGCAATTCAGGATTCAGACTTTCCCTGCTAATGAGTATATAATCAGGATGTATTTTAGTGAAGGCTTTCAACTGAGCTGTATCATCAAACAGTTTAACGGGTTTGTTTAAATAGAAATTATATCCGGGGTTATAAATCTTATAGGCCACCAAAGGCTTGTTTTCGTTCAGTAGTGCTAAACTTTTATTTACCGGATTTTGATCATATACCACAGGGTAAATCCATCCAAAAAAAACAAAAGCCATCAACATAAACGAACCACTAACTGCATATACTGATTCTCGTAAATTACCTTTCTGATAGAAGTAAAAACCTAAAAAAGCTCCTATCGGGAAAATGATAAAGTAAACGGAAAGGTTAGCTAACAGACTGATTGGAGGCTCATTCTTGAGTACAAAATAGATGGCCACAGGTATCGCCAACATTAAAATGAATAAAATAATAAATGGCATTTTCATTGACCCAGAGTATTCTCTACTTGTCCAGCTGTGTAAAAAACTGCCAAACAATACAGCATAAAAAGGGTATGCAGGCATTGGGTAATTAGGAAGTTTAGTGTTTGATACTGTAAAAAAAAGCAAGAAAACCACGGAAACAAGGGCACTGAATTTTATAAATGGGTTTTGCCAAAAAGCCTTTACATGCTTAACGGTTTGTACTATGAATACGGAGAATGGAAGAAAGCCTGCAAAAATAAAGATGGCAGTTAGTAAGAAAAATCCACCATGACCTTCTTTTGCGCTCATAAAACGGTTAATGTTATGTTCGAATAAAAACCCCTTCACCCAGGCTCCATCTGTAGCCTTATAGACTGCATAATACCAGGGCAAAGCCAATAACAGCACAATGGCCAAACCAATAAACGGCTGAAGTTGCAGGAGCTTTTTTAGACTGAGTTCTTTTTCCAAAATCAGATAAAACAGAACGATCAAACCAGGAACAACAATAGCAACGGGGCCCTTGCATAAGATTCCAAAACCGATGCATGAATAAAAAAGCCACACGTATTTTTTCTCCGCGGTTTGCAAAAAAGTAAACACCGAAAATAACCCGGTGCTTATCAAGAAAATCAGGTATGGATCAGGAACCGACAAATGCATTTCTAAAGTAAAATGAAGAGAAGAAAGCAATACCAAAACAATAAAGAATGCTTTCATTTCTCCCAGAAACTTCCTTGAAAAAAAATAAGTAACCAGCAATGTACCAATACCAAAAATGGCCGAAAAGAAACGTGCGGCAAACTCATTTACTCCAAAAATCTTATAAGCAAGTATCATGAAAAAGTAATGAAAGGGAGGCTTATCTGTTCGGAGTTCCTGATTAAAGGTGGGCACAATCCAATCGCCCCGTTGCATCATCTCACGGGCGCATTGAGCATTCTTCGCTTCGTCCAATATATAAATGGGCGTTTTACCCAAATGTGGAAAATACAGCAGTACAGCCAACAAAAGAATAATGGTAATATTTATACCATTTCTGTTATCTGCAATGATTTTTTCTGCGACCATTATAGTAAGATGAATGATAAAAAAGTCAAGAATAAAGATTAATCCATTGCAAAGCTGTCAGTTAAGAATTAGGAAATTGCTAACCGATAATGAACAAATTATGAATAGCATAATCTCAAATGGAGGCGTTGAATTAACGATAGATATGCCTCCAATACCAAATATCACCTCCTGGAAATGAGCGTATTACACAAAAGTAAAGGAAGATTTTTGAAATCAAGATTTTCTTTACAAAGGATTAATAAGCGATCCATTACCTACAGCCTCGACGAGGATTATTGTTTCTTGTGTTATCTTAACCTACAGGGCCTTCCGACAATTCTAATTTCTTTTCATTGAACACATAATAGGCTCCAAATAAGGACACTGTAGCAGTAATAAGGTAAAACCACAAACTTATGGTTACGGCGTAATGCATATCTAATTGTAAATATTGAGAACCGAAAAGAAAAACCAGTTCACGAGCGCCCAATCCACCAATAGTAAAAGGAAGTACCGCTACCACCGATGACACCAGGAACAGCATAAGATATTCTTTGTAATGATTTTCAATTCCCAGTGAATTCAAAATAAAAATTACTGCAGCGAGCTGCGCCAGTTGCACCAGTAATCCCTGGATGTTCGTACTCCAAAAACAGGCTTTAAATTCCTTGAAAAAGAAATGATAGATTAAGTAAAATATAACTAATCCTAAAATGGCGGTTAGTGATATGAGCCAATCCCAATGATTAAGTACAGGCAAGAATAAGGCAATTAAACAAATGAGTATACCTAAAGCAGCCAGTCCGCTTATTCGATCGAGCAGTACCGCCCACAAAAGTTTTTTAGCAGGTGTTTCAAACTTAGCATTCAGCCACCACACTTTATAACCATCACCACCAATACCGCCTGGCAAAAACAAGTTATAAAACATGCCAAGCCAATACAAGCGCAGATTAATTAGTTCAGAAAGTTGTAATTGAATAGCCCTAAAAAACAGATTCAACCTGAACGAAGCAATTACCTTTGAAAGGATAAAAAACAATGCGGCAACAAACAGGAACCAACCATTGGTAGATTTAAATGCCTCAATCAGTTCCCTGATGTCAATTTTTCGAAAAACCCACCAGAGGGAAAACCCGGTGATAAAGATTTTCAACGCCACTTTAATAAAGCTCCACAGTTTCTTTTTGGTCATTCATGTAGATCTTTCTAACCTGGTAAGTTTTTTTATGCTGCGACTCAAAATAAGTGCGCATGTTTATTTCGGCTAAAATACCAATTGTAATTAACTGCACGCCGCCCAAGAGCATTATTACCCCCAATATTAATATGGGCTTGCCCCATATATCGTGGCCGCCAATTTTTAAGCCCAACAAATACAGGTTAATAAATAACCCTATTAAGATGGCAACAAAACCGATACCGCCGAACAGATGCATTGGTTTTTGCAGGTATCTACGTAGAAATACCATCAATACTAAATCAGCAATTACCTTAAACGTGCGGTTAATTCCGTATTTGGATTTTCCGAATATTCGCTGATGGTGTTTTACCGGAACCTGTGTAATTTTTGCGCCTTGCAACGCCGCCAAAACAGGAATAAAGCGATGCAATTCACCGTAAAGTCCCAACTCATGCGCAATTTCACTTTTGAAAACTTTCAACGTGCAGCCATAATCACGGATGTGAACGCCCGTTGAACTGCGTATAATCGCATTAGCAATACTGCTTGGTATCTTACGCAATAACATACCATCTTCCCGATTAACGCGTTCTCCTGCCACCACATCCCAGTCCTCATCTTTTAGTTTTTGAAGCATGAATGGAATATCAGATGGATCATTTTGCAAATCGCCATCCAATAAAGCAATGTAACGACCACTGGCATGATCAATTCCGGCCATCATAGCGGTACTTTGCCCATAGTTTTTACGCAATTCCACTAATTTAGTGCGATGATCAACCTGGCGGATGATTTCTTTTTGAGTTCCATCGGTAGATCCGTCATCCACAAAAATTACTTCATAATCAATTGCAGCCAAAGCGTGCCGGATTGAGCCAATTAAGGGCTCAATATTGTCTTTCTCATTTAAAACGGTAATAACTACGGACAAGTCTCTCATTGAAGAAAATTTGGCCAAATGTGTAATTACAAATTTAAGATAATGAGCTGTTTATGTTAAATTTATTTAAAATTCAGGGGTGAATAGTAAAAGCGCTTAAAAATAAGAACCCGCTGAAAATTGTTCGCTCAATTTTAGAGGTTCTTAAATAGTCAACTTATCTACCGGAACATTTCCCAAGAATCTTTCTGATCTTTTTCACAAAGTTTGTTTAAAAAACTGTCGGCCCGGGTAAACTTAATGCCCTTTAATCGTGTTATTTTAAAATTATCCTACAATCATAGATGAATGTTTACTTATAAGCCTTACTTATACCTGGCTATTTTGTGTGCACTATTAAGCATGGCTTACACTTCGGTTGCACAAACAACAGTAGTTTCGGGAAAAGTTATTGATGCCGTAAGCCGAGAAGCATTATCAACGGTAAGTATTAAATTCATCAATTCTAACAAAGGTACTGTTACTGATAGCAACGGCCGCTATTTCTTAAGTACTACAGATAAGGTTACACTTATTCAATTTAGCTATTTAAGTTATCAAACTGTTACCAAAAGGATTACTCCCGGAGCTCAACAAGTGTTGAATGTACAACTGGTTACCAACAACCAAACGCTTCCGGAGGCGGAGATAAGGGCTACCCGGCGTGTCAAGTACAAAAATAAAGACAATCCGGCGGTGGCTTTAATTAAAAAAGTAATCGATAATAAGTCAATCAACCAACCCAAAAATTATTCAAGTTTGGAGTATGAGAAATATGAAAAACTGGTTTTCTCATTGAGTGATCTTCCACAAAAAACTTTGGATAAAAAACTGTTGGCTTCTTATAAGTTTTTGTGGGAGAATAAAGACACGACTAAAATCCCAGGTAAAACACTTTACCCAATTTACATGGAGGAAATGGTTTCGGATCATTATTATAACAAAGAACTGAATAAGTCTAAAACCATTATTAAAGCAAAACAACAAGTTGATATTAGCAATTATGTAGATCAAAACGGCGTAAGTATTTACTTGAACCGGGTCTATGCAGATATTGATATTTATGCCAACAATATCTTTATCGTAACCAATCAGTTTTTAAGTCCGATTGCCGATAATGCTCAAGACTATTACAAGTTCTTTATAACAGATACTGTTGTAAACGATACTTCGAAATTGGTAGAGATCAGTTTTACCCCCAGGGTAAAAGGCGACTTGCTATTTGAAGGAAAGCTATACATTACGCTTGATGGCAAATTTGCCGTAAAAAGGCTTGACATGGGCTTGGATAAAAATGTGAATTTGAACTGGATTCGTAGTTTACACGTTATTCAAACCTTTGACCAGGATAGCCTTGGCCATTATTATTTAAATTCTAGTGATGCTTTAACAGACTTAGGATTCCTAAGAAATAAAGGTGTTGGAGTTGTTGGAGAGCGAAGCATGTCGTTCAAAAACTATGTAATCAACCATCCAAAAGAAGCTTCATTCTATTCGGACGATACCGTAAACACCAATACGGAAGAGTTAAAACAAAACGAAGCTTATTGGAAGCAAAACAGAGCAATAGCCCTAAGCCATTCCGAATCAAACGTTTACAAAAACATGGACACCTTACAGAGTATCCCAAAGTTTAAAAGAACGGCCAATTTTGTGAATTTTCTGGTAACAGGTTACCATGGATTTGGAGGATTTGAGATGGGACCCTCCAGCACTTTTTTTAGCTTCAACGAATTAGAAGGGAGCCGCTTTAAATTTGGCGGAAGAACACTGCCTAAGTTTTACAACCCCTGGTATTTTGAAGGCTATGCCGCTTATGGTACCAAGGACGAAAAATGGAAATATAAACTGGCAACGACCTACTCTTTAAACCATAAAACCATTTATAAGTTCCCTAACAATTATTTAAAGGTAAGTTATGAGCGCACCACCATGATTCCCGGGCAGGAGTTGGAGTTAGCTCAAAGCGATGGCTTCTTACTGTCGTTTAAAAGAGGGGAAGATAATAAGTGGCTTTATACTGAAAATTATAAGTTTAATTACCTAAGAGAATTTAAAGATCATTTCTCTTATGATTGGGGATTCAACAGATTTACCCAATCACCTGCGTTGGATCTGCGATACATCAGCACTATAAATGGCGCCGACACTACCATATCCTCACTCACCACATCTGAACTATCATTACGATTACGTTGGGCTCCACATGAGCAAATGATTCAGGGCAAATCATACCGAACGCAAATACCCAATAAATTCCCGATCATAACAGCAAAATACACCATGGGCATTAAGGGTTTATTTGGAGGAGCCTACAATTACCAGGCAGTTGAAGCTGGCATAAGTAAACGAACTTATTTATCGCAACTCGGATATACTGATATTGCAATTGAAGGACGAATTGTATTGGGGCAGGTGCCTTTTCCATTATTAAATCTAATACCCGCCAATCAAAGCTATATCTATTCACGAAGCTCATTTAACCTTATGAACTTTATGGAATTTGTAAGTGACCATTCGGTTAATGTATTTATCGATCATTCATTCGGAGGCTTTATTTTAAACAAAGTACCTTTGATAAAGAAATTGAAATGGAGAGAGTTTGTGGCGATGAAAATGGCATTTGGCGGATTAAGAAGCGAAAATGACCCTGCTGTTCATTCCAATTTATATCAATTCCCTGCAAATGACAATGGAACTCCTACCACTTACGCGCTCGAAAAACCTTATATGGAAGTAAGTCTGGGTATCGGTAATATTTTCAAATTATTCAGAGTAGATGCAATCAGACGTTTAACTTATCTTAACAATCCGGGTGTCGCTCAAAATGGCATTCGCATAGCTTATATATTAGACTTTTAGAAAGCTAAGGGCTGTTTTAATATCATTCTTGTCTTCTGGGCGTAATTTTTTCATGATTTAAGAGTCAACTTGATTTCGGAACTAAATAATAATTTATCTTTACCGCAGTTTAACAAAAGACAACACCCTCACTATCATTAAATTTTCAAGACAATGAGAGAGATTACCGTTCAGGAACTTAAAAAAAAGATCGATAATAACGAAGATTTTCAACTGATTGATGTTCGCGAAGAATTTGAATATCAGGATGCTAACATTGGAGGAGAATTAATTCCTTTAGGAAACATTCTGCTCGAAACTGATAAGATTTCAAAAGATAAAGATGTAGTTATTCATTGCCGCAGTGGCAAACGTAGCGCCGCAGCTATTATGCAACTCGAACAACAATTTGGTTTTACCAACCTGTATAATTTAGCTGGCGGAATTCAAGCTTGGGCTACAGAGATTGATTCAAGCATCAAAGTAAGCTAGTTATCTTTTATGCTTTGGAAAAAACTCCTGTTAAATACAGGCTTAAATATTTTACTTTTTGTATCCCTAATTTCGATACTTTACGCCATTCAAGAAAAAAATTTACTGAAGATTACTATGGTATCGGCAGCATTTTTTCTTTTTCTAGCGATAAAATTAGCGTACGTCAAAAAAGTAAAAGAAGCAATGAAAATTGAAAAAAAGACTAAAAAAGGAAAGTAATTAACTACTTTCCTTTTTTTTTACCTCATGATAAAAACATTCACCCTAAACCTAATTTAAATCATCATGTTTCTAATCGTTCTAGGCACTGCTATTTTGTTAGTTGCGCTATTTATCCTTCCAAACAACGCTCAATTTGCTGGTTTTACAAACATTGGCCGTATTGTTGGCCTTGCATTTCTGTTGATTGGAGCTGCTACCTCGATGTTCGTTGTGGTTCCGGCCGGTACTGTTGCCGTAAAATCCATTTTCGGAAAAGTAGAGGGCACCCCTCTTTACAGCGGATTAAACATCGTCAATCCTTTAGTGAAGGTAACCGAGTTCGATGTGAAAACGCAGAACTATACCATGTCATCCACTCATGACGAAGGCAATCAACAAGGAGATGATGCCATTCGCGTATTATCGGCCGACGGACTGGAAGTAGTTATTGATCTTACGGTTTTGTATAGGGTGTTACCAACAGAAGCACCACGTATACTCAAAGAAATAGGGGCCGATTACCAAAGTACAATTGTGCGCCCAATTTCAAGAACCAAGATTCGTGACAATGCCGTTTATTACGATGCAGTGGCCCTTTACTCTACTCGCCGTGATGAGTTTCAAACCCGCATTTTTAACTCAATTTCGAAAGATTTTAAAAGTCGAGGTTTAATACTGGAACAACTGCTTATTCGCAACATTCAACTACCGACATCTGTAAAAGCAAGTATTGAATCTAAAATTTCTGCAGAACAAGAAGCACAAAAAATGCAATTTGTATTACAGAAAGAACGTCAGGAAGCAGAGCGGAAACGTGTAGAGGCTCAAGGTATTTCGGACTATCAACACATCATTAGCCAGAGCCTTTCCGACAAACAATTACAGTATGAAATGATTAAGGCTCAAAAAGAAATTGCAACTTCTCCCAATTCAAAAATCATTATTATGGGGAATGCGAAAGGTGCTCCCATTATTTTAGGAGATAAGTAAAAATCTGTTTGCAAGCAGGAGTAGCAGAGTTTTTGAATGCGGCACGCAACAATCTAATAATTAAATATTTAGTTGTTAAAAATACTTGAAAATATTACATTAGATAAAACAATCTTGTTATGAAAAACATATTTCAGCGCTTAATATATGCCCTAATATTTTGCCTGTTATTTTCAGCATGTAGCACCGTTAAAGGACCTCCAACTCTTGCCAACAATCATTGGGAACTTCAGGATGTTAAAGGGGTCGACATCTATCTTGCTTTCAATATTAAACATGGTATTTTCATAGAATTTAATGACTCCACAAAGAAATTTAACGGATACACCGGTTGCAATAATTTTTTTGGTGAATATACCGTTGACGGGAATAAACTTCATTTCTCCGACATGAGTACAACCCGAATGGCTTGTCCGCAAATGAAATCGGAAAATCTATACTTACAGGCTATTAGCCAAGTTGATAACTATAGAATTGATGGAAAAAAGCTCTTACTTTACAAAGGAGAAGAAGTCTTAGCTACCTATAAACGTTAAAAGCATTTTGGTCATAAAAAGAGGCTGATGAATTCAGTCTGTTTTTATGATCAAAATGCTTCAATTAGGAATTGCACAGAACACTATATCAGGCTACGCTTTAATCTTCCGGTATTTCTTTATGATCATTCTGATATGCTGAGCTACACAAGCCATTTCGTTATTTTCACCGGTTTCAATGTATCTGTTAACGGGAGTATTACATTTGGCACACCTTCCTTTTAAGATAACATCATCTAACCTATTTAAGTAAAGCTTATAGTTTACAATAGATGTTCTCCTATCTGTGCAATGTGCACAAAAACAACTATCAATAATTTCATTGATTTGATCGTATTTCTTCCCCATGATCATGGCCAAATCATCGGCGTTGATTTCTAGTTCTTCTTTCATGCTGAAAATATAATGAGTAAAAAGCTATACAATTATAATACCACGGCGTTTATTTAACCATAAAATGATTAAACAAGTATTTCTTTAGTACTTCAGTACTACAAGTGTCTATTTTACTATTTTTATCCGAATATTATTTACAGCATTAAACGCATTACGGGAGCATGAAGCACATTTTAGTAACCGGCGGAGCAGGTTTCATAGGCAGTTCGCTTATTAAAAGTTTGATTAATGACCATGAAGTTTCAATAACCTGTGTTGACAACTTCGACTCCTTCTATCCAAAAGCAATAAAACTACTTAATATTTCAACATTTATCCATCATCCGCAGGTTAAATTTTTAGACTTTGATTTAGCTGATGCCGATGAATTAAAAAAACAACTTACCGAAAAATTTGATGTAATTATTCATTTGGCAGGTAAAGCCGGAGTGCGCCCAAGTATAGAACAGCCCTTGGCTTATCAACGCGCCAATGTTAATGCAACTCAAAACTTGTTGGAATTTGCGATGCGACAAGGCATTAAACAATTTGTTTTTGCCTCTTCCAGTAGCGTGTACGGCGTAAATCCTAATACACCCTGGAAAGAAAACGAACCTCTAATGCCAATAAGCCCTTATGCTTCTACCAAACTTTCATGTGAGCAGTTAGGCCATGTGTATAGCCATTTATACGAAATTAGATTTTTAGCCCTCCGTTTTTTTACTGTGTATGGCCCGGCACAACGGCCTGACCTAGCCATACACAAGTTTTTTAAATCAATAATCAACGAACAGCCCATTCCGGTTTTTGGAGATGGAAGTACCAGTAGAGATTACACCTATATCGATGATATCATTTTAGGAATAAAAGCCTGCATTAACTATGATAAATCAATGTATGAAATCATTAACCTCGGCAACCATAACACAATTACACTATCGAATTTAATTGCATCAATTGAAGCCACTTGCGGAAAAAAGGCGATTATTGATCGACAACCAGAGCAGCCCGGCGATGTTCCTCAAACCTATGCAGATATAAGTAAAGCCCATCGCCTGCTTGATTATTCGCCTAAAACAGACTTAAATACCGGATTGGAGCAATTCTATAAGTGGTATGTAACTAATGAAGCGACTTTAAAATAGTTAAATTTCGTTGTTGGGTTCTAAATTTCATTGGTGAATAATTAGTTTTGCTGAATATTTTCCTCATTCGTTCAATAAAGAATTACACAATATATCATTGAATTTCATGAAAAAAGCCGCTCTCATTCCTGCTCGTTATAAAGCTACTCGCTTTCCCGGCAAACTTATGGCCGATTTAGAAGGCAAAACAGTAATTCTTCGTACATACGAAGCAGCTGTTGCAACCCAATTATTTGACATTGTAGCCGTTGTTACCGATAGCCAACTTATTTTTGATGAAATTGTAACGAATGGCGGCAAAGCGATTATGAGCAAGAAAGAACATGAGTGTGGTTCTGACCGAATCGCTGAAGCAGTTTTGGATATGGATGTTGATATTGTAGTGAATGTACAAGGTGATGAACCATTTACCGAGCGCGAACCCTTAGAGAAGCTGCTGGCTGCATTTAACGGTGAAGATGGTAAAAAAACACAAGTGGCTTCACTCATGCATGAAATAACCGATTGGGATTCTATTCAAAACTCTAACAATGTTAAGGTAGCCGTTGATCTTAATTCCTATGCTCTTCTCTTTTCTCGCTCACCTATTCCCTATCCTCGTAATAAAGAGGCAAAAACTCGTTTTTATAAACACATCGGTATTTATGCCTTTCGCAAAGATGCCCTGCTTCGCATTACCAAACTACCGGTGAGTCCACTTGAAAATGCAGAAAGCATTGAATGTTTGCGTTACCTGGAAAATGGCATCCCTATGAAAATGATCGTTACTGATTTTGCCACCGTAGGCATTGACACACCTGAAGATTTAACTAAAGCAAAAGAAGTAATTAACAAGTCTATTAAACTCTAGTTAATGTTTTTAAAGAGGTATCAACTGCAGTTAGTCTTGTAAAAACGCATGATTTCAGCTCAGCGTGACAATTCGTCCATTGTAACTAGCAGAAAAGGCTTTAGCTTTTAATCCAGTAGTCTACGGTGGTAGTTAATTTGCCCCAAGTGGTAAGTTAAGTGAGTGGACAGATGAAATAGAAAATGAGCATTTTTCCAATGCTGATTCATTACTTCATACGGAAAATCCTTCTCCAGATCAGCATCGGTAAGGTTATTCAAGGTGGCGGCAACTACAACCTGCGTATCGTGAACCATTTTTAGCAACTCTTCTCTGCTAACGTTTTTAATCGAGAACTCTGCATCGCGATCGCGAACATATCCGCTATTCCCTAGAGCAGTTCCAATAAAATGGTTCAAATTACCCACTAAATGCAAACAAAGGTTGCCTGCTGAGTTATGAATGGAGCCGTTTACCTTCCAGATGTTTTCTTCGTTTTGATAGGCCGTAATTTCCTTTTTTAAGAGTTCAAGGTCCCTCTCCAGAAACCCTTTTAAAATATGTGTATACATTTTAATTACATTAAATGGTTAGAAATTTCAGTTATTCGGGCCAAATGATGATCGTCGTGTTCGGCTGTAAAATAGGCAATATCAATAATACGCATTGGTTGTTGAAGCCGTGGATGAAGAGCAAAATTCTCTAACTTATCTTTAGGGACTGACTTCAATAGTTCCACGAACTGCTGTCGGATCTTTCTAAAATCAAGCAAGAGCCTGGAAAGTTTAACTGCATTATGGTTAGCCTCATCCGTTTTCCTATTCCGTAAATCAGTTGGCATTAACTGCTCCTCTCCTTCCAGAATCTGCTCCACTCTGGTAATCCACAGTGGCTCTAAATCGATCAAGTGACCAATGTTTTCTTTAATCGACCAGGCATTATCAAACCGGTTAGAATGAATAATCTTTGGGATTGACGATAACTTCTCCTCCAAACGGGCAGGAGTTCCTGAAAGTCGTTCCAAAATGCTCGGAAGATAATCTGCCGAAAAAGTAAACTCAAATTTCCGATCGAACCATTTCATTTTTACTGTTGTTAAACGCAGCAGCTATTGTATTTAACACTTCTTCTATGTTTTCAAATACGTTCTTGCATTCAATCATGATGCACTTCATTTCTTGATCCTTTAAGAATAGTTCTTTATCCTTATCTTGATCAGAAACCAGGCCTACGGCGAGATGTTCTTCCGGACAATAGAAATCAAACACAAATTCACCTACGCGATGTTTGCGCTTAAAAAGTCGTTTTTTTAGTCGCCTGTTTTTAAGAAATTTCCACAATTCAAGTTCTGCAACAAGCTGATTATTGTGAAGATCAGTGCGTATTTTTTTGAGGTAAGAAAGATCAGGATGAGGCTTCATGGATTATGAATTGCATGTATTCAATTTACTAAAACCATTCAATTAAATGTTAATCCGAGACCTGGCTTTTTACTTAAAATAATTTTGCCATCTACCAATTCCGGATCGGCAAAAGGTTTATTTATGGTCATCCACGGACCATCTAAATCAGCGTAATCACAAAGCGGAGCCAGAGCAGCAGCGGCTAAAATTGCGCATGATGTTTCGCTCATGCAACCTATCATAATTTTAAGGTTAAGGTTACGTGCTTTTTTAATCATTTTGGAGGCTTCATGCATGCCGGTGCATTTCATCAGTTTTATATTTATTCCTGAATACACCCCCTTGGCGCGTTCAACATCATTAAACCGCTGTACAGCTTCATCTCCAAATGTTGGAATCGGGCTATGCTCTGTCAGCCAGGCATTTTCATCCACCATTTGTTTGGGCATTCCTTGTTCCACGAAAATCACTCCTCGATCAGCCAGCCAGTGCGTCATTTCCAAGGCTTGGTTTTTATCTATCCAACCTTGATTTGCATCTACGTACAAAGGCTTATCCGTAACCGAGCGAATTGTTTCAATCATTTCTTTATCGTTGCCTTTGCCCAGTTTCACTTTTAGAAATTTAAAACCGGATGTACCCTTCACTTTTTCTCTGATTACATCAGGAGTATCAATGCCAATGGTAATACTTGTAGCGGGCATAAGAATGGGTTGGGATCCGAAAAATTCATAACAAGGTTTGTTTTGGAGCTTCCCCAATAAATCATGCAAAGCGATATCAATAGCCGCCTTAACCGATGGATTTCCGGGAACAAGTTCATCCACATATTTTAATATTTCTTCAGTATTTTCCGGCTTAAATGATGTTAAGTTAATTTTAGAAAGAAAGCTAATAGCCGTTTGGTGTGACTCCCCCAAGTAAGGCGGCATAGAAGCTTCACCATAACCAATTATCCCCTCGTGTTCAATTTGCGTAAGTATAACAGGGGTTGATGTTCGCGAAAAGTTAGCTATGGTAAACGGATACTTTAGCTGTAAATCAATCGCTTTGAAATTGAGTTTCATAATTGTTAAATTATGTAAATATGACATTAGTTTAATGAAAATAAAACTAGGCTCGCTTATCCGAGAAATGATTTTTAAAGGAATTAATATTAAATTATAAGCTGTACTATTGTTAGTAAAATAACCAAGACCAACATACTATGTCAAAACTTTTACCCTTAGCTCTTATAGTCTGTTTTATAATATCGTGTTCTTCTCCCAAAAGCACTTTTGATAAAGGCAATTATGATAAGGCTTTTCAACAATCAATAAGTCGCTTGCAAAAAGATCCGAAGGATAAAAAAGCTTCGGCCGTTGTTCGCGAAGCTTATCATTTTGCACAGGAAGACCATCTCTTAACCATTAAACAAGCCAAACTCTCGAACGATATCTATCGCTGGGAAACGGTTGTCCGCGAGTATCAATCATTAAACAATATGGTTCAGCTTTTGCGCCATTGCCCTGCAGCATTGAAACTAATCACCAATTTTAACGATTACACCAATGAAGAAAACGAAGCAAGAATCAGTGGCGCCCAAGTTCGTTACGAATTAGGTAATCGTGCCTTGGCAGCAGGAGATCGACAAGCAGCCAAAGATGCCTACTATCACTTTTTAGCTGCCAATGATTTGTCGGGCGGTGATTTTAAGGATGCGCTCAAACTTGCCGAAGATGCACGTTGGGCAGCTACATTGAAAGTGGTAGTTGAAGACATTCCGGTACGCAGTCAGAAATTTAGTTTGAGCGATGCCTATTTCAGAGAGCAAGTTGGTAAATACTTAGGCAATTTATCGAATCAACGAAACGCCTTTGTAGCCTTTTATCCACCGGAAGAATTTAATAAAACGGGCTTAAAACAGCCTGATCAGATTTTACAATTCGCTTTTGACGAGTATATCGTTGGTAATACCTTCGTTAAAGAGAATAATTTTGAAGCAAAAAGCGATACGGTTGTAGTTGGGAAATTAGAAGGCAAAGAAATTAAAGGAATTGTAAAGGCCAAAGTATCTATTTTCCGCAAAGAAGTCTCTACCTCAGGAATGCTGAATATTCGCATGATCGATCCCCATAACAACCAGGTAATTAATCAAGACCAGATACCCGGAACTTTTGTTTGGGCCTATGAATGGGGCTCATATCGTGGCGATGAGCGTGCATTAACCAAGAATCAACGCGAAATCTGCAAGCGACGGGAGCTGCTGCCTCCGCCTCCTCAGGATTTATTTTTAGAGTTTACCAAACCTATTTACGATCAGTTAACAAACAAGTTGAAGCGGTATTATGTGAATTAATCCGAAGAGAACATTGTCCTAATACATTGAACCTTAGCTTTTCAAGTATCTTCAGAATAATATAAGTATCTCATTTTAAAATTATTACCTTTGCAACTCACAACATAACAAAAGTAAAAGTAAACTATGGGTAGATCAACCGAATCATTTGGTAAAAAGGAAAACGAAAAGAACAGATTAAAAAAACAGAAGGAAAAAGAGCAAAAGAAGGAAGAACGCAAAGCCAATGCAGGAAAAGCCAAAAGCTTTGAGGATATGCTTGCGTATGTTGATGAAAATGGAAATATTTCCTCTACCCCACCAGATCCATCAAAAAAGAAAACCGTTAATGCAGAAGACATCCAGATTGGCATTTCCAGACAAGAGGCTGTTGAACAACCTGAAGGTCCAAGAAACGGAACAGTAACTTTCTTTAACGACTCAAAAGGTTACGGTTTTATTAAAGATACAACTACTCAAGAGAGCATTTTTGTTCATATTAATGGCCTTGTTGATGCTATCAAAGAAAATGACAAAGTAACTTTTGAAACCGAAATGGGCCTAAAAGGACCAAATGCAATAAAGGTTAAAAAGGTTTAAATAAATACATATTTCATAAACAGGCGCCGGATTATTTATGAATCTGGCCTCTGTAGTGAATTTCTTCATATACACTACCAACCGAAAACATTCTAATCCATTAGCTGTTTTTTCAGATCAACAACATACACGTGCAGTACTCTCCTTTCGAAACTTTTAACTTCGGCAATAAAACCTGTTTCCTTAGTGGCGAAGCATTACCATCAGCTGACCAAAAAATCGAAGTGTTCCCGTTATGGCTACAAAACCGTTTTAAACTAACCGATCAGCCTTTCAAACTCCTGAACGAGCAATTTAGCACTTATGGTAAGCTTAAATTACCTTGCAGCACTGAGGTAAAAGAAAGCATTATTGATCCGCTGGAAAAAAAGATTGAAACAGCTTTTACAGCGGGTTATGCTGCCGTGAAACAGCTTCCGGAAGAAGATATTTTCCATTGGTTTGGAAAGATTATGTATGGAATTATTTTCAATGAGATACAGGTGGCTCTATTGGAAAAACCTGCGCATGAACCATTGAACATGAATGCCGGCCTAATTGATAAATTCACAAACCATCATTTACTTTTGCAATCGATGCGGCTGCCGATGGTATTTGAAGATTTTACTCCTTGGAGCGTTTTTGTATTTGAAGTGGAGCAAGGAGCCGACCTCTTCGATTACCGTGATGAGATGAATACGTTGATTTTCTCCCTGCAGATGAATGGTTTCGGTATACTCATTTGCATGCAAGATAACGGAGAAAATAAACGCTACCACCGTGAATTAATGGAGAAAATAAAAGGCAAAAAACTTCATCCAGCTCAGTTTCAGGAATTCTGTGCAAAGCTTTATTATTCGGCATACCTGTTCAACCGCGTTCCAAGATACATTACCTTGCCTCCTACCCAACCCAATGAACCTTATACCATTAGTTCCATGCCTTTACATGGCAGTCAAACTAAAGCGCTTTTTGATCCATGGCAAAACAAAGTTTATGCACAAGTATTAGAGGCATTTTGGAAACGCTGGGGCTTTGTAAAATTTGAGATCATTAAAAACCCGGAACAACCCATGAGTTTATTACTCAATGAAAACGGTGAGTTTAATGAGGTGGTAGAATTACCGGTTTA
Organism: Solitalea koreensis; assembly: GCF_900182575.1. Lineage (GTDB taxonomy): Bacteria > Bacteroidota > Bacteroidia > Sphingobacteriales > Sphingobacteriaceae > Solitalea > Solitalea koreensis. Next base: position 337,356 of record NZ_FXSZ01000003.1, on the reverse strand, counting down.
ATCCAGTCGACCGTTCGAAAAATCCAAAATCAGCAGTCTATTTATACGCGTTTCAAACGCTTTACAGTATTTTGCACGCATTACAAACGTGCGCGCGTTACATCTGATTATTTCCCACTAAAATATTTGTCCTTCACCCATTGTAAACTATCTGGATAAGGAATATTGTATTCTGCAAATCTGATGGAGCCAAGAGCAATCCATTATTCTCAGGTTTATTTTTCTCATAAATCACAGGAAAAGATCGACCTCTAAAATCAGAAGAATTGATAGATATCACACTATAAACTCCTCCTCCTTTATATAATCGATCTTGTAACCTGAACTCATAATCTAGCGTTAACTCCCCCCTATTAGTAGAACCTATTTTAACTATTACAGCATTACTAATTTCCGTTCTTCTTTTAAATCTTTCTTCATTAATAAGAACCATAATTATAAAAGCACCTACTATAACTGCTATTCCTATCAATTGTAATACAATAGAATTTTTCTCTCTGAATGATTCTATCTTTTTGCTAATGTCTTTCATTCCAATGGGCTCTAATGTATTGTATGGCACCATTCTGAGTAGAAGGCACCCTTGTCCTTGCTCGCGCGCGTTTGCAACGCGTGCGAAAGACTGCATGAAGTCTGTGACTTCGTACAAATCGTAAGACCTAATTTAAGGCTGTCATTATTGTTCCCATGAAATACCCAATTATGGATGGAAACAACAAAATGGTGAGAACAATGCCCGTTACTGCGCCGTAAAAATGGGCATCGTGATTAATATTATCGCGGCCATGACGTGACGCATAAACGCAATAAGCAAGATAGATGGGTCCAAAAATAACAGCCGGTATACCAATCGGGATGAACATGATGTATAATTTGGTAAGCGGATCAAACAGAATATAACTGAACAAAACCGCAGAAATTGCTCCCGATGCGCCCAAACTGTAATAATGAATACTGTTCTTGTACTTAGCAATCGTTGACACATCACTTAATATTAAGCCAGCCGTATACAAAAGTGCGAACTGCCAATGACCAATGGTTGCTTCGAGCCTAAATGCAAAAAAGTAAAAGGTCATCATATTAAACAACAAGTGACCAATATCAGCGTGAACCAAACCACTAGTTAAAATGGTATAATAACGACTTCCACGGTTAATGCTATACGGATGTAAACTCAACTGATACGTTACATCATGGTTAACAAATAATGCGTAAAGACTCGTAAAAACGGTAAAAGCAAAAATGGCCGAAGCTACCGGCGCAACCTGAATATACTCTTGCATGGGATTTAAATTCTAACGGCTAAAATATTAATATAAATTGGCTATTATGAAGCTAATAATGAATGATTACTAGTTTTTGGAGCAAGTGAAGCAAACATAGGGTTATGATAGGCGGAGTTGAGTCCTAAACAAAGAGGTCTTCCGTTATCCGGAAAACCTCTTTTGTTTTATTCAGAAACCATTGTCTTGCGTCTTGTATCTTACTTACTCAAGTACATTGATTTCTCTTTGTACAAATGACGGAAGAAAGGATCTTCTAAATCTTTGATGAAACGAATAGCTTCACCTGTTGATTTCATTTCAGGACCTAATTCTTTATTTACTTCAGGGAATTTATCAAATGAGAAAACAGGCTCTTTGATTGCATAACCATTCAGTTTCTCAACGATAGTGAAATCCTTCAGTTTGTTTTCACCCAACATTACTTTAGTAGCGATATTGATAAATGGAACGTCGTATGCTTTTGCAATAAAAGGTACCGTACGTGACGCGCGAGGATTAGCTTCGATCACATATACCTTCTCATTTTTGATAGCAAACTGGATATTTAATAACCCGAGAACATTCATTGCCTTCGCAATTTTCTTAGTATACTCCCTCATCTGGCTAGTTACCGATTCAGAAAGACTGAAAGGAGGCAAGACTGCACTTGAATCTCCAGAGTGAATACCTGCAGGTTCAATATGTTCCATCAAACCAACGATGTGAACATCATCGCCATCACAAATGGCATCAGATTCAGCTTCTTCGGCACGATCAAGGAAGTGGTCGATCAAAATTTTATTGTCAGGCATATGACGCAGCAGTTTCACTACTGCATGCTCCAACTCTTCGTCATTGATCACAATTTCCATCCCTTGTCCGCCTAAAACGTAACTAGGACGAACCAGTACAGGATAGCCTACTTCATTAGCAACTTTAATGGCTTCATCAGCAGAATGCGCAACACCGTAATTTGGATAAGGAATACCAAGTTCTTTCAATAAATCAGAGAAACGACCACGATCTTCGGCCAAGTCCATGTTTTCGAAAGAAGTACCGATGATACGGATTCCTTTTTCGGTTAACTTTTCAGCCATTTTCAAGGCCGTTTGACCACCTAGCTGAACAATAACACCTACTGGTTTTTCCAGTTCAATGATTTCACGAACGTGCTCCCAGAATACAGGCTCAAAGTAAAGCTTATCAGCCATGTTAAAGTCGGTTGATACGGTTTCAGGATTACAGTTAACCATGATCGCCTCGTAACCCGCCTCTTTTGACGCGATTAAACCGTGAACACAGGAGTAATCAAACTCAATACCCTGACCGATACGGTTTGGACCTGAGCCTAATACAATGATCTTTTTCTTACCAGAAGATTTTGATTCATTTTCGCCTTCGAAAGTTGAATAATAATATGGCGTTTGTGCCGCGAATTCAGCCGCACAAGTATCCACCATTTTGTAGGTACGGTGAACTCCTAATTGCTTACGTTTATCGTAAACCTCATCTTCCTCAACACCTAGCAAATAAGCTAATTGAAGATCAGAGTATCCGTTTTGCTTTGCGCGAATCAGTAAACCTTTAGGCAGGTTGTTAAGCGCATAACGCTTAATTTCCAACTCCATATGAACAAGATCCTGAATTTGCATCAGGAACCACCGATCAATTTTGGTTGCTTTTTGAATAGAAGTAATTGGAACTCCCATTGCTAAAGCATCTTTTACATGGAATAAACGATCCCAACTTGGATGCTCCAGGTTGTACATGATCTCATCCAGATTTTTCTCATGCTTACTATCAGCTCCTAACCCGTTACGGCTAATTTCAAGTGACTGACAGGCTTTTTGCAAAGCTTCGTTAAAGCTGCGCCCAATTGCCATCACCTCACCTACTGATTTCATCTGTAGGCCCAATTCTTTATTTGCACCTTTGAATTTTTGGAAGTTAAAACGAGGGATTTTAACGATCACGTAATCAAGTGCAGGCTCAAAGTAGGCAGAAGTGGTTTTTGTAATCTGATTCTCGATTTCATCCAAGTTGTATCCGATAGCCAGTTTCGCAGCAATTTTAGCGATAGGATAACCGGTTGCTTTAGAGGCAAGCGCTGATGAACGAGATACACGCGGATTAATTTCAATTGCGATAATGGCCTCATCCTCTGGGTTTACCGAAAACTGCACATTACATCCACCGGCAAACGTACCGATAGCACGCATCATTTTAATAGCCTGATTACGCATTTCCTGATAACAACGATCAGAAAGGGTCATTGCAGGAGCTACCGTGATTGAGTCACCTGTATGGATTCCCATCGGGTCAAAGTTCTCGATAGAACAGATAATAATCACATTATCATTGCTGTCGCGCAGCAATTCCAATTCGTATTCTTTCCAACCTAAAACGGCTTTCTCAACCAAAACCTCATGTGTAGGCGATGCTTGTAAACCACGGTTCAAGGCTGCGTCAAAATCTTCTTTTTTATGAACAAAACCGCCACCAGAGCCTCCAAGCGTGTATGAAGGTCGAATAACCAATGGGAAACCGATTCCCTGAGCAGCTTCTTTTCCTTCCAGAAAAGAGTTGGCAATTTTTGAAGGGGCAACGCCTACTCCAATATCCACCATTAACTGACGGAATGCTTCACGATTTTCTGTTTTCTCGATTGCTGCAGTATCAACTCCAATAACCTTTACGCCATACTTAGCCCAAAGGCCGCGTTCCTCACCTTCAATAGCAAGGTTTAAGGCCGTTTGTCCGCCCATAGTTGGCAATACAGCGTCAATTTTACGTTCTTGCAAAATTTGCTCTATACTTTCGCAAGTTAAAGGGAGCAGATATACATGATCACCTATCACTTTGTCGGTCATGATGGTAGCAGGGTTCGAGTTAATAATCGAAACCTCTATACCTTCTTCTTTTAATGATAGTGCTGCTTGAGAACCTGAATAATCGAATTCGCATGCCTGGCCAATAATAATGGGACCAGAACCGATAATGAGGACAGATTTGATACTTTCGTTTCTTGGCATTTCTTGAAGGGAGTCTAAAAATTGTGCAAAACTAGCATTTTCAATTGATAGTTAAGGAGATTATTTTACTTTTTTTCAGAACTCCAATAACTAATTGGATTTCAAAAAAACACAGAAACAAAATACATTTTTTTAAAGGCAATTGTTCTTATAATATGAATGAAGTATTAAAAAACTCAAAACCATATGAATTTTCCATAAAAAAAAGAGGCAATCGCGCAATTGCGACCAACCTCTTTAATCTAGTTTAACAGGTTTTTTATTGTATATTAATGCTACCGACATCAATTATCTTATTCTCTTGCACGGCCACATCAAATTGCACATCTTTTAATGGTTCAACCGCATCAATAATAATTTTATATCCACCAGCTTTTAAATCTTTGAATTCAAAAACTCCTGCAGTTATAGCAACCTTAATGGTATCTGTTCCAGCTACGGCCATTGCTTGTGTTGCTGCTTCCGCCGGAACTACCGTTCCCTTCACTCCGCCGCTACCATCAATTTTATAAGCAACTAGACTTACTGCAACTGCAGCCACTGCCATTAGACTTAAGCTCGACTTTTTCATAATAACACTATTAAATGAGAACTTTTATTTAATTGAGTAAAGTTTATTCATTTCACGAGAGGGATCCTGTACTAATATTTTTACAATCACCATGCCTGATCGGCTACCTTTATCTAAACCAATACAGAGTTAACAAAAAGCTCATTTTATGCAGTTTAATCTCTATTGAGAGCATTGAACCGTAGAAATAAAGCGCAGCAATTGAGTTAAATATTCCCCGAAATTCAGTAAAAACCTCATATAACATTTTGGCAAACAGTTATCTTAGTACACTAGAAAAATCTACACAAAAGAACAGACCTAAACATGAACCTAAAAACGACACATAATTGGCTTGGCCTTGCCCTATTGGCATGCTCCTTATTTACAGCGTGTAAATCAGGAAACACGGCATCAAAAGATCTTGTGAAAGAAAATATCGATACTACCATAAACCCTGCTACTGACTTTTTCTCTTATGCCAATGGCTCCTGGATAAAAAAGAATCCGATTCCGGCTGCCTATAGCCGTTGGGGCATTGGAAACTTGGTAAACGATGAAGTATATAACAGATTAAGAAAAATCAATGAAGATGCCTTGAAAGAGAATGCTACCAAGGGCAGCAACTCTCAAAAAATCGGCGACTTTTGGCACAGTGGAATGGACACTGTTGACATTGAAAAGCAGGGTATCCAACCTATCTACACTGATCTTAATCGAATAAACTCTATCAAGGATATTACGGGTGTGCTTAATGAAATTGCCTATCAGCATACACTTGGAAACGGTCCGTTATTCAGCATGTTTGTGGCACAGGATTTAAAGAACAGTGACGTAATGGCCCTATACCTTAATCAAGGCGGAATCGGTTTACCAGACAGGGATTATTATTTCAATACTGACAATCACACTGCAAAAGTTCGGAGTGACTATCGCAGCAATCATTTAGTGAACATGTTCAAACTTTCGGGGATGAATGAAGGCACTTCAAAGACTGCAGCAGAAGGCACTTACAAACTGGAAGAAGGCTTGGCAAAATCTTCAAGAAAACTTGAGGACCTACGTGATCCGTACAAAAACTATAACAAAATGACGATCGCTGAGTTGAACAAACTCACACCGTCAATCAACTGGAATGACCTTTTTGCCAAGATGAGGGTAAAAAACATCAACACGGTTATTGTTGGCCAACCCGAATTCTTAAAACAAATGGAAACAAGTTTGAAAAGCATTTCAATAAACGACTGGAAAAACTACCTGCGCTGGAATTACATAAACGCCTCGGCTCCATATCTTAATAAAGCCATCGATAACGAAAACTTTCGTTTTTACGGAACCGTATTAACCGGCAAAAAAGAGCAACGTCCGAGATGGAAACGTGTTCTTACCGCTGAAGAAAATGCTATGGGAGAAGTACTGGGTCAATTATTCGTGAAAGAGTATTTTCCTGAGAAAACCAAAAAACGTTATGAAGAGTTAGTAGAAGCCATTCGCGATGCTTACAAAGAACGTATCAAAAAACTCGACTGGATGAGCGCTCCTACAAAGGAAAAGGCATTAGCCAAACTTGCAAAAATCACCAAAAAGGTAGGCTATCCTGATAAATGGAAAGATTTTTCAACCTTACAGATTGATCGCGGCCCTTATGTATTAAACATGAAACGTGCCGGCGAATTTCTATACAACTTTAACATTAACAAACTGGGCAAACCGGTTGACCGTACCGAGTGGGACATGACTCCACAAACCTATAATGCCTACTATAATCCTTCTAACAATGAGATCGTTTTGCCGGCCGGCATATTTGTTATACCCGGCTGGAAGGATGAAGACATTGACGATGCTGTGGTTTATGGGTATGCTGCAGCTTCTACTATTGGTCACGAAATTACGCATGGCTTTGACGATCAGGGAAGTCAATTTGATGAGAACGGTAACTTAAAAACCTGGTGGACTAAAGAAGACTCCATTAAATTCAGACAACGCTGCAAAATGATTGTCCGTCAGTTTAACGAGTTTAAAATACTGGATAGTTTGCATGTTAATGGAGAGGCTTCACAAGGAGAAAACATTGCCGATTTAGGTGGCGTCTTATTAGGATGGGACGCATTTGTAAAAACCAAACAGTATAAGGAAGGTAAAAAAATAGATGGCTTAACTCCTGCTCAACGTTATTATTTGGGCTATGCCTTAGGATGGCTTGGTCATCAACGCGATGAAAGCCTTGCCAATCAAATCATGACGGATGTGCATGCTCCCGGCAACTTGCGCGTAAACGGCCCGTTTGCGAATATTCCCTCATTTTACCAAGCATTTGGCGTTAAAAAAGGTGATCCGATGTGGAGAGAAGACAGTTTAAGAGTGAAAATTTGGTAGCCTGATGATATGCGTATTGCGAATCGAAATTACAATGCAATTCTCATTCGTAATACGCATATTTCAAAACTCCGCTTATCTTTGCTCCCAGGGGTGCCTGTAAAAAGTTGTAAGTGATAAGTAGTAGGCTCAAAACTTATAACTCTAAAATAACGGGCTGAGATCATACCCATAATCCTAAGGGATTGAAACCTGATCCGGATAATGCCGGCGTAGGGAATTATTGTATCATCTCATTTAGTCGTCGGCATTCGCCGAAGCAAAAGCCCATACCGTTTTATTAATTTAATAGCCGAATGGATTATCTTGAATTATTTGGAGCCATCACAGGTGTCCTTTGCGTATGGTTTGCTACTCGCCAAAATGTTTGGTACTGGATAGTAGGAATTATTAGTGTTCTAGTATATACGGTTGTCTTTTTCAAGTCAAAACTCTACGGAGACATGGGGCTGCAAGTTGTGTATTTGGCATTGAGCGTATACGGCTGGTACAATTGGGTTTATGGCGGAAAAGAGCACCATGGAATAGCTGTATCAAGGCTAAGCAAAACGCATTGGATTGGCTACTCACTTCTTACTGTTGTTGGAACCTTAGCCTTAGGTTATTTCCTTCACTCCCAAACAGACGCTTCCCTGCCCTTTTTGGATAGTTTTTGCACGGTAGTAAGTTTAGTAGCCACCTATCTTCAAACACGAAAAAAGATCGAAAACTGGCATCTATGGATATTTATTAATTCGGTTTACATTGGGATGTACTATTTCAAGGTTCATTACATAACCGCTGTTCTTTCAGTTATCATGGTGGCCTTAGCCGTTGTTGGATTATTTGAGTGGAAGAAAGGCCTAAGTGCCATTGCGAGCGATAGCGAAACAATCCCTAGTCCAAAAGTGATAAATTAATGACTCTTACCTTTATGAGATTTCATCAATACTTCGTTTACATGCTTGAGAGAAGAATTTACGAGCACAAAAGCAAGATTTTTAAAGGATTCACTTCTAAATATAATTGTGACGAATTGGTTTATTTTGAAAATTTTGATTTGATTGATGATGCCATTTCTAGAGAGAAACAACTTAAAGCTGGTTCACGGCAGAAAAAAATCGATCTTATCAATGGTTAGAATCCTGAATGGAACGATCTTGCTGCTGATTGGAACTGAAACATTTTTGTAACAGATTGCTTCATTATCGTTCGCAATGACACATAAACACAGCACAAAATCCCCAATATTAAAAATTGCCATTATTGGTCCTGAGTCCACAGGCAAATCAACGATGGCCAAACACCTCGCCAACCATTATAACACGATTTGGGTACCAGAATACGCCCGAGAATATTGTGAAGGGCTTGACCGTGAATGCACATTGCAAGATGAGCTCAATATGTTTTACGGTCAATTAGCATTGGAAGAAAAACTGATTCCCAAGGCCAATCAATTATTGATTTGTGATGTAACCATCTTAAACGTGAAAGTTTGGTGCGATGAAGTATTTGGAGGAACACCTGATTTTGTAACCGAGGAGATAAAAAATCGACATTATGATTTTTATCTGCTCATGAATATTGATACAGAGTGGGAACCGGACCCGCAACGCAACTTCCCGGATAAGCGTCAGTATTTCTTTGACCTTTACGAAAGGGAATTAAACGCTTTAAACGCCAACTATGAAATCATTTCTGGATTAGGAGAAACCCGTTTTAGAAATGCGGAGAAGGTAATAGATGCTTTCTTAAAGTAAAAACAAGAATTTAAACGTATGATATCCAACCGAAAAATAAAGGCTGCCCAAAAAACGGGGCAGCCTTTATAGTAAGTAAAAAATCTATTTAACAGCCGGTTGGTCGGCAGGAAATCCACTGCGCTGATGACCTGAAATAATATATGTTTTACCAGCCTTAGTAGAATATTCTACTTCCATATAAATACTATCAACTGTAGCACCGGTAAGCGACTTACCTGCACCTTTGAAAACTTTACCCGATAAAACATTAACGGTTGGAGCCAAACCTGCAGTAGTCAAAATGTTTGCACCATTTTTAGCTGAAAAAGTTAACGCATTTGCATCTGCAGTTGTTCTTACTTTTACCCCATACGATGACAAACCGGTCAATCCTGTTGTAGCACCACTTGCTTGAATCCAAAGCTCGTTACCTGAATTAGCTGAGTTAAAGGTTGATATCTGCCTGTAATTAACCACAATTACAGCTGGTGCAGCCTTATCTTTTACAGTCACAAACCACTCTCCAGCCAACTTTCCGGCTGGGGCTATGTACTCAATATCTCCACTTCCTGCCTTTTCGCAAGAAGTAATGGCTGTCGCTGCGACTAGCACCAATGCCATAGTTATTATTGATTTAAAATTCTTCAACATGTTTTTTCTCCTATTTATTTAACATCCCACCAAACTTTGGTAGTAACTGGAACCATTGCAGGTACGTTTGGATTACGTTGACGATCACGATCTGAGAAGATCAAACGTTTTGCGAATAAGCCTTGAGTAATACCCTCTTTCGGATATACAATTTGTCCAGGTACATACGATGGACTATCTGAATAAACTGCGCTTGTTTTAGGGAAACCGGTACGATTTTTCTCAAAGAATGCCTCCAACGCATGTGACCCAACCATTGAAGCCCATTTTTGAGTAATAATAGCTTCTAATTTTTGGTCAAATGTACCTGTTGCCGGATAGGCATACTTTGCACCTGTAGCTATAAAGCTTGACCCATCAAGTGAATATTGTGCAAAAGCTGCTTTAACGCCATTATCATACGCAGTTTTAGCCGCTGGCGCATTAGGTGTTAAACGCTCAATTGCTTCAGCTTGCAAAAAGTAAGACTCAGCTGTTGAAATAAAATGAACAGGAGCTAAAGGCGTAATATTTGCAATCGAAACTGCATTTCTAATTGCAGTAGTGGCCGTGTTATTAAAATCGCCCTGGTTTAATGACGAATAAGAAGTTGTTGCCGTTCCAAACTTGTAAACAGAAGCAATACGAGGGTCATTATTTGCTACTAACCATGACATAAAAGTAGTACTTGCACGTAAATTGGTAGTAGTATTTAAACGACGGTTGTTATACTCGTACAATGGATTTGACTTATCCGGTGCATCCTGAAAAACAGCAGCACCCATTGCGGCATCTGATGTAAGGAAAAGAGCGCCATCTGAATATAATTTAGAAATACCCGCTAATGCCTCAGTTGGCTTTGCATAAATCATACGCATATACATTTTAAGTTTCAATGTATTGGCAAAGCGTTTCCATTTATCAACACTACCGCCAAACACAATATCGCGGGCACCCGGAGTTGAGTTTGTTGTAGCGGCGAAATCTTTTGATAAAGCCTTATCCAACTCTGCAATTAAACCTGCATACACTTTATCTCCATCATCATATTTAGGCGTCAGGTTATTTAAACCCTGAAAAGCCTCAGAGTAAGGAACTTTATTGTAAAGGTCAACCATTACTTGTAAAGTATACGCCTTCATAACTGTACCGGCAAGGAAGTAGAACCAATCGCCGGTAGCTTCTGATTTATTAATCACAAATTGGTAATCATTCAATGCTCCTGAATACACCTCATCAAAGGTATTATTCATGCTCGATGCCGTAAGGTTATAAGAATCAATATCTTTAAACTGATTCGCTGATGCACTCTGGGTCCAGAACTGGCTCCAAATACCACCTACAATTGCATATTGAGCACCTACAGTACCTGCTGTTGAAGCAACTGCGGCAGGAAATATTGAGACAGGTTGTCCCTGAACAACCTCCGGATTGCTAGGATCCTTGTTCACATCCAGAAAATCCTGGCATGCTGTTGTTGAAAGCAAAATTGCCGCTGACAACAATAGGGTTGATTTATATAAAAATCTCTTCTTCATGTTTATCTAAAATTAAAAACCAACTTTTAATGATACACCAAACGAGCGTACGCTTGGACCACCACCAAATTCACCAAATTCACCTGCTAAGTCATTGCTAAACGTTGAAACCTCTGGGTCAATAAACGAGTTCCCTTTAGGTACCCAAACAAAAAGGTTACGACCGTAAACTGAAAGGGAAGCATTTTGAGCTTTCACTGCCGTTGCCAATGATTTAGGGAACTGATAGCTCAACGTAATGTCACGCATTTTGATAAACGACTTATCAATTACGTTGTTTCTTGACATACTGTTGTTGCTTGTTTGGTTAAAATAGTTAGCAATGTTTGATGTGCCCACCGCAGTGGAGTTTTCAACATACGTAACTGTACCATCGGTAGCAACTACTTCATTTACTGAATTTGGAACCAGGAACGGACGACGATCATTCAGGAGTGTATTAACAGCATTACCTACAAAATAGTTAAGACGTGAAGTGTATGAGTACATTAAACCACCTTTGCGGAAGTCGAACGAGAATCCTAACGCCCAGTTATCATAAGTAAATTTGTTCGACAAGCCCATAGAGAACTTACGGTTGATATCGCCATAAGCAACTTTATCCTGAGCCACTAATGGAATACCAGTCGTTGCGTTAACGATTACTTTTCCATCAGGAGAAGTTTTAGCAGTATGTCCTTTGATCACACCAAGTGGCTGACCAACGATAGCAACCATATCAACACCATAAGCAGTATTTAAAACCACCTCTTTAAGGCTGTTAGGTAATTCCAATACTGTGTTTTGGTTTTTTGCGTAGGTATATGTTGCCTCCCAAGTAAAATGCTCTCCTTTAATTGGAGTAAGGTTCAATGCAACTTCAATACCTTTGTTTTCAATTTTACCAAAGTTGGTAATTCTTGAGGTGTAACCGCTTCCTGCAGAAACCGGAACGGCAAGAATTTGATCTTTAGTAGTTTTGTTATAGAACGCAAAGTCAATACCAACACGATTCTTAAGGAAACGTAAATCAGCACCTAACTCATACTCAGTAGTTAACTCAGGACGCAAAGTAGGGTTACCGATAATGTTGCTAACTTCAAATGCGCCAACTCCGTTTAATGGGAAATTTAACTGACCAAAACCTAAAGCAGCACTACCTGCAGTTAAGTAGTTAGCAATAGAATAAGGGCCTGCATCGTTACCTGTTTTACCAATACTTGCACGAATCTTAGCGAAAGACAGTGCAGTTCCCTGAAGGTTCTTGAAGGCATCAGTCACCACAAAACCTACGTTAGCTCCAGGATAAAAGAAAGAGTTTTTATCTTTTGGCAATGTTGACGACCAGTCGTTACGTGCATTTAAAGTTAAATACAAGTAATCTTTAAATGACAAGTTAGCTTGAGCATAAGTGCCGACTAAACGACGTTTTGAGTAAAACGAGGTTGCAGCCGGAGCGTTAGCGGAGTTAGAAAGATCATAAAACCCTTCAAGGATCAGTCCTTCAACTCTTGTATTAACGATACGAGCATCACGCTCATTCACGTTAACACCTACTAAACCATTGAGTGAAAAGTCTGAACTTAGTTTTTGATCAAAGTTTAACATCAAGTCTGTGTTCAACTCTTTGCGATAGTCGTTGTTCTCTTGCACACCACCAACAAAAGGTTTTTTACTTGCGTTATTTGATCCTGCTTTAGGAGCAGCAACCGCTTGCCAATCTCTCAATTTTGAATCAGTTACGTCAAAACCTACTTTCCAGGCTGCAGACAACCAGTTCGCGAACTTATAATCTAAACCGGTGTTTCCGTAGAAACGTTCAGATGAGAAATTATTGCCATTTTCATTAATGGTAAAAAATGGATTCTGAGCATACGGGGTATAGAAATTATCAACGTTATTATAAACGTTATGATAATCTTTAATTGAGTTGATGTTGATATCAACCGGAACCTGAATCAGTTCCTGGAACAATGTTGCTCCGGTTGCAGTTCCCTGACCAGTACTTACCGCTTTTGCATCACGATTTACGTAGTTTAATGAGGCAGAAACTTTCAAGTCTCCCAGTACTGAAGTTCCTCTCAAGGCCAAGGTATTACGCTTGTATGAGTCGATATTGGTAGGAATGATACCATCGCTATTGATATTACCATACGACAAGTAGAAAGAGTTTTTATCAGTTCCACCGCTGATAGCAAGTGAGTTATTTAACTCGTTACCTGTAGTATAAAAATCTTTAAAACGATTGGTGTTTGCCACAAACGGCTTTGTCAATCTGGTACCGTCGATTGTATTACCCCAAGGACGAATCGCTCCATCCAGTTTCGGGCCCCAGCTACCATTTTCTTGTGAATCATACGTACCTGACCAACCTTGTCCATAAACGCTTTGTAAAGTAGGGGTAAATAAAACCTCAGAAAACGTTGATGATGAGTTAAAGTCGATTTTAGCTTTTCCTGCTTTACCACTTTTAGTAGTGATAATAATTACACCGGAAGAAGCGCGTGAACCGTACAGTGAAGTAGCAGCTGCACCTTTCAAAATTGACATTGACTCAATGTCATTAGGATTAATGTCATTTGCACCATTACCAAAGTCGGTTGTACGTGAAACCGAATTGTTAGTAGCAGCACCAGCGGCAACACCTAAAGCACTCACAGATGCAGTGTTATTAATTGGCACACCATCCACTACATAAAGTGGTTGATTGTTACCAGTTAACGATGCATAACCACGCAAAATAACTTTTGACGATGCACCGGGAGCTCCTGATTGTGATGAAATTTCTGCACCTGCAACTTTACCTTGTAAACCATCCATCATGCTTACAGGCGACGTTCTGTTCAGATCTTCACCTTTTACGGCAGTTGCAGAGTAACCAAGAGCTTTCTTTTCTTTAGAAATACCCAAGGCTGTTACAACAACCTCTCCTAACTGTTTACTGTCATCTTCAAGTGTCACATTAATAACACTCGCTGTACCGAGGGTGATCTCACGAGCGGCAAATCCGATGGATTTAAACACCAATGTAGCACCCGAAGGAACAGACAAACTAAACTTACCATCCAAATCGGTCTGGGTACCGATTGTAGTGTTTTTGATAACTACGCTTACCGCGGGGATGGGACCGCCATCAGATTTTGCCTTCACCGTACCTGTAACTGTACGGTTCTGGGCGATTGCCGAACTTGCAATAAAAAAGAGCAAAGCAATCACATAAAGTAACCTTTTCTTCATATAACTTCATTTGTTTAAGATGCTCCGAAACTATTGGGATGAAGAGGGAGAACAAAACTAATTGTAACATACTTGTTACAATTAAAAATGGGAAATGAAACAGGAAATTTTATCACTTAAAGATCTTTGCAGCTTTCGCAGAATCAATTAACTGATTATCAGTTTTTTTAAATTACACTAGCAAACAACTAGACTTAATATAGAACAACTATTTACAACATTTGTAACATCCATGTTACAAAATTATATCATTTGTCACTTTTATGTTACATAAAGGTCATTGATTTGTTACAAAAAAAGGCCTAAAAAGACCTCTTTTGTAACAACATCTTTGCTGTTTATGAAGATTTTTTACGGTTTTTTTTCCTAATAAAGAGAACAGCTGAGATAAACTATCGCAAAAACCTAAAAATGCCAAACAATAGACTGCCATCTGCACACTATACTTACATAATATTTTATTCCTTATTCAAAATAATTTTTTCTTAAAGGAATACTTACTTATCCCACCAAACACGACTTGTCAAGACATCGCCTCCCGGAAGGGCTGCAACAGCGGCATTATAATTAGCTAAATTAACCGATTGTTCAGCTATTGGATAAGTAAAACGACGAGGAATAACAGCCCCTATTACCGAAGTAGGGTAGACTGTTGGTATTAAAGCAGGAAAGCCTGTACGGCGCCAATTGGCATACGATTCGTAAAAATTATAGGTGCCTCCACATGTCGCCCATATTTGTTCATTAATATCCTGCAACTCCGCTCCGGGAGTAAGATTCAATGTGGCAGTATAGGTATCTGCTGCAGCCTGTGTACCAGCGATTCCATAATAAGCAAATGAGCGTATTGCCAGGTTTACTCCTTTCTTAAAATAAGCATTTGCATCACCGCCAACGAAGCCTCTTTGCACAGCATCCGCTGCTAGTAATTGCGCTTCTGCTGCGGTCATAAAAAAGGTTGGACTATTAAACTGAATCGTCTTTGTGGCATTTTGCACATAGCCGTCTAAAGTGCCGGGATATCCGGGTGCTGTTTCAATACTTTTCACGCCACCCAAGTCATATCCATTAGGCATTCCGATTGAGGAGGCATTCGCGGGCGCACCTGTTGAGGTTTCTGCATATAAAGCTAAACGTGGATCATTTTTACTCTTGAACCAATTCACAAATGTTTGAGAAATGCGGTCGGCCGATCGCTCGTATCCCTGAAGAATAACCTGCGCGTTTCTATTTTTGGTTAAACGGTCGCCGGCTTCATCGCCAAACACCTTTGCATCCTGTGTTTCACTATCAAAAATGCCTCTCCCAATGGCTTTTGCAGCATACGTTTGGGCCGTAGCAGGATCCGCTTTTACTAAACGCATGGCCAGGCGCAATTCTAAAGAATTGGCAAACTTTTGCCAATTTACAATATTCCCATTGTAGATAATGTCATTTTTAACTACATCGCCGCCAGTAAGAACAAGGGCTTGCGAGGCCTCATCTAACTCTTTAAGCATATCCATATAAATGGCCTGTTGAGCATCATATTTTGGAGTTAAAATTTGATTATAATACCCTAAACCAGCCTCTGAATAAGGAACATCGCCGTATAAATCGGTAATCCGATGAAAAACCATAGCTTTCATGATTCTTGCCACTTGATGCAAGTTATTATGCTCCGGTTTATCGGCTGTTAAAGTCACCAAATCCACAACAGGCTTTACCTGCTCAGAATAAGATTTTTCCCAATAAGCCGAAAGGTAAGCATCGTTTCGCCGCGACTTATCTCCTACCCAATATCCATTCACCGATGATAATTGCTGCATCATTACTGAGCAATAAATCAAATTTGCCCTCCAGGTTTCATAAGAAAAATCAGTTGAGCCCGTATAAGTCAATTCAACGTTTGAAAGCAATAAACTAGGATCTACTTCATCAGCAGGTACAGTAGTCGGGTCAGTATTTACAGATTGAAAATCCTTAGTACAGCTGGTAATCACACCCATGATTATGGCTGTTATTGTGAATATTTTGACATATAATTTTTTCATCGCTAGATCATTTAAATTAAATCAAACAAAATTGACTAGAATTTAACGCTTAGATTAAAGCCATAACTTCTTACCGGAGGTACGCCGGCCAACTCAAGGCCTTGGGCCGCTGTATTATTATAGTTTGATTCCGGATCAATATTGGTAGTATGTTTCATTAGGATTGCCAGATTTCGGGCAACGAAACTTACTTTCAACCCTTGAATTTTATTGTCGAACATTTTTGTTGGAAAGTTATAGCCCAGAATTACCTGTCTGAGTTTGATAAAACTTGCATCTTCAACAAACTGACCGGATACATTTTGTGCAAAATTTCCGTAATAAGATTGAGCATCAAAACCGGCTTTATCCCGATCGACTAAAGTATTTTTACCTAAACCATTAACAGTAGCATAGTAGTTGGTTGCTGAGAATATTTTAGCCCCCCATTTGCCGTCAATCAAAAAAGACAGGTTAATGTTCTTGTAGAAGAATTCGTTATTTAAGCCTGAATTATATTTATAGAGTCCTGAACCATACGCTTTCAAATCCCCTTGCACCGGAACCCCATTAGCATCCTTCACAATATTTCCACTTGCATCACGTTCATAATCAAACGCCATAACTTGTGATGCCGGTTTTCCAACTACCTGTTGAATAAATGCATTACCTGTTCGAGAAATACCTACTTGAATACTTGTTAAACCACTTGCTAAACTAACTACCTCACTATTATTGTAGGAACCATTAAAAGATACGTTCCAGGTGAATCCACTTGAAGATTTTACAGGCGTTCCGGTAAGTAATAACTCTACCCCATTGTTTTTCAGCTTACCTATATTCAACACTGCCGACGTATATCCTGTTGAAATAGAGGTAGTAACCGGAACAATGTCATTATTTATTTTCTTGTCATAATAGGTAAAGTCAACACCAAATCGATTTTGGAAAAATTTCAATTCGGTGCCTATCTCAAACTCTTTAATAGCCCTTGGTTTTATTTGTGAATTCGGAATAGATCCATTCACGATCTGACCAATTGGCGTTCCGCTAATTGTTCCTTGCACATTATAGCCTAAGCTAGTTTGGTAGGGAACGTCTCCTCCACCACCAACTTCAGCATATCCAACTCTAAACTTACCATAAGTTAAGGCATCTGGCTTCCATAATTCACTGAAAATAAAAGAAGTACTTGCAGCAGGATATAGATAAGAAGTTTTCGTTGAGGTAGGTGAAGATAGTGTCGAATACCAATCATTACGCAAAGACAGATTTAAATACAAAAAGCCTTTGTATCCCAAGTCGGCAGTTCCATAAACAGAATTAATACGTGTTTTATAATTAAAGTAGCTATTCCTTTGCCCTGTTGCATTTGGAATAATGTACAAAAATGGGATGGCGAATGACGAACCAAAAATATTGGTAATCTCAGCATTTCTTCTCATAAAATTAGTACCGGCTGTAGCATCGAGGCTTATATCAGGTGTGATTTTATAAGTTAAACCTGCTAAAATATCGGAGTTCAATTCAGAAAAACGAGTACTGTTATCATCCATGCTGCCCTCAGCAAGGTAGGCGGTTCCTGTTGGGGTTACGCGGGTATAACGATCATTATAGGCGTCTTGAACCACACGACCTTGTATATACAACCAATCCAAAATATTATACTTTACACTCGCATTTGCTATGATACGATTACGATGTGTATCCTGAATAAATTTATTAGCTGCGAAATAAGGGTTAGTTATGAATTGATTAACATCAAATTGAATTTCATTGCCATTAGCATCATAACCAGGCGAAAGCGTTTGGCTTGCGCTAAGACTGGTAGGTAGAAATGTAATGCCGAAGTTCGCGTTGCCAGGAGAATCGGATAGATTTGGCCGATTTTTAGCACTTTCGACTGTGTAGTTAACAATTACATCCGCTGAAACTTTTTTACCCAATTTGGCATTTGACCCTAAATTAAAACTCCAGCGATCTAAGCCTGAATTAGGTATAACGGCCTGATTAGTCAAATTATTAGCCGAAAAACGAAATGCAGCATTCTCTGTTCCGCCATTTAAAGCAACTGTATTGATATAAGTACCACCGGTACGATAAAAATCATCAATATTGTTCTTATTGGCAACATATGGACGGGACACTCCGTCGAATTGCACAACACTCGATCCGTCGAGTTTAGCTCCCCAACTTTGAGCTCCGGCTGCAAAAGCCTGGGCAGCAGTAGTTGGCTTAAGACCTTGATTGCCTGAACCATATACATATTGAAAATCGGTAAGGTTATTTATTTTATCAAATTGATACGTGGTATTATACTCAACACCAATGCCTTTCTGAGCTTTACCCGATTTCGTTGTGATCATAATCACACCCGAGCCAGCCCTTGAGCCGTATAAAGCGGCTGCGGCGGCACCCTTTAAAACACTAATTGATTCAATATCATCAGGATTGATGTTTGAGATTCCGTCACCCAAATCAGCACCTCCATACTGACCGGCCGAACCGTTACTATTTCCCGAGCCAGGAACATTGGTCGGGCTTGCTGAATTTCCATTATCCATTGGAACACCATTAAGCACGTAAAGTGGCTGTGTTGAACCTGTAAGGGAAGACGAACCCCGAATAATCACATTGGCCGCTCCACCCGGTCCAGATGCAGGAGCCGTAACGCTAACACCGGCAACTTTACCTGCCAATGAGTTGGCCACGTTTACTTCTCGAGCCTGGTTAAGTTCATCACCTTTTACAGCACCAGTTGCATAACCTAAACTTTTACTTGCCTTTTGAATTCCTAAGGCGGTTACAACTACCTCTCCCAACTGTTTGCTATCGTTTGAAAGGGAAACGTTAATAACGTTTGACGAACCAACAACAACCTCCTTTGAGAGATAGCCAATAAATGAAAAACTTAGGGTACTTCCAACGGCTGCGGATATGGAGTATTTACCATTTACATCGGTTTGTGTACCCGCATTGGTCCCCTTTACCATAACACTCACTGAAGGCAATGCTTGTTTATCATCAGCAGAAGTAACTGTTCCTGAAATAGTTTTAGTTTGGGCTATTGATGCAAATCCGATTAACAGCAAGCCCATTAATAATAGTAGACTTTTTTTCATAGAGCGATATCTTTAGAATAAAGTATTAATTTACAAAAAAATAATTACTTAACTAATTGATTATTAATTATTTAACTATTTATAATAACTCTGCAGAAACAACCTGGCTGCGTGACTACAGGAGCTTGTTATGAATTTTACTCCATTTTAGAAATCACATCCCTCAACAATCGCCTCTTTTATCCTATAAATCCAGTATTTTTTATTTTTTCAAATCCTCCCCAATAAACAATTATCGTAACAAGTTTATTACATATAGTACTTTGTATTGCATAGTATATTGAAAAGCATATATCTTTGTATCATGATAGTAGAGAACACCCAAACCCAAATGAGGAAAGGAATACTGGAATATTGTATTCTGTCGATCATTTCCCGGGGGGAGATATATGCCTCAGATATAATAGCAGAACTACGCAATGCAAAATTATTAGTTGTTGAAGGAACACTATACCCATTGCTAACTCGTCTGAAAAACAACGAACTGTTGGTGTATAATTGGGTGGAGTCAGCTTCTGGTCCGCCCCGCAAATATTATCAGCTCTCTGAAACCGGACAAAAAGTACTGGCACAACTTGATTTAACGTGGAAAGAGCTAGCCTATGCTGTAAATACAACCACACACAGGAATGCACAACCTGCAACTGATGCTGAAACCAACAACCTTTAATAGCAAAAACTACTTCGATGAATAAGACGATAATTATAAATATAAGCGGCATTATTTTTCACATTGAAGAAGATGCATACGAAATCCTTAAAGGATATATAAGCCAGGTAAAACTACATTTCTCAACCTCAGCAGACAGTTTTGAAATTATTACCGATATCGAAAACCGCATCGCGGAACTTTTCACCGAAAAACTAGCGGTTGAAAACAAACAGGTAGTTGTTTTAGCTGATGTGCAAGAAGTAATGGCAAAAATGGGTACCATTAGTGATTTTGAGCTGAATGAATCAGAACAGAAAGAAAGTACATCAACCTATGCTCCAAGCGCTGAAACGGAAAAAGTAAAACGTCGCTTGTTTAGAGATGCGGATAATAAAATTATTGGCGGTGTAGCCGCTGGGCTTGCTAATTACCTGGCAGTTGACCCTACTTGGGTCCGTTTAATTTGGGCATTATTTGCTTGTACATGGGGTATCGGGATATTGGCTTACTTAATCTTATGGATAGTGCTTCCTACGGCCAAAACAATCGCCGACAAAATGGCTGTAAAAGGAGAAGCGGCAAATCTTGCTAACATTAAAAAAGCCGTTAATGATAAGGCTGCCGAAATTAAAAACAACTCTCAAATCAAAACTTTTTTCAACGATTTTTTCGAAATCTTAGGATCCCTAATTAAAGCTTTGGCAAAAGCAATTGTGATTCTGTTGGGCATAGTTTTGATAATTACTGCAGTCGTTGCTTTATTCGGAATAACAACTGGGTCAGGTATTTTTCTTGGATTAATGTCTGACACGCATAATTTGCAGTTGGTGGATCCTGCATATCGTACGGGTACTTATCTATGTTTATTCTTGCTGCTATTCATTCCTGCTTTTATGATTCTATTGCTTGGCACTAGGATCATCTTCAATAAAATGCTTTTAAATAGAGTGGCGAGCCTTTCATTACTTGCCATTTGGCTTTGTGCATTTGCTATTGGCGGTTTTTTTGTTGCTAAAACCGCCAGAGGTTTTAAAGAGGAAGCCTCTTTACGTAAGGTTATTGACATTTCCCCCTCAGCAAACAATGTGTTTTACCTCAATGCCGATGATCGAAAAATATTAAATCATTCTGACAGTTTACATTTCAACATTACTATAAAAAACGGTTTCAAGGTCTATAGATATAACGGATTTGAAGTTGTAGATGTTGATTTGCGTATCGAAAAAAGCCCCGACACCAAAGCTCATCTAATTAAGATTTACAAAGCAAGGGGAACTAATTTTGACACTGCTATCCGTAACGCACAAGGTATTATTTACAATTTCTCTCAGAAAGACAGTGTAATTACATTTAATCGCAATGCCGAACTGCAGACAGGCAGTTTATGGAGAAAACAAGAAGTAGAGTTGATTTTACAATTACCTGTAAATTCAAAAGTGGTGATTGATCAGGCTGTTGAACAGATTCTTCGTGATCCCTATTATTATGAATGCGATAACTCAACGGATAAAACTAGAACATGGATCATGGGAGCGGAAGGTTTAAAATGCGAAGAAGGAAAGAGCCCTGTTCATTATCAACATGATGAAAGCGACACATTTGATAACATGCTGAAAGATATTGCCCGAGAAGCTATTATAAAACAGCTTAGTACAGGTAACACATTGATTACTATCAACTCAGATGATCAAACCGTAAATTTCATGGTCGACAACTGGTATAACATAAGAACCCAAATAACAAAAAACAAAGAAGAAATTACTGAAGTATATGTAACTATTGCTAGGAAACCGGGAAAAGCAAGTTCAGAACGTGATAGTTGGGAAGTAAAAAGTATTTCAGAGCCGCGTAATTAAAGAAGCAGTACTTTAAAAAATAAATAATCGAAAGTGCAACATTCTATTGGTCAACAACGTCATATAGACTGAATATGAAAGCCTATCTCTTTTATCGGTTATGTTACGTGATCGTTGCTCTGTTGCTAACAGGAGAAGCGACACACTTTTTTGGATCTCATGATGCCAAAAGTTGTACCGATAAAGATGCTGTAAAATTATCAGCAAGGAATTACGCAACGGAAAAGCTTAAGAATTACACAACCATGCTCGACATTTCAGCAAATGAAATGATTGTAACTGATTTGGGGAACGACCACTACCGGGTTCTTGCACCTGTAAAATTGGCTTACAACACTGAATCCAACAAGGTATGGTATGAGGTAAAACTCCATTTCAATAACAGCAATTTAAAGGAACGAGTTATCGATGGCTTTAAGCGTATGTAGTTATTATTGTCCTACCATAAACACGGCATTAGCAAACAATAGCTTACCATTCTCCCAGAAACTACGAAACAAGGGATTATCAGCCATGTAAGTAACGTGTCCTTTCCCTATATCATCAACTCCGAAAACCATTGCATCAGCAAATTTTACTTTTACACCTGCACCAACAAACCCGCTTACGTAGCCATCCTTTTTCAAGAATCCCACATTCCAACCGCCTTTGGATAAAAACTGATATAAATTGGCATCTAACTTAAGCGTATAGTAATAATCAGGGTAACCAAAACCCAGGGGATGACTGTTATCAATATGTAACTTAAAAATGCTGCCTTGAATAGTTTGGGTTAAAGCGCTACGCCCCATTTCTTCATATTTATTCAATTCAGCGTATGGCGTTTTGGGCGCATCAACATTATCGACTTTCGTTTTTAAACGCAGTGCAGGCTTTCCGGCAGCCTGCATTACAGCGCCTTGCATTAGGATCAACTGACCGCCATTTTTCACCCATTCTGTTACTTCATTAAACTGTTTATCGCCAAAGAAATCGGAATAATTCCCATCAGGTACAATGATCACCTTATACTCAGCTAAATTAACATCATTTAAATAACGGGTTTCCAATACATCAATCGGGTAATGCAACTGTTGATCGAAAAAATGCCACACTTCACCAAAAGCATTTTCAGAAACATCATCACCAGCTAAAACAGCTACTTTAGGCGCTGAAATTTCATGCACAGAACTTGATCCAAAGTCGATTCCTTTATCGGCAAAACCAGAATTAACCACTTCCAGATTAATATTATTTTCTTCTGCTGCTTGTTTCACAATTTTATCAAACTGATCACCGAGACGTATGTTGCCGGTTCTTGCGATGATTAATGAACCTGGCTGATAGTGCTTACCTGCTATATCAAAACCTACCTCTGCATAACGAACTCTCACTTTGGCAGCAAGTAGTTTTGTTAAGACCTTTGCACTAGAGAGACTGTTCCAGTTTAGTAAATAAGCAAGTGGTTTTTCAGCTTTAATAGTTGAAGCAGCAACAACAGGAGGAGTTTTTGATGACGCATTTAATCGCTCCGTCAGAGCGTAACTTTTTAAGCCCCATGCATACGGCAGTGACCATGCCGTAAGATCATACGTAATTGAATCCTTTAGCTTCGTCTGTGGCTCAAATAAAACTCTTATAAATGTTGATTTTGATTGATAAGCGCTAATTATTAAATCGTTTGGCTCAACAGAAAACGATTCTTTTGTTCCGCTAAAGTAATTGTAACCCGAAGCCGTTTTAGTGGCAGAGCCATATCCATATTCTATATTATTTTGGGCAAGAAAGTTTGCGAATGTTTTGAGCTTTTGAGGGTTTTCCCCTTTAACTAAATAGGTTTTATATATACCTGAAGGATTCGTTTTATTGGTATTAAAATATTGCTCAAACTGAGCGACGACCTTTCGAGCATTCAATGAAGATGCTTCAATGGTTGAAAGCCCAGTTGTGGTATGATGTGCGATACGATCAACCAACGTGAGTGTATCTCCCTTGCTTGTAATAACCGATACGCCACCCCTCCCTAAACCACCTTGCTCATAGGTCATACCGATGGCGCCATTAAATAACGGGAAGGTATCTCCATAACTAGGATACAATAAATCGAATACCTCCTTAGTGAAATACAGCCAACTTTTTTTATCGAAGTAATGAGCATGATTACGGCCAATCGTTGTTTGAAACTCTCGCTGCCAGGGTGTGATTGTTTCATGGAAGGGTTCGGCTGCCGGAGCAAAATAATAGGTTTCATCGATTCCCATTTCATGGAAATCAGCATGGACCTGAGGCATCCATTGATTGTAAACGGCTAAACGTTGCTGCGTTTCTTGTTGTGTTTGCCAAGCCCAGTCACGATTCAGGTCAAACAAATAATGATTAGCTCGCCCGCCCGGCCATGGTTCTTTGTGCTCGCGACTATTCACATTAGGGTTTGATTTCAGGCCCATTCTTTCGGTAAAAAAATTCACATACCGCTCGCGTCCGTCAGGATTTAAACATGGATCGATAATTACTACTGTGTTCTTCAACCATTCTTTGGTAGCTGCATTCGATGGGCTAACCAACTCGTATAAGGTTTGCATTGCCGCCTCTGTCGACACAGGTTCATTACCATGTACATTATAACTCAACCACACAATTACCGGCTGCTTTGCATTCACTGGGCCATCAATAACCCGCGCTAGCCTTAAGTTATTCGTTCTTATCTCTTCCAGGTGAGAAAAGTTTTCTGCAGAAGTAATGATAGCCAGCATTAATGGCCTGTCTTCGTAACTTGTTCCGTATTGTTGCAGTTTTACATTATTTACTGATTTTGACACATAATCAAAATAAGCCAGCACTTTATAATGTGGAGTGTAACGGCTACCTAGTTGATAGCCTAAGAACTCGTCCGGAGATTTCACCTGTGCCCTAACGATACAACCAACACAGCATAGAAGGAGTATTAGGAATAACTTGCGCATATGCAATGTGCTTTTAGACGTAATTAAAATCCAACTGAATATTAAACAAATGTAATTAACACTTGATTTTTCTCCGCCTTATCTTGAGCTTTCACTTTAATTGATTTGACAACCCCGTCAGCCGGGGCTTTGATTAAGTTTTCCATTTTCATGGCTTCCAAAATCAAAAGTCCATCGTCTTTTTTAACTTCTTGACCTTCGGCAATTAACACCTTCAAAACCAAGCCAGGCATTGGGGCCTTTAAATCGTTCATCTTATGAGCATTCAAATTATCCATTCCTAAGCTGTGCAACAACTCGTCGAATTTGTCTTTAATTTGAACTGTGTATTTATTATTGTTAACAAGGATAATGGCTGTTTTTTCTTCTCTGTTGACTTCTATAATTTGAGCATTATGAGAACGATCATTACTGATCACGTTAAACATACCGGAAGTGTGCTCCGAAAAATCAGCTTCAAAAGTTGCACCATCTATTACAATGGTATCGTTTGAAATATTAACTTCAAGGGTGTTTTTTTTATTGATTGTAGCTTTTAACATGCTTAAAAATTGTGTACAGCGAAAGTAGAAAAAACGATGCACAAAACAGAAAAGCTAATTACTTAAAGCATATTGAACAAGATTTGCTCCCATTTGCAACGCTTTTAGGTGGATCATTTTTGAATCACCAGGATAAACACCCTGATCTTCCCAACCGTTCCCTAAATCACATTCATAATCATAGAAACACACTAAACGCCCCTGGTAAATCAGACCAAATCCTTGTGCCCGTTTACCATCATGTTCATGAACTTTGAAAAGGCCATTAGGAAATTTATATTTCTGAGAAAAAACAGGATGACTAGGAGGCAGTTCAACAAATTCTAATTCAGGAAACACTTTTTTCATTTCTGCACGGATGAACTTATCAAATCCGTAGTTATCACACAAGTGCAAAAAACCGCCTCCAATAAGGTATTTGCGCATATTTTCAGCTTCTTGTTGAGAAAAAATGATATTGCCATGTCCGGTGGCAAACACGTAAGGATAATTGAACAACTCCTGGCTGCCGGGCTCAACAATGGCCTCGTCCGAATAGAAATTTGTATTTATAGCTTCATTGCAGAACGCGGCGAGATTGGTTAAGGCAGTACGACTTCCATACCAATCACCCCCTCCATTATACTTAAGTCGTGCTAGTTTATAGGATGGAGGAGCAAAAGCAGTAAGACCGAAAACGCCAATTGACAGCGCAATGGTTAATACGATTGAAGCAAAAATTGATTTGTTTTTACCCATCCTCATAGAAATAGAGCTTTATTATTCGTTCATGAAATTCAATTGAGCACAAGCCACAACTCCGGCCGTTTCAGTACGGAGGCGACTGTTTCCTAAAGTTACGGCTTTGAAATCACTCTTCAATGCTGCTTCTATTTCTTCGGGAGAAAAATCACCTTCGGGTCCAATCAATATAAGAACATTTTCTCCCCTTCTATATTCTTGCGAAAGAGACTTTCGATCAGTCTCCAAACAATGGGCGATAAGCTTCTGTGATTCCGATGCAGAATTAATTAATTTCCTGAACTCAAGCGGCTCATTTAAGACAGGCTGATACGCCTTTAAACTCTGCTTCATCGCTGCTACAATAATCTTTTGCAGCCGATCAATTTTAAGCTCGCGACGTTCAGAGCGTTGACAAATTAATGGGGTAATTTCATCAACACCAATTTCTGTGATTTTCTCAAGAAACCATTCCAACCGATCCATATTTTTTGTAGGAGCAATTGCAACATGCAGCTTAAATGGCCTCTTGCCATATTCGCTTCGCTTTTCGAGGACTTTTAAAATACAACGCTTAGGATGATCATCAATAATCTCGGTTTTATAGAGCCCTCCCTTTCCATCAATCAAAAATACTATATCGCTCTTTACAAGCCGCAATACACGTACGCAGTGCTTACTTTCTTCTTCACTGAGTTGATAAAAATCAGCGGAAATATCGGGTGTAAAGAATAAGTGCATCTTTTAATTTCAGATTTAAAATTGAGGGTTACGGGTTAAAAAAATAAAATTCAAAACCCGAAATCCAAAACTCAAAATAGTTTTACTCAGGACCTTCACCTGGTTCACTACTGAATTTAGTTATTCTTACAGATTCAACCATGCGGTTTGACTTTTTAAGAATTGTGAAATTGTATCCGTATGCATCGATACTTTCTCCAACCTCTGGAATCTTCTCAAAAAGCACATTCATGAATCCCGCCACTGAATCATAATCATCATCCTCAGGCAATTCAGTAGGTAGAAATTTATTTACATCGTCTATCGGAGCTAATGCGTTTACAATAAATTCTCCGTCAGATACTACTTCAACAATTGGTTTTTCTTCATCATACTCATCCTGAATCTCACCAACCAATTCCTCAACAATGTCTTCGAGTGTTACCATCCCAGCCGTTCCTCCAAATTCATCAATAACAATGGCCATAATAGGCTTGTTTTCAGTGCGTAGCTCGGTAAGCAAATCACTTATTTTCTTTGATTCAGGCGTAAACAAAGGCATTCGAAGCATGTCTTTCAACACAATAGGCTTTTTGGTGGCCACCCGTGCTAACACATCTTTTGAATGAAGAATACCTATAATATTATCGATTGTTTTATCATAAACAGGCAAACGGGTATAACCCTCATTAACTACTGTTTTAACGACATCATCAGGAGAGGTTTTTATATCGATAGCCGCTATTTTGGTTCGTGGAATCATGATATTCTTCACAATGCGTTCTTGAAAATCAAACACATTTTGAATTAACTCATGCTCGGCATGCTCGAGTGCCCCACTTTCCTTTCCCTGATCTAAAATAAGTTGCAACTCTTCAGAAGTATGGATATCATGCCCTCCAGCCGGATCTATACCAATAAGCTTTAATACCACATTAGCTAAGCCATTCAGTATCCAAATAAATGGTCGAAACACTAAATAAAAGAAGTGAAGTGGGTAGGCAACGTTCAAAGAAGTCCCAATAGGTCGCTGGATAGCTAATGATTTAGGCGCCAATTCTCCGAATACAATGTGCAATATGGTAATAAATGCAAAGGCAATTGGAGCTGCAACAGCATGGCTTCCTGTTTCGGAAATAGGAATATTTATAAAATGAAAAAAGTTTAGGATTAGTTTCGACATAGTCGCTTCACCAAGCCAACCCAGGCCAAGACTGGCGAGGGTAATACCCAGCTGGGTTGCAGCCAGGTATCCGTCCAGATGTCTGACAATATGTTTAGCCATTTTTGCATTGGCACTGCCATCTTTTGCCTTTAGATCAATTTGGGATCCGCGAACTTTTACAATAGCAAACTCCGCTGCTACAAAAAATCCGTTTAGAAAAACTAATAGCAGAATGACTAATATGTCAAGAAAGGAGACATCCGATGCCATAGACATTAATTGTTAGTCCTGAATGTTTTGTTATAAAGCTCAATAGCTTCGTTGATCACTTTGTAAGCATATCGCTTACCTAAGAAATGTTCAACTACAACATTTTTATGTTCCAAAGCTTTATAATCCTGGAAGAAACGAACAATTTCTTTCATGGTATGAGGAGGAAGTTCGGCAATATCATTGATGTAATTAACCGACATGTCATTATTAGCCACGGCGATAATCTTATCATCACGTTCATCTCCATCAATCATGTGCATTACGCCCACAACTTTAGCTTCGATAATTGACAATGGAATAACATCTACTGAGCAAAGCACTAGTATATCGAGAGGGTCATTATCATCGCAGAAGGTTTGAGGAATAAAGCCATAGTTAGCAGGATACATTACTGAAGAAAAAAGTATTCTGTCAAGTTTCAATAATCCTGTCTTCTTATCAACCTCGTATTTAGCTTTTGAGCCTTTAGGAATTTCAATAATAGCATTTACCACTTCCGGACAATTGTCGCCCGGCTCAACCGAGTGCCACGGGTCTGTTCCCATATTCGTATTCAATTTTTATATTAGTAATTAATTCTTTCCACTTAAATCCTTTTCAAGCTCTCCTGATTTTACTCTGTTTTTAAAGTATGTAATAATCACGGGAACAATACTAACTAGAATTATACCTATAACTATTAAGTCAAGGTGTTGTGCCAACGTAGGAAATGCACGCCCTAAAAAATAGCCTGATAGTATCATTGAGAAAACCCATGCTACACAGCCAACCAGATTATAAAAGGCAAACTTGCGATAATCCATCGTCACGATACCTGCAACAATAGGTGCAAATGTACGGATAAATGGAAGGAAGCGGGCAAAAACAATAGCCATACCTCCGTGCTTATCATAAAACTTCTTAGCAGCGTGTAAATACCGCTGCTTAAAGAAAAAAGTATCTTTCTTATTAAAGAGCAATGGGCCTGATTTTTTGCCAAACCAATAACCGGCATAATTACCGGCAACACCACAGGCACTAACCAGAATAAGTATAGGCATTACCCCCAATCCTGATATTTCATGAGTGCGAGAAAGCACCATCCCGGTTACGAACAATAAGGAATCTCCCGGCAGGAAGAAGCCTACAAAAAGACCGGTCTCAGCAAATACAATAAGTAAAAGCAGCCATAACCCTCCATGTGTCAATATCCATTCAGGGTTGATGATATTGCGGATAAACTCGAAAAATTCATTCATACGTAAGGCTGCCAAAGGTGTTATAAAAGTAAGTGTTATCAATACTTACTACAAGAGATTTGTAATAAGGCCAGGAAGTACACCGAGCAAGATAGTAACTAATGCGCAAAAAGCCAGCACAAATTGGTAATGAGTTGACACCTGAATAATGTTACCTTCCTCCCCTTTGCGAAGGTACATTGCAATAATCACTTTAAAATAGTAGTAAATGCCAACTGCAGCCATTAATACAGCAATAGCTACTAACCAAGTATAATGAGCACTAATCGCAGTACCAAAGATAAAGAACTTACCAAAGAAACCTGCAGTAAGTGGGATTCCGGCTAATGAACACATAGCTATGGTCATGATAAGAGCAAGGGCCGGATTGTTTTTAGCTAAACCGTTGAAAGCTGTAATGTCATCAGATCCACGTTGTTGTTTAACCAAAATCATAACACCAAATGCTGCAACAGATGCAATAGAATAAGCAATTGAATAAATCAGGATAGAATTAGCTGATGCTCCGCCCAAAGCCAAAATTGCAATAAGCATGTATCCGGCATGTGAAATACTCGAATAAGCTAAAAGTCGCTTTTGATTGCTTTGAAATGCTGCTGTAACATTACCAATAAATAAGGTTAATACAACCATAACGGAAACGGTGACCATCCATACGTGTGAACTAGCACCAAATGCAACGGTGAACAAACGAAGGAAAGCCGCAAAGCCAGCTGTTTTCACAACAGTAGACATAAATGTAGTTACCAATGTTGGCGTGCCTTGATAAACGTCTGGAGTCCAAAAATGCAATGGAGCTACACCTACTTTAAAGGCCATTGCTATTAACATCAGTGTTAGTCCGACGTTAAACAACAACGGGTTTTCTGATGCATGTGCTGCTATTTGATCAATATTAAAAGAGCCTGTTGCTCCATAAACCAATGCAATTCCAAATAATAAGAAACCGGTAGAAAATGCTCCTAATAAGAAGTACTTCAAGGCAGCCTCATTGGAAGCAATATTTCTTCTTTTAATACCCGCCATAATGTACATGCTCACCGAAAGAATTTCGATGCCGATGAATAACATGGATAAATTCTGGAAAGATACCATAACAACTCCTCCTGCTAATGCAAAAAGAAGAATCGCATAATACTCTGCTACATTTGAACTGATATGTTCAAAATAATCACGTGATAGCAAGAAGATCAGAATGGTTGTTACAACCAAGAGTATAGTAAATGCAATAGCGTAGTTGTTAAACACGATCATATCATTGAAATATGATAGCTCGGATCCCCATGCCATAAATGCAGTAGCTCCTGAAGCTAATAAACCCAATATTGAAACAGGCAACAATGCTTTTTGAGCCTTATATAATCCTAAATAGAGAACTACAATTGCGGTTATTGTTATGATGATTATCGAAGTCATTATTGTTAAAATTCTAATATCTAAACCTGATTTTCTAAAACCTTATTACCAAATTCTAGATATTTGGATTTAGAGTTTCAATTATTGCATTCTTAATTTTATCACTTCAAGCAGGTTATTAACTGCTACTTCCGAAACACTCAGAATTGGTTTAGGATAAACTCCTATTACAATTACTAAAGCACAGATGATAAAAAGCACAGCCTTTTCGGATGCGAATAGATCTGTAAAGCCTGCAGTAACATTATTTACTTCGCCAAGCATTACTTTTTGATACATACGCAACATGTAAACAGCGCCAAATATGATAGTTAGACCGGCAATTGCTGAAAGCAAAATGTTGTAATTAAAAACACCGTTAAGCAGCATAAACTCGCCAATGAATCCATTCGTTAATGGCAATGCCACGGCTCCCAACATAATGATCATGAAACAAGTCGCCAATACAGGCGCTTCATTTGCTATTCCACCAAGATTAAAGGTTTCACGCGTTTTAGTACGTTGATAAATGATCTCTATTACAAAGAATAAACCGACAACGTTAATACCGTGACTCACCATTTGAATCATGGCACCTTGCATACCTTGCACATTCAACGCAAAAACACCGGCCGAAATTAGGCCTACGTGAGCAATCGATGAATACGCGATTAGTCGTTTAGTATCTTTCTGCGTAAAGGCAATGATTGAGGCATAAACAATCCCAATTACCGAAAGTATCATGGCTGTATTTCCCCATTCTAAAACACCCATTGGCAATACTGGCAATAACCAACGCATAACTCCATAAATACCCATCTTTAACATGATACCTGATAGCAACATTGTACCAGCTGTTGGAGCTGTAGTATACGTATCAGGTTGCCATGTATGGAAAGGGAATATTGGCATCTTAATAGCAAAAGCTAAAAAGAAACACCAGAATAACCATGACTGAGCGGTTGGACTCAAGCTTACCTGATAGAATGACAATAAGCTAAATGAGTGATCAGGAGTCATGAAGTAGAGGTAGATAATACCTAACAACATGAACAAACTACCAAAGATGGTGTATACAAAAAACTTGAATGTTATTCTTATTCTATCCTCGCCGCCCCAAATCGCACAGATGAAGTAAATCGGAATTAGTGCGGCCTCCCATGATACATAAAATAAAAACGCATCTAAGGAAGTAAATACTCCAATTAAACCTGCTTGCATGAATAAGATCAGGGCATATAATGCATTAGGCTTTTTGAATTCATTTTTGAAAGAAGAAAGAATAATCAAAGGAACCAATACAACGGTGAGTAGTACCAATAACATACTGATTCCATCCATTCCTACCGCGAAATGAATTCCGAGAGAAGCCACCCAGTTAGTATCGTATAAAAACTGAGCACGCGCATCGGCAGCATCAAATTTTGACCATGCAAATAATCCAATAGCTAATTCAGCTAATGAAAAAACAAGAGCCAGCTTCTTTACTTGTTCACCTTTGACAAGTGATAAAGTTAGAGAAGCAACAAGTGGTAATAATATAAGAAAAACTGTTAGTAAACCTGGTTGTGTCATCTATCTTTAAAATATCAAAAGGTTTAAAACCAAGATTAAAATAATACCGGCTACCATCATAAACAGGTAGCTACCTACATTTCCGTTTTGTAACAAGCGAACTTGACCAGCGCTCCAACGAGTTAGCTGCCCGAATCCTTCAACAATTCCATCAATAAAAGCATTGTCGACAACTTTATAGCATACCTGTGATAAAGCATCTAATGGACGCTTGA
Organism: Solitalea koreensis; assembly: GCF_900182575.1. Classification (GTDB taxonomy): domain Bacteria; phylum Bacteroidota; class Bacteroidia; order Sphingobacteriales; family Sphingobacteriaceae; genus Solitalea; species Solitalea koreensis. Next base: position 304,601 of record NZ_FXSZ01000003.1, on the reverse strand, counting down.
ATACTGCATCATAAATTTCATCTACATAAAACTTATTATAAGATGCTTTTGACATTCCTTCACGCATTACTGAATCAGGTGCGGGAACAACTTTCTTACTCACATAAGTATAGTAAGCAAAGCCAATAGATATGGTAACACCAATTACGGATGAAAGCATTAAGATGTATTCTACCATTTCCGGTGTATGATGATGAGGCACCAAGGAAGCGGAAGCTGCAAATACAGGGGCAAGGAATTCTCCAAGCTCATGTGATCCGCCTAAAACTTCAGGAACACCCACGAAACCTCCTACTACCGAAAGGATAGCAAGAATGATTAATGGCAAAGTGATGGTAATAGGTGATTCATGCAAATGGTGCAATTGTTTTTCAGTTCCGCGGAATTCACCATGGAAAGTAAGGTAAAACATTCTGAACATGTAGAAGGCTGTCATCAACGCTCCGGCAACTCCAATAGCCCAAATGGTGGGACTAATGGCAAAAGCATGTCCAAGGATTTCATCTTTGGAGAAAAAGCCTGAAAACGGAGGAATACCCGAAATTGCAATGGTACCCATCAGCATTGTCCAGTAAGTAATTGGGAGATGCTTTTTCAAACCGCCCATCTTACGAATATCTTGTTCGCCGCTCATTGCATGAATAACGCTACCGGCGCCAAGGAACAATAAAGCTTTGAAGAAAGCGTGAGTCAATACATGGAAAAATGCGCCGGTGAAAGCACCTACTCCTAAACCAAGGAACATATAACCCAATTGACTCACCGTTGAGTAAGCCAACACTTTTTTAATATCATTTTGTGTAAGCGCGATTGAAGCTGCGAAGATGGCTGTTGCCAAACCTATACCAGCTACTACTGCCAACGAAACAGGCGACAATGCATACAGAATATTAGAACGAGCGATCATATAGATACCCGCAGTTACCATGGTAGCAGCGTGGATCAGGGCCGATACAGGCGTTGGACCGGCCATGGCATCCGGCAACCAAGTGTACAACGGAAGTTGAGCACTTTTACCCATCGCTCCAACAAATAACAATAAGGTGATTGTTAATAGGGTTCCATTTCCGACAGAAAATGTTGAGGCCTGAGAGAATACCTCTGTATAATTAAGCGTACCAAATGTGCTAAAGATCATGAACATGGCAATTAGGAAGCCTAAATCACCAATACGGTTCATGATGAATGCTTTTTTTGCAGCACTTGCATACTCGGTGTTTTTGAACCAAAATCCAATCAATAGGTATGAACATAAACCTACGCCTTCCCAACCGATGAACATAATTAAATAGTTGGCGCCCAATACAAGCAGCAACATAAAGAATACGAACAAATTCAAGTAAGCGAAGTAACGTGCATAATCTTCATCATCATGCATATAGCCGATCGAGTAAAGGTGGATTAAGAACCCAATACCCGTAATGATCAATAGCATGATTGAAGAAAGTGCATCAATTTGAAATGAAAAAGCAATTTTCATTGTTCCAACCGAAAACCAGTCGAAAAGAGTTACAATGAAAGGACCGTGTGATGGATCGGCTTTTACCTGAAAGAAAATCATCAAGCTAATAATGAAAGCGCCTAATACCGTAGCGCTGCCAAGAATGCCGACCAAGCTTTTTGGAATATTTTTATTGCCCAAACCGTTGATCAGAAATCCGATTAAGGGAAGTACTGGTATCAGCCAGGCGAATGATTCTACCATTATTTTTAAGTAATAAGTTTTAAGTAATGAGTTTTAAATTTGTTAGGAGCTAAAACCTGTACTCTTAATTTTTCAGTTTGTTTAAAAAGTTAATATCAATCGAATTCGTATTACGATAGGTCATAACAATAATGGCAAGGCCTACTGCAACCTCTGCAGCTGCAACAGCCATGATAAAGAATACGAATATTTGCCCTGACGCGTCTCCTCTGTAAGCGGAAAAAGCTGCAAGTAACAAATTCACCGCATTCAACATCAATTCTATCGACATAAAAACAATAATTGCATTTCTACGTGTTAGAACTCCTATGATGCCAATAATGAAAATGATTGTGCTAAATAAGATATAGTGGTTAATAGGAACCAGTGTAATAGCCTGAGTAATGTTTTCCATATTAGTTATTCTCCTTTCTTGCTAATAATACTGCTCCAACCATAGCCGATAGGAAGAGGATAGAAACAACTTCAAATGGTAAAAGAAACTCATTAAACAATACTTTTCCCAGGTTTTTAACAAGCCCAATATCTGCATTGTTAAGCTTAACAGGATTTGACTGTTGAAGGGTTTGTAATGAAGCTACCAATACAACCAATACCAATCCGCCGGTAATGGCTCCTGCGAATTTGACCAGGTTCGGTTTATGGGTTTCGGTTCCTTCATTGAAATTAAGCAACATGATCACAAACAGGAACAGAACCATGATGGCCCCGGCGTACACAATTATATTTACAATGCCCACAAACTGTGCATTGAGTAATATATAGTGCCCCGTAAATGCAAAGAAAGTAATGATTAAATACAGTACACTGTGTACAGGATTCTTAGCCAACACCACTAATAGTGAGCAGAAAATGGCCACAAATGCCAGAAAATAGAATAAAGACTGTGTTATTGTCATGATTTAAACGCCGCGAATTTAAGAATTTTGTACTTTGTTGTGAATAGGTTCAAGCAATCTGTCTTTACCGTAAATAAAAGTGTCGCGCTCAAAATTCGCAGGAGCAATATCTCCATCAAGGTAAATTGCTTCTTTCGGACAAGCTTCTTCACAGAAACCACAGAAAATACAACGCAGCATATTGATTTCGTAAACCGCCGCATATTTCTCTTCGCGATATAAGCCTTCTTCTCCCGGCTTGCGTTCAGCAGCGGTCATCGTTATCGCTTCAGCAGGGCATGATAATGCGCACAAGCCGCAAGCTGTACAGCGTTCACGTCCATCTTCATCACGTTTCAACGAGTGAATTCCACGGAAGTTTTGTGAGAATTCACGTTTCTGTTCAGGATATTGAATAGTAGGCTTCTTTCTAAAAAAGTGCTTAATTGTAATCGATAACCCTTGAAATATGGCAGGCAAATACATGCGTTCCATAAAAGTCATCGGCTTTTGCTCAAGTACTTTCTTTCTATTACTTAATGATTCCATTTTATCAAACTAATCTGTAAAACTACACTTTACCAGCCATAAACATCACAATACCTGTAATAACGATATTGGCAATTGAAAGTGGTATTAATATATTCCATCCTAACTTCATCAATTGATCGTAACGGAAACGAGGGATTGTCCAACGTATCCAGATGAAGAAGAATAAAAAGAACGAGATTTTTAAGAATAATGCAGCAACACCAATAAGGGTATACAAAAACGGTGAAACTGATCCAACAATAGCATCCTGACCAGGGAAGTTGTATCCGCCAAAATAAAGCGTTGCAACAACTGCTGAAGCGATGAACATATTGATGTATTCAGCAAACAAGTAAAAACCGAGTTTCATACTTGAGTGTTCAGTGTGGTAACCTGCAACCAACTCCGACTCACACTCAGGTAAGTCAAATGGTGTACGGTTAGCTTCAGCAAACATACAGATAAGGTAAATCAAAAAACCTAAAGGCTGATAAAACACGTTCCAAGCCATACCTGAAGGGCCCCATCCATATAAATTACCTGCTTGACCTACTGCAATTCCGCGCATGCTTAAGGTTCCTGTAACCATCAACAAAGCGATGATTGAAAGTCCCATTGCAATTTCATAACTGATGTTTTGAGATGCAGCACGTATAGCCCCCAATAAAGAATACTTATTGTTAGATGCCCAACCGCCAATCATTACACCATAAACACCTAAAGAAACTACTCCAAATATATACAGCACGCCTACGTTGATATCAGCAACTTGAAGGGGGATGGTTCTGCCTCCAATCACTAAATCATGCCCCCAAGGAATTACTGCTGATCCAATACAAGCAGTAAACATAGCGAGAGAAGGGCCGAGAATAAACAGCATTTTATTCGCGTTAGCCGGAATAATTTCTTCCTTAGTAAAAAGCTTAACACCATCTGCTAATGGTTGTAAAATACCAAACGGGCCGGTACGGTTAGGGCCTAAACGGTCTTGTAAAAAACCTGCAAACTTACGCTCTGCCAAGGTCATATACATGGCTATAACTAAGCTTAGTAGCAGAATTACAGTGATCAGGATAATTTTTTCTATAACGATTGCTTCCATTTCTAATTTAGATCACGAATTACATTATTTTTTTATCGATAACAGGAAGCATGTGCTCCATTTCGTAATGATTGGCTGAAATCACCGAACGAGGATCAATTTCTGTTGGTTTTTCTATCGTCCAATCACTGGTTTTCTTCTTATCAAAGCGACAGGTATTGCAGATGAAATCCTGCACCTCTCCGTATTGATCTTTACGTCCTGTAACACGAATCACATCCTCACCTTTGTACCAAAGCGTAACTTTACCTGAACATTTATCGCATTCGCAATGAGCATCCACAGGTTTAGTAAACCAAACACGGTTTTTAAAACGGAAGGTTTTATCAGTTAAAGCTCCAACAGGGCAAACATCGATCATGTTTCCGGAGAAATCATTGTCAACTGCCTTTGTAATATAAGTGCTGATTTCTGAAGCATCGCCACGGTTCAAGACACCATGAACACGTTCATTAGTGATCTGATCTGCGGTAAACACACACCGGTAGCATAGAATACAGCGATTCATATGCAGCTGTATTTTATCACCTATATCGATACGTTCAAATGTGCGGCGTTTAAACTCATAACGAGTTTGTTCAGCACCATGCTCAAATGAAAGATCTTGCAAATGACACTCGCCGGCCTGATCACAAACCGGGCAATCAAGAGGATGATTGATCAATAAAATCTCAACAACACCTTTACGCGCTTCAATTACTTCCGGGGACGTAATATTTTGAACTACCATACCATCCATAACAGTAGTACGGCAGGAAGCCACCAGTTTAGGCATTGGACGCGGGTCTTTTTCAGAACCTTGACTTACTTTTACTAAACAGGTACGGCATTTACCGCCGCTTCCTTGTAACTTAGTATAGTAACACATTGCCGGAGGAACGATGTCGCCACCGATCATACGTGCAGCGTTCAGGATTGTTGTTCCTGGGTCAACCTCTATTACAATGTTATCAATCGTTACTTTGAACTTTTCTGACATTTTCTTTTTATAGAACTGAGCTATGAGATATGAGAATTGGATGTGATAATATCTACAAATCAATACTCACATCGCATATCTTATTTAACTAATTCACTTGGAGCTGCAGGAACTGGCAACGGATCAGCATAATGCGCTAAACCATAATTACCTTCCATTGCTGCTTTAGGCTCATTTACATGCCATTCAAACTCATCACGGAAATGACGAATAGCACTTGCAACCGGCCATGCAGCCGCATCTCCTAAAGGACAAATTGTATTTCCTTCGATCTTTCTTTGAACATCCCAAAGCAAATCAATATCACTCATTTTGCCATGGCCATATTCTATGCGGTGAAGAATTTTCTCCATCCAGCCTGTACCTTCACGGCAAGGGGAGCATTGTCCGCATGACTCATGGTGATAAAAACGAGAGAAATTCCAGGTATTGCGAACAATACAAGCATCTTCATCCATCACAATAAATCCACCTGAACCTAACATGGTTCCACTTGCAAAACCGCCGTCGGCCAATGATTCGTAGCTCATTAATCGAGGTTCACCATTCACGGTTCTCAAGATTAAGTTTGCGGGTAAAATTGGTACTGAAGATCCACCGGCAACTACTGCCTTAAGGCGTTTGCCATTTGCAATACCACCACAATATTCATCAGAATAAATAAATTCTTCTACCGGAAGCCCTAACTCAATTTCATACACACCAGGTTTATTAATATTTCCTGAAGCAGAAATCAATTTGGTACCTGTACTACGGCCAATACCAATTTTTGCGTATTCGTCACCTCCGTTTAATACAATCCAGCTGGTGGCCGCAATTGATTCAACGTTGTTTACTACCGTTGGACAACCATATAAACCTGCGATTGCAGGGAATGGAGGCTTAATACGTGGATTTCCGCGTTTTCCTTCCAGCGATTCTAACAAAGCGGTTTCTTCACCACAAATGTAGGCACCACCACCTGGTTGTACGTAAATTTCAAGATCATACCCTGATCCTAATATATTTTCACCCAAGAATCCGGCAGCCTTCGCTTCAGCAATTGCTTTTTCGAGAATGCGGATCTGCGGCATCATTTCACCGCGTACATAGATGTAAGATGTGTTTGCTCCCAACGCGTAGCTGGCCACGATCATTCCTTCAATCAAAACATGAGGAAGTTTAGTCATCAGGTAACGATCTTTGAATGTACCCGGCTCACTTTCGTCAGCGTTACATACTAAATAACGCGGCACTCCTTCAGGTTTTGCCAGGAAACTCCACTTCATACCAGTAGGGAAACCCGCGCCACCACGACCGCGTAATCCTGATTTTTTAACTTCTTCCACAACATCTTCCGGCGACATGGTTTTCAACACTTTTTCAACCGCCGAATAACCACCTTGCTTACGAAACACATCAAAGGTTTCGATGCCGGGAACGTCAATATCTTTAAGTAATATTTTTTGAGCCATACTTTTTGAAGTATTTGAGTAGTGAGTAGTAAGTATTGAGAACCTTCTACCTTACTCTACTTATTACTTTTTTAGTTCTTATGAATTTTATTGAACACTATTCTTTTTTGCTTGGGCTTACTGCTTTCTACCTTTCAAGTCTTCCAATAACTGATCAACAGAATCAGTGGTCAGGTGTTCATAAAAGGTGTACTCAGGGCCAATTTGTAAAACAGGACCGGTACCACAAGCTGCTAAACACTCAACACCTTTAACCGTAAATAAACCGTCGGCAGAAGTTTCACCCTCTTTGATCTCCAGTTTATCTTCCAGATACTTTATGATCTTTTCGGCACCAACCAAACAACACGGTCCGGTACGGCAAACCTCCAATACATATTTTCCAACCGGCTTAACATGAAACATGGTATAAAAAGTTGCCACTTCATACACCTCAATGGGTTTAATGTTCAATACGGAAGCAACTTGATCCATCACTTCTGTACTACACCAGCCAAATTCAGCCTGAGCCAAATGCAAAACCGGTAGTAAAGCCGATTTCTCTTTGCCTTCAGGATAACGCTTAATGATCTCATCGACCTGCTTAAGCATCTCTTCCGAAAATTTTATTTCTTTAACTGCTAACATTTATTTCAGATTTGAGAATTGAGTATTGAATATGGAGCTAGTACAGTACTTTTCTTATTCAATCCCTCGCTCATTCAATAATTAAAATTATGCGTCTAACTCCCCGGCAATCACGTTCAAGCTACTTAAACTCAAAATTGCATCGGAGATTAAGCAACCTACTGCCAAATCAGAATACGCCTGATAGTTGATAAAGCTAGGGCGACGGAAGTGCAAACGATAAGGAGCGCGGCCTCCATCTGTAGCCAGGTAAAAACCTACTTCACCGTTTCCACCTTCAACAGAATGATATACTTCACTATTAGGAATCGGAATTTCACCCATCACAATTTTAAAGTGATAAATGAGCGCTTCCATGCTATTGTAAACATCTTCTTTTGGAGGTAAACAGTAATCAGGAACTTGAGCGTTAAATATACCTTTAGGCTCCTTCTCCATTTTTACCAACGCTTGTTCTACCAAACGTAAGCTTTGCCAGATTTCCTCATTACGAACAATAAACCGATCGTAAATATCACCATTTGTTCCCACGGGAATATCAAAATCAAATTCATCGTAAGAACAGTAAGGGCTCATTACACGCACGTCGTAATCTACACCGGCTGCACGTAAAATCGGTCCTGACCAGCTATATCCCAATGCCTTTTCTGCAGATATTGGCGTTACCCCAACACAACGATCAATGAAAATTCTGTTACGATTGAACAGGTTTTCAAATTCTCTCATTACAGGAGGAAACTCAACCAAAAACCTTTTGATTTTTGCAATTGCAGTAGCGTTGAAATCACGTTCAAAGCCTCCAATACGCCCCATGTTAGTTGTTAAACGTGAACCGCAGATTTCCTCAAAAATCTCGTAAATATCTTCACGTTTTTGGAATACATAAAGGAAACCTGTGTAAGCTCCGGAATCAACCCCTATTACGCTATTACAAATCAAATGATCGGCAATACGGCTCAACTCCATTACGATGATACGCATGTAATCAACGCGCTTTGGAGTTTGAATATTTAAAAGTTTCTCCACCGTCATGTGCCAACCCATGTTATTAATTGGGGAAGAACAATAATTTAAACGGTCAGTAAGTGGTGTTATTTGATAAAACGGACGATGTTCAGCGATCTTTTCAAAAGCGCGGTGAATATATCCGATAGTAGAATCTGCACTAACAATGCGCTCACCGTCAAGTTCCAGTACGTTTTGGAATACACCATGCGTAGCAGGATGCGTAGGCCCAAGATTAAGCGTATTGGTTTCCTTTTCTATAGATTGTTCTCCAAGTTTTACGTGAGACATGTTGCTTATATATTATTAATTATTTGTTATTGGTGAATAGTTATTAGTGAATTGCAATAACTATCTGCCAAAATATTCATCATTTTTATCGGTACGGTTCGGGTCTTCCAATGGAAACTCTTTACGCATCGGAAAAGCGACCATATCGTCAACATTCAAAATACGACGCAAATCAGGATGACCCTCGAAAATAATTCCGAAAAAATCATATGTTTCTCTTTCCATCCAATTTGCTCCGGGAAAAACGGTGGTCATTGTTGGAATTCGCGGAGAAGTAAGAGGTAAAAACACCTTAATTCGCACTCGAATATTTTTAGTTAAACTATGCAGATGGTAAATAACACCTAATTGCAGTTCCTGATCAGGATAATGAATCCCACATAAATCAGTAAGGTAGGTGAATTTTAGCTCCTGATCCTCATAAAGGAACTTAATAACGTCAACAATTGATTCTTTAGTAGTACTAAATGTCAATAAGTTATAAGGTTCTGAGCTATCAAAAATTTCCTCACCAAATTTTGCTTTAAGTTTATCGAGGATGGACTGAGCGTTAATAGTGGTTACTTCTGACATTTTATTGGATACCGTATTTTGCAAGTAATTGTTTATACTCAGGAGAATCACGACGACGCAATGATTCGTTCTGAACTAGCTCTTGGATGCGCATGAATCCATCAATAATAGCTTCAGGACGAGGAGGGCAACCTGGCACGTATACATCAACCGGAATTACCTCATCAATACCTTGCAAAACGCTATAAGTATCAAAAATGCCTCCGCTAGAAGCACAAGCTCCAACAGCCATTACCCAGCGAGGCTCTGCCATTTGTAAATAAACCTGACGAAGAACAGGAGCCATTTTCTTAGCAACGGTTCCCATTACCATTAAAAGATCCGCCTGACGAGGTGAAAAACTTACACGCTCTGCTCCAAAACGGGCCAAATCATAATGTGATGCCATTGTTGCCATAAACTCAATACCGCAACATGAAGTTGCAAATGGTAATGGCCATAATGAATATGATCGTGCTAAACCCACGGCTTTGTCGAGGCTGGTAGCAAAGAATCCTGCTCCCTCTACGCCTGGAGGCGCATCAACAATATTTATTTCGCTCATAATAACGTACGAAGTATGTGTAATCCTTCCTAAGAAAAGAAGGTCAAAATTATAACAAAAAACAGATTTATATTGTTCTTAGACGATGAAAGGCTTTAGTTTAGAACCATTCTAAAAACTACTCCCAATTAAGAGCGCCTTTTTTAATAATATATATAAATCCAAGTAACAATAAGCCCATGAAAGTAAACATCTCCCACATGCCCTGAGCACCCAATTCACGAAAATTAACCGCCCATGGATACATAAAGATTACCTCTACATCAAACAATACAAAAAGAATTGCTACCAAAAAGTACTTTACAGAGAACGGGTGACGTGCATTCCCTTGCGCTTCAACCCCTGATTCAAATGCAATTAATTTATCAGCAGTTTTACGCTTTGGACCAATTAGGTGAGTTGCAATCATTGTAACCACAACAAATCCAATTGCAACGAAAAATTGCAGTACAATAGGAAGATAATTTACCGGTAACTGGTCTAATAATAACATAATCGTAGGAAGTAATTTTTTACAAAAATAGAAAAGAGACGGTAAGTTTAAAACAAACCGTCTCTTTTCATTAACTTATTAACAATATTACTATTTATTCTTCTTTTTTGTGCCTGCTTCAATAGCTTTTAAAGCATCATTTGCTTGTTGGTCATTGGGATCAAGCTCTAATACTTTTTTAAAATAGTCTTTGGTAGCATTCACATCATTTTGAACGCTGTAAGAATAATCGGCCATGTATTTATAGGCTTCAATCAGATATCTTGCATTTTTTTCCTTATCAACCTCTCCTAATTCAATTGCCTTTTCAAAATAAGGTTTAGCTAATCCTTGTTTATTATCCTTGTCAAGGTTTACACTTACTTCTCCCCTATAAATGTATCCGGGAATATACGTCGGGCTTAATTGGTTAACAACAGAAAATGCACTATCAGCTTTCACAAATTGACCTATACGCATTAAAGCTAAACCATAATACAAATAGTTTACAGGATCTTTCTTAACCCCAGGTACTTCAAAGTATTTTTCATAGGATTGAGCAGATGCTGCATAATTCTTATTTGTGAAATTCATTTTACCTATCAATGGATAAAGCTCTGTCTTAGATGGATCTTTTGTAACGGCTTTATTAAGGTAACCAATTGCGGCAGAATCTTGTTTATTAGCAGATAAAATCTTTGCCATATATTCGTAATCAGAAGTGATTACATTTTGAGGATTTTGTTTAGCAAAAAAAGTATTCATTGCATCTAATGCTTGTTTAAAATCGCCAATTTCAAAGGCTGAATAACCTAACAAACGATACATAACCGGCTTAACCGGGCAGGTTTTAAGCAAAGAACTGATCTCTTGATTTGCAGCTTTATAATCCTTCCCTGTAAACAAAAATGTTGCATAACGTGTTTGAGAGTTGCAAGAAACATCAGTTAAGGCCAGGTATTTGTTTTTATAGGTATCTATTGCTTTTGCAGACTGACCTGATGAATAATAAAGTTCAGCCAATAAACCATAAGCTGGTGCGTAGTTTGGATCAATAGCAATCGCTTTTTCAAGCGGAGCTAAGGCGGCCTGATAATTTTGAGCGCCTTTATAAATTTGTGCTTGCCCTATATAAGCTCTTAGATAATCCTTATCTACTTCTAATGCTTTATTATAATTCAAAACTGCATTATTGGCATCCTTTTTCATTAGGTAAACATCGCCAAGCGTTGCATACACTTCCGGACTTTTTGAATTCGCTTTTTTAGCCTGTTCTAGAGTAGCAATCGCCAATTGTACTGATTGCTCGTTCGTTTTGTCTCCATCAAGCGTAAGTCCTTTCGCCACTTCAACATATGGTCTGTAATCCTTTTTTTCAGCTAATGAAATTGCCTTATCAAAATCAGCTTTTGAAGCAGCAGCTTGATTATTTAAATATTCGAGCTTACCCAAACCTGCATAGTTCAATGCAAACTTTGGATTTGCTTGCACGCCTAAATCGAAATTAGCTTTTGCTGAATCAAGTTCATTGGTTTTTAAATATACATCACCTAAATAGTAATAACTTTCAGCACTAATCGTTGGATTGCTGGTAAGTCCTTTTAATATAGACTTTGCTTTTTCAAACTGTTCAACTTCTATAGCCCTTCTTGCATCGTTTATTGATTGGCCAAAAACAAATGACCCTATCAATGTAAATGCCAGTGTGAAACATAAAGCCCCTTTAATCATTTTCATAATTGTTTAAATGTTAGTTGTCAAATACATTCTTATTTTTAATATCAACCACACGAATTGGCATTGTAGCTGGTATAAGGCCAGATTTTAAGACTATCCTTTGACCAGCGTCACCACAAATAAACCGTGCAAAACCTGTACCCAGGCCTCTGCGCCCCCCTCTAATTATTACATAGACATTACGAACAAGCGGATAGTAACCTTGTGCAATATACGCCTGATACGGTTTTCGATATTCGCCGGCACCAGGTGCATTAACTTCAGGCGACAAAGCTGCCACTCTTACCTTGTGTAGAAAATTAGTAACAGTGGAGTCGTCGCTGTCGCTGACCCAATTAACGCCTATTATACCTAACGCATTTTTATGCTTGCCCACATATTCGATAACATCCGGATTATTCTCTTGAGCAAAAAATCGACTTCCATCAAAAGGTTTCCCTCCCGCAATTTCCTTTATATATCTTACAGTACTTGAATTTGCATTATCAAATACAACATGAATATCGTCACTTATGCCCGACTTATCCAATTGGCTCCATTTTGATACTGTTCCACTAAAAATGTCACGTATTTGATTCATGGAAAAAGTAGAGTCTAAATTAGCAGGATTGGTAATCAAAGCAATTGCATCAACGGCAAACTTAGTCTTTTGCACGCTTAAATTAATAGCCTGGAATACTTTCATTTCTTGAGCACTTAATTCACGAGGTATAATAATTAGCTGAGCAGAATCTTTTAACAAATCATTAACCGACTCAAATTCAGTTTTAAAGTGTGTATTAAGATGTGCATTAGGATAGGTTGCATGAAACACGTCGAGTTCAGCCTGAACTAAAGGTTTAAAAGTTTCATCAACCGAGATGGTGATACTTCCGGATGTGGGAGTATCTGTAGGTCCTTCAGAATTTTTAGAATTGTTATTGCAAGCTGCTAGTCCTGCAATGAGAATTACCAAAATGAATATCGTCCGGCAATTCAAGTTACGATGCTTATTCTTCTTCATATTCCTCAGCATTTTTCTTTATTAGCCTGTAACTACGAAATGCCCCATATAGAATCATCGCTGATCCTAAAATAATTTTATTGGTTTTCGATAATTGCACAAACAGATTGGGCTTGAAAATAATCATGAGCCCCAAAACAAAATAGGCACAAATAAAGGCTACCCCTAAAATAAGCAAAAATCGCCGAATAGGCGATTTTTGCTTAGCATCATTATTATTATTTTGCTCCATTAAGCTTACTATTTTTAGTCTAACCTAAACATAATAGGCAAACTAAAGTGAACACGCACCGGTTTACCATTTTGCTTACCTGGTTTCCATTTCGGCATGGCTTTAATAACTCTAACGGCCTCTTCATCACAGCCAGATCCTATACCTCTTAATACAGTAACATCGGTAATTGAACCGTCTTTTTCAACAACAAAAGTAACGGTTACACGACCTTGTACTCCGGTTTCACGGGCCATTGGTGGGTATCGTAGTGTTTTTCCAATGAATTTACCAATTTGATCAATTCCTCCCGGATATTCAGGATTCTCTTCCACATGGTAAAACACTTCATTTGATTCCTCAACAACTGCGTTACCGTTTCCTGAAATCGTTGGTTCTTCTACTGGAGGAGGACCTGTATCTTTACCTTTTACCGTTTCAGTACCAACTTGTGCCTTAATTTCCTCTTGTACTGGAGGTGGTTCATCATGCACTTCTTCATCCTTCTTGACTACCGGCGGTGTAAACTTAATAGTAGTACGCACCGGTGGTGGAGGTGGCTCCGAAGGTGGAGGTGGTGGAGGCGGCTGCGCTTTATCAAGTGGCGGTGGCGCCATTAATTCATTAGCCTGAACAACCTTAATATCATTATCTTCAGGTTCCATTCCTGAAATAATTTTAGCAATTAGTGGAGCCGCAATTGCGAGTGAAAAAAAGATAACCGCTAAAATTGTGCTTTTTCGTAACGTACTTGAGTATCTTTTTCTCAAGTCGTAAGCACCGTAACTTTTATTTTTTCCTTCAAATACTTGCTCGCACCAGACGCTATCTTCTAAATCTATCTTTCCTGCCATTTTTACAAATATTTATCTTACTTTTTAAGGTAAGGATTGGTCTCAATCATTTTTAAATCGCTAGGAGCAATATCAACAATAGCATAACGGCCATTGTTTGTAATCAGCATTTCGTCAAGAATATCAACAAAGTTTTTATAGCGTGCTTTATCGTCAGCCTTAATCAAAATAATAAGACCGTTTTTATATCCTTGAATACGAAGCCTGTTCGCTTTATATAGTTCTTCGGAAATCTTTCCGGACTTGAACTGATTTTCATAAACAGCAATCGAATCAAACGAAGGATTACGTTTACGAGCTTCGTCTAATAAAATCTTGCGAATACCACCTGCACTATAGTCGGTAATTTGCGGCTCTTGTACTTCCTCGCCAACGCCGAAATAATACACAATTTGATCTTTACCTGTTAAAAGAATGGTCATTGCCTGAGAAGCTTTAATCTTCGTTTCCTGATTTTCAGGAATCTTAGTGTTATCAGGCACGTTGATTTCCATTGCTTGAGGCTTACTCATGCTAGTAGTTAACATGAAGAAAGTAATCAAAAGGAAACCCAAGTCTACCATTGGCGTCATATCAACGCGGGTAGAAAGCTTTTTACCTCTTTTCTTTTTCCCTTTCTTTGGGCTACTACCACCACCGGAGCTATCTATATCTGCCATAATTCAATGTCTCTTTTAAAATTATTACTACTTTCTCTCCAATCCGGTAATGAGGTTAAATCGGTTGGCTTTTTGATCCTGCAAAGTCTTGATGATCTGTTTAAAAACAGGATAGTTCGCATCAACATCACCCTTAATAGCAATGATGGCTGTATTGCCTGTTACTTTACGAGATTCGACCAACCAATCAGCTAACTCATTATTTGTAGAATCAGAAGGGATACCCTTGGTTTGTACGTTATACTGTTTGCGCTGATCCGGATTAAGCTCAAGAAATGACTTCATTTCATTCATTGGTGCTCCAAATGCTGAAAGCAATGAAAATCGATCCATTTCTTCCGGAGACAGGGCTACTTGTCTCTTTGCTGCCATCTTCTCAATCAATGCTCTTCTGAAGTCCTTCCCTTTCAAATCAAAGAATACTCTTCCTGTCTTATCAACAGTAACAATAATCACTTTGGTATCCGGAAGCTTAAACTCCGCAATTGACGAAGGAGTATCAACCGTAACCGGTTCTTCAGGCCTTGCAGTTGTTGCCAGCATAAAAAAAGTCAAAAGCAAGAAAGCAACATCCGTCATCGCCGTCATGTCGACCCAAGTGCTTTTGCGTGGAACTTTAACTTTTGACATTTATATCTAATTTAACGAATATTTATGAATTAAGTATCTAACTATCAGCTGTATAAAACAACGCGAGGATTATTTGTTCTTAGCCGCGAATGTTTGCACAATACTATAACCAGCTTCGTCAATAGCGTAGGTAATTTTATCGATTTGAGAAGTGAAAGTAGAGTAAAGAACGATCGCGATAGCTGAGTTCATAATACCTAAAGCGGTATTGATCAAGGCTTCAGAAATACCCGCAGCCAATTGAGCAGAGTCAGGAGCACCACCGGTACCAAGAGCCGAGAAAGCTCTAATCATACCCAATACAGTACCTAAAAGAGCAACAAGTGTTGAAACCGATGCTAAAGTAGCAGTAATTACTAAATTTTTCTCTAGCATAGGAAGTTCCAACGTAGTTGCTTCTTCAACTTCTTTTTGGATTGCTAAAACCTTCTGATCAACGTCCATACCAGTTTCAATTTCCATTTCTTTATATTTAATCAAGGCTGATTTCACTACGTTAGCAACTGAACCTTGTTGAACGTCACATTCTTTAATCGCTGCATCAACATTACCAGCCGACAATAACGAACGAATTTTTGCTACAAAAGTTTGAGCAGATCCTTTTCCAGCAGCTTTACGAATAGTAATAAAGCGCTCAATTGCAATTGAAAGATTTAATAAAATTAAACCCATCAAAATAGGTACGATAAAACCACCTTTGTAGATAATACCTAACCAGTGGCCTGCGCCCTCTTTAACTGGTTCTGCGGTTTCGTTTACGATCCCGCCCTCAAAATTTGAAGGATTACCCATCACAAATTTGTAAATGAGTACCCCTACGATAATACAAATAGGAATAACCCAAGAGGCGAAATTTGAATTAAACTTAGCGTTCTCTGTCTTCTTAACTGTTGTTTGTGCTGCGTTTGCCATTGTTAAAAAAATTAAATTATTGTTTTAAATCCTTAATATAAGCTTTTCTATACGCTTTTATAAATAGAGCGTTTGCAAAAATATAAACTTTACAATAATAAAAAATTTTTTTTACCCTGATAACAATTATTTAACACTAGTTGCGCTCAATTTGGCAGAATTTTATTTTACAATTGAGTCAAATTGCCCTTTTTTTTAAAAAAAAAAGCTCCCTCGAAATTCGAGAGAGCTTTACACACACACTATTATTATTATTAAAGATTATACATGAGCTGTAACCTTTGGCATAGCTTCTTTAATTTCGGCACTTGCTGCATCAGCAAACTGTTCGAAATTCTTAATAAACCTACCTGCAAGATCATGAGCTTTAATCGCATATGCCTCTTTATCAGCCCAGGTATTCACTGGATTTAATATTTCTGATGGAACATTAGGACAAGTAATTGGAATATGAAGTCCGAATACAGAATCCGTTTGGTAATCTACATTATCTAATTCCCCATTAAGAGCTGCTGTAATCATTGCTCTTGTAAATGCTAATTTCATACGTGAACCCACGCCATAAGGGCCGCCTGTCCATCCAGTATTGATTAACCAAACATTAACTTTGTTCTCATCCATCTTTTTACCCAACAAATCGGCATATTTAGTCGGATGCAGAGGAAGGAATGCTTTTCCGAAACCTGCTGAGAATGTAGCCTGTGGCTCTGTAACACCGGCTTCAGTTCCGGCAACCTTTGCAGTGTAACCGGAAATAAAATGAAACATTGCCTGTCCCTTTGTTAATTTAGAAATAGGAGGCAATACCCCAAAAGCATCCGCAGTAAGGAAGAAGATGTTTTTAGGTGCCGTTCCTACAGAAGGCCTAACTGCATTATCAATATACTCAATAGGATACGAAACACGAGTATTCTCGGTTACGGTAATATTGGAGAAATCAACAGTAGAAGTGCCTTCAAAACAACGTACATTTTCTAATAAAGAACCGAATTTAATTGCGTTGAAGATTTGAGGTTCTTTCTCAGCAGTTAAATCAACACACTTTGCATAACAGCCCCCTTCGAAGTTAAAAACAGAATTTCCTGCCCAACCATGCTCATCATCCCCGATAAGTGCACGATTTGGATCAGCTGACAATGTAGTTTTTCCAGTTCCTGACAAACCAAAGAAAATAGCCGTATCTCCGTCTTTACCAATGTTTGCCGAACAATGCATCGACAGTACATTTTTTTGATGAGGTAAAATGAAATTTAAAGCAGAGAAAATTCCTTTTTTAATTTCACCAGTATACCCTGTACCGCCAATTAAAATAACCTTACGGGTAAAGTTTAACACCGCGAAATTATGTTGACGGGTTCCATCTACAGCCGGATCAGCCATAAACGAAGGGATAGCTATGATTGTCCACTCAGGATTAAAGCTTAATAGCTCATCTTGAGTTGGTCGGAGAAAAAGGTTGTTGGCGAACAGGCTCTGATACGCAGCTTCTGCAACAACCCGGATGTTAAGTTTGTATGCCGGGTCAGCACATGCATAAGAATCACGAACAAAAACAGTTTTTCCATTAAGGAATGCTGTCATTTTGTTATAGAGGGCATCAAATTTTTCAGGTGAAAACTTAATATTGATGTCTCCCCACCACACCGCATTTTCTGTTACTTCGTCAGCGACAATAAAACGATCTTTTGGTGATCGGCCAGTAAACTCCCCGGTATCAATGGCTAGAGCTCCTGAATCCACTAGGTGTCCTTCTCCCCGGACAACCGCTTTTTCAATTAATTCTGATGGTGTTAAATTCCAATAGGCGGCAGCAACATTATTGATTCCGAGATCCTTTAAAGTTGCGTGCGGAGCCTTGAATCCAAGTTCATTCTCCATAAAAAAAGTATTATTGATTGGTAAGACAAAAATGAGTAAAATAGCCTTAATTGTCAAAACAAAGGCGGTTCAAGCAACAGCTTAGTGTTATTTTTACGCTACAACAACAAGCATTTAAACAGTTTAAACCCAGTTTTTAATATCCTTATTAGCCTCCGATTTTTTTTACTTTATATCCATCAGCTTGCAAAAAAGCAATAATCTTATCCCTAAAGTCCCCTTGAATAAGAATTTCGCCATCTTTTGCGCTTCCCCCAACTCCACATTTTGTTTTCAATTTTTTACCCAAAACTTCCAGATCGGTTGTGGTTCCAATAAATCCGGTTATCAGTGTAACAGCTTTCCCTCCACGCTGTTTTTTATCGAGTTGTACACGTAAATCTTGTTTGTTTGGAGGCAATGTTTCTTGTTCCGGGGCATCATCAAACTGATAATTAAAATCTGGATCTGTTGAAAAAACTACTCCTGAAATATTTTTACTCTTTTTCATCATTACTTATATATAGGAACAAAAACAATACTTCTTTGTGTTGACCTCTTAATTCTTGAGAACATTTAATGTACCAGGACGTACCTTAATCTCTAATTCAGCACCCATCTCCCGTGGTTCTCCATCAAGGTGAATTGGGCCTGCCTCTAATCGTTTAATTTTTATCTCAGATCCTTTTATAATCTCTACATAATCAGATTTATCCACATTACGAGCCAACAATCGAAATGCCAAAACAGGAAATTGATACAAAGGAAAAGGCTTAACAATTGCAATATCTAAAACACCATCGACCAAACTTGCATGAGGTGCAATATGAGCGTTATTACCAAATTGACTTGAGTTAGCAATGCTTAACATAAATGCATTTCTTTCCAACAGTTTTCCATCAATTGAGATGGCATATTTCTGAGGCTTATAGTTAGCGAATTCATTTAGCACCGCCTTAGCGTAACCCCAAAGCCCCCGCTTTTTATCATTAGCAAAAAGAAAACTGATGTGCGCGTCAAAACCTGTACCTGCAACGTTAAAAAAAGGCTCCTCATTCATAACAGCGGTATCTATTGAAATAAGATCATGTTTATTGAGCACTTCTATTGCCTTCTCTATATCCATTGGTATACCCAGATGCCTGGCCAAACCATTACCTGAACCGAAGGGAATTACGCCCAATGCTGCATGAGAGTTAATACTTAACAAGCCGCGGGCAACCTCATTAACAGTACCATCACCCCCTACTGCAACAACCACATCAAAGCCAAGATAAGCAGCCGATTTAGAAAGTTTTCGGGCATGATCAACTGCATTTGAATACGCCATTTCATATTCATAAATGCTATGATCTAATTTTTCAATGATAGAGGATTCAACTCTATGCTTGCTTCGCCCACCTGAAATGGGGTTTATTACAAACAATATGTTCTTTTTTGTCAACGCTAATGTTTTAAAACTGTTATGAATATCGCAAAGTTAGTCGAATACTAAATAGATCATAACGCTTGTGCATAGAAAGAAGACCAATTTATCGGCAAGGCTTCAATAATAGACAATGCTCTCAAAATGAACCAATCATTATTTACCATGGCATGACAGATTGTTTTATAAAATAATTATTATTTTTGCGCCTCGATATGTGGAATGATTTGATTGATTGCAACCACGTTAAAAAGTGCTAAAACCAATAGACCTGCTTTTTATCCTTCCAATCATACCATTCTGATCATTTTTATTTTATAGAAGTATAAACTTATGGCTTATTTATTTACATCTGAATCTGTTTCAGAAGGACACCCTGATAAAGTAGCAGATCAGATTTCTGATGCATTGATCGATAATTTCTTGGCTTTTGATCCAGAATCAAAGGTAGCTTGTGAAACGCTGGTTACCACAGGTCAGGTAATTTTGGCAGGCGAAGTGAAATCAAAAACGTATTTAGATGTTCAACAAATTGCGCGTGAAGTGATTCGCAAAATTGGATATACTAAAAGCGAATACATGTTTGAAGCCAATTCATGTGGTGTTCTTTCAGCCATCCATGAACAATCAAGTGATATAAACCAAGGTGTTGTTCGTACCAAGCCTGAAGATCAGGGAGCCGGCGACCAGGGAATGATGTTCGGTTATGCTACAAATGAGACTGATCACTATATGCCATTGGCACTTGATTTAGCTCATCAATTATTAATTGAACTGGCAGCTCTTCGACGTGAAAACAGTGATATAACCTATTTACGTCCTGATGCAAAATCTCAGGTAACGATTGAATACAGCGACGATCACCGTCCGGTACGTATTGATACAATTGTTGTGTCGACCCAACACGACGATTTCGACACCGAAGAGAATATGGCACTTAAAATTCGCGAAGACATTATCAAGGTGCTTATTCCAAGAGTTAAAGCGAAACAGAAAAGTGATATCCAGGCTTTGTTTGATGATCAGATTACTTTTCATATCAACCCAACCGGCAAATTCGTAATTGGAGGGCCTCATGGCGACACCGGATTAACCGGCCGCAAAATTATTGTTGATACATACGGTGGGAAAGGCGCCCACGGAGGCGGAGCATTTTCAGGAAAAGATCCTTCAAAAGTAGACCGTTCTGCAGCCTATGCAACTCGTCACATTGCTAAAAACTTAGTTGCTGCCGGAGTATGTGATGAAGTACTTGTTCAGGTATCATACGCGATTGGCGTTGCACAGCCTTGCGGTTTATACGTTAATACGTATGGTACCGCAAAAGTTAACCTAACAGATGGTGAAATTTCGAAAAAAGTAAGTGAAATTTTCGACCTACGTCCTTATTATATTGAACAACGCTTAAAGCTTCGTAATCCAATTTATTTGGAAACTGCTGCTTATGGGCACATGGGGCGTAAAAATGAAGTGGTTACCAAATCCTTCTTCTCTCCAACAGGTGAAAAATTCACAAAAGAAGTAGAATTATTTACCTGGGAGAAGCTTGATTATGTAGACAAAATCAAGGCTGCTTTTAATTTATAATTTTGAGATAAAGAAGATAGATCAAAGAATAAAGACAATCATTTCGGCGATTGTCAAACATTGGAAAGGCCTCTTCAAGATGAGTTGAAGAGGTTTTTCCATGTTTTGAGATTTAGAATAAATTTCAGTGCAGAACCACAAAATCAACAATGTTTTTCTCATCGACCTCAACGACTAAGCGAGAAACAAAATTTACTTATTTTTGTCGCAATGGATGAAAATAAAAACCCATGGACTACTGTTCAATCAGAGTTAAAATATAAAAACCCGTGGATTAGCCTTACCGAACACCAAGTAATTAATCCATCCGGAGGCGAAGGTATATATGGAGTTGTATCTTTCAAAAATCTGGCCATTGGCATTTTGCCTTTAGATGAAAATTTGAATACCTGGCTTGTGGGGCAATACCGTTATCCATTAAATCAATACAGCTGGGAAATCCCGGAAGGAGGCGGCCCGTTAAATACAGATCCCTTAGCATCAGCCCAACGAGAATTATTGGAAGAAACCGGTTTAAAAGCTGAACGCTGGACCAAGATTCAGGAAATGTACCTTTCTAATTCAGTTTCTGACGAAAAATCAATCTTGTATGTTGCGCAAGGACTTACTCAACAGGAGGCCGAACCTGAAGAAACCGAACAACTAATTATAAAAAAAATACCATTTGAGCAGGTTTTTGAAATGGTTATGAAAGGCCAGATTACTGATTCAATGACTATTGCCGCTGTTTTGAAAGTAAAATTCTTACTAGATAATGATCGATTATAAATAAATAAATGAAAAAATTACTCGCTTACATCTTTACACCAATTTATTTTCTGGTCTGGGCAATTCTTTTATGCCTGTTTCATGTCATACAGGTAATCGCTTTAAATGTTTTTGGCAAAAAAGCCCACAAAATTTCAGTTGATGCACTTAATTTCTTTTTGATTCACACTCCCTATATTCTGGGCTCAAGTGTAAGGATGCATTTTTCAGAAGAGCTCCCAACTAATCGTCCCATTATTTTTATTGCCAACCATGGACATACCTTAGATATTCCAGGAATTATTTGGTATTTGCGTAAATTCACACCAAAATTTGTTTCAAAAATTGAATTGGGGAAAGGTGTTCCAAGTATTTCATATAACCTTAAACATAGTGGAGCGGCTTTAATTGATCGTAAAGATGCAAAACAAGCAATTACAGAAATTGCGCGTCTAGGTAAATTGATTGAAGAAAATAACTATTCTGCAGTAATCTTCCCGGAAGGCACACGCTCTCGTGATGGAATAATGAAACCTTTTAAACCAGGAGGAATTAATGTGTTACTCAAAAAAGCACCCAATGCATTAGTGGTGCCCATTTATATTCATGACAGTTGGAAACTTCACCGTTATGGCACATTTCCGTTAGGTTTTGGAGAAAAATTAAGCTGGAATATCCTTCCTGCAATAGAACCTAAAGGCAAAACGCCCGACGAGGTTATCGAACTGGCTGAAAACAGTATCCGAAAAGAATATGATCTTCTAAACAAGCTCAAATAGTCTTCTCTCGCAACCCAACTTTATAGTTGTAGACTATTAATTTTCAGCTTATTATGATTTGTAGTAAATTTATTAAGATCATTCTCTTTGTAAATATTTAACTACAAATCATGAAAACTCGCTCTCTGTTTTTTCTGGCTTTCTTTACACCTACTTTATTTATTCAGGATTACATTGAACAAAAAAAGTCAAAAGAGAATTATGGCACCTCGTTTAACATCCCACTGTGCGTCAATGTGAACATGGGCAAACTGGTAGCCATAATTGATTCAATTGACGGCCCTGCCCCAATTCTTCCCGGCTTAGGCAATTACCAATTCAAGGTAACAACAAATTCAAAAGATGCACAACGCTACATTGACCAAGGGCTCGCACTTTATTATGGTTTTAATCACGCCGAAGCCTATCGTTCGTTTCGTGAAGCGGCCAAAATAGATTCTGACTGTGCCATGGCCTATTGGGGACAAGCACTCTGCTTAGGTCCGAACATTAATTCCCCAATGGATCCGGCTGATTCAAAAGTAGTTTATGAAAATGTCCAAAAAGCGGTGGATTTAAAAGATAAGGCAACCGTGCGGGAACAATCATATATTATGGCGCTTTCTAAACGCTATATCCAAAATCCTCCGGAAGATCGCACGCAACTGGACCAGGCCTACTCTGATGCAATGAAAGAAGTTGCAAAGATCTATCCCAATGACTTAGATGCAGCTACATTATATGCTGAATCGTTAATGGACTTACATCCTTGGGATTATTGGACCAAGGAGGGGCAGCCAAAACCTTGGGCTCCTGAAATAGTAGCACAGATTGAAAACGTATTATCTAAAGACATTAATCATGTCGGCGCAAATCATCTCTATATTCATGCTGTAGAGGCTTCATATGACCCAGCCAGAGCAATTCCGGCAGCAGACAGACTTTTAACGATGCTTCCTGGCGCCGGACATTTAGTTCATATGCCTTCGCATGTTTATATCAGAACAGGTCGTTATCATGATGGAAGCAATGCCAATGAAGCAGCTATTAAAGCGGATGAAAAGTACTTTGAACTTTGCAAAACACAAGGCGCTTATCCCTTAGCGTATTATCCGCACAATATTCATTTTTTAGTTGCCTCGAGCACATTTGAAGGAAGAAGTCAAACTGCACTTAAAGCTTCGCGACTACTGGCCGAAAAGGTGGATAAAACCATGCTAAATGACCCTATATTCACCCAAGCACTGCAAAGTTTTTACCATATGCCCATCTTAACCATGACCCGCTTTGGCCTCTGGGATGACGTATTAAAAGAACCGATGCCAGAAGATACATTAAAATATTCAGTTGGCACTTTTCGTTATGCCCGCGGAATTGCCTACGTGAGAAAAAACCAAATGGAAATGGCAATAAAGGAATTAAATGAACTTGACGATGTGCTCGTTGACGGCAAGCTGAAGGAGTTTAAAATATTCTTTAAAAATGATGCTCAAACGGTTCTTGAGATTGCCCGTAATGTATTAAGCGGAGAAATAGAAGCAAGGAAAGGTAATTATAGTAAAGCAATCTCTGATCTTAAAAAAGCAGTTGAGTTAGAAGATGCATTAACCTATCAGGAACCTGCCGACTGGCATCAACCAGTTCGTGAAGTATTAGGAGCCGTTTTAATCGAAGCTGGAAAGTTCACTGACGCAGCCAATGCTTACCATGAAGACCTAAAAATGTATCCTGAAAACGGCTGGGCATTATACGGTTTATATTTAGCTGAGCAAAAACAAGGAAAGAAAACGGAGGCAGCGAAAACCCTTACTCGTTACCATAAAGCTTTTGAACGCGCTGATATTAAACTACAAAGCTCAAGATTGTAATTCTTAATTTATTTTCATTCAGGTGCAACATTTTCGTTTTTAGGCACGTCATATACTCAATAAAATCAATCAACTATATGAAACCATTAAATAAAATAGCCCTAATTACAACAACTGCCATTGTCGGTTTTTCATTAATTTCTTTCACTCAGACAGAATTAACAACTAACAAATCTGCAAAAGCCACAACGGAAAAAAAAGCTATCCCGGATACTGAAATCCGTAATGTTTCGGGCTTTACAGGTATTAAATCAAGCAATGGAATTGACGTTTTTATTAGCCAAGGAACTACAGAGCGCGTTGAAGTGAAAGCCGATGCGGAAACGATGAAGCATTTAAGAACCGAAGTAAAAAACGGTGTGCTCGAAATTTACATGGAAAGCAATTGGAACGGTTTATTTTCAGGAAAGAGTCATACTACGGAAGTACATGTAACTGCGAAAACCCTTAATTCCCTTACGGCAAGTAGTGGCTCGGATGTAAAAACCCTGACTAAAATTAAGGCCGATAAATTTAGCGCAAAAGCAAGTTCGGGCTCTGATCTTACTTTAAATATTGAAGTCAATGAATTTTCATTTGAAAGCAGCAGTGGCTCAGATGCTACCATAACCGGAAGTGCAAAAGTTGCGCATCTTAAATCATCGAGTGGCAGCGACATTGAGGCAAATAAACTTATGACCGAAGTTTGCGAAGCGCAGGCCAGCAGCGGATCAAACATAAGCGTGAGTGTAAGCAAGCAATTAAAAGCCGTAGCTAGCAGCGGCGGCGATATTTCTTATCACGGCAACCCTAGTGTTAGCAAGGAAGAATCAAGCGGCGGCGAAGTTTCTAAAGACTAAAGAACAAAGATTAATAGGACACTTTTTTCCTCAGCGAACTCAGCGCCTCTATGTGTAACAATATTTCACGCGAAAACACTGAGTTCGCTGAGTTTATTTATTTTATTGGTTTAGGAAAAATGGGCAAACTCTCATGACCAGCTTCATCTACTGACTGCACTGCGAAAAAATAATTGTCTTTAGAAACCGGCAAGGTAAACTGAGTTAAGCTTCCCGCTACAAAAATCTTCTTTTCCCAAAACGGACTGGTGGTTTCCCGTACTAACATATAATATCCCTTGGGTTTTATTCCTTCCGGAGCTTCCCAGGTTAAAGTCGTAGCATTAGTAAGTTGTTTAGTAAGAATGCCTACGTTTTTAGGTTCTTGTGGCGCCATTGCCAAATTTGCCAAGGTGGCCAGATTCACCGCTGTTACTTTTTGGAGGTAGTTATAATCTACAAATTCAGGCAAATCTCCATACGCTCTGCCATTTTCGGCTCGAATATCCTGATGCTGGCGATCAAAGTTCTCATTCATTTCCGTTATTCGAACAGCCGTAAAGCCTGCATTACTAAACGGGATATGGTCTCCGCCCCGTAAATAACGATCACGGCGATAGATCAGTTTTACCTCCAAATTTTCAACATAGCGTTCCCCTATTTCTTTAATGTAACGTGCAAATTGCCGTGCAGGACTATCATTTTCGCCTCCAACCGACTGCCTTTGCGTGGCCAAGGCAGCTGTTTCAACAACCGGAACGCCCTCGCTAAATACGCGCAATTTCTGATTGTCTTTTAAATCAGTTTCATTGCCATAGCTATTGCCCACAATATCGTTGGTAATCATGCCTTGCACATTCCATTTTTTATCGGAGGCTATTTTGGCAAGATGGGTTGATCCATATAAACCTTGTTCTTCTCCGGCAACACATGCAAAAATGACCGTAGCACTAAATCGTTCTTTACTCATTACACGGGCAAGTTCCATTACCGTTGCTGTACCCGATGCATCATCATTCGCTCCAGGAGCTGTAATTGTAGAATTATTAACATCCGAAGCCCGCGAATCAAAGTGACCGCTAACAACGAAAACCCGATTGTCTTTGGGGTCAACGCCGGGAAGGGTTGCCACCACATTTTTCAACTCTACCGTTTTGGGCACTCTTTTCCCATCCGGCTCAAGCATGAAACTATCGTATTCAACTTTTAGCCTTCCTCCCGATTCTATTGAATACTTGCTCATCTCTGAAAAAATCCACCTTCGGGCTGCTCCAATCCCTCTTTGATTCGAAATCGTGTCACTTAAGGTATGTCGTGTTCCAAACGAAACTAGCTGGTTTACATTAAAGCGAAGATTATCAACAGATAGTGCTTTTACCAGGTTTTCAATACGAGGATCACGATTGATAATGACTGTTTGGGCAAAAACGATAGATATTGAACATGAAATCATCACTAAAGAGAGCACTATTCTTTTCATACTGCATAATTTGGAGATTACAATATAAGAATTTGACCATCTATCATCTTTGCAGGGAAGTTCATTTATAGAAAAATTATCTTCAACTAAACATTTAGTTGTAAAAGCTATTTCAAAATCCTAACTTAATAGAACATTCATTTTCCCTAAACAGTTAACCACTATGAAAAAAACAGTAGTACTTTTTGTAGCCATTCTGGGTTGCCTTTCATCTGCTTATGCTCAGGAAGCGCCAGCATCAAAAGAGGGCATTCAATTTTTTGAAGGCACCTGGTCGCAGGCATTAGCAAAATCGAAGGAAACGGGCAAACCAATCTTTATCGATGTGTACACCACCTGGTGCGGACCTTGTAAAATGATGGCTAAAGAAATTTTTCCTAAAAAAGAAGTAGGAGATAAATACAACGCAGCTTTTATCAATTATAGCATTGATGCTGAAAAAGGAGAAGGCAAAGAATTGGCCAAAAAATACGCGGTTCGGGCCTATCCAACCTTTTTATATGTTAAAGCTGACGAAGAATTGGTTTACAGAGGAGCAGGATATAACCCTGACCCTAAGCCATTTTTAGACTTAGCGGATCGAGCGATAGAAGAAACTAAAAATCCGATAACACTTTCGCAATTGGAAAAAGAATATGCTGACGGAAAAAGAGAGAAAGAATTTTTAACTACCCTGTTAAAAAGGAAAGCTGCTCTTGAATTGGCCGATCCTAAATTACTGGATGATGTAATTGCAACCTTATCCAATGAAGAGATCGTTAGTGCTGAACTTGCTCCACCTATTTTAAAATCCCTTACAACTTCTGACTGTAAAGCCTTTGAATTGGTATTAGCAAACCTTGAAAAATTCCCATCTAAACCTATTGCTGAGAATGCATTAGTACAAGCCATCACCTCCGACTGGAGAGTGGCAATTAAAGACAAAAATGAGGCACTGTTTAATAAAATATTGGTAAATGCGAACAGAATACCAAATAAGCCGGCGTATTTTGAAGAAATGATGCTTCAATATAAGCTTAAATACTTCACTGCGATGAACAACATTTCGCTTCTGATGGAAGCGGCGCGTGAATTATCAAAGGAAGGGATGAATATAACAGCTGAGAAAATAGCACAAAAGAATAAAGAACAATATGACAAAGTAATGCAGCCCTTTTTTGATGGAAAGCGTGATAGCACTAAAGTGCAGGATTTTTCGAAAATGAAAGAATACTATCAAACTGCTTATTCAAAAAGCCTTGCGGGTAAGCTTAATATAGCAGCATGGTCATTAATTGAGGCAAAAGTTGCTGATAAAAAACTATTACAAGAAGGTTTAACCTGGAGTGAAAAATCATTAGTGTTACATAAAGACGTCCCAAACTATATAGACACTAAAGCTCAAATTTTGTACAGAATGGGCAAAAAAACAGAGGGGATTGCTTTGGAGGAAAAAGCCCATGCATTAGATCCTCAAAATAAAGAGTGGCCGGACGTTATTCAAAAAATGAAGGACGGAACCTTGTAATCCTAAAAAGCTAGTTCAAGCCTTACAAAACGTCGAACGGTATATGCAGCTCGACGTTTTGATTTTTGAGAGAATTTATTTGACAATTATTTTAAACTATATTTTTAGTTATTAAACTAATTTCATAGTTTTAGTATACCTCAATAAAAAGAACAAATGAAAATAAAAGAACTTACTAAAGCCGAAGAGCAAATTATGCAGGTACTCTGGGATTTAAAGAAAGGGTTTGTAAAAGATGTAATCGAGCAATTACCCGAACCCAAACCTGCCTATAATACTGTTTCAACGATCATTCGCATCCTGGAGAAAAAGGGAGTCATTAGTTACACGGCCTACGGGAAAACGCATGAATATTATCCGCTTATTAGTCAGGAAGAATATAAAAGCTTTGCCGCAAGTCAACTAATGAGTGGCTATTTCGGCAACTCGGTAAAGAATCTGGTTTCGTTTTTTGTGAAGGAGAAAAACCTTAAACTAAACGAGGCCGATGAGTTAATTAAGCTTTTGGAAAAATTCAAAAACGAACAGAAATGAAGGCACTGATGTATTTTCTGGAATTGAACCTGTATTTGGCGGTTTTCTGCCTTTTATACAAACTGTTTCTTGAAAAAGAAGCATTCTTTAAGGCAAACAGATGGGTGCTTTTAGGCTCGGTGACTTTAGCATTCTTAATCCCTCTAATTAAACTGGAGAATCTGGGTCATTTAAAAGAAGCCAGACAGCTCAATCAATCAGTGGCCCTATTTTATGAGGTTGTTGTTGAAACCACATCAAAGTCCATCGGCTTTTGGGACAGTTTCTCGGTTTTAAATTTACTGACCGGGATCTATTTTATTGGAATCACGGCTGGAACGATTCTCTTTATTAAAAGAATACTGTTTCTCAGAAAAAAAATCAAATCAGCTCCCAAAATTGATCATCCTGGATATTCAGAACTGCAAATAGAATCAGATGAATCCTCCTTTTCGTTTTTTCATTATTTGTTCGTTCCCCAAAATTGCGATCTGTGCATTTACAAACACGAACTGGCTCACATAGAGCTAAAACACAGCTATGATGTGATCTTTCTGGAAGTAATCCAGATCATTTGCTGGTTTAACCCTGCCATTTATTTATTGAAGCATGATTTAAAAACCATACATGAATACCAAGCCGATCAGCTGGCCAGCAATCAAACCAATGTATCTACTTACATGGAAACCTTGGTGTATTCGGCCCTCGGTGCTCAACAACCTCAACTAACGCATTCATTTTTTAACCCTACCATCTTAAAAAACAGAATTATGATGCTAAATAAAAAAAATGTGCCTGCATGGCGTTTGGTCAAATATACCGTGGTATTACCGGTTTTGGCCGCAATGGTCTTCTTATCGTCTACCGCCTTTGTGATCAAGAAAGAAATTAAAAAAGTGGAAAATCAAGCAACTGCGTTACTAAATACAGCGGTTAAAGAAGTTGTCTTAACTGAAACACCTGAAAAAACCGAAACAAAAACATCTGAGTTAGAGAAGCATTCTACAAAAATTGAAAAAACAAAAGCTGAAATTAAACCTTTAGTCAATTCTACAACTACCCCGATTAATGAAACAGCAGCAATAGATTCCATTTATAACTATGTGGATCAAAACCCTGTATTCCCGGAAGGCATGGATAAAATAGGTCGTTATATAGGTAAAAATCTTCGATATCCACAACTTGCCAAACAGAAAGGAACACAGGGAAGGGTTACCGTTAGCTTCGTAGTAGCAAAAGATGGTTCCATAAAAGATCCTCAAGTTTTAAGAGGAATTGGCAACGGCTGCGATGAAGAAGCCATTCGCATCGTTCAATCAATGCCGAATTGGACTCCAGGAAAACAAAACGGCAAACCTGTAAACGTACGATTTGCATTGCCCATTGTATTTAGACTAGATGGAGGACCTACAGAGCCGGAGAACAAGCTTTCTGAAGTGGTTGTAGTGGCATACCCTTCTAGTGAAAAGGTTTCTGAGAAGGTTGCAATAGGACTCCCTTCTAGTGAAAACGCATTATATGTAATTGACGGAGAAATTCAAGCCAATAATTTAAAGGCAAAGACCCTAAAACCATCAGATATCGAGTCAATTACAGTCGTGAAAAAAGGGGAATACGTTATTTCTAAATACGGCGAAAAAGCTAAAAATGGCGTTATATTAATTACTACAAAAAAGAAATAGGTGCAATAATTCATAAAATACCCGGACCCAAACAAGCTGGACAAAATAAAATAGCACCAGAATATTTTCAAAAGCCCTCCAAGAATTAAAACCTTGGAGGTCTTTTTTTTGCGTGTTCCGAACTTGCAAAGTTCAGTCTAAATTTTACTTTTACGTCAAAATTAAGTCGTCTATCAAAACTAAAACCAACCACCATTATGCTGACTAAAAGATCATTTTTACTTACCTTTTTATCTCTTATTTCATTCTTTCCTTTTATTGGAGAAAGCAAGTCCTTCAATGTTTCTACAAAAGAGGCCATTAGTTTAGTTCAGCAAGACAACGACATCTATGCCTATGTTGAGCAGAAGCCGGAATTCCCTGGAGGCAGTGCTGCTTTAAATAAATTCCTGACTAAAAACTTAAAATACCCTGAAAAAGCACGCCTGAAAAACCAGCAAGGCATTGTTAAGGTATACTTTGTAGTCAGAAAAGACGGATCGATAGATCGTATCAGCGTTATAAAAAGCGCCGGGAAGCTATTGGATGCAGAAGCCATTCGTCTTGTAAAAGCAATGCCGAAATGGAGGCCGGGTTACAACCACGGAAAAGCCGTAAATGTTCAACAATCGCTCCCAATCGCTTTCCATTTTAGTTATTCCAGCTATTACGAGGATTAAGTTTGAACTTGGGTCTAGGCATTTTTCTTCTTAAGTTTAATTGATCAAATTACTATGAAGAAAATACAACAACTCCTAATCCTGCTCCTGTTCAGCTGTGCTTATACCGTACATGCCCAAGAAGAAAAAGTTGACCTTGAGATGGTCAGCAAAATCAGGAATGAAGGCCTAAACAATTCAAAGGTTATGGACATTGCCTTTAACCTTACCGATGTTTCCGGCCCTCGCCTTTCAGGTTCTAGCGGCCTAAAAAATGCTCAAAACTGGGCACAAGAAGAATTCGCTAAATGGGGACTCCACAACGTGCAATTGGAGCCTTGGGGAGATTTTGGTCGAGGTTGGGAAATTGAGAAATCATATGCTGCAATGACGCTTCCTTACTACCAACCCCTAATTGGCACTCCAAAAGCCTGGACTCAAGGAACTAATGGATTACTGAAAGGTAAAGTAGTATTGGTCACTATAAAAATGGATAGTGATTTTGCCGATTATAAAGGTAAGCTGCACGATAAGATTGTTATCCTCGACAATGAAATTGAAATAAAGCCCCATTTTACTGCGGATACCAAACGCTATGAAGATAAGGATTTAGAAGAAATGGCGGCATTTAAAATGCCCGCCCAAAGTAACCAGGCAGCTCCTAAGCCAAGAGTGACACAAGATTTCAGAACAAGAGTTGCATTGGGGAAATTACGGGATTTCTGTAAAGAAGAAGGAGCTGTATTGATTATAAGTGGGGGAACACGTGGTTCTGACGGCACTTACTTTACAAGCAACGGTGCATCTTACGCGCTTGACGCCAAAGCTGTTTTACCTGAATTTGAAATGGCGGCAGAACATTACCAACGTATTTTACGCCTCCTAAACGCCGGCAAAACTGTTGAGCTGGAGTTTGATACTAAAACGCGTTTTTTACAAGATGATGTGAAAGGCTATAATGTCATTGCTGAAATACCCGGAACAGATAAAAAATTAAAATCGGAACTGGTAATGCTTGGAGCACATCTTGACTCATGGCATGCCGCAACAGGAGCAACAGATAACGGAGCAGGGTCGGCGGTGGTGATGGAAGCAATGCGCATTTTAAAAGCTTTAAATATTAAACCGCGCAGAACCATCCGCGTAGCTTTATGGAGTTCGGAAGAACAAGGGTTATTGGGCTCAAAAGGTTACGTAAAAGCGCATTTAGCCAATAAAGAAACATTGGCATTATTACCTGAGCACGAAAAGCTATCGGCCTATTATAACCTCGATAATGGCACAGGCAAAATTCGGGGTATTTACACGCAGGGGAATACTGAAGCCGTTCCTATTTTCGCCAAATGGCTGGAATCTTTTAAAGATCTTGATGCTTCAACCGTTACATTAAAAAATACAGGCGGGACAGATCATCTTTCATTTGATGCGGTGGGAATACCCGGTTTTCAATTTATACAGGATGAAATGGATTACGGTACGCGCACACACCACACCAATATGGATACCTATGATCGTTTACAAGCTGATGATTTGAAACAAGCAGCAACCATTATGGCAACCTTCGTTTATAATACGGCCATGCGCAATGAAAAAATGCCTCGTAAAAAAACCAAACTGACAACTACCATTAAATAACCGCTTTTCTTGCCATACAAAAGGTGTTCTGATTTTAATTTAGAACACCTTTTTTCGTTTCGTTAATTTTTCTTTACAGACTAAACCTAACTATCTATCCGATAGTCATACTTCTAAAATTCCAACCTTATAATTTATGAAAACCACAGTATTACTCAGTTTAGTTCTAGTAACATTACTATCAACTACCTCAATGAATTCATCGGCTAAAGGTCATCGTTCTATGGAGAAGCATCATCGGAGCCATAAAAAATGCGGACACGGTGGCGAACATCAAAAACACAACGGTCAAACACGAGGCTAATTCGAAACGCTACAGGTTATAAATTTCTAAATCAAAGAAAGCCTCGCTTCGTTCTGCGAGGCTTTCTTTTGAATAGCCTTTCTACCGAGCTTTAAGCTCTTTCAGGGCGAATAAATTCAAAAAAGTCGGCACAGAGAGTGCGCAAACACAAAAACTACAAAGGTGAAATTTGGTATTCCAGTTATACTAATATTTATTCCGACACCTCCAAATTAAAACTTCCATCCATCACCAGTTTGCCGTCTATTTCGGTAGCTCTTCCGGGAACCTTCAGCCCTTTGATTTTGGTGGTTTTACCTTTGCTTAACAAATCAATAATGTGTTTGTCGGTAAGTTTTTTACCCAATATTTCAAATGGAATTTTAAATCCGCAAACTTTGAAATTGGCGCAACCATAGGCAGTACTCCCCTTTTTAAGTAAATGCATTTTACATTTGGGGCAGTTCAGCTCTTCGATAACAATTACCTCTTTCGGCGCCTTGGGCTTGGCTTCCTTTTTAGGTTTTTCCGCTTGCTCCTCAGGCTTCACATCGGGAACAATCGTTATCATCTTGCGGGTATTGGTCATTACCTCTTTGGTAAGATCAACCACCATTTGAATCAGCTCTTGCTTAAAAGTATTGAGTTCGTATTCACCCTTTTCAATCAAGCGCAACTTGCCCTCCCAATCACCTGTTAACTCCGGACTTTTCAGCAATTCGTTTTGTATAGTATCGATCAAATCGATGCCGGTTTGAGTAGCAAAAAGGTTTTTCTTTTTCTTCTCGATATACTTTCTACGGAAAAGCGTTTCAATGATATTTGCTCGCGTCGACGGTCGGCCAATGCCGTTGTCTTTAAGCAATTCACGCATTTCCTCATCATCCACCTGTTTACCGGCAGTTTCCATGGCACGCAATAAAGTTGCCTCGGTATACGGTTTAGGCGGAGAAGTCTTCCCCTGATGTATTTTCGGCTCATGCGGACCGCTTTCGCCCACCACAAAATTGGGAATCAGTTTTTCTTCGTCGGCAGCTTCCTTTTTAGCAGTAGTATCATTTGCATATACTTCTCTCCAGCCCGGTTCGATAATCTGCTTTCCGGTTGCCTTAAACTCCACCGCACCAACTTTACCCAAAACAGTAGTGTTTGAAACCTTACATTCAGGGTAAAAAGCAGCGATAAAACGGCGCGTAATTAAATCATAAACCCGCTTTTCATCGGTGCTCAGTCCTTGAGGAAGCACATCGGTTGGAATAATAGCATGGTGATCCGTTACTTTCTTATCGTCAAAAACCGCTTTTAATTTAGGAATTGGCTTGGCTAAAACAGGAGCCGTTAATGCGCTGTAATACATTAAGCTCTGCATGATTCCGAAAATCTTAGGATGCAAATCTTCAGAAAGATAGGTTGTATCTACCCTTGGATAGGTAACAAATTTCTTCTCGTACAGATTCTGGACATGCTTGAGTGTTTCCTCTGCCGAATATCCGTACTTCTTATTGCCTTCAACCTGTAAGGAAGTCAAATCGAATAAACGGGGATTCCCCTCTTTACCCTCTTTTCGTTCGAAGGCCGTAATTTCAAACGGGTGTTTTAGCAGATATTCAAGTCCTTTTTCGGCTTTTTCAATGTTTCGGATACGATCAATGGTAGCTGTAAACTCCGTTTCACGATAAAGGGTTTTCAGTTCCCAATATTCTTCTGAAACAAAGGCGTTAATCTCTTTTTGACGCTGCACAATCATAGCCAAAGTTGGCGTTTGCACCCTTCCGATTGATAGTACGATTTTCCCCTGACCAAATTTCTTGGTAAAAAGCCGGGTTGCATTCATGCCCAACAGCCAATCGCCAATGGCGCGTGCACTGCCGGCAGCATATAAATTATTGTATTGTTCGCTTTCTCTTAATTTCTGAAAACCTTCGCGAATCGCTTCTTCAGTTAACGACGAAATCCATAAGCGCTTAACCGGAACGGTGCATTTCGCCTTCAACAATACCCAGCGTTGAATAAGCTCTCCCTCCTGCCCGGCATCACCACAGTTAATCACTTGTTCGCAATTATGCACCAGGTTTTCTATCACCTTAAACTGCTTGGCTACACCTGAATTATCTATGAGTTTGATACCGAAGTTGGGTGGAATCATTGGCAAATCTTCCAATCGCCAGGCTTTCCAACGCTCAAAATAGTCATGAGGTTCTTTTAAGGTACAGAAATGTCCAAACGTCCAGGTTACCTGATAACCATTACCTTCATAATAGCCATCTTTGCGCTGCTTGGCACCTAATACTTCAGCAATATCCTTGGCTACACTTGGTTTTTCAGCAATGCAAACTTTCATGGAATGGATTAGAGATTAATAACTGGAGTATTTAAAATCATGATTGTCATTCCGAGGCACGAGGAATCTGTAGGTAAATAGCATTTAGGAAAGGGATGCTTCGTTCCTCAGCATGACAAGGATATGTTACCCTAACGTTTTTTCTTTTTGGGTTTAAAGTTTTCCTGATTTTCTATTTCTTTCAAAACGGAGCGCCAATCGTTCGGAATTTCTTCTGATATGGCTAAAGTTTCAAGATGCTCACTTTTCTTGATTTCCATTCGGCGCACTTCTTTATCTAAAAGCGCTTCAATTTCAGCCAGCATTGGTTTTTCTTCCTCACTGCAAAACGAAACCGCTTGTCCTTTGCTGCGGCCACGTCCGGTGCGGCCAATACGGTGAATATAATTTTCGGCAACATCCGGTAGGTCATAGTTAATAACATACTCGACGCCGGCAATGTCAATACCCCGGGCACTAACATCCGTCGCAATCAGCACATTCACTTCCCCTGACTTAAACTGCTCCATTACCGCCAACCGATCGTCTTGCTCTTTATCACCATGCATGGTAGCTGTGTCCAAGCCTACGCGCCCCATTGCACTAAATACCCGTTCAGCGCGCACTTTGGTACGAACAAACACCAGTATTTTTTTATCAGGGTATTGCTTAATGAGGCGCTCCAAATAGAACCGCTTATCGTCCATGTCAACAAAGGCTACAGCGTGTTCAACATTTTTAGATACCGGATCTTTAGGAGAAATTTGAATACGAACCGGTTTATGAACCAAAGAATAAGCGAGCTCTTTTATGGTTTCGTTAATGGTTGCTGAGAAGAATAAGGTTTGGCGCTTACGCGGTAAAAAACGAATTAAATCGCGAATATCTTTAATAAAGCCCTTATCCAACATGTGATCGGCTTCATCTAAAATCAGAATCTCTAACTGACGTAAGTTGATATGACCTTGATTCACCAAGTCGAATACGCGGCCCGGCGTGGCAATTAAAACATCAACCCCTTTTTGTAATTGATCAATTTGAGCCGCTTGCTCCACGCCACCCATTACCGTTAAAATTTCCAGCCCCGAGTATTTGCCGATAGATTTAAACACATCTGTAATTTGAACTGCCAGCTCACGTGTAGGCACCATGACAACCGCTCTTATTTGTCCGGTATCATTCTTACGAACGCGATTTTGGAGCGTGCTAAGCACCGGAATAGCGAAAGCTGCAGTTTTACCCGTACCGGTTTGTGCAATCGCCAACACATCATCGCCTTTCAAAATAGGCGGAATGGATTTGAATTGTATATCGGTAGGCTTTTTAAACTCCAGTTCGCGTAAACTTTTCTTAATCTCCGGACTGATGTGGTATTTCTCAAATTTCATCAGGGCAAAGGTAACGAATAAAGTGTCATCCTGAGGCACGAAGGATCCTCAACTGAAATGTTATTATTTTTGAAATGCTTCGTTCCTCAGCATGACTAACACTTTAAATCGATACTTTTGCAAGAAAATCCGACATGTCGTTTTCAACCCTTGGTTTATCAGAACCTTTATTAAAAATAATTTCCGAACAAAAATATACCCAACCTTATCCTATTCAGGAACAAGCGATACCGGCTCTGTTAAGCGGAAAAGACATTCTAGGGATTTCAAAAACCGGATCGGGTAAAACTGCAGGCTTTGTTCTTCCCATCCTAGAGCTGTTTCAACAGAAAAAAACAAAAACCGATCGGCATGTAAGTGCTTTAATTGTAGTTCCAACGCGTGAGCTGGCTGTTCAGGTGGAATCGGTTTTCAAGTTGTTTAGTGTCGGCCTCCCGCAACGTATAAAAACCATGGCTGTTTACGGAGGCGTGTCTATCAATCCGCAAATGATGAACTTGCACAGAACCGAGGTGTTAATTGCAACGCCTGGACGTTTACTCGACCTTGTTGACTCCAACGCTGTTCATCTTTCAAAAGTGGAAATACTAGTGTTAGATGAAGCTGATAAGATACTGAACCTCGGATTTAAGGAAGAAATGGATAAGGTTCTTGCTCTTCTGCCTAAAAAGCGTCAAAACATTTTACTCTCTGCCACGCTAAGTAATGATATTAACGATATTCAGAAAAATCTGCTTCATGATCCTGTAAAAATTGAGATTATAGAAGAAGAACGTTCTATCGATTTGATTACACAGATTGCCTATAATGTAAGTGAAGAGCGAAAAGGACCACTGCTGAGATATCTGATTAAAACAGAAGATATGCAGCAGGTATTGGTCTTTACTTCGGCCATTAAAGCTGCAGAAAACCTAGTGGGTAAATTGGTGAAAAACGGAGTTCAAGCGGCTGCGTTGCACGGCCAGTTGAGCCAAGGCGCTCGAACCGAAACCTTATATCGCTTTAAAGCCGGAAAACTAAGAGTATTAGTAGCTACGGATTTGGCTTCAAGAGGTATTGATGTGCCGTTTTTACGTTATGTGATCAACTTCGAATTACCCCGCTCCCCTAAAGATTACATTCATCGCATTGGAAGAACAGGCCGAGCGGAATCATCCGGAAAAGCCATTTCATTAATTTGTCCGGATGATGTGCATCACTTTAAAGTAATCCAGAAAAAGATGGGAAAAACGGTTGATTTAATTGAAACGGTTGATTTTGATTTGAAGGGGTATTAGCAGGTACTGTCAATGGGTCTATTCATCATTAATTGATGTAATAATATTCTCAATTTTCGCTTTGAGAGCAGGAATGTCATTAATTATAATTTGCCAAACTAGACCATTGTCCACTCCGAAATATTCATGGACTAACACATGCCTCATCCCTATGATTTGGCGCCACTCAATCTCTGTAAATTTATTTTTACTGTCTTCTGAGATAAGATTTGCAGCTTCACCAATAATTTCTATTTGTTTGATTGAAGCAAAACGCATCATGGAATTTCTTAGGAAGGTATCGAAGTCAATGTTGGCAGTATAATTTTCAATTTCAATGATAGCATCAACGATGTGAAGCAACCGTTGTTTGTCACCAAGTTTACCTTTCATAAATAAGCTTTTTTTCATCATTTATGAAAGGAAGAATGTATTTAGAAACAGCATTGCTGGAAACAAGGTCGATTTTTCTATGCAATTTTTCCTCAAGGTCCAATTTCATAGTAACAAAACCCATTCCTATGTGTTGAGAGTAGTCAAGCTCTATCAAAATATCAACGTCACTATCATTAGATGCGTCATTTCGGGAGTATGATCCAAAAAGGAAAGCACGTAGCACTGGTTTCTCTATGAAATAGCTTTGAATTATATGAATATCCTGATGGGTCAGTGTCATAACATAAAGATAAGATATTCTAGAATTAACCCAAAACTTGTTAATTGTGTATATAATCTATATTAACTTTCTTCATCCAAGTTTTCATCAGCAAGATCTTCCCAAAGAAGGTTTCTAGAAATGCAAGTTTTTTATCTGAGGAATCATCTCCATCTGATCTTTCCCTCAAATTGTTAATTAAGAAAATTTTATTGTTCGTGTCAATTCTATAGAACAGTACTTTACCATTAATAAGTTCAACTCGCAATGTATAAGAAACAAGTTTGTCAAAATCAGACTCATTCATAAAATAGTAATTAGATGTTTATGCAATAAGTTAAGAAAAAAAGCGTGCGTTTTTCCTGTTGAATATAAGATGCTAATAAAAACGGCCTTCCGATATTCTCGAAAGGCCGTTTTCTTTATAAAGTTAACCTAAAAACTAGGTTAAACTAGCAGAAAGGTAATCGCGGTTCATGCGAGCGATGTTTTCTAAAGAAATTCCTTTAGGGCATTCTACTTCGCAAGCGCCGGTATTGGTACAGTTACCAAAACCTTCTTTATCCATTTGAGCAACCATGTTTTCAACACGTGCCATGCGCTCTGGTTGTCCCTGTGGCAATAGTGCCAATTGAGATACTTTTGCTGAGACGAATAGCATTGCTGATGCATTTTTACATGTTGCAACGCAAGCACCACAGCCGATACATGCAGCTGCTTCAAATGCCTGATCAGCATCTACTTTTGAAACAAGGATATTGTTTGCATCCTGAGCATTTCCGGTATTTACCGAAACAAAGCCTCCAGAAGCCATGATACGATCGAATGCAGAACGATCAACCACAAGGTCTTTAACTACAGGGAAAGCTTTTGCTCTCCAAGGTTCAACCACAATGGTATCGCCATCTTTGAACGAACGCATGTGAAGCTGGCAAGTAGTAATACCTTCTTTAGGACCATGTGGACGGCCATCAATAAACATTGAACAAGCACCGCAAATACCTTCGCGACAGTCGTGATCGAATGCAATAGGCTCGTCTCCTTTTTGAACTAGCTCTTCGTTTAATACGTCGAACATTTCAAGGAATGACATGTCAGGTGAAACATCCTTAACCGGATAGTTTACTAATTGTCCTTTATCGTTGCCGTTTTTTTGACGCCATACTTTTAACGTCAGGTTCATATTTCCACTCATGATTTTGAGTTGTTTTTGTTGAGATACAAGAATCAAGAGGTAAGAGACAAGATAAGAACGAATCTTAAATCTTGATCTTTTCCAATGTCTATTTTATATTCAGAATCAAGAATCAAGAGAAAAGTATCTTGACTCCTGATTCTTTACTCTTATTTCTATTTGTAACTGCGTTGAGCAATTTTTATATTTTCGAACTTAAGCTCTTCTTTGTGCAATTCCCAGTTGCTTTCAGCTTTGAATTCCCAGGCTGCCACGTAAGCGTAGTTTTCGTCATCACGTTTAGCTTCCCCTTCTTCAGTCTGAGATTCTTCACGGAAGTGACCACCACATGATTCATTACGCTGCAAAGCATCCTGACACATCAATTCACCTAGTTCAAGAAAATCGGCAACACGCCCGGCTTTCTCTAACTCAGGGTTCAATTCATCAGCAGAACCTGGCACACGAACATCTTTCCAGAATTCAGCACGTAATGCACGAATTTCTTCAATTGCTTCTTTCAGGCCTTGTTCATTACGAGCCATTCCGCATTTATCCCACATGATTTTACCCAATTGTTTGTGGAAATGGTCAACGGTTTTTGTACCCTTAATATTCAACAATGTATTAATTCGATCTCTTACGGCCATCTCCGCAGCAACGAAAGCTTCATGATCCAATGAAAGAGGTTTGGTAGAAATCTCTTTTGAAAGATAAGCACCGATCGTGTAAGGAATCACGAAGTATCCGTCAGCTAAACCTTGCATCAAGGCCGACGCACCTAAACGGTTCGCACCGTGATCAGAGAAGTTAGCTTCACCTAAAGCATACATACCAGGTACATTGGTCATCAGGTTATAGTCGACCCATAAACCACCCATGGTATAGTGCACTGCAGGGTAAATACGCATTGGGGTTTCGTAAGGATTTTCACCAGTAATTTGCTCATACATATCGAACAGGTTACCGTATTTCTCCTTTACTACATCTTTGCCCAATTGGCGAATCGTTTCAGCACTTGGATTAACAAGACCTTGTTTAATTGCTTCAGTACGGCCATAACGGTCCATATTGAATGCAAAATCAAGATATACTGCTTTTTTAGAAGCCCCTACACCGTAACCGGCATCACAACGTTCTTTAGCAGCGCGTGAAGCCACGTCACGCGGCACAAGGTTACCGAATGCAGGATATCTGCGCTCTAAGTAATAATCTCTTTCCTCTTCAGGAATATCAACTGCTTTACGCGGATCGTCTTTTTTCTTAGGAACCCAAATACGACCATCGTTACGTAACGACTCCGACATCAGGGTTAATTTCGACTGGTGATCTCCTGAAACAGGAATACAAGTCGGGTGGATTTGGGTGAAACAAGGGTTGCCGAAGTAAGCCCCTTTTTTATGTGCTTTCCATGCTGCAGTTACGTTACATCCCATTGCATTGGTAGACAGGAAGAATACATTACCATAACCACCGGTACACAATAAAACTGCATTACCAAAGTGACGCTCTAACTTACCTGTTACCATGTCACGGGCAATGATACCTTGAGCTTTACCATCAACAGTCACTACATCAAGCATCTCATGACGGGTATACATTTGAACGCTGCCCATACCAATTTGACGTTGTAATGCACTGTATGCACCTAACAACAACTGCTGACCGGTTTGGCCGGCTGCGTAAAATGTACGCTGAACCTGCGTGCCACCAAATGAACGGTTACTCAATAATCCGCCGTATTCACGCGCAAAAGGAACACCTTGAGCAACGCATTGATCAATGATGTTGCCGCTTACTTCAGCTAAACGATAAACGTTAGCCTCACGAGCGCGGTAATCACCCCCTTTAATTGTATCATAAAATAAACGATAAACGCTATCGCCATCGTTTGAATAGTTTTTTGCTGCATTTACACCACCTTGTGCTGCAATGGAGTGAGCACGGCGCGCTGAATCCTGATAACAGAATACTTTTACTTTGTATCCCATTTCAGCTAAAGAAGCTGCTGCCGATGAACCGGCAAGTCCTGATCCGACAACCAGAATTTCAAGATTTCTTTTGTTGGCAGGGTTAACCAGAGGAACAGTAGAACGGTACTTGGTCCACTTTTCTGCTAAAGCGCCTTCAGGTATTTTTGAATCTAAAGCCATATTTAAAAGCTGATTATGCTATTAGTTTTTAAGAAAAAAGTATACATACAAAGGCATCAATGCGAAAACCACCGAAATGACGATTGAATACCAGATTCCGATTTTTTTAATAGCCGGAGTATACTTGTGATGATTTAAGCCAAGCGATTGGAATGAACTTTGAAAACCGTGTAATAAGTGGTAGGCTAATGAAACCATCGCCAACACGTAAACGACAACTACCCATAAATTGCTGAATACCTCTTTCATTTCAAAGAACATATCGTGCTCTCCGTTCATCCCTTCTGGAATCCCTTCTGGAATACCAAAACGAGCTTTTACCCAAAAATGTCCTAAGTGAATGATTAAGAAGATCAAAATTAACGTTCCTAACAAACCCATTGAACGTGAATACCATAGGCTATTAGCATTGGCATTAGCGTAAGCATACTCCTGAGGGCGAGCCTGTTTGTTTTGACGGGTTAATATTACTGCTTGAACAATGTGTAAGATTATTCCTAAAAACAAGACCAACTCCATACTGCGGATTACCCAGTTGGTTGCCATAAAATGAGCCGCGGAGTTGAATAAGGCTCCGGTATTATCAATAAAGATCAGGGCGTTAATACCTGCGTGAACGATTAGGAATGTGATGAGAAAAATACCGGTAATTCCCATAACATATTTTCGTCCTAATGATGATGTGAAGAAAGAAGAAGATCCACTCATTTTTATAGAAACTTAATTTTTACGCAAATGTATCTAAAAATTAAAAGCGGAGGTACAGAGAATCCTATTTAGATTAATTCTATCCTTTAAGTTATGGAACTTAGAGACCTTGACAAATAACACCTACCGAACTCATAAAAAAATTCTATTTTTTGTCGAAATAAAAAGTGTGTGAGAAATTGTACCTAAATGAGACTTGAAATTTTACATCTTCAGAACTGAAACCATCGTTGAAGTTTTCGCGTTTACCCCATTGTAATTCAGCAGCAACCATCATATTTTTAAAAGGAGTACTTACAACGTTTGCAATCGCATATTGCCCGTTCTTGTAGGCAGAAGGCGATCCCCCCTCCGAATTCTCTATATGAGTACTTGAATAACCGATGGTAGTGCTAAACTTATCATTCCATTTATGCTCAAAAAACGCTACAATACCCGTAACAGGTAAAGCCCTTCCATCAAATGGCTTAGCCGCATTTCCTGGATTGGCTATTGCACCTACATCAATCGGAGCATCATTCATATAGTTCTCCACTCCTTCTCCATAAGCAAATGCACCTCTAAAAAGATCACTTTTACCCAAGCTGAGCACAGTACTGAGGTATGTTCCCCAACCCACCACACTGCCACTGTTATCATATCCGCCAGTGGTATGTATGTCCTTCCATTTAATTGACCGTAAGATACCGGCCAACTGAACATGCCCCCAATTGCCGGCTCTCTTGTAATGCGCTGAAAAATCAGGAAGAGGAAGATGGGTTTTAATACTATCCAATTCGATACGGTCTTCATAAATCCCCTGATCACCACTGGCACCCGGACGCTCCAGGGCAATGAATACTTCGTTAGCCCCCTGAAGAGGGGCAAATCTTAACTGTATATTACGGAAGAATACCATTCCTGTGGGGCCCCAGTACTCAACAATATTTGGGTATATTTGCCCGTCAGTAAATGGAGAAATGGCCTGCCCAACAAGCCATTTACCCAATTCGCCATAGGCATCCCTAAGATGTATTGTTGTTTGTCCTTCATTAACACCTACTCCAAAAAGGTCAAATTCAAATTTAGTTTTCAACTCACCGACAGGTGTTGCCGTAGTCCCCTTTATACCAAAAGTTGTTTGCCGAACACCGAAATACACCTTCCCATCCGGGGCAAACTGGTTTTTATAAGATGGAAGCCTTGTAACCCGTAAAACATCAAAGTAATTGGGATTAATTTGTTTAAAATCATAACCCATATCGGTCATCGCAAATCCGTAAATCTCAAACTTTACTTTGCTCGAATCATCTTGTGCAAATGAAGAGATGGTATTGATTAGAAAAACTAGTAAGAGTAAAGCTTTCAATTTCATAGCAATCATTTTAAGGT
This sequence comes from Solitalea koreensis, assembly GCF_900182575.1. Lineage (GTDB taxonomy): Bacteria > Bacteroidota > Bacteroidia > Sphingobacteriales > Sphingobacteriaceae > Solitalea > Solitalea koreensis. The sequence goes on along the minus strand of NZ_FXSZ01000003.1, from coordinate 260,610 downwards.
GTAAATAAAATTGCCAGATAAAATAAAACGTGAGGTGTGTTAAAAAATAATCTTTTTCGAATGTAACGAGAGTACGGTTACACACCCCGACACTTCATCTTTTAAAGGAAGATAAAAGCCTGCTGATCCAGTCTAAAAAGCTGACAGCAGAATTTTCAATATAATTAGCTTAGGCTTAAAAAACTTATTCATTAATAAATTTAGGATGGATCATATTTTCAATACTGTAAATTTCATCCCATTTCTGCTGAGTAATCAGTTTACGTTCTTTCACAACAATATCATGTACCGATTTACCCGAGTTCAGCGCTTCTTTGGCAACTGATGCTGATTCTTCATAACCCAGAATTGGATTAAGTGCCGTTACAATGCCAATGCTATTCATTACCAGATTTTTGCAAACATCAACATTAGCTGTAATTCCGTTGATGCATTTGGAAACAAGTGTCTGAATGGCATTAGTCATGTATTCAAGCGCAGAAAACAAACTAAAAGCGATTACAGGCTCCATTACGTTCAACTGAAGTTGGCCAGCTTCGGCAGCCATGGTTATGGTTACATCGGCCCCAATTACATAATAGGCTGTTTGATTTACCATTTCAGGAATAACAGGATTCACTTTACCTGGCATAATGGATGAACCCGGTTGCATTTTAGGCAAGTTGATTTCATTTAAACCTGCACGCGGACCAGAAGACAACAACCGCAAATCATTGCAAATTTTTGAAATTTTAATCACACTCCGTTTTAATGTTCCTGATATTTGCACATAGGCTCCTGTATCAGAAGTAGCTTCAATCAAATCTTCTGCTAATGTGATTGGAATGCCTGAAATCTCAGCAAGGTATTTTGTGCATAGCTCAGGATATCCTTCAGGCGCATTAATTCTGGTACCAATAGCAGTTGCTCCCATATTACACTCGCAAACCAATTTCTGAGATTCGCGCATCCGCTGAATATCTTCACCAATGGTTGTTGCCCATCCATGAAATTCATCGCCCAAGGTCATAGGCACTGCATCCTGCAGTTGAGTACGCCCCATTTTTAGCACTTCTTTAAATTCGTCGCTCTTTTTTGAAAAGGAAATTTGCAATGCCTCCAGTGCTTTAACATAAATATCAATTTTCTTATAAAGAGCAATGCGGAAAGCCGATGGATAAGCATCATTGGTAGATTGCGAGCAATTTACATGGTTATTGGGGTGCAGGTATTGATACTCCCCTTTTTTATGCCCCATATACTCCAATCCAATATTGGCAATCACCTCATTGGCGTTCATATTGCATGATGTTCCGGCCCCTCCTTGGATCAGGTCAGAAACAAACTGATCAGTATACTCCCCTGCAATTAATTTATCACAAGCAAAAACAATGGCTTTGGCAACTTTAGCATCCAATACTCCGGCATCACGATTGGCCAGTGCTGCCGCTTTTTTTACATATCCAAATGCCTGAATAAACAACGGCTCTTTGGAAATCGGAATTCCGGTAATATTAAAATTCTCAAGTGCCCTAAGGGTTTGTACTCCATAATAAAACTCATTTGAGATTTCCTTTTCTCCAAGAAAATCGTGTTCCACTCTTACTGACGAAGACATATTAGTTAGTTTAAATATTAATCAACCTAATTACCTAAAAGAAGTATAGGGCATTAACAGATTTTTCCAATGACGCCTTAATTCATACAACGTCTTTTTGGCGTAAATAAATGTTAAAGCAATCAGTAGCTGGTTAGGTACACCAGCTACTTCATTACCTGCAAAATTTTGACACGGTAGGATGTACTAATTGTTCAAAAGCTTTATAAGGCATCTGAACCAATTCTCGATGCGAGCCTCCATTAAATGCAATCGGTTCATTGGCGCTTAAGCTTTCCTCTACATAGACGTTCATTCCGTACAAATTACCAAATGGAGGCATTGCTCCAACTTCGCAATCAGGAAACAAATTTCTAAATTCCCCTTCACTCACTATTGAAACATTCTCGGCTCCCGTAACTTCCTTTAATTGAGCCAAATTAATGTTGTTATTGGCAGGCAAAACCGCCATCGCCATTTTATCGTCAGTTTTCACCATTACGGTTTTTGCCATCTCTTTCCCTGGAATATGAGCTGCTGCAGCTGTTCTTTGAGCAGTTGAAGTTGAAAGATGATTAATCACTGAATAATTAACATGCTGACTATCCAGGAAGTCCTGTAATTTTTTGTTAAGCATAATAATCCTCCTTTTTGATTCTAATAAACAATGTACTCAGCTCCTTTTTATTATTGAAAATTACAAATTAATCAATTCATAATCAACAGAATACCCCAATACACAATTCAAACATTCAATGTATTCTGGCATACTTCCCTATCAATTCACCATAAGCAATAATATGATTATCAATAGCTACAAGCAATTCATGTTTTCTGGAATCTGCTTTTAATTTTATCATCTGATCCAAGGCATAGACCTTAAAAAAATAACGATGCGTACCTGATGGAGGACACGGGCCTCCATACTGATGTTGTTCGAAACTATTGATCCCTTCAATACCGGGAGTCGAGTTTTCTTTAATTTCCGATGTTGGTTCAATATTCCATACTAACCAATGGTCCCAGGTTCCCATTGGCGCATCGGGATCATCTACAACCAACACCAAACTCTGAGCTTGTTCAGGGATGTCATGAATTTGCAGAGAGGGATTTATATTACTGCCATCACAAGTGTATTGCACCGGAATAACTTCATTTGAATCAAACGCCGTACTCGAAACCGCGAGCCTTGCTTTACCATAGTCGGCCATCGATTTTAAATTTAAAAAAGTTGCTTTCTAAAATTAGCAAACAACAGGCTGGTTAACAATATTATTTTTTTAAATATTTGTTATTATTCATTCCTAATTTTTGTTTAACTTTCTATCTTTCAATCAATTACCTACATTTTCACCTAATCTATTTAACCTATTAATCTTCAGATGAAAAAGTTTTTTTTATTCCTGTTCTTTGTTCCCGTATTAGGAATGAGTCAGACAAAGACTGTGGTTAATGCAACCCGGGTTTTCCCCAAAGCAGACAAGGTAGCCGAATTTGAAAAGGCAGTCGCCATTCACGCTCAGAAGTATCACACGGGTGACTGGCGATGGAGAATCTACAGCATTGAAACAGGGCCGGATGCCGGTGGATATAATATTGTGGAAGGGCCAAGCAGTTGGGAAGCCATTGACGGCCGTGGTAATATTAGTGCCGAACATAACAACGACTGGAACAAAAACATTGCCCCATTACTTACCGACCGTGGCACTTCAGGTTTTGGAGAATATAAGGCTGAATTAAGTACTGCCGGCCTTACTGATTATACTGATAAAGTTTCATTATTGCATCTCTATCCTAAACCCGGCAAGTACGCTCAACTTGTGGAGATGATAAAAAACATGAAAAAGGTTTGGGAGGCAAGCAATGAAAGTGTTGCTGTATATGAATCCGCCTCTTCAGGCGAACCTTCGTTTACTATTGTATACCGTATGAAAAATGGTTTAAAAGAAATGGCCGAAGGATATCGAAAACCGCTTCCGGAAAGATACAATGCATTATACGGAGCAGGTTCTTTTGATTCATTTACTCAAAAGTTTGCAGACGTAGTTGAAAAACGCTGGGAAGAATTAATTTTCTACCACTCCGAATTGAGTTCAAAATAGTATAGAAAAGGCACTTTAACCAGTGCCGTTTTTTTATGTAATGAGCTGTGTGACCAACTAATCCAGCATTTTTTATACGAAACTACACTTTTGTTATCCAGATTTTTCTTACTAACTTTTGAAAAAAGAAAAAAATGACACATCGCAAGAACAAACACAGACCACAACATCAGATTAATCACTCGCATGCTAAACCCCAGCCACAAAGTCATAATGCGGCAGTAGCATTAGCTGTTTTTATAGGCATGTTAGGTTTGGCGGTTGCTTTCTTTTCAAACGGACCAAATCTATTGTGGATGGCTGTAGGTGTTACTGCCGGAGCCCTTTTGGGTTTTATACTTGGGAATAGTATTGACAAAGCTGCTGCAAGAAAATAATTTCTTAATGGGAATACCATTTATATACCCATTTGATCCATTGCAGGTGTTGTACTTTTTTGTATTGATGATTATTTCCGTTTACGACAAACGTTGGTAAGTGGAGAAAAGAAGATGGCAACAATTTATCAAAAAACGATCAATCATCAACGCTAATCAATTCGCTATTTGCATTAGCGGCCTTCCTATGTATAACCTTCGAAAATATATTTAAAGCATAGGCTTTTGTAATTATTCTTATCTCTATCTGACAACCCTATCCATTACAACAAATCTCCATATCCGTCCTCTTTACTAGTCGCTTCATCTATTTGATTATCAATATTTTATCATTAACTTTCTATTGTTTCTTCTGACTGTGAATAACGTGTAAATTTTTCCCTTGAAAATCCTTACATACTTATCAGCCTTGTTAGAAGATGATAATGAATGAACAATGTGAATGTTGTTTTACTTAATACAAATTCAAAATGAAAAAACTTTTTACGCTTTTAGCGATGTTCTTGTTAGTACAGGCACAAGCACAAACCATCAACTTCACTCCGTTTGCAGGTTATGTTTTCGATGATCATGTGGATTACAGCAACGGATATGGAACGGTTAAAGGAGGATTTATCTATGGAGGCACTTTGGAATATGTAATTCAAGATGTTAGCAGCGTAGGCTTGCTATACCAGCATCAGGATTCGCAGTTCGACGGATTTACAGGCCTCGCCATACTACCGACCAACTTTGATCTGGGAGGAAACTATATGTTATTACAAGGCACACGTTATTTCCCAGTGGCAAACGACAAAGTAAAACCTTATGCAGGCCTTGGTGCCGGTGTTGCCTGGTTCAACAATAAAGCTACAGAGGAGTCACTCACCAAATTTGGGTGGGACTTTCATCTGGGCGCCAAATTTTCCCCTTCAGATAGATTCGGTATAAAAATTCAGGCCCAACTCATGTCAGCCGTTCAAGCGGCCGGCGGGAGCTTTTATGTCGGAACCGGTGGTGTCGGAACCGGCGTTTCTGGTTATTCAACCATCTATCAATTTGGCCTCACAGGAGGAATAGCAATTGCACTAGGTCATTAATAAACTATAAAAAATCAAGGCTATGAAAAAGATATTATTAGGACTGCTAAACCTTCTTTTCGCAACCGGACTTTTTGCACAAAGCAATAAAGAGGACATAGAACTGATGCAAGCCGTTTTCGGAAAAGATAAAAAAGAATTAGTAAAACAGTACATGGAGTTGAACAAAGCGGATAGCGCCAAATTCTGGGTCCTGTATGATCAATATGAAAATGGCCGTAAAGCCTTGGGCACAGAACGTATTCACTTACTGCAAGAATATGCCCGCGATTACGATAAACTTAATGATCAGAAAGCAACTGCTTTGACAGAAAAGAATTTTGCTATCAACAGTAAAGTCAACCAGCTTCAGCAAACCTATTTCAAGAAGTTTACAGCTACGATAGGCGGTTTAAAAGCTGCAAAATTTTTCCAATTGGAAAACTATATTGAAAACGCCATTCGATTAAGCATTCAAAATGAAATTCCATTTATTGGAGAATTAGAGATGCACAAAAAACCGGCGGTTCCTCAGCCTGAAAAAAATTAATCATTAAGAAATTACAATTTAATACTTTTCATATGAGCAATTTTTACCGCAAGATTATAGAACAAAGAGCTGTATTTCTGATCATTCATCTATTTATACTTTTACAGCATTTACCATTTAGCTCCGCAGCTCAAGATACTTCTGCCGTTAAAAATTGTCCTCAACAAGACCTCACCGACCTAATTAGTAAATGGCGCAATAAACCACCCAAGGTAAAACCAGATACCGGCAAAAACGCCTTCTTGTTGCTATTCCCGGTTATTGGATCAAACCCAGCAACAGGCTTTCAGATTGGCGCGGCCGGCCAATATGCTTTTAAGGGCAAGAATACCAATAGCTTATACTCAACGGTTGTGGGCAACCTCACTTATACAACTAAAAATCAATTATTGCTGCAGATAAAAAACAATGTATATGCTAAAAACAACAAGGTATTTTTAAGTGGCGACTGGCGTTTGTTCATTTTTTCACAATCAACATATGGACTGGGCACTAATGCTCCTGAAGGAGGTGTACTTGACTTTCAGTTTGGACTTAACGGATCGGAAGTTAATACCGACTCTTTGGTACAACCTATGAAATATAACCAGATTCGTTTCTATCAAACGGCTTCATTTAAACTTAAAAATGCACTATTTGCAGGCATTGGCTATCATCTGGATTGGTACGACAAAATAGAGGATCAAAAACTTGACACTGCCAACCACATTTATACCAGTCATTACGTATACAGCACATTTTATGGATTTGACCCTAAATCGTACTTGGTTTCCGGCTTAAGTGTTAACCTATTGGTCGATACGCGTGACAATCTGCTTAATCCTTACAAAGGGTATTTTGCCAGTATTAATTACTGGATCAATCCCAAATTTCTTGGCAACGAAAAAACTTCGAATCTCTTAAGCGTTGAGTGGAGAAGCTATCATAGTTTATCAAAAACAAATCCCCGACATCTCATCTCTTTTTGGTTATTAGGAAATTTTAGCCCTCCAGGAGAATTCCCTTATCTTAATTTACCTGCTTTAGGCTATGACCAACGCGGCCGAAGTGGCAGAGGGTATTCTCAAGGCCGATTCAGAGGAACAAACATGATTTATGCTGAAACGGAGTATCGTTTCCCAATATCACGTTGCAGCGGCATTTTGGGAGGCATTTTATTTGCAAACATGACCACAGCCGATACTCCTGACAAATCAGTTAAATTGTTTGATTATGTCCAACCAGGATATGGTTTAGGATTAAGAGTAATGATTGATAAACGATCACGAACCAACCTGCAAGTTGATATGGGTTTTGGCAACGAATCAGGAGCATTATATCTAGGTGCGGGTGAAACGTTTTAAAACTTCCGTTGATTGGGGGCAGGGTTTATTCACTTTTCAATTACAAACAAATTTGTTAAATTAACACAAAATTCTAACAATCAAATATTTACAGCCATGAAATATACAGATTTACGCTCTCTATTTTGGCCTATACTATTTATAACAATTATAGTTACCGCCTGCAGCACTCCAATGAAAGTGAATTCTGACTTTGATAAATCTATCGATTTTTCAAAGTATAAGACTTATGCCTTTTACCAGCTGACCGATACAAGTAGGGCCATTAGTGAGTTAAACAGAAAACGTATTCTAGAAGCCATTAAAAGCGAGATGAACAAAAAAGGATTTACAGAATCAAGCAATCCCGATTTAATGGTGAATGCACTTGCCATTCTTAAAGACATGAAATCTGTTACAGCCAATACTAATTATATGGGCTATGGAGGCTATTATCGCCCATATGGCGGCGGCATGGGCATGTCTACTACTACTTATGATGTAAATAATTATAAAGATGGTTCTCTGATTATTGACATCGTCGACATACAGAAGAAACAACTCATTTGGCAGGGAGTAGGCAACAAGGAAATCGATGGCCCAATACAAGATCCTGACAAAACCATTCCTGAAGCCATTTCAAAAATAATGGCTAGTTTTCCTCCGGGCATGGCAACCAAAAAATAAGACTATACCTCCTTATTAAAAAGCACCGAAAGTTTCATTTTGGTGCTTTTACTTTTATAATTCCGATTTGACTAGCAGTAAAAATGTACAATATTATCATGAAAGCTTACTTTTTTGAAAAAAGAATGATTATATTTAACTAGCTGATAAACAGCCAATTTGAGCGGAAAACACTCTCCTTTCAACAATAAAATCAAGCACTTCCTCTCCTTATCCCGTTCATACTTTTTTTAAAAAAAATCGCTCCCATGAAAAAACAACTACAATTACTCTTGTATTCATCGACACTTTTGATGCTGATGCTAAATTATGCCAATGGGCAAAATACGGATTCAAACCCTGGCATGTCTGATGTTAAAAAAAACGATTCCTTGCCTGAGCAAACCAAGCAACAAATCCGCCGACAGAAAATTGAAGCAAAACCATGGTATGTCAGCAGATATTCGATCATTGCCGGTGGTTTCTTTCCGGTAAACAATACCAAGGTTAAAGTAAGCAATAACACAGGAACGGAGGGGGACGAAATCGACTTTGAAGATGACTTAGGTCTTAACAGGCATACTAGTACTTTTTCGTTTGGAGGTGATGTTCATTTGGGCAAAAGACATCGCTTGGAGTTGTTATACTATCGCTTTTATCGATCGGCCACACATACAATAGATCGAGACATTCACTTTAAGGATACTGTTTTCGCCGTAAACACGAGCGTAAGCAGTTTCTTTCACAATGATATTTATAGATTTTCTTATGGTTATGCTTTTATTTCTAATTCAAAAGCAGAAGCAGGCTTGTCATTTGGTGCGCATATTATGAGAACCAACGTAGGACTGGAAGGAATCGGCAATAACCAAAACGTTACAGCCTCTACAGATTATGGTTTTACGGCGCCGCTTCCTGATTTTGGAATTTGGGGCGGTTATGCTTTTAATCCCAAATGGGCGGTTATCGGGGAGTTTGATTACTTCACTTTGAAAATTAACGATGTCAAAGGAAGAATATTAGGGGCAAACGTAGCCGTTAAGTATAAAGCGCTCGATCGGCTTGCTATCACCGCTGGCTATACCGGATTTAACTTTCGGGTTGATGTAACCAGAGAAAAGTTTAATGGTTTTTTCAAATGGGGATATAACGGCCCTGGTCTTTCCGTTAACTATTTAATCGGGGTAAAAGGAAAAGGCCCGAATGTAAACTGAATATCATATTCCAATTAAAAACAAATAAATCGCTTCCAATTCGGCTTTAGAATTTTATCTGGCTAAATTTGCCTGAATTAAAACGTGGATCTTGAATAATTTATTAATAAAAATCAAGAGTACGGCAACTTTTCTTGCCGTACTCTTGCTTACAGGTTTTTTCTCATCTTGTAACCAGGCAAAAAGTTCAAAGGCCGCTAAAACCAAGTTATTTGCAAATAATCGGATTAATGGGATCGTTTCATGCACATCCAATGGCTTATATCCTACAGATAGTGCCATGTATATGGAGGGGGGCGGAAAAGACTATAAACCTACTGTTGTAAACAAAATCCCTGTAAGCAAAGCGCCTGAAGGAATGGTTTTGATTCCGGGAGGAGAATTTAGCATGGGGGGTATTAATCCCGTTGGAATGGGCGATGGAGGTAATCAAACCATGCATGACGCTCGTCCTATTCACAGAGTGTATGTAAATAGTTTTTATATGGATGCAACAGAGGTAACCAATATTGAATTCTCTGCATTTGTTAAAGCTACCGGTTACATAACCATAGCAGAAAAAGCTCCAACCAAAGAAGAGTTTCCTACAGCACCTCCAGAAAATTTAGTGGCAGGATCGGTAGTATTTACCCCTCCTGCTCATGATGTTTCATTAAATGATTACTATCAATGGTGGCAATACGTTAAAGGCGCTGACTGGAAACACCCACTAGGCCCACAAAGCGATCTAAAAGGAAAAGAAAATTATCCAGTTGTTCATATCGCATGGGAAGACGCAGCGGCCTATGCCAAATGGGCCGGAAAACGACTGCCCACTGAAGCTGAATGGGAATTCGCGGCCCGAGGCGGCGAAGCAGGCAAACTTTATCCTTGGGGCAATCAACTTAAACCAAAGGGGAAATGGATGGCCAATATTTATCAAGGAAAATTCCCGTTAAATGATGCAGGGAAAGACGGATATGCAGGTATTGCTCCCATAAAACAATTTCCTGCCAACAGCTATGGCTTGTATGATGTTGCAGGCAATGTTTGGGAATGGTGCAGCGATTGGTACCGCCCTGATTATTATGAACAATGTGCAAGTGCTGCGGTGTCAAAAAACCCTCAGGGACCCAAAGACTCTTTTGATCCCGACGAGCCAACTGAAAAGAAAAAAGTGCAACGAGGAGGATCGTTTTTATGTACCGATCAATATTGCACCCGATATATGGTGGGAACAAGAGGCAAAGGTGAACTTAAATCCGCATCAAATCACGTTGGTTTTCGTTGTGTGAAGGATGTTAAATAAACTACTTATAATTATCTCGTTTTAAATCGCTTTCAAGACATATTTTTAGAACAAGACACCCAAATAAAGAAGGACCTCTGATGATTATATCGGAGATCCTTCTTATTGATTAATGATTTAACTAATTATTGCTTTGCGGGAAAAGAATAACTATAACGAGATGATGGCTCTTCCGGATAAACACCTTCAATAGTTATCATTCCATTGCGGCTATTTGCAATAGCATACTTCAGATCACTTTCAGAGGTAACGGACTTACCGTTTACTTTAATAATCACAAATCCTTTTTCAACTCCTTGTTGTGCAAGCAACCCATTTTTAAGAGATGTGATTTGCATGCCACCATTAATTTTAAGCTGTTTGCTCTGTTTTTCATTAAGAGGGCTAAATGTAGCTCCCAAAGCATTCAATGCTTCAACGTTTTCCTTCTTAACTAAAGATGTTTTATTCTCTGAGCTTCTTAACACTACCTTCACATTGCGTTCATTATCACCCCGAAGAACAGTAAGATTGATGGCATCACCAGGACGATGGCGGCCAATTTTTTCTTGCAAATCAGATCCTGTGGTAATAGTAGCGCCTTCTATTTTAGTAATCAAATCACCGGTTTTTATGCCTGCGGATTCAGCTGCTCCGCCTGGGAGAACATTCGCAACATACACGCCATTAACCGTTTTCAAGCCTTTTTCTTTTGCGAACTCAGAACTATTTTCATTAAATTCTACACCAAGATATCCACGTTGAACAGTTCCGTAGCCAAGTAAATCATCAACTACCTTTTTAGCTAAATTCACAGGAATTGCAAAACCGTAACCTTCATAGGCCCCTGTTTGCGATGCGATAGCGGCATTAATCCCTATCAACTCGCCTCTTGTGTTAACTAAAGCTCCCCCACTGTTTCCAGGGTTAATTGCCGCATCTGTTTGGATAAATGCTTCAATCGGGCGCGACGATTCGGGATCATCAGGATTACCAAGAATACCAATATTACGTGCTTTAGCACTGATGATACCTGCTGTTACCGTAGAAGTTAGATTAAATGGATTACCTACTGCCAATACCCATTCGCCAACTCTTACATTATCAGAGTTACCATAAGGAACAAATGGAAGTCCTTTTTCATCAATCTTAACCAAGGCAAGGTCGGTGTTAGGATCTGTTCCTATAACTTTTCCTTTAAATGATCGCTTGTCGTTTAAAACCACTTCAATTTGATCGGCTCCTTCTACCACGTGGTTATTTGTGATGATATAACCATCGGCAGTTACAATTACTCCTGACCCGGATGCTTGCTGAGGCTGACGTTGTCTGCGTTGACCACGACCGCCAAAAAAATCATCAAACATATCGTCAAAGGGGCTAGCGCCACTTCGGGCCGAATTTGCGCTATATGTTGTTTTAATGTGTACTACCGCAGGCGTAACCTTTGCGGCTGCAACGGTAAAATCAACATCTCCGGCCGAACCAACAGAAACCTGGCCTTCCTTTAGACTTGCAAATTGTACTTTTTGTTTTTCTTCAATCGAAATGTCTTGCTTGGTTTCAAAAGCTTTATATGCACCAACGGCAATAACACCGCCCAAGCACGCTGTTAACAAAGTTAAGGCTGTTTTTTTCATCTTTTCAATATTAATTCAATATCAACTTATTTCAAAAATAATACACTTTCTACATCAAAAACAATTCTAGTTTTATCTTAGTTTTGTAAAGTTTTATTTCAAGTACGTATCTACGAAACGATTCGTATTCGAATTTAGTATATAAAAATGAATTTTTGATGAAGCTATCATTTTATAAATATCAAGGGGCAGGAAACGATTTTGTTTTGATCGATAACAGAACATTAGGTTTAGCAATTGACGAGAAATTGTTTGAACGACTTTGCGACCGCAGATTTGGAATCGGGGGCGACGGCTTAATGTTATTGCAAAATCATCCTGACTTTGATTTTGAAATGATTTATGCCAATTCTGATGGGCGCCTAAGCTCCATGTGCGGAAATGGAGGCCGGTGCATCACAGCATTTGCAAACAAACTGGGCGTATTTAATGAGGAAACCAATTTTATTGCCGTGGATGGACCTCATTACGCTAAAGTAACAAACAAAGGTATTAGTTTACAGATGATCGATGTGAACGAAATTGAAGCCGGCGATAATTTCTTTGTGCTTAATACAGGCTCCCCTCATTATGTGACCGAGGTAAGCAACTTAAAAGATCTAAATGTTTTTGAAACAGGCAGATCGATCAGATACAACGATCGTTTCAAGGCCAACGGTATTAATGTAAACTTTGTTGAAGATTTTGGAGAGTACCTGGCTGTACGCACCTATGAACGTGGTGTAGAAGATGAAACTCTAGCCTGCGGTACCGGCGTTACAGCTGTAGCATTGGCGATAATGTCTAAAAAAGGAATAACCGGGACTCATACTACAAAAATTAAAGCGATGGGCGGCGATCTATCCGTAACAGCAACAACAACCGACGGAAAATCATTTACCAATATATTTCTAGAAGGTCCTGCTGATTTTGTTTTTGAAGGAGAGATTGAGGTTTAGTAATCACAGTCTGAGCAGCATGTACACAGACGATTTTGTTTTTAGTGTAAAGACAAAAAATCTATGTGCATGCCATGGCACTATATCTACTTTTTCAACGGCTCCAGCAAATATTCCAAACCATTGAGCTTAATTTCGTATAACGTGTGCAGCAACATGCCAAGCTTTCCGGTTGGAAAACCTTTGCTATGATACCAAACTAAATAAGGCTCTGGCAAATTACAGAGTATAACGCCTTTATATTTACCATAAGGCATGCGCATGGTGACTAGTTCATTTAATATTTCGGGATTCAAAGCGAGATGGGTTAATTTTATTTTTGTAAATAAACTGAAGGTAAATAAAACCTATAAGCGTGATTCCTGCGCAGGCATAGAACGTTACCGGAACCATTGAAATTTGGTCGACAAATAGCCAACCGGCTAACAAGGCTCCCGTTCCAATACCTATTTCCAAGGCTATATACATCGTTGCCATTGCTTTTCCTCTATGCTCTTCATGACTTAAGTCCACTGTCCAAGCAGTAACCGCTGGCGACAGCATACCGGTTGCAACACCATATAACGCCGAGGCTGCCATTAATGAAAAGGCTGAATTGGCCATGCCGATAAACACCAATGAAAATATCAGCAATACGATCGATATCTTTAAAATGCTAACCCTGCCATAACGATCGGAAGCCTTGCCTGCAACGAAGCGAATCAATAACGAAGCTACGGTAAACACCATAAAAAACAAGCCTTTGTTTTCTACTCCCAAATGTTTGCTCCAATCAGAAACGATAGTAAGCAACGCACCATAGCTCACATAACTTAACAAGGTAACAACAGCCGCCGGCAAAGCCCGCCATTCTATAATTTCATTTCTACCCATCTTTAAATGGGCAAACTTAAAGGACTGTTTATTGTGCAAGCTTTCTTTCATATTCATCAGTATGGCAATTGACAACAATGCAAAAACGGATGAACAATAAAATAAGATATTAATAGAAAACCGGGCCGTTATTGCACTTCCAATGGCCGGACCAATCGCCATTCCGGTGCTAAAACAAATGCCGTGAATGCCCATTGCTTCTCCCCAACGATTAATCGGAACCAGATCGGCAACGTAGGCGGCAGTGGCCGTTGGCTTAAATCCTGTAGAAAAGCCATGAATCAACCTTAAGAAGAGAAAGCCGGCCACCGTAGTAAGTACCGGATATAGAAATCCGCAGACAAAACAAACAAGCGAACCTACAGCCATAACCGGAACCCGACCAATGGTATCTGTCAATTTTCCACTAAAAGGTCTGGAAATGCCTGCCGTTAAGGTAAACAAAGCGATAATAAGCCCCTTATACTCAGCACCTCCTAAACTACTTAAATACGATGGCAGCTCCGGAATGAGCATATTGAAACTGGCGGAGAACAAAAATGAACTCAGGCAAACCAATGCAAATTGTAAGGTATAAATGGACTTCTCGTTGCTGGACATAGCTTGCAAACCACGAAATTGGTAAGCGAACAAAAGTAGGCAGAATTTTGATGCCGTAAGTCCACTTTCCAATTAATATTATATATGCAAAAAAAACAGCAGAAATGGTGCATTTTTTGAGGTTTTACTAGAGAGGATTTTATTACTTAACTGTTCTTAGTAGTAACTCTATGAAAATAACGATTTTATCGAACCATTATTAAATCTATAAGTCATGAAAAAACTCTTATTGATCTGTACGTTATGTGCGTTTACTCTAGGAGTATATGCACAAGAAGTACCTACTACCCCTACAAGCCCAAAGGCCAGCACCACGAAACATGCAAATAAACATGCTAGTCATGCTACTACAGCAGAACAATACCGTTGCCCTAAATGCGATTACTCTGCCTCAGAACGGGGCGATTGTCCTACAGACAACGTAGCACTAATTAAAGTAGGAACTTATTATTGTAAAGAGCATAATAATGAAGTGAGTACCCAACCAGGAAAATGCTCTATATGTGGCAAGAAATTAACTAAAATGACTGCTGCAAAAACGAAGGCATAAGTTGTTAAAGAATTATAATAGTTCTGCTTTAAGGTTGAACATGTGAAGTCCACTGGAGCATTCAGTGGACTTTTTTCGTCTTTACCAAAAGGCTAAAGTATTCAATCAAAAAAACTTCGTTCATTTGCTTTAAATTTATTATTAAAACATGTCAAAAGGCAACATCCTTATTATTGATGACGAAGATAAACTGAGAGGATTACTTGCTCGTATTCTTTCGTTGGAAGGTTATTCCCTATTTGAAGCCGCAACTGGCAAAGAGGGTCTAAAAAAACTCGAACTAGAAGACATACAAGTGGTGCTTAGTGATGTGAAACTACCCGATGCAAACGGCGTTGAACTAACTCAAAGTATCAGATCAAAATATCCGGAGCTGGAAATCATTGTATTAACCGCATTCGGAACTATTGCTGATGGCGTTAAAGCTATAAAAAACGGGGCATTCGATTATATAACCAAAGGCGACGATAATGACAAAATTATTCCACTGGTGGCCAAAGCCATGGAAAAAGCCCAAATGCAACAACGTTTGCATCATTTAGAAAAAAGAGTTGGCGAAAAATATTCGTTTGATAAAATAATTGGCCAATCCAAGCAAATACAGGATGCTATTACGCTGGCCCGAAAAGTTTCCAATACAGACACAACCGTTTTGCTCTTAGGAGAAACCGGAACAGGCAAAGAAGTTTTTGCGGAAGCTATTCATCAAGAAAGCAGCCGACAAAAGAAAAACTTTGTCGCCGTAAATTGCAGTGCATTCTCTAAAGAATTACTGGAAAGCGAGTTGTTTGGCCACAAAGCGGGTGCTTTTACAGGTGCAACGAAAGACACAAAAGGCTTATTTGAAGAAGCAAATGAAGGGACTATTTTTTTGGATGAAATTGGCGAAATGAACATTGACCTTCAAGCCAAACTCTTACGTGTACTTGAAACAGGTGAACTTTTGAAAGTCGGAGAAAGCAAAACCTCAAAAGTGAATGTTCGAGTAATTGCAGCCACCAATCGCGATTTAAAAACCGAAAGTGAAAACGGCCATTTTCGATTAGACCTTTTCTACCGACTCAGTGTTTTTCAAATTAACCTTCCGGCTTTGCGAGATCGCAAAAAAGATATTCTTGAATTGGCTAATTTCTTTCTGAAACAGTTTGGCGCTAAAACCAACAAACGCATAATTGCTATGAGCCCTGAATTTTTGACCCATCTACAAAACTATAACTGGAGAGGCAATATTCGAGAGCTTAAAAATATTATGGAGCGTGCTGTTATTCTTTGTGATTCGAACTCATTAACAGTAGAAGATCTTCCTTTTGAACTACAACAAGATGCGATCAGCGGTTCAATCACAAGCTCCTTCGATCTGTCAACAGTCGAAAAACAACACATTAAAAAAGTATTAGCACATACCGGAGGCAACAAAACCGAAGCCGCACGCTTGCTCAACATCGGACTCACAACGCTTTATAGAAAAATTGAAGAGTATAAAATCTGACTGATCACTTACTTTTTCATTTCTAATAATTGGCATAGAACTAGAACTTTATCAATTTCTCAAAACAATGGGAAATGAAAAAGATAACGAAACTCACAATTGGCCTCTGGTCTTTGTTCTTGGTAATCCTGCTTATGGGCCTTGCCGGAACCCAATTTATTTACAAGCTAGGCAAAAATTCAAAGGCGATTTTAAAGGATAATTATGCATCCATTGAATGGGCTAAAGAAATGATGCAGCAACTTGACAATATGAACAATGCTGAAGTTAGCAAAGCACGGGCGGCAGCGGTTCAATTCGATAGTAAACTTAAATTGGAAGAAAGTAATATTACCGAAATTGGCGAAAAAGAGACTGTTAAACAGCTGCGTGCCAATTTTGAGTATTATCAGCAAAACCCATCTTCTCAACTTTTATCGACCTCAATACGAACAAATCTGTATAAGATCAGCGAGTTAAACATGCAAGCTTTAGAACGCAAAAATGGATTGGCTCAAAAAACCGCCGACAATGCTATTTTATACATCTCACTGCTCTTGGCGGTTTGTGTATTGATCTGCTTCAGTTTGATCTTCAATATTCCTTCTTTTTTAGAGTAAACTCTGCAAGCACTACGCCCTGCATAAAGAAGTAACTTCACTCCATTCTGGAAAAACCCTTCCATTTTGAAAGGGTTTTTCTTTTTAATCAAAACAAGATTTCCAAAACAAAATAGATTAACAATCTAATTATAAGCCGTTTTTATTTCACCTCACCTCTCTTGAATTTCCTAGGCATTATGTTTGGCATCTTCCGTCAAACATTAATTACATGTTTCTAATTAATTTTTAAAAAAATGATGACGATGCTATTACTCCTCGCCGGGATTTTATGCTTCTGGCTATTTTTCAAGTCTGTCGACTATTTCGAAAACATTTAAAACGTAAATAAATGACTGCACTATTCATTCTTTCCATTCTGGTATTTACATACCTGGTTTATGTACTATTAAAACCCGAAAAGTTTTAAAGCGATTAATTCGAGACCCAACTTTTAACTAACAATGAACACAGAAATTATCGGCATAATCATTACTTACGTAGTTACGGTGTTACTTGCCATTCCATTGGCTATGTATATAGCGAAAGTTTTTAAAGGAGAAAATACCTGGTCAGACTTTATGCGTCCGATAGAACGGATCTTCTTCAAACTGTCAGGCATTAATCCCAAAGAGGACATGAACTGGAAACAGTTCTTAAAGGCGCTGCTTACTGTCAATCTGGTTTGGTTTGTCATCGGTTTTGGATTGTTGTTTTTTCAAGCTTATTTACCATTAAACCCCGACAGTAATCCCAACCAATCTCCAGATCTTGCTTTTAATACCATTATAAGCTTTGTAGTTAACTGCGACTTACAACATTATTCAGGTGAAACAGGCTTAACCTATTTCACGCAACTGTTTGTAATTACCTTCTTAATGTTTACAAGTGCTGCCACCGGTATGGCAGCATTAATAGCCTTGTTTAACGGATTAAAAACCAAAACCACTAACAGCCTTGGCAACTTCTGGGATATCTTCGTTAAAGCCAACACCCGTATTTTACTTCCTACTGCAACGATTGTTGCTACTATTTTGATATTCAACGGCACTCCCGCCAGCTATTCCGGTAAAGATTCAATCGTTACCCTGCAAGGTGATGGCGTACAAGTATCGCGCGGACCAGCTGCCGGCATGATTGCTATTAAGATGTTGGGCACTAACGGCGGTGGCTGGTTTGGAGCAAACACTGCACATCCGTTTGAAAACCCTAATTACCTCACCAATGCAGCGGAAAGCATTTCCATTTTATTGATTCCTATTGCCTTGGTTTTTGCCTTAGGTTATTATCTAAATCGTAAGAAGTTTGCTTACGTCATTTTTGGCATCATGACCTTGTTTTTCCTGACTTTCGTGAGCATAAATGTACATTATGAAACCGCAGGCAATCCTGCTATTGCTAAAATGGGCATTTCAGAACCTACCGGCAGCATGGAGGGCAAAGAAGTAAGAATTGGGCCAGCGGCATCAGCCTATTGGAGCATTGCTACCACCTCAACTTCTAATGGTTCTGTAAACGCGATGCATGATAGCTTAACACCTATTTCAGGAGGAGTGGCTATGTTAGATATGATGATTAATGCCTTATATGGTGGGGTTGGCGTTGGGTTCTTGAACTTTTTCATCTTTATCATCATTGCTGTGTTTATTTCCGGGCTGATGGTAGGCCGAACACCGGAGTTCATGGGGCATAAAGTGGAGGCCCGGGAAGTTAAAATTGCAGCTTTAATTGCCTTATTAAGTCCGCTGCTTATTCTTGCCGGCACAGCCTTGGCCTCTTATCTATTTATGCAGTATCCAAATGCAGATTGGGCAGTAAAGCCTGGTAGCTGGCTCAACAACCCGGGGCATCATGGATTTTCAGAGATATTATATGAATACACTTCGTCAAACGCTAACAATGGTTCAGGCTTTGAAGGTTTAGGAGATAATAACATTTGGTGGAACGTTAGCACCGGTTTCGTATTGATTTTAGGCAGATTCTTGCCAATTATCGGCCCAATTGCTATTGTGGGACTCCTTGCTAATAAAAAATATATTCCTGAATCATCCGGCACCCTAAAAACCGATTCATTAACCTTTGGTGCAATGATTTTGGCGATAATTGTCATTGTAACCGCCTTATCCTATTTCCCTGCGTTGGCATTAGGTCCGATTGCTGAGTACTTCAGCATTTATTAATTAGAAGAAATAGAAAAGATTTAACATGGATATTTCAAGAAAACATACACGCAAATTGGACTTATTTGAGCGAGATCTTGTACAAGGAGCGCTAAAACAGTCCTTTGTAAAATTAAATCCTCGGATCATGATCAAGAATCCGGTCATGTTTACCGTGGAAATGGGCACACTGGTAACGTTGATAGTTACATTATATTCAGCATTCACCGGCGACAAATCACAAGGCTCAGTTATATACAACTTTATTGTATTCCTAATTTTATTGGTAACCGTATTGTTTGCCAATTTTGCTGAAGCCATTGCTGAAGCGCGTGGCAAAGCACAAGCCGAATCACTACGGAAAACCCGCGAAGAAACACCAGCTAAAGTTATTCTTTCGGATGGCAAGATGATTACCAAATCATCGGCTCAACTACTCAAAGGTGACTTATTTATCTGTGCGGCTGGAGATGTGATTCCTACTGACGGAGAAATCATTGAAGGCTTGGCAACGATTGATGAATCAGCCATAACCGGTGAGTCTGCCCCCGTTATTCGTGAAGCTGGCTGCGATAAATCATCAGTTACCGGAGGTACCAAAGTGCTTTCCGACGAAATTAAAGTGGTAGTAACCACACAGCCAGGCGAATCGTTTTTGGATAAAATGATTGCTTTGGTGGAAGGAGCTTCTCGTCAAAAAACGCCTAACGAAATCGCTTTAACTATCTTACTGGCAAGTTTCACACTGGTGTTTATTATTGTTTGCGTTACCCTAAAGCCATTTGCTGATTACGCAAATACCCCGATTACGATTTCATCATTCATCTCTTTGTTCGTTTGCCTGATTCCTACCACAATAGGCGGCTTGCTTTCGGCAATTGGTATTGCAGGAATGGACCGGGCATTGCGAGCCAATGTTATAACCAAGTCGGGTAAAGCGGTAGAAACAGCTGGCGACTTGGATACGCTTCTGCTTGATAAAACCGGCACCATTACCATTGGAAACCGCAAGGCCACCAATTTTTATCCTGCTTTAGGTATCGATTCGGATATGTTTCTTCAAGCGTGTACCTTATCATCTTTAGCAGATGAAACGCCCGAAGGTAAATCGATCGTTGAACTGGCCAATGAGCAACTAAACGGCAAGAAACTAATTACTGTTGATCAGAAAGGCATGGAATTCATAAAATTCACAGCTGAAACACGCAGCAGCGGCGTTAATCTGGCTGACGGGCACCGAATCCGCAAAGGAGCCTTTGATTCAATCAAAAACATAGTAACCAGCGCCGGAAACAAACTTCCAGACGAAACTGAGGAACAAGTAAAGAAAATTGCTTCGAATGGGGGAACTCCTCTGGTAGTTTGTAGAAACGAACAAGTGTGGGGTGTAATTGAATTACAAGACATTATCAAACCAGGCATTTCAGAGCGTTTTGAACGCCTCCGCAAAATGGGAGTAAAAACGGTGATGGTTACCGGCGACAACCCTTTAACAGCAAAATACATTGCGGATAAAGCAGGCGTTGATGACTATATTGCTGAGGCGAAGCCTGAAGATAAGATGAACTACATCAAAGCTGAACAAGCCCAAGGTAAATTGGTTGCAATGATGGGTGATGGAACCAATGATGCTCCGGCTTTGGCTCAGGCTGATGTTGGTGTGGCAATGAACAGCGGAACACAAGCGGCGAAAGAAGCAGGCAATATGGTAGATCTTGATAACGACCCTACCAAACTGATTGAGATCGTTGAAATTGGCAAGCAGTTGCTCATGACTCGTGGTACACTAACCACTTTTTCAATTGCGAATGATGTGGCTAAATATTTCGCCATCGTCCCGGCTTTGTTCATGGCCTCGATTCCCGCTTTGCAAAGTTTGAACATTATGAAACTAAGCAGCCCGGAATCGGCAATTCTTTCAGCGATCATTTTCAACGCCATAATTATTCCCATGTTGATTCCTTTGGCATTAAGAGGTGTTGCCTACCGTCCAATCGGAGCAAGTGCTTTATTACGCAGAAACCTGCTAATTTATGGCTTGGGAGGCATCATTGTGCCTTTCATTGGTATTAAGTTGATTGATATGGTAATAACAATGTTTATATAAAATATAGCGTATTGAGAAATGAGTATTGAAAAAGTTTTATTCAGTCATATCGCAATACGCAAATCTCAAATCTAATAAGACAATGAAAAAATATCTTCTTCCATCTATAAAAATAACCATAATCCTTTCCATTCTATTTGGTGGATTATTTCCTTTGGCCTTAGCCTGCATTGCTAAACTAGCGCCAGGAAAAGGTGATGGGGTTAAAGTAACCTATAATGGTAAAGTGGTGGGTTATGAACTCATCGGACAAAAGTTCACCAAAGATAAATACTTTTGGGGCCGTCCTTCAGCAGTTGATTATAATGCGGCGGGTTCCGGGGGCTCAAATAGGGGGCCTTCTAACCCTGAGTATTTGAAACAAGTTCAGAATCGCATCGATACTTTTTTAGTACACAATCCGACTATAACAAAATCAGAAATTCCTGCTGAATTAGTTACAGCTTCAGGTTCTGGCTTGGATCCTAACATATCACCAAAAGGCGCTGCTGTTCAAGCGGCTCGTGTAGCCAAAGTTCGCAATATTTCCCTGGAAAAAGTAAATGAACTGATCACCAAACATACTGAGCATCATACCCTGGGACCAACAACAATCAATCTATTAAAGCTGAATGTGGCTTTGGATGAATTAAAGTAGATGAGAGTATTGAGATTTATGATATGAGACTCTTGTCGGACATCTCAAATCACAAATCTCCTATCCCAAATCCTGAATTAAATGAAAAGACTTTCAACCATAATAAGCATTTTCATCGCCGGTAGTGCTGCTGCACAAACTACAGATTCTTCAAAACTAAGTGTGAGCGGTTACGCCGAGATTTTTTACAATTACGATTTTAACAAACCCGAAAATCATACTATACCAGGATTTTTATATAACCATAATCGCTCAAATGAGGTTAACATTAATCTTGCATTCGTAAAAGGAGCTTATAATGGAGATCGGGTGCGGGCCAATTTAGCACTAATGGCCGGAACTTATGCTCAGGCTAACCTTGCTGCCGAGCAACCAACTATGCAACATGTTTTTGAAGCCAACGCAGGAATCAAATTATCAAAGAGTGCTAATCTGTGGTTTGATGCAGGCGTTTTTGCATCTCATCTCGGCTTTGAAAGTGCAATCAGTCGCGATTGCTGGACCTTAACCAGGAGCATTTTAGCCGAAAACTCTCCTTATTATGAATCAGGAGCAAAACTGTCATATACAACCCCAAATGAGAAATGGTTTGTTTCGTTCATGTATTTGAACGGCTGGCAGCGAATCAAACGGCTTGATGGTAACAGTACGCCGGCTTTTGGAGCTCAGGTTACCTTTAAACCATCATCAAAAGTTACCTTAAACTACAGTAACTTTATTGGAAATGTCAAACCAGACTCGGTAAAACAAATGCGCTATTTCAATAATTTTTATGGAATATTTCAGCTTACCGATAAGTTTGGATTAATGGCTGGTCTTGACTATGGGATAGAGCAAACATCAAAAGGATCATCAGATTATAATACCTGGTATAGCCCTGTGTTAATTGCCCGTTATGCAGTAACTGATCAGTTGGCCATTGCAGCTCGTGGAGAATATTACAGTGATGAAAATGGAGTCATCATTGCCTCCGGAACCGAAAATGGTTTTAAAACCTTCGGTTACTCTATAGGTTTTGATTACACTCCGTTTAAAAATGTACTGCTTCGTGCAGAGGGCAAAAACTTCAAGAGCAAAGACACCATCTTTACACGCAACGGCGAATCGGTAAGCAACAATGCTTTTGTTACTACTTCATTGACCTTTAGTTTTTAAAAAATAAAATTCAAAAGACCGTCTTTTGATACATCTCTAAGGTTAAAATAAATCTAATGCCTGAAAAAGAACAATCGGCACAGCATTTTATAGAACTTATTCAACGTTCAAAACGAGGTAAGTTCAAAATTTACATCGGCATGAGTGCGGGTGTGGGAAAAACTTATCGCATGCTGCAAGAGGCACACTCCTTGCTCAAAAATGGCATTGATGTTAAAATCGGCTATATAGAAACACATGGCCGTAAGGAAACTCATGCCCTACTCCTTGGACTACCAATTATTCCTCGCCGTAAATTGTTTTATAAAGGTAAAGAGCTTGAAGAAATGGATCTTCAAGCCATTCTTACTGTAAGGCCTGAAGTGGTGATAGTAGATGAGTTAGCCCATACAAATATCGAGGGCAGCCAAAATGAAAAACGCTGGCAGGATGTATTGGATATTTTAAAAGCAGGTATTAACGTAATCAGTGCGGTAAACATTCAACATATTGAAAGTATAAACGATGAAGCTGAACGCATTAGTGGAGCAACGATCCAAGAACGTGTTCCAGATAGCGTTTTATTAATGGCCGATGAGGTCGTAAACATCGATTTAACCGCTGAAGAATTGATTACCCGATTGAAAGAAGGCAAAATTTACGATGAAGCTAAAGTGCAAATGGCCTTGGGTAATTTCTTTCAATCTGAAAAAATACTCCAATTAAGGGAGCTGGCCCTGAAAGAGGTAGCAAGGCAAGTTGTACGTAAAATTGACGCTGAAATACCTAAAGCCATCAAATTGCGAGCTGAAGTTTTTATGGCTTGTATCAGTACAAATGATGTTTCAGCCAAAAATATTATTCGCAAAACGGCGCGCTTAGCAGCTTATTACAATTCGAGATGGTTCGTGCTATATGTACAAACCCCACGCGAAAGTGCAGACAAGATAAGACTCAATTGTCAGCGTCATCTTATCAATAATTTTAAATTGGCTACTGAACTTGGAGGAGAGGTAATCAAACTGAAAAATGAGAACATTGCTGAAGGCATGTTTGAGGCAATCACAAAATACGAAGTTACCACACTTTGCCTGGGTAAACCGGAGTTTAGTTGGTGGAAAGTTTTTAAGGGGCGAGCCTTATTTGAACAAATTATAAAAAAAATAGAGCGATTGGATGTCGACTTGGTGATACTTTCATAGATCAAAGATTCAAGAAGAGCAAAGACAGTAATGCCTTTTATCTATGTTGGATCTCCATCTAAATCTATATCTCAATACTCAGATCGCAAAATCTAATATCTAAAATGAAAATTAAAGCTAAACTCACGCTTGGACTCTGGTTTCTTTTCATCGTAATTCTACTAATGGGACTTACCGGAACTCACTATATTTATAAACTAGGCAAGGATTCAAAAGCCATTTTAAAAGATAATTATGAATCTATTGAGTTTGCCAAAGACATGATGCAACAGTTTGATGATATCAGTAGTGCGGATGTGGCCAAAGCTCAAGAAGCAACTAACTTGTTCAGTCAACGACTCAATCAAGAAGAAAATAATATTACTGAGATTGGTGAAAAAGAAACTGTTGACCAGCTTCGAGTAGATTTTGAGAATTATAAGAAAGATCCTTCCTCGTCAGTTCTGGCTAATTCAATTCGAAGTAAATTGTACAAAATAAGCGAAATGAATATGCAAGCGCTGGAACGAAAGAACCGGGTAGCTCAAAAAACAGCCGATGATGCCGTTCTCTATATTTCATTATTACTTGCCATTTGCATAATGGCTTGTTTCAGCTTTATCATCAATTTCCCTGGTTATATCGCCAATCCAATTCGTCAACTTACTGAAAGCATTAAAGAAATCGCCAATAGAAATTACGGACAACGTTTACATTTTAAATCGGGTGATGAGTTTGGAGAACTAGCTATTGCATTCAACGGGATGGCGAAGCAACTGGATCTTTACGAAAACAGCAACCTTGCCCAGATCATGTTTGAGAAAAAAAGAATAGAGACCATTATTGATAACATGACCGATCCAACACTTGTACTCGATGAAAACAACAAGATTTTGTTTGCTAATCCATCAGTATGTGCAATTATGGGGATGAGGGAAGATGATTTACTAGGAAAATCTGCTCCCGATGTAGCCATTCATAATGATTTGTTGCGAACACTTTTAGGAGAACAGCATATTGGCAAAGAGCTGAAAATTTATGCCGACCAAAAGGAAAGCTATTTTATTCAAGATGTTTTTGGAGTAAAGAATGAAGAGCGTTTACTCGGTAAAGTGATCGTACTTAAAAACATCACCAAGTTTCATGAATTGGATGAGGCCAAAACCAATTTCATCGCCACCATATCGCATGAACTGAAAACACCTATAGCTTCCATAAAAATGAGTATCAAATTGCTGGATGATGAGCGAGTAGGAACTGTAAATCAGGAGCAAAAACAGCTAATCAGTAATATAAATAGTGACACTCAACGTTTGTTAAAAATAACCGGTGAGCTTCTTGATCTGGCTCAAACCGAAACCGGAAATATTCAGCTTAATTTCCGCAAAACAGAACCAAAAATGATCGTTGATTATGCTTACAATGCTGTAAAATTTATGGCTGAACAAAAGCAGCTTGAGCTGGACGTAAATTGCTCGGATCAATTACCACTTGTGAATACTGATATGGAAAAAACTGCTTGGGTATTAGTAAACTTTCTGTCAAATGCAATTCGTTATAGTCCGGAAAAAAGTAAAATCGAAATCAGAGCTGAACAAACGAATCATGAGGTTGTATTCTCTGTTCGTGATTTTGGCAAAGGCATTGAAAAAAAGTACCTAAACAGAATATTTGAACGCTATTTCAAAGTTCCGGGCCTTGATAAATCACAAAGCGGAACCGGTTTGGGCCTGGCCATTTCTAAAGATTTTATTGAGGCGCAAAACGGACGTATTTGGGCAGAAAGCGAATTAGGCGAAGGCAGCTCCTTTGCTTTTGCATTGCCGGTATAAATCGTCATTTGAATCTCCTCATATGAAATTATAAAGCGGGAATAATCTCCCCAATATTCCACTTTTGCAAACGTACCATTCGCCTCTATCAGCTCAGATTGCCGATTTATATGCGGTGGCATGGTTTTCCCCTTTTATTATAGTCAAACCAACAAATCTAAATCATGAAACCAAAAACATTAATAGGCCTTTTGGCTTCCGGGCTTGGATTTACAGCTTGCTCTACGGTTAGCCAAACCGGAAAAGCTTCATATTATAGTAATGAGTTTGAAGGCCAAAAAACAGCCAGTGGCGATCGTTATGAATCTTCTGAATTAACTGCTGCGCATCGAACTTTGCCTTTTGGCACCATACTGCATATTAAAAATCTGGAAAATGGCAAAACTGTAAAAGTCATTGTCAATGACCGCGGCCCGTATGTGGCAGGGCGCGTAATCGATTTGTCCAAAAAAGCAGCTTATCAACTAGGAATGGTAAACTCAGGCGTTGCCAGGGTTAAGGTTAGCTATAAAAAACCAATCCAAAAATAGAGCACACTGCATAACAAAAAAGAAGCCTCTGAAGATAAAAAATCTCCAGAGGCTTCTTATCTCATAGAAAGTCTAGTAGCTTAAATAAGCCTATCGTTTTTACTTCTCCACAAGTCTGCCGTGTAATGAATGATCCAAATGAAGGCTTTATTAATTAATGGATTTCAGAAAAGTTCTTTTTTACTTAATATTTTTTATCTTTAATTTTTTTGTTGCTACTACCTTGCACTAATTTTAGTTGTTTCATTCTATGCTTAGAGTCGATAGTAACAAGCCCTGCAAAATTGTTTATTCCCTTCTTCAGCACGAATTCCTCGGATTTTTGTTTGAGCCTCATATTGTACAGCTCAATCGTGAAAACTTTTATTCACTAATTCACCAACGTCTGTTTTCACATACAGCCCAAGAATTCGCCGCTTACCTTGACGAAACTGATTTTAAGCTGATAAAATTGCTTGAACAATGCGAACAGGAAAACATTATTCGCAAATATCATAAAAAACCGATACGCCCTTCAGAGTATTTTCCAAAGTTTTATACCGATGAGGTTCATGCCCGTGTTCGCCCTACTATTGAACGGCTACAATCTCAGGCGATCAACCTGATGCGCGATAAACGGGTTTTTGAAATGGGTAAGGAGGGCAATCCGGCCTGGATGCGTTTGAACATTGCCGACACTGCAGCCTCGGTGCTTTTTCATTTTCGTCGAAATGAAGAAAGCACGCGCTATTTTCCAACCATAAAATACAAAGACCGTCGCATCGATTTTATGTTTAAAGATGCGCAGGTAATCAGCAACAGCCCGGCTTGGTTATTATTGAATGATACACTTCATTTTTTCGAGGGAGAGCTGGAAGGTAAAAAACTTAGTCCTTTTCTCAATAAACGTTTTATTGAAATACCTAAAGCTGCTGAAAAGAACTACTTTGAAAAGTTTGTAGCGCCTCTAATTGAAAAGCATCATGTGTATGCAGAAGGCTTTGAGATCATAACCGAAAAATATGAAGCCTCTCCTATTCTGCAAATCAATCCAAAAAATGAACTACCCGAGATTGAGCTTTTCTTCATTTACGATAAATATCGCTTCCCATTTGAAAGTAGCGGAACCGTGTCGGTAAGTGTTGAGCAAATAGGCGATAACTATGTTTTCCATCGCGTAAAGCGAGCTAGTTTATGGGAGCAGAAAAAAGCTTCCGAACTTGAATACCTTGGCTTGGAAAAACATCATAAAAATCTCTACCGCTTAAAAAGCACTGATAGTGAAAACTTAGAATTCAGCATTCATGAGTGGATCAATGATCACTTTGACGAGCTGGCTGAAAAAGGATTTTCGATTGAACAAACTGAAGGCGATAAAAAGTACGTATTTGGCAAGAGCACCATTAATCTTCAGTTTAAAGAAAACAACGATTGGTTCGATGTACACGCCACCGTTCGTTTTGGGAATTATGAAATTCCGTTTATCGAGCTTAAAAATCATATTCTTAATCACCGGAAAGAGTTCTTGTTGCCATCAGGAGAAATTGCAATCATCCCTGAAAGTTGGTTCGCTACTTATGGCAACCTGTTTGCTTTTGCTGAAGGAGGAAAACATCTGCATCTTAAAAAGCATCACATAGGACTTATTAAAGAATTTACAGAGAGTCAGCTGGCTGAAACCATTATGGATCGAAAACTGCAAGCTCTTAATACATTTGAAGGCATTGATGACATTCCTACTCCAAAGCATTTTAAAGGAGAGTTGCGGCCATATCAAAAAGCAGGGTTTAACTGGTTCAGTTTTTTAAGCAGGTACAACTTGGGAGGTTGTCTCGCCGATGATATGGGTTTAGGGAAAACCGTTCAAACGCTGGCTTTGCTTCAAAACGTAAAAGAAAAAAGCGAAGTTCATCTTACTTCGATGATTGTGATGCCCACATCATTAATCGATAACTGGAAAAGTGAAGCGAAAAAGTTTACCCCACAACTCAAAATCTTTGTATATACGGGTAGTGATCGTATAAAGGACACCAGTAGTTTTGCCGAATACGATGTAGTGTTAACTACCTATGGAATTGTACGTATTGACACTGATATTCTTCATAAATTCTATTTTCATTACATCATTCTCGATGAAAGTCAGAATATAAAAAACTCGCTATCGAAAAGTGCAAAGGCAGTTCGTACGTTAAAATCCAAGAATCGACTCATCCTTAGCGGAACGCCGGTAGAAAACACAATTGCTGATCTTTGGTCACAGTTATCGTTTGCCAATCCGGGCCTACTGGGGAATCATACTTATTTTCAAAACGAGTTCATCATTCCGATAGAGAAAAAGCAGGATGAAGAAAAATTGCGCCGTTTACAAGCCATCATCAAGCCTTTTATTTTGCGCCGTACTAAAGATCAGGTGGCAAAAGAACTTCCTGATAAAACGGAACAAATCTTTTACTGCAATATGAGTGAAGAACAGGAAAAGGTATATGAAGAAACAAAATCGTATTACCGCAATGAACTCTTAGGCTTAATTGCTGATAACGGTGCAGGCAAATCACAAATACCGGTATTACAGGGATTAACTAAACTTAGGCAAATTGCCAATCATCCGCGCTTGACTGATGATAACTACAAACATGACTCCTGGAAGTTTTCATTGGTTCTGGAATTATTACAAAACACCTTAGCACGCGGACATAAAATCTTGGTGTTCTCTCAATTCGTGAAACATCTTTCTATTTTACGCGAAGAACTCGACAAAATGAACATCGGCTATGCTTATTTGGATGGTGCCACTCGTAAACGTAGTGACAACATTCGCGAGTTTAAAGAAAAAGATGATATTCAATTGTTCCTAATCTCAATTAAAGCCGGCGGAACTGGACTAAATCTTATCGAAGCCGACTACGTGTTTTTACTTGATCCTTGGTGGAATCCTGCCGTTGAACAGCAAGCGGTAGACCGCGCTCATCGTATCGGGCAAACCAAAAATGTATTCATCTATAAATTCATCACCAAAAACACGGTTGAGGAAAAGATTTTGAACCTGCAAAAGCGTAAAAAGCACTTGTCGAGCTCATTAATAACAGTAGAGGATTCGTTTGCTAAATCCCTTTCTGCATCTGATATTAAGGCATTGTTGGAATAACCTTAAGTAGAAATCAAGAAATGGTTAGCCATTCATTGAATACCGAAGTTTCAAATTTTAAATCACTAATAACACCTTCAAACGATGAACTTTATAATCAAAATAATTATCACGGGGTTGGTAGCTTTTGGCCTAACCTATATTCTACCCGGCGTTCACATTAAAAATATTGAAACGGCTTTAATACTGGCCTTGGTTCTTGCCATTTTAAACATGTTGCTCAAACCACTATTGGTACTTTTCACGCTTCCAATTACAATCCTCACGTTAGGATTATTCCTATTCGTTATCAATGCACTTATTATCCAATTTGCTGCTAAACTAGTTACTGGCTTTATCGTCGATGGGTTTTGGTCGGCCCTATTATTTAGCTTGTTGCTTTCAGTTGCAACTTCAATGTTAAGTGGCTTAACATCTAAAGAATAATTAAAACAGTGGCGACAGCAGGAACAGTAGTCGGAAGTTGTTGTTTTCTCTTAGTGCTGCTTGGTGATTTCATCCCTATGTGGTGATTTTGAAGCTATTGAACCAATGACAAATGAACTAATAAACCAGTATGATTTAATCATTATTGGAGCAGGGCCCATCGGTTTAGCTTGCGGACTAGCTGCAAAGAAAGCAGGGCTCAACTATGTGATTATTGAAAAAGGGTGTCTTGTAAACTCGTTGTATAACTACCCGCTCAACATGACTTTCTTTTCTACTTCAGAACGACTGGAGATTGGAAAAGTTCCATTTGTTTCGAACAACCCCAAACCTACTCGTCCTGAAGCGTTAGAATATTACCGTCGGGTTGCGATGTCGAACCTCCTAAGCATTCATTTGTTTGAAGAAGTTGAAAATGTCAGACCTCGTATGGAAAAATACCTGATTGAAACCTCTAAAAGCAAATACCTATCCAATCATATCATTATTGCTACCGGATTTTATGACATTCCGATTCTAATGAACATTCAAGGTGAAAATCTTCCAAAGGTTACTCATTATTATAAAGATCCTCATTACTACGCCGGACAAAAAGTATTGGTAATTGGCGCCAATAATTCAGCGGTTGATGCTGCTTTAGAAACCTACCGTAAAGGAGCTGAGGTAACCATGGTAATTCGCGGAGATTCGATTGGCGAACGTGTAAAGTATTGGGTAAAACCTGATATTGAAAACCGCATTAAAGCAAATGAAGTAAAGGCCTTATTTAATTCAGAGGTAGTTGAAATAAAAGAAAATGAGGTAGTAATTAAAACTCCAAACGGAATACAAATTATCGAAAACGATAGGGTGATTGCCATGACCGGCTATCAGCCCAATTTTGAATTTCTCAAAAAGATTGGGATTAAACTATCAACCGATAAGAAAATGCAGCCCTCCTATTCATCTGAAAACATGGAAACTAATCTTCCAAATGTGTTTTTGGCAGGTGTGGTATGCGGAGGAATGGACACACATGTTTGGTTCATCGAAAACTCACGCGAACATGCCGAAAAAATCATCAGCTATATCTCTTCAAAAATAGAGCTTAACAATTAGTCGGTTTATCACAATCCTTCCGCTGTCCCAATCTCAATTCAATCTGACGAACAAGGTATTTTTATTTATTATTACCTCAGGTTAAACTACTTATAAAAACAGTAGTCATAGAAGAAAATTAACCCCTATGGACCAAGCTACTAGTCGAAAAATACAACACCTGTATTCAAGGGCCGGCTTTGGAATTTCGTATTCCACCCTTGCTCATTTAAGTAAGCAATCGGTAGCCAAAGCTGTTAAACAGTTATTTGAAGAATCAGATCATTACCACGAGCTCGACTTGGACATGGATTTGCCTGCGGTAAAAGGCAGGGAAGAAATGAGCAAAGAGGAACGAAAAGACCTTGCCAAAATTTTCAGAGAAAGCACTCGAAATTTAAATACCCGGTGGATGTTAATGATGAGCACAACGAAGGCTCAACTACGCGAGAAAATGACTCTGTTCTGGCATGGACATTTTGCTTGTCGCAGCATCAATCCTGCTTACAACCAGCAACTTAACAATATACTTCGCAACAATGCATTAGGTAATTTCAAAGATCTTTTAATAGAAGTAGCCAAAACACCGGCAATGCTTGCGTTCCTGAACAATCAACAAAACAAAAAAGATCAGCCTAATGAAAACTTCGCCCGGGAATTAATGGAGCTGTTCACTATCGGCCGAGGCAATTATACCGAAGATGATGTAAAACAAGCAGCTCGTGCATTTACAGGCTGGGGATTCAGACCTTTAACTACCGACTTTTTCTTCCGAGTTAACCAACATGATTTCGGACAGAAGGTCTTCATGGGCAAAACGGGCAATTTTGACGGAACTGATATCATCCACATTATTCTTGAACGCAAAGAAACGGCACAGTTCATTTGTAAAAAGCTTTACAAGTTCTTCGTAAACGATCAGGTTGATACGGCACGAGTAAACGAACTAGCAAATTTCTTCTATTCAAACAAATACGAAATAGGGCCGCTTATGGTGAAAATGTTTAGTTCAGATTGGTTTTATGATGATGAGAATGTTGGCACTATGATCAAATCGCCGGTTGATTTTATAGTATCGATGAACCGTCAGTTTTACGTAAGTTATGAAAACACCAATATGTTGATGTTTTTGCAACGCGCCTTGGGTCAGGTCTTATTCTTCCCTCCAAATGTAAGCGGATGGGCCGGTGGGAAAAATTGGATCGATAGCTCTACATTGATGTACCGGCTAAAAATCCCTTCTGTTATTTTAAACAATGGCATTATCGATTTACCGGGAAAAATTGATCCTGACGATGAAGCAGAGATTGCCATGATGAAAAAAGGCCCCACTCAATTACAACGAAAAATACAAGCTACGCCTGACTGGGATAAATTCAGCGCAGAACTACCTAATAAAATGAGCAAAGATGAATTGATTGACTTTATCCTTGCTCCAAATCTTGAAAAAGAAAAAAAAGCCCTGATATCTGACCTTAATGGCAAAAGTTTGAAAGACATTGTTGTTCAATTGGTATCTATGCCGGAGTATCAACTTACATAGATAGAATTAATGAGGATTGAACAAGAGAAAGTTTGAAGATAAAATGAATGAGTGATTGAATGAGAGAATGTCGACTATCTGGCTTATTCCATCAATCTATCATTCAATAATGCTTTCATTTTTAACATAAGTAAGAATAGACCTATTCAACATGAAAAGACGTGAATTTCTTCGCAACAGTGCATTGGTTTCCGGAGCGTTCCTAATCCCATCGTTTTTGAAGCCTTTTGAAGCGCTTGCCGCCGAAACCATAGGATTTAAACGACTAGTAATCATACAACTTTCAGGCGGAAATGACGGCTTAAACATGATCATTCCTCATGGCAATGATATTTATTATAACCTCCGTCCCAGCTTAGGAATTGAAACTGCAGAAGTAATAAAACTTAATGCTATGCAGGGACTAAATCCAGCCATGAGTGCTTTACAAGAGATTTATGATCAAGGATGGATGACAATTATTAACGAAGTTGGTTACCCCAACCCTGATCGTTCTCATTTTCGCTCAATGGATATCTGGCAAACAGCGAGTGCTTCCGAAGAGTATTTACAAACAGGTTGGATAGGCCGTTACCTGGACTCGACCTGCTCAACTTGTAACGCTCCATACAATGCAATTGAGGTTGATGAATCCTTATCATTAGCAATGAAAGGCATCACCAAAAAAGGGATCGCGGTTCGCAATGTTGAACAATTGTACAAAACTACGCGTGAGCCCTTCTTTAAAAATGTGGTGGAAGAAGCTAAGCATGAGATGTTGAGTGAAGATAACCTTGGCTATTTGTACAAAACAATGATTGAAACTTATTCCTCGGCCAAATACATTAGCGATACATCTAAATTGTATAAAAACACTGCCCTTTACCCATTAACTGAATTTGGGAATGAGTTAAAAACGATCTCAAGTTTTATCAACTCAGGTCTCGACACACGCGTTTACTATGTTTCATTAAGCGGTTTCGACACACATATTGCTCAAAAAGGACAACATGCAAGGCAACTGAAAACATACGCTGATGCTGTTTCTGTTTTTGTTAAAGATTTAAAAGAAAAAGGCCAACTTGATGATACACTTATCATGACTTTCTCAGAGTTTGGCCGAAGGGTGAAACAAAATGCAAGTGGAGGAACAGACCATGGCACGGCTAATAATGTGATGTTGTTTGGAGGAAAACTTAAAACTCCTGGTTTTTTCAACGATGCCCCTGATTTAAGCAACCTCGACAATGGTGATTTGAAGTTTAAAATTGACTTCAGAAATGTATATGCAACACTACTTGATAAATGGTTAGGAGTAAATAATGCTGCTGTGTTGAATAAAAACTATAGCACACTTAAACTTATTTAATCCTCTTTTTAATTTTAATAAAAAAATGGGCATAACGGCCCATTTTTGCTTTTATAGATAGGAACTAGTTTTTCTCCAATTGTACTATTTCAGACGTAAATCATCAAAGTCATCGAATAACAAGTCCCATTTTTCATGAAGTTTGTCTCCCGCCAATCCTTCATTCTGACTCAAATAATCGTTTTGAGGCCCTTCACTCTTTGAGTCATCCATTATAAAACTCCAATTTACCTGAGCCAAATTCATAGTATTTCCTTTTGAGGCTTTAAAAGGAATAGGGGTTGCATTGTTTTGTAATTTCTGCATAGCGTAATTTATTTAGAGGTTAAAATATGCTCACTGAATAAACTGTCAGCTAATAAATTATTAATCTTTTGTTAAATATCCACAAAATTTAATTCGCTCCTTTTTTTAGAAATCAGTAATTTTCACTTGTTAAAACAGCATATTGCAATGTTGTTTTTAATGACTCATTATTACTTATGCCATGAATAAATCCAGTTTCTTAATAGGTGTAATTTCTATTCTTTTCTGTCTTCATGCAAAGGGAGAAAATCCTGACAGCATCAATGTAACGAGGGAAAATCTCAACAAAAAGCGTGCAATGATTTTAGCCAGCAAGGAGTTAAAAACAGAGTCCAAAATTGAGCGCTTGTTAAAATTAGGTGCATGGAATGATGCTTTTTTGTTGATTAAAGCAGACAAGAGTCCAAACATTGAAATGAAATTGCTTTATGCCGATTATCTCCTCCTTAATAATGATTTTAAGAAGGCCGACTCATTGGTAAGCGCTGTACTTGAAAGGAAAAAAGAAAACGTAAAAGCTTTATTGTTAAAAGCACAACTAGAAATACAGGCTTGGAAGCTTCCTGAAGCCGAAAAAACCTGTCAGGCCATTACTTTGCTTAAAGACAAACCCTTTTACGACAAAGCCATGTTGCTCATGGGCAGAGCTCAATTGTTGCAAAAGCAATATGATAATGCCTTTAAGATTGCTAAAGAAATAGAAACTCAATTTCCAAATAATGCAGAGGCCTGGTTGCTAGAATCGGATGTTTTATTTTGGACACAAAAACCTGATCAGGCTGAGGCTCCGCTAAAAAAAAGCCTGGAGCTTGATCCTTACAATGCCGACGCCCGTTTCAACTATGGTTATGCTATTTGGCGCAGAGTTGACGCCACCCAACTAAAGGCCATGGCTGCTCAATGGGATTTAGCATTGGCTATAAATCCACTGCACTTTCAAACGCACTGGCACTGGGGAAACGGACATACACAATTAACATATGCTGATTATGCCCAAAAAGAGGATGAACAAGTTCGTAAAGAACTCGCTCCGGCTGATGATTTAATTCGCTCGCATAAAATCCAAGAAGCCATTGATTATAGCAGAACTATTGAGAAAAAATATCCGCATTCGGTACTTCCGGCAATGCTGCGAGGTTCTGCTTATTATATGGCGTTTGATATGAAACGCAGCACTCGTCTTGATTCAGCTCAGGCCATTTTCTTACAAATACTTTCAAAAAAACAACACTTTGGACCAGCACACAACGGCTTAGCGGCAGTTATCAAATCGAAACGCATTCCGTATTATGCCGCATTTGATTCTATTGAAAACGCATTGAAAACGTTAACGATTAAAGATACGAAGAACTTCGAACGCGTCTTCCCCGACGTTAATTATTATCCGGGAGAAACGGTTAAAAAATGGGCGTGGACTCAATTGTATACCTCTAGTGCTTATTTCCCTTTGCTTTCTAAACAAAATAAAACTTTTGCAATCCCACCCTTGCATATTGATCTGGCTACAGCACTGCACGATAATTTTTACCGACAAGCTACGACCTTTGATAATCGCCAATGGATGGATATCCGCGGTGTTGGCAGCGGCGCTGCAGGTATTGAGTATGTAGAACGTGGCGCCTATCAGGAACGGAATGTACTCCTTCATGAGTTTATGCACCTCATTCATCTTAATGTTTTAACGGATGCTGAAACGCGTAAGATTCGCGAATTATATTACAAAGCGATGCAAGAAAACCGTATGCTCGATTATTATTCAGCCAATAACGAACACGAATATTTTGCGCAAGCTTATCCAGCTTACTTTGAAGCCGTGAAGGTGCACCCCTTGGATTTTAAATCAATGAATACCACTGCCGACCTTAAAACTAAGGATCCGGGAATGTTCGCATTTATTGACAATCTCACTAAAAAAGAGAAAAATGCATTATCGGGAAATGCTTCAGCGATGAAAAGCAATTGGGCCCAATCCTATTTAAATCTTAGTTTACTTGCCACCGATAAAAATCGTGCAGCAAAACTATTGGACACCGCACTCAACTATGACAGCAACTATTCTCCGGCACTGGTAGCATATGCTGATCTTAAAATTGCTTCCGGAGACTTTACGGCTGCTCAACAGTACTTACAAACTGCTCAATCATTGAATGCCCAATATTCTCCTCTATTGGTAAGCAAAGCAAAGTTGCTTCAGGCACAAGCTGAAAAAGGGTTGATTTCTCCAGCAGAGTCTATTTCAAATCAAACTCAACTTTATCAAAAAGCACTTCAAATAGAACCCGATCCTATGGTTAAGGCCGAAATTATTTCGGCTATGGAAGATTTCTATAAAAAAAATGGATTAGTGGCAGATGCTTTTTTTACAGCGGAGAATTACGCAAAGTCGGCTCCTACCACTTCAACTTATCTACGCGACATTCGCGATGAACAAGTGGCTTATGCCGCCTTGCTTAAGGCTGGCTTGGGATACAATGACGCCGTTGAAGTGTTGAGAAAGCAAGTACAACAAAAACCTCAAAACTATGATTTACGCGGGCAATTTGCCGATGCGCTGGCTGCCAACAAAAGTTATGATGAGGCAATCGCCAACCTTCAAAGTGTACAAAAAATATTAACTGCAAGTGGATCAGAACGTGCTGATTTCACCTTAAAAATAGCTGAATATTATTATTGGGAAGCCGAAACTGATTCAGCTGCAATATTGATTAAACCATTATTGAATGGCAAACCAATGATTAATGGCAACCAAACTCGTCTTATACGTTTGCTGGCGAATCTTAACCAAACTTCAAAAGCCGAAGAGCTATTTGCTGCTTTACCACCCGCAAAGGATAATTTTGAAAAGGCAGATTACTATTATACAGAAGCTAAAATTCGGGAGAGCAAAGCTTTAATGGAAGAGGCCTCACAGGATTACAAAAAAGTAATCGAACTAAACCCTTACCATTTTAATGCAGTTTTCGATTTGATTAAATTTTACAGAACCGCCGGCTTTACCAAAGAAGCCAATGCCGTATACGATAAGTTAATCAATTTAAAAATGAAGCCGGGGCCGGCTTTCAGGTAAATGAAATGATGAATGCTGAATTATAAACACCCCTATTATTTATAATTCAGTATTCATAATTAAGACTATTCCTCCTCGCTTGATTTAGGCTGTTTTTCAATCTCATTAAAGAGCTTGTCCATTTTTGCCACGTAATCTTGGGTATCATCAATGAAGAAATCCAGTTCAGGAACAACCCTAACCTGATCTTTAATTCGCTTGCCTAGTTTATACCGAATTTCACCTTGTTGTGCCTTTATGGTATTAATGGCCAACTGAGGATTTGATGTATTAAAAAAACTAAGATAAACACGTGCAACAGCCAAGTCAGGCGTAACCCGCACCTTAGTAATGGTGATAAAGGTGTTTGGGAACAATTGCTGTCCTTCAACCTGAAATATATCGGCCAGGTCCTTTTGAATAACCCGGGCAAATTTTTGTTGTCTTTTCGATTCCATCGTCATCAATTTCTATATTCTTCGCACCAATTCCAACTATTTTGGAGTTGATTAAATAACTCGATCATAAGCTACAGATTTTAACTGAGCCTTGCAAAGGTACAAAGATGCGGCGGATTAAAGGAAAGTTGGCCAAGTGGATTTTTCTTATTTTAAACTCCTGTTGAGCTGTTACATCTAACCGTTAATTGCTTAACTTGTCTTCTATGTTTTTTAGAGAAGCTAAGCCTTCAGATTTTAAAGAATTGCATGCAATACGGATGTCAGTTAAAGAAAACGTATTGTCAAATCCGTCGTTAATTACAGCAGAAGACTATGAATATCATGTTTCTGTTTTGGGCAAAGGTTGGGTATGTGAAATAGATCATATAATCATTGGATTTTCAATAGTTAATTTACTAAAGAACAACATTTGGGCATTGTTTGTCCGCCCCGAATATGAGGGATTAGGTGTAGGCAAACAGCTACATGACACTATGCTCAACTGGTATTTTAGTCAAACAAAAGCAGCAGTTTGGCTTAGTACTCAGCCTAATTCAAGGGCGGACGGGTTTTATAGAAAATCAGGTTGGAAAGCAACCGGCAAAGACAGTCATGGCGATACCATTTTTGAATTAACTTATAACGACTGGAATAAACAAAATAAAAGCACCATCTAAAAATTTACGACCAAGGTAGCATCCTTATTGATGAAAAATATACGAAACTAGAATCTGAACGATTTATAAACTTCCTGCTGTAACTCTTCTTGATCGGTTTTTCTATGATATGGAAAACCGCGTAACCACATTTTTAATGCGTGCCAATGAATTAGTGAAATAATGCGAATGATTACAAAAGGGAATTGGATACTATACCAAATCAAATTTCGATTATTAAGTGATCTTCGTTTGCCAACAAGCGTGCTCATAAACTTTTTACCTTTATGATCGAAATCGTCAATTTTGCTGGCAAAAGAACGACCGGGCACTTCCAAGTTAAAAAGGAAGCTCACATCCTGATCAATAAACGGAGATATATAAAAATTTTTAGGCGTATCCAGATAGAATCGATGTCCTCGCAATTGTTGCGGACTAATAAAGTATGGCATTTGCGCGCCATATGCATCCCTTACTTCAACGACCGAGCATACCGGTTCCTTGTTTTCATCTATGCAGAAATAAAACGAAACCGGATTAAACTGATAACCAAACGTACATAGGTTGGTAAGCAGCATGATTTTAAATTTGGAGGCATCAAGCCCTTGCTTTGCCAAATAAGTATCAATCTGCTCACGAGTCGAAAGGCCTTGAGCAGTGTCTTGAGAAAACCCCAGATGATCCTTATCTCTGAAATTAAAAATATTAAAGCGGTTGTGCCCCAAAAACAACAACTTCCTTTTTAAGGTATCTATCTCATCTAGATCGATATAAAACATAAAAAATCGGTAATGAAATCTCTTTTTAACAGGCTTCAACCGATTATGGATCACCAAACATTCATACAAACAGGAATGCATATATTTTTTCTTGATAAATTAAGTTAATGTTAACGTTGCCTTTTGTATTTTTGAAGCAAAATTTTGAAAATTATGTTGTCGACATTAGCTGCTTATTTAGCTCCTGCTCAGTATGTGATCCCTACTCTTATTTGTACTGGCTTAATTATTCCAATTTCTATTATATTATATTTTGAGCGCCAACGCAAGCATAACCTGGAAAATCCTTCACACGAAGAAGAAGAAGGTCATCACTAATATTATGTGCCTTTACGGTTCAATTAAGGTCGTAGTTTCTGAATCTGCTTCAACAACTGTGACCTTATTCTTTCTATCTTCCCAGAAT
The DNA here is from genome assembly GCF_900182575.1 of Solitalea koreensis. Classification (GTDB taxonomy): domain Bacteria; phylum Bacteroidota; class Bacteroidia; order Sphingobacteriales; family Sphingobacteriaceae; genus Solitalea; species Solitalea koreensis. Next base: position 221,079 of record NZ_FXSZ01000003.1, on the reverse strand, counting down.
AAGACTTTGGTATTATGATGAATTCGCTTGTTTTTCAAGCATTCGTGATGGTTTTGCATACCTGAATGGGCGGCAGTAGTTTCGGGTCGAAATCCTTAACATTTGATCAGCATTTGAAACAATATTACTTTCGAAACGCCAAAAACTGCATCCTAAAATTTTAGTCTTGCAAAAACCTTTCCATCTTCTTCAACAGCTTTATTCGCTCTTGCTAACCTATTGCCTGTATGGAAAAAGGTTCAATTAAAATTTTACACTATACCTGGCCACCCTGCTGCAGTATATTGCATTATTGCTAAGAGAGAAAAACCCTGAAGTTATTTACTCAGTACAGCAGTAGCCTCTATCTCAACCAGAAGAAGTTTATCAATCAAGGCACTTACCTGAACCATACTCGTGGCCGGTTTAACGTTGTTAAAGAATTCAGCATGCGCACGACCAATATCTTCCCACTTAGATATATCAGTTACGTAGATTCGCGTTCGCACAACATCGTTCATCGTTGCTCCTGCTTTCTCCAGGGTATTACTTATTTTTTGCAAAATGCATTTAGTTTGCTCGTAAAAGTTATTTACCCCCACTATTTCACCATTTACAATCGCTGTTGTCCCTGACACTTCTATTACGTTTCCTATTTTAACTGCCCGACTGTATCCAACCAAGTCTTCCCAGACGGCACCAGAGCTGATATTTTCACGTGTTAACATGTTTTGATTTTTTTTAATTAAAGATAGATGTGTGTTGCATTTTATCCAAAATAAAACGGTTTGTTACAATTTAAAATCGTGGACGAAAGAAGCGACTAGGCTCCTATTTCTTTTTACTTGCTGATACTGACGATTGGAACTTTTTAATCTTTACCTTTCGCTCTTTTATACTAAGATCAAATACAACCGGTGGAAGTTGATTTCTTAAAACCTTTATTAGTTGAGGGGGTGTTTCAATTTCATAATTTTCAGGTACCGTATTCGCATCAACCCTTAGTGTGTACTTGTTTTCAGGCACATACAACATAAACTCCCCAGTATTGGAAGCTAAAGCGGTAAAAACTTTACCGTTTTCACTCTCCGCAATTACGCTTATTTCAGACAAGTTAGATTGCCCGTTTTCAGCGTTTTTGACTTGTGTTAATTGTAGTTTCCCTTTAATGGTTCCGTTTTTATAAAGCGAAAAGGTAAGCTTTGAGTTTTTGGAAACTGTTACTCTTTGTTCAGGCATGTACCATTCGCTTGCGTTCAACAGGCTAATTAAATAAGTATTTGCAGGAACCTTGCGGTATAAAACTTTACCATTATTATCTGTAGTAAAAATCACGTCATTAATACGCACCAAGAGATTTTGAGCGGGCTGTTCATTTGCGTCCTTTTGGAGATTCCCGTTTTCATCCTTGAAAAAGAAAAGTTCCAGGTTTGCATTTTTTTCAATGCCTTTGTTATTATTGAAGCTTTTAACCACGCCCAGATTTATTTGACTGTTACCAGATATTACTCCAGGAACATAAGTTTTATAATACTCCCCCTTAAGGCTAAAACTAGCGGGTAATTTGCATTCAAAATTGGCTGAAACGTTATTCATCCAACGTTTATAATTATTATCGTAGCTGATATTATCAGCCATTCGAAGTTGCAAGTTTCCCTTAAAAAAGTATCCCGAATATTGCGGATTAATGGTATACCGCCTAATTGATGTTGTTGAGTCACTTGCAAACGCCATATCCGACATGTAATAAGGCCCTTGCTGAATGAAGGCATATACCGAAAAGTTTTTGAAGGTATAATTAGCGTTTAAAGTCCATGAATTTAGTTTTTTTAATCCATTTAAAGTTGATTGCCCGCTGCCAATATCTGCAGTAATAAATACACTCTGTATTGGACTAATCGTGTAATTTAAATTCACCTGCGCTCGCTTTGCAACGAAAGAGCTACGATTGATTTCCGTGATGCTTAATTGACGTAAAATAAAGGGAGAGAGGGATGCATTAAAGGAGTTCCCGAGTTGTTTAGTAATCCCTGCTTCAATTTTATCGGAGTTAAAATTGAAATTGAATAATTGATAATTTTGCCCCAGGTACGATGGACAAAAGCGGGTTTTATTATATCCACTCCAAATAGCCAATCCTTTGAAGCCTGTATATACAATATTTTCAGACAAATTTAATGTTCCCCGTTGCAAGCCGGCATAATATGGATTACTGATATAATTATTAGAGCTAATGTTAAATTTCTCGAACGAAGCCTGATAATTCGCTTTTCCGGCATAACCTATTTTTTGCTCAGCATTAGTTACATAACCGGCGGTTGTTTCTAAGCTTTCTGCCGCGGCCAGCTCCAGTGTTTGTTTTGCACTTAACTTAATCGTTGATTCTGTAACACTCAATGTTTTGTTAACCTTGTTTTGTGGATCCCATTGCTGAAACAGACTGGTGCTTATTTCTTCCTTTTTTGAGTCTGTGTTAAATGAATATTTGGCAAAAAGGGTGTTACTTGAACGGAAATAAGGATCATCAAAGCTGTTTAAAAGGTTGTATGCATTGTTGACATAACCAAGCTCCAGCTTTTTATTTCTTTTTATGCTAAAGTTAGTTTGAATTCCCCTCCCGTTTAGAGCCAGCTCATCATTATGGTAAAAACTTCCTATGAGTAAACTCATCTTCTTAGAAGTAAACCTTAGATTGCTGTTTTGAAGAATTATATTTTGAAACTGTGGAAAATAGCTGAAATCAAGATTATAAGCCGTTGATAGCCCCAGCCCCTTTGCTTGAAAATCACCTTTAGCCTGTAACTGTTGAAAACTGTAAGGCGAGGTGACATTCTTGTTATAAAAACCAACACTGTTTGTAGGAGCTGAATTGGAGTAAAACGACGGGGCATACGATTTAATGCTACTGATATAATGAACTATAAAAAAAACGGTATTAATAATTTGAAAATTGCTGTTCGCATCTTTTACCTGAATAAAAATATTCCCGGAGTTTTGATTTTGGAACTGTGTGGTAAACTTTCCTTTTATATAGATAGTCGTATCTGAGAAACTTTTCAAATCTAAAACCCATGATGCCGCTTGATAATTTGAGATTAAGAAATTATCACTCCTTAATTGTATTCGCCGATCTATATTTCCTGCGTTGGTAATGTGTAACCCTAATTTTGTGGTATCGTGCACCGAATACATATAAACATCGGGGTTTACCGCGTTAATAAATAACCTTAAATCTTCATTTATTTCAATTTTGCAAATAGCCTCCAATGTTTCTTTATCATGACCTTGGACTTCTGCTAATGCACGGATTTCATACGGCTGTTTCGCTTTTAATCGCTTCGGCACATAAATTTCCACCGGTACCACAATGCTGTCGCCGGCGGCAATACTTACAAGATTAGGAACCTTCATTATTTGCTGAAACTTTTCAGGAGATTTTAATGAAAGCCTGACGTCAACATTTTGACTATTTGGATTTTTTACCACCAGTTTTAATTGGGTAATAGCTCCGGACGTTACAGTTGCTTTTTTTTGTGCAAAGAATAAATGAGGTTTTTCTGCAGACTGGGCTATTGAAAACAATGGACCCAGCAAGATAAAAATAATAGCACAGCTCGATTTTAAGAAATTACGATTAAAGAAACTCTTACGCCTTAAAGGAATTGCCATCGGACAGTTGCGTTTTTTTGGTAAAGTCGCAAATATAGAAAAAAGAGCTGCCGATTTGTCTGAAATTAAAACTAAGAAAACAAGCTATTTAATTTTAGAAAATGACAAATTTGTCAGCCGATGTGTACAGAAAACTGAACACATTAGTGCGCTTTTCAGGCAATTTCGCTTCGTTGTGAAATTAAATTTGTTTTATAAAACCTATAGTTTTGAATTGGCATAGTATTTGGCAATTGACACCAAACAATTAAAACTTAATTCTGTCGACTAAAAAATATGAAGAAATTCCTACTCCTTGCTGCCCCAATTATTTCAGTTCTATTTAGTTCAAACAATGCTAAAGCACAAGCAACTGCCTCTACCGGAAGTGTAAACATGAGTGTCCAATTGCAAGCTGCTGTAGCGATTACTTTAAATACCAACTCCGCAAGTTTTGTATTTGACACCCCATCGAAATATGCGGACGGGATTACTTTACCTACTCAAACAGGCGCTTTTACGGTTTCCAGCTCTCGCCCTTATACTATTGTTGCAACTACGGCTGCTAATGATTTAGCCGGGACTGGCTCCAATGTGGATAAAATTCCTTTTAACGCCATTGAAGTTGCCGTTGTTCCAACCGGAGGTTCTTTTTCTACCGCTACAGCTCTTCCTGCTACAGCTGGAAGTACTGCTAATTTAGTGGGAACCACAACTGCAACGTTGAGCCAGGCTTACGACATTCAATATTCTATTCCTGCAGCAAAGGCGCATACATTGTTGGGCAAAAATTTAGATACATATACCAGTACGCTACTTTATACCATTACAGCTCTATAAAGAAGAAGCTACTAATATCTTATAAACGAAAACGGGCTAATGGAAAATTGGCCCTTTTCGTTTATAAGGTGCACCTAACCCTGGAGTTATTCCTTTCTTCAATCTTTGTTAAATTTACTTTAATTCCGGAGGTAAAGACTTAGTATTGTTACGCTTGCTATTCTCATAAAAGCAAAAAATTAACAGCATTAAGTCCTTCTCATTGTTCAGATGAAAAAACTATTCGCTTTATCTTTATTGCTCTTCTGCTTAACTAGCGTTTACGCTCAGGAAGGCTTTACTGCCTATCCTATGAAAGTGAACTTTAATGTGGCGCCTGGTCAGAGCAAAACCGAAACCATTTACATCACCAATACCGGAGTCAATCCTGCTGCTGTTAACTTCAGTTTTGCAGATTGGAAACGTGATGTTAATGGAAGTATCGTTTATTTCAATTCAGGAACATTGCCCAATTCATGTGCGTCATGGATCAGAGTATTGGCAGATGATATGGTTACAATTCAGCCCGGTGAGAAAAAAGCCATCAATATCCAACTATTGGCCCCTGCGAATATGGATAGCACCAATCGTGTAAGCAATGCCATGCTGTTTATCACACAAGTCGACGGTGCTAAACGCAAAAATGAAAAAGGTATCGGAGTTGTTGTAAAATTGCGAATGGGGATACACGTGTACAATTCAGTACCCGGACTAAAGAAAAAGGAAATTGAAATTATTGACTTTAGGGATACAATAGCTAAAAATAATGACAATACGGTAAGCCGAGTTTTGAAGCTGGCAATAAAAAACACAGGGGAAATGCTTACCGATGGTGTTATTAAGTTTGAACTAACAAATAAGGCCACCGGAAAGAAAACAAAATTACCGGAGTTGAACATTTATACATTGCCGGGAGCTTATCAGGAAATTAAAATAGAGGTTCCTCCAAATTTGGTGTCAGGAAATTATGCCGCCATTGCCACTATTGATTATGGAAGCGATGAAGACCTGTCTATTGGTGAGCTCGAATTTGATGTGAAGAAAAAGTAATGGAATTGCACATAAACAGGACATGGGTTTTTTTTGCGGCGGTAATGCTCTGTCTAATTTACGGCAATAGCTTTGCGCAACAGAGCAATGATGTTCAAATAACTGCCAACACCTCCATTTCAACGTTAACCATTAACTCCGTGAACACCTATACCTCTCCGCTAGCTGTAACCGGAGATTTATTAAAGATTGATGTAGCAAATAACAATGGAGCAAGCCTAAATACGGGCTGGCGTTTGAGTGTAAGAGCCAATCAAAATTTCACTTCAGGAAGCAATACCATTCCAATAAATGAAGTGATGGCGGAGGTAAATCGCGTAGGCAGCCCATATGCAGGCGAGGGCTCTGTAGGGCCTGTTGCTTTAGGCTTAACAGATCAGAACTTAATTGTGAATTCAGGTTATTCAGGAGCTCGTAAGTCGCAAAGCAATCTAAATATCACTTTTAAAACTACCGGCGGAAGCAATCTTTTTAAACCTGCAGGAACCTATACCGCTACCCTTACTTTTAGAATTACCTATAATGGGGCATATTATAACGAAACTACCGCTACTGTGAATTTAGTTTTGACAAATGTTACCAGCTTAACACCAAGTTCAGGTTCCGCCTCATTTTCTATTACTGCACCTACGCACTATCAGAATGGAGTAACCTTAAACCTGGCTGGAAATTTAAGTGCCTTCAGTAATTTACCTTTCTCAATAACCGCCCAGGCATCACAAGATTTAACACGAACAGGAGGAGGAACAATTCCCGTTGGGAACATCAAATTAACGTTAAGTCCCCAAACTGGCACAGCAGTTACCAAAACGTTAACAACATCATCTACAACATTTTATTTAAACACGCCTGGAGATGCCCCCGTGTATGATTTAATATTTAGTAGCGACGGAGGAAATAATGCATTTATGAACCTAACTCCCGGAACCTATACGACCTCTATTACTTTTACACTAACGCCACAAAGCGGAACAGCAATAAACATTAGCCGTACACTCAATGTAATTATAGCACAGGCTGTAGGCATTACCTTAAATAACTCTGCTGTAAACTTCAACTATTCTACACCTTCTGCCTATACTTCAGCCCAAACTATATCTCAAAGTTTGGCCCTCACCACCTTTAGCACTAAACCTTACACCATAACCGTACAAGCGAATAGTAATAACTTAACAAATGGAGCTAATACAATTCCAATAAGTGATGTAGAGGTATTAACAACCACGAATGTAGGTACGCTCACTACAATTACCAATTTAGGCACTACAGCAAGAACCATGATCAGCAATGCTCCCTATACTTTTGGTCAAAACTGGGACTTGAAATACACTATTTCCGCTGCAAAATCACAATCTTATTTAGGAAAACCTACCGGGGTATACTCAGGAACCATTATTTATACCATTACCTCTCCATAGGATAAAAATCCTGTATGGTTTTAATGAAGGCTGCTGTGCTTTTCGTTATCGAAGCCTGTTGAAAATAAAAAACAAAACGGCCTTCAAATATTCGAAGGCCGTTCTACTGTTATGCTGTTGCTTTTCTGAGTTTAATGATGTTTACCCAATGCATTAACTTCATCACCGGATAAACAGGATCGAATTCAAACCAACGTTTGGCAAAATTCGGACTGTTAGGGTATTTATGATGATTATTCTGAAACAACTCTCCCAGCATCAAAAACTCTATTGGCGAAGTGTTTTTTGAATGGTCGTTGTTTTCAAAATTCGAATATCCGTATTTATGTCCGCACCAGTTTACTACCGCCCCATGAACCGGGCCCATTAAAAAATGAATTGGTAATAAAAGGAAAAACCAAGCCGAATAGCCCAATGCAAAAACAAAATAGGAATATACTGCCACATATAACAATCCGAAGATAGAACGTGTAATCATTGAATCACCAACCTTATCAAGCCATGCCCATTCCGGGTAATTGCCTTTGAATTGAGCTTCAGGTTCTTGAAGACGTTTTACGTAATCATTATAGATTTCGCGGGTTTTATTCATCATCGAAAACACATCTTTAAAAAAATGTGGTGAATGCGGGTCTTTCTCCGTGTCAGAATATGCATGGTGCATGCGATGCATGATGGCGTAAGCCCTCGGGTTTAAAAATGAAGAACCTTGGAAAAAGAAGGTCATGAAATAAAAAGTCTTCTCCCAAAACTTATTGGTTGTAAACATTTTATGCGATGCATAGCGATGTAAAAAAAATGTTTGGAAGAAAAGCGAAAGAAACCAGTGAGCGAAAAAGAAAATCAGAATTACCACTATACTTAATTTATTTGATTGTAATACGAACAGATAAACAGACATTTATGCTAAAAGTTGTTCGTTTAATTTTTGAAATCACAAAAGTACATAAATGTTCTGATTTCGCGCGAAGCTTATTGCCTCCCTGTGTTTTTAGCAATTGAGCACCTTTTGAACAAGTCACCGCCCGACATCCTACTACTTTTCTGCTGTATATCAGATGTTTAACGCTAATAAACGTGATTTTCAGTAGATAAACGTAAAAAACAGTTGCAAAACTGATAAATACGTTATATATTTATTTTATGGAAGAATTAACTAAAACCGAAGAAAAAATCATGCAAGTCCTTTGGGACATAAACAAAGGGTTTGTTAAGGATATTATCGAGCATTTAGCTAATGAACCCAAGCCTCCCTACACCACCATCTCTTCTGTTGTAAGAATATTGGAAAGTAAAGGGTTTGTGGGCCATAACGCTTATGGAAAAAACCATGAGTATTTTCCACTGATTTCAAAAAGTGAATACCGAAAAACAAACTTTAAGAATCTCATTAAAAATTATTTCGATGGTTCTGTAGAATGCCTTCTATCGTTTATGGTAAAAGAAGAAAAACTCAGTGAAGCGGAAATAAAATCCCTAAAAGACATCATCAATAAAAACTAAGTCGATGGAAGCACTATTTGAATATCTCCTAAAAGTATCTCTTGCATTAGTCCCTTTTTATCTTGTATATCTTTTAGTATTTAAACGATTTACTTTTTTTGCACTGAATCGATATTATTTACTGCTTGCTCTAGCAACCTGTCTTGCTATTCCTTTTGTAGACAGCGGATTCTTGAGTTCTTTTAATTTTATTCAATCCATACAATTATCGACAGGATTACAAGTAGAAAACATTGATATTTCAAACAATAAAGCAATTTTGACATCAAAAGGAGCCGCAAAACCTTTTAATTGGCAACTTTTCAAAACAATAGTTTACCTGCTTGGTGCAACTGTAACTTTAATGCTTGTTTTAAAAAACTTATACAGAATACGCTCACTTATAATTAACTGCATTGCTAAAAAGAAGGATCATAATTTAACCATAGTATACATACAAGGGGCTTTGTCGAGCGCGTCATTTTTCAATGTAGTATTCATTAACAATAAAGCGCTAACTCTAAATGACGAAGCGCTAATCATTGCACATGAAAAGCTGCACTACCAACAATTACACAGCTTAGACATTCTTTGTATAGAATTGTTGAAAATATTTTTCTGGTTTAACCCGTTGATATATTTCTACAAAAAATCGCTTGCCGAAGTACATGAATTTGAAGTCGATGAGATGGCAACAAATAAAGAAACCAGAAAAGAGTATGCTTCATTACTCTTAAATCTGGCTTATGAACAACATTTATCCATCACTCATTCCTTTAGTGTCAAACCGCTCTCCTCACGCGTTAAAATGTTATTTAAACCTAAAACACATACTATGAAACGATTCGCTTATTTATTATTCTTTCCAATTGCTATTACCGTAGCAATTTCCTGTCAAGAGAACAAAGAAATTGACAACACAGGCCCTATTCGCACTTTTAATGTGGATAACGAAAATATAGGAAAAAATCCGCTGGTGCTAATTGACGGAAAAGAATACAGCGCTGATGTGCTAACTAAAATTGATCCTGAAAAAATACAAGGCTCAACTACTTATGAACAAGGTTATGCTGTTAAAAAACATGGCGAGAAGGCTAAAGATGGACTCATAGAACTGGATACTAGAAACGGCTCGTTTACTTTTGACAATGAGCATGATCGTGAACTTGTCATTAAACAGATCCAAAAAGAACTTGCTTTGCCTAAAGATCATTTTTTATCAAAATATACCTATGAAGGCAGAGATGGAAAAGAATATGAAAAAATTATCTGTAAAACATCAAAGGGATCAGTCTCGTCGTCTCACATTTCCGGAACAAAGGCAAGGTTCTTCTTGGATGGCATAGAAAATTCTGAAGCAGAAATCTCCAGCTTAAGCAAAGATGTTGTAGAAAAAATTAAAAACATATCAGTAAACGATGCGGTTTTCAACTTCTACACATCGCCTCCTCCACCGCCGGCAGCACCTGCTGCATTCTCAACTCCACCGCCACCACCTCCGATGGAACCTAAATCAAAATAAAACAGGATAAGAAAAGGGCTAAAAATCGCTGATTTTTAGCCCTGGTAGTTTATAATTAAGCTGTAACTGAGCTTAAGGAGTTGGACTCTGTAAGCCCTCCTCTAATCTTATACCTAAAATCTGTTACGCTGTTTCTTGCGTGTGTTTTTTCAACCAAGCTAAATCCGATCCTTCCAAATAAGGAGAAAGTTGTTTGTACACTTCTAGGTGATATTGGTTTAACCATGCTTCCTGAGCATCGGTTAACATATCGGCTTTGATCAAACGGCAATCAATCGGGCATAGGGTAAGAGTTTCAAACTTCATGAATTTGCCAAAACCATAATCCTTATCTTCAACACATAATACCAGGTTTTCAATACGAATACCATAATGACCCAAACGGTAAATTCCCGGTTCATTTGAAGTAATCATACCTGCTTGCAACGGTGTAGTATTCGCCCCAACCCCATTAATAACCTGTGGCCCTTCATGAACATTTAAGAAAAAGCCTACGCCATGTCCGGTTCCGTGACCGTAATTAAACCCATGCTCCCATAAGTTTTTGCGGGCGATAGCGTCCAACTGATACCCTTTGGTACCTTCAGGAAAACGGGTCATCGATAAATCAATCATTCCCTGCAGAACCAAGGTATAATCAATTTTTTGTTGATCGGTTGGCTGACCCAATGGTATTACACGGGTGATATCGGTTGTGCCATCCAGGTATTGACCGCCCGAGTCCAGCAAGAAGATGCCTTGTTTCTTTAACTCAACATTGCTTTCATTCGTTGGTTTATAATGAGGAAGCGCAGCGTGTGCATTGTAAGCTGCAATTGTATCAAAGCTATCGCCAATAAGATTCTTTTGCTCCGCTCTAAACGCATGAAGTTTGTCAACAACGGCTAGCTCTGTTATCGTTTCGGTGTTTAATGCGGTTTCCAGCCAATTAAAGAAACGAACCAATGCAACGCCGTCTTTTACCATTGCCTTGCGGGTTGCAGCAATCTCGGTTGGGTTCTTTAGTGCCTTAAACTGTGTAGATGGATTCAACTCTTCAACTACTTTTACTGACGATGGCACTGCTTTGTAAAGAGCAAAACAGGTCCGTTTTGGATCAATCAGCAGTACACTATTTTCAGGCAAAGCGGCAAGATCTGCTTTAATTGCATTGTAACCCTTCACTTCAACACCTTGTGCACTTAACTCCTCAACTTGCATCGGAGAAAGTTTAGATTGATCAATATATAGTTTTGCCTTACCATCATCGGTTATCAAGCCGTAAGAAAGCACAACAGGGTTAAACGTTACGTCGCTGCCGCGCAGGTTAAAGGCCCAGGCAATATCATCTAAAGTAGAAAGGACGTGTGTATTAGCGCCTTTTTTCTTCATAACAACAGCTACTCGCTGTAATTTTTCAGCAGTGCTTTCGCCACACATTTCTTTACTAAGCAGAAAAGCGGACTCTTTTGAAAGCGCCGGGCGATCAGTCCATATTGATGAAATGTAATCCGCCTCGGTTACCAGTTCAATATTTGCAGTACGCAATCCTGATTGAAGGAAACGAACCAAGTCAAGCTGAGTAATATTACCGTCAACCGCCACTTTTGCACCTGGCTTTAAGGTTTCTTGCAGCCACTCTATGAATTCCGGCGTATTCTGAACTTTTAATTTCATCAGCTCAAAACCTGAGTTTTTCAATTGTTCTTCAGCCTGAACAAAATAACGGGCATCGGTCCACAGGCCGGCAAAATCGTTAGTAATGACCAAGGTTCCTGCAGATCCACTAAAGCCCGAAACCCACGCGATGCTTTTATAATAGGCAGGCAGGTACTCACTTAAATGCGGATCAGAAGAAGGTATAATGTAGGCATCAACTCCTTGTTTACTCATTTGGCTACGTATAGCCGCTATTTTTTCTAATGACGTCATATTGATTCAATGAAAATTAAAGGCTTAAAGATAGTGAGCTTTTGATTTCACACAAGTATTCACAGGACAACTTTCTTGTTGTATAATGCCATTTCTCAAGGGAACAAAGTAATGTTAAGGCTTTATAGTCACCTTCAGCGTTTTTTCCTCCACAGGAAGTTTTGTTTGAACAGAACGGCTCATCGTAAATTTCAGTTCAGCCTCACCGGAAGCGCCAGAACTACGCAATGTGAACACTTTCATTGTTTTGCCATCCATTTTGCCCGCAATGTTTTCTTCAGTTGCTGACTTTACTTCATAAATTAATGGAGAGCCCTTTTCAAGTTTCCAATCGAAGCCGGTACTCGCCTGTAGCGGAATTCGCACAGTAAATATAGTGCTGGGCTTTACGGTTGTAGCGTTTGCTTTGTTTTCGAGAGTAATTGCTTGAGCATTGAGGCGAAAGCTAATGCACAAGAGGCCAATAATGGCAATTAATGAGATAAAGTGCGGCTTTCTCATAATCGTTTTATTGAGGATGTACAACTGTTTCAGTATATGAAGTTAATCAATTAACACCAAAAGCCAAATCGTAATACAAAGACTTACAATGATTTAATTTAGAAGATTAAGTACCACAATTGTATTAATGTTGAGGATGCTCCTTGTAAATATCCAAATTATTGTGGGGTTTTAGTATCGAAATTAACCATCCATTGAATTCCAAACTTGTCGGTGCACATTCCGAAAAAAGCGCCCCAAAACATTTGAGCAAGAGGAACGGTTACTTTTCCTCCGGCTGATAATGCATTAAATAATTTTGTAGTTTCTTCTTCACTATTTGTACTTATTGACAAATGGAAATTAGTGCCCAGCGTTGTTTTATGGCCCATAGATTCCAGCGCATCGGTTGCCATTAAAACATTTCCATTGCCAATAGGCAGTGCAATGTGCATGATTTTCTCTTTCTCGCTGTCTGGAACTTTATCGGCTTCAGGAGTATCTTTAAAGCGTTGTATTACGGCAAATTCGCCACCAAATACTGATTTGTAAAAATTAAATGCTTCTTCTGTGTTGCCGTTAAAGTTTAAATAAGGATTGATTGTTGCCATTGTTTTTAAGGTCTAAAAGGTTAATAGATGATAAACGTTGCACATTGATTTAATGTGCTGATTTTCAACAGTAATCAATTTGAGTGAAGTCGAAAACGTGTTGCAAAAAACTCTTCGATTACGCTCAGCGTGAAATAAAATCGCACAATGATAGTTTATTTTAGTTTTTCTTCTAATTTATCAAATGATTGTTGCCAACTTGTTTCACAATCGTTAAGTATTTCAGGCGGCAGCCCTGTGTGGTGAAGTTCCATTTTTGTTTTACCATCGCAATCTGTAAAGTTAATAGAGACCTGTAACTCCAAAGGCCATTCTCCGGGCATATTCAAATCAGAAGCTGGAACAACATTTCCCTTATTATCAGAAAAGCTGTCGGTCATAACCAGTTTTTTATAAGGAACAATTTCTTTGAAAACACCCGTTGACCAATATTCATCCCCTTGGGTTGAGCGCATACAACTCAAATATTTACCGCCAGGCTTTAAATCGATTGTACAGCTTGGGCAAGTAAAGTCTTTTGGACCCCACCATTTTCTACAACTCTCCGGCTCTGTCCATGCGGACCAAACCTGGTTAATAGGCAGATCAAATACTCTGGTTATGATTAATTCCTTTTGATTTGTCATGACTATACGTTATTTAAGCATTGCTTTCGGCTAATCGTTTTATTTGTTCCAAAGCATTGGGCCATGTTTCCATGAAATAGCTTTTATACTCTTCATTGCTGTCCATATCAACAGCTAAGCTTGTTAGGCCATCAGCCTCTATAAGTGTGTAATTCTCCAATGCTCCTGCCCAGGCTTTTACTTCTTCACTATCAGTATCTTCAACGCCGTTTTTTATTATTCCCAAATGCTCAAACGACATGTATTCATTGGGTTTATTCATGGCAACTTTACTTACCATACCGCTGCCTTTCCCATCCAGAAACAAAACTTTGCTTCCTTCTTTCCAATCTGTAACCGCATGCGACCCTTCGGCAAATGCACTGGTCCACTTCCTGTAAGTAGCATCATCCCAAAGAACCTTCCATACTTTTTCTTTAGGGGCATTGATGCTTATTGAAAATTTTATCTTTTCCATGAGAATATTGTCTTGACTGTCAACAATTGTCTGATGTGCTTTTTTTCAATTTATTAATAGGCGATATGTTTAATGTAAATTAGTATTTATTTATGAAGTATCATCCTGGATAGTTGAAGTTTAGAGAAATTACACTTTTACTTCTTTCCACTTCCCTTTTCTGAAATAATAAAACGCGATTAAAGCGACCAGTGTTTCGGCAATGGGAATAGCGATAAACGCTCCGGTGGCCTTTAGGTCTAACCCTTCAGCTAAGAAATATGCCAAAGGAATCTGAACCATCCAAAAACTTATAAAGTTAATAATCGTAGGTGTTTGGGTATCGCCTGCGCCATTTAATGATTGGGTCATTACCATGCCAATTCCATAAAAAATATAACCGGTACCAATAATTTTCAATGCCTTCGCTCCATAGGCAACAACTGATTCATCGTGCGTAAAAAATCGAATAATGGGACCAGAGCAGCAAACAAAAAGCAGCATCACAAAACCCATGAATAAAGCATTGTATTTGGCTGCAAGCAGGGCGCTTTTTTCGGCTCTTTCAACATGCTTGGCCCCAAGATTTTGGCCTACGAGCGTTGCCGCTGCATTGCTTAATCCCCAGGCAGGTAAAATAAAGAAGATAACGTTTCGGATTGCTATTTGGTAACCGGCCGATGCGGTTGTTCCGCCGGTTTCAGCAACCAATCGGGCCAGAATAATCCAACTGCCACTGGCAATAATAAACTGAAAAGTAGCCGGCCAGCCAATTTTCACAATCGATCGCATGATTTTATTATCAATCTTAAAATGATCTTTCCTGAGTTTTAGCAAACCGCTGCCTTTAAACAAATGATAACATTGATAAAGCACGCCTGAACTTCGTCCGATCACTGTGGTAATTGCAGCTCCTTTTAACCCGAGAAAGTGAATTAAAATGGGGCATAAAATGATATTGATGATACTTGCAATCCATAAACTTCTCATTGCCATAGCGGCATCACCCGCTCCACGAAAAATTCCGTTGATTAGAAAAAGAAGGATAATGGCCATGCTGCCACCGAACATGATTCGTGTAAAGATTGCACCATCGGCAACAACCTCCCTGGTCGCTCCCATTAACGATAAAATATCGCTTGCATATATCGCTCCCACACTGCTAAAAACAACTGTTGCTACCAAGGCAATTATTAGCGATTGCGCACCTGCATGAGCGGCAGCTTCAGGATTTTTTTCGCCAATTCTTCTGGCGACTATTGCCGTTGCAGCGGCACTTAGTCCAATGGCTATCGAATAAACAATAGTAACAACCGATTCAGTTAAGCCAACTGTTGCAATGGCATTTTGGCCAAGTTTGCTCACAAAGAACATATCGACCAGGGCAAATACGCTCTCTAAGCACAATTCCAAAATCATAGGAATAGCCAGTAAAAAAACAGCTTTTCGGATGCTTCCTTGGGTATAATCCTGTTGCTCACCCCTAAGAGCCTGCTTAAATCCATTATAAATGTTTGCAATTGTTCCTGAACGATTCTGACTTGTCATTATTGGGAGAGCGATTGTATTTTATTTTGTCTTCACCTAAAGCTGTGTATTACCAACATCGGGACTCAACAATTAAAGAATTAGCTTATTCCAGATATTCTTTTAATGCTCGTCCTAAAATATCAGTCCAGCCGGCTACAAAGTTTTCTCTAGCAAAATCCGGATTGCTGGCAGGAAATGTCTCCAAACCTTCGTGTTTTAGCTTTAATCTGGTTTTATCTCCTTCCTCCAACAGCTCCCAGGTAACAAAAGTGTTTCCTTCATATCCATCGTATCTCCAACTGTACGTTAGTTTTTTACCGGGCACAACATCGGTTACTCTGCACAGATGTAAATATTGTTGATGATCAGGTCCTGCTAAAAACTCAAACTCGAAACCCACTTCGGTTTTGAACGCTGCCAGATCAAAATACCATTTTTTCATTTCATTTCGGTCGGAAATGGCCTTCCAAACCTTCTCAACAGATGTGTTATAAGTTTGTTCAATTACAATTGGGTTGTTTTTCATTTTAGGGCTTATTTTATATTCAACATTAGAACTTCTATGGTATTTCTCTAATTTATTGACGTTTTGTTTTTCAAACCTTCGCTCACTCCTATCTTACTTAATACTAATCAGTACACATTCGTAAGATCTAAAATCTTTTTGGCTGCATAAATTTATTAACTCAAAAGATTTCATATTATTTTTTTGCTTATTGATGATTCCATACAAATCAAAAAGAGGCATAACATACATATGCTAAGCCTCTTTTTGAAAATCTATTTACTATTATCAAACGTTTTATGCAACTCCTTGCAACTCTTCCATTTTATTACGCTCTGTTTGTAATTCACGAGCAAGGCGTTTTTCCTTTTCAATGGCTTTTGTTTTAAAGTTTTTGTATTCTTCTGTTACATCTTCAAACAAGTTTATTCTGTAAAGTGCTTCTTTCTTAAACCCTTTAACACGGAAAATACAAAACGCAGAAACGGCTGATAAACCCAAAATAAGACTCCACATAAAGGTGTTGTAGCTACCCTTCGATAGATCAATCCCTAATAAACTAATTGAATCAACCTTTGATTGGGATTGTTGCAGAGTTTCTTCTTGTTTATGCAGAACGCCTTTTAATTCTTCAAGTTTTTGCTGCTGCTGAGCAATTGTGGATTTGGCTGTGGCATTATTCCTTCGTTCATGAACAAGAGAATCAAATGCATTTTTCCACAAACCACGTAACGATGCTTCTTTAATTACCTTATAATCCTGATAATTATTCGCTTTTTCGATTACGGCTTTGTATTGGTTTTCTAAAGTCGGGCCAGTTTGAATGATTTCTGCGGTGGCGCTAATATTATATACGCATAAGCCCACTACGGCAATACGAAACATTGCTTTACTCATAAAATTTTACTTGGGTGGTTTGGTATTAATTTATTTGTGAGAGACGCAGCACATTTAAAACAACTTAGCTGCCAAACTTTCTTTGCACGGTATTAATCGCTATAAAACAAGGTTTACCAGTTATTTTTTTGCCAAATATGCATATTTTTTTCTTTACAATTAAGTCATCGGCAATTAATTACTTCTTGAGCTGATAATCAATGCGGTATATTCTTCCCAAAAACTGTAAAATTTTTCCACGTGAGAAATGGAAATTGTAGCAGGTTCAGTTCTACTTTTTGAGATACTGCTCGTCAGTTACCGGTTCCATCCACTCCACTGGCGAACCGTCTAACTTTTCCTGAATGGCAATATGAGTCATCGCCGTGGCTGAGGAGGCTCCATGCCAATGCTTTTCACCCGGCGAAAACCAAACTATATCCCCCTGATGAATTTCTTCTCTAGCTCCGCCTTCACCTTGTGCCCAACCACATCCAGCCGTGACAATCAACGTCTGACCTAGCGGATGGGTATGCCATGCCGTGCGTGCTCCCGGCTCAAAAGTAACCAGAGCCATGGCAACACGGGCCGGTTCAGGTGGACTATAAAGCGGGTCGATTCGTACCGATCCGGTAAAATACTCTCTGGGGCCTATTCCCGAGGGTTGAGTTCCGCTACGTTTAATTTCCATTAATTTTCCTCCTATTAGTCTAGAAACAACATCTGCTAATGCAACGCCCGAATCTATCAAAAGTTTAAACTCCGTGCCTTACAACTTAATTATAACAAGGTTCATAAATGTTATTACATTTTGTAATATGTTTGAACATAATTATAAAATGTAAAATGAAACGCATTTCCCTTTCTTTACTACTGATTTTAAACGTAGCATTAAACTATGCTCAATCATTAGAGAACTTAAATGCAAACAGGGTGTTGTTGCCAAACGGATGGTCATTAACTCCGGCGGGTGAAAGCCTACCTTTAGGCGATTTGCCATTAAATATTGCCGTTTCCAATAATCAAAAACTACTGGCGGTTACCAATAATGGACAAAGCCGCCAATCATTGCAACTAATTGATCCAAAAAAGTTTATTGTTTTAGATGATATTACCATTGCCAAATCATGGTATGGATTAAAATTCAGTAAGAATGGTAAATATCTATTTGCAGCAGCCGGCAATGACAACCAAATTTTACGTTATGCAATCAGTAATAATAAACTTGTTACCCCTGACACACTTTATTTAAGCCGGAATAAAAAGGAAAACATATCACCTGCAGGTTTTGATATTGATGAAGCTGCAGGGAAGCTATTTGTTGTGACCAAAGAGAACAATAGTTTGTATATCCTGAATATGAAAACGAAAAAGGTCGAAACGATACTACCTCTGGAATCTGAAGCCTATACCTGCCTGCTCTCTGCCGATAAACAATCGCTTTATATTTCCTTATGGGGCGCTAAGAAACTGGCCGCTTACAGCATCCCTCAGAAAAAAATAATAACGACTATCAACGTTGGTGATCATCCCAACGAATTATTGCTGTCTAAAAACGGCAAAATAGTATATGTTGCCAATGCCAATGATAATTCCGTATCGGTAATTGATGTGGCTCAACAAAAAGTGATAGAAACTTTGAATGCAGCATTGTATCCTGATGCTCCAAGCGGATCTACCACCAACGGTTTAGCGCTGAGTAAGAATCAAAAAACGCTATATATTGCCAATGCAGACAATAACTGCTTGGCCGTATTTAATGTACGAGAACCCGGCAATAGTTTATCAAAGGGTTTTATCCCTACGGGCTGGTACCCCACTAATGTAAAGTTAGTTGGTAAAGACATCTTGGTAAGCAATGGCAAGGGCTTCAAATCACTTCCTAACCCACACGGTCCCAACCCATTGGCAAATAAACAAACCGTAACCAGGCATCAGGGAGATTTACAGAAAAAAGAAGAAGTACAATATATCGGTGGTTTATTTAAAGGGACATTAAGTAAAATCAAACAGCCTTCCCGCAAACAGTTAGGTATATATTCTGCCGCCGTTCATAATAACACACCTTATACTAAAGAAAGAGAGATGAATGCCTTAGGAGAACCCGGCAACCCTATACCCATGAAAGTAAGCGCCCCATCTCCTATTAAATACGTCTTTTATATCATCAAAGAAAACAGAACATTTGACCAGGTATTAAGCGATGTGCCCGGAGCTAACGGCGATACCACATTATTATTATTTGGCGAAAAATATACGCCTAATCAGCATGCTTTAGTGAAGCAGTTTGTTTTAATGGATAACTTTTACTGTGATGCGGAGGTAAGTGCCGATGGACACGACTGGAGCCTGGGTGCCTATGCCACCGATTATCTGGAAAAAACCTGGCCGACTAGTTATGGAGGAAGAGGCGGATCTTACGATGGAGAAGGATTCAGGCCTATTGCCAATAACAAAGGTGGATTTATTTGGGATAATTGTAAACGGAACAATATAAGTTACAGAACCTACGGGGAGTTTGCGGGGGTAAATAAACCCAATATTGCCATATTAAAAAATCATATATGCCCCAATTATGATTGGAGTTTAAAGGTAAGAGATACGACAAAGTTCAGGCTGTGGCAGAAAGATTTTGATTCGCTGTTGGTTAACAATGCCCTTACCCAACTCAACACTATCCGATTTGGCAATGATCATACGGAAGGAATGAGTGTAGGAAGACCGACCCCATATGCTCATGTTGCTGACAATGATTTAGCAGTGGGTTTATTTGTTGAACATTTATCAAAAAGCCCTATTTGGAATGAATCAGTTGTACTTATAGTCGAAGATGATGCACAGAATGGTGCCGACCATGTAGATGCACACAGAAGTACCGCCTACCTAGCAGGACCTTTTGTGAAACGAGGTTTCATCGATCATACTATGTATTCCACCTCTTCTATTTTACGCACCATCGAATTAATATTAGGACTGCCTCCTATGACGCAATATGATGCTGCAGCCCCTTCTTTATGGCGGTCATTTACCTCTACACCAAACTTTTCGACTTATTCACATATACCTTCCAATGTAAACCTAAACGATAAAAACACGGCGCTCTCTGCAGCGGCCAAACAAAGTGCATTGTTCGATTTTTCAAAAGAAGACAATATTGCGGATCATCTTTTTAATGAAGTACTATGGCAGGGACTTAAAGGAAAATCGGCTCCATCTGCCACACATGCAGCTTTTATACACGTTGATAGGAAAAAAGAAAAGGATGAAGATTAATATTCGTCAATGACGGCCCGTGGTTAAATAATAAATCCCTGATAGTCTTTCAATCAGTTCTTAACAAGAAGAAAAACAGGGTTCGACTGAAATTTAAACCCTGTTATTTTAACTTACACTTTTTGAAACAGTATCTCATGCTAAAATTCCGGATCAACCTGGATGGTCATGATTTCTTGCGTGGCTGGATGTTTAAATTCAATCCATTCGGCATGCAAATGTAAACGATCGCCCTTTGTTCCGTATAAATCATCACCAACAATAGGCGAATGCAAACCCATCGCATGAGCGGCGTGCACACGTAATTGATGGGTTCTTCCAGTTATCGGATAAAAATGAACTTTTGTTTGTTGATTGCTTCTTCCCACCACCTTCCATAGGGTACGAGCAGATTTGCCATATTCATAACAAACCAACTGATGTGGACGGTTGTCAAGGTCTACCCGCAAAGGCAGGTCAATAAAACCCTCCTCTCCGTTTACCATCCCGTCGAGCAAAGCAACGTAACGTTTTTTAATCGTTCTTTTGATAAACTGATCTTGTAGCATTTTATGCGATTCTTTGGTTTTGGCAATCAGCATTAATCCGGAAGTGGACATATCGAGTCGATGCACAATCAAAGGGCCGGTTGCCTTGGGATATTTTTGTTTTATACGTTCATAAACCGAATCCTGAATATTTTTTCCGGGAACAGATAAAAACTCAGCAGGCTTATTCACCACCAGCAGTTCATTGTCCTCAAAAACAATACTGATATCTTTGCCCAAAGCCGGATTTATCAACATCGGATTTTCGTCCATCTCAATGCCTTGCAGCATGTGCGCTAAAATGGGCTCACATTTTCCCCTACAAGCGGGATAAAACTGGCCGTGCATTCTGACTTCTGATTTAGGCGACTGGCCCCACCAAAACTCTGCCATCGCAATTGGTGTCATTTGGTGAATAAACGCATACTGTAGCAGTTTGGGGGCGGCACATTCACCGGCACCAGCAGGCGGTTTTGCTTCAAAAGTATGTTCAAAAATCTCGAGTAAACTTTTTTTATTTCCATACTGGTTCAAAAAATAATACTCGTCAAACAGCTTTTTCTGTAAGGCAGCAGACTTGTTTTTACGCTCTTCCTTTAATGTGCCAATCTCTCCGAGCAACTCATCAATTTTTTGCTGAATGTCCAGCAAACGCTCTTTCCTACCACGATTTAATTCTTTTAAGTAAAGCTGCTCGCGAACACTTTCTTTTCTTAAGGACTCCAGTAGTGCATTCAATTCTTCTTTGGAGTAATATTGCAAGGCCTGTTCACGCTTGGTTTTTCGAAGAAGCTTACCTGCCTTTATTTTTTGTTTGTATTCTTCAATTTGCTTTGCGAATTGTACAGTTTCCGTTTGAAGCAAATCTTGATATGCAGCCAATTCAGGATTCTCTTCAAGAATTTCTATCTTCTTATTGATCTGATTGATCACTTCTTCTTCTTTCCGGAAAAAGCCATCTTCTGTAAGAATATCAAAAACAGGAGGAACAAATTTTGAATGATGATTTTGGCCCGCCAGTTTACCAGAAAAAGCAGCCAGGTAACCAAGTTGCCCAAGTTTATTTTTAACCACCAAGACTCCGAACATCTTTCCGATGATTAACCCTTCCTTGCCTTCATCAATTCCAAAGTTATGCACCCATTCGATCTGATCCTGCAAATGTTGTTGAAGTTCCTTTGCAGCCAATAAGCATAAAGGATGTGGTTCGTAATAAAAAGGAAATGTAAATCGAACAGGAAAAGAATACGATTCCGTGGATTCCTGAAACAAGGTAAAACATTGATCATCACATTCGATGGCCTGACTCATCATATCTCCTCCTCTTTAGGCTACTATTTTCATAAATTAAAACGCAAAAATACAAAGGATTTTAAAATGCTTGTGCAGCTTATTTTGTACACTAAAAAAGAAGGCCCAACATTTCTATCAGGCTTCAAAATTGACTTGTTCCTGCACCAACTAACAAGACCGTCACAAAACGTAAAAAACAGTTGAATAACTGTTAAATACGTTGTATATTTAATTATGGAAGAATTAACAAAAACTGAAGAAAAGATCATGCAGATCTTATGGGAGATCAAAAAAGGTTTTGTAAAGGACATCATCGAACGTATGGATGATGAGTCTAAGCCGCCTTACACCACCATTTCATCAGTGGTTAGAATTTTAGAGAATAAAGGATTTGTAGATCACAAAGCTTATGGTAAAACGCATGAGTATTATCCTGCAATCTCAAAAAGTGAATACCGGAAGGCTAATTTCAAACGCCTGGTAAAAAATTATTTCGATGGTTCGACGGAAAGCCTTTTATCATTTATGGTGAAAGAAGAAAAGCTTGACGAAAAAGAACTTCAAAAACTAAAAGACATCATTAACAAAAAATCTTAGCTATGGAATGGCTCACTTATCTGCTAAAAGCAAGTGCCTGTAGTGCATTGTTCTTTGGATTTTATTACCTGTTTTTGAATAAGCTTACTTTTTTTAAAACTAACCGGTTTTATCTCCTCTTTAGCTTACTCCTAAGTTTTTTAATTCCTGCATTAAATTTTAATGTCGAACGAGTTAGGGCTGATGTACAAGTTATTGAACAAAGCATTTCCTATAACGACTCTAATCCTGTTGAAATACAACAAGATTTAGCAGTATCTGCACCTGTTTCCGAACCTCTTTTTAACTGGCAAGATGCTTTGCTGTATATGTACGTTGCTATTGCCTTAGCTCTATTTATTAAATTGATGTGGCAATTATCCCAATTAGTGCATCAAACAAGAAAAGAAGCTGTAGCAGTTAATGGGCTAAAAGTAGTGTATAAGATAAAAGGATTTACCAACTGTTCTTTCTTTAATTATGTATTTGTCGATCGTGAAAATTTAACCGAACAAGAGATGAAAGTATTGCTTAAGCATGAACTGGTACATGCTGAACAGTATCACTCATTGGACAGATTGGTAATTATGCTTGGCAAATTGTTGATATGGTTTAACCCGGTAATTTATTTATACGATAATGCCTTAGAGCAAGTTCACGAATATGAAGCGGACGAAATAACCACTAGAGATTGCAATACTCAGTATTATGCCAATTTATTACTCAAACTGGTAGTTCCAGATCCTTCCATTGCGTTTACCCACAATTTTGTAAAGAGCCCGCTTAAGGACCGTATTCAAATGTTATTCACTAATCCATCTAAAAACATGAAAAAATTAATGTATTTATTTACGTTGCCTCTGGCTTTAGCCTTGGTTTGGGTGTTTGCAGTACAAATAGTATACGCCTATCCGAATAAAAGTAAAATTTCTGAAAATAAGGCAAATAACGACACCGTATTACAAAGCAAGATTAAAGGAACTGTGGTAAGTTTCGAGGAATATTCTCTCAATGAAATAATGAATTTGAAATCAGGTGATAAAGTTTATCCGATTGACGTTATGGGAAAGAAAATTAGATCCAAGGTAAAAGTTGGCGATAACCTTTCGATATCCTATAGTTCAAAAATGTCAAGCAACCATACCCGAATTAGTCCATCCGGTGAAAAAGCAGTTATTATAGGCCCTATAGTATACATACCCGATGAAATAGTCTCTACCAATAACGAAACCATTTATAAACGTGTGGTTGAGAAATATGCTTTTGGGTATGAAGTTAACCGTGCCCGTTTTACTCATAGTAAAATCAAGTCCATCCAAAGAAACGCACAAGGTTATATAGACAAATTGGTTTTAAACGACGGGGAGTTTACTCTAACATTTGATTTAAAGGGACAGCAGTTGAGAAACGATAAATTTCAGAAAGGAGATGCTGTTTTGGTCAAATTTATCGGAGAGAAACTAGTAGCCCCCAAATCCTATTCAACAACTAAACTGATTGTCCTATACAGCCAACCAAGGGAAAATGAAATCAGAAATAATACGTTGTACGATAAGTTTTATGATGAAAATGGCAAACAGAAGCCATTACAAATGCAGTTTTTTACTAAAACTTCATATGTAGGCAAAGACGGCAAAGAGTACGAGAAAGTAACAATAAACACCGGCAAGCAAAAGATAAGTTTGGATCACTTAAAAGGCACAAAAACAAGATATTTTTTAAATAACAAGGAAGTAATAGAGCAGAAGATTGCAAATTTGAACAAAGAAACCATAAGTGCCATAAATCGTCTTGGAACTGATAAAATTGGAAATGACGATATCATAAGAATACAATCTGTTAATGTTATAAAATTTTCTCCTCCGATAATAAAAAGTAATATGGTATTAGAGTACTATTTACTTCCTGAAGCAATTACAATTGATGTATTAACTGATATAAAAAATAAATTTTCGGAAAAAGGCTACACTATAAACTTCGAACAAATTACTGTAGATGGGGTTATTAAATCCTTAGGAATTACTTTAGAAGGACCAGTTAATTCACAAACCGAAAGGTATGATATCAATCAACTCAAAACAGAAAAATGTGCTATTGCTCTATTAGTTTATAAGGACACGAAACAAGCCGTAGTAACAAAGGTAAAAAGAGATAAAGTAATTCCTCCGCCACCACCAATGCCGCCTGAGAAAAAGAACAACTAACTTCAAAAATTATTCAAATACATTAAATTAAAAAAGGGGTAAACTCCATAACAATTAGGAAGTTTACCCCTTTAAATGAATAAATCAATCAACTAGAAAAAGTCCATTTCTCTTAACCTTTCCGACGTTTAAATTTTTCCAAGCGATCTTCGCAAGCAGTAAGGGAAACATCCGGATTCGGTTTAGCTTTCAGCATAGCAATAACTTTTTCTTCCACTTCAATGCCTTTATCAAAATTGCCTGTTTCAACCAAAAGTCTTGCATAAACGTCCATAAACTCAGGGTTTTGTACTTGCATAGATAACTCTGCCAATTTGGTTGCCTTTTGCAAAACATACTGATCAGAAGACTGATTGAGTATTTTCCAGCAGAATGAACCCACTGCTACAATTCGATCATCGATTTTCTTTTCAGGGTATTTCGCAAAAATAACTTCCATTACATCAGCATAAGCTTTCATGTCTTTGCTTACACTTGACGCAGCTGCATCACACTGCAATGCCAATTTGCCCGCTCCTGCAAAATTCATTTTCAAGAAACCGTCTTTCAGCTCTTTCAGATCCTCAGCAGGAAAAGCACCATTAGCTGCCTTTTGAATTGAGTTGCCATAAACCATTACAAAATAATCCGATACAGCCTCAGCAGTAAATTTCTTTTCGTAGGCCTTTTGATTTTGAAGCACATACTTGAATACAGATGACTGCTCCGTCCTTACATAACGATTAATAAAGTACCAGTTTTCAGCTGTTTGCCATTGTGCCTGAGGAATTTTGCTAAAATACTCTCCGATAATTTCAGTAGTATTTGCTTTAATACCCTCCATTCTGGTCATGTATTTTTTCATGAACTCAGGAGACCTATTACCTTTTTTGTATTCAGCCGTCAAGGACTCCAGAGACTCTCCCGATACAGCCTTCTTTCCATAATCGATAAAGGTTTTGAAATCTGATGCTCCTTCATTTTTACTGATGAGTTTACCTTCTGGGGTAACAAACAGCAATGAAGGGTAAGCTCTAATACCGTATTGCTTGGCTAATTGCGGCCCTTCCCCTTTCTCCATATCCATTGAGGCATTTATAAAATTAGCATTGTAGTAATCCGCCACTTCGTTGAGGGTGAACACTTCCTTCGCCAATTTTTTACAAGGCCCGCACCAGCTTGTAAAGCAATCAAGAAAGATTACTTTTTTTTCCTTTGCCGCCTTCGCTTTGATCTCGGCCCATGTACCGTGTTCAAAGTTAATCGCCCTATCCTGTGCATTTACAACGATGCTTGCAAACATGCAGCATATGCTAAAAAAAAAGCCTTTCATTTACTATTTTTTATCGTTTTTATACTTAAGTCAATTACCGAACTATTATTTAGACGCTTTCTTCGTTGCTACAGGTTTCTTCATCAACAACCCTTCAATGGTTTTATCCATTTCAGGTAATCTGAACGGATTATAAGCCACTGCAAATCTGACGATACCCGACTGATCAATTACATAAGAAGTAGGGTATGCTTTTATCTGATATTTACTAGCTACATCCCCTTCCTTTCTGGTACTAGGAATCATTGTGTATTTGAAAAACTTTTCGGTAATGGCTTTCAATTTAGCAGGCTCGTAGCTATTAACCTCAAATGCTAAAAATACCACATCTTTACCTTTATATTTCTCAACCATTGCATTCAAATCAGGTATTTCCTTTTTACAAGGAGCGCATGCCGTAAACCAAAAGTTCAACACTACCACTTTGCCTTTCAATTGGTTCAAATCATATTTTACGTTATCAACATCCACCACTGAAAATAAAGGCGCCGGTTTTCCCAATTGCGAAGCAAATATTTTTTCGCGTTCCTGACCTCTAGGCGACTTCGTTTCCTCATCTAATACCTTTTTAAAATCCGCAATGTTTTTTTCCTCTTCTACTTTAGTGGCCGGGCGGGCCACCTTAGCTCTGATTACAAAAGCCGAATCAACGTATACATCCGCAGTCATTTTAAAATGACTATCGTCAATCACTTTGTTAAATTCCATATAGTGGCCAAACTTCTTATAGTCTTGCGACAGGAAGCGAATATCAGAACTAAAAATATTTTTCGCTTCAGTAACAGAATCAGCGTATTTCAATTCTTTATCAGAACTCACTTTTCGCAAACCTTGCAAATATTTTACTCTACGCGCCTCCGCTTGATTTATGCTGTCTGTTGCCTCCTGCGCCTTCAACATACCTGTAGAACAGAAAACAATTAATGCAGGTAATAAAACTTTATTAAGTAACATGGTATTTATACTTTAATACTGTTCAGGCATTGCCCAATGACGACAATGCCTGAACAGAGAATATTTAATAGTGAAGTTAGCTTTTTTAAAAGTAATCAGAATTACTTTTTGCTTGCACCTTTTGCAGGAGCTTCTTCCAAAAGCTTAGGAATCATCTTTCCGTAGTCGTCTAGCGCAACAGGATTTAAACCTACGTATCCATTACGAACGATACCGTTTTTGTCGATTAAGAAATTGGCAGGAAATACTTTAGACTGATATTGCTTCATGGCAACATCTTTTCCACCTAATGCGATCTGGTAAGAGAAAGGAGCGCGTTTCAAGAATTTCTGTACGTCCTCATTTGTAGCGTTAGCACATTCCGGAGCTAAGAACACGATGTCTTTTCTGTCTTTGTATTTCTCTACAAATTTGTTTAAAGTAGGGATTTCTTCTACACAAGGGCGACACATGGTAAACCAGAAGTTCATCACCACTACTTTTCCTTTTAAGCTGCTCAGACTCACTTGTTTTCCGTCAAGCGTTGTAACGGTGAAGTCAGGTGCAGGTTGGCCAACCAATTTGCTCAGTTCCACATTGTTTGTGGCAATAGGAGAACTTGACTTCGAAGCATAAGACGCTCTAACCGCTTCTACTCTCTTTGCCTTTTCTTCTGCTGTTGTTTTGCGAAGAACACAAGCCTTTTTAGTATAAGCCATGTCACCATAAGTATTATCTGCCCAATCTCCTGATATATCATAAAGAAGCTTACGATACTGTTCAAATGGAATTTGAATGTATTCAGCAGTATAGTATTTTATTTCAGCCAGTTTAAAGTCTTTATCCTTAGCTGCTTCATTCAACGCTTTCATGAATTCAGGATTAGCTTTTTTCAGGTCTTCCATTCCCGCTAAAGCTTTTGCTTTTCTGTCCGCAATAGCATCCGGATTACGAAAAGAAGCACTTGTTGAATCGATGGTAACAAATTTTACCGTCTGAGCGTAGCTGCTTTGTACTGATAAAGTCAGTGTAAATGCAACGATTAATAGTTTTTGAAAGTTCTTCATTATTTTAAGTTTATTCTTTGATTGAATTTTGATTATTCGGTTTAAAGTTCCCACCCAGAGTTTTGCGTTAACTTACTACCCGGTTTAATCATCTCTGCCTGAGGAATCGGGAACAAATAATGCTTTGCCAAAAATGACCTGTTATAGGTAACAGTTTTAGTGAAATCGTAAGTTCTTGTATTTGTTGAAGCAACATATGTAATAGTTGCTTTTTTGATTGGATTAGTAGTACTTGAGAACCATTGCTCAGCTGTTTTCCATCTTTTTGCATCCCAGTAACGGAAACCTTCAAATGCCAATTCAATGCGGCGTTCGTGTCTGATTACATTACGCATTTGGGCTTGATCTAAACCAGTAGCAACTACCGGCATGCCCGCACGCTGACGAACCGCATTTATTGCATTGTAAACAGAAGGATCCGCACCTACAGCCTCATTTTGTGCCTCAGCATAGTTTAATAAAACTTCGGCATAACGGATCAATGGCCAGTTATAACTGCTTCTCACGTTAGCATCCATAATGTTAAGTGATTCATTGGTGAATTTCTTCAGGTAATAACCTGTTGGAGAAATTTTATCTGTCGTAATACCCAATCCGGTATTTGGAGTAACATCCTGTCCACCGGTATACATTTGCATGTTTCTGCTTTTGAAAACAGCGTTATCATATAAAATGGTGGCATCAAAGCGTGGGTCACGATTTAGATATGGTTTGGTAGGATCGTATCCCGAAGTAGGATCAGTGATAGCCTTACCTGTTGTTTTCATTTCGTAATCATCAACAAGGTTTTGTGTAGGACAGTTACTACCACTTCCACCATAATAAGGAGACATTGTATTTAAGTCAAACTGCGTACCGCGCTCGTCTTTATTATTATTATGCTGTACTGATAGTATTACTTCCGTATTAGTTGCGGCAGGAGTGGTAAACACGCTTGTATAGTTCGCCAACAATGAATTTTTTCCAAGATCCATGATCGCTTTAGCTGTTGCCGCTGCTGAGGTCCAGTCCTTCTTCAACATTTGTACGCGGCACTTTAATGCCATTGCAGCTTGTTTGGTAATTCTACCTGCGTCAGCTGTTGAATAAGAAGAAGGCAAATCATTGGCAGCAAGGTCCAATTCACTGGTTAGGAAATCATAACACTCATCAATGGTATTTCTCGGACGGAACAAATCCGGGTCATCATAATTTTGCGCAGTGGTAATAAGTGGCACTCCTCCGAACCATTGTACCAAATCATAGTAATAATAAGCACGTAAAAACCTTACCTCAGCTTTTAAACGTACGTTCAATTGCTGATCACCCGGCACGTTGTCAATATTTTGCAGGTATAAATTTGCTCTGCGAATATAGGTGTACCTGTTATTCCAGGTAGAAGTAAGAGGTGAATTATTGGCATCAAAAAGTTGATTGGCAATACCACGAGCTGATGAAGATGAGGTGCTGGTGGAGGAAACCATAGCATCATCCGTAAGGCTGCTTAATAACCAGCTAGATGATATTACTCCGTTAAATTCACTAGGCAATTGAGAATAAAAGTTATTGGTGTACATCAATACCAGGCTCTGATTGCTCCATAATTGTTGATCAGTAAGGCGGTCATTGGGTTCAAGGTCCAATCCTTTTTTACAGCTTGAAAAACCTAAAGCCCCACAAACCAGTATAGATAATGCAAATATTTTCGTTTTCATTTAATTTCTTATTTATAATTACAAGCTATTTTTGAATTACAAACCAACAGTCACTCCAAGGCTATAATTACGTTGTGTAGGATAATATCCTCCGTTATTATAGTTTTTGTTTAATACCTCAGGATCAATATCTTTTATTCTAGAAGTTGCCCATAAGTTCGTTGCTCCAGCTGTGATCATTACATTAGACAAACCTGTTTTCTTCAATAACTTCGCAGGAACTGTATATGAAAGTCTTAAATTTTTAAACCTCAGGTAATCCCCTTTTAACAGGTAAAGTGTATTTGGTTTTGAAGTTGGAGAATTATTGCTAGAAGTGGAAAGACGTGGATATTTGGCATCCTCATTTCCTGGTCTCCAGCTATTGTCATAACCATAAGCACTAAAGTTGCTTGGTACAAAATTGACCAAATTTCCACCTGCGCCCTGTAACATCGCGTTTAATGAAAGAGATTTATAACGGAATGTTAAATTCAATCCTCCTGATAACGGTGGGATATTTGTGTTATTGAAAACTTGCTGATCATCAACAGTAATTTTACCGTCACCGGTTAAATCGGCGTATTTAATATCTCCCGGCTTAATTGATGAGTTTTTAGGAGTTTTACCATCCTGGTTAACTTCGTAGGCATCAATTTCTTCCTGGGTTTGAAATATACCTAGGGCCTTATAATACTTATTACTTGTAACACTATATCCTTCTTTTTTATTGGCAGGAGTAAGGGTTTCCGGTTCACCATAATCAACAACGCGTGAATAAGTATACGTTAGGTTTAATGATGTTTGAAGCGACATGTCTTTTCCTAACTTGGTATTGTTAGAAATAGAAGCCTCAAAACCTTTATAATATTCTTTTGCAAAGTTGAAATTCGGAGCATCAATACCCAATGTAGTTGGATATGTAAACACTTTCTTATATGGAAGGTCATAAACATTTTTATCCCAAACATCAAAGGTTCCTGCAAGCAAGCCTTTCCATAATGAAAAATCAAGACCGATATTTCTCATCAAACTTTTACCCCAGGTTAAGTTTGGATTAGGAATACTACCGTTATCCAAGGCAAAAGCGGGTTGGTAAGTACCATTAAAAGCATAACCACCACCATTTCTTAAACCTGTTGTGGAAAGCGTATATGAATAAAGGTAATTGTAAGCCGACACATTATCGATACCGGCCAAACCAATTGAGGTTCTGATCTTTAAATCATTGATAAAGCTTACATTATCTTTAATAAAGTTCTCTTCACTTAAACGCCAAGCCACCGCAGCACCTGGGAAATATCCCCATCTGTGTGCTTTAGGAAAGTTATCTGAGGCATCGGCACGCATTGAAGCTTCTAATGAATATTTATTATTGAAATCGTAATTTACACGTGCAACAGCTCCAATTTTACCGGCTTCTGTATCAGTACCGCCAATTGTTTGATTTGTACTTCGTCCTTGAGAAATAGTTTCAAGCCCTGCAATAATTCCATCACGAAAAACCTGGGTAGAATTAGATTTGGTGTAATAATTCGTACCTAATAACATCACACCAAAACGGTGCTTTCCAATTGCTTTCGAATAATCAAATCCGAAATCAGTATTAAAGAAAGTAGCGGTTCCGAGGTTGTTACGTAATTCGTTAGGTCTGAATCCTCCTTTTTGTAAATAACCTGTTGGTTGGGTTGCATCAGGTATATAGGTGTTGTAATACCTGAAGAAGTTTTTGTATTCAGCAGCATTAAAATTAATATTGTTGTTTAAGCGGAACGTTAAACCATTTATAAACGATGGTGAATATTCCAAATTAGCCGCTGCTGTAATATTGTTTGATTTGTTTATAGTATATCCTGAAAGTCCCGGGTTTATATTGGCCCATCTATTAGCACCCTCGTTTCCATATAAAGATCCATCTGCATTAAAGATCGGAGTAAGTGGATTATTTGTGAACATACTCGAGAAAACAGATTCTGCAGAAGTATTAGCGCCATCAGTTTTTGAGCTCGCAAAAGCGGTGTTTACCGCCAATTTTAAATCATTAGTCAGTTTGAAATCAAGGTTTGATTGAATTGTATAGCGTTTATAGTCATACGCGTTAATGATACCTTTCTGACCCGTGGTTGAACCGTTAATATAATAACGAACCTGCTCATTTCCTCCATTAACACTTAATGAATGCGTTTGCTGGCTTGCATCACCTTGAACCAATAAATCGTACATATTGGTATTACCAAATTTATATGGATCCGAATTATTCTTGATAATATCCAGGTCAGCATCACTATAAGTTAGTTTTGATGCGTTATTATTCTTATCAATTTCGTTTTGAGCAAGTGCATATTGGTAGCCTCCAAGCATTTTGGGGAAACGTGTAGGTTTATCAACAGCATAGCCGGTAGAATAAGTAAACTTAGGCTTTCCAATTTTTCCACGTTTGGTGGTAATTAAGATAACACCATTAGCCCCCCTGGTTCCATAAACAGCTGTGGCGGCGTTGTCCTTTAATACTGATATTGACTCTACTTCATCAGGGTTAATATCTTCAAGTGTCAAACCATTTAATGAAATGCTATTTAGAGCAGTTGGAGCATCAGTATAAAGTGGCACTCCATCAACTACCAGTAAAGGTTGGTAAGGAGAACCGTTTGTAGTGTTTGGATTGCCACCACGGAGCATAATTGTAGGTCTGTCCCTACCAGGCGTGCCGGCACTTGAAATAATGGTCGCACCGGCTATTTTACCTTGCAAAGCATTCCCTAGGTTCACTTGGTTTTGCTGCATGATTTCTTCAGCCTTGATGGTTGAAACCGCGGTAACAACATCCTTTTTTTGCTGGTTTCCATAGGCTACAACCACAATGTCATCAAGTTGACGTATGGCACTTTCAAGAGAAACCTTTATAAAGGTCTTATTTTTCACATTGACTT
Source organism: Solitalea koreensis (assembly GCF_900182575.1). Lineage (GTDB taxonomy): Bacteria > Bacteroidota > Bacteroidia > Sphingobacteriales > Sphingobacteriaceae > Solitalea > Solitalea koreensis. The sequence continues at coordinate 188,398 of NZ_FXSZ01000003.1, read as the reverse complement.
CCTGCATCTTCATGCCCAAATGACTAATCATCAGAACTTCAAAGCCTTGTGGCACTCTAGTTGTAAATTCACCGTATTTATCGGTATTCACAGCGAAATTGGTTCCTTTCACAAGAACGGTTGCTCCCTCCAGGGCTTCGTTCTTTTCGTCCGACACACGCCCTTTAACTAGCGTAGTAGGCTTGCTAAGATCGACCGTCTTTACTTCTTTTGTTTCTTTAGGCGTCTCTTGCGCCAAAACGTTGAGGGAAGAGGCCAGTAACATCAACGCTATGATGCTTTCTTTTCTGAAACCTCTTTTGAGATTATGCTTTATGGTAAAAACTTTTGAGTAATTTTTTTTCATTTAGATTGGGGTTGGATAGTTACACACTATAAATCTTTGAATGCTGATTAAAAACATTTGATTCATGAAAACTTAACCGTTTAGGTGATGGGAAACTTGCCCGTTTGTTTATTAAGTACGTCAATTTTACTTCTATTTCACACTCCTTTCTTTAACCTCAACTATATGGGTTTATTAATTATTAAATCCCCGCTCCGCTGAATAGTTTTTATTTGGCAAAAGCCCGTTTTTGCGCAATGAGATTTGCTACTTATAAGGAAGGCCCAAATTCACTTTTCAGCCTTTGTAATGCAATGGACTTTCCATTGAATATAATGGACTATTCTACGGATCAACTCATTTTTATTTCAAAGCAATTATTAACTTTAAATTAAAATAATAAGACACTAAGCCACTTAGCATAACGATTGTTAATTAGTAGTACATTAAGGAATAATTAGAATAAAAGAGTTAAAAAATTCGACTTTGACTAATCAATTAGATAGATCAAAAGAGTGTTAAACTAAATTCAGAAATCCAATTAATGCAATTGGTTTTGAGCCTAAACCTTAGCTAGTAATGTCATTTAAATAATAGCCCTTTAATATTTCATACAGAGAGTGCTTTTCAAGCAAACTTGCTATTACGTTGGCAATGAAGGCACTCAGCAATAGAAAAAATATGATGCTATGCCTTTCTGTCATTTCAAACGTAATGATTGCTGCTGTAAAGGGAGCCCTGGTTACAGCTGTTAAGAATCCTGTCATCCCGGTTAGTATTAATAAGTTGGCATTACTTCCTGCCAAATGAAGCAGATCGGCTATTACTCCCCCAAAGCAAGCACCTGCACTTAAGGAAGGAGCAAATATCCCTCCCGCTCCTCCAAAACTAAAGGAGGCGATTAAGCCATTCATTCTTATAAAAGGCAAATACCAGCTAACCGATTTATTGTCTGTAAATAACGTCCTTTCCATTATTTGTTTACCCGAACCCATGGCCTCATTCCCAAAGAAATAAATAAAGAATGCCACAAACAGCCCACAGGCAACTACAATAACAACATGATTAAAATTTGATTTTTGAGCTTTTATGTATTTAATAAACTTTAACAGAACGATACACATTAAACTACCAAATAAACCGGTGGCTATTGCTGTTAGAAGGATGCCTACATATACAATGTCACCGCCAAAATTTGTTTTGGGATAGCCCAAATACAAATAAGATCCGCCAAAACCCTGGGCAGTTAGCCCGGAGATGATTACAGCTACGAACAACGGCGTTTTATAGTATTTAATATGGTATTTGGATAATTCTTCGATTGCAAAAATAATCCCGCCCAATGGAGTATTAAACGCTGCCGCCAGGCCTGAAGCCGCCCCGGCAATGTAAACGCTCTTTTGTGAAATAGAGATCGCCGATTTAGGGGCCCATTTATATACCTGATTAAATATAGAACTTGAAATTTGTATGGTTGGCCCTTCCCTTCCTAAAATACCTCCACCCAAAACTTTCACCGTGCTTGAAAGTACTTTAACAGCAATGATTCTTAAACTAAGCAGTTGCTTAATCAGGTGATTTTGATTCGGCTTCACCAGCTCAACGGCAGCCATTACTTGCGGGATGCCACTTCCCTTGGCAAAGGGAGCAAACTGCTTTATTACCCACCAGGAAAAAAGAAAGGCAACAGGAGTTACAATGAATGGAGAAAGCGGGTACTTTTCGAAGAGAAGAAATGCTTGTTTTTCGGAAAAACTAAATAGTTTACTGTATAAAAAGGCGAAGAATCCAGTTAAAAACGAAGCGATTAAAAATGGCAAAAACTGGAAAAACTGAGATTTTAATTTTGAATTGGCTTCTACTGTTTTGCCCTGTATTTCTTTGAAATGAAATATGACTTTATTAAACCATGCATCCTGTTGAATTTTCATTAAAGATTTGACTCGCAATTGATTAATTTTTTTGGAATGAACTATTGGGATATGACCTTTAAAAGGGATTTCAGAAATGCCAAAATGGCCTCGTTCTTAAAAATAGCAAAAAAGCGCGGCGTTCAAAGTATGGAATGCAAAAAAAGAGGCGGTATTAAAACGCTTGTCGGCATGAGAGTGACCTATCGGAATGTTGGTGTCATAGATAGCGAAGTCGAAGGTCTGTAACATCATGAAACAAATGCTTCGACTCCGCTCAGTGTACAAAAATAGGTTAGTTCGACTTTTTGAGAAAGCCCCCTAATTTCAATGTGGTTTGTACGTTTAATATGTTCTCACGAAAAAGGGGTTAAGCTTTTCGAACAAATTCAGATTTTAATGCCATGGCGCCAAAGCCATCAATTTTGCAATCAATGTTATGATCTCCTTCGGTTAGGCGAATATTTTTCACTTTAGTTCCAGCCTTAACCGGGCCGGATGCTCCTTTTACGGGCAAGTTTTTTATTACGATTACCGAATCTCCATCTTGCAATAGATTTCCGTTTGCATCTTTCACCACCAATTTGCCTTCTTGTTCTTCAATTAATTCATTTGGATTCCATTCATGACCACATTCAGGGCAGGCATATAGCTCTTCACTTAAAAAATATCCATAAGGCGAGCTACATTGTGGACAAGGTTTCATTTCTTCAGACATAATTTTTTATTTGTTAACGTTTTGTCCTGAAGGAGTAGCGGGACTGGAGCGAAATTGGAATGTTTAGCGATGCTTAGTCTTCACTGTTCTATGACCAAACGTAAAGGCGAAGATAGCCATTTATTTGGTGCTATCCTCGTTTTTAAATATAGCCTAACAGCATTTGATTTAAAATATCTGCTATTTATTTTTATTTACAATACTATTAGCAGTTGCTTTTTTTCCGTCAACAAATCGCCTGATGTCCCCTAGCTTATCGTACGATTTTAACTCGTAACCCATTTGGGCTAATGAGTTCAAAATTCCATTGTCGCCAACTAACATGAATTGAGGGATAACAAAAAAAGTAGGTTTTTCATCCATCGCTTTTTTCATCTTTTGAGTCCATTTTTCCGCTCGGCCGTTAACCATGTATTCAGTTGACTTGTCATCAAACTTAAATACGAATTTGGAATCCATATTCTCGGGATGCAAGTAATCCATTTCAATGCGCTTATAACTTTTTGCTATAGCGTCATAATTTTTTACGAATTCTAATAGAAAATCGGCATTGCCTTTTAAACCAACTTTATTTACATGCTCATAATATTCCCGTACGCTTTCTAATTCATGAATTTCTTTATTTTGCTCTATTGCAAACTTTATCACCGCAGTTTCGGCTGACTGTGGCTCACATCCCATCATATGCGCTATCAACATGTATTTTAAGACATGCGGATCATAATTACCTTTCGGATTTTCCAAATCCAAATTAAGTGAATCCTTAAAAAATGATTTTAAAAAAGCATAATCAGAGTCAGAGTAAGCATCTTGTAACTTAACACCCTCAGGAAGCCTGCAAAATGACAGTACAGAGATTATAAAATCAGGGCGTGTAATATCGTTTTGCACATATAATTGCTTGGTTTCCTGTAGCTTCTGCCGCTCAAAGTCGTTAAACACTAACTTATCCGGACAAAGCACCATAGGAACTCCCAGCATGTAGGAGGGTGTTTTTGAGTTTTTGAATTTAATTTCCCAGAACAGTCGAGACTGAGCAAATAAGCTCAGACAGGGAAAAGATACTAAGGATACAAAAAGTAAAGCTTTCTTCATATAATGAGCTGATTATTAACCGGCTCATTATACAAATAATTATTTTAATAAATACAAACATTATTCATAAAACCTTGACTCCTATCAAAAAAATGGTGATCTCTCTTTTTTGGGAGCAGCACCGAATTTGCTCACCCTGTATGTTAGGTTGAGCATAAAATAACGACGGAGGATATTGGTTTGCCTGTCTATAATCGTATTATCAGTGATGGAACGAAAGACATCGGTATTCTGATTGAGCAGATCGTATCCCTCCAAGGCAATTTTCGCTCTGTTCCCTTTCAAAAACTCTTTATAGATGCTCGCATTAAGCATCATGAACGAACTCTTATTTGAAGTATAACCCGGATTATTAAATTGATTGGCATCAAAACTAAAGCTTACTATTTTAGGAATACTGTAACTCATGCTCATGGCAGAGTTAACAGAGTAATAATTCACAGCTTTAATGACGTTATTTTCATACGTGGTTTTATTGTATCTCAAATTGCATGATACATCAAATTCAAGTTCTTTAAAACTAAAATTGAAGGATGTAGAGATAAAAGGTGTAATGTTTATGGAGGCTAGTTTGTCCCCGTTAATAAATGATACATTCCTCCTAAAATAAGCGTTAACGCTGGGTCTGATTGATGATTTAATAGCTGTATTGCCCCATTTAACCGGAAAATAACTATAACCGAACATGGAAAAGTAATAGTTACCGTTCACATTTTCAGGACGGCTTGTTTGTTTACCGGTAGCAACATCTATGGTTGTTTTGGCAGAAATTGCATTAAACGTGTTACCTGCATATAAACCTAAATTTAAGTTTTTTCCGGTGGCAATATCATTGTAGCCATAACTAATACTTCCGTTACTAATAAATTCTGCCTTCAAATCAGGATTACTTAATCGTACATTAAGAGGGTTTGAATTATCGGCAACTGATTGCAAATTCGAAAACTGGGGAGGAGCAATCCGTCCGCCATAACGCATACTTACTGTTTTCTTTTTAGAAAGCTGATAATTTAATTCGGCATTGGGTATGATACTTACAAAATTCTGCTTATAAACACTGTCTTGAGTGAGCGAATTGCCTCTTAAATAAATTTGTTGCAGCCCTAGCCCCAGTGAATAATTGTAATTCTTTTTCCTGACACCAAGTCGGGTACTATATTTATTGTAAGTAACCCTATTGCGATAGTTAATACTAAACAAAGGGTTGAACTGGTCAAATTGAGCAGACTGATCATTAAAATCATAGGTATTTCTTTCGGAGTAATCGATCCTGTTGTTCAGCTCATAACTAATCGCAAGACTGCGTTCCTTATCAATTGGTTCACTATATTGCAGGTTTAAGTTATGATTTGATGTGGTAATTTCTTGTTTTTTATACTGATTGATCAGATCAAACGCTCCGGTCTCCTGGTAATTATTCAGTTGATCATTATACGTATTCGCCCCATTCTGACTCAGCCGGTTGATTATTCTCACTGAAAACGTGCGTCCCGGTTTTTTAAATTGTTTGTTATAATTGAAATAGTTATCAAGAGTTGGCGTCAATGAATTTTGATCCCCTCGTTGATAGCCGTCATTCACTCTTACCTGGTTATCCCGAATGGATTCAAATTGGAATAATGAGTTGCTCGTGTTCCTTTTTAACCCAAAAGAAGGTCTAAATTTAAAAGTCTGCGTGGAGTCAATTCTAAACTCCATATTCATATTCAACTGATGGTTAAATGATTTGGAATCACCGTTTGTGCTGTTGCTGGCAAACAGCGATTGGTTTTCAAGCGTGGTTGTTTGTACTACTTTTTCCTGGCGACCATTCGTTATACTGCTCAAGAAATAACTGGCATTAAAGTCAAATCTTTTACTGAACGAGTTCCGGTAGTTAATTCCTCCGGCAGTAGAACTGTTTAACCCCGAATTGCCTTCAGTTCCAAAAACATTATTAAAATCAATGGAGCCCTTTTTAGTATTGGAATTATAATTATAGATAGCCCCATCCCCTGATAGGCTGCTTGCTCCCCCGGTCCCTGCAAAATCATTTAAATCACCCGATGAAAAACCCAGTTTGTTGGTATTGTTGCTCATGAACAAAACAGAAAACTGTTGTTTTTTTGTAAATCGGTTAATATTCAAATTCCCCTCGTAACGGTTGCGATTATTTGTGAAATCGGTAACACCGTTGGCTAGAGAAGCATTTCCAAAGGCCCCTTGTTTCTTATCCGCTTTAAGAGTAAGATTTACCACTTTTTTACGCTCTCCGTCATCCACTTTTGAAAGCTTGGCCTGCTCTGATTTTTCATCAATTACCTGTACTTTATCAACGATGTTAGCAGGCAGGTTCTTAGTAGCAATTTTAGGATCGTTGCCAAAAAAAGGTTTTCCCTCTACATAAACTTGTGTTACCCTTTCACCGTGTGCTTTAACGGTTCCGTCTTTCTCAACTTCAACACCCGGAAGTTTCTTTAACAAATCCTCCACTACAGCTCCGTCTTTAGTTTTAAACGAACCGGCATTGAACTCTACGGTATCCTGTTTTACTTTAATTGGAGGAGCATCGCCCACAACTGTTACTTCTTGCAGTCCGATGATTTTTAATGAATCAAGATGAATGTCGAGCTTCGGCTGAAGTTGCTCTTTTGAAATAGAAAAGTGTTTTACTTGCTCTTTAAACCCAAAATAGCTGACATATAGTTTATAATCTCCGATCAATAAAGATCTTATTTCGAATGCTCCATTTTTATCCGTCATTGCATTCCTACGAAAAGTAGAGTCTTTTAGATGAACCACGGAAATCATGGCTGCGTCTAGAGCCTCCTTTCCCGAGTTACTTACTTTGCCGCTGATTGATCCGGTAGTTTTGGTTTGAGCAAAAGAATTGAAAAAGCAAAGGCATACCAGGCATGTTAACATTGCTGCTTTGGGTAGATGATTCATTAAATTCAATAGGTTTTAGTTATAAAATTTTAGGTAAATGAGGTTAACGTTGAGCTTCATTATCAGGAAGTAATCATATATAGTATTTAAGCTAACTAAAGTATATTTTTCTAAACATCAACGAAACACTTATTTAAATTATTGTAGTATTTGTTAAGAAAATTAACATAAAGAATGGCTTAACTTGAATTGAAGGTAAATAGCTCATTACTTTTATCCCCCTGATTTCGGAGCTGACCTGCTAAATTCACCCATAAATCAAAAAGCACAGCCTCAATTAATTCATTTTGCAATCATTTAATATTCAGTATTTTAGCTTTTATTTTATGCAAAATTAAAGTGCTTAGAATTTTTATTTTTAGTAAATTGAGTTTCTTTCAAATACAAAACCTATGAATCTTAAAATTACCTTAATGACAGTATTTTTTGTGTATGCCACACAAGCTGTCTACGCTCAAACAAGTGATGCTGAAGCTGATGCGATGGCACAATTATTAGGCGTTCAGAAAAAAGAAGCGGTTCACAAATTAGTTACGGTTAGCGGAAAAGACTCTGTTGCTTTTTGGAAGATCTACGATGAGTACCAAGAGGCAAATAAGAATACCATAAAAGAAAGAATCAGGCTATATGAAGCTACCGCCCATGCCTACCAAAATATGACCCCCAAAGTAGCCGACTCATTAATCACAAAGTATTTTGTCAATCGCCAAGACCAAGAAAAAAGCCTTGAGCTTTACTATAAAAAAATAAAAGCAGCAACTAATGCGGTTACGGCTTTTGAATTTTATCAAGCAGAGATTTATATAGTAACACAAATCAGGGCTTCTATTATGCAGCAGATTCCTACTTACGGAGAATTAAAACGCGCTTTGAAAAAGAATTAGATCTCTTGTAAAAGATTTAGTTCTTATCAGTCAATTCATATCTCGTCAGGTCAAATTCAAAAAATGAAAAGCTCTTTTCAAGCGCAATAACGGTATCAATATGGAGACTTAGTACTTAACACCTGCTATGAAAAAACATTACCTATCACTTACCGCTGTTGTATTCATGATTTTTTGTACTGCCAGGTCCACGGCACAGACAACTTTCAATAAACTATTTTCATTTGGTTCTTACGGTCGCGTAGGAGCCGGTTTTTCACCAGACATCAAAGGAAACATCGGACGTTCCTTTAACCTTAACGGCATGGGTTCCATTGGCGGAAGAATGGAGGAAGCCGATTATGTTGAACTTTTAACAGCACTTCATTTCAAAACAGAAAATGAGAAAAGCGACACTACACAGATCAACGTACAGGCGAGAATGGCTTTATACAGCAGCAAGGGGCAACTGATAGGAAATGTCAATTCCTCAAGTTTTGGGGGTATTACTATTGCCTTGCCCGAAATATATGCCGAATTCAATACTATTCTGGGCTCAAAATGGAGCGCATGGATCGGTTCAAAATATTTTCGTTTTAATGATGTACATATTGCAGACCATTTTTACTTCGACGACCACAGCGCACAGGGATTCGGCGTATCATATAAAAATACTACCCTTGCAGTGTTATTCCCAGGCACCGTCGACACCAGTAATGCTGTACCTCCAAATTTTTATGTAGGCATTATCGACGGCACTCAAAGGCTTGGCCTACGAAGCAGAGGCATGGCGATACTTGAACACACTTTCCCTTTTAACAATAATAAACAAAGCATCAAACTGCTTGGAGAGTACCACCGCCTTGCCGATGCCTCTGCAGAAGATACTGCCACAGCATTTAACTACCCTGCTGCCAGCGGCTGGGTGTTGGGTCTTAAACACGTCACTAGCATTAATTCGGCCATAAAAGGTTCATTCAACCAGGTGGCCATCCGCTACGGACATGGCATTGCCAACGGGAATGATGGCGGCAACTCAAAGACATGGCTCACGTATGGTGCACCTGATCTGCAAACCAACAAATTCAACAAGGCCTACTGCATTTCCTTTGTCGATCATTTTCTGTTTAACGTTTCACCCAAATACAGTATCAATGCGTATGCCTTATACACCAAAAGTCATGGTGCGGCCGATAGCGATAACAAAGCGCTCGATTATTATGGTCGGGAATTATTTAACCGAAAAACAGAATACGCAATTGGGGCACGCAATTTCTGGTATATAAAAAATTGGCTTCACCTGATTGCCGAGCTTCATTATACCAACCGTAAAGATGGAATCCAGTCTTCAGCATCCATGACGAAGTTTTCCCTGGTCCCCACTATTGTACCAACGGCAAAAGCTGATCCCTGGGCACGACCACATTTTAGACTTATTTATTCGGTGGCAAAATACAACCAATTTGCCGCAGACAATTTGTATTCCCCATTCCTTACTGAAGTAGGCAGCAAAAAGTGGGGGCATTATTTGGGCGTGAGAGCTGAGTGGTGGTTGTTTTAAATTGTTAAAAAAACTCCGGATCCTAAAAAAAGCGAAATGTCCGCACTCCAAAAACAATTTATATTTAGTATATTTAAACAGCTGTTTTACAACTACTTACCTATTTGAATACTATCTACTTATAGCAAATGTTTCTACAAATTATTATTAGCCTCGTCATTATTTCTTCAACCATTTTTATTCATGGTTTAGGTACATCGTGGTGGCTGAATTTCCTCTTACGCAAACATGCTATAAAGGATCAGGTGTTGAGGTTCACTAAAATCATGAAATTACTTTCTTATACCTCCATTATTTTAATGCTGATGCACTATATAGAAATAGGTCTTTGGGCCCTGGCCTATCTGGCTATTCCAGAGCTGGATAAAATAAAGCACTGGGAAGATGCAATCTATTTCTCAATGGTAACTTATACCACATTAGGCTATGGCGACATTACGCTTCCGCCGGTGTGGCGCATTATGAGTGGTTTTGAAGCCATGAATGGAATTCTATTGTTTGGTTGGTCAACTGCAATGTTTTACGCCGTGGTAGAACGCATGTTCACTATGGCAAAACAAAAAACATGACCTTTTACTATTGAATCTTACAAATTTCAAAGGCTATGAATAACGAGCAAGAACATAATTTGTCGGAAAGAAAAACAATCGATCTTTCGATAAAACTCCTATTAATAGTAATGCTCATCTCCTGGTGCGGGCTAATTATTTTTCCGTTTTTAGGCCCGGTACTTTGGGGCGCAATTTTGGCCATTACGATTTTCCCCATGTACACGCGCTTTCTTAAATTGATGAAAGGAAAAAAAGCGCTTAGCAGTAGTCTGATCACCATCTTACTGCTGTCCATTTTACTCATTCCTTCAGTCATATTAATATCTTCAATTGTCAAGGAAGCAAAAGAATTAAAAACGGCACTGGATGAACGCACGCTCATCATTCCTCCTCCCAATGAAAAGGTTGCACAATGGCCATTTATTGGAGAAAACCTTTACAAAGAATGGAGTTTAGCCTCCAAAAATTTAGAAGCTTCAATTGAAGCACATCGAGAACAAATTGTAGAAGCCGGTCAAAAATTGGTAAGTGCCGTAAAAGGCGTTATTACTAATATTTTGTCGTTCAGCCTTTCAATCATTCTTGCGGGAATATTTCTGGCCTATAGTGAAGAATTTAAAAAATCAGCCCTGGATTTCTCCCGGCGCCTCATTGGAAACAAAGCTGAGGAGTTTAACAAATTAGTGGCCCAAACCATTCGCAACGTATCCAAGGGTATTTTAGGCGTTGCATTTATCCAATTTATCATCATGGGTCTCTGCTTTATGTTAGCAGGAGTTCCCCTTGCCGGCTTGTGGGCAATACTGGTGTTTTTGCTGGCCCTTATTCAATTGCCGGGTGCCATCGTGGCGATTCCTATTATCATTTATATATACTCCGTTAAGGAGCCGGTTCCGGCAACCCTCTGGGCCATCATCATTCTTGTTGCCGGCTTAAGTGACAACGTGCTTAAACCATTGCTAATGGGTAAGGGCGCTCCTGTTCCTATGATTGTCATTTTTTTGGGAGCCATAGGCGGATTTATGCTATCCGGATTTATTGGCATGTTTACAGGGGCCGTTGTTCTTTCATTAGGGTATAAATTAACAGGATTATGGGTTCAGGAAGGGGCAATGAAACAAGAATGAACGTTTTTGATCAATGACGGAAAGATATGGTGACTCGTATTACTTTTCTGGTTGCAGCTTCATTAATAATAGGTGATATAGATCCCATATTCGCACAAAACAGAGAACTACTTGTACGAGAAATCAGTCTTGAGGCAATAACTCAGCTTGCCCAACAAAATAATCTTCAGCTAAAAATGGCGCAAAAGGATCATGCCATTACCGTCGAGAACATAGAATCGGCAAAAATAGCCAGGGCGCCTTATGTTAATTTTGCAGGTAATTACAACTTCATCGGGAACCCTGTTTTGTATCGTGGTTTTTATTCAAACGACACCACCATTAATTACCATAATCACCAGGCAACCTGGAACCTGGCAGCGGGGATACCTATTTATTTGGGAGGAAAAATTAATACTCAAATAGAACAAAGCAAAATCGTAAACCGTATCCAAAATGAACTATTATCAATGACTGAGAATCAATTGAAGCTTTCAATTATTACTCAGTTTTATACGCTTTACAAGCTCTATCGTGAAGTTGAAATTATAGAAGAGAACATTAAAAATGTAAAAATCAATATCAAACAACTGGAGTCGAAAGTTGCAAACGGGCAAAACCTGATAAGTGATCTTACCCGAACCCAATTACAACTATCCAATTTTGAAATTCAGGTTTATAAAACATGGAATGATATTGATTTGTTAAGCAATTATTTATGCATACAAACCGGATTGCCCAGTAATACCCGGCTACGGCCAAAAGAAGTTGTTTTAGTAATTCCGGGCGATAGCCTGCAGTACGAACAATGCCGCCAGGAAGCTTTTGCAAACCGAAATGAAATAAAGCAATCATTGCTGCAGAAGAATTACGCGGAAATGTCGCTTAAAATGACCAGGAGTTTTTACAAACCGGCCATTTCAGGTACTGCGCTCTATAGCTCCAATTATCCGGTTCCAGGCACTTTCCCTCCACAGCCCGACATCTTAAATTATTGGGCAGTGGGGATAGGTCTCAGTTACGACATCTCGAGCATTTACAATTTGAATCATCGTGTGAAAGCAGATAAGCTTCAAATTAAAAAAGAAGATGACAATATCGCTCAGGTTAAGAATAATATTGATCAGGAAGTAAAATCTGATTACGTGCATTTTATAGAGAGTAAAAGCAACATTGTAGCTTATCGAAAAAATGTTGAGATGGCTGAACTCAATTACAGAATTGTAAAAAGCAGGTACGACAATGATTTTGCTTTGATAATTGATATGATTGACGCTGAGCTGCAGGTTAACGACTCAAACCTATCGCTAAACAAGGCAATTATTGATTCAATTATTCAATATTATTCATTGTTATACTCAATGGGCAAACTGAATTAAATATATTATGACCGACGAAAAAAATAGGGAAGCAGCCGATAAAAAACCGAAAAAAAATCGGTTTATCGAAATCATTGCGATCCTGTTTTTAATTGCCGGCATGATATGGATGGCCTCCCTATTTTTTGACTTTAGCAACAGCATCAAAACCAATAATGCACAGGTTGACGCCGATATAGCCGCGGTGACATCTCGGGTAACAGGTAATATAAAAGCAATAAAATTTAATGAATTTGGGGTGGTGCATGCCGGCGATACGCTGGTGTTATTGAATGACGAAGAGTTCGTAATTAAAGTAGCACAGGCCGAAGCTGATTTAGCCATTGCACAAGCCAACCTTGCCGTTATAAAACAAGCTGTGATTACTTCTAAATCGTCGGAAAACTCAACGGCAGCGAGACTAAAAGGCAATGCCGCCAACCTTGAAAAAGCCGAAAAAAACTATAAGCGTTTTACCAACATGTTCAGAGATTCGGCAGTTACGCTCAATCAATACGATCAGGTGACGGCTCAATTAAAGTCAGAAGAAGCAAACCTTCAGGCCATGAAAAGTGAGGTAATCGCCAGCAAGTCGGTTACGGAACAAAATCAGCTAAATATTGAATCGGCAAAAGCAACTGTTCAACGCAAAGAAGCCGACCTTGCCGCTGCCAAACTGCAATTGTCGTATACAAAAATAGTGGCCACCGCCGATGGTATTGTTGGCGAACGCACCATTCATGCCGGAGAATTAGTAAATGTAAATCAGGTAGTGGCCGAAATTGTTGTTCAAAATAAAAAATGGGTGATTGCCAACTTTAAAGAAACACAAATGGAGGCCATTAAGGAGGGGCAACTTGTTAACATTAGGGTGGATGCTTTAGGCGGAAAAATCTTTAAAGGAAGAGTCAGCAATCTTTCGCCCGCTACTGGTGCCAAGTTTTCGATGGTGGCCCCCGACAACTCCACAGGGAACTTTGTAAAAATCACACAACGTATACCCGTTCGGGTAGCGTTTACTGACCCGCCTGAAAAACTTAGCGAAATAAAACCGGGCATGAATGTTTCTATAGAAATCATAAAATGAAGTAGATGCGATGGAAAAAAGGTGAGTTATTAAAGGTAACAGGATTGTACCTGCTGATCGTTCCTTTTTTGAATGTGCTCAACGCGACCGGTTATGTGAGTTCGCAACTGCAAGGGCATTTTGGAGCATCTTCTGTTGAGTTTATGTACATGAGCCTGGTGCCCGTGTTTTCATTGGTTGCTGGTTTGCCTTTGGCCATCGAGCTTGCAAAAATATTTCCTCTAAAGTCGATGATGCTTTCAATCATCATCATTTCAATTATTCTGAATACCTGTTCGGCATATGCTCCCGATATTCTTTGGTTTACCATCTGCAGATCCTTACTTGCTTTTTTTACCATTTTCGGAATTGTAGCAGCGATTATTCCAATTGTGTTCAGTTATAATCCGACACTGAATATGGCCATTATGTATGGTATTGTTCAATTCATCATTCAAGGAAGCAGCAACCTTTATAAATTTTTTGGAGCACAATTCTCAACTATTTATGACTGGCGAACTTCCTTACTTCTGCTCAATATCAATTTTTTTCTATGCATACTTTTAACCTTTGTTTTTATTAGGAAAGACGTGGTATTGGGTAAACAGCCTTTTCGTTTTGACTTTAAGGGATGGCTCATTTTGATCTTGTTTCTAATACCTCTATTGTATTTGGCAGCAGAGGGGCAAAACAGAGAGTGGTTTTCCGATTCAAAAATCGCATTTGGAGTTGCTTTGTTTTTGACAGTAACCGGAGGGTATATTTTATATGCTCAACACAGTGCCAATCCGGTTTTCAACCTGAAGGTTTTTAAGCATAAAAACGTAGTGCTGGGCTCCTTGTTCTTTTTCCTGATAGGACTGGCTAACGGAACCGGAAGTGTAATCATGGGCTATATGGCTGGTTTACTCGGCTTTAATGAATTGTACATTGCCCGAACGCACTTGTACATCTTTGTTGGTTTGGTTATTTCAGTCCCGGTATGCACTTACATGATGTATCATAAAATTTATTTAAGTGTTGCTGCCATTCTGGGTTTTCTTGCCTTTAGCCTGTATCATCTGTTAATGTTTTTCAGGTTTTACCCTGGAATTGGCGAACAGGATTTTGTTTTACCCTTTATCCTAAAAGGAATTGGCATTGGTTTTTTATACGTTTTAAGTGCATTATACATTTCCGAAAATGTGCCGAAACCCCTAAGCACTTCCAGAATGATGAGTGGCGTACTTGCCCGAATTGTTTTTGCAACCCTTATTGGCGGTTCCGTATTGAGTACGTTCATCTCCAATACCATCATTCACCATAAAACCGGGATTAGTCAGCAGTTAACCCCCTTAAATGAAGTGGCAGCACAAAAACATCAAAACACAAAAAACTATTATTTATCAAAAGGACTAAAACCGGCAGCCGCTGATAAAATGGCCGACAATCCATTGCAATCAGAAATGGCTGAACCAGCTACATTACTGACCTATAAGGATATTTATTTAGTGATGGCGGGGTTGAATTTTATACCCATTCTGTTAGTGCTGTTCTTAGGAATTGGAAGAAGACCTTTAGCGCGTATTGATGTAGAACCGATACCGATATGAATAATTGGATACAAATCAAACAACAACATATTATAATAGCCACTAAAAAATCTAAATAAAATAAGGAAGGATCTGAATTGTCAGATCCTTCCTTATTTTTAGAGTTCCTGGAAATGCGAACTGAATTAAATCAAGCCTTATCAAAGCGATCCAAATTCATTATTTTGTTCCATGCAGCCACAAAGTCTTTTATAAATTTTTCCTCAGCGTCCTTACTTGCGTAAACTTCGGCAAGCGCTCTCAGCTCAGAGTTCGAGCCAAAGATGAGATCTGCCCGGGTTGCCATCCATTTTAGTTTGTCGGTTGCACGGTCACGTCCTTCAAATTCTACTTTTGATTCAGAAGTTGCCTTCCAAACGGTCCTCATGTCGAGCAGATTTACAAAGAAGTCGTTGGTAAGTGCTTCAGGGCGTTTGGTGAAAACGCCATGCTTAGACTGATCAAAATTGGTGTTCAACACACGCATACCTCCCACTAAAACCGTCATCTCCGGAGCAGTGAGTGTAAGTAGCTGTGCTTTATCCACCAATAACTCTTCGCTATATTCTTTATAATTCGTTTTACAATAATTACGGAAACCATCAGCAGCAGGCTCGAGAAAAGCAAAAGAATCAACGTCAGTTTGTTCCAACGAGGCATCCATACGACCGGGAGTAAATGGAACCGTAACATCATGACCGGCATTCTTTGCGGCTTTTTTTACGCCAACACAACCGGCAAATACAATGAGATCGGCAAGCGAAATCATTTTTCCGTGAGATTGAGCGCTGTTAAATTCATGTTGAATCCCTTCAAGCGTCTTCAATACTTTTGACAGTTGTGGAGGATTATTGACTTCCCAATTTAGTTGAGGCTCGAGGCGAATACGGGCACCATTGGCGCCACCGCGTTTGTCGGACCCTCTGAAGGTTGAAGCCGACGCCCAAGCCGTCGACACTAATTCTGAAACAGACAATCCTGAGTCCAGTATTTTGGCTTTCAATGTAGAAAAGTCTTTTGCATCAATCAATTTATGATTTACGGCGGGAATTGGGTCTTGCCAAATCAATTCTTCTGCAGGAACCTCAGGTCCTAAATAACGTGCCAGAGGCCCCATATCGCGGTGAGTTAGCTTGAACCATGCGCGGGCAAAGGCATCGGCAAACTCATCAGGGTTTTCGTAAAAGCGCCTTGAAATTTTCTCATAAACAGGATCAAGCTTCAAAGACAAATCGGTAGTGAGCATGGCTGGTGCATGGCTTTTTGAAGGATCATGAGCATCAGGAATAGCACCAGCATCTACACCATTCTTAGCAACCCACTGATGCGCACCTCCAGGGCTTTTGGTAAGCTCCCACTCATTGTTAAAAAGGTTTGTGAAGAAATTATTACTCCATTGGGTAGGCGTTTGCGACCAAGTAACTTCAGGGCCACCGGTGAATGTATCTGCCCCATTTCCGGATCCAAAACTGTTTCTCCATCCTAAGCCTTGCTCCTCTATCTCGGCAGCTTCGGGCGCCGCCCCTACAAGTGCAGGATCTCCGGCTCCGTGCGCTTTACCAAACGTATGGCCACCGGCAATCAGCGCAACCGTTTCTTCATCATTCATGGCCATACGGGCAAACGTTTCGCGTATATCTTTCACCGCTGCAATTGGATCAGGGTTGCCGTTTGGCCCTTCCGGATTCACATAGATAAGTCCCATTTGTACGGCGGCCAGCGGATTTTCAAGATCTCTGTTTCCTGAGTAGCGTTTATCATCTAACCATTTGGTTTCAGAACCCCAGTAAACATCCTCGGCAGGCTCCCAAACATCTTCACGCCCGCCGCCAAAGCCAAAGGTTTTGAAACCCATTGATTCTAAAGCCACATTTCCGGCAAGAATCATCAGGTCGGCCCAGGAAATTTTCTGCCCGTACTTTTGTTTGATGGGCCAAAGCAGCCGGCGTGCCTTGTCGAGGTTGGCATTATCGGGCCAGCTGTTAAGTGGGGCAAAACGTTGTAGTCCGGCGCCGGCGCCTCCCCGACCGTCGCCTATGCGGTAGGTGCCTGCGCTATGCCACGCCATGCGGATGAATAAAGGTCCGTAATGGCCAAAATCTGCCGGCCACCAATCTTGTGAATCCGTCATCAAAGTTTGAAGATCCCTTTTCACAGCTGCCAAATCAAGGCTTTTGAACGCTTCAGCATAGTTAAAATCCTCTCCCATCGGATTCGATAAAGAAGAATATTGTCGCAAGATGTTTAACTTTAACTGATTGGGCCACCAATCGCGGTTTTGTGGACCACTGCCGCCAACATTGTGAAATGGGCACTTATTTTTATCATTAAAGGCATTTTCCATGTTTTAAGATTTTTTATTTACAATTTACAAAATTGTTTACAAACCAATTGGATGCCTGTAATGGTAAATCTCCTAAAACTCATGACTTTTTTATATCTGATATTTTAGGCTATTTTTAGTTGCAGAAAATCTATTGTTTTCAACAAACTTCATCTATATGAAAAAAACATTTTTGCTTCTACAGGCAATAATGAGTGCAGCCTTTTGTTTTGCACAGCAAAATCAAGGCAGGGTCAGTCAAACATCTGCTGATAAGGTAAACGTTTTTATCGGTTCATCCGGCGATCACGGGCAAATGTCACCCGCGGCGTCATCTCCCTTTAGTATGATGAGCGTTGGGCCTCAAACCTATCCTAACCTGCACATGGGTTATGAACATAACGCCAAAGTATTCTTGGGTTTTACACATAACCGTGTGGAAGGCGTAGGCTGCCAAGGCAGCGGCGGCAACATCCTAATCAAACCTTTTATAGGCGCTGATGCCAACAATTGCCCACTTTTAAAAAGCACTGAAGCGGCCGGTCCGGGTTTTTATGAAGTAGGTTTTATCAATGGTATTAAGGCGCGATTTGCGGTGTATCAAAAGCAAAGTGTAGAAACATATCAATTCCCGGCTTCGAAACAAAAAGGTTTTTTAATAAACCTGAAACATACCCTCGCCAACCGTTTTGTGACCGAGGAGCATGAACTGAAAAGCGACGGCCTGTGCGGCTGGATAGAGTCAAAAACAACTTGCAACGCAGGAGTTTATCGTGTTTATTATCGGTTAAAATTTGATAACCCGGTGAGTTTTAAAAAAGTTGACGAACATGTTTTGATTGCGGATGCTTCAACATTGAGCAATACCATTGGAATACATATCGCCTTTTCATCGGTTGATGTTGCGCATGCTGAAATGGCAATTACCGGCCATACTTATGAAAATGCATTAACAAAAAGCAAAGCCGACTGGAATGATGTATTAAACCGCATTACAGTTAAGGGCAATCCCGAACGTGAAAAAGTTTTTTATTCAATGCTATACCGTACGGCACAATCGCCTTATGTAGTGTCAGAACCGGATGGCAGCTTCCGCGCCTCTGACGGGAGCTTACAGCATACTACTGGCGCTGCCTATAATGGCTGGGCAATATGGGATAACTACCGTACTCAACTACCCCTCCTATCCCTTTTATATCCTGAGCGTTACAAGGACATGGTGACTTCAATTGCTAGACTATATCAGTCTGGCAAAAAAGATTATGCCACCCAGCATGAACCATCAAACACGGTACGTACCGAACACGCTATTGTTGTACTGCTGGATGCCTATCGCAAAGGTTACCCTGTTGATTTTAATAAGATTACCGATTCGTTAATTGCCGATGTAAACCGGCTGGACTTTATCCATCCTGATAAAGCTCTTGAATCAAGCTACGACACTTGGGCACTGGCACAAATTCTTGCAGCCCAGGGCAATGAGGAATTAAGCAAACACTACCTTCAAAAAGCAGCAGCCTACAAGGATTATTGGGAAAATGACTTTAAAGACCTGAGCCGCGGTGATGTTGACCAGGTTTCGGCAAGAGGTATGTACCAGGGCACCATTTGGCAATACCGCTGGTTTGTGCCCTTTGATGTAAAGGGATTGATTTCGCTTGCAGGAGGCGAAAAATCCTACCTTCAACAATTAGATACCTTTTTTGACAACGACTACTACAACCATGCGAACGAGCCTGACATACAGGTACCATTAATGTATAACATGACGACGCAACCCTGGAAATCACAGGCATTAATGCACAAATATGCTGTCGATACCGTTGTACAATATTACTTTAATGATAACAGTCGCGGGATTGATCCTTTTGTTAATGTAATCTACAAAAACAGTCCTGATGCTTATATCCGCACCATGGATGATGATGCCGGGGCAATGTCGGCCTGGTACGTGTTTGCCGCCATAGGGATGTCTCCTGCCTGCGTAGGCTGGCCGGTTTATTATCTCAACGTACCCTTGTTTCCATCAGTAAACATTAATTTGCCCGGCAATAAGCAATTTAATATAACTGTAAAAAACTTTACAGAACACAATCGTTATATTCAATCGGTTACACTAAACGGCAAACCGTTTACCCGTAATTGGATTTCGCACCAAGACCTGGAAACTGGAGGAAAAATGGTAATTACTGCCGGAAGTGAACCCAATAAATCATGGGGAATAAATGATCAGTGGATCTCATCGCTACTTTCAAACCCGCTACTTCCATAAATGTTGTTTTTATCCACGAAATATGATTTAAAAGCGAGTAAAGGGTCTTGCGACCCTTTACTCGTTGATTTAGATATTTTCTGAAATACTACTTTTCATCGGGTTTCTTCTGTGACTAGATCTTAGCTGTCATTATACGTTCAATGCACAGCGGCTATAATTGTTTGATTATTCATCAGTTCAATTTAAAAACTATATCTTCAATACTATTGACGGAAACATGAATCCGTTTGCTGATTTCTTTCAACTGCGTCAAGATTTCTTTGTGTCGGAAAATATGTTTAATGGAATCACTGGTAAAAAGATTTGCCAATTGTGTTGAATATTCCTTTATCAATTCATCATCCAGTAAAATAATTTCATTCGCTGACATCATCACTTCTTCATATTTTTTTTGTTTCAGCATTAAGAAGCAATCATTCATTTTCTCGATTTGTTTTTGCAACAACAAAAATATTTTTCCATACTCTGTTAGCGAGGAAATATTGTAGGCCGCAATTTCAACATTGAGATGCTTTATACTAAGAACAATCCAGTCAAGCTGAAGATAAATTCTGCTGATGGCTTCTTTATCAACAGGAGTTATCATGACTTCATTTAACTCCTTCATTTTTTTTACACGCTCATCATTGGCCTTCTCAATGATGACTTCAAGCTGTTCAGACGTTTCTGATTTTTCAATATAAATTCCATACAGCATTATAATAACACGCTGGGTAATAACACTTTGCTCATGAAGACTTCCGAAAAAGTCAAGTTCTTTTGGAAGAATAAAATCAGATAATTTATTTAATAAGCTCATGACACTTAAGAAAGTATTTTTAGAAAAATGAAACAATAAAATGCACCAAACAACATACAGGCAGGAATGTTCAGTAACCATCCTGCAGCAATGGATTTTGCTTCCATCCACCTAACGTGGTGTGGCCTCTCACCTGCCCCAACTCCCATGAGCGTAGTAGTTACGACCTGTGTTGTTGAAGTTGGGGCTCCAATTACAGATGATGAAATTATTATCAGCGCTGAACCAATTTGGTCAACAATAGAATGAATTAATCTCACTTTGTAAATTCCGTAACCTACTGTTTTAATAATGTTCCATCCTCCGAATAATGTTCCTGCGGTGATCGAACTTGCACACACTACTATTACCCACAAGGGAACACAAAACTCAGGGTAAACCTTGCTGGCAAGAAGTAACATTGCCATAACTCCCATTCCTTTTTATGCATCATTTGTTCCATGGCTGAATGCCAGCCATGAAACGGTTACATACTGCATGGCAATAAAATATTTTTTTGATTTTATAGTAAGCCGTTTCATTGCCTTTAGCATAATTTTCATCAGAAAAAAACCAATGATGAACCCCGCCAAGGGAGAAAAAACCATTCCGATAACAATTTTAATAAACCCCTGAATATGTCCCTGCATCAATGCTGCAATTCCCCAATTTATATGACTATTTCCTATAGTAAATAATCCAGCTCCAACCAAACCACTTGTTAGCGAATTCGAAGAAGAGCTTGGTAATCCCAATTTCCAGGTAATAAGATTGAAAGTGATGGCTGAAAGTACTGCAGAAATGGTGATGCTCTGTGATATAAGAGAAGATACCCCTTTAATATTTACAAATTCTCCGATTGTATCTGCAACAGCGACTCCACCCAAGAACGGTCCTGCGAAAGTAAATACAGTAACAATGATAATTGCAGTTTTTGGGGTCATTGACATGGATGCAATTGCGGTTGCTATCATATCGGCTGCATCATGAAATCCATTAGTGAAATCATAGGCCATTACGGATAAAATTCCAATGATTAATAGAATATGTGCACCATCGAAAGCCATTGATTAATTATTGGGAAAGTTGTCTTTTACATTTAGTTGTTATGGGATTAATTAATCCGTCCGTAATGTAAAGAAATTAATGGAGAGATTTCCCCTTTGCATGCGCCCGTGTTTTGTTAGTTTGTGAGTTTAACGTAACCGCTAAAAATGGGGGTACACCAGAAGGTACACCAACTAACAAAAAAGCCTTTTAAAACTCATTCTGAAAAACAAACAAATGTTCCAGATATGCTTTAAAAGGCTGTTTAAAAGTCGGGATGGCCGGATTCGAACCGACGACCTCAAGCACCCCATGCTTGCGCGATACCGGGCTACGCTACATCCCGAAGGCAGTTAAGCGAAAGAAATGGCTGTCTTAAAATTTGAAAGACAGCCATTTCTAAAATATTACCGAGATTATCTCGAAAAAACACCATTATTATTTTTCCATTCCAGATTATACCATTTTTCATCCGATGTTATGTCGAGGTCACCATCCTTATCTACATCCCAAACGCGTAGCCAATTGATCCATTTGGCGTTTGTATCCTTATTGTTTGGCATAACTGCAGAAGATACATCCGTAAAACTGTTTCCATCATTTCGGAGAAATTGAATATAATATCCCTGATAAAAAGCTAGGCTTCCTTTTCCGTCTCCTGTACGGTTAAGAATAATATCCGTTTTTCCGTCTGAGTTAAAATCCATAAAATCAATGTCAACTACTACACTATTATTTTGAACTGTCGGGAGAACGGCCTTTCTGTTTTCGCTGTATTTTCCGGAAGCATCGCCCCACAAAACGACTGATTCAGTCCAATTCGGCTCTTCATGGCCTGTACATACAAGATCCAAGTAGCCATCTTTATTAAGATCATATAATTCGGAGGTGAAATAGGTTTTATTTCCCATAGTAGAAGGGAAAATACTTGCATCATAAGTAAAGCTCCCACTTCCGTTATTAATGAGAAATTTACCAATTGAAAAATTATTGGTAAAAAATAAATCCATATCTCCATCATTGTCTATATCTCCCGCACAAACAGAATGATAAAATCCGGCAGGCAACGGCAGCGTTTGCGCAGTGAAATGGCCATTATTGTTAAATATAATTTGGGCAGTTTCTCCGGGATATGGATCTTTATCCACACCAGTACCTGCGATGACCACATCCATCCATCCGTTTTTATCAAAATCGCCAATAATTGCTTTTCTGCCTTGTACATATTTTGGAATATTTGAGCCAAAAACGGATTGATCCTTTACAAATGTGCCTCCATTGTTTTTGTAATATTCTACATCCAAACCAATATTATCCGGATAATTAAATGAGGCAGCCATAATATCCATGTCGCCATCCTTATCAAAATCACAATAGACACGAGAATTATAAAGAACGGGATCGTAAGGGGCACCCTTAGGAGAAACCGGCATCACGGTTTTCAGATCGGTATATAAGTTGTTTTGTATATAGAGATAATAGGACGTTGTTTGGTTAATATTCGGATTTGCCGCTATCCCATCAAAAGTGATGGAAACGGTATAATTTTTTGTTGAATTATCCGCAGCTGTAACCGTATAGGTAATAGCATTGTTGAAATTATTCTGAGTTACTCCGCTTTCCTGAATCGAAGAGGCTATTTTTAATGTTGACTTGGCTGATGCCTGAAAAGTTGCTTTTAAATTACTTATATCAATACCTCTAATCATGCTCAAGCTTATGGTATTATCAACTATCGTCCCAATGTAGTCTTTGTCGAGTGTCGGGTTTAACGACTTTAAAAATTTAAATTCTGCGATGTTTTTTTCGGATGATAACTGAACGGGGTCGGTTTTATCTTTAGAGCAACCAAACAAAAAAAGGATAAATGCTGTAGTAAAAAAGTATATAATTTTTTTCATGCATCAATTTTAATTGAGTTATAAATACATTAAAGAAAATTTTTGCCCAAACATAGGAAGAAATGTATTCATAATCAATTTAATGGCATATGGCTATTTTATAACCAGTATGCATTGCTTAAATTTTAAAAGACTTTAGTTTGATTATTGGGAAGCTTTGTTTGCATTTGAAAGACCATGCCCTCGGATTTGAACCAAAAGGCAAAAGCCCAGCCACTGCTGAGCTTTTTTGTCGGGATGGCCGGATTCGAACCGACGACCTCAAGCACCCCATGCTTGCGCGATACCGGGCTACGCTACATCCCGAAGTTTTTTAGACTACTAACTGAACTTCATTTCCTGTTGTTAATGAACCACTTACAATATTATGCGAGTTAATAATTATGTTGATTCTCTGCTTTAATTCTAGTTTGAAAATACTTGGGAGTACAAAAAGGAGTACAGTTCCCCTTGTTTTATTACCTCTTGTAAATTTAGTGTCCGAAACTAACTGGGACAAAACTGAGTGAAGTCTAGCCAATGGGTAAACTATTTTTCCCAAAATGAAAAAAGGTATAGAACACCTTTAAATACTAAAACACCACCAAGTAATGCAACTACCATTTGCATTACCATTGACCATCCTATCTGCTCCGGATTTTTTAACAATTGATATATTACTATTGCAATAAGACCTGGAAATGCTGCTGCTATTGTTGTTCTTTTTTTGTTTGTCATTGGTTCTAGATTATTAGGTAACGCAAGATAACTTTTTCGATTGAGGACAGCAAAGTTGAAAACCCCATTATAACAGCACTAGGCTCGTTATAGTGTGCTTTGAGTGATAAAGTTAATTGCGAATTTTGGATTGAAACTAGGGACAAAACTTAGTTTAATTAATCGTTTTATAAGGGTAGAATCTTTTTTATGTCCCAAACAGTTTACCTTTTAAAATGTAAAACTAGCTTATTCAGCTACCAATAGTTCACGGTTATCACCAATTTTGTGATTTATTCGACGTCCGGTAACAACATAGCCGTCAACAACCTCTCTTTTTACAACACCGTCAATTTCGTACTTAATTTCTATTCTATGTTCTATGCAATTCTTGGTAATAGGGATCCACTCAATTTCAGTTTGCCCCGGCTGTAAATCTTGAATGGTTCTTTCATCACACCCGATTACCGAAATATTTGTTAGAGGCTTGCCCGTGTTATTTTTAAATCTCACAACAACTGTGTTAAACAACACGAAGACGAAATGAGCATAAAGGAATACGATTGGAATATTCAAAGACATTATGCCTGCCGTTAGCAAGACTCTTTTCCTCCTCTCTTTTTCCTTTAATCCCTTTAGAGCGAGTTTTACCAATAGAAAGAGATTAGCTACCCCAAGAAAAAGAAGAATAGGCAAACTCCCCAACGCGATAAATTCATTTGTAAAGAAAAATAGAATAAGGAGTCCAGTTCCAATAAGGAAGGAGGCGAAACTTACTTTTTGACTTCTTTTTATTAGTTCATTAGTTTCCATAAATATATTTCTGCAGTATGTCGGACAAAACTTATCAAAAAACACTGGATGAGACAGATTTTGTCCCAACACATTTAAAAGGCATTTTGTTAACTATTATTCTTTATTAATTCTTCAATAATGGTTAAGAAATAATTGTTTACTGGATATATAGTTTCACCTGTTTCACGATTAATATCGAAAGGATAATTTCTCTGTATATATCTTATAAACCCTTCTTTGTCAACGAATATATTGCGGGGTAAAGCTGGAATTTTTAGGGTCTTTTTATATTCTTCTCCATTTTCCAACATTTCAAAATTAAAAGGTTTTCTTATAAGAAAATTCTTTAAATCATCCTTAGCGCAGGTATTTTCTGTAATAGCAACGAAATTCATTTTGTCGCCATACCTTTCTTTCAATTCGTTTAATTTGGGTATTTCTTCGACGCAAGGTTTACAAGCTATAGCCCATAGATTGATGAGCGATGGCTTTCCGATTAGTTGAGTAGAAGAAAATTCATTTCCATTTAAGTCCCTCAATTTAAATTGAGGGAGCTTTTTATTAAGCAACAAAAAGAGAGAATCCTGTTTAAATGTAACCTCAAATTTATTATCAGTACTCGAATCACTCTTAAGAGCTTGAAACTCCAAATAATTAATTATTGAATCCTTCTTAATAATTCGGTGATATATAGTAGGTTTTAATAGGTAATTTTTGGGTAAGGACTTTACCACTGTCTCAAACGCTGAACGCACAGATCTTTCACTATATAAAGAGTCAGCGTTAAACGTATAATAATTAGTTTGCCCATAGCCAAATTGGAAAAGCATTAATAATAACGGAAGTAATAGTTTTTTCATTTTTTAATGTTGTGTTGCATAGTGCATAATCGAACCCAATCGTCTGCTCAATATATTAAAATGATTTTGACTTCAAAGTTTGGATAATTTTGTAGAAGAATTGTAGTTGGGACAGAACTTAGTTAATTAATCATTTTATAAGGGAAATATCTGATTTTTGTCCCAATATTTAAAAGGGGTAACAGTTCGAATAGCATTATTGAAATAGGTTAATTATATGCCCATTGTAAATTTACTGTCCGAAATTAACTGGAATATAATACTCTTGTCTTGCCCCCACCTGAAAATAGTAACCATTTCCTGAAGGATCAGTAATATATTGATAGTAACAGTTTAAAATTGGACTCCAAATAAAGAACCTTTAGGCAGAAAAACTTCTCCATTTACAAGACATCCAAAAGTTACCTATTTGAGTCTCAGCTGGAAGAGCGACAATGCCTATTTTCTCCTTTTTACAGGAAGAGGTAAGAGTTTGTTTTTTCATGATAAATAAAGAATTAAGGAATGATTGGAGAATGAGTTGATTAATAGCACTGACAGAACGAGCGAGCCGTCTGCGAGTTGAGAGAGGGTCAAAAAAATGAAGCCCGCGAGGGCGATTTTTTGATATGTTCGAAGAACACAAGGATTGGCGCTGTTTTTGACCAAGGGCTGTGTTTGGGACTCAAAAACTGTGACGATCCGCAGCCCTCTCGATCCGCAGGCGAGCCAAACCAATCAGACGGTGAATTTTAAATGGATGAAGTGTTAGCGGAATCCTTTTAAAATTCAAAGTAGTCTGATGATGAGGAGTGCAGAAGCATTTGCCATCTATAGGGTGCGTGTTTGCAAAGGTTGAAAAAGGTCCAAAATTAGCTTTAATCGCCCAAACGTTTGAAGCTCATGATAGTTTTTGAATGAAAATTCTTGAATTGATCAGCTTATTATTTTTTTGGATTTTTTTTGCAGATAGGCGTTGGGGTTGTGCTCAATAGCTCCGGCAGGAAGCCATTGCCACCATATACCCAAATCTCTTTTAATAATATTTGAATAGAAAGAAGGCAGTTGTTGTGTTTCTCCCTCAAAATATTGACGGAAGCCCTTATCCTCCACCAAGTTTTTACGTACCTGGTGATAAAACTTTAAACGACCCCACCCCTCTGATGACACAGCCCGCATGAGATTCATCCACTTTGAAGTAAAACAGGGGGTTGCTGCACAACGACGGAAAATCGCCTTTTTAGAAAATGAATATGCGGTTAAATCGATCACCCTATCGTAAAAATCTACCCAATCATAGTTTTTGGGCTTTAAGTTCATAGCCAGGTGATTGTTGAGGAAATGGAAAGGGAAGGCCAATACCCGATTATCTTGCTGGTACTCCAGGTTGAGAGGAGCCGCTTCACCAAATGCCGAGAGTAGTGAATAACCCGGAAATGCTGCCGGTGAAAGATCCACAAAGCGTTTCGTAAGTTCAAATGGCTCTGCCCCTGCATCACTGTCAAGGCCCAATACAAAATTGGTTTGAAGATAGGGGATATAACGAAAGATCATGTTAACATGCTCTGAAATCCGGTGAAGTTTCTCCTCACCGGTGCTATGGGTAGTTCGTGATTTATTACCCAGTTCATACCAGGATTCTATGCCGGGTAATATAGCGTTGAAGCCGTTCTGTTGCATTACCTTTAGATGGTCTTCAGTGAGAATTGACAGGCTGCTTTCCGCAATAAATTGAAAACTTTTGGGCGGTGCGGCGGAGGCAATCGCATCAATATAATTGTCAAAACGCACTCCGAAATTAGGGTCGTGCCAAGCTATCAAGGGCTTTTTTAATTTGGTAAGCAAAAAACGCAAATCATTCTTCAGTGTTTCAAAATCCAACGGCTGATAAGGCACTGTTGCATCGATGCAAAAAGAACAGGTATAAGGGCAGCCCATACTGCCAATCATAGGCACTATTTTGAGAAAAGGCGCTTTTTTCAAAGTCGACTCAATGAATTTCCATCGTTCCATTACACTGGGCAGGCTTGCAGGCTGACCTGTTTCTGAAAGGTATTTACCTTCAGGTCGTTGAGGTGCGCAATTATGCATAATCCGGGCAATAGTCGATTTATGAGTGAAACCCACTACATAGTCGAAATACTTAACCGAATCATCCGGGTATGCACGGGCGTGTGGCCCACCCAACACTGTAACAATACCTTGGCTACGAAAATAATTGCTGAGTGCATAGGCCAACAAAGCCGCCTGGGTGAAAGCACTAATGAATATAATGTCCATTCCCTGGGGCAGTTCTTTGGGTAAGTCTTCCCGACCGGTATAACAAATCAATTTTACTTCATGTCCTTCCTGCTCACACCATGTTGCAACCACTTGCGGCATAATGCTGGCCATGTTGGCATGCATTATTTTGGCCCACAATGAATCAGTAGGCCCTTTACTAACCAGATCAATAATTCCAATCTTTAATTTTGGCATATATTTATAATCGGTTTCCTGAAAACTCTTGAAACCTTTGTAAAAGGTCGCTGGAACGATGGTAGAAAATAAACCTAAAGATAGTTTTTTTTAACTATCTATTACAGAGTTAGTTATTCAAATTTTAATTATAATCCAATTAAAGGAGTCTTTATCGCAGAAAGTGAGTTAAAAACGAAAAAACTCCATAGCAGTGAACTGCCCCCATAAGTGTCTAACTTTATGGGGGGCAGTACACTGTTCACTACGGAGTTTTATTAAGTAGGTTTGAAAATGCAATTATCAGGCTTAATTTCCCGACTGCTTTTTGGATGATTGCATTAGGTAAATAATTAAGAACCCCAAAATAGGAATGGCAATAGCTGTGAACTTAAGCACTCTTTTTAGCGTTTTTGGCATAGGAGTGTCTTTTTCCATTATTTCTAATAACGTCATAGATTTATAAATTATAATTACAGAAATAACACACGCGGCTATTAAACCAAGTTCTTTATAGGTCATGATTAATTTTATAAGGGTGATTTAATTAAAGTTCTTAGATTTTAAAACTAAAAATAAAATTCTTATGACGCAATTGATATTTTAAAGAAAATTGGGAGTATTTCACCGGAAGAGAAGACAAAAATTGATTTGATAGGGCTATATTTTAACATTTTAAAAGGTAAGTGATTTCTTTCAGAATGACTTCAGCCAATAGTAAATTAATCTGGGGAATGGTACTGCAATAACTAAAAACAACCCAAATAACCAAAACTGAAAGAAGTTAACCACCAAGAGAATAACAAATACTAACTCAACGAGGGTAATGATAAGTTGTAGAACTTGATTTGACATAACTGTTTCAGTTAATAGTTTTAAAATCCTTGGCTTTACTAACATCTGCTTTTTTTTGATAGATTAACGCTGGTACTTTTATCGTGGTAATTATTCCATAAATTTGTTAGAAGCCAACGTGTATCCCATGAGCAAGGTTAACAACAACTATGCATACTTAATCACCAAACTCGACGAGTTCATTCGTAAGTATTATAAAAATAAATTGATTCGCGGAACCATATACGTTGTTGCCGCATTGGCTGCAGGCTATATTTTGGTTACCGTTAGTGAGTATTACTCTTATTTTTCAAGTGGATTTCGATCGGTTATTTTTTACAGCTTCATTGCTCTTGCTCTTATAATTCTTTGTTTTTATGTGCTTCGTCCCCTACTCGCTTATTTCCGCTTAGGACAAGTTATCAATCATAAAACCGCATCAGAAATTATCGGAAATCATTTCCCGGAAATAAAAGATAAGTTGCTAAACACTTTACAGCTACACAACATGGATGCCGCTGCTGCAGAAAGAAACTCATTAATTGAAGCCGGTATCAATCAAAAAATTCAGCAACTGCGCCCCATTCCATTTACCTCAGCCATCAATCTAAAAGAAAACAAAAAATATGTTAAATACGCGTTGATACCGGTTGGTTCCCTTTTATTAATTGGTGCAGCGGCTCCTGCTGTGTTAAAAGAGGGTACTACACGTTTGGTGAATTACAATAAAACCTTTGAACGCAAAGCTCCCTTCCAATTTAATGTGAGCAATAAAAAGTTGCAGGCATTTCAAAACGATGATTTTACGCTCGAGCTAAAAATGAGCGGAGAAGAAATTCCGCAAGATATTTATTTAATTGAAGGAGAAAACCGATATAAACTGGATAAAGTAAACATCGTCAACTTTAAATACTTGTTTAAAAACCTGCAAAAAAGTCAAACTTTTCAACTCTTTGCCGATGGCTTTTATTCAAAAGAATTTAAACTGGAAGTCTTGCCAAATCCTACCCTGGTTAATTTTCAAGTAATGCTCATTTACCCTGCTTATATCAAAAAGAAAAACGAGGTGGTAAATAACAGCGGTGATTTAACTATTCCGGCTGGTACGGTAGTGAGCTGGAATTTCAAAGCAGCCAATACTGAAAAACTGGAAATGGTGTTTGACAATGCCCCCGTTTCAGCCAACCGCGATGATGATAATACCTTTAGTTTTTCAAAACGCTTTTTAAAATCAAGCAGATACGCTATCCACACTCAAAATAATTTTGTTGATAAGAAAGACTCACTGAGCTACACAATCAATGTTACTCCCGATCTGAGTCCTTCTATCACTGTTCAGGAGCGCCGGGATTCCATCAGCACCAAACAGTTTTATTTTGGCGGTGAGATAAAGGATGATTATGGCTTCTCCAAACTAACCTTCAACTATCAACTACTGAATAAAAACCAAAAACAAATTCATACAAAACCAATTTCCATTTCGCTAAACAATACTACTGATCATTTCTTTTTCGATTGGAATTTGGATGAAGCAGGAATTGAGCCTGGCACTGAACTCAGTTATTATTTTGAGGTATTTGACAATGATGCCGTTTCGGGTCCTAAGTCTACTCGTTCTGAAACCCGTACATTAACCTTAGCTACCAGAGCCGAAATTGCCCAGCAGCTGGAAAAGAACAGCGATCTGTTAAAAGATAAAATGAAAGATGCGCTTCAGCAGGCTTCAAAACTGCAGCGCGATGTTAAGAAACTGAATGATAAACTCGCCGATAAAAAATCCCTGACTTTTGAAGAAAAGAAACAGGTTAAAGATTTAATCGACAAACAGAAACAACTGGAAGAAGCTGTAAAAGATATTCAGGAGCAGAATAAGAACAATAACATTCAAAACTCAGAATTCAATCAGCAGGATCAGCGAATTTTAGACAAGCAAAAGCAAATTGAAGACTTGTTTAACAACGTACTTGATGAAAAGACGAAAGACTTGTTGCAAAACCTGGAGAAGTTGCTGGAAGAAAACAACAAAAACCAAACGCGCGAAGAACTCGACAATATGCGTATGGATAACAAAAATCTGGAGAAAGAGCTCGATCGGATGTTGGAACTTTACAAACAACTGGAGTTTGAACAGAAACTGCAACAAAGCATCGATAAATTAAGTGAACTTTCCGATAAGCAGAAAGAACTTTCTGATCAATCAAAAAATCAAAACTCGGATAATGAAAAACTGAAAAAAGAACAGAAAAACATTAACGAGCAGTTTAATGAGCTTAAGAAAGACCTGAATGATTTGGAGAAAAAGAATGAACAGCTTCAAAACAAAAATGATTTTGAATCTCCTGAAGAAGATCAAAAAGACATTCAAAAGGATTTAGACAACAGCCAACAGAATTTAGAGAAGAGCAACAAACAAAAAGCTGCTGAATCACAAAAGGACGCTTCGCAGAAAATGAAGAACCTGTCGAACAAAATGCAGCAAGCACAGCAGCAAATGGAAGGTAAAGCACTCGATATTGACGTTCAGAGTTTACGCGAGATTTTAGAGAATTTGTTGAAGGTTTCGTTCGAACAGGAAAAATTAATGCAACAATTTAAAACCTTATCTATTAACGACGGAAGATATAACACACTGGTACAGAAGCAGAAAGAACTAAAAGATGACTTAGGTATGGTGCAGGATAGTATTTTTTCTTTAAGTAAACGTATCCTTGAGATACAATCTTTCGTAAACAAGGAAACCGAGACAATAAAAACCTACATGGATAAAACCATGGAGAATTTAGCCGATCGAAGAATTGGGGAAGCCGCAGGTACACAGCAGTATATTATGACCTCTGTAAATAACCTTGCCGTGATGTTAAGCGAAATTCTTGATCAGTTGCAAAATCAGCAATCATCGGGCATGGGCAAAAGCAAATCAAAAAACAAAAAGCCCAGCTTATCGGCGATAAGCAAAATGCAGGAAGAGCTGAATAAGCAAATACAACAAATGAAGAATGGCATGAAGCCAGGTCAACAACTGCAACGCGGGCCGCAAAGTGAACAGATTGCAAAGATGGCACGTCAGCAACAGGCTATACGCAATGCATTGCAGGATATTAACCAGGAACAAAACAAAGACGGAAAAGGAAAACTCGGTGATTTGGATAAACTATCCAAAGAGATGGAAAAAACCGAAAGTGAATTGTACAACAAACAGCTAACCCAGGAGATGCTGAAACGTCAGCAGGAAATTAAAACCAGCCTGCTGGAAGCTGAAAAGGCCGAACGTGAACGCGATATGGATGAAAAACGTGATGCTAAACAAGGCAAGGATCAAACGGCTGATTACAAAAAGGTTTTCGAGCAATATCAGAAAGCCAAACAAAGTGAGTTGGAATTGTTAAAAACTGTTCCTCCTGGCATAAATTCATTTTACAAATCGAAAATAAATCTTTATTTTAACTTATTGAATAATGGTAAGTAATGTGATGGTTAACGAAGTATCGACTGAAAAAAGTAAACTTTATACTTTACAATTAAGTTCAAAATTGGAAAGCATAGTGCAATTAGAAAGTTTTATTGATCGCATTGCTGCTGAATATAACATTAGCGACGAAAACTATGGCAATATTATGACGGCCATAAATGAGGCAACAATGAATGCAATTGTACACGGCAATAAAAACGACGAAAGCAAGAAGGTTTACATTAATCTGGAAGTACAAAATAATCATAAACTTATTTTTACCATTGCCGATGAAGGCGAAGGCTTTGATTTTAGAGCTGTAGCCGATCCTACCCTACCCGAAAACCTTGAAAAAGATTGCGGTCGTGGTATTTTCATCATGAAACACCTAGCTGATCGCTTAGTGTACAATGATTCAGGCACGCAAGTGGAAATTCAGTTTAATTTATAATTTCTGATAGTGTTTCTCTCTAAATGGGAGAAACACTATGTCATACTTCTTATTTTCTTTCCTATAAGATCTAAACATTCCGATTATCTTTGCCCAATGGCAATTTCTTTTTTTACCGAGGATATAAAATTCGACCTAAAAAACAAGCTGGCTGTTAAAAAGTGGATACAAGCGACCGCTAAAGCTGAAGGAAAAAAACTCAAGGAGATTAATTACATCTTTTGTTCTGATGAGTATTTACTCAACATTAACCAAACCTATTTAGATCACGATACTTACACCGATATTGTAACCTTCGATAATTCAGAAAAGGAAGGTGAAATTATAAGCGATATTTTTATCAGTGTAGAGCGCACAAGAGAAAACGCTCAAAAGTTTAGTGTGCCCGAAATAGATGAGCTACATCGCGTAATGATTCACGGCGTATTGCATTTATGTGGTTATAAAGACAAAACCGACGCTCAACAGAAATTGATGAGAGAAAAGGAAGATTTTTACCTGGGAACCAGAAGCTAAGCTCTTTTTACATTAACCGTATTAAACACAGCGGTTGGTATCGGATATTCATTTTAATTAAAAAACAGATTTTCAATTCATATAAAAACAAAAGCAGCAAGAGCTCTTAATTGAACTTGCTGCTTTTTTTTCTGAAAGTGTTTTGTTTTTAATAGGCCATCAAGAACCCGCTAATTTTAATGGCCGTTTGTGAGCTTACTGCTCATGCGGGTTTTATTGCATTTAAAACTATTGTTTTTTCAATTCAGTAACATTCACTCGTGATGGAGTATCTTTTCCGTTAATGATTGTACCTGAGCTCAAGGCAATCGACTTGATAATATTTGTCATATTATTCATATCTAACGTTTCAAATTCATCACTCGCTTTGTGGTAATTAGCTTCATTATCCATTTTAGAGGTAGAAATGGTATGAGCTGGAACTCCTAGTCTGGCCAGTGTTGCATTGTCGCTGCGGTAAAATAATTGCTGTTCGGTATACGGATCCGGGTAGAATTTGAAATTCGTTCCAACAAGATTTTTTTCGAGTATTTTACCCATATTGGTTTTCTCATATCCTGTAATATAAGCCGAGTTTAATCCCCACTTACTTTCTGTGCCAATCATCTCAATATTGAACATAGCTACAACCTTATCAGGATTGTATTGCTGAGAAAAGTATTGCGATCCAAATCCACCAATTTCTTCAGCAGTAAATGCTGTAAATATGATCGTTCGCTCATTGTTGTTCAAAGCCTTAAAATAGTTAGCGAGCATAATAACCGCAGTAGTTCCTGAAGCATCATCATTTGCACCATTATAAATAGAATCTCCATTAACTGGCTTATAAACACCTAAATGGTCATAATGGCCTGAATAAATCACATATTCATCTTTCTTTTTCTTTCCTGGCAACACTCCTACTACGTTTGATAGCTTAAACTCTACGATCTCGTGTTTTGCTTCAAAAGAATAGGTTGATGCGCTTGCAGGCGCTAAAACAAACACAGTGTTGTATGCTGATTTAAAAAGATATCTTTTTAAACCGGGCAGTCTTTTAAAATTTTGTGCTAATGCAGTATCAACAATAACTATTTGATTTTTTTTGGAATTAACGTATTCCATTGCCTTTTCAAAAAAATTATCGTCTGCCTTTATACTAACTGTTTCATATCCGTCCTTCTCCGTTACTTTTAATTCAGGTTGTGAAGTAAAAAAGGTAATATTATTGGTTTCTAGTGGCTTATTATTCCAATAAGCGGTGGCACTTACAAATTTTGGACGAATCATCAAAAATTGCTGAAGATAAGAACCACTATTATTAACCGTTTGTAATCCAGCCTTTTTGAATTCAGCTGAAATAAAATCGGCAGCTTTGTCAATGCTTGGTGTAAAGGTTTTACGACCCTGCATATCATCAGCAGCCAATGTTTTTTCTATACGTTCTACTTCTGCCTTACTGATAATGGCATCAATATTTTGTGAAAATGCGAAAGAGCTTATTGTTACCAATAAACCAGATAAAAGAAATCGTTTCATACTAAGTTGTTGAAAAATTGCGCATAGATAAGATTTATTCCTATAAAAGAATAAAATGCATCCAAAATAATACTAAGCATCGCTCAACTACTTTTCTGAGATGTAGCTGAAATAAAAAAGCAAGACCCGATTTTTCGAAGCCTTGCTGCATTAATATTTTGATTTTACTGTTCCCTTTTAATTCAGTTCCATCGGAACATCAATAATCAACAGTTCTGTATAAGTGTTGGTAGTAACCTTTATTTTATCGGTATCCCATACTCCAATTGCATCTCTTGCACTCAGTACATTACCCTCCACTTCTGCTTCCCCATTTAAAATAAATAGATATGCTCCGTTGCCTGATTTTTGAATTTTGTATTCAACTTGTTTTCCCGGGTCAAAATTACCCAAGCTAAACCATGCATCTTGGTTTATAGCAACCGAACCGGCATTTCCATCAGGAGAAACCACTGTCAGTAATTTATTGATGCGGGATGCGGGATGAAACGTTTTTTGCTCATAAAGCGGTTCTATGTCACGTTTTTTAGGAAATACCCAAATTTGCAAAAACTTAACTTCTTTTTCTCTTGAATGATTAAACTCTGAATGCCGAATACCGCTACCTGCCGACATAATTTGCACATCATGGGTATGTATCACTTCATTTCTGCCAGTGCTATCTTTGTGTTCCAATTCACCTGAAAGCGGAATACTAACAATTTCCATATTATCGTGTCCGTGCTCACCAAAACCCATTCCAGGCGCAACCGTATCATCGTTAAGTACTCTGAGTAAACCAAAATTCATTTTTTCAGGATCATAAAAACTTGCAAAACTGAATGAGTGATAACTATCTAACCAACCATGATTCGCATGACCACGGTCACTGGCTTTATGGAGTATCTTTTTCATACTTTAATTAATCCTTCCTTAAATTAGAAACAAATATAAGTATAAACATTAAATGTTATAACATATATATTAATTATTCTGTTATAAATTCTGTCATATACGCATCCTTTAAATTATAATTTACTTATAATCAGTTAACTGTAAAAATGATTTGTAATTTTATACTAAAATTAAAAGCCATGAAAAAGATTGTGTTAATTATCGGACTGTTGTTGTTCAACCCATTATTTTTACTGGCCCAAGCCCGTGATTATAGAGTGGTGTTTGACTTAACCAGCAAAGACACAGTGGATCAGAGATCGGTAATCCGCTGGATAAACGAGATTTCAAATTCAACAAAAGATGCCAAAATGGAGGTTGTTCTCTATGGAAAAGGGCTGGATTTGGTGGTAAAAGATAAATCGACGATGGCTAATGACATAGAACAACTTGCTAAGAACAAGAATGTTTCATTTAAAGCTTGCGCAATAGCGATGCAAAATCAGAAAGTTGACAAAACTCAGTTGATACCCGGAGTAGAAATTGTTCCTGATGGTATCTATGAAATAATATCGAAGCAAAGAGATGGCTGGGGATACATTAAAGCCACTCGTTAATAGTTTGAGATTACAAAAGGCTTACCTGATACAAAACTCATCAGATAAGCCTTTTGTTTAAATTATCCGGCATAACCTAACATTACGCTACAAGCAATAATAATTAGAACAAACAAAGCTATTATAGTATATAATGTATCACGTTCAAGTACAAAACCGATAATTGAAAAAACAACCCTTGCTATTGGCGTGCAAATTAAAATAAGTACACCTAACTGGATAACAGCCTGTCCCTTGAAATTTAAAATTCCCTTTATAATCTTATAAATATCAGTATAAAGTGCTTTACTACTATTAAATGTAGCATAATCAACTGTGTTGGATGCATGACGAATTAAATAAATACCTCCTCCAAACACTACTACTATAATTGAAAGCAAAACCCCTATCACTAATAAAGAAGCGATAGAAACTTCAATATCATTATTTCTTAAATTTCTAAGCATAGTTTTCATATTTGCCCACTTAGCCCTTTATATATCATTTGAATTGCCAAAAAAGTCACCACTATACCAAAAAGTATACGTATCCAATTAGATTCAGTCTTAACCAATATTTTAGAGCCCACGAATGCCCCCAGTAAAACACCGAGTACAACGGGCATTGCTAATCCCGGATTAATATAACCACGTTGCCAGTAAACAATAGCACTGGTGGTTGCAGTTACTCCAATCATAAAATTGCTGGTAGTTGTCGAAACTTTAAAAGGCATTCGCATTATATTATCCATTGCAATAACTTTTAATGCACCAGAACCTATCCCTAATAAACCAGATAAAATTCCGGCAAGAATCATCATAAAGAAACCACCAATAACATTGCAAACACCATAATGAACTATAGTATCAATACTAGTATAACTCCCATTTAGTCTTAATCGCTGTGAAACAAGACTTGGCACTACTGAATGTTCAGGCTTTTTCATAAAAGAGAAAACTGCAGATGTGATCAAAACAACACCAAATAGAATTGCAATAAGATTAGTTGGGGTGTAAACTGCCAATATAACACCAATGATAGCACCTAAAGTTGTGGCAATTTCAAGAAACATTCCAATACGGATATTAGTAATCCCTTCTCTTACATAAGCCACAGCAGATCCCGAAGAAGTGGCAATAACCGATACAAGAGAAGCCCCTATCGCATAATGAATATCAACATGGAGCAATAAGGTTAATAAAGGAATAATTACCACTCCTCCCCCCAAGCCAGTTAAAGAACCTAAAAATCCTGCTACGAAAGCACCTAATAATATTATTATTGTAATTGTAAGTACAGTCATGAATAAAATAAAAGCTCCAAAATTACTTAATACTCAAGGGGTATCCTAGTCATTTTTCTAACTATTAAAATATCTTTATATTTAATACACATATTACAAATCATACAACAATCACTCTGATTACAACGATTTGGCCCTGGTTTAACCATTTAGCTTACCATTAAAGGAAGAAAAATGTCTGAACTTTCTAAAATAAAAGAAGCCTTTCAACGAACTATAAAGGCTTTAACTCAACGACCCTCCGTTGGACTGGGAACAGGCCTAACAAAAATTCACATTAGTAATGGATTAACCTGCGAAATAGTGGAAGGTCCTTGGAAACTTACAGCAGATATGCCCAAACAGGCAGGAGGAAATAGCAGTGCTCCTACTCCTGGTGTTTATGGAAGGGCAGCCTTAGGTAGTTGTTTAGCCATTGGGTATATGATGTATGCAGCCAAACTTGATATAGCTATTATTTCTATTGAAGTGGAAGTACAAGCAGATTATGACGATGGAGCCTTATTTGGAACATCTGATATTCCGGCTGGCTATTCTGAGGTCCGATATAAGGTAATTATTAAGAGTAATGCCTCAGAAACTGATATTTTAAAAGTTTTAAACGAAGGAGATGCCCATAGTCCTTATTTAGATGTTTTCAGTCGCGCACAAAAGTGTTTACGGGAAGTAGTAATCATCCCAATTTCTAACTCATAAATCAATAATCGGATGGATGCCCAATTACAAAAGCGAATTCAACGTTACGGATGGGATAAAGCAGCCTCTTATTATGAACAATACTGGCAGCAACAGCTTGAACCCGCACAAACTGAATTATTAAACATGATCGTTCCGGGTAAAGGTGAATACGTGCTCGATGTAGCTTGCGGTACCGGATTACTAGATTTTAAAATTTCAGAAATGGTAGGTTCTAGCGGAAAGGTACATGGAACCGATATTTCGGAAGGAATGATTGAAATTGCTAAAAAATCAGCGAAAGATTTGGGTATAAATACAGTATCCTTTGAACGTATGGAGGCAGAAGAGTTAAATATAATTAATTCAAAGTATGATATAGCACTCTGTTCTTTAGGCTTAATGTATGTACCCGATGCTCAAAAAGCAATACAAGAGTTATTTCGGGTACTTAAACCGGGTGGCCGTGCAGGTGTAGCTGTTTGGGGTAAGCGAAGTAATTGCGGATGGGCAGAAATTTTTCCAATAGTAGACAAACGTGTTACTTCAGACGTTTGTCCTTTATTTTTTCAATTAGGAACTGGAAATACTTTACAATTGGTATTAAAAAATGCAGGTTTTATCAATATAGTATCTAAAAGAATAAATACTATTTTACATTATGCATCAAAAGAAGAAGCTTGTAAAGCTGCCTTTATTGGCGGTCCTGTAGCGATGGCATATTCCCGTTTCACGGAAGAAACCAAAAAAGAAGCTCATAAAGAATATATCCACTCTATTAAATCCTTTAAAAAAAGAAATAACTATTTCATCCCTGGTGAATTTGTAATTACCATGGGTTACAAATCTTAATCCTACTCTCCTCTTAGTTCAACCGGAATACAAAAAAGATTTAATCAACTCTCAATTAATCCCAATAATGTTCCACGTGAAACAAAGATTAATCATCCTTTAAATAACATAAATAGTTCATCTAGCTAAAATTCAAGAATAGTATCTTTGCAGTTCGAATTATACCAATACAGGTATGTTTCACGTGAAACATTAAATTAGAAGTATGTTTAATGAATATGATGTAATTGTAGTAGGCGCTGGTCATGCCGGATGTGAGGCTGCCGCTGCTGCTGCAAACCTAGGTTCAAAAGTTTTATTAGTTACCATGAATATGGGAACTATTGCACAGATGTCATGCAACCCGGCAATGGGTGGTGTTGCTAAAGGACAAATTGTACGAGAGATTGATGCTATGGGTGGTTATTCAGGAATAGTAACTGATAAAACAACCATTCAATTCAGAATGCTTAACCGATCTAAAGGACCCGCAATGTGGAGCCCAAGGGCTCAAAATGACAGATTGCGCTTCCATGAAGAATGGAGAATCATGTTAGAGAATACTCCCAACGTGGATTTCTTCCAGGATATGGTAAGCTCCCTCCTAATAAAAGGAAACACTGTTTATGGTGTAAAAACAGCCATTGGTATTGAAATAAAAGCGAAGTCGGTAGTATTAACAAATGGTACATTCTTAAACGGATTAATCCATATAGGCGAGAAAAGATTTGGCGGAGGAAGAATGGCAGAGAAGGGTGCTACAGGTTTAACAGAACAACTAGTAGAACTTGGTTTTGAATCAGGTCGGATGAAAACCGGTACCCCTCCCCGTATTGACGGTAGATCAATTAACTACGCTGTAATGGAAGAACAACAAGGTGACGAGGATAGAGGTCGATTCTCTTATAGCAATGTTGAATTACCAAAGGATCAACGCAGTTGTTACATTACCTATACAAATGAAGAAGTTCATGGTATTCTAAAAGAAGGCTTTGATCGTTCGCCAATGTTTACAGGCAGAATTAAAGGATTAGGCCCACGTTACTGTCCTTCAATAGAAGATAAAATCAACCGCTTTGCTGAACGTACGCGTCACCAAATATTTGTTGAACCAGAAGGCTGGAATACCGTTGAAATATATGTGAATGGTTTTTCCACGTCATTACCTGAGGATATACAATATAAAGCATTGACTAAAATTCCTGGTTTTGAAAATGCTAAAATGTTCCGTCCAGGTTACGCAATTGAGTATGATTTCTTCCCTCCTACCCAATTAAACCTAACCCTTGAAACAAAACGCATCAGTAATCTATTTTTTGCCGGACAAATCAATGGTACAACGGGATACGAAGAAGCCGCAAGTCAAGGATTTATTGCCGGTATTAATGCACATCAAAAAGTAAATGATTTACACGAAGTAATACTTAAACGTTCTGAAGCGTACATAGGAGTATTAATTGATGATTTAGTAACCAAAGGAACAGAAGAACCTTATCGAATGTTTACCTCAAGAGCTGAACACCGATTATTACTTCGTCAGGATAATGCTGATATTAGATTAACACCATATGCGCATCAATTGGGCTTGATATCAGATGAACGTTTAGAAATTGTACAAAATAAGGTTAAAAACTCTGATGACATCGTATCATTTATGCGCAACAAATCAGTTGAACCAGGAGAAATAAATAGCTTATTACAAGAAAAAGAAACATCTCCTATTCAACAAAACACAAAGGTGTTTAATCTATTATCACGACCACAAATAGATATTGCAGACCTAGTTAATAATTATGCTCCTCTTAAAGAATTTGTAAATGGTTTTGATAAGGAAACAATTGAACAAGCAGAGATTAAAGTAAAATACGACAGCTACTTTGAAAAAGAATTAGACATGGTCTCGAAACTTCAAAGAATGGACAATCAAGAAATTAATCCGGAATTTAATTACGATCAATTGGTTTCATTGTCGAAAGAGTCGCGTGAAAAATTAAAAAAGATAAAACCTCGAACTTTAGGTCAAGCATCACGAATTTCAGGTGTTTCACCGGCCGATGTTTCTGTTTTAATGGTTCATATATCTAAGTAATTGATAATCAATATATTAAAATATAAAATATTGACGCATTTAAATCAATTATAAAGCATTATCTCAAAATTTTAATATTATAATTCATAAAAGGGTTAAAATCGTTTAAAACGCTTAAAAACGTGAAATTTTCAAAAAAGTCATTTTCAATCAAAAATTACATACAGTTTTCAACAATTTTAACCCTAATCATTGGTTCTTGTGCGAGCATTGTTTCTCCGCAAGGAGGACCGCGGGATTTGACTCCACCCAAACTTTTAACAATTGAACCAAAAAATAAAACGACAAATTTTACAGCAAAAAAAATTGTGATTGAATTTGACGAGTATGTTCAATTGAAAGATCAATACAAAGAAATTACGGTAAGTCCTGAAATGGAAACTCCGCCTGAAATTTCCGCTAAGAAAAAAGAAATCGTAATTAAACTAATTGATACTTTACAAAAGAATACGACCTACTCCATCAACTTCGGAAAATCAATTACCGATGTACACGAGTCAAATGAAATGAAAAATTTCAAATATGTGTTTTCTACCGGAAACTATATTGATTCTTTAAAAATTTCAGGAAGTGTTTTATTTGAAGGAGATACTACAATAGTAAAAGATGTTCAGGTAGGATTGTATCCCGACAGTCTAAAATGGGTTGCTAAAAGAAAACCTTTACTTTATACGCTGAGTGCAGAAAAAGGAAAGTTCGAAATCACTAATGTTAAAGAAGGCAAATACCGAATTTTTGCCATTAAGGATGTAAATAATAATAAACTTTTTGATGAAGAAGAAATGCTTGGTTTTTTACCAAATCCTATTTATTTAAAAAAAGATACATCCGGAATAACTCTTACCCTTGCTCATCAATTTCCTGAAAAACTAAAGGTAACCGAATCAAAATACTATGAAGGAAAAATAAGATTAAAACTTAACGGTAAAACGGATACACTTTTAGCAAAAGCATTATACCCTAAGGAATTTGAAAATAATATTCTGGTGGATAGAAATGAAAAAGATTCAATTGTTTTGTGGTTACCAACACAAAAATTTGATTCAACCAAAATTGTGGTATCAACTGAAAAACAAATTATTGATACAATAACAATCAGAAATTACAATCAGGAGGCAAAATTTAGTCCAATTAAAATAACCGATAATCTAAAAGGAGAAAGTTTAATGCCTGGAGAAAAGTATAAATTAATATTCTCCAGACCATTAAAAGATCCTAACCTTTCAAACATTGAAGTATTACAGGACAGTGTAAAACTCAGAAATTATAAAGTCCGTTTAAATCCACAAAATGCAAGGGAATACTTTATTGAATATCCTTGGGATTCAACGAAACATTACGAGGTAAATATTAAAGAAAATCAATTTAAAGATAACTTCGGGAAGTTAAATTTGAAGTTTCAACGTAGGTTTAAACAAGATTCAGTAGGTAATTATGGAATATTAGACATCAATCTTACTATTCCGGAAGGAAAACAATACCTTATTAAATTAGTAAACAGTTCGAACGAAGAAGTAAAGAAATTGGTTGCTCCTAAAACAGGAATTTACAAACTAACTATCTTACCTCCAGATAAATATAAAATAATATTCACCGAGGATGTAAACAAAAATGGAAAGGCAGATTTAGGAGATTACCGAAAAAATCTTCAACCGGAAAAAAATACATATTATCCGGATGAAATTTCTGTAAGAATCAACTGGGAACTTGAAATAAAATATAAGCTGGAATAATTATTTAAACCAGCTTGAATACATTACATATCTTCCGGGTAACTGCTCAACCAAATCATGTTGTTGATCAGTTACCTTTTTTATTTTTTTAGCAGGTATGCCGGCATAAATATAACCAGCTTCGCAATGGGTTTTTTCTAGAACAATAGATCCTGCTGCTATGATACAGTGATCTTCAACAACCGCATGATCCATAACGATGGCCCCCATTCCAATTAAAACGTTATCATGAATGGTACAACCATGTACAATTGCCATATGTCCTATTGAAACATTATTCCCAATAGTGGTAGCAGCGGTTTTATAGGTACAATGAATAATTGCACCATCTTGTATATTCGTATTATCACCAATCCGAATACTATTTACATCACCACGAATTACTGCATTAAACCATACGCTGCAGTTATCCCCCATCACAACATCACCAACTATTGTACTATTTTCAGCAATAAAAGAATTATCACCCAAAATTGGCTCAATTCCGTTTACACTTTTAATTAATGCCATATTAAAATATAATATCGTGATTTTCTTCAACCGACTGATTTGGATAATCGGTATTATAATGCAAACCTCTACTCTCTTTACGCATCATGGCTCCTTTAATTACCAAAAATGAAACTTGAATCAAATTACGCAATTCACACAAATGCATGGAAAGCTTGGTTTTTTTATAAAAATCTTCCGTTTCATTATATAACAATTCCAACCTGCGTTTTGCTCTGTCTAAACGAAAATCAGAACGTACAATTCCAACATAATCACTCATCAATCGTTGCATTTCACGAATGTTATGAGTTACTAATACATCTTCATTCGATTGAACAGTACCAAATTCATTCCAATCCGGAATATTTTCCTCAAAGCCAATATTTTCGAAATCCTTTATAGCCGATTGATAACTACGTTCTGCAAATACCAAAGCTTCTAATAATGAATTTGATGCCAAACGA
This sequence comes from Solitalea koreensis, assembly GCF_900182575.1. Lineage (GTDB taxonomy): Bacteria > Bacteroidota > Bacteroidia > Sphingobacteriales > Sphingobacteriaceae > Solitalea > Solitalea koreensis. Next base: position 144,412 of record NZ_FXSZ01000003.1, on the reverse strand, counting down.
TTTGCTCCATGTAATCCGGTAGATGAACATTCTCCACAAGCATATAAATTTTCAATTGTAGATCTTCCCCATTCATCCACTAAAATTCCACCACACATATAATGGGCAGCCGGAACAACAGGAATCATATCTTTACTCATATCAATGCCTATACTTAAACATTTAGCATAAATATTAGGGAAGTGAGTTAAAATATCGGCTTTCTTAACATGACGTATATCTAAATAAACAAAATCAGAACCCGACTTTTTCATTTCAGCATCAATGGCACGTGCAACAATATCACGAGGAGCTAATGATTTACGTTCATCGTATAAATGCATAAACTCTTCTCCCTTTTGAGTTTTCAACACTCCACCAAATCCACGAACAGCTTCAGAGATTAAAAAAGAAGGATATTCACCAGGATTATATAAAGCGGTAGGATGAAATTGGATAAACTCCATATTTCGAACTTTACCTTTTGCTCGATAAACCATTGCTACACCATCACCAGTGGCAATAACCGGATTGGTGGTATTTGCATAAATATGCCCTGCCCCACCTGAAGCCATTAAGGTAACTTTAGCTAAAATCTTTTCGACCTCATGGGTAATGGTATTTAAAGCATAAACACCAAAACATTTAATATCGGTTGAACTCTTATTTACTTCTTCACCTAAATGATGTTGAGTAATAACTTCAACTCCATAATAATGTGTTAAAATTTCAATATTAGGATGTTGATGAATTTGTTCTAATAAAACACGCTCAATTTCAAAACCCGTTATATCTTTATAATGCAGTACACGATGTTCAGAATGGCCGCCTTCTTTTGCTAAATCATACTGACCTTTGGTGGTTTTATCAAAATTGGTTCCGTACTCGATAATTTCATTGATGCGATCAGGACCTTCTTTTACTACAATTTCAACAATATGTGGATCACATAATCCATCACCTGCAATTAATGTATCCTCTATGTGTTTTTCAAAAGAATCAGACTTATCAACAACAACTGCAACACCCCCTTGAGCATATTTAGTATTGGACTCATCTTCATTAGATTTTGTAACAATACAAACAGTTCCATGTCTTGCAGCTTTTAATGCAAAACTTAATCCGGCAATACCGGATCCAATAACAAGAAAATCGACCCGCTTCATTAGTTGGACATATATATAAATTACCTATTAAACAACAATGTTAATAAGTTGAGCAAAGATGTTAATTTTGTGTACGAAAGTAATGAGTAAGTTTAAAAAAGACGTCTAAAAAAGCTTTTTCAAACATATTGGAGAAAGTTTTCGTTCTATTGATGAGGCGATATCAACATCTTTTACCATAAACTAACACGAACAACTTATAAACGTTATAAACAACACTAATAAAAATAGTAAAAAGTAAACAACATAAAATCAACTTATTAAATTAAACTTTGTGTTAATAGAATGTTAATAAGTATTTAATAAGCTTTAAAAAAATAGCTAGTAACAAAACTTTTCCACTAAACTAACACTATAATAAAGGCAAGATTTTTTAAATATTTAAAATTCTATTATTAATTAAGTGTGTTAGTAAACAACAAAACAACAATGAATTTAAGCACCGAGGCCCCCGAAGTTTTACTTGAGAAAGGATATCTTAATTACGAAATTGATCCGACACTTGATCTTTTTGAAGAAATTGAAAAACTTAAAAAAGAAAAAAATGCGGTGATTTTGGCTCATTATTATCAGGAACCTGATATTCAGGATATTGCAGATTATATTGGTGATAGTTTAGGCCTCTCCCAAGAAGCTGCAAAAACCGATGCAGATATTATAGTTTTTGCAGGTGTGCATTTTATGGCGGAAACTGCTAAAATTCTTTCGCCCAATAAAAAAGTACTTTTACCGGATTTAAAAGCGGGTTGTTCATTAGCCGATACCTGTCCGCCTGATTTGTTTTCAAAGTTTAAAGAAAAATATCCTGATCATACGGTTATTATGTATGTAAATTCCACTGCTGATATTAAAGCAATGAGTGATATTGTTTGTACCTCAACAAATGCTGTTCAAATTGTGGAAAGCTTACCAAAAGATGAAAAAATCATTTTTGGACCGGATAAAAATTTAGGTGCATGGGTGGCAAAGAAAACTAAACGTGATATGGTTTTATGGCCAGGCTCATGTATGGTGCATGAAATATTTTCGTTAGAGAAAATTACGAAATTGAAAAATCGTCATCCTAATGCGAAATTCATTGCCCATCCTGAATGTGAAGATCATGTTTTAAAGCTTGCTGATTATATCGGATCAACCACCGGATTGCTCAAATACACTATTAACAGCCTTGAACAGGAATTTATTGTAGCTACCGAATCTGGAATTATTCATCAAATGCAAAAGGCATCTCCGCATAAAACATTTATTCCTGCACCGCCAACCAATAGTTGTGCATGTAATGATTGTCCGCATATGAAGCGCAATACCTTGGAAAAATTATACCTCTGTTTAAAATATGAATTGCCGGAAGTAAATCTTTCTAAGGAGTTGATTGAAAAATCGGTAAAACCAATTAAGCGAATGCTTGATATTTCAGCTCAATATGGCTTATAATCTATTTATTTAAAGTTTATAGAGGCGTTGTGATCAGTTCATGACGCCTTTTTTGATAATATGCCGTTTTTTCAAAAAAAATTCCCCGCTTCGCGGATCCTTTTGAAAACTTAGTCACCCATTTTATCAGAATTATTAACATAGGTTTTCAAAAAAATTTTCCCCGCTTCGCGGAACAATAAATATTAAACCATTTTACTTGAGAAACTATAAAACAGTTATATTCAACTAACTATTCTATATAATTGAACATATCAATAAAAAATATTTTTAAAAACTATAGAAGTATAGTTTGGCTATTGATCGGAATACTTACCGGAAGTATAATTGGTTTGGTGTTGGGTAAGAAAGTTGAAATAATAAAACCTTTAGGAGATATATTTTTAAATCTGCTTTTTACCTCTGTAATTCCTCTTATTTTTTTCGCCATTGCTTCTTCCATTGCCAATATTGAGCAAATGGGAAAATTCGGCAAAGTAATGGGTTCAATGCTACTGGTTTTTGCCTTTACCACGCTCCTATCTGCTTTTTTAATGATCCTTGGTGTTAAATTATTTCCGATTGTTGATAACTTAAATTTAACAATGGCTGAAAATCCTTCAGGAAAAATCCCAACCTTTGGTGAACAAGCCACACAGTTATTAACAACAACCGATTTTTATGAGTTGCTTTCAAGGAAAAGCATGCTTGCGCTTATTATTTTTTCTATACTGGTTGGAACTGCCACATTGAAAGCAGGAAAGGCTGGTGAAAAGTTCAAAGATTTTATAAATGCAGGAAATGAGGTTTTCAAATGGGTGATTAGTTTAATAATGAAGGCGGCTCCTATTGGGTTGGGAACATACTTTGCATACTTGATTGGTGTTTTTGGACCTGAACTGTTTGGGAGCTATGCTCATTCATTAGCACTTTATTATTGTTTTTGCCTGATTTACTTTTTTGTAATGTTTAGTTTTTATGCCTGGATTGCGGGAGGAAACCGAGCGGTAAAAAGTTATTGGAGCAACAATGTATTACCCTCGCTTACTGCGCTCGGCACCTGCAGCAGTGTTGCAACGATTCCGGCCAATATGGAGGCAGCCGAAAATATGGGTGTTTCTAAATCAATAAGTGATGTAACGATTCCATTGGGAGCTACATTGCATAAGGATGGTTCAAGTATTGGTTCTGTTATTAAAATCGGATTGGTGTTTGCAATTTTTGGTAAGAATTTATCGGGGATTGATGTAGTTTTTACCACATTAGGAGTTGCAGTGCTAACCAGCATTGTTGAAGGAGGAATTCCGAATGGAGGCTATATAGGTGAATTGTTTATTGTTACAGCATTTAGACTGCCTATTGAAGCATTATCGGTATTGATGGTGATGGCCACGTTAATTGATCCAATGGCAACGCTTTTAAACGCTACAGGCGACACCGTTGCTGCGATGATGATATCAAGGATCACTGAAGGGAAAAACTGGGTAAATCACAAACTAACCGTAGACGCTTAATTTTTAAAAAAATTTCCGGGGCTTCGCCCCTATTTATTTTACACGAGCGATGTTCAAAAAAACATTTTTTCTATTTACGGTCACCATGACTACTGTTTGCTCTGCTCAAAAAATTGATCTTCGAAAGGAGTTTGGTTGCGAGCAACTCATCATTGTGACTTCCGCTGATTGGCAAGCTATTCAAGGAAAAATGAATGTTTACGAATGGAAAGATAATAGTTGGAATGCGGTTATGAAAAACATTCCCATTACCTTAGGAAGAACGGGTTTAGCCTGGGCCAAAGGTCTTCAAAACAGTAAATGGAACACCGGCGAATTAAAAAAGGAAGGTGACGGAAAATCACCTGCCGGAATATTCCGAATAGGGGGTTTATTTGGTTATGGAGATTTGGAAACTAAAATGAACTACTTGAAATTGAATCAAACTACTTTCTGTGTTGATGATACTGCTTCTTCAAATTATAACAGAATTGTTGATACAGCTACGGTTAGTAAAAACTGGAATTCCGCCGAAAAAATGCGCCGAAATGACGATCTATACAAATACGGCGTGTTGGTTGATTATAATAGCGAGAACGTTATTGAAGGAGCCGGCTCTTGCATTTTTATCCACATTTGGCGTGGAAATGATCAACCAACTTTAGGTTGTACTGCAATGACAGAGGCTAATATTTTGAAATTGATTCATTTTCTCAACAAAGAAAAAAAACCTCTGTTGGTTCAAATGCCGGAAAAAGAGTTGCAAGAATTTAGTAAAGAGTATAAACTGCCGTCGCATTAAGCAGATTAGCTTTCATTGTTTACCTTTGCAATTCAAATTATTTTCTAACGAAAAATTCTCTATCCGGAGATTAACCATAAAATGAGCGAAATTTTTGAAAACAGCGGATTCTCCACTTTGAAAGATCTGGGAGAGTTCGGATTGATAAATCACCTTACTGAACACATCAAGTTGTATCATAATTCAACCGTGAAAGGCGTAGGAGACGATGCTGCGGTTCTGGATTTTCCCAACAAAAAGGTTTTGGTCTCAACCGATATGTTGATCGAAGGAGTACATTTCGATTTAATGTATATGCCCCTAAAGCATCTTGGCTATAAATCGATAATCGTAAACCTGTCGGATATTTGCGCCATGAATGCAAAGCCAACTCAGGTTACAATTTCATTGGGTATTTCCAGTCGTTTTACGCTTGAGGCTATTGAAGAATTGTACAGCGGTATTTTGCTGGCCTGCAATAAATATAAAGTTGATTTAGTCGGCGGTGATACCTGTTCATCTCAAAAGGGATTAATTATAAGTGTTACCGTTTTGGGAGAAGCGAACCAGGAAGACATTGTATATCGCAATACAGCGAAAGCTGGAGATTTATTATGCGTTTCTGGAGATTTGGGCGGGGCATACATGGGCCTGCAAATGCTGGAACGTGAAAAAGCGGTTTTTTTGGAGAACTCAAACATTCAGCCTGATTTAGAAGGTAAGGATTATATTGTTGAAAGACAGCTAAAACCGGAAGCCCGGGTTGATGTACCAGAAACGTTGAAAGCTTTGGGAATAAAGCCAACTGCTATGATTGATATTTCTGATGGATTAGCTTCTGAAACCTTACACATAGCAAACAGTTCAAAACTGGGTTGTAAACTGTATGAAGAAAAGATTCCTATTGATCCGATGACTTATGATACAGCCCGTGATTTTGGATTAGACCCAACTGTTTGTGCGTTGAGTGGTGGCGAAGATTATGAATTGCTATTTACGGTTAGCCAAAGCGATTACGATAAAATCAAGTTCCAGCCGGATATCTCCATTATTGGACACATGACCGATGAAAGTGAAGGTTGTTACCTGATTTCTAAATCGGGGAATGCTCACACTTTAACAGCTCAAGGCTGGGATGCATTTAAAAAATAGACAAAAGAGCTATTTCGAAACGTTTTCGTCGCGATTTATACACTTTGGAATCATAGTGGATTGACCAAAATCAAGACGGTTGCTTTCAGCCCGATGATGGTGATCAAGTTGTTAATATGGGAATTCGTGGGTTAATCCCGACTGTAAAATTAAAAGAAAGACTCCGGGTATGGAGCCTTTCTTTTAATCTAATAAATCCTGTTCTTCTTCCAAATACCTTGGATCAATATTCTTACTGGTCTTTGCACCCAGTTTCATAATCTTATCGGCTGTAATGGTTAAACTGCCACGGCCGGAAGTTAGTTTATTCATTGCCTTATCAAATGCATCACGTGACTGTCGCAGATTCTTATCAATGCCTTCCATATCTCCAATAAAACCAACTAACTTATCGTACATGTCGCCACTAAGTTTGGCGATTTCCATTACATTTTTGTTTTGCCGCTCTTGTTTCCAGATTGAAGCCACAGTGCGTAATGTTGCCAGCAATGTACTTGGGCTTACAATGACTACTTTTTTATCCCACGCATAGGTAAATAAGTCATGATCATATTGCACAGCAACACTAAATGAGGATTCAATCGGAACAAACAACAACACAAACTCAGGAGCATTAATTCCATTGAGCATGGAATAGTTTTTATTACTCAGATCAACCACATGATTTTTCATGGAATGTAGATGGAGCTTTGTGTAATGTTCACGATTTTCTTCCGTGTCAGCATTTATAAGCTGTTCATATGCCAATAACGAAACCTTTGAGTCAACAACGATATGTTTATTTTCAGGAAGATGAATAATTACATCGGGCTGGTAGCGGCCGCCCTCTTTATCAGTCAGGGTCATATTTTTGCCTTGAGTGGTGAAACTCTCCCCTTCTGTAAGTCCTGAGCGTTCAAGAATACGTTCCAAAATGAACTCTCCCCAATTCCCTTGTTTTTTACTATCACTTTTTAACGCCCGCGTGAGGTTATGGGCTTCTTCGCTTATTTTACTGTTTAACTCAAAAAGTTTTTTTACCTCTTCTTTCAAGCTGATTTTATCACGCAGTTCCTGATCATAAGCGCTTTCAACTTTCTTTTCAAAGTCGGCTATTTTTTCCTTTAGAGGATTAATTAAAATATCCATACTTGTTCGGTTCTGTTCCGAAAATTTTTGTGATTTCTCTTCGAGTAGCTTCCCTGCAATATTTTCGAACTGCAACGTTAATTTTTTGTGCATATCATCAATTTCCTGTCGCTGTTCTGTTAATCGCTGTTTTTGACTCGACAGATTTTCTCTTAATTGTGCGAGCTCTGACTGGGCTAAGTTGCTGCGGGTTTGTTCCTGATTCAATTCAATGCTGTATCTTAAGCGCTCATCCACTAAATCGTTCCGCAACCGCGCAATTTCTTGTTGAGCAATTCGCTCACGCTCCTCTAGCAAGACCGTTTTCTTTTCAAGGTCATTATATATGGAAAGATTAATATTGCCCACTTTTACTTTAAAGTAAATGAACAGTACGACCGAACCTGCAGCTACACCAGAAACAAAAAAAAGAATATCCATAATCAATTATTTGAGCTAAAATTAACTTATGAAGTGTAAATTAAATCCAATAATTTTATCTTATTTAATTTACACTAATATATTTATCGATGTATTTATTAATCATCCTTGTAATGTTGGCAAGCTGGCTGGTAAGCTGGCGCTTCAAGAGCAAATTTGAAGAGTTTGCACAAATTCCACTTTCTTCAGGAATGACAGGACGAGCCGTTGCTGAAAAAATGTTATCTGATAATGGAATTTATGATGTGAAGATCATTTCTGCAGAAGGGCGACTAACCGACCACTATAATCCGGCAGATCGTACGGTAAACCTAAGTTCTGATGTTTACAACGGTACAAGCATTGCCTCGGCAGCTGTTGCGGCTCATGAATGTGGCCACGCTGTGCAGCATGCAAGATCGTATGCTTGGTTGCAGTTTCGGTCGTCAATGGTTCCGCTTTTATCCATAACGTCACAGTGGGTGCAATGGATATTGTTGGGAGGCATATTAATGATCAATGTCTTTCCGGCTCTTCTCTGGATTGGAATTGTCCTGTTTGCTTTTACAACAATTTTCAGTTTTGTTACTTTGCCGGTAGAGTTAGACGCAAGCCGTAGAGCACTTGGTTGGCTCGATGCAAGCGGAATAACCAGAACTCAAGAACATGAACAGGCTAAAAGTGCACTAAGCTGGGCTGCAATGACCTATGTGGTGGCAGCGATTGGCTCGTTGGCAACACTGCTTTATTACGTGAGCATAGCTATGGGCGGAAGAAGACATTAATGATAATAATTCAATAAAAGCGAAAGGCTCGTGAAAATTTTCACAAGCCTTTCGCTTTTATTGAATTTATTAAGGATTTCTAATTTAAACGATAAGGGCTAATGAGCATAAATTCAGGAACATTTACTTCAAAATGTGAGCCATCTGCCATGCGTTTCATTTCATAAAATCCCTTCATTGATCCTATTTCTGTATTAAGGTTGCAACCCGAAACATATTCATGGCGCTCGCCAGGTTCAATTACGGGCTGTTGCCCTACAACCCCTTCACCATCTACTTCACGATGAGTGCTGTTTGAGTCGAAAATAAACCAATGTCTACGAAGCAACTGAACGGTGTAGTCAGTTTGATTTTCTATCGTAATCTTGTAGGCAAACATAAAGTGATTGTTTGCAGGATTAGAATATTCCGGTTGGAACATTGTTTCAACCGAAACTTTAACACCTTCTGTAATTTTAGTAACCATTGCAGTGTTTATGTTTTGGGCCAAGTAGAAAATCCATGAGGATCACAGATATTTTGATGGCAATTATTTATAAAACTTGAAGCGATTTTTATGCCAAATAAAAAAGTTTGAAAAAGGCTTCCGTGTTAACATTTATACAATTAGACCTCTTCTAAATAAAGGTCTTTTATTTCTTCTAAAACAGCGTGAATTTCCGAAACCGAATTCAGACTCACGAGTTTCATTCGAATTTCTTTGCTGTTGGATAAACCTTTAAAGTAATTAGCGTAATGACGACGCATTTCAAAAATGCCTTGTTTTTCGCCTTTCCATTCAATTGACTTATCAAAATGGGTTCGGCAAACATCCAGGCGTTCAGCAATGGTTGGCCCTGCTAAAATTTCTCCGGTGTTAAAAAAATGCTTTATTTCACGGAAAATCCAGGGATATCCAATTGAAGCACGACCAATCATAATCCCATCTATCTCAAATTCTCTACGCCAGTCGTATGCTTTTTGTACTGAATCCACATCGCCATTTCCAAAAATCGGAATCTGAATGCGAGGGTTACGCTTAATCTCCCTTATTAAAGTCCAATCCGCAACGCCCTTATACATTTGCGACCGCGTTCTGCCATGAATAGTCAAGGCTTGGATGCCCACGTCTTGTAAACGCTCGGCCACCTCATACACATTTTTTGTGTCATCATCCCAACCCAAGCGGGTTTTAACGGTAACTGGCAAATGAGTTGACTTTACAACAGCAGCAGTCATCTTCACCATTTTATCAATATCTTGAAGCAAACTCGCTCCGGCTCCTTTGCAGGCCACATTTTTTACCGGGCAGCCATAATTAATATCGATAAGATCAGGATTGGCTTTTGTCGCTATTTCAGTTGCTTCGCGCATACTTTCAATATTGCTACCGAAAATTTGTATGCCGATCGGGCGCTCATATTCAAATATGTCGAGCTTCTGTACACTTTTAGCAGCATCACGAATCAAACCCTCAGACGATATAAACTCAGTATACATTAAATCAGCCCCGTTTTTTTTGCACACATAACGGAACGGAGGGTCGCTCACATCTTCCATTGGAGCCAACAACAAAGGGAATTCTCCAAGCTCAATATTTCCTATCTTTACCAAAACACTGTTCTTTTTGCGCAAAGATAAGTATTACAGCTCGCATGTGCCAACAGCTAATTGAGACTCTTTGTTTATAAATGATAGTAAATTAGTTACTTATATAGATTATCCATCGATTTATGATGAAAGGATTTTTACACAACAAGCCTTATTATGTTCAGTTCATATTCCTATTGTTTCTGGCGATGGCTAGTTTAGCTGTTTTTTTTTCGATCGGCTTTATATTGATCCCGCCATTGTTTGGCATTAATATTTTCCTTAACCAGGGAATACTAGCTGATTATAATAACCCTGAGGTAATTGCTGCACTAAAAATGCTTCAAATCATTCAAGCATTTGCATTGTTTATACTACCGGCTGTTCTTTTTCCTTATTTCGTTGGCGAGCAAACAGGCGATTACTTGAAAACCAATAAAAGCACAAGTTTGTTGTTGGTTATTTTGGTAATTTCCATTGGCCTTATTTCATCACCATTTATGGAATTTACAGCCCAATTGAATGCCAAGATGCACCTTCCTTCTTTTTTAAAAGAACTTGAAACATGGATGAGGGCGCAAGAGGATAATTTAGGTGAGCTGACTAAAACATTTTTAAAAATGAATAATGTTGGTGCTCTTTTGATTAACTTGGTAATGATTGCAGTATTGCCGGCAATTGGAGAAGAGTTTTTGTTTAGGGGGGTATTACAACGGATATTTATCGGATGGTCAAAAAACGTGCATGCGGGGATTATTATAACAGCTGTACTGTTTAGTGCTATGCACATTCAGTTTTATGGATTTATTCCCAGAATGTTACTTGGCGTACTATTTGGTTATCTTTTTTATTGGAGTAACAGTATATGGCTTCCTGTATTAGCCCATTTTTTAAACAACGGAACTGTGGTGGTTTTTAGTTATTTGTTTCAGAATAAAATAACAAAATTTAACATTGACAGCGACGTTGCAGCACCAGCTGGCGTTTATATGTTTAGTTTGCTGGCAACAATGCTATTGTTGTTTGGTTTTTATACCGTTACAAGGAAACGTATACTTAAATGACAAGAATATGAAAAATAGCTGGGTAAAGGTTTATACAACACCTATTTGGTATAAGGCCGAACTAATGAAGCATTTGCTTGAAGAAGAGAATCTGGATGTAATTAAACTTAATAAACGAGATTCGTCTTACCTCAACTTCGGCGAAATTGAATTATATGTTCCCGGTATCGATTTTAATAAAGCAATTGAAGTAATTATACAAAGTGAATAATTAGCAGTAAGTTGTTGAATGAGTGATTGTTTATGATACATTCAGCAATTGATTATTCTGCACAAATTCCCTTTTATACCACCAGCATCGTTAAATAAGATTCTCAGACATTATCTTTACACTTGAATCTTTTCATTCGCTTCAAAAAACAATGAGCAATTTTTTACAACGAACCATTACCGCATTTTTTTTCGCTATAACCCTTATTGTAGGTGTTTATTACAGCGGCAATAGTATCTCTATCCTTTTCTTTATTATTTCTGTTCTTAGTCTTTTAGAATTTTTCAGACTAGTTGGCTCAACCATAAACAAACCGATTGCAGGATATGGCTTACTTGCCGGCATTGTGGTTTATTCTCTTTTCGCGCTTTATAATTTTCGTTTAATCCCGTCATTCTGCTTTTATCTCGTTTACCCAATTATAATGGGGATGTTTCTTGTCGAACTTTTCCGAAGAAGCGAAACCCCATTTGTGAATGTGGGCTATACCGCTCTCGGTATTATATATGCGGTTTTACCCTATGCGGTGTTTATGTCGATGGGTTTTTTAAAGGGTTCATATACATACCAAATTCCACTTGGTTTCCTTTTGCTACTTTGGAGCAATGACTCTTTTGCTTATTTATTTGGCCGGGCATTAGGTCGAACCAAACTATTTGAGCGGATCTCTCCTAAGAAAACCTGGGAAGGATTTATTGGTGGCATGATCTGTACTTTACTCATATCGCAGGGCATTGCTTACTATTTCAGCTCTTTATCCTCATTAAACTGGTTAATCATTGCAGCAATTATAGTCGTTTTCGGAACGCTTGGCGATTTGGTAGAATCCATGTTAAAACGCAGTTTAAACGTAAAGGATTCCGGAAACTTACTACCGGGCCATGGTGGTATTCTCGACCGTTTTGATGGTTTATTATTGGCAGCGCCATTTGTGTATGTATATCTTTTGGTAATTAGCTAAAAGATTATCAGATTTGCGCCACCAATTTTTATTGATAAACCTTAATTTTTATGGAAGTTAAAGAGAGCCAGCTGGTTGAACATTCCAACCCTTTTGAATCTATGATGTCGCGTTTTGACGTGGCTGCAAAAATTCTCGGTCTTGACGAGGATACTTACAATATGCTTAAATCTCCTGTTAAAGCGGTGATGGTTAACGTTCCTGTTACCATGGATAATGGCCGTACTCAGGTTTTCGAAGGCTACCGCGTTATTCATAACAATTATTTGGGCCCTAGTAAGGGCGGAATTCGTTATGCAATGGACGTTTGTCTTGACGAAGTAAAAGCGCTTGCGGCTTGGATGACTTGGAAATGTGCGGTAGTGAATATTCCATTTGGTGGTGCTAAAGGAGGTATAAAGTGCGATCCGCGTATAATGTCGAAAGGAGAATTGGAGCGTTTAACACGTGCCTATACTTCAGCTCTTTCTGATGTTTTTGGTCCTGAAAAAGATATTCCTGCTCCAGATATGGGTACCGGCCAACAAGAAATGGCTTGGCTAGTGGACGAATTCTCTAAAATTAAGGGCTATGCTAATGCCGGAGTAGTAACCGGTAAGCCATTGGTGCTTGGTGGTTCAAGAGGTCGCGTTGAAGCAACTGGTCGCGGTGTTATGGTTACTTGTCGTGCAGCGTTGAATAAATTAAGAATCAATCCTGCCAATGCAACTGCTGCAGTTCAAGGTTTTGGTAACGTTGGTTCTATTTCAGCAAAATTGTTGGAAACTCAAGGAATTAAGATTATTGCCATTTCTGATGTTTCTGGCGCTTACTATAACAAAGAAGGAATCAATGTAAGTGAGGCTATTGCGTACTCACAAGCGAATAGAAATTCATTGGACGGTTACAGAAATGCTGAAAAAATCACTAATGAAGAGTTATTAACATTAGATGTGGATGTATTAGTTCCTGCAGCTTTGCAAGATCAGATTACTAAACATAATGCACATAAAATTAGAGCTAAGCTGATTGTTGAAGGAGCTAATGGCCCTACTTCTGCAAATGCTGATGATATTTTGAATAGCAAAGGAATCATTGTAGTTCCTGATATTCTTGCGAATGCCGGAGGTGTAACTGTTTCTTATTTTGAATGGGTACAAAACCGCATGGGTTATTTCTGGACAGAAGAGCGCGTAAATCGTCGTGCTGATCGTACCATGAAAGAAGCTTTTGAACAAGTGTATCAAGCATCGTTGAAATTTAACGTTAACATGCGTATTGCAGCTTACATTGTTGCTATTGACAAAGTAGCAAGTACCCGTAAGTTGTTAGGCGGATACTAAGCGAATTCTAAACATAATTTAAACCCTGAACCTTTTTTTCTTTGAGAAATTAAGGTTTAGGGTTTTGTTTTTATTGAATGAGCTCATTGCAGGATTTTTAGGTGTTGGACTAAAATCTTTTAACTTTGCAACCTTTAACTTTTTAACTTTGTTTATGAAATTTCACAAAGAGGGCTACGCCAGCCTTACCATTGTTATTCTTTTCAGTGCTGCATTAATTGCATTGGTACGATATTTTTTTCCGGAAGTTACCTGGGCACACTATTTAGCGTATGCAGTTGCTGCATTTTTGACTATTGTTATTTTACAGTTCTTCCGTGATCCTATTTTCAAGGTAGAAGTAAATGATAAATATGTGCTTGCCCCTGCTGATGGCAAAGTGGTTGTAATAGAAGAAACGGAAGAGAACGAATACTTTAAGGATAAACGTATTCAGGTTTCTATATTCATGTCGCCGGTTAATGTACACGTTAATCGTAATCCAATTTCGGGTATTGTAAAGTATGCTAAATATCATCCAGGTCTTTATCTGGTAGCTTGGCATCCGAAATCTTCTACCGAAAACGAACGTACCACTGTTGTAATTGAAGGAAAGAATAAGGTTGAAGTATTGTTCCGCCAAATTGCAGGAGCGATGGCGCGTCGAATTGTTTACTACGTTAAAGAAGGCCAACAAGTAACGCAAGGCAGTGAAATGGGATTCATTAAATTTGGTTCAAGAGTGGATGTGTTTCTTCCCTTAGGTACTAAAATCAATGTTCAGCTTGATCAAAATGTAAAGGGCGCCCGCACTGTAATTGCTGAATTATAAACCGATCTTTTCGAATAAGAGTTCTAAAAAAACAGTAATATAAAAGAGGCTCATTAATAAAAAAAGCGACTAGAGAGATATCTAGTCGCTTTTTTTATTAATGTCACAGGGTCTTAAGTTGTAGTATTGTTCGTACCCTCTGTTCCAATCACGGTTTCGTGTATTACCCGTTGTGTTGGGTAAGCAAAGTTGCCTTCACTATTCATAATGATATTCCGAATGCTAAACAATATTCTTTCCTTGATTTGAACAAAGGGTGCATAGCTGGTTTCTTCCACAAAAAATAAAATCAATATCGTTTGCGATGATTCTGAAAAGCCATCAAGAGCCACTACAAAATCATTGTGAACTTCAGGTTGTTGGGCTAAAAGTGTTTTAATTGCATCTATAATCCCTCTAATAGATTTTTCGGAAGTGTCATAGGTTAATCCTAAGGTGAATTTTACCCTTCTGCTGGTTCTTAAAGCCAGATTGTCTAATACATTATCAACCATTTGCTTATTAGGGATGGTTACAATGCTTTTTTCAAGCGTTCGGATTCTCGTGCTTCTAAATCCTACCCTTTCAATTGTGCCGTCAATTCCGGCAACATGTACCAAGTCTCCAACCAAAAAAGGTTTATCTATAAATATAGTAAAAGCAGCAAAAAGGTTTTCAACCGTTTCTTTTCCGGCTAGGGCTAAGGCCAAGCCGCCAATCCCAAGTCCGCTAACAATAAGGCCTATATTAAGGTCAAATACAGCACTTAGAATCACTAAAAAGCCAAAAATAATCACGATGAACTTAACCACTTCTTTTGTAAAGGGAATGATTTGAATCCCGGCTTTTGAATCACTTTCTTCAGCCTTTGAAAGCATGACATAAGCAACAAAGTCGAGTATTCTAACAAGAACCCAAAAAACACAGCTAAGCGCTAATAAAAGGAATATTTTATTGGTTAAAATCAGATAAGTAAGCGGACTATTTGAACTTCTAAAGTAATCCACTTGTTTGGCAGGTGGTGTAGCGTTGGTTAATCCTTTGCTTGGTGATAATCCAGTATCAATATTTTGTTCTATTTTTTGGATTTCGGAGTGGGTAAATATGGGTTTGTTAAGATTGTTAAGTTGGTTTAAGGCAACAAAGCAAAAGAATACAAGAATGAGAAACTCCAAAGGCTTCAGCATTAGTTCAACAAATTTTCCGGCATTGTCATCACCTGAATATTGCTTAAACAGACGGAATAATAACCTGCTGAGTAATTTGGATATGAAACGTTTGAAGACCAGGCCGACAAATAAAATAACGGCAATCGTTATATACGTTTTTATAGTATTGCTAAAAACAACCTGGTTGAGAAAATCTAGGAGCATCATAATTTTATTTTGACGAAAGATATTAGATACGATACAAATGACCAATAACCTGCGAACCTAATAGCTAGGTTTTATTCACTTTTAGATTAAAAAATAAAGGTAAACGAAATTGACAATTTCGGCCTTGTAAAATTATTTATCATTGATGTTTAAATTGATGAAAACCATATCATAGAACTAAAAATTTAATCTTGGGTCTTTGTCATTCATCTCAATAGGTACAAAAACAAAAAACCCTCTTATGTAAACAAGAGGGTTGTAATGTATGTGTAAAAAGCCTTATGCTCTTTTTTCTTTGATACGAGCTTTCTTACCGGTAAGTCCACGTAAGTAAAACAGTTTAGCACGACGAACGGCACCACGGCTGTTCACTTCAATTTTCTCAATGTTTGGTGAGTTTATTGGAAAAATACGCTCAACTCCAATTGAGTTAGAAACTTTACGTACAGTAAATGTTTCATTGTTACCAGTGCTATTACGTTGAATAACTACACCTTGGTACAACTGGATACGCTCTTTGCTACCCTCTCTAATCTTATAGTGTACAGTAATTGTATCACCTGCTTTGAACGAAGGAATATCTGATATCTTCGCGGTTTGTTCTTCAACAAATTTTACTAAATCCATCTTATTAAGGTAATTAAACGAGTTTTAGTCGCCTAAAAATCGGAATGCAATTATAGAGAAATTATTTGAAATTTGAAAATGATTTTTCAAAAAGAAACTTATCAACAGATTTTGATGGTTTTTAACATCTTTTTATTCTAACAAATCTGGTCGGCGAGTGCGGGTTCTTTCCAGCGATTGCTCATAGCGCCATTTCTCAATTTCAGGCGTATTGCCGCTAAGAAGAATATCCGGAACCTTCATTCCCTGAAATTCAGCCGGGCGGGTGTAAACCGGAGCATCTAACAAATCGCCTTGAAAAGAGTCGCTTAATGCAGATGTTTCATCGGATAACACGCCGGGCAACAGCCTTACTATAGCATCAACCAAAACAGCTGCCGGTAGTTCTCCTCCTGAAAGCACATAATCACCGATTGATATTTCACGAGTAACATAATTATCTCTGATTCGTTGATCAATGCCTTTGTAGTGGCCGCAAAGTATGATAAGGTTTTGTTGATTGCTCAGCTGATTTGCGATTTGCTGGTTGAAAACGGCTCCATCAGGGGTCATGAAGATCACTTCATCGTAGTCCCGTTCTGTTTTTAGCTTTTCAATGCAGTTTACAAATGGTTCAATCATCATAACCATTCCGGAGCCTCCGCCGTATGGATAGTCATCAACACTTTTGTGTTTATGGGTTGAATAATCACGAAGATTATGTACAACGATTTCGGCCAATCCTTTTTTTTGAGCACGTAATAAAATTGAATGAGCAAAAGGACTGTCGAGCAGTTGCGGAAGTACGGTAATAATATCGATCCTCATGCCGCAAAGATAATGTAAATGGATGACGGAAGAAGTATGATGGAAGTTGACGTTAAAAAAGTAGTATAAGAATCGCTTTTTCAGTTCAGTCTATTTGCCCTTCGGTATATTACTATTAATGCATTTCAGGAATCTGATCGCCGTCTTTTTCAATCATTTTTTTGTGTTTCTTTTTATCGGAAGCCCGTTTAATTGCTGGAATTTCTTTTAAAAGTTCACTTGGGCTGAAGTTAATTCCAACGGGAGGAGGTAGTTTAAGCTCCTCAGGAGTTGGGATTAGTTTGGGATTTATAGTATAAGCATAGGCATTCTGAGGGATATCGAGCTCCAGGAACGCTCTTTTAAAGTTTTCTTTCGTAAGACCATAAACAGTTACACCCTTAAGTGTATAGGTTTGCGTATGCATGCGTATGTTTACAAAAAGCTTTACTAGGTTAATAGAAGGGTCTTTTAAAAAGAAATCCTGCTCAGCATATCCCACGGCTGAAAAAACCAAGGTGTCGCTGGCAAGAATAGGGATCGAGAAAAAGCCATTAAGATCAGTCACCGTGCCCCTTGTCGTACCCTTTATCTTAATGTTAACAAAAGGGATTTTTTCGTTGATGCTATCTGCCGAATAAACAACGCCTGTTAACTGTACTACTTGAATCTTCGATTTCTGTTGTGCTGTAGCAGAATAACCCCAAGCACAAAACAGCAGCAACATAAGTAATTTGTTAACAGTCCTAATCATAGTGGCATTATATATCCTAAAAATACGAAACTGTTACGATTTTATTTCATCCATCGTAAGATTTTGTAGAAACATAATGCGTAAATAATCGCTTATTCCAGATAGATATCCAACAATCCGTCAGGTAATAGGACCATAAACTTCTTGGCTTTCACGTCAATGCCTTTGAGTGTTTGATCGTTCATCGGAAATAAAATCTCTTTTCCTTTGTAAATAACAGTTGCGATAAACTGCTGAGGCAGTTCCAGTACTTCTTTTACTTCTCCTAATTCACCGGATTCTTCATCAAAGGCGGTAAATCCTTTTAAGTCTTTTAACGTAAAGTCTTTTTCTGACTTTTTAGGAACGTGTTTTTTAAGGATAGAAAGCTTTTTGCCTACAATTTTTTGAGCCTCTTCAATTGTTGTTAGTTCATCAAAAATGATGTAGGCAACATTTTTCTGAAAACGAAGTTCTTCAATAAAATAAGGGATATACTTTCCAGCGATTTCAAGGAATACGGAATCGGCAGTTAAGTAATTCTCCGGATCATCTACATCAAAGTAAACCTGCACCTCGCCTTTTAGGCCCTTGGTTTTAGTAATGTATCCTATTTGAAATAAATCTTCCGCTTTCATGTTGTATTAGAGATTTGAGTAGTGCGATGTGCGATTTGAGATAAAAAAATGATAGAATGCAAAAGTAATTATTACTTACAAAGGCATTTGTTTTTTCTTTTCGTCTCGTTATAAAAGTCCTTTAGAGGATTAAGTGGCATTAAAAAAATATAGCGATAGAACCAGGTCCTATCGCTATACTATTCTTTTTTAAAAGGAAGAAATTACTCAGCTGCTGCTTCGTTGTTTTCTTCTGGAGTAGCCTCTTCTGCAGCTTCTTCAGCGGCAGGAGCCTCAGCAACCGGTGCATTTTTAGCAGCGATAGCTTTTGCTCTTTCTTCTTTAATTTTAGCTTCTTCAACTAAACGTGCTTTTGCTTTTTCAGCAGCGCTAGCAGTTAATCCGCCTTTTTTAGCGTCGATTTTGCTTTGCTTGCTTTCTACCCATGCAGCAAATTTAGCATCTGCCTGCTCTTGAGTTAAAGCACCTTTTGTAACGCCGCCTTGTAAGTGTTTTTTGTATAAAACACCTTTGTACGACAAAATTGCGCGGGTGGTATCGGTTGGTTGTGCACCGTTTTGTAACCATTGAACGCCCTTATCAACATTTAAGTCAATTGTTGCAGGGTTTGTATTCGGGTTGTAAGAACCGATACGTTCAATAAATTTTCCATCTCTCGGAGCACGTGAATCCGCCACCACAATGTGGTAAAAAGCATTACCTTTTTTACCGTGTCTTTGTAATCTGATTTTAACTGGCATAATTTTAATTAGTTAAGTCCCTTTATCTCCGCTAAAGGGAGTGCAAAAGTAAGAAAAATATCTAAAACAAAAAGATATATCGCGAAACTATTCAGCATTAATTGTTTAGATAAAAACCTAAGGTTTAATCGTTGTAAATTAGGAAGCAAATTTAAAGTTATACCATATGCTTAAGCTCGCAATCGATATGGACGAAGTGATGGCCGACACCTGGTCCAAATTCATCCACCGTTTTAAAGAACAAGAAGGTTTTGAAATTAGTGCCGAAATGCTGCACGGTAAGGAACTTTGGCAAGCTGTGCCTGAAAGTTTAACCCCTCGGGTTCGAGAATGGATCAACGAAAAAAACTTTTTCAGGGATCTGCCTGTAATGCCGGGCGCTCGTGAAGTAGTGGCTGAACTTTGTAATAAATACGAAGTGTTTGTTGCCAGTGCCGCATCTGAATTTCCTAATTCATATAAAGATAAGTACGATTGGCTTCAGGATCATTTCCCCTTTATTAGTTGGAAGCACATCGTGTTTTGTGGAGATAAAAGTATTATCAATGCTGATATTATGATTGATGATCGGATTCGCAATTTTACTCAGTTTAAGGGACGGCCAATTCTTTATACTTCACCGCACAATGTTAATGTAACCCATTATGAGCGAGTGAATAACTGGGACGAGGTTGCAGGATTATTGTTGTAAGTTTTGTGTGTCAATATTTTATGATGTTAATTGGAATTTACATCTTTGCGCGCAACAATCAATATTAATTGTTTATGAATAGATTAAGTGCTGAAGATCAGAGTAAACTGAATGCATTAATTGAAAAAATAAAAAGAAATACCCAAAACTTTCTAGGCTATCCTGTATCGAAAGATTTTGATTATACTGAATTACAGGAATTATTAAAATATCCTGTAAACAATTTGGGCGATCCCTTTGCCGAATGTACCTATGCGGTTGATTCACGCGAAATGGAACGTGAAGTAATCGAGTTTTTTGCTGAACTGTTTCGGGCTCCGGTCAATAACTGGTGGGGGTATGTTACCAATGGTGGTTCTGAAGGAAATATGTACGGTTTGTACATGGCTCGCGAACTGCATCCTAAGGGAATGGTTTACTATTCAGCGGCCACTCATTATAGCGTACATAAGAACCTGCATTTGCTCAATATGCCCAATATTGTGATTCGCGCTCAGCAAAACGGGGAAATAGATTATGAAGATTTAAACCATACCATCCGCATGAATCGTCATATGCCGGTTATCATTCTGGCCAACATCGGCACTACAATGACAGAAGCGAAGGACGATATCAACAAAATCAAAAACATATTGAATGATGCAGCCATTCAGAACTATTACATTCATTGTGATGGCGCGCTATCGGGAACAATAAGTCCATTCCTTGACCCTCGCCCGGCATTTGATTTTGCAGACGGTGCCGATAGCATCGCTGTAAGCGGACATAAATTCATTGGCTCTCCTACTCCTTGCGGGGCATTACTGGTTAAAAAATCACATCGCGATCGTATTGCCCGTTCGGTTGCTTACATCGGAAGTTTGGATACAACAATTACCGGTTCGAGAAATGGCCATAGCCCGTTGTTTTTGTGGTATGCTATAAAAACGTTCGGGTTTGATGGTTTAAAACGCCGTGTGGAACACAGTTTAAAAATTGCAGCCTATGCAGAAGAGCGTTTACGGGCCATGGGAATTGCAGCCTGGAGAAACCCGAATTCAATAACGGTTGTATTTCCGGAAGCTCATGAACAAGTGCGTAAGAAATGGCAATTAGCCTCTGAAAAAGGACTGTCGCATATTATTTGTATGCCTAATGTTAACGAAGCACAAATAGATGAACTGATTGTAGATATTGAGAAATATCAAATGGAGTTGGTTTAATTACTAAGCCATTGTTTAACAAAAACGGCCTTCGAATATTCGAAGGCCGTTTTGTTGAGGAGAGTCTTTGCTCTTGACTCTTATATCTAGGATCTATCTTCCCATTTTCGGCATGTTGCGCATCATTTTAGCAGCGGTTGCCGGGTTAGAGAACATTTTCATCATTTTACGCATGTCTTCAAACTGCTTCAACAGGCGGTTTACCTCTGTAAGATC
Organism: Solitalea koreensis; assembly: GCF_900182575.1. Lineage (GTDB taxonomy): Bacteria > Bacteroidota > Bacteroidia > Sphingobacteriales > Sphingobacteriaceae > Solitalea > Solitalea koreensis. Next base: position 123,190 of record NZ_FXSZ01000003.1, on the reverse strand, counting down.
ACGTCCTGAGCCTTTTGCAATTCTATTACGACGGCTGGTGTTTATCAATTCAGGGTTTTCACGCTCTTGATTGGTCATTGACTGAATGATGGCTTCAATGCCTTTGAAAGCATTGTCGTCAATATCAACATCTTTCATTGCTTTACCCACGCCTGGGATCATGCCCATCAAATCTTTGATGTTACCCATCTTTTTGATTTGATTCAACTGACTAAGGAAATCGTTAAAGTCGAATTTGTTTTTGCGGATTTTCTTTTGAAGTTCAGCAGCTTCTTTCTCGTCGAACTGCATTTGAGCACGTTCAACCAAGGAAACCACGTCGCCCATGCCCAGAATACGCGAAGCCATACGATCCGGGTAGAACACATCGATTGCGTCCATTTTTTCACCGGTACCAATGAACTTGATCGGTTTGTTTACTACCGATTTGATCGATAAAGCCGCGCCACCACGGGTATCACCATCGAGTTTGGTAAGTACCGCTCCAGTAAAGTCGAGGCGATTGTTAAAGGCTTTTGCCGTATTCACCGCATCCTGACCAGTCATTGAATCGACAACAAAAAGGATTTCATGAGGATTCGTGCTTGCTTTTACGGCAGCGATCTCATTCATCATTTGCTCGTCGATAGCTAAACGGCCGGCGGTATCGATGATAATTACATTGTTCCCGTTTTGCTTGGCTTGTGCAATACCTGCCTGAGCAATACCAATCGGATCTTTCGAATTAAGATCAGCAAATACAGGAACGTCAATTTGTTCACCCAATACCTTTAACTGTTCAATCGCCGCCGGGCGATATACGTCGCCGGCGATCAGTAAAGGTTTTTTACCTTTTTTAGTTTTGAGGTAGTTGGCCAGTTTACCGGAGAATGTGGTTTTTCCCGCACCGTTCAATCCGGCAATAAGTATAATTGTTGGGTTTTGTTTAAGCTCAAGTTCTTCGGTTTGACCACCCATTAAGGCAGTTAACTCATCGTTGGTGATCTTTATCATTAATTGACCCGGAGAAACCGAGGTCAAAACATTCATGCCTAGTGCCTTTTCTTTTACGGTGTCAGTAAAAGCCTTGGCGGTTTTATAGTTAACGTCGGCGTCTAAAAGGGCTTTTCTCACCTCTTTCATGGTTTCAGCCACGTTAATCTCGGTGATACTGCCTTGTCCTTTCAGAACTTTAAACGCTCTGTCGAGTTTATCGGATAAATTGTCAAACATAATTCACTGAATCTAAGGGCTGCAAAGTTAATCTTTTTGTGAGAAAATGTGTAGGATAAGGCAGAAAGTATCAATCTCTTAGAAATGAAAAAGCCCCAAACGACTTGTTTGGGGCTTTTAAATATTTTAAATAAGAGTATTTATTCTCCTTTAGGCCAATATAAATACAGAATAATCGCCATTGGTTCAATAGCGAACATTCCCATAATAGTAAAGCCAACACATTGAATAAAATATGCTTGTGTTGCTTGAGTGCCTGATGAAAAAACAATGATCGCTGAAATTAACAGCAAGATGGCGATCGCTAAGTTGATGCGCATCAATTTTGGGATTAACTTATCTGCTCTGCTCATGAACGCAAAAATAAAACTTTTACAGAAAAAACAAGCTGAAAAGGCATCAAAACTTATTTATTAATCCAAGTATAACAACGAAACAAAAAGGTACGAACGGGCGATGATAATTGTTCCGCATTTTTCACCATTCTCTTAACTAATTTTTCCATGTTTTATAAACGCAGTTGAATAGGTTTAAGTATGTAGTCTACTCTAAATTATTGTTTTTTGAGTATTCACCAAATATTTCAATATCCAGGCAATAGTAAAGGTAGGTATGATATCAGTTCCGGGTAATATTTCTTCCAGAAAACTAAATGCTCCTCCGATCACACCCAACTTACGCTTAAACATAGCAAAAAAGACAACTGCCGAAATGGGCGCCCAAAACACGTCAAATGCCTCTCCAATAATAGGCACAGTGAATGAACTCATCCCTATAAGATCCATAATGATACAAATCGGAAGTAGAATATAACGGCTGTCATTAGTCGTTGCTAAAGGTTTATTGCCAAGTTGTTGTTCCATCTTCACAAAATCTTTCTCAAATATAACAAAGGCTGGAAAATAAAAAAGGCTCAAGTAATTATGTATGAGCCTTTTGTGGTTATAGTTAATTTAAATCTACTGCCTAGAAACATTAAAATAGTAAAGATCTGTTGCGAATTTAATAGCCGAAGGTTGAATGTTTTCCAGCCTTTTCCATTCAGAACCCGGCTTAATTAATTGCCAGCCTTTGCCGGTATCAATCTTAACAGGCATATCGAATCCGGGTACATCGGCTTTCCAGCGGTAAAGGGTTGCGTTGCCTTCTTTTTTCAGCTGAAGTTCAGGAATATGTGCATATTTCAAGTATTGATAAAATACTTTGGTAAGGTCCATTCCGGTTTTACGGTTCATATAGGTTATTATTTCATCGGTGGAAGTGGTTTTATGTCTGAAATCGATAGGGATGCCTTTTAAAATGCTGAACCAAACCGCATCATTGTCAATAATACTTCTGATTGTACTTAACATTAATGCTCCTTTAGGATACATATCGGCCGAGCCTTCCTGATTTACACCATAAGGGCCAATGATCGGGCCATCGTTTAAAACACGTGTTTTGAAACTGTTAACATATTTCAGGTAATCGTTGTGTCCATACATGCATTCTACATAAACAGCCTCTGCGTAGCTGGTAAAGGCTTCATGAATCCACATGTCCGCAATATCTTTAGCCGTTACGCTGTTTCCAAACCACTCATGTCCGCTTTCGTGGATGATAATATAATCAAACCGAAGCTGAATGCCTGATCCATAAAGGTCTCTCCCTAAATAGCCATTTGTATATTTGTTGCCATAAGCAACGGCGCTTTGATGCTCCATGCCTAAATAATGCGTATCAACCAGTTTATAGCCATCGGAAGTAAACGGATAATCTCCGAAATATTTTTCAAAACAAGTGATCATGGGCTTAACCTGCTGAAACTGCTTTTTGGCCTTTTCCAGGTTTTCAGGCAGTACGTAATAATCCAGATCCAACTTATTAATCTTATCGCTAAAATGCTTGTAATTAGCAATGTTTATAGTAACATCATAATTGTTGATAGGATTGCTTACAAACCAATCATAACGTGTAAACCCATTGCCCAAATCCTCCTTTTTACGCAAGCGGCCGTTTGAAACATCCATTAAATCAGAAGGCACAGCTACGCTAATCATCATGCTGTCAGGCTCGTCACTTTGATGATCTTTGTTGGGCCACCATAAGCTAGCCCCGGTTCCCTGGCAGGCCACGCCCACCCAATCAGATCCGGCTGCATCTTTCTTCCAAATAAAGCCACCGTCCCAAGGTGCGCGGGCAGCAACAATTGGTTTGCCTGAATAATAAAAGCGTAGCGTTTGATTGCTGCCCTTGGTTATGGTTTCCGGAAAGTTGATAAACACAGCATTGTATTCTCGTGAGTAGTTCAGTTGTTGACCTTTCCAAGTGATACTATCTACCTTCATGTTCTCGAATAGGTCAATCTGGATGCGTTTAAAATCATTTTCTGCTTCAAGTGAAATGTCATTGTAGCCTGCAACAGTTTCTGCTTTTGGATCTACTTTAATATTCAGGTGATAGAATTTTACATCAAAGCAGGTTCGTTCAGGACTAAGTGTTCCACGCAGGGAATCCGCTCTGGTCAGCTTTTTTTGCCCGTCCATAAGCTGTGCGGAAGCCGAAATAGTTGCCAATCCAAAAGCAGCAATGGTTAATAAAGAGAATTTTAAGTGTATATTCTTGTGTTTACGATTCATTGGTTGTACTGTTAAAACAATGCAATGTAATATATGATTAACATTTTCGTTGTTTTTTGTTTGCCCTGTATCACAACTTTTACTCAGTGTAATAATTGCTATATAAAACAAATTTCTTTCTTTTTTTGTACTTAAATTACTTGTAATATTGAGTTTGCTATTAAAGTTTATACCCTTTACAATCGTAACTGTGCGTTGTTTTTAAATGTTGAGAAGATGATCAAGAGACTATTATCAATTGCCTTGGCGGTAACCATTACTTCATGCCAAGCCTCTGTTCCGAATAAATTGGCCGACAACGTTAGTTCCGGAAAATTCAATTTACAGCCCGAGCCACAACACTTTTTGGTTTCGAAAATAATTACGGGCGCTATTGCTAATTATCATTATAAAAAGGTAAAAATTGACGATTCCTTGTCGACAAAAATCTTTGATAAGTACCTTGATAACTTGGATGGTTCGCGCACTACCCTACTGAGCAGCGACATTAAAGATTTTGAAAAATACAGGTATCAAATTGATGATGAGCTAGAGTCAGGCGACTTGAGCGCGGCCTATTTTATCTATAATCGCTATGCCGACCGCTTAAGTGAGCGCATAGATTATGCATTGGCAACACTTAAAGGAAAGCTTAACCTTGATTCAAATGATGTATATGTGATTGACCGCGAGAAAGCGCCTTGGATTAACACTACTCAAGAAATTAACGATTACTGGAACAAACGTGTTCGCTATGAATTCATCAGCCAAAAACTGCAAAGCAAGGATGAAAAGAAAGCTTTGGAAATATTAGTGAAACGTTATGAAAACTTAAAAGTGCAATTGAACAAGCTGAAAAGTGAAGATGTTTTCGAGTCGTTCATGAATTCCTTTTCAGAAACCGTAGAGCCGCATACACTTTATTTGTCTCCACGCTCATCCGCTGACTTTAAAATCAATATGTCGAAAGCGCTGGAGGGAATAGGAGCATCGCTTCGTACTGAAAATGATTATGTAAAAATTATAAACTTAACCAAAGGCGGGCCGGCAGAAAAAAGTAAAATGCTGCATCCTAATGATAGGATTGTGGCTGTTGGCCAAGGGAAAGATGGTGAATTTGAAGATATTGTTGGTTGGAGAATTGATGATGCGGTTGCAAAAATCCGTGGACCAAAAGGGTCAACTGTTCGTTTGCAGATACTGCCATCAGGTGCTGAGTTGAATTCTACCCCTAAAACCGTTGTACTGGTTCGCGATAAAGTAATTCTGGAAGAACAGAAAACTCAAAGTGAAGTAAAAGAAGTAACCTATAATGGTGCTAAATATAAGATTGGTGTAATTAGCATTCCTGATTTTTATATTGATTGGGATGCAATGCGTCGTGGTGATCCAAATTATAACACTACCTCTGGCGATGTTAAAAAAGCACTGCTTAAACTAAAAGCTGCAGGAGTGAACGGGATTGTAATCGACTTGCGTAACAACGGCGGGGGGGCGCTGAAAGAAGCTATTGAATTAAGCGGTTTGTTTATTAAAACAGGTCCGGTTGTTCAGGTTCGTGAGGCTAGCGGTAAAGTGGAGGTTAATGAAGATAAAAATCCTGAAGAGGTTTACACTGGTCCGATGACAGTGTTGATCAATCGCTTCAGCGCATCAGCTTCTGAAATCTTCGCGGCAGCAATGCAGGATTATCAACGTGCAGTAATTGTTGGTGAACAGAGTTACGGAAAAGGAACTGTTCAAACTGCTGTTTCATTAAATGAGTTAGTTAATAAAGATCAGGACTTAGGTCAGTTGAATTTGACAATTGCTAAATTCTACAGAATTAGCGGAGGAAGTACACAACATAAAGGAGTTACTCCTGATATTCAATTTCCTAGCATGTTCCCTGCAAGTGAGTTTGGTGAAAGCTCAGAGCCCACCGCACTGCCTTGGGATCAAATTGCACCTGCGAAATATACTCCTGTTGCTAACCTGAAACCAATCGACGCTCAACTAGTGGCAGATCATCAAAAACGCATGGAAGCCAATCCGGAGTATAAATATTTATTGGAAGACATTAAAGAAGTTGAAAAAGCGCGCACACAAAAATCAGTAGTACTAAATGAAGATGAACTGAAAAAAGAGCGTGAAGTAAAAGAAGCAGAAGATTTAGAACGCTATAATCGCCGTCGGGTTGTACAAGGCCTCAAACCCATTGCTAAAGGAGCTGATCGTTCGCCATTAAATAATGATTACATAAAAGACGAAAGTTTGCAAATCACTTCAGAGTTGGTGAGTAAATCGAAATCGTAACGTTAGAACAAAGTAATTTTAAAGCCCCGACTAAATAAATTGGTCGGGGCTTTTTATGTGAAGCAATCGCGGTATTTATGATTTTATTAGCATCGGCCTTTAATGATCTTTTGTACTTTAGCGCTTTAGAATAAGCATTAACACCTTTTATGGATATAGTTCAAGATTCGCCAATACATAATAATCCTTTAGTTGAATTTATCACTTGCAAGGACCATACGGTTAGCGGGCAAGAGTTTACTATTTTGTTAGATGAACAAAGTGGTTTGCTGGTAACTACGCCTCGCCCGCCTTTGGACGAATTGGGCAAGTATTATGAAAGCGAAGCCTACATCTCACATACAGATGGGAACAAAGGCCTGTTTGAAAAAGCGTACCAACTTGTTCGGAAATATGCTTTAAAAAACAAACTGCGCTTAATTAGCAAGCATAAGAAAACAGGCAAGCTCTTAGACATTGGTTGCGGAACGGGGGCGTTTCTTGAAACATGTATGAAGGCCGGCTGGACAATAACCGGTGTTGAGCCTGGCGAAAAGGCGGCGAAATTAGCCTCCAATAAAACCGGCAAGAATATTTACCCATCCTTGTTTGAAAAAGAGTTAAACGGAGAACAATTTGATGTGATTACCATGTGGCATGTATTGGAGCATATGCCTGATCTTCCGGCCACCATTGCGCGTTTAAAAAACTTGCTTAAACCTGATGGCCTTTTGGTAATAGCGGTACCTAACTATAATTCATACGATGCTGTTCATTACGGAAAGTATTGGGCGGCCTATGATGTTCCTCGCCATTTGTTTCATTTCTCACAGCGATCCATTAATGAGTTGGTGAGTGTGGAAAGCATGCAAGTAACCGAAACCAGACCAATGATTTTTGATTCTTATTATGTTAGTTTGCTAAGTGAGCAACACAAATACGGACAAAAAAGATGGTTGCCCGCATTCTTCACCGGATTACATTCCAACCTTAAAGCGCAACAAACGGGAGAATATTCATCATTGATTTATCTGATAAAGAATGTTTAAAACAACATGGACTGCTTTTTATAGATTTCCACAATCAAGCATCTCCCCTGCTTTCAAAGCATGAATAGTAAGTCCTTCAATATCGGATGTAAGTTTTACCAATTCTTCAGGAGTTCCGGTTAAGAAGGGATAGGTTCCGTAGTGGAATGGAATAACATGTTTTACATCCAGCATTCTTATCGCATGAGACGCTTCCAGTGGTCCCATGGTGAACCGATCGCCTATGGGCAATACGGCGATGGTGGGTTTGTAGATCTCGGCAATGAGTTTCATATCGCCAAAAATTGAGGTGTCGCCCGCAAAATAAATCCGAACATCGTCTGATAACTGCAAAATATATCCGTTAGCAGCATGTGGATAATCGATTTTGGTATTCGTAATATTGATATGGGAAAGATGAAAAGCATTTACCATGCTTACTTTTACATCAAGCAATGAAATGGTGCCCCCAAGATTTAAAGGTTCTATTAATTTTGAATTGACCCCTTCTTCCAATAAATACCAGCGGCAAATACTGTTTGCAATTACTTTGGGTTGATACTGATCAATAAGGTCGACGATTTTATTATCAAAGTGATCGTCATGGCCATGGGTCACCAGCATCAGGTCAATCTTTGGCTGGTTTTTATATTCCTCAGGAATAAACTTGTTGTTAATCAACCATGGGTCAACGATAATCGATTTACCTTCCGGTGTAGTTATTTTAAAAGTAGCATGGCCAAGAAACTGTATTTGAGTGCGGTTCATAAGATGTTTTATAGATAGTAGATCAGCTATTGTTTTTAACTTTTTAAAAAAATAATTTTTGATCGAACTTGATTATAAAAATGACTAAATAATTATTAATAAGCAACTTATGGTTGAAGGCTCAGTAGAGTACGTGCTCACATCATTTAGTTACATCAGTCCTTTTAATCCAGCCTTCAATTGTCTTTTTGCCATAAAAACGGATCCGTATCCATTCTCCTTTTTCTTCCAAGACCTCTACTTCGTTGCCTTGAATCAGGTACATTTTTGTGGGCCTAGGAGGATTTATTGAAGAGTAGATGGTTGATTTAGGAGTATATATCTTCTTCAATCCTTTAAATAATGGATTTTCTAGGATTCGCCACTTTACTTGCCATTTATCCAATGGATTATAAGTACCACCATTAATTCTTAGAATATTGCTTTTAATATTCTTTGTTGGAATCTTACAACTGTCAAAGGATACCATTTCGTTTTTTGGAGGAAATAAAATATTTGTTTTTCCATTGTTGCAATCAGAAGCAATGAAATTTTCTACATAAGCATACTTTAAATTTTTTTTAGTCGGGTCGACAAAAAGCACTTCAAGTAAACTGTTGTTTGTTTTTTTATTTGATGGAATTATAATCTTAAAATCATTGCTACCCATAATATTTGCATAGAAAAATCCACTCTTATCTTTATGCCATGTAAATGAACCAATAACTCTTTGTAGATATACATATGTATTATCATAGATTATACATATTAAATCTGATGACAATGCCAATATTGAAAACTCTATCTGAGTTTCCGAATCTAAGTACAGTGGGCATAAAACATCAATCGATAACAATTTTTGAGTCCCTAGTCTTGGATCATAATCACCATCTTCTGGATTAATCTTTATAATTTGTTTTCTATATTTTGGGTTTACAATTAAACTTGGCAGACCAACCGAAAAGGGCAGATAAAGAGAATCAGTAAAACTAACATAGTCTCCATAGCCCAATTCTCCTTGAGACTTTCGAGTCGAAAAGATACTCTTATTAATATATTCCAAAGGTTTAATGAAATTTGATCGTTCTTCCTCTGCTACATAATCTTTGTGTATAATTTTCCAAGATCCGCATAAATCAAATGAATTTACAGTTTCAGGTTGTATTATTTTTTCTCCAATTCTTATTTTGTGTTGAGAAAAACAACACTTACTAAAAAACAAAACAATTGATGCAATTATATATAGCTTAGGTATTATTTTCATCGTATTACTTTAAATATGTACAACCAAAGTATAAATCGGCTTCGTCATTTCTTCTATTGGAACCTGCTTGACCAGAACCGTCGTTAATTAAGAAATCTTTCATTTTTTCAACTTCTCTTGGGTCATCGCTATCGAAGATTCCATTCTTTAAGTATTCTTTCCATAATTTAGAACTTTTAAATCCTTTTTTATTTTCAACACCGATGCCTCGATTAAAAATAATACTAACTAGTGCATCATATTGGCATTGATTTAATTTAGCATCCGGTATATTTTTTATTGCATTTTTTAATAATTCTTCTGCTTTAACTTTAACATCTGTTTTAAGTAACTCTTCTACATCGATATCTGAAATCGGTTGGCTGTTGCACCATTTTTGTAACTCATCTTCGCCAATAATTAGGTGTCCAACCCCAATAGTTGGATAGCCTGTTTTAGTTTTCCCATCCTTAATAACCTGATGTTCAGATTCTGCACAAATAAAACTTCCTTCTTTAATTTCTTTATGTCCTTTATGCTCGTTACAATATCTTGATCTGGCACCCTTGGCATCATTGTATACATAATTCACCTTCCCCTCATGTTTAATCAACTCAGAAAGCCCTTCGCTACTTATTGATAATTGAGCTGAACTTAATTTCTGCTTTATATCAAATCGCGCCTCCTTCCCTCCAAACAACCACTCCTTCAGTTTTATTAAATTAGTAGAATAGGTAGCGCTATCTGTTTTGCCTTTGTAATAGCTCACATAAAAAATCAACTTGTCTCCATCATAAAAATCAAAACCATGTTCGTTCGCTTTGTACTTGGAAGGATCAATAAAAACAGCTTCGCCTTTATTTACAGTTGGTCCAAATCCGCAGGAAAGATTATCATAAGCTATGGAATTAATTTGCCTAACCTGGCCCGAAACTGAACAGTTATTGGAATACGTTACGCTAGCAAGTTTTTTATTGTACGAAGCAGTATGGATTTGTTGAAGTTTTTCCAGGTAATCGCATGCACCAAAGAGGTATTGGCTTAAACGATCTCTGTCATCTCTTTTTTCCAGTAATATTTTAATGAATCTATTCTCCTCAATGTCATTGAATGCTATTCCATAATATACTTCATTTGTAAAAATACCTTGTTTTAAATCTAAATACTCTTCAAATAAGGCTGGGTTATAACTATAGGATGCTTTTTTCGCATACGTTCTGAGTTTAATGTTGGGGTAAGTGTAATTTCCCAATTCAATATTGTGCTGTTCATATTCGTTTTCAACATTTAAATTGTTGGCCTTGAATAAAATGGAGTGCCCGGCAATCCGATTTGAACGTATCATTTCTAAATAAGCTTTAATGTTTTTCAATGAAATAGTCAGCATACCCTCATCATCCTCCTCGAATTCACTTACAACCATCTTCGGGTTATGTATCAAATCCCATTGGTATTTGTAAAGAGCGGCGCCCGTACTCTCTACTTTCGACATTAGATTTTCGCTGTCATTATCAAGATGCTCTAACGCAAACGCTCCGTGACCAAGTTCATGTGCGATGGTGCGACTAACATTAACAGCTATATTGGTAAATACGAACCCGTAATGTTTAGCTTGCGGCATATAACCGCCAACATCAGCGTTTGTGGAACCAGGATTGCCGATTACAAAAATGTAAAAGGAATTAGGGTCATAACCAGTGGTTGTTTTGAGTTGAGCAATCAAAGTCTTCATCTCTTCAGAGTAGCTTGTAAACAAAGCATCGCTGCCTATGTCCAAGGCATGATCTCCCCCTAAGGCCTTATTATCAGCTTTGAAATTGGTCAAGACACTAACCTTCCAATCAACTACTGCTTGTGAGTAAATATCATTCAGGTTGTTTTGCAGCTCCAGAACGTTGGGTATTGCTCCATCTACCGGCACTAACACCAGTTTTAAGCTTTTTCGTGCGTAGCTCACCACGTTCAACTTTCCGATATTGCTTCCCTTAGTGGTGTCGTTGCCATTTTCAGGGTAATACGCATAAAGTTCTTGCCCGTCGTTTGCTGAACTTCCGGCAATGGTTAACGTTTTGTTTTCGACAAAATATTCGATGCCGGTACGGGTAATGAAACGTATTTTCTTCTCATCTAGCTTTACTTTACCATTTATGACGCTAAAACTGACTTTATCACTTTGGCCTGCTTCGGTGGATTTCCAGGCGGCCAGGTAATTTTCACTTACCGTTTCATAATTACCTGCTTTTCTTCCTTCTTGGTAACTGTCAAAGCCGTATTCAAAATGGCTTGCTTTTACAAATTTTACGCTTCCTATTTCAAGATTTAATTTGTTGCCGTTTACGGCGGCTAATGCTCCGGCAGCAGTATTCCCTACTTTCTTAACGGTTCCGGTTTTGTTATCCAGCTCATAAATATCACCACTTTTATCCTGTATAGATGTTGAGGATGCATTAGGGTTTACCTGAACAATATGCGTGCTGTTATCGGTAGCAGTTATAGTTGCGGTTGTTGAACCAGGAACATACACAATGCTTTCCGGCCCAGCAATCTCTATGGGTATTGCAATGTCGAGAGTTGCATTTCCGATTTGAATGGTTCCAGTATTTGAAGCCAACCAATCGTCGGCAATTTGCCGATCCAGCGTCTGAATGCCTTTCTTGTTATTGCCGGCAGGGACATAAAAGAGGCCGCGAACCAGCTGATTGTCTTTGTTAATGTAGATGTTCTCAAAATGAACCGGTAATAATGCAGAAAGGAAAGGGATATAGGCAGTTCCTTCCCCTGAAAAAGTGCCATTTTGGCCTTGAATGCTGGTAATAGTTACATCAAAATCTCCCGATTTCACCTTTTCGCCTGACTGTAGCATGATTTTGGGATCATTGCTGTTGATCTCAATAAATGCAGCAGGATTGCCACACATAAAAGTCCCTTGCTCCGGTAAAACGGTTTTCGCGGTGATGGTTTGCCCATAATATCCGTCTTTACCCATGCAGGAAGATGAAACTGCAATGTCGTATTCTGTTCCCGCTTTTAAACCTTCCAGTACAAACTGGTGAAGAAATGTACTTTCTTCAAACCACGCTGCACCCAGTTTATTATGTTCCTTATAATGAACTTTGTAGCCGTTTATGTCGAAACTTTCCTCCCAGCTTGCTGTAATTGAATGTGAGTTTATTTCTTCAACCTTTACATTGCGAGGCGGCTCACAAGCGGAACCATAACGGAATTGTACCACCTCACTGTAACCTTTGTTCAAAAACATGTCACGGCCTTCAGCATCTAAGGCCTGCACACGAACGGCATAACTCCTGCCCGGCTCTAGTAGAGGTTCAGCTGCGCCATATACAAGAAGTGTTTGGTCGGTAATGGTTTCAAAATAAGGACGAGAAGCGTTAAAAGCATCGTTTGGATTTCTTCCCTCCGGCCATAGCTCCACCAATTGCACCTTGTAATAAATACTAAAAGCGGAGTTAAAGGAAGCTGTTGAGCGAGGTGTCCATTGGATAAGAACGTTTTGAGGCTGGATAACCTTCAGCGTTACTCCATTTTGGGGTTGATTAATAACTGGCGGCTGATTTAAAAATGCAGTAATGAGTGTTGAGCCGTTATTGGACACCAATCTTCCTTGGTAGTAATCAAGCACCTCAAAGCTGAAACGATAAACACCATCGGGCAATTTGCCATTTTGTTGCAGCTGTTGCGCTGCCCCGGAAATAGTTAGGTTGTTCAAATCAAAATATCCGGCAATGTCGGCCCCGGTTAATAGTACCGGAACTCCTCCTTCGATCTTAATCGGTTGCGGTTGATAGGTTGGCTTAGTAACTAGCTGAATAGTGTTGCTGATTCCTTGTATGGTAAGTCGCAAACGAGCATCAAAGTCAGGCTTGTTTAAATCTTTTAGTAAAATGCTTAACTGCAAACGTTCCGCGGAAACACCATAGTCAGCTAAATACAGCGAATAGGGAGGCATAATTACCGGTGTAACTTGTACAGGGTAATTCTGCGCAATGACTCCGGCAGCACTTAACAGCAAGCCCAAAATGATAGCGATGATTCTTTTAGTCACAGTTAACTTTTTAATTATTATGCTGTTATTGCACTTTCACTACTTTTTTGTCTTTGAAAATAATCCAGACATTCCCCTTTTTATCTGTAATCTTTATATCTGATTCATACATGGTTGCATTGGCCGTTATTTTCAAAACATTGCCATCTTGCTCTCTGATTATGATATCTCCTTTCTGATTTATTTTAATCGATTCGATCTCCATGTCGTCATAAGTGGCAATTGCATCATTCTCATTCCATTTGCTTTCCCGCTTATTTATTACTTGTTGAACAATCACTTTCTTCTTAATTTCTGCTACATCTGGCATGTCTAATTTTTTACTACTTAGAGCAGGAATAGGAAATAGGATTGTTTCCCGTTCATGCAAAGCTTTCTTCTTTTCCCTTAATACACTGGTCTTCAGTTTTCTTTTTTCTTCCCGGGCAGCAGCCTCAATCGCCCGCTCTTCTTCTTCCTTCTTTTTCATCATTTCATGTGCATTTACTAGTTTTTCCTTTTCTTTTTTATCCAAATTGAAATTGTAATTATAAGACAGGGTGCTGGTAAATTCAGTGATCGCGGTGCCATTCAAGGCGCGGTTAATCCGGTTTTGAGCTACTATGTTTAAGCTTAGGTTGTGCTGTTTGAGTACGGTATAACTTACCGTACCACGAAGATTTAGAATCCGGCTGACTTGACTTGAATTGGCAAATGCATAGTTAAAAGAAGAATTCAGCGCCGTTTTAAGTGTTTTTTGGAAAAATGTTTTTGAAACTGAAATCGTTGGGCCTAAAGTGGATGACTGCATGGTAGCTGTGTTATTGTAGTTTAGATTAAAAAAGGCCGAAACGTTTATGTTCTTTTTCGGAAAGCCAATGGTATAAGCAGAATTAACATTATAAAAATCGCCTCCTTGATTTATGGCGTTGTTTCCCTGCTTATCGAAAGAGGTTTGATAAACGAAGTTCAGTGATACGTTCTGAGGCTTATTTTTTTTGGTAGACAAGGCATAATTTGTATTCAATGAAGCATTTTTTGAAATCTGCCTGAAGTTTAGGGTATCAAGGTTTTCGTATGGAGTAAGCTGATTGATCCGGTCAAAATCAGACCGAACGTTGGTATACGTTTGAAAATTAGAATAAGCTGCCGTGAAATTAAGCCGATTGTTGGGATTAAAAGTCACGTTCGCTGCCCCTACTAACCGACGCATGGTACTATTTTGTGCTCCGTCCAAATTGTTTCGCTGCACACCTGCATTTGCGCTAATGTTCACTTTACTTTGGAATAATTGAGTAGTAAAACCTCCCGTTATATTTTCAAGATCATTGTTGAAATAATAGGCGCCGAGTGTTCTGTAGCCGGGATCGATACGCTCATAGCCGGCATTGACAGTGTATCTCGTGCCTGTATAGGCAAATGTGGTTTTAAAGGCCTTGTAATAAGAAGTGGTTTTTTTAGCGTGAAATACACCCAGGATTAATCCGTTATATGCAGCATTTGAATTAGCGGTAATAGCCGTCCAGCCCAACTCTCCCGAAATGTTAAATCGCCTGAAAAAACGCTTGCCAACATTGAAAGAAGCTGCAAGGTTTTCCTGAGGTTGCACTTCAAGTTGATCAGATAATACGGGTAATGACCATTTATCATCTTTTGCGGTAAATAATGAGGTCTCTATTTGCGTGCCCTCAACTTGATACCCGGCCTTTAGTCCATAACCCCAACGTTCAAATGCAGGGGTTGCAGAACTGTTAAGGTTGGTGGTATCTGGGAAAACCGCTTTCTGGAGCCGGCCGACCATTGCGCTTAATTTTAATTTCCCCGGAGGATTTAACTCTACACCTACGCCGTTAAACATATGGCCGCTCAAGGTATAGGGAGAAAAACTCATGCTCGCTACTCCCAGATGTGCAGTTACCCATTTGTAGGTGGGATGCAATGAAAATTGATTAAAGGGCTGTTGAAACTGGCGGTTTTGATTAGAAACCGAAAAAGAAAAGGGGGCAGAATACCCAAACAGCGTTAAGGTTAGATTGCCCATGAAATAATAACTAAAGGGATCCCTGCGGGCATTTAGTCCGTTTGCAAAATAGAGAATATTGCTATTCGAGATGCTTCCGGTAATTTTAAGCGGTTTAGCGTCTCCTATGCTCGTAAGATCTTGGGCTTGCCCGGAGGTAATTAATAAACACGAGTCGACACAGCCGATTATAAAAATCTGTAGAAAGCATCTCATTAAACCCATAGAGAGGTCTATAAATGTTTTTCAATAGTTGTTTTCACAGAGAGCAGGTAGAAAAGGCAGATTGTATTAAAAATATAAATACTTTTTAAATAATTAATTAAAAATAAATAATAGTTATTTAATGAAATAATTTGTTGGATTGTAGAGGTCCGATGCGAAAAATTGCATATCGTCTGCGATTTCCTTAAAAAAACTGCCTTGCATTCCGAAGCTTAGACCTCACACAAATTATCGAGA
This sequence comes from Solitalea koreensis, assembly GCF_900182575.1. Classification (GTDB taxonomy): domain Bacteria; phylum Bacteroidota; class Bacteroidia; order Sphingobacteriales; family Sphingobacteriaceae; genus Solitalea; species Solitalea koreensis. The sequence goes on along the minus strand of NZ_FXSZ01000003.1, from coordinate 107,565 downwards.
TAATTTGTGTGTTTTTGTCTTAATGCTTTTTCTTAATTTTAGTACGGAAAATGCTCCAACTCATGCACACACAATCCATCTCCATAACCGTTTCCCCATCCATTGGTTCAGTATCGGCCGAGTGTATCATTCCGGAGAACAGTACCTGCTTGATGTCACTGGCACATGGAGCAGGCGCAGGTATGAATCATCCTTTTATAGCAACCTTAGCACAATTACTGGGGGAATTGGGTATTGCTACCCTGCGGTTTAATTTCCCTTTTACAGAACATAAAAAAGCAAGACCCGATGTTCCGGCGGTGGCTCACAAAACCATTGAAGCTGTTATCAACAAAGCGCAGGAGTTATTCCCCAGCCTTCCACTGTTTGTTTCAGGCAAATCCTTCGGAGGGCGTATGAGTTCACAGTATTTGGCGTTGCATCCGGAGGTAAAGGTGAAAGGAATCGTTTTTTTCGGCTTTCCGCTGCACGCCATTGGAAAGCCTTCTGTTGATCGTGCCGATCATCTGAAAGAAATTAAGATGCCGATGCTTTTTCTGCAAGGGACCCGAGATGAACTGGCAACTTGGGCATTAATCGAATCGGTTTGTGCATCGCTGCCCTTAGCCACACTCGTTAAACTGGAAGGAGCCAACCATGCTTTTAAAGCCAAAAAAGAAGATAACTTGTTGGTGCTGGCTAGAGCTACGCAAGCTTGGCTGGAGCGCATTATAAACACTTAAAATTTGCTGACGATTATCGCTACTACAAGAAACAAGAAAAGAATAAAATGTTTCTGATTTTTCGATAGGCGTATTGCAAAATAGTTGTTCGGTTATGTTTGGAAGATAACATATTATAACTTTAAAACATCAAAAAACACTATTCTTGATATCTATTTTCTTGCAATGAAAACATCGCCTACATTCCTTTTAATAAGAAATGGTAAATAATTTGACACTTTTGTTGCGTAAAAGAATGCAAAATGGCGACTGAAAGAAAAATTATCGTGTACATAGCCACCAGTTTAGATGGCTATATTGCCAAACCTAATGATGATTTGAGTTTTTTGGACATCGTTCAAAAAGAGGGAGAAGATTATGGCTACGCCGACTTTATCAATTCAGTTGATACGGTAATTCTGGGTAGAAAAACGTATGAATGGGTTTTAACTCAGGTTTCAGAGTTTCCTCACGCCGATAAAACAACATTTGTATTAACACGAACTTCCCAACCGAGCATAGGTAAAACTCATTTCTACACGGGCAGTCTTAAAGAACTTGTAGCCAAACTCAAAAGTGAGGAGGGGAAAAATATTTTTGTAGATGGAGGTGCAGAAGTTGTAAACGCACTTTTGAAAGAGCGTTTAATAGACGAATTTATTATTTCGGTTATTCCCATTTTGGTTGGGAGCGGTATAAAATTGTTCAATGACGGCAGGCCTGAACAAAAACTTAAACTCATAACAGCAAAGTCGTTTGAGAAGGGGCTTGCTCAACTTCATTATCAACTCGACAATAATTAAAACAATGGCAATTTTAACAGTGCTATAATCATGCTATGCGAAACAACTTTATTCTACTAATAGGTGCATTAATTATTCTTCTCGGAATATCCGTGTGTTTTGGCTGGATGCTAGACATTCAGTTGCTTAAAACGGTGTTGCCAGGTTTCAATACGATGAAACTTAACACTGCTCTCTGCTTTATTTTGTCAGGATGCTGTTTGTTTCTTTTAGAGTTGAATGCACAGAAGAAAATTTTTATAGCCTGCTCTACCCTGCTTTTAGTATTTGGCGCAGCCTTAAGTGCTCAAAGCATCTTCAATTTCGATTTAGGCATTGATCAGCTTATCGTTAAAGAAAATATTTCTTATTTGCCGGGGCGGCCTTCTCCGGCTACCTCATTCTTTTTTTTCCTGCTAGGTCTTTGTTTTTTTGCATACAATTTTTCTAATCCAATTTTTAAAACAATAACTCAGTATGGCATTAATTTCATTTCCATATTTTCCTTTATAGCAATTCCTGCCTACATCTACCGAGTCCCTTCCTTCTACAAACTATCGTTTATTGATTCAATGGCCGTACATACAGCCGTTGCATTTTTACTATTATCCATTACTCTTTCATTAAAATCAGAAATTGGAATGGGTAAGTTGTTTACCGGTTCTAGCTTGGGGAGCATAATGGCGCGTCGTCTATTCCCTTCTATTTATTTAGCAGTCTTAACCCTGGGTTTCTTAATAATTGCGAAAGATCATTCAAGTGTTATTTCGGTTGAATTCGCCATTGCATTGAATACCACTTTGTTCATACTCATTATATTGACGATCATTTATTCTACTTCAAAAACACTAAACAGAATAGATAAAAAAAGGAAGGACGCCGAAAACCTCGTCATTCAAACCAACCAAAACCTTGAAAAAATAATCGCCTTTCGCACCGAACAATTTAACAGTTTTGTGGAGGAGCTTAGAAAAAGCAATGCCCGTTTCTTTCAGATTTTTGACAGCAATCCTATAGGAATGGCAATAACCGATAATGAAAATGGGAAGTATATTTATGTTAATGAGTCGCTGCTTGCAAGCTTTGGCTATACAAAAGAAGAAGCCATTGGTAAAACATCAGTAGAGTTAAACTTAGTATCGGAAGAGCATCGTGAAAGAACAAAAGCACTTTACAAACAATATGGTTATGTTAAAGATGCAGAAAACATTGTTCAGCGAAAAAATGGAGAAAAGATCTGGGCGCTTACCTCCATACAACCCATTGAAATCGGCGCCGATAAATTTACGCTTACCTCTTTTCATGATATTACTCATCGTAAGGAGATGGAAAGGCAACTTGAAATTGCTAAAAAGAAGGCAGAGGAATCCAACGCACTAAAAGATGCCTTTCTGGCCAACATGAGCCATGAGATTAGAACTCCAATGAATGCAATTCTTGGATTCTCAAAATTACTTGAGGAAAAGATTGACAAGAAGAACGCGGAAGAAAGAGAATACATTCAAATTATTCGCACTGCCGGAGATAATTTACTAGGCATCATAAATGATATCTTGGACATTTCAAAATTAGAAGCGGGGCAGGTTGTAATTGAAGAGCGCCTTTTAAACATCAGGGAGGTGTTCAATTCTATAAATTCTTTACTGTCGCCAAAAGCAACGGAGAAAAAACTCTTGCTTTCTTTTGATTGTGATCCCCAAATTTCCGCGTACTTGCTTGGTGATCCTTTAAGAATTTCTCAAATTATTATTAACCTGGTTAATAATGCGATAAAATTTACGGCGAAGGGTTCCATTAAGGTGTCAGCTCATTTTTCCAGGCAGCTTAATAACCATGTTTGGGTAGAGTTTATGGTTGTTGATTCCGGAATTGGAATCAGCGAAAGTAAACAACAATTAGTTTTTGATAGATTTCAACAGGCTGAAAATTACATTTCAAGGGAATACGGCGGAACCGGACTCGGACTTAGTATTGTTAAAAAATTAGTGGAACTGATGCAGGGAACCATTGCTTTAGAAAGTGCTCCCCACACAGGATCCTCTTTTTCAATAAGAATTCCTTTTAAAGAATTTGAACGAACAACAGTTGTTTCGACTGTTCCTAAGCCCAACAAAATAAGTGATTTAAGTGCTATTCGTATACTTGTTGCAGAAGACAATGCTATTAATGCCAAATTAATTCAGTCCTTGCTCTCATCCTACAATATCGTTCCTGATTTTGCTGAAAATGGAATAGAAGTCGTTTCAAAAGTTCACAGGGGTCAATATGATATGATTTTAATGGACATTCAAATGCCTTTGATGGATGGATATGAAGCCGCTTCAGTGATTAGGAAAGAATTAAAAATGCAAATCCCAATTATTGCCTTAACTGCTCATGCCCTTGCCGGTGAATCCGAAAAATGCATGTCGTTTGGTATGAATGATTACCTGTCAAAGCCTTTCGATGCAGATGAGCTTGTTGAAAAAATAAAAAATGCTTTAAACGATACCACGCTTTTTGAGTAGATCAATAATGATTTGTGATGAGTGTAGCAATGCTTTTGATCGCCTAAATTATTCTAAAAAATTAAGCGTATTTTAAGGAGAGATTCATCCAGGAAAATCGTGATCAATAAAATCGAATTTAACCCGTTCCCCGGCCTAAGTACAGAACGTTTAGCGTTAAGGCAGCTTAGCCTTGCTGATGAGAAAGAAATACTAAAGCTAAGATCAGACGAACGTGTGAACGAATTTCTCGACCGAGCCAAAGCTGAAACCATCGAAGATGCCCGCAGTTTTATCAATAAGATCATAACAGGTACGAATGAGTGTTTCTATTGGGCAATTACCTTTAAAAACACTCCTCAGTTAATCGGGACCATCTGCTTTTGGAACCTGTCTGAAGATCGTTTTCAGGCCGAAGTAGGGTATGAGTTATTACCCGAATTTCAGGGAAAAGGTATCATGACAGAGGTGCTCCTGGCAGTTATTCAATTTGGATTTGAAACCATGAAACTTAAAACCATTGTAGCTGATCTGCGAGCTGATAATTTAAACTCCAGGAGGTTGTTGGAAAAAACAGGTTTTAAGATCGATGCTAACATGGTGAACACTGAAGACAATATGATTGTTTATTCATTGGCTAATCCCATGAACAAGTAAGCCTAAAATTCCCAAAATGACCCATTCAACTACTAAAGGAGCTGTAAACGCCTTGCTTGGTGAATATGAAAGAGCAATTTCAGAGCTTCGGCAAACAATAAGCGACATTTCTGAGGCCGAACTGAATACTATCGTTGATAACACCACATTGGATCCCAATTGCAAATCCATACAAACCATTTTGGCGCATGTGGTGAGGGCGGCATATTCATATGCCATTTATATACAAAAGCTCAAAGGATCGGACATGGAACGCCCTAGTCTGCTGTTTCGAAAAACCATCGGAGAATTCCAGCAAGACCTGAATGATGCTTTTTATTTTACAACCGAAGTATTTAAAAATATTAATGACGGCGATCTTGAAGAATTTGATGATTCTAAAAAGATACTCAGCCCCTGGGGCCAGCGCTACGACATAGAACAAATGATGGAACATGCGATTGTGCACATTTTACGCCACCGACGCCAAATCAATAAATTTAAGCAGTTGCTGCGGAAGCAATCTCATGAATAAAATTAACTTGAGATCCCTGCAATCGGAATAGTATCAAAAAATATGAAACCTCCCAGCTCTCGAAAGTCTAAAGTTATTGTTTTTTCTAGATGGGATACCTTGACTTACCCCTAAAAGAATCACTCATAGATATTCGTTAACTTAGTGTAAATAAGCAAATCAATGAGGCTTCCTTTTCACGATAAAAAATTCGTTTATCTCTTAACGGCAGTATTTGCGGTAATTCTACTGGAAATTCTTTCCATTTTAGGCATTCACATCCCAATGCCCTACTCCCCACTGGTGTTTGGCGCTTTCATTTTAGCGATTGGCCATAAAGTGCTATGGAATGGTGTAACAGCACTGTCCAAACTAAAATTCAGCAGCATTAATTTGCTTATGCTTATTGCAGTAATGGGTGCTTTTTATTTAGGCGAATATCCTGAAGCTGCTGTTGTCATCGTTTTATATGTTTTGGGAGAACGCCTGGAAGATATTGGTATCGAAAACAGTAAAACCGCTTTAGATGATCTGGTAAGAAAGTCGCCAAAAACAGCAACCTTACGATCAACAGGCGAAACCGTTTTAATTGATAAAATTGCAATCGGTACCATTATTCAGGTAAAACCCGGCGATTTAATTCCAATGGACGGCAAAATTGTTTCAGGAGAAACGATGATCGATGAAGCCGCTATTACAGGCGAGCCGATTTCACAAGACAAACATGTAGGTGATACTGTTTTTGCCGGAACCTTGAACAAAAACGGCTTCATTGAAATGGAAACCACCAAACTCTCAGCCGATACCACCTTTGCGAAAATCATCCGGCTCACGTTTGAAGCTCAGGCTAATAAATCCAATACGCAGAAATTCATTCAAAAGTTCTCAAAATACTATACGCCAGCTATCATATGCTTAGCCCTGTTGCTGTTCATTATCCCTGTTTTTGTTATGAAACAGGATTTGAACCATTGGCTGTTGCAGGCCATTTCATTGTTAGTAATTGCTTGTCCTTGCGCGCTTGTTATTTCTACTCCGGTTGCTATTTATGCGGCCATTGGGAATGCCTCGGCCAAAGGCGCACTGGTTAAAGGCGGTAAATACCTTGAAGCCTTAGCCGGCATTAAAGCAATCGCCTTGGATAAAACGCGCACCATCACCTACGGTAATCCCGTGGTTTCAGATGTGATCACCTTAAACGGAACGAGCCGCGAGGAATTACTGGCTTGTGCCGCTGGTGCCGAAGTGTTTTCAGAGCACCCTCTCGCGCAGGCCATCGTTGGAGCAAGTAAACTAGAGGGGTTTGAACCGCATAAAGCGGAAGCGTTTAAAAGCATCAGCGGGAAGGGCGCGACGGCAAAATGCCTGGTATGTCAGGATGAGATGGTGTATGTAGGCAAGCTGTCGTTTATCGAAGAACATCAGGAGGTAACCCCTGAAGCCCGGCAAATTGTTGAGCAGCTGTCTGCACAAGGTAAAACCAGCGTTGTGGTTAGTTTCGGCGATGGCGTAGCTGGAATTATTGGCCTGATGGATGAAATTAAACCCGAAAGTGCCGCCGCTTTAGCTGAAATTGAAGCTTTGGCCGTAGAACCTATTATGCTCACCGGTGATCATGAACACGCGGGTAAATATGTTGCTTCATTAGTAGGAATAACTAAAATTTATGGAGAACTACTTCCTGAAGATAAAGCAACCCGTATAAAAGATCTTTTAAAGCAATACAAAAACGTGGCTATGGTTGGCGACGGCATAAATGATGCTCCGGCTTTAGCCCAATCGACTGTTGGTATTGCAATGGGAGCCGCGGGCAGCGATACTGCTATTGAAACCGCCAATATTGCTTTAATGAATGATAACCTTACATTAATTCCTTATTTAATCCGCTTAAGTAAAGCGACCTTAAAACGAATTAAGATCAATACCATAGGCGCTATTCTTGTGAAATTGGTTTTTATACTACTGGCCTTCTTAGGTTTCAGTAATTTGGTTTTTGCAATTGCGGCAGATGTTGGGGTGACTTTAGTCGTTATTCTATTAAGTTTAAATCTGATGCGTTTTAGGTAATTCTGTAGGATATTGGTTTCCCGGTTAGTTGCTACAGCTTCTCCATGCTAAAAAAATTAAAACTAACAGCGGAAGAAATATCCACCACCAGTTGAATTTACTTGGTTCAACTACAGCGTCGGGCATTGGAACAGCAACGGGTTCGTCTTTAATGGGGCAGCTTCTTGCAATTTCCTGTTGATTGCCGGCTAAAAGGATTTTAATGCGATTGCCATTAGAGAGCTCTTTTGTAATATAGCGTTCTTTTATCTCCCGATTGGCAATGACTGATTGTATTCCATTATCCCTGCCTGCAATAGATCCATAGCCTTCGCTTCTAAGCATTACCTTTCCATTGGCATCCACCATAGCAAAATAATATTTACCATTGGCCTCAAACGTGGTAAAGTCATTAATTGCAGATCGAGAATGCCCTTCATAAGCGCTGCACGGAAGATAATCATCGATGTCTCTTTTCTTGTCCTGAGGCTTCGTTGCGGCTATTGCTGCTGCTTTTTTGCGGGCACTTGGAAGCATCGCTAAGGCTTGTGCTTCCGTATTAAAAGTAGCTGTTCGTGCAATTTCTTCACCATTGGCGGCTCTTAAAGCCAGGTAATAGCGCCCGTCATCTGTTGATAACATGTAGCGTTCATCAAGACCCCGGTTGTTAACAACAGCATTTATTCCGTTATCCCGAGATGCGATACTGGGATAGCCTTCACTAATTAAAATAACTGAACCATCAACTTCGTCAAGCATACTAAAATAGTACAATCCGTTTCCTTGATCTTGAAATGCGGAAAAACCGGCGATAAAAGAAACCGGTTGATTTTCGTAGCGGGCGAAATTGAGATAGTCCTGTGTATTCATAGCTTAGTTCTTAACTTGACTACAAGATAGCTAATATTCTGAATGACAGCAAGTTGTATGGTTGTTGGGGCAGAAATACATAAAAACCTTAAATACATTAAACAAGGTGCATCGAAGCCGGTTCGCGCAGTACAGCAAAAGGAAGATGAAATTTTACTTGTAATTATAAAGCAAATAAATTAACTTTTGAATTGTATATTGTGTTTAATGAAAAAATATATACTTAGTATTTTGTTTTTTTGTTTTTCATTCGGTGTTTTTGCCGAGGCGGCTTCCTTTTCATCTTCAGATACTACCACCACTATACTTGCAGCTAAAGTCGATTCGCTCGTTAGCAGAGCTGATTGGCTGATGGCCGTATTGCAGGAAACGAACAATTTTACAGAGAATTTAACTCCTGACAATTTAGCAAGTGTACCAATTGGTCTAAAAAGACAAATAGGGGGTAAGAATTACATTTTGGCCATAGAAAATGTTTCGTTTGATACACATGGAGGCTCTTTTACTGCTTTTATGCGATTGCCTGTGCCGGGTACCAATAAAATGGTTTATTTCATGGGACGGAATATCCGGTTCTCGAGCAATGGCGGTATTATGGGTGATGCCCGCCTGCAATTTTTGTATTGTGCACCTATCCCTTTAAGCAGCAAGGCCAGGCTGCTCACCGATCAGCAAAAATGTTTTGTTGATTTTAATTGCAATGGGTTTAAACGCCTGGGATTCGGTGGAAAAGTGGAGTTTTCTCCCGATATGCTCCTGCCTGAAAAACCAGATGGCAAGCCCGATTATAGCGGTACCCACAACGTTACAGGTACTTTTGAAACGGTGGCCAATGACTTTGATGATATGCTGGCTGTCTGCAAAATTGAACCATTCCAGACGCCAAAACTCCCCGGATTCTCATTTCATGTGAGTGATGCTGTTTTCGACTTCAGCGACCTACATAATGCCCCGTCGATGGCTTTCCCTAAAGATTATCCAAACGTTTATGAAGGAAATGATGAATTGTGGCGTGGGGTTTACATTCGTTCAGTTGTTGTAAAAATGCCGCAAGCCTTTAAAAACAAAACCGATGACGGAAAACGTATAGAACTTGGGGCCCAAAATCTGATCATTGACGATCAGGGCTTTAGTGGCTACTTCGATGCGAAAAACCTGCTTACGTTAAAGCAAGGTTCAGTAGGAAAATGGGCCTTCTCCATCAATTCATTAGGCGTGGGTATCATCGCCAATCAATTGAAATATGCTTCTTTTGGAGGAGAAATAATGATTCCAATCACTAAACAAGACGAATCTTTTAGTTATGGCTGTACCATTAGTAGTGATAATGAATATCTATTCGCAATTCAAAACCTGAAAGCAACCTCCTTTGATGTATTCAAAGCAGCAAATGTTCAATTATATCCTTCCTCTTCATTAACCATTAAGTTGGTAGATGATCAATTCAATGCTAAAGCTGTATTGAATGGGAAGATGGATATTACTCCCAGCTTAACTGAAAACCCCGATGAAACCTCTAGTGCTAATAAATTCACGCTCGCTGAAATTGAGTTTGAACACTTAACCGTGCAAACGGAAGCTCCTTTCATAACTTTTGGGGCTTTCGCGCTCACCGGAAATAAAAACGCGCCGCAACTGGCCGGTTTTCCGCTGACTGTTAAAAGTATAAAAGGAGGCTCATTGGGTGATAAATCTTTTATAGGGGTCGATTTAGGACTCAATATAGGTGGTGGAGGAGAAGCTGGTTTTAAGGCAGACACCAGGGTGAATGTATGTAGTAAAATGGTGGAGGTTGATGGCCTGCAGCGTTGGATATATGATAAAACTCAGCTCGAAAAAGTTTTGATCGATGCTGATATGGGAGCAATCGCCCTTAAGGGCTCTTTGGATTTCTTTAAGGAAGCGCCTATATATGGCAGTGGTTTTCATGGTACTATTGACGCAAGGTTTAGCAGTATCGAGGTAAAAGCCCATGCGATGTTTGGTAAAGTAGGAGCGTTGCGTTATTGGAATGCAGATGCTCTAATGACTCTAGAGGATGGTATTCCATTGGCAGGAGCTTTTAAGCTAAACGGTTTCGGAGGAGGCGCTTACAAAGGCATGCTGCAAACCGATGAACCAATAGCCGGCGGTTTGGGAAAAATGCCTTCCGGAATGTATTATGTGCCGGATGAAAAGCTGGGCCTTGGCGTTAGAGCTGCTGTTCAACTGAGTGCAGCCACTAAAGCCGTTTTCAACGGAACGGCTATGTTTGAAATGGCTTTCAATAAAAATGGAGGTTTAAATCGCGAGTTGTTTTTAGGTAATGCCAATTTTATAACCCCGCCAGCGGCTTTTGGAACAGATGAATTAACGAAGCTTGCCGGTAATGTTACTACTGTTGCTAAGCAAAAAAATGTCGGTACAGGATCCAATACAGATAATTCCATCATCAACCTGTTTCGCACAGGAGAAAGAGGGTCATTGTCAGCTGATCTTTCGATCGACGCCAATATTGAAGAAAAGAGCTTTTTTGCAGGATTAAAAACCATTGTGAACGTAGCTGATGTGTTGAAAGGAACTGGTAGGGATAATCTGGCCGGCGATGCTGCCATGTATTTCTCTCCTAGCGAATGGTTCATTAAAATTGGCACTCCGGAGGAACCCATAGGTTTAGAGCTGTTGCATCTCGCCAGGGCCAATGCCTACTTTATGGTGGGAAATAAAATCCCGGGAAGCCCGCCTCCTCCTGCAGAAGTTGCTTCTATTTTAGGCGAAAGCCGAGGGTCGTTAGACTATATGCGCGATTTTAATGCCTTGGGAACCGGGAAGGGAATCGCTTTCGGCGCTAATTTGAAGTTTGACACCGGAGACCTCTCCTTCTTGATGTTTTATGCTCGTTTTCAGGCAGGACTTGGTTTTGATATGATGTTGAAAGATTATGGAGAAGCCAGCTGTGTGGGACGAACAGGGCCGGTGGGAATAAATGGCTGGTATGCCAATGGTCAGGTGTATGGTTATTTTGAAGGAAAGATTGGTATTCGTGTAAATCTTTTCATGTACAAGGGCAATTTTGATATCGTAAATATAGGCGGCGACCTTATTGCAGGCCAAATTACCCAATCCTTTTTGGATGCGTGGAACCGTCGGAGGTCATTACAATATTCTGGGGGGATTAATACGGGGGAATTGCAAATTCAAGTTTACCTTGGGCGAAGAATGTCAATTGCAAGTAGCTAACGAATTGGCTAATGTTAAAGTTATACAAGAACTCACTCCTGCTGATAAAACTTCGGAAATGAATGTGTTTACTAAGCCGCAGGTTGTGTTTAATATACCGGTGGATAAAGAGTTCAAAGTAACCGACCTGAATGATCAAAACCGTAAACTACGCGTTAAATTAGAGTTCTTTAAAGTATACGATGGGGCTACGGAGGTTCCGGGTAGCCTTGAGTGGAACGAAGAGAACGATGTGTTGGCATTTAAATCGCTCGACATACTTCCTGGTAAAAAAGAATTAAAAGCGGCAGTAAGCGTAGCTTATGAAGAGTTTGTTAACGGATCCTGGAAGCCTGTGTTATTTAACGGTGCTCCAGGCAAAGAACAAAAAACCATCGCATTTACTACCGGAGCTGCTCCGGATTATATTCCGCATGAAAATGTAGTTTATAGTTACCCTATTCTAAATCAACTGAATTTTTATAAGGATGAATACAATCAAGGTTATATTAAGCTTGAAAGAGGACAGCCTAATTTGTTTGATCCTGCAGGATTTAAATCGATACTAAGATTCACCGCTGTTTATAACAATGAAAAAGCGGAAGCGCCGGCATCCTATAATTCCGCGGAGCGAATGGTGAACTTTAATATTCCTCCAACTCTTAAAACCGATAAAATCATTGCTTTTGAATTATACAATGTACCGGCAGCCCAAAATAAATCAATTGACCGCAACATCAGTAATGATACAACTACTATAGATCAGGGCGATGGAAATACAATTGCTGTACGAACCCGTGCGGCTGAAGGCACTATTGAAGAAACAACCGAGAAAGCCATTTTTACTGATGCTTATTTTAAAACGAGCAAGTATGCTACGCTGAGTGAGAAAATTGACAACTCAACTATCGCGGGAGGAGCAAGAAGGGTATTGACCGAATATAGGCCGGATGGATCAGCCAATTATATCTGGGGAGTTTATCAAATTGAATCGACTATTTATGGCGAAGAGCGTTTCGATAAGTATGAAATGGAGGGCGTGTTTTCTTCGGGTAGAAGCGACGCGATGATCCAGTTTGAGCCTGATTTGAATGGCAATAAATGGTATGATTACTATGTGAATACTTTAATGAAACCTGCTTATGATCAGTTTGGGCAAGGCTTGAATGCTAAATGGCAAAACCCGGAACAGTTCGCAATGTCTCCAAACAAGGGTATTTACTTATTTCAGTATCCTGAAAATCCAGTACTAAAGCAATCTGATATTGAAGCAGGCCATTTTAAATACAATTTGGCATATAGTGGCCTCGTGTATAATATGGATAAATACTTAAGCAGTGAGTACAATAATTTAAAAGGGGTTGTGGCTAACAAGCTAATTAATTATTCGGGCAGCATGAGTGAATCGATCCGCCAGTTTATACAGACGCCCTATACAGGTTTGAAATATGGTGAATATAAATTAAGGATTAATTACCTGTTGCCAGGCATTAAACTGATTCATCCATCAAAACAAATGAGCATGTGGAATCCAATAACGGATGCCTTATAGATAGGCACTTCGACTCCGCTCAGTGTGACGAATATGATGTAAAGTCTGCCTGAGCGGAGTCGAAGGCTCTAATGACCCTAAGCATGATACCTATGTTGAATTTTTGAAATTATAAGAATGAAACAACTACATGTATTAATTATTGGTTTTTTCTTGATGTTAATAAGTCTTGAAGGGCATGCTCAAACTCAAGATTCAACGCAGTATTCAAAAAAACAGATTGCATTACTTGCCAGGGCACTCCCCGACTCCATTATTTTGAGATGGGCACCTTCCAGCTACGAGGTCTGGCAGCAGGCGAACAAATATGGCTACTCCATATATCGGTACACCTTGATAAAAAATAATCAAATGCAATCAATGCCTGCTCCGGTGGTGCTAGGTTCAGCTTTCAAGCCCCTTCCGCTCCCAGCATGGGAGCCCAATTTGAAAGCCAATAACAAATACGCCGCAATCATGGCCCAGGCTATTTATGGGGAAAGTTTCGAATTAACCGGGGGGAATAGCAATAATCCAATGGTGCAATTGGCCAACGTGGCTAAAGAACAAGAAAACCGTTTTTCATTTGCCATGTTTTGTGCCGATCAATCTCCATTGGCCGCTCAAATGGCGGCGCTTCGCTGGGTTGATAGAGCAATTAAGCGGGATGAAAAATACGTTTATAAGGTGTTTGTAAAGACACCTGAGGGCTCAGCTAAAATAGATACCGGCTTTGTGTTTATAGGAACAGAAGATTATACGCCACTGCCTAAACCTATTGACCTGCGTGCTGAATTTGGAAACAGGTCGGTTTTGTTGAGCTGGAATAAATTTCTCTATGAAGATGTGTATACCTCTTATGTGGTGGAACGCTCTGAAAACGGAACCGATTTTATCGCTATCACCCCCGATCCCTTGATCAATACCTCTACTGGCGACTTGCCTCATGGGCAGTTAATGTACAAGGCCGATAGTCTTTCTGCTAACTATAAAAAGTATTACTACCGTGTCAGGGGGATTTCTCCATTTGGAGAACTTGGCCCTCCGAGTTCAGCTATTGAAGGAGAAGGTCGGGTTCCATTATCCGACAGTCCGGCCATCGAAAAAGCAGAAGAAGTGAATGGGAAAGCCTATTTAGAATGGCATTTTCCCGACACTCTGGCTAAAACGGTAAGCAATTTTGAAATATGGAGATCAGTAAAAATCGGAGGCGTTTATCAGCAAGTAGCAGCTCAACTGCCACAAACTCAGCGAAATTATACCGATGAGCACCCTCTGTCAGTAGCATATTACAAAGTTGTTGCCATTAGCCGGTTTAAGGAACGTGCAGAATCGTTTCCATTTATGGTACAACTCGTGGATAGCATTCCTCCTGATGCTCCAAAGGGATTAATCGGAAAAATAGACACCGCCGGAATCGTGACTTTACGATGGGCGGTAAATGCCGAACCTGATTTATTGGGGTATCGCGTTTTTCAAGGCAATGACATAGATCAGGAGTTTTCACAACTCACTAAATCCGCTATTCTTAAAAATCAATTTAAAGATACTCTTGATCTGCAAACATTAACAAAGAAAATATACTACCGCGTTACAGCCATTGATAAACGCTACAACAGTTCTGTATTCTCTGAAATTTTGGAACTAAAAAGGCCCGATAAAACCCCTCCGGTCCCTCCTTCTCTAAAACAATTAAAGGCCGATGAAAAAGCTGTTTACTTGTCGTGGAATCCCAGTAGTAGTGCTGATGTGGCCAAACATATCGTGTATCGTAAAGGTAAAAACAGCCCGCAATGGGAGAAATTAGCAGTTCTTCCCAAAGGTAAAAATGATTCAAGTTATGCAGACAACAGTGCTGAGGCCGGCATGGCTTATCTGTACAAACTGGCAGCAGTTGATGAAGGTGGACTTGAATCAGTCGAAAATCCGGAGTTTGAAAGTGCCAAGATAACAAGCGCGATTAAACCAACCATTGATCGGATTTATGGAGTTGCCGATCGTAACGCAAAAAAAATCGTATTGCGATGGAATTACAAGGAAAAAGGAATTGAACGCTATATTATTTTCAGGGAAGCTGAGGGAGATAAAATGAGAATATACACTACTGTTGATGCTTCAATAAACGAGTATGAGGATAAAAATCTAACCATTAATACCGCTTATAAATATGCTTTGCAAGCTCTGTTTGCAGATGGCAGGAAGAGTGAGATCGGAAAATCTTTCTCAATTTCTTATTGATAAACTATAAAACTCAAAAGACTGTTCATACCCTCAATCCCTATTTAACATGCAACCAGTAAAGAGGAACCTGAGAATTTGTAAATGGGTTATAGTGATAATTCTATTGCTGGATTTTGCAGAAGGATATTCACAAGTTAACACGTATTATACAGCACCTTGCGCTGACGGCTGTTCATATACAGAGAAATTTCGTCGCAGGCGTTATATTCCGGTTTACAATAATAAGGTATTTGTGAATTATGAAAATAAAGCGGGGGCTTCCTTTACTTTTAAGGATCTTGGGAAATATGATGATCCTGATAATTGTCCCTATTATAGTGTTAATCCCTACTATCTTTATAAGGGAAACATAAGAGACGAAGCTTTTACTTATCCTATTGATGCAGGTGTTTTTGTAAATGGATACGATCGGGTTGATATAGCATTTGATGACAATGGCCGTGAATGTAATGATCATACAACAAGTACAAGCGGCAATCGTTTATATATCATTTGGATAGCGGTTCAAATTCCAAAATGGGTGAATACTGGTGAACTGTTAACGAAAGGTATTTGTAAAAACATAGGGTGTGTTGATCTGTATAAATACCTTCAGGTGAATAATGTGATGGCTAGTCCCTCAGATGCTTTCAGTTTTTATTTACGGGAAGAAGGGAGTCCTTATTTTAACCAAATCGATAATCCTTCCGCATTCAACCCCCAAGCTTTTTCATCAGGAAACTATGATTTATTCGTTAGAAAAAGATATGATAATGAACCCAATTACGAATCAGATCATGTAAAAATTAAAATCACCGATTTTGAAATAGCGCCATTAAATGATAAGTATAGTTATTGCGAAGATGAAGCGGTTCAATTAGGATTTTCTTGTGTTGTCGGGGATTATCTTATGGATAGTGAAGTTTATTGGTACTACAGGATAAACGGTGGAGTCGAAAAATTAATCAGTAATCAAAATGGTTCAACGGTGACCATTCTTAAATCGGATTTGGATGATGAAGTAAGGGAAGGTGATAATATTCAGTTTGCTGCCAAAATTCTAAAAAACAACGAATATTATACGCCGGTTTACCTTATAGATCCCGATACCGGACAACCTGCTATAGATCCGGATACTGGTGAAGAAATTGTGGATTATTATGAATATCATAATGATTCGAAGATGTATAGCAGTAATTTTTCGAATCCGTTTATTTTTTTTCCTCGTCCCAAAATTCCTCAGCCCGAATTTGCACCTCCCCTTTGTGCCGGTGAGCAGGGAGATATCATCCTAAATGATTTGAATGGTGTTTTTACACTTCAACTTACAAATCAGTTGTTCGGGAAGACATATAATTTGGATAACCTCTCAGGGACAGGGATTCATTTAGCTGGTATGCAGGCTGTAAACGGTGAGTACATTGCTATTGTTTCAGGAAAATGGGAGCTGCTTCTTTTTAATAAAATCTTAGGCAACGGCGTTTGTGCGGCGGCCTATGAAGTAACGGTGCCTGAAGTTCCAATCCTAAATAATCTTAACGCCGAATCCATTACAACAACGGATGAAATCTGTCAAACAGATGGAACCATTAATGTTAATGCTTCATTCAACATCATACCTTTTGATAATCGAAAAATTGAATATCGTTATAAACCAGAGAATGGAAATTATTCTGCCTGGTCCGGAAATAATCAATTCACTGGCTTAGGGTCGGGTAAGTATTATGTTGAAGCCAGGGATCAAAACTGTCCTGCGGAAGTGAACGCATTTGGTCCAATACTAGTTGGTGATCAAAGTTTCAGCATTTCACCACCGGTTGTATTAGCGCCCCAATGCTCATCTGAATTGGCAAGTGCCACAGTTTCTGCTTCCGGTACGGGTTCATTTCAATATAAAGTGGACAATGAAGGTTATCAATCAAGCAATCAATTTAATTTTATATCAGGAGGAGAGCATACCTTTTATGTGAAAAACACGGAGAATAACTGTGAGAAGTCGGTAAGGATTGACATTCCTTCGGCGCCCTTACAGCTTCTGTTAACTGCTTCAGCATCTGATGTTAACTGCTACGGACAGAATTCAGGTTCGGTAAGCTTATCTGGTGCAGGCGGAACTGGCCCGTATAGCTACTCTCAGGATAATTTGACATACGGTTCGGCTGATACATTTTCTGCTCTCGCTGCAGGCGCTCATCGTTTTTATGTTCGTGATGCTAACCAATGCACCGCCTTTTTAGATGTAGAAATTTCTCAACCTGCAGCCCCCTTGCAGTTTACCCGCACCGATTTAAATAATCCGGTTTGTTTCGGCACAAGCACGGGGTCAATCACTGTATCGGCATCAGGAGGGAGATCGCCTTATACTTTTTATTGCGATGGAGCAGAACAACAAACAAATCTCCTATCTGCTACTTATACCGGGAAAGCCGCAGGTACTTACACATTGAAAGTGGTCGATAGTAATGGCTGTGAAATGAACTTGAATGAGGTAGTTGTTGAATCTTACCCGCAGATCATTACCCAAATAAGTGCTAAAACAGATGTTTCCTGTTGGGGCGGTAATGATGGTTCTTTTACGGCAACCGTTGAAAGTGGAGGGTCTGCCCCATTTGAATATTCAATTGATAATGTACACTTCTACCCAAATAATCGATTTACAAATCTTTCACCTCAAGAATACAAAGTATTCGTCCGTGATGCGCATGGGTGTACGGACTCTTCATTGATTGTAACCGTAAACGATGGCCAACAACTCCTGGTAAAATCGATTCAAGTAGATTCCGTTAAATGTTCGGGAGAAGACAACGGAAGGGTAATGCTGCAAGTCACAGGCTCCGGGCCGAATAATTTGCGTTACTCTACAGGGGTCGTCGCTCCGCAGGCAAGCCCGCTGTTAACCGGCCTTTCGGCGGGGAATCATACCATTCATATTCAGGATATAAGTACCGGTTGTTCCATTGACACGCTTGTAACGATTTATCAACCCAATCCTCTTCAGTTAAAAAAGGAAAATCAAAAAGATTATGGCTGTTACAATGATCCGGCAAAAGGTTCAATAACAGTATCAGCATCCGGTGGAACTATCCCCTATCGCTTTTCATTGGATAAAGGAGTCTTTTCGAGTTCGCCCCGATTTGATGACCTTGCATCCGGCAAGCATATTATTGAGGTTGTTGACGATAATAATTGCTACGATTCAATTCATGTGGAGATTTTTCAACCTCAGCAATTGGTTTTATCAGCTCCTTTGGTTGTCGGGGATAAGTGTTTCAACGCCAACGAGGCTCAGGTACGTGTAGCAGCTACCGGGGGAACACCTCCTTACACTTTTTTAAAGGACTCGGAGGCTGCATTTGGTTCATCGAATCTGTTTAATAACCTAACGGCCGGAAAATATATTTTTTGGGTGAAAGATGCCAACGATTGCATGGATTCTATTGAGTTGATCCTGCAGCCGGGCTTTAAGTTGAAATCTACAATCTCTACCACTACTGCCGAATGCAGCGGGTATCCGGAAGGAACAATAACGGCCAATGTGCTCAATAGTCAGGGCCCCTTTCGTTACAGCTTAATCAAAGAAGGCATGCAATTGGATCAAAATAACAACGGTGTATTTGCCGGATTAATTTCTGGTTCTTATCAGTTGCAAATAATGGATGAATCTACAGGGTGTTCGATTGTTGATACGGTTTTGGTTCAAGATAAATATCCGCTACTGAGCTTTGATGTTGTTAAAATCCAGCCTTCTTCTTGCAATGCATCAGACGGGCAAGTTTCGCTTAGCAATATACAAGGAGGTGTTCCTCCTTATCAATTCAGTTTTGCTGATCAAAAAAACTTCAGTCAGAATACTCAATTTACTGGCTTGCAAAATGGTATGTATACATTATTTATTAAAGATGGCATGGGCTGTATCAGTGAACACGAAATCAGTTTAGGATCGCCGTTCAGCGTTCATTATATGGTTGAACCGATTAATTGCATCGATAATAAAGCAAAAATTACGGTTGATAAAGTAGAAGGAAGCCCAGGCCTTAACTATGAATATGCTCTAGATAACGCCCCTTTTGGACCTGAAAAAGTATTTAGTCAGCTGGATGTCGGGAATTATGTTTTGAAAATCCGAGATATTCCTTTCACCTGTCAGGCGAAGTATACAATAAATATTACGAATCCTATTCAGTTAACATTGTCAGATGCTTATGTTGAAAACATGTCTTGCAAGGGCAATGAGGATGGTAAAATAGCCTTACGGGTGAAAGGAGGCAAATGGCCCTATCTCTATTCGCTTAATGGTTCCGTTTTTAGAGCCGATAGTGTATTTACAGGTCTTTCTAAAGGCAGTTATTCCTTTATTGTAAAAGATCAAATGGGCTGCGAATTAAAACAAACGGTTTCTGTTGCCGAGCCCGATGCGCTTAGTTTAGTAGCAGATACTATAATAAATCTAAATTGTTATCAGTCGGGAGATGGTTTTGTTAAGCTAAATGCGCAGGGAGGCAATGGACATTATGTATTTGTTCTTGATGGCGGCAATGAGCAAAACGATCCTGTTTTTTCAGGGTTGTCGGCAGGAAATCATACCGCAGTAGTGAGGGATAGTAAAGGCTGTTTTGCTATGCTACAGTTTACACTTATTCAGCCCGATTCTTTGAAAATAATGCTTTCCTCCTCTCAAGCGCCCTTATGTGCCCGGGATCATACGGGTTTAATCACGCTCAGCTCCGAAGGAGGAACAGGACGCAAGCAATACGCGTTGGATGGTATTCACTTTCAGTCAAGTGCTACCTTTGATGGCTTAGCTGCCGGCCAGTATGTGGTAACGGTTAAAGATGAGCGCCGCTGTACCAAAACGCTCGGGATTGATATTACTGCGCCTTTACCATTGGTAGCGCAGCATCAGGTTATTCAGGAGCCGATTTGCCACAATCAATGTGATGGATTGGTTAACGTAATTTGCACTGGAGGGGTTCAACCCTATTCGATTGAATGGGAAAACAGGCCTGATTTACTGAATAACTTTGCTCCGCAGAACCTATGTTCGGGGAGTATCGCTTTCAAGGTAACCGACAAAAATGGTTGTCAGTTCTTCGGGGCCGTGACCCTTAAGAATCCCGATTCCATACTTGTTAATCTTGGTCCGTCGGTTACTTTATGCACGGGGCAAATTCATGAGTTGGATGCCGGTTATCCGGGCAGCAATTACACCTGGTCTTCTGATAATGGTTTTAACAGTCAGGAACGAACGGTACGAATTACAAAGGCTGGGGTTTATCATCTAAAAGTGGTGACTCGAAATGGTTGTGAAGGACAAGCAACATTTTTGCTGAAAACCAATCAGGATCTTTTAAAATCCGACTTCGTGTCGAGCAGTGAAGTGGTGATGGGCGATACGGTTATTGTAGTGGATATCAGTAATCCAAAACCTTCAGGACTTCGTTGGGAAATGGATGGAGATACTTCCGCTATCAAACAATTCAATTCTCCTACTGATCCTGTTCAAAAGTTGGTTTTTGTGAAGCCAGGCTTCTATGGAATTACCCTGTATAGTGCCTTAGGTGAATGCAAATCATCTCTTTCAAAAAGTATAAAAGTGGTAAACCGTAGCGAGGAGATTACAGAACAATTGAAAGCCAGTGACTTGCTTATTGATTCGTATGTGATCTACCCCAATCCCAGTGACGGACTGTTTCAAGCCCAGGTTAAACTAAAACGGAGTGCTGATATTACCCTGCAGCTGATCAATATTGACACAGGTAGCGTGATTGAACAAAAGAATTTGACCGGATCAGCTACCTACTCGGTGCGTTTTGAAAAAAGCGAACTCAAGCAAGGCCTGTACCTATTGTTGTTGAAGGCGGGCAAAGAAAGGAAGAACCTGAGGTTAGTAAGGATTTAGGAATGGATAAAAACTAAAAAGCCCCTGAAAATTGTGTATTCAATGCTCAGGGCTTCTTTTAAGGAGGGTTGTGTAACAGTTATGCGCTGCTAGTCTTTTAGCAATGCGACACCGTTATAGTCTTTTGGTTGAGAATAAATTGTGGCACCCCGCTCTTTTAAGTCTTCCTACAATGACTTAAAAGTTCAAATGATTCCGAAGACTCTGTCTGGCCGAAAGATCAGAGCCTAGGCTATTCAAGCAGTGTTAAGCCTAGTTCTAGGAATTGATAGACTTGGCAAACATAGTTTTTGCATTCAATTAGGATATGTCCAAAAAATCAAATTTAAGCCATCGGCCAGACTCCCACTCTTTTAAGTCTTCCTATATCAAGGAGCTGTTAAGTGTAGCCCTTCATATCCACTACCATTAGTATTGGCATATGATCACTAATTCCTAACCATTTATTTGCAGTGCCAATTTCAAATTGTAATATTCTTGTATGAAATTCTGAACTCGCAAAAAAGTAGTCTATGTGATAGGGTTTAGAAAGGTTTCTTTGAAGGAAAAAAGTTGGATTTTGCTCGCAACCTGGTTGTTCATTGTATTTACTATGATAAACACTACTAATATTTAATTCTTCTAACTCACGAACAACGTCACTGTGATTCCACCATCTGTCCCATTTATCCCAAATCACATTACTATTAAAATCTCCTGCAATTATTGACTTTTCAAGGTTAAATTTATTCAGTTGTAAATATTTCCAAAGTTGACCTATATATCCAAATGTTGGCGAATTGGCTCCATGGCACCATGCCGCCAATAAATTAAACTCATTATTTATTCTGCATGGAATGAAATATTTTGTGTTCCCATTTTCCCAATTTAGTGGTTCAATGTGTATGTTTTGTTTGGCAAAAATACCTAGGCCTTTGTTTTTATTTTCGCCTACCCATAAGTAATTTTTTGCCCAGCTCTTATATTTAATTTCTTTAGCTTCACTTGGATTTTCGCATTCTTGTATTACAATTATATCCGCATCGAATTCTTGAAGAAAATCGAGTTTCTTTCTAAATGCTCCATTGCAATTCCAAGTAACTATTCTCAAGTCTGATTTCAATTCACAAATTTTGAGGTTGTTCCTTAAGATTTACTCTTAACGAGTCGCTAAGTCTAAAGTAGCTATTCTTTTTAAATATCCAGCTGACCCAGAGGGCTGGCTTTTGAGGTCCTTCTTAGGTTGGAGATTCTTCGTTACTCAGCATGACAAACAGAAAGGATGATGCTGGGAAGCGTCCAGCTTTTTGATTTTGGAGGGAAGAAATTCAGCTCAACTCTTAACTTCAAAAGAAGTAAGTACAGGTTTTTTTGTAAGCTACCTTGAAAATGGTTACTCTTACTCCTATAAATATACTAATGCTAATGGCCTATCCTTAGCTCATTTGTTACAAGCATGTCAACCTTAACGGATCACCACTATTCCATTTTTGCGATCAGCGATGCGGCATTAACCATTGATTTTGGAAATGAAATCCATTCAAGCCTCAATCAAAAAGTGATCGCATTAAACCATTGTATATATAGCCATCCTTTTGCCGGATTCATTGAAACGGTGCCGGCTTATTCTTCGCTCACTGTTTTTTATGATGTGTATCTGGTGAAGCAATCCATTAGTACTGAATATACTGCCTTTGAAATTGTAAAAACGTATTTAGAAAAGGCATTGTCGGGAATACAAACTTCAGCAAAGGCCGAATCCCGCCTGGTAAAGATACCTGTTTGTTATGGTGGATCTTTTGGTCCTGATCTTGACTGGCTATGCAATTTTACGGGCTTAAATGCAGCCTCCATTATTGAACTTCATACTTCAGTTACTTATCAGGTTTACATGACAGGATTTTTGCCCGGCTTTCCTTACATGGGTATCGTGAATGAAAACATTGCGGCTCCCCGTAAAAACGAACCCAGTTTGAAAGTTGCGGCTGGAAGTGTGGGCATTGCAGGAAAGCAAACTGGAATTTATCCACTGGACTCTCCCGGTGGCTGGCAGATTTTAGGACGTACTCCATTACGATTGTTCGACCCCGAGCGAAATGAGCCGGTGTTGATCAAAGCCGGAGATCAGGTGCGGTTTTATTCGATTGATGAACATGCTTTCAATAACTGGGAGGGTTAACCATGAGCATTCGAATAATTAAACCCGGACTGTTAAGCACGATACAAGACCTGGGGCGTTTGGGGTTTCGAAATACGGGGATCAATGTGAATGGGGTGATGGATGTTTTTGCAGCTAAATCAGCCAACCTCCTGATCTGCAATGAAGAAAATGAAGCGGTAATTGAAATGCATGCACCGGGTTCAACCTTAAAATTTGAAGAGGACGCACTCATTGCATTGGCCGGAGCTGATTTTGCAGTTACCATTAATGACATACAAATAGATACATGGAGACCCATTTGGGTGAAAAAAGAATCCATTTTAAGGTGCAATGGTGCAATGGTTGGCAAGCGCCTATACCTGGCTGTGCATGGGGGTTTCGATATAAAACAATGGTTGCACAGCAGTAGCACTAATCTGAAGGCCGGCTGTGGAGGTTGGCAAGGCAGGGCATTACAGAAAGAGGATGTTTTACCCTTCAGGAAATCCTGCCGTTTTTATTTCCAAACTGAATCTTCGGTCCATGTATTTCCCTGGAAGGTAAGCGAGAGCGAATTGCCCTTTTATTCCAAACATCCAACGATTCGCTTTATCCCCGGTCATGAATGGGAGGAATTAGCTCCGACTTCAAAATCACTTTTTTTAAACAAAGGTTTTACTGTAAAAAAAGAATCAGATCGTATGGGCTATCGACTGCTGGGGCCTCCTCTGGAAAGACAAAAATCCAGAGAACTCCTTTCTTCAGCAGTGAGTTTTGGCACCGTGCAACTCCTTTCTGACGGGCAGCTTATTGTGCTGATGGCCGATCATCAAA
Source organism: Solitalea koreensis (assembly GCF_900182575.1). Classification (GTDB taxonomy): domain Bacteria; phylum Bacteroidota; class Bacteroidia; order Sphingobacteriales; family Sphingobacteriaceae; genus Solitalea; species Solitalea koreensis. Next base: position 83,729 of record NZ_FXSZ01000003.1, on the reverse strand, counting down.
CTACAGGCGGTTATCCTCGGGTGGCTCATGTGATTTCCGTTGATCTACCTTTACTGGCTCAACTAAAACCAGGTGATGAATTGAGATTTCTGCCGATCGATCTAAAAACTGCGGAGGAAGCCTTACTTTCACAAGTCAAATTCTTCAGGCAGTTAAAATTGGCCTGTCAATTAAAATTAGAACCGATATTATTATGCTAACGATAGATTTAAATTGTGACATGGGCGAGAGCTTCGGCTCGTACAAAATAGGCAACGATGAACTGATCATGGATTACATTAGTTCCGTAAACATTGCCTGTGGCTATCATGCCGGAGATCCGGCGATTATGCGTGAAACGGTGCAGCTGGCAAAGGCTAAAGCAGTAGCGATTGGAGCGCATCCCGGTTTCCCGGATTTGCAGGGCTTTGGACGAAGAAACATGAACCTTTCCTATCAGGACGTTTACGACATCATGGTCTATCAAATCGGTGCGCTGCTTGGCTTTGTGCAAGCGGCAGGAGCCCAACTGAATCACGTAAAACCGCATGGAGCTTTATATAACATGGCTGCAAAGCAACCACTATTGGCCAAAGCGATAGCTCAGGCTGTATTTGACGTGGATAAAAGCCTGGTTTTGTTTGGACTATCAGGAAGTCATTCAATACTGGAGGCTGAGCATCTCGGTTTAAAAACGGCCAGTGAAGTGTTTGCCGACCGCACCTATCAGGATGACGGTTCATTAACTCCCAGAACCGAACCCAATTCAATGATTCATGACGCTGACCAATGTATACAACACGTGCTTCAAATGGTAAAAGAAGGAACGGTAACAACAGTAACGAAAAAAAACATTCCTATTAAGGCAGACACCATCTGTATTCATGGCGATGGCGAACATGGGCTTTCCTTTGCCCAACTGCTGTGTCAACAGCTAAAAGAAAATCAGATCCAACTTAAACCAATCACTTCTTAATCTTAATGGAGAAAAAAGTTCAATCATCAGCGCTGTTAGGTGCCGCTTTTTTAATGGCAACTTCTGCTATTGGTCCCGGATTCCTTACCCAAACTACTGTTTTCACTCAGCAGATGCTGGCGAGTTTCGGCTTTGTGATTTTAATATCCATCTTACTTGATATTGGGGCCCAGCTAAACATTTGGCGCGTTATTGTAGCCAGCGAACTACGTGCTCAAGACCTGGCGAATATGTTATTGCCCGGTTTGGGTTACCTGTTAACCATACTCATCTTAATTGGAGGGTTAGCTTTTAATATTGGAAACATAGCCGGATGTGGTTTGGGTTTGCAGGTTTTAACAGGATTAGACGTAGCAACAGGAGCCGCAATCAGCTGTGTGGTGGCACTGGCCATTTTTTGGGTGAAAGAAGCCGGTAAATTGATGGACAACTTTGCAAAGTTTCTGGGCTTCATCATGATCGGACTTACTATTTACGTAGTAGTAAGCTCGCACCCTCCTTATGGTGAAGCGCTTGTTAAAACATTCATTCCGGAGAAAATCAATGCCATGTCCATTATTACGCTGGTGGGTGGTACCGTGGGAGGATACATTAGCTTTGCGGGTGCTCATCGTTTAATTGACGCCAATGTTAAAGGAGTGGCCGCTGTGCCTCAGGCGTCCAGAAGCTCTGTTACTGCTATCTTGTTGGCTTCTACAATGCGTATTCTCTTGTTTCTTGCGGCCCTGGGAGTAGTTGTAAAAGGAGTTTCGATTGATCCTTCAAATCCGCCGGCTTCGATATTCAGAATCGCCGCGGGGGATTTGGGATACCGCATCTTTGGAGTAATTATGTGGAGCGCCGCCATCACTTCGGTTGTGGGCTCTGCTTATACCTCTGTATCCTTTCTGAGAACCCTGCATTCCACAATGGAAAAGAATTATCGTTTCCTCATCACGGGTTTTATAGTATTCTCGACCTGTTTTTTTCTGTTCATAGGTAAGCCGGTAAAAGTACTAATCATGGTAGGCACATTAAACGGTTTTATCCTTCCTATAGCATTGACCGTAATTCTGATCGCCGCTACAAAACATAAGTTGGTCAATCATTATAAGCATCCTAAGTGGATGAGTGTGATTGGATGGATGGTGGTTGCTGCAATGCTGTTTGTAGGCGTTAAGAGTTTCTTGTAGGAGACAGTCTTTCTTCGTTTAAAAACAATAAAGTTGACTTCTATCAACCAAACAGCCATTGAAAATTTTCATTCAATGCTCAGTGGCTGTTTGGGTAATGTAACAGTTGACTGCTTTATTTTATTGCTGCGGGTCAGCATTCCAAATGTCAGCAATGCATTTCCAGCTTCCGTCTGCTTGTTTCTTCCAGACTTCATTGTACTTGCCTGTTTCATGGTAATCTTGCCCTTTCGCATCCTTTGAACTCCACTGATACACCCCGGTAGCGTAGCCAAGATCACCGGACTTGGAAACTTCAGCTTTTGTGCTTTGAAACCTGAGCGACATTCCCGGGATGGCAAACATGTTCTTTATGAAAGCTTCCCTGGATGCTTTGTCCATGCACACTTTTGCACCCGGAGGCATCATAATGGCATCATCGGTATAATAGCTTAACCAGCCTTCAGCAGATTTCGCTTCCGAAGCTTTGTCCCAGGCACTATCGGCTTTCATAATTGCAGAGGCCTCAGCAGAATGATCTTCAGTTATTACAGCGTTAAGGCTGTCAACGGTCTTTTGAAGATCAATTGTTTGTTTGGGATTGGAACATGCAGTGAATGAAATTATCGCTGCAACTAATGGGAAGAAATACTTTTTCATAATGTGATATTAAGTCGTATTGCCTACTCTTTTGGGTTTTCGGCATCCCCGGTTTTTGTGCTGCTTTACACTTCTTCTTTGTCAAGTTCGGGCGTTGCTATAACTCTTGACATGAATTGAACAGTCCCTTCCTTTTTCCATGTTTTAGTCGCCCAAATTATTCCTAAAACAAGCGCAATAAGAACAATTGATATTGCTATTATTAGGCCGGATGTGTCATGTTTGTAATGATAAACGATAAAGCTGATTAAAAGTCCGGCAGTTAAAGGAGATGCAACAATTTGCAACCAAGCTATGGCTTCTGGTATAAACTTTAAAAATTTCATTTGATTTTATATTGTTTATGAAACTTTAAAATTACCAATAATTAACATATTGGTAATTTTAAGATGCGATAATTGTATTGTCAACGGAACATTTGTAAACTTTTCTTCATAGATTGGATTGTCTAGCCGGCCGCTGTGAAGCGTACCGGCTTTTTTGCTTAAAATAAACGCTATTCGCTTTCCAGTTCAATTTTGGCCTTTTTCAAAAGTTCTTTTTGCTCATCGGTAACTTTAGGATAGCTAAGATCCATGGCTTCCATCGTTTCAAGCAAAATTTTGCTTACAACCAGTTGCATTAACCATTTTTGGTCAGCAGGTATAACAAACCAGGGAGCGTGTTCACTCGCCGTTTCCGTTATCATCTCGTCATAGGCTTGCTGGTATTGATCCCAACACTTTCTTTCCTGCAAATCAGCATAGCTAAATTTCCAATGTTTCTCAGGATCATCGATGCGTTCGAGAAAACGTTTTTTCTGTTCAGTTTTTGAAACGTTCAGGAAAAATTTTAGCACTACATAACCATTATCAGAAAGGTGTTTTTCATGATTACGTATTGATTCGTATCGATTCTTCCAGAATTTTGCATCAATTTTTTTCAGGGAAGTAACATCAGGTAGTTTTTGATTGAGTATAATTTCCGGATGAACCTTTGTTACGATCACCTCTTCATAGTAAGAACGGTTAAAAATGCCGATTCTTCCACGTTCAGGCAAATGCAGGTTTGTTCTCCACAAAAAATCATGGTCCAGTTCATTTGAACTGGGCACTTTAAAGCTCACCACCTGGCAGCCGGTTGGATTTACGCCGCTCATTACATGTTTAATGGTGCTGTCTTTTCCGGCGGCATCACGAGCCTGAAAAATCATCAATATTGAATGATTATCGCTGGCATACATTTTTTCTTGTAACACCTCTATGCGATCAAGAAAGTCTTGCCGCAGCGTAACCGCTTCTTCTTTATTGATTTTAGCATTGTATTCGCAATCGAAATCGTTAAGATGAAATCCTTTGCCTGAGGTGACCGTTATCTGCTTGTCGATGGTAAGTTTTGACATAAGAAGAAGATTTAGATTAAGTTAACGTTTTTCAAAAAAATAAACCCAATCTTCGGCTCCTTTAATTTGAAATTAATTTACCTGAATTAATTTCCGATGACATGAAAATGAGTACTTTCGTTTGCATAATACAAGTGAAACAGCTTGTTAATAAACAAATGAATGGAAATGCAAAAGGAAGATAATCAGTTTTTAATGCTGATGCACTTAAGTCAATTGGCTAATTATGTTTTTCCGTTTGGAGGAATAATCGTTCCTGCAGTATTATGGCAATGGAAGAAAGATGAAATAATTGGTGTTGAAGACCATGCCAAGGAGATTTTAAATTTTCAAATCAGCTTTTTGATTTATGCGATTATTAGCGGGGTGTTAATTGTTCTTTTGATTGGCATTCCGGCCCTGCTCGTATTGTTATTGATGGCCATCATTTTTCCGGTTATCGCTGCCGTAAATGTGTCGAATGGCAAGGCGTATAAATACCCTTTTACCATCAAATTTTTTAGGTAGCAGCAGAAAAGTAAGGTTTTTACAAAATTGCCGAATACAGGCTTACCTCTTTGATTCCATTTAATTTATACCCCTCCGCTTCTCGAGTAACGGTGTCGTAAATCACATAGGTGGGATCGACGTCTTTTTTCTCCCGGGGAAGATAGCCCATTACACTGCCAGGATTAATGAGTGTTGTTTTGTTATCACTTGAAATATGGAACTGGTGGTTGTGACCGTGGCACACCACATCAAACTTGTTGGAATGGGCTATTTCAAGCGCGATTTCAGGATAATGATTTACACAGAAGAGATTACCGTTAAAGGTTTCTTTCATAATTTCTCCGTGTAAATGAACATGGCTGTAATTTTTTGAAAGACGGGTGATATGAGCCCTGTCTCCATCGTTATTCCCAAATACGGTATGGATCGGTTTGTTGTATCCTTCGCCTATTTTTACCAATACAAAAGGGGAGCACAGGTCACCACAAAAAAGCATTGTGTGGGTATGCTGAATATGCTTGAGTATGACATCCAGGTTCCAAATGTTATCATGAATGTCGGAAAGAATCGCAATTTTCATGGTCGTCCGTATTTGTCAAAGTCGACCCTTACTCCGCTCAGGGTGACCCGGTTCTAGATCTTAAATCAAATTATAATGAGCTGTAGTTTCTGAATGTTCGCTACTCATTAATTGTAGTAAAGTTAAGGGTTCATCGGCTACTTTCATCAATCCGCTTTCATTAAAAAACTGTTCCTCTTCGGCGTGTTTCATGAATGTTAACAAATGATCATAATAACTGTTTATGTTGAGCAAGCCGATTGGTTTTTTATGGAGAGAAAGCTGCTTCCAGGTAAGCACTTCAAAAAGTTCTTCAAACGTTCCTATTCCGCCCGGTAACGCTATAAATCCATCGGAAAGTTCGGCCATTTTTGCTTTGCGCTGATGCATGTTTTTTACAACATGCAATTCGCAGCCATCAACTAAGCCCACTTCTTTCGACATTAAAAAATCAGGAATAATGCCTATTACTTTTCCGCCTAAATCACGAACGGTTCGTGCAAGTTCGCCCATTAAGCCAATAGCGCCTCCTCCATAAACCAGGGTAATATCTTGTTCAACCAATAATTTGGCAAGCTCAATGGCTTTTTCTTTATAAATAGGTTTGGCTCCTGGTTTTGAGCCACAGAATACACAAATGCTCTTCATGATATGTAGGTTTTCTAATCGTAAGAACCTTTTTACTCGAACTTTAAATAGCCCCATTGTTCCGGAACGTGCATATTAATTACTCCTTGTGGTGACCATACCCAATTATATTCGGGTAAAGGCCGGCCGGTTTCAGGGTTAATGCGTTGGTTGTATTTTTTGTTTATTACATCCAACTGCCACTGAACGCGCGAAAAATTTATTCTCCATGTACTGCCCATTTGGGGAGCCTGGTCGTACGTAAAATCTTTCCAGGGAATAGCAATTTCTACAATCCAGCTCGTATCGCGATCTGTTGGATTGTTTAACGTTCCATGTAAGGCAACAGCGGTTTTCATTCCTCTTGCGTTCCAATTGTTATTGGGTTTGCCGCCTTTACTGTATGGCTTATTGAGCATCAAGTCCCAAACGGCATTCAGCGCATTTATTTCTATTTCATAGTAGTTTTTGGTGTCGCCGTCAGGGTCAATAAATACTTCAAAATCATTATTGTGAAAAATAACAGTATCGCGTTGAGTCAACGTTGCCCAGAGGTCGGTTTCTTTCAGTTCAGCGGCAATGTATAGACTTTGGTTGTTCCATAACATTTTGCAACGGGTTTGCTGAAGAGGCAACGGTTTTTTGTTTCCCTCAATGTCGACAAAATTAGTGGTCCAAGGTGCATTTGCCCATTCTTTTTCATCTAGATTGCCATCAATGGTTATTGCGTTTTTAATATGAAGGGCTGTGTATTGTAAAGGTGCCGCTGTTTTTTCTTGAGCCAACATATTTCCGGTCGAAAACAGAACAATGGCAAATGCTAATCGGTGTTTCATGTTTTAAAATTATTCGACGCCCTTAGCAAAAGTTTTATCAAGAGTAAGTAGCTGAAGGTTGGCTTTTACCTGATCGAGCGTAAGCCCTGATTTTAATGCTATGGTTCTCTGTTGCCCGGGAAGCAGGTCAAAGTAATTGTCGCTGAAAAAAGAATCTTTGTCTGTTGGCAATAACAAATAAACGTTCTTTGCCAATACATCTGTACTGATTTTTAACACATAACCCTTCTCTTTCGTTTCAATATTCACTTTAAGAGTTGGTTTAGGGAGTTCGATGTTCTTAATTTTATCGAGGAAAAGAAGGTTGCTTGAAACCAGTTGGCCATCAACATTTAGTTGTGCTGCCAGTACATGCTTTTTCGCATCAAACTTAGATGAAATCGACTTTAGGTCTTCTGAATAATAGACTTTACTTTTATTAGCCTCAACAAGTATGGGCAACTTTTTAGACCATACCGTATTTCCTGAAAAATCTATCAGCCTTAAGCTTAATTCCGCTTTTCTGTCTTTTAACTCATCCGAAATTAGGTAAACTTTTAGATTGCCATTTTCGATGTACGGATTAATAAGCAATGGCGAATAGGCCTTTTTCGCAAAGTATTGCAATGCTTTCCAGCGACCAAAATAGTCAATACTGCTCCATGAGGCTACGGGCCAGCAGTCATTTAATTGCCAGTACAAAGTACCCATGCAATACGGTTTGTTGCGTCGATGCGCTTCTATTGCGGTTTTTATTCCTTCAGCCTGTAATACTTGCCCCAGGTATAAAAATGATTCAAAATCTTTCGGTTCCCTGTAATACATTTCCATGTATTTTTTAATGAGACCGTTGCCTTTATAGCTTTTTTGGTGGGTTTTCATTACCTCAGAACTGATGTTGTAATCCTCTGGTTGAGCAAATTGCTTTACGGTTATAATATCAGGAAAAGACTGGAATCCGTATTCACTCATGAAACGCGGGATATGGGTATTGTATTCTTCAAAAGGCATTTCAGCATGCCAAACTCCCCAAAAATGATTATCACCCTTTTTAAAATCTGCTTTAGAGCCCCAGTTGCTAATTGGTGAAGATGGAAAGTAAAAACGATTGATATCTAAATTTTTAACAGCCTGCGGCAATAGTTCATTAAATACTTTTTTGTAGCCATTAATCAGCTCAAGGCTATCCGTTTGTGAATAATTGTATGATTTTTGCCAACCCCAATTTTTCCAGGCCACTGCTATTTCATTATTTCCGCACCAAAGCGCTAAGCTTGCATGATTGCGTAAACGTTTAATATTGTACTCTGCTTCGCCTTTTACATTCTTTAGAAATGCTTCATTGGATGGGTACATGGTACAGGCAAACATAAAGTCTTGCCAAATCAGAATGCCTTTTTCGTCTGCCAGGTTATAAAAATCATCACTTTCATATACGCCTCCGCCCCATATACGAAGCATATTCATATTCGATGCTTTTACGTCGTTGAGAAGATTTTCTAATTTTTCTTTATTAACCCGCGGTAAAAAGCTGTCGGCAGGAACATAGTTTGCACCTTTCATGAAAACAGGTATGCCATTTACCTTTACATAAAAACTTTCACCAATAGAATCAGGCTCATTTACTACCTGAATGGTTCTCAGGCCAATTCTCTCTTCTTTTTTAGCTGAGCCCTTTGATCCAATTGCTTCCAGTTGTACTGTGTATAATTTTTGATCACCCAAGCCATAAGGCCACCATTTTTTTGGATTTTTTATCGAGAAAGCAACCCGGGCATGCTGGGTTCCGGGTGTTACACGTTGATTAACGTACACATCGGCAAATGCACCTTCGGGGCTTGAAACCTTTATTTTTACGGATTCAGTCCGATCGGCATTGAGTTCAAGATCGGCGTTTAGCTGGGCAACAGCATTCGTTAACCGGAGTTGTTGGATGTATGCGTTTTCGATCTTTACACCATTCCAACCGTGCAATTTTACCGGCTTCCAAATGCCGGAAGTGACCAGCCGCGGGCCCCAGTCCCAGCCAAATGAATAAGGCGCTTTTCTTGTAAAAATGCTCAGTTTAATGTCTGACTGGTCATTATCAGCAGGGTATTTTATTCGTGATGCGTTATAGGTAGGCATCACATAATTAATGGGCGAATGAAATACAATACGCAGTTTGTTATCGCCGGGCTTCAAAAAATGTTTTACCTCCAGAGTATGTCCGACAAACATATTGTCTGAACGAAGAATTAGAGAATCGTTTAAGAAAACATCTGCATAGGTGTCAAGCCCGTCAAAAGAAAGATCAATGTTGTCATAGCGAGCCATCAGGTTATCAGCCTTGAAGGAGGTTTCATAAACCCAGTCTTTTTTCTCTACCCATTGAACTTCTTTTTCATTATTCCTAAAGAAAGGATCAGGTATTTGTTTGTTGGCTAAAAGGTCGGTATGCACCGTGCCGGGCACTGTTGCCGGCAACCATTCTTGTTTATCGACTTGCTTGAATTTCCAAGCGGTGTTAAGGTTAATATCTGCTTGACCTTGCTGAGCAAAAGTATTTAGGCTGAGCAAAGCCAAGGGCGCAATGAGTTTAAGTTTAGGTGATTTCATTCTAATGTCGTGTGGGTTAGAATACAGTTAAGAGAGGTTTATTCGCTTTGAAGCAATTCGTCAATTTTTCTTCTCATTCCGCGGACTTTGTCTATATCAACTATTGTTTTCTCGAACTCAGAACCTTGCCCTTCTTTACCCATTTTGATTTTAGGGTTTTGGAAGTTCATTTCGGTTGAAACAAATGTCATGGCTGATGAGTGAAATTCACGGATGCCAATTTTATACAACGCCTCTATGTTTGACTCATTTACGCCACTTCCCGCCATAATAGTTACACGACCAGAAGAGTGCTTAACTAATTTCTGAAGCAGATCCAGTCCCTCAATAGCGGTATTGAATGTCCCTGATGATAAGATGCGTTTAATGCCTAAGTCGGCTATTTCATCCAGCGCCGCAAAAGGATCGACGGTCATGTCAAAGGCGCGGTGAAATGTTATGTCTAATGGTGCCGCAAGATCAAGCAGCTCTTTCATTCGATCTTTGTCGACGTGTCCATCGGGTAGCAGAATTCCCAGTACCACTCCATCGACGCCAAGCTCTTTAGCTCTTTTAATGTCGTATTTCATTACTTCAAATTCTGTTGCCGAATAACAAAAATCGCCGCCACGGGGACGAATGATCACGTATACCTGAATGCCTGGGATTGCTTTTGCAAGTTCAATGGTTCCTGAACTGGGAGTTGTGCCTCCTTCTTGCACATTGTCGCAAAGTTCTACTCGGCTGGCGCCTCCTTTGGCGGCCTCGGCTACGGATTCAACGCTATAGCAACATATTTCTAAAGCAGCCTCATCGACACCTGGTAAATGAATTGGATGAGTGGTGATAGCGGGTGTTTGCATAGATATCTGAAACTTAAATATTAATTTGTGAAAGTACAGGTTTTAGTTGAACCGTTTTGCAAATCTATTGTTCAAATGAATGTCATTTTGATAAAATATTACCAATTCAATTTTGTAATATTTTGCCTTTCAGTCTATTAATATAACTAATATAAAATGAGTAAACCTAAGATTTATTATGTATCTGAACTCGATTTGTGGTTGGTGGAATGGTTTCAGTCCGGAGGTTACCTACTTGAAAGGAAGTTTAATGAGTGCTTTGATCTTATTTGTTGATAGTATCTAGCCCCGATGCTATTCCAAGTATAATGCAAAACCTAATACTTATTATTTCGAACTTCCATCCATCTTTTTCGTTGCCAATTTTTTTGTTCTGTCTTGTTTAAGAAGGTCCAGGCTACGATTCGGCTCACTTTCTGGCCTTGAGCCATATCAACCGTTTTAACTGCTACTGCTTTAACTTTTTTTAATGTTTTATAAATGCCTGCAAGGTTGTCTTTTTTTGAAACCAATGTTGTAAACCAAAACACGTTTGTTGGCATTAAAGCGCTTTGCTCAATCATTTTACGCACAAATCCTTCTTCTCCTCCCTCGCACCATAATTCAGCATTTTGTCCGCCGAAATTCAGCACTGGTTTAGTTATTTTCTTAGCCCCTAAATTATTCAGTTTTCTCAATGTTCCTTTTTGCGCCTCAGCCAAAGAAGCATGAAAAGGCGGGTTACACATTGAAAAATCGAATTGTTCGCCGGGTTTAATAACTCCTTTAAAAATATCCGACCGAGATGTTTGCAGCCGGCATTCAATGCCATTCCTCAGCGAATCATTTGATTTAATTATTTGTGTCGCCGAGTTGATAGCGACAAGATCTATGTCAGAACCCACAAAACGCCAGTTGTATTCATATGCACCAATAATGGGATAAATGCAATTTGCGCCTACCCCAATATCAAGGCCCTGAATGTTCTTTCCGGTTGGAATAACATTGCCATTGCAGGAGCCGAGCAAATCAGCCAAATAATGAATATAGTCGGCTCTGCCTGGAATAGGCGGGCAAAGGTAGTTTTTAGGAATATCCCAATTTGCTATGCCATAAAAATGGATCAACAAGGCTTTGTTTAGGGCTTTTACTGCACTAGGATCGGCAAAATCGATGGATTCATTATTATATTTATTAAGCTTTACAAATGACTTCAACGCCGGATAGGACTGAATCAGCTGTTTAAAATTGTATTGAAAGCGGTGCGGGTTGCGTGGATGTAAGCCTTCTTTTTCTGCAGGACTATCTTTGGGGTTTTGAGTCATTGGTCGCAATATGAAAATTCAAGAATCTGACTAGGCAAAACTATTAATTAATTTCCCCATAGTTATGGGCAGCTGCTTAATTAAATAGCGCGCAGGAACTGTAAACATCTTTCTTTCTTGCACCAGCTCATCGGCTGCTTTTCCATGGATATAAACACCGGCAATAGTAGTCTGTAATGCTGAATAACCTTGTGCCAGCAAAGCAGTTAAAATGCCGGTTAATACATCTCCTGATCCGCCGCTAGCCATGGCCGGATTGCCTGTAGGATTAAAATAAATGACGCCACTAGGAGCAGTAATAATACTGTATCGATTTTTTAAAATGATGATCAACCCACGTTCAGTGCTTTCTCGTTCCATGGTTTCAATGCGTTGCTGCCAGTTTTTGTGGGCTCCAAACAGCCGGTCGAACTCTTTTACATGTGGACAGACAATGGAATTTTCAGGCAGAAGGTTAAATAGTTCTTTGTTTGCAGCCAGCATATTCAAAGCATCGGCATCGTAAACCGCGGGACCACGGTAATGCGTTAAACATTTCCTTAATACCTCCAATGATGATACTTGGACGCCAAATCCGGGACCAATTCCTAGGGCATCAAACTTATTCCATTCAATTTTCTGAAGATCACCAAGAATAGCCATTACCTCAGGAGAGCGTGCGTTTAATGCTGAGAGTCCGGGCTCAGGAATAAATGCAGTTGTTAATCCGGCTCCGGCGTGTAAACAAGCCTCAGAAGAAAGCAAGGCTGCGCCCATTGTTTCCGTCTGACCTGCAATTATTAAAGCATGTCCAAAAGTGCCTTTATGACTAAAGCTTGCTCTTGGCTTTAAGATGGCTTTAATGTCGTTTTCTTCTACCCAAACCTTATTTGAATCCTGCGCTTGAATAAAATGTTCATCCAAACCGATATCAACAACATGGAACTCTTTTATAAACTGAGCTGATTCGGGCAATAAAAAATTAAGCTTGGGGCGCTGAAATGAAATCACATGATCGGCATGAAAAACAATTGCATTTTTATCAAGAGGTGCATCACAAAAAAAACCGGTAGGAACATCCACTGCGATTACTTTTTTACTTAAATTATTTAAATGCGTTATCCATCGGGCATACCCCCCTTCAAGCGGCTTGTTTAATCCTGATCCCAAAATAGCATCTATCAGTATCGGAGAATGTTCTTCAGGAAATTCACTTTCCTCATTAAAGATTTCTGCAGAAATATTGGTTTTAGCTAACCTTCGCAGGTTTTCGTCAAAATCGGAAGTGGTTTTGAACGAAAAGTGAAGAATTTTAACAGACACATTTTTATAGCCGTTCTTGAACAAGATTCTCGCGATTGCTAAGCCATCTCCTCCATTGTTACCCGTTCCGCAATAAATGGAAATATTGGTTTGTCGGTCTAATGCAAATGCAACAAACTTTTGCACAAATGCATTGCTCGCCCGCTCCATCAAATCAAGAGATCCGATGGACTCATGTTGAATGGTATGCGCATCAGCCGACCGGATTTGTGAGGCGGAGAGTAATTTCAGCATAAAGTAAAGCTAATGATGCCTGGGTTTTCTTATTCATGAAAAAAAACGGCCTTTGTTCTCTTCCAGCCAAGTTTTGAAAGATTTGATTTGAGGATACAGCGACCTGCTGAGTTCTAAATCTGCCTGCCTGTTTTTAATGTAATTACGGGTAAACTCAAACATATTTGCAATGTCCAATGCTCCGTGAAAGTCGGTGCCTGCAAAAACCTCCTTTAAAATATGAGAGTACTTTACATGTTTATCGAAACCGGCCGACATCACCTCTGCATATTCGTCTGGCGTAATATCATCACCCACAATGCCCACGACTTTGCCTTTAAATTCATCAGGTCGATTAAAAATGACATTTATTACTCCACCGGCATCTTCAACAGATACGCCTGATAATTTGGTATCGCCTTGTGGAAATCCAAAGTGATAATTACCGTCTTCTCCTTTTTTCGGATGAAAGAAATTTAAAAAATTTTCATAATAAAAGGCTACATGAACGAAGGTAGTATTGGGCATTAGTTCACGCGCATACTCTTCCAATTGAGCTTTGGTGTCAAAATGAGGTACCGCATATTGTTCATTACTCAGTTTTTTTGCATAAGGCAATGCACTGAACACAAAATGCTGAATATGACTTTGAAAAACGGCATCAATAAGGTTTTTTCCTTGCTGATATTCGTTATCGAAATGTTCATCAAACTTCGTAATTGTAAGTCCGAATACCCCGTAGCAATCTTTCATAGCTTTGAATAAGCTTTCTTTATCATCCAGATCGCCAACTGCAAGTTCGGCTCCTGCGGCCTTTAATGCCAATGCTTTTTCTGAATGCTCATTTCTGGTGAAACACCGAACCTTAAATCGGTTATCTTTTAATAAATGACGAGCTACACTGCCTCCCTGAGCGCCGGTTGCTCCTATTACAAGGATGGTTTGATCAGACATAAGAGAGCGTTTTATATATGGAAAGTTAAGAAATTTGGATGATTTTTCGAGACTAATAGTGCTAATTGGGATTGTCTAAAACATGGGTGTTAACAGGGTGGGAAATAAATAAGCCCGATGCAGGAGGGCAAGTTAGTGCAAACCCTGAAGCTACGCAAGACTGCCCTACATTTAGTCGTGCTGACTTGGGAGCGGACTTAGAAAAAAGGATACAAAAAGTCATTGACAATTCCCAATGATTTTTTGTCTTTTATTCCAATAATTCTTTTAATCCAGCTAATGCCGGAGGAAAATATCCGGAGGCAATGATTGGCATCTAGTAGAAGCCAGATGAATATGATGCAAAATATATAAGGGCCGAAACCCATATATTAATTCCTCATTTCTTTCTTCAAGAATATGCCTGTAAAGCTGTTTTTACATTTGGAAAGCTCTTCAGGTGTTCCTTCGAAAACAATGGTTCCACCTCCTTTTCCTCCTTCAGGGCCTAGATCAATTACATGATCGGCAACTTTCACCACATCAAGATTGTGCTCAATAACAAGCACGGTATTGCCTTTGCCAACCAATTTATTCAGTACGCCAAGCAATACACTAATATCTTCAAAGTGGAGACCCGTGGTTGGTTCATCAAGAATATAAAAGGTTTTTCCAGTATCTTTTTTAGAAAGTTCTGTTGCGAGTTTTACGCGTTGAGCTTCTCCCCCTGAAAGTGTTACAGATGATTGCCCTAAGGTGATATAACCTAAGCCAACATCTTGCAAGGTTTTTATTTTACGATGAATAGCAGGAATGTTTTCAAAGAAAGGAACTGCGTCTTCGATGCTCATATCCAACACGTCGCTGATTGACTTTCCACGATAACGCACTTCCAAGGTTTCCCGGTTAAAGCGTTTGCCATTACATTCTTCACAACGTACCTGAACATCCGGCAAGAAATTCATTTCAATCACTTTCATTCCCGCTCCTTGGCAAGTCTCACAGCGGCCGCCTTTAACGTTAAATGAAAAACGTCCTGGTTTATATCCGCGGATTTTGGATTCGGGCAGTTGAGTAAAAAGATTGCGAATGTCAGAAAACACACCTGTATAGGTAGAAGGGTTGGATCGGGGCGTCCGTCCAATTGGAGCCTGATCGATCTCAATTACTTTATCAATATGCTCAAGGCCTTCAATGCTTTTATAAGGAAGTGGTTTTTTCTTGGCGTTGAAGAAATGCTGATTCAGAATTGGGTATAGTGTTTCAGTGATCAAAGTTGATTTGCCACTACCCGAAACGCCGGTTATGCCTATGAATTTACCTAAAGGAAACTCAACAGACACATTTTTAAGGTTGTTGCCGGTCACGCCCGAAAGTTTGAGCAGATTCCCGTTTCCTTCGCGTCGTGTCTTTGGCGTTTCTATTTCTTTTAACCCATTGATATAATCCATGGTGATGGTATGCAGATCGCTAAGGTCATGCGGTTTGCCTTGTGCCACCACTTCGCCGCCGTGTAAACCAGCAGCAGGACCCATGTCGATTACATAATCAGCTTCCATAATCATATCCTTATCATGCTCCACTACAAGCACCGTATTGCCCACATCACGTAAACTCTTTAAGGCATCAATCAAACGGGCATTGTCGCGCTGATGAAGGCCGATACTCGGTTCATCCAATATATAAAGCACATTGACAAGTTGTGAACCGATTTGAGTGGCTAGTCGAATACGCTGAGCTTCGCCTCCAGAAAGTGTACGCGCTGTGCGGTCGAGTGTCAGGTAATCCAAGCCTACATCGAGCAAAAAGCCAATACGTGCACGAATCTCTTTTAAGATTTCTTTGGCAATGGTGTTTTGGCGTTCCGAAATTCGTTCTTCAATATTATTAAACCAAGCACTGAGCGTCTTCACGTCCATGCAGCTTAGTTCGAATATATTTTTTTGATCGACTTTAAAGTGCAATGCTTCTTTTTTTAGCCTTGCTCCGTGGCATTCGGGGCAGGTTTTTAAGGTCCGGAAACTTTCCAAATCAGCATCAATCTCGTCATCTTTTTTATTATTCTGCTGCTCCTCCAGCATCTTCATAATACCATCAAAAGTGATCTGGTAATTTTGAACATTATAGCGATTGTAGGTTACCGGAACAGTGATAAGATCTTCAGAGCCATTCAATAAAATAGCCTTTATCTCCTTGCTCAGTTTTTCAATCGGTGTAGAAAGTGAGAACTCGTATTTCTTAGCTAAAGCTTTTAAAATTTGAAACATCCAGGTTTCGCGGTATTCACCAAGCGGAACAATGCCACCTTCAAGGATGCTTTTCTTTGGATTTGGAATAATGGAGTGTTCGTCGATCTCAAAAATATAACCCAAACCATTGCATTTTGGGCAAGCACCATATGGCGAGTTAAAGGAGAAGGTATTGGGTTGAGGTTCATCGTATGAAATACCTGAAGTTGGGCACATCAAAAACTTACTAAAATGAGAAGTATTTCCTTCCTTGTCAGCAATTTTAATAATGCCTTTGGCTTGCTTCATTGCCGCAGCAACTGAATCGACAATGCGTTTGCGGGCATCGGCTTTCACTTCAACTCGGTCGATCACAATTTCGATATCATGTATTTTATAACGATCGAGCTGCATTTTAGGTGTCACATCCTGAATTTCACCATCCACCCTGACTTTGGTATACCCCTGCTTTCGAATCTGCTCAAAAAGTTCACGATAGTGGCCTTTTCTACCTTTAATTACAGGTGCTAAAATATTGATCGGCTTACCATCAAAGCGCTCCATAATGGTATTGATGATTTGCTCTTCCGACATTTTCTGCATGAGTTCACCTGTATTGTACGAATAAGCATTGCCAACACGTGCATACAGCAAACGCAAAAAATCGTAGATTTCGGTAATAGTGCCTACTGTTGAGCGAGGATTTTTAGAAGTGGTTTTTTGTTCAATGGCAATAACCGGACTCAATCCCGACACTTTATCAACATCCGGACGCTCCATTCCTCCCATAAACTGGCGAGAATAGGCGCTGAAAGTTTCCATATAGCGACGCTGACCTTCAGCATAAATGGTGTCAAATGCCAAAGATGATTTACCGCTGCCACTCAACCCGGTGATTACCACCAATTGATTACGTGGAAAGGAAACATCAATGTTTTTAAGATTGTGAACTCGGGCCCCGTAAACTTCCACATTTGCCTGTTCGCCCAGGTCGGTAAAGTTGTCGCTCATTGTTGAAACTCAAAAAATAAAGAGCAAAGATAGCCGAAATGCTTCAGAACCATAATATTCCAACAACTCTTATCCACTATATTTTGTTTGCTCCTATTTGACGGTACAGCAGTGTAACGACATTGTTGCACGGGTCAAATAAACCATGCTAGTTCAATTGCATCCTATCTTCGCAAATGCAAAAACATTTACCTTGAATAAGAATATGTATAAATCTACACAAGCTTTTTTTCTGGCTATCTCACTTATCTTCACAAGCTTACAGCTCAGCGCACAGGTAAGTACTTCCAAAAAGTACACCACTGGTAAAATCGGTGGTAAAATAATTGATGCCCAAAGTCAGCAGCCCTTTGATTTTGCATCGGTGGCTCTTGTTAAAGCAGGCGACTCATCAGCATCAACAAAAGGTACTTATACAAATGAAAATGGAGAGTTCTATTTTCAAAAACTAGCCTTTGGTAAGTATAAAATCGTGGTTACTTTTTTGGGTTATGAAACGTTAACCGTGAATACCGAGATTTCGGCTTTGCATCCAGAAGTTTATCTTGATGATTTGAAGATGAAGCAGGCGGCTAACAAACTAAAAGAAGTTACCGTAACTGCTCAACGCAGCCCCTTTCAGGTTGGAGCAAACGGTGTAACGTATAATGTAGAAGAAAGTCTGCAGAATACAGGAGCAACGGCTGTTGAAGCACTCCAACGAATCCCATCGGTTCAGGTTGACCCGGATGGGAATATAAGTGTTCGTGGGAGCAGTGACATTAAAGTTCTAATTGATGGTGAGCCAACGGAGCTATCTAAAGTATTGGACATGATTCCGGCAAGCGCCTTGCAAAAAATTGAAGTAATTACCAATCCTTCTGCTAAATATAGTGCTGAAGGCTCAGGAGGAATCATCAACATTGTTACCAAAAACAGAGCCGGAATCCGTGGATTTAACACCTCACTTGGATTAAACGCCAATACTCGTAATCGATACAGTGGAAAGGCCTCCGTTAACTATAGTACACGTAAGTTCAGCATAGTTACCAACTATACCTTTAGCCCATCAAGCAATACTACGTCGAGTGAATTGTTCAGACAAAGCACTATTGGTAATTCCGTTAATTATTTAAACCAGTTAAGTCATGGGAATAGTCAAACGAATGCTCATTCATTTTTCTCAACCAGCACATACAGATTCAATACCACAAATAGCCTAGCTTTAAATTTATCGGCAACATCTTCTTCTAGTACCAATTTTAATTCAACGCTCAATTCAAATAGTAATTCAGAGAGAATTGAATATCAAAACTTCACCAGAAATTCAAGCAGCTTACGCAATAACGACACTTATCGTGTAGGCTTAACTTACAGAAAGACGTTCCCAACTAAATCAGTTAAAGAGATGATGGAACGCGGAAGTAAAACCATGGACTCCATTCGTAATTTAGCGAAAGAAAACCCGAAACTTGTTGACTCTTTACGAAATCAATGGATGCAAGGTCAACGTGGCGGATCTGCAGGTAATGGACCGCAAATAATGGGATTTTCAGGAGGAGGTTTCGGAGGAGGCGGTGGCGGGCGAGCAGGCGGCGGACGAGGATTTGATTTTCAAAATCGACGTGAGCTAAAAACCGAAATTAATTACTCAAGCAATAACAATCATTACAACAGCTTTTTTAATCAATTTTATGTTTTGCCAGCGCCAGATTCATTACAACAACAAACCTTCACCAATGGCAACAGCGGCACTATTAGCTTTAAGTCAGATTTAACTTATCCCTTTAATCATAATAACTCCAGACTTGAAACAGGTATAAGCTCGAATGCAAATCTTAATAAAAGTCGCTACCGTTTGTTACAACTTGACCCGAATGGCAATTTTATTGAAAATGTAAATCGCACTAATAATTTCAACAAAACCGATGTGGTTAATGCCGGTTATGTTTCGCTTACTAATAATTTTGGAAAACTATCTGTTAATGCAGGTTTAAGGCTAGAGCAGTCAACGCTTAATGCTGATTTAATATCAGAACTAACTGATCTTAAAAAACAATTCCTTACACTCCATCCTAGCTTTAGTTTATTTTACAAGGTGGACGAGTTGCAAAGTTTACGTTTTGCTTACAGCAACCGTATTAATCGTCCGGGCATGGATCAGTTAAATCCCTACAAAAATGAAACAGACACATTAAACATTCGTTTCGGGAATATAAATCTGGATCCTTCTCGCGGACATACATTTGAATTAGGCTACAATCGATTTACAGGCTTGGGCAGCATTTCTTCTTCTCTTTTTTATAGAAGAACCAACAACATGATCAACAGTTACTCATTTATTGATGAATTGGGCGTTTCATATACCACTTATGCTAATCTAGGTGAAAACATATCATATGGAATGGATTTAAGTGGCAATATAATGTTGTTTTCTGGCAAACTTAACGTTAATATGGAAACGACTTTATTGCATAACAGTTACATTAATAAGTTCAATGCCGACTTTAGCCGTGAGCAATATAGTTTTAATGCCAACATGGACGCCCGTTTAACATTAACATCCGATTGGAATATCGGATCAAATCTTCGCTATACCGGCCCGCAAGCCTTTTTACAAGGACGCACTGAAGGCTTTTTTACAGCGGGAATGGATTTGAAAAAGAACTTTATGAAGCGAAAATTTAATATTACCCTAAGTGCAGATGATCTGTTTAATACTCGAAATGCTGCTCGTATTATTAGCAGTTCATTTACGCAAAACAGCTTAAATAAAACAACTACACGAGTAATCAGATTAGGTTTTAACTATCGTTTCGGCCAATTTAGTGCGGGCGGCGGCAGAGGAATGCAGCGATAAGCTATATTTAATACATTTATAATGCTGAGTGGAGGCAACAAGCTAATCCGCTCAGCATTACATTTACCCAAATCGACCCCTCTTCAGCATAAGCTTTAAATTCCATATAAGTTCATTTCGACCTAAAAAGCATCCATTGACAAGAAAATTGCAGAGATCCTGTTTGCTCTTACTAATAAGGATGTCAAATCATTAAAAGATACTTCTTTAGCCTAAGCATAACACCGGAGTATTTTTTATCTTTGCCCTGATTTTTGATACATTAGTGAATGTTAACCCCGAACACTTGCTCAATCCTAAATCATTTTCCACTAGGGGATTTCCTTACATCAGATGAATATTTTACTTCTCGGATCAGGTGGACGTGAACACGCCTTCGCCTGGAAAATTTCTCAAAGCAAACACTGCGAAACGTTGTTTATAGCTCCTGGTAATGCCGGTACCTTACATCATGGACAAAATGTGGCGATCAAGGCCACCGATTTTGAGGCTATTAAAAAGTTTGTTTTAGAGAATGAAGTAAAAATGGTGATTGTTGGTCCTGAAGAGCCTTTGGTGAAAGGTATTCATGATTTTTTTCTGGCCGATAATCAAATTAAACACATTCCGGTAATTGGTCCGCAGCAGCTAGGTGCCACATTAGAAGGCAGTAAAGACTTCTCGAAGCAATTCATGATGCGTCATAACATCCCTACAGCTGCTTATGCGAGCTTTACCGCTGATCAGTTGCAAGAAGGATTGAATTATTTAGAAAACCATTCCTTACCAATTGTATTAAAAGCGGATGGTTTGGCTGCAGGCAAAGGTGTTTTGATATGCCAATCACGTGAAGAAGCCAAAGCAGAGTTAAAAGCGATGTTGGCTGATGCTAAATTTGGCGAAGCCAGTAAAACTGTTGTTATTGAAGCTTTTTTAAAAGGTATTGAACTTTCGGTATTTGTTTTAACCGATGGCCATAGTTATAAATTGCTTCCTTCAGCCAAAGATTATAAACGTATAGGCGAAGCGGATGCCGGATTGAACACAGGTGGTATGGGTTCTATTTCGCCGGTACCTTTTGCTCAAGGCGATTTTATGAAAAAAGTCGAAGAACGTATTGTGATTCCTACGGTTGAAGGTTTAAAAAAGGACAATATTCCTTACAAAGGCTTCATTTTTATTGGATTAATGAACGACAATGGCGATCCTTTTGTTGTTGAATATAATGTTCGCATGGGCGATCCGGAAACAGAAAGCGTATTACCTCGTATTAAATCAGATTTAGTTGATCTCTTATTAGGTGTTGCCAATGAAAAACTGCATGAGAAATCATATGAGGTAGACGAACGTACTGCAACAACGGTAATGCTGGTTTCAGGTGGTTACCCGGGCGATTATGAGAAAGGCAAAGAAATAACAGGATTGGAAAACATTGAAAACAGTTTAGTTTTCCATGCAGGCACCGAACTAAAAGATGGCAAGGTGGTTACTGCCGGCGGTCGGGTAATTGCTGTAACAACTCTTGGTAAGGACATGGAAAGTGCATTGGCATTTTCTAATTCGAATGCTGCAAAAATACAATACGAAGGCAAATACTACAGAAAAGACATTGGTTTTGACCTAAAATAGAATCAACATCTTTACCTGAAACGGGCAGCTTTTAATGTTAAAAAGATGCTCGTTTTTTTTTGAGCATATTGTACCGTAGAGTGAAATATTGATTTCGATATATCGATCATCTTCAGTAAATTATGGCCACTTTAAGCCTATGAACATGAAACCTTACTTCTATTTGATATTACTGAGCGTTTTTTGTGTTTCATGCCTTAATGAACTTAAGCTCATTAAGGTAAATGGCCATGACCCTATTCCATATGAATTTAGTTCCTCCTCTTTTAGAACTCCAGATAATAACCACCTTTCTCTAATTGTTGATGAAAATTCAATTGGAAGTCAACCTCTAACATCTGATAAGAGCGAAGTAGGATTGCCTGAAAAAAATAATTCAATTAAAATTCTTTCCCAGGTATTCCATCAGAACAATAGTCATAAAGTTATTAGCAAAGCGCAGCCAAAACCTATGGAAAAAATCTCAACAAAGAAAGCTGAGCGAATAGTTAAAAAAGCTGCTGCTCCACCAGCAAGCAAAACAAATGTTATTGTTGGATCAATCTTAAGCGTTGTAGGGGTTATTTTCATTATTGGAGGGGTTGCATCTTTATTTAGCGGAACAGCAGGAATTGCACTTGTGGTATTAGGCGTAATCTTTTCCCTAATAGGAGCCGTTCTAGTTTTCAAAGGAGCTTCGTCCAGAAAAAAATAATTTCAAGCAGATACTTTGCTATTTAACTAATATCTTGAAGCTCAAATTAAATCATCTAAAAAACAATTATGAAATCATTTTTACGAGCCTTACCCAAAAAATGGATATGTGCATTGGTGGCTATTACAATGCTGAGTTCTTGCGCTAATGAACTTAAACTGGTAAAAATTAACAACGAAGATCCTGTTTATGTAAAAAAACACGATCTGAAAAAAAGTACTGAAAATGTAGTGGCAGCGGTTTCAGATGCCAAACTAACCAATGAGGTGACTTTGGCCAATATGACTACCGAGCTTACAAATAAAGCGCAATTAACCGAAACGCCTGATGCCTCAAGTGCAGTATTCGTTTCAACCCAAACAACACCCTCTGTGTCATCTGAAACGAAAACAATGTGTCAGTTGGTAAAAGAAAAAATGGCTGAAAACGCTGTAATTTCTGCCTTGCCGGCTAAGGCACAACAAAAAATGGAAAATTTTGTAGTGAAAAGAGTAGCGAAGATTGAAGCCAAACACAAAGCTAAAGCAGCAGCTGCAGCCCCTGCAATTATCAATCGGGAATTTACGATCGGTTTAATTATACTTCTGGCCGGTATTTTACTAACAGCAGTTGTTGACGGGACCTTGGGAGGAATTGTATCGGTGGTTGGTGTCGTACTAATGGTTATCGGATTAATCCATGGGGTTTAATCCAGTTTAAGCTTTCATAAAAAATGCGAAGCTCAATTTTGTAAGCTTCGCATTTTTTATAATTCTATCACTAAAGCAGTTTCTGATATGTTCTCCACCATCGATCCGGCACTTCGCCATTACTTGCCATCTGATAATCATTATAACTACAAGGGACCAAGTAATAACGTTCATTTTTAGACCGTAAATTAGGATAGGGCACCTGCATCCACCATCGATCTGTCTTAGGGCTCTTATAAAAAACCACCTCGTGACCATTATCGCGTAAAAATGCCCTGTACTTGGTCATTTCTTCAGTAGGATTAAATGGATAATCTTTCTTACGATTATAAAACCCATCAATAAAACACCAAATCATTTGAGCCAATAAATGAGCGGTTTGTCCATGACGGTCATATTGCGGGTTCATTTCATAAAACCCAATCGAAAGCAACTTATCGCTCATGCCTGCATATCGGCACAGCTGACAGGCTTCCTCCCCATAAAGCCCGTTCGGACCGGCGTTGGCATTGCCTGGTGCATTCGATTGACGAATGGCTGAACAATCGAAACTCAGCATATTGGCATTGCGAATAACGGGCTCCATTTCCTGAACCTGTTGCGTAACCTCGCCCAAGCGATGTGTGTCGAAATACATTTTATCCATCAACTTCAGGCTGTTTTGACTGGCAAAATAGGTTTGATAGCCAATGTTGCTAAAATTGAATAAGTTGTTCGGTTGATGAAGGATTATTTTATTGAGATAAGAAGTTGAGGTAAGATCTGAATCTTCATCCTCTTCATTCAGATCGAAATGATCATCGATTACAACAAGGTCGACGCGCTGTTCCAGATCTTCATACGCCAGATATTGAGGAAATGTAAGATCTTGTCCGCCGCCAATAATAATAGGAAGAATGTCGGCTTTCATCAACTCTGAGCAAACTATTCGTAAAGCGATATAGGTATCGCGAGCACTTTCTCCGGCACGGATATTTCCTAAATCGACCATTTTACTCTGAAAACTACCTTCACATAATTTATAAAGATATTCACGAACAGCATCAGGTGCTTGTGCACAACCTTCATTATTGATGGCATTTCTATCATCTTCCACACCAACAATTGCAAGGTTAATTCCTTCCATTTCAGGGAATTTATCTTCCTCTTTAAACGTCGTAATAATGGCCCCTAATTGATGTTCAGAATAACCTTTATCAGGTTTAATTTTAGTTAGGTTTACGGGAGAAAGAAAATCAGAAAGGTTCATCACAGGTTTGGTTTTACAGCACCAAAATAACAAAGGAAATGTGAAAAGAAGAAAAACTATTTATCTCTACATCGGTAGCAGGCTGATTAACTGTAAAATACGAAAAGAACCTTAATGCCTTGCAGTCTTCGACCATTGAAATGGACAACATTTACTATTTTGCAAAAGATTTCATCTAAACGGTTAATTATGATTCTTGTTACCGGAGCAACCGGGTTTTTAGGTTCCCAATTGGTGTTCGATCTTGTCAGTTCGGGCAAAATGGTTCGAGCGCTGAAGCGAAGTTCTTCAAAAATTCCTCAATGTTTAGCTAACCTATCAGGCATTGAATGGGTTAATGGTGACGTGCTTGATTATTATTCATTGGAAGATGCATTAAAAGGCATCAGGCAAGTATATCATTGTGCTGCCAAAGTAACATTAAATTCAAAATTTAAAGGGGAGTTGTACCGAACAAACATTGAAGGTACGGCTAATTTGGTAAATGCATGTTTGGCGGCTTCCGTTGAAAAGCTAGTACATGCCAGTTCAATTGCGGCTATCGGCATTGGCAAACCTGGGGAATTGATCACCGAAAATCATAAATTCGAATACTCTCCAGTAAATTCGGCTTACGCCATAAGCAAATATGAATCAGAAAATGAGGTTTGGCGTGGTATGGCCGAAGGACTGAATGCTGTGATCGTTAATCCTACCATTATTATTGGGAAAGAGAATTGGACTGAAGGAAGTGGGCGGCTTTTTGGGAAAGTACGTGATGGATTGAACGTTTATCCTTTAGGAGGTTGTGGCTTTGTGGATGTTCGTGATGTGAGTAAAAGCATGATCATGCTGATGGAAAGCACTATTGCAAACGAGCGATTTATAGTGAATAGCGAGAATCTGCCTTATAAACAGTTATTCGATTTAATTGCAGATGAGTTGGGTAAAACTAAACCCAAAATCGCTATAAGGAAATGGCACTTGGAATTGGGTTGGCGAATTGCAAAATTGTTCTCATTCTTAAATGGCAAAGACCCTGCGCTAACTCGCGATACGGCTTCATCGGCCCCGGTATTGCAATATTACGATGCAAATAAATTGAGTGCAGTTATTCCATTCAATCCCATTTCAATTGATAAAAGCATTAAAGAGATTTGTGCCAGGAAGAACAGAAGCTGAAAGAATAAGCTAAAATTATTCATCAAACTATTCTCCATTAACTAATAACTACTCGTAAAATTGTAGATTTGTAAAAAAAGACAGCGATATTTGACAACTTAATAATAGATCCATTAAATCTTTGAAAATTGCTTCGCAACCGCTACATAATTGACTTCGACAGTACCTTTACCCAGGTAGAAGCTCTGGATGAGCTTGTTAAAATTTCGTTAAAGAATAATCCTGATCGCGATATAGTTTTAAAGCAGATTGAAGATTATACTGCAGCTGCAATGGATGGCAGAATGAGTTTTACCGACAGCCTGCGCGAACGTGTAAAACTGTTGAATGCCGATAAAAAGCACCTTTCCGAACTGGTTAAAGTGCTGCGCAAAAAAATATCCGATTCATTTTCCCGCAATAAAAAGTTCTTCGAAAAAAATGCCGATGATGTTTTCATCGTTTCCGGCGGTTTCAAAGAATTTATTACTCCGGTAGTTTCGACTTATAAAATCAAACCTGAAAACGTTTACGCGAACACGTTTGAATACGATGAAAACGGAAGCATCATCGGTTATGATACAACTAATCCGCTTTCAAGTGAAGGTGGTAAAGTAAAATTACTTCGTGAACTAAACTGGGAAGGCGACTTATACGGCATCGGCGATGGTTATTCAGATTTCCAGTTAAAAGAATCAGGCTTGATAAAGAAGTTTTTTGCTTTTACAGAGAACATTGAACGTGCCAGCGTTGTAAAAAATGCTGATCACATTTTGCCAAGTTTTGATGAGTTCTTATACCTGAACAATCTGCCTATGGCAATTTCATATCCGAAAAACCGGATACTTTGTCTGGCCGTAGGAGATGTGAGCGATACAACATTAAAACTGTTGAAAAAAGACGGGCTTTCTATTCGTCATAAATCTTCTTTTGAAGATAAGTACATTAAAGATGTGGGTATGCTTGTTTTAGGAGTAGGAGAAAAAATTTCAGCTTCGAAACTAAAAGGAGCAATACGTTTAAAAACCATTGGTTACTTTGGCGACAGTTCTCATCATCTTGATCTGGATTTATGTACCGACATGGGAATCGTCGTGTTTGATGATCCTAAGCACAAGGTTGATAATGTGCTGTTCATTGCTAACCGTATGATGGATTTTATTAACCGTGGTTCAACCAAAAACAGCGTTAACTTTCCGGGTTTAAAGCTGAATACGGAAGCAAACGCTCACCGGTTGATCCATATTCATAAAAATGTACCAGGTATTTTAGCCAAAATTAATAACGTAATGGCAGAGCACGGCATCAATATATTGGGTCAATACCTTAAAACCAATAAAAAAATAGGCTACTCAATAACTGATGTCGACACTGAATACGACAAAGCGGTAATCAAAAAGCTCAAGGAAATTGAGCATACCATTAAGTTCAGGTTGCTGTATTGATTAGATAAAAGAATTAAGACAAATGAAAAAAGACCGATGATTTTTAGATCATTGGTCTTTTTTCATTTTACTCAGCCATAAATAAACCGACCAAATCATCGTGATCAAAAAAACGATGAGAATAGGAGTATAATACTGACTGAAAAAATTATGGAAATAACTGCCAATAAAAATATAAGCCATGGCTATGCAAAGTTTCAACACAATGAATTCAGCATTGGACCAGCTTGTTTTGATTTTGAAAAAGTTCATCTGCTTAAGTGTAAACTGTGTCGATTATTGTATAGCGACATCGGTATTCTTTATTAATTTATAGCTATTGCTCTCAATTTCGTTTATAAACCTTTCTTGTTTAATTTTTACGTGCGGTTCCGATCATCTCCAACACAAATTTCTTTGATTTTTCGATTTCAGGGTGCATTTCGCGGTCTTCTGTGATAAAGGCTACCTGTTTACGGTAATCGGTTAATAGTTTATCTATGAACGTAGATGAACGCAACGGTTTACGTAATTCTAGGGCTTGCGTAGCGTTTAACCATTCGATGCCTAATATGGAGGTTAAATTTTGTACCACTTTCAATGCTTTTACAGCTCCGTTGGCACCCATGCTCACATGGTCTTCTTGTCCGTTTGATGAAACAATAGAATCAACAGAAGCTGGCGTACACAATTGTTTATTTTGGCTTGCAATTGAAGCAGCTGTATACTGCGGAATCATTAAACCTGAATTCAAACCGGGCTTTGCCACTAAAAACGCTGGCAACTTACGCTGACCTGAAATTAACTGATAGGTTCTTCGTTCTGAAATGCTGCCTAATTCAGCTAAGGCGATACACAAAAAATCAAGTGCTAAGGCCAATGGTTGTCCGTGGAAGTTGCCCCCTGAAAGAATCAGATCCTGATCAGGAAATACGTTCGGATTATCAGTTACCGCGTTGATTTCTGTTAGGAAAACCCATTCTACGTAATTCATCGCATCTTTTGAAGCGCCGTGCACTTGCGGCACACAACGGAATGAATAAGGATCCTGAGTTTGCTTTCCAGGCTGATTAATGAGCTCGCTGCCTTCAAGCAATTCGGAAATGAATTTAGCCGTTTGAATTTGTCCGTTATGCGGACGGATAAGGTGGATTAATTCGTTGAAAGGATCAATACGGCAATCAAAGGCATCAATGGATGCTGCAGCAATAACATCAGCTGCGATGGAGAGCTTTTTAGCGTTTAATAAACAATAAACACCGTAAGCACTCATGAACTGTGTACCGTTAATTAAGGCCAGGCCTTCCTTAGCCTTCATGTGCAAGGGTTGCCAAGCTTTTTTCTCAAGTAAAGCTGCTGCACTTTGCTTTCTTCCTTCAAAATACACTTCTCCCAAGCCTAAAAGCGGCAATGAAAGATGCGCCAAAGGAGCTAAGTCGCCTGAAGCGCCTAATGAGCCTTGCGTATATACGACAGGTAAAATATCGTTGTTATAGAATTCAATTAGCCGGTTAAGGGTTGATAAACGAATGGCTGAATGCCCATAACTCAACGATTGAATTTTAAGGAACAACATCAGTTTCACGATTTCCTGAGGAACTTCTTCGCCGGTTCCACAAGCATGTGATTTTAAAAGATTATGTTGTAAGGTTTCCAGATCGGCATCGTCAATTTTCACATTCTGCAATGAACCAAATCCGGTATTGATTCCATAAACAGGATCGCCGCCTTTTTTGAGTTTGCCATCCAAATACTCACAGCATTTGTTTACGGCGACAATCGATTCCTCAGAAAGTTCAAGCGTATAATTGTTAACGATAAGTTCGTTGATAATTTCAAGTGTTAGCGGTTTTGCGCTAATTAAATGAATGCTCATAAGGTGGTTATAATAAAATTGGTGCGACAAAAATAACCTTTTTGTCATGAAAATGAGTCGCGATCATGAAAACAAAAAAGCCCGATTTAAACCGGGCCTATTCTATTTGCTAAAGCTATTTCAGTTTCGCAATGATCTCATCAATGTCCAATTGCTCCTGATCTCCGGAGTGCATATTTTTGAGTGTTAGTTTGCCGCTTTTCATCTCTTCATCGCCTATTAATACTACAAACGGAATGTTCTTCGCATCGGCGTATTTCATTTGCTTTTGAAGTTTTGCAGAAGCCGGATACAATTCTGAACTGATGCCTTCTTTACGGAGTTTAGCAACCACTGGCAATGCGTACTTTTCGGCAAGCTTGTCAAAATTGGTAATCAACACTTGAGTGGATACCGTTGCGCTATCAGGAAATAAATTCAATTCGAGCATTACGTCATAAATACGATCAGCTCCAAAAGAAATACCCGCTCCTGTAACGCCTTTCAGTCCAAACATGCCGGTAAGGTCATCGTAACGACCGCCGCCACCGATTGAACCCATTTGCACTTCATTTGATTTTACTTCGAAAATGGCTCCTGTATAATAGTTCAATCCACGAGCAAGCGTAATATCCAATTCTACCTTGGCATTATTAAGCTCAAAAGAAGACAAGTACTCAAAAATAGTTTCAATTTCTTCAATACCTTTTTTACCAATTTCAGAAGCGGCAAGTGCTTGTTTCATCACATCGAGCTTATCCGTATTGGTGCCGCTCAATTCAATAAAGGGACGAAGTTTTTCTATGTCTGTAGCAGTAAATCCTTTCTCAGCAAGTTCTTTGGTTACGCCATCATAACCGATTTTATCCAGTTTATCGATGGCTACCGTCATGTCAACAATCAGTTCAGGCTTGCCGATAATATCAGCAATACCGCTTAAAATTTTGCGGTTATTGATTTTGATGGTGAAATCTTTCAGGCCAAGATTCGAAAGCGCTTCATCATAAATGCAGATAAATTCAGCTTCATTCAATAAAGACTCTGAACCCACTACATCCACATCGCACTGATAAAACTCACGGTAACGGCCCTTCTGCGGACGATCCGCGCGCCAAACCGGCTGCACCTGGTAACGCTTAAATGGCATGGCAATATCGTTTTGATGCATCACCACGTAACGTGCAAACGGAACGGTGAGGTCATAACGCAAGGCTTTTTCAGAGATTTGAAACGTTACGAGTTTCGAGTTCCGTGCTGAAAGTTTTTGTTCATCAGCCTTTGCCAGGTAATCGCCCGAGTTTAATATTTTAAAGATCAACTGATCACCTTCTTCACCATACTTTCCGGTAAGAGTTGATAGGTTTTCCATCGTTGGGGTTTCAATAGGCTGATAGCCGAACTTGCGGAAAACAGTTTTAATGGTATCAAAAATATAAGTACGTCTTGCTACTTCAACAGGAGAAAAATCACGGGTTCCTTTAGGGATGCCTGGCTTCATTTGCGAATTAAAAAGGGTGAATGTTAAATAAATTGCGGGGCAAATTTACAATTTATTCTTTAGCAGCATCTTCATTCACAATTCCTAATTCAGTAGTGACAAATTGCTGGCAGGCTTGCTCCAATTGTTTGTATACGGCATCAAACATCGTGTTGTCAAACCAAGGGTCGGCTACCTCACAGTTGCGGCCAGGTAATGTTAAATTCAGAATCAGATCCACCTTTTCGCGGTCCTTTTCTGAACGCGCCTGAACCATAACATCGGCATAATTGGATTGATCCATCACCAATATCTTATCAAACGCATCAAAATCACCTGGATGGAATTGACGAGCGCGTAAATCCGAAATATCAGTTCCAAATTTTTTGGCAGTTAGCTGAGCAACTTTATGAGGAGGCTCTCCAATATGCCAGCTTCCGGTACCGCAAGAGTCGACTTGCCAGTCCAAATTACTTTTCTTTACCAAGTCTCTCATAATGCCTTCGGCCATTGGCGAACGGCAAATATTGCCCAAGCAAACCATCAATATCTTCATTCTTCAGGAAAAATTAAGTTTTACAAAAATAGCGTAAATGTATTCTCTCTCAGTTTTTTTCAACATATAATAACAACCTAACGTTGTTTCAGTTTAGTTTGATATCAAATTTTAAAATCAATTTCGACTTTGAGTTGCGTCACCATTATTCCACCGCTCGTTGCGGGCTTTTCATTACAATCGGGTTTAGCTTAGATAAGCCGGCGCAATTAATTATTTTTAACCTGAGTTCGGTGGTTGAAATATATGGCGCTGCTTCTACCGATATTAAAGCTCCGAAGAAGTGACAGGTATCAAATATGAATTAATGGTCGAGCTCAGGTTCTGATTCTTGTATCTTTTTACTACTTAAAACAATGAAAGCCATTATTATAACCCAGTCAGGGGCTCCTGAGGTTTTAAAAATTCAGGAACATGAAATTCCCTGGATAAAACCCAATGAGGTGTTGGTAAAAGTTAAAGCCGCCGGCGTGAACAGGCCCGATGCGGCTCAGCGTGCCGGACGTTATCCGGCGCCTGCAGGAGCTCCCTCCAACATTCCCGGCCTGGAGCTGGCAGGAGTAATTGAGGCAATTGGGAGCGAAGTGAATAATGTAAAAACAGGAGACTCTGTTTGCGCGCTGGTAGCAGGTGGTGCCTATGCCGAATATTGTGCTGTTCCGGCTGAATTATGCCTGCCGCTTCCTAAAGGATTAACTTATGTAGACGCAGCATCCTTACCCGAAACCTATTTTACGGTTTGGAGCAATGTATTTGATCGGGGTGGTTTAAAATCCGGCGAAACCTTGCTTGTGCATGGCGGAAGCAGTGGCATCGGCACCACTGCCATTCAACTGGCCAACGCATTCGGTAATCCGGTTTATGCAACAGCGGGCAGCAAAGAGAAATGTGATTTTTGTGAACAACTAGGTGCTGCGAAATGCATCAACTATAAGGATGAAGATTTTGTAGCTGTATTAAAAAGCTTGACAAACAACAAAGGCATCGACGTTATACTTGACATGGTGGGTGGCGAGTACATCAATAAAAACATCGATTTATTAGCCGAAGATGGCCGTTTAGTGTTTATCAACGCCATGAACGGCTTTAAAGCAGAAATAGATTTTTTAAAGGTAATGCAACGCCGTTTAATCATTACCGGGAGCACGCTAAGAGCAAGGCCGAATAGTTTTAAAGCTGAGATTGCCAAAAATCTTATTAAGCATGTTTGGCCATTATTTGAGTCAGGAAAACTAAAACCGGTGATTTATAAAACCTTTCCATTGGACCAAGCTGCAGAAGCTCATAGACTCATGGAAAGCAGCGAACATATGGGGAAAATTATGCTGGAGGTGTAATGTTTATTCATCTATTCCCAAAATAATTGGGGCTGTAAAAGTAAACTGTGTCAACTTTAAGATTAGTACTTCTATCTCCTACTTATAAATCTCATTTAACACATTAGCCAAATGGATACCTCCCATTAACAAACGCGAGTTTAATGCATCTACAAAATCATAATTGTAACGATAGCCATACTTTTTATCCTTTTCAGCGTATTTATAAATTTTGTTGCTCAAGTCATATGATTCCCAAATCCATTGAGCCGGATTGGTGCTGTTCCATGCTTGTAATTGTTCTCTGGTAGGGTGATCAATTGCGCTTGCATATTCGTTATAACTTAGCTTTTGAAATTCCACCAAATCGCTATCCCAAACACTATGGAGGTTGGTCGATTTGCCAAACCATTTTACTTTTATTTTATTTCCGCCTTCATCATCCGCATGGCCGCAATGCATAGGCTGGTGCACATCGGCAATAAGGTGAACTAAAAAACGCATAGCAAATACTTTTTTATCTTTTGAAAGATTCGGATTCTTTAAATCTGCAATCATCTTGTTAATCACACTGTAGGCGTTAGCCGTAGCGTCATTACGCATAATGCTACGTGCCTGCTCAAAGGTCGAAATGTTTTCGGGCAAATCGAAATAGTGCCAAACACTCGCGTATTTATAGCTGGGATCTGATTTAATAAAATCGGCCCAATTGCTACACATCGCCAGACTTTCTTTCCCTAGTATTTTTTGCACCGCTTTTTGGGCTTTCTTCGTCAAATGTCGGCTTGCAATTTCAGCAACAATGCGATGTCCGGTTGGGCCCCACGCGAAAGTGATTACAGGCTGAAGGATTAAGGTGAAAAGGCAGAAAGCTGAAAGCAATACAGTTTTTTTGGCAGATTTATGTTTCATACAAAATCAAAGAGAGGGGTAATATAAATAAAGCCTTCCATTTTTATGGAAGGCTTTAAAAAATTGAGGCTTTCAGCTTTTTACTAAATTTTTCCAACCATTGTTAATGGATCAACCCAAGCGTCGAATTCTTCAGGAGTAACATATCCTAATTCAACAGCCATTGCTTTAAGGGTTTTACCTTGCTTATGTGCCTTTTGAGCAATCTCTGCTGATTTATAGTAACCAATTTTGGTGTTCAATGAAGTTACCAGCATCAACGAGTTGTTCAAGTGCTGATCAATATTTTCTTTAATTGGCTCAATGCCCACTGCGCATTTATCGTTAAATGAAACACAAACATCACCAATTAAACGAGCTGAATGTAAGAAGTTGTAAATCATCATGGGTTTGAACACGTTCAGCTCAAAATGACCGTTAGCGCCGCCGATATTGATGGCAACATCATTGCCTAAAACCTGAGCAGCAACCATGGTCATTGCTTCACACTGAGTAGGGTTTACCTTACCCGGCATGATGGATGAACCTGGCTCGTTATCAGGAATGTGGATTTCTCCGATTCCGCAACGTGGACCAGATGACAGCATGCGAATGTCGTTACCTATTTTCATCAGGCTAACCGCAACAGTTTTCAAGGCGCCATGAGCTTCAACAATTGCATCGTGAGCAGCCAATGATTCAAATTTATTTTCAGCAGTAATGAACGGCAGTCCGGTAAGTGTTGCAATGTGTTTTGCTACATTT
This sequence comes from Solitalea koreensis, assembly GCF_900182575.1. GTDB lineage: Bacteria > Bacteroidota > Bacteroidia > Sphingobacteriales > Sphingobacteriaceae > Solitalea > Solitalea koreensis. The sequence continues at coordinate 50,158 of NZ_FXSZ01000003.1, read as the reverse complement.
TCAGAATAGCCTTCCGGTGTGTTAATGCCGGTTCCAACGGCAGTTCCACCAAGCGCCAGCTCAGAAAGGTGAGCCAGAGTATTGTTGATCGCTTTTAAGCCATGGTTCAATTGTGATACATAACCCGAAAACTCCTGGCCTAAGGTTAATGGAGTAGCGTCCATAAAGTGAGTGCGGCCAATTTTTACGATGTGCTTAAACTCTTCTGATTTCTTGGCTAAAGTATCTCTTAATTTTTCAATGCCCGGAATGGTGGTTTCCAACAACATTTTGTAAGCAGCAATGTGCATCGCTGTTGGAAAGGTGTCGTTAGATGATTGTGATTTGTTCACATCATCATTCGGATTCAAGAATTTATCTTTATCGGTCAATGCTCCGCCTTGTAATACATGCCCGCGGTAAGCAATTACCTCGTTCATGTTCATGTTGCTTTGCGTACCCGAACCCGTTTGCCATACTACCAACGGGAATTGGTCGTCAAGTTTGCCTGTTAAAATTTCATCGCAAACGTTGCCTATTAATTCAGCTTTTTCTTTTGGTAAAACACCGGCATCGAAATTGGTTAGGGCAGCTGCTTTTTTCAAATAAGCAAATGCTTTAACGATCTCTTTAGGCATCTTGTTGATGTCTTGTGCGATCTGGAAATTTTCGATTGAACGCTGGGTTTGGGCGCCCCAAAATTTTTCGGCAGGAACCTGCACTTCGCCCATGGTGTCTTTTTCTATTCTGTATTCCATAATTATTGAAGTATTCGATGAGTTCAAAAAAATTATGCAAAGGTAAAGAAAGTTATAAGAATAAGTTTATTATGTAATGGTAACTGTGCAGGAACACTCGTTAAATTAGCCTTTAGTATTTATTCAATTAGTTAAGTGATTTTTTAATATTAAAATTCAGATTGAACTACAATAGATTGCGCCTATTCTTCAATAGTTACGTGCGCCCCTTGGGGAAGCACCTCCGAAGTTCCATACTTTTGAATAGATTCTCCAGCTGCAGGTGCCTGATCAGGATTGTTGGCTCATTTAACACTGGTATTTGCTTCGATTTTCCTTCTTGGAAAATTCTCAGTTACGAACTTAAAACCTCGCCATCAAAAAGTTTTTTATATTACAAATAGTTTATCCAATTCTTCAATCTTTCCAACCAGTCGTTGCCTGATGTTTTGTCTTTCAGAGCAAAACCATGCCCACCTCTTGGATACAAATGCATTTCAGCCGGCACTTTATTTTTAATACAGGCTTGGTAAAAACGAATACTGTTTTCTACTGGCACAACGGTATCATCACCAGCATGAACCAAAAACAGTGGCGGTGTTTTTTCCGATACCTGCAATTCATTTGAGAAGTAATTAATCCTCTCAGCGGTAGCCCTTGTACCTACCAAACGGTTCCTTGATGCCATGTGTGTTATGGTGCTGTCAAAACTTATAACCGGATACACTAATATGACAAAATCGGGACGAACAGAAGTGGTGTCCTTATTTGTTGAATCTGCATTTCGTTGAAAATGTGTGGCAGCCGTGGATGCCAAATGCCCTCCTGCCGAAAAGCCCATTATACCAATTCTATTTTTCCGTACACCCCATTGTTGCGCATTGGAACGTACCCATCTTATAGCTTGCTGTGCGTCCTGCAAAGGAGCCAAACTCTTATCAATATTGGTGCTATCATCAGGTAATCGATATTTTAATACAAATGCAGTAATCCCCCATCTGTTTAATTCTTCCGCAACTGTTGTCCCTTCCTTTTCAAACATTAAATTCCCATATCCACCACCTGGACAAATAATGATAGCTTTCCCATTTGGTTGTGCTGCTTTATAGACAGTAATGGATGGCACACTCACTTTTTTAATCTGAAAAGTATTATTCGTGAATGCAATTTCTTTGTTAGGGGCTGAAATTGAATTAGGCACTTCGTTTTCATACAAAAGCGTTTCTTTCAATCTTTGTGCACTGTTCTTTTGCTTCAGGCTGATATCTCCATTGGCGATATACTGCTTGATGATACTATCAGGTAAAACTTTACGCCACTCTTTATCAGTTGTTGGGAATGGGTGCCACTCACCAGGTGAAACCAATGCTTCACGGATATATTCTGTTGTAAAGGGTTTAAATAAATTCCGCTGCGCTAACTGTGCATGACCATAATTTGAACCGAACATGAGCACCAGTAGAATTCTAACTTTTGAAATCACTTTCATAAACTAATTATATTTATTTAAGAAGCTTTCCTTCTACAAGTATTTTTCCTATGTATAAGTTGTTAGGCTTATAGTCTTCAGGTGTCTTTGCTATTTTTTCTTTGTTTGACAAGATTGCGGTTTTATCAAAAGGTTCACATAAAGACCTGAACACTACCGTGTGCTTTTTATCTTCAAGACCATCAATAATAGTATAACCCATTCTTCGGTAGGTACAATATGAATCAAAGCGATAAATAGTATCTTTCACCACGCCGTCAATTTCCACTATTATACGTCCTAAATCAGGCCCCATAATATCAAAGAAGCCGAAAGCATGTCCCTTGAAACGAATAGCGATTGTTTCTCCTGATTTTCCAGCCTTTCCAACGAATGGAAGAAAATTGCCCAACTCAGAAAAAGAAGAATTTTCCTTTAAATCCATCAACTCCCAATTTGGGCTTAATGTTACATCCTTTATGTCAACCATTTGAGTGTGAACATAACAATCTGATACCATTGGCTTTGGAAGTTTGCTTTTGATTAAGGCATTTGCTTTGGTGGGAATCATTTTCTCAAATGATCTTTGCAAAACATTTTGATAAATAATATGCCCTGTTTCAGGATAAGGATGAACGCCATCAGGACTGAATACTTTTACACCATTCTGTTCCTTTACGTCAGCGGTCATAATGAGCCGTTGATTGTTTACCATCCTTGCTATTTCAAAACCAAAGTTGATACTTGGAATTCCATAATGATCGGCTACCTTTTCCATCTGTAATGCCGAATTAGGCAACAGTCCTTTTTGCTCAGTTTTCAGGAAATCGGCTTTGATCGTATAAACAAAACAAATAGCTGTATAGGGGTTAGCCTGCCTTATTTGTCGTACAATGCTCTCTATAGAACGGATGATTTTAGTCGAATCGGTTTTACTATCATTTACAGCGAACTCAATAAATACCAGATCTGGTTTATACTTTAATACATGTTCCTTGAGCCGAAATGCGCCAAAGTCAGAACCTGTTCCGTTAATGGCAGCGTTCACCTCCGAAAATTTGGCCTGTGGAAAACGCTCCTTGAACCAATTTCTAGAATAGACACGCCAACCTTCCTGTTTCGTGATGCTTCCTCCTAAATAAGCTACTTTCACAGAATCACCAAGCATTGCTTTTGAAAAAAAGTTTGGTAAGCCATTTCGAACAGAAAACTCTTTACATTCTTTATTCTCCTCTGCGATCTGTGCTACAACAAATTGGTTCATATGGATTAAACATAGGAACGTAAGAACAATGGTCCTTATCATTTTTTTTATTTTATATGTGCTTATTAATAATTAACCCTTGTATCCTCTTTAAAGATTGACTGTTCCATGTTTTTTAGAAGTCCAGTCAACAGGTGTAGCGGTCCAGAAGGGATCATTGGCTGGTAAGTAAAGATAAAATGCCTGTTTCTGTAAAGAACAGGCATTTTATTTAATGTCAATACTAGCAATGAAAAAGATTAATAACCAGGATTATTTGCCCATTTAACACCGGTATTTGCTTCAATTTCCCTTCTTGGAATAGGAAGTTTATTTACGAAAGCAGGAGCAGTTTGGCCGTTATCTTTCAGATAACCGTTGTATTTGTTCAAATACTCCACCAACTTACCAGTTCTCATCAATGTATTTAATCTGAATTCTTCACCATAAAGTTCTCTTGCTCGTTCAGCCAGGATCAAATCCATATCTACATCACCAGGTGTAACAAGCGTAGCCTGTGCTCTACCACGAATCACATTAATATCAGCAGCAGCTGATGCTAAGTCATTTTTCAGCATATAGGCTTCTGCACGCAACAAATAGGTTTCAGCCACACGCATAATGTACCAGTCTTTCCAGTTTCTTCCATTATCATTTTTACGTTTACTGGTTGCATCAGTAGCCATTCCCACTGGAACCGCTCTAACAAATTTCATGAAATGCGGAGATAAACGTGGCTCCCAAAGAGTATTCGTTGAAACATCAGCATTGGCTGGAGTAATTTGTTGTCCATAAAATGCGCTTGTTGGGTTGGTGTAATAATAATTACGTTGGATGTTGTATTGCGAATTACGAATATCCGTGTTAAAGCTACCTTTATAATTCCAGATGGCATTTGATGCATAATCTGTTACGATCAAGCCGGCAACCGGTCTTCCGCTTAAGGTATCCATCAGCCAGTTGGCTTTACCATCTTTATCTTTAGCTTGCCAAGGAATAGGGCCCCACCATCTGTCCATCACAAAGAATCCACCTTGGGCATGAACATCTGTATTGTCCCCCCCTTTTATAGTTGGATCCTGAGAGATGTTCCAAATAGCCTCTTTATTTCCTTCTTTCCAATTCATATTTCCTTCCTGGAACAAGTCCCAATACACATCGCCCCATGGCTTAGCTGCACCCTTGTAGGTGTAACCAGAGAAAGTAAAGCTCTTGTTAACACCAAAACGGGCATTCATCAAGTTACATTTGCCTCCATTGATAATCGCTGTAGCAGCAGCAATGGCGCCGTCATAATCTTTTAAACAAATATTGATTTCTGATAATAAATGATATGCTGCTTCACGCGGCGCTCTACCGCCCTTTAGCTGATCAATGGTTGGCATGTTTTGCGTAGCAAAATCCAGGTCGGCTTTACATTGCAGGTAAACATCTTTTTGGGGAGCTCTTACATAATCAAATTTTGGTGTTTTAGTTTCGTTCAATACCAAAGGTACATCGCCCCACATATTGGCCAGAAAATGGTAAGCAAATGCTCTTAGGAATTTGGCTTCACCTATAATGGCATTCTTATCAGCAGGCGATGTCCAAACGGCCTTTGGAGCTTCGGCTCTATCAATTATTATATTGGCTTGAGAAATAATGCCATAAAGTCGTCCCCACCATTTGCTGGCGAATGCGTTATCCGCGTTCATGGTAGCCCAGTTAAAATAGGGTTGTTTTTGGGCAGCTCCATTGCTTTCAATATTCGCTAAGTCCAGATCCGGCCCCAGCATATCATAATTCTCTTTTGCATCGGCGTTTGCATAGAAATTAGACCTGACAGTCAAATAAACATTTGCTAAGGCCGATTCAAACTGAGCCTTATTGGTATAAGAATTTTCAGGAGTATAAAAATCTTGTGGCACTTCCTCCAAAGGCTTATCGCAGGAGCTTACTACAAACGCTGCTGAAGCTATAAGGTAAAAAAATATCTTTTTCATTGAAATAGGTCTTAGAAGTTAAGGTTAAGGTTCATGGTTAAGGTACGTAACGATGGAATAGACGAAGTAGTTAAACCACTAGCGGTTGCTGCATCTAATCCAATCCAGTGCGGAGCATAGGTGCCTAAGTTATCAGCACTAACTGAAAGATTTACACCATTAACTCCATACTTTTTAAAGTATTTGGAAGCATCATAGCCGAAGGCAATTTTTTGCAGTTGAACAAAGCTTCTGTCATAATATTTAGGTGCAGTGGCTGCTGCTTTAGTCGCAAAACTTGGACGAGGGAACTCCGCATTAGGATTAGCAGGCGTCCAGTAATCATACACCGGGTGGTTCATAGCTCCGTTAGCAGCGTAAGGATCACTCTGCGGGGTATTGCTGCCGTTAATGAAATAGCCATTACCTCCCCAGTTGGAATTTAAATATACCAATAAGCTGAAATTGCTATAGCTGAAGGTGTTGGTTAAACTCCAACGGAAATTAGGATTGGAATCTCCTAAAAACACACGGTCTGCATCCGAAGTAATTTTACCGTCGCCATTTACATCCAACAATTTATAGGTACCAGGCTGAAAACCGGCCATAATGGTTCCATTGTCTTTGTCAGCCTGTTGCCACATCCCAATTACTTTGTAACCATACACGGTACTCATTGATTTTCCGATAAACTGGTTTGATGAAACAATATCATCTTCCACGCCATCACCGTTTCTGTCGCCCAGTAAATGCTGAAATTTGTTCCTGTTTAATGAAAATGCAACATTACTTGTCCAGTTGAACTTGTCTTTTTGGATATTTACTGTATTTAAATTCAATTCAATACCCTTATTTCTGATCTCACCGGCATTGGCAGTGATCTGAGAGAAACCGGATGACTGAGGGAGGATTAACGGAAAAGCAAGATTATGCGTTTTGGTTAAATAAGCATCTACTGAGCCGGAAATCCTGTTGTTTAACACCGAGAAATCAATACCGCCATTAAATCCCACTGTTGATTCCCATAGCAAATCATCATTACCTAAATTATTAATACCCTGGGTGTAGGTATAACCCGCATCGCCCTGGTAGTAGTAATAATTGTTTCCGATTTTAGGTAAAGTCTGATAAGGAGTTATCGTTTGATTACCATTGGAACCGTAAGAGCCACGCAATGCTAAGGAGTTAATAAATGAAACATTTTTCATGAAATTTTCATTCGAAATGGTCCAATTAGCTCCAACCGAACCGAAGTTGCCGTATTTGTGATTAGCCGCAAAAGCAGAATAACCATCACGACGGAAGGTACCGGTTACCGAATACTTTTGATTATAGTTATAAGTTAAACGTGCCATTTGGCCTAGCTGCTCTGATTGAGATGCCGAAGTGGATACACTTTGGGTAGCTCCTGCCTGTAAACGGTTGTACCCTAATTGATCATTATCAAAACCCTGCGCCGCAAGAGATTGTCCAATACTTGTGTTTTTCTGATCCGAATACAACAAGGTCAGGTCAATATTATGTAAACCGGCAATGGTTCTGTTGTACTTAACCATATGATCTAACAAGGTGGCATTTCCTCTTGAATAACTGTCTGAACCCTTGCCGTTTACGGCCATGCCATCATTGGTTAACTTGTTATAGAATGATCCACTTTCACCTGTGTTATTCGTTTTTGAATACGTAGCAGTATAAGTCAATCCTTCAACCCATGGAACTTTAACAGTGCCATATAAAATGGCATTTAAGTTATTACTCCGGCTATACGCTTGAGTTGGAATCATTAAGAAAGGATTAACAAAAGAAGTGGTGGTTTGAGGATTCAAGTTGTAGCTTCCATCAGCATTATACACATTGGCATAAGGACTGATTAAATAAGAACTGCTTCCGTTGTTGCCGGCATTGCCATAAACCCGGGCATCAGGATAATCACGGTAGCTGTAATATGATTTTATTCCTGTAGTTAGCCAATCAGTAACTTTTGATTCCAAATTTAAACGCAATGAGTATTGTTTAAACTTGTCGTTAACAATTACCCCTTTTTGGTCTGTCATGGTACCCGATAAGTAGTAACTCATCTTATCCGTTTTCTGCGACACGCTTAAGGAGGTTTTAGCGTTGCTACCAGCCTGGCGGAACAAACTATAAGGGTCGGCTAAAGTAGGCTGATGATCAGGAGTGGCATTATAATTAGCCTTTTCAATTGTCTGTAAATAATTTGAAGTTAGCTCCGTCGGCACTACTGTACCAGCGTCATTAAGAATGTCATTTAATCGCTGCATGTATCCTTGAGCATCGTACACCTTTAATCGATTCAGCTCACCAACGGTACCATAACTGGTGCTGAAATTAAACGAAGGCTTACCATTTACACTACTGCCTTTTTTAGATTCAATCAGGATAACCCCGTTTCCTGAACGTGAACCGTAAACCGCCGCTGCACTGGCATCTTTCAACACCGTAACACTTTCAATGTCAGCAGGTGCAAGATCAGCTATTGACCCGTTGAAAATAGTACCGTCTAATACTAGTAAAGGTGCGCCATTGCCGAATGTGCTGGTCCCCCTGATTGAAAAACCCGGAGCAGAACCGGCTTTATTGGCTTCGCCAACGTTCAACCCGGCAACCGTGCCCTTCAACGTTTCCATGATGTTATTCACGGGAACCTTGTCATAGGTTTTTAAATCGGCCGTTACAACTGCTCCTGTAATAGCCTGTTTCTTTTGGGTACCGTAACCCACAACCACTACATCAGCCAACTGATGTACATCTTCTTTCATTGTCACCATCAGCACTTTTCTTGTATCTGGGGTGATTTCGCGGGAAATAAACCCAATGCTCTTAAACACAAGGGTGGCATTTGGTTTTACCTTAATGGTAAATGCTCCCTGCTCATTGGTGGCCGTGCTATTGCTCGTCCCTTTTTCGATAATTGTAATCCCCGGTAAAGGAATACCCTTTTCATCTTGAACCGTTCCGGACATGGTCCTGACCGTGTTCTCCTGACCGTAGGCTACTACTGAAAAGAATAGCACAACGATTGTTGTTACTAATTGTAATGTTCTAGTCATACTTAAATTAATTGTTTTTAGGATATCGTAAATTAGGAAGAAAAACGAATAATGCAATCCTTTGCATAGGCTATTTATTAATTTCCGGGCCTGAAAACCAACCCTTTGATTTTTCTTTAATTATTTCTAACTATTAATTATAAAATCTTCATAATAATGTAGATTGTATTAAAAAACGCAAAAAAGATATTTTCTTTTTTAAAATAAGACAGGCCTGATTCCATTATTTTTTTGCAAAAAAGCAAACGAATGCGCAACAGTTTAAGCCACAGAAAAAGCTAAAACTTTTTTTGGGGGGGATAGTAGCCCATATGGACTAAATAAGGAAATAGAAACCTGTGTATGCCAAAAGAACATCGGTCTCACTATTAAAGGGCAAAGCCCACCATAACAGTGCAAACATTTGAGCAAAAAATTAAAATTAAAGAGGTTCTCATATGCTATTTTTAGGCAAACATTTGCACTTGCTGATAAGTCCTAATAGGTATTTATCAGCAAGAAGTGTTTGTACCATATACAAAGGTCTCTTTTAAAATTGAAGATGTATCTTTGTCTTCACACACACTACTAGTTATCATATAATTAATGAGCAAAAACAGAACTATTATTGATATAGCTACAGCCTTAGGGATTTCACCATCAACTGTTTCAAGGGCATTGAATGACCATCCAAGGATTAGTAATGAAACAAAAGAGAAGGTTAAAAAACTAGTTTTCGAGTTAGATTTTACATTAAATCCAATGGCTTCAAGTTTGAGAAGCAACAAAACTCAAACCATAGGAATGATAGTGCCTGGAATTTCCTATTATTTTCATGCAACTGTTTTAACAGTAGTTCAAAATTTACTTTGGAAGGAAGGATATCAGGTTATTATTTGCCAATCTAATGACTCACCAGAGGTGGAAAAAGAATTGGTCAATACATTGTACGCCTCCAGAGTGGTTGGTGTAATAGCTGCTACTACTTTACGCACTACTGATTTTTCACACTATGACATACTAACTCGAAACCAAATACCATTGGTGTTCTATGATCGGGTACCAGTTAACTATTATCCGGCTCAAATTGTTAAAGGGGATGATTATAAAGGCGGCTTCGAGGCAACTGAACATCTTATCCAATTAGGCTGTAAAAGTATAGCTCATATTTCCGGCCCTTTAACATGTAATCTTTACAAAGATCGTTATGCTGGATACATAGACGCTTTAAAAAAATACAAAATACCATATAGGCAAGACATAGTTTTCTTTCATGAATTATCGATGGACAATGCTGTAGAATCAATAAAGAAAATATTCAAAATGGAAACAAAGCCAGATGGAATTTTTACCGCAAATGATACCTCTGCAATTGGGGCGCTAATGGTGGCTCGTGAACTAGGAATTGAAGTTCCCAAAGAATTTAAGATTGTAGGTTATTCTAATGATCCCAGATCGTCCATCATATCACCCGGAATTACTACGATTGATCAACATCCTGATCTTATTGGTCAACAACTAGCTATTACTATACTTGATTTAATTAGAGGAGCTGAAACTAACCTTATAACTGAACCAATTATAACTCCAATTACATTAACAATAAGGGAATCATCAAAAGCGTAAATCAGATCCGATTGCTAGTAGACGTATCAATCTGTACGATAACGATTATCCAAATGAAAGTTTTTTAAGCCAGGCCTTATTCAAGAGCTTATGAAGCTTTTGAGATAAGAATTTGATAAAAAATTTCATTATCCGAACCAAAATGTTTTTTGCGCCATTTTATTAATCTGTAGCTGCGTATAAAACCGCACCATTTTCACTGGTGAAATAAAGCACACCTTTAGCTAAACAATAAATAAAGACTTTTTTACCCCATAAAAAAACCGTTGTGTGATAAAGCATTTATCACACAACGGTTTTTTTATTTTATCCTCAAATACGTTTTATCCAAATGGCTTGTCCTCCGGAAGCAATCAATTTTGTATCCAGCACGGTAGAAGCATCTACTTTTATTCTTTTGATGGAAACCTTTGTCCGAACTTTTGAATTGGAATCATCGTAATAAATACTTGCCTCATATTTTTTCCCTGGAGTTAAAAAGTTCAGAGGGACTTTCAACTCACGGGCATCATTGTTGGTGATGGTGCCAACAAACCATTCCTCACCCTTGCGACGGGCGACAGTTATATATTTTGCAATTTCTCCATTTAACACCTTTGTATCGTCCCATACAGTTGAGATTTTATCGAAGTACTCAAGTTCAGGTTCATCCTGCGAGTTTGAAGGAGCATCATACCAATACATAAACTGCAACGGGCTATAAAAAATGGTTGACAATGCCATTTGATGGCCGGATGTGGTCTTAAGGCTTCGTGGCGCCTGTGTGTTTTGCAAACTGGCTTTTAGTTCAGGTCGATGATAATAGCATATTGTATAATCTGCAGCACCAGCAATAAAACGTGTAAAGGGCAATGTTGCATTATGGGTAGCATCCGGCATTTCCTCGTTACCACGTATACCTTCCTGCGTCAGTAAATTAGGGTAGGTTCGGCTAAAACCAGTCGGCCTATATTCATCATGGATATCAACCATCAAATGATATTTTGCACATTTTTTTACTGCATCATGTAGCCAGGTGGTCCATTTGTGTGAACCTACTTCCACAAAACCGAACTTAACACCACGTACTCCCCATTTTTCAAATAGTGGAAGCAGTTCATCTAATTGCTGGTACAAGGCACGTTGGTTCACATAAAGAAATACACCGATGCCTCTATCATTGGCATAACGGATAACTTCCTGCAAGTCCAGGTCGCTTTTAGGATTACGGCGAGGGTCAACATTTACTTTTGTTGCATTGGAAGCTGTAACGTATTCATAGCCGTACCAGCCTGCATCAAAATGGATGTATTGCAAGTGGCGCTTTACTGCAAAATCTACCAATTCTTTTGACCCTTTCATGGAAAGAGTCATTTCACGCATTACTTTTCCTGGTTGTATCCACGAAGTATTATTGATTTCACAAGGAGGATTCAGGTTTAGCAACAAGTCATTATTTGCCAGTAATTCTCCGGCATGTTCTGCGGCCATAACTACCCTCCACGGTGTGGCAAATGGTGTAAAGAAATCTACAGGGTCATAAATAGCGCAACTGATGGTATTGGCTTTGTTGGGATTGAGTGTGAATTTTGTACGCGAGTAATTAACCATTGCTGCTTCGGATAGGCAGGCATACCTGCCATCTGCAAGTTGTAATACTAAAGGTCTTTCACTTTCATCGGGCCAGTTATTCAGTGGCAACAAACTATATGTACCCTGCGCCCTGTTGGTAAACCATGCCTTTACGCCTTCAGGCATAGTAAATTCTGTTAGCTCTTTTTTAATACTTATATCCATCCCACCCTGCGGATGTTCAGGAAATAAGTAACGGAAAGCTATACCTTCATTATAGGCTCTTACCTGTATTTGCAATTTTGATCTTTCGTTGTTGTTAAGCAATAGGGTGATGGTCATTTGTGCATAATGGTCTCGCACCATGCTTCGCTCTCCGTACGCAGGTTTCCATAGGGTATCTTGGTTTATAAGAGCTACGTCAGACAAGACCAACCCTTTTTCCCAGCCATTAACACCAAGTGCAGAGGAAAGTACTAAAGGTTTTTGCTGGTAATTAATTGCATAAGTGGGTTCACCTTCTTTTGATAAATTGAATGAAAAAACAAGTTTTCCATCCGGAGAACTAAGTTCTTTTGATTGCTGTGCAAATGTTGATACTGAGTATACAATAAAACAAAGTAGAAATGATATAATTTTTGACATATTTATAATTATTACAATGTGCTATTACCTGGAAGTGTTATTTTACTAATCATCTTATCAAAAAAATCAAAGGCTGTCGGATTATATTTTATGCGGTCAGTCAATTGCACTTCGCAAATTCTGAAAACACCTTTACCATATTTTAATTCACCCGCTGCCATTGCCGTACCTTTATCTCCTAACCAATTGGAGTTACCACTTGATAAAATGGGTTTCCATTCTGGAGCGGACATTGTATAGCTAAGTATTGGTGCTATATAACCTTCCTTACCATTGTACCATAAATTAAAATCAAAGGGCTGATTGTTTTTTACGATTGTGTGACCAGTGGAAGGTGAAACAAAATAATAATCACCCATACTGTTTTTTTCTATAGAAACTGAGGTATTCGCAATTGAGTACTGCTGCGCAGGAAGTTCCATAAACACCACTGTTTTACCGGCGTTGACCCATTCGTTTATTTGTGTTTCTTGTGTTTTATATTTTGCAAAATCATCAATCAATATTGCATCTGCTGTTTCACCAGAAGAAGCAATATTATAACCAGCCTGCTGGGTCAATGTTGCTGCCTTACCATTTCTTTCGCCTACAATATAAATCGTTCTTTTTGAAGGGGTAGTTTCCGGAAACGCTTCGAATGCAAAATCACTTTGGTTAACGCTCTCACCTTTTTCATTCACTAAAGACATTCGCAACGTGTATGCGGTCCGACTTCGAATGCCAGGCACTTTAAATTTAAGAAAGCCCTGAAACTGCGAACTGTTTACCGGAATGTTGGCAGCTATCTGGTTAGCCATTATAACCTTTCCTTCTTTTTCTATCTGATATTTCAGCTGGTAGCCTGCAGGAGCTATATTCAAGTCGTTGCAAATCCAGGCTTCAAAAGCCGTTTCTTCACCAGCAAAAAACTTGCTACGGTCGCTTCGCAAGGAGATCATCAAAGGCTCCAATGCATTGCGGTAAGTAAAGAAAGCTTTCTTTGGCTGACGGTCAACATCCATGATTGCTTTCATCCATCCCGCAGGCCATGCATCAATAAACAAATGAACTGCAAAAGACGTCATACGTGAATCGCGGCGGAAAGTTTCGGCTACAAATTTCATTGCCCACGCCTGGTAATCCTGACTAGCATTAATCCAGTCGCTTACACTATGCTGTGGATTGTACCACATTGAATGAAAACGATGGGTTTGTGACATGGCAATACGATTGGCAGTCCATGAGGCCTCTTCTTCCTTGGTTTTAGGTAACCAGGCTGCAGGATAATACTTCTGCATTACATTAAGCGGATCAAGACCTTCAGCGCCAAATTCGCCACAGGCATACATCCATCCAGGTTTTACGGGCTGCCAGTATCCTTTATACATTTTTCCAAGTCCAAGTCCATGTCCGTTATACCAAGTGTTGTAGCAATGATTATCAGGAAGGCCAGGAGAAGGTGGATCATAATCACCATCACCGGCTTTAATTACACGGTCAGGATTACTCAACAGTACGGCTTGGTCTAATGCTGTAAATAATCGATAGTATTCATCGGCAGTATTTAGGCTACGCTGAGGATTGCCTTCTGCATTAGGGAAACGCTCGTTAATATAAGTAACCACTATGGTTGAAGGATGGCTACGAACCAGACGCTCCATTTCTTCTACTTGTTTTATAGCTTCCGAAAATTGGTTACGGCGGATACTTCCAAACAAGGGGAGATCCGTTTGATTTAGTAAGCCCAGTTTGTCGCAATAATCATATACTTCAGGTTGAACCGGACGCTGGGTAAATCGCAAATAGTTAAGGTTACACAGTTTGGCCAGCAACAAATCTTCGGTTAACTGATTCCATTTTTTACCTTTTACCGATTGTTGCTCAAAGCCCATGCTATTGGCTCCACGTAAACGGATCATTTTTCCATTGAGATACATTTTCCCTTTAGGCGTATTTACAGTATCCATCATGAAGCTGCGCATACCAAATTGTTGCACCCGGGAATCGGTCAGATTCCCTTTTGCGTCATATATTTTTACCTGCAGCTGATAGAGCCATGGATGTTCAGGTTCCCAAAACCTAAACGATTTCATATCAATAGGAATGCGCAGGTAATTGGCCCCATAGCCCATTTTCAATTTCTTTTGTTCCCAATCTGATGGTTTTGCAAGATCACCTACACCAGGAATATAAGTAGTAGAAGGAATGTACTCCATATTCTCCACTATCTTTTCTGCAAAGTTTTGACCATATACAGAAATACGTAAGGAGGCATCGGCAGGATAAGGTTCGAAATTATTTACTTCTATCCAGGCTTCTGCTTTTGATGATTCCACCTGAGGACGAACAAAAATGTCGTTAATGTGCAGAGGAGCTCTCGATTCAATATAGCAATCTTGGGGAATACCCATTCCCGCAGGGCATATGTGCCAACCATTCCCCGGATCATCGTATCCAAAGCCAGTCATGCCATAGATCTTATCGCCAATAACAGCGTTGCCTTTATCGTCTTTACCGCCGGTTGTGGTAAAATCATTTTCCACTTTTACGAGTAAAGTGTTTTTTCCAGGATGAGCAATTTTTGAGATCTCAAATTCAAATGGTGCAAAAAAACCTTCGTGTGAACCGCAAAGCCTGCCGTTTATAAATACAGAAGCTTTATAATCCACCGCTTTGAAACAGATGAACAGGCTGCCTTTGGCAAAATCTTCTTGCGTTAATTCTACTTCTTTAAAATAGTAGGTAACTGCACGACCCAATGGCGGACCAAAATGAGGAATGTTAACTTTTTCCCATTTTCCTTCACCTTTAAGCGTCGCAGGAAAATTGCTGAGATCTTCGGGTGTTTCTACGCGCCAGTTAAATGTCGTTAATGGAATCTGTTTCCTTGTCTCCGCAGGTACTGGAGCCAGGTTTTGCATAAAAGGCTCGTACTGTTTTTTTAGTTTAGCCAGCTCTGCGTATAGCTCTTCTTTTGTAGAAATAGGTTTAACTGTTTTAAAAGCAGAAGCAGGGTTGTTTGAAACTGGTAAGTTGATGGCAGGCAATGCCGGAGGTTGCGGCTCTGTTAATAAGTGCATCCGTGTATTATACTTTCGGGCACCAATCTCAGCCAATTTATCTTGAGAATAAACGTGCTGAGATGCTAAGAAAAGTAAAGTAAAAAATGAAATAGTTTTTTTCATAACAATGATGTTTTTAACCTCATTTAGAGCTGTTAGGATTAGGTTTAAATTATTTTGTATAACTCTGATTTTATTACTTGGAGACGTTTTTAACTTAATGGGTTTAAGCAACCAATTAAGTTCATCCTGCTGTTAAATTTTAATTACAGTTTTACTTAAATGAGTCATTGAATGTTTTGATTCCAATAATAAATACCTACCTCCTGGAATTCTGTTAGTAATTGTTCTTTAGTTGTGAGACAAAATACTTCAATTCAACCTTTGAAAACGTTACTATTTTTCAACATTTTGTAATTTATGAGTTTTGTATCCAAGCTGTTATTTGGTCAACAGTATAATCTTGGCCAATTCAGAAATGCCTTCAGGATTTGCGTTGCATATCGTCATTTGATGTTCAATTTAATAAAAAAGGGAAGCATCCTGGCCTCCCTTCGTATAGTTTCAATAATACATTTCTATTTATTCGCTTCAGCAGTAAGCGCATACACGGCAAAAGAAGCCAGCCAGTGCTCACCGGCATAATCACCGCTTGCAACATGAGGCAATGCCTCTTCCATGTGTTTATTGGCCAATTGAATAAGAGACTCTTTGTTCTTTCCGGCATGACGAGCAATTCCATACAAGCACCATGCACGGCTCAAGTTCAAACCATCCAAATGAACCAATTTGCCATCTGTTCTGTCGAGTACTTTTCCAGGTTCTAAAACAATATTTCGTTGAAATAAAACTGGAAGAAATCCTTTTAACCATTTCTGGTATTCAGCTTTAGGCAATATACGCCACATTAAATCGGCTTCCTCCAAACAAGGGCTTAAAAAATCAGAGCCATTTGGTTCCCAAGTCATCGGACAGCCTTTATCGTTAAAATAAAAGCGCATAGCAGTTTCCTTTATAGAAGCCTGCAAAGGAGCATCATTATTAGCAACTGCATAGTCCCATGCTAGTGATAATCCGAAAGCAAGATTGGTATGTTCTCCAACACGGATTGGATACACTAACTTTTGGAGATAATTTATATAACTTGATGAAAAATGAGCGGTCAATGGTTTTACGTTTGCTGCAAGTTCCTTCCCAAGTGGATCATTCCAACTCTGTAACTCAGCATAAAGCTGTAACAGCCAACTCCAACCGTATGTGCGTTCAAAAGCTTTGTTGTCATTGTTTTTGAACAACTGAACTTCTTTTTCAATATTAGCTGCAGTAAGATTTAGCTTCAACTTAGAACGAATTTCAGCAGCTTGAGGCAGATTAGGATACATTTTCAAGAGCTTCACCAACATCCAATGGCCGTGAACACTCGAGTGCCAATCGAAGCATCCATAAAAGGCGGGATGATAATTTTTGGGTGCCGTTACCAACGACGAATCAAAAAACACGATGCCCGTTTTATATGGATATTCCTGCTGCATACATTTCAGTGGTAATGCTGCAAAGTGGGAAGCTCCTGCCTCAGTAAGTTTAAAAATGCCATTTTCCTTCTTATACAACTCGGTTTGAGCGAACATTTTTAAGGTTGAAAGAATTAACAGTGTGGTAATTAATAGTTTTCTGCGCATGGTTTACTTAATTGATTTTTTGGTGCCACAAACTTATTATTTTCTCTTTAACTCATTCCACAGTTTTAAAAATACGCCGTTTGTCCAGCCGAAACCATCTTGCAATTTATATTCTCCACCTCCACCAATACGGTTTAGATCCACCACATCGTATTTTTCCATCATTCTATTTGTATCAAAAAACACCTTGACGTTCAAATTGATCCAACGCTGAGCAATTGTGGTCGCCAAGGCGTCTTCCTTGTAGTTTTTTAAGCCTTTATAAGCAATCCACTGCAAGGGAGCCCATCCATTGGGTGCATCCCATTGTTCGCCCGTATGAATTTTCGTGGTCACCAGGCCACCGTCCTTTAAAAAATCAGTCTTAATTCTTTCTGCAAGCCGACTAGCTTGTTTTTCATCAGCCAGGTTAAAAAACAAGGGAAATACACCAGCCAAGGTGTAATTGTCATTCTGTTGGCCTGTTTTAAAGTTATAGTCGACAAAATAGCCGTCCTTTTCATTCCACAGGTATTTTTGAAGGGCTGCTTTACGGAGTGCGGCTTTATCGGAATAGTTTTTAGCATCATTTCGTTGAGCCAAACGGCAGGCTTTAGCCAAGGTTGTTTCCAGCTGATATAGCAAGCAATTTAAATCGACCGGAATGATTTGAGTGGTGAAGATGGTTTTGATGGAGGCTTTATCCTCAAACCAACGGCTGCTAAAATCCCAACCGGATTCGGCTGCAGCGCGAATATCTCTGTAAATAGATGAATCTGTATTCGTTTTACTTTTTGCATCAACATCCATTAAATAGGATTCAGGCCGGGGCTCGGCTAAATCATCCCAATAACGGTTTAATATTGAATTCTTGTCCAGCCGCACCACTCTGCCTTGTGCATGTTTTTTTGCGGATAATTGTTCTGCTCCTTTCATCCAGAATTGATATTCCTTTTCGAGAGAGGGAAGATATTTTATGTAGATGGAGTCGCCTTTACTTTCGGCCAATAAATCAACCATCAGGGAAAAGAAGGGCGGTTGTGAGCGCGACAAGTAATAAGTTCGGTTTCCGTTGGGTATATGACCGTATTGCTCAATGAGGTAGGCAAAATTATCAATCATGTTTTCAATCAGCTCAACTCTTCCGGCTTCCTGCAAACCGAGCATGGTAAAATAACTGTCCCAGTAATACACTTCTCTGAACCTTCCTCCTGGAACGATATACGGTTTGGGAAGTGGGATTAAAGAGGAGGTTTGAGCATTGGGATTATCACTTCGACTTAAATCAGACCAGAGGTTGTCAATGTGCCTTAATACATCGGCAGTATCAAGAAATAGGGTGTCGAAGTTTTGACCAACAAACTGTTTTAAGTTAAAGTTGGATGTTCCCCGTTGGTCCAGGTATTTTTTACGAATAACTTCCGGTGAAAACTTCGGCTTACAATCCACAAATTTCTTTTGATCAGAAAAAATCTGACCTTGCTGAACGGCTTTAAAAAGTTCCTCGTATTCAACAACAGGATTAATTTGAGCGGATGTTTTACCTCCCCAAAACAGACTTAATGTTGCGATGAAAACCAGAAGTAGTTTTTTCATGCGAAGATTCTTTTACCAGTATCAAAATACCAATAAAAGGTCATTTCCAAAGACTTGAAAGTAGAAATATAATACAAAGCCCGAATTGAAGTTCTTATGTGTGTTGTAAATTCACCAAGTATTTGTCTCCATACAAGTAGCTATTCTTTTAAATATTCAGCTTGTCTAACGGACTTTTATCTGGTCAAAACCTTTGGTGGAAATGTGCGTGTATATTTCAGTGGTTTTGTTGCTGCCATGTCCTAATAAACTTTGAGAGCGGGGCAACCTGGTTAGGCTCGGAGTGTAACCGGCTTAGGTTCGAAGGGTAACCAGGTTAGGCCTGGAGGGTAACCAGCTTAGGTTCGGAGGGTAACCTTGTTAGGCCTGGGGGAAATCAGCTTAGGTTCGGAGGGTAACCAGGTTGATCTGGAAGGGTAACCAGATTAGGTCCGGAGGGTAACCAGGTTAGGTCTGGAGGGTAACCTTGTTAGGTTGGAAGGGTAACCCGGTTAGGATACGAAGTTAACCTGCTTAGAAACTGCCGACCATGGAATTAAGCAAAAAAGGGCAAAAGGTGAAAACGGCCATTCAACTGCTTTTCTACGCGTTCAGTATGAAAAAAACTGAAAATCGTTCATTCAATTCTCAGGGGCTTAACTCTTCTAACTTTGTTAAATGGTCCTGCTTGCCCAATGGACTTCATCTAATTAGGTTCTCAGGACCGTTTGGGTTTTTTCAACAAAAAAGAAGCCCTTGCCAATTTGGCAAGGGTGCTTAGCATTTTCATTATACAGTGCACAGTTTGAGAACAACGCAGGTTGTTTCAAAAAATCCTTCAGGCTATTTCTTAATGCGCTTCTAACCAATTCTGCCCAATACCGCTTTCAACCAAAATAGGCACTTCCATTTTAATGGCCGATTTCATTTGTTCTTCAATGATTGGGCGCACTTGCTCTATTTCTGATTTTGGCACATCGAACACCAACTCATCATGCACCTGCAAAATCATTTTGGTTTCCACTTTTTGCGCTTTCAGTTCACGGTGAATATTGATCATGGCTACTTTAATCATGTCAGCTGCTGACCCTTGAATCGGAGCATTGATGGCATTTCGTTCGGCAAAGCCACGCACGGTAGCATTGGCCGATGTGATGTCTCTCAAATACCTTCTGCGGCCCAAAATGGTTTCAACAAAACCTTGTTCACGTGCAAAATTGATCGTATCATGCATGTACTGCTTAATTCGCGGATACTGAATAAAATAATTATCGATGATCTCAGCCGCTTCTTTACGTGGAATGCCCAGGTTTTGCGAAAGTCCAAAAGCCGATTGTCCGTAGATGATTCCGAAGTTTACCGCTTTCGCATTTCTACGTTGCTCGCTGGTTACTTCATCCAAAGAAAGTCCATACACTTTGGCGGCTGTCGCGCGGTGAATGTCCAAACCTTGTATGAAGGCATCCATCATCCCTTCATCTTTGCTGATCTCGGCGATGATGCGCAATTCGATTTGCGAATAATCGGCAGATAACAATACATGATCATTATCCTTAGCGATAAACGCCCTGCGCACCTCACGACCTTTTTCGGTACGGATCGGAATATTCTGAAGGTTCGGATTATTAGAACTCAACCTTCCTGTAGCCGCGACAGCCTGGTTAAACGAACTGTGAACACGTCCCGTACGCGGATTGATCATCAATGGCAAAGCATCAACATAAGTCGATTTTAGCTTTTGCAACTGACGGAAATCAAGAACATCCTGTACCATTTCGTGTTTTGGCGCTAATGCGGTCAGCACATCTTCTCCGGTCTGGTATTGGCCGGTTTTGGTTTTCTTCGCTTTCGGATCGAGTTGCAATTTATCAAACAGCACTTCACCCAATTGCTTTGGCGAAGCGATATTGAACTTTAAGCCTGCCTTTTCATAGATCTGTTTTTCTAGTCTATGGATATCATGTTTCAGTTCTTTTGAATACTCGGCTAAGCCTGCTTCATCAATCCGGATGCCTTCTTTTTCGATATCAGCCAATACATACACCAATGGATTTTCCACCTCTTCGGCCAGTTTAATCGCATTTAGATTGGAAAGAATCGGAGTAAAGGCATCTCTTAGTTGCAAGGTAACATCGGCATCTTCAGCAGCATATTCCCCTGCTTTTTCAACTTCGACAGTACGCATATTCTCCTGATCTTTCCCTTTTTTGCCGATAAGCTCGGTAATGGAAATGGGTTTATAATTCAGGTAAGATTCCGAAAGAAAATCCATGTTATGACGTGTGTCGGCATCAATCAGATAATGAGCCAGCATGGTATCAAAAAGTTTTCCTTGCACCTCTATACCGTACCATTTCAATATTAAAACATCATACTTAATGTTTTGGCCGATCTTTTCAATAGCCGGACTTTCAAATACTGCCTTGAACTCATGAACGATACGTTGCGCTTCTTCCTGATTTTCTGGAATGGGAACATAAAAAGCCTCTCCTTTTTTCCAGGAGAATGAAAGGCCTACCAACTCCGCATTATTAGCATCTGTTCCGGTGGTTTCCGTATCAAAACTGATAGCTGCTTGTAATGCCAAATCAGTGATCAGTTGTTTACGCTGTTCAGCTGTATGAAGTATCAGGTAATTATGTTCTGTACTATGGATGGTTTTAAAATCGGAGGTTTTCTCATTTATTTCTTCTACCAAAACTTCTTCAGCTTTGCGAATAGAGGAAACCGCTGCACCGCTAACCGGATTACCAAAAAGATCGGTTTGCTGATTAGGGTTCTGCAAGGCTCCTCCTCCGGTAACCGTAAAGGTTTCGCCAAACACACGGCGGCCAATGGTACGAAACTCGAGTTCTGCAAAAACAGGTTCCAGTAATTCCTTGCTCGGACTCTTAATTCTTAGATGCTCCTCATCCAGTTCAATTGGTGCATTTAACAGGATGGTAGCCAGTTTTTTTGATAGCAGGCCCTGATCTTTAAAATTCTCTACATTCTCCTTCTGCTTTCCTTTAAGTTCATGTGTATTTTCAAAAATGCGCTCCATTGAGCCATATTTCTGAATTAAGAGCTTGGCTGTTTTCTCTCCAATTCCTGGGATGCCTGGGATGTTATCAACGGCATCGCCCCAAAGCCCTAAAATATCGACCACTTGCTCCACGCGTTCAACTTCCCATTTCGAAAGCACTTCTTGAACGCCCATAATTTCTATACCATTCCCCATACGCGCTGGTTTATAGATATAGATGTTGTCGGTTACCAATTGTGCGAAGTCTTTGTCAGGAGTCATCATGTAGGTAATGAATCCGGCTTGCTCAGCTTTTTTGGCCAGCGTTCCGATAATATCATCGGCTTCATAACCATCAGAAGTAATTACCGGAATATTAAAGCCTTCGATAATACGTTTCACGTAAGGCATGGCTGCGGCCAAATCTTCTGGCATAGCCTCACGATGCGCTTTATAATGTTCAAAGTCAGAATGGCGTTCGGTTGGGGCAGAAGTGTCGAATACCACCGCCATATGCGTAGGATTTTCTTTTTTTAATACTTCTAAAAGGGTATTGGTAAAACCCATCATCGCCGAGGTGTTTATACCAGAAGCTGTAAAACGAGGGTTTTTACTCAATGCAAAATGGGCACGGTAAATCAAGGCCATGCCGTCAAGTAGGAATAACTTCTTAGTCACAGATTGTTATTTTGTGGTTTTAGCAAATGTAAGTATAAGTTCAAAAGTTGTATGCGGAAAGTTTTTGGCCTCAACCTACCTACATAGCCAATTATAGCTCACTTCACATTAAATGTTTCGCAATGTAAAACAGTTGGCTCAAATTCAAGCAGAAAGTTATTATCTTCAGGATAATACTTGGCTTTTTCAACATCTTCTCCAGCAAATGCTTTAATACTTTCGTAATTGTCCCAGGTTGAAACCGTCCAAAAATGAGCAATATTTGCTTTAATTTTTCTCCAGACTTTTACTTCAATGTTGCCTGGGGTAGCTCTATAATCTTTAGTGCCGGTTTTAAGTAAAAAATCAAGATAAGCATCAGCATCAGAGGCCTTAGTTTTTCCATGCCATATTCTTGTGATCATTTTGCTATTTATAAAGTCTTGTACTTAGGAAGATTGACAAACAATACTCCGATTAAAATGACACCTAATGCTAGTATTTGTTTTAATGTGAAAGGTTCATTGGCAAATAACCCACCCAGCACCACAGCAATAACCGGGTTTACATAGGCATAGGTTCCCACTTGTACCGGCGGACAAACTGTTATTAACCAAACATAGGAAATATAGGCTACCAGCGATCCCATTATGGCCAAGTATAACAGAGCCAGCCATGCATCATGTGTAACTGATTTAAAAGAAAATATGCTCAATTCTCCTGCAATTAAACTGGCCAGTAAACTAAATACCCCTGAAACTAATAACTGGATACTTACATTTATCATTGTTGAATCAGTAGTGGGCTTGTATTTAGCATACAATGAACCAAACACCCATGCTATTCCTGCTCCTACCAAAACGAATACGCTAATTATCTGCATCATTTCTCGTTCGGATATATGCTGTTTGGTCGCACCGATTCCTCCGAATAATAAAATCACCCCGCCAAAACCAAGTAACACCCCTAGAATAATTAGTTTATCAGAGAAATAATTCGCCCATTGCTTTTTATCAAGCAGTATGAACCAAAAGGGTAAGGTTGCTACGATTATGGCTGTGGTGCCCGACGGTAAGTATTGTTCGGCCCAGATAACCGACCCAGAGCCTATAGACAACATTAAAACACCACTAATCGCGTTCTTTTGTATGGATTTTATAGAGGGGGCCTTTTCTTTTTTTAATATACACCATGCTGATAAAAACACACCTGCAATAAAAAATCGCATACATGCCATTAAAAACGGAGTAATGCTTTTCAACGCAATTAGGATAGCCAAATAGGTAGAGCCCCAAATAAGGTAGATAGCGGCAAATGCTAAAGCAATAAGCCATTTATTGGGGGCTGCTCCTTCGTTCATTTATCCGTGTATTTACTATTCAATAAAATTAAGGATTCAATTAGTGCTTTCGTATAAAGCAATCAATAATATGATCATTTATCATGCCGGTGGCCTGCATATGAGCATAACAAATTGTGGTTCCGAAAAACGTAAAGCCTCTCTTCTTCATGTCTTTGGAAATAGCATCCGAAACTTCCGTTCTTGCAGGAATTTCTTTCATGCTTTTCCAATTGTTCACAATTGGCTGTTGATTGGGCAAAAAGCCCCACATATACTTGCTGAACGAGCCATACTCTTTTTGAATTTCGATGAAGAGCTTGGCATTGTTGATGGCTGATAAAATCTTCAAGCGATTACGAATAATTCCTTCATCATTTAGTAACCGTTCTACATCTGTATGGTCAAACTTCGCTACTTTTTCAACATCAAAATCGGCGAAGGCCTTACGGTAGTTTTCCCGCCGGCGTAAAATGGTAATCCAACTCAAACCCGCCTGCGCTCCTTCTAACAATAAAAACTCAAACAATGTTTTATCATCACGCACCTCTTTTCCCCATTCTTCATCGTGGTATTTTATGTAAAGTTCGTCAGTGCCAGCCCAGGTGCATCGAGTTAGTCCCTGGTCTTGAGTTATAGTGTCTTGAGTCATATCTGAAAATTATCGAGATTAGATAAAAGTTCCACGTTTTCATTCAAGTCATTATAAACAGCAGCGCAAAATCAAGCCACACTTGTGTTTGAGACTACTTCATGACTGTTCCTGCAATTCATCCCAGTACTCCACAGCTCTGCGATAGTGTGGAATAACGATGGACCCTCCAACAAGGTTAGCGATCATGAAAATTTCATTCATTTCTTCAGTATTTACTCCTGCTTCGTGGCATTTGCCTAAATGATACTTGATACAATCATCGCAACGCAGCACCATTGAAGCAACTAAGCCCAGCATTTCTTTAGTTTTAACATCCAATGCACCATCGGCATACGAAGTTGTGTCTAAGGCAAAGAAACGTTTGATATTAGTATTGGCCGTTTCCATGATACGATCGTTCATTTTAGTACGATAGTCATTAAACTCGTCGATAAGGTTTCCCATCTGATTAAAAAATTATGAATGTTGAATTGTGAATGTTGAAATAATTAAAAATTTTAGAATTCATCATTTTAAAATTTCCGTCGCAGGATCCCAGTACCGTTTTTTAAAGTCGACTATTTTATCATCTTCCACCTTAATGCCTTCGCTTTCGAGTAATTCCTGCATTAAATTGGGGCTGCCAAAATGCAATTTACCGGTTAGCAAACCTAAGCGATTGACTACGCGATGAGCAGGAACGGGCGGGAAAGTAGTATTGGCATTATTCATTGCCCAACCTACCATTCTGGAACTGCCGCCGGTTCCCAAAAAATTGGCAATTGCACCATAAGAGGTTACCCTTCCCGATGGAATTTGACGAGCTACTTCATAAACACGTTCGTAAAAACTTTGATTTTTGTCCACCTGCAGTTTTAGGTTATATTGAATTTAAAATTAAAAATTTCGCAAACAACAAACTAAAAAACGCCTCCCCTAAATTCGGAAGGCGTTGTTCTAGTGTCTCAGCTTTAACTTGATGTAATTAATATTTTTTCCCTGTGCCAGGTACTTTTCTTCGTAATAAGTTTTGATCTCCAAAATATCATCCAACAGTTCCGATTTATAAAGGTCATTGGTATGTACGATCAATTCTTCCTGCTCACGGGCGACTCCTAATGTGTATTCATATAAGCTGTCGCTATCTGTTTTGAGATGGAGAAATCCTTCCGGTTTTAAAATCTTTTTATAATTGCTAAGAAATCGGGGAGAGGTTAAACGTTTTTTTTCACGGCTAACCTGAGGTTGTGGATCTGGGAAGGTGATCCAGATTTCTGAAACTTCATCTTTCTCAAAATAGTCTTCAATATGATCAATCTGAATTCTCAGAAAGGCTACATTTTGAATGCCTTCTTCCGTAGCCGTTTTAGCCCCTCGCCACAAGCGATTGCCTTTTATATCGATACCAATATAGTTTTTGCCATGTGTGTGCTTAGCCTGATTTACTGAATACTCACCCTTGCCACAACCTAGCTCCAGCACAATTGGGTGATCATTTTTAAAATAATCACTCGCCCACTTCCCCTTTAATGTATTGTCTTTCTGAAAAACGTTGGGGAACGTTTTCAACTCTTCGAATTGTCTTATCTTATATTTTCCCACAGGGCAAAGATAAAAAGATGAAGAATATTGAACGAGTTGCTCTTTGTTTTAAAATTGCTCCATTTAAAATGCTTCATTGAAATTGAAATAAAAACCACTGCTGCCCCGGCCAAGTCCGTAATCCAAACGCAAATTCATTCGGGGCTGCACTTCATAACGAAAACCGAGACCGCCGTTAGGCAACCAATTTTTAAATTCAGCAGGATCCTGACCAATAGATCCCGTACCCAGCCAGCCAACCATACCGCATTTGCCCGGTTTATTTGTCTTGTTATAAAACGTGTGCCTGTATTCAGCAATCCCAAATAACATGCATTTATCTCGATATTGCCCCCAACGATAGCCCCGCAGGTCAAAAGGTGTTCCCAATTGTGACATTTCACCATAGGGGACATCTCCTACAGCAAACCGTCCACGGAGCTGCAAGGCTAGAGTATGAGCCTCTTTTGAGATGGCGTAATATTTACGAGCATCAAAAGAATAAACCTGATAAACATTGTCTCCACCCAGAACACCTGTATAAAAAGCAACCTGAGCCTCCAGAAAAATTCCCTTCCAGGCATTTACGGCAACATCACGGGTGTCATGCTGAAACATAATACCCAGACCGCTGTTGAAAGGTCTATTGTTATACTGCTGATAAGTTGGATCGGCAGCGACTCCAACACTTTCCTCATCGCCTTTGGTATAATTTAAATCCAGTATTCCTCCTGCAAAAAAACCTTTCTTAAACTGCCATAACAAGCGCGGATAGAGCTGAAACCACAGTCGCCGGTATTGCGTGGTACTATCCGATTTGGGAGTGTTTAATCCGGCATCGTAACCAATGCCATAATAATTATCCTCCATGTCTTTGTACCAGAGATCGCTGTATAATCGATATTTATCATGCTTAAAAAAAATGGTTGCACGTGAAGCTAGGAAATATGAGCCGGTTGAACCCCATCCGATATTAAACGGAGCGGATGAGCGCTGCAGTAAAGTATCAGATTTATCCATTCTCCAGGATGTCAACACACTGCCTGCTATGGTGAATCCCAATTCGGGTGTGTAGGCTGGTCCGGCAAGCGGAGTGATTAAAAACTTTCCTTCCTGAATTTTACGGGCCCGCACCTGTTGACGCTTTTCCTTCTTTGATAAAGTATCTTGCCCCTGAGCATCCCTGGCAGTCATAAGGCTCAATACAAAAAGAAGGTAGATTAACAAAGATGCTCTCATGGTTAAAAAAATCGACTTACCACAGGAATCGGTAGTTTGCTGATATCAAAAATTGCGTTCGTTTTCCGAAAGTGCCGAGTTCTGTACGAATCTGTAATCGTTTGTTGTGTTGATATTGGGCGCCAAAAACCATGTTCCAGGGTTCCGCTACTCTCTTATTGAGTTTATAGTGAATATTGCTGTCGCCGGGATCGTTTCCTTCAAAATAATCAATTAGACGCTGGTAAAGTGGCTGAAGAGCTGCTTGCCGGGGAGGAGGTAAATTATTGTACCAATTGTTAAGATCTTCTATGAATTCATCCTCCTTCCCAGGAGTTAAGTCGGGAAATATACTGCTGATAGGAACATTGCCTTCTGTGTCAGATTTTATCTTTTGTCGGAAAGGACCGAACCAGACAGCAACATTCCGGTCGGGTTTGCTCTTATCTTGAAAGGTATGCCCCACTCGTATACAAAGAATGCTGGCGGGAACCGGATCGGTAAGCACGCTTACGTTTGCCCAGTTGTAATTATTATCAACGGCTACCCAAACCGGGCCGAAGCCGCCGGCAGCCGTAAAACCAACACCCAGGCTGTTAGCGGTAAATCGTTGGCTGGTAGAAAAATTGATAGGATCTACTAATGAAACATCCGTAACGGTATGGCCCGTTCCTATAATGGAATAAACGTTTAGAAATGGAAATACCCAGATGTCCGGCCTAATAGTAAAAGCATGGGTTTCTCCGATTATAGCACCAAACTTAATCAGGTCACTTACGTCAGTTAAGGGATTGTCATTTAATCCTATTTCAATCGTTGAAATGTTAATATCCTGCCTTTGAGCGAAATAATTTGCACCAATACCGAGCGGAAAAGGCACATCAAACCCCTTTTTATAGGCTTTTTTTGCCAAAATAGGGAATTTGTACTTATAGTCCATCGTTTTCAGGCTATCGTAGTAACGTTTATAAGCCGGGTTATTGGTCTTGATAGTATATTGTGCCTTAACGGTCAAACAAGGAATAAGAATGACTATCAGAAATAGAATTTTTTTCATGTCATTTATGGTAGAGTGTAAAATAGGCAGTGTATGTTCAAATTCGTACAATTCTTGCGCCATATTTATAAGACATGAGGTTAAGGAGTGCTCTTAATATGCTGGTAAAGAGCAAGTTGTTCTCTTGTTGTGGTTTTAAATTCAGTGAACAGACAACTTCAAATCAGTCTTCTTTTTGCCCGTCCAAGTAATATTCTAAAAAAGGCCTAAATTTGGCCCGGATAAAGCAGTAATTTCAAGACCTAATGAATAAGGACGCAAAAATTTTTATAGCAGGACATCGAGGTATGGTTGGTTCGGCCATTAAACGTAAACTGGAAAAAGAGGGATATGCCAATATTATTGTTCGTACTTCGAAAGAGCTCGATTTACGCAATCAGCAACAGGTAGCTGATTTTTTTGCTTCTGAAAAACCTGAGTATGTGTTTCTGGCAGCGGCAAAAGTAGGCGGAATTGTTGCTAATAACACCTATAGAGCCGATTTTATTTATGAAAACCTAGCAATACAAAATAACGTCATTCATCAATCACATGTCAATGGGGTGAAGAAATTAATGTTTTTAGGTTCATCGTGCATTTATCCTAAAATGGCTCCTCAGCCTTTAAAGGAAGAATACTTACTAACAGGTCAGCTGGAGCCTACCAACGAACCATATGCAATTGCTAAAATTGCAGGGATTAAAATGTGTGAGGCTTACCGCGCTCAATATGGTTGTAATTTCATTTCGGTGATGCCAACCAATTTGTACGGGCCAAACGACAACTACGACCTCGAAAAATCGCATGTTCTGCCGGCTTTGATTCGGAAGTTTCACGAAGCCAAAGTGGACAACAAAGCATTCGTTGAAATATGGGGAACTGGTTCGCCGATGCGTGAGTTTTTATATGCCGATGATTTGGCAGAGGCATGTTTCTATTTAATGGAGCATTACAATGAAGCCGGACTGATTAATGTGGGAACAGGAGAAGATCTTTCAATCAAAGATCTTGCTTTAACCGTAAAAGAAGCAGTAGGCTTTACCGGAGAATTGGTGTTTGATAGCAGCAAGCCTGACGGAACACCTCGTAAACTTATGGATGTTAGCAAACTGCATTCATACGGCTGGAAACATAAAATAGAACTTCATGAAGGTATTAAACTCGCCTATCAGGATTTTTTGAATAGATATTGCGATAAGGTTGCTAGTTAATTGTCGTTATACTAAAAGTAAAAGGGAATGTTTCGAGTACGGAACATTCCCTTTTTGATTATATCGTTTGTTGACGGATAACCAGCCATTAATCATTAATCATCGTTATAAATTTCACTTTCCCAATCAACCGAATCCTGACCAAAATCAAAGCCATCTTTGGGTTTGTCTTTGCCAAAAGCAAGTACTTTCAAAAAGCGACCAATTTTATGCATGTCTACATTTTTAGCGTTTTTAGTAACTGTCTCAGCGGCCAATCCGGCCAAAGCACCAACAAATGGATTGGTTTTAGTTCCTTTAGCGATTAATGTGCTGATTAGCATAGGTATTAGGCCGGATAAGCCTGTTTTTAATAAGGAGCCCATCGGGCTTTCTTCACTCGTAGTATTGGCTTCTCCTTCTTTTTTTCCGGATGGAGAAAGCAGACGCAGTATTTTAAATACCGGTTTTAGCCTATCATTAAAATCGCTGACTTGAGTCGTAATTAGAGCTTCTTTTTGATCTTGCAAAATCAATAAACGTGCTTTTTCAGCTCGCAACTGTTCAAGATTTTCAATTTTGTTTAAACTTATCATCATCGGCCTCCTTAAGGAAATTCTGGATGAATTTATTCACTAATGGCTTTTCAATATACTCTTCTTTGCTTACCATAATAATAATGGCAAATAACAAGTATATCCCCGCTACCATTAAAAAACCTAATGCAAAGCTATGCACAAGTGTGGAGAGGTAAAAGCCTAATGCAATGCTTCCAAACAGGAAGAATAGAAGCAAAAATAAAACAACTGACCCTTGTGTAATTAAATTTGCTAATAATGTGGCAATATTTTCGACCATGGTTAATTTGACAATATTGAACTTTATGTTCATATATTCTTTCACGTCATTAACCATATCGGTGAGTTTTTTTCTATCGTCGATCATTGTAGGTAGTATCTGAAAAATAAAAAGTGGTGCAGCGTATGCACCACTGATCTACAATTTAGATTCCAAGTTCTTCACTTGCCTGATTTACTCTGGATGCAAGTTTACTTTTGGCTGTTTCAATTGTGCTATTCAATTTACCGAGCAAATCGTCGCCAGTTTTTTTCAGATTATCTCCCAGTTTTTCGCGAAGATCTGTGCCTTTTTCCGGAGCCAACAATATACCTAAGGCGGCTCCCACTGCTACCCCTGCTAAAAGGGCAAGCATTGTTTTTGAGTTATCATTCATAAGCGTTTTTATTTAAATAAAAAAATAGAAATATTAATGCCAACTATGTTATTAATCTACTCATAATCATTGAATTGAGATTCAGGGTCGTTTAATTTGAGTCGATTTAATTCATAAATTTTCACGAGTAAAATAAAAAACGACATTAACAGTGGACCAAAAACCAAGCCCAACATGCCGAACATTGGTATTCCGATAATAACACCAATGATAGTTATAATTGGGTGAGTATCAGCTACTTTTTTAGATATAAAGTATCTCAAAACGTTATCGATATTGGTAACTAATATGAAACCCCATAGCAACAGTCCAACTCCTTGGCCGGTATGTCCATTTGAGATTTGAATAATTGCAACAGGAACAAAAACCAAAGGCGCTCCTATCAAGGGTACAAATGCTAAAAACACGGTAATTACACCCCAAAACAGTGCATCTTCTGCCCCAAATATCAAGAATCCGATAGCAAGCAGCCCTCCTTGCACCACTGCAATTAATGCCTGACCCAATACATTTGAGTAGGTCATGTTTCTTACTTCGTTTCCAAACCGGAGGTTATCAGCAGTAGTAAGTGGAGAATATTTCATTAGCGCAGTTTCCATTGCCTTATAGTCGCTAAACATGAAATACAACAGAAAATACATGATAGAAAGAGTAAACAAGGTGCTTGCAACACCGCTTACCGCCGAAGAAATAATACTAACACCTACTGACTGTAATTTACTAAAAACATCTTGAATTAGGTGAGGTTGATGAAATTTTTCATTAGCAAATTTGTCGATATTACTGAATAGAGCCTGTATATCTGATGGATTGCTAGCAACCTCATGAATTTTACTCGCTACCATACTCACCATGGTTGAAACAGGCAGAATTACCACGAAAAAAGAAATAAGAAGAATAATTATGGCTGCCAATGCTCTATGGAAATGTTTTTTTTCAGTAAGCCAAATATTTAATGACCTGAAAATAGTATAAAACACAATCGCGCCCAAAACCGCACTAAGGAGCCCTCGGGCGGCATATCCTAATAAAAGGCCTAATGCTACTATAATGGCCAGAATAATGTAATTACGCTGCTTAAAGTTTAAAACCGCCATATGATTGTATTTGCGGTAAGTTAAAAAAAACAGGAGCAATAAAAAAGGGACTTGGCGCCCCCTTTTTAGTTTTTGTCTTAATTAATTATTGCATTTTAAACTCAACACGACGGTTTTTCTGGCGACCTTCTTCTGTATCATTAGAAGCAATAGGACGAGTTTCGCCATATCCAACTGTTGATATATTAGAAGATTTAACACCTGCTTTTACAAGCGCTTTTTTAGCACTGTTGGCACGACGTTTAGAAAGATTCATGTTGTACGCTTCGGTACCTTCGATTGAGGCATGACCTTCAATAATTAATTTGGCATTTTGGGCAATCAATTCAGAGGCGAGAGTTTTGATAGCAGGCAGAGATTCAGAGCGTAATTTATCAGAGTTAAAATCGAATTGGATGATGTTTTTGTTGGTTGGGTCCACGGTAACGGTATCCTTAGGGAATACAATAGTGCGTCCGGCGCCGTCAACTATATTACCGGCAGGAGTAGCGGGTTCTTTGTCAAAAGCATCAGAAACACCATCTCCATCAGTATCTTTCTTCATGTTTGAAATTTCACCTTCCGATGCAGTAACACGAGTTTTAATTGCCGCAACTTCTTTACGAAGTTCATCGTCTTTCAACTCATCATACATTAAGGCAACAGGGTTGGCCCAATCAAGATTTTGTTTTGATGTTTTGCCAAGGCTAAATTCTAATCCTCCGTAACCGTAAGAGTACTTATCTTTTGAAGTTGCGTTTGCAAAAGATCCATCTAAATTATCAGCATCAACGAAGTTCATGGTATAACCCAGGTTTGCTGCTATACGCTCGCTTAATTTAAATTTCAATCCCGCACCAGCCGGAATAAACTGTTCGGTTCTGCTGCCCGCACCAGCATCAAAACCCATTATGCCGTAACCAGCTTCAAAGAAAAGAGCGACCTTGTTTTCACGCTTAAGGAACATATTAGTCAGGTCGACATGAGCTTTCAATGAAGTTGCGTAGTTAACATCTGTAGAAAATGATGTGGGAGCTGCAGATTCAGTTGAACCTGATAATTTACCTCCGTTAAAGTCGGCCTTCAGGGCAAAAGCTGGAGAAATTTGCTTTTTAATGAATGCGCCGTAACCAAAATTTGCATCCCAATTATTGTAATCGTTAGTTCCACCTATTAATGCTACAGGCGCCATAACTCCCGCATTAATACCAATAGACCAAGTACGGAACTGACTAGCGCCACCAAATGTCTTGGGCTTGCCGTCAGCTGATTGTGATTCTTGTGCAAAAGCAGGGACTGTTACCGTTGCTGCCAGTGCAAAACTTAAAAGTGTTGATTTGTTCATAAATTAATTCTCATGTGCTGTTGGCTTAAAGGCAAGGAGTTTGCCATAATGGCGGCTTAAGATTTAGATGAAATTAAGTTACAGTATAAGGAGCTGAACGTTAGGTTATTTAATGATGTAGTAAATATTTACCTTTCTTATTCAACCGGAGATAATGAAAAAGTAACTGTGAATTTTGTTCCCAAACCTTCCTCACTTTCCACATCGACATTCCCGTTATGATTCAAAATAATGTTTTGTGTACTGGTGAGCCCTAATCCGGTTCCGTTTTCTTTATCTGAATAAAATGGTTCGAACAACTTTCCTATATTTTCTTCACTTATACCCGAACCATTGTCTTCTATTTCAATAATGGCCTTAGCATTTTTGCAGAGGGTGCGAAGGGTAAGTACTCCTTTTTGCGGGGGCATTGCTTCAATAGCATTGATGATGATATTTAAGAGCGCTATTTTTATTTTTTCAGCATCAGCAGCCACATAACAATCATCACTGGTATATTCTTTTATCACAACAATTTCATTGAGCTTTATTCGGTCAATGGCGAGTTCCAAACTGGCATCAAGTAACTCATTAACCGAAAGACGTTCCAATTGTAAATATTCTGCTCTGGTACTGTTGAGAAGCTGGGTAATTAAAACGTTAATACGCGTGCAGTTTCGTTGAATGATATCAAAGTAAAAATTATAATCTTCATTATCCTCGATGCTGATTTCCTGTTTGAGTTGTTCCAAAGCTAGATTAACATTGGTTAGCGGATTTCTAACCTCATGAGCTATGGTGCGCGCCACACGTCCTGTGGCATCCAACTTTTGTGACATGATACGTTCCTGAACATTTCTTTTTAGTTCAGTAATATCATGAATTATACCTTGATAAAACATTGTACGCCCTTCGGCATCATACTGAGCGGATGCGGTAATCAATACGTAAATTCGTTCGCGCTGCGCGTTAATCAATGTTACCTCAAAATCGGTTACAGAACCTCGCTGTGAAATTTGTTTAAGAAACTCTTTCCACTCATTTTCATTTAAGAAAAACTCAGGCAAGACCGACAAACGCAATTCTTTCATATCAGTACCCAAAAGAGTCACTGCTGATTCGTTAATGTCAAGTACATCGCCATCTCGGTTTATAATGAAGATCACATCTTTTGATTGCTCAAACAGGCTTCTGAATTTGCGCTCACTCTTAAGCAATTTATCCTGATCAATTTTACGTTCTGTAACATCCTGAAGCACACTCAGCACCTGAGTCGCATTGCCAAATTCATCAGACCGGAAAGCTACCTGCCTGCTGTACAACCAGCGTAAGCTGCCATTTTTATGCTTGAATCGATATTCATTTTCAAGCACTGAGCCTTCTTTTAGATTTCTCATATTGGCAACAAAAGCATCAAAATTGCCTATGTCTTCTCCCTTAACAATATCCAGCATCGTATTCATAGTAAATTGACTCATTTCATCAATGCTGTATCCAACGATTGCGGGCAATTGTTTGTTGATATAAAGAGGTTTGAGGGTAGGAACGTCAATAACCAGAATTCCTGTAGGTGTATTGTTGGCAATTTTTTCGATGAAGTTTTTACTTTCTTCGAGTTCAATCGCATTTCTCTTGATTTCGGTTATATCATCAAATACTAACACGAACCCATCCAGGTAACGTACCGCATTTATATAAAACCACCTGTTTAAATGCTCTGAATAATATTCATCCTGCACCTTTTTATCAGACTCAACAACCTTTACATATTCCTCATACAAGCCATTTTTTTTTACATATGGGAAAAGCTCTGTAATGGTATGCCCCTTTAGATCGTCGGCAAAAGAATACCTATACAACTTCCGCAGCATGTTGTTTGCACTCGGATTGGAAAGCAGGGTTTTAAAATCGACGATTTGGCCTTCTTCATTTCTAATACTTTCAAAGGCAAGAATAACATAGCTTGAGCTGTTCAATACCCCAGTAATGAGTTTCTCAGCTTTTTGGCGCTCGCGATATTGCTCATTAAGCGTTTGCACGGCATCTTTCTCATTGCGCAAAGTTTCAAGGTAGTTCAAACATAAACCCACAAAAGGAATTCCGTAGGTAATTAATTTCATAAAATGGGCAATCATGAAATTATTATCGAACATTACTCCAGCGCTGAAAGCCATATGCAACTGAGTGAAAATGGCCGGAAACAAACTAAGGACTAATGTTTGTGAAAATATGGAAGGATATTTTTCATAAAACTTAGGAAAGACAAATACTCCTGCAATAAAATAAAGGATTAATGGAACTCCATCATAAGGATGTGTATAAAACGGTCCAGTAAGTATTGATTCCGGTAAAGTGGGTAAATTCATAAGCACGTTGATGGTTAGCAACGTGAGTAGAATAAAGATTAAGCTAATGGAAGTAATGAAACTTGTATGCCCAAGCTGATCCGATTGGTTTTTTCCTGGTCTTTGAACCAGAAACATGCCTGTGCCAATTATAAGAATAAGCGCATGATAACCACTGCTCAATAACCACGTGAACGCCGAAATGTCAACATTATCATTCGTTATATTGATTAGGCGGGTGGCGGTAAGAATATGAAAAACATCAAAAAGCCCTGCACAAAATAAGGCCACCCCTACAATTGGGGTTGTAATATCTCGCTTTATACTATAATCAACAAAGGCTAAAATTACAGTTAAAAAGGCAATGGCAATGGCCATTCCTACCAGCATAACATGCACAAAACGCCCAGCCAATGCTTCGTAAATCAGGTTTTGCTGACTTTCGTAAGTTAAATCATTGAGTTGTGAGATGTCAAGAATTTCATTCTTAAAGCCAAAATCAACTCCAAGAAGATTAAGTACACTCGGCAGTATACAAATAATAAGAGTAGTCCATATGAACTGTCGAGGTAGTTTATAGGTGGCCGATAGCCTGTTAAATTTATTTAACACAATTATTCCCAACAATTAGTTAAGCTTCATTCCCTTCATTTTGTTATAAAGTGTTTTTCTATCGATATTCAAAATGGCAGCGGCTTTGGTTTTATTGAAGTTAACCTGACGCAATACTTTTAATATGGCATCCTGTTCTGCTTCCTGAGCCGCTGCTTTGAGATCGTTTGCTGAAACTGCCGGCTTTTCTATCGTTTCATCCTCACTCAATGGCACAACTGAACGTTGGAAAATGGTGCTTAATCCTGCTTCTGAAAGCTCTAATGGCAATGATTTAACTTCCACCATACGTTCGTCTTCGGTTAATAACGCAGCACGGCGCACCACATTTTTCAATTCACGAATATTTCCAGGCCAACTGTAATTCATAAAATAACTTACCACTTCAGGAGAAAAACCTGTTATGTGTTTATTCAGCTCTTTACTGCTAATTGCTAAGAAATGCTCCGCAAACAACATTAAATCAGAACCTCGTTGTCTTAAGGGAGGTATTACAATGCTAAACTCGTTAAAACGATGATATAGATCTTCTCTGAACCTCCCTTTTTGAACAGCTTCCCATAGGTTTTCATTGGATGCAACCAATATTCTTACATCCAAATCAATTTCTTTGATACCGCCAATTCTTTTCACCCGGCGCTCCTGAATAACACGGAGTAATGAAACCTGTGTTTCATAAGAAAGATTGGCCACTTCATCCAAAAAAATAGTTCCCCCGTTGGCCATTTCAAAATGCCCGATTTTTTGAGCAAAAGCACCTGTAAATGAACCTTTTTCATGGCCAAACAATTCACTGCCTGCCAATTCTTTTGAGAGCGATCCACAATCAAGTGGAATAAATGGTTTGTCCTTACGAGAACTGTTCATGTGAATCATATTCGCTACTGATTCTTTGCCGGTACCACTTTCTCCAAATAAAATTACACTGTAATTAGTTGGAGCCACTAAGCTGATTTGGCGGTAAAGCTCTTTGGCGGCTGTACACTCGCCCATGATGTAGGAGCTGGTATATAAAGCAGGTTTTCCCCTAGCAGGCTTTGCGGTTTTAGCAACTACCACGTCATTCGTATCCGCTGCGTCACTATCCACAGCAACAGCAGTGTTAGCCTGTGTATCGTTTCTAACTTCGGCGATTTCTAATGCCTTGTTAATGGTGCTTAAAATCTCATCGGGATATAATGGTTTTGATATGTAATCGTATGCTCCGTTTTTAACCATTTCTACAGCAATTTTAACATCGGAATAACCGGTGATAATAATAACCATGGTAGTAGGATGAAGCTCCAGAATATTCGTAAGCATCTGACGACCATCGGTATCTTCCAAACGGTAATCACAAAGCACAAGGTCGTAATAGTTATTCTTTAGCAATTCCATTGCTTTGGATCCACTGTTTGCCGTATTTACGCCAAAGCCATGTTTACTTAAAAACCGGGTTAAGAGAACACCTATGTTTACCTCGTCGTCAATGATTAAAATATTTTTCATTAATGTTTTTTATAATTTGGTTTGGTTAAGATTGACACTATTATATAAACACACAAAAACTAAATTGTGTGGAATTTTTTACACAAATTTTGATTTTCTTTCATTAACTGGCAATACGATGAACGATCGAATGAATTTCCTTGCCGGAAAAAGGTTTATCGACAAAATAACTGGCTCCGCTATCAAGAGATTTACCGCGCTCGTTATTTCCATTACACACACTGCTGCTAATTACATGTGCCCCGGGATGAATTGACTTTATAATCTCAATCAGCCTTAAAGCCTCTAAACCAGCACCATCTGCTAAGTTTATGTCAATAATGATTATACCCGGACTGCTTGATACTATGACGTCATACCCTTCACGAAGAGACTGAACGCATTGTACTTCAAAACCATCTTTCATCAATGAGAACTGCAGTAATCTGCATGTATCCTTATCACTATCGATGATTAATATTTTATTGTTACTTACCATTTCATCCATAGTAAGGCAAAGGATGAACCAAAATTAGTAATTGGTTAGTGGTAAGAAGTTATTAGCCTTACTTTTGGGTATTGTTTCTATTGCTTTTGATTTGATTGACTTTTGTGTTCTTGAAAAGCTACTACTAATCCTCAAAACGTAAATGCTTAATTGTATTTCCTTTGTTGATTAGTTGATATAACGAGTCAATGCCAATATGGAGGTGTTGTTCAACGAATTTCTCCGTTACTTTTTTATCACTTTCTACAGTTTTAACACCTGCAGCAATCATCGGCTGATCAGATACTAAAAGAAGCGCTCCAACCGGAATTTTGTTATAAAACCCTGTGCTGAAAATAGTAGCCGTTTCCATATCAATAGCCATGCATCTTATCAAACGTAAATACTCCTTAAACTCTTCATCATGCTCCCAAACCCGTCGATTAGTTGTATACACCGTTCCTGTCCAATAATCGCGTTGGTGATCACGTATAGTGGTCGAAACGGCCTTCTGCAGGTTAAACGCCGGTAAAGCGGGTACTTCTGCAGGAAAATAGTCATTTGAGGTGCCTTCGCCTCGTATTGCAGCAATAGGTAAAATTAAATCGCCCAATTCATTTTTCTTTTTTAAGCCTCCGCATTTGCCTAAAAATAATACCGCTTTAGGCTGAATAGCTGATAAGAGATCCATAATAATTGCAGCATTAGGGCTACCCATTCCAAAATTAATGATCGTTACGTCGCCTGAAGTGGCATTCATCATAGGCTTATCAGTCCCTCGCATTTCGACCCCCATCCATTCAGCAAAAAGTTTTACGTAGTTATTAAAGTTGGTCAGTAAAATATGGCTTCCAAATTCTTCGAGGGGCACACCAGTGTAACGAGGCAGCCAGTTAGTTACAATTTCTTCTCTGCTCTTCATAAAAATGCATTCTAATTAACAAGATAGAAAAAGCTAACGACTTCAAAAAATGCAATACGTTTCTCTATGAGGATTGTCTCTTTTTTATTTTCCCAAAGTATAGCTTTAATACGAGCCCAATAGCATCTACCGCTGAAATATCCTAATTCCCAAATTGATAAAGGTAATATCCTTCAAAATTTACATGTCGGGCAACTTTAAGTTCTGAACCTAAACAGAGCCGAAACCGGGTTAAATGTATTACGATTTAAAAAGCCCGGGTTGAATCCATGCCTTTTGATTTATTTCTAAAAAAAGGCGGTCAAAGTAATCGAGATAAATTGCCAAGGCTCCATCAGAATAATCGGAGATGCTACTTAGCTTTGTAGCAGAAAGCATGGCCATTAAACGAAATTTATGATTGAGCTGAGACATTTAATTCGGGCCAAATTGATCGTTTTTTGAGTGGTGCTATCGGCTTGGGCTGCACTTAGAAAAGGGATCAATAAAATAAAGAAATCAAAGGAAGGACGGACAATTGGATGCCTTTAGCGGCCTTTGCAATCAACCAGCAAACAGAAAAAAGCCGATCAAAATTGACCGGCCTCTCATTAAAAAATTGTTCTTAATTTATATTAGAAGGCAAAACCTAAACGCAAACCAATAAATGAATTAGTTTCTCCGTTTACAGACTGACCTTCATATCTTAAACCAAGGTCAACAAACTTCTCATCAGCAACCGGGAACGCATACCCAATACCTGGAGAATAAATAAATGAAGTGGAAGAATTGTCGCCCGTTCCAAAACCGGCGCCTAATTCACCCGAGCCATAAAAGTTGCTGCTGAAATAATATTTAGCTCCTGCTTTTACCGGAATAACGCCAAAAGCATCTGTCACGTCTTTAAAGTCTTCTTTGGGAATGAAAGAAGTATATCCAGCCGATAGCATCCCTGAAAGTTTAGCACCAAATGGCATTTCATAACGTAGAGATCCGCCAAACAATGTTCCATAAACATCATTTAAATTGCCCACGGTTAAGCCCGTTTCAAAGCCAACATTAAAGAGTTTTTTACCAGGCGCTTCTTGAGCAGAAACAGTGTTTAAACCTAAGAAAACGACAAGAGCCGTTGCTAGGAATAATTTTAGATTTTTCATGTTATATGTAATTTTAAAAGTCTTTTTCGTCTACATGAAGTTTGTGTAAGAAACGATGAATTACCGGGGCCAATAGAACAGCGCTGGTGGTAAGGAAGGCTACGCCACTGAAAATAGCATAGAAAGAAGCAAATAGTTTACCTGCGTCTGACTCCATTCTGTCAACCGGCCCCATGCCTGTTAATATCATTGAGGCATTCAGTAAAGCATCTACCCAATTTAAATTTGCAAAACTATGGTAGCCAAACATTCCTAAACCTAAAGAAGCGCTGAGCATTAGCAAGGCATAAAAACCATATCGCAGCAATCGTTTATGGTACACTTTTACCGGGGCAAGCGGCTTATGCTGAGGTTCGAACATAAAGCAAGCTTATTTACCTTGAAAATTGGCTTTTCGTTTTTCCAGAAATGCCTGGGTTCCTTCTTTAAAATCTTCAGTTCCGAAACACGTAGCAAACTCATCAATCTCCACAGAATAGCCGCCCTCTGAAGCTTTAAAATGAGCATTTATGGCACGAATGGCGCTTGCTATCGCTAGTGGTGCTTTTACAAGAATCTTATTCATGATTTCCTCGCATTTGGCCATTAAATCATCTTGTGTCGTTACATGATTTACCAAACCTAAGGTTTTAGCTTCTTCGGCTGTTACCATATCGGCAGTCATGATTAGTTCCAATGCTTTTGCTTTTCCAACCAGTTGTGTTAAACGCTGAGTTCCGCCGTAACCAGGGATCAGGCCCAGGCCCACTTCAGGCAAGCCAAGTTTTGCATTCTCGCTTGCTACGCGTATATGACAAGCCATGGCAAGTTCTAATCCTCCTCCAAGAGCGAAACCGTTTACCGCTGCAATTACCGGTTTAGGGCTGTTTTCTATTAAATTAAATACGGTGTTGTGCCCATCTTTTGCCAATAATTTACCTTGCTCAATATCAAAATCAGCAAATTCTGAAATGTCTGCGCCAGCAACAAAAGCTTTAGGCCCATCGCCAGTGATGATGGCTCCTCCTGCTTGGGAATTGTTATGCAGCTCATGAATTGCAGAGTTAAGTTCCAGCAAGGTATATTTATTTAAAGCATTTAGCTTGGCTGCTCGATTAATGGTAATATAAAGGATGCGGTTTTGTATCTCAACTTTAATGTTTTCGTATTGCATTACACGGATTATTGAAGGTGATTAAAAATCTCTGTTTGCTTTCGTCCAATTGGTGATGTATTCCACAATATCAGTTGTTGTGGTTCCCGGAGGAAATAATTTACCCACGCCAATATCATTTAACTGTTTCATGTCCTCTTCCGGAATAATTCCACCGCCGGTGAGCAATACATCATCCAGGTGTTTTTCCTTCATCAAATTCATGATCTTAGGAAATACCGTCATATGGGCTCCCGAAAGAATACTAACACCTATAGCATCTACGTCTTCCTGTAAGGCAGTATTTACAATCATCTCAGGCGTTTGGCGAAGGCCGGTGTATATTACTTCCATACCTGCATCACGCAATGATGTGGCTATAATTTTTGCACCACGATCGTGCCCGTCAAGGCCGCATTTGGCCACTAAAACTCGTATTGGTCGATTCATCTGATTGGTTTCAAATTTCAAGAAGTAATGAATTTATACTTCCCATATGCTAAGGTACAAAAGTAATTTTTCTTTAATCAATAGGGAGAAGAAAGACAAGTGACATAAGCGACAAGATACAGATGATATTGTTACTCATTTTCACAAGCAAAGAAACCCCATTGGGTTATTAACCGTTAACGATTAGCCATTAACTTAATTCAGTTGCTATATTTGTGCTTTAAATTCAATTATATGAGTGAAGAAAGATCCCTGAATTTCCTGGAAGAGATCATAGAAAATGATATTGCCAATGGTGTTAATAACGGAAGAGTGCTTACGCGTTTCCCTCCTGAGCCTAATGGCTATTTACATATTGGCCACGCCAAATCAATTTGTTTAAATTTTGGTATTGCTCAGAAGTATAATGGAAAAACCAATCTTCGCTTTGACGATACCAACCCTGTTACTGAAGATACTGAATATGTAGAAAGTATAAAAGAAGATATTAAATGGCTTGGTTTTGAATGGGCCGAGGAACTTTATTCTTCCGATTACTTTGACCAATTATATGAATTTGCGGTAACGCTTATCAAAAAAGGATTGGCTTATGTAGATGATTCATCTGCAGAAGAAATTGCAGCTCAAAAAGGGACGCCAACTGAACCGGGTACTCCTAACCAATACCGCAGTCGTAGCATAGAAGAAAATCTTCAATTATTTGCCGATATGAAAGCCGGTAAATACAAGGATGGAGAACGAGTGCTTAGAGCGAAACTGGATCTTGCATCTCCGAACATGCACATGCGCGATCCACTTATGTACCGCATTAAACATGCTCACCACCACCGTACCGGAGATGCCTGGTGCATTTACCCTATGTATGATTTTGCACACGGACAAAGTGATGCCATTGAAAAAATCACGCATTCAATCTGTACGTTGGAATTCATTCCACATCGACCGCTATACGATTGGTTCATTGAAAACCTGGAGATTTTTCCTTCAAAACAGTATGAATTCGCCAGAGGTAATATCAACTATACCGTAATGAGCAAGCGCAAGTTGCTTCAATTGGTAAATGAAAATTTGGTTAATGGCTGGGATGACCCACGTATGCCAACTATCAGCGGATTACGTCGCCGTGGTTACACGCCATTGAGTATTCGTAATTTCTGCGAACGCATTGGAATTGCCCGTCGTGAAAATCTGATTGACTATAGCTTGCTGGAATTCTGTATTCGTGAAGATTTGAACAAAACCGCCTGGAGACGTATGGCTGTTTTGGATCCGATCAAAATGGTAATAACCAATTATCCAGAAGGTCATGTTGAAATGCTGGAAGGCGAAAACAATCCGGAAGTGGAAGGCGGCGACGGTTCACGTCAATTACCATTTAGCCGCGAGCTTTGGATCGAACGTGAAGATTTTATGGAGAATCCTCCGAAAAAATTCTTCCGTTTAGGACCAGGTTTGATGACCCGCTTGAAAAATGCTTATATCGTTAGATGCGATGATTTCGTAAAAGATGCGGAAGGAAATGTAACCGAAATTCACTGTTCGTATTTCCCGGAATCCAAATCAGGAAGCGACACCAGCGGAATTAACGTAAAGGGAACCATTCACTGGGTAAGCATTCCACACGCAAAAACCGCTGAAATTCGCTTGTACGATCGTTTGTTTAA
The DNA here is from genome assembly GCF_900182575.1 of Solitalea koreensis. Lineage (GTDB taxonomy): Bacteria > Bacteroidota > Bacteroidia > Sphingobacteriales > Sphingobacteriaceae > Solitalea > Solitalea koreensis. The sequence continues at coordinate 7,116 of NZ_FXSZ01000003.1, read as the reverse complement.
GGTAGAAGATCCAAGCAATGAGGATGGCGATTTCAAAGAGTACATTAATCATGAGAGTTTACAAGTGCAAACTGCTTATATTGAACCTGATTTAGCAAAAGCAGAAACCGGACGAGGTTATCAGTTTATTCGTAAAGGATATTTCTGTGTAGATAAAGATTCAAGTTCTGAAAACTTGATTTTCAACCGCACCGTAACGTTGAAAGATGCATGGGCGAAGGAAGTGAAAAAAATGTAAGCTAGAGCAGAAAGCTGAAAGTAAAAGCTGAAAGTAAAAAGATAAGTCGCAACTTAAACTTTTTGCTTTCAGCTTTCTGCTTTTTAATACTTTTTGTACAAATTATATAAAATGGCTTTATCACTTTCGGTAACAATCGGGCGAAGGTCGTTTTGTATGAAATGACGCTTGAAAGCTACTAAAGCAGCATTTATGTCGCTGGTATCGTAGCCAATAACATGCAATGCTTCAAAAGGATTAAATTCGGCCGGAGGTGTTTCCAATACTTTATCATACCATAGCCCATATCCCTTTTCGGCTAGTGTTTTCCAAGGGAAAAATTCATTTGGATCAGGTTTGCGTTTGGGGGCTATATCAGCGTGGCCGATAAAATTACTTGTTGGAATATTATAGGTTTTTTTTAATGTCTTTAGCAATAACAACAAGCTGTTAATTTGAGCGTCGGTAAAAGGCTGCGCTCCGTTATTATCCAGCTCAATACCTATCGACATAGAGTTGATGTCCGTATTGTTTCCCCATTTGGCAACACCTGCATGCCATGCACGCAAATAATCATTTAACATATGATAAACCTTACCATCTTTTGCAACCACATAATGGGCACTTACCTGTGATTTTTGCAGTGTAAAGGTTTTTAAGGTTTGAGCAACTGAATCCTGAGCCGTATGGTGTAAAATAACGTAATTAGGTTTGCGGAGATTGAAATTTGTAGTGGGCACCCATAACGATGATGCAGGATCAGAGTCTATCGGAGTGGGCTTCATTTGTTTCAATGTTTTAATATAGGCTTTCAGCTGTTGCTTGTACAGCTTTTCACTTGCAGCATAAGGTTTAGGAGAGCAAGCAGACAAAAAAAACATCGGACCAAGTAGAAGGAATAGTATTGTAGACTTTGAATTCATTGTTAGTGTTAAAAATTGAACGGCAAGGTAACGAATACAATTATCAGAAAAAATGAAAGCCCCGCTTAATCGAGCGAGGCTTCTAAAAATATAAATTGATTTATTTTCTATTCGTTCACTAATGTTAAGAATTTGTTTACGCGTTCAGCGGTTTCTTCTTTGCCAATTAGAGCCGCGATATCAAAAACTGCAGGACCAAATTTGCCGCCAACCAGCATAATGCGGAATGGCAACATCAGTTCTCCCACTTTAATTGCTTTTTCTTCTGCCAAAACCTTGAAATCATTTTCAAGATCGGTTGCGTTCCAGTTTGGCGAAGCAGCGATTTTAGTTAATAAATGTTCAAAAAAAGTTGTTTTATCGTCATTCCATTTAGGTTTTACAGCAGAAATATCCAACTCAGCCGGACGACGGAAAAAGAAAGAAGCTTGAGGCCAGAAATCGGTAAGCAAAACGCAACGATCTTTAACCAAAGCAATCACTTTATCCAGATAATCTTGATCAGTAACCGTAATGCTGTTCTTTTCCAAAACTTCTTCAACCATTAGTCTTAAACCTTCAACCTCTGATCTTTTTATCCACTCCGCATTAAACCATTTTGCTTTTTCGAAATCGAACTTCGCTCCGGCTTTGCTTACACGCTCCATCGAGAACTTTTCGATCAGCTCATCCATCGTAAAGATTTCCTGTTCGGTTCCGTCATTCCAACCAAGCATGGCAAGCATGTTTACAAACGCTTGCGGCAGAAACCCTAATTCACGGAAACCGCGCGTTAAATCACCTGTTTTAGGGTCAGTCCAGTTCATTGCGTAAACCGGGAACCCTAAACGATCACCATCGCGTTTGCTTAATTTACCATTGCCTTCTGGTTTTAAAATCAAAGGTAAATGCGCCCATTCAGGCATTTCAGCTTCCCATCCTAAATACTTCCAAAGCAATAAATGCACAGGGGCAGACGGCAACCACTCTTCACCGCGGAAAGCATGTGATATTTTCATCAAGTAATCATCTACCACAACAGCCAAATGGTAGGTTGGCATTCCGTCCGCTTTTAATAATACTTTATCATCAACCAAAGTTGTGTCAAAGCTTACTTCGCCACGAATCATATCTGTAAAAGAAATGGTTTCATTGGCAGGCATTTTTATACGGATAACATGCGGAACGCCGCGTTCCAAGTATTCTTTTACTTCAACATCCGTTAAGGTAAGGGAATTAACCATTTCATTTCTGAATGCTTGTCCGTATTGGAAATTAGGAATCTCCTTACGTTTGGCGTCCAATTGTTCAGGAGTATCGAAAGCATAATAAGCATGACCTGCGCTCAATAATTTCTCGGCATATTCCAAATACATCGGTTTACGCTCACTTTGACGGTAAGGAACAAATGGCCCGCCCGCAACAGGGCTTTCATCGGGCTTTAAACCACACCAGTCCAAACATTCCATAATGTATTCTTCGGCTCCTTCTACATAACGTGTTTGATCGGTATCTTCAATACGCAACACAAACTCGCCACCATGATGTTTGGCAAACAGATAATTAAACAATACTGTGCGAACACCTCCAAGGTGCAAACCTCCGGTAGGGCTTGGTGCAAAACGAACTCTTACTTTTTTCATTGTTGGATAAAAGATATAAGAACAAAGATCAAAGACCAAGTTGGCCTATTTTTAGATCCTTTCTCAATTAAAAAATGATGCAAATATAGGTTTTTGGAATTTCTCTTTTATTGAGCCCCAGCTTACTTTTCGGCCTTGTGTTTTTCTCAATGTGTTTGTGGTTGTTTTTTATGAACTTCAGCTTTTTTGTTCATTGGGCGCTCCGCTTTGTTCTTTTGACCCATAAACTGTAATTTGCCTTTAATGAGAATGGATGTTTATACACAAAAACGCGGCTGGAAGCTTTTTTTAATCTTTTTTGCATTGGCCATTGGAGCCATTTCGACGGTTTACACCAATTATTTGGCAAGCATGGTCGCTGCGGTTGAGCGTCGTAATGCAGAATTATGGGCGATCAGCACCAAAATGAAAATTGAGGTAGAGGATGAACATTTCCTTGATTTCCTTACGGAGGTTCAAAAAAGATACACAGACATTCCTGCCATCATTGTCGATTCTCATGATGAAATTCTGCAATACACTAAACTGGATTCAACGAAAACCAATAATAAAAATGAAAAGGATAAAAAATATGATCACAAATACTTTATGAACGAATTAGCGGCCATGAAAAAGCAACATCCGCCCATTGCTATTGAAATGATTACCGGCGAGAAGCTTTATGTCTATTATAAAGATTCTAGCTTGCTTACTTCCTTGAAATATTTTCCTTACCGACAATTAACCAGTATATCAGTATTTCTTATTATGTCATACCTGGCCTTTAGTTCATCACGGCGTTCGGAACAAAATCAGGTCTGGGTGGGTATGGCGAAAGAAACGGCCCATCAGCTGGGCACTCCTATTTCTTCCATGATGGCATGGCTTGAAATTCTAAAAGAAAAATACGGCCATAAAGATCAGGAACTGTTGGGTGAAATGGAGCATGACATTGTAAGGCTTCAGGTTATCGTCGAGCGTTTTTCAAAAATTGGGTCCGTGCCGGTTTTGGAAAAACACAATGTTTTGCAGGTTGTCAGCAGTTATATGGAATACCTTGGAAAACGTCTTTCGCGCAAAATCAAAATAGAAATTACAGGAGAACCTTTGGATGCCGAATTAAGCATCCCTTTGTTTGAATGGGTCCTTGAAAATTTATGTAAGAATGCAGCCAATGCGATTGGAACTAACGAAGGGAAGATTGTTATTGCGGTTAGTAAAGGCAAAAAAAATCATGTTTATGTGGATGTAATGGATACGGGGGGAGGAATTCCTAAATCGAAATTTGAAACCGTTTTTCAACCTGGATATACTACCCGCAAAAGAGGCTGGGGGCTGGGATTGACGCTTACCCGCCGAATTGTGGAAAACTATCATAAAGGACAAATTGTTGTGAAGGAATCAGAAATAGGGAAGGGCACAACATTTAGAGTGACGCTGAACGGTTAAAACAGTTTCCAGTTCATAGTCAACAGTCCACAGAAAATTGGGATCTCGCTAAACCTGAATGTTGAAGCAGAAGGGACCAATGGAATCGATAAAATCTAATCCAAAACAATGTGTAATTACAAAAAAATAAATAAAAATGATTTGGCATCAAGCATTTACCATCGATGATATTAATAACAGATATAATGACAAGAATCATATTGGTGCACTCATCGGTATTGAATTCACCGAAATCGGCCCCGATTTCCTAAAAGCTACCATGCCTGTTGATGAGCGCACACATCAACCTTACGGGCTGTTACATGGAGGGGCTTCCGTAGTATTAGCAGAAACGCTGGGCAGTGTTGCGTCTGCTTTATGTGTCGATCATGAAAAATTCAATTGCGTTGGTTTGGAGGTGAATGCCAACCATATTCGGGCGGTGCGCAACGGACAGATTACGGGTATTTGCACACCCTTACAAATCGGATCAACCATTCATGTATGGGAAATTAAAATGTATACCGATTCCGGAAAGCTAAATTGCAGCAGCAGGTTAACGGTAATGGTTATTCCGAAGGGAAGAGTTTAAAAGTAAAAAGTCTGCAGTAGTGAGTCCAAAGATGAAGGAGCTCAATACTACAGACTCAAGACTCGTGGCTAGACTATTAATCTAGTTGTCGTTCTTCTTGTAATGTTTTCTCTTTTTGCGCTTTTTCTGCTTTTTCCTTTTCTTCTTCAGCTTTCATTACCCGATAAGAACCCAACAGCCCAATACCTCCACAAATAAATATCATTGAGAAATAAACAGCGGTCTGTTTTTCTTCTTCCATTTCGATAAATACATAGTTGGTAAGTATAAAGGCTAATATTAAACCTACGCCTACGCCAATAAACAAGAGACCCCATTTTAATACACCACTTGGCGAGCGGCGCTTACGAGCTCCAGGAACCATACCACGTTCAATCATGGCCATTCGTTCTTTATTATCTAGGTATCGTAAGCCGAATACCATTAAAAAAGCTCCCAGAGAAATTAAGATCGGAACTAATATACCTTCCATTTTTATAGTTTTTAATTGTTTACGTTTTTGTTAATTATCGATTCGCAAGCGATTTGTAACTATGACTACCATTTATTCTCCAAGGTTACAGTAGAAAAAAGAAAAAATCAGCGCTTAATGCAGTAGCTTTAAAAATCTTCGCTTTTTGTAACTTTATATCATCGAGATACATTGGTCTTTAACCTTACATCTTTTTATCTTGTGTCTAAAAAAGTGTAACCAAAAACAATTTGATGGCGTCATAGTTTAAAATGTCGGTAAAGCTTTCAGATATAGAACTCATTGATCTTGCTTTAGAGGGGAACCAGGGCGCCTATGTCGACTTGATCAACCGTCATCAGCGCTATGTATTTACATTGGCTTTACGTTTCACTAAAAATCGTGAAGATGCAGAAGAAGTCGCCCAAGACAGCTTTTTAAAAGCATTTCGCTCATTGACGGCATTTCAACGCAATTCAAAATTTACCACTTGGCTGTATTCCATCGTTTACACAACGGCCATGAGTAAATTACGTAAGTCAAGGCTTGATACCGACTCGCTGGATGATGTACTTCATCCTGTTTATGTTGAGAATTATAGCACAGAGGATACCAGCCGAGGTTTGGAAAACAAAGTGCAAAAAGAATATATTAATAAAGCTATTGAACGTTTATTGCCTGATGATGGAATGATTATTTCATTGTTTTATCTTGCAGAACAATCATTAGAGGAAATTGCTCAAGTAATGAACATGCCGGCCAACACGGTAAAGGTTAAACTGCACCGAGCCCGACAACGATTAAAGATACAGTTAGAGCAATTGCTCAAACACGAAATAAACGAATTGTTATAGGCCTTCTTAAAAATAAGCAGGGATATGAAACGGATTACAGAAGAACAACTTTGGGATTATGCAGATGGCTTACTTTCAGCCGATGAAGCTAAAGAAATACACAGCCTGATAGCTGCCGACCCCTCGTTGCAAAAGAAATTGGAAGAAATAAAAGCCATAAGCAAGTCATTAGCCGAAATGACTTTGGAAACCCCATCCGTTGATTTTACCTCAAAAGTAATATCGGCATGGAAAACTGAATTAGCCAGCCCCAAACCCGCTGCTTTAAAAACAATCGTAAATAAAAAAATAATATACGGGGTAGCTGGTTTATTTGTGGTTAGCATTCTTGCCTTATTGGCTTATACAGTGGCGGCAACAGTCAATGTACCAGCAAGCGGAATTTATGATTTGAGTAAATATAGCTCCAGCCTTCCGAAAGTAAATGCCGACGTTATTTTCAGCAATAAATTATTTTATCAACTATTTTTCTTACTAGATGTTGTTTTGTTGCTGATATTTGTCGACAAGTATTTAAGAGTAAAGAAATTAAAAAAACAATACGCGTAATGAATTTTAAAAGGTGGGCTGAATTATTAATTGTTGTTCTTTGTATTTCAATTGGAGTTAGTGGTTGTGTTGACAGTGGTAATAATAACCGTTATAATCTCATAGCAGGCAGGTGGCTTGAAAAAGAACGGTTATTAGACGGAACTTCTCAAGGAATTACAGGCCGTCAGCATATATTTTATTCAAATGCCGAATACGCTTTAATCTGCGGCCCTTCTGAACTTTGCATTCAGACTCCTCCGGGTGAATGGTCATTGCTTAGTGAAAAAACATTGCAGGTTGTATATGCGTCAGCCATAAATATCTATACTATTACTAAAATCGATGCATCGAATTTATGGCTGGAATACAGAGAGGGCGGTAAAACAGTTACCCTCAAGCTCGTTAAATTGTAATTGTAAAAAAATGAATCGTCCTGAAATAGGTTGACAGAATTTTATACTAATCCCGGTTATGCAAGTGACCGGGATTTTTGTTGGTAAACACTTTCTGGTGTTTTCA
>NZ_FXSZ01000002.1 GCF_900182575.1 Solitalea koreensis | reverse complement strand
GCATCGGCCAGTTTCCCACATTACAACAGGATAATAACAATAAATACAACGGGAATTATTTAGTTTTGGATGTAGCTAGTTAGGGGAAGATTACATTTCCTTTAAGAAGAAAGCTAATGATATAGAAAGAAAGCGAAAAGCTTATTTCCAAGATCACTTATTGCTTCTATCTTTGCAGCTTCCTATGGCCCGTAAAAAAACTAGCACTACCACACAAAAAAAAGTAAAACGCACACAAGGAATACCCGTCCGGTTTTTTTGGTTGAAACTTATAGGTTTAACCCTTCTTATTACGCTCCCTTTTTGTTATGGTTCTGTATTTAAAAATGTAGGAGCTTTAATTGAATGGGTAAACGAAGAAATTACTTCCTATAATTATAAAACTGTAAAATCATTTGGGATAAAAATACCTACACGTTATGAAGTGCATGGTATTGATGTATCCTATTATCAAGAAAAAATTGATTGGAGTAAAGTTAAGCATATGAAATCTGGTGATATACAGATTGATTTCGCATATCTTAAAGCTACAGAGGGTTTGTTTACGGTCGATCGTACATTCAAGCGGAACTGGCATGAGTCGAAAGCTCAAAATGTAATTCGCGGTGCGTACCATTATTTTAAACCACGAAAATCGGGTAGGCAACAGGCTTTGTTTTTTCTCCAAACGGTCGACCTTAAATCAGGTGATCTGCCTCCGGTGATTGATATTGAAGAAACAGGAAGATTAAGCCCTGATGCGCTGCGTGAAAATTTGAAAGAATGGCTAGATGTAGTTGAAAAAAGGGTGGGAGAGAAACCGGTAATTTATACAGGCTATAAATTCTATATTGATTACCTCAAAGGTTATTTTGATGATTATCCATTATGGGTTGCCCACTATTACCAGCCTCAGCTTAAGATTGAAGATGCTAAGTGGAATTTTTGGCAACATTCTGATGTAGGTAAAGTTAACGGTATACGCACCAAGGTCGACTTTAATGTATTCAATGGTGATTTGGAAGATTTGAAAGATCTTTGTTTAGAATTTGAAAATTAATGTCAATTCTATATTAAGGTAAACCCATGTTGCCCTTTTTACCAAAAATACTTCATTTGACAGAACTGTTCATTTTATGTTTAGCCAATATAAATTTCCTATTAAGACCTATTTTCAGAATAACATTTTAAGTGTGTTAAGTCATTCAAAATGATAGTGTTTTGTTTTTTTTTATTTGAGTTTGACGATAAAAATTAATCAACTTTACGGCCAATAAATCTTATCAAAAAATGATCGTCGGCTTACCAAAAGAAATTAAAAACAATGAAAACCGTGTAGCTTTAACTCCTGGTGGAGTTGCTGAGTTGGTTAAACATGGTCATACCGTTTACGTGCAGGCAACTGCTGGTGAAGGTAGCGGTTTCACTGATGCTGAATATACAAGTGCCGGTGGTACTATTCTTCCTACTATTGAAGAAGTATATAACATTGCTGAAATGATTGTAAAGGTTAAAGAACCTATCGAATCAGAATACAAATTGGTTAAACCTAATCAATTGTTATTTACATATTTCCACTTTGCTTCTCACAAGCCATTAACCGAGGCAATGGTTGCTAGCAAAGCCATTTGTTTAGCATACGAAACCGTTGAGAAGAAAGATCGTTCATTACCATTGTTAGTTCCAATGAGTGAAGTAGCAGGACGTATGGCGATTCAAAAAGGTGCTAACTATTTAGAGAAACCTCTGGGTGGACGCGGAATTTTATTAGGTGGTGTTGCGGGTGTTAATCCGGCTAAAGTATTGGTTCTTGGTGGTGGTATTGTTGGTACTGAAGCGGCTAAAATGGCGGCTGGTTTAGGTGCCGATGTAACTATCATGGATATCAGCTTACCACGCTTACGTTATTTGTCAGATATTTTACCGGCTAACGTTAAAACCGTTATGTCGACTACATACAATATTCGCGAAGCAGCAAAAAACGCTGATTTAATTATCGGTGCTGTATTGATCCCAGGCGCAAAAGCTCCAGCCTTGATCACTCGTGAAATGTTGAAAGATTTAAAACCTGGCGCTGTTTTGGTTGACGTTGCTGTTGATCAAGGTGGTTGTATTGAAACTTGTAAACCAACCACTCACGAAAATCCAACATTCGTTATTGATGGCGTAATTCATTACTGTGTGGCTAACATGCCAGGTGCAGTTCCTTACACTTCAACACTTGCTTTAACGAATGCTACTTTACCTTACGTAGTGAAATTAGCTAATAAAGGTTGGGGAGATGCTTGTCGTGAAGACGAAGAATTACGTAAAGGTTTGAACGTTATTAACGGTCAAATTGTTTACAAATCAGTTGCTGATGCTTTCAACATGTCATATAGTCCTGTTGAAAATCATTTATAATTTGAAAGTTTTTAGTTTAGTTTTTCTTATATGAATGCCGGGCATAAAACCCGGCATTTTTTTATGGGATCATTTTATTCCTGATCTGATTCAGGGCTATTCACTATATTCCTAATGAGTCTTTCAATTTTAAATAACCGGATTTACTAACTGGAATCTGAATGCCTGATTTTAGTACCGCAAGATGCGTGTCTTTTTCATAGGGGTCAATTCGGGTTATTTGATTAAGATTAAGAAGGTAAAAGCGGTAAATTCTTAAAAGAAGAAAATACACCTACCTTACAATAAAATTTCATTAGAGGCAATAATTTTTATTTCGTTGTAATTCATCTATTTGAATTTAAATTAATGTAAAGGATTTGACTTTAATTAATTTGCTTCTAATTTAGAGTTTGCGGCAAAAACGACGTAGAAATATCGTTAGTTAGTTGCAACCTAAAACATATTATCTATGACAAATGACTTCTCTAAGATCATGCAAAAACGTACAGACGAAGAGCTACTTAAAATTGTAACTGACCTTCGTTTTGACTATCAATTAGAAGCTGTACAAGCTGCCGAAAATGAAATTGAAGTGAGAAATATACAACTGCCAAATATCGACCTGGAAGAAATCAGACTTACAAATCATGTTGATTCAATACTTAAAAAATCAAATGAGCGCTTGGAGCCCCACTGGAGAGCTGTTGTTTTTATTTTTCCTGCAATATTGATTTATCTATTGTTTGCCTTCAGTCTAAGCAAAGAAGGCTATAAAAGAAAATCAAAAGAAATATTACTCTGGAGTGCATATGGCATCGGTTCTTACATTACATTAGGCGTCTTAATGGAAATAATTTCCACATTTTTTAACGTCTGAGGAAAAAAACGTCTGATAATAAAAATACTATGAAAAACTACTACCAAATTTTAGGATTAAGCCCCGAAGCTACAAACGAAGAGATAAAAAAAGCATATAGATTTTATGCAACGAAGTTTCATCCGGATAAACATAATGGGGATAAGTTTTTTGAAGAACGATTTAAAGAGATTTTAGAGGCATATGAGTTTTTATCAAACTCCACTAATCGTGAAAAATATACACAGTTTAATAGATCTGAAAATCATACCGAAAATATTTATCAGAATAAAGGTACTTCAACTAGTAATAATAAGAATCAAGAGGATGCAAAGCAAGCAAGCAACACTCATCAAGCATCCAATAATTCCACACAACAAAATACTGTAGTTCATCAAAATCCAATTTCAGATTTTTTGGGGTATCCAATTTTCTTTATTATAGGTTGGGTTACAGTACATGGATTTGCATATTTTTTAGGTTATATCTGGACTAGCTCGAACACAACAATCGATTTTTTATATGCCAATTTATCTAATATGTGGCCATTGATTTTGGGAGGAAGTATTGCTATGATTTGGTATCATTTTCAGGATTAAAACAAACATCAATTATATTGAAAACACTTATAGTTTGTTGGAATTGCTTAAAAAAATTGCGAATTCCTGCTCATGGCGAAGGCAAAATAAAATGCCCTTATTGCGATTGCGGTCTTTATGTTAATGAAGGGAAAATTAAAAAATTAACTCCAAATGCAAATATGGAAGAAGTAAATAGAAGGAAAAAACAAGCACTTTATAAGTACCTGGCTGCTATTCTCGCAATAATAATTGTGGTCTTTATTATTAAAAGTTTTCCGTCCGGTAGTTTTTCTGATATTAACTTTTCTTTTTCTATAAATTCTAAAAAACCTCATGTAGAATTTAAAAATAATGCATTACATATTTATAATGTTTATTATACAGTTGGTATGACTGGAATTAATGAGGTTAATACAAATATTAGAGAAGTGAATAAAGATGTTTGGAGTAATCTTAAAGATAAAAATGGCCAATTCCCAATATATCGACATACAATAGAAAAGGATAAATATGGAAATTCTTCCGAGGTAGTTTTCCCATTTGGCCAAATTGATTTGGGAGAATTGAATAAATATAAAACTTATAAAGATTTTGAGAAAGCAGGTGGCATTTTAGCAATTATTATAAAAGAATAAAATATGAGGAATTATTACCAAACATTAAGTCTTGAATCTAATTGTACAATGGAAGAAATTAAAAAAGCTTATAAGAATCACGCCAAGGCATTTCATCCTGACAAACATAATGGCGATGACTTTTTTAGAGCCAAGTTTGTAGAAATTAAAGAAGCTTATGATGTGTTAATTGATGCTGAAGAGAGAAAAATACATGATTTATTTCATGGGTATATTTCAAATAATGAAGAGAAATGTTCTACAAATTCAGAACAATCTGATACCGCAAAATCTTCAGTTAAGCAAGCTAAAACTAATAATTCTCCTGATGTCGATAATTATATGGATTGGGCTGCAAAGAAATTAAATAATGGTGATTTATTCGGTGCTTTAGAGGAAATAGAAAAAGCCATTAAGATTGATTCAAATAATGGATGGATTTATTGGTGCAGAGGTGATTTATATAAACAATATGGAGAAATTAGAGCTGCAAAAAAAGATTTTGAAAGGGCTTTTAAATTAAATTTTTTAGAAGCTAAGGACGATTTAATTAATATAGAAAAGGTACAATCTGATGCCAAGGAATTAATAGCAAAATATTATAAAATTGCTGCTTCCTTTCCATTAGTTGGTGTTATTATTTATTACATTTTCTTTGCAATAAATAATAATAAATTTAATTCAGCCGCCATAGCAGAAGGAATTTCCGTTGTAGGCTCTATTCTTATAGCAAGAATTGCAAAAAATAAGATCCCTGAGCCGGTTATAAGAAGCTTGGGTTTTGATTGGGAAGTAAACATCATGCTATTATTAACTGTTGGGTCAGCAATGTTCGGATTCCCTTTAATATTGTATTTTATAAGCAGATAATTTTTTTCTTAGGAATTGACATAGTAAATAAATTAAGGATTGATAATATTGTTATTCCTTATTTTATTGTCCGTTTATTTAGCAAGGAGTTGCTGTATATTTTAAGAAAGTGAAAAGAGGCTGTTTAAAGTTTTGGAGACAAACTCTATTTATTAATTCCCAATCCATAGAATGAAATCTTAATCCACAATTCTTACGTTCCATCTATTACCTTTGTTCATGCACAAACACATTAACGCCCTCGCTAACGAAAGTTCGCCCTATTTACTGCAACACGCCCATAATCCTGTTAATTGGTATCCTTGGGGAGAAGAAGCGCTAACAAAAGCTAAAGCTGAAAATAAACTTATTTTGGTAAGTATCGGATATTCTGCCTGTCATTGGTGTCATGTTATGGAGCGTGAAAGCTTTGAAAGTGAAGAGGTAGCCAAATTGATGAACGAACTGTTTGTTTGCATTAAAGTTGATCGTGAAGAACGTCCTGATATTGATCAAATTTATATGAATGCGGTTCAATTGATGACAGGCAGCGGCGGTTGGCCATTGAATTGTTTCGCCTTGCCTGATCAGCGCCCTATTTACGGAGGTACTTATTTTCGCAAATCGGATTGGATGAATCTGCTTGTCAATCTGGCTGATTACTATAAAAATAAACCTGATGAAGCTGAAGAGTATGCAAAACGACTGCATGAAGGTATACGTCAGTCGGATTTAACGGTATTAAATACGCAACCTGCCAGCTATACCAAAGAAGATTTAAAAGCAATTGTAGCGCCTTGGCAGCGTCTTTGGGATTTTAATGAAGGGGGGCATAATCGTGCTCCTAAATTCCCGCTTCCTAACAATTTCTTGTTTCTTATGCGTTACGCACATCATATGAAAGATGATGCAGCCATGGTAATCACGCGGTTAACACTTGATAAAATGGCATTTGGAGGAATTTATGATCAACTGGGCGGTGGTTTTGCCCGCTATTCAGTGGATGCCAATTGGTTGGTTCCTCATTTTGAAAAGATGCTGTATGATAATTCGCAATTGGTGAGTTTATATGCCGAAGCTTTTCAATGGTGCCATTCTCCTTTGTATAAAAAAATAGTGGAGGAGACTTTGGAATATACCAAACGTGAAATGACTTCTATCGAGGGCGGTTTTTATTCGGCATTGGATGCGGACAGTGAGGGCGTAGAAGGTAAGTTTTATTGCTGGACGAAAGATGAATTAAAAGGGATTTTAGGAGAAGATGAGGAATTGTTCAGTATGTATTATAATTGCACTGAACAGGGCAATTGGGAAGAATGGAATATCCTGCATCGAAAAGTTGAAGATGAGGAGTTAGCCTTTAAGCTGGGTATTACTGAAGAAACACTCGTCGAGACCATTGAGCGTTGTAAACTGAAACTGATGAAGGTGCGAGAATACCGTATCCGACCGGGATTGGATGATAAAATTCTTACTTCCTGGAATGGAATGATGTTAAAAGCTTATGTTGATGCATATAGGGTATTTAATAATCAGGAATACCTGGATGCAGCACTTAACAATGCTGATTTCATTATTTCGAAGATTAAAACCAAGGACAATAAACTGTTTAGAAATTATAAAAACGGCAAAGCGACCATAAGTGGTTTTTTGGATGATTATGTTTTTGTGATTGAAGCTTTTATTGAACTTTATCAGGCTACGTTTGATGAAAAATGGTTAAAGGAAGCACGCGCATTGACCGAATATTGCATCGGGCATTTTTATGATAAGAAAAGTAAAATGTTCTTTTACACTTCAAATTTGGATGAGCAATTAATAACGCGCAAAACGGAAATCATGGATAATGTAATTCCTGCTTCCAATTCAACAATGGCGCGCAATCTTTTCAAATTAGGAATGCTGTTTTATGAGCAGAGCTATACTGAAATTTCCTTACAAATGCTTAATAATGTGAAGGACCTTATCAAAGGCTATGCTTCGGGTTACTCAAACTGGGCATTATTAATGCTTGATCAGGTGTTCGCTCCATATGAAGTTGCTATTACAGGAAAAGCAGCGATTGAAAAAAGGCAGGAATTGGATAATTATTACACCCCTAATAAAGTAGTGCTTGGCGGAAAAACAGGAACACTTCCGTTGTTGGAGAGTAAATTTACTTCACACACTAAAATATACGTTTGTGTTAATCGTACTTGTAAAATGCCGGTAACTGAGGTAGGTGATGCAGCGGTACAAATGAATTTATAATTTGTATACGGTAATTGATCGGATAACAATCTGATCAATTACCGGTATATTGATAATTGTGAGGTAACGTTATTGTAAATGTACTTCCAATGTTTTTCTCAGATTCTACCGTTATTTCTCCTTTAAGATTTTCAACAGCCTCTTTAGCGATATAAAGTCCGAGCCCGGAACCGTTTTTGTCGTTATTAGTCACAAAAAACATTTCGAAAATGCTGGTTTGATATTCTTTTTTTATGCCAAGTCCGTTATCGGCAATTTCTATTTTATGAGAATCACCCCAATTATAGGTTTTAATGTGAATGTGTTTTTTTTCTTTGGTTTGATCCGAATATTTAATGGCGTTTGATAATAAATTATTTAAAATAATTTTAAAGCGTACCGTGTCGGTATATATTTCGTCAACCTGAAAGTCTTTTTTAATCGTAATTTCATCAGCACCATTCAGATATTGATGTTGAGCAATGGATTCATCAATAATCTCGCTTAGCTTAACCTGTTCAATATTGATTTCTTTTCGTTTGTTTCTTGAATAATCGATAATATCGCTAATGAATTGATCTTGTTTATTAAGGCTTTGTGTCATCAGGTTTAAATAATTTCTGATCTTATCAAGATTATCCTCGAGCTTTACCACTTTAATTAATCCTTTTAATGAAGTAATGGGTGATCTTAAATCATGGGATGCACTGTACACAAACCTGTCAAGCTCCTGATTGACAATTAAAAGGTTTTTGTTGTTCTCCTCGATTTCTTGTTTTGATTGCATTAGTCGATTAATCATAATTGAATAATAAAAACCAACGCTCCCTATAATTAGTAGTATTAAAAAGATATTTGTAAAAAGAAGATACTCTTTAATTGCTCTGGTTCCTTTTCCGAGTGCATCAGAAAAATTTTGTTCCAGAATGGTTAGTTCATCGGTAATCCGATTAATTTCTCGTAAGACCAACGCTCTTTCATTTATTGTAAAGTTTTGAACTGATATTTTTTGATGAGCCTTTAGGGCAATCAGTGAGAGTTTATTAATTAAATGATCACCTTTTTCCCATTGATTTATAGCATCTGCTAAAAATGAAACCGAATGAAAGTTTTTAAATAGCCAAATCATGTCATTCAAGTCACTTTCCGCATTTCTGCCGGTTCTTAATCCACTTTTTATAGTATCTGTATTTCCATTAGAAATGAGCGCCAATCGGGCCATTCCATCTGCTTTAGGTACATTTAATTCCTCGTTAAAGCGATTCCATTGATTTTCATCCCCAGTATACATATAGGTGATTAGGTAGCGGGAGGCATCTTTTTGTCCTTTTGAATAATGAGATTCCCCATTAACATATGCTCTGGCTGCTGATAAAATTTTAATGGTAAAGTAATTGATAAAAATCAACGAGGATGAGGAGAGAATAATAATGATTAGAGGAATAAGTACATTACGTTGCTTGAATTTATCAAGAATGCTTTTTGTCATTGGTAATTAGGTTTGGTAGAAAGGAGGTAAAGTAGACGGGTTAAAGATGTGATATTTTTTATAAAATCTAATAGTTTGTTTTAGTTTTTTTAATAGGAAATAAAATATACAATAAATTAACACATTGTCTTAATGGCTTTGGTTAAAAATCATATTTTTATTGTCACCATTCAATTTTGGAATTTATGCCTGACAACTCTTTGGAATTCAATCGTAATGAAGATATAAATAAACAGTTGGTTGATACGTTTAAGCGTCGGTTAAGAGTAATATATGCCGGAGGGGGAGAAAAAGCTGCAGCAAAGCAAAAGGAGAAGGGTAAAATGTTAGCTCGTGAGCGCGTTGACTATCTTATTGATCAAGGAACTGATTTCATGGAAATTGGAGCTTTTGTGGCCGACGGCATGTATAAAGAACAAGGCGGTTGCCCATCGGCGGGTGTAATAACAGGGTTAGGTTATGTGTCAGAGCGTTTGTGCGTAATTGTTGCCAATGATGCTACTGTGAAAGCAGGAGCGTGGTTTCCTATAACAGCCAAAAAAAACCTCCGTGCACAAGAAATTGCGATGGAGAATAAAATTCCAATTATTTATTTAGTTGATAGTGCCGGCGTTTTTCTCCCCATGCAGGATGAAATATTCCCTGATAAAGAGCATTTTGGTCGCATTTTCAGAAATAACGCCATCATGTCGTCGATGGGTATTGTTCAAATTTCGGCCATCATGGGATCATGCGTAGCCGGTGGGGCATATTTGCCTATTATGAGTGACGAAGCAATGATTGTGGAAGGAACAGGCTCTGTTTTTTTGGCAGGTTCATATTTGGTTAAATCGGCTATTGGTGAAGATATTGATAATGAAACATTAGGAGGTGCCACTACTCATTGTGAAATATCAGGCGTTACCGATTATAAGTGCAAAGACGATAAAGATTGCCTTGATCGTATAAAAAATATCATGAGCAAACTGGGTGAAAGTCCCAAAGCTGGCTTTAGTCGGGAGCAATCTGCGCAACCTGCAAAAGATGAAAAAGAGATTTATGGCCTTCTCCCCGAGAACCGCGATAAACCTTATGACATGATGGAGATTATTGACCGCCTGGTTGATAATTCCGAATTTGAACCCTATAAAGATCTTTATGGACAATCCATAATTTGCGGTTTGGCTCGTATTGACGGGTGGGCGGTTGGTATTGTAGCCAATCAACGTAAAGTAGTTAAATCGAAGAAAGGTGAAATGCAATTTGGCGGAGTAATCTATTCCGATTCGGCCGATAAAGCAGCTCGTTTTATCATGAACTGCAATCAAAAGAAGATTCCTTTGGTTTTTCTGCAAGATGTAACTGGTTTTATGGTAGGATCTCGTTCAGAGCAGGGTGGTATTATCAAAGATGGCGCTAAGATGGTAAGTGCGGTGGCTAATTCAGTAGTTCCGAAATTCACCATCGTAATCGGAAATTCATACGGAGCTGGAAATTACGCCATGTGTGGTAAAGCCTATGATCCGCGTTTAATCTTTGCCTGGCCAACAGCTAAAATCGCCGTCATGGGTGGCTCGCAAGCTGCTAAAACCTTATTGCAAATTCAGGAAGCCTCACTTAAAGCCAAGGGAGAAGTAATCACGCCTGAGAAAGAAGCAGAGTTATTGAAGGAAATTACAGATCGCTACGATAGTCAGACTACTCCATACTATGCTGCCGCCCATTTGTGGGTTGACGGTATTATTGATCCATTGGAAACCCGTAAAGTAATTTCAAGAGGAATTGAAGCCGCTAACCATGCGCCCATTGAAAAGCAGTTTAGCGTTGGTGTGATTCAGGTTTAGCCTGCAATCAGACATTTCAAATGAAAGATTAACAGTCCATAGCATTTAAAATTATTTAAGCTTAATAAGAAAATTTATTAAACTAAAGAAAGGTTGTCTTGAATTGATTCGGCTAACTATTTTAGTAATTTTATCCCTTCAAATATAAAAGTAAAACAATGCAACCTTTAGCCGAACGCCTGCGCCCTAAAACCCTCGATGATTATATCAGTCAGCCGCATTTAGTAGGTGAGGGTGGAGTTTTACGCAAAATGATTCAGATGGATTCCATTCCATCTATGATCTTTTGGGGGCCTCCTGGTACAGGCAAAACTACCTTAGCATTAATTATTGCTAATTCCGCTAAACGACCATTCTATCAACTCAGCGCAATCAACTCTGGCGTTAAGGATGTTCGAGAGGTGATCGATAATGCATCAAAAAGCAGGGGGATGTTCGCGCAACGTCCTATTCTTTTTATTGATGAAATTCATCGCTTCAGTAAATCCCAACAAGATTCTCTACTCGGTGCCGTTGAGAAAGGTTTAGTTACCTTAATAGGCGCTACAACTGAAAATCCCAGTTTCGAAGTAATTCCTGCATTGCTTTCTCGTTGCCAGGTATATGTATTAAATCATTTTACAAAAGCTGATCTTGACCAATTGCTAGATCGTGCGTTGAAAACAGATGAATTTCTCTCTAGAAAACAAATCGAAATAAAAGAAACCGATGCCTTGATCCGCATTTCTGGTGGTGATGGACGTAAGCTGTTAAATACACTTGAATTGGTGGTTAATGGTTTAGGGAATGATGAAATTGTAATCACTAATGAACTGGTGGCCGGAATGGCTCAAAAAAATGGAGCTTTCTATGATAAATCGGGCGAGCAGCATTATGATATTATTTCTGCCTTTATCAAATCAATTCGAGGAAGTGACCCCAATGGTGCCGTTTATTGGTTAGCCAGAATGATTGAAGGTGGTGAAGATTTAAAATTTATTGCCCGTAGGTTATTGATATCCGCTTCTGAAGATATCGGAAATGCAAATCCAACTGCTTTAGTAATTGCCACCAATGCCTTTCAGGCAGTACAGGCTATCGGTTATCCTGAAAGCCGTATTATACTTAGCCAGTGCGCGGTGTATTTGGCTACTTCTCCTAAAAGTAACACTTCTTACATGGCCATCGGAACAGCACAACAATTAGTGAAGCAAACCGGTGATTTGCCTGTTCCCTTGCATTTGCGTAATGCGCCAACGAAATTAATGAAGGAATTGAACTACGGAAAAGATTACCAGTATGCTCATGATTACGAAAATAATTTTGTGAATCAGGAATTTCTTCCGGATGAATTATCCGAAACCAAAATTTACGATCCGGGGAAAAATGCGAAAGAAGAGCAAATAAGACAATTTCTGAAAAACCGTTGGGGAGAAAAATATGGTTATTAACTATTCTTTTCTTTTTTAAATTCTAAGTTTACCTTCACCAAATCTATTTCATTTGGTTTAGATACTGCTTCATCATTGTGCAAATGCCACAAGAGATGTGTATTTGTCTAAACAAAATTGAAAAACAATGAAACGATATATTTTAACATTCATTATTACACTTCTATTCGCTGCAACATGTTTTGCCCAAAGTAAAATCAAGGATAACTTAGGCATGCAATATCTAAAAAACGCATTTGATACTGAATTGGATCGAGAAGGTTATGAATTACTTTCTGGTAGAAAATGTGCAGGATTGATGTTTAAAAATAATGACCCGCTTGATCGGTTTAAAAGTAATTCTATTTCCGCTTCAACTAATACAATTGATTATTTCTGGGTTGATTGTGATGCGAATATAGACGTCATTGCTACGCTCATTAATTCAAAAAATGCTGAAAAGTTTCATTACCGTGTAATTAAAAATGATGAAATCATTTCAGGTGGGTGGCTGTCTGTTAATAAATTCAGAAAAACCAAAACTGGACTTGAATATGCTTATTTAGGAAATTTCAACTTCAAGAATTCAGAGTTAAGAATTCAAATTGAACAAAAGGATAATTATTATAACAAAGAGGAATTTGTCATTAATAATACACCAATCAAAAAGCCATTATATATAAATGCATTTTTACTTCGAGAGGACGTTGATGGAAAAAAATCAGAATTCATTGAAATATATAAGCAGGGGTATAATAACAAACCTGATATTAAAGAGTATGATCAAGTTAAAAGGGACGCAAGGGGTAAACTAATTGGCTTTAATTATTCAAATCGGATTCAGGTCATAAAGGCAGAAGTGTATTCATTAACTGATACTTATAACTATTTTCTGTATTTAATTCATGAGGATGGAAAAAAGTTAGATACAGTTAAGATTCAAACGGAGCGCAATGAACCACTTTATATTATTGATAAAAAATATATTCGCGAGTCTGGAAAATATACTGCTTTAGTTGTTCCTGAATTTATTGATGGGAAACGTTTTTTTGAAAAAAGTACCGCCTTCTCATTTGAGGTATTTCCTCCGGCTAACTCAAAAAGAGTCCTAAGTTTAAGTACTGGGGAGTTAATACTAATATTGATGGTCTTGACGGGTATAGGGTTAATAATTTGGTTGCTTTTCCGTCGAAATAAATTAAAGCTGGCTGTTGAAAAGCAAAACAAGGAAAAAGTTTTGCTTGAACTTAAAGCCATTCACTCTCAACTCAACCCGCATTTTATCTTTAACGCATTAAGTTCCATTCAAAACCTGGTCAATCAGAACAATCTCAGCAAAGCCAATGAATACCTGACCACTTTTTCTACTTTAACCAGACAAGTGTTGAGCAATAAGGAAGAATTGATCAGTGTTGAAGAAGAGCTGAAAATGCTTAATTCTTATTTAAAAATGGAACAGTTGCGATTTGGTTTTCAATATGAAATTAAAGCCGATCCAACATTAGATGTGATCAATATAGAAATACCGACAATGCTTTTGCAGCCTTTCGTCGAAAATGCAATTAAACATGGGATAGCCTCGAAAGGTGCGGAAGGCATGGTTGCCATTTCAATTGGTAAAGAAGCCGAAGATGTTATTCTAACAGTGAAAGATAATGGTGCCGGTTTCGATGAAAAACAAATCAATGGAACCTCTATGGGAATTAAGTTGTGTAAAGACCGAATCGAACTATTAAATAAACTGCACGCCGATGCGCCTGTTTTCTTGAATATTTCTTCCAATGTAAACGGAACGCTGGTAAAAGTAACACTTAAAGATTGGGCTTAAATGAAGGCAATTATCATTGACGACGAACTAAATAATAGGGAAAACCTTTCTTTTTTGATAAAAACGTATTGTGAGGAGGTTCAAATTGCTGCAGTATGTGAAAATGCAGACTCTGGCAAATTGGCCATTTATCAGCACAAACCCGATTTAGTATTTCTCGATATCCAAATGCCAGGAAAAAGCGGTTTGGATTTATTAAAAGAGTTGGATGGTATAGATTTCGAAATCATTTTTGTTACAGCTTTTGATCAATATGGTATTCAGGCCGTAAAATTCGCTGCTTTGGATTACCTTCTCAAGCCTATTGACATCGAGGAACTGAAAAAGGCAGTTCATCGCGCTGATCAAGTTTTAAAACAGAAGAAACGGAATACCCAGCTCGAATATTTGATCGATTTACTGAAAAATGATACCGTCAAAAGAACTAAACGCATTGCGCTTCCGCTTCAAAATGAAACGATCTACGTTGAAATCGATGAGATCATCCGTTGTGAGGGAAGTAATACTTATACCAGCTTTTTCCTTTCTTCCGGTGAGTGCATATTAGTTTGTCGAACATTAAAGGAATGTAATGAACTCCTGGCGACATATGGTTTCATCCGTTCGCATCAATCACATTTGGTAAATGGTCGTTTTATAAAAAGCTGGCTGAAGGAAGATGGAGGAACGCTGTTGTTGAAAGATGAAACAAAAATACCTGTATCTAAACCCAACCGTGAAAGGGTGAAGAATTCATTAGGGATGAAAATTTAAGATCAGAAGGTTTAGGGTTTGGGCTTGAATTGGTGGTAACCAAAATTTACGATCCGGGTAGAAATGCAAAAGTAAGAACAACTATGAGCTTTTCTGAAAAGTCGTTGAGGAGATAAGTACTTTTATTAGTGCTTATAAAAATGGTAGGTGTTTTGTGTTAGCTAAATAATTGGAAAACAATTGGATAATTTCAAAACTTACTAGTTGTTTTTGGGTTGAATACCAATGAACGTCAAGTTTCTATAGGATAGATCGTAAAACCATACAATTTTTTTATTCCTTGTAGTTGAAACGTTTTATTCCTTTATTTGCGGAAAATACCGTTTTATCTATGGCTAAAAATTTACTAATCGTTGAGTCGCCTGCAAAAGCGAAGACCATTGAAGGATACCTGGGGAATGACTTTCTTGTGAAATCGAGCTTTGGTCATATTCGTGATCTTGCAAAAGGCGATGACGCTATCGACGTGAAAAACAACTTTGAACAGAAGTATGAAGTTCCTGCCGATAAAAAAGCCATCGTATCTGAATTAAAGAAATTAGCAAAAGAAGCCGAAATGGTATGGCTCGCATCCGATGAGGACCGTGAGGGGGAAGCAATTTCTTGGCACCTTTTGGAAACTTTAAACTTGAAAGAGGATAAAACCAAGCGTATTGTTTTTCATGAAATTACCAAGCCTGCTATTTTAAATGCAATAGAAAATCCCAGAGCTATTGATTATGGATTAGTTCATGCTCAACAGGCACGCCGCGTACTTGATCGGTTGGTAGGTTTTGAGCTTTCGCCTATACTTTGGAAAAAGGTTAAACCTTCATTGTCGGCAGGGCGCGTGCAATCAGTTGCAGTGCGTTTAATAGTAGAGCGCGAACGTGAAATCAATCAGTTTAAGGCAGTAGCTCAGTTTAAGATTACTGCATTGTTTTCTACAGACGGTAAAAAAGCAAATCTTAAAGCCGAACTTCCTGAACGTTTCAAAACTGCAGAAGAAGCTGAAAAATTTCTAAAAGATTGTGTTGAGGCCAATTTCAATGTAAACAGTTTAGAAGTAAAACCAGCCAAACGAACTCCTTCAGCACCATTCACTACTTCAACTTTACAACAGGAAGCATCTCGTAAATTAGGTTTTTCCGTAAGTCGTACGATGCAAGTTGCACAACGACTGTATGAAGCCGGTAAGATTACTTATATGCGTACTGACTCGGTGAATTTGTCGGATACGGCACTTTCATCTGCAGAGAAGGAAATTCGTAAGGCATACGGCGATAATTATCATCACCTGAGAAAATATAAAACCAAATCGGCTGGAGCTCAGGAAGCTCACGAAGCAATTCGTCCTACGTATTTTGAAGATCATACCATTGAAGGAGAAGCTGCCGAGCGCCGTTTATACGAACTGATTTGGAAAAGAGCCATCGCTTCACAAATGAGTGATGCTGCCTTTGAACGTACGAATGTGAAAATCGGTGTTTCAACCCGTAAAGAGGAGTTACAAGCTCAAGGTGAAGTATTGAAGTTTGACGGTTTTTTAAAGGTTTACTTTGAGTCGCACGATGAGGAGGAGGAGGAGGAAATCAATGGCGATGAGAATTCATCCCTGTTGCCTCCGTTAACTCAAGGCCAGCTGCTTAATCTTCAAGAAATGACAGCAGCCGAACGTTTTACCCGTCCTTCAGCACGTTATACTGAAGCCAGTTTGGTGAAGAAGTTAGAGGAACTTGGAATTGGTCGTCCATCAACCTACGCACCAACCATTTCTACTATTCAAAAACGTGGTTATGTGATCAAAGAAGATCGTGAAGGTAAGCCAAGAGATTACCGTGTATTTACCTTAAAAGATAAGAGTGTAACTGCAGCCAAAGCAACCGAAACCACAGGAGCTGAAAAATCTAAATTATTTCCAAGTGATATTGGAGCTGTAGTAAACGATTTTTTGGTGTTGCACTTTAAAAATATTGTTGATTATAGTTTTACTGCCTCAGTAGAAAAAGAGTTCGACGAAATTGCTCATGGAATGAAAGAATGGACTGAAATGATTCGTTCTTTTTACAATCCGTTCCATGAAGGGGTGAAAGAAACTCTTGAAACCGCTGAACGGGCAACCGGTGAGCGTGAATTGGGAAATGATCCGGAAACTGGTAAAAAGATTTCAGTTCGTATCGGTCGTTATGGTCCTTTCGTGCAGATTGGCGATAATGATGATGAAAATAAGCCGCGCTATGCCAGCTTAAGATCAGGCCAAATGATTGAAACCATTACGCTTGAGGAAGCATTAGAACTTTTTAAACTGCCTAAAAAAGTTGGAGCGTTTGAAGAAAAAGAAATGACCGTTGCAATTGGTCGCTTTGGACCATATATCCGTCATAATAATGCCTTTTATTCATTGCCAAAAGAGGATGACCCTCACACGGTTTCTGAAGCGAGAGCTATAGAAATCATTCTTGAAAAACGCGAAAAGGATGCAAATAAAATCGTAAAGACCTTTGCAGAAGATGAGGAAGTGAAGATTTTAAATGGTCGTTGGGGACCGTATATAGCATTTGGAAAGCAAAATGTTAAAATTCCAAAGGGAACTGAACCAACTGAGCTTACCTATGAAATGTGTAAGGAATTAGCTGAAAAAGATGCTGCAGCGGAAAAAGCAGGGACAAAGAAAAAAATGCCGGCTAAGAAAGTAGCCGCTAAAGCTAAAGTACCGGCCAAAAAGGCTCCAGCAAAAAAGAAATAGATTAGTATTGAGATATGAGTTATGCATATTGTGAAAGCGTAGAGCACCATTAAATGAAATTTGTCTCCTATCTCAAATCTTATATCAAATTTTAATATGAAAAAAGATCTTCCTGAAAATATAGTACAAGATGTTGCCATTGTTGTGGTTCTTGAAGAGGAGTCGTCAACCAACCGGACCTGGACGGTTTACTTGGTTAACCTAAAAGATAAGGATATTGAAACCGTATTGGTAAGTTCCCGCGGTTACGGTCATTTGAATGGGCAAAATGTTAAAACATCACTGTTACGTCATTCTATAGGAAAAGTTCCAGCGGGTGACTTTGCGATGATTGAACTAATCGATGAACAGGTATTTGGATTGAACAATGAATATTGGCTGAGCTATTATCAGGATGACGTGCTGTACGATAAGAAATTTATTTTCGTGCCGGATAGTATTGTGGATGAGAATCTTATTAAAATTCCGATTATCAATAAGCCGGGAGTAATGATTAAATAGAGGTTAGTTAGCTTAATGTATTTTTTTTAACGATGAAAATAATACTGGTGAGCATTAACGTTTTTCTTATAGTATTTTCCAATGTTTAAAGAAATTTCCAACTTCTTAGTTATTACATGATTTTTTTACAACCTTATTACTCCGTAATAATTTTTTTGCATAGTAATACGAATGTTACCTGTTAAGTTGTCAGGGAAATATTAATAAAATTATTTTTACCAAATTCAAACCAGTTATCACTCAATATTATAGTGCATAGAATGAAATTCAGATTTATTTCCCCTTTCTTAATTGCAGGTGTTGCCGGAAGTTTAATGGCTTTCGATACTCCTAATGAGAAACCTCAAGACGAAAAGTTGATCGTATCGATTGTTGGCAAGATGATTAAAGTTATGCATTATGATCCGCAAAAGATTGACGATAATTTTTCTAAAAAACTATTCTGGAATTACTTGGAAAAATTAGATGGGGAAAGGAAATTTTTTCTTCAAACAGATATTGACTACCTAAAGAAATATGAGTTGGAGGTGGATGATGAAATTATCGGAAATAAGCCATTAGGATTTCTTAATGAAACGGATTCTATTTTTGATATTCGTATGGCTCAATCTAAGCAGATCTATTTAAAAGTTATTGGTAAGAAATTTACTTTTAACAACAACGATAGCATTCAACTTGATTACAGTAAAGTTAATTATGCCGCCTCTGCAGCAGATATTGCAAAAAAATGGAAACAATCATTAAAATACAGTACGCTAATAAAAATTTCGGAGTTAATGGATTCTCGGAAAAAAGCAAAAGCCGATGATCCAATCGCTAAAGAAACGGATACAGAATTACAGGCAAAGGCTATTGCTAAGGTTAAAAAGAAATACGATAAATATTTTGTTAACTTAAACAACAATTTGAACGAAAAGGCTCGATTCGAAATATTCGCAAATACTATTACAACGACAATGGACCCACATTCTGCATATATGTCGCCAATTTCACAACGTGGTTGGAATGAAGGTATGTCGGGTACATATTGTGGTGTCGGTCTTTTATTAAAGCAGGAAGAAGACTATGTGAAAGTCGATGGCGTAGTACCTGGTGGTCCGGCATGGAAGCAAGGTGGGTTAAAAGCTGGCGATGTCATTTTGCGGGTAGGATCAAAAGAGCAGGAAATGATAGACGTTGCTGATTTCAGTATTAATGAAATTATAAAACTTACACGTGGAGTTAAAGGCAGCACTGCGATTTTTACAGTTAAGCAGCTTGATGGTACTATTAAAACAGTTTCTCTGATTCGTGATGAATTGAAACAGGAAGGTACTTTTGCACACTCTTATATAATTAATGGGGCACATAAAATAGGTATGATTGTATTACCTGAGTTTTATATTAATACAAAAAATCCTAATGGGCCAGGAAGTAGTGCTTATGATGTAGCCCAAGAAGTTGAAAAGCTTAAAGCAGAAAAGGTAGAAGGTATTGTTATTGATTTGCGTTCAAATGGGGGAGGTTCCTTAAAGGATGTGGTTAACATAGCTGGATTATTTATTCCTGAAGGTCCTGTTGTTCAGGTTCGTTCTCGTGATGGGAAAGTACAAGTATTATCAGATACCAATCCTGACGTGGCTTATGACGGTCCATTAGCCATAATGGTAAATGAAGGCAGTGCTTCAGCTTCTGAAATTTTAGCAGCGGCAATGCAAGATTATAAAAGAGCGATTATCATTGGTAGTCCAAGTACATATGGAAAAGGGACCGTTCAGCGTATGTTTGATGTGAATAGATTTCTACCTCAACTCCAAGATAAAGATCTTGGAGCTGTCAAATTAACCATTCAGAAATTTTATCGTATTAATGGTAGTTCAACGCAGCAAAAAGGAGTTACACCTGATATTATCATAAAGGATCAATTTTTTGATGTAGCTGAGAAAAATGAACCGTCTGTATTAAATTGGGATGAAATTACCAGCTCAACCTACAGCACTTGGAATAAACCATTAAACTTGGATGTGATTCGCAAAAACTCTGCGAAAAGAATTGCTGTTGATTCTGCTTTTAATTTAATGGAACAAAAGATCTCCTTATTAAAAAAGCAGAAGGATAACAAGGTCTTCTCTTTAAATCTGCAAGCATTTAAATCTAAACGAGAGGCTGATTTTAAAGAATGGGATAAGGTTAATAAACTGAAAGATGAAAAACCTTTTCTTGATGTTTTAAATCTGAAAACTGACGAAGCTAAATTGATAAACAATAAGATCAGCGCCGATAGGAACGAGCAATTATTGAAAATCTATAAAATTGATCACTATTTAGGCGAAACCGTTCAGGTAATGAACGAAATGATTAATGCAAATACTCAAATTGGTTTAAAAAACTAAATTTGATAAGATAACCTTGCTACTACTAAAAAAGCGAATTGAGCCTAAACTCAATTCGCTTTTTTAGTAGTCAAAGGTTTAGACCATTAAAGTTATTGGGTTACCATTTTAGCAACATCTTCTGGAGAAACAGGGTTAGGAACTTGATTTGTAATGGGCGGCAGCGAATGAAGATAAGCATAAACAGCTTTCAGATCATCGTCGGTCATTTTATTTATGTTATACCATGGCATAGGTGGAAGTATTTGCCGGCCTTCTTGTAGTCCCAAGTGTTTCCCTGTTCTAAGCGTTTTGATAAATACTTCTTCAGTCCAGGCGCCTAATCCTGTTGTTTCATCAGGAGTTAGATTAGCTGCATAAGAAATACCCCATGGACCTATGAAGGCAGTTCCATCCTGAGTCATCTGTATCCAAGCTGTAGGGTCGGTTGCTTTAGGGCCTAGCTGGGGGAGTTTACTGCCTATAGGATGTCCAGATAGTAATTTGGTAGTGTCGTCTATTGGCCCTTGTGGAGTCATTATTTTGGGTGAATGACAATCGTTACAACTTGAAATGGTTACCAGGTATTTGCCTCTTTCAACTAATTGTTCTTTTGAAGGATCCATACTTTCCTCTTTTTTTTGCTGGTTATTTGTGCAATAAGTCAATGCGCTTATAATTCCTATTAATAGGAAAGGGATAAGCAATCTGAACTGCTGTTTTTTCATACGTTTTTATTTAGGGTTTTAGTGTTTTGAGGCTCTTTTTGTAGCCTTGTTTGTCATTTGGTAGAAGTGGTCATAGATAGATGCTAAGCTGTACAAATCTTTATAATTCTATGGATTGGTAAGTTTCTTACTTACTTCATCTGGTGGAACAGGGCCCGGTACTTGGTTTTGGATAGGAGGTAATGATCTTAGGTAAGCATAGACCGCTTTTAAATCATCATCAGTCATTTGGTTTACATAATTCCACGGCATCGGTGGCAATACCTGTCGGCCGCCTGCTTGTCCTAAATGTTTTCCGGTTCTAAGGGTTGCAATAAAAACTTCTTCCGTCCAAGCGCCAATTCCGGTAGTAGTATCCGGAGTGAGGTTTGCTGTATACGAAATTCCCCAAGGCCCTGCAAAGCTGGTCATGTCAAGACTTGCAAGTGTCCAATTACCAGCCTTAGTGGCTGATGAATCAAGTTTAATATTGAGTTTTGAAAGCTCAGCGCCTTCTGGGTGTCCCGATAATAAACGATTTGAATCGACTGACAAACCATTGAAGGTTGGAGTTTTAGGTGAATGACACATGTTGCATGAACCGATAGTAACCAAGTATTTTCCTCTGGTAATCAATTCCTCATTGTTCATGCTTTCTTTAGAAGTAGTTGATTTGTTGCAATTGGTTAGCAAAACCGTTAATCCGATGAACAAGAGTTCTGTAATCGCTTTCATAACAGATTGATTATTAAAGTAGATGTATATTAAATTTACACAATATTTAACCACTTTTATAAACAGAATGCAGACGTACTTTTAATAAGCGGGTACTTATCTTAGAAATGGTTTTGTGTCAATTCTTATTTCACATTATCGTAAATGCCCAATGTTCAATTGCTTTTCCATCCTTAAACTTAATAATATCAACACCATCTGTCTTTATTTCCTCCCCGGTATTGTCAGTAGCTTTTGAGGTGAAATAAACGGCTACCATGTCTCCTTCTGCTATGATCTTATTAATTGTACTTTTCATTTTGGAGTACATAAATTTTTGCATTTTGCAGAGCTCTTTGGAGGCTTGTAGTCCATTGCTTTTTATTTCTTCTGGCTTGGAATGATCAATAGCATTTTTTGCTATCAGGTTGTCAAGCGCATCAGGATCGCCTAAATCAAAAGCGGCAAAAATTTTTTCGGCAATCGCTTTATTTCTGAAAGTTTCATTATTAATTGTCCTTTTTACAGATACTTGGCAGCTTATCAGACCTAATAAACATCCAATAATAAGACATTGAGAAGTGAATTTGGATTTCATAAGAGATTTGTTAAGATAGATTAATAATAAATTGACATAAATAGACAAGCAGTTTATGTACAATATGTTAGCCATAATTTTTTAAAGCAATCAACTTTTGAATGTTTGATTTAGATGCTGCTAATGCAATGGTTCGCTTTTTAATTTTTGCTAAGCTGAAAAACTGATCTCAATGAAAAGAAATTCGAATGGGTACACATTTTTATTGTTTACCCGATTATTTAATGTATTCAATAAGTTTTGTTATTATATGGTGTGATCAAGAAAACTGATTGCTACAACTGTAGACTCTGATAGACAATGCCGATTTCTAAACATTACAGTTGTAGGGGTAAATATCTAAATCAATCTATTGAGAATCAGTTTTGTAAAATTTTAGGATTAATTTTAAGGTATAGATTGAAGATGTTGAATTATAAATTATTTAATTGATAATCATTTATATTTCATAAATTTCATTTCCAATTTTTGTCATCATGCTTGATCAAATCAATCTTTCCAATGTTCTTTTCTTGGATATAGAAACCGTTCCTCAAACTGCTACTTTTGCCCAGTTAAATCCGACCTTTCAGGAGCTTTGGGAGCATAAGTCGAAATACTTTCGAAAAGAAGATCAGAGTCCGGAGGAGTGTTATGAACGTGCCGGAATTTTTGCTGAATTTGGTAAGGTGATTTGCATTTCAATCGGGAAAATTACAGAAGATCAGGAAGGAGGGAAAACTCTTAAAATGAAGTCATTTTACGGTTTCGATGAAGCAGTTCTACTCAATGATTTTGCTCAAGTGCTTGAAAAACTTAAAAGCGACACCCTGCTTTGTGCGCATAACGGCCGTGAATTTGACTTCCCTTATCTTTCTCGCCGAATGCTGATTAATGCTATAAAACTTCCTAAAGTGCTCGATAATAGTGGTAAAAAACCATGGGAAATAAATCATTTGGATACGCTTGAACTCTGGAAATTTGGTGATCATAAACACTACACTTCTCTTAATCTGCTGGCGGCGGTGTTTAATATTCCTACCCCGAAAGATGATATAAACGGAAGCCAGGTTGCCAGTGTTTATTGGAAAGACAAAGATGTTGAGCGAATCAAAACATATTGTGAAAAAGATGTGCTCACTCTTGTTCAATTAGTTCTTCGTTTCAAAGGTTTACCACTGATTACTGATGAGCAAATCGTAAGGGTTTAAGTGCCTTTCTGTTGCTTTACATTTGAGAAAAATGGTTATTTTGCAGCCTATGTCGCATAATATTCTCGAAGTAAAAAATCTAAGCACTCGTTTTAAAACTGAAGATGGTTGGGTAACAGCGGTTAAAAACACTAGCTTTCATATTCGTAAAGGGGAAACCATAGGTATTGTAGGAGAATCCGGCTCCGGGAAATCGGTGACTTCCCTTTCAGTAATGGGACTAATTGCTAAATCAAATGGAGTTAATGAAGGAGAGATTTTATTTACAGAGAATGACAAAACCATAGATCTGTTAAAATTATCGGAAGAAGAAATGCGTTCTTATCGTGGTAATAAAATTGCCATGATTTTCCAGGAACCCATGACTTCCCTAAATCCTGTTTATACTTGTGGTGATCAGGTTGCAGAGGCTATCCGTTTACATCAGCAGGTCGACAAAGAAACAGCAAAAAACAGAACCATTGAACTATTTAAAGAAGTTCAATTGCCACGTCCTGAAAACATATTCGATTCATACCCTCATCAAATTTCCGGTGGTCAAAAGCAACGTGTGATGATCGCAATGGCTTTATCCTGCAATCCTCAATTACTGATTGCTGATGAACCAACTACCGCCCTTGACGTAACCGTTCAAAAAACGATTCTTGATCTTTTATTAAAGCTCAAAGAAGAACGTAACATGAGTATGATTTTCATTTCGCACGACTTAGGTGTTGTTGCTGAAGTTGCTGACCATGTTGTGGTGATGTATAAAGGAGATGTAATGGAGCAAGGAACAGCTGATGTGATATTTGAAAATCCTAAACACCCCTATACCAAGGGCTTGTTAGCATGCCGTCCCGCAGCCAATTTGCATCTTAAAAAACTACCAACTGTTGCTGATTTCATGCAAGTTGATGAAGAGGGTAGAATCATTGAAACCGGAAATACGGTTCATTCTTTAAGAAAAGAATTGGGTTTTGGAGAAAGCGAAAAAGTCAAACGCAAAGAACAGCTGTATCAGCAACTGCCCTTGTTGAGTTTACAGAATTTGAAAACCTGGTTTCCGATTAAAAAGGGCATTTTTTCAAAAGTAACAGATTATGTAAAAGCCGTTGATGATATCTCCTTTGATGTTTATCCAGGCGAAACGATGGGTTTAGTAGGAGAGTCGGGTTGTGGTAAAACAACGTTGGGGCGTAGTATTTTGCGCTTAATAGAACCTACAGAAGGTAAAATTTTGTTTGAGGGCAACGATTTGCGGCAATTAGCATCAGATCAAATGCGTGCTCTTCGACGTGATGTTCAAATCATTTTTCAAGATCCTTATTCTTCATTAAATCCGCGGATTACTATTGGAAATGCGATCATGGAACCGATGCAGGTTCATAAAGTATTCAATTCTGATAAAGAGCGTCGTGATCGTGTGATGGAATTATTGCGTCGTGTAAATTTGAAAGAAGAGCATTTTAACCGTTATCCTCATGAATTTTCAGGCGGGCAGCGTCAGCGTATTTGTATTGCCCGTGCTTTGGCTTTAGCACCCAAATTTATTATTTGTGACGAATCGGTTTCTGCCTTAGATGTTTCTGTACAGGCACAAGTACTTAATCTTTTAATTGAGCTGCGCGAAGAATTTAATCTTACCTATATCTTTATTTCTCATGATCTTTCAGTGGTGAAATTCATTTCTGACCGAATGGTAGTCATGAATAAAGGCAAAATCGAAGAAATGGGAGATCCGGATCAAATTTATAACGATCCTCAGCAGGAATATACCAAACGACTCATTGCTGCAATTCCTAAGGGTAAAGTGTTAGTGAAATAGATTTGGGAGTCTTTCTTACCTCCTGCATATTGCTTATGAATAACTCTTTTATATCTTAGGGTAATAAATTTAAAACCAATATGAAAAGATTGTTAATGCTTTTTTTAGGAGGCATTTCTTTTTGTTCCTGTAAAAACAGTCATAAAACCGGTGAGCTTGATGTGCCTTTCACCTCTTTTAAAGATCGCTTTATTGTTAATTTATGGAAAATCAATCCGGATTTTGCAACCAGAGTTGGCTATCATAATTACGACAGTGTTTTATATGTTCCAGATTCTACTTACCAGAAAATGCGGTTGGATTTTGCAGCTGCTAGTTTGGATTCATTGCATAATTTCAATATTGATCAACTTTCAGATGCAAATAAAATCGACTATGAATTGATCGATAATCAGCTGAAATATGGACAATGGGTCTTAAGAATTTTAAAGCCCCAGGAATGGGATCCGTCGGTCTACAACGTTGGGGAGTCTTTTGCCATCATTCTAAATGAGAAGTATGCTCCCTTGGATGTTCGTCTTAAAAATTTCTATTTAAAGATGGCCAAAGTGCCAGCTTATTATGAGGCAGCAAAAAAAACAATTAAAAATCCAACGAAAGAGCATACAGCATTAGCAATTAATCAAAATAATGGTGGAGCATCGGTTTTTGAGAAGGATTTTATTGATTCCTTGAAAAGTTCTTCATTGCCGGCAACCGAGAAAAGCAAAATGGCAGAACGGGCCCGACAATCGGCCAGAGCAATGCACAATTATGCAGCCTGGTTAAGAAGTATGAGCAATCCGAACCCTCGGAGCTTTCGTTTAGGTAAAGATTTATACGAGAAGAAGTTTTTGTATGAGATCCAATCAAGTTATACAGCGGCTGAAATTTATGATATTGCTTTAAAACGCAAATCCGAAATCCATGCGGAAATGGCTAAACTCAGCAAGCAGCTCTGGCCTAAATACTTTAAGAATAATCCAATGCCTTCTGATACATTGGAATTAATCAAAACAATGATTGATACTCTATCGGTCAATCATGTTAAACCTGAAGATTTTCAAACTGCGATTGAAAAGCAAATTCCTCAATTAGCGGCTTTCGTTAAGCAAAAAGATCTACTTTATCTAGATCCTTCCAAACCATTGGTGGTAAGAAAAGAACCGGCTTATATGGCAGGTGTAGCTGGCGCATCTATTTCTGCACCGGGTCCATATGATAAGAATGGGAACACGTATTACAACGTAGGAAGTTTAGCGGGTTATTCAAAAAAAGCCGCCGAGAGTTACCTGCGCGAATACAACAATTATATTCTTCAGATTTTAAATATCCACGAAGCTATTCCGGGTCACTATACTCAATTAGTATACGCCAACCAATCACCAAGTATTATTAAATCGGTTTTTGGAAATGGCGCCATGATGGAAGGGTGGGCAGTTTATGCCGAACGTATGATGCTTGAAGCCGGTTATGGTAACAATGAACCTGAAATGTGGCTAATGTATTATAAATGGCATTTACGCACCTTATGCAATACCTTACTTGATTACAATGTTCATGTTAAGGGCATGGAGAAAGAAGATGCTATCAAATTTTTAACCAATGAGGCTTTTCAGCAACAAACTGAAGTCGAAGAGAAATGGAAACGCGTTAGCGTTACGCAGGTGCAATTAACTTCATACTTTACCGGTTTCACTGAGATTTATAACTTTAGAGAAGAACAGAAAATGAAACTTGGCGACAAGTTTGATCTTAAAAAATTCAATGAGAAATTTTTAAGTTATGGAAGCGCTCCTGTCAAATACATCAAAGAATTAATGGAGAATGAATAAGGTCTTAGTCTGGAGTCTTTAAGTCCCGAGTTTAAAAGATGTTTTAAGACTATTAACTTTTTACTCAGGACTGTACACT
Source organism: Solitalea koreensis (assembly GCF_900182575.1). Lineage (GTDB taxonomy): Bacteria > Bacteroidota > Bacteroidia > Sphingobacteriales > Sphingobacteriaceae > Solitalea > Solitalea koreensis. The sequence continues at coordinate 544,602 of NZ_FXSZ01000002.1, read as the reverse complement.
CCAGACTGTCGACTGATTTTGATTTTCATTCAGGTTTAGGGGCTGTTTTAGGCTTTATGTTGGGTACGGCCCTTTGTTTGAGAGCACTTTTTGATAGTTTTCTGGAGTTAATTTTGAATGCTTTAAGTAGGATACTCACAGTATTCTTTCACATTAGTTGCTTGAAACTTCACTATTTTCTTTCATTCTGTCATTCAATCAATCATTCATTGCGCTACGACTGCCAAATCCTTATCTTCGCTTCATGTCAAAAAAGAAAAACTCACTTAAAGGGCTTCGTCAAGTATTTACCCAGTTGGTGATGAACGTTCTTTCACAACACAGTAACCAAGCGCTTAATTATAAACAGATTAGTGGGAAGTTGAATATTGCCGATGATGAATCGCGCCAAATAATTCTTCAAGTTTTAAAAGATGAGGTTAGAAACGGTACTGTAAAAGAAGTTTCTCCCGGTAAATTCATAGCTAAAGACCTTAAAACATATATCATTGGAAAGGTCGATATGGCTGCTTCCGGTTCAGCTTACGTAATTTCACCTGAATCTGAACGTGATATATACATTGCTCCTCGTAAATTGCGAAATGCTTTGCATGGGGATACGGTGAAAATATTCGTTTATGCGCGTCCTAACGGCAAGCAAAAGGAAGGGGAAGTAGTTGAGATTATCGAGCGTGCAAAGTCAGAATTTACAGGATTGGTTAAAATAACGGGAAAATTCGGATTCCTGATTCCTGATGATCGTAAAATGCTGCATGATATTTTCATTCCCACCGAAGGATTGAACAATGTACAAGATGGCATGAAAGCCATTGGGAGAATAACCAATTGGCCGGAAGGAGCAAAAAATCCAATTGGGGAAATTACTCATGTGTTGGGAATGCCTGGTGAAAACAATACCGAAATGCACGCTATTCTGGCTGATTTTGGTTTTCCGCTTTCGTTTCCTAAAAAAGTAGAAGAAGAGTCGCAAGCTATTTCGGATGTAATTACTCCTGCTGAGATTAGCAAACGCCGTGATTTTCGCGCGATTACTACATTTACCATAGATCCTGCAGATGCCAAAGATTTTGATGATGCGATATCGTTTCAGTTTTTAGAAAACGGGAACTATGAAATTGGAGTACACATTGCCGATGTTTCGCATTATGTTGTACCAGGTACTGCTTTAGATACCGAAGCTCAGGAACGCGGAACCTCTGTCTATTTAGTTGATCGTGTAATTCCAATGTTGCCTGAACATTTGTCGAACGGGTTATGCTCATTGCGCCCAAATGAAGATAAATTGTGTTTTTCTGCTGTGTTTGAGATGAATAAGGAAGGGCAAGTAATAACCGAATGGTTTGGAAGAACAATTATTAATTCGGACCGTCGCTTTGCTTACGAAGAAGCGCAGGAAATACTGGAAACCAAACAAGGTCAGTTTTCAAAAGAACTCGAAACCTTAAATGAAATCGCCTATAAATTACGCGATCAGCGTTTTAAACACGGAGCCATTAACTTTGAAAGTACTGAAGTGAAATTCCGACTGGATGAGGAAGGCAGACCAATCGGTGTGTATGTGAAAGAACGGAAAGATGCGCATAAACTCATTGAAGATTTCATGTTGCTGGCTAACAGAAAAGTAGCCGAGTTTATCGCTAAAAAAGGACCTAAACGAAATGCCTATACTTTCGTGTATCGTGTTCATGATGCTCCTGATGAAGAATTGTTAGGTAAATTTGCCGTTTTTGCTTCCCGTTTCGGTTATAAAATAAACACCAAAAACCATCATGAAATTTCAAAGTCGCTAAACTTTTTAATGGATGATGTTGTCGGTAAAAAAGAGCAAAATGTGCTTACTTCACTTGCCATCCGATCTATGGCCAAGGCTGTGTATACAACCAAGAAAACAAGTCATTACGGTTTGGCTTTCGACTTCTACACCCACTTTACTTCACCAATTCGACGCTATCCTGATGTAATGACGCACCGGTTATTAGCTCATTATTTAGCAAATGGAAAGAGCGTGAACGCTGATGAGTACGAAAAAAAATGCGAGCATTCCTCACAAATGGAAAAACGTGCTGCAGAAGCAGAACGTGCTTCAATAAAATACAAACAAGCCGAATACCTGAAAGACAACATTGGGGAAGAGTTTGATGGCATTGTTTCGGGTGTTACTGAATGGGGTATGTACGTTGAGATCGTTGAAAATAAATGCGAAGGAATGATCCGGTTGCGTGATATGAACGATGATTTTTATGTATTAGATGAAGCTAATTACTGCATCATAGGTCAGCGCAAAAAGAAAAAATACCAATTGGGTGATCCTGTTAGAATCAGAGTAAAAACGGTGAATTTAGTGAAACGTCAAATTGATTTTACAATGGCGTAAAAAAGGATTTGAGATATGCGATTTGTGTATTGAGATATAAAATAAATGATTGTATTTCGTCTCAATACTCAAATCTCAATACGCATATCTAATATCATATCTAATATTAATGAAAATTAAAGAACTTCAACATTTAATAAATACAGAGGTAGAGCAGTTAGCATTACCTGGCAATCCAGGGGAGTTGTACGAACCTATTACTTATTTAATGGCATTGGGTGGTAAGCGTATGCGCCCGGTGTTAACGTTAATGGCCTGTAATGTTTTTTCGGAAGATGTTCAACCTGCATTAAAAGCAGCATTGGGTATTGAAGTATTCCATAATTTTAGTTTGATGCATGACGATATTATGGACAATGCTCCACTGCGTCGTGGTAAAAAAACGGTACACGAAAAATGGAATCCGAATATTGCCATTCTTTCAGGAGATGTAATGTTGGTTAAGGCATATGAACTTATGATGCAGGTTGATGATCATTTACTGCGAACAGTTCTTGATATTTTCAATAAAACTGCGGCAGAAGTATGTGAGGGTCAGCAAATGGATATGAATTTTGAGGGGCATGCAAATGTAGAAGTTGAGCAATACATAGAGATGATCGGCCTAAAAACGGCGGTATTGCTAGGTGCAAGTTTAAAAATTGGAGCCCTGATTGGTGGTGCTGCTGAAGCAGAGGCTCAGCACTTATATGAATTCGGGAAAAATCTTGGAATCGCTTTCCAGTTGCAAGATGATATTTTGGACGTGTTTGGCGATCCAGATAAGTTTGGGAAACAAGTTGGGGGTGATATTATCGCTAATAAAAAAACCTATTTACTCATCAAAGCAATCGAACTGGCTGAGCATTCAACTAAAGATGAACTTAAACATTGGATTAACATACCGATTTTCGATGCTGATGAAAAAGTAAAGGCCGTTACCAACATCTATAATCAATTAAATATTAGAGAGCAGGCAGAGAATATGATGCATTCTTTTGTTGTAAAGGCTATGGATCATATAAATTGTATTGAGGTTACTCCTGAAAGAAAGAAACAATTAATCGATTTTGCCGGCCAGTTAATGGTACGCGAACATTGATAATATACTTTTTACAATGAACCGATTGTTTCTAAAATAATCGGTTCATAATCGTAATTCTGGCATAAGCGCCTTTCTGCATTCGATTCCGAATTGATATATTTTACCTTTGAAACATTTTAGTTACTCATACCTAACATTTTAGTTACTCAACTATTTTGTTTTAAAATAGTTTTTACTTTCAGTTAATTATTCAACTTACAATCAATTAACATGAACAAAAAAAATCGTCTATTACTGACGACAGGGATAGTACTATGCTTTTTAAGCAGCGTTTATTGTCCAACGGTAAATGCGCAGACACAACCAGATCCGGCCAAAACGGCGGCAATGAGATCTCAAATGATGGGCAGACCTGTTGATTCAGCCAGGGCTAATATGCCGAAAGGTAGTCCTCGAAAATTCAGAGAACTAATTAATTCAAAAGCAGTTTCCGATTCTGGTTTATTTAATGTTTACAAACTGGATGAAAAGTACTATTTCGAAATACCCTACAAGTTAATGGGGAAAGATATTTTGGTAGTGAGCAGGCTCTCGAAATCAGGAGTTGGGATTCGTAATCAAATGGACGGTTTTGCAGGTGATGAGGTAAATGAGAACATAATCCGTTTTGAGATTGGTCCCAATAATAAAGTCTTTTTGAAGAATATTTCTTACTCAGAAGTATCAAAGGACTCCACTCAGGATATGTATCATTCGGTAATGAACTCTAATATCCAACCTATCGTAGGTTCTTTTGATATCAAAGCTTTTTCAGAAAGAAATAAAGGTGTTTTGATTGATTTTACTGATTATTTGAGTGGTGATAATGATATCCTGTTCTTTGATCAGCAAAAAAAGGCGGGCTTAAAGCTACGAATGTTTCAGCCTGATAAATCATACATCTCAAGTGTAAAGTCATTTCCAATAAATACAGAAATTAAAACGGTAAAAACCTATTTAAAAGGTGGACCTTCAATGGGTGGTACTTCCAGCGCACCTGCTGAAGCTGGTTTTGCAACTGTTGAGTTAAACAGTTCATTAGTGCTGCTCCCCGAAAAACCAATGCAGCCTCGTTATGCTGATGATCGTGTAGGTTATTTTACTACTTCGGTAACTGATTTTGATGCAAATCCACAAGGCGTTAAGAAAATTCAGATGATTACCCGCTGGAAGCTGGAACCCAAAACTGAAGATATTGAAAAGTACAAACGCGGTGAGCTGGTAGAACCTAAGAAACCTATTGTATTTTATATTGATCCTGCTACGCCGGAGAAATGGAGGAAATACCTGATTATGGGTGTTAACGATTGGCAAGTGGCGTTTGAACAGGCGGGTTTTAAAAATGCGATTATGGCCAAATTAGCTCCTACTAAAGAGCAAGATTCAACATGGTCAATAGAGGATGCTCGTTATTCAGCAATTGTGTATAAACCGTCTGATATTCCAAATGCAAGCGGCCCAAATGTGCATGATCCACGTTCAGGTGAAATTATCGAAAGTCATATTAACTGGTACCATAATGTAATGAAGCTCTTGCGTAACTGGTATTTGATTCAGGCATCTCCGAATGATCCACGTGCTCGAAAAATGCAATTTTCTGACGAGTTAATGGGTGATTTGATTCGGTTTGTGTCTTCGCATGAAGTTGGACATACACTGGGTCTTCGTCATAATTTTGGATCAAGTTCAGCTTATCCCGTTGATAAATTAAGAGATAAAGAATGGGTGAAAAAGAATGGACATGCAGCATCGATCATGGACTATGCACGTTTTAACTATGTAGCACAACCTGAAGATGGTTTGACCGGCGCCGATCTTTATCCTCGTATTAACTTTTACGATAAATGGGCAATTGAATGGGGGTATAAGTTAATTCCTCAGGCTAAATCAGCAGATGAAGAAACACCGATTTTAAATAAGTGGGTATTGGCTAAGGCAACTGATAAAAAATATTGGTTCGGTACAGAAACAAGCGCAGATGATCCTCGTTCACAAAGCGAAGATCTGGGCGATAATGCCATGAAAGCGAGTGCTTACGGTATTAAAAACCTGCAACGTATTTTACCAAATTTAATGACCTGGACTAAAGAAGCAAATCAGGGTTATGCTAATCTGAGTGAGTTGTATTCTGAGTTAATTGGTCAATATAATCGCTATATAGGCCATGTAGTGAAAAATGTTGGAGGAGTTTATCAAACGCCTAAAACAGTTGAACAAGCCGGTCCTGTTAATGAATTGGTGTCAAAAGCGACACAAAAAGAAGCCCTTGTTTTTTTAAATGCCCAATTGTTTACAACACCAAAATGGTTGATTAATACAGATATTTCAAGCCGAACCGGAGCTAATATGGTAACTGCAATTGGTAGAATACAAGAAACCGCTTTGAAAAAATTACTTGATCCTTATACCATAAGTAAGTTAGTAAATGCCGAAGCAACTGCAGGTAATAAGGCTTACTTAGCTACCGATTTATTTGCTGACCTTAATAAAGTAATATGGGCTCCATTGTACAATCATCAGGCAATTGATGTGTATACTAGAAATCTTCAAAAGGCTTATGTTGCTGATTTAAGCAAACTATTGCCTACCGATGCCCCACCAGCCAGCGAATCTAATTCAATGGCTCAAATGAGAGGGCCTAAGGCGGTAGATCCTGCAACCAATGATGTATCAAGTATTTCCAGAGCTCAGTTGGTAAGCTTACGTAGTGCTATAAAAGCTGCATTACCTGCTATAACAGATCCAATGAGTCGTTATCATTTACAAGATTTGGCCGATCGCATTAACAATACTCTATCACCAAAATCTTAAGAATTGAAGTTATTTCTTATCAAAGCGACCCGGTAGGGTCGCTTTTTTGATTTAATAAAGATTGATTTTATTAAATTTATAGAAGTAATCGGGTTAAAATGAATTACTTATGAAATCGTTTTCTACGGCATCTTCAATAGCAAGTAGCACAACACGGATTATCTCCATTGATTTACTTCGAGGAATCATTATGGTAATAATGGCTTTGGATCATGTTCGCGATTATTTTTCTATCGCCCGCTTTAATCCGCTTGATTTGACCCAAACTACTCCCGATTACTATTTTACGCGCTGGATCACTCACTTATGCGCACCAAATTTTGTTTTTCTGGCGGGTGTTGGTGCTTTTCTGATGCAATACCGTGGGAAACCCCCCAAAGAAATGTCCATGTTTTTGTTTACACGTGGATTATGGATGATTATTCTTGAATTTACGATCGTTCGTTTTGGGTGGTCATTTAGTTTGGCTGATGGCTTTTCGGTGGCGCAGGTAATTTGGGTCATCGGCTGGGCAATGATTTTGCTCTCCGCTTTGGTTCGTCTTCCGCTTAAGGCAATTGCAGTTATTGGTTTGTCCATTATTCTATTTCATAATGCCCTCGACGGTATTAAGGCCGAACAGTTTGGAAACGAATCATGGATATGGAATTTTGTACATCAGCCAAACATAATAAAGGTTAGCTCAAATTATTCTTTGTTCGCATTGTATTCACTTATTCCTTGGGTGGCAGTAATGGCTTGTGGCTATTGTTTCGGATATTTTTTTACTTTACCTAGCCATGAGCGGTTAACGTCTTTTTTATGGATTGGGTCCGGGATGATTCTTACATTTTTGATACTAAGGTTTGCAAATGTTTACGGTGATCCGCATCCATGGACAGTTCAAAAAAACGGACTTTATAGCTTCCTTTCCTTTATGAATGTCGAAAAGTATCCTCCTTCTTTACTTTATCTGGATGTTACCATAGGAATAGGCATTTTGCTGCTTGCTCTTTTTGAGAAGGCCAATGGGCCTCTTGTTGATTTTTTTACCATTTACGGCCGTGTTCCTTTGTTTTATTATGTTTCGCATATCTACCTGGTTCATTTTCTGGCCTTAATAGCTGCTCAATTAACATTGGGTAGGTTTGATTTTATGATCGGCACTCCATTTAATGGTTTTGGAAAAATACCTTATGGTTTTGAACTTCCCATGGTTTATCTCATGTGGATATTGGCTATTCTAATTTTGTATTACCCTTGCCGATGGTTCGCAGGTGTTAAAAAACGAAATAAAGCAGTTTGGTTGAGTTATTTGTAGGATACTTTTTGAATTCATTTATCTAATCGTTCATCAAAATTCACCATGCAAAGCGTAGTCTAATCGCATAAAAAACTCAATGATAGTTACTCCGAAAAAAGAATTAAGCTTAAAAACTTGTAAAAAGGTTCTCCAAAACACCCTGTTGTTTTAATAAAATACAATCCTAAGTATCATGAAAGAAGAAGCTCCAATTATTAAACCTGAAGAACTATTGCTATTGAAGCAGTCAACACCAATCGTTATTGTTGATGCAAGATCAGGTGCCGATGCGAAAGACAGATATGCCGCTGCACATATCGATGGTGCGCTACATGTTGATTTGGATAAGGACCTCTCAAATGTAAAACCTGATCCCGCTGATGGTGGAAGGCATCCTTTGCCTGATTTTATTCAATTTTCTAAGGTTTTGACACGACTTGGTATAACGCCGCATACTCATGTGGTTATTTACGATGATAAAAATGGTGCAAATGCAGCATCCCGTTTTTGGTGGATGTTAAAATCAATCGGTCATAAAAAGGTACAGGTGCTGGATGGTGGTTTTGATGCTGCCATTAAAACAGGTGTTCCAACTAGTTCAAAAGAAGAGGTTCCTTTAAAAACAGAAGTCTATGAAACGAGTCAATGGCAATTGCCATTAGCCGACATAAATGAGGTGGATCGTGCAACTCAGAATGATAATTATTTAATTATTGATGTGCGTGAAAAAGACCGTTTCGATGGCTTGAGAGAACCTATTGACTCGGTTGCCGGCCATATCCCCGGAGCTATTAATATTCCTTTGCAAGGTAATTTGGATGCTGATGGTTTTTTCAAAACGCCAATAGTGCTTAAAGAACAATATTCGCAAGTGCTTCAGGGTAAAAAGGCTGAGCATGTAATAGTGCACTGCGGTTCGGGAGTAACTGCTTGCCATACGCTACTTGCAATGGCTTATGCAGGGATGGAGATTCCCAAATTGTACGTTGGTTCATGGAGTGAATGGTCTGGCCGCAATCGACGGATGGTAACAAATACTAAAGATTAATGTACTTTATTTAATATTTCAATCATTGTGAAACCACTTTCTTAAAAAGCATTCCTTAGTGAAAAGTAATTTTCTTCTATCTTTAGTTTTCTAAATAACCATATGAAGAAAATCATCCAAATCGCACTCGCTTTATTAGTTGTAGTTCAATTTTCACAGGCGCAAACCCCTAAATCGTACAGTTCATCTGATATCTTATTAGGATTGAAGAAATTAAATACCGTAGGTTCGGTTTTATATATTGCCGCCCATCCTGATGATGAGAACACACGATTAATCGCTTACCTGGCCAATGAAAGGTGCCTGCGTACAGGGTATTTAGCGCTTACCCGTGGTGACGGTGGACAAAACCTTATTGGCAATGAACAAGGGGATTTATTGGGTTTAATTCGTACCCAGGAGTTATTAGCTGCACGCCGTGTGGATGGGGGTGAGCAGTTTTTTACCCGCGCTAATGATTTTGGTTTTTCTAAAAATCCTGAAGAAACATTTTCTATCTGGAATCGCGATAGCATTTTGGCGGATGTTGTATGGACAATTCGTAAGTTTCGACCTGATGTGCTATTAACTCGTTTTGCAACCGACGGAAGTGGTGGGCATGGTCATCATACTGCTTCCGCTATTTTGGCCGAGGAAGCTTTTACTGCAGCGGCCGATCCAACACGGTATCCAGAGCAATTAAAATATGTACGGGTTTGGCAGGCAAAACGTTTGCTTTACAATAATGCAGCTCGCTTTTGGAACCCCAATGCTGATATGAGTGGTAATTTAAGTTTAGAGGTAGGCAGTGAAAATTTCTTATTAGGTAAATCATATGGCGAGATAGCCGCTGAAAGCCGTAGTAATCACAAGAGCCAAGGTTTCGGATCTGCTCGAGTAAGAGGTTCCATCCTAGAATATTTTAAACCGATTAAGGGTGATGTTCCTCAGAAAGATATTTTCGAAGGCATTGATCAGTCATTTTCTCGCATAAAAGGAGCTGAAAAGTTTTCAAAACTCGCTCAGCAAGTTTATAAAGAATATAAACCTGAACAACCCTCAGCTTCTCTTCCGCTATTGCTTGAGGCGTATCAAGAACTAGGGTCAATAAAGGATTCATATTGGCATGCAGAAAAGAAAAAGCAACTGGAAGAGTTGATTGCAGCCTGTGCAGGACTTTGGTTGGAAGCGAATCCTGCAGATTTTGAAACAGCCCAAGGTGCTGATCTCCTGTTAACCATTAATGCATTAAACAGAAGTAAAGTTCCTGTAACACTTGAGAAGATTATTTTGCCCAATGGTTCGGAGGAGAGCCCTTCGAAGCTTTTAGAAAAGGATGTTTCCTATAAATTAGAGAAAGCAATAAATATCCCGTCTGATGCAAAGGTTACAAATCCATATTGGTTGGCGGATAAACATGCTATCGGGATGTTTAATGTGACTAACCAGCAATTAATCGGTAAACCTGAAAATGATGCAGCGCTGCAAGTAAAATACCTCTTGAATTTTGGTAAAATCTCCATTGAATTTACTCGTCCTGTCATCTATAAAGCAGTCGATCCTGTTGATGGCGAAGTGTACAGACCTTTTGTGATTACTCCACCGGTCATGGTAACTTTAAATGAAAAGGCGTATGTATTTCCCGATAATTCTCCTAAAAAAGTTCAGGTTATTGTTAAATCAGGTGTAGCAAATTGTACAGGAACAGTAAAACTAAAACTGCCAGAAGGTTGGAATGTGGAACCTATTTCTTCCGGTTTCAATTTAAAAGCAAAAGATGAGGAGCAAACCCTTGAATTCATGGTAACTCCTTCAGGAGGCAGTTCTCAAGGTATTCTTAAAGCGGTGGCAATGATGGATGGTAAGGAATATTCGCAAGGTTTAACCACAATTATTTATAAACACATTCCGGTTCAAACCTTATTCCCCTATGCCGAAGCCAGACTTTCTCATTTTAATTTGATACGTAAATCAAAGTTGATTGGATACATCGTTGGAGCAGGTGATGACATTCCCCAAAGCTTGATACAAATTGGTTATGATGTTAAGTTCCTTACGGATGATATGTTAAGCAACGGAATTGACCTATCTTCTTTCAATGCCATTATCGTAGGTGTTAGAGCTTATAATACCAATGACCGTATGAAGTTTTATTACGATAAATTGATGAATTATGTGAAGAATGGAGGTAATTTGATTGTTCAGTACAATACCAATAACTTTTTAGGAGGAGTTAAATCTCCGATCGGTCCATACCCTTTCACCATTTCCCGTGATCGTGTAACAGATGAAAATGCTGAAATCCGTTTTGAATTGCCGCAACATCCGGTCCTAAATTCGCCGAATAAGATTACCGCGGATGATTTTAAAGGTTGGATACAGGAGAGAGGCATTTATTTCGCCGGCGATTGGGACGCGAATTATCAGACACCTCTCAGTATGAATGATCCGAATGAAAAATCATCAAAAGGAAGCACCTTGATTACTCAATACGGTAAAGGGTATTTCGTTTATACGGGGGTTGTTTTCTTCCGAGAATTACCTGCCGGTGTACCCGGTGCTTACCGACTATTTGTGAATATGATAGAGTTGGGGAAGTAAATGAATGTTGAAGAAATTAAGTTGAATTATTAATGTTGAATTAGGAAATATTAATTAAAAGCTACCATGAAAGACAACCTCATTTTAAACAAATCATTTGATTTCGCATTGCCAATAATTGAGCTATATTCATTTTTATCAAAGTATCATGAATATTTTTAGCAAAACAGATTTTAAGAGCGGGGACAAGTGTTGGAGCAAATGTCGAAGAAGGTGTAGCTGCAATATCAAAAAAAAATTCATTGCTAAAATGTGTATTGCGTTAAAAGAGGCAAGGGAGGTTCGATATTTCATTCGTTTATTAGATAAAAGTCAACTGGTAAGTTATGATTATTTAAAATATTTGGCAGAGTCTAATCAGATTGTCAATATACTGACTTTGATCGTTAAGACTTCTCAGGAAAGCCTTAACTAATTCATCATTCACAATTCAACATGTATAATTATTTGATGAAGAAATCTTGGCAAACCCTCTATCTGCTTGTTCTTGCTTTTTTAGTCTTTGAAATCGTATTGTTTTACTGTTTAACACGATACTTTTTATGAGATTGATCGATTGGTTGGTTCTTGTTATTACCCTTAGTTTTATTGTTGTATACGGTATTTGGAAAAGTCGTCGGAGTCGGAACATGGAAGCCTACCTTAAAGGGAATACTATGCCTTGGTATGTGGTTGGACTTACGATTATGGCTACTCAAGCAAGTGCGGTGACCTTTCTTTCAGCTCCCGGCCAGGCTTATACCGATGGAATGCGCTTCGTTCAGTATTACTTTGGGTTACCTCTAGCCATGATTGTAATTTGCGTGACATTTGTTCCAATTTATCAACGTTTAAATGTTTATACGGCTTATGAATACCTCGAAGGTCGTTTTGATCTGAAAACGCGTTCTCTGGCTGCTTTTCTTTTTTTAATTCAAAGAGGACTCGGAACAGGTTTAACTGTGTTTGCGCCAAGTTTAATTCTTTCGGCGATTTTGGGTTGGAATATTTACCTTACAAATGCGGTAATCTGTACGGTAGTCGTTATTTATACTGTTTCCGGAGGGAGCAAAGCAGTGAGCTATACTCAAATGGGACAGATGAGCATTATCTTATCAGGGATGTTGATTGCCGGAGTGTTGATTGCAAAGATGTTGCCGATGGGAGTCACTGTTGCAGATGCCTTACAGGTTGCTGGTAAAATGGGCCGCATGAACATTATTGATCTGAAATTCGATCCTCAGAATAAATACAATGTGTGGTCGGGAATACTCGGTGGATTTTTTCTCGCTTTATCCTATTTTGGTACTGATCAATCGCAAGTGGGTCGATATTTAACTGCAAAAGATACTACCGAGAGCCGGTTGGGATTACTGTTTAACGGCTTAGTTAAAATTCCCATGCAGTTTGGGATTTTATTAACCGGAGTGTTGTTATTAGTATTTCATCAATTCTATCAACCACCTATTTTCTTCAATACTTTGGAAACTGATAAGATCCAAAAGAGCGTTTATGCTTCAGACTTTAAAAAATTGGAACAACAGCAAGCTCAGATTTTCGGAGAGAAGAAATTAAAGATGGAGGCGATGGTAAATGCGATTCATGACCAGGATAAAGCAAAAATACAAAGCCTCAAAACAGCTATTGAACAAGATGAAAATAAAGTAAAGGAAATTCGGAAATCGGCTACCAACCTGATGTTGAAGAATGATCCTGCGGCTAATACGGATGATGTGAATTATATCTTTTTGTATTTTGTTACTAAACAATTCCCTGTTGGGTTAGTGGGCCTATTAATTGCAGTGATTTTAGCTGCATCTATGTCATCTTCTTCATCGGCTTTTAATGCATTAGCATCCACCTCGATCATTGATATTTATAGAAGGTCAATAAAACCTGATGGGAGTGATTCGCACTATGTTTCAGCCTCTAAATGGGCGACTGCAATTTGGGGTGTTTTTGTATTTATTGTAGCTTGTATGGCAACAAAGCTTGGTAGCTTAATTGAGGCCGTTAATGTGTTGGGCTCTTTATTTTATGGAGCAATTCTAGGAATTTTTCTGGTAGCCTTTTACCTGAAAAATATCCGGGGAACCGCTGTTTTTTGGGCCGCTGCAATCACAGAGCTTATTGTTCTGTTTTGTTATCGTTTTACCAATATTTCTTTTTTATGGTATAATTTGATTGGATGTGTATTGGTAATGGGAATTTCATACCTGCTGCAAAACTTGAACGGATCAGATCGGAAATTTTCAGAAATTTAAATTGTTACGAATCATATTCCAAATGTTCGGGTACGTCCGGTAAATCGTTTGCATAATCATAATATTTTTTTCTAAAAAGTTTGGGTGACAATTTCTCCAAAGAGTTGAACTGTTTGTTGAAATTAGACAGACTATTGTATCCGCTTTCGTAAGCAATTTCAGCAATTGATTTGTCGGTTTCGATGAGTAATCGCTTCGCTTTTCCAATTCTGGTTTCATTTATAAATTGCATAAACGTTTTTTGAGTTCTTTTTTTGAAATAGTGACAAAAAGCTGAAACGCTCATATTTAATAAGTCGGCTATTTCAGATATTTCAAATGAACTATTGATATTATTGTAAACATAATTGAAAACTTTATTCAATCTTGTGCAGTCAATTTCATTAAAGTGTGCTTTATATTCAGGGCTGGAGAGGTAACAGATATCCGATTTTGCAAGAATATTGAGTATTTCAAGCAGCCCTAAGGCTTTTTCGAAGGTGTCTAATTCTAACAGCCGTATTAATTTATCCTTTATCAATGCCTTTGTTATTGGATCTCGAAAGCAAACACCTCTTGTACTATTTTTAATTAGCCTATTTATATGATTTGCTCCATTTAATGTAAAGAAACTTTCGCCCAGAAAGCTTTTGTTAAACTGAACTACAATGGCACGTGAAAATCCATCTTTTAGTAAATTACTATCGTTGCGCCAAAAATGAGGCAGGTTTTCTCCTACTAAAACAAGGTCATCCGGTTCAAAATTTTGAATGCTATCACCTATAAATCTTTTTCCTGAACTTTCTAGTATTAATGTAAGCTCAAGCTCCGGATGGTAATGCAACGGTGCGGAAAATTTTCTCTCTTTCACTTCTGTTGCAATTAGAAGCTCTCCAGGTACTGTATTTATTTTTATAAAATGAATTTTCATTAGTTAGATACAGTTTTATAATCTTAACTCTATTGAGGTGTATTTCAATTAAAGTTTTAAAATAATTCAATAGAGTGTAAGTATTCGACAAAATAGAGGTTTAAATTCTCTTATTGTTAAAATATTTTTGATAAAACAGTTGCATTTTTTTATTGCGCGCATGAGCTGTAGAAATTGGGCTGTTTCATGTGGAACCGGTTATCAGTGTATTCAGAAAAAAAGTTTATCTGTGAAAAATTATACACCATATATGAACATTATGAAAAAATTTAACTCTAAATCATCTATTGATCTTGCAATTCATAGTAGTCCGATGAGTAGCCTATTTGAGCAACCTAAAAATGCGAAGGAATGGGAGCAATATATGCTAGCGGAAGAGCAGATAGCCTCTTTTAGTAACAATGGCTTTGTAAGCGGTATTAAAATCATGACCGATGAACAAGTCGATATTTTGAATGAGGAACTCCTTAGGCTACATTCATTAAATACTGAAGAGAAAGGGTTGTTTTATCATTATGAAAGTAATGAATCGGAAGATCCTGAAAAGGTATTGTTTCATGCCATTGGTGCCTGGCGGGTTACTCCCGGATTTCATGATTTAATCTGGTCACCTGCCTATCGCATGGCCGCTTATCAATTATTGGGTCAATCATTCAGGCTTTTTCACGATCAATTATTTTGTAAACCTGCCAAACATGGTGGCGTTGTCGCTTGGCATCAAGATTTCTCATACTGGACCTTTACCAAACCGATGCACCATCTTACTTGCTGGATAGGACTTGATGATGCAAGCAAAGAAAATGGTTGTCTTTATTTTATACCAGGCAGCCACAAGTGGGGATTACTTCCTATTACCGGTTTAGCTGGCAATATGGATGCTGTAAAAGGAGTTTTAAATAACGAACAATTAGTAATTTTTGAGAAAAAAGTAGCTAACGAATTGTCGAGAGGTTATGCCAGCTTCCATCATCCTTTAACGATGCATGGATCTTATGAAAACTTCTCCGATCGGCCGCGCAGGGCTGTTGTAATTAATGCTATGAATCATCAGACACTTGGAAATACGGCGGGATATTATAGAATGGATGCATTGCAAAGTTTCCCTGACATGCTACAGGATGAATTACTCGATAGCCAATATTTTCCACTTTTATTCGATGGGGATAAAGAATTGAAAGATTTAGAAAAGAATATACCGAAAGTGGATGTGAATGAATTGTATGATAATCTTATAGCTATTTAAAGAAATTGATTAGCTAAGCTGAAAGGCGGTCTCATAAGTCGATTTACTCTGGTTTAGGCTTTTGAGACAACCTCTTCGGCTGGCATTTTGAAATTCTTATTCAGCCAAAATATGAATGTCTTTCACTTCGATAACTTGTTTATTGTATTTAGTTTTTGTAGCATTTATCATTGCTAAGCCTAATTGTTTTAAGGTAGAAACATGCTTAGCAAAAACGATGCGAAATACCGGATATAGCCAGTCAATGTATTTATAATAAGGCTGCGTGTTTTTCAATCCTTTTGTTGGATGCAAATATCCCGGGCGGAAAGCATAAACCTGTTTAAACGGCAATTGCATCAAATCTTTTTCAGTTTTACCCTTTACCCGGGCCCAAGCCATTTTTCCGTTTTCATCAGTACCTCCACCTGATATGTAACAGAACGTCAGGTCAGCGTTTTGCTTTGCAAGCGTTTCGGCAAAATGCATGGTTAGGGTATAGGTCAATTTGTAATATTCATCTTTATCCATTCCAACCGACGATACGCCCAAACAAAAAAAGCAGGCATTATAACCCTGAAGTTGATTTTCAATAGAAGAAAGATCAAAGAAATTATTATGTAATAGTTCCTGGAGTTTGGGATGAGAAAGGCCATAAGGCTTTCTTCCAACCACCAAAACTTTTTCTACATCAGGGTGCAACAGACACTCATGGAGTACCCCTTCGCCCACCATTCCAGTTGCTCCTGTTAAAATTACCTTTAATTTATTTTCTGACATCAGCTTCTCTATTTCTATTTAGAACGTTTGCAAAGAAAGAGCTTATTATGCTCATTGATAGTTGTACAGATTAAATAATCATCTCCACCCTCAGTTACCCCTAATGCTTTACGAATTTCATTTACAGACGACGGAAAATGCCTTCTAATTACATTGGCTTTTTTTATTCCCATTGTTTTTAATTGTTTTTTCAAAAACTTAGGCTGATAATCCCATGTATTAATGATATTAAAAATACGACCGGGATAGTTAACTGGAGCATTTTCTGAAAAAAAGAATCCATCTTTTCCGGAGGTGGTGGCCAATAAGTCCTTAAAATAACTGTTCATAAGCTCCTTTGTTTTGCGTGCTTTATAGAACGCTACATCCGGCTCAAGCAGAAATTTTTCAGTTGAAAAAGTCTCAGGAGTACTTAAAACAGAAAGGATATTGAATGAATAAGTAGCAGTTTCTCCTTTTCTGCTTAATAGAATTTCGATTGTTTTTTCGCCTTGAATCTCGGAGTTGAATTCTAATAAAAGTTCTTTACATTCATTGTCAACTGAAACAACAGATAGTTTTTGCAACTCAGGAAAGCATTTCCAGGCTGCGTCAATGTCAAAAAGGGGAGAGGCTTTTACAATAATCCTTTTTCCATTCTTTTTCATTAACGGAAGCGTTTCGTACAGATTGGGGGAACAATCTTCAAAAAGAAACACACGATTTGTGCTGTCGTCTCGTCGGGCCGGATCGACAAATAGTAGGTCGAATTTAGGGCCTTGATATGATTGCAGAAAGTTTTCGGCCCGTTGGTTTAAAACCTCAATGTTAGTTGCTCCTAGCTTGTTTAAATTGTATTGAGCAATAGCGGCCAATACAGGCATCATTTCAAGTGAGATTACTTTTTTGAAATGTTGAGAAAAATGAAAGCTGTCAACGCCTAAGCCACAGGTTAAATCCAGACAGGTTTCTCCGGAAACATCTTTTAATGATGCTGCTGTTTCACTGCTTGATTGTTCATAGGATAAGGGGGGAATAATGCATTGGGCTGCAAAGTACGATGGAAGTTTTGCTTTGCAACGTTGTAAGTATTTTAATTGGGTAGAAAGTAAGGCAACTGGAATATCACCTTGTCGGTAAGTCAAGGCAAACTTTATCGGGTCTTGATCGCGATTATCGGAAATGAGTTGTTGGGCTTTTGCTGTGGTTAAAAGCTTAAAGTCTTCTAGCGTCATGTACTTACTTGAGCTCAATATTAGTAATGTCCAGGTAAAATAGGTTATCTTCTTGAACCGGATTCCATTTAATATAAATTCGTTTCTTAAACATGGGGCCGTCAAGAGCTAAGGTGTGATATTCACCATTTTCTCCGCAGATATCAACACCATTTAAGGTGTTCAAAAAAGTGAGTTGTTCAATTTTATCTGCAGTAAGTTCATCACCAAGCCAGCTTTTAGTGAACCAAGGTTTTTTTACGCAAGAAAGGATAATCCTGAAATCATGTTCGGTGATCAAATTTAGCAATTCCTGGCGATCACGATGCCAAAGAGGGGTGAGTACTTCTATTCCTACAGCTAGGCTTCGTTCCCGTATCCAGTTTGGTTGATTAGCTACAAAATCAATATCTCCTGTAATAAGTGTTTCAATTCCTTCAGCTTTCAACCGAGCAATTTCTTGTTCATAACTGACTGCATAAGGTTCCTGAATGTTAATTATCTGTAAAGGTATTTCTAAAGATTCACTTTGGGCTATTAGTACTGGAAGCGGATGTGCACGAAAATTAGCTTCTTTGGGAGCGAAGGTAACAAGCTTAACAATTTCATAGCCCAGTTGCATTGCTTCATGCATGGCTAATGCACAATCCTTGCCACCTGTCCAAAGTACTGCAGAAGGTTTGTTTTTCATACTACTAGATTTCCAATAATTAGACCATTATTTAGGTAGATTGTTTCGATTTTCTTTTTAAAAAGAAAAAGCCTTTGAGATAATTTCTCAAAGGCTTTAACCTATCTTGCAACAAAGCTTACGCTTGTGCAGTTTCAGTTTCAAAAGGAACGATTGAAACGTATGATTTGTTGTCTTTTTTCTTTTTGAACACTACTGTTCCATCAACCAATGCAAATAGGGTGTGATCTTTACCCATACCTACAAGTTTATCAGGATGATGTTTAGTACCACGTTGACGAACGATGATGTTACCTGCAATTGCAGCTTGACCACCGTAAATTTTGATACCTAATCTTTTGCTATGTGATTCGCGACCGTTCTTCGAACTACCGGCGCCTTTTTTATGTGCCATTTCTTAATTCCTTTTTAAGCGATTAAAACTTAATGTTTTCGATCTGAATTTTGGTGAATGATTGACGGTGACCGTTTTTCTTTTTGTAACCTTTACGGCGTTTCTTTTTGAAAACGATTACTTTATCACCTTTTAAATGAGACAATATTTTAGCAGAAACTGATGAACCAGCTACAGTAGGAGCTCCTACCGTAATTTGTCCGTTGTTATCAACTAACAGTACATTGTCAAATTCAATACTAGCGCCCTCGGCTCCTTGTAAGCGGTGTACAAAGACGAACTGGTCTTTTTCAACTTTAAATTGTTGACCTGCTATATCTACTATTGCGTACATGATTTAAAAATTTGTTTTTTTAATGAGGTGCAAAAATAGAATTCTTTTTTGAATAAAGAAACTAATTGTGCGAAAAGACCAATCAGTTTGGCTTTATAACCTTCATTACTCATTTTTGGTGGATGCTTGCACCTCGAAGATAAGAAAAACAACTAAGCTCATTGCCATCGGCCAGACTGAGTCTTCTGTTTTATTTTATACTCCTAAGTCATCCTAAAAAGGAAGACTTAGGAGAGCGGGGGGGTGCCTTAATGGATGCTTTCCTTAGGGATGCCAAGACGAAACAAGCCTACGCCCAATAATACTACAAAAGCCCGACCTTATACAGATCGGGCTTTCTTTTTAGGCTACCACTTATTTACGCACTCACCTTTATTTCTCAACCTTTAGTTTAACCTTTATTGGTTTTAATAATACTGCAACGATTCCGATTTTCCGTTACTTCTTTTTATTGTTATTTCTCAAACTTATGCTTTATCGACGTGAAAAAAAACACACAGAGTAAAACCACTCCAACAATTGCATTGTAAATCCCCAACATTCTATCGGATGGGGAATAAAAGTGAGTATATACGACAAATTCTATCCCATAAAAAACAATTGCTGCCAACAGAAAAAGGAATCCTTTCTCTATTTTCAAAATAAAATACAAGGGGGCACAGAATAATGCAATTAAAAAAATGGAGTAAACCAGTACATATAAAATATAGCCTAATGTAAGTTTGAAAAACTCCCACGAAGTGCTCGCATTATCCATGACTGCAGTTTTAAATCTTCCTCCCATAAATGCTACAATAAAGAAGAACACTGAATATTTTATCAGTAAAAATAAAACACTATTTAAAAATCTAACTTTGAACATAGATTATAAGAACGGGGCTAAGTCTCCCGAAAAGGAAGACTTAGAAGAGCGTGAGTACAATCTCACCATTTTCTTTTTCAAAATAATCTGGTGGAGCAGCAAACATTCCATCGGGATCAATATTTCGAATAGCATTATTCCATCCGTAGTTGTAAGGAGACCATCTTCTACCTAACTCTGCTTTGGGGTCAATCGTTATCCATCTTGCAATTACCGGATCATAGAACCGTGCGCCGTAATCGTGCTGGTTTGCCCTATTTATTGGTTTTCTTCAATACGGGTTTCTATAAATTTCTTTAGTTCACCTATTTTATCTGTGTAATGATTTTTAGGATAGTTTTCGTCCCAGGTTACACTTTTACTTTTTTTCTGATAATTCATTTCTAGAAAATAACGAGGTGCATCTGTTCCTGGTTGATCAGCCACTGTAAGATGATCAGGCGTATCAAAGAACATCAAATCCCACATTTTTTGATGAATGGATTTTAAGGTTTCCGGAGAAAGTTTAATCGTTTTGGTGCTGATTGAATCAGGGGTTACACGAGTTTTTAAAATTCCGGTTTTAGAATCATAGTCGTATAATAATAAATCTCCTTTTGTGTACCGTACCTCAAAGTTTTCGAACTCCACAAATTTGTAATGTGCTTTTTTAAAGTAGGTGTTGTAATAATAATACGTCATATAGATCAAAAACGATCCGATGATCATGGTTAAAAGATAAATCTTTTTAAAGCGGTCAGTCATTTTAAGTTATAAGTCAAAAGTGTAAAGTTAAAAGTCGAAAAAGATTCGAGGGCCGGCAATGGACTTAGCTCAATTCAATTTCGGCATCATCTTCAACAGTAAGTGGTTCTCCTAGTTCTCCTTCCCATTTACTGATTACGGCAGTGGCAATACTGTTACCTACCACATTGGTAGCCGAACGTCCCATATCCAACAGCGGATCTATACCCAGTAAAAGTGCTAATCCGGCTTCAGGAATATTAAATGTTGCAATCGTTCCGGCAATTACCACTAATGAAGCGCGGGGTACACCTGCAATGCCCTTACTGGTGAGCATGAGAATGAGAAGCATCGAAACTTGCTGTGCAAATGCCAAATGGATGTCATACGATTGTGCGATAAACAAAGATGCAAAGGTCATATACATCATAGATCCATCCAAATTGAATGAATAGCCAAGAGGCAGTACAAAACTTACAATCTTATTCTTGCAGCCAAAGCGTTCAAGTTGTTGTAATGTTTTTGGATATGCCGCTTCACTACTCGATGTGCTGAAGGCCAATAGGATAGGTTCTTTCAAACTTCCAACCAGGCTAAACGCACGTTTTTTCAGAATTAATGATCCGATGAACGTCAGGATTAACCATAGTAAAATTAAACCTCCGTAAAATTCAATAATGAATAGGGCATAGGTTGAAAGCACACTCAAACCTTGTTTTGCAATGATAGCGGTCATGGCTCCGAATACTGCAAATGGAGCAAAATTCATTACATAACCTGTAACTTTTAAAATTACGTGTGCTACTGCATCGAAAAATTTGATAATAATTTGACCCTGTTCACCAATAGCAGCTGTTGCAACGCCAAAGAAGATTGCAAATACAACGATTTGCAAAATCTCGTTTGTTGCCATTGATTCAGCAATGCTTTTCGGAAAAATGTGAGCGATAAAATCCTTAAGACTCAACGCAGCCTTTTGAATTCCTGTATTAGTATGACTATCAGGTAAAGGAAGATTCATTGCCTCTCCCGGACGGAAAATGTTTACCAATATCATTCCTAATATTAAGGAGAGTAAACTGGCTCCTAAAAACCATAACAAAGTTTTTCCGCCAATACGTCCTACTGCTTTGATGTCACCTAGTTTAGCAACGCCAACTACTAGTGTGGTAAGCACCAACGGAGCAACAATCATTTTTATCAGACGAAGAAAAATGTCGCTCAACATGGTAAAAGGCTCCAATTTTTTCTCCCGAAACTTATCGTTGTCTGATTTGATTTTTTCTGCCTCAGCTTTCTCTTTAACCAATTGTTGAAATACCACTGAAGAGCTGTCGGTAATGGTAGCCATTTTAGATTCAGCAACTTTAGCTTGCACAGTGGCTTTAACAAGTGCTTCGTTATGAGTATTCAGATAGTTTGTATTGAGTATATAGCCTAAGAAAATACCGGCGATAAGAGCAATAACAATGTAAAGGGTAAGTTTATTTTTTTTAGACTTCATCAGCATTATTTGTCAACCCACAAAGCTATAAAAATCCAAGAAAGTTGGCTTTTCATTTTGTGGAAAGAAACGATCTTTTAGAGAGTGGATGAATTTGAGTCTACAGAATCTTTATTTTTTGCTACTTGCAAAGAATTAATCTTTTCGTTTTTATTTATCATTAAGCCTATCATCATGACTACTGCTGTTAAAATGATAATCTGAATTACCAATGATTTGTTTACTAGTGAAATTACTTGTGCCGAAGGTATTGCAAAAAAAAGCAGAATAGTAATTAATCCTCTTGGAGCAATGAATAGAAGCGGTTTGAGCGGTAGTTTTGATGCTTTCAATAGTATAAACCTGAACAAAAAAATGCCTCCCGTTATGGCGATGGCTAAGCCTAAGGTTTCGGTATTAATAATTTCTGCTGTGTTAATTAAGTAACCGAATAAAATGAAAAAAAAGGATCTGATCAGAAATGTTCCTTCGATTAAAATGTCTTTAAACCGTTGAACTTCTTTATCTAATTTTTCAGCTTGTAAAAGCTTAATTAACTTTTGATCTTTTAGTTCATCTATATTCCCAATAAAAAGGCCAAATAATAAAATGAAAATCAGCCCGGGTAGGTGATAGATTTTTGATAATGTATAGATTAATACCACCAGAATAATAATTGGTGCAAATTTTATGTGGTGATCAATTTTTCTTAATAAATAAGATAGAATAATTGTAGCTATGAATGAGATAACGAAAATCACTAATAAGTTTAAGGCAAAATGTCCAAATGATTTTAATTCAATTGCTTCATTCAATACCATAAAATCAAAAAATAAAACACCCAGAATATCTGACATACTACTTTCGTATATCACAAACTCTTTGTTGCTTGTTGATAAATTTTTTACACTTGGAATAGCTATAGCGCTGCTTATAATACAAAGTGGAATTACATTAATAAGACTTTTTTTAAAGGAGAAATCACCAAAAAAATTAAATAAAAATGCACTTAAAAAAGCCAAGGCACACATAGGTATAAAGGCAACAAAAAAAGACTTTTCGATGAAAGATCTTTTTTCTTTTTTTAATTCAAGTTCTAGCGAACCTTCTAGAACGATCAAGATTAAACCAATGGTGCCAAATATTGGAAGCAGTGTGGAGAGATCAGGTATTTGAAGTTTTAAAAGCATTGAAGTTTGTTTTGCTCCCCATCCTAACAGTAATAGTAAAATTACCGAGGGTATTTTGGTTCGCGACGAGGTGATCTCAAAAAAATAGGCTACTAAAAGCAAGGCGCATATGGTAAGGATGATTTGTGTAGTCATTTACTAAAGATATTAGATAGAATCTTAATTCAAAATTTAGTATTACGAGTTGTCGGCTTTTGTTTGATGAATGACTAATTGATTAAAAGGTATGATAATATGCTGTTCCTTAAACGTTCTGGCTATTTCAAAACGAATTTGACTTTTAACTTTTTCTATTCTAAATAAGTTATAACTATAAAATATCAATTGAAAATCTATAGAAGAACTTCCAAAGTCCATTAATCGCACAGAAGGGGAGTAGTTATTATCATTTAAAACATCCTTATGGCTTAAGGCGCATTCAATTAAACTTTTTTCAACCAAATCCACATCCGATGAATAGTCGACACCGACATTAATTTTAAATCGGGTAGGTAACATATTATTGGTCCAGTTAACAATTTTATCTTCAATGAATTTATGATTGGGGATAATTACAACGTTATCTTCCCTGGTCGTTACTTTCGAAGTTCGTAATGAAATTTCATTTACCTGTACAACCATTCCATCCACATCAACTATATCATTTACTTTTATTGTTCCTTCAAACAGTAAGGTAATGCCCGAAATAAAATCTTTAAAAACATTTTGTAGCCCTAAACCAATTCCGACCAGCAAAGCGGCAGAACTCGCAATCAAAAAAGTAATGTCTATACCCAGCGACTGAAGCGTAAGTATGATAGCCAGTATCCAGATGAAGTATTTCAATAGCTTAATAATCGAAATATGTCGTCCATCAGATTTTGATTTTCTAACAAAGGAGTGGGTAATTAAGGCGGATAATACTCTGATGGAAATATAAGCAGCGATTAAAATCACTGTTGCGTTAAGAATATCACCAATAGTTATTGAAAGTTTGCCAGTGTTGATGATTTCTGTTTTTAATAATTCATTGATTTCCATGGTAAAAAATATTTAATGAGTTTGAGTTAAAGCTTCCAAATTATCGGTATCAGATGCCATACAACAATAAGCAGTAAAATAGTTAAGGGACCTCCAGTTTTTACAAAATCACTAAATTTATATTTACCGGGTCCATAAACTAAAATACAAGCAGGTTCAAATGGGGTTATCATGGAAATGGAAGCGGAGACAATTATGGCAATTGCAAAACTTCTTTCATTTACGCCCATAGCATTGGCGGTACTTATTGCAATTGGAAGCATTACTAATGCTGATGCCGCATTTGATAGCGGTTGAGTAAGTAAAACCGTTATAATCATAAAAGCGGCCATTATAGTACTGGGGTTGGAATTTTCGAATGTATGCACGATTAGTTGAGCAATAAATTTGTCGCTTCCTGAATTTTTCATTGCTACACCAAAAGCGGTCATGCCTCCAATCAAAATTAATAAACGCCAATCTACAGCATGGTAAGCCTCTTCAACAGTAATTGCTTTTAACATCACACTTAGTGCTGCAACAGCCATGAATGCAACACTTATTGACATAAACCCCGTAACACTTAAAAAAATTGCAGTTAGAAAGAATGCAAAAACTAACCAACCCCTGTTTTTGAAATTAATTTTTTTGGGAGTCTCATTGATCAGTACAATATCATCAACAGCGACAAAACTTTTAATATCGGATGAGGTTCCTTGCACAAATAAAATGTCACCCATTCGTAAAATGGTATCGTCAATTTTCTTTTCAACCCGTTCACCGAAACGATATACCCCAAGGACCACCAGGTTCCATTGCTTGTAAAAATTAACATTCTTAATGTATTTTCCTCTCATAGAGGAATTTCGATTAATCAATACTTCTGCAACGTGTTTTATTTTTGATTCTTTACTTTTTCTCTTTTCCTCACTTTCTTCATTTTTATCGGGCTTTTCCTCTTCTTCGTTTTCACCAATGATATCGATAAAATAATATTCCTTAATTTTAAGCAGGTCTTCTATTGTACCTACTAAAAGAATATGGTCATTTGCTTCTATTATATCATCTTCAATCACCAAATCATTAATACCACGTATAACTCTTACTATTTCAAGATTTAAATTTTTGAATTCATCATTCATTAATTTTTTGCCAATTAAACGTGATTCGGGTTTAATAACCACTTCACTAAGGTATTTTCTGATTGATTTTACATCCTCAATGCTTTTATAAGAAGGCAATAGATACCTGCTGGTTATCATCAGGTAAAAAATACCTACGGCACAAAGCACAATGCCCATAGGCAGTAGTTCAAACATATATAAAGGAGCAATTCCGGATTCTTCAAGATAAGCGCTACCGGCAATATTAGCGGAGGTCCCAATAAGTGTACATGTGCCACCTAACATAGAGGCAAAAGCTACCGGCATTAAAAATTTGGATGCGCTTATGTTTATTTTTTTACTAATGGCCAGTACCGGTGCGATAAGCATAGCGGTTATTGAAGTGTTATTCATGAAGGCCGAGAGGAGCGCAGTAAAAACCATAATGGTACTTAAAATGATAATGGGTTTGCTGCCTAATTTTACAACTAAGCTTGAACTTACGGTATTAAATACTTCACTTTTTTGAATAGCAGCTCCTATCACAAAAATGGAGGCAAGCATAATGATAAAGTCATTTCCAAATCCATTAAAGGCCTCTTCTTTGGTTATTATTTTACTGGAAATCAGTGTGATGAGCATTAAAATAGTTATCACATCAACCGAAAGTTTTTCGGAAATAAAAAGTGCTAACACGATAACCAACAAACCCAATACGATCGCGATTTCCATTTTTTACATGATTAACCGTACGCCTCCTAATTCTGAAATATGATACGGGAATTTATTACTTAACGATCCTATAAACATGAAGTTTTTGGGTATATGCCATTTTTTTGAAAGTTCATCGATGATTTCAGGGCCAAAGATTCCTTCTATTTCAATAAAATCAATGGCAATATCAGGATATGCTCTATCAAGAACTTCAATATCTACTTTAAGTAACTCATTTGTATCACCTTTCTTTTTAATATTAACAATCTTCAGTTTTTTTGTTGTTTCATTCAATTCAACGTACTGCATTACTTTATTGAGTACGGCAACATTATCTCCTTTAGTGAAAAATACAAATTCCTGCGCATTGATCTTTGAATGCATAGTAGTTAGGTATCGATTACTCACTACTACTGCTTTGCGTAATGGTTCATAGAAATATTCTATTACTTCAATTAACACCTTTAGTAAAAATGCCCGATTGAGCATCATGTAAATGAATAGCAATGAAGGCAGCAGATACTCTATAAATGTATAAAGAGAATTGAGGTTTAGTTTAACATTGCCTAAGAAAGCTATTAATACAGCCACTATGGCAAGTATAACGATATGCTCTTTGGCCCTTTCTGGTCGTGGTAGTTTTTTTCGTTTGAATTTTAATAAAAGGTTACCGACAGCAAATAAAGCCATTACCGTAAGAAATGAAAAGGTGTAAACACCTGCTAAGGCTTCAAGATTTCCACTAGTAGCCATTAATACCGATACGCACAAAATCAAAAATGTAATGATGATACGATAACTTGCTCCACGTTTATTTTTCTTCAGGAAGAAATTAGGGAGTATTCTATCTAAGGTAATTCGTTCCAACAAGCCTGAAACTCCGACAAAAGAAGTTAATACAGCTCCACATAAAACTAAAACAGCATCAATGGAAATGAGATAAGCAAATAATGACCCTCCGGTTGTTTGTCCTAAAAAGGCGAGTAATGATTCTTTATGTTCCCCAACTTGCGAAATCGGGATAATGCATATGACAAGCAAGGCAATAACAGGATTGAAAAAGCTCACTACTACCCACATATTACGCAGTGTTTTAGGAAATACTCCAGGCTGTTGTTCCTCTACAAAATTTGCAGAACTTTCAAACCCAGAAATGCCAAGCATAGCCGCTGAAAAGCCAAAAAATAAAGCATGCGTTAGATTGCCATACTTGATAGGAACCTGCCAGTTTATATGAAATGTTGATAAGCCATTGTTAATTAAGAACCAAATTGAAACCAATACTAAAAAAGAAAGGGTAAGCAGGTGGACAATGAAAATTATCATCGCCACTATTGCTGATTCCCCAATGCCTAAAATAGCCAAACCGGTGAATGTAAAGAGTACAACAATGGTAGCAATAGTTACATCCAAGGAAGAAAATATTTTGCTTAAATAATGCATGGCTTCACCGGCAGAGAGAACGGCTGTGGCCATATAAGATAAAATGGTAAGCGTGGCAGCAAGAGATGCCATCCGTTTGGTTGCTGTGTTTAATAATACATTGTATGCGCCCCCATTTAACGGAATAGCTCCGACAACCTCTCCATATATTCTACGGAATAAGAATAAAACAAATGCTACGAAAAGCAGGGAAATCCATGCATATTGGCCTGCATATAATATGGTAAGGGCCGAAACATATAAACAGGAAGAGCTTATATCGTTACCACAAATAGCCGTAGCCTTTAATTCGTTTAGCTTTTTATTAGTTACCGTCATTTTTACTCTTATTCTTTTGTATTCACATTTCTTACTGTAAATACCGGAGCTTTATAATTTTTATCAAGGTAATTTGATGGGATGGTGGTCATATTTCCATCTCTTGCTGCTCTATAATGAGGAGAAAGAATTTCTATGCCCACTTCATTACAACAATCTTGTATGTTTTGATGCAGATTGGAATAGATAAAAGCTTGTTTGTTAGGTTCTTTTGTGTATGCGTTTATTTGATAGGAAACATAAAAATCATCTAAACTTGTTTGTAATACAAAAGGAGCAGGATCCGGTAAAATATGTTCGGTTTTTATAGCCGCATCTATCAATGCTTTGTGCATATTTCTCCAGGGAACGTCATAACCAATAGTTACAGTAGTATGTAGTATCAATCCTTTATCCGGAGCATCACTGCTATAGTTGATCGTGTGACTATTCATTACTGT
Source organism: Solitalea koreensis (assembly GCF_900182575.1). Taxonomy (GTDB): domain Bacteria; phylum Bacteroidota; class Bacteroidia; order Sphingobacteriales; family Sphingobacteriaceae; genus Solitalea; species Solitalea koreensis. The sequence goes on along the minus strand of NZ_FXSZ01000002.1, from coordinate 516,402 downwards.
TGAATTAGGGATCGATATTATTTCATTCTTTATGGTTCTTATTCGTGTAACCAGCATTGATTTTTCTATAACATCACCTACTTCTTCTCCAATTTTAACCCTGTCTCCAATTTTGAATAATCGCATATAGGTAAGTACTAAACCGGCAATAATATTTGAAAGCGAACCTGCTGAGCCAAAAGTGAATAGGAATCCTAGGAAAACTGAAACCCCGCGAAATATTGGAGAATCACTGCCTGGTAGGTATGGGAATATTACAATCACCATAAAAGCTAATACCAAAATGCGAACAATTTGATAGGTAGGGTTGGCCCAATCAGGATAAAATCCGGAGATTTTCAAATTACCTCTCTGAATTTCAATCTTTAAAAAATTAATACCTCTTAAAATGTAGCGAAATACTATGATTATTACAATTATGGTAATGAGGTTCGGTAAATAGCTCCAGAAAGCGAGCACAATTTTTTTTAGAGGGTTTAAAACGTAACCAAATAAAGTGGTTGTGAAGTTTTTAGTCCATGGAAAGATTCCAAAAAGTATCGGTAATGTAATATAAACGGCCAATAGAATGAATAACCATTTGAGAACATTGTTAAGACTCAATAGCGCGTTTACCTGTTGTTTAGCATTAAATAAGGTGTAATCCCTAATCTTTATACCTTTTATCCTATTGTTTTCATGCTGTTGAATTTTAATTGCTGTCCATTTGAATAGTTTTTTAAAATAATGGATGATTGCACCCAAAACTGAAAGAACAAGTAATGAAAGACCGATCTCTTTTATCAAAGTTGTAAAACTAGTTTCGGATTTATATTCCAGAATAGCATTGCTAATTATGTCTTGATATTTTTTTGCCAACTCAAGTTTAGTTGAATTATTCCATAGGGCATCATTCTCTGATACACTCATGAGGATGGTTTCACCAAAATTAATTTCAACTGTTGATTCCGATTGGCTTATAACTAGTGAATCACGATTAAATTTGAAATCATTAGCTGTTTTTTTTATTCTTTCACTAACTGCTTCTGCTCGTTCGCGTGCGGAAAAGCTTCCTAAATTGCTATAGATATTAAACAAAGTATCATTGAAAAAACCGTATACAGGAAAATTTTGGGCCGTATGCCGTAAGGAATCGATACGTGCTTTCTTTTGAGCCAGTCGTTTTTCCTCTTTCGAATTTAATTCCTGTATTTTTTTCTGTAATTCTTCCTTTTTTAAATTATCGGTTGTTTTTAACGCATTAATCTGAGCTTCTAATTTTAATTTTTGAAGAGAATCGGCGATGTGTTGTTTTTCAATTTCTGCCAATTTTAGTTGATAATCTTTAAGGATTACAGTATTGGAGGAATCATTATGCTTGGTTATACGTTCATTCTGGGCAAATAAGCTTTGTGATGTAAGTACCAGTAATGGAATCAGCAAGGTCAGTGTTATTCTCTTCATTTGTTATTTTGACTGATAGATATGTGAATTTTAAAAGTAGCGTACTGCCAAATTAAAATTGAAAAAATGGCATTGGGTTTAATTCCAGTTTATTAAATAAAATTTAAAGTAATATACCAAGTTTTTATGCAATCGGGATATTGTGAAAAAGAAAAACCATTCCTTGTTGGGGAATGGTTTTTCTTACTAAATTTTTAAATATCTTATTTTGATACTTCTTCAGCATAAACTGAAGAGTGCGCTTTGGCAGCTAAGTAACGTTCAGCATCAAGAGCTGCCATACAGCCTGAACCGGCAGCTGTTACCGCTTGACGATAAATATGATCTTGTGCATCACCACTTGCAAATACTCCTTCAATGTTGGTGCGAGTGCTACCAGGTTGAGTAATTAAATAGCCTGTTTCATCCATATCAAGCCAACCTTTAAACACATCAGTATTTGGTTTATGACCAATAGCTACGAAGAAACCGGTAACATTAATGGTTTTTTCTTCGCCGGTTTCATTGTTAATGATGCGAGCTCCTGTAACACTTTGACCATCGCCCAAAATTTCTTTGGTTTCTGTATGGAAAAGAACTTCAATGTTTTCAGTATGTTCAACACGGTGTTGCATTGCTTTTGAAGCACGCATTTCACCTTTACGAACAATCATATATACTTTTTTACAAAGTTTAGCCAGGTAAGTTGCTTCTTCAGCAGCTGTATCGCCAGCTCCAACAATTGCAACTTCTTGTCCGCGGAAGAAAAATCCATCACAAACAGCACAAGCTGAAACGCCAAAACCATTGTATTTTTGTTCAGATTCTAATCCTAACCATTTTGCTGAAGCACCGGTTGAAATAATTACTGAATCAGCGGTAACCGTTTTACCATCATCAAGCGTTACTTTATGAGGTAATGACGAAAAATCAACAGCTGTAACAATACCAAAACGAACATCTGTTCCGAAACGCTCCGCTTGTTTTTTGAAATCCTCCATCATTTCAGGACCTTGAGTTCCCTCAGGGTAACCCGGGAAGTTTTCAACTTCAGTAGTGGTAGTTAATTGTCCGCCTGGTTGTAAACCGGTATACATAACAGGTTTAAGATCAGCACGAGCTGCATAAATTGCTGCAGTATATCCTGCCGGGCCTGATCCAATAATCAGGCAATGAATGTGTTCTAATTGCTCAGACATATATAAATGAAAAATTTTTGGTTATTTAATTAACAAAGAAAGCCACCGCCTAATAAATCATTTCCTTCATAAAAAACCGCTGATTGGCCCGGTGCGATCGCTGAAACCGAGTGATCAAAGCTAACTTTAATCTTATCGTTTTCTTCTACAATAGTACTCATTGTACCGGCATCCTTGTAGCGTATTTTTGTAACAGCTTCGATAGGTTCTTGGATAGAGCCATATTTAATAAGGTTGAAATTACGAACCAGTGCTTCACTTTTTAATAATTCATCTTCACGTCCTAAAACCACTGTGTTCGTTTCAGGATGTATACGGGTGACGAATACAGGTTCACCCATGGCAATACCCAACCCTCTGCGCTGACCGATCGTATAGAACGGATAACCTTTGTGTTTACCTACTATTGTGCCATCGCTCATGACGAAGTTTCCTCCATCAACTTTTTGCTCTAAATCAGGAACACGATGACGCAGAAATGAACGGTAATCATTATCAGGTACAAAACAGATTTCATAGCTTTCACTCTTGTTGGCAAGATCGATCTGATTCATGTCCATTGCCATTTGACGAATTTCTGTTTTACGAAAACTTCCCAGTGGCAATTTGGTACGGCTTAAATTATATTGTGAAACACCCCAAAGGACATACGATTGGTCTTTATTGTCGTCTAATCCCTTTGAAACCACATAGCGCTCATTCTCCTGACGGATGTTTGCATAATGACCTGTTGCAATGAATTCACAATCGAGTTTGTCGGCACGTTTCATTAATGCTTCCCATTTTATGTGGGTATTACATAATACACAAGGATTCGGTGTTCGTCCGGCGAGGTATTCATCTACAAAGTTGTCGATAACGAAATTGCCAAACTCTTCACGAATGTCGAGTATGTAATGTGGAAATCCATAATCAACGGCTAAAGAACGTGCATCGTTGATTGAATCAAGACTGCAGCATCCGGTTTCTTTAGAAGAGGAACCCGACGAGGCATAATCCCAGGTTTTCATGGTTAGGCCGATTACTTCGTAGCCTTGCTCATGTAGCATGATTGCTGCTACCGAACTATCGATACCGCCGCTCATAGCCACCAAAATTCTTCCGTGCTTGCTCATATGATTTTCAAACCGCAAAGATAGGGATTTGGTTTTAGTGTTTTAAGCCCTAATAAGTCATATAGGAGTAAAAAAGAGCGAGAAAAGATTGAAAAAAAGAGCGATAGACGGGGATCGAACCCGCGACCTTTAGTTTGGGAAACTAATACTCTACCAACTGAGCTACTATCGCTTGTTAAACTAATTTAGCAAACTTTAGGTACGGATGAAGTTGAGTATTGATTTTTTCTGAGATTTTTTATTTGACAGTCAACCATACTTGAAAATAGATTCAAGTAGGAATGGGACTAAAAAAGAAAAGCTCTCCGAATATTCGAAGAGCTTTAGAGCGAAAGACGAGATTCGAACTCGCGACCCCAACCTTGGCAAGGTTGTGCTCTACCAACTGAGCTACTTTCGCATATAAAGACTGTCTTTCAAGTCTTAGTACTCCGGGCGGGAATCGAACCCGCACGACCTGTAAGGGTCACAGGATTTTAAGTCCTGCGTGTCTACCAGTTCCACCACCAGAGCATCGATTAAAATCGATATTATTTTATAAATTTTTTAAAGAACAATTTAGATCGAAAGACGCACTTCGAATTACGATCATAAAACAAAAAAAGAAAGCTCCTCAATTATTCGAGGAGCTTTAGAGCGAAAGACGAGATTCGAACTCGCGACCCCAACCTTGGCAAGGTTGTGCTCTACCAACTGAGCTACTTTCGCATATACAAGACTGTCTTTCAAGTCTTAGTACTCCGGGCGGGAATCGAACCCGCACGACCTGTAAGGGTCACAGGATTTTAAGTCCTGCGTGTCTACCAGTTCCACCACCAGAGCATCGATTAAAATCGATAGTTGTTAAATTTTTAAAGAACAATCTTGGAGCGAAAGACGAGATTCGAACTCGCGACCCCAACCTTGGCAAGGTTGTGCTCTACCAACTGAGCTACTTTCGCATTATTTCAATTTTAAAACGAATTATCTTGCGATTAATTTGTTTTCCCTTTCGTTTGGGAATGCAAATATAGGCAAACAACCGTTTCTGTCAATAGCTAATTTTAAAAATTCTTAATTTTTTCCCAAACCAAGTCTGCTTCAAAGCCTCTTGAAATGGCATAACTGGCTATCTTATAGTTTCTTTTTAACTCGTTTTTTTCTTTTTCAACCGCTGATTTTTTTTTAATTATTTCTGCAAGTTTCTGTTCGTACTCCTCAGGATCGATAATTGCCAGCCCTTTTTTGATGCAGTTCTCTGAAATTCCTTTGAACTTTAAGCCTTGTTTTATCTTAATTCGTCCCCAACCTTTCATTCTGAACTTACCTTGCGAATAGGCTTTGGCGAATCGTTCTTCGTTTAAAAAGTTATTTATGATTAATTCTGAAATGATTTCTTCTACTGCATCTGTCCATAAACCCCATTCATATAATTTTGTTCGTACCTCTTGCTGACTTCTTTCCTGGTAGGCGCAATAATGTTCGGCTTTTGCCAAAGCAATTCCTTTATCAGTGATTCGTTTCTTTTTGGTTGATTCTTCTTGCATATAGTTTAAAGGTTGCCCCGTCTCGCTTGGAGTGACAGCACTCTCGAGGTAAAAATAGCATTTTGTTCTCTTTATACTCTTGTATCTCGATTCTTACACTTCGGCCCTTAATTCTATCTTCTGGCATCTTTATTCTTGTATCTTGATACTATATTTGTACCATGCCCGAAAACGGATATACAATTAAACAAGTAGCTGACATACTGGGTGGTTACGCTAGTCTAACCGATGGAAATTCAACAGTCATCAACCTAATTATCGACAGTAGAAAAATTGCTCATCCTGAAGCATCTTTATTTTTCGCTTTGAAAGGAAGAAATGATGGCCATAATTTTCTTGCTGATGTTTATAAGGCTGGCGTCAGAAATTTTGTAGTTTCTAATGATAAATCATTAATAGGATTAGCTGATGTAAATTATATCAAGCTCGACAATACGCTGGAAGCATTACAGCATCTTGTTGCTGTGCATCGCAAGGGTTTCAAGCGTGATGTTATCGGAATTACGGGTAGCAATGGTAAAACTATTGTGAAAGAATGGTTGTTTCAATTGCTTTCAGTTGATAAAAATATTGTTCGTAGTCCTAAAAGTTATAACTCGCAAATCGGAGTACCATTATCGGTTTGGCAATTAAATCAAGATGCCAATCTTGGCATTTTTGAGGCTGGAATTTCTGTGCCGGGAGAAATGGCTCATTTGGAAGAAATCATTCAGCCCACTATTGGCATTTTAACGAATATTGGTTCAGCGCATGACGAAGGTTTTACCAGTAAAGCACAGAAAGTAGAAGAAAAGTTAAGCCTGTTTAAGCATTGCAATCTGCTTATTTATTCTTCAAAAGATGTCGAAGGAAAAGAACACTTAATTACTTCTCCCAATACATTCACCTGGACATTTGATGCTTCTGAACAAGCTGATTTGAACGTATTAAGCATAACAAAATCAAAAGGTAAAAGTGTTTTAGTTGCAAGTTTTAAAGATCAGCAATATTCAATTACCATTCCGTTTACGGATGAGGCATACATTCATAATGTAGTGATATGTTGGAGTACGATGATTTGCTTAGGGTATAACCATGAGGTCATTGCACAACGCATGGCTGAGTTAGCCGCCATTGAAATGCGTTTGAAATTGCGGCAGGGAATTAACAACTGTACGCTCATTAATGATAGCTATAATTCTGACTTAGCATCTTTAGAAATTGCTTTAGATTTCTTGCATCAACAACATCAACATCATAAACGAACCGTTATTCTTTCAGATATTTTTCAAACGGGAATTCCTGCTAATCAACTTTACTCTAAAGTGGCGGCCTTGCTTCGCTCAAAAAAAATTGATCGGTTAATTGCCATCGGGCCGCAGCTAAATGTGTTTAAATCATTATTTGCTCCAAATTCTGATTTTTTTGAATCAACAGCTGAGTTTGCCGAACAATTTTTGAATCAGAATTTTAACGATGAAACCATTTTGTTGAAGGGGGCAAGAAGTTTTGGTTTTGAGCGCATCAGTAAACTGTTGGAACTGAAAGTCCATGAAACAGTTTTTGAAATTAACCTTAATGCTTTAATCAGTAATCTGAATTATTTCAAATCGAAATTGCAGCCACGAACTAAAATGATGGCGATGGTAAAGGCATTTTCGTATGGAAGCGGAAGTTATGAAATTGCCAATGTGCTTCAGTTTCATAAAGTGGATTACCTGGCGGTTGCTTATGTTGATGAAGGTGCTGATCTGCGTAAAGCCGGAATTAAGTTGCCAATCATGGTGATGAGTCCCGAAGTGTCAAGCTTTGAAAGTTTGATCGAACATAACCTTGAACCGGAAATCTACAGCTTTAGAATCTTTAAAGAGTTTATCGCCTTCCTTAAAAATCAAGGTATTACCGAATATCGGATACATCTTAAAATTGATACCGGCATGCATCGTTTGGGTTTTGAAGAACATCAAATAGATGAGTTACTGGAAATGCTTGGCGAAAATCCACAAATACACATTCAGTCAGTGTTTTCACATTTGGCCGGTAGTGATGAGGTTAAACACGATGAGTTTACCCATAAGCAATTAAATACGCTCTTGCGGGTCTGTTCTAAATTAGAACATGCTTTAGGTTATCCATTTATTAAACATACTGCAAATTCTGCTGCTATAACTCGTTTTCCGGAGGCTCAGCTTGATATGGTTCGTTTGGGAATTGGTTTGTATGGAATTGATAGCGCAATAAAAAACAATTTTGCACTTCAACCAATCGGAACGCTTAAAACTACAATTTCACAAATAAGAGAAGTACCGGCAGGAGATTCTATCGGTTATAATAGAAGAAGCAGCGTTGATAAGCCATCTCGTATTGCAACCGTTAAGATTGGTTATGCCGATGGGTACAACCGAAAATTAGGTAATAGGGTAGGCTCTATGCTTGTTAATGGACAACGTGCTCCAATTATTGGCAGCGTTTGCATGGATATGACGATGCTTGATGTTACCGGAATTGATTGCAATGAAACAGATGAAGTAATTGTTTTTAACGATGAGTTGCGGGTTGAGGAATTGGCCGATCATGTTGGGACAATTCCCTATGAATTACTTACTGCCATTTCACAACGAGTGAAAAGGATTTACGTTTATGAATAGAATTTAGTAAAAAATGGAAAATATGAACAAGTTACGTCGAAAAGCTCATTACCGTATTGCCTTGACAACCCTTTTCGGCTTTTTTATCAAAGGTTTATTATTTGTATTGCCAATTGGTCTGTCACTATACATCATTTTTAAAGCAATTTCATGGGTAGATAGTATTATCAATGTTAGTATTCCGTGGAGATCGATAGGAGGTATGCAACAATACATTCATCTTCCTGGTTTTGGTTTATTGGTGGTATTAACGTCGGTAACCTTGATAGGTATGTTTGTGACCTATGTGATTTCTGATTCGCTTTATATCTATTTTGAAGGTTTACTGAATAAAATACCCGTATTTAAGCTTATTTATAGCTCCATTAAAGATTTTATGGAGAGCTTTTTTGGCGATAAAAAGAAGTTTAATGAGCCGGTAATAGTGCAGTTTAATGATTATGGTTTGAAAAAAATTGGCTTTGTAACGGATAAGGATCTTTCAAAATTTAATTTGAACGGCGAAGTAGGGGTTTACTTTCCGAATTCATACGGAATCATGGGTGAATTCCATATTATTCCGGCCGATAAGGTTCAACCTTTAAATTTACCTTCGGCAGATGTTATGAAATATGTGGTTTCAGGTGGTGTGAGTGAGTTGTAGAGCGGAAGGAAATAATATTTTCCCTCCAGATATGGAGGGAAAATATTATTAAAAATTCGGTTTGATTACGTATTTGTTGTAGAAACGAACGATGTGTTCAACAGCTTCTTCAGGAGTATCAACCAAGCGGAATAAATCAAGATCGTGTTCTGAAATGTATTTGCCTTCTAATAGTTGTGTTTTAATCCAATGCAGTAAACCACCCCAATAAGATGTTCCTACCAGCACAATTGGAAAACGTGCTACTTTTCCGGTTTGGATTAATGTCATTGATTCGAACAATTCATCAAGCGTACCGAAACCGCCCGGCATTACAATAAAACCTTGGGAATATTTAACGAACATTACCTTACGAACAAAGAAATAGTCGTAAGTCATCAACTTATCTTTATCGATATAAACGTTGTGAAATTGTTCGTGAGGCAATTCAATATTCAAGCCTACTGATTTTCCCCCTGCTTGGAAAGCACCTTTATTGGCGGCTTCCATAATACCCGGGCCTCCACCCGTAATAATTCCATATCCCTTCTTGGTGAGTTTATTGGCAATTTCTACTGCCATTTCGTAGTAGGGATCTCCTTGTTTTAAGCGGGCCGATCCAAAAATTGATACACATGGCCCAATACGAGCCATCGTTTCAAACCCTTTAACAAATTCAGCCATTATTTTAAAAATCTGCCATGAGTCGGTGATTTTTATTTCTGGCCAATCTTTATTTTCAAATGCGCTTCTAATTCTTTCGTCTTCTTCTATCATGATCAAAAAAATGTAATGTTGGGATAATTTAAACGGTAGTGGGCTCCAATTGTTTCTTTTTTGAGATTGCTAATAATCCTAAAAAAGTAAGTAGTCCATTAATAATTAGTAATTCTAAGCCAATATGAAATTCCCCGAAAAACACATTTTGATACTTGTCTAATGCAAAGCAGATTATTGGAGCTCCTAAACATATATAAGGTACCATTTTTTCGTTTAATGTGCGTTTAGTAAGGATACCAAATGAGAATAGTCCCAATAATGGGCCATAGGTATAACTGGCGATTGTTAATATTAAACCGATCATGCTCGGGTTATTAACCCATTTAAATATCATAACCAAGGCGAGGAATAAAACGGCAAATGATAAATGCACACGTTGACGTATTTTCTTTTTCTTCTCATCTGTCCATTCTTCATTTCGTTGCATGCCCAGAATATCTATACAGAACGATGAGGTTAAGGCGGTAATTGCTCCATCGGCACTTGGGAACAAGGCCGATATAAGAGCAATAATAAAGATGATAGAAACCATCGGAGGCATGTGGTTTAAAGCAACAGCAGGGAAGAGTTTATCACCGGTATCATTTATGCCTATTTCTCTAGCGTACAGATGTAATAGCCCTCCTAAAAATAAAAACAGCAGAATTACAAATAACATGATGAAGGAAAGAACTACAACATTCTTTTGAGCATCTTTTAATGTTTTAACTGAAATGTTTTTCTGCATCATTTCCTGATCCATACCAGTCATTGTAATGGTTATAAATGCTCCTGCCAGTATCTGTTTCACGAAAAATAATTTATCATTCGCATCTGTAAAGAATATTTTCGAATAACCTGCTGAATTCATCGCGTCAAGACCAGTGGCTAAGGTCAGGTTCATTTGTTGCAAAATGTAAACTACGCAAATTACGAGTCCGGCCAGCATGCATGTAGTTTGTAAGGTATCTGTCCAGACAATGGTTTTTACTCCACCTTCATAAGTATAAAGTAATATCATCAATAAGATAATGAGTGTGGTAACTCCAAAAGGAATGTTGAATTGTGACAGGATGGCGTCTTGTAAAATTTTAACAACTAAGTATAAACGGGCAGTGGCTCCTAAAGTGCGGGAAAGAATAAAAAAAGAAGCGCCGGTTTTATAAGAATGAAAACCTAACCGGGTATTCAGATAATTATAAATAGAAGTCAAATTGAGCCTGTAGTACAGTGGCAGCAAAACAAATGCTATTGCCAGATAGCCAATAAAATAGCCTATGGTGATTTGAAAGTAGGCAAAGGCATCACCTCCAACTGATCCAGGGACGCTTACAAACGTCACTCCCGACAGCGATGTACCTATCATACCAAAGGCAACCAACATCCAGTTTGAGTTTTTGTTTCCAATAAAGAATGTATTGTTTCCAGCGTTGCGAGAGGTGAAATAGGCTACAATTAAGAGAATTAAAAAATAAAGAGCAACAAATGTAAAAAGTAAAGAGGCTGACATATGTTTAGTTGTTATAAATAATGCTAATATGTTAAAGATGAAAAAAATCCAATATAGTTCAATCTTTTTTTGAATAAACTAATTGAAACGGATGTAGAATCAGTAGTAAACTTATCATCTAAAACCTAGAGTTTTCCTGTTAAATTTGCAGCATGCAATTTTCATCGAAGTTACTGGAAGAAGCCGTAAATGAGTTTTCAAAACTGCCCGGAATAGGTTCAAAAACCGCCTTACGCTTGGTTTTACATTTGCTTAACCAACGTCAGGATGAAGTAGATAGGTTTGGAAATACCTTGATTAAACTTCGTAAAGAGATTAAATTTTGTACCAATTGCGGAAATATTTCCGATACTCCGGTTTGCACCATCTGTAGTCATACTAAACGCGAACGTAGCTTGGTATGCGTGGTTGAAGATAGCAGAGATGTTATGGCTATTGAGAATACGAATCAATTTAATGGCCTTTATCATGTGTTAAATGGGTTGATTTCTCCTATGGAAGGCATTGGACCATCTGATCTTAACATAGAAAGGCTTGTGGAGCGCGTGAGATTGGGTGAAGTTTCAGAAGTAATTTTAGCCTTGAACCCAACCATTGAGGGTGATACCACTATTTTCTATCTCTATAAAAAATTAAAGGATTTCGATATAAAGGTAACCACCATAGCCCGTGGTATTGCATTTGGCGGCGAAATTGAATATGCTGATGAAGTAACATTAGGCCGATCAATCATGACGCGCGTACCTTATGAAAATAGTCTTTTAAGATAAAACAAAGGATTAATGGTTTAATAAATGTCAAATAACGCTATTTTAATTGTTCATTCATTATCTCAATTCGCAATACTCAAATCTCATATCTTAACTTAGTATATTTTTTTTCATTTTTGAGAAGCGATAATACGATCGATAGTTATTGCTTTTTTAAATCAGGATCATGTCATTACAAGGAAAAACAGTAATCATTACCGGCGCTTCATCCGGAATAGGAAAAGCCTGTGCCAAAGAATTTGCTCGTCAGGGAGCCAACTTGGTATTAGGGGCTCGTTCTTATGTAGCATTATGTGAGTTTAGTCAGGAATTGGAGAAACAGTATGGAATTCGTTCCGTGGCAGTAGGAGTGGATGTTTCACGTGAAGAAGATTGCAAACATTTAATTGGTCAGGCACAGCTTACCTTCGGAAAGATTGATGTACTTGTTAACAATGCAGGTATTTCAATGCGAGCATTGTTTAAGGATCTTGATCTTAATGTCTTACGTCAGGTAATGGATATAAACTTCTGGGGAACTGTATATTGTACTAAGTACGCTTTGCCGGCAATTATAAAATCTCAAGGTTCCATTGTTGGAGTATCATCGATTGCAGGATACAAAGGTTTACCCGGCCGTACAGGCTATTCAGCCTCAAAATTTGCTATGCAAGGTTTCTTGGAATCCGTTCGTATTGAAAATTTGAAGAATAACGTACACGTTTTATTAGCTTGTCCGGGTTTTACAGCTTCTAATATTCGTAATTCAGCCTTAAACAAGAATAACGAACAACAAGGTGAATCATCAATGGATGAAGGCAAAATGATGACTTCAGAAGAAGTTGCACGTATAATTGTAACCGGTGTTAAAAAACGTAAACGCGACCTGATCATCACCGGACAAGGTAAATTAACCGTCTTTTTAAGTCGTTGGTTCCCAGCTTTAACTGATAAATTGGTGTACAATCACTTTACTAAAGAAAAGGATCCACTATTGAAGTAGATCATACATGATAGTTCATGGTTAATTTGGTTATCGACCATGAACTATCTAATTACAACTCATTTTATGCAACGTTACTGGTTAATGGTTTCTGTTTCTAAGATTTCAAATTCATTCAGGCTATCAAGCGCTAAAATATTAATACCATTTCTTGCGCCGATCATTGGTGTAAAACGAGCATTCCAAACAATATCACTGCTTAAATAGGAATAACGAGAGTAAACTGTTTGTGAATAAACTTCATCAAAAGCTTTAATCGAAATTAAAATTTCCAATCCCGCCTCTTCCAGCATTTGCGGAGTATAACCAAATAATACGCTATTCTCATCCAATGGATGCACAACCGTCCAACTCATCGGAAAGAAGCTCACTTTGCTGCGTTCAAGTGCTAAATCAAAGAAACGCCGAACTTTTTTTGAATCTTCATCTACATTTAGTGCTAAAATGAGTTTTATTTCTGTTTCAATCAGTTGCGTTTTTCGGCCATTCACAATTCTGAACATGATTGCTTGTTTATCCTGATAAGGAGAAACCAACATGTTTTCACTATATAGAATTTTAGCTGCCGGACGTGAAAAACGTCCGTATAATAAGCCTGTGGCTAAAGCAAATCCTAACAAACCGAGCAAACATTCTAGGGCAGCTACGCCACTCATCCAATAATTACTCGGACTAAGATGACCATAGCCAACTGTTGAAAGGGTTTGTGCGCTGAAGAAAAAACAATCGAGAAACTTTGCAATCTTATCACGCCCGTGAGCTCCCGCAAGGTATTCGGTCCCAACAGCCATGTATATGAAAGCGAATAATGCATTGATAACAATGAACCATGTTAAAATGACAAGACAAAATTTACTCCACTTCATGTTAATGAGGTTGTTGTAAATGTCATCGATAGTAGTACTTGAATGACCTACACGTTGTACGTTAAACGATCCGTTTTTATTGATAGAATGATTGCTGCCAGTGAGCCGTTCGCTAAAACCCAGATCATGCAACTCATACTTCCAAAACTTCTTACCTATCTTTAAATATTTCATATTTCAATGCAGCGGTCGTTGTTTAATAATTCCACCCTTAGTTTCATTGATGCTATGCATCACCACGAATGCAGTTGGATCAATTTGTTCCACCACAGATTTTAGTTTTGCTATTTCTAATCTCGTAATTACGGTGAATACAATATCTATTTCTTTGTTTTGATAAACGTGGGAGCCAAATCCTCGTTCTCCTTTATAAATCGTTACGCCTCTGCCCAAGTCGTGCATGATGGTTTCTTTTATCTCCTTACTTTTTATAGAGATAATGGTTACTCCTGTATATTCTTCAATACCTTGAATGATGAAATCGATAGTTTTTGAGGCTGATATGTAAGTAAGAATAGAATACATTGCTGTTTCTATACTTAAGATGAAAGCAGCAACTGTAAAGATGATAATGTTAATAACAAGTATAGTGTCTCCAATGGTTAGTACACTTTTTCGCGTAATAAAAACCGCTAAAATTTCGGTGCCATCGATTACGCAACCACCTCTCACAGCCAAACCGATTCCTCCGCCCAGAAAAAAGCCTCCGAAAATGGATATGAGTAGCTTATCAGTTGTGATTATTGGAAACTTTACAAAAATAAGTACCAATGCTAACCCAATAATGGCTAAAAGTGTTTTTAAAGCAAATTTTTTTCCGATTTGATGGTATCCCATGATAATAAATGGGATGTTAAATAGGAAGATTAAAATGGAAAGAGGGAGGCCTGTTACGCTATTAACCAATAGGGAAATGCCCGTAACGCCGCCATCAATAAATCCATTAGGAATCAAGTAGCTTTCTAACCCAAAAGCTGCTGAAAATATGCCGGCTAATATTAAAAGAATACTTAAAATATTAGTTTTTCGGTTTATTTTCTTGGTTACTTTAGCTTTGCTCTGCATATTTTTAAAAATAACAGATTTTTTTTAAGCTATAAGGTGGAAGCGATAACTTTTAGTTGAACTTTTTTTAATTCCTTATTGCATCTAAATAAAATTGTGTTCATATTTGAAAAAACCGTATGAGTTAATTCAATCTCGGGAAGGTTTGTTGGGGGTCTAGATGACCAATAAAAAAACAACCACTTACAGAAAAAAACAGGTATGAACTTATTAAACTTAAATATCATTTGGTGGCAAGCAAAGATAATTTGCGGTAACCGGGTATATTTTAAGTAAACCAAAATATTAAGCTTATGAAGGGTTATCGTGCGACGGTAACCCTTTTTTATTGTCTCAGCCTTGACCTCTCCGCCAGAGGGGAGAGCAGGAATGAAAAAATGATTAAATAAATGTATTCAGAATTGTTAAAGAGAGAAATGTTTTCTCCATATGCATATCTAAATTAAGATGAAAAAAATACTATCGCATTTATTCGAAGGAAAAACCTTTGGAAAGGAAGAATCAAAAGAAATTCTTACTGATATTGCTTCCGGTAAATACAATAATTCCCAAATGGCAGCCTTTATGACGGCTTATTGTATGCGCAGTATTACCGTTGAAGAGTTGGAAGGTTTTCGGGATGCCATGCTTGAACTTTGTTTAAAGATAGAGCTTCCTGCTGATAATCTGATTGACCTTTGCGGAACCGGAGGGGATGGTAAGAATACTTTTAATATTTCCACCTTAGCATCATTTGTGGTTGCCGGTACCGGATACCAAGTTGCAAAACATGGGAATTACGGCGTTTCTTCGGCATGTGGTTCATCAAATGTAATGGAATATTTAGGTTATAAATTCACGAATGATAGTTCAACATTGCAGCGTAAGTTGGAAACATCAGGTATTTGTTTTCTTCATGCGCCATTATTTCATCCGGCCATGAAAACCGTTGCACCCATTCGAAAGGAATTAGGGGTGAAAACGTTTTTCAATATGTTGGGTCCAATGGTGAATCCTGCAAAACCTAAAAATCAAATTGTAGGCGTGTTTAGTTTAGAATTAGCCCGTTTATACGCTTATCTATATCAGAAATCAACCAGAAATTACATTATTCTGCATACGCTCGAAGGTTATGATGAAATATCACTTACCGATGCATTTAAAACGTTTTCAAAAAGCGGAGAACGCATCTATCAGCCTGAGGAGTTGGGAATGCGGCTTAATGCTGAAAGTATTAAAGGAGGAGATTCGGTAGAAGAATCAGCAGCTATTTTTATGAAGGTGTTAAAAGGTGAAGGTACTCCCGCTCAAAATAAAGTAGTGGTTAGTAATGCAGGACTAGCAATTCAGTGTATTGAGGAACACGCTTCATTGGACGATTGTATGGCAAAGGCCGAAGAATCATTGCTTGGAGGAAAAGCGCTTGCTAGTTTTAAAGCCTTATTGAATTAGTAAAAGTTGGAAGTGAAAAGTAATTGTTTTAATAATACTATGAAAATCAAGATCTGCGGAATGAAACATGCCGAAAATATCGTTCAGGTGGCAGCTTTGGTTCCTGATTATTTAGGCTTTATCTTTTATCCAAAATCACCTAGGTATTTTGATAAGTTGGAGCTTCTAAAAGCTGTACCCGCCGGTGTTAAGAAAGTAGCCGTTTTTGTAAATGCAAAATTGGAAGATGTAATGGAAATTGTAGCCGACCATGATTTTGATGCAGTTCAATTACACGGAAAGGAAAACGCTGATTACTGTAATCAGTTAAGATCGCCCGGCGTTGAGGTTATTAAATCGTTTGGAGTGGATAAGGATTTTGATTTTGCTCAATTGAAAAAATATCAATCCGCATGTGATTATTTTTTGTTTGATACTAAAACGGTTGATCACGGGGGCTCAGGAGAAACTTTTGATTGGTCCATACTGAAGCAGTACGATAATAAGAAACCATTTTTTTTAAGTGGAGGGATCAATGCCGCAAACATTGAAGAAATAGTACAACTCAAGGTATCCGGTTTGAACATTTATGGTATTGACTTTAACAGTAAACTTGAAACTGAGCCCGGCTTAAAAGATTTTAACAAAGTAAGTGCAGTATTTAGCGAAATGCAGAAAGCTGAAAATCATTGAATACTGGATTTAAAAAATAAATGTCGAATAATTCTAAACCAATAAATTCATAACTATATATGAACGAGACCACTATAAACTACTACGTTAATGAAAAAGGCTATTTTGGTGATTTCGGCGGAGCTTACATCCCTGAAATGCTTTATCCTAACGTAGAAGAATTACGTCAAAATTATTTGGATATCATTTACGATCCTTCATTTCAAGAAGAATTCAGGCAGTTACTGAAAGATTATGTAGGACGAGAAACGCCATTGTTCTATGCAAAACGTCTTTCAGAACGCTATGGAACTAATATTTACCTGAAGCGGGAGGATTTGAATCATACCGGTGCACATAAGGTAAATAATACCATCGGACAGATTCTGTTAGCTGAAAGACTCGGCAAAACAAGAATTATTGCAGAAACAGGTGCCGGGCAACACGGTGTAGCAACTGCAACGGTTTGTGCGCTGCGTGGATTGGAATGTGTGGTTTATATGGGTGAAGTGGATATTAAGCGGCAGGCGCCCAATGTGGCGCGTATGAAAATGCTGGGTGCAACCGTTCGGGCTGCAACTTGTGGTAGCAAAACCTTAAAAGATGCGACCAACGAAGCCATGCGCGATTGGATCAATAATCCTGTTGATACGCATTACATTATCGGTTCAGTGGTTGGTCCTCATCCTTATCCTGATATGGTTGCTCGTTTTCAGTCGGTTATTAGTGCTGAAATTCGGGAACAGCTGAAAGAAAAAATAGGAAGAGAACTACCTGATTACGTATTGGCTTGTGTAGGAGGAGGTAGCAATGCTATGGGGGCTTTTTATCATTTCTTAAATGATGAATCGGTTAAATTGATTGCAGTGGAAGCTGGTGGACACGGTGTGAATTCGGGTATGTCGGCAGCAACTACCACCTTGGGAAATGAAGGTGTTTTGCATGGTAGTCGTTCGATCTTAATGCAAACAGAGGATGGCCAAGTGATTGAACCACATTCTATCTCTGCAGGTTTGGATTACCCTGGTATAGGTCCACAACACGCTCATTTGTTTAAATCTGGCAGGGGAGAATACGTGAATATAACGGATGACGAAGCGATGCAGGCAGGTATGTTGCTTTCCAAACTCGAAGGTATTATTCCGGCAATTGAATCGGCTCACGCATTGGCTTATCTGGAAAAAATGAAATTCAAGGGTAGCGAACAAGTAGTGGTTTGTCTTTCCGGTCGTGGAGATAAGGATCTTCAAACCTATATGGATTATTTTAAATTATAGAGATGTAAGTATCGAGAGAGGAGTATTGAGATAAATAATACTCATATCTCACATCGCAGATCACAATACTCATAAAAAATGAACAACCGACTAACTGAATTATTCAAGCATAAACAAAATAACCTTTTATCCATCTATTTCACTGCTGGTTATCCTGAGTTGACGGATACGTTAAAAATTGCAAAAGCGTTGGAAAATGCGGGTGCTGATTTTCTGGAAATTGGTTTTCCGTACTCAGATCCGGTAGCAGATGGGCCAACTATTCAGCAAAGCAGCGAAGTTGCCCTGAAAAATGGGATGAGCTTAAAGGTATTATTTGAACAATTAAAAGATCTTCGTAAAGAAATCAATCTTCCAATTATTTTGATGGGGTATGTAAATCCTGTTTTGCAGTATGGGGTAGAGAAGTTTTGTACTGATGTGGCAGCGGCAGGAGTGGACGGCGTAATCGTTCCGGATTTGCCAATGTACGAATACGAAGAAATGTATCAGTATTATTTTATGCGAAATAATTTGTGCAATATTTTCTTGATAACGCCACAAAGTTCTGATGAACGCATTCGTAAAATCGACGCACTTAGCGAAGGGTTTATTTATGCGCTTTCTTCATCGGCTACCACTGGTAAGAACTTAGCAGTCAGCTCTGATCAAACCAATATCTACTTTAATCGTTTGAAAAACCTTCAGCTTAAAAATCCTTTGATGATTGGTTTTGGTATTTCGGATCGTGAAAGTTTTACAAAAGCCTGCGGAACAGCCAATGGGGCAATTATTGGTAGTGCGTTTGTGAAATCCTTGAATGAAGGCTTTGACGAAATTCGTGTACAAGAATTTGTTAAAGCAATTCTATAAATTTGCCTTTCTTATGAATGAAGCTACCTATACTATCAGAAAAAAAGTTTTCAGGCCAATTATTTCCTTTCTTAAAGCAGAACAAGTCTCAGGTGTAATTTTGATTGTTTGTACTGTGTTTTCTTTGTTGGCTGCAAATAGCCGATGGAGTGAACATTATCTCAGTTTTTGGCATCAATATGTTGGTTTTGAAGGTTTCAGTTTAAGTTTGAAATTGAGTGTTGAACACTGGATAAATGATGGGTTGATGGCCGTGTTTTTTTTGGTTGTTGGCCTAGAAATTAAGCGGGAGCTGATTAATGGAGAGCTTTCGTCCTTTAAGAAAGCCTCTTTACCACTTATGGCAGCATTCGGAGGGTCCCTTGTTCCTGCGCTTCTTTATTTGTTCATCAACAAAGGTACTCCAACTGCAGGAGGTTGGGGGATTCCAATGGCTACCGATATTGCTTTTGCACTTGGTATTCTCTCCCTGTTGGGCAAACGTGTGCCTTTAAGCTTAAAGGTTTTCTTAACGGCCTTGGCTGTGGTTGATGATTTGGGTGCTATCGTAGTGATTGCTATTTTTTATTCACATGGTTTAGTATTGCAAAATCTACTGATTGCTTTGGGGGTCTTTTCTGCGCTTTTAATCTGCAATAAACTAAAATTTACTAATCTATCCATTTATTTATTAATAGGTGTTGTTATGTGGTATTTTATGCTTAAATCGGGTATTCATGCCACTATTGCCGGTGTTTTGCTCGCACTTGCCATCCCTATGAAATCAGAATACCACGATCATTCTCCTGCCGAATATTTAGAACATGGCCTGCATCAGTATTCTTCTTATTTAATCATGCCACTTTTTGCCTTATGCAATACCGGAATTGTGTTTAATATGCCATTTAAGGAGGTTTATACTTCTTCTCTTGGTATTGGCATCATCTTAGGATTGCTATTTGGTAAACCTGTTGGCATTTCTTTGTTCTCTTACCTGGCTGTTAAAACAGGAATGGCTTCCTGGCCTTCAAAAATTAATTTTAAAAAGATTGTAGGCGTAGGGTTTCTTGGAGGTATAGGCTTCACCATGTCCATTTTTATTTCCCTGCTCGCTTTTAAAGAACCCGAGCTCCAAAGCTTCGCAAAAATTGCTGTCCTTGTCGGTTCTCTTCTTTCAGGTTTTGTTGGCTACCTATTGGTTAAAGTAGGGCTTAAGAAAAAAGAGGAATCTGCTTATTTAGATTAAAGATTCAAGACCCAAGATACAAGAGGTTTACCATGATGGCATTGCATCGGCCAGCCAGATTCTTCTGTTTCATTGAAACTTGGAAGTGACCGCTGCGTCAACACTGAAGACGATATTGATATTTTATGTTTTTATGTGCATCCCCAATCAAAAGATATCATCGAGATACTACATTGTTATTACATTGGTAATGTTGAAGGCATGAACGTATTTACCCATGATGTAAACAAGGATTATTTTAAGAGTAATCCCAAACTATTAAATGAAATTTTACGGTTTGGTACACCGGTACAAAATACGGCTTTTTCTTTTCATTTCTTTTAAAAGAGTGGCACGACTCTAAGTTTGGCCACCACTTTTTTGGTTCTAACGTTGCTTTACAAATTTCCATTCTATTAATTTGCAGCTTTTATAGCAATTATGATTAAGCATTATTTAAAATATACCTTACTTGCTGGAATGTTGATTTCGGCGGTTTCTTGTGGACAAAAAGGTCAGTCAACAGGAGAGAAATCATCGGTTGATTCGGGCAAAGTAGTTGAAATCAATGCCGATTCAACGGTAGGGCATGCATCAGTAAATAAAATTGATGGCAAAGCGGCAAGTGTGGCTGAAATTCTTGCACGCAAAGAAGTTCCTATCCTTTGCTACCATCAAATACGAGACTGGAAGGCTTCGGACTCAAAAGCAGCCAAAGATTATATTATACCTGTAAACACTTTTAAGGAGCATGTAAAAATGCTTGCCGATAGTGGTTATCACACGGTTCTGCCCGACCAGGTTTATAATTACCTTGTTTATGGTGATCCACTTCCATCAAAGCCGGTTATGTTAACGTTCGACGATACCGAGGCCAATCAGTTTGTGGTTGCCAACCAAGAGCTTAAAAAGTATGACTTTAAAGCAGTCTATTTTATAATGACGGTTTCAATTGGACGTCCAAATTACATGACCAAAGATCAAATTAAACAGTTATCAGATGAAGGAAATGTAATTGGCAGTCATACCTGGGATCATCATAACGTAAAAAAATACCAAGGTCAGGATTGGGTAACTCAAGTTGAAAAGCCTACCAAAACATTGGAAACAATTACCGGTAAAACGATTGATTACTTTGCTTATCCCTTTGGTTTATGGAATAAAGAAGCTTTTCCGGAGTTAAGACAACGAGGCTTTAAAGCTGCATTTAGCCTGGCCGACAAAAAAGATCAGGAAGATCCATTGTTCACCATTCGCCGAATTATTGCCAGTGGCTATTGGAGCGCCCATACGCTGAATAATGCCATGAAGAAGAGTTTTCATTAAACAGTTATTTAAACTAGGTCGGTATAACGATGTCATTAAATAAAATTTGCTTCATGATACTAATGCCTCTTATAATCAGTTAATAAAATTAGTTCATAGTGTTATTTCTAAAAAAATAAATATTAAATCTGATATGGACCTACATTAGAGGGAGCACTTTCGAAATCGAAATGCTGGCCATAAGAAATTTCCTAAACCTCCTTCGGAAACCCTAGTTCCTTCGCGTAATAATAAACTACTGAAGAACGAGCAAAGGAAAGCACATTGTTCAATCGCTCTCTGAAATCAAATTGAAAATCCTCGTGAAGTTTATGGTAGATGGGTAAAATTTGTTTGATTCTTCCGGCAACGTAACTCGCCAGTTTTTCATTTTTTTCGCTAAGGTTAACCAAATAGTCGGCGCCAAATTCTTGTATTTTTTCAAGTAGAAACAACCTCAATTCCATCTCACCGTATTTGTCTTTCGTTATGGAAGCATATTCACTTATCAATGCACTCCATTCACGCAGGTTACTTAAAAAAACACGAGGAGGATGGTAATTACCAATTCGATTAATATGTTCATTTATGGTATTACTAACCTCCTCGCGTTTTCTATCCAGACTTTCTGGTCCATCGAGTAATTGATGTTGTAATTGTTTTGTTAGTTTTTTGTCTTTGGTAATAAGTCGAAGCAACAACTTATCTCTATCCTTAGCCGATAAATTTAGAATCGCTTCTTTTAATTCTGGTTCTAATGCCATTGTTTAGCTTGAATGGGTTGTTTTGCAGCTATTATATTTACATGTTCTATTACCGGTGGTTGGCTCAATAATTTGGATGCATTTGCCATTAAAGCAGCAGCAATTTTACCTTCAAGATGAGCTTTACGACCTTCTTCATGCGGGAAAGTATCAAAAATACCAAAAGTAGATGGTGTTAGTTGTATTGCATACCAACTAATGGTATCGGGTTCGGCTAATGCAAGGGGGAAGGCACTTTCAAGAAAATCGGCTAATTCTTTTTCTTTACCTGGTTTAGCTTCCAGCCTTGCCAATAATGCTACTTTTACCATGAGCGTTTTATTTTAGATACAAATTAATGTGGTTTAAAGATAAACCAACTTTATAGCATTTAGTTTAATAATTCATTTATCTTAAAAAATGTATAACCTCTGCTTTTTAGTTCTTTTAACAGTTTATCCAATTGTAAATGAAATTTATCCGTTCTTCTCGGATCCGTACCGATGTGAAGGAGTAAGATATACCCATTTAATCCCTGCGGATTTTTCGTTTCATAATCGATAATTGAACGGTAAATTTCATCAGATGAACGGTACCTTAGGCCCATTTCTGGCCAGGTATAATCAGCAGTTGAACGGGTTCCGGGAGAAAAGTTAACTAATTGTAATCCCAGTTCTTTTGTCCATTCGGCTATCTTGGTATTATACCATTCATAGGGTGGAAGGAAATAGGGCGCATCGGTTTTCGTAATGCCCAGTTGTGCCATGCGCTTATAGTTGGCTTTTAAATCGGTCGTAAATTGCTCATGAGTAACTAACAGACTGTCGCGTTTGGTCCAATCACAATACAACAAATGCTGGTCAGAATGAGCTCCCAAATAATGCCCTTCTTTTTTCATTCTTTGAATAATGGAAGCAAAAGCCGGATTGCTGTAAAATTTACCGGTTAAGAAAAAGGAAGCATGAATAGCTTGTTTTTTTAACGTATTGAGGATGAATTCTGAACCATCGGCAAACTCATCACCGGTAAAAACCAGGGCTATTTGTTTTTTGGAAGTGTCACCGCGTATGATAGCTCCATATGAATCAACTACTGCTTTTTTGGTTTAATCACCTCCCGGGATTCATTTTCTTTTGCCGCCAACAGGTAGATCAGAGAGGCTGTTCCGTCCATTGTGGGTTCGTTGGTACTATAATCACCATAGTCATCATGATAAACCACCAGGTTGGATTGGAATTCAGCATACTCGTCGGGTTCATTCAATTTTATTCCGATGAGATTTTTGTAGATGGATCCATAAACCGGCCCGTCGACTAATCCACCATTTATTGGATATTTTTTCAGATGCGTAAAAGCCGAATGTGGATCAGTTGGAGTATCACCATTTTGAGGGAGGCCATAAACCATACTGGTTCCCCATGGGTTGCAGCCAAAAAGCCAATCGATATTGGCTTGCTCTAATTCAGCATATTGCTTGTCACTGCTGATACTACGGTACAAATAACATTGTATGACAAATGAGGTTGTTAGGTTGTTGGAACACCAAATGAATGGCACACCGCGATAAAAAGCATTGTTTTTTGCCTTTTGCCAAACGCGATCAATACCCTGTTTATAATACCCGATTAATTCAGCCTTGTTTTTAGAATCTGAAGTTTTTGCCAATTCATAATGCCCAAAGTTGTGAAACGGATACCATTGATAATGTCTTGCAGTATCAGCTCCCATCCATAGCGTAACTTTTTCTCCCAAACTATATTTTAACGATTGGTCAGCGTATTTTTTTTCACCGGTAAGTTGAAATAAAGCGGCCGCTGCGAGTTCCATATCGTCCGTCCAATTTTCTTCCTCATAAAAATAAGGAGCCCGGTTGGGTGCTGTTTGACAAACGCCTGGTTTAGCCAACCCCAACTGATAGGAGGATAATGCTTTGCTTCTGAATAAAGAATAGCGTGAAGAATCTTTACTATAGAGTTGGGCAGCTAACGCAAATGCACTGGCAAATTTTCCTGCAGTAGACGCTACTCCGGTTGATCGGTTTTTAAATTTTCCTAAACCCTGTGGTTGCCCGGTTGCAAAATATACTGGTCGGCCTTTGGCTTTACCTAGTCCATAATCAATTGAGTCCAGCGTAGGTAAACGTACTCCTTGATGATCTCGATCATCGGCAATTTGATTAAACAACCAGTCTTTTTTGGGATGCATTTTTAACAACCAATCCAATCCCCATTTTGCTTCGTCTAAAATATCTGCAATGCCGTTGTTACCCTCCAGGCCATTGGTAAGGTAACGATCCGTAAATACAGTAGGGAAATCTCGGTAAGCTGCTAACAGGTGATAGGTTGCATTGGCCGAAGTTGTTGAGTATTGTAAATAGTCAGAAGCATCATGCCAGCCACCGTAAACATTGATGAGAGTAGTATCCGGCATCGGGCCGTACATGGTGTAACCGTCAGTAGTATGACAAGAATCTTTAAGGTAAGGATTAAAGCCGCTGCGTTGTTGGCGCATGTATCGTAGGGCAAAATCTGCCGTGCCTGCATACGCATTTGCAGCAATTTTAAAAACTGGAGATTCAGTTTCTCCCATTTTCAAATAATAGGTTCCCGGTTGTTTGAAAGTAGAAAAGTTTAATCGATAGGATTGAGTAAAAGGGCCGTAACTACCGAATGCTTTGCCGGATTTTGCTGTAAATACAACTTTCTGTGTTGCTGAATCAACTAGCTGAAATTTGGTGATGGATACGTTTTCTTTACTCACCCAAACTGCTACTTTTATTCCATTGGGAATATAACCCAATTGATTAATGCGTATCCAGGAATTGTTTTCCGGTTTAAAGGAGGCTAGAAATAATAACAAACAGAATAATAAAGTGGTCCTTTTAAAATACATATATAAATCTGTTAATGTTATCAATTTATCCTGATTCCATCATCGAAAATTATCCTTCTAATATTCCTTTTCCCTGACGAATAACCTCAATCGGATCACTGGTACAATCCACTACGGTAGAGGCTTCGTTATCCCCATAACCACCGTCAATTACTATATCTACCAAATCTTGATATTTCTCATAAATCAATTCCGGATCCGTAGAATATTCTATGATCTCATCTTCATCATGAATAGAAGTTGATACAATAGGATTACCCAACTGGTTTACAATTTCACGGGCTATGTCATTATCAGGTACACGAATACCCACAGTTTTCTTTTTACTGTTCAGTAGCTTAGGTACCAGACTGCTGGCATTAAAAATAAAGGTAAACGGACCCGGTAAATGACTTTTAAGCATTCTGAAAATTACAGTGTCAACGGGTTTGGTATACTGAGCCAAGTGACTTAAATCATAACAGATGAAAGAAAGATTGGCTTTCTCAGGTTTAATACCTTTAATCTGGCAAATGCGTTCAATAGCCTTATGATTGGTAATGTCGCAACCCATTCCGTAAACGGTATCAGTAGGGTAGATGATCACTCCACCTTTTTTAAGGCAAGCCACCACTTGTTCTATCGCTTTGGGATTCGGGTTTTCTGGGTAGATTTTTAATAACATGATAAGTAAAGATAAGGAAATCAGTCTTTAGTCCATGGGCGATAGGTCAACAGTTTTGATTTAGAAGCTGAATGGCCGGTTTGTAATTCTTAAAAGGAATTTTTATTCCTTTTGCTTTTTAATAGTTTATCATTGGATATTTTATTAATTTATAAAATTATTTTTGCAACCTTAAACATAAAAAACTTACTCTTTAAAATTAAAACGATGCTAAAACAATTTAAAATTGCCTCCATTGCCCTGTTAACCATTATAGGATTAACAACTTCTAGTTGCGAGAAAGTTAAAGACTTAGTAACAGCTGATGTGAATTTGAGTATGTCGACCCTTACATTTGATATTCCGAAAACAGCTCAAGGTAGTGTTGCGGTTACCACAGGTTCTACCGCAATGGATGTAAATGCACTGATTAAAGCAAGTGCCGGAGAGAAATTTGGGGTGAATAATATAAGATCATTGAAAATTACATCTTGTGTATTAGAATTAAACACCGCTATAATAAGGGATAATGATTTTTCTGCTTTACAAAATGTAAAAGTAGAGCTTTCATCAAATACCAATACAAACTTTGTTACTCTTGCCGAAGTAGCTTCAAATCCTACTACTACAGCTTCCAGATTAGAGATTCCAGTAAACAGTACTATTGATTTGAAAGATTATTTTTCGGCTTCAAACTTTTACGTAAGGGTATCTGGTGCAACTCGTCGTGCTACAACTGAGCCTCTACACTGCACTGCAGTTATTAAGTATACTGCAAATGTAGGTTTGTAATTTTCTACTTAAATAAATAAGATTTTAGAAGGCCCGAATCTTAAAGATTCGGGCCTGTTGGATTATGGTGTAGAAGGAGGCTGCTCATTGCAACTCAGTTAGTGGAGGCACGACTTAAAATCGTGGAAACCACTTTGTAATTCTTCGCTTTAAACTCTATTTCTATAAAAAAAGCTGTTCTACAATGGAACAGCTTTTTGCCTTATACTTTAATCTTTTATTTTTTTAAAATTCAGCATTCTTCGGTGTACGTGGGAAAGGAATTACATCGCGGATGTTGGTCATACCGGTAACGAATAATACCAAACGTTCAAAACCTAAACCGAAGCCTGCATGCGGAGCAGAACCAAAGCGACGGGTATCCAAGTACCAGTACATTTCTTCAGCAGGAATATGCATTTCTTGCATACGTTTTTCCAACAGCTCTAAACGCTCTTCACGTTGTGAACCTCCAACAATTTCACCAATGCCTGGGAACAGGATGTCCATAGCACGAACTGTCTTGCCATCTTCATTTTGACGCATGTAGAACGCTTTAATATCTTTTGGATAATCAGTTAAGATCACCGGTTTTTTAAAGTGTTTTTCAACCAGGTAACGTTCATGTTCTGATTGAAGGTCGGCGCCCCAATCTTCAATTAAATATTTGAATTGCTTCTTCTGATTAGCTTTTGAATTCTTCAAAATTTCAATTGCTTCGGTGTACGTAACGCGCTCAAATTCATTATCTAAACAGAAATTCAACTTAGCTAACAAATCCAGTTCGCTGCGTTCTGTTTGAGGTTTTTGTTTTTCCTCTTCCAATAAACGTGTTTTCAGGAATTCCAGCTCTTCAGCACAGTTTTCCATTGCATATTTGATCACGTATTTAAGCAGGTCTTCTGCCAAATCCATGTTATCAACCAAATCATTGAAAGCAACTTCTGGCTCAATCATCCAGAACTCAGCCAAGTGACGGGTTGTGTTTGAATTTTCCGCACGGAAAGTAGGACCGAAAGTATAAACTTCACCAAAAGCCATTGCTGCCAATTCGGCTTCTAACTGTCCGGAAACGGTTAGATTAGTTTCTTTTCCGAAGAAATCTTCTTTGAAATTGATGGCACCATCATCAGTTCTTGGCG
Organism: Solitalea koreensis; assembly: GCF_900182575.1. Lineage (GTDB taxonomy): Bacteria > Bacteroidota > Bacteroidia > Sphingobacteriales > Sphingobacteriaceae > Solitalea > Solitalea koreensis. The sequence goes on along the minus strand of NZ_FXSZ01000002.1, from coordinate 489,028 downwards.
GATTGCCTAGTTCTAACGTAGAAACACGGAACATTTCTCCGGCTCCTTCAGCATCAGAACCTGTAATGATTGGAGTGTGCATGTACACAAACCCGCGATCATTAAAGAACTTATGTACCGCAAATGCAAGTGCATGCCGAACTTTAAAAACTGCATTGAAAGTGTTAGTGCGGAAACGCAAATGAGCGATTTCACGCAAAAACTCCAGACTGTGTTTTTTAGGTTGCAATGGGAATTTTTCCGCATCACAATCACCTAAAATTTCAACCTGTTTAGCTTTAATTTCTACTGTTTGCCCTTTACCCAGAGATTCCACCAACTCACCAGTAACAGAAAGTGCCGCGCCGGTAGTAATACGTTTTAATAAAGCATCATCAGTATTGTTAAAATCAACCACAACCTGAATGTTGCTGATTGTAGATCCATCATTAATTGCAATAAACTGACTGTTGCGGAACGTACGTACCCAACCCTTAATAGTAACTTCTGTACCAAACGCCGTTGATTTCAGAAGCTCTTTGATCTTGGCTCTTTTTGCCATGTGCGTTATGTTTTTTTGAGTGTGTGTTTTCATTAAAAAGTCCATAGTCCATAGTCCATGGAAATGTGACTATAAACCATGGACTATGGTCTATGGACTTTAGGTCCTTATTATTTCGCTAATACTTTAGTAACTAAATCAGCAGCTTCTTTAAACTCAATTGCAGAGTAAACTTGCAAGCCTGATTCGTCGATCAATTTTTTAGCTTCAACAGCGTTGGTTCCTTGTAAACGAACGATAATTGGAACAGGAATATTTCCGATACTATTATAAGCATCGATAACACCTTGAGCAACACGGTCACAACGAACGATACCGCCGAATATATTGATTAAGATTGCTTTTACATTTGGATCGCTAAGAATGATTTTGAAACCAGCTTCAACAGTTTTAGCGTTTGCAGTACCACCAACATCCAAGAAGTTAGCAGGGTCACCACCGGCTAATTTGATGATGTCCATGGTTGCCATTGCTAAACCGGCACCATTTACCATACAGCCTACGTTACCATCAAGTTTAACATAGTTAAGGTTTGATTTACCAGCTTCTACTTCTGTAGGATCTTCTTCTGTTTCATCGCGCATTGCAGCTAAATCAGGATGACGGAACAAAGCGTTCTCATCCAAATTCACTTTCGCATCAACGGCTAAGATCTTATTATCAGAAGTTTTCAATACAGGATTGATCTCAAACATAGATGAATCGGTTGCTTCGTACGCTTTGTATAAAGCAGTTACAAATTTCACCATTTCTTTATGCGCTTCACCGGTTAAACCTAAATTGAAAGCGATTTTGCGGGCCTGGAATCCCTGAAGTCCAACTTTAGGATCAATTTCTTCTTTGAAGATTAAATGAGGAGTGTGTTCTGCCACTTCTTCAATGTCCATTCCACCTTCTGTAGAGTACATAATGATGTTACGGCCAGTAGAACGATTCAATAGAACGCTCATGTAAAATTCGGCAGTTGGGGTATCACCAGGATAATAAACATCCTGAGCGATCAACACCTTATTAACTTTTTTACCCTGAGGGCCGGTTTGAGGAGTAATCAATTGCATGCCGATAATTTGGCTAGCTCTTTCCTTAACTTCATCCAGGTTTTTAGCCAATTTAACACCGCCACCTTTACCGCGTCCACCTGCGTGGATTTGAGCTTTCACTACCCACCATCCGGTGCCGGTTTCAGCTTGTAACTGTTTTGCTGCTTCAACCGCTTGTTCAGCAGTATCGGCTACGATACCTTCCTGGATACGAACTCCAAAGCCTTTTAGAATTGATTTTCCCTGATACTCGTGAATATTCATTTGAAATAGGTTCTACTTATTTTTCGGCGTAAAAGTAGTGTTTATAGCCAATTTTAAAAAATGCTCTTTGTCAATTTTTTAATTTCTCACTCATTTTCTTTTTTTAACAGGAAATTTGTAAACTATCATAGCGCCTTTGGATTTTACCTGTGATCTGACACTATTAGTTGTAAGTGGTTAGTTTTTAGCGTTCACGCCATTGTAGATGAGTTGTTCGCTGCCATTTCTATTTTGATATTCCCATTTTACATCTAGCTTTTTTCCCTCAAATTTTTCTGGATTAGCCTGTATTTTTTTTATCATAATATCTTTTGTGCCTGGCAAGATGAGTAAATTGGTATGATAACTATCTTTAGAAGGCTTACTTAAAACCAAATAAGTTCGGTTTCCTACTTTTTTAATTTTACTGAACAGTAGATCAAATTCACCTGATTTAGCTAAAGCCCTGTTCATCCTTTTTAGGATTTCATTATAATTTGTTGTGTCGTTATTTTCAGGTTCAAATGTCTTGTTCATTAATTCACTGGTATGGGTGGCACTTCTTGATAACGAGATTACTAGTTTTCCATTATCCAGGTAAGATTTAGTTTCTTTGAAGATGTAATTTTTACCGTCTACTTTTTTTTCGGTTGTTGATACAAAGCTTGGTTTATCATCTATAAAATAGATAGTACGACGTTTATAGCCTTTTTTTCCAGCGTTAATTTCCTCGTACATTGAAACCGGATTTGCACCGTTTAAATAAACAGAAACATCAAAAGTGGTAGAATCATTGCGTTCATATTTCATGCTACGCACATATGGAAGAGACGGAATTGATTTTTGAATGGCATTTACTTGGCTATCAATTGTAGTAAAGGAGTCAGCAGTTTTATTTTTAGTTGAATCGGAAGCAGTAATTTTCTTTTCTTTTTCTGATTCTGAATGTGTACAGGCGACTAAATAAATGAGGAGTGTTGAAAGGAATAAGAGCGATTTTTTCATATTTCTTTAACTTGATATATAAATATAACTGATTTTAAGCTATATTTTAATTGTATAGTTGTAAGGTGTCGCTCAAAGATTGGGTGCAATCAGCTTTAAATTATAACTTAAAATTTATTACTAATTACTAATTTTGGGCTCATGCTAAAAGCCACTAATCTGCATAAAGCTTACGGAAATCTTGAAATACTTAAAGGTGTTGATCTTTTTGTTGAAAAGGGAGAAGTAGTTTCTATCGTCGGCGCTTCGGGTGCCGGTAAAAGTACCTTATTACACATTGCCGGAACGCTTGATAAAGCAGATCAGGGTTCATTAATTATTGATGGAACCGATGTCAGATCGTTAAATCCTAAGCGACTTAGTGCGTTTCGTAATTCACGAATTGGCTTTATTTTTCAATTTCACCATCTTTTACCGGAATTCAATGCCATTGAAAACGTGTGTATTCCTGCTTATATCGCCAATAAGTCAAAAAAAGAAGCGGAAAAAAATGCGAGTGAACTACTTGAAATGCTTGGTTTAAAAGATCGAATGACGCATAAACCTACCGAGCTATCAGGAGGTGAACAGCAACGTGTGGCGGTGGCACGAGCTTTAATTAATCGCCCTGCTATCATTTTTGCCGATGAACCTTCCGGTAACCTGGATTCAACGAATGCTAAAGAACTTCATAAACTGTTCTTTGATCTACGTAATCACTTCGGACAAACATTTGTGGTAGTAACTCATAATGAAGAATTAGCTGGTATGGCAGATCGTGAGTTACTTATGAAAGATGGAAAAATTGTTGGTGTTGAGCAACTGACGCGGATAGTTACTGGTTAATAGTTAATAATTAGTAAGAAGGGTAATCTTCTATACTCTATTTAAACCGTAACCCGCAATTAATCATTGTTTTTAAATTGGCGTAATTATAAAATGAAAATCCTAATAACCGGAGCTACCACAGCTTCCGCAGAATATATTTACAATTGTTTATCAAACCAAAGCTTTGAGCTTATTTTAAGTGATTCAGCTCCGCTTGTAGGTGAAAAATTTATTCGCATTCCTTCTTTTGTTGATCCTGCATTTGCTCATAAAATTCTTACCACTTGTCTTGATAATCAAATATCGGCAGTAATTCCGCTATTATCAGAAGAAGTGAAATTGTTAGCTCAGGCTAAAATGCTGTTTGGAGAATACGGAGTAAAAATTTTAGCACCCGATAAAAAAGTGCTGGATATTATTACTTCCTCAGCACAGCTGTATACTTTTTTTAACCACAGAAAAGTAAAAGTGCCGGCATTTAAACGAGTTATGCGCTTTGAAGAGATATCAAAAGCATTGATTTCTTTAGGTTATCCTTCGCAAAAAGTAAAAATACAACCCGATAATAATAATAATAATAATAATAATGGTTTACAACAGTTAATCGTTGACGATCAAGTTTCTACCGACAATTTACTGTTTCCTGATACTGCAAAACCGTTGATTAATTTTGAACTGCTGAACAGAATTTTGAAGAAAGATGATTTTTCTCCAATTGTTCTTAGCGAATATTCTGAGTCAGAATTATTTAACGTTCATGTATTAGCCGAAAACGGAGCCGTAGTTAAATTCACTCGCCAAAATGAAGAAGGAGCTTTAGTTTCGGGTTTGGTTGAACATATTACTAAAGAACTGGATCTAGATGGTTATTTCATCCTTACGTTTCAACCAACAGCTAATGTCATCCAATTAGTAGCCATTAATCATTTATTGCAAGGTTCAAGTAAAATTACCGACTTGAATTTTCCCTTGTTATACTTAAATAAAGAGTTAGCTCTTATCTAAAAACGTTTTATTACGAATGTCAGTTTACGAAAATTCATTGCTAGAGAAATACTCCAATAAAAAAGCTTTTGTTTTTGATTTGGATAATACCATTTTCCCGGCTAAAGATTACGATTTCCAGGTTTATTATCTTTTTGGACAGTTTATGGAATACACCTCGCCGGGTTTGCAAGAGGGTAAGCGCATTGTTGATTTTTTAGTGCTGAAACATGATAGTCTTAATCGGAATGAGTTAATAGATGCTTGTTTGCATCACTTCAATATAAATGAAGAGATAAAGGAAAATTTTGAACGTCTGTTTCGCATATCGCGCTTGCCTTTGAAATTACTCATGTATAAACAGGTACTGGAGTTTATGCAAGAACTGGTAACGGATCGTAAGCTTATTTTTATAGTAACCTCAGGTGAACAAGAAGAACAACTCAATAAGATTCGCCAGATAGAATGGAATAATTTAGAAAAATACCTGGCTTGTTATTTTGTGGAAGAAACAGACAGTAAAACACAAAAAGAAACCCTCGAAAAACTGCAGTTAGATCATGGCCTGATTAATGACGATATTTTATTCATTGGCACCTCGATTGAAAACGATATTATTGTAGATTTCTTACCTGTAGGAGAGTTGGTGAAGGTGTAAGGTTTTAAGTGTAAGGTTGAAGGTTGAAGTTTCAAAAGTTCAGTTTATGATGTCTTTTTCAAGCTTCAATCCTTCCGGATTTTAACTTTTTAACTTTCTTTTCTATTTTTTCTTTATCGAGAAATCCACCCCGGGATTCGCTGCTTTAATTTGTTGTTGAACACCTTTAGCCCAAGTAATTATAGCATCTTTTTGTTGCTGACTAAGTTGGGCATCCTTATGAATCCACAAATACGAATCCAGAGGCATCCAATTATCTTGCTGTGATTTAATGACTTTATCAAGCTTGTGATTCGCTTTTTTAGGATTATAAGTAGCAAACTCAGAGAAGTTGAGCTCCTCTTTACCTTCATTCACATGATGTTGTAACCACCACGCAACCGGTTGAATATTAGAATACCACGGATAAACGGTGTTGTTGCTATGACAGTCAAAGCAGGCCGTTTGCATGCTTTGTTCAACATTGGCCGGCATTGCATATTGCTTACGAATATCGTTTGTAGCAATCTCTGATGCTTTATTTTTAGCAGGACGAATAAATTGAATTAGAGCAAAGAATACTAAGATTCCTAAAATGATTTTTCGTTTCATAAGTATAAGTTTTCTAGTATTCCAAATTTAGTATAACCTGCCTTTATATTACTCATTAATACCTTCAATTAAGTTCTTTTTATTTGTCAAAGGTAAATTAGGCTAAATCCTTTCATCTTAACCTATGCTACATTATCAACTTCTACTGAACGCATATCTACCGGCACAACACGCGAGATACCTTGTTCAACCATTGTTACTCCATAAATTACATCAGTGCTGGCAATTGTACGCTTATTGTGCGATACAATGATGAACTGACTTTGGTCTGAGAATTTGCGGATGATGTTATTGAACTTATCAATATTGGTATCGTCAAGCGGAGCATCTACCTCGTCAAAAATACAGAACGGAGCAGGTTTCAATAGGTACAACGAGAAAAGAATAGCCGTAGCGGTAAGTGTTTTTTCCCCTCCTGAAAGCTGATTGATCGTTAGTGGGCGTTTACCTTTAGGACGGGCGATAATTTCGATATCAGATTCCAATGGATCATTAGGATCGGCAAGAATCAAATCACAAGAGTCTTCTTCATTAAACAGTGAACGGAATACCTTCTGGAAGTTATTTCTGATTTGCGTAAATGCGTCAAAAAACTGTGTTTTAGCAGTATTGTCAATTTCAGTAATGGTTTCCATCAATGAGTTTTTCGCATCAATCAGATCCTTTTTCTGGGCTAGGATAAATAGAAAACGCTCATTCATTTCATTATAGGCTTCCATCGCCATTGGATTGATCGCTCCAAAATTATCCAGCTGATTTTTAACCTTGTCATTTCGTTGTTTCAGTTCATCTTCAGGTTCTTCAGGAAGTACGCTATCACTTAAATCTTCGATGTCGATACCGAATTCTACAGAAAGACGCTCTTTCATGGAATTTATCTCAATCATCAACTGGGTTTTCTTTTCACGGTACTGATTTACCAGCGTTTCCACATTATCCTTTTTACGGCGCAGCTCATTGATTAAACTTTCCAACTCATTAATTTGACCTTTCGATTTATAGTAATCTTCTTCAGCCTCGTTTAAGGCTTTTTCCATCGCATCTTTCTGTTCGTACATGGCCAATAAACCATCGTCATTGTCATCGGTTGTTTGCAGTAAGACAGAAATTTTTGCCTTTGCTTCACTTAACTCGATGCTGTTTTTTTCGATACGCTCTTGGGCGGTACGTTGCTGATTGGATTTATACTCAACATCCTTCAAAATCACCGATAATTTATTTTGCTGCTGATGGAAATTGATGTTTTGTTGATTAAAGTTGCTAGCGTATTTAGTAACCGTTTCGTTTAGGATGTTAAACTCATACTGTTGGGTGTTCAAGCGTTTTAAAGTGTCTTCACGTTGCGCAAGCAATTCTTCAATTTGAGGATTAATTTCAGCCAATTGTTTGGTATAGCTGTTAATCTTCAGCTCAATATCTTCTCTACGTAGATTGGAATTACTGATAAAGGTGCGATGCTGCTCTTGACGGGCTTCCAGTGTAATTAATTCGCTATTAAGTTTATTGATTTCCTGACGCAGTTGATTAATTAAACTCGTTTTAGTGCTTGCTTTAAGTTTTTGCAACTCTTCAACCAGTAACTCGGTTTTGTTTTTTAATTCTGCGATTAGTGATTGAAGTTTGTTGATGTCTTTTTGTAAAACCTCAAGATTTTTTGCCCGACCAATACGTTTACCTTCGAATAAACCAACCGATCCGCCAGCCATGCTGAAACGAGCTTTTGCATACTTGCCCGATTTACTCAGCAAAACAAGATCTGAACCGGAATTAGCCTTGATAGTGTTTTCCTCCTCCTTTTCGGCCATGAATACATTGTTCAGTAGAAAAGAACAAAGCTTACGGTATTTATCTTCCGAATCTATGATCGAAAGGGCAGGGATACAGTTATCAGGAGCAGCGCTTGTTTCTTTTTCTTCATAATTGGCAAAAGCGTCCAAAACAAAGAAGTTTGCACGACCGCGGGCCGCGTCACTCAATAATTTAATGGCCGTTAATGCCTCTTCATGATTTTGAACCACATAATAATTCATGTAAGGTTCAAGGTAATTTTCAATGGCAATACGATACTCTTCTTTACAGAAAAATACATCGGATAGGAGCGGAGCATTTTTAGCCCAACTTGCATTCTTACGCAAGAATTTTATGGATTCAGGATAACCTTCCAGATTATCAACCAAACTTTTGGTTAGGTTGTATTCATTCTGTTTGGCGTCGAGTGTACGTCCTTCCTGCGAAATCCGATCTTTAGTTTGCTGAAGATCAACTTCAATATCTTTTATGGTTTGCTGAAGCGTTTCTTCATCAGCAACCGCTGTGTTTAATTCTTGTTCTTTAGCCGAATAAATCTCCTGCGCTTGTTTAATGGCCGTATTAAACTCATCTAACTCCAGCTGCTTGGTTTGCGTATCATTAGCGTTTCGATTTAATTCCTGTTGCAAGGATTCACTTTGGATTTCAAGAATGTCGCGTTCTTTCTCAATTTTATAAACTTCATCCTGCAGGCTGCGGCCTTTTGCCGTTAAGCTGTCAACCTGGGTTTTGAGTTCATCCTGTTCCGTTTTTTTATCTTCTAACTCAAATTTTAATTCATTCAGAATTTTTTGGATAGCATCCATTCTTTCGGATTCAATCGCACGGCTCTCCTCCAGTTGAACTAGGGTTTCTTTCGCATTGTCCAACCAACTGCGATCATTTGTCAGTTCAGATGAAAGTCGGCTTTCTTTTTCTTGTAGAAATTTAAGTTGTTCGTTTTTAACTTTCTTCTCATTTTCATACTGACGAATGCCATTAACATAATCATTCGTGGCTTTTTGTTGTATGGAGAGATTTTTTTCCTTGATTAAATTCAGTGTTTTTTCTTCCTGCAGTCGAGCCTCTACTTTATCACTTTCAGCTTGGAAAGCCATTTTTTCATCCGTATGTCTGATTTCGTGTTTTTCCAGATCATCAAACGATGTTTTAAAGGTATGAATGCGGAAAGTAGCCAGTTGAGTGCTAAGCTCCTTGTATTGATCTTTTAATCGATAATATCGTTCGGTTTTTTTAGCTTGATACTCAAGTGTTTTAAGTTGTTTCTCGATTTCGAAAAGAATATCTTCAACACGATTCAAATCAGCTTCTGTATCACGAAGTTTATTGAAGGTTTGTTTCTTGCGGATTTTATATTTTGAAATTCCTGATGCTTCTTCAAACAGGTTACGACGTGATCCGTCTTTGTTATTGAGCATTTCTTCGATCATTTTTAACTCAATAATCGAATAGGAATCAGGACCAATACCAGTATCTAAAAATAAATCGGTAATGTCTTTTAACCGGCAGGTTACTTCATTTAATCGGTATTCACTTTCGCCCGTTCTGTAAAGTTTGCGCGTAATAGTAACCTGACTAAAGTCTGTAGGCAGGATATTTTTGGTATTATCAAAGGTTAACGACACCTCAGCAAGGTTGCTTGGCTTTCGTGAACGGGTTCCGTTAAAGATGATATTTTCCATCTTTTCTGAACGGAGGTATTTAGCACTTTGTTCGCCTAGAACCCAACGAATAGCATCCACCACATTTGATTTGCCGCAACCATTTGGGCCAACAATGGCTGTTACTCCCTCGTCAAAATTGATTGTAATCTTATCACCAAAACTTTTAAATCCTCTTATCTCTAATCGCGTTAACTTCATTTAAATTCGTTATTAGTTATTGGGTTATCTATGAAATACATATAACCCGATAGTCCATTTTCATAGGTTACTTTATCGCATCCAAAATGGGTTTAAAGATATAGATCTTTCAGAAAACATTCTTTCCTAAATTCAAATAAAGACATGCAATAAGACTTCTGTTTTGTTAGGAATAACATTAGTTTTGATAAAACGCATGTAAAACATTAAATCTATTTATAATTCAACATTCATAATTTAAAATCAAAAAAAATATGGAATACAGGAGATTAGGAAAGTCAGGGTTACAGGTAAGCGCCCTGTCATTTGGAACATGGCTCACTTTCGGTAAACAAATTGATGATAAAACCGCTGATAAGTTGCTTAGTATTGCTTACGATGCAGGTGTAAACTTTTTTGACGGTGCTGAGATCTATGCGCGGGGTAAGGCCGAAGAAGTTCTGGGGAAAATTTTAAAATCAAAAGATTGGTCGCGCAGTTCATACATTGTATCCAGTAAGGTATTTTTTGGTTGGGAGAAGGATTTACCTAATCAACGCGGATTGTCGCGTAAGCATATTTTTGAAGCGTGTGAAGCAGCTATAAAACGTTTACATGTTGATTACTTGGATTTGTTTTTCTGCCATCGTCCCGACAAAAATACCCCAATAGAAGAAACAGTAGAAGCGATGAATACCTTGATACAACAAGGAAAGATTTTGTACTGGGGAACTTCCGAATGGAGTGGGGTCGAGATTGCTATTGCGCACTACTATGCAGCAAAAAACGGATTGATTGGCCCTTTGATGGAACAGCCTCAATACAATATGTTTGAGCGAGAAAAGATGGAAAAGGAATATCGCATGTTATTCAGGGAGTTTGGCATGGGAACAACAATATGGTCGCCACTTGCTTCAGGATTGCTTTCAGGAAAGTATAATAATGCCGATCCGAAAGATACACGCTTGTTTATTGAAGGAATGGATTGGTTGAAAAACCGAACGCTTGCCAAAGATCGTATTGAAAAAGCGAAGCGATTAGGACAATTCGCTGATAAATTGGGAGTTCCAATGGCTCAATTAGGATTGGCTTGGTGTCTTAAAAATCCAAATGTGAGTACCGTGATTTTAGGAGCATCAAAAGTTGATCAACTGAAACAAAATCTGGGTGCTTTGGAAATTGTACCAAAACTAACTGACAAAGTGATGAATAGTATTGAGAATATTCTCAGAAATAAACCTGTTCAGCCTGAATATTAGGCTAAAGGGTTTAGGATTTAGGTTTGATTTTATAACAAAGTCTTTCTGTAAGTTCTGAAAGGCTTTGTTATGAGAATTAGGCAAAATTGAGGTATCCTCTGTCAACTAAATCCTCTTTTGAGTTAATAGTGTAAGTTTTTCCATTTTGCAATAGCACAAGTTTATCACTAATTGCCATAATCTCATTATACAGATGATCAGTAATTAGAATGCCTTTTTGAGCAGATTTTTCTTTAATAATTTCGCTTATTTTTTCCGTTTGTACCGGTGATAGATGAGAGAACGGTTCATCCAATAAAATAAATCTTGACTTCGTATGAAGCAAAAGCAAGGTTTGGATCATGCGTCTTTGTCCGCCCGACATCTTACTTATTTTTGTTTTTAATAGCTGATTTACTATTTCTATCATATAGACATCCTCTGTACAATTTAGATATTTAATCAGTGTATCGGTGTTCAGATGAGATGGTAAAGTATCAAACTGAGGTATGTAGGTAATTAATCCCGGATGTTGATACAATTTTTGAAGGACTACTGAGTTAATTCTTATTGAAGAATAATAAGGCTTAAGTGTACCCAAAATAATTTTCAGTAGACATGATTTTCCAGAGCCATTTCTTCCCATTAATCCGGTTATTGTTCCTGTTTCAATTTTTATATAAATATCGGACAGAATCCTTCTTTCTCCGAAACTTAAATTTACACTATCTATTTCTAATGTATTCATCTGCATAATAATATTAAAATTGGAAGTGAAATAAACATGTCCATAAAAAATGATGAAATAAACAGTTGAGTTTTGCTCAATCCCAAATTATAATAAAAATAAAATACGTGATTCTTAAATGAAGAAAACATGTAAATGGTAACGAGAAGTATGCCTAGCTTTATCCAGAGAAAAGCTTGTAAACAGGAATATTTGTCGATGTTATTAGTTTTAGCAAGAATTACAATTAACATTGTCATGAGAATATTCCAGAGAAAGAAATTCCTATAAAAAAGAAAGTAGACTTTTAGTTTTTTTAGTGTAGACATTTTGCTAAAATAACAAAGCCTTTCAGAAATTTCTGAAAGGCTTTGTTATTTTATATTGAGTTCTCAATACGCAAATCGCTATTTCAAATACAGTAAACTAGTAATATGTCAGACGAATAACTCCTGCTAAAGATTTTGCTAAACGAATTACCTGACGAGTGTAACCGTATTCGTTATCGTACCAAACGTACAAGACAACTGATTTACCATCTTTAGAAACGATAGTTGCTGGACCGTCAACGATTGAAGAGTGTGAATTTCCAATCATATCACTTGATACTGATTCATTTGAGATGGAGAATTCAACTTGTTCAACTAATTCACCATGTAATGATTCATGTTTCAATATTTGGTTGATCTCCTCTTTGCTTACCGCTTTATCTAATGTAAGGTTAAGAATGGCCAATGAAACGTTCGGAGTTGGTACACGTACCGCATTTCCAGTTAATTTGCCTGCTAATACAGGTAATACTTTAGCTACGGCTTTATCGGCACCCGTTTCAGTGATTACCATATTTAATGCAGCTGAACGGCCTCGACGGTATTTTTTATGGAAATTGTCCAGTAAATTTTGATCGTTAGTATACGAGTGTACTGTTTCAATATGTCCTTTTTCAATACAAAATTTATCGCTCACGATTTTTAAAACCGGAACAATAGCATTGGTAGTACATGAAGCCGCCGAGAAAATTGCTTCGTCAGCCACATGATCATTACCATTCACCCCGAAAACGATATTAGGCACATCGCCTTTACCCGGAGCTGTCAATAATACTTTGCTAATGCCTTTTGATTTCAGGTGTTTACTCAAGCCTTCGCGATCACGCGCAATACCTGTATTGTCAATTAATAAGGCATCATGAATGTCGTAAGTGGTGTAATCCACATCGGAAGGATCTTTTGCAACAATCATTTTTACTGTTTGACCATTGATGATTAATGCTTGTTGTTCAAAGTTTTCAACAATAGTACCCGTAAAAGGACCGTGGACAGAGTCGTTACGCAATAATTCTGCACGTTTTATTAAATCCTCATCACTATAGCTTCGAGTTACTATGGCACGTAAACGTAATTGTTCACCTTTTCCAGCTTGTAAAATTAATTCCCGGGCCGCAATTCGACCGATACGTCCAAAACCGTATAATACGACGTCTTTTGGTTGCAACCCTATTTTGTCCTTGCCAATATGCGAAGCCAGTTTTGCTTTGATAAAACCTCCCATGGTAGAAAACCATTTCTTTTCTTCGGTCCATTCATCGGCTAAACGACCAAGATCAATTCGAGAAGGAGCCATTTCTAACTTTTCAATCTCTTTTGCAAGTCCAAGAGTTTCGTCAATTGTAATGGGTTTTTGAGAGATCTCTTGGGCATACAAATGGTGTTTGAGGATTTCGCTCGAACCTGTATCAATCAAAGGTTTGCGGTAAATAACCAGTTCGATTGACTTGTCGTACCACAACTTGCCCACAATGGTGATCAGCTCTAATGCCTTTTTCTCCTTTTGGATCCAAGCATTGAGCTCCGACTCATATTTTTGCTTCATAATTTGTAAATAGGGTTATTGAATATTTGGTGGGACAAAAATAAAAAAAGTCCTGAGAGTAACTCAGGACTTTAGCTAGAATATCATTTCTTCTTATCCAAGATAAGATTTCAGAATTTTACTTCTTGATGTATGGCGTAAACGCTGTAAAGCTTTATCTTTAATTTGACGAACACGCTCACGAGTAAGATTGAATTTTTCACCAATTTCTTCAAGTGATAACGGATGATTAGTTCCTAAACCGAAGAATAGTGTGATGATTTCACGTTCACGTTCAGTAAGAGTTGAAAGTGATCGTTTAATTTCTTCAGATAGTGATTCGTTAATCAACATACTATCAGTATTCGGAGTGTCATTGTTCTCCAAAACATCTAAAAGTGTGTTTTCTTCTCCTTGTACGAAAGGAGCATCCATTGATACATGACGACCTGAGTTGCTCAGTGTGTCAGAAATTTTGTCGACAGTAGTTTCAAGAATATCTGCTAATTCTTCAGGAGATGGCTCACGTTCGTATTCTTGTTCTAGTTTTGAATAAGCTTTACTGATTTTGCTTAATGAACCTACCTGGTTCAATGGTAAACGAACAATACGACTTTGTTCTGCGATGGCCTGAAGGATAGATTGGCGAATCCACCAAACTGCGTAAGAAATAAACTTAAAACCTTTTGTTTCATCAAAGCGCTTAGCTGCTTTGATAAGTCCGAGGTTTCCCTCGTTAATAAGATCACCTAAGGTTAGCCCCTGATTCTGATATTGTTTTGCAACAGATACCACAAAACGTAAATTTGTTTTGGTCAGTCTTTCTAAAGCTGCTTGATCACCTTCTCTGATTTTTTGGGCAAGAATAACCTCTTCTTCTGCATTAATAAGGTCAACTTTTCCAATTTCATGTAAGTACTTGTCTAAAGATTGGCTTTCTCGGTTGGTAATTGATTGAGTGATCTTTAGCTGTCTCATTATTTAATATTAAGTGAATTTTAATTTGTTAGGAGTTTAAATGATATTTATATATCAATTACAATTTATACGAGCGGAGCGCAATAATGTTTTAATAATTTGAAAATAAATAACTATTTAATAAGTTTAAGTAACTTAGTAATATTCGCTTAGGGGTCATTACGCTCACAAAATCAAGAAGTTATCTAAAAAAAAGCTAATTGTTTTAGCTGCAAGTGTTATTCCAAATTTTAGAGGTGCAAAGGTATAAACAAATATTGAGTTAGAAAGTTTGAATAAATAAATTTCAATAAAATAAATTAATGTTTTGATTTAGAGTTGATTAAAATAACAGAAATATAATCTATTTCAATTTCAAGGTTTATAATTCGTTTAGATTAAATGTTTCTGCAGCTCTAATTCCTTTTTCAGTCATCTCTAATGTGCAACATTCATTAATAGAATCGTGTTCAAAATAGAGTACATAATTGTTGATTTGTGCTTCTTCCAAAAAAGCCTTTTTTTCTTTCAGGGTTTCTAATGGTCGGGTATCGTAACTCATAACATAGGGTAGAGGTAGATGACCAACTGATGGTAATAAGTCAGCACAATACACCAGTGTCTTGTCTTTATACTGAATCTGTGGAAGCATCATGGCATCCGTATGACCATGCATGAACCGAATTTTGATATGCTCTGTAAATGAAACTCCATCCTGAGTTTCAATAAATTTTAGCTGGCCACTTTCTTTTATTGGTGTAATATTCTCTTTTAAAAAGGAAGCCTTTTCGCGTTCATTCGGATAAACTGCCCAATCCCAATGCGCCTCATTACTCCAAAAGGTTGCATTTTTAAAAGCAGGCACAAGTTTGTCTCCATCACGAACAATTGAACCGCCGCAGTGATCAAAATGCAAATGGGTTAAGAAAACGTCGGTTATATCATCTTTTGAGAAACCTATGCTTTTTAATGAGCTATCCAAGGTATCATTACCATGCAAAAAGTAATGGCTAAAAAACTTTTCATTTTGTTTATTTCCAATACCGGTATCTACCAGAATCAACCGATTCCCATCTTCAATCAGCAAGCATCGCATTGCCCAGGTACAAAGGTTGTTATTATCGGCAGGATTTGTTTTTTGCCAGATGGTTTTAGGTACTACCCCAAACATGGCACCTCCATCTAATTTAAAAAAACCGGTATTGATTGTGTGTAGCTTCATGTTGCGAATTTAATGAATTAGGAAACTTAATAGTGAAGATGGAAATGGAAAATATGACTTCTTTGGTAGTGTGGTTTAACCAAAAAATAAGAGGGATGAATAAGCATTCACCCCTCTTATTTTTTTGATTAATTGAATATCCTAAAATTATAAATGTATTACTTCGCCGTACGCATCAGCAGTAGCTTCCATCATAGCTTCGCTCATTGTTGGATGAGGGTGTACTGCTTTAAGAACTTCCATTCCGGTTGTTTCCAACTTACGTGCTACTACGGCTTCAGCGATCATTTCAGTAACATTAGTACCAATCATATGGCATCCCAGGAACTCTCCATACTTTGCATCAAAGATTACTTTTACAAAGCCGTCTTTAACACCCGCCGCACTTGCTTTTCCTGAGGCTGAGAATGGGAATTTACCCACTTTAACTTCGTATCCAGCTTCTTTTGCAGCTTTTTCAGTATAGCCAACAGACGCAATTTCAGGAGTGCAGTAAGTACAACCCGGGATGTTATTATAATCTAATGGTTCTGGGTGGTGACCTGCGATGTTTTCTACGCAAATAATACCTTCAGCAGAAGCAACGTGAGCTAATGCCTGACCTTGAACGATATCTCCGATTGCAAAAACACCTGGAACATTAGTACGATAAAAATTATCAACCACAACACGGCCTTTGTCGGTTTTCACCCCTACTTCTTCTAGGCCAATGTTCTCAATATTAGGAGTAATACCAACAGCAGAAAGTACAACCTCAGCCTCAATTACTTGCATGCCAGTAGTTGTTTTGATATTTACTTTGCAAAGTTCACCGCTTGTATCAACCGATTCAACTGAAGAGTTGTTCATAATCGTGATGCCTGATTTTTTAAAGCTGCGTTCTAATGCTTTCGAAACATCTTCATCTTCTACCGGAACTATATTAGGTAAGTATTCAACAATCGTAACTTTTGTACCTAATGAATTATAGAAATAGGCAAACTCAACACCAATAGCACCTGATCCAACTACAACCATTGATTTAGGCTGTTTTTCAAGACTCATTGCCTGACGATAACCTATGACTTTTTTGCCATCTTGCGGTAAATTAGGTAATTCACGTGAACGCGCTCCAGTAGCAAGAATAGTGTTTTTAGCAGTATATTCAACGGTTTTTCCATCGGTTCCCTTAACTTCAACTACGCCACCTTTTTTTATTTTTCCCCAGCCGTTAAGTACGTCGATTTTGTTTTTTTTCATCAGGAATTGAATTCCTTTACTCATTCCGTCAGCAACACCACGACTACGTTTTATAATTGATGTAAAATCAGCTTCTGAGCCGTTTACCTTAATGCCATAATCAGCAGCATGATTTATATATTCGAATACTTGAGCGCTTTTTAATAAAGCTTTTGTTGGGATACAACCCCAGTTTAGGCAAATGCCGCCAAGATTTTCGGCTTCAACAACAGCAGTTTTTAATCCTAACTGCGAAGCTCTAATGGCGGTAACGTACCCACCAGGACCGCTTCCAATTACAATTACGTCGTAATTCATGTTTAGTTTTGTTTTTTTTAATGGTTTGCAAATGTAGCAAATAAGGAAAAGAAATGCCCCTATCCTCTTAAATGTTCTGAAAAATCAGGTTAAATTAATGTTTATAAACGTTTACAATGCCTTGTTTATTAGTTATTTATCTAATATTAAGCTCGAAATAGATGTTGGAAAACGCAATTAGGCAAAATCTATTAATCGAAAACTCATTGGAGAACTCAAATAAGATTGTTTATAGTTTAATGAATTTAACCTATTGATTTTCAGATATAATAATGTTATATTGATTTATACTTATGTAAAGGAAAAAATTATGAATCTTGTACAAAAAGCAGAACATTGGGGCGATACCCACCATACCATGTGGCTTGATGTTATTCGTATAGCCTTAGGGGTGTTTATTTTTATAAAAGGTATTTCATTTATTGGTGATACAGGGCCTTTGCAAGAATTAATGGGTGCTCATTTCAAATATGTGCCCGTTTTTATTATTCATTATGTAGCTTTTGCTCATTTGGTTGGCGGTATACTAATTGCTTGTGGTTTAGTAACTCGAATGGCAGTTGCGTTTCAATTGCCAGTGTTATTTGGCGCCGTATTTTTTGTTAACATAACGCATGGTTTTGATGCCATCAATTCCGAATTATGGTTGTCAATTTTGGTGTTATTCCTTCTCATATTCTATTTTATATATGGTTCGGGTCCTCTTTCTGTTGATGAGTATATGAAAACTCATATAAAACATGAAACTTGATGTTCTAAACATTTTAAATACAAGCACTAGCTGTTTTTAGAGCAAACGCCCCTGATTTATCAGAGGCGTTTTTCATTGTAAAAAAGTTGCCACATAGCTATGCTCTTATTAAAAAACCTTAATTTTCACCTTTCAAAAAAAAAATTAATCATGAACTTTAAGAAATTATTACTACTTGTTCTTACGTTCATTGTTTTAGGCAATGAAGTAAAAGCAGATGAGGGGATGTGGCTTCCTATGCTCATTCATAAAAACTATGATGAGATGAAAAAGCAGGGTTTTAAACTTACTCCTAAAGACATTTATGATGTTAATAATGCCAGTTTGAAAGATGCCATTGTATGGTTTAATGGTGGCTGTACTGGTGAAGTTGTTTCTCAACAAGGTTTGTTGTTAACTAATCACCACTGTGGTTATGAAGCAATTGCTGCTAATTCAACTCCTCAGGATAATATTTTGGATAATGGATGGTATGCTAAAACCCAAGCTGAAGAAAAACCTATTGAAGGAATGTGGGTATCTTTCTTAGTACGTATGGAAGATGTTACCGACCAAGTTAATGCCGCTTTAAAAGGTGTTGATGCCACTCAACGTGCTTCTAAAATTGCTGAGGTTAGTAAAGAAATCGCTAAAAAAGCTGCTGAAGGCACTAGCTATGACACTTTCGTTAAGGATATGTTCAAAGGCAACCAATACTTTTTGTTTGTTATGCAGAAGTATACTGATATTCGTCTAGTAGGAGCACCTCCTCAATCGGTTGGTAAATATGGTGGAGATACTGATAACTGGGTTTGGCCTCGCCATACCGGCGATTTTTCAGTGTTTCGTATTTATGCTAATAAAGAAAATAAACCTGCAACTTTTGCCAAAGACAACGTTCCATTCAAACCTAAAAAGGCCTTAAATGTATCAATGAATGGTGTTAAAGAGGGTGATTTTTCAATGGTATTTGGATACCCTGGACGTACAAATCGTTATGAATCATCAAACGGTGTGCAACTAGCAATTGATAAAGTGAATCCTGCTATTGTGAAGCTTCGTGATATTCGCCTAAAAGCATGGAAAGAACAAATGGATAAAAGTGATAGCGTACGTTTATTATTATCATCACAGTATGCTCAAATTGCTAACTATTGGAAATATTACATTGGCCAAACCGAACAGATTAAACACTTAAAAGTAGTTGATTACAAGAAAGCTCAAGAAGTTAAGTTTCAACAATGGGCTGCCGGCAAGGCTGAATATGCAGACTTGTTTAGTGATTGGACTAAAGCATATACCCAGTATTCTCCTTATGCTGCTCATCCGGTTTACATTAGCCAGGGGATTTTTGCATCTAGTGCCGTTTCATTTGCTCGTACATTTGCATCGCTTGACCAATTGTTACGAATGGGTAATGCCGCAGATATATCGAAATCAACAACAGGATTGAAAGATCAAGCTGTTACTTTCTTTAAATCATTTAATTTGCCTTCTGATAAGAAAATATTGGCAAGTGAGCTGTATGCTTTCTATACAGATATTCCAAAGGATCAACATCCTGCTTTGATCGATGAAATTTTGAGCAAATATGGTGAAGCAGACCCAGAAGCGTCTTTCAAAAAGTTTGCTGATGATGTTTTTGCAACGTCAATTTTTGCATCTAAAGATAAAACGATGGCATTCTTAGCAAATCCTACGTCGGAAGCCCTAAGTAGCGATCCACTTTACAATTACGTAAATAGTTTTATTCTAAATTATCGGTATAAATATGCGAAGTACATAGATTCTTTCAATGGAAAAAATGAGGAATTAGGAAGGATGTATGCTAAAGGAATCCTTGAAATGAATTCTACTAAAAACATGTATCCTGATGCAAATTCAACTTTGCGTTTAACGTACGGTCAAGTTCAGGCATATTCTCCAAAAGATGCAGTTTCATACAATTATGTGACCACAATTGATGGAGTTATGGAGAAATACAACCCTGGAGATTTTGAATTTGATCTTCCTAAGAAATACATCGACTTATACAATAAAAAGGATTTCGGAAGATTTACTGATAAAAATGGTAAGTTAGTTGTAGCTTTTATTAGCAACAATGACATTACCGGTGGTAATTCTGGTAGCCCTGTTTTAAATGGAAACGGTGAATTGATCGGTTTAGCTTTTGATGGAAACTGGGAAGCTATGTCAGGTGATATTGTTTTTGATAAGAAATACAAACGTACTATTGTTGCCGATATTCGTTATGTTTTATGGTGTATTGAGAAATTAGGCGATGCTCCACATATCGTAAATGAAATGAAGCTGGTTAGTACGTCGACTCCGGTTAAAGGAATGACGAAGGCTAAAAAATAGTTCAAGTCTAGCATAAAAAAATCCCCTTGAAAATTTCAAGGGGATTTTTTATGTAATATTAAAAGAAAGATAACTTTCAGGATGTATGAATTAATCTTTTATTCTTTGCCCTTTAAGCTTCCGTCTCGAATAACCTAACTTAATCCGTTAATCTGTTTTTTATTGATAAATGAATTCACCAAATTCCGATTTAACAGTAACTTGTGCTTTCTCGGCAGCTTCTACACGACCAACAATTTGAGCATCGATTCCAAAAGCCTTGCTAATTCCAATTAAATCTTCAGCAATGGCTGCAGGCACATATAATTCCATACGATGCCCCATATTAAATACTTTATACATTTCTTCCCATGAAGTTCCCGATTGTTCATGAATTAGTTTAAACAAAGGAGGAATAGGGAATAGATTATCTTTAATTACATGCAGGTTTTCTATGAAATGTAATACTTTGGTTTGAGCACCTCCGCTACAGTGCACCATTCCGTGGATCTGACTTCTGTATTGTTCCAGCATCATTTTAATTACCGGAGCATAGGTGCGAGTAGGAGAGAGTACAAGTTTTCCGGCATCGATTTGTCCAAAACCTGGAATCTCGATTTTATCGGTAAGTTTCTTTCCGCCTGAAAACACCAAATCATACGGAACAGCAGGGTCAAAGCTTTCAGGAAACTGTTCGGCAATAGATTTATTAAAAACGTCATGTCGAGCAGATGTTAATCCATTGCTACCCATACCGCCATTATATTCCGTTTCGTAAGAAGCTTTTCCTGATGAAGATAAACCAACAATTACATCTCCTGCTTGAATACGATCGTTTGAAATCACATCCTCACGTTTCATCCGACAGGTTACAGTTGAATCTACGATTATGGTACGCACCAAATCTCCAACATCGGCAGTTTCGCCTCCTGTTGAATAGATATTAATTCCGTGGCTGCGTAACTCTGCTAAAATTTC
This sequence comes from Solitalea koreensis, assembly GCF_900182575.1. Lineage (GTDB taxonomy): Bacteria > Bacteroidota > Bacteroidia > Sphingobacteriales > Sphingobacteriaceae > Solitalea > Solitalea koreensis. Next base: position 467,930 of record NZ_FXSZ01000002.1, on the reverse strand, counting down.
TTCGGTTCCATTGATGATGGCTGCAATTACTTCTCCTGGGATAAGGTTTTTGTTACGCCCTATTGTTGATGAAAGCAGAATGTTATCGGTTGCACCAATGCAAAGTAAATCATCAAGATTCATGATGATCGCATCCTGAGCAATGCCTTTCCAAACATTTATGTCACCTGTTTGCTTCCAATAAACATAAGCAAGTGATGATTTGGTTCCCGCACCATCAGCGTGCATGATGTTGCAGTATTCCGGATCAGCACCAAGCATATCTGGAATTATCTTACAAAATGCTTTAGGAAAAATTCCCTTATCGATATTTTTTATTGCGTTATGGACATCTTCCTTTGAAGCTGAAACGCCTCTTTGATTGTATCTGGCATCTGTTTGCATGGCGCAAAGATAGGATTAATGATAGAAATCTGAATCAGTACTTTATCAATTTAATTTTTGATGAATAACTGATAATGTTTCAGAATTCTATTAATAATTTATTGCGTGTAAATTATTGCATATCAATAATTTAACCTTTAAATCAGTTCTTTTATCGTAATAAATTGATTAAATTTAATTTAATCAACCTTGAACTTTATGAAAGGAACTATACTCTTTATCGTGCTATTTACTGTAATTGGTTCGAGTGCTTTTGCACAGGAAAATGATGTCAAACCTATTGAGGGCCGTGGCTGGTACATAGGCACTGGCGTTAGCTATTTTTTTGAAATTACTCCTGGTGAATTTCCGAATGTTGGACCCTTTCAACCGCGTGATCATTATGAAGAACGCGACCCTTTAAATCCTGCCCAAGTACTTAATTATACTGAATCTACAATTACCGGTTCTTTCGGTGAAGGGTGGAGAGCCGGTTTAAGTGGTGGTTATATGTTTACAAAATATTTTGGCCTACAGGTAGATGTAAATTATTTCGGTGGAAAATCGCAATTAATGAGAAGGAACGTAATTGTGATTCAAGATGGGCCTCCTTTAATTAATTCTGTTGCCACAGGCGATGTTCGTGCCTTGATTTTTGCACCAAGTTTGGTATTTAGTATAGGTAACGTAGGGCAAATTCAACCTTATGCCCGCTTTGGAGCTATTATTCCCCTATATGGTTATTTGAAGATTAATACCAATATTATCGACAATGTTAACATTCCTGGTACTGCCCGTGAAATTGCACGTACAGAGAAAGTTCATCCCACAGCTTCATTGGGTTTTCAAGGAGCAATAGGGTTTAATTATCCGGTTGTACATAAAGTGAAAGTTTTTTTGGAGATGGAATACAACAATGCTGCTGTTAATAGTAAGGATAAAGAGGTTACAGCGTATAGCGAAACCAGAACAAACACTACTAATGGCCAGGTAACTCAAATCGGGTTAAATGATTTACCGATTGGAATGAAACTTACTGATTATGAAAAAACCGTAACTTCCTCATCAAATACTGAATATATTCCTGGTACTATCCCGCCAATCAATAATCCAAACTTTGACCCTAATCAAAAGGCTAAGGATCTTCGTTCTTACATTAACATTGGCGGATTAGGTTTAACGCTTGGTGTTCGTTTTAGATTTTAAATGAACTGGGAAAACATTAAAAAGGCCGCCCAAAGGCAGCCTTTAACTTAAATTAAGGAGTATAAATTATTTAATGAATAATAATTCACGGAACTTAGGCAATGGCCATTGAGCGTCGTCAATGATTAATTCCAATTTATCAACGTTGTAACGAATCGTTTCGAAGAATGATTTCACTTTTTCGTCATAAGCAATTGCCATTTCGCGCGCATCAGTAAGTGCGTTTGCTTTTTTACGCTCTTCAATCATCTCATTCACTGCTTTCTGAATAATGTTTACACGTTCAGCAATTTGAGTAATGGTAGCCATTTGAGAATCAGTTGAAGTGCCATTTAAACCAAGTTCTTTCAAGCCACGTACATTCTCAACTAATTTAGTTTGATAATTTAACGCTACCGGAATAATTTGGCTAGTTACTAAATCACCCATGATACGTGATTCAATCTGAATTTTTTTGGTGTAATTTTCCAAGAAAATCTCATGACGGGCATGTAACTCACGCTCTGTGAAAATATGTTGTTTAGTGTATAATTCGGCTGTTTGTTCGCTAATCAATACATCAAGAGCTTTTGGAGTAGTTTTGATGTTTGAAAGACCACGTTTTTCAGCTTCAGCTGCCCATTCATCACTGTATCCATTACCTTCAAAGCGAATGTTCTTCGATTCTTTGATGTACTGACGAATGATCTTCATGATTGCCACATCTTTTTTCTCTCCTTTTTTAACCAATTTCTCTACATCTTGTCTGAAAAGATTTAACTGTTCAGCAACAATTGCATTCAATACGGTCATAGGATTAGCTGAGTTAGCAGATGAACCTACTGCACGGAATTCAAATTTATTTCCTGTAAACGCAAACGGAGAAGTACGGTTACGGTCAGTGTTATCTAATAAGATTTGTGGGATTTTAGGAATATTTAACCCTAATGCACCCGACATTTCTTTTTTCTTACGATTAACAACATGCGACGATTCGATCTCATCTAAAACATCATTCAATTGTTCACCCAAGAAAATTGAAATGATTGCAGGAGGAGCTTCGTTAGCACCTAAACGATGATCATTGTTTACTGAAGCGATTGATGAACGTAAAAGATCCGCATGATTATAAACAGCTTTGATAGTATTAACAAAAAATGTTAAGAACATCAAGTTGTTTTTAGGGGTTTTTCCAGGTGATAATAGGTTTTTACCAGTATTGGTAATTAATGACCAATTGTTGTGTTTACCCGAACCATTTACACCTGCAAAAGGTTTTTCATGTAATAAAACTTTTAGTTTATGACGACGAGCAACTTTATCCATCAAATCCATCAATAATTGGTTGTGGTCAATAGCTAAGTTGATTTCTTCATAAATTGGAGCACATTCGAACTGTCCTGGGGCAACCTCATTGTGACGAGTTTTCAAAGGAATACCCAATTTCAAAGCTTCGGTTTCAAAATCAAGCATGTAAGCATAAACACGCTCAGGAATTGAACCGAAATAATGATCTTCTAATTGTTGGTTACGTGCCGACTCATGTCCAAATAAAGTACGACCAGTAGATACTAAGTCAGGACGAGCGTAAAAGAGGTCTTCGTCAACAACAAAGTATTCTTGTTCAATACCTAATGAAGCATTTACTTTAGTTACACTTTTATCGAAATATTGACAAACCGCTGTAGCAGCTTTATCTAAAGAGTTTAAGGCTTTTAATAAAGGAGCTTTGAAGTCAAGGGCTTCACCTGTATATGAAACGAAAACGGTAGGGATACATAATGTTAAACCTGAACCACTTTCCATGATAAATGCTGGAGATGAAGGATCCCAGGCAGTATAACCACGTGCCTCAAAAGTTGAGCGGATACCACCGTTAGGGAACGATGAAGCATCAGGCTCTTGTTGAACTAAAGCATCACCGCTAAATTTTTCAATCGATTTTCCATCTACTGTTGGCTCAAAGAATGAATCGTGTTTTTCGGCTGTTGAGCCTGTCAATGGTTGGAACCAGTGTGAGTAGTGAGTTACACCTTTACTCATTGACCATGATTTTAAGCCAGCAGCAATTTGGTCAGCCATTGTTCTGTCAACAGGAATACCTAATTCGACTGAGCTCATAACACTTTGAAAAGCTTCTTTTGAAAGAAACTCCTTCATTTTGCTTTTGTCAAATACATTGACACCATAAAAATCAGAAATTTTCGTTGAAGGTGGTGTAACTTTTACTGCTGGTCTGCGCATTGCAGATTCCAAAGCTTTAAAACGAAGTAGCGACATGTGTATGTGTTTTAGTTTTTTTACTTTATAGAGCAAAAATAATTCAAAAAGTATCAATTGCAAGTCTTTGAATTGAAATTTTTCAATTTTTCATGTGTTTTTTTGGTATAAAATTCATAAATAATGAAATGTTGGTAGTTTTTTATGTTTAAAACGGTCTTTTTATTATTAAATAAATGCTTTTTTGTTGTTTTGTTTTCGCGGCAAAAAGAGGTAATTTGTTACATTGTTACTCGTAATGATGTATGCTTTCTAGTTTTTGGCTTAAAAAATTAGAAATTGTTATGCTTTTTTGAATTTTTTAGTTTTTAAGGAAAGTTATAAATGAAGGCAGTTCGGGTGTTTATATATATAATGAGTGCTTTTAATACATTACTACCTCTTATTAAAAAGGTACATGAGGTAGATAAGCTATTCGTTTTTTTACTTTTTCAATTATCTGAGAAGTTTTGCGAAAAACTAAACATGTTGGGCTAAAATAGTTTGAATGGGTTACCTTTTCTCCTCCAAACGATAATTTAAATCTATTGATTCCTTGTAAGCTTTTATTCGTGCTTTCATAATACCCTCCAAAATCATATATTTTGAATCCATTCTCTTTAAAAAAAATCATATCCTTATAATGAAGAAGCTTGTTTGCCATTCCTATTGTTAAGTTTTCATAAGTTTCATCCAGTCTTTTTGATGCCGAATGATAAAGTCTTACAATTCCTAAATCCTGGTCTGTAATATAACTGTGAGCTACCAGCGTATGGTTGTTTAGGCAAGCAAAGCTAATTGTGAGATTTGGTTCTAATGATTTTAAGTTTCGGGCACTTACTTTTGGTAGATGCTTTTCTTTGGCAAATTGATTGAAAAAGTTTTCAAATTTAAGAAGGTCATTCTCTTGGGAACAATTTATACCCTCCTTAATTGCCTTTTTTATTTGGTATCTATTTGTTTTTGAAAATCGCGCTAGTAACTGGTCATCGCTTTCATTAAGTATATTTTCAACAGAATATGAGTTTCTTTTTAAATGAAAGGTTTTTTTGTGCGAATTATCTCGTATATGTAAATACGCATTGAGAGAAAATATTGAATTATCGTTCGATTTATATTCAAACCAATTTTCATACATTTTTAACCCCCAAATTTTTTTCTCATATTTAAACATGAATGCCTGTTTAGGATTGATTTGTAATTAGTTATAATACTAGTTAAAATATTTTAAACTTCACAGGTGTATAAAATTTAAAATTGCTATTTCTCGGTACCTCTCCAATGAAATTGAGCTTCTTTTTCGATTTCCTTAGCATCCTAAAATCTTTTTTTATCTTTGCACTTTCTTTCTAAAACCCTCAAAACATTGGAAAATCAGTTAACTACTGTTGAAACCGCAAAAGATCTAGGTCTTTTACCTGAAGAATTCGATAGGATTAAAGAAATTTTAGGACGTACGCCGAATTTTAACGAGCTAAGCGTTTTTGCTGTAATGTGGAGTGAACATTGTTCATACAAAAACTCTATTGTTTGGTTAAAAACCTTGCCTAAAGAAGGTCACCGTATGCTTGCAAAGGCTGGTGAAGAAAATGCCGGTTTGGTTGATATTGGCGATGGTTTAGCCTGTTGTTTTAAAATAGAGTCACATAATCATCCATCAGCGCTGGAGCCTTATCAAGGAGCAGCTACAGGTGTTGGAGGTATTAATCGTGATATTTTTACAATGGGTGCTCGTCCGGTGGCACAATTGAACTCATTGCGATTTGGTGATATTAACTTGGATCGCACAAAATGGTTGGTCAAAGGTGTTGTTAAAGGTATTGGCGATTATGGTAATGCATTCGGTATTCCTACCGTTGGTGGCGAGGTTTTCTTTGACGAAAGCTTTAACGTTAATCCATTGGTGAATGCAATGTCGGCGGGTATTGTTAAAGTTGGCGAAACAGTATCAGCTACTTCATATGGTGTAGGAAACCCAGTTTACATCGTTGGTTCTGCAACGGGAAAAGATGGTATACACGGTGCTGCATTTGCATCAAAAGATATTACTGAAGATTCAGTAAACGATTTGCCTTCCGTTCAGGTAGGTGATCCTTTCCAAGAGAAACTTTTATTAGAGGCAACGCTAGAGGTTATTAAATCAGGCGCGGTTATCGGTATGCAAGATATGGGTGCAGCTGGTATTATCTGTTCAAATTCGGAAATGTCTGCTAAGGGTGAACACGGAATGCGCATCGATCTTGATAAAGTTCCTACTCGTCAGGAAAATATGAAGCCTTGGGAAATTCTTCTTTCCGAATCACAAGAGCGTATGCTTATAGTTGTTGAAAAAGGAAAAGAAGCTGTTGTTGAGGCTATTTTTGATAAATGGGACCTGAACTGCGCTATTATTGGTGAAGTAACCGATACCAAGCGTTTAGAATATTACATGCATGGTGAATTGGTTGCTGATGTTCCTGCTGATGATTTAGTTCTAGGTGGCGGAGCTCCTGTTTATCACCGTGAATATCGCGAGCCTGCTTACATGGCAGAACACCGTGCGTTTAAAATTGAAGACATACAGGAGCCTGCTGATTTGAAAGCGGTTGCAGATCATTTGATCTCTCATCCAAATATTGCTTCAAAACGTTGGGTATATAACCAATACGATTCCATGGTTGGTACCTTGAACATGACTACCAACCGTCCGAGTGATGCAGGTGTTGTTGATGTTCGTGGAACCGATAAAGCACTTGCTTTAACCGTTGATTGTAACTCTCGTTATGTATATGCTGATCCTGAAATTGGATGTAGTATTGCGGTTGCCGAAGCTGCTCGTAACATTGTTTGTGCAGGTGGTGAAGCTGTAGCAGTAACTAACTGTCTGAATTTCGGAAATCCTTACATTCCTGAAATCTACTGGCAGTTTGTAAGTGCAATTAAAGGTATGGGTGCAGCTTGTACCAAGTTTGATACTCCTGTTACCGGTGGTAACGTGAGTTTCTATAATCAATCATCAGATGAAGGGCCGGTATTCCCGACTCCAACAATCGGTATGTTGGGTATTCTTGATAACAAGAAAACGTTAACAACGCTTGATTTCAAAGCTGAAGACAATCTTATTTACATGATTGGTGAGGCGCAAAATGATATTGCGGCTTCTCAATACCTGGCTTCTTACCATAAAGTTGAGAAATATCCTGCTCCTTATTTTAATTTGGATAAAGAGTTTGATATGCAACAGTCAATTAAAGGACTTATCGTTGAAGGCTTAATTGATTCTGCTCATGATGTGGCTGATGGTGGTTTGTTTATCGCCTTGTTAGAATCAGCTATGCCTAATGGATTTGGTTTCAATGTTGAAACTGAAGAAGGTTTCCGTAAGGATGCTTACTTGTTCGGTGAAGCACAGGGCAGGGTAGTGGTATCAGTAAAACCTGAAAACCAGGAAGCTTTTGTTGAATTCATGTCGACTAGCGGCGTAGACTTTACTTTGTTGGGTACGGTAACAACAAACGATGAAATGATTATCGACGGACAATCTTTCGGTAAGGTTCCTGCTGCTAAAAATGTATACGATAATGTATTGCATAGCTATTTAGGTGAATAGATTCAATTTATATATAGTATCGAAAGGCTCAGCGTTTGTTGGGCCTTTTGTTTTCTGTATCAGGATCCAAGAATCAAGACTGTAATTATTTCATTTTTGATTTTATCAGATCTAAATACGCATAGCTAAAAAATATGTCAAAAGATTATTTCCAATTCAAGCAGTTTAAGGTGTATCATGATAAATGTGCTATGAAAGTTGGTACCGATGGACTTTTATTGGGAACTTTGACTAATAGCATAAACTCAAAGAATATTCTTGATATTGGTTCAGGAACCGGTTTAATAGCATTGATTCTAGCGCAACGTTCACCTAATGCGTTGATTGATGCAGTTGAAATTGAATCGGATGCTTATGAGCAGGCTAGAAGTAATTTCGTGATCTCCGTTTGGAGTGATCGATTAAAGATTTTTCATACATCTATTTTCGATTTTCGTCCTAAAAAAAAATACGATCTTATAGTTTCCAATCCTCCGTACTTTATCAATTCGTTAAAATCTAACGGCAAGAAAAAAGAGGCAGCACGGCACATAGATGAACAATTCTTTGCCAAATTAGCTGTCAAAGTAAATGATCTGCTTGAAAGCGATGGAAAATTCTGGTTGATTTTACCTTTAATAGAATCGGATCAGTTTGCTAAAGAAGCATTACATGTTGGCCTTTTTCCTGAAATTATTTTCAATGTGCATTCTTTCGATCATGCTGAAGCAAAAAGAAAAATTGTTGCATTTGGTAAGAATTGTAAAACGGTTGCTGAAAATAAGTTTGTTATATACGATTCACCAGGAAAACACTCCGCTCAATATAGGAGTACCGTAAAGGATTTTTTAACTATTTTTTAGTTTTCTTTAAGTTGTCATCCCGTGGCACGAGGGATCTCCAAGTGGTTGGCCCGACAAAACGAATGCTTACTACTCAAATCACGATATACATACCAATTATGAAAAGAATCGGACTCATTTCTGACACGCATAGTTTTTTAGATGAACAGGTTTTCGAGCATTTCAAAGACTGTGATGAGATATGGCATGCTGGTGATTGGGGTTCTGTTGAGGTTCATGAAAAGCTTTCAGCATTTAAACCTTTGCGCGGGGTCTATGGAAATATTGATGGTCATGAAATAAGAGTGCTTTATCCTGAAATGATGCGATTTAAATGTGAAGAGGTAAATGTGATGATTACTCACATAGGTGGTTACCCGAAACGCTATAAACCGGGTATTAAAAAGGAGTTGCAAGCCACCTCAACTGACTTATTTATTTGTGGACATTCGCACATTCTTAAGGTTATTTATGACCAGGAATTAAAGCTATTGCACATGAATCCTGGGGCGGCCGGGAAAGAAGGATTTCATCAAGTGAGGACATTATTACGATTTTCAATTACTGGTAAGCGGATACACGATTTAGAGGTTATTGAAATGAAAAGGTGGTGAATTTTATAAAAAATAATCTTCTTATTTAGTAATTATCAATTTTACAGATATAGCCGTATTTCTTGTTTCGTATTGAAAAGTATATGGCTATACTATAACAATCCCTTAACAATTCCAGAGGATTATATGTGTTGAAATAACACCAAGGTTATTTCAGCATGATTCTCTTATTTCTTCAAGCATAAAAATTGCCGTAAATTCGTCTCACCAATCAATAAATTACCATTTATGACAAAAGTTGTAACCTTGGGGCAGTTCATTATTGAACGTCAGTCAGAGTTCCCTTATGCCAAAGGGGAGTTGTCACGACTGTTACGGGATATCGGAATTGCTGCCAAAATTGTAAACCGAGAAGTAAATAAAGCAGGGCTTGTTGACATTTTAGGTGAAGCCGGTACGATGAACGTACAAGGTGAGCACGTTAAAAAGCTTGACATCTATGCTAATGAGCAATTTATCTCTGCTCTAAAAAGCGGAGGTGAATGTAGCATGATCGCTTCTGAAGAAAATGAAGACGTAATTCATGTGAATTCAGCTGTTTCAAAGAATGCAAAGTATATTGTTGCAATGGATCCATTGGACGGTTCTTCAAATATTGATGTAAACGTACCAATAGGAACCATTTTTTCCATTTATCGTCGTAAAACAGAAAAGGGCATGTGTACTATGGAAGATGTTTTGCAAAAAGGTACAGAGCAAGTTGCCGCAGGGTATATTATTTATGGTTCGTCAACAATGTTGGTGTACACTACAGGCCATGGGGTAAATGGTTTTACACTTGATCCTTCCATTGGCGAATTTTGTTTCTCGCATCCCAATATGAAATTCCCAAGTTCAGGTAAAATTTATTCATTGAACGAGGGTAACTATGTTCATTTTCCTGAAGGAGTAAAGAAATATTTAAAGTATTGCCAAGTAGAAGACGATGAAACAAGTCGTCCATACACTTCACGTTACATCGGTTCAATGGTGGCTGATATTCACCGTAATATGATTAAGGGTGGGATTTTTATTTATCCAACAACAGCAAGTTCGCCAAAAGGAAAACTGCGGTTAGTTTATGAATGTAATCCATTGGCTTTTATAGTTGAACAAGCTGGAGGAAGAGCTACGAATGGATTTAAACGCATCTTGGATGTAAATGTGAAAGAGATTCATCAGCGTACCCCAATCTTTATTGGTTCTACTGATATGGTAGAAAAAGCAGAAGAATTTATGCGTCAATATTCTCCTGAATTGGAAGAAGTATTGCAGCTGGCTGAAGTTTAAAAGAGTTAATGATTTAATGGGTATAAATAAAAAGATCCGGATAGCTAAATGCTATTCGGATCTTTTTATTTATTGGCCTTTTTTTATGAATGTGAGGTTGCCTTTTTAGCAACGATATAATTGTGAGGTGTTGTTTTTCTCTGTTTAAAGTAGATAATGCAACCAGCGATAATAAGCGGTATGCTTAACCATTGACCCATGTTTAATGCCATCCCTCTTTCAAAATCAACTTGCTCTGCTTTTAAAAACTCTACCAAAAAGCGGAAGCCAAATAGAAATACAAGGAAATAGGAAAAGATAATTCCGTCCTTTAAATGGGTTGCATTGCGCTTGTAATATTGATATAAGAAAGCAAACAGCGAAATACAGAACAAGGCCTCATAAATCTGCGTTGGGTGTACGGGGGTTAAAATTGGGCCTTCCATCGCATTTGGAAAGGTAAAGCCCCAAGGTAAATTAGTTGGTTTGCCATAAATTTCCGAGTTAAACAGGTTGCCTGTGCGGATAAATGCACCAGCTAATGCTACCACAATAGCTATACGATCCAAAATCCATAAATAGGGGAGCTTGCTTACTTTTTTAGAGAATAAGTAAAGTCCAATGAAAATCCCGATTGCTGCTCCATGACTTGCTAATCCACCTTCCCAGATCTTTAAAATCTTTAAAGGATGACTCAGATAATAACCCGGTTCATAAAAAAAGCAATGTCCTAAACGAGCTCCAAGAACAGTGGCTATGACCATGTACAATGTTAATTTATCTAAGACTTCTTCCTTAATTCCTTCTTTACGAAAAATTCCCTGCATAATATAGTACCCTACCGCAAAACCTGAAGCGAAAAGCAAACCGTACCAACGTAAAACAATAGGACCTAATGCGAAAATTTCTCTATGCACGTCCCAATTAATGAATGTTAACATGTTATTTTTTTAGTGCCGTTAAAAATAAACTTTTAAGTTTTAACATTTAGCAGAGGTTGAAAAATAATATGTTTATTTGATGTTATAGCGAATACCAAGAAATCCTTTAATTCCCTGCATTTGCGAATAGCTGTAAGAAGGATCAAATACTTCATTGTTTGGATTGGGTACATATGGTCGATTACCAAATGGATCTTCCGGCCGCAGAATTGGATTTTTAGGAATGAAGTTCAATAAATTTTTTACCCCGGTATACACCTCTAAACCATTTGAGAATTTTTTGGTGACCTGAAGATTCATAATGGTGTAAGTAGGCGATTTTTCTGATCTTATATCATACGGTTTTTGGACCGGCAAATACATTGATCCGTTTAGTCGTCCTGTGTAATCAATGCTTAAGCCAATTTTATTAAGCGAATAACTCACAGAATACGTTCCGGAGAATTTTGGGGCAAATTGCTGAGAGGTAACTTTTGAACTGTCAACCTGGTAAACGTCCATGATTGTTACTCCAGCCATTATTTTTAAGCTATTGAAGCTAAAATCAGTATTGAGGGTAATTCCTTTTGAAATAGCATGTCCTGATAAATTATCATAAACTATGCTTTGTGGATCAGTACTAAAGTCTCCAATTATTTTGTTGGTGAAATAAGTGTAGAATACACTGGCGTCAAGATTAATAAAACCTGATTTGTGTTGGATTGAACTTGAGTAATTAAGGTTTGCATTCCATGATTGTTCAGGTTTTAGTTCGTTTTTAATAATCACTGTTCGGGCTCCGGTTAATGCCGCATGATCCTCTGTAAATAGATTGACTACTCGATAACCGTTTCCGCCACTCAAGCGAAAGGTATTGGTTCGATTTGGTGAGAATTTAAAGCTTAAGCGAGGTGTAAAAATACTTCCATGGTCATGATGGTAATCGTACCGAAGTCCGGTTAAAACGGTAAGTTTTTCGGTTGGTCTGTATTCATTCTGCACAAATATTCCTGGAAGAAAATTTTTCATAGGATTGTTCATACCTTTTTGAGCAGTACCTGCAGTGTTATCATCGTAAAAAGTATAACGAAGAGGTATTCCTGCTAATAAATCATGTTTGCCGAAGGTTTTATTCCATCTAATTTGTGCAAATGCTATTTGCTGTTCAGCTAAAAACTTGGTTGTACCATAATATGAATCCTGATGATGGAAATTGTATGAGTACTCAGCCAGCAGTTTCTCCTGGCCTAATTTTATTCCATAATTCCCAATTATTTCAAAGCGATTGGTTTTAATGGATTCCCCGTAAATACTATCTGTGCCACGAAATTTTGGTTGCCACTGTAATTCCCCACCCCAACGATTTTCATAAACATAACGGAGGGCTAATCCGGCAGAAAGATTCGATTTTCTTGTAAAGTTCCATTTATTAAAAACAGAAGCGCGTTGTTGCTGAGTTACATCTGTAAAATTATCATGGTTGATATCGTGTTTAGTTCCATAATTGTAAATATTTATGCCAACCAATGAGTTTGTTCCTTTTAAATTAAAACGACCCGCAATATCAGCGTTGTATTCGCTATAAGAAGTTGTGGAAACATCGGCATTTAAAGTAGGAGAGGTGGCTGGGTCTTTGGTGATGATATTAACCAAGCCGCCTACAGCTTCTGAACCATACAGCGTGGAAGCAGGACCCTTTACTATTTCTATACGCTTAACCATACTGTTAGGTATACCAGCTAAACCATAAACAGTTGCAAGGCTACTCACTATGGGCATACCATCAATAAGGATCATGGTATAGGGGCCTTCCATACCATTGATGTGAATATCGCCCGTATTGCATACATTACAATTTAGCTGCGGTTGTACGCCGTTAACCATACCCAATGATTCAAAAATATTAGGTGAAGGATTTTTTTTAAAGAGTTGAGGGGTATAAACTTCCACCGGTATGGGTGAACTTAGTTTCGAGATTTCTTTCATGGTGCCACTTACTACCACTTCCTCTAGTGCGTTGCTCTGAAGTTCCATGGTAATGTTAAGAGTAACCGTTTCTTCATTTTTTATTTCGACCGTTTTTTGAACGGTAGTATAACCCAGTCTGCTAAGTACGATTTTGTATTTACCGACTTTTATATTTTTCAGACTAAATAGGCCTCCTTCATCCGCTAGAGTCTCAATGCTAGTTCCTGATAATTTAATATGAACATAACCAAGAGGGAGGCCATCAGTATGGATTTGCCCCTTTAGTTGACCTGTTTGAGTAAAACCCTTCAAAGGAAATATACAGATTAGCAGAAGTAGAATGTTTTTCATGGATTGATATAAGTATTTAAACAAATTTAAATCAATATTTTCATTTACTAAAATTAAAATTTAGATAGGTCTAAAAAATAAATAAAGAATTAATTGGCCTAAAAGAAAAGAGGTGATTGTTATTCGGTCAAATACTTAGTTCTGAATTTCCATATAGAGCCTAATGCTCTTACCAACATAAATACAATAAAGGCGATCCATATACCATAAAGTTGAAAATGAAAATGATCACCAATCCAAAGAGTGGGTATAAATCCTAAAAATGTAGCCGAAAGTAAAAGATTGCGAAGAAAAGTAGCTTCACCCAAGCCCTTATAAATCCCATCAAATATGAATGCAACAGCATTAATAGGCATCATGATGAGTAGCATCCAAAAGGTTCTGAAAAAGACATTCAGGGTTTGAGGTTCGCTTATAAATAATTTTCCTATTGGAATATATAAAACAGCTCCTAATGCACTTATAATTATAGCTACTATACAGCATATTTTGCCTAAGTCCAGCCCTAATAGCCAAAGTGTTTTAAAGTCGCGAGAGCCTAGTAATTTCCCTGATAAGGCGTTCCCCGCATTACCATAGCCATCGATAATAAAAGCTGTAAACAGAAATATATTCACCATGATGGAATGGGCTGCTATTTGTTCTTTCCCGTAACCGGTTGCATAACGATTAGCAATATAAAAAGCAAAGTTGAGGGCTGCGGTTCGTAAAAAGAGGTTAATGCTTAAATTGATTAAGCGCGAAAGTTCGGGGTGAAATTTATCAGAAAGCTTCAGGCGGAAAGGTGTTTTGGTGTACAGGAAATAAAAAGCCACTGCCAACATCATAATTTGAGTTGTTAAACTCGCATACGCCGCACCCTTAATATACATCGGGTCAATCACACCCTGTACTCCAAAAACCAATATCAAGTCAAGCGCAATATGAATTAAACCACCAGTAAGTCCAATGTACATTGACCAAACCGTGTTTTGCATGCCTCTGAAAACTCCGTAGAGTGTAAAAGTGATAAGTGTAAGCGGGAATCCCCAAACCCGTATATTAAAATAATCGACAGCGTATTGTAGTATTTTGCCGTTGGCATTATAGAGCTTAAATAGTTCTACTGAATAATAGCGACTTAGTAATGTGATAATGATGCTCATCATTAAGCTGAAGGTAATAGTTTGCGCGACTAAACTTTCAACTTTGTCGAGTTTCTTTGCGCCATAGTATTGTGAAACTATAGCAGAAATGGCCGATGATGTTTGAGCTAGAATCCAGGTCATGGCTGCAATAAGCGAGCTGGCAATACCTACTGCAGCCAATATTTCAATCGTATCAAACTTGATTTTGCCAACGATAGCAAGGTCGGTTAGAGAAATAACCGGTTCAATCACACCTGCTAGAAGAGCAGGAATAGCTAAACGGTTGATTTCTTTGAATGATATTTTGGTTGGAAGTGTAATCGTTGTCAAGATTAGGATAATTGTTCTTCGCGTTCGAAAAAGGTGTCGACCAATTCATGATTCTTGCCGGCAGCAACAGCCAGTACATCACAACGCTCGTTTTCAAGATGACCGGCATGACCTCGTATCCACTTGAATTTTACCTGATGTTTTCGATATACTTTGAGGAAGCGTTCCCATAAATCAGGGTTCTTTTTGTCTTTAAACCCTTTCTTTTGCCAGCCAAATACCCAACCTTTTTCTACAGCATCAACCACATATTTTGAATCGGAGGTAACAACTACTTGCTGATTTTCGGTCTTGATAGCTTCAAGGCCTACGATTACAGCTAATAACTCCATACGATTATTGGTTGTTCTCCTGAAACCAGCAGATAATTCCTTGTAATGTTTGCCCGAACGGAGGATAACTCCATATCCGCCTGGGCCAGGATTGCCGCTTGACGCACCATCTGTAAAAATTTCTATCATGTATCTGATTGATTACCTGCTTAAAAACTAATTTGGAGGGCAAAATTAAAGTTTTTTTTCATTTTTTTGTTGCAGGATATGTGTTTGATTGTTACTTTTGCAATCCCAAAACGGTAGAGATACGGTGGTTTTAGCTCAGTTGGTTAGAGCGCCTGATTGTGGTTCAGGAGGTCGTGGGTTCGAGCCCCATATTCCACCCTTTTAAGTTTAGCCCCTTTAATTAGATTTAAAGGGGTTTTTGTTTCAAACCAAGGTTTAATTTCCAAATGGAAGAGATATGGTGGTTTTAGCTCAGTTGGTTAGAGCGCCTGATTGTGGTTCAGGAGGTCGTGGGTTCGAGCCCCATATTCCACCCTTAAAATTGAAAGCAGCCCTAGAGGCTGCTTTTTTAGGAACGGGACAAAAGTTGTGGAGTTTGCGATAAAAAGATGATTTTTGGGATCAATCGGAAAAGTTGGGGGAGATGAATAAAATCTTTTCTTTACAGTACTTATTCAAAGTGAAAACTTCAATTTAGTTCAGTTGGTACACCCGATTGGGATTTTAGATTTTTTTTCAATTACCAAGGTTTCTCAAACCGAAGCAGCCATTCACATTTACTTACAGGAGAAGAATGAGAAGCCGGCAGAGTTTTTAAACTAGCTTGATATCCAAAGTTTTTTTGATGAGATAGAGGTTCGGGATTTTCCGATCCATGGTAAAGCCGTTTATTTATTGATAAAACAACGTATTGGGTGAATGAAACCACCGGTGATACCGTGTTTCGGAATTGGGAGCATGTGGCAAAAGGAACGCGAATGACAAAGGAATTCGCAACTTTTTCAAAAGCTATTGCTCAATACTAAGCCGGTAAGTTGCAAAAGCCTTTGAGCTTATTTTCACGTTGATGGTAAGCTATTAGAAGAACATACAGAGATCACTTAAGCAACCTCTTCTCTTGTGATCAACGGGAGCATGCCGAAGAGTGGATTCTTTTTGAGGATAGCATCGGTTCCTACCTAAGCATTGACGTTTGTCTGTTTCAAGTCACTTTTGAACAGCATCGTCTTTAATTTCCTAATATCATGAATTATAGACCTTTTTACCCTTAAATTGATAGGTTAACCCTGTCGATAATGCTATTGGAGATGCTGGCGTAAAACATTTACCAAATGCTCCCTAAACATTCATTGTTAGCGTATAATTCATTACTTCACATTCATTAGATTTCCAAATATTTCAACACCTTTGAAATTGTAATCAGCCAGATTAATTGTGCTTACACATTTTTTAATTCAAACAAGGTGCGATCATTATACAGTTGAGTATTTGCATTAATCCAGATAGTAAGAACTATTGGGCTACCAGCCAGTTATTGTTTACAAAAATAATGTAATCGATTGCGGTAAATTTGTAATTTAAAGGGTTTGGGAAGACCTGATGGATTGAAGTCTATAAATTTGTTGGGCGATTTTATTCAATAAGTACTTTGGGTTTTTCGACAGGAATCATTTAGATAAAAACCTGCAAATGATAGTCATTGTTGAGGGCACTTAGATCGCACAGTGCGTTATTTATAATTTACATTTCCACAGATAGTTAGTTAATTCATATGAATAATATTTGTTTCTATAAAATGAATGATAAAGAAATAACGATTTATGATATAGCGGAGAAGTTGGGGCTTTCTTCTGCAACGGTTTCCAGAGCCTTAAACGGAGGCAAAGGAAATAAAAAAGCAACTGTCGATCTTGTAATAGAAACTGCCCGTAAGATGGGGTATCGACCTAATACAATTGCATCAAGCCTTCGAAAAAAAGAAACCAAAACAGTTGGTTTAATAGTTCCTCGTATCGACATGCACTTTCATTCAATGGTCATCAGCGGGGTGCAGGACAAGGCGCGTGAGTATGGATACAATTTGCTTATTTCCCAATCAAATGAAGATGTAAATATAGAGGCGGAACTGGTGAGTACCATGTTTTCAAGTAGAGTGGATGGCTTAATGTTGTCGACGACGATGTTTACAAGTGAAATCGCCGTAATTGAATCTTTCAATAAACAAAAAAATCCGTTCGTGTTTTTTGACCGGGTGCCACAAAATTATATGGGTCCGGTAATTGAAGGTGACGACTACCTTGGCGGTTATATGGCCACAGAACATTTGATATTGAACGGTTGCAAAAGAATAGCCCATTTCTCAGGGCCAATGGGGTCAAATATTTATAAAAACAGATTGGCTGGTTATAAAGATGCGCTGATAAAACATAATCTACCTGTTGATGAGGAGATAATATTTGAACACATTCTCACCAAAGATTCCTCATTAAGTGCAAGCGAGCAAATGTTTGGATTAAAAAAGGTGCCTGACGCTCTTTTTGCATCCAATGATTTATCCGCAATTGTTGCTGCTCAAACTGCAAAAGCTAAAGGCTTGGCTATTCCGGATGATTTTGCTGTGGTAGGTTATTCGAATGATCCAAGAACAGAGATTTTTGTACCTGCTATTACTTCGGTTGATCAGGCAGCCTATGAAATGGGGCATTTGGTGTTTCAAACGTTGTATCAACAAATGAATTCCGAGGAATCACTTATTTTACCTAGAAAACAGGTGGTTGGTGTTCACCTGATTGAAAGGGAGTCGAGCAAACGGCATAAATAATTGTTTTTGTTCTTCGTTCTTTACCGAAGGATTCAGTTAACGTAGCCTACCTTCATCTTTTTTTGGCACATTGAGAATGTACATCCAGGCAAGGCATTTACACTTCTTTAATAGCCCTTAAAATCGCCACCCAGTTCATAAATTCAAATTTATACCTTGTGTGAAAATTTACGCAAACGTTTGCATGAAAAAAATGTAATCGATTACGTTTTTAGAAAATTATATTCGCTCTTGGATGGTTTGAAGTCACTTGTTTTAAGAGGCTCAGAACAAATCAGATAAGATGCAACCAATATTCAATTTATATGATTAAAGTTTACGTAAACCCAGGAGGTGTTTTGTGGAAATCCAAAGACACCCAAAAAACTGACCGCTGTAAATCGTGGTTCTCACTTTTTTTGATCTTATTGATTTTGTTTCCGTGCAGCATGCTGAAAGCCCAGACAACTCAAGTAACAGGAACCGTAGTGGACGATGCTAAACTGCCACTACCGGGAGTAGCTGTCGTCGTGAAAGGTACCACACGAAGTACTCAAACTGATGGAGATGGACATTTTAAAATTGCTGCCCAAAAAACGGATGTTCTTCAGTTTTCTATGTTTGGAAAAGTCACTACTGAGCTAACGGTAAATAACAAAACAAGTTTTGATGTTAGGTTGGAGGCAAGTGATTTTACATCAGAAACCGTTCAGTTTCTTTACGGAACCCATAAGACTAAAACCTTTTCAGGAGCAGTTGCAACTATTAAGGGTGATGACATTAATACAGTAGGTTCACCGTCGTCGAGTAATGCTCTTGCAGGTAGATTGTTAGGCTTAATTTCTTCCCAATCCATTTCTTTTGGAAATGATGCGTCCAATTTCTCGCTTAGAAATTTTTCTCCGGTAATTATTGTTGATGGTCAAGTACGTGATATTGATCAAATCAACACCAATGAAATTGCTGAGATCAGTGTTTTAAAAGATCCGGCTTCCCTGGCTCCATTTGGTATGCGTAGCTCAGACGGGATAATTGTTGTGAAAACCAAGAGCGGATCTGCGCAAAAGCAAACGATCAGTTTTTCTGCTCAAGGGGCGCTTCAAAAACCTACGTACTTGCCTAAGTACCTTGATTCTTATAATTATGCTGTTCTGTCAAACGAAGCAGCAAGGAATGATGGTAGCACAGCGCCTTATACACAAGCTGATTTGGATGCATATAAAAATGGGACTGATCCTAATGGGCATCCAAATGTAGATTGGTTGAAATTGGCCTTAAAACCTACCTATAACTTTACCCGATATAATTTTAATGCAACAGGAGGAAATGCTTCTGCTCGTTATTTCGTATCTCTTGAAAACATGAATCAGGGAGGGATGTTTAATGTTGGCTCACAAGATTATAATACCAATAACGATTACAACAGATATTCATTTCGTTCGAATGTAGATGTTGATATTGATAAGAACACAAGTGTAGGATTACGCCTCGCCGGTAAATTTGAAAAAGCCAATTCTCCTGGTGCTGGTATCAGTTCTATCATGAGTGCGTTAAAAAGTACTCCTGCAAATGCCTACCCGGTATTTATTTCGGATACTACATTATTAGGCGGTAATTCATTTTATAATGGTAATATCTATGGATTAATTAACAAAACCGGCTATAATCGTGAAAACAGAAGAACAGCATTTGTAGATGCAGACATTAACCGTAAACTTAATTTTATTACAGAAGGCCTTTCCGCTACAGGTTCAGTTCATTACACTTCTTATTATAGCAATACAGTTTTTAGAAGTCGTTCTAACTTTGCTGTTTACCAATTAACGGTTGACCCTGCTACTAAAAATAAAACTTACCAGCAGTTTGGAACGAATGCAAATTACTCAAGTTCTAATAGTTATGGAAATAGTTTTTCGAGACGTTTGAGTTTTGATGGAGGCTTGGCTTATAATCATTCTTTTGATAAACATGGCATTGATGCAACTGTACGCTATACATGGGATCAGTATGATATAGGCACGTCGCTAACTCATGCTTATAATGGTATTATGGGTCGCGTAAGTTATGATTTTAATGAAAAGCTTTTTGCTGATGCGGCATTCAGCTACCAAGGTACAGAACAGTACGTAAAAGGAAGCCGATATGGATTCTTCCCTGCTATGTCTGTTGGTTATGACCTTGCTAAAGAAGATTTCTTAAAAACCTCTGGTATTAATCAGTTGAAATTTAAGGTATCTGGTGGTTTGTTAGGTTTTGACCGCGCATCAAATTATGCCTACCAACCGTATTATACTTCTAGTAGCAATGCTTATTATTTTGGTAACTCTGGAACAGCTATGGGAGGATGGAACGAAGCCGCTATTGCAAATCCTAATATTACTTGGGAGAAATCTAAAGTGTTTAATGCCGGTATCGACGCCCGTATGCTTAATAATAAATTGGGAGTAACGGTTGAATACTTTAACAAATACAGATATGATGTATTGCAAACACCAGGCACTTCAAACACACTTTTAGGATTAAGCTATCCTGATGAAAACTTGGGTAAATATCGTCATGCAGGTATTGAGTTAGGTTCTGATTATAGCGTTCGTTTAGGTAAAGTTGACCTAAGTTTAGCGGCCAATGCTCAGTTGTTTGATAGTAAAGTGATTTTCCAGGATGAGGTAAACCGTCCGTATGATTATCAATATAGAACCGGTGAGCGTGTTGGCCAGCCGTTTGGCTTAGTTGCTTTGGGTTTATTCCAATCACAAGCAGAAATCGATGTTAGTCCAACTCAGTTTGGTGTAGCTCTTCAGCCTGGTGATATTAAGTATAAAGATTTGAACGGTGATAAGGTAATTGATGATAATGATGTCACTGCAATCGGAAAAAAATCGGCTCCAATTTACTACTCGGGTTCATTAGGCTTGAAATACCAAGGTTTTGATTTCTCTGCGGTGGTGCAGGGTGTTGCCAATAAAGATTTCTTCTTTACCGGAATCAATGCATGGGAGTTTCAGAATAATGGAGTATCAGCTGGTACCGTACAAAATTTACACTTAAACCGTTGGACGCCGGAAACTGCTGCTACTGCTACTTATCCGCGTTTAACGTATGGAACCAATGTTAACAATCATCGTACTTCTACTTATTGGATCAAAGATGGGGATTATCTACGTGTGAAGAATGTAGAGTTAGGTTACACGTTACCATCTTCTGCCTCAAATAAAATCCACCTTTCAAATTTCAGAGTATTTGTTAATGCATATAATCCATTAACCATTACCAAGCTTAAGGATATGGATCCGGAAGCATTATTCAATTTCTATCCTCTGTACAAAAGTTATACAGTAGGGCTTAGTGTTAAGTTTTAACAATAGTTAGAAGGATATCAATATGAAAAGAAACTTTATATTAATTGGCTGTTTGTTTTTTTCGTTGTTACTTTCTTCTTGTGAGAAAGATGTAATGACGCAGCTACCTGTAGATCGTACGGATATTACCGACATTTTTAGCCCGAAAGACAAAGAGGGTAATATGATAAATGAGTATGTATCAAGTATTTACGCACAGTTGCCTCGTGGTTTTAACCGTATTGGTAGTAATGTTTTAGATGCGGCTACTGATGATGCGGTTAGTGCAAGCTCAACAACTGTTGAAGTAGATAAGTTTAAAATAGGTCAAGTGAGTCCTACGGATTTACCTGAAAACCCATGGGCAAGTAACTATGCTGCAATTAGACGTGTTAATGTATTACTTGCTAATATAGACAACTCAGGAATACCTCTGGTTCGTAAAGATGCTATTAAAGCTGAAGTACGTTTTTTACGAGCTATGTTTTATTTTGAGTTGGTAAAACGTTGGGGAAATGTTCCATTGGTGGGTGATAAGGTTTTTGCCGTAGATGATAACTTATCATTAGCACGCAATACCCGCCAAGAGTGTGTAAACTATATCGTGAGCGAGTGTGATGCAATTAAAGGTAAGGTGCTGCTCACTACTGATGCTTCCTATGAGACTGGTCGCGTTAGCAAGGGTGCTGTCTTAGCCTTAAAAGCCCGTTTATTGTTATATGATGCGAGCCCATTATACAATCCAACCAATGACATAACTAAATGGCAAGCGGCAGCAGCTGCGGCTAAGGAACTTATGGACATGGGTGTTTACCAGCTTGTAGCGTCAGGCAGCTTTGGAACTATGTTCACAACCCGTAATAACACCGAATTTATTTTAGCATATCAACAAGCTGATAATACTTCAGTGGAATCGTTAAATGAGCCGCCGGGCTTTCAGCGTGCCGGTAAGGGTTATACCAATCCTACCCAGGATTTAGTGGAAGCTTTCAAGATGAAGAACGGTAAAAGTATTACTGACCCTACTTCAGGATATAATCAGGCAGCTCCTGCTACAAATAGGGATATTCGTTTTGCCCTTACTATTTTTTATAACGGGATGAGCTGGTTAAATACCCCTCTAGAATTGTTCGAAGGAGGTAAAAATAATTCGAAACCAGGCGTAGGTAGCGGAACAAAGACTGGGTATTATATGCGTAAGTTTATGACTACCACAGGATCTGCAGCTTCTTTCACAAGTGCTACACATAACTTCCCGCTCTTTAGATATGCTGAAGTTTTATTAAACTATGCTGAAGCGCAAAATGAAGCTTTAGCAAGCCCTGATGCTTCTGTTTATACAGCCATCAATCTCATTCGTACTCGTGCAGGTTTTACAACTCCACTAGCTGCAGGAAGCTTAACGCAAGCACAGATGCGCGATATTATCCGTAATGAGCGCCGTTGTGAGTTTGCCTTTGAGGAGCACAGATTTTGGGATATACGCCGCTGGAATATTGCCAAAGATGTGTTAAACGGTAGTTTGAGAGGTTTGAAAATCACCAAAGACCCTGTGACCTCAGCTTTAACGTATCAGATCGTGAATGTGCAAAATGTTACATATGATCAAAAAATGAATCTCTATCCAGTTCCTTTTTCGGAGTTAATGAGAAATAATCAATTAGACCAAAATCAAGGATGGAACTAGCGAAAATGAATGATTTTTTAGACAGAATTCCAATGAAGAAGATATATTTATTAATGGTGTGTTTATTAGCTGTAATACAGGTAATGGCACAGAATCGAACAGTTAGTGGTACTGTTTATGATAAAATTGGTCCTTTGCCAGGGGTAAGTGTGATCATTGCAGGTACAACTAATGGAGCTGCAACTGATGCTGATGGTAAGTTCTCTATTAAAAATGCTCCTGCTACCGGAAAATTAATTTTCACATTAATCGGTTTTAATACTAGAGAATTAGTATTGGATAAAAAAATAGTTTATAATGTAACACTTGAGGAGGAGGCTCAAGATTTAGGAGAAGTTGTTGTAGTTGCTTTTGGTGTGCAAAAGAAACCTACAGTAACCGGAGCTATTGCCTCTGTAAGTGGAAAGGAGCTTAGACAAAGCCCTGCCGCTAACTTAACCAATGCTTTGGCTGGTCGTTTACCAGGTCTTTTCTCTCAACAAAATAGCGGACAGCCTGGTAAAGATGCAGCTAATCTTCAAATCAGGGGGGTTAGTTCTTTTAGAGGAGGAACGAGTCCCTTATTTATTGTGGATGGAATACAACAAGAAAGTATCGGTCAAATTGATATGAATGAGGTAGAAAATATCTCTATCTTAAAAGATGCTTCTGCTACCGCTGTGTATGGGGTGAAAGGTGCCAACGGGGTTATTATTATTACTACCCGTCGCGGAAAAACTGGTGAACCTCAAGTGAGCTTTAGTGCTCAATCTGGAGTAAATATGGTTAATCGGATGCCTAAGTTTTTAGATTCTTATAATGCTCTTACCTTATTAAAGGAGAGTTATGTAAATGACAAAATAGGCGCTAATTTCCCATATTCTGAAACGGATATGGAACATTTTAGAAGTGGAGACATGCCTGAGGTATACCCAAATGTAGATTGGTATAAGGAGTTGATGAACAAAGCTTCGGTGCAAACTCAGTATAATGCCAATATATCAGGAGGTACAGAGAGTGTTAAGTATTTCGTATCTGCGGGCTATTTAGACCAAGGTGGAATTTTTAAAAACTTTAAAGAAAGTGAAACGGATAATGGTTATTATTTTAAACGCTATAATTTCCGTTCCAACGTTGATATTAATGTTAATAAGAATCTTGATTTAACACTTGACCTTTCTTCTCAGCTACAAAATGTAAATCAACCGCATCCTAGAGAGGCTGGTCGCTCTGTATTTAACCAGTTGATGCGTCTTGGTGCTGCTCCTTATTCGTTCCCAATTTACAATCCTGATGGTTCTTATGGTGCCCCGGTTGAAACTAATATGCACCCGAATATGGTAGCGCAATTAACCTTAGCCGGTTATGACAGAAGTTATCAAACTGATCTTTCTACTACTGTTAGCGCCACTCATAAGTTAGATTTTCTGTTAAAAGGATTGTCGGCTAAAGCACAAATGGCTTTTTCAAATAATCAGTATTCGTTAAAGAATTTATACAGAGATGATTATCCTACTTATCGTTATAATGCAACTAACGCTTCTTATTTACTATGGAACCCGGCTGCTCCAGTATTGAGACCTTATATATTATCTACAGGCAATCAGGCTCCAAAAACAATTACTGATATTCAAACATCATTAAATTATACAAATACGTTTGGTAAACATAATCTTAGTGTATTAGCATTATACAATCAAAATACAAAGCTTGTAGGATCTAATAGGCCTATTAGTTATTTAGGATATGTTGGTCGTATGACTTATAATTATAACCATCGCTATTTATTAGAGTTGAATGCTGGGTACAATGGTTCAAACTCTTTTAATAACCAAAATCATTTCGGGTTTTTCCCTGCAGTTTCAGCAGGTTGGGTCTTAAGTGAAGAGCCATTCATTAAAAACCACGCGAAGTTTATTGATTTCATGAAAATTCGTGGTTCTTATGGTTTAGTAGGTAATGATGATATTGGTATTGCTTTAGACACTTATGCTTATTTAAGCACTTACGTTAACTCGGGGTCTTATAGTTTTGGCGAAAGTAATGCAACTTACACTGGTTTGGCAGAAGGTAAAATTGGTAATCCAAACCTTAACTGGGAAAAAGAGAGAAAATCAAACATCGGTTTTGAAACTCAATTGTTTAAATCAAAGTTGAACATTACGGCAGATTACTTTGATAACTACCGTTACGATATTATTACTACTCGGGCTACCGTAGGCCAAATTGTTGGGGTTACCTTGCCTGAAATGAACATGGGTAAAGTAAGTAATAAAGGTTTTGAATTAGAGATTGGCCACAACAATAACATTGGAAAGGTTGGCTATTTTCTGAAAGCAAATGTGGCTTATGCTAAAAATAAGGTGTTGGAGCGTGATGAACCTCAAAAAGCCTATGATTATTTAATGGCTACTGGTCAATCTGTTAACCAACCATTTGGATGGACAGCTATAGGATTTTGGACAGCAGAAGAACTTGCAAATGCTAATAACGCAAGGCAGACAGGAGTTTTATCGCCGGGTGATATTAGATATAAAGATTTAAATAATGACGGTGTTATTAACGATAACGATAAAGGCCCAATTGGAAATCCGATAATTCCTAATACCACTTTTGGTTTCTCTGCTGGAGCTAATTATAACGGATTTGATTTTAGCTTCTTGCTGCAAGGATCAAGGAACAGTAGCCTAACATTAAACAGTGAACTTGTTTATGACAACTTGGGTAAATTTCAGGAATTTCATTTAGGTCGTTGGACACCAGAAACGGCAGCTACTGCTACTTATCCTACATTACACTTCTCAAATGGAGTTAATAGAGTTGCATCATCATTTTGGCAATATTCAGGTGATTATCTTCGCCTAAAAAATGTTGAGATAGGATACACTCTTACTCCTGCTGTTATTAAACGTGTTGGTATTCAAAGTTTACGTCTATATACTAATGCTTCTAACATCTTTACCTGGGATAAGGTAAAAATTGTTGATCCTGAGTCTCCATCCGGTCGCGGTGAAAATTATCCACAACAACGAGTATTTAGCTTTGGTTTAAATGCTAATTTTTAATCCAACAAATTATTAAAACATGAAAATCTCTAAATATTTAATCTTACCAGCTTTTGCTTTCGCTTTATTAGCTTGTCAGAAAGAGGGTGTGTTAACCAATGATACGCAAACAGATATATTTGATGAAGATGTTTGGTCTGATAGTATCAAAACTGTTCAGGTATTAACAAGTGCTTATAGTGGTTTGGGACCGGAAAGTTATATGACTCGTATCAACACCTCGAATACCTTGTCGGAGTATTCTGACGAATCAGACGAGCGCTGGTCTACTACCGTTCCGAGTACTTTTACAAATACTTTTCAAAATGGTACATACACGGCTAGCTCAATCCCGGCACCATTTAATACTCTTTGGGGCGACACTTATAAAGCTATTCGTATTATTAATTTATTTATTACACGTGTAGATGAGTCTCCATTATCCGCGAAAGGAAAAAAAAGAATGAAAGCTGAAGCTCGTTTTTTACGTGCATGGTTTTATCATATTTTAACAAAAACCTATGGAGGGGTTCCTATTATTGATAGAGTTTTGGCTGTCAATGAGGATCTTAATTTACCGCGTAATACTTACGAAGAATGTGTGAATTTTGTGACCAAAGATCTGGATGCAGCAGCTGCTGATCTTCCGATTAGTTATGTTGGACAGGATTATGGGCGCGCCACTAAGGGTGCTTGCCTAGCCTTGAAGGCCAGAGTTTTACTATTTGCAGCAAGCCCTTTATTTAATGGAGGTCAATTGGCCGCAAATAAAGATGCGATATACGGTTACAAAGAGTATTCACCAAATCGTTGGGTTTTAGCTCGAGATGCGGCAAAAGCCGTAATTGATATGGGTGTGTACTCACTAATGCTAGGAACAAACAATGATAACAGCACTGCCGAAGGTTTTTATAAAGTGTTTTTAACGCGTAATAATCCGGAAATGATTTTCATGCGTCTTTCAGGTAGTAATCGTAGTTATGAAAGTTCACATTTGCCTAAAAGCCGCGGTGGATCTCTTCATACTTCCCCTAACGGCAATTATGTAAATACCTTCCCTATGGCTAATGGTAAGCCGATTGCAGATCCAACCTCGGGCTATGATCCGCAAAATCCTTATGTAGGTCGTGATCCTCGTTTTTACCGTTCTGTTATTTATAATGGAGCTACTTGGAAAACTACTTCTGGCACTTTCGGTCCGGTATATACGTATTTAAATGCTCCAACAGATGGACTAACCATTCCGTTTACAAGTGTTGGCACTCAAAGTGGTTACTTTAACCGTAAAATGATGAGTGAAGATGTTACCGGTTCTACCGGTGGCGCAGAGCATTTATTCCCATTCTTAAGATATGCAGAGGTGCTCTTAAACTATGCAGAAGCCCTGAATGAGAATGGACAAACTGCTGAAGCTTATGCTCCTATGGCCGAAATTCGTAAAAGAGCTGGTTTAAATCCGTTTAATCTTCCTACAGGTTTGACACAAGATCAAATGCGAACTTATATTCGCGATGAGCGTCGTATTGAATTGGCATTCGAGGAACATCGTTTTTATGATATCAGACGTTGGAAAATTCTTCCTGACACATATTGTAAACCATTACGTATGATGGTAATTACGCCAAAAAGTGGAACTATTACCCCATTAGGTACTAATTATACCTACGAGGAAAGAGATTTTGTTAAGCCTCCTTGTCCGTATAATGATAATATGTATTTGTTACCGATTCCTCAGTCACAAATTAATATTTCTTCAAATTTAAAACAAAACCCAGGCTGGTAAAATAAACCCGAATTTTCTCATTGATTTTTGTCATTCTGAATAAAAAAGAAATGAATAGAATCATTTCTAATATCAGAATGACAAAAAATCTTTAGAGTTCGGTACCTCTTGTTCTAAACCATATTGTGTCTTGTATAAAGGAGAATTAACACTTGGATAAGCATTGTAATAACATGAAGCTGAATCGAATCGTTATTTTATTTTTTTTGTTTTTTGTTAAAAGTTTTTCTTATGCTCAGGTACATTCACAATTATGGGGCAGAAAAGGTGAGAAATGGGATAAAACAAAGATTCCTGATTTTACAAAAGCAGGATATAAAAGTGGTAATGCAGGAATACCTAATTTTCCAACTGGTGTAAACGTTTGTGATTTTGGTGCGGTTGGCGATGGAGTTTCTGATAATACAAATGCTTTTAGAAAAGCAATTGCCAGCTGTGGCCGCAATAAAGCGGTGTTTATTCCTGCTGGTGTTTACCTCTTGAAAGATACTATTCAATTCAGCAAAAGCAATATCTGCCTGAGAGGAGATAAAACACATCCTCCTACAATTTATTTTGAGAAAGGACTTGAACAATTATATCCTCATTATAATCAGGAATGGCCAAAGCAATCAGATTGGTCGTGGGAGGGCGGTATGATTCGTTTTGAAGGTAATATAGAAAATGTCGGAATCCAAAATTGTAATATTAAGTTTCCCGATAGCGCCTGGGCCGGACACAATTTTCACGAACGAGGCTACAATGGCATTGCTTTCGGCAGGAATGTTCATAATGCTTGGATGCGCTCGGTGAGGTTAACTAATACTGATATTGGTGTATGGGTGGAGAGAAGTGCACACCATATTACTATTGAAAACTTGGTATTGGATTTTGGTGCCAACCGAAATGCTCAAAAACTACAAGGGCACCATGGTATAACCATTTATGGGGGATATAACTTGATTCAGAACTTCCAAATCAAAGGGAAATACTCTCATGACCTGTCTGTTGAAAGTTCTTTAAGTGTATTTAACGTTTTTAGAAACGGAAAAGCAACCGATTTGTGTATTGATCACCATAATCACGACCAGCGGAACAATCTCTTTACTAATTTAGATGCTGGTATAGGTAGTCGACTTTATCTTTCAGGTGGCAATGAAGGACCATGGGGGCTGAGCGTTAATGAAACTTATTGGAACATAACAGCTCAAAGAAATATGCCTTATTGTAACGTTCATGATGATGCTTCCAAGCAATCAGTGAACAATGTTGCTGTGGGTATAAAGACTAATCTTCCTTCTTCGTTAAATGATGTGCATAATAATTGGTTCGAAACGATAAGCCCTACTGATCTTTATCCAAAGGACTTGTATCTGGAACAGCGGAAACGATTAAAGCTTAAACGTTACTAAGAATGTTAAATATTAATGACCCACATAATATGCCGATAGTATTATGATACAGTTGTCTGTACTATATACAGTAAAATAAAATAAGCAAAAGGAGTAATACAGTAAACCGTTTAAAAGGACTGTGCAACGTAATTAAATTAAATGCTATATATAAATCTAAGAATGCGTAAATCAACATTTTTGTTATTTCTTGTACTTGTTTTCAATAATACAGTCAATGCACAAAGCGAATTAAATGCATTGCGAGCCGATAGTATTTTCCATCAAATGAAAAGGGTGGCTGATTGGCAATGGAAAACCTTAGATACAGAAGGCTGGAAAAATCCTAAAAAGGATTGGACCAGTGGGGCGATGTATGCTGGCATGGTGGCTTGGGCTAAGGTGGCCAATGACGAAACTTATTTTAAAAAATTGATACAGGTTGGAGAAGACAATAAATGGAAAGTGGGTAAGTACCGACACTTTGCCGATGATTATTGCGTT
This sequence comes from Solitalea koreensis, assembly GCF_900182575.1. Classification (GTDB taxonomy): domain Bacteria; phylum Bacteroidota; class Bacteroidia; order Sphingobacteriales; family Sphingobacteriaceae; genus Solitalea; species Solitalea koreensis. Next base: position 438,369 of record NZ_FXSZ01000002.1, on the reverse strand, counting down.
GGGCAGCTCTACTCACAACTTTACACCATTTATAAAGATCCAAGGTATATTGAAGACTTCAAGACCCTAGCAGATACCATTGCTATGTTGCCACATACAGAAGGTCTGGAATGGAAAAATGGAATTCATATGCGTGAATGGGCCTGGTGTGATGCCTTGTTTATGGGACCTCCGGCATTAGCTTATTTGGCTGAAGCCACAGGAGATTTAAAATATTTGGATTGTACCGCAAAGTTATGGTGGAAATCAACGGAGTACTTGTACGATAAAGATGAACACCTTTATTACAGAGATAGCCGTTACTTCAATAAAAAAGAGAAGAACGGAGCAAAAGTGTTTTGGAGTCGTGGTAATGGTTGGGTAATGGGCGGATTGGTAAGAGTTCTTTCCGTAATGCCTAAAAATCATCCTGATAGAGAGAAATTTGTCCAATTATTCAAAGATATGTCGGCTAAAGTTGCAAGCATACAACAACCTGATGGTAGTTGGCATGCTAGTTTACTAGATCCAACCTCATATTCGGCAAAGGAAACCAGTGGGACAGGTTTCTTCTGTTATGCTTTAGCCTGGGGAATTAATCAAGGTCTTTTACCGTATAAAAAATACTCATCTGTGGTTGCTAAAGCCTGGGATGCCCTCACAACGTCTATACATCCTAATGGTAAACTAGGTTTTGTACAGGCACAGGGTGCAGCTCCTGATAAAGTGACTTACGATGATACCGATGTGTATGGTGTTGGAGCATTTTTATTAGCAGGTTCTGAAATGTTGCGCATGACCATTGATCAGGAAAAAAACACAGCCTTGGTGGTAGCCATTAACTCTACTGCATCGGAAAAGAATGAAAAAGTAACAGTGGAATGGTCTTCAGTAGTATCACAAATTAAGAAGGCGAAAGTAAAAGCTCTTGTTGTTGAAGATGCTATAACCGGGCAGTCTGTTCCATTTGAATATGTTTATAATAAAGAGAGTAAGCCTGAATCAATTGTTTTTCAAACATCTTTAACTCCGGGTGGAAACAAGCTTTTTAAAATTAAAAGGATCAGTAATTAACATAAACTCCTATAATCATAAATAGTATGACAACATTTAAAAGAACAGGTGGAATGATGCTTGTTTTGATTGTTTTGCTTGGCTTTAGCAATACTTCGGTATATGCTCAAAAGAAAAAAAGCGAAAAAACTGTTCTAACCACCGGTCTTCAGGATCGCGAATACTGGAGCAATTTATTATATAAAATGGCTTCACCTGTTATATTCAACCTGGCCAATGGAGCGTTGAGAAAAAATATGCCGGTGGAAGTTCCTCCTGGAGCAAAACCGGATTCTTACCAAAAAGTGACCCATCTGGAAGCTGTTGGGCGTACCATGGCGGGAGTGGCTCCCTGGCTAGCTTTACCTGATGACGATACTAAAGAAGGAAAGATGCGTAAGGAATTACGTACGGCTTTATTAAAAGGTATCGCCAATGCCGTTAATCCTACAAGTCCTGATTATTTGAATTTTAGAACGGAAGCCCAACCGATCGTGGATGCGGCTTATATGGCACAGGCATTTTTAAGAGCGCCGAAAGCATTATGGGAGCCATTGGATGACCTCACCAAGAAAAGAGTTGCAGAAGAATTTAAAGCCCTACGTACCCGAACCGGAGCCTATAACAATTGGCTACTGTTTGCAGGGATCAACGAAGCTTTTTTAATGAGTATTGGTGAGCAGGCTGACCCAGCGCGTATTGAAATTGCTAAACATAAAATTGAAGAATGGTATAAAGGCGATGGCTGGTACAGCGATGGTGAGCATTTTAGTTTCGATTACTATAATGCATACGTAATTCACCCGATGCTAGTTGATTTTTATAAAGTATTGGTGGATAAAAAAAGACTTAAATCAGAGGAGTATGATAGGGCTTTAAAACGTATGGTTCGTTATTCAGAATTTTCAGAACGCTTTATCGCTCCGGATGGTACTTATCCTGCATTTGGCCGTTCTATTACTTATCGTACTGCAGCGTTTCAGGCTTTAGCGCAAGTGGCATTGATGGAGAAATTACCGGAACATGTCCAGCCTTCACAGGTGCGCTGCGCTTTAAGTGCGGTAATGCACCGCATGTATGATCAGTGCAATAATTTTGACAGCAATGGCTGGTTGGTGTTGGGCTTTTGCGGTTCACAACCTATGATTGCCGACGGCTACACTTCTACAGGAAGCTTATACATGGCTACTTTAGGATTTTTACCACTGGGCTTACCTGCTGACAATAAATTCTGGACAGACCCAGCGACTGATTGGACTTCAAAGAAGGCATGGAACAGCCAACCATTTAAGAAAGATTATAAAGTAGAATATTAATTGAATTTATATTATTTGGTTACAACATGAAAAAGCGATTATTGAGTACTTTATCGGCAATTTGCTTATCGGCAAGCGTTTTCGGACAATCGGACATGACGCAGTTGATTAAGGAAAATTTTGACTTTGCAGCTCAACAGTACAAGGTGCTTATGAAAAACACTCCCGCAGATGTGATGCCGAAGACCTATTTTGCTAACAATAACAAGCTTGTAACCAGTGATACCAAGTGGTGGTGCAGCGGTTTTTATCCCGGTACCCTATGGTTTGTTTACGAGCATACAAATGATGAAGTGATTAAAGCCGAAGCTGAGCGCCGCTTGCAAATTCTGGAAAAAGAAAAACACTTTACAGGTAACCATGATCTGGGTTTTATGATGTTTTGCAGTTTCGGCAATGCTTATCGTATTACCAAGAATCCGTCGTATAAAACCACAATTGATACATCGGCAACTTCTTTAGCCACGCGTTACCGTCCTTCTATCAAAGTCATACAATCGTGGAATTCTAGTAAAACTATGAGTTGTCCGGTAATCATCGATAACATGATGAACCTTGAGTTATTGTATTGGGTTTCAGCTAATGGTGGAGATTCTAAATACAAGGACATAGCCATTACTCACGCCAATACTACTTTGAAAAATCATTTTCGCGTCGACAATAGTTCATACCATGTGCTTAATTACGACCTGAATACCGGAGTTGTAATTAAAAAAATGACCGATCAGGGAGCTGCCGATGAATCGGCATGGGCACGTGGCCAAGCTTGGGGTTTTTATGGATACACGATGATGTATCGTTTTTCTAAGGACAAAAAATATTTAGATCAGGCAAAAAAAATTGCAGCTTTTTGGTTAAAGCATCCTAATCTGCCAGCTGATGGAATTCCTTATTGGGATTTTAATGCACCAGGCATCCCGAATACTTACCGTGATGCTTCGGCTGCGGCTGTGTTTGCATCCGGATTATTAGAACTTGGCCAATACGTAGCCAAGAAAGAGCGGAAAAAATATGTATCCGCGGCCGAAAAAATCATCCGTTCGCTTTCTTCAGATGCTTACCGCGCAAAGTTGGGCGAAAATGGAGGCTTTTTGCTTATGCATAGCGCAGGAGCTGTGCCTCACAAATCGGAAGTAGACGTGCCATTAACCTATGCCGATTATTACTTTGTGGAAGCGCTACATCGTTATAAGCAATGGTATTTGTAAAATATAAATTCATATGGTCGATAGACTTACTAACAAAATGAACTAGGGTCTATCGGCTTATTATTATCATAATGAAACATACATTTTCAATAAAATTAGGTGGCCTGTTGCTCTTCGCTTTCATTGCAACTTCTTTGCAGCAAAATGCAACTGCACAAAGCAAAAAAAGTCAAAATGTAAAAACCATAACTACCGGCGCCCAAGACCGCGAGTACTGGTGTAACACGCTCTATAAAATTGCTTATCCGGTAGTACATAATTTGGCTGAAGGAACACTGCGAAAAAATATGCCTATCGAACAAGGACCTGGTTATTACCTGGAAGCCTCTAAGGTAACTCACCTTGAAGCCGTTGGTCGCACAGTGGCGGGTATAGCCCCCTGGTTGACATTGCCTGATGACAATACAAAAGAAGGCAAGATGCGAAAGCAATTGCGTGAGGAATTACTGAAAGGTCTTGCTAATGCGGTCAATCCTGAAAGTCCGGACTACTTGAATATCATGGCAGATGCTAAGAGTATTGAGCATGCAATTTCTATTGGCCACTTTCAACCCATTGTCGACGCAGCTTATATTGCCCAAGCCTTTATACATGCCCCCAAACAGCTTTGGGAACCTCTAGATTCATTAACTAAGAAAAGATTTATTGATGAATTTAAATCGCTACGAAAACATAAAACTTCTTATAATAACTGGTTATTGTTTTTTGGAATGACCGAAAGCTTTTTGCTTTCCATCGGTGAGGAGTGCGACCCTCAGCGTCTTGAATATGCTTTTCACAAAGTAAAGGAATGGTATGTAGGGGATGGCTGGTATAGTGATGGTCCCAAATTTTCATTAGATTATTACAACTCTTTTGTAATGCATCCAATGATGGTAGACATGCTCAAAGTGATGAGCGATAAAAAACTGGCGCGTAAAGAAGAGTATGATTTAGCTTTAAAACGCATGGTTCGTTATTCGGAATTTTTGGAACGGTTCATCTCACCCGAAGGAACTTTTCCTGCTTTTGGCAGATCAATGACTTACCGCACGGGCGCTTTCCAAGCTTTAGCCCAAGTGTCATTAATGGAAAAGCTACCCGAACACATTCAGCCTGCACAGGTACGATGCGCATTAACAAAAGTAATGCATAATATGTTCGATGGCAATCAGAATTTTGACAGCAATGGCTGGCTGGTGTTAGGTTTTAATGGACATCAACCTATGGTTGCTGATATTTATACTTCAACAGGCAGTTTATACATCTGTACTATTGGTTTCTTGTCGCTTGGTTTACCTGCTGATAATAAATTCTGGGCTGATCCGGCTGCTGATTGGACTTCAAAAAAAGCATGGAACAGCCAACCGTTTAAAAAAGATTATAAAGTGGAATATTAGATACAATTACTTCATTTACATAACTAAATCGTTTAATTCATGAGGCCGGCCAAATGATCGGCCATGAATTAAAAATAACTGTTTTGCGAAGGATGAAAACTAAACGCATCAAATCAGATGTAAAATTTGAGATAATATAACCATGTATATACCTAGATTCTTCAGCATCATCTTCCTTTTTTTTAACCTCTGCTGCGGTCTGGCAGTAAGTGCACAAACACCTGACCTACCTGATGCCCGCTATAATCTGATTCTTAATGCTCCTATAAGCACCTGGGATGAAGCTATTCCACTGGGTAATGGCTTAATGGGTGGCTTGTTATGGGGAGAAAATAATATCATCAGGTTGTCTTTGGATAGAGGCGACTTATGGGATGAGCGTACCTCAGGTGAACAGGAATGGTGGAAAAAATATACCTATCAGAAAGGGGCGGAAATGATCGCCCAAAAGGAATTCAGTACCGTAACTTCTTGGTGGGATGCTGCTTACAGAGGAGTAAGCCCAACTAAACTGCCTGCTGGCCGAATTGAAATAAAATTGCCGGATGCTGAAGTTGTAAAGGAGTTTGAATTGAGGGAGGCGACTGCAGAAGGAGTTGCCCGTTTTATTTCGGGTGCAGCTATAAACGCTTTATATAGCGCCCATGATCCGATTGCCCTCCTCTCTATAAAAGGAACTGTCCCTGATGAAATTAAGCTTTTAAGTCCCATGGATGTATATCATAAAAACACGAAAGGGCAAGGCGGGCCCAGTAGCGGGGGATCTGTCAGCAAACTCGGTTATCCGGAAGCGGTAAAGGGGAAGTCGGAGAATACGCAATGGTACATACAAGAAGCTGCCGAAGGATTGAAATATTGTGTATATATTGAAACAAAGAAAAACGGTAACGAAACTTTACTTGCCTTTACTATTACCTCCACAAAAGACGCCGATGATTTTCTATCCCTGGCGGCTAAACGTTGTTCATTGGCTTTGAACAAAGGATATAATGCTGTGCGCAAGCCCCATGTAAAATGGTGGGATGCTTTTTGGCAGAAATCCAGCGTTACTGTTCCTGATGCGGCAATTCAAAAGCAATATAACCTGGTCCAATACTTTTATGGTGCAGCTTCTCGTTTAAATGCGCCACCAATGCCACTCCAGGGAGTATGGACTGCCGATAATGGCGCATTGCCACCTTGGAAAGGAGATTATCATAATGATCTGAATACACAGATGACTTATATGGCCTATCAGGAATCCGGTCGTTTTAATGAGGGGGCTTCTTATCTGAATTTTCTTTGGGACCGCCGTGATCTGTTTCGTGCTTTTGCCAAAGATTTTTATGGTACCACTGGCCTAGCTTGTCCAGGTGTGATGTCTTACTCGGGACAACCTTTGGGCGGATGGGGGCAATACAGTATGTCGCCATCAATGAGTGCCTGGAGCGCTCATTTGTTTTATCTTCATTGGCTATATATCGCAGATGATGAGTTTCTACAGCAAAAAGCTTATCCCTGGTGTTCAGAGGTAGGGGAATGCATGCTGGGTTTATTGAAAAAAGATAATAAGGGCATTTTGAAATTGCCGCTTTCTTCATCGCCTGAAATATTCGATAACAGTCCAAAAGCCTGGTTGGAACCTAATAGTAATTATGACTTGATGAGTTTAAAAATGCTATTCCTTTCTTTACAGGAAATGGCTGAAAGTTGTGGTAAAAGCAAGGAAGCGAAAAAATGGGCGGAGGCTGCTTCAGCTTTAGGAGATTTTCATACTAAAGCAGACGGGACATTACTGCTGGATGCTAAATATGAATTGACAAGCAGTCATCGCCATCTATCTAATATCATTGGAATGTATCCCTTTAATTTAATTACAGATGAAGGCGGTGAAAAAGATAAACAAATAATTGATGCGAGTTTGAGCCACTGGGACAGCTTGGGTACAAGTCTGTGGTGCGGGTATACTTTTTCTTGGATGAGTTGCTTGAAGGCCAGGGTAGGAGATGGAGAAGCCGCAATTAAAAACCTTGATTTTTTTCTTAAAGCCTTTGTTCTTCGTAACGGATTTCATGCCAACGGTGATCAGACTAAAAGTGGTTTTTCGAATTTTACTTATCGCCCTTTTACTTTAGAAGGCAATTTTCTGGCCTCACAGGCAGTCCAGGAAATGCTGATGCAAAGCTGGAGCCCGACGCCTGGCAAGGTCAATACTGGTATCATCCATATTTTTCCAGCAATGCCTCAAAAATGGGCTAATGCTTCCTTCACGAATCTAAGAGCCGAAGGTGGATATAAAGTCTCCGCGGTTCGAAAAAACAATAAAACTACAGGGTTCAGTATAATACCAGGCAAAACCGGAACGGTTCGGATAAAAGACAACTTTGATGGAAGAACGCCGAAATGGAATGTTAAAAACGTAAATAAGACAGGAGATATTTACGAAGTGCATTTAATCAAGGGACAAAAGCTTAAAGCTCTTTTTTAAATTGCCTGGGATGGTTTGAGATTGATATGAACTGGAAAGAGCAGCGCTGCGTTCAAAAGCAGGACAAGCCTGTACCATCAAACAACTTAAATTATCTACCATAGCAGGTAAAAGTTACAACTTAAAATAAACTGATAAATTAATTATGATAAAGAAGTTAATATTTGCTCTTCTACTTGTAAATAGCGCACTGCAATTACAGGCTCAACAGAAAACGATACAAATTAGTAACGCATTAGGCGTTCAACGTTCAGAAGAGATTGTTTCAATCTCATGGTCCGATATATTAAAAGCGTCCCCCGATGTAGATACCGCTAATTTTAAAGTTATAAATGTAGTTAGCAAAGCAGAACTTCTTTATCAGCTGGAATATAAGGGGACTTCACACGTGCAAAATCTCTTGGTGCAGGTAAGTGTGCCGGCTAAGGGTACTCTTAGCTTAAAACTTGTGAAAGGAAAACATCAGGTTTTCCGCGCTAAAACGTTTGCCCGGTATGTACCTGAACGTAAGGATGACTTTGCTTGGGAAAATGATCGAATCGCTTTTCGTACATATGGTAGAGAATTGGAGAAATTTCCTAACGAGATGTCCTATGGTGTTGACGTTTGGACTAAACGAACGGATTCTCTTATCCTGAATAAATGGTATAAGTCAGGGACCTATCATATTGACAAAGGTGAGGGGATGGATCATTACCATGTCGGGTACACGTTGGGTGCTGGCAATGTGGCTCCTTATATTAATGATACCATTTGGTTCCCAAGAAATTATACCAAATGGAAGGTATTGGATAATGGCCCTTTACGTTCAAGTTTTCAGCTGAGCTATGACGAATGGCTGGCTTCAGGTAGAAAAGTGAATGTTGTTAAAACTGTTTCCTTAGATGCCGGCTCGCAAGTGAGCCGTACAGAAGCTGAGTATTCATGGAACGACGCTAAACCGCTGCCCCTGGTAATCGGGATTATAAAAAGACCCGAAAACGGACTGATTTCATTGGATGAAAAGGGCGGTATTATGACTTATTGGGAGCCGGTTGAGTCTAAAAATGGCACTACCGGGGTCGGATGTATTTTTACTACTCCGGTAAAACAAATGATGGTGAAACAGGGGCATTTGCTAACGGAGACCATTTTGAATAAGCCCTCTTCGATAGTGTATTATAATGGAGCCGCTTGGGATAGAGCAGGAAAGATTACATCAGCAGAGGCATGGATGAACTATCTGAATCAAAAAGCAGAAACACTTAAAAATCCGCTTGCTGTATCATTTGTGCAATGAAACAAAGTGTAGTTCTTAAGGCTTTGTTGGTAGTGTTGCGGGCTTAAGTATGGTTAATCCCGGCAACAGCGAATACGCATACCTTTAGACATAAGCTCCTGAATTTAAATTTCGGGAACTTATGTCTAAAGATTACAATGGTTTTTTTTCCATTATTTTTAACAATAGTCAGAAATCTATCTATGAAAAAGTTTTTTACACTTTTTATTGCATTTGGTTTGTCCGTAACTTGCTATCTGGCTCAGGCACAGGTTAATCTTATTGCCGGATGGGACGCCAATGGTAAAACCGGCTCCGGTTCAGAACCTAATAAATGGGGCTGGACCTCTAACTACACAGGGGCAGTCTGGGCTACTGCCAATAGCTCAGCCTCCGGGGTGGTTTTATATACAGCCGTTACACATCCTAAATCCGATGGGACCAATTTCAACGGCAGCATATTCCGTTACCGATGGGACGCTGCTTATTGGGGAGGTAGTCTAAGTCTGGGTAAAGGCGATGGAACTTCAACCAAAATTTCCCCCATTGGTTTAACAAAGGACCAAACTTATAAGTTTTCTGGTTTGTATGAATGGTGGTCCAATGGTTCATCCATTCCCTATCGTTTCAGCATTTCGGATGCGCCATATGGAGGTAAAATCATCGCCTCGTTCGACGTTCCTGCCATCCTGTCAACCAAGCAAAAAGTGCTGTATCCTTTTAATTTTAATTTTAAATGTCCGCAAACTGGTAATTACTATATCCAGGTAAAGCAAACCAATGTAAATGGCGGAAGTTCTACTTTGGGTACATTGCTTGGTTTGGCACAGCTAAGTTTAACTCAAACTACAGAAACTCCAACCAATCCAGGGCAAGCTATCGTTCAACAAGGTTATCCCGTTCCAGTTTTAAGTTCCTCGGCATCACAATTTGAAACAGGAAAACCATTATCCAACACAGTGGATGGCAGCTTATTCAACTACTACAGTTCGCCGGTTGCACAAAATGTATTGCCCGTTACACTTGATTATAACTTTAGCGGGGTGGGGCGTATTGATTCACTGGCTTACTGGCCCTATCTTGGAAGCTCCACGGTGAAACGTTTCGGTAGTGTATCTGTCTACTATTCAACTACAGCAGACCCTTCAAGTTTTATAAAGTTGCTGGATTATGATTTCAACCAATCTGCTCTGCGTGGTTGTATTGCATTGAACGGGCCAGATGGGTTAATCAACCCCGCCACAGTACGTATTGTGGTAAATTCAAGCAACCTAAATCCGGTTGGTTGTGGAGAGATGGAATTTCTTTCAGCAATTCAACCTTCTGATGCTACTGAATACGGCTGCAATCCAAAATATTCGGCTGATTTGCACATGGAGGAGAAAAAAACGATTATTTCCGCTACTTCTTCCAGCTTTCAGCCGGGTTTTGAAATTTCAAAATCTTTTGATGGTAATCCTTCCACATACTACAATACACAGTATAGTACTAATCCTTTTCCTGTTACCATTAATTATACACTGGCGCCAGGTACCGACAAGATTGATTATCTCATTTATTCACCACGCCCCAATGGCGATATGGTTGGCGCTGTGCAGGAAACAGAAATTTGGTACTCGAGTGCGGATAACCCCAGTCAGTTTACCAAAATCATGGATTTTAATTTCAATGCACCCGCTGCAGATTTAAAAGTTGTTTTTGCTCAGCCCCTGTTGAACCCCGCCGTCATTCGTATGATTGTGAAAACGGCCAATGCGGGACGGAGTGTTGCATTCAGTGAAATGGCGTTTTATAAAGACGCAATTAATACTCCCAACCCATATCCGACGGTATTTAAAGACGATCTTTTGAGCGGTTTGAACGCAACAGTTACCCAGGCGGATATCAATGGCTTGCCGACCGGATTTTATAAATCGGTAGCGCAATGTATGCTTAACAAAACCTACGATACCAAATTCCGGATACAATCCTACGGGGCTTTTAAAAATCTCACGACTTTACAAAATGAATTAAAAACGGGATCCTATTCACCATTTGAAAACCCCACCGGAATTTATTTCGCTGAGAAGGATACAGCCATTGTTTTTGCAGAAGGGCTGACGACTGTACCGGTTCAGTTAAAAGTCCGTAATTATCAAACGGGTGCAATTAAGTCCTATCCTTTAAAGAATGGTATCAATATATTGGCATTGTCAAATGGCGGCAACAGTTATGTTAGCTACTATTCTGATGATTATGTCACATTGCCCAAAGTGAAGGTTCATATTGCTTCAGGATTGGTGAATGGGTATTACGATATCGCCACGACTACGGCGGAAGAGTGGAGGGAAATTGCCGCCCGCCCTGTTTCTGAAATGATTGATCTGAAGGGCAAGCATGTGAATTTGTTGTACCCGATCAGCGAATTAGTCAAATACAATCCAAATGACGTGAAGCCATTGGTTGCACTATATGATAGCCTCGTGAATATAGAATGGGAGCAAATGGGCTTGTATAAATATAACCGACTTTACGGAAACCGTATGTTTGGAGAAGCCGATACAAAATCATTCTCATGGTTTGCCGGAAGCCTAGGCGCTCATTTCAGTGGCAGTACCAATGCTACATGCGATCCTGCAGGGATTTTAGCCAACCCTTGGGGTGTTGCACATGAATTTGGGCACGTAAACCAAATACGTCCTGGTTTAAGATGGGCTGGCACTGCCGAAGTAACCAATAACATTTATTCGGCAGTGGTTAACTATCAAATGGCCCCTCAAAGTTCTTATCTGGAAACCAAAACAGTTAGCGACGGCTACTACAACATTGAGGAAAGCGGATCAGGTAGTGTGGCAGGAAATAGCATGCCAGGTGGCCGGTACAATGCTTTTCTGAACAATGCTTTACTGAAAAAGCAAGTCTGGTTGTATCAATATGGCCCGGATTGCGGTAATGGCACTACCTGGCAGACAACCGGTACTCCCGCCGACCATTTTGTAAAACTGATTCCCCTGTGGCAGCTGGTGATTTACTATCAGTACGTACATCCGGAGAAAAAGGACTGGTTTAAAGACATTGCGGAAAAAATGAGAACGGAAGATCAAAGCGGTTTTAGCGACGGGCAATTGATTCTGAATTTCATGAAAAACACCTGTGACGCCGTTAAGGAAGATTTAACCGAATTCTTTACAAAAACAGGCATGCTCAGAGCCGTGGATAGGGATATGACAGACTATGGCTCCTATCATATTACAATTACTGTGGAAGATAGTATTGCCTTAAGCAATTATATCAGGTCAAAAAACTATCCGAAGCCTGAAAGCCCTGTTTTGCAATATTTATCTATAAACAGCCTTAATGCTTACAAAAACAAATTGGCTGTGCAAGGTACGGTTCCCGGCGAGGGCTGTGCATATACCTTTGTGAGCAATGAATTGAACGGGTATAAGAATTATGTAACCGTTGATCATTCGGTTTGGAAAAATGTGGCAGTTTATGAAACCTATGCGGGACCTGCACTCAAACGTCTTACCATGGTGGGTTCCGGATTTGCTGATAACTCAAAAACCCGTGTATACTATCCTACTGGAGCTACCTCCATTTATGCTGTTGGATGGGACGGCACCAGGACCCTTGTTTATGGGGTTTCAGTCGCCATAGTTGAACCGAAAGCTGGTACCATTGAAAAAAACGCCACGACCATTAAAGCAAAGGTGGAAGGCAATGTCTCCAATGTGAAGTTTTATATTAATGGCGAGGAAAAAGCGACTGTATTTCAGTCGCCATATCAATGGGATTGGACAAATATCGCTCCTGGTAAATATGGTATCCAATTGAAGGCTACTGATTATAGCGGCTTAAGTATTTTATCTGATTCTGTTGTCGTAACCGTAAAAGATGCTACTGCTCCGGTTATTACATGTTTGGATAGCATTGTGGTACATAATGATGCTGACCAATGTGTTGCCATCGTAAATTTTGCGGTGACAGCTATAGACGATTTCGGCCAGGCTACAATTACATACAGCCAGAATCCGGGAACCATTTTCCCCGTAGGAACCACTATTGTTACCGTAACAGCCACAGATGAAGCTGACAATCGTTCAACTTGTTCGTTCCCTGTGACGGTGAAGGATGTTACTGCTCCTGTGATCACTGCACCTGAAGCTATTATAGCCGATAACGATGATGGTCAGAATGGAGCTGTAGTAACGTTTACAGCACCGGTTGGAACAGATAATTGTACTGGAGCAGTTACTACCCAAACGGCAGGTTTGCCAAGCGGCAGTTTTTTCCCCGTAGGAACCACTACCAATACCTTCGTGGTAACAGATGGTGCAGGAAATACCAGCACTTGTGCATTTACGGTAACAGTAACCGATACGCAGGCTCCATTGATTGCTATTGCTGAAAGCAATCAGGTTTTATGTTATAATCCAAACGGAAGCTACACTGTCGACAATATTGTTGCATCTGATAATGTTGGCGTGAAGAAGGTCAGTTATCAAATAAGCGGGGCTACCAACAGAACAGGTACTGGTGTTAATGCAAGTGGTAGCTATAATTTGGGCATATCAACTATTACCTGGACAGTTACCGACCTGGCAGGAAATACTTCTACGGCTCAAATTTCAATAACGGTTAATAGCCCAATAACTACATCGGTAGCCGACGTATACGCGGTGAATCCGGGAGGTGATGCCAATACGATTTACCTAGGTTATGGCCCGTCGTCATTAACACTTACAGCTCAGGCCTCTGGTGGATCCGCTCCTTATACTTATGCCTGGTCCAATGGGGCTACTTCGGCGAGTGCCGTCGTAAATCCAACAGCTGTAGGAGTTCATGACTTTACGGTAACGGTAACAGATGCAAAGGGGTGTGTTACAACATTCACCAAGCAAGTGATTGTGCGGGATATTCGTTCAGCAGTAGATAAAGTGTTTATCTGTCATAATGGAACAACCTCGTCTATCTCGGTGAGTGCGGTTCAGGCTCACCTGAATCATGGAGATAAGCTGGGCGAATGCGGCCTGAATTTATACGCCAATTCTAAGGAATCGTTGCCTGCAGCTGAAAGTACAGTCGTAGCCTATCCGAATCCATTTGACAAGGTGTTGAGCATTAAACTTCCAATGGCAACAGAAGGCCAAACGGTGAATTATGAGATTTATGATGTGATTTATAATAGATTGGTAATGAAATCACAGGCAACCGCTTCCTCGGGACAAATTAACATTGCGCAGGCAGCCAGTCTGGCTTCAGGTCAATATATGATCAAAATCAGTGTGGGCCAACAAATCATTGCGATCAGAATAATGAAATAGTAGATTGTAAAGTGTGATAAAAATAACGGCTGTCTCTAGTGAGGCAGCCGATGCTTAGGCTTGCCGGTTGAGAATTTAAATTTGGAACTAAACCCGCCTACGGATTGGACTTTAAAAGTCCTCGAGCACTCAAAGACTTAAAAGATTTTTTTATTGAAAATTAGGAAGCATGTTAAGATGCATGATCATTTGATCTTAGGAGCAATAAGTGACTGCCACACATTCGGAAATTGGCTTGAAGCAATTGAAGATAGATCAGAATACTTTATTATTGAGAAAGGAGCGAGACATTCCTAATCTTTCTTAGGTATTGTGTACTTGCTTCGATGGTCAATTTGCGCCAATCGCAATCTCCCTGGCTTTATATTTAACATCAACCAAAGAGTTTTTATGTTTAAAAAATTACTATCTATCCTTTTTCTGCTGCTTACGTTTCATTGTTTTGGTCAACAAGATGCTGAAAAAAATCGTTCAGGCTTTAAAGGTGATTTCACAGTGGGGAAAAATGAATTCCTGCTCAATGGAAAACCATTTGTGATAAGAGCAGGTGAACTTCATTTTCCCCGAATTCCTAAAGAATATTGGGATCACCGGATCAAACTATGCAAAGCCATGGGTATGAATACGATTTGTATTTACTTGTTTTGGAATTATCATGAAGAGCAGGAAAATAAGTTTGATTTCAGCGGAAGTAAGGATGTGGCCGAATTCGTACAACTTGTTCAGCAAAATGGGATGTATTGTATCGTTCGCCCCGGGCCATACGCATGTGCAGAGTGGGACATGGGAGGTTTGCCTTGGTGGTTATTAAAAAAGCCGGACTTAAAGGTTAGAACGTTGGAGGATCCATATTTTATGGAACGGGCTGCTAAATATTTGAAAGAAGTTGGAAAACAGCTAGCACCACTCCAAATTCAGAATGGTGGTAACATTATCATGGTGCAAGTGGAGAACGAATATGCAGCTTTTGGCAATAGCAGTGAATACATGGAGGCCATTCGTAAAGCTGTACGGGGTTCAGGTTTTGATAAGGTGCAATTATTCCGTTGTGATTGGTCTTCTACTTTCAATGAATATAAAGTAAATGCCGATGTGGCCACGACCTTAAATTTTGGGGCAGGATCAGATGTGGAGAAACAGTTTAAGGCATTCAAGAAGATGCATCCTGAGGCTCCCCAGATGTGCAGCGAATACTGGACCGGATGGTTTGATAATTGGGGAAGGCAGCATGAAACACGGTCAATCAGCAGCTTTATTGGCAGCTTGAAAGATATGTTGGATCGAAAAATATCGTTCAGCTTATACATGGCTCACGGAGGCACTACCTTTGGTCAGTGGGGAGGCGCCAACGCTCCGCCTTATTCGGCCATGGTTACTTCTTACGATTACAATGCTCCCATTGGTGAGCAGGGAAATACGACTGACAAGTTCTTTGCAGTAAGGAATTTGTTGAAAAATTATTTATTGCCCGGAGAAAAATTAGGGGAAATCCCGGCTCCTATATCCACCATTGCTATTCCAAAATTTGAATTAATAGAACAGGCTCCGATTTTTGAAAATCTTCCCCGAGGTAAAAAGTCAGAGAAAATTCAATCCATGGAGATGTTTGATCAGGGTTGGGGACGCATTATTTACAGAACAGAATTAGCACCTGGCAAGGTAAAACGTAAGTTACTGATCAAGGAAGTTCATGACTGGGCCACTGTTTTTATTGATGGAAAACCAATCGGAAAAATGGACCGGCGCAGAGGTGATAATAGTCTGGAAATTCCTTCTTCAGCATCCAGCCTCAGGTTAGACATTCTGGTAGAGGCCACCGGTAGGGTAAATTTTGGGGAGGCCATTATCGATAGAAAAGGAATTACAGATGTAGTAGAGCTTTCGGATGGGAATACGGTGACCGAGCTCAAAAACTGGACAGTTTATAGCTTTCCTGTAGATTATGCCTTTCAAAAACGAGCAAAATTCGGCCCTAAATCAAAAGATGGCCCGGCCTGGTACAGGGGTAATTTCGAGCTTGCGCAAACAGGTGATACCTTTTTAGATATGAGTACTTGGGGTAAGGGTATGGTTTGGGTTAATGGTCATAATATGGGTCGTTTCTGGAAAATCGGTCCGCAGCAAACGCTATTCGTTCCAGGTGTTTGGCTGAAAAAAGGGAGAAACGAAATAATAGTGTTGGATGTTGATAAACCATTAGAAACAGTAATCGCAGGTTTGAAGGAGCCAATTTTAGACAAAATCAATCCGGATCAGTCCTTACTTAGCAGGTCCAAAGATCAAAACCTTAATTTATCAGCAGAAAAACCAGTTTTGCAAGGTTCCTTTGCGGAAGGAAATGGTTGGCAGGAAATACGTTTCGACAAGGTAAAAAAAGGCAGGTATTTTTGCTTAGAAGCGCTCAATGCTCAAACTGCAAATGATCCGTTAACTACCATAGCAGAGCTGGAATTAACCGGAATAGACGGTAAGTTACTCTCCTCTTTAAAATGGAAAGTAATCTATGCCGATAGTGAGGAAATTACGGCTGCCAATCACGCTGCCGACAGAGTCTATGATAAGCAGGAATCTACCTTTTGGCAAAGCCAGTCGGTTGGTGATAAACCTCAGCATCCACACCAGTTAATAATTGATCTGGGCGAAGAGGTTCAACTTAAAGGATTTAAGTATTTACCCCGTTCGGATAAAAGCAAGGCCGGAATGATCAAAGATTACCGGATCTATTTAAAAACCGACAATTATAATTTCTAAAGCTACAATCAGGTTATGAGCTTCAATGAACTGTTGTATAGGGAGCTCGGGTCAGGAACAATCAACCGTTTAAAAAAGAAAATCATGTTGAATATTAGGATAAAGGTATTTATAAGCGCCATCGTTTGCGTCATGTTAGTCAATTCAGCAAAGAGTCAGGTTGATTCAGTTGTTAAGACATCAACTGCTCCATTCATGGTTACACCCATTAATTGGAATCACTTAAAAAAAAATGCACCTCGTGGTAAACTCGCAAATACGGTAAAGACAATATTGCTGAATGCCAATAAATTTGCACTAACTACGTGGTATCATAATGTAAAAAAATACCAGGTAGATTCCACCGGCTATCTCGACTTGAAAAGCAAATCCAAAATTAATGAATACCGGTACCGTTTTCCGGCGGCAATGTCATTCGGGATAGCGATTGCCATTAAAACAGGAATATATAACCCTTCCATAACTGGGATATCGTTGAAGGAGGCCAAAGATAAGGCGATTCTGATGCTTCGTTCTGTAGCTTATGATCATAAAGTCAATGATACCCGCAAGGTTTGGGGTGGGGATTGGCAGGCAGCCCATTGGGCCTACTATGCAGGATATGCAGGCTGGCTTTTTTGGAATGATATTTCTGCAAAAGATCAGGCTTATTTAGTAAAAATGATAGTTGCAGAAGCTGATCGTTTTCTTTCATTAGCTCCTCCATATTACAAAGACAGCAAAGGGAAGGTGCTTTTTCCCGGCGATTCTAAAATTGAAGAAGATGCCTGGAATGCGGAATTATTGTACCTGGCAGCGGTTATGTTACCTAATCATCCCCATGCAAATAATTGGTCATATAAGGCCGTTGAGTATTTAATTGCAGCAACATCATTGCCATCTGATTTAAACAATGCCAGAATGATACATGGCCGCCCTGTGAGCAGTTGGGTGAATGGCTACAATTTGGAAGAACCAGGTTTTGTAATCAACCATGGTATCATTCATCCGATGTACAATGCCCTTGCTTCGATGATCAATGCCCCCATCGTTTTCTCCCTGGCTGGAAAAGCAACACCGGAAGCAGCACGTTTTAATCTTGATAAAATTTACTATTCAATAACCTCTCATCAGTTTTTAGATCCTCCATATAAAGCACCAGGCGGTACGATGTACCGGGCGGGTACAGCTGAGGTTTATTATCCTGAAGGTTCAGATTGGGGTATGGGCGTTTATGATACATACGCTAATCTGGATATTGCTGCTTTTACCTATGGATGGGATAATCGGGCGAAAAAACATAAAGGGAATTATTGGGCAAAACTGCATGCAGCTAAAGTGCTGGATCAACAGAAACGTTTTGCCGACAGGCATACCTATGCCAATGACAATGAAAACAGTTATCCGGGCAAAGAAGAAGCTATTGCCACTCGGATGGGATCGGCATGGATGACTATTTGGTTACAGCACCAGATACCTGCAGTTTATGATAATAACCCATTTCAAAATAGCTTGCAGTTGGATATGCTGCAGTAAATGTTATTTTACTGCAATATTCAATTGTATATGATGTGCTCACACAATCAAAGATGCCGAAGTTTTCAGTTGAGGAAGTCTGAAACAAATTCGGGTTTAACAGGAGTAGTCGTAATACGTCAGCAGGTGAAGGTATTGTGTATCGCTCTCCGGATGGCGGATTTACAATTACCTTAAAAAAGGTGATGTGTTAAATAAAGGAATCGGCTCAATATCTATTCTTTTGTTTTTTTAAGTCCTTAGTATTTGTAAATGTATTTGTAGTTGCATAAATAGAGAAACTTTTAAAGCAAAAAGGAGCAATTTTCTTATGAAAATCGCTCCTTTTGCTGTATCAATCTATCGTCCCATCCAGCCTCCATCTACTGTCAGGATTGTTCCGTGTATGTAGCTAGATGCTTCGGAACTTAAAAACACAACCGGACCTTTGAAATCTTTAGGTTCACCCCAACGATTGGCCGGAATGCGATCCAATATTGATCGGCTACGGCTTTCATCAGCGCGTAAAGCCGTTGTGTTATCGGTTGAAATGTAACCAGGTGCAATAGCATTGACGTTCACGCCTTTGCTTGCCCACTCATTGGCAAATGCTTTTACCAGTGAGCCAACGGCACCCTTGCTGGCTGCATAACCCGGAACATTGATTCCACCTTGAAAAGTTAATAATGAAGCTGTGAAAATGATTTTTCCACTACCTCTTGCAATCATTTCTTTACCAATTTCACGCGTTAAGATGAACTGAGCAGTTTGATTAATCGCGATCACTTCGTCCCAATATTCATCTGGATGTTCCACAGCTGATTTCCGTAAAATGGTTCCTGCATTATTAATAAGGATGTCGATGGAAGGAAAGTCCTTTTTTACTTGTTCAATGAACATGTATAAAGCTTCGCGTTTAGAAAAATCGCATTGATAAGGATGAAATTTTCTACCCAAAGCTTCTACTGATTTCTGAACCTCACTGCCTGATCCCAATGAAGCTGAAACGCCGATAACATCAGCTCCGGCTTCTGCTAATCCTTCAGCCATAGCTTTACCAATTCCGCGTTTACAACCGGTTACCAAGGCAATCTTTCCCTCCAAATTAAATTGTTTTAATATGCCCATATTATCTGTTAATGGTTGTCAATGTTCTAACAGGTTTTGCTTCTGTAAAATTCACCTGTAGAGGGTATTTAAGTTTGTTCTCAAACTGATTCAAATATTTAAACCATTCTGATTCATTGGTTACTTTACCTGCTTTGTCCCATGCTGCACCTTGGAAGTATGTATAAATTTGATTTGGAATTACCTCAGTAATTGAAAGCAAGTGCTGCTTATAAACTTTCATTTCTTTTACAGAATTTGGCATTATGCAACCAACTCCTGTTGTTCCATCAACTCCATGAGTTGGTTCCCAATAGGCCATGATGCCTTTTTGTTCATTAAGGGAGATAACACCTGGCTCCGTGCGTTTTGTTATTCCTATTGTAACAGGCAGGTTAGTTCCTGGGAAATCATACTGAACATCTATCCGGTTTAATTGTGAACCGGCATCCAAACTGATTGTTTTTGTAGCCTTTACCGGTATACCACCAGCTTTCCATTCATCATAATACAAGCGGAATGTGCTACGCAATGGCCCGTTATCCAATATCTCATAACGGTGATAATTTTTTGAAAACCAGATTGTATCATTAACGAATGGCGACATAGTACCTGCCCCCAATGAAAAGCCGACGTGATAATAATCCAACCCATCGCCATGATCAACGTGGTAATCTCCGCGCTTATAGCGTTCATTCAGTATCATTCGGTCGGTTCGTTTTGCCCAAATGTCCAAGCCATAAGCATCATCTTTAGTACCTTCCAATGCTTTTCCATAAGCACGAAAAGCAATCCGGTCATTTTCCCAGGCAAAATCATCTTTACGTTCGGGAACGTACCTGCAATAGGTTTTAACAGCAAAAGGGTCGGGCTTGCCGAGTTTTAACGCTATTGTAACAGCTGCTTGGGAGGGTATTGATAATTGTACCAATAGGTTTTTTATTTCTTTTTCTCCCCGATGCTCTAACTGAAAATTAATTTCTTTTTGTGTTTTAACATCGATGACTTTGAAGTTGGCGGTATCAATATTTGACCACGATTGAAGCACCTGCTTCCATGGAATTTCGACCACTGTTTCTTCAAATGGAAGGTTGCTTTTATTGGAAATTTTTATTTCAGTTCCTTTTGAGGATTGAGCTATTCCGCTCAGTGAAAAAAGCAGAAAAGGAAGAAGAAGCAGGTTTTGATATATTTTTTTCATTCTTTTTTAATTTGATGTCATTCCCTATAAACTATCTCAGTTCAGTGATGGCGCAATGATCCATGTCGCCATAATCAAGGTTTTCTCCGGCCATTCCCCAGATAAAGGTGTAATTCGTCGTACCTGCTCCAGAATGAATCGACCAATTAGGAGAGATCACTGCTTGCTCATTCTGAATCCAGATGTGTCGGGTCTCTTCTGGTTCACCCATAAAATGACAAACAGATTGATCTTCGGGTACTTCAAAATAAAAATATACCTCCATGCGTCGGTCATGAACGTGAGCTGGCATCGTGTTCCAAACACTTCCTGATTTTAGCTCAGTCATGCCCATTTGCAACTGACAAGTAGGCAAAATACTGTTTACAATCAGTTTATTAATAATCCGATGGTTGGAGCTTGAAGCACTGCCTAGTTCAACTACTTCAGCATCAGTTCTGGAAACTTTACGAGTAGGAAATGATCGATGGGCAGGAGCAGAATTAAGATAGAATTTCGCGGGTTGTTTAGAATCAATCGATGAAAAAACAATTTCTTTTGTTCCTTGACCAATATATAAAGCTTCTTTGTATTCCAGTTCGTAGGCTATACCATCAGCAATTACGGTTCCTTTACCCGCTACATTAATAATACCCAGTTCTCGTCTTTCCAGGAAATAACCGGCTTTGAGATTTTCAGGATTTGAAATAGTCAGTGATTTGGTAACAGGCATCACTCCTCCTGCAATGTACCGATCATAATGACTTAGTGTCATTCTCACCGAATCCTCTTTAAACAGATCCTCAATAAGGAATTTGTTTCTCAATTGGCTTGTATTCATTTCTTTCACCTCTTCAGGGCCTAGTGCATGTCTGCTCTCAAAATGGTTTTTCATTTTATCTATATAGTTGTTAGTTGTTTTGAGTTGTGTTGTTATTGGAACAAATATCATCATCAATTAATAGTTTACCGCATAATCCTTTTTGAACGGCTGTCCATTCCAGGCTTTTCTTGAGCTCTAGTCGGTAAATGGATCTGTCCAGAATTGGTGATCGGCAGGTAATCCCAATGATAAAAGCCATGCGAAGTGACGTACATACTGACCGAGTTTGAAAAATAATCGACAATACTAGGCCGGTGCCCGGTAAAGCCTAATTGCAACCAATCACCGTTTGCAAACACACCCGGAAGTATTCTTTTCATAACTGCCATGTTTTGACCATTATTAAAATCCAATTATTTTCTTGTACTTAGTTGTGAGCTGTATAGTCTCAGTACTAATTTTCAAGGCTAATGTATACATTGTGCAAACAGTTGCACAAATTTATTTTTAAATTAAATCTGCACATACTTAAATAAATAACGTGATAAATATTTTCAGCAAATATTTTCCCCTAAGTGAGATGTTTGTAATCGCTATGCAATTGCAAACCAGCGTTGAATATAATAATAAAATGGAATAGTCGTCATTTCAAATGAATAAAGAATACCGTTGCAATATTTACTGTATGCAGAATTTTGTATCCCTATAAACATTCCTTTTTTCAATCACATTGAGCAACTGGTTGCGCACTATTCTTTGATAAAAGTAAAATATGTTTGCTCAAAGCATGTTTTTTAAAAAAAAATGCGCAAACATTTGCATAAAATATTTTTTTTTCTACTTTCACCCTTCGAAATCTATTTAGCTTGGATTATGTATTTCGGAAAACCTTAAAACCTATTTTATGAGACTAAAAAATTTTACATTATTTTTAATCCTAATGCTATTCTCTGCGGTATGGCACAACAGCTAAAAAAAATAAAAGTACCGTTAAAGACTCGGAAGTTCTACTTCTCCTTGGATTTACAATTACACTTAAAAATCAATCTAAAGTCACTTCTACTAATGATAGAGAAGGTTACCTTATTGAGTGATTTGCTTGATCGAAGATGTACCTTTATTCATCAAACACGCACTAATTAGCGAACATATAATTAATGAGTAAAAACAAAACTTTTATTGAAATAGCTAAAGCCTTGGGGATTTCACCCTCAACCGTCTCAAGGGCATTGAATGATCATCCAAGGATTAGTAATGAAACAAAACAGAAGGTAAAGAAACTTGCTTTAGAATTAGATTTTACATTAAATCCAATGGCTTCAAGTTTTAGAAGCAATAAAACTCAAACCATTGGAATAATTGTCCCTCGAATTTCCTTTTATTTTCATGCGACTGTTTTAACTGTAGTTCAAAATTTACTTTGGAAGGAAGGATATCAGCTTATTATTTGCCAATCAAATGATTCACCTGAAGTGGAAAAAGAATTGGTCAATACATTGTACGCCTCCAGAGTGGATGGAGTAATAGCAGCGACTACTTTGTATACTACGGATTTTTCACACTATGACATATTAACTCGAAAACAAATACCATTGGTGTTCTATGATCGGGTTCCAGTTAACTATTATCCGGCTCAAATTGTTAAAGGGGACGATTACAAAGGCGGCTTCGAGGCAGCAGAACATCTTATCAAGTTAGGGTGTAAAAGTATAGCTCACATTTCCGGCCCTTTAACATGTAATCTTTACAAAGATCGTTATGCTGGATACATAGACGCTTTAAAAAAATACAAAATACCATATAGGCAAGAAATGGTTTTCTTTCACGAATTATCGATGGACAATGCTGTAGAATCAATACAGAAAATATTCAAAATGGAAACAAAACCAGATGGAATTTTTACCGCAAATGATACCTCTGCAATTGGGGCGCTAATGGTTGCTCGTGAACTAGGAATTGAAGTTCCCAAAGAATTTAAGATTGTAGGTTATTCTAATGATCCCAGATCGTCCATCATATCACCTGGAATTACTACGATTGATCAACATCCTGAAATTGTTGGTCAACAATTGGCTATAACTATACTTGATTTAATTAGAGGAACTGAAACTAAAGTTGAACTGATAACGGAACCAACTATAACTCCAATTACATTAACAATAAGGGAATCATCAAAAGTGTTGTAATCAAGACCATGTCAAATGAAACAGGGATAAACTCATGGGCAAGAAATCAAAAGCTTAAAGCTTATTGAAACATCTTAGGCTGTATTAGAAGATTATAGTATGAAGAAAGTAAATTTCAGAAAAGAGGTTTCTGTGATACTCCTTTTTTTTGTTTGTTTCTGGTTCAGTTAGACGAACGTTATTATCAGGGCAAGTCATTTATAATAAAAACGAACAACAATAAACCCGGTAACATCTATATTCAGTCAGAAAAAATGGACAGTAATAATGGTCAAATGGATGAATTCTGATTGTTAAATGGTGTTTTTAAATATTGTAGACTTCCTAAATTAATTAAGACAATTTAATTATCCATGCCCCGTGCAGAATTTTATGATTAAACTTCATTCCATGTTTCGTATAGTTTTCAAATCCATTTTCTTTTTGTTTATTACTGTTTCAGTTTTTGCGCAGCAAAATCAAAAGAAACCATTTTATAAAGAGAGTTTTAATGATGGGGTATTGCCGGCGGGCTGGTACATACCCAAAGTGGGTAACTGGGATCCGCAATGGGTCGTTACCAACCAGCCTTATCCTGGGTCTTACCAATATCAGCAACAGGCGCCACCCATTGCCTCTAAAAGCCGCGGGTATCATTTACAATATCAGGCTGGTTATTTTACCGATGAAGATGTTGATAAAGGTTGGGTGAAAAAAAACAAATACCCAGATGGATACGTGGTATCTGCTCCTATTAATTGTTCTGATAAATCATCCGTCATACTGCGCTTTCAACACACCTTCCGCTGGTGGGATTATCATCCAAACAATACGGCTGGATTGATGCTGGGTGTGAGTACAGACAGTATTCACTGGCAGCAGTGGGATATGCGGCACGAAGTAAAAAGCGCCACTGATATGTTCACTCCGTTAAAAGAGGAGATCAATATCAGCAGGTGGGCAGCCGGTCAGCCAAAAGTTTTTCTTCGTTTTTACTGGAAAGGGCTGCAAGCCTGGTATTGGATGGTTGATGATATTGAATTGTGTGAAGCCGATAAAAAAGATATTGGGGTGGTCCGTTTGATTTCTCCTTCTGAGTCAGGAAATCAATTCTCCCGTCATGATGAATTGCAAATCCGAATCCGCAATAATGGAACGGATGCTGTTGCGGAGAAGTTTATTGTAACGGCATGGAATAGCGATAAATTGATTGCAACAAAAGAAATAGATGCTGCTGCAAAAATAATGGCAAGTGGTGAAGAAAGAGATATTGCCTTTACTGATATTGATCTTTCAAAATCACCGGTACACAAATTATCCTTCGATGTGAAATTGTCCGGTGATGAAAATCCGTCTAACAATACAATCCGGCAAACCGTCAGCTCAAAAGCATCCGTATTAGGAAAATTGGAGCGATGGAGTAAATTAACCAACGGTATTGAATTGCAGAGCGGTTCCACCAAATTGAAAGTGTTATTTTATAAAAATGATATTTTCCGCATCTGGCTTACACCCGATGGTGAATTCAGTGATCCTGCAGGATCAGATATAATAATCGACCAGAAAGTGTACAATCCTTCTCTGAAAATAACGGAGGATGCAAAAAACATTTTCATCAGTTCGACCGCTTGTAAACTGCAGATCCAAAAATCGCCCATTCTGTTTTCCTTATCCGACAACAAAGGGAAAAATATATGGACAGAAAAATCACCACTCACCTTCGGAGCAAAAACTGTTCAGCAGCTAAATTATCATCAGGATGAATATTTTTATGGAGGAGGAATGCAGAATGGATATTTTTCTCATAAAGACTCATTGATACTGATCGAAAAAGGCGGTGGATGGGATAATGGCGGTCGAGCCAACCCGGCTCCTTTTTATATGAGTAGCCGTGGATATGGCGCTCTACGCAACACATTCGATGCCGGGGTGTATGATTTTACCAAATACATGACCCTAACTCACAATGAAAACCGTTTTGACTGTTATTATTTTGTAGGTGACAATCTGAAAAAGATATTGGATGAATACACTTCTGTAACAGGACGCCCGTTTATGCCGGCAAGATGGCAACTGAGTATGGGCGACGCGAACTGTTACAATAAAAAAGGAACCACACCTGATGTCATCTCCAAAATAGCAGATGAGTACATCAAACATGATATGCCAAGAGGTTGGATTCTTCCTAACGATGGTTACGGTTGCGGTTATACTAAGTTGGATTCCACAGTTACAGAATTACATAAACGTGGTTTCTATACTGGTTTGTGGACTGAAAACGGTGTTGAAAAAATAGCAACCGAAGTGGGAACCTATGGAACAAGAATATGCAAGCTCGATGTGGCATGGGTGGGCCCTGGGTATAAATATGCGCTCGACGGGTGCAGGGCTGCCTACGAAGGCATAGAAAAAAATAGTGATGCCCGTGGTTTTGTATGGAGTGTGATGGGTTGGGCAGGTACCCATCGTTACAGTGTGGTTTGGTCCGGCGATCAAAAGGGTAACTGGGAATATATCCGCTTTCATATTCCCACACTGATTGGTTCAGGGTTATCTGCACAGAACTGTGCAACCGGCGATGTAGATGGTATTTTCGGTGGCAGTGCAAAAACGTATGTAAGAGACCTGCAATGGAAATGTTTTACACCGGTGTTTATGGTTATGAGTGGTTGGGCTAAAAAAGATAAGCAACCGTGGGTCTATGGCGAACCTTACACTTCTATCAATAGAAAATACCTGCAACTGAAAATGCGTCTTACTCCCTATATGTATACACTTATGCATGAATCCTATCAAACGGGAACGCCTGCAGTAAGAGGATTGATGCTCGAGTATCCAAATGACCCGGTGACTATGGGGAAAGCAACACAGTATGAATATTTATTGGGTAAATCCTTCTTGGTGGCTCCGGTGTATAAAGACACCTCCATCCGCGACAGCATTTACTTGCCCGAAGGGAAATGGATCGATTACTGGGATGGAAAACTATATCAAGGAAAACAATGGCTGAATGGCTATCATGCCCCCTTGGAGAAACTTCCCTTATTTGTAAAATCGGGCTCCATCATTCCAATGTATCCTCAAATGAATTATGATGGCGAAAAACCATTGGATACTTTATCTCTCGATATTTATTCCGATGGAGCAAGTTCTTACGAATTATATGAAGACGACGGGGTAACTAGAGAGCATCGTAAAGGCATATATGCAACTACACCTATTTCCGCAGAGCAAAAGGCAACTGGACTTACCGTGAACATTGCTGCCATAAAAGGAAATTACAAGGGCATGTTACAACAAAGGGCTTACTCTTTGTTTGTTCACAGTAATAAAAAACCGGTAGCGGTGTTGGTAAATGGCAAAATCTGTTCTAGCTGGACTTTTGATGCAAAGGATAAATCAGGTGTGATAACGATCAACACGCAATCATTGCCTGTGAAAAGTGATACCAGAATTGTAATTCAAATGATTAAAGTATAAAAAACATATTATGCTAAAGAGAATCTTTCTCTCTCTACAATGTGTCCTTTTAATTCTAACTCTCTTTGCACAGAAAGGAAAGCTAGTTTCAAAAGAATATCATGTTGCAGTTAATGGTAGCAATAACAATAACGGCAGCATCTCAAAACCATTTAAAACAATTTCGGCTGCAGCAAAAAAGGCCATGCGAGATGTTATCATTGTGCATGCCGGTGTTTATAGAGGGCAGGTTGCTCCGCTTCGTTGTGGCAACTCCGAGAAAGAACGAATTTGGTACGGGGCGGCCAAGGGTGAAAAATTTGAAGTGAAGGGCTCTGTAACAAAAAACTTTTTGCACGATAATAGGGTGCAGGATTTTTCTTTGGAAGTGAACCACGGGCCTGTTATGGTTGGCAATAATCTTTTTCTTTCTCAGGTGAGGTTGTCGCAGGTAGCGTTTCTACACAATCTTATTGCATGGAAACTTTGGGAAACAAATGATGCTGATCCACGCCCAACACCTTTTCTGAAACCGCACTCAACGGCTATTGCAGGTTTTCACATTAACCCTTCTGGCGACGCTTTTACAACACTATTCTTTTGGGACGAACAGACTTGTCTCCTACAACAAATCATTATTAGCCGTGCAAATGGAAGGCAATGTGAACTTGATGGATGCAAAACCATCAAAAGCCATCAGGAAGAAATTATTTCGAATACTCCTTTTACTAAAAATGTATGATTAAAAAAACGATTTTCTTATTGCTCTTTGCTTTTTGTGCGCAAAGTACCTTGCTTACAGCACAAACACAAACAACAACAAAAATATGGACATCCGATAATAGCGACGGAACCTATAAAAATCCCCTACTCTGGGGCGATTGGGCTGATCCGGATTTTATAAGGGTTGGCGATGATTTTTATTTCGTTTCCACCAGTATGCAATATGTTCCCGGCTGTCCCATTTTACATTCTAAAGATTTGGTGAATTGGCAAATGGCTGGTTACGCAGTAGATAAATACGATGAAGACCCACGCTATAACCTGGAAGGGGGCTCATTGTATCGTAATGGTTCTTGGGCATCAACCATCAGGCACCATAACGGATTGTTTTATGTAGGCTTTTGTACACCTTACGGGCAGGGGACTAAAGAGGGCCATTTTTCTATTTGTACCGCAAAAGATATCAAAGGCCCTTGGAAGAGAACTATTTTTCCTGAGTATATGTATGATCCGGGATTGTTTTTCGATGATAACGGAAAAGTATATGTGGCGCATGGGCAAACAAAGCTATTTATAACCGAATTAAATGGGGATGCTTTATCGGTAAAAACACCTGAGAAGGAAATCTATAATAATCGTGATTACCCTTATTTGGAAGGATCTCACATGTACAAATTCAATGGAAAATATTATATTTTAAGTACTACCGGTGGTACAAAAGGCCGGCAGGTTTGTTTGCGGTCGGATAATGTTTATGGACCTTACGAATCGAAGATAGTTATCCATGATGACAGTAATTATCCCGGTAATTTCTTACACCAAGGAGGAATGGTACAGCTCAAAGATGGCTCATGGTGGTTTATCATTATGCAGGATCGTGGGCCAATAGGTCGTACGCCAACTTTGCAACCCGTTACTTGGGTAGATGGCTGGCCGATGTTGGGTGTAGATGGTAAAGGAGTAGTAGCCCACAAAAAACCAAACGTGGGTAAAACATATCCGATAAAAGTTCCTGCAACATCCGATGAGTTTAAGGCTTCGACATTGGGTTTGCAATGGCAATGGAATCATAATCCGGATAATGAAAAATGGTCGTTAACAGAACGGAAAGGATATATGCGTTTGCATGCTTCGTTAGCTACTGATTTAACAATGGCACGCAATACGCTTACCCAACGGGTACAAGGGCCAGCCTCAGAAGGAATGGTGGAGATGGAAACATCGGGACTAAAAGATGGTGATATTGCTGGTTTCGGCATTTTTCAATTGCCTCATGCGTATATCGGTGTACGGAAAGAGGGAGATAAAAAAACCTTACTGATGGTAAACGATGGCAAGGTAATCGACAGTATAAAGAATTTTACGCCTAATAAAATTTGGATAAAGGCAAACACCACACATATCAATTTTAAAGCTTGGTTTTCGTATAGTGTAGACGGAAATAAATTTATCCCATTGGGCAATCAACTTGCCATGGCTAATGGTTATAACTGGACAGCCAACCGGTTTGCCTTATTGAATTTCAGCACTAAAAAAGAAGGCCTTGGCGGCTATGCCGATTTTAACTGGTTCCGGTACAAAGGAGAAAACAGTATCCCGAACAATCAAAAGATAACGTACAATGGCAACAGCCTTAATATTGATGGCAAAGAAACCTTTGTGTATAGTGCGGCTTTTCATTATTTCAGATGCCCAAAAGAGTTATGGCGAGACCGGTTTAAGAAAATAAAAGCCGCTGGTTTCAACACAGTAGAAACCTATGCACCTTGGAATTGGCACGAACGCAATATGCCAAAAAATATTAACGACTATACTCAAGTAGATTTTTCTGAATTGCAGGAATGGTTACAAATGGCACAAACCGAATTTGGATTTTACACCATTGTTCGTCCGGGGCCGTTTATTTGTGCTGAATGGGCAGGCGGCGGCTTTCCGCGTTGGTTGGCAAAATTTAAACCCAATAATCGTGATGAATTTTGGCTGAGAAGCAATAATCCAGACTATTTAAAATGGGCTGCGCATTGGTACAAAGCCTTTGGAACTTTTATTGCCGAAGAACAAATTACCCAAAAAACCAAAGGCGAAAAAGGGGTTATTATGGTTCAAATAGAAAATGAATTCGACAGCCATGACAGTAAAGACAAGCCTGGGATTTTAAAATCCTTATATAGTGCTCTTAAAAACGTGGGTGTAAACGTACCTATATTTACTTGCCTTACTTCGCAGACTAGAGGGAGCAAGGATAGTGTACTCTCGCAGGTTTTCGATTGCGATAATTATTATGTGGGCTTAAATGATGCCATTAGCTGCGCCAAACGGATGAGCAACTTAAAGCGTAAGCAACCCAACGCACCAGGCTTTGTTACGGAGTTGCAGGGCGGCTGGTTTTCTACCCAAGCCGGACGCTTAGCCGAAGATAATTATTCTGACGATAAGCACTTTTATGCCATTGGCTTGATGTCTATTTTAGGTGGAGCCACAGGTATCAATTATTATATGTTTTACGGCGGAACTCATTTCGACGGTTGGGGCGCAAGAGGCCAAACAACATCTTACGACTATAATGCGGCTATCCGAGAAGATGGTTCGTTATCCAAAAAATATTTTGCCGCTCGTAACATTGGAGAATTTATTAAGAAATACCAGCAACAATTAATTCATTCTAAGGGCGGTATTTGTACTTTCGAAAATGCTCCTGCCGAATTGGTAGGCGGTGTGCGAATTGCAGATGATGGAACCAAATTTGTTTTTATTCATAACAGTTCAGCGAAAAAGAAAATTGGAGGAATTACACTCGTTAAACCGGGTGTGGATGCTGCTCTGGCAAAGCCGATGTACAATGTTGATCAAAACGAAAAGAAGGTTTTGATAACTGCTGATGCTAAGGACAATAATGAATTGGCCGGGCAACCATCTTTTGAATTAAATTATGAATTGGATTCTATGGAAACCAAGGTGTTGATTATTCCGGCAAAAGCTAAAGCTGATAAAGGTTTATGGTGGAGCAGACAGGAAGATGAGAAAAAGGAAAAAACAGCACCTTCAACAGCTGTTCGTATTAAAAAAGTATTGGCTTTTAACGAAAACTTCGATGCAAATTGGAAAACAATAAAACCAATGGTTTCTTTACCTGAGTTAGGCATAAATGACATTCGTTATGTGCTTTATCGTTCGCAAGATTCATTGACAGCAAAAGAAGCCGGTCAGTTTTCTAAATTATTATTCAATACATTTTCACGCGATATCATCAATGTGCAGGTAAACGGAAAATTGGGAACCCGTTTGTATCCAACAGGTAAATATGCGGCAGAGGTAACTCGGGATTTTAAAAAATCAGCTGCTAAAATAAACGACAATGAATACGATAATATTTTCGATGTCGCCGGATTATTGCATGCTGGCGAAAATGAAATTATTGTGGTGTATGAAAACATTGGCCATGAACACGGTTATTATCCAATGGAAGAATTGTGTGGTATTAAAACTGCAGGTCTTTCAGATACAATCTTATCAATACAAAAAACACTTACCTGGAAGTTGGCAACCAATTTGGCCGGTATTGAGCATGGTTTTACTAAACCTGATTTTAATGCCAGTAAATGGAATGAAGTAGAATTGGACACCACTTCCACTATTGATCGAAAAGGAAACAATATACAACCCAAAGAAAAACAAACCGCTTTATTAACCTGGTACAGAGCAGAATTTGAGTTACCCGCAAATGTAAACCCAGCAAGCACTTGGAAACTTTTAATCAATGCTTCGGGTAATGGTTACATGTATTTAAATGGTCATAATATTGGCAGACATTGGGAAGTTGGTCCGCAGCGCGAATTTTATTTGCCCGAGTGTTGGTTGCGTTTTGGAAAAAATGAAAAGAATGTTATCACACTAGGGCTGCGTCAAGCAATGAATGGAGCCGTAGTTAAAGGGTTAGAAATAAAAGAGTATTGAAAAGGTAATTGTATTGCCAAAGTGGCTCCATTGATTTAAGTATTATCGAATAGCTGTTATAATGAATTTATCAACCATATACAATTTTTCCAAAGCAATAATCTTAACCACTTTATTAAGTGTTAGTTTAAGTTTTTCATTAAAGGCACAAACAAAAGTATATAACTTGGCCACTTATGGCATTATACCCAATAGTGGAAAAAACAGTACACCGATACTATGGGATCTACTTAAAAAAATTAAAGCACAAACTGCTAATAATGAAAGTGTAGTAATTAAATTTCAAAAAGGCAGGTACGATTTCTATCCCGTTGGTGCAGCAGTTAGAACGTATTATATTTCTAATCATGATCAAGATAATCCCAAAATTGTTGGAATAGCTTTAGAAAAGTTTAAAAACTTAACTGTCGAAGGTAATGGTGCTGATTTAATGTTTCATGGACGGATGCTTCCAATAGCACTTGTAGAGGGCAATAACGTAAAGCTAAAAAATTTAAGTATCGATTTTGAAAGTCCACAAATTGCACAGATAAAAGTTATTGAAAATGATACCATTAATGGACATATTGTTTTTGAAACAGCTCCTTGGGTTAAATACATGATTAAAGATAGCGTATTTTATAATACGGGAGAAGGCTGGCAAATGCAACCCACATCGGGTATAGCATTTGAAAGTGCAACGAAACATATCATTTTTAACAGCGGAGATATTAGGGTGGGAACCAAAGGAGTTACAGAAATATCGCCGGGTAAAATAAAATCGTATCATTGGAAAAACAATAATCTAATTCCAGGTACAGTGATAGCCATGAGAAGCTGGTCACGCCCTGCTCCTGGCATATTTGCACATAAAGGGAAAAACATAAGCTTAAAAAATGTAAAGGTACATTATGCCGAGGGTATGGGATTATTGGCTCAGTTAACAGAAAACATTTATATGGATGGTTTTGGGGTGTGTTTAAGAGGAAAAAATGATCCACGGTATTTTACCACCCAAGCCGATGCTACACACTTTTCTGGTTGTAAAGGGGAAATCATTTCTAAAAATGGACTATATGAAGGGATGATGGATGATGCCATCAACATACATGGCACTTATCTTAAATTGGTAAAAAAAATTGACAGCAAAACAGTGATCGGCAGATATATGCATAGTCAGAGTTATGGATTTGATTGGGGGTATGAAAATGATAGTGTACAGTTTATTCAATCAAAGACAATGGAGTTGTGGGATGCTAAAAATAGAATTTCCTCCATTGTTCCGATACAAGCAAATGAAAATGATCCAATTAAAGAATTCAGGATTGAATTTACAAAGGAACTCAGTGCTGAAATAGATCCCTCGAAACTGGATATCGGAATCGAAAATTTAACATGGACACCTTCGGTGGTTTTTACGGGAAATACAATTCGAAATAATAGAGCAAGAGGTGCACTTTTTAGTACGCCAAAACCAGTATTGGTAGCTCGTAATTTATTTGATCACACTTCTGGATGTGCCATTTTATTATGTGGAGATAGCAATGGTTGGTACGAAACGGGCGCTTGTAGAGATGTCGAAATTAGAGATAATAGGTTTGTGAATGCATTAACCAGCATGTACCAATTTACCAATGCAGTAATATCTATCTATCCAGAAATACCAGACTTGAAAAACCAAAAGAAATACTTTCACTCTGGCATACGGATACAATATAACAAGTTTGAAACCTTTGATCGTCCAATTCTTTATGCGAAATCGGTTAATGGACTAATGTTTAAGGATAATAAAATCACAACGAACAAAGAATATCCGGCATTTCACTTCAATAAGAAGCCAATTAGTTTTAATCGATTAATAGGAACAGAAATCGGTAATAACAAAGTTGATGGAAAATTAACGGATTTGCTAGCTAATTAACCTTTCATTATATCATAACACCAATATCAATCTAAAAAGAATTAACCCGTAACCTAATGTTTAAAAAAGTTAGCAATATCCAAACCGCTAATCAAAGTAAAATCGATTCATTCATCTTTAGGATGCTTTCAAAATCGTTTTCAGTATTTATACTGATGCTTTATGGTGTTAATGCGTTTTCACAACAGTCCAATCCATATCCTCCTAAAAATAACATTTATAAACAAGGTTGGATTGACTTCAATAAGAATAACAAGAAAGATATTTATGAAGATCCGGCGCAGCCGATAGAAAAGCGTATCGAGAATTTGCTTGCACAAATGACACTGGAAGAAAAAACCTGTCAGTTGGCTACCTATTATGGGCATGGAAAGGTTCTCAAAGACAGTTTGCCCACGGCTGCCTGGAAACAGCTGATTTTGAAAGATGGGATTGCCAATATCGATGAGCATATCAACAACACGCCACGAATAAAGGAAAATGAAACGCCTTTTAATAATGCAGTGGCATTGAAGGAAACCCAACGTTTTTTTGTTGAATATACGCGGCTTGGCATTCCGGTAGATTTCACTAATGAAGGGATCCGTGGATTATGCGCTCGACATGCTACCAGTTTTCCGTCCATGAATGCCTTAGGTTGCACCTGGGATAAAGAGCTTGCATTTGAGCAGGGAAAAGTAGAGGGCAAAGAAGCCCGCGCACTGGGCTATACTAATATTTACGCACCCATCCTGGATGTAGTTAGAGATCAGCGCTGGGGAAGATGGGAAGGTGTTCTTGGTGAAGATCCTTTCCTGGTTGCACTTATGGGAGTGGCAATGGCAAAGGGAATCCAGTCAGAGCGTGTTGTTTCTACACCCAAGCATTATGTTGGCTATGGCGACACTAAAGGTGCCCGCCAGTGGGATGCACGTACCGATCCACATATCACTCCATCAGAAATGTATTACATTCATGAGTACCCTTTTCGAAAAGTGTTTCAGGAAGCAGGTGCTTTGGGGGTAATGAGTTCCTATAACGATTACAATGGTGTGCCTA
Source organism: Solitalea koreensis (assembly GCF_900182575.1). Classification (GTDB taxonomy): domain Bacteria; phylum Bacteroidota; class Bacteroidia; order Sphingobacteriales; family Sphingobacteriaceae; genus Solitalea; species Solitalea koreensis. The sequence goes on along the minus strand of NZ_FXSZ01000002.1, from coordinate 403,809 downwards.
TGGCAGGTAATTATTTTTATCTGACTACAAAGCTTAGAAAGGAAATGGGTTTTAAAGGATATGTTGTTTCCGACAGTTATTCTATCGAACGCCTTTCTGATATTCACAAAGTTGCAGCTGATCATAAAGAAGCCTGTTTGCTTGCGCTTAAGGCGGGATTAAATGTAAGAACCGATTTCGATATACCGGATGAATATATTAATAACATCAGAAGCCTGGTGAAGGAAGGAAGAATTCCTGTTCAGCGAATCGATGAGCTGGTGCGCAATGTGTTGTACGTTAAATTTTGGATAGGATTGTTTGATGAGCCTTACTCGGGCAATCCAGCCGAAGCAGAAAAGACCGTTGCCGGGAAGGAGCATTTGGATATTGCATTGCGTGCATCAAGAGAATGTTTAGTGTTGATGAAAAATGATAACAGCATTCTGCCGTTAAAAAATAACTTCAAAAAAATTGCTTTAATTGGCCCGAATGCAAATAGTAATAATTATGTGCCAACGCATTACGGACCAATGGATTATACATTTACCAGTGTGTATGATGGGTTAAAAAACGTATATAAAAACGATCATGTTGAAATTAAATATGCAAAAGGAATTGATCTTGTTTCAAAAGGATGGCCTGAAAATGAATTAATGCCAGACACTTTATCAACCAAAGAAAAAAAATCCATACAGGAAGCTGTAGACATCGCCTCGCAAAGTGATGCTGTTGTGGTTGTACTGGGCGATGGAACAAGCACATCAGGAGAAAGCCGTACCCGAAGCAGTTTAGATTTACCCGGGCATCAGGAACAATTGCTGGAAGCCCTTGTAAAAACCAATAAGCCTGTCATTTTAGTTTTAGTGTGGGGAAGACCTTCTACCATCAATTTTGCAAACAAATATTGTAAAGCAATTTTGAGTGCCCCGTATCCCGGAGCCCAAGGGGGATTAGCCATTGCAGAAGCGTTGAAAGGTGAATATAATCCCGGTGGTAAACTAAATGGAACATGGGTAAAATCTGTTGGTCAGTTGCCATTCAATGTTCCAGCAAAACCGCATGCCAATTGGGAACCCATGGATAATTATTCGGTTGCTAATAAAGGTCTTTTGTATTGCTTTGGATACGGGTTGTCATATACAAAATTTGCATACGACAGCATTGCAGTTGACAGTATAAAAAGTAAAACGGGTAATATTACTGTTAGCTGTAAAATAACGAATACCGGTGCTGTGGAAGGCGATGAAATTGTGCAGTTATACATTAACGATGTAATCAGCTCTACTACAACTTATGAAAAACAATTGCGAGGGTTTGACCGAATTCATTTGAAGTCGGGTGAATCGAAATGGGTACAGTTTAAAATTGTTTCCGATGACCTGGTACTGATCAATGCTGATAATAAAATTGTGGTGGAACCGGGAGAGTTCAGGTTAATGATTGGTGCATCGTATGATGATATCAGATTGCAAAAAAGCTTTTTTGTTACCGGCCAGCTTTCTCAAAAACAAATTGAAGCAAAGAAGGTTCCGGAAAAAAAATCGAAAATGATGCGAGATACGGATGCTGGGATATAAGTAGTGTTGCGTTGGCTTGATTGTAATAAAATAATTGAAAATGATTCGTTTGTTTTTTATACTAACTTTTTGCTTTTGCATAGTGCAAAGTGCTCTATGTCAGAGTGAATCCGTAAGACGTGTTTTTAACTTTAATACCAATTGGGCCTTTTACAGAGGAGATGCAATAGGTGCCGAAGCAATAAATTATGATGATAAAAACTGGACAGAGGTGAGCATACCGCATACCATGCGGCTTGAGAAAAAACACAATGGCGGAAATCGCAATTATCAGGGTATTGCTTGGTATCGCCGCTATTTTAAGCTTAAAAAGTCTGATCAAGGCAAACGTATCACTGTGAACTTTGAGGGCGTGCAAAAAAACTGTGAGGTGTTTCTGAATGGTGAAAAAGTTAACGAACATTTCGGCGGCTATTTAGGGTTCGTGGTGGATATAACGGAAAAGGTAAAGTTTGAGAAAAACAATGTACTTGCTGTTCGGGTCTCTAACATGGATGATCCTTTCACGCCGCCTGGCAAAGCTCAGGCAAAATTGGATTTTAATTACTATGGGGGCATTTACCGTGATGTAACTTTAGTCATTAGCAATAAATTGTATATTTCAGATCCACTTGAAACCGATAAAATTGCGGGTGGGGGTGTATTTGTTACCTTCCCAAAAGTTGAAAAGCAAAGGGCAGAGGTTAACATTAAAACACATATTGTTAATCGCTGCAATGATAATGCAAGCCTTACCCTCATTACGGCCATTAAGGATAAATCGGGGCAGGAAGTGGCTTCTGTCAATTCAAAAGGAACCCTGACTGCCAATTCTGATCAAGAGTATGTTCAAGATTTAGTGGTGAAAAAACCTTCCTTATGGCATCCTGATCACCCTTATTTATATCAACTTGAATCAAGAGTTTATAACGGAAAGGATTTGGTCGACCTTAAAACTACACCCATAGGGATCAGAACTATTTCGTTTAAATCGCCGGCTGGAAAAGCTGATGGATTTTATATTAACGGTGAGAAGCTCTATTTGCGTGGAGCCAACCGTCATCAGAGTTATCAGAATATTGGTGATGCGGCTTCCAATTCTATGCAATGGCGCGATGCCTTGCAAATAAAAAAGGGCGGTTTCAATGCCGTAAGGGCTTCGCATTATCCCCAATCGCCGTCTTTTTTGGATGCTTGTGATCAATTGGGATTGCTGGTGATCGAATGCGAGCCAGGTTGGCAGTTTTTCAGTAAAGATTCGGTTTTTGTTGCCCGGTCATTTCAGCAAATTCGTGAAATGGTTCGACGCGATCGAAATCATCCTTCTGTATTCTTATGGGAAACATCTTTAAATGAATCTCCAACGCCTGATTATTGGGCGAAAGAAGCTGTTCGCATTGCTCATGAGGAAATGCCTAATGACCAAATGTTTACTGCCGATGATTTCTTTGCCAAAGGAAGAAAATATTACGACGTAAGTTATAAAGTAATTAACGAAGACGGAACAGACCCCATGCCAACGATGCCCTCATTGACGCGAGAATGGGGTGATACTTGGATTGCGGATCCTCAAAAGGAAAATGGCTTGCGTGCCTCCCGTATGTACACATCTAAAGGGCTACTTAACCAGTGTGTGTTGCGACAAAAGGCTCTGAATGGTACTATGCTCGAAGATGAAGGTGGATATTGGGATCATGCCCGCCTGGATGCTAATGAGCGTATTGGTGGCTATTTCTTATGGACCTATAACGATTATACACGTGGCTCAGATGCGGTTACGGCGTTTAGTGGAGTGGTGGATATCGATCGCTACGAAAAGTTTGGCTACTATCAGCTGCAGGCTATGCAAGATGCCCGTAATCCGGTATATGGCCCCATGGTTTTTATTGCCAGCTATAATAATCGGCCCGATTTAGACTCTGCATTGGTAGTATTTTCTAATTGCGATAAGGTAAAGCTTTACAGGAATAGCAAATTAATAGGAGAACAAACTAGAGCTGGCAATAGCCCTACGGCCTCTTTTGTAGCAGCCAAAGACGGCAGTCCTTATTATCGATTTAGTGCAGGCAATTATGAGCCGGGCGAATTAAAGGCAGAGGGAATAATTGATGGAAAAGTGGTATGCTCCTATAGTGTTAAAACTCCGGAAACGCCTGATCATCTTGAAATTGAAATAGCCGATCGCGGTATTCAGACAGTTGCCAATGGTTCGGATATGATTCCGGTTTATATCAAAGTTTGTGATAAAAATGGAACGGTAGTTAGTAATGTTGCCCCTTTGCAATCCTATGAACTGAATTTGTCAGTATCGGGAGAAGGGACTCTAATTGGAGCTCATGATCCTCGAGTTAATGTCGCTAACCAACAAGCTGAGGGAGGTATAGGTTATGGAATTATTCGTACTACTGACAAGTCCGGAAAGATAACAGTAAACGCTACAAGTCCTGGACTTAAATCAGCAAATATCAGTTTTCAATCATTGCCGTTTAATGGTATTTGTTTAGCAGATGGCGAACACGTAAAATGGCAGCAAGAGAGTGGAACAAACGATTCTGTGAGTGTTAATGAAATAGCTGTCAAGCAGCCTGTTATTAAACTTTCTGCTGACATGTTTTCACTGTTGGACGGAGGCCGGGATGGACTCGAGAAATTAGCAGATGGCAATCCCCGCACTATTTGGAGAACATTTAGCGATAAGCTACCTATTGAATTGAAAATAGATTTAGGCAAACCTTTCGGTTTATTGGGAAGTCGGATCATATGGGGTAAGGACAGTGACTGGTACACCTATTCCCTTCAAGGATCTTCTGACGGTATCAATTGGGTGGATCTGATTAGCGAAAGGAGAGTATCAGGTCAAGACTATAAGCCTGTATTTTATGAAGCAACACAGGTCCGTTACATCAAAATGAAACTACCTGAGGTGCTGCCGGAAAGGAGCAAAGCTGCAATTGGCGACATTGAGTTGTACGGTTTGCCTCTTTCTTTACCGAATTAATAACCATTAACGAATAGAAAAAGCCGTGTTCATACTAAATGAGGGTTGTTGATTAATAAAAATACTCTTAAGGATGACTGGAGTTAATTGGGTAGGTTGCTAAGCCAAAAATGCCTGTAAACATACATTTTACAGGCATTTTTGGTTTTTTGATATTTTAATTCCGCGGAAAGTGAGGGATTCGAACCCCCGGACCTGTTACAGTCAACGGTTTTCAAGACCGCCGCATTCGACCACTCTGCCAACTTTCCGTCACAAAAGTACAAATTCGGACCATACCTCCAAATTATTTTGAGGTCGGTATGAACTATAAATGACTAGACTATTCATTGACAGACTATTAAATTTCAAACTTTTTTTAATTAACTATTTTTTGAGTGAATTAGTTATTCAAAATGAGCTCTAAACTTGCTTTAGTTCTACATTTCCCGTACGTTTTAATACGCCCCAGTTTATCATTTCGCCTCTGATGGCTTGAAGTATAGCTTTAAATAAGATGTAATACATGAGCTGGCGATAGAAAAAGCGCTGAGGAATTAACAACCAAAGTTTAGCTATATTTTCTTTTTCAAATGAAAAGGCAATTGCGGCTCCAATAGCATCAACAAAAATAAACATCAGGTAATACCCTAATACAAATGATACTCCTCCACTCAATAATGCATAAAGCATTAATAAATCGGCCAAAGGTGAAGCAATTGGTAACAGCAATTGGAAGATCAATACATTTGGAAGCGCAATCATTCCTAATGAACGATAGCGAGGATTAAAACACAGGTTACGATGTTTCCAAAATGACTGCATAATCCCGTATGTCCAACGGAAACGTTGTTGTATGAACATTTTGATTGATTCCGGGGCCTCCGTAACAGCAATAGCATCGGGTGTATACACAACTTTTCCACCATTTTTCAATAAACGAATGGTAAGGTCGCAATCTTCGGCCATGGTATCGGTAGTAAACATTCCGGCTTTATTAATTGAATCTTTTCTGAAGGCCCCGATAGCTCCCGGAATTACGGTAATTCCATTTAGTAAATCAAATGCCCTTCGATCAAAATTTTGAGCGGTAATGTATTCAATCGATTGCCATGCGGTAAGAATATTTATCTGATTACCTACTTTAACGTTTCCGGCCACAGCAATTATTGTTTCGTTTACAAATTTTTTCATCAACTCACCAATAGCGTTGTATTGCAATTGTGTATCAGCGTCTATACAGATGACATATTCGGATCTTGCCTGGGTGATTCCATAGTTTAATGCCGAAGCTTTTCCGCCATTATGTTTTGTGAGCACTTTCACCACATTATTATTCGCGAAAGCTTCCCAAACTTTGTTGTAGGTGTTGTCTTTTGAACCGTCATCAACGAAAATGACTTCAAAGTCCGGATAGGTACTTTTTAGTAGATTGTTAATGGTATTAACAGCATTGACTTCTTCATTATAAGCAGGAACAATAATGCTCACCTTTGGAGTTGCTGAAGACAATACTTCTGATTTTCTTTTTCGTTTCTGTATATAGGCTAATATTCCTATTAATAGCATGCGAACAACCGAAAAAATAATCCCCAAAATAAACACTGCCTCAACAGTATGTTCAAAATAGAACATGACCATTGCTACAACGTAATTTACCTTTGAAAGTAATAAGTCTTTCGAATTGCTAATTACCGGCATTAAATCATCGCGTTTCTTTCCAACTAATTGGGATACAGTGATGAATTTATAGCCTTTATTCTTAAAGTAATGAATAATTTTCGGCAAAGCCTCAATGGTTGCATTCCGATTTCCACCTGAATCATGCAGAAGAATAATACTTCCGAGGTTTTGTTGTTCAACCACGCGTTTAAAAATGGTATCAGCTGTTACGCCAGCTTCCCAGTCGCGTGGATCTATTGATTCTCCAATGGTTAAATAATTATCCTTTTTACTCATTGCTACCGGCTCAATCTCCGCGTAGGTTTGGGGTTCGGCATCAGCGTTGAAAGGAGGACGGAATAACACGGTCGAGTGGCCCGTAATGCATTCTATTAAACGGCGTGTTGAATTCATTTCCAAACGTTGGCGTTCAGGACTAATTTCAGCCATATTGGGATGGGTAAATGAATGATTGCCTATTTCATAACCATCTTTATAAATGGTTTTTAAAAGAGGAATGTTGTTTTCGGCATTTTGTCCGATAACAAAGAACGTGGCCGGGATATGTTCTTTTTTTAGGATATCAAGAATTTGTGGGGTATAACGCTCATCAGGACCATCGTCGAATGAGAGAATTATTTCTTTTTCACCTTTTCCGAATTTTTTTACCACATAGGATGTTGGTAAAGTGATGTATTGTTGTTCTGTAATTAATTGATCTTTAATATTATATGTTAAATTAATTTGACCTTCTGTTGGATAGCTTAAAATATCCAAAACTTCACCTTCTCCAATATAGTCAATGTCGCTAACTGCATGAACATGTTGCATTGCAGTCATATTCAGACCACTTTTGGTACTATCAGAAGAAATATCTTTTTTATAAAAACTCCAAATTCGTGGATCTTCCGAGCCTAACCTCCACAATGAAACTCCTGCAAGTCCTGATTGATCGGCCACTTTCATGGTATTATAGTTCGTGGCAGCATCGGTGAAGAATACAGAATGAGGCACATCCGCATCGTCGAAATATGTATAACTAAGGTTATAATTATTGTTGTCGAATTTTATTTTTCCTTCTGATTCGGCAGCAGTTGTTAACGCTTCCTGATAAGTAACATCAGCAGCTTCTCCGTCTTTAGGCCAATCGTAACCATAAGCAGCCAGACATAGCACCATTTTTTCTTGGGGTACTACTTGTCCGAATTGATCTATTATGTTTTCAACCCATTTTTGTTCAGCAATTGGGCCGGGTCGACTGGTGGCGAAATGTTGGTCATAGGCCATGATGAACAAGTAATCATTATAAATGGAAGCTACTTGTAAGTTATAATCTTCGTTATTAGGTGCGATATCTTGAGAAACTATATAGCCATGGCTGTGCAAAGCATTATATAACTCACGTTGAAATTGAATTAGCTTTTCGTCCGTAGTTTCGGTCAATTCTTCAAAGTCTACATTAATTCCCTGAAGTTTGTTTTTGCTAAGTACGCCAATTACGCTATTAATAAAACGTGCTCGACTTTGAGGCGTTGCAATGATTCGGTGTACGTTTTTACCATTCCATTGTTCATTGGTGAAGTTAGATAACATTGCAACAATTGGAACCTTATGTTGCTGAATCAGCTTAAGAGCTTTTTGATCAATTTTTGATTGTACAATATCGGATGTATCGGTAACAAAAAACCATTCTGGTAAAATCATATTCATTTGGTCAATATGATTTCGTAATGAAGTGAATGATTGAGCGTCCCAGTTTACATAAAATCCGGCTCTGATAGCAGGCTTTTTTTTCACTGAAGTTTTTTTGTGTCCCTGGGCTTTTACGGATTTCGGTTTACTGTCCAACAAAACATTTTTCATGTTTTTATAGGAGATATTTTGATCATTTTTAAAAATGATTGGATCATCAGGATTTAAAATCTTCTTATAGATTAAGTTTTTATTAGCAAGTTTTGGCACCTCGGTACTCGAGTTTCGAAGTAATGCAATTGTGAAAACGATAGCCATACATACTAGGGTGAATAGGAGCATGCGGACCATCCATAAGAAACGGTTCCACCTTTTAGGGTTGGAGGTGTGAAATACTTGAGATTTATGAGCGACCATGCTAAATCAGATTGAATGAATACTATCAAATTAACAACTAGTCAATGAAGAATTGATGAAGAGTTGAGGAGTTTAACCTTTGGGTTGCCATCGAAATTTGGGTTCTTTCTATTTATTCCACCAATGTTTTTTAAATCCTACGAAAACACCTTGTGTATTAGTTAAAACTTCATAATGTTCGAGGTAATCGCCATGTTCCGGTAATCCTTTTCCAGTGTGAATATCAAATTTATGGCGGTGTACAGGGCAAACAATTTGTTGCTGTTCGCACCAACCATTACTTATTCTTCCGCCGGCATGCGGGCATTTATCTTTTACGGCAAAATAGTCGTTGGTTGTTCTTATTACGCAAATCTCTTTTCCTGCAACCTTTACACCTCTGATTGAATTGATAGGTTGAGGCTCGTAGCCATCTTTTTCAAAAATATATATGGGATACCAGTTTAACGACATATTGGATTTATAATTTACGAGTTATTAATTTATGTTATTTTTAACTGCGTGATTATTTTTAAAGTAATATTTTCACGTTGAGATGCTGAACTCTCAGAGAAAATATCTCCGCGCGCTTTTTTTGCGTGATTAATTCTCTCTAAACAAATAATATTCATATGAAAAATAACCATGAGATTGACTACCGGATTTTTGGTGAAGAACTTCAATGTGTAGAAATTGAACTTGACCCTCGGGAAACTGTAATTGCTGAATCGGGTAGTTTTATGATGATGGATCAGGAAGTACAAATGGAAACCATTTTTGGAGATGGAAGTGCTAAGCAAAACAGTTTCATGGATAAGCTTTTTTCTGCAGGTAAACGGCTGTTAACTGGAGAAAGCTTATTTATGACTGCATTTACAAATATTGGATCAGCTAAAAAGCGTGTTACTTTTGCAGCGCCCTATCCCGGTAAAATTATTCCGATGGATCTTAATCGACTGGGAGGTACCTTAATATGTCAGAAAGATGCCTTTTTGTGTGCAGCAAAAGGGGTTTCTATCGGTATTGAGTTTCAGCGTAAATTGGGTACTGGTCTGTTTGGAGGCGAAGGCTTTATAATGGAAAAGCTGGAAGGCGATGGTATGGCATTCGTTCATGCAGGTGGTATGATAATCGAAAAAGAGTTACAGCCTGGTGAAATGATTAAAATCGATACAGGTTGTATCGTGGCCTTTACGCATGAAGTTCAGTACGATATTCAAGTTATCGGTGGTATCAGAAATACCGTTTTTGGAGGAGAAGGTTTGTTTTTTGCCACACTTCGCGGCCCTGGAAGAGTTTGGGTACAATCATTGCCAATTTCTCGACTTGCCGGAAGAATTTTATCGTTAGCAACCGGGCCTAGAAAAGAGGAAGGAAGTATTTTAGGGGGATTTGGTAATTTATTGGATGGGGATTAGGATAGAAAATAGAAGGAGTGAATTCCATTGGATGTTTTATCATTAATCCATTCAATCATTCAATAAATCTCTCATTTTACAATTTTTTCCATTATTAAACCATTAACAGTGAACTTCCTACAAAACGAAAACCTCACTATAAAAGTAAAAACTAGAGGTGCTGAACTTTGCAGCATTATTGATAACAAAACAGGGTTAGAATACATATGGGAGGGCGATCCTGCATTTTGGGGCAAACATGCTCCCATTCTTTTTCCTATAGTTGGCAAGCTAAAAAACGATACTTATTTCTTTAATGGAAATGAATATAAAATGACTCAACACGGTCTTGCCCGTGATCTTGATTTTGAACTTTCAGTATCCACTTCAAGTTCTTTGCAGTTTACTTTAAAAAGTTCTGCTGAAACTAAAAAAATCTATCCGTTTGATTTTAAATTAGATGTAGTATTTACTCTTAATCAATATATACTTTCGGTAACAAGCTGCGTTACTAATACCGGAGCTGATGAAATGTATTTTTCAATAGGCTATCATCCGGCTTTTAAAATTCCACTGTCAGAACAAGAGTCATATGATGATTATTCCCTTGAATTTAATGAAGTAGAAAACCTGAAGAGATGGAATGTTGAGGGTGGTTTAATTGGTAATGAAGGATCGCAGATTCTTAATCAAGAACAAAAAATTCCGTTAACGCGAAAATTGTTTGAACAAGATGCCATCGTGTTAAAAAGGCTTGCTTCAGATGAAATTAATATAAAAAGTTCAATAGGAAATCACGGCGTAACTTTCAGGTTCAAAGATTTTCCGTACTTCGGAATTTGGTCTAAGACGGGGGCTGATTTTGTATGCCTCGAACCATGGCAAGGGATTGCAGATAAGGTTGATACCAATCAAAACTTAACAGAAAAGGAGGGGATAATTAAACTCTTCGCAAACGAGCAGTTTCAATGTGGATACTCCGTTCTTGTTTTTTGATAAAGCGGTTTAAAATCTCAAAAAAGCTTAACACAGCCCATTTTATTTTTAAATCTATTGTATTTATTTAAATTTGGGCTCCCAGAATAAAACTATGTCAGAAGTAGCAGAATTAAAATTAGGAGGTAAAGTATATCAACTTCCGGTAATTACAGGAACTGAAAACGAAAAAGCCATCGATATTACTAAGCTGAGAGATATGAGTGGTTATATTACACTCGACTCAGGATACAAAAACACAGGTGCCACTAAAAGTGCCATTACGTTTTTGGATGGTGAAGAAGGTATTTTAAGATATCGTGGTTATCCGATTGAGCAACTTGCAGAAAAATCAACTTTTCTTGAAGTTGCATATTTGTTGATTTACGGGGAACTGCCTACCAAGAAACAATTAGAAGATGTGGCTTATGCGATTAGTCGTCATACGCTTATTCATGAAGATATGAAAAAGTTTTTTGATGGTTATCCATCAAAAACCCATCCAATGGGTCAATTAGCTTCATTGGTTTGTTCATTATCATCTTTCTACCCTGAATCTTTAAACCCAAACCCTACCAAGGAAGAAACCGAATTAACCATGCTGAAATTGGTGGCTAAAATGCCAACAATTGTTTCATGGATTTTTAAAAAGGCTATCGGTCATCCATTGATGTATCCTCAAAATAAATTCGATTATGTATCGAATTTCTTATATATGACTTTTGGGCATCGGACCGAGGAATATAAGATGGATCCGGTTTTGGTGGATGCAATGAATAAATTATTGATCCTTCATGCTGATCACGAACAAAACTGTTCTACTTCTACAGTACGTATGGTGGGTTCATCAGATTGTAATTTATATGCTTCAGTAGCTGCAGGTATTACAGCATTGTGGGGCCCTCTTCATGGTGGCGCAAATCAGGCTGTAATTGAGATGCTTGAAACCATTAAAAACGATGGCGGCGACGTTGATAAATGGGTGGCTAAAGCAAAAGATAAAAACGATCCATTCCGTTTGATGGGATTTGGACACAGGGTTTACAAAAATTTCGATCCGCGTGCTAAGATCATCAAAAAAACTTGCGATGATGTATTGGCTAAATTGGGTATTAATGATCCGGTATTAGGGATTGCGAAACGACTCGAAGAAGTTGCCTTGAATGATGAGTATTTCATCTCACGTAAATTATATCCAAACGTTGATTTTTATTCGGGTATCATTTATCGTGCAATGGGCTTCCCAACGGATATGTTTACTGTATTATTTGCTTTGGGTCGTCTGCCTGGTTGGATTGCTCAATGGAAAGAAATGCGTGAAAACAATGAACCAATTGGTCGTCCTCGTCAGGTTTATACAGGAGAAATTGCTCGCGAATATGTTTCAATGGAAAACCGCTAGTTAATTACTTTTAATAAAAACAAAGAACCTCCCGGATTTCCGGGAGGTTCTTTGTTTTTAACTATTAAAGGCGCCCTTGGTTTTGGTAATCTTTCGCACCTGTCGGTGAAATCCTTCGATGGTGTTGGTGCTATAGATCAGCTTGCGGATCGATTCCTGGTACTGAAGTAGGTGCTGAGTTTCCCCCGGTTGTTGCGCAAGGATTGTGGATTGAATCAACAGTTTATGTTATAAAAAAAAGCCGATTCAATTTGATCGGCTTTATAAACTATTATTCAAATTCATCTATGATGATTTTCTTCTTGAAAGTTCATCACGAATTTTTGCAGCTTTTTCATAAGCTTCTTCATCGAGAGCAAATTTGAGTTGGTTTTTTAGTTCTTCGTCCGATAAGGAGGCGTAACTACTTGCTTGCGATGAAACTTTTTCTTCTTTGGTATCTGCATTATCGAGAAAGATGAATTGATCACCTTCAATGGTTACTCCGGCCTGAGCCAAAATAAATTCGTATGTATAGATAGGGCAGTTAAAACGAACGGCTAATGCTACTGCATCTGAGGTACGCGCATCAACTTCTTCAACTTTTTTACCGTCTGTACAAATCAACTTAGCATAGAAAATACCTTCAATAAGGTTGTAAATAATTACTTCTTCTACAGTGATTTTAAACGCGCCGGCAAAGGTTTTAAAAAGATCATGAGTTAATGGTCGGGTAGGGGTAATCTTTTCAATTTCTATGGCGATTGCCTGAGCTTCAGTGCTACCAATTATAATTGGTAATCTACGGCGTCCATTTACCTCACCCATTACTAAAGCATAAGCTCCAGATTGAGTTGGGCTGTATGATAAACCTACAATATCAAGTTTGATCTTTTTCATTTAAAGTAAAAAATGTCGTTCGGTACTAAATACCAAACGACAGGTCAAATATAAGCTTTAGAAATTTCTTATAGGTTAAAAAATTACGCAGCTTCTTTGAATTTTCTGATTGCTTCAATCAGTTTTGGAACCACTTCAAAAGCGTCTCCGACAATACCGTAATCGGCAACTTTAAAGAACGGGGCTTCAGCATCCTTATTAATTACAACAATAACTTTTGATGAACTAACACCTGCTAAATGCTGAATAGCACCTGAAATACCAATTGCAATATACAAATTAGGGCTCACTGCAATGCCTGTTTGTCCCACGTGTTCTTCATGAGGGCGCCAGCCTGCATCCGAAACTGGTTTTGAGCAAGCTGTTGCAGCACCTAACAGATTTGCTAACTCTTCAATCATTCCCCAGTTTTCAGGACCTTTCAATCCACGACCAGCGGATACTACCAACTCAGCATCAGGTAAGGATACTTTATCGGATGCACGTACAATTTCACGAACCATTACCTGAAAATCACTTTCAGCAGCTGTTGATTCAAATGCTGTTATTTCAGCAGTGACCGGTTTTTCAACTACTTTATAAGAGTTGGGTACCAATGAAATGATTTTACGGTCAGAAGTTAATTCAACATGAGCAAATGCTTTACCGGAGAAGGCATTTTTCTTTACATTGAATTTACCATCAGTCATTTCAGGAAGTTCAACGGCACCATCAACAAGACCGGCTTCTAATTTCACCGCAATGCGAGGAGCTAGGCCTTTACCTGAAAAACTAGCTGAAAGTACCACTACTTTTGCATCTTCCGTTTTCGCTGCACTTGCAATAATTGATGCATATGCTTGATTTACGAATGTCTTCAATTTTTCGTTGCTCACAAATAATACTTTGTTTGCACCATATTTACCTAAATCAGCTAAAGTTGCATCTGCAACATTTCCAATTGAGATGGCTACCAGGTTTGTATTTAATTTGTCTGCTACTTCTTTTGCATATGAAACTGCTTCAAAAGTTGATTTTTTAAACTTTCCTTCGGCATTTTCAACATATACTAAAACTGACATATTTTATTTTTTAAAATTTTGTGTTATTAGAAACATTAACGTTAAAGTTATCGGCTTAAATTAGATCACTTTAGCTTCTGAGTGAAGGGCTTCAACTAATTTAGCTGGATCAGCAGCATCAATCATTTTTACATTACCACGAGCAGCTGGTGTTTCATAAGCTGTTACCTGTGCAAGTTTTGCAATCTCAATAGGTTCAACTACAGAAAGCGGCTTTGTCCTTGCCGACATAATACCACGCATATTTGGAATTTTAGGTTCAGCAACGCCTTCAGCACAACTTGATATAAATGGCATTGGGGTAGAAATAACTTCTTTTCCACCTTCAATTTCACGTTCTATAACAACAGTTTCACCATCAACGGTAATTTTTTTAACAATTGAAATGGATGGGATGTTTAAAAATTCTCCTACCATTGCTGCTACTTGAGAACCATTGTAATCAATCGATTCACGACCGGTAAGTATCATATCATATGAACCTTCTTGAGCAATTTTGGCGATTTGTTTGGCAACAAAATAAGCATCTCTAGGGGCTGCATTTATACGGATAGCGTCATCAGCACCAATGGCTAGCGCTTTACGTATAGTAGGCTCTGTTGTGGCTTCTCCAACATTCACAACAGTAACTGTTCCATTTCCTCCTTCACAAAGTTCAATTGCTCGAGCCAGTGCAATTTCATCATAAGGATTAATAATGTACTGAACGCCCGCAGTGTTGAATTGGGTATTGTTGTCGGTAAAGGTTATTTTTGTTGTTGTGTCAGGTACGTTACTAATACAGACTAATACTTTCATAATTGTTTATTGATAACTTTTGGGATTTTGATTTTTTAGGCATGCGTATAAATATACAAAGCAAATCGAAATAATATTTTTTGATTTAGTGCTATTCTCCAAAAATACCTAAAAACCTAGTAAATTAAAACCCGGTCGATCTTGAACTTTAGTTATGATCTTGATAATTTAAATAGAAATAAAATAAATTAATGTAATGCAGCCGAGCAGATTAACACAATTACAGACATTTTTAGAAAATGAGCCCAATGATTCATTCTTAAAATATGCCATTGCAACAGAGTATCTTAAGCTTAATGATCTTGATGAAGCGTTGAAGTATTTTACCGATTTAGTTAAATCGGATGAGAGTTACGTTGGAACTTATTATCATTTAGGTAAGTTATATGAAAAATTAGAACAAAGAGAAAATGCTGAAACTACTTATCGAAAAGGTTTACTGGTAGCACGTAAAGCTAGTAAAATGCACGCGGCTTCTGAATTGCAACAAGCATTGAACTCTTTGTTGGGCTTGGATTATGAAGATGATTAAACTAAATTCAACCTTGAATAGTATTAAACCTACAGACTACTAAAATATTGACCAAGCGCCAATTAATATTTCTGAAAGATATCTTAAAATACACATTGACGGCATTTGGTGGGCCACAAGCTCATTTTGCAATGATGTTAAGAACCTTTGTTCAAAAAAGAAATTACCTAAGTGAAAATGAGCTCGTCGAACTGTATGCACTTTGCCAGATGCTTCCAGGGCCTGCTTCTACGCAAACGGTAACAGCCATTGGTTATAAGTTTGGAGGTATGAAAATAGCCATAATTACTTTTCTCATCTGGTTGCTACCGGCTGCTGTAATGATGGGTTTTGCAGCAATTGCATTGAGTTATTTTTCTTCAACCATAGAAGTTTCTCCGTTACTGAAAATTGTTGAGCCAATGGCGGTTGGCTTTGTGGCTTACGCGGCATATGTTTTGGCTGAAAAAGTATTAAAATCTGGTTTCGCAATTGTAATTTCAATTGCGGCTTTAATCCTAACTCTACTGTTTCACAGCCCGTATTTGTTTCCTTTATTGATTTTTGTTGGAGCAGCTTGTTCGGCCTTGCTTAATAATGATAAGGACGAACGTAAATTAAGTGAACGTTTAGTCGTAAATGTAAATAAAAAGAAAGTAGCATATTTCTTTGGTATCCTCATCTTCTTTGCACTCTTGGGAGCCTTTATTAACCGAACATCTTTTTTCAGTTTACCAGTACGTTTGTTTGAGAACTTCTATAGAAACGGCTCACTGATTTTTGGCGGTGGACAAGTACTGATTCCATATATGTACACCGAATTTGTACAAATGAAGCATTACCTTACCACGCAGGAATTTCTTTCCGGCTACGCCTTACAGCAAATAGTGCCAGGACCTGTTTTTTCATTTAGTTCATTTTTAGGTGGGATGGCAGTTAAAAATTCAGGTATAAGTGGGAAGATATTAGGAAGTTTTGCTGCGGTTTTAGGTATTAATCTGCCAGGGTTAATATTGATCTTGTTTATAATTCCGTATTGGAATGTTTTGAAGAAGATTACACATGTAAAAAACTCGTTGGCAGGGGTTAATGCTGTATCAGTAGGGTTTGTAACAGCTGCCTTTTTTTTACTTCTTAAGCCTATTGGAATTAATTATCTTTCAGTAGCCGTAATGGTGTGTACGTTTGGACTACTTAAGTTTACAAAAATACCCGCAGCACTTATCGTGATCTGCGGGCTTGTAATAGGGTTTTTTATTTAAAACCAATAATGGTTTTATACTATAATCCATGTGGGAATTAAAACGGTACATTGTCGTCATCATCATGCTTGTCCCAGTTTTTGGAAGCAAGTGTGATTGTGCCGGATCCTGCACTTTCAAGGTTATTAAAGTTGGAAGATGGAGATAAAGGAGACAATCCTGAGTCATTGCTGAATCCAAAATTATCCTCTTCAAGATCGGAGAATTTAATGTATTTTCCTTGGAATCGAAGAGGAACGGTATCCAATGAACCATTACGGTGTTTAGCGATAATTACTTCGGCAACGCCTGCGGTTGATCGTCCACTTTCATCTTGCGTGAAGCCATAGTACTCCGGACGATAAAGGAATATTACCATATCGGCATCCTGCTCAATAGATCCAGACTCACGTAAATCGGATAGCATTGGCTTTTTATCGCCACCACGCGTTTCAACAGCCCGGCTTAGCTGCGAAAGTGCAATTACCGGAACGTTCAATTCTTTGGCAATTCCTTTTAAGGAACGTGAAATAGCACTAATTTCTTGTTCACGATTGCCACCTTTTTCACTTGAACCATGCATCAGCTGTAAATAGTCGATTACGATCATTTCGATGCCATAATGCTGTTTCATACGGCGAACTTTTGCACGAAGTTCAAAAATATTCAGGGCAGGCGTGTCATCTATATAAATAGGAGCGGTGGCTAATTTTCCAATTTTTGAATGGAGTTGTTGCCATTCATGTTGTGCCAAATTCCCTTTTTTAAGCTTTTCAGATTCAAGTTCAGCTTCACCAGAAATCAAACGATTAACCAATTGAACCGACGACATTTCGAGTGAGAATACGGCTACAGGTTTGTTAAAACCAACAGCTGCGTTTCTGAGTGCACTTAAAATAAATGCTGTTTTACCCATTGCAGGACGAGCAGCAACAATTACTAAGTCGGATCTCTGCCAACCGGAAGTAACGCGATCTAAAGCAGTAAACCCGGAAGGAACGCCTGTTAGCCCATCAGGTCTGTCTTTTAAACTTTCAATCTCCGTGATTGATTTTTTAATCAAATCAGACATGCTTTCCGCGTTTCTACGCAAGTTACCTTCAGTAATTTTAAAAAGATCGCCTTCTGCTTTATCAAGTAGTTCAAAGATATCGGTTGTATCTTCATAAGCCATATTTACTGTATCTGTTGAGATACGGATGAGCTCGCGCTGAAGATATTTTTGTGTTATGATCCTTGCATGAAATTCGATATTGGCAGCTGAGGCAATTCGATTGGTAAGTTCAGTAATATAATATGCCCCTCCAACTAATTCTAATTCAGCTTTTTGACGTAACTGATTCGTTACGGTAAGTATGTCAATAGGTTGGGAATTATTATAAAGATCGATAATGGCCTGATAAATTTTTTGATGAGCATCTTTATAAAATATTTCTGGCCGTAAAAACTCAATAACAGAAGTTAATGCGTTTTTTTCGATCATAACAGAACCTAATACGGCTTCTTCTAATTCAATTGCTTGGGGCTGTAATTTACCTCCTGGAAGGGTAGTGGAGAATTGTCGGGCTGTTCTTCTATCATTTTTTTGGCGTTGAGTTCCTTTAGGGTCGAAGTTATCAGTCATACAATTTGGGTTCCTTGTTTCTTATGTTTTGAGTGTGCAAATATATTTAATTCAATTGGCAGGAGACCTTTTTTATTATAAACACCGGAAAAACACACATAAGATCCTGCTCTCAAGGGTAATTAAATTTGGTGTACTTATTAACATGAATTGTTGATAAACTGTTGGTAGTGTAATTAATTTGCAGATAATCACTTGTTTAGTAATTTGTTTGAGGGTGTGTTGATAACTCTTTAAATGTGAAAATATGGGGGTTAAAACAAAATGTTAAATAATATAAAACGGTAAAACGGCAAAAAATGGCTTTTTGGTATTATTAGCGCCGATTTTGAACTGTTTTTTAAAAATGGCGCTTTGAAACGAAATGTAAAAAAACTACCATTTACTTCTATTAGGCTCCCATTTGAACGGCTGTAATGATGCCTCCTGTTTCAATAACTACCACTTGCCTGTATAAAACCCTGTAAATACACCATTTCAGCTATAAAAACGAAGTTTAAGGGCCTTTTAAGAACAGCTTAAATGACCTTTAAAAGCCCTAAACATTGGATATGTTTAGGGCTTTTTTATGTTCTATAAAATGTATAAAAACTGAATTAGGCGGACACTTAGGCGGACACTTAGACGGACATTTTGTGAGTTAAAAATATGATTGGTATATGCACTTAGTGGGTGTATATGGTCATTAATTGTATTAAATACAATATATATAGTACCTCTTATGACATTAGTGTTTTATAGCAAAACAGCAGTAGTTTACTGAATACTAGTTCATTACGATTTTTAATACTAATGTAAGTGTGTGTGTGATTTTGTGTAAATAACGAATTGTAAACTAATCCAATCTAATAACACCGACAACAATAGCGACTTGCCGTATTGATGTTTTAGGAAGCATAAATGGAGGGTAATACTCTTTGTTATCTGATCTGCATTCTAAATGATCATCGCTTTTGTTGCTTTCAAAAAGGCGTTTAACTAGAGGTCCCTGATCGGTATCAAGTACATACACTTTGCCCCATTGAAAAAAGGTTAAATCTGTAACCGGGCGGCAGGCTAACAGATCCCCATTGCTGTACTTAGGATACATGCTGTTCCCGCTTACTCTAATCAAATATTTAGCACCTTTTTGAGCGAAATCAGGCACATGATATTTTTCCGATAAGTCATTCTCCAATATCTGCACATCCCCTTTGCCATAACCGGCCATTGCTTCTATTGGAATGAGCGGAATCCCTTTGGTTTTTATCTTTCCATGTTCATTTGTTGATAATATAGCTGCCGGGATGTCTGATTTTATCGGGCTTTCCTCATTATCTCCAAGCAGCCACTCGAAACTTATATCGAGTTTAGAGTGAAGTGCTTTTAAAAATTCTAATTTGGGAACAATCCTCGTTCGGTAGTTTCTAATATTGGCCTCACTCGTATCCATCTCTTTTGCAAATTTTGAGTTATTGTCGTCAAAATACTTGATCGCTATCTCGTTGATTTTCTTAGTTATATCATTCATATTTTACCGAATGCATGATTATTCGAAAGTATTTTCGAAATATACTTTGATATTTCGAAATAAGTTTCGATGTTTGTCGTGTTGATAGTTCGAATATAGTTATTAAAAACAAGACAGAAATGAAAGCGAAAGAAATTAGGGAAAAGTACCCGCTCAACTTTGGCCCATATAAAATGAAGGAAAAGCCAACCGAGAAAGAAGTTAAAGGAATGGAGCTGTACAGATGTTGCTTGTTTGAGCTTTACCAGTCAATACGTAAAGGTGATTGGACCTTGGTTGGAGAAATCGTGGGCATTAGTGCTGATTATGCTCAAAAAGCTTTTGATCGTGGAGGCTCAGCCTATCATAATGAAGTAGTAGATGCACTGGAGGAAATAATTGAAAGCCGCAAACACTTATTGCGAAATAGAAAAACCAAATAATAAGAATTAAAAACATGCTATCTGCTTACGAAACATATAACAACCAAATTGGCGTACGGCTAAGCTTCGTTCTATCGGATGTCGATAGAAGAAACGAGAGCAGCATTGCCGTATTGAGTTATAGTGCGTATGAAAAGAGAGCAAGAAGAAATGAAGGGTTTAGATTACGGCCAGGCAAAGGCTTAGGCAATGAGGTTTTATTAAACTGGGACTATCTACCTACCGAATGGCAACACCTCTGCATTGAAAAATTTGGTGATCCAAAGTCAGCAGTACCGAATTTGATTGAACAATATTATGTGCGTGATCAACAGGCATCCGATTACTATGCTAACTATGAGCGTCCAGACGGCAGAAATTTAAAGGCCGAATACATCAAAGAATACACTACAAACGCCTCAGTGTTAAACGCCATTATCAAAGTACAGGCTTTGGTAAAATCGAATCGCAAAAAATTAGGAGGATCAACCGGCTATACATGGGAAATCGTGCTTGAAAACGTTGAAAAGTTCCAAGCTAAGAGTGGCCATACTTTAAAATCGCCAAGCTTGCGCCGTACGCTTGCCAACTACAAGCGTGATGGCTACAAAACCTTAATCAGTGGTAAGTTTGGCAACGATAACAGCCGCAAGGTGAATGCATTGGTTGAAAGCATGCTCCTTAGTTTGTATTCCATGGAAAACAAACCTTTTGCGGTTTCTGTGCATGAACTGTATAAGCTCTTTTTAGCCGGAAAGTTTGATGTAGTGGATAAACAAACCGGTGAATTCTTTAACCGTGCTGACTTTACGAGAAACGGCGAAAGCATTGAAATCAGCGAGGCGACTGTATGGGCCTATATCAACAACCCATTGAACCGTGCATTGGTTGACAAAAGCCGCTTGGATTCACTCGACTACAACAACACGCACCGCCCTCATGCACGCCGTCATGCTCCGAATTATTCTTTTAGCAAGGTTTCAATGGACGACCGTGATTTGCCTCGCAAGCTGATTGGAGGAGGTCGTGTTAAAGCATACTACGCTTATGATGTTACCAGCGGTGCAGTAGTCGGAAAGGCTTATAGTCGCAATAAAGATGAAGCGTTGTTCATTGATTGCTTGCGCGATATGTTCAGGTTGATGGATGCTCAAAAATGGGGCGTACCCATGGAGGTTGAGGTAGAGAATCACCTTGTCAATAAATTTTTTGATGATTTAGAAGCAATGTTCCCTATTCTACGCATCTGCGCTCCTGGTAACTCGCAAGAAAAACACGCCGAGCATTTCAATAAGGCCAAGAAGTATGGTGCAGAAAAAGGGAAACAATCAGGCATTGGTCGCTGGTGGGCTAAAAGCGAAGCGTATCGCACCAAAAGTAACAAGGTAAATGATGAGTATACCGAAACCAATTACCAATATGACCGCTTGATGGCGGATGATTTAGCGGCTATTGTAGCTTATAACAATGAGCTGCATCCTAAACAAAAGAAATATCCGGGCATGAGCCGCTGGCAAGTGCTGTGTTACAATATCAATCCTGAGCTAAGACAGCCAAATCGTTCAGCTTGGCTGAAATGTATCGGCAATCATACGCAAACCAGTATTAAGCGCAGTAAATACCTTACTGTCAAATACAACGAATACGAATTGCCAAGTCCTGCCATGATCAGTCGCTTAAAACCTAACAATTACACGGTTGATGCGTACTGGCTGCCAAATGAATTTGGAGAAATCACTGAGGTGTACATCTATCAGCATGGTGATTATATCTGCAAATGTGAAAAATCGGCAACTTTCAATACTGCCAAGGCTGAATGGACCGACACGGACTCAATAACCTATGAAGCTCAATCGGCCTATACAGCTCAATACGATAAAATGATCAAAGATGGCAGAGCTGGCAAACTCTTTAAGCCTGAATTGATACCGATAGAAACAATAGCAGCTGTCAACAAATCCAAAGTTGAGATAGTTCCAGCCGCTCTAGAGCCATCTGCCGAGTTTAATCTTGATGAAGCAATGCAACAATACAATGGAGAGTGGTACAGTGAACGAGCTATAAATGACCTTTAAAAACTATTTAAACCAATAAAAAATGATCACTACCGAGTTAAAAAAACGAGTAATCACAGTTCTGCAGGAACGCAGAGCGCTATTTAGTGGCAGCGATGCAAAATTTGCAGTGTTCTTAGGCATTAACACTGCTCAGTATAGCCGTATTAAAAATGGTGAAACCGAAAGGGTGTTGAGCGATGCTGTTTGGATTAGTCTTGCACGACAGTGTAATGTTCAAGTTGGAAACTCTTTGCTTTGGAACACTGCTAAAACCCCTGTATTTGAGTTCATCACTTCTCAATTGGCTTTTTGTCAGCAAAAATCAGCTAGCCGCTTACTCTGTGACATAGCTGACATTGGCAAAACACACACCGCCAAACATTACGCAACGAGCAACAAAAATGCAGTGTATGTTGACTGCTCTCAGTATAAATCAAAGCAGCGATTAGTTAAACACATCGCTAAAGAGTTTGGAGTAGGTTATACAGGCAAGTATTTGGACGTATATGCTGACCTTGTTTTTTACCTCCGTCAATTGGATAATCCCTTAATCATACTGGACGAGGCGGGTGACCTTGATTACGGAGCATTTTTAGAACTTAAAGCCCTGTGGAATGCTACTGAAGGGTTCTGCGGATGGTACATGATGGGTGCTGACGGCTTAAGAAAGAAAATAGATACCCGCATAGAATACCGCAAAGTGGGCTACACCGAAATTTTTAGCCGCTACGGCAATCGTTACCAAAAAGCCAGTCCGGATGGAAATGAGGACCTGAAGCAATTCAAAATGATACAATCTGGATTAATCATCCGAGCCAATTTTCCCGCAGATGTAGATGTAAACAAAACCATTGCTCAGGCTGATTTCACACTGAGAAACTTAAAGGAAGTACGTAAGAAAATAAGCGCATAACATGGCAAGAGCATTATCGGTAAGCGATCTATTAAATAAGAAGTACAAATCATTCGATTTCCAAGGCGATTGGTATGATGCATTTGAAAACCCTGAAACTACAGGCGTGTGGTTCATTTGGGGTAACTCCGGAAACGGTAAAACGAGCTTCACCTTACAGCTTTGCAAAGAACTGACGCGTTTCGGCAGAGTAGCATACAACAGCTTAGAAGAAGGAGATGCCAAAACCATGCAGAACGCTTTCAGAAAGACAGGCATGGCATCCGTAAAGAAGAAACTACTTCTATTGTGTGAGCCAATTGATGAGTTAAGCGTGCGGCTGGATAAGCCAAAATCACCTTCTTTCGTTGTTATTGATAGCTGGCAATATGCAGGATTGAGCTTTGCTAAATACTTGGAGTTTAAGAAAAAGCACAAAAACAAGCTGCTGATTTTTATCAGCCAAGCAGATGGCAAACAACCTTCAGGCCGTGCCGCCAAGAGCGTGATGTATGATGCCTCCTTGAAAATTTGGGTTGAAGGCTACAAAGCATTTTCCAAGGGGCGCTACATCGGTCCAAACGGTGGATCTTATACCATTTGGCATGAAGGGGCAGCTTTGTATCATGGAGAGTCAGTCATCCCTGAAAAGATCAAAAACGCTCAAAACATCAACCTCGACAAAGAACTTGAAAAGCAACTGCCTACTGCAATTAAACAATTAGCAAAAAAAGAAGTGTCATTAAACTAACTAATACCCCGAAATACAAAAGGAATGGAAAACCAAACTACCCAAGTAGAAAAAGTAAAAAGACAACATGGTACAACTGCGAACCGGATTTGTGAATTATTATGCTGGCGTCAGGAAGAAGAGTGGCTCGATTTCTATCAGAAACAAAAAACAGCCTTCATTAACCTGCGTTTTCAAAAGTATGCTTTGGCGCAACGCAATGCCTTAACTAAAAGTGAATACTTCGGCCAATGGTGGCAAAATGAATTTATGCGCATCGATGAATATGCACTATCGGTTCTTGAGCAAGAAAAAGCCTATTCCTGCATTGAATCCTTACGCATACAATACCGAATGGCTCACAATGTGATAGCCAAGGCGGCATTGCTAAGAATAGACAGCAGCATACATGAGGCATTATGGAGAACTGAAGGAAAATTTAACCAAAACTAAAACTATGAATACAACCCTGAGTGAAACGCAAACAAAAAATTCGGCAGAATTGACACTGGTTCACATGCTGCTCTTTTTTGGAGTACGACTAGAACAGCTTCAAGCTCCTGATCGTCACCGAGAGCTGTGTGACATTCGCAAGCTGATTTATTTAACCCTGCGAAACCGCTGCAATATGCCCTATAAACGAATAGGCAAATTAATGAACCGACACCATGCTTCGGTAATCTTCGCCTTAAAAGAGGCAAATGCACTCGTGATTTACAATAAGGATTTTGCCAGTAGAACCAATGAACTAAACGAGTATTTAAACAACCAAATAGGAATGCACGGACATGAAAATTAAGCTTAGTTCCGAACAATTGCTCCAGCTCAAGAATTTGTTGGAGCAAACATGGCAGCTAGAACAGCCCATTGATTACGATGAATTGTGCCGGTGGTACACCCTACTTGAGTTGCATGAGAAAATATACAAAAAAGCCTACCAAATAAATGGTTCAACCGCATTAGGGTTTTCACCCGCTCAATCGGCAGCTTTTGTAAGCTACTTTGATACATGCGACTTGAGCGGATTCCCTTACGAACAAAACCTGATCCGCATAATTATTAACCAGCTCGACAAAAACATGGTGTGGCCTAAAACGCAAAAAACAAATTTTAATAACCTTTTAAACGCTTAAAAATGCAAACGAAAGAATCAACAAAAAACATTGAAGTTGCTCAAAATGCAACTAAAGAACTAGCTGCTGATGCAGTACTTAATGACGCAGCGATAGCTGCTTTAAGCACCGAACAATTGGAGGCTATTCTTGCCAAGAAAAAAGCAGAGCAGATTGAACAAGCAAACAAGCTGCGTAGCGAATACGAAGCACTGAAAGAAACTACGGTGGTTGAATTATCTCGCAAAGCCAATGCTTTAAACCATGCTTTAAAAACGTTTAAAGAATTAGCATTTGAAGAAATGAATACGCTGTACGATTTGTTGAAAGAATATTCTAATCGCCATACTGACGGCAAGGGAAACTTTCAGCTAGACAGTGCCGATGGTCTGTTTCGGATTCGTTTTAAAAATCAAAAAAACGGATACTTTGACGAGCGAAGCATTCAGGCTGAAGCGCACATTAAAGACTTCCTTTCCAGCCGCTATTCAGGTGATGTGGATACAAAAGACATCATCATGAGCTTATTGGAACGTAAGCGCGGCTCCTTGGACATTCAGCTGGTTCAGCGTCTTTATGCAATGGAAAATCGATTTGACAATGACAACTGGAAGGAAGGCATTAAACTTCTTAAAGAAAGCTGGCAGCTCGATAAATCGAAGGATTACATCACCTTCCACATTCGCGATGAGCACGGTGTATTTCAATTAATCAACCTCAATTTTGCTAGTGTATAACCCTACTTGGAGCATGCCGCTGATCGTTTCAGTGGTAGGGTTCAAATATGAAACAATCATGAAAACAGAAACCATAGAGCTCAGAATCATTGATTACTTTTTAAAGAATCCTGATAAAGAACAAAGGCAAATAGCCAAAGAAATGAAAGTTACACAATTTAAAGTATCAACGGTATTGAGCAACTATTTCAAACAGAAGCAACCGAATTAAAAGCATTAAACGAATAAGGGTTAACAGTAGTAATGGCGCAGAGTAACCCCGAAAAACCCGGCCCGATCCCGATAGTTATCGAGATCGGGAGTTCCAGCTCATAAGCCATTAGCTTTTAGTATTTAAAGTAAAAAGATGTACATACAACCTCCTCAACTTCGAAGACTCCATCAGTTGCTCAATGCTACTGGTAAGCTAGGCCGAAAACACGCCTTTGTGTATGATTTTAGCAATGGCCGAACCGAAAGCAGTAGTGAACTGCTGTATAATGAAGCTACCAACCTCATTCGGCATTTGGAGCTCATGCAAACCGCCGAACAGGGCAACAATCCGGATCTGGCCAAAGCCGATAAAATGCGTAAAAAGATCATTGCCATGGCTCGCAAAATGGGTTGGGAAACGGGCGCACCTGCCGAGCGAAAAGCAGACATGCACCGGATCAACCGTTGGTGCGAAGAAAAAGGATACGGCAAAAAAAACTTAAACAGCTATACCTTAACTGAACTGCCTAAGCTGGTATATCAGTTCGAAAAAGTATACGAATCATTTATTAAATCAATTTAATATGGAAAGTCAACCTAAACTAAAAGTGTACATCTCTGGTAAAATGACCGGAGTAGCCGATTTGAACCGATCAAAATTTGATCAAGCCGAGCAGCTATTGAAAAATGAAGGCTTTGAGCCGGTGAATCCGCACAAGCTTGATCACTCAGCCAACGTGAACGAAAGCTGGGAAGAGTTTATGCGTGTCGACTTAGCGGAGTTGTTAAAATGCGATGCCATTGCCTTAATTGACGATTGGCACGACAGCAAAGGAGCTATAATTGAATTTCGACTAGCACAGGATTTAAAAATGCCGTATATCATCCTCGGTTCAGATATTAAATCGATTGTTAGAAAAATAAGTATGAATTAAAATAAGTAAGGGGGATGCTAGCCTCCCCCTTCTTATTCGATCTCTTTTTTTACGGTTTATCTTTTGACGTAGAAATATGTCTTTTCTACTTTTTTTCGCCAAACATCTTTAGGATGTTGATGGTAAGGTTAGCAACTGCACATACAGTATTTACCATCATAAAAAATGATACCATTCTGCAAACATAAACCATAAGACTTAATTAAAAAATAAATGCAACTTCAAAAATTCAAAATAACCTCCAAAAAGCTGGATGGCAGCCTATGTCTGGTCTATGAAGACGGTCATTTAAAGAGCATTTTAAATGAATTTAAACAGCCTATAAATACAAAAGGTTGGGAGCTGATTAAACCGATGATCCCTTTTAAATCAATCTATCTCGACGGGATGAAATTTGTAAGTGTTAACCTCAAGCTAGAACTGATCAGCGACACCACTCCAAAGCCTAATGACCGCATAGCTGCCTTTTGCAAACGATACGAAGAGTTATACGGTGTTAAATATAAGGTTTGTGGTTCTGATGCAGGAAAAATGAAAGCATTGTCTGTTCCGAATGAGATTGATTTTAAAGATTTGGTTGAAGTCTATCTCCTGTGTACAGAATGGTGGTGTAAAACAAAAAGTATAGCGAATTTAGTGAAGCACATTAATGAAATAGTTTTACTTTTGGTAAAAGGCAATGCTACCGAAAACGGCCCGAAAATGAATTTTCCTGATGGTTATAGTAAAGCCTTTGAAAAGGAGTGTACAAGTCCTGTTGAGCTGCAGGCTTATTGGCAACATTTACATAAAATGGGTTGGGAACGCAAACAGGTTGGTATGATCACATGTTGGGTGAAAAACTAAATACATTTATAAATATGAGAAAAACACAAGTAAAGCTTTTTTCAGCGGATAATTTCCCTGACGTAGAAAACAATACTAACAGGTGGTTAACAAAAAACTCCGATATTAAAATTGTGAGTATTAGCCATCAGAATTTAGCTAGTGAACTTGCTAATTATGTTTCAATATTGGTGGTTTATGAAGTCCAAGAAATGTATTAATATTTTCCTTAAAAAGTTAAGCCTGAGATAACTTCTCAGGCTTTTTTGTTTTTTGAATTGTCAATTAACAAAAAAACAATTAGTTTAAATGTATCTTTGCGCCTATCATAAAATCTTATACCTTTCTTTTATGTCTGATATTATACTTAACGATCATGTTTCTTTCGAAGATTTCAAAAACCAAAACGGTATTACTTACTGGTGGGCTTCTGATTTAATGACAATGTTGGGTTATAAAGATATGGTGTCGTTTAACAAGCCAATCGAAAGAGCTTTAAAGGCCTGTCTAACCCTCAATATACCGCATTATGAAAACTTCATTGCTCAGCAACATGAGGTGAATGGTGAACAAATCAATGATTATAAGTTAACAAGATTTGCTTGCTATCTAACGGTAATGAATGCCGACCCTAAAAAGGAGGCTGTAGCAGCTGCTCAAGTATATTTTGCAGAACAGACAAGAAAATTTGAAGTATACATTCAAAGCACTGATCAAATTGAACGGCTTCTTATTAGAGATGAAATTAAAGAGGGCAACAAATCATTGATGAGTGCAGCTAATGCTGCAGGCGTTCAAGATTTCGCAAAGTTTAATAATGCTGGCTACATGGGCTTATACAATATGCATAATTATAAACTGGCCCAAAAGAGAAATGTTGAAACGAAAGATTTGATGGAGCACATGGGACGTACCGAGCTAGCGGCAAATCTCTTTAGGATAACCCAAACTGAAGAGCGAATCAAAAATTTCAATATATCAGGTCAAGTAAATTTAGAGCAGACTCATTATAATGTTGGAAGTGAAGTTAGGAAGATTGTGATCCAAAACACAGGAAAAAGCCCAGAGTCATTACCTGTTGAAAGAAAGTTGCCAGAGGTTCAAAAAGAGTTGAAAAAAGGCGCAAAATTAATGGCAAAAGAAGATAAACCTGCGAAGGAGCGGAAGGGATAATAAATACTCGGATGAGACGTAATAAATAAACATAGCCGCTACCAGCAATGGAGCGGCTTTTTGTTTTTTTTCTGTTCATAACTCAATTTTAAAAAGACTAACCAGTTAGGCATATTTGTAATAATGCGCAACCAGTTAGCCCTAACATCTATCTTTCCTGCCGCTTTTGAGCCTGTTGTTTCTAACAAAGGCAAACGCAATATGTACGCCGTTAAACGTGACGAATGCATGGCTTATCGCTTTTACTACCACTACCATTTACAGCGCTGCCGTTTTGATGATGCCATTGCCAATATGGAGCATGAGTTTTGGCTATCAGGCAGCACCATTACGAACTACCTAACTCGCAACAATGCCAGGCTAAAAGAGATCATCGCTCAAAAGCCAGGAACATCAGACTTGAAAAAGTTATATCCTTCTTTTAGCTGGTAGCTTTAACTGCTAATCGTTTCCCGATACCCAGTTTTAAGCGTAATTCTTAACACGCTGAAATTATCGCGTCGATCTTCTTCTAATTGGCTGGTTCTTTCCCAAGCATTCATTTCAGCATCACCCCAGCCTTGCAATTTGGCGAGTACCGCATCGACGGTATCGAAATAAGATAAAGCGCTTTGAAGTCTCGCTTCACCACTGATGCTGCTGGCGTCACCTGTATAATCAAAAGCAACACGCACGGTTATTTGTGCGCTGCATAGCTGCTCTTTTGGAGTAAGGTTTTTGCATTGCGGCAGGCTTTGTTTTATCAAAATGCACGGAAACGCGACAGGAGGTCGGTCGCCTTCATATTGTTCCAACTGCCCTTTGTCGCGGTCAATGTATTTGATCTGCGGCAGCTCTTTGAGCCTTGCCAATAACTTTAAGTAGATTGTTTTCATGGCTTTAAAAAGCTTTTAAATAAATTATTAAAACGGGTTTTAATTCGGTCGTTGAGTTCTTGGTTGTGCCCCATAAACTGGCGTTGCGGCATATTATACGTCGAAGCCTTGAACGTAAATCCTTGCCCTTCTGAAGTTCCTCGCTTAAACCTTCCTTTCTTTTTGCCTGTGGCTATTCGGTTGCGAACAAACGTTTCGGAGCGAGCAGAACGA
Source organism: Solitalea koreensis (assembly GCF_900182575.1). GTDB lineage: Bacteria > Bacteroidota > Bacteroidia > Sphingobacteriales > Sphingobacteriaceae > Solitalea > Solitalea koreensis. The sequence goes on along the minus strand of NZ_FXSZ01000002.1, from coordinate 374,004 downwards.
GTAATGATACCACCTTCATTATGTACCTGAGCATAGGGCACTTTGCTGCTGCCAGCGCTAATAATTACTCGCTGGGCGCTCACGAGTTTAGGGCGTATGCTTTGCATCAGGTTATTACTGCGTAGCATCAACGAGCCTCGTGAGGGTTCTTTGCCTTTATACTTAGCCCAAGGCTGGCCATTCCATTCCTTTTCTAAGAAACGCTCCTTGTAGTATTCAGTAGCGGTTTCGGCAATTACATTGGGTACATGTTCCTGTACGGCATGCTGAAACTTGTTGAAGAATGCATTTAACTCATCGTCGAACTTGCTCATTTGGAATAAGTTTTGTTACTTTTACAATTACAATTAGTGAGCGCCCTTAACAGCAACTTCGTATCTCAGGAGGCAAGGGGCTGGTGGTGATGAGCCGAGTGCTCACTAATTGGAACTCCTGACTAATAAACCCCAGCGTATTTCTGCATGGGCTAAATCATACCAAGTCTTTAGTTTAAAATCACCATTTGGCGTTATCGCGCCCACTGCAACCAATGGTTTGTCTTTGTAATACTTGATGTACATCAATTGATTCAAGGAATCCTGTTTGCGTTCGGCGTTAAACCATACCTCGTCAGGTGTACTCAAAATAGTCTCCAGTTCATTTAGGTAATCAATCCGGTATTGACGTTTTTTAACCTCGTTTGTAGTATGGTTGGCGTAATCCTTTTCGTTCATCGTCAATATACGACCGGCATAATCTTTCACCTGAAAAACACCATCTACTAAACGTTTTTTGTAATAAGCATCCGTATCAACAGAGGCTTTGTCTATTTCCGCTTTTGCCTTGGCTTCTAATTGCTGTTCAACATTTGGCAATCCAAAGTCTGAAGGGCGTAATTCAGACAATAGTTTATTGCCCTCTTCCATGCTGTTGATATACTGCTGATTTTCGGTAAACACCGCGCCAAGCTTTGCCCGGTTAATCCCAAAGCCGCTTTTCTTTGTTTTGTCCCAATCCTGTGAAGCTTCGTAATCGGCCAGCTGCTGTTTGCTATTCTTCAACAGTTCAGGCGTTACTTCGGTTTCGGTTCTTGGTACCACGTAACAGCGGCAGTTCCATCCATTAGGTGGATAAATCGTTTGCCAAGCCTTATGATCAACATGAAACACTGCATCATGTAGCCAGCGGTGAGTTTCTCTTACGCGGTTGTCTTTAACTGTTTTGTATTGCCAGTATGGAAACAAGGTCCTTTGCTTCATCAAACGGTTATAGGTTGCTGTGCTTTCCCCAACGGCATAGGCTGTATCATATTCGGTGCGCAACCAATCCTTATTATGAACCTTGACCAGTTGAGACGCCTCATGGTAGAAGTCTTCAAAGCTTTTGCTTTTGCGGAATAAGGTGTTCAATTGCTGCGCCTCATACAACGTTTTCACCCCTGCAAAACGGAAGAGATTTGTTTCAAATGCGGTTAGCATTGACGGATCATCAAAGCCGTAGTCAATGCCAATATTCACTAGCTCTGTTGGACGGCTGCGCCAACCTTTTAGGAAACCATCACAAAGGGTTGATGCCGTATGATTGAATAAATCAGTATCAAAACCCATTGAACCGCCTGCCTCCCATGCTCGTTTTATCAACGAATCAGTATCAAAACCATCGATAGCGGCAAGGGTAATGGTATCAATTGCCGTGTGGTGACTGCCACAACATGCCGTCATTGTCGCCCCGGTTTGTGCCGGGGCGTCTACGAAAAAACCAAATGAGTTTGCCAGTTTTACAAACCAAGATAAGGGCTTTGTGTTTAAGTCCTCATCCAAAGCATAGAGGTTTGTGTTGTCATTGTTCTTCTGAACCTTGGGCTTTTTGTCATTTTTATTGCCCGAAGCTTGGGGGGTAGATGCAGGTTTTTGCACATCATCACCCTCCGAAGCTTGGGGGGTATGTGCAGTTTTTTCCGCCATTTGTTTGTCATAATCGGCCGGCTTTGGTAGTCCATACTCTTCGTAAAAATGATCGGGATCATAAGGCAAATCCAAGTCTTTCACCAACTTAAGTTGCATGTCAAGTTTGTCCTTTTTGCTGATCTTTTCCTCATCCTCGCCTTTTATTTGAAAGTAGCCTCCTTGTGTAGCGTGTCCATTGGCCTCCAAACATTTAGTAAAACGGGTATTTAGCCAACGCCTAGCCCAACGGCGGTCGGCTTTGTTAATACTTTCCTCCACTTCTTTGTGCACCTCGCCTAAACTTCGGTTACTGCCTTGACCGGTAGTGAGCGATTGGCCTAATATCAATACTGCTATTTCTTCATTACAGGCATTGCGCAACTTGTCATATAATGATCCGTCGCTATTTGTTTTGTTTTCGATGAACTCTACGTTTGAACCGTCGGGTAATACAACATAAGCAGCCCCACCCATTTGCTCTAAAGAGTTTTCGAGCTCTTGACGTTGGCTATCATCAAAGCCATTGTAAGTGCCTTTTCTGAATGGCATGCCGAATAGTTCGGCAAACTGCGCCCAGTCACCAAAGCCGCCACGCTTATAAATAACATATTGTGCTGCCCTTAGCAGAATGCCTAAATCCTTCTCCTTACCAGCTTCCAGTATATTGTTTAGATAAATCCCTTCACGGATATTGATGTCGCCTTCTCCACTCTGATCTTTGGCAATTAATCCCTTCTCAGGGCGCAAGTGTTTTCGAGGGATGCTATAACAACTGAATCCATCTTTTTGAAATTGCAACTCCAATACCGAGTAACCCCAAAAGCGAGTTAACATCAATTCTTTGAGCAAATCTTCAAAGGCAGGTGTATCAATTAGGTCGTTAATCAGCGGAATAACTTTCCCGTCCTTCACAAACTCCCAATCTGCATTTGTGATTGCCATGATGCGTTTTTCAACAACCGAACTTAATCGACCATCGAGCATAATGTCATCATACAGATCATATAATAAGGTACGGCGAGGATTAGTCGCCTCTGCCGATTTTAAAGCTGTACGCCATTTGCTTATATCTTGTGAGTCGCGTGCCGCAGGGCGAACCGTAAGATTTTGCACTATGAAACTTGGCGTTTCTTGAGCGGCCTCTTTTTGGGCTTTGAAGCCTGTTTTATTATTCTTTGACATGGGTAAGATCGTTAAGGATTAATAATGGTTGTTACGCTTTGGATTGCTGCCGTATTTGAACACGCCAGCAGGATCACTTTCGGAAGGTGTTGGCAACGGCCAGCCTTGCGGCACTGATTTGCCCGACTGTATTTTCTCCAGCCATTTTACCGCCTCGGTATAGCGAGCTTCTCGAAACTCCAGTTCAATGCTTTGATTGCCCAAAACAAGGAAGTGCCATACGGCAATATCTTTGACACGTACCAACAGAATTGCATCTTTTGGATCAGCACTAAATAATGCCTCCAAATCGTAGCGGCTCAGGTATCCTTTCGCTTCAGCAATGGCTGCGTCAATTGCGGCAATGACAATGTCATCATCGTTTTGGCTTATATTATCAATCACCTCGCCGTATAGGTGCGTTAATAGTTCATCTTTGGTTAAAAAGGCCATGGTTAAACTCGTTTAGAATTAGGTTGACGTTTGCCGATGCTTGTAGCAGCGGAACTGTGGATTACTTTGCTATTAATAATGAACACTGCACCTTCAACAGCGTCCGGTGCATCATCATGTGCAGAACTGCCCGGCTCTAGAGCAAGAAACTGCTCTTCCAATCGTTGCATGTGAGCGTTAGTTTGTTCATCTAAGTTGAGCCATAATTTATTGTGTCGATTTAATGGCTCTAACAGTGATTCGATACGGGTAAATTTATCAGGCTTCTTACGTTCGTCACCTCTGATCGGAACGGTTTTGTTTCGACCAACAGATGCTTTATAAAATTCCTGTAATAAGGTGTCTTGAATAAAATTGGCCTCCATGAAATAATATACCGGAACCTTGTCGCCGCATTGCTCAGCTATTTGATAATGCCAATCAATCATATTTGCCGTGTTTGTTTGTTCCACATAGGCTTTGACCACGTGATATTCATCCTTATATCTGCCAACCAACACGGTTGCCTTAAAGTCGTTCTTCTTACTTTCCTTAAATGATGGGTCAGTGTAGCATACCAAAAACTTATACTCTTTGAGCGGTGGTAGTTTTTTATAGCTCATTTCTTTGAATACCGTTCCTTCAGAAATAGGATTATTGTAGTATTCTTTCTGAGCCGATGAATAGCTTATCAAGGAAAGAATTTTATCAATATCGGCTTCGCTGTTTTTCTCAGGCCATGAACTTTTACCGTCTTTATCGCGGATGTTTACTTGGTCAACATGGTCGGCCAGTTTTTCACAAAGGGCAACAATAGAAACCTTGGCGATCTTATTGCCACAAACAATAATTCGATAATTGCCCGAAACTGAAACCGTAGGAATAAGAGCTTCTTGTATCCATTTGAACTTTTCAGTTATACGACGAGGATTACGGCATTCCTCATCCGTATCAATATCGTCGATCAGGATGCAGTCAACACGAAAGTTCTCGTTACGAGTACCACGAGGCGACTGGCCAGCACCCAAAGCGCGAAAGCTAAAACCCATGCGGGTAGTGAACTCACTATCTGTCCATGCTCCTAATTTCTCAAACGTCCCATAGTCATTAATTAAACGAGGGCTTTTTTCTAATGTGAGTTTATAAGGCAATAGTAATCTCACTGCATTATCAAAGCTGTTACTCACCATTAAGATGTTTTTCAGCTCCTTTTTAACTACCGCCAAATACATTACCGTCATCATGGTAAAGGTTGACTTTGCCAACTCTCTACTCCACATCAGTAATTGAAACCATCGCTTGTTTTCAATCAGACGTTTTAAGGCACGGCGCTGAAAACGGGAAAACGGCGCAGAGCAAAATTGTGGAAAATAGTATGGCATCCATTTAAACGGATCGGCTTCGAGGTCGGCTATGCGTTTACGCTTCGCCTCCTCGGTTTCTGAAGTATCCACGGACGAGGCATTGATCATCGAGCTGATAAAGTCGTCCCAAAACTGTTCGGCTTTTTTATCTACGGCTTTCATTGATCAATTTTTTAATAAATGCATCATACAGAGAGGCCGATGTTTTGAGGCTGTCAAAATCGACCACACGAATAAACTGAAGGTAACGACGACCAACTTCCATTGCTTCAGCAACCGAGCAGTCTGTTTCGAGTTGCTTAATGGCAGCGGTCAGCTTAACAATAGTATCGGCCTGTTTTGAATCGGCGAAACGGAACCCTTCAGGCTTTTGAAAAATATGGTCATTCAATTCGGTGAGCTGCATGTACAAGCGGCTCAATTGTTCATCCTTGGAAATGACATTGGAAGCTCGAAGCCGCTTCCAGTTCTCCTCTTCAATCCATTTGCCGATGGTCTTTTCAGAAACGCCAACGCGAAGAGCCAATTCCTTTTGAACGGTTACATTTTCGCGAACGAAGAGCAGTTTTGCCCATTCCTTTTTTTGCTTATTTGATAGTGGTTGTGCTGCCATATAGGCCAAAAATGCGCTATATATAAGCCTTGCAGAAATCGCGAATTGCTATCATAGCAATAATTGCTATGATAGCTTACAGCTACTACCATCATAGAAATACCCGGTTTTTTTAGGCTTTAATTCGACTGTACGTTTGTGCTCAACAAAGGCAAAAACGCATCATGTTAAGAGCAATCAAACGAATTATCATCAGCAGCGAATCTGTAAACCTTTACGGTTTCCGAGTGCTTACCGACGGCATTGACATAGATCAGTATGATAAAAATCCCATCATGCTATGGATGCACAATCGAGCCTTCGGAACTAAAGACAACGTGTTTCTCCCGATTGGTAATGTGATTGAACTGAAGCGCGAAGAGTTGGATGGAGTCGGCAAAGTGATCACTGGGCAGCCAATGTTTGATGATACCGACGAGTTCGCAAAATCAATCTATAACAAGTTTGAGAACGGCACATTACGCATGGCTTCAGCGGGGTTAAACCCTAAAACATGGAGTGATGATGAATCGCTGTTGATGCCGGGTCAAACAGGTTACACCCTTGTTAAATCAGTGTTGCAAGAAGTGAGTATAGTTGATATTGGCGGCAACGATGATGCTTTATCCATTGCCTTGTACGATGATAATAAGGAACTCATCACACTCAGCTCCAACGGCGAAAACGCCCAAATTCCCCAACTAAAACAAATTTCAAACGATAGTATGAAAACAATTCAATTGAATGCCCCTGATGTACTCACCAAGCTGGGCTTGGCTGATACTGCCGGTGCTACTGAAGTGTTGGCAAAGATTGACAACCTCGTGAATCTATCAGCGCAGAAGGACACCGAAATTCAAACCTTAAAAACGGCTAAAGAGCAGGCCGATGCCAAAGTAACCGAGTTGCAAAATAAGCAGACCGAAAACGAAGTGATTGCTTTGGTGGATAAAGCGGTAACTGATCGCAAGATTGTTGCCGGGCAACGCGATCACTTTATCAAACTGGCCAAAGCTGATAAGGAAACGGTTGAAGCCATGTTTACCGGAATGCAGGCAGCACCTACTGTGCAAAGTCAATTGGCGGCGGATAATGGTGGTAAAAAAGACGAGTTGGCGGAGTTGGTAAAACTCTCCTACGATGAACTGTTTGAAAACGGAGGTTTATCGAAGTTGAAAACCTTAAGCCCCGACGAATACGAGGTGAAAATGAAAGAGAAATTCCCTAGCCGCAAGTAGTGCCGTTAGCTTGAATTTAAACATCCAAATCAATTCTTATTAAATAACCTTTAATACACGTAAAAATGAAAAATCATGTTAGGGCACTGATAGCCTTCTTAGTATTCACGCTGATCATGTCGCCTGTAGCGATGGGTTTAGCGGATGCAACCGGATTGCCGCTTGCAGTTGTTGGTTTGGCTATTATCGCCTCAACGGTAGTGGCCATTAAATATGCACCACAAAACAGCAGGTATGCTAAATGTGGTGTAGAGGTAGAAATCTGGGCCAATTACATCATTGAGCGGTTATGGAAAGACAATGCCTTTCTAAAAACCGTGTATAGCGATGATGACTATGTGTTAGCTGGTAAAGTAGTACATATTCCTCAACCCGGATCAGCGCCTGCGGTTGTTAAAAATAGGACTTCATTCCCTGCCACTGCGGTAGGCCGAACGGATACCGATGTTAACTATTCATTGGACGTATATACGACTACTCCTACGCATATTCAGGATGCTGAAAAAATTGAGTTGTCGTACAATAAAATTGACAGTGTGTTTGGCGACCATGCCGGAGCATTGGCAGAAACCATTGGCGATGACATCATTGTAAAATGGTTAACCAGTATTGCAGCCGACTCAAAGTTATTGACAACCGGTGGCGCTACTGCCGGAACAGCCCCTTCAGCAACCGGTAATCGTAAGTTGTTTGTGCATGACGACTTGCGCCGTGCCATGACCAAACTGAATGTGCAAGGTATTAGCAAAATGGATCGCAATGCATTGCTTCCTTCCAACATGCTGGATCAGTTGATTCAAAGCTTGTCGAATACCCAATATCGCGACTTTTCGCAGTATATGGATGCAAAAAATGGCATCATCGGCAAGCTGTACGGCTTCAATATTTTGGAGCGCAGTGCTGTAGCCGTTTCCGATGCTGCCAATGTGGTGAAGCCTTTAGGTGCTGCGGCTGCGGCTACCGATAACGAGGTGGCGGTGATCTACCAAAAAGATACAGTTACCCGTGCCTTGGGTCAGGTGAAGTTCTTCGAGAATCCTAATGATCCTCAATATTATGGCGATGTATACTCGGCATTGGTACGTATGGGTGGTCGCCGCAGACGTTCAGATGATGCAGGTATTATCATGATCAATCAGGATGCATCTGCATAGAGTTATAGCGGTTTGGGGTGAAGGTTCACCCCATCCTTTAACAATCCAAAAACCATAGTAATGAACAGGATCTTATTGCAGATAACCGAAGTTGTCCCTACGGGCATAGTGGAGCGATTGGGCGATCAGTTCTTTTCGATTAGCATTTTATTGGTAGTGGCTTACCTGTTCTGGAAGCAGCAGGGCAAGCTTTCGGAAAAGATGGAGAAATACATTGAAGAGGATCGAAAGCAGATGCTTGATGTGATTGAGAAAAATACGAAAGCCTTTGAGCGATTAGATGATTTGATCGGTAGCCGTTTAAAATAAAATTCAATGAAAGCATCAGATTTAATAGTAGCAATTGCAACACAATACTTAGGCAAAACCGAAAAGCCCAATAACAGCGGCTTTAACGATGCCACTTTTGAGAAAAAAATGAAAGCTGTTGGCTGGCGCGAAGGCGAAGCCTGGTGCAGCTATTTGGTAGAGCTGATTTGGAAAGAAGCGTTTGAAGCTCGTCCTGATTTGGTGGAGGCCATTAACAAAGCGGCGTCAGGATCAGCAACGGCAACCTTCCGCCAGTTTGATGTAGCCAACGTGTTTGAAGTTGGTCAAAAGCCAAAGCCGGGCGCCATAGCGATTTGGCGCTATGGCAATGGCTGGCAAGGCCATGCGGGTATTGTCAAATCAGTAGTGGATGCAAATACTTTCATCAGCATTGAGGGCAACACCAACGATAAAGGCGGCCGCGAGGGCTACATAGTAGCTGAGAAGCGCCGTTTGGTAAAAGCGCCTTACAGCGAAAAGGGGTTGAATGTGGTCGGGTTCATTTATCCTGAAACGGTATGAAAAAAGTAGTCATCCTTATCATTGGCTCTGGCATGGCGGGTTTACTTGATGCCTGCAGTGTGCGAAAAAAAACTACTGAGCATGTTGTTCATGTCGTTAAAGCTGTTGACAGCGCTTCCATAATTCAGGAACATACGCAACTGGTGATCAACCAATATGGTGATTTCTTAAAAGGCTCAACAGTGTTATCTGACACAAGCGGAACGGATAGTTCAGTTTTTGAAAGTAATGGCATTAAGTTGAAGCTTAAAATAAAAGGAGCTAAACCAGGTGCAAAAGTTGAGTTTTTAGCCGAGGCAAAGCCCGTAGCCCGCTCCACCTTAACCCATGATAATACCCAACAAACCAGGGTTAGTACAACCCAGTCGGCTGTAATTGCCGACAAAACAAACAAATCAGTTAACCGACCATCTGTATGGATGAGTATCTGTGCGGGGTTGTCGTTAGGAATCACTTTAATTATTGCCTTACGATGGGGATATCTAAAATTCTTAAAATGAAAAACCAAAATATCGAAAGAGCTAAAGAGCTTTTTGAGTCACACCCGAACGTAAACACGTTTTATTTCACCACAGACGGGAACGCCTTTGTCGCTGAAACCTACGCCCAAAGCTGGGCCAAGGATTTAGGCAACAATGAGGTAAAGCCAATTCACCGGGCAACATTAGATGTTATTGACAAGATTGAGCAAGTAGCTTCGGATAAGTTTACTGTTGCGGATGCTAACACAGTAGCTAACCTAATCAAGTCTGGTATGGCCGAAGGTGAGCCGAGTTTGGACACCGGATCCGACCTAACCAAGGCTGGATCTACTGAAGACGAATCAGGTGTGGATACCGGAGCTGAACGCGCTGAGTTAGTTGCTCAATACACTGAATTATTTGGGAAGGCTCCAGCTCACAACATCGGCCATGAAAAACTAAAGGCTGCGGTTGCTAAAAAACAATCAGCTGAATAATTAACAGATTTTAAAACCCTTTAAATAGTTATTAAATGGCAACTTTTTCAATAGGAACCAAAACATTTAAGCTAGGTGCAATTGCTGTGGATGGCGGCATGGGCACCGTGCTTACTTCGCCGGGAGATGTTCGCGAAAACACAATCCGTGTAACGCAGGGCGACTTCTCGGTAAACAACATCATGGCTGAGGGCAAAAGCTCGCCTGTGTATGTTACCCAAAAGAATGGTGAAACCACACTTGAGTTCGATTTGTTAACCCATGATCCTGATGTAATGATGGATTTGATGGGCGGTACGGTTACCGGTACAGATCCCAATAAGATTTGGAACGCTCCAGAGCTTACTCCGATTATCGAAAAATCTTTTGAGATCACTGACCTTCAGGACTCAGTATGGCAATTTCCCCGTGTTCAGGTAATGGCACGTATACAAGGCGTGTTTACCCGCGATGAGGTGAACGTAATTAAAGTAAAAGGCGTGGTGTTGCAGCCAACTAAAACAGCCACTTCTCCTATTTCTTATGGTAAACCAGTTTAGTAAGAATGGATAACATCAGCATAGAGCAAAAGGCCGCTGATACATTATTAGAAAGAGGCGTTCGGGTGAAAGTTCAAACGCCTCTTTTTTTAAGAGTATTCGGTAAAAAAACGATGACGCTGCCTGTACCGATGCCAAAGCTTGGCACTTCGCTACGTATTAGCCGCATTTACCTAAGCATGGGTATAGAAGACAAAAAACTAGACGACCTCGACATGAATGATCTGCTGAAATTGCAGGCCATGCATGGAAGTAAGATAGCCTTGTTGGTTGCCCACGTGATTTTGAACGGCTATTGGAGCGGGAAAATCTTGGCCCGACCACTTGCAGCCTGGCTAAAATGGAGAATGCCTATCAGGTCACTTTATACCATTATGCAAATGGTGGTATTGCATGGAGGCACAGCGGATTTTTTGAATACTATCAGATTGACACGTCATCTGAAGATGACCGAACCGAATCTGAGTCAGGAGACCGAGAGGAGTTAAAGGCAACAGGCCTTCATAGCCTCTGGGGAGTGATCATGGCTGTAACTGAAAAAACAGGCTGGACTTATCACTATATCATGTGGGGCATTAGCTGGATCAATATACGAATGATGCTGGCCGATGCACCGGGCTTTAAACGCCAAAAGAAACAACCCAAAAAAGTAAGCGGCAGCGAGCTTGCCAAACTATTGAACTTATGAGCTTAGAACTGGACGTAAATTTTAACCTGAACGACCCCGAAGTTAAATCGGAGACGGACGCGATTAAGGCCAATTTAAGAGGGGTAAATACAACTGCTCAAGAGGCGGCAAAGAAAACTGCAGATGCATTTCGCGCAACAGCAGCTTCTATTGCCAGTAATTTAATACAAGCTGATGCTTTTACGGGGCGCCTTGCTGCAATAAATTTAGAGATCAAAGGGATTGCGGCGGAAGAGAAAGCATTAAGTGCACAATATAGAAGTGGAGCCATTGACAAAAATTCCCTCCTTAAGTCGCATCAAGATTTGATTGTAAAAGAGCGGGAGCTGCGCAGTGAAATGAAGCTTGTTAATTCAGAGTTGCAAAAACTGGAAAGCTCAACAATGCCAAAAGCAGCACGGTCGGCCAATGGTTTGCAAAGCTCCATTAACCAAATATCAAGAGAGCTTCCCGCCTTTACGTATTCGGCTCAAACAGGGTTTATGGCGGTATCTAACAACTTGCCCATACTTATAGATGAAATTGGGAGGTTAAGGGTAGCAAATACTCAGCTAGTAGCAAGTGGCGGCACTGCTGTGCCTGTTTGGAAGCAATTAGTGAGTGGTTTGTTTAGCTGGGGGACGGCGCTATCGGTGGTCGTTACTTTGCTTACTGTTTACGGTAAGGAAATTGGCAATTTCATTGGCTCTTTATTTAAAGGAAAGGATGCCATAAGTCAATCGGTTGCAAATTTCAAGGCGTTAAATGAAGTAATGGGAAAGGCCAGTAAGCAAGCCGGGCAAGAAATTTCGACACTTAAAATATTATATAAAGCGGCTACCGATGTATCCTCATCAATGGAACAGCGGGTTGCAGCCGCCAAGGCGTTAAGGGCTGAATACCCTAAAGCGTTTGCCAACGCTCAAATTCAAGCCATTTTAAACGGGGAAGAAAAGAAAACCTATGAGGAGTTGACTGCTTCCATTTTAGCAACGTCGAGAGCCAAAGCGGCTAAGGATAAACTAGATGAGGTTGAGGCGAAGAGGCTTGACATTGATTTTCAAAGGCAAAAAATTCGAAATGCTAACATAAATGAAAAACGGCGGGCAGAAAAAGAAGGAGATACTTCATTCTCAGGCAGTAGTAGTTTAGGTATTGCTGGAGGTACGATTACCGTTGCAGAGCGTAAGCGTTCAAGTGATGTACGAGCCCAAGCTGCGCTGAAAGATCTGGATGATCAAGAAAAAATATTGAATGGTCAATCTGCCTTTTTGGTAAAATTCGCCGGGCAATCGAAATTGGTTGAAACGGTTACCGTTAAAAGTCGTGAGGCGGCGGCGAAAGCAGCTGAGGAGGCGGCTAAAAAAGCAGCAACCGCAGCAAAAAAAGCACGAGAAGCGAAAGAAAAAGCGGATAAAGAAGCTTTTGATGATGAGCAGGATGGACTGAAAGCGGAGTACGAAAAAAGACAAAAGGCTGCGCAGGATTACCAGGCATATCTAAAAAAATTGCTTGAAGACACTCAGAATTATCTTCAAAAGCGAAAGAGTTTATCAGCGCAATACGAGGCTGACAAAAAAATACTCGAAGCGGACCCTGTTCTTTCGGCGAAAGATAAAGCCAATCATATTGCCCAGTTAACAGGCAATCATAAAGATGAATTAAATGCCCTCGATGATGCCAACATTCAAAAGCTTGACGCCTACAAAAAATTATATAAAGGCATTGATAGTATGAGTGATGCTTCGGCAAAGGTGGTTATTGCCAATGCTGAAGACATGCTTGCGGCAGCTGTAAATGCAGGGAGAATTAGTGCAGAGTTCGCCAAAGAAATTGCGGATAAGCTAAAAGAGGCTAAAAGTTCATTAAACGCGCGGTTGCCTGAACGGCTTGAGGCCGCTGCCGACTCAATGCGAAATATCGCGGATGCCTTGCAGGATATTGACGGGAATTTTGCCAACATATTGGGAACAGTTTCAAATGTAATTACTGGTTTCGCAGAGATACAGCGACAAAAGGAAGCTTACAAAAAAGCCGATGAAAAAGGTGATGCGTTTGGTAAAGTAATGGCTGGAGCAGGTATTGCCGGAGCCGCTTTATCGGTGATCAATGGCATTGCCGGATATTTCAAAGGGTTAAAAGCTGCTAAGGAAGCTGCTTTTAAATACATGAACGACTATCAAGCTTCGGCCGTGAAAGGAGAGCGAGATTACCAGGCGTTATTGCGCCAACGTGAGCGTGATGAGGTTCGTCGTGGTAAAACCAGCTACAAAGGGTTGGTGGATCAGCTGGAGCTCATGAAAAAACAAAGTCCTGAGCTGCAAAAGGCCTACGATAAAATATTTGCTTCATTACAGGGAGAGCAGTTTGTTGATGGGGTTGGTTACAAGCATGGCACTTGGTTGCGCAAAGCAAAAACCTGGGATATCATGGCCAGCCTTGGAGGCAAAGACTTCGCAGCCATGGAACAGCTGGATTTGCAGGGCAAATTGAAAGGCGCATCAAAAGAAGATTTCGACCAGCTTAAAAAGTTAAGAGAAGAGCTTCAGAAAACAGGAGTTGATATTGAGGAGGTGACAGCTCAATTGAATGAGATGCTAACGGGTACTTCTGTAGAAAGGCTGAGTGATGCCTTTTCAGGATTGTTTGAGAATGGGAAGCTCGCAGCTGCAGACTTTGCGGATTCTTTTGAAAGCATTCTGAAAAAAGCCATTGTCAATACTTTTAAATACAAAGCTATTGAGGAAGCAATGAAGCCGCTTTATGACGATTTGGCTAAGGCTGGCTCTGATGGGAAGTACAGTCAAGGTGAAATTGATGAATTAAGAACTAAGTCAGTCGCCATTGCAGAAAGTTTGAAAGGGCAATGGGATGCCATGACCTCTGCATTCGATGTTGATTTCACTGGAGATAAAAATGCGCCTGATCAAAAAGGTTTAGCCGGAGCAATTAATGGCATCAGCGCCGAGCAGGCTGATTTATTGGCGGGTCAATTCGGAGGCTTGCGCATTACGCAGCTCGATACCAACAGTATTTTGAAGGAGCACGGCTTGAGTATGCAAAGCCAAATGGCGGAAATAAAAGCCCAGCACGAAACCATGCGAATGATTGAGGTGAATACGCGAATCACTGCCGATACTATTAAATCGGTTGATACTTCGCTGAAATCAATAGATAAGAAAATGGACAGCAACGCTGATTTGAGGTCATTAGGAAGATAAAACGATGGTAACAGGCAATTATTTTTTAAACGGCAACGATGTAGGCAGTGCCTACGGGCTCATCATTCAGGATACGTCAGGCTTTTTAATTATGCCTGAGCGAAAAGAGTCATTGTCGCACAATTGGCCGGAGCAAAACGGAATTGAATATGATTTGAGTGCACCCATGTTTAACGATGCTGAAGTGACACTTCAGTGCGTGATCGCAGCTACTTCCGATACGCAATACTGGACACGGCGCAATGCGCTGCTTGCCCAGCTTCAATTACCCAGCTGGCAAAACTTTCAGGTAGTTGATCACGGCAAAACCTATCAGGTTTTTTATCTCAAAAGCAGCAACTGGAAAAAGGAAAGCCAAACACTTAAAGGCGTATCGGTAGTAGTGGTAAGTTTTGAATTAACATTAAAAGTGAAAGGCTCTACATTATGAATTACGATATAAAACGAGGATCAACCACTATTGCAACGGTTCGCCCTGAAGGTGGACTGTTGAGGCAACGCATAATGGGTGAAAACGTGGTGCAAATGAGTTTCACATTGGCCGAGGCTGTAGATTTTACCATTGGTGATACGGTGTTGGTGTATGGAGAGACGTATTACCTGAACCAAATGCCTGCGGTGCAAAAGGTGTCAAGTTTGGAGTACCGCTATACCGCCACCTTTGAAAGTGTGGCTTATGAATTGGGGAAAATTCAATTCTTCTTTTTGGATGCGCTGAATGCGCTGAAAGAAGCCGATTTCTCCTTAATGGGCAATCTGCAGGATTTTTTAAACCTGATTGTGGCCAATGCGAACCGGGTTAGCTCCGGCTGGTCGGCGGGCGAAGTGGTCAACTCGGAATACAAGAACCTGACTTTTTCCGGTGAAAACTGTTTGGCGGCTTTGGCTCGTTTGGCTTCGGAATTTAACACGGAGTTTTGGTTCGATGGAAAATCGATCAACCTCTCCAAAAAAGAGCAAACAAACCCGTTAACGTTTAGTTACGGGCAAGGCAATGGGCTGTATGAAATTAGCCGTACCACCAAGGATAGTACAAACATTATTACCCGGTTGTACGCTTTCGGTTCCTCAACCAATCTGCCGGGCGATTATCGCAATTATGCCAAACGCCTGCGTATGACGGCGGGAGCCTTGTATGTAGAGCAGAATACCTCGCAATACGGCACCATAGAGGCTACTCAACTATTTGAAGATGTTTATCCGCAACGCGTGGGAACCGTTTCTGCGGTGAACGGATCAAGCATCTACAAGTTTAGCGATGCTGCTATCGACTTTGATGTGAATGCTCAATTGTTGCCAGGCATAACGGCAAAGCTCACGTTCAATACCGGGCAATTGGCCGGGTATGAATTTGAGATTGCCAGCTTCAATAATACCACTAAAGAGTTTACCATCATTCAGAATAAAGATGAAAAGGCGTTGGAATTACCTTCCACTTTGTTAAAGCCTGCCATTGGCGACAAATACGTGCTGACGGATATTAAAATGCCTCAGTCGTACATTGATGCAGCAGAGGCGGAACTGGTAACTAAGGCCAACGAATATTTAAGCCAAAACAGTTCTCCACGAGTAAGTTACTCGGTAGTGCTTGATCCTATTCATGCCCAAGCGAACAGCATATCGCTGAATGTTGGGGATAACGTAACCATTGTGGATGCGCCTTTGGGCATTAACAAGCTGATCCGGATTGTGGCGCTCAACCGTTCGCTGACCAACGGGTTTGATTATCAAATTGAACTGGCTGAGGTGGTTCAGCCAACGATTCTTAATCGCGTGCTGGCTGCCCAGGAACAAGCCAAAAGAGTAATTGACCTGAACAGCCTTTCCAACGTGAACCGAGCAAGAAGGAGCTGGCGGACTACGCAGGAATTGCAGGGCATGGTGTTTGACACCGACGGCTATTTTACCGACAAGATCAGGCCGCTTTCAATTGAAACCTCATTGTTATCTGTAGGGGCCAAATCGGGCAATTTCCTGTTAAAAGGAGTTTTGTTTGCGCCCAATTACCAGGGCAATGTTTCACAGCTGAGCGCAGGTGGTGGGGTGCTTGAACATTATGCCATTGCCGATTCGATAAAGACCTGGAACTTTTCCGGACAAACCTTTGCCGGGCTGGTGAACGGTACGGCTTACTATGTGTATGCCCGATGTAATAAAACCACCACCGCCGCCACCTTTGTTTTGAGTGCTTCCCAAATAACGGTAGAGCAGGATACGGGTTATTACCATTTCCTAATCGGCATTCTGCATTCCGTTGTCAATAACTACCGTGAAATTTCTTTATTGTACGGCTCAACATTGATCAGTGGCAAATCCATTACCACCGGCAAAATTTCAAGTGCTGACGGATTGACTTGGTTTGACTTGGACACGGGCGAAATCAGCGGAAAAATCACCTTTGGCAACAATTCCAGTGGTTACAACAACCTTACCGATAAGCCGGATTTATCAGTTTACGCCACCAATGGCTTTGTAAATTCTATAAAAAATGACCTTCAAAGTCAAATTGACGGGAACGTGACGACATGGTTTTATGGTTATGTACCTACATTGGGGAATGTTCCTGCCTCTGATTGGGCAACCAATGCCGTTAAAGATCAGCATTTGGGGGATTTGTTTTATGATACGAATACCGGTTACGCCTACCGTTTTCAGGTGGTAACGGGCGTTTATTCATGGCAAAAGATAAGTGATGCAGATATAACGGCAGCTTTAGCCAACGCGCAGCAAGCGCAAGACACAGCAGACGGCAAACGCAGGGTGTTTGCTACTACGCCTGTTGTGCCATATGATGTGGGAGATTTGTGGGTGCAAGGCACTTCGGGCGATATTATGCGCTGCCAAACGGCTAAAACCGCTGTACAATCCTACAATTCTGCCGATTGGGTGAAGGCGAGTAAGTACACGGATGATACGACTGCAAACACGGCTTTAACCAACGCAGCAACAGCACAAACAGCAGCGAATAACGCACAGGCTTCAGCAAACACAGCTAACAGCTTACTTGCTGACTTGTCGAATGACAACCTGTTAACCCCGATTGAAAAATCGGAAATGGCAAAAGAATGGGGGGTTATTGTTGGCGAAAAGCCAATTATTGAAAGTCAAGCGGGTACTTACGGCGTTTCTTCATCCGATTATACCACAGCATACGGCTCATTGGAATCCTACCTTGTGCCTTATTTCGCCGACTTGAACGCTAATAGCGTAATTGTAGGCAGCACCTTCAGGGCAAATTTTAAGGCGTATTATGATGCGAAGGTAGCTCTGTTAAAGCTTGTAAGTGATGCGGCTAAAGCTTATGCAAATACGGCGGTGAATAATTTGAAGGTGGGGGGCAGGAATTTAGCGATAGGGTCAAGCAATGGCAATGGATGGTCCGGTTTTACGAGCCGTACAGGCAATGAGTTTTCAAAAACAATAGCAATTTCTGGCGAAGATTTTATTTTCAGCCCTTCCTTCCAGTATGTTGCAGGCAAGGAAATGGTTGTTAGTTTTGAGGCAAAATCCTCATCTAATGTTAATTCAACCGAACTAATTATATTAAGTGGAAACTACCCAACTGAAGGATTCGTAATGTACACAGGTTATACAGCAGGCGTAGGCGTATGGAATAAAATTGTTATTAAGTTTACGGTTCCCGCCTCAATTGTTACTTCAGCCCAAATGCGTTTTGATCACAATGGAAGTACAGACGGCTTAAATGCTACGCTTCAGATCAGAAACATTAAACTGGAATACGGCAATAAGGACACCGACTGGACACCTGCACCGGAGGACGTACAAGCGGGGATAAATACAGCGCAAACAGCAGCTAATGACGCACAAACTTCAGCCAATACAGCAAACAGCTTACTTGCTGACTTGTCGAATGACAACATGTTAACCCCGATTGAAAAATCGGAAATGGCAAAAGAATGGGGTGTTATTGTTGGCGAAAAGCCAATTATTGAAAGTCAAGCGGGTACTTACGGCGTTTCTTCATCCGATTATACCACAGCATACGGCTCATTGGAATCCTACCTTGTGCCTTATTTCGCCGACTTGAACGCTAATAGCGTAATTGTAGGCAGCACCTTCAGGGCAAAGTTTAAGGCGTATTATGATGCGAAAACGGAGTTATTGAAGAATGTAAGTGATGCGGCGAAGGCTGCGGTTGATAATGTGAGGGTAGGAAGCAGGAACTATGTACTTAAATCAAGAGTAAAAGATGCAATACGAGGTTATCGTGGAGATGCTACAAGTACATTAGTTTCTGATGCTAAATTCGGAACTGTAGTGGAGTATTCAAGGCCTTCAGGCGTTGGCGAGTTTCAATATGAATTCAATGTATCTGACCTGCTTATTAATTCCGAAGTGGTTTTTATGGTTATTGCCAAGCGAATAGGTACAGGTGGATATTTCGCATTTGGTGGTTGGGATAATACTTTTTACAGGCTGGATGACAGTAGCCCTGCTATTGACTTAGGGGATGGGTGGAAAATGTATTGGAATACATTTTCCACAGATGCTTCAGGCATTGTAAGGTTTATAACCTTTGGTATTAATTCTGTTTCTGGAACATGGCAATTTCATGCCGTTGGAGTTTTTAAAGGCAACAAGCCAACCGACTGGACACCTGCGCCGGAGGATGTTAACCAACAAATAGCTGACAGCACAAAGACGACCATTGACGGTGGAATGGTGACGACCGGAACCATTAAGTTGGGTAATGATGCCGGAGTAAATGCAGGTATCACCGGAAACGGGGGCGGTTCTTCTGATGTGCGATTTTGGGCGGGTGACACCTATGCTAACAGGGCAATTGCACCTTTCGTTGTGACCAATGACGGTCAGGTAGTAATGACAAAAGCCACCCTGAAAAGTGCTGCCACCGGGAAGCGTATTGTAATTGATTCCACTAATAACACGCTTTCCTTTTACGATTCTTCAGGCGCCAAACGGATAAATTTTGATGATAACATTGACTTTTACGATGGCTCCACTGGCTACGGGGCTGATATTGGTGGGGTTTCTATTGGGGAACGTGGGTTGCATTTGAATGACAAGCGCATACTTGGAACGGCTTTTAGTAAGGTGAATACATTTGGAAACTATCAAGCTACCAAGCACCAGACTATCATAAACGTTAGAAACGGTTCAAATAACGTGTACATAATGCTTCCCGATGATGCACCAATTGGTAAGGTTTATTTTATATGCAGATACAACGGCAAAATAGACGGAAGCAGTGCGATTTCTCAAAGTTCCGGCACAATCACCATTCAGGATTCATACGGTCAAGCCATAACAACCATTTCAGGGGCAGAGCGTTCAAAAATATTAACGGTGGATGATTTTTACAGTGGGTATTTAGACTGGATAGTGTTATAAGAATAAAAAAATGGGGCAATAAGCCCCATTTCATTTATTTAATCACCTCAATAGTTCTTTCAATCTTTGTTTCTTCCTTGTTCTTAAAAACAGTCAATTCAACCTTAAAGCTTCCGAATACAGAAGCATGGTTTTCAATCCAAAAGGAATCATTGAAAAAATCAGCCTTTTTAACGGCCTTAGAGACTTCAATAACGCCTGAACTATTCTTGATATTAACTTTTGCAGAATCAACATCAAAAGGGTTTAAATACATAATAAAAAGCGTGTAATCGGAAGCGGTGTAATAACTAATTCTTGTTTTGTAGTCACCGTTAAACTCCGATTTATTTTCAGGTTCAATGTTTTCAATGTCATCACTCTTTTTCTCACAAGAAGTGAAAAGTATAGAAATTGAAATGCTAATTAATAATAAAAGATTTTTCATTAGTGTAAGATTTAGAACAAAATAAGTAAAAAGTATGCCAATAAACAAAAGGTTAATAACGGTAAGAAAAGCAACTGACCATTTATTAATTTAATCATGAGTAAAGTGAACTTAAAAACGCCGATTAGCTATTACGGCGGGAAACAAAAATTAGCAAACAATAATACAGATGAGTGAAAAAATGAAAAATTATACAAATGCTCCATTGCCTTTTATGGGGCAGAAAAGACGGTTTTTAAAAACATTGAAAGATGTTTTACAGGATTACCCCCAGGATGCAATTTATGTGGATCTGTTTGGCGGCAGCGGATTGCTTTCGCATACGGTAAAGCAATACCTCCCTTTGTCAAAGGTGGTTTACAATGATTTTGACAATTACAATGAACGCCTGCAAAACATTGCAAACACCAATAAAATACTGGCTGATTTACGATTGATCTTAGCCGGATGGCCAAAGGATAAACAAATTACCGGAGAGGCAAAAGAGCAGGTTATTCAACGCATAAAGCAAGCCGAAATGGCGGGCTTTGTCGACTACATTACGTTATCCTCCTCGCTTTTGTTTAGTATGAATTATGTAACCAATTTTGCCGATTTTAAAGCGTCTACTCTATATAATGTTGTGCGAGTGAGTGATTATAGCTCCGATGGTTATTTGGATGGCTTGGAGCGCGTGTCTGTGGATTATTTAACCCTTTACAATCAATATAAGAATGAGCCTAATGTTGTTTTCATGGTTGATCCTCCATATTTGAGCACCGAAGCAGGAACGTATAAGTCATACTGGAAGCTAAAGGATTATTTAGATGTATTGCAGGTATTGGATAGTCACCCTTACGTTTATTTTACTTCCAATAAATCAAACATTATTGAGTTGTGTGAATGGATAGAGTTGAAAACGCCCAACAGTAACCCGTTTAAAGGTGCTTGCAAGAAGTCTGTTAACGTTACAATGAACTACAATTCAACTTATACTGATATAATGTATTATAAGTATTCGAGTACAACGTAGGGTTAAAGAGTATTTAAATGAGGTTTAAAGTAAATGAAAACGCCTGTTGAGTGATTATCGGCAGGCGTTTGTGTATATTTAAAGTATGGATAGACTTATTGATCTTATAAATTCAGAAATGATTGTCTCAAATATTTTAGGCGGGTTCATTTCACTACTTTTTGCTATAATATTTTATTGTATAGCATCCGCAGATTTAAAGAAAACAGAAGGTCGTATTACTGAGCTCCTACATAGGACTAATGAGCTAGTAAATATTGGTTTAACGGTGCAGGATTTGCATAAAAAAGGCTTTGACACTGATTATAAAAGAGATGAACAAGATGGTGTTACAGCAATTATTGTATCAATAAGTGGTGAATCTCATGGCAACAGCGAAGTGAATGGAAACCTTGGCAGCGTATAAAGCATTTCAGATATCTTTTTTTTGGACATTTCGTTTTTAGGAAGTGTACTTTTGGTTTTGTGGCTTATAAAAAACCCTTTTTGGGCATTGAAATGGAAATAAATTTTGTTTGAAATTTAAGTAGCTTAATTTCAGAGAATAAGATTCTGGAATTGTATTTTTGTCGACTTATGAGAGATTTTGGCACACCTAAGCGTGAAAGTAATCAAATGGTTTTTGGTATCCGCGCTGTAATTGAGGCAATTAGCGCTGGAAAAGAAATAGAAAGTCTTTTTATCCAAAAGGGATTGGGAGGCCCTTTATTTGCAGAATTGCGTTTGGTAATTGCGGAATATAATTTACCATTTCAATACGTTCCAACTGAAAAGTTGAACAGGCTCACCCCAAAGAACCATCAAGGGGTTGTTGCATTTATCTCACCAATCACCTATCAAAATACTGAAAATTTAGTTCAGGATATTTATGAACGAGGTGAAGTACCGTTGTTATTGGTTTTAGATAGAATTACCGATGTTCGGAATTTTGGAGCAATAGTTCGTACTGCAGAGTGCATGGGAGTACAAGCCGTTATTGTTCCTTCCCGTGGATCAGCCCAAGCTAATCCTGATGCTGTAAAAACTTCTGCCGGTGCATTGTTCAGAGTGCCAATTTGCAGGGAAATGCGTTTAAAAGACACATTAACTTTTTTGAAAGATTCAGGACTGCAATTAGTTGCCTGCACTGAGAAAACAGATGAAGTGCTTTATAAAGCTGATTTTACGGTTCCAACCGCTATTATTATGGGTTCAGAGGAAGATGGTATTTCTCCAGAGTATTTAAAGATGTGTGATGCGCGAGCAAAAATTCCAATGTCGGGGGAGATTGCTTCCTTAAATGTTTCTGTTGCTGCAGGAATGATTCTGTATGAGGCAGTTAGACAAAGAAGCTAGCCTAAATAAATTATAAATGTTGAATTATGAATTTTAAATATTGGTTGTTTAATTCATAATTCAACATTTCTTTAGATATATTTCTCTCCTGTATTTTGTTTTACATCTGCTACGATTTGTTTTACCATTTGCTCTTCTGATTTTTTACAAACCATCAAAACGTCGCCAGTTTCTACTACGATGTAGTCATCCAAGCCTTGCAATATCACTAGTTTATTTTTAGGTACTCGAACCATGCAATTTGCAGAATCATACATGATTACATTTTTTGAGCCTATAACTACATTTCCCACATAATCTTTATCGGTTTTAACATCATAAACTGAAGCCCAAGTGCCCAAATCGCTCCAGCCAAAGCTGCTTGGACGAACATATACGTTATCAGCTTTCTCCATAATTCCGTAATCAATCGAGATATTTTTACAGCGTGTATATGCATTTTTGATGAATTCCGTTTCTTTGGGAGTATTGTATAACACCCTGCCTTCTTTAAAAATATCATTCATTTCGGGCATGTATTTTTCAAAAGCTGTTTTAATGGCTTTTGCATTCCAAACAAATATTCCGGCATTCCATAGAAAATCCCCACTTTTTAAGAATGTTTTAGCCAATTCTAGATCGGGTTTTTCAGTAAATGTTTTGACTTTGTAGAAATTTGATTCGGTACTTTTATCGGTACGTTGAATGTACCCATAGCCAGTATCCGGTCGGGAAGGAACGATTCCAAGTGTAATTAAGCAATCATTTTTTGAAGCAAAACTTATCGATTCTTTAATAATCGAACAAAAATTTTCTTCTTCTAAAATCAAATGATCAGACGGAGCAACAACTATAGTAGCATCAGGGTTTTTTCTGGATATTTTATGACTGGCATATGCTATACAGGGAGCCGTATTTCGCATTATAGGTTCACCCAAAACATTGCTTGGTTTAATATCAGGAAGCTGTTCAAGAACTATGTCGCGGTAAATCTCATTGGTGACAACTAAAATGTTTTCTTTAGGACATATTTTCGCAAACCTTTCAAAAGTTTGTTGAATAAGTGTTTTTCCAACTCCTAATATATCAATGAATTGTTTAGGATAGTTGGTTCTGCTGACCGGCCAAAAACGACTCCCAACCCCGCCGGCCATAATTACTACAAAATTGTTTTCCATTATATTTGATCCAGGGTTAAATAATTCCTTCTTTGATTAAATCATGAAGATGAATTACCCCAAAATAAGTGTCTTTATGCGTTACAATAAGTTGCGTGATATTATGTTCTTTAAGCATTGCCAATGCATTTACAGCCATTTCACCAGCCTCTATAGTTTTTGGAGTGGCATTCATAATATCTTTGGCTTGCAAGGTAGAAAAGTTTTCATTTTTTTCCATCATCCTTCTAAGGTCACCATCCGTAATTATTCCCACAAGTTTTCCGTTTTCAATTACTGCTGACGTTCCTAATCGTTTGGATGATATTTCTAAAATTACCTTTTGAATAGAATCTGTTAGTAAAACTTGTGGTTTTTCGTTATTTTTGGCAAGATCACTAACCTTTAGGTATAGTTTTTTTCCTAAAGCACCTCCTGGATGATATTTTGCAAAATCTTCACTGGTAAAGTTTCGTTGTTCAAGTAAGCATACGGCCAGAGCGTCGCCCATAGCAAGTTGTGCGGTAGTACTGCTTGTTGGGGCAAGATTGTTTGGACAAGCTTCTACATCAACAGTTGTATTTAATACATAATCAGAATGTGTGGCCAGATACGATTTCATGTCACCAACTATCCCAATAAGGATATTGTTAGTCTGTTTTAATAAAGGCAGCAAAACTTTTATCTCAGGAGTATTTCCGCTTTTTGAAATACAGATGATCACATCATTACTTTGAATCATGCCCAGGTCGCCATGAATGGCATCTGCTGCATGCATAAAAATAGATGGTGTTCCGGTTGAGTTAAGTGTAGCTACGATTTTTTGGGCTATGATTGCACTTTTTCCAATTCCGGTAATAATAACTCTTCCTTTTGAAGAAAGAATTGTGCTAACTGATGCTTCAAAGTCGTTATTGATATAATTTTGGAGCTTTAAAAGTGATTCTGCTTCAATTTGAAGCGTCCTTTTAGCTGATTCTATTGCTTGCAAGAGTATATGTTTTTTTAGTAAAAAGGGAAATTTTAATTATGTGCAAAATTATGTTATTTTTAATTTAGCAAACTATTTCAGTAAGTAAAAAAGTCAATAAATATTTCAGGGATAATGGAGGTTAAAAAGTCGCTGTTTGATAACTTGCAGAGTTTTTTCGGTTTTGATAAATTTAAAGGTGAGCAAGAGGCAATTATCACAAGTATTCTTTCAGGTGACGATACATTCGTAATTATGCCAACTGGCGGGGGCAAATCAATGTGCTATCAGTTACCGGCTCTGATGAGCGAGGGCACGGCAATAGTGATTTCACCACTGATCGCTTTGATGAAAAATCAAGTTGATCAACTTAGGGCATTTGGTAGTACTGACAGTATTGCCCATTTTCTCAATTCTTCCCTTAATAAAACGGAAACCGCTCAAGTAAAAAAAGATGCGCTTGAAGGGTTAACAAAACTACTTTATGTAGCTCCCGAATCGCTGGCTAAACAAGAAAATATAGATTTTCTTAAGGCTGTTGGCGTTTCTTTTGTTGCCGTTGATGAGGCGCATTGTATTTCAGAATGGGGGCACGACTTCCGGCCTGAATATCGTAAAATCAGAAATGTAATTAGTCAGTTAGGAGAGAATGTACCAATCATTGCGCTAACAGCTACTGCTACACCAAAGGTTCAACATGATATACAGAAGAACCTGCAAATGAGCAAAGCGGTAACCTATAAATCTTCGTTTAACAGACCTAATCTCTATTATGAAATTCGCCCAAAAAAGGATTCTTTAAAGGAAATTATTAAGTTCATTAAAGCTAAAAATGGTAAAACGGGTATCATTTATTGTTTGAGTCGGAAGAAAGTAGAAGAGGTTGCTGAAACGTTAAATGTGAATGGTATTAAAGCACTTCCTTACCATGCAGGTTTGGATGCCAATACTCGTGCTACCACTCAGGATCGTTTCCTGAAGGAAGATGTTGACGTAATTGTGGCAACAATAGCTTTCGGTATGGGTATCGATAAACCAGATGTTCGTTTTGTGATCCATTATGATATGCCCAAAAGCATGGAAGGTTATTATCAGGAAACTGGTAGAGCTGGTCGTGATGGAGGTGAGGGAACATGTATCGCTTTCTATGATGAGAAGGATATTGAGAAACTTGCCAAATTCATGAAAGATAAGCCTGTTTCAGAACGTGAAATCGGTACCCAGATATTAAAAGAAGTGATTGACTATGCTGAATCGTCAGTTTGTCGGCGAAAGCAAATTCTTCATTATTTCGGTGAAAGCTTTAATGAAAGCAGTTGCAACAGCATGTGCGATAATTGTCGCCATCCGCAAGAGAAATTTGAAGCCGAAAAAGATTTACTTTCAGTATTGCAACTCGTTAAAAAATTAGACGAGAACTTTGATGATGAACATATCGTTAATATCTTAAGCGGTACTCAAGATGCTGAAATGGTGACATTTGAGCATAATAAATTACCAGAGTTTGGTTCGGGTAAGGAAAGAGGTGAAATTGTATGGAAATCAGTTTTGCGTCAGGCTGTTCTAAATAATTTCTTGGTAAAAGATATCGATAGCTATGGTATACTTAAGCTGTCTAAGTTTGGAAAATCATACCTTGAATCTCCATATTCCATAAAATTTGTATTAAACCGTGATTTTGACTCGATTGTAGCTTCCGATAACGATGACATTAAAGCCGGTGGAGGTGCTTTGGATGATGTTTTGTTGGGTATGTTTAAAGATTTGCGCAAGAAAATTGCAAAGCAAAAAAACATTCCTCCATTTGTTATTTTCCAGGATCCTTCCCTTGAAGAAATGGCCAGTCAATATCCAATTTCAATTGACGAATTAAAGCAAATTTCAGGAGTAGGTCATGGAAAAGCTATTCGCTTCGGGGCACCTTTTATCGAAATGATTAAGAAGTACGTTGAGGAGAATGACATTGATCGCCCTCAAGATATGGTTGTCAAGTCAACCGTAAATAAATCGAGTCTTAAGGTATCTATTATTCAAAATATTGATAGACAGATTCCTTTAAATGATATTGCTTCCTCAAAGGGGTTGGACATGCCTTTATTGATTCATGAAATTGAAAGTATAGTATCTTCTGGAACTAAGCTAAATATCAATTATTATATTGATGACATATTGGATGAAGACCGACAGGATGAAATTTTTGACTATTTCAGAGCTTCAGAAGAAGATTCAGTTGAATTAGCTTTAGCTGAACTCGGTGAAGAGGATTATACACGTGAGGAGATTCAGTTGATGCGTATAAAGTTTATCTCTGAATTAGGTAATTAGATTTGTGTATTGAGATATCTTCTTATTTATAATTCAACATTCTTCATTTATAATTAAAATAATGATTACTAATATTCCCAAAATTAAACATAATGATTCTACCAATTTCTTCCTTTTAGCAGGCCCATGTGCAATTGAAGGTGAAGAAATTGCCATGAGAATTGCTGAACGTATTGTTACCATTACTGATAAGTTTAATATTCCTTACGTTTTTAAAGGTTCGTATCGTAAAGCGAATCGTTCGCGTCTTGATTCATTTACAGGTATTGGAGATGAAAAAGCCTTGAAAATACTAGCTAAAGTTGGTAAAGAATTCGGCATCCCTACAGTTACTGATATTCATGAAAGTCACGAAGCTGCTATGGCTGCTGAGTATGTTGATGTTCTACAGATTCCGGCATTTTTATGTCGTCAAACTGAATTATTAGTAGCTGCAGCGAAAACCGGAAAAGTTGTTAATGTTAAAAAAGGTCAATTCCTTTCAGGCGGTTCAATGAAACATGCTGTTACTAAAGTAATGGAGGCCGGTAATTCGAATGTTATTTTAACTGATCGGGGTAATTCATTCGGATATCAGGATCTTATAGTTGACTATCGTAATTTAGTTGAAATGAAAGGGTTTGGAGTGCCTGTGGTGATGGATTGTACTCACTCTTTACAACAGCCGAACCAGGAAAGTGGAGTTACGGGTGGAAAGCCGGAATTGATTGAAACTATAGCAAAAGCCGCAATCGCAGTTGGAGCCGATGGTTTATTCATCGAAACGCATCCTGATCCTAAAAATGCCAAATCTGATGGCGCTAATATGTTGCAATTAGATTTATTGGAAGGCTTATTAGAGAAACTGGTTCGTGTACGTCAGGCGGTTATTTAAGATAGAAATCTGGAACGAAGCTCAGGGCTTGGAACCATGCATTCATTTCGCCTTCCGAACCATTTATATCGATTACGTGCAATAATAGTGTAGAAGTAATCTCTGATTGGTCTAGGAATAATAATGAAAATATAGAGCAGGAGATAAATGCCTCCAAGTTCTTTTAATACAAGCAAAGCCCCACTTGACCTCAAATGGGGCTTGTTGTTTTTTATAAGAATAAACGTGCCGAATTGGTCGGTTGGTAAGTTTAATCTTCTTGAAAATTGTTGACCTGTTTCTGATTGTAACGCAGCAAATTTAAACTTTCCGGAAGGATCATTTTTTATGATAAATTGAACCGTGGAGTTACATAAATTACATACGCCGTCAAATAAAACGATCAAATTTTCTTCTTTATTCACTTTCTTAAACTCTGTTGTGATCGATCTTCCAGTTTTTAATTTCTTTTTTAATCTCGTCGCTATTTAAACCTTGTTCAGCAGCACGGCTAGCAAGAGCAACAAATTCCTCGTCACCAGCAAAGCGTAACGCAATAATTTGCCCCATTCGTAAACGGCTATCAAGTGGCTTTCCCGCGAGTATATAATGTCTGAGATTTTCTTCAGCGCGGATGGCTCTGTCTTGCGCTCTTAATGGAAAAGAACGTGTATAATAATACGATAATCCAGCGCAAATGAATAATAAGGCTATTAATGAAGCGCTATATAAGTTACTGTGATCTTGAACAGAATTAAAAAGATTAATAATCGAACCAATTAAGCCCGCAATTAATAAAAACAATAATACATAATGAAATCCCGGAACCATCCGGCTGTGATTAGCATAATTTTGATTCTTCATTTTTCTACTTAAAGTTTAATTTATGAGGGATGAAATTATTCAATTTTAGTGACTTTAAATTCGGTTCGACGATTATTGGCTCTTCCTTTTTCTGTGCCGTTATTATCAATAGGTTGTGTTTCTCCGTAACCCTTATAACTAAGTCGGTTGGGATAAGGAAAGGCTTTAATAATATATCCATAAACCGTTTTAGCTCGATTTTCTGACAAGAGTTGATTAGGCTGAATTCCTCCAATATTATCAGTATGGCCGGATATTTCAATATTTACTGTTGGATTGGATTTCATGAAATCAATTAACTTATTCAATTCAATTTTCGATGAAGGATTCAATTGAAAAGAATTTGTTTCGAAAAAGATATTCTTTAAAACAACTTTTTCACCAACGGCAATCGGACTTAATGGGGCTTCAATGGTAAAAACGCGGGAAGTATCATTGCCTGGAATAGTGAAATGATCCGAATAGAACAAATAGCCTTTTTTTGAAACATTTAAAACGTATTCATTGCCCAAGGGCAGGCTTGCAAAAAAGTTACCTGTTTCAGCATTTGAAAGCGATTTATAAATACTGGTACCCGTTTTCAAATTGATGACTTCAACACGCGCATCCAGTTTTAATTTATCGTTTTTGTCAAACACAATGCCTTTAACAAAAGTTAGTTTTGCCGGTTTTATGCTTTCAGGAAGGTCAAAATTGTAAAGATCATAGCCGCCATGTCCGCTAAGTGTATTGGAGGAGAAATATCCTTTGTTACCAGAACCATCCGTTACCAAGCTTATTTCTTCTCTAAACGTGTTAATTGGATATCCAATGTTTTGAGGTTTGCCCCAATTGCCGGCATTATCCTTTCTTGAAATAAAAATATCATGAGCTCCCATTCCTGGCCAACCCTCTGAACTAAAATACAAGGTTTGATCATCAGCATGCAAAAAGGGAGATTCATCATTAAATGGCGTATTAATATTGGGCCCTAGGTTTTCGGGGGCCGTCCAGCTTCCGTCGTCTTGTAATTCGGCTTTCCAGATGTCGTTTTTACCCAAACCTCCTTTTCTTTCACTCACAAAATATAACGTTCGGCCGTTGGGTGCTAAACAAGCTTGTGATTCCCAGTTAGTGGTATTTATTGGAGGACCCAAATTGAAAGGTTTCGACCATTTAGATCCTTCCAGTTTTGCAAAATAGATATCGCATCTGCCCAAACCATTGGGGCTATTACAAATGGTAAACAATAAAAGCTGACCATCAGCATATACATTACAGGCACCTTCATTGCAGTTCGGTGTATTAATATTACCTTTCAGAGGAGTAGTTAATGACCATTTGCCGTCTACCAGATTACTGAAATAAAAATCCTCATTATTTACGGTTCTTCTGGTAAAAATCAAGGTAGCGCCATCAGCTGTAATGGTTGGAAAATACTCATCGGCCGAAGTATTTATTTTGTCACCAAGGTTTTTAGGATTGAAAGCAACAGGGGTTTTAAGTGCAGTATCAGCAAACTTACAATCAGCAAGTAGCCGTTTGGCATCAGGTATATATTTTTGGGCTTTGTCTTCGTATGACATGAATTTTTCCAGGTATTGACGAGCGGAAATATAGTTGCCGTTGGAAATTTCAATATCACCTAAAAAGAAATAATCTTGTTTTTGAAAATCCGGATTCAATAAAATTACGCGCTGATAATTCTTTTTTGCATTGGCAGTATCTTTTGTTATCCGATAGATGTCACCTAATCGTTGGAAAGCATCAATGAAGTTGGGGTCTTCTTTAACAGCTTTTTCAAGTATTGCAGAACCTTCTTTGTAATTTTTTACTGATAGATATTCATCAGATTTGTTATAATATTCTATTGCTTTTTTTGATTGCGATGAAAGCTTAACTTGTCCAAAGACAGATAAAGTACTGTATAAACAAAATAATAAGACTAAGCAGAATCTTTGCATGATGAGGTCAATTTAAATACAGAAAAGCAATTAAACAAACCTTTGAGCTCTTAAGGAATATTAAGGTATTTGTGCGTTTGTAGAGAAATTTCCCAACGCGGGTTATTCATCACATAATCAACGATTAATGGAGTCATTTCAGAATGCTTGCTCCATTCTGGTTGAAGGTATAATTTACATTTATCTGAAACATGAGCCGCATGTTGCTCAGCCCAATCAAAGTCACTTTTGTTAAAAACAATCACTTTCAATTCATTCGCAAGGGGAAGGATATCCGGACGGGGTGATTTGAATTTTTTGGGAGAAAGGCAAATCCAATCCCAAGAACCTGAAAGGGGATAGGCTCCTGAAGTTTCAATAAAGGTTTTAATACCTTTTTTCTGAAGCTCGGAGGTAAGGTAATCCAAATTGTATAACAATGGTTCGCCGCCGGTAACAACTACGGCTTTAGAAGGGAATTTGCCGGCGTTCTCAACAATAATATCTGAATTGGTAAGTGGATGTAATTCTGCATCCCATGATTCTTTCACATCACACCAGTGGCAACCGACATCACATCCGCCTAAACGAATGAAATATGCAGCCTTACCGGTATTAAATCCTTCTCCCTGGATGGTATAAAATTCTTCCATAAGAGGTAAAAGGGTGCCGTCTGTCGGTATTTTGTTAAGAACGCTGCTCATTTTAATTTCAATATAATTAATTTAGTAGTCAGCAGTATTCAGTCTAAAGTCTTACTGCATACTGCAACTGACAATGCTACTATTTATAAACTTCTCTTTTAGCAGCAGCTAATGTGTTTTTTAGTAAACTCACAATGGTCATTAAGCCAACGCCGCCTGGAACAGGAGTGATGTATGAACTTTTTGGGGCTACCTCATCAAATTTAACATCTCCTTTCAGCTTAAATCCTGATTTGGTTTCAGCTGATTCAACACGATTGATACCAACGTCAATTATAATGGCACCTTCTTTAACCATATCGGCAGTTACAAAATCAGCTTTACCGATAGCCGCGATGAGGATATCGGCTTTACGAGTGTACTCTTTAATGTCAGGAGTTTTGCTGTGTACAATAGTAACCGTGCAATTACCCGGATTGTTGTTACGAGCCATTAAAATGCTCATTGGTGAACCAACAATATTACTTCTGCCAATAACAACGCAATATTTGCCTGTAGTGTCAATTCCGTACTCCTCAAGCATCAACATGATACCATAAGGAGTTGCTGGGATAAAACAAGGTAAATTGCGCTGCATACGTCCTAAATTGATAGGGTGGAAGCCATCAACATCCTTACGGTAATCGATTGCTTCTGTTACCTTTTCAGCATCAATGTGTTTAGGCAAAGGAAGTTGAACTATAAAACCATCAACTTGAGGATTTTTATTGAGTTCTTCTATTTTGTTTAATAATTCAGCTTCAGTAATACTTGAATCATAGCGAATAAGACCAGATTGAAAACCTACTTTTTCGCAATTCTTCATTTTGCTTGCTACATAGGTTTCACTTGCACCATCATTGCCTACTAATATTGCTACTAAATGAGGTTTACGGCCGGTTTCCTTTAAAAAGTCAGCAGCTTGCGCCGCAATATCATTTTTAAGCTTTTCAGATACAAACTTTCCGTCGAGTAATTGCATATTAAAAAAATGTGAATTATAAATTATGAATTGTGAAATGATCAGTTACATTCATAATTCATAATTCTAAAATTTATAATTAATCAAGTTTCAGTACCGCCATAAACGCAGATTGAGGAATCTCAACTGAACCTACCTGACGCATACGTTTTTTACCTTCTTTTTGTTTTTCTAACAATTTACGTTTACGAGAAATATCACCACCATAACATTTAGCGGTAACATCTTTACGCATTGCTTTTACGGTTTCACGTGCAATAACTTTTGCGCCTAAAGACGCTTGAATTGCAATTTCGAATTGTTGACGAGGTAATAGTTCTTTTAATTTTTCGCAGATTTTCTTACCAAAGTTATAAGCATTACTACGGTGAATTAATGATGAAAGTGCATCAACTGGTTCTGAATTCAAACGAATATCCATTTTTACCAAATCAGATTGACGATAACCTATCTGATGGTAATCAAATGAAGCATATCCTTTTGAAATGGTTTTTAATTTATCATAAAAATCAAATACAATTTCACCCATTGGCATTTCAAAAACCAATTCAACGCGATCAGACGTTAAATACGATTGATTTACAATGGTACCACGTTTTTGGATACACAATGACATTACTGGTCCTACAAACTCAGACTTCGTAATGATATTTGCTTTGATGTAAGGTTCTTCAACAAAATCGATTTTGCTTGGATCAGGAAGATCAGAAGGGTTGTTTACAATGATTTCATCACCTTTGCTTGTATACGCTTTGTAGGATACATTGGGAACCGTAGTAATAACGGTCATGCCGAACTCTCTTTCCAAGCGCTCCTGAATAATTTCCATGTGTAGCATTCCCAAGAATCCGCAACGGAATCCAAATCCTAGGGCAGCTGATGACTCAGGTTCGAATACAATTGAAGCGTCATTCAACTGTAGTTTATGCATTGCTTCGCGAAGTTCTTCGAAATCTTCAGTATCAACCGGATAAATGCCGGCAAATACCATAGGCTTTACTTCTTCAAAACCTTTAATAGATTCACCTGGGTTATCAACTTTGGTAATTGTGTCACCAACTTTAACTTCCCGAGCTTCTTTAATTCCTGAAATGATATAACCTACATCACCGGTTTTAATAACATCTCGAGGTTCTTGGTTTAATTTCAATACTCCAACCTCATCAGCAATATACTCCTTGCCGGTAGCTACGAATTTCACTTTGTCGTTTTTACGGATTTCACCGTTTAATACTTTAAAGTACGCAATAATACCACGGAAAGAGTTAAACACTGAATCGAAGATCAATGCCTGAAGCGGGGCGTTTGGATCACCAACAGGAGCTGGTACGCGTTCAACAATTGCCTCAAGAATTTTGTCAACTCCCAACCCGGTTTTACCTGATGCAGGAATGATTTCATCGCGGTCACAACCAATCAATTCAATAATTTGGTCTTTCACTTCTTCAGGCATAGCGCCGGGAAGATCCATTTTGTTAAGAATAGGAATGATGTGAAGATCGTGTTCCAAGGCCAAATACAGATTGGAAATGGTTTGTGCCTGAATTCCTTGGGAGGCATCTACGATCAATAAGGCGCCTTCACAAGCAGCGATCGATCGAGAAACTTCGTAAGAAAAATCTACGTGGCCCGGAGTATCGATAAGGTTTAAAATATAGTTTTCGCCACCTTGCAGATATTTCATCTGGATGGCGTGACTTTTAATGGTAATACCACGCTCACGTTCAAGATCCATGTTGTCTAACAACTGCGCTTGAGCGTCACGAGCTGAGATGGTTTTTGTAAACTCTAACAATCTGTCTGCCAGGGTACTTTTACCATGGTCAATGTGAGCTATAATACAAAAGTTACGTATATTCTTCATTCGGCTGCAAAAATACGTTTTTGTCTCCTATTTTTTTTCTGAAAGTGACATTTGGAAATTAATAGAGTTGTCAAAACTAAAAATAGCCGAAACGTTCGGCTATTTTTAATATCGTTTTATAAAGAAATTATTTTGGGGACTATTCGATATTTTTCAACTCCGACTACAAATTTCTCATAATCAGACTCAATGGTCTTAATGAATTCATTGTCATTTATTTTACCTAGAACAGCTTCCATTTCCTCTTGATTATCATAAGGAAGCTTTCTGAATTCGTTCATGTAATCTTTATTTCTAGAGTCGAATGTACGTGATCGGATCTTCTTTGCAATTTCAACAGATCTTTCAATAAGTTGATTCCAGTGAATTGATAATCCATCAAAGTTGACAATATTGTGTAAATCCAATAAGGCTGCAAATGCATATTCGGCTTTTTGTTGTTCATAAAATCTTCGCTGATATTGATAGTATTCATGTACTTGATCCCAATTTTTTATCAAACCGCTTTTGATATTATTTTTCAATTCCTGAATATGATTTTCAGTAATAATTTGACCACCTATATTAATCCATTTAGAACGTTTACCATGGTGTAAACGGGAATAAATTTGTTGAAGATCAGCTAATTTGTGAGTTTTTGCGTGATCAATAATTGTTTTCATCGCAAAGTAATGAATCATTTCATGATAAGATTCATATGCGGCTGATGGTTTTAAGATGATTGATTTACGGCTACTTGCTTCAATAACACCGCCCAGTATTTCAATCTGTTTAATCTTTTTATTTAGCAGAATTTCCTTACCTGTTTTATTCCCATTATTTGCAGCAGATTCAATCTCGTTTTTGCGTAACTGATCATCCAGTATCCATTTTTCAAGCATATGCAATGCTTCAAATATTTCTTCAACGGTATCAGGTGCTAAGTAATCATATTCATATTCCTGATATCGAATTACTCGTGTATCACGAACGCTATACTTCCATGAATTACGTGCTAAAGCATACATATTATACATCCACCAATAAGCAGGTATAATTTGCAGTACATCGTCGCGTTCGTTAATTGAGACTAATGAAAATGGAAGGGATATATTTAGTTCAGCGGGGTAAGAACCTTTAGCAAGCAAAGTAAAAGCAGCAAATTTACTGTTGTGTTTTAAACTTACGCAGAGGCCAGGCCAAAAACCGCGTCCGGCTACAATTTCACCATCATTAGCCCGTGAGTTATGGTTGGAGCCAATTGTAGCTCCTGCTGCAATATTACTTTGTCCAAATATGGTTGCAGCAATCAGGAAGGAATTATTGTGATGCTGTTCGTGTCCAGGGTATATTAAGCAATTTAATACTTCACAACATGAAATGGTTGAGTTTTCTCCAAGAATTGAATTAATCAATCGCGCACCATATTTCAAAGATGAATTATTACCTAATGAAAACCGGACAGCCTTAACACCATAAAAAATTTTACAACCGTATCCAATTATTCCATTTACCAATTCTACACCTTCGCCAATTTGGGTAGGGCTTTCAAAATTACTATTGATAGTAAGATTTTTAAGCTTATTGGCCCCTTTTATATAGGCTGCGTCCCCAATTTTCACATCTTTAATAATTTGACAGTTCTTGAGAACACATTGCTCACCAATGGTTCCATAGATGCCCCTTTGTCGTTGAAATTTACTTTCGGTAAGTTCAACGAACCTTTCCATCAATTCTGCATCATTTCGATATTTCGACCATAAAAAAGCATCGCTAGTAAGCATGCCGTCAAATGGAAGAATTCGTCGTCCGCCATTTTCATTACTAACCTCCATCCAGATTCGGAGTGATTCGGCTTCCCCTTTAATCAATATTCCGTTCCCAAACTTAGCATGGTTAGAAACTTGAAGTTCACTTATATTGAATAAGATAGATTCGTTGCCAACAATATAGTGAGAGATGTAATTAACATTATTCAGTGAAACATTATTACCCAGGTCGCAAGAGACAATTGTTGAATTATACAATCCAACCGGAAAACGCATGTCATGATATTCTAGAAAAAACTCTTCCAGGTCACCAATTCTGACTAAGCCATAAAAATTACAATTACGAACAAAACTTGGATTGAACGTATCGGTTACCATCACGTTTTTCCAATTATCTGAAAGATTGTGATTGGCAATTAAAAGTTGAATTTCGTTCGGCTTTAACTGACGATAAGTTTTATTGCCATTTTGTTCATTTCTGCAATAGTATTCATCTTTTCCTTCGGGAATATATTCACTGGTTATAAAATTATAACCAAGAGCAGTCATTGAATCTTTTCGGATTGGCCTCATGTTTAATTATTCTACTGTCACTGATTTAGCAAGATTTCTAGGTTGATCAACGTTACAACCACGAAGCACGCCAGTGTAATAGGCAAACAATTGCAGTGGAATTACAGAAAGTAGGGGGGTAAGAATTTCATCAACTTCAGGGATTTCAATTACATGATCTGCCAAGTTTTTAACTGCATCATCTCCTTCAGTTACAATAGCTATTACTTTTCCTTTTCGTGCTTTTACTTCCTGGATATTTGATACAATCTTTTCGTAGGTGGCGTCTTTGGTAGCAATGAACATAACCGGCATTTCATCATCAATTAAAGCTATAGGGCCATGTTTCATTTCCGCTGCTGGATAACCTTCTGCATGGATATATGAAATCTCTTTCATTTTCAACGCCCCTTCAAGAGCAATTGGAAAGTTATAGCCGCGTCCTAAATAAATCATGCTTTTGGCATCCAAATACAAACTAGCTAAAGATTGTGCGATATAGCTATTGTCCAATATTTTTTGAACTTTTTTAGGAATACTATCTAATTCATTTAAGATACGACGGAAGCGTTCATTTTCCATCGTTCCTTTTTCTTTTGCAATTTGTAGCGCTATCAGGTATAAAACGGTTAACTGAGCAGTGAATGCTTTTGTGCTTGCTACTCCAATTTCAGCACCTGCATGTGTATAGGCTCCTGCATGAGATGTGCGAGGGATTGAAGATCCAACAACATTACAAATGCCTAAAATGATAGCGCCCATTTCTTTTGCTTTTTCAATAGCAACAAGTGTATCAGCGGTTTCACCCGATTGCGAAATAGCGATCACTACATCACCGTCGCGAATTACGGGATTGCGGTAGCGAAATTCTGAAGCATATTCAACTTCAACAGTAACACGACAAACTTCTTCGAAAAGATATTTTGCAACCATCCCAGCATGTAATGAAGTGCCACAAGCAATAATGATTATCCGTTTGGCATTTGCTAGCTGATCGACATATTCGCGGATGCCACCTACCTTCACCAGGCCTTTATTTGCCATTAATCTACCGCGCATACAATCAAAAATGGTAGTTGGTTGTTCAAAAATTTCTTTAAGCATGTAATGCTCAAAGTTGCCTTTTTCAATTGCGGCTAACTCAATATCAAGCTCTTTGATGTACGGTTCATGGATGTTGTTTTCAAGATCTGTAATGGTCAGTTTGTTGTCTCGGATAACTGCCATTTCATAATCTTTCAGGTAGATAACCTGATTTGTATATTCGACAATTGGAGTTGCATCAGATGCTAGGAAATACTCGTCTTTACCAACTCCAACAATCAATGGACTACTTTTGCGCGCTGCAATTAGGGTATTGGGATCATCTTGGGACATTACCACAATTGCGTATGCGCCAACGGCTCTGGTTAATGCAACTCGAACCGCATGCTCTAATGAACAGTTTAGGTTTTCTTTTATATCCTCAATAAAATGAATTAATACCTCGCTATCTGTATCACTTTCAAAAATATGACCCTTGCTTAGTAGCTCTTGCTTTAAAATGGAATAGTTTTCAATAATCCCATTGTGGATAATAGCTAATCGCTTGTCATGTGATGGGTGAGGGTGAGAATTCCGGTCGCTGGGTTCACCATGTGTGGCCCAACGTGTGTGGCCCATACCGATTGAGCTTACTATTGTTACATTTTGAGTTAATTCTTCCAGATTAATGACCTTTCCTTTTTTCTTTAGAATTGTAAGATCAGGATTCATAACAGCAATACCCGCACTATCATAACCACGGTATTCAAGGCGTTTTAAGCCATTTAATAAGATAGGTAAAGCCTGTTGGCGTCCAACGTAAGCAATGATTCCACACATGATAAGTAAAGTTTATTGATTGGTTAGTAAATGCAAAAAATCGATTTTAGTAAAAACAAAAATGTTAAATATTACCTGTTTTTTGCAACGTATAGTATGATTTTACAAGTTCTATGCCAGTAACTTGGATTCATTTTTTTGAAAAAATGAAGTTTTTTTTGCTTTTTTTAAAAGGTCAATATCTATACTAATTATTATTACTATTGTTTGGATTCAGAGGTTGTGAAAATCATAAAAATTTGACTTGTGGAATATTATATTAGAATTGATAATATTGAAGTCTATTTATGAAATGGAGTAAAGGAAAATAATGAAAGCCAATACTGTTGATTAGTATTAAAGTCATATTTGTTCGAATTACTACAATAAAAAAGCGAAGAATTATTTCCTCGCTTTTTTAATTATTAAAGTCAGATCGGCTTAACTAACTTCTTCTCGCTTTAAACCAAATTTCTCGATTTTACTGTAAAGATGGCTGCGCTGAATATCGATTTCA
Organism: Solitalea koreensis; assembly: GCF_900182575.1. Lineage (GTDB taxonomy): Bacteria > Bacteroidota > Bacteroidia > Sphingobacteriales > Sphingobacteriaceae > Solitalea > Solitalea koreensis. The sequence continues at coordinate 335,517 of NZ_FXSZ01000002.1, read as the reverse complement.
TCAGCCGTTTTCGATACATTCCAATTGTTTTTCTCAAGCTTATGTTTAATGAACTCTTTTTCCATATGATCCTTAAACTCTTGAAATTTATTGAAACGTTCAAACTCAAACATTGTATCACCAATAACAACTGATTGAGATGGATGTGAATACATATATACATCACTATCGGTAATCATTTTATCGCTCATAATAATTAAGCGTTCAATCATGTTGTGTAACTCTCGGATATTACCTGTCCACTCCAATTGTTCAAGAGCTTTTACAGCTTCCGGAGTAATACGTTTCAATGGTATTCCATAATCAGAACAAATTTCTTCCAAGAAACTATTGGCAAGAATATTTATATCCGATTTACGATCCTTAAGAGGTGGAACATTAATAATGATTACGCTTAATCGATGATAAAGATCCAAACGGAAATTACCTTTATCAATTTCTTTTAGCAGATCTTTATTCGTTGCAGCAACTACTCGTACATCAACATCCAGTTCACGTTCTCCCCCAACTCTGGTGATTTTACTTTCTTGTAAGGCACGTAATACTTTTGCTTGAGCAGAAAGACTCATATCGCCTATCTCATCAAGAAATATGGTGCCTCCATTAGCTTGTTCGAACTTTCCAATGCGTTGTTTGATAGCAGATGTAAACGATCCTTTTTCATGACCGAATAACTCGCTTTCAATCAATTCGGATGGAATGGCAGCACAGTTAACTTCTATGATGGGGCCATTGGCTCTATGACTTTTCTCGTGCAACCAACGAGCAACTAATTCCTTACCGCTACCATTAGGGCCCGTAACTAAAACACGAGCTTCAGTAGTCGCTACACGCTCAACGGTTTCTTTAATTTTTTGAATTGCAGGAGATTGACCTAAAATTTCTCTGATTTTTGAAACTTTTTTCTTTAAAACTCTGGTTTCAATAGCTAATGCTCCTCGATCTAAAGCATTTCGAACAGTAATAAGGAGCCTATTCAGATCAGGTGGTTTAGAAATAAAGTCGAATGCACCTTTTCGGCTAGCTTCAACGGCGGTTTCTACTGTGCCATGACCTGAGATCATAATAAAAGGAAGATCGGGATTGCTTTGCTGGGAGCGCGTTAACACCTCCAATCCATCCATCTTATTCATTTTGATGTCGCATAGAACCAGATCATAGTTCCGCTTTGCGATCAGTTCCAATGCATCGATACCATTGTCGGTATCTTCCACATCGTAGTTCTCGTATTCGAGAATTTCGCGCAGCGTATTACGTATGCTCCGCTCATCATCAACTATTAGAATTTTAGCCATAATGAAAAATAAAAAAAAGCCTGCAACAATTCAAAATTATTACAAGCTTTTTATAAAAAATGCAAACGTGTAAGCCGGGTTCTGTTTCCTCCCGAAACAAGTTTAGGGACTATCTGTCATTTCTCTGGGATGAATGTCACCATTCACCTCTATCAACCTACCCTCCGGATTAGGCGAGCAGCCCTATAGCTCCGGTTTATTTGGTTTTTCAACTCCTGAGGTTTACCGCGATGCCGATTACGCGACAAAGCCGTGAGCTCTTACCTCACGTTTTCACCCTTACCTAATCCTGATAACTATCAGGATTAGGCGGTTTATTTTCTGTGGCACTTGCTGTCCCCGAGTATTCGGGTCCTTCCTGTTAGGAAGCAGGATGCTCTATGTTGCCCGGACTTTCCTCCCTGATTGCTCAGAGCGACAGACCAGTTTGCAATGCAAAAATACTAATTATAGACACTTTTTCAGATTCATTTCTACTTCTTCTATTGTATAAGCAGCAGTTTTATTGCCCCAAGAATTGGTAATGTAAGTTATGATTTCAGCTATTTCAATGGTTCCCAGGCCTTCATTGGCAGGCATTATTGATTGATAATCTTTACCATTAACCGTTACTTTTACGTTATTTATACCCTTTTTAATGATACATGAAAGTAGATCTTTGTTTTTTACAAGAAAATCTGCTTTAGCAAGAGGTGGTATAAGTTCTCCAAGACCTCTACCATCTTCCATATGACAACTTTGGCAATGCTTTTTGTAGAGATACATGCCCTCTGTATAGTACTGCTTTTCTTTAATCTCATTAGGATTGGAGCAAGAAGTGATTAGAATAATGAATGCCGAAATAGTAAATATTGAAAATATAATGCGGTTTTTCATAGCTATTGCTTTTTGTATTCAGCTAATAGTTTGTTCATATCGTCTATCATTTGTTTCACGGCATCCTCATTGGTGCCATCATAAACTCCACGAATGTGACGATCCTTATCAACTAAAAGGAATGCTCCGCTGTGAACAATACCTCCTGGCTGATTTTTATCTTCAATAGCTGAAACCATATAACTGTGCTCAGCAATTTCATAAAGTGAATCCTTGGTACCTGTTACAAAATCCCATTGCGTATCATCAACTCCTAACTTATGTGCATATTTTTTAAGTACAGAAACAGAATCGTGACGCGGGTCAATGCTATGAGAAAGGATACCTACTTCCGGATTTCCCTTGAATTGCTTGTATACCGTTAGCATATTCCTTTTCATGATGGGGCAAATGGTAGGGCAGGAGGTAAAGAAGAAATCGGCAACGTATATTTTGCCTTTAAAAGTATCGTTAGTAACAACCATACTATCCTGGTTAATAAAACGGAAAGGTTCAATTGTGTGGTAAACCGAATCAATTACTTGTTCTCCATTAATAGTTTTTGTAATGGCTTCACGACTACCCAGGATAGGTAATTTATCTTTTTTGGTACTGCAAGAAGAACTGAGTGTTAATATTGCCAGAAAAATGAAGAGTTTATTATTGTTTTTTAACATCATTTAAAACTTGATTTGCATTATTCAAACTGCTAGTAAATTGATCTTCGACCTTTTTAATGGTCATTTTATTATCTTCTAAATATTTCATGATTTGTTCATGTGATTTTCCTTCAAATGTAGGATCGAAATTATGCATCCAATCAGACATTGCATTATCAGCAGAATCTAATTGAGCAACTCCAGTTTGAATTTTTTCTCTTAACGCAGCAGTATCTAAATCAGTATTTACTTTTTTCAAACTATCCATTTTGGAAGCAAGCTGAAGCAATTGTCTTTTGGATTTAACAAGTTCTTCCGATTTAGGCATTAAATTATCATGCACCCCCATCATTTCAATAAACAGAGCTTTTTCCTGTTTTTGTTCTTCCATTTTTGAATTGGAACATGAAAGAGCAAAAAGCACGGAAAAGGTAATTAACAGAATCTTTTTCATGGTTATTTGATTAAATATTACAGCGATTTAAATTGTTCAAATATTGAATACCTCAATTATAGTTTATGAACAAAGGTATACATCAATTAATTAGAAATAAAACAAGAGGGGGAATTAAATTTGCCTGGTGACAAGTGCTTGTCAGTTTTGAAGATATAAAGTTTTGAAAAAACGTTTGGTAGATACAAAATATCTGCAAATAATAAAGCTTCTGAGTATTGCTCTGCAAAAATATGCTTTGCAATATTCAGAAGCCCAAAATTATACTTTATGATTACTATGCTAATAAAGTAGCTTTTGCTGCATCAAGTATTTTAAAAGCATCAACAGAAGTTGCCGCTTCAGCATAAACTCGTAGTACAGGTTCTGTTCCTGAAGGACGGATCATAACCCAACGGTCATCCCCTAAATGAAACTTATATCCATCCATGTCTTCGATACGCTCAACCGCATAAGAGTCAAATTTTGAATAAGTATTTGATTTGCAGGATTTAATAATCTCTTGCTTCTTGTTTTCAGTTAAGTGTAAGTCGTATCGTTCAACGGCAAATGAACCTACCTCATCATAAACTTCATAAATAAGTTCATTTAATGATTTTCCGGTTTTTGCCATGAATTCCCAAATGGTTAAACCAATCCATATACCGTCACGTTCGGGAATGTAGCCCGTGATAGCAATTCCACCCGATTCCTCTCCACCAGCAATAAACTCTCGACCTGAATTAACCATCAAATCACAAATGTATTTAAAACCAATTTTGGTAATGGTGTGAGGTAATTCGTAAAGTTTGCAGAGATCGGCAATCTTTTGAGTACAAGAGAAAGTTGTAATTACATCACCTTTTATATTTTTATATTTTACCAAATAATGGATCAACAAAAGGATGATATGGTGTGAATCAATGAATTCACCTTCAGAGTTATATAAGCCAATTCTGTCAGCATCGCCATCGGTTGCAAGACCTGAATCAATTTCGCCATCACTGAGTTTAATTAAATCTGAAAGTTCAGTGAGGTTTTTATGAATAGGTTCAGGAGCTTGTCCATCAAAACCTGGATTATACTCTGCATGCAAGAAGGAAATATCTGGAAATAATCGGCGCATTGCGTTTTGACCTGCACCATACATGGCATCATAAGCAAAGTTCATCCCTGAATTACGTATTGCTTCCATATCGAATTTTTCTTCAACATGTTTAACATACATATCTTCAAGGTTCACGAATTCAATTAACCCCGCTTGTTTATATTCTTCGATTGATTTAAGATCGAGTGTAATACGATCAGGAATCATGTTTTCTACCTGATCAATCAGATCAGGAGTAGCAGGTCCGCCGTAACTGGCTTTAATTTTATACCCGCTGTATTCAGGAGGGTTGTGACTCGCGGTAATGATGACACCCAGGTCAGCTTTTAACAAAACAGTTCCTAAAGAAACCATCGGAGTTGAAACGAAATCATTAGAAGCCAAATAAACTTTTATACCTGCATTCGCAAAAATCTGAGCAACAGTTTCGGAGAACATTTTCCCGGCAAAACGAGGATCGTTTCCAACTACCACAGAAGCTTGAGTTTTCTGTTCTTTTAACCAAAGAGACGTAGCATAGGCAACTCGTGTAACATTCTCAACTGTAAACTCTTTGGCAATTAGTGCACGCCATCCATCGGTACCAAACTTAATGTTTATCATATTTTAGAATTAAGTCCCGAAATTAGTGAAATAGTGAATAAAATATAATTATTTTAGCGAAATTTTAACTTGGTAGTAAGAGTATCTAATCTTTTTTAAAGGATGGATGATATATTTAGATTATTAAAAAATTTAAAAAAATAATGAAAGTATTAAAATTCGGAGGCACATCTGTAGGTAGTCCGGAACGCATGCGTAAGTTGATGGATATCATTAACAAAAATGAGCGTCAAATTGTAGTTTTATCAGCAGTATCGGGTACAACAAATAGTTTGGTTGAGATAAATGAAGCATACAAGAATGATTCATCTAAGGCTATTCAACTTATTGATAATCTGAAGTCTAAATACATTGTTTTTATTCAGGATTTATTTACAGTTCCTGAGTTTTTTGATAAAGCTCATGCTGTTGTTGATTCATATTTCGGTACGCTTATTTCATTCTCAAATGAACAAGGGTTTGCCGCTGCTCATGAGCGTATAATTTTGGCTCAAGGTGAATTAATTTCTACCAATTTGTTTCATCTTTATTTAATGCAAATTGGTGTTCCATCTGTACTATTGCCAGCATTAGAATTTATGAAGATCGATGAGGATGCAGAGCCCATTGTATCTTACATTACAGAAAAACTGATGCCGATGTTAGATGCACATCCTGAGGTAAACATTTTCATAACCCAAGGGTTTATTTGCCGCAATACTTTTGGTGAAGTTGATAATCTGAAACGCGGAGGTAGTGATTACACCGCATCTTTAATTGGTGCCGGAATCACTGCTGAAGAGGTTCAAATTTGGACGGATATTGATGGCATGCATAACAACGATCCTCGTATCGTTAAAAATACAAGCCCTATTGCCAAACTTTCATTTGAAGAAGCAGCAGAATTAGCGTATTTCGGAGCTAAAATTCTGCACCCTCAAAGTGTTTTGCCTGCTCAGAAATATAGAATTCCGGTTCGTTTGCTCAATACAATGGAACCTGAAGCGCATGGCACATTAATTAGTGCAGAGCGTAGTGAAGGTGAAATTAAAGCTGTTGCAGCAAAAGATGGCATCACTGCTATTAAAATCCAATCAAGTCGGATGTTGATGGCTTACGGTTTTTTACGTAAAGTATTTGAAATATTTGAGCGTTATAAAACTCCAATTGACATGATTACCACTTCTGAAGTAGCCGTATCATTGACTATTGATAAAACAGATTTTCTTAAAGAAATTATTGAAGAACTAACTGATTTTGGTTCGGTGGAAATCGATAAAGAATTAACAATCATCTGTATTGTAGGTGATTTTGTGTCATCAAAGGCAGGATATGCCGCAAAAGTTATTAATTCATTGAAAGAAATTCCATTGCGTATGATCGCTTACGGAGGAAGCAATAATAACATTTCTATTCTTGTTGATTCAAATTTTAAACACTCAGCGTTATTAGACCTCCACGAGGGACTTTTTAACTAATTAATTTAATTGTTTTATGATAAGTGAAGATGTTTCACCTATGACTTTATCTCAAATGTTTAATAGGGAACAAATTGAAAAATTTAATACTTTAAATACTCCCTTCTATTATTACGATATTTCATTATTAAGCAATACACTTACCGCGTGTACAACTGAAGCTAATAAATACGGCTTTCATGTGCATTATGCATTGAAGGCTAATTTTGATCAAAAAGTACTCGAAACTATCCGATCTTTTGGTATTGGTGCTGATTGTGTAAGCGGAGGAGAGGTGCGTAGAGCTGTTGAAGTTGGTTTTGAAAATAAGAAAATTGTATTTGCTGGTGTTGGAAAATCGGATGCTGAAATCAATTTTGCACTTGATCATGAGATATTATGCTTCAATGTAGAGTCGATTCAGGAACTGGAAGTGATTAACAAATTAGCTGGCTTAAAAGGTAAAAAAGCAAGTGTTGCTTTGCGTATCAACCCGAACGTAAATGCTTATACGCATAAATACATTACTACTGGTTTAGAAGAGAATAAATTCGGTATTAATCAATGGGAGTTTGAGAAAGTATTAGTAGCACTGAAATCATTGCAAAATGTGAATTGTATTGGTTTACATTTTCATATTGGTTCTCAAATTACTGATTTAAACGTTTTCAAAAGCCTTTGTATTAAAGTAAATGAAATTGTTAATTGGTTTCAAGAACGTCATTTAACTATCAAAGTGATTAATGTTGGAGGTGGGTTAGGAGTTGATTATTATAATCCTGACACGAATAAGGTTGCTGATTTCGAAACCTACTTTAAAATATTCGATCTATTTCTGGAACGTACAGCACAACAAGAAGTTCATTTTGAATTAGGCCGCGCATTAGTGGCTCAATCGGGAACATTGATTTCAAGAGTATTGTATGTTAAGCACGGACAGGTTACCAATTTTGCCATCCTGGATGCAGGTATGACCGAGTTGATGCGTCCGGCATTATACCAAGCTTATCATAAGATTGAAAATATTTCTTCTCAAGATCAAAATAGTGCTCGTTATGATGTAGTGGGCCCTATCTGCGAATCGACAGATTGTTTTGGTAAAGCGGTTGAATTACCTGAAACCAAACGTGGTGATTTAATTGCGATTCGTACAGCAGGTGCCTATGGTGAAGTAATGGCTTCCAATTACAACTTACGTGATCGTGTTAATGTTGTTTATTCAAAGTAATAACTAAAAACAAAAGCTCCGGATATCAGGAGCTTTTGTTTTTATTAGACGCCAAACTGTCTCAAATGGTGATCAAGATGCTTCCACATCAATGTATCCCATTCTTGTGAGGTTAGTTTGCCAAAAAATGGGTGAAGTGCTTTAGTTAATCCTGTTTCCCCTGATTTTCCAAAACTTTGAACCAGGCTAATTAATTTTTGCTTTTCTTCTTCAAAATTAGGCTGCGCTTTTACAATGAACCTTTTATCTGTAGGTAATTTTTTCTTAAATGGCTCAGGTCCTGTTAGTTGCTTTTTTACGATTCCTCCAAACAAAATTCCTAAAATTCCTCTTTTTAACTTTACTTCTCCAATGGCCACTTTCATCGGAACTTGAACGTGTGCTATCATTTGCGAAACATTCATTTTTCCCCATTGGGAATTAGATGTACCTGTAAGCTGATTAATACGATCAATCAGTTCCTTATTATCTGTTTGTTTAAATAAACTTTTCATAAATAGTAAAGTATAGGATGTTTTAGATGGTCTATGAGTTGATTATTATTCTCCGTAGAAATCTTCGATCGCCCCAAAGTAATAGTTGTCCCAGCCATAAAGCATATCATCTAATTCCCCGTCGGGAATATTGGTATGACGCAATTCTACAGAAGTACCATGTTTATCAGGGTGTAAAATGATGGTAACGATTGAATCTTCTTCCTGATCTCCAAAATACCATTTCTGAATAATTTTACGGTTTTCTTCAAACTCAAGGTTTTGGCCACAAATGCTTCCATCCCATAAAGAAAATTCGGATCCAGGTTCAGTGCTCATTTCTGCTGGTTCACCACTCCATAATTGAATTGTAATTGGGTTAGTGAGTGCGACGTATAATTCTTCAGGCGTAGCGTTAATTACGTAGTATTTCTTAATATTTTCCATGATTGATATGAAGTTGCGCGATGTAAGGATTTAACAAAGGTAGGATATTTATCACAGCCTTTAATTGCAAAAAGGCCCAAAATGGACCTTTTGCTAACAAAAAAATAGTTAATAATTATGCATTTACCATGTACATTTCTTCACGAAGTGCTTTAATGTTGGCATCACTAATGTATTCATCGTAAGTCATCAATTTATCGATAACACCGTTAGGAGTAATCTCGATGATGCGATTTGCTACGGTTTGCATAAACTCATGGTCATGCGAGTGGAACAAAATATTTCCTTTGAAATCTTTCAATGAATTATTGAATGCAGTAATTGATTCCAAATCAAGGTGATTAGTTGGTTCGTCCATTACAAGTACGTTGGCACTTTGTAACATCATTTTAGAAACCATACAACGCACTTTTTCTCCTCCAGAAAGCACTTTACAGCTTTTAAAAGTTTCCTCGCCGGTAAATAACATTTTACCCAGGAAACCACGGATGTAAGTTTCGTCTTTTTCTTTTGAATATTGACGCAACCAATCGATTAAGTTATAATCCGATTGAAATTCGTGTGAATTATCCAAAGGCAAATAAGCTTGTGTAGTTGTTACCCCCCATTTAAACTCGCCTGAATCAGCTTTTTTATTGCCCATTAATACTTCAAAGAAAGTGCTGATGGCCAAACTGTCTTTTGAAAGTACAGCAACCTTATCACCCTTGTTTACCATGAAGCTAATGTCAGAGAATAATGTGTTCCCTTCAACAGAAGCTGTAAGATGCTCCACTTGTAAAATTTGATCACCAACTTCACGTTCAGGTTTGAAAATGATAGCAGGATACTTACGGGTGGAAGGCTGAATATCATCCAATGTTAATTTTTCTAAAAGTTTTTTACGACTTGTAGCTTGTTTTGATTTAGAAGCATTGGCGCTAAAACGTTCAATAAACTCTTGTAATTCCTTACGTTTATCTTCGGTTTTCTTGTTTTGATCAGAACGCTGACGTAAAGCCAATTGACTTGATTCGTACCAGAAAGAGTAGTTGCCGGAGTATACCTTCAATTTACTGAAATCGATATCAGCAATATGAGTACAAACCGTATCAAGGAAGTGGCGATCGTGAGAAACAACAATTACAATATTTGGGAAATCAGCCAGAAAGTTTTCTAGCCAATTAATAGTTTCAACGTCCAAGTCGTTGGTAGGCTCATCCAGTAAAAGAATATCTGGATTACCAAATAAAGCTTGAGCTAACAATACACGAACTTTCTGAGTACCGTTTAGTTCGCTCATTAATTTAAAATGAAGGTCTTCAGAAATGCCTAAAGAGCCTAGTAATGAGGCTGCATCACTTTCAGCATTCCAACCTTGCATTTCAGCAAATTCAGCTTCCAGTTCTGAAGCACGGATGCCGTCTTCTTCGGTGAAGTCTTCTTTTGCGTAAATAATATCTTTTTCATTGATGATATCGAACAACCTTTTGTTGCCCATCAACACCGTTTGCAACACTTGAACTTCATCAAATTCAAAGTGATTCTGTTTCAGCACAGACATACGCTCACCTGGTGTAATATGCACTGATCCTGTAGTCGATTCGATCTCGCCAGAGAGAATTTTTAAAAACGTGGATTTGCCGGCACCGTTTGCACCGATCACTCCATAGCAATTTCCTTGCGTAAATTTAACGTTAACCTCTTCAAATAATACTCTTTTACCGTATTTGAGGGACAAATTAGAGACTGTAATCATGGCGCAAAGATGCTAATTTTCAGTGAGAAAACCTTTGAATTTATTTTTGATAAAAAGCAGTTTATTGATTTTTTAATAATTGCGGTACATTAGGTATCATTGCATTAAAAAAAAACTTATTAAAATGACAGAGATTGGCGCTGATTTACCTCAACAAATAAATAATATTCCTGAAAACGAATTACATCTGGTACCTTCCTCTACACGATTGCTTAATCATATAGTTGATTCATTAGTAGGTGGTTTGCTAATCAATATTGTAATGAAATTATTTCATCTTGATTTTAAATTAGACGGACCAATAAACAATTACCAGGATATGATGCCTTTAATAAAGTTTGATTTATTAGGCATGGGGATAATGTTCATTTATTATATGGTTACTGAATCATTAACTGGTCAAACATTTGGTAAAGTAATAACTAAAACAAGAGTTGTAGATGATTACGGTCATAAACCAACCCCTTTTAGAGTTTTGATTCGCACTTTGTGTCGTTTTATTCCTTTGGAGGCTATTTCATTTTTATTCAGTCCAATTGGCTGGCATGATTCAATTTCGAAAACTTACGTTGTGAAAAATAAGAGTTAGGTGAGAGGCTTTAGAAGGACGGAACCATCACCTAAAGCCTATTTAATTCCAATAAAAACAGGGACTAATGCATTTTTAGGGTCAAAACTGGATTGAGGGTACACTTCAAAATCAAAACAATAAGAACGAACTACGTCAGAATTCCAGATTTTAATCCAGGTATCAATAATGCAATCAGGCATCTTTCCATGCGCAACAAATTCAGCATAGTTTGCTGCAGGAATGTTTAACGCAATTAAATCTTCAGAAACTTTGATTAAATTTTCTACACGACAACCAATAGCGAAATGATACGGTTTGGTAAAGTCACCTTCGTAATTAAAATAAAGACCTAAAACGTCATCGTCCATTCGGCCCTTTATTTTATCAATCCAGTTTTCTTTAAAAAACTTATCCCAAAGTGCAGCAATATCAACGTCCGCTGTAGTGTTTGAAGTACGAATGCTTAATCCCACAAAATTGAACGCGGGAAAATTTGTTAAGATATATTCATAGTGACTGCTCATATAACGATGAGATTCATAGGGTAAACAGGTAGAAATATAAATGTGTTCTCTGCATCTTCGTTATTAGTTCACGGCAAACTAAATATAAACAGCAGACGCAGAGATCTCAAAAAACTTTATTTGAAAGCATTTTCTCCGGTAATATCCATTCCTGTAATTAGCAAGTGAATATCGTGTGTGCCTTCATAGGTTACTACAGATTCAAGATTCATCATGTGACGCATGATCGGATATTCACCTGTAATTCCCATTCCACCGAGCATTTGACGTGCCTCCCGTGAAATATTCAAAGCTGTTTCAACGTTGTTACGTTTAGCCATCGAAATTTGTGCCGCACTTGCGCGGTTTTCATTTTTCAATGTGCCTAAACGCCAGTTTAATAACTGACCCTTTGTTATTTCCGTAATCATTTCGGCCAATTTTTTCTGTTGTAATTGGAAGCCTGCAATTGGTCTGTCGAACTGAATACGTTGTTTCGAATAGCGTAAAGCCGTATCATAGCAATCCATTGCTGCACCTAAAGCTCCCCATGCAATTCCATAACGAGCCTGGTTCAAACATCCCAATGGACCTTTGATTCCTTTTACATTAGGAAAGATATTTTCTTTAGGAACTTTAACGTTATCAAACACTAATTCACCGGTAGCTGAAGCACGGAGTGACCATTTATTGTGTGTTTCAGGAGTTGTAAAACCTTCCATTCCTCGCTCAACAACCATGCCTCTAATTACACCTTCTTCATCCTTTGCCCATACAACGGCAATGTCTGCGAAAGGGGCATTGGAAATCCACATTTTGGCACCATTAAGCAAGTAATGTTCTCCATTATCTTTGATATTGGTAACCATTCCACTTGGATTTGAACCATAATCCGGCTCAGTTAACCCAAAGCAGCCCATAAACTCGCCACTTGCTAATTTGGGAAGATACTTTTTACGTTGTTCTTCTGAACCATATGCATAAATGGGATACATTACCAATGATCCTTGAACCGAAGCTGTTGAACGAATTCCTGAATCACCACGTTCAAGTTCTTGCATAATGATTCCGTAGGAAATATAATCCATGCCACCACCACCATATTCAACAGGAATCGTTGGACCAAATGCACCTATTGCACCCAATCCATTTATAATTTGTTTTGGAAATTCTGCTCTTTGAGCATAGTCTTCAATGATTGGAGAAATTTCTTTTTTAACAAAGTCACGTACAGCGCTTCGAACCAGCTTATGCTCTTCTGTTAATAGTTCATCTAAAAGGTAATAGTCAGGCGATTCGTATAAATCCTGTCTGCCTGATTTTTTTACTTGATGCTCAGCTGTAATATTCGACATAGTTGAAGAGTATTTTTATCAAAAGTATAAAATTGAGTCAACTTTTATTGAATGTTGTAGGAGGAAAGTTTTTTCATTAAGTATTATTAAGTTCTTGATGAACAGATTTTAGCTGTTAAATCAGTTTTAACGATGAGCAAATGAACCATAATGGTTATTCCTTATTTTAAGTGATGGTCACTAACATGATTTTTTAATGTATTTTGCACCAAAAAAAATAATTCTAGTTTCCTGATATTGTTTCAATAATGAAGACATTTAAATTATTCTCTTTTAATATAGAACGGAAGATAGCCGGAGTGCTGGTGTTTTTAGTGCTGGGCTTTATTATTCGTTTGACAATAATTTATTCGGGAACAAAAAAAATCGATAAGAGTGCTTATTGGGTTGAATATAATTATGAAAGCATTAAGCAGGTAAATGAAATCAACTCATTGATTGCTGACAGCAAAAATATTACAAGAGAATATTTACTGTTGGGGGATGGTTCATATAAACAACGGTTGTTACTTGTTCACCAGCAGCTTAATAATAAGATTAAACAATTACAAGTTCGGGTACATTATGATTCGGTACAATTAAAGGCGATTAATACAATATTGTTTTTAGTAACAAAAAGGGAAAAAGCTCAATTACAATTGTTCGAGAGTTATAGGAGCCAAGAAAGCATTAAGCATTTTTTCGATGAGTCGGCGTTAACTAAATCGCAAATCAATGATTCATTTAAAACGATTATAAAGCAACAAAATACTTTGTTATTGCAATCTCAAATTGCAAATAAGAATGAAAGAAAACAGGATACTTTTGGAACATTTGCCGCTGCGTGTGTTTTTTTTCTTTTAATAATTGGACTTGTTGTACGGATTAACTATTCAATAATTCATAAAAGACGCATAGAAGAACAATTGCTTGAAAGTGAATATAAATATCGTTCTCTGATTGAAAACGTAGGATCTGTTTTTCACACTACAGATCGGGAAGGTAATTTTACTTTTACAAGCGGAAAAGCGACTTCGTTAGTGGGTTATACGCAGCAGGAGTTGCTTGGCATGAATTATAAAGAGCTGGTGGATCCCGAATGGATTGAAAAGGTAGCCTGCAACTACATCAATCAGGTCGAAAATATGTTGCATGAGACTGTAGTAGAGTTTCCAATTATTACTAAAAGTGGGGAGCGTAAATGGGTAGAACAGGTTTCCGTATTCTTATCAGCTAGCAAACCAGGGGATGGTTTCCTGAATGTAGTGAAAGATATAACTGAGAAAAAAAATATTCAACTAAATCTTGAAGAATCAGAACAAAAGTTAAAAGAAAACCAATATCTTTTGCAGGCTATAATTGACCATTCACCCTCACTTGTGTACGTAAAGGATTTAGAAGGTCGATACCTTTTGATTAATAAAAGCTTTAGAAAGTTATTTGATACATTAGGTATTAAGCATGATATTTTGGGTAAAACTGATTTTGATTTTTTTCCGATTGAGGAAGCAGTCCGAATTCAGAAAGAAGACAAAATGGTGTTTAGTACTGAACAGACCTTAACATTTGAGCGCGATATTGTACGTGATCAGACCATTCATTTCCTAATAGTAAAAGCACCCTTACGAAATTTGGAGGGAGATATATTTGGTGTTGGCGGTATTGCCACCGATATTACAGAGATTATCCAAAATCGGGGAGAGTTGATTGAAGCTAGGAAGATTGCCGAAAATGCCAGTAAAATGCAGGAACAGTTTCTGGCCAATGTAAGTCATGAAATGCGCACCCCTTTGAATGGTATTTTGGGTATGGATCGCTTGCTGCTTGAAACTTCATTGACTGAAGAGCAGCATGAATTCGCCTCGACGATTGAAAAATCTTCCAATAATTTATTGGCGATAATTAATGACCTTTTGGATTTTAGTAAAATAAATGCAGGTAAGCTAGTCTTTGAAAGAATGGATTTTGACCTGTTTGAATTACTGAAAAATGTGCAGATTAGTTTTGGCCACAATCTGAAGAATTCAACAGTTGATCTGAAGTTTAACATCGATAAAACAATTCCCAGGGTTTTAGTAGGCGACCCCTTTCGTTTAAATCAGGTATTAATAAATTTGATAGGTAATGCAATTAAGTTTACTAAAGAAGGAAGAGTTGAAGTAGATGTGACCTTGAAAAATAGCGATGATTTCACGATAATACTGTTGATTGCCGTTTCGGATACTGGTATAGGTATTCCTGAAAAAGAAATAATTCACATTTTTGATCCATTTATCCAGGCTAAGAATGATATCTCTCGTAAATATGGCGGCTCAGGGCTTGGATTGACGATTTGTAAACAATTACTTGAAATGCAAGGTGGGGAAATTTTTGTATCAAGTAAAGAAGGAAAAGGTTCAGTATTTAGCTTCGCACTTCCCTTGGACATTGGTAGAGAAACGGTTGAAACATTACAGAATGAAGAAACTGTTAATAGTGCCGGTATTTTTGAAGGTAAAAGGTTCTTGCTGGTAGAAGATAATGATATTAATCAAAAATTGGTTATCACCTTATTACAACGGGTAGGTGCTCTGGTAGTCTTAGCTCAAACAGGTAAAGAAGCTATCCATTTTATACAATCCTCCGATGATCATTACGATCTGATCCTTATGGATTTGCAAATGCCTGAAATGGATGGCTTTAGTACAGCATTGTATATACGGAAAGTGTTGAAGTTAAATACTCCAATAATCGCCATGACAGCATCGGCCCTGAAGGGTGAAAAAGAAAAATGCTTACAATTTGGTATGGATGATTACCTTTCCAAGCCATTTGATTTTAATGTTTTTTATAATAAAATGGCCAAAAGAATAGGTGGTGATGGTATTTATGTAGAGAATGCAAAAAAAACGCAACCTGATGAAAGAATTTACAGTTTAAGTCGCTTAGAGGAGTTGGATGATAAGGAATATTTAATAGGGGTGATAAATCACTATTTGCAAAGCATTCCTGTGTTGCTCATACAAATTAAAGATGGCATTCAGCAATCAAACTGGGAGATCGTTTATCAAACTTCTCATAAAGCTAAAAGTCCGGTAGGTTTGTTTCAGGCAAATACTCTACTTGATAAACTACATCAAATTGAAATAAACGCTCGTAATGGAGCCGACAGAGATAAGTGTAATCAATGGATTGAAGAAGCAATTCAAATACATGCAATAATGAAAGATCTTTTGTATGTTGATTTAACAAGAATTGAGAATTCCGTTTAAAGTTTTATTTAATTATTGCATTTTATTGATAAAGATTTATGATTATTCTGGTGGCAGATGATGAGCCAATAATGTTGAAAACGATTGAGTTTTGTCTTAAAAAAGATGGATATACCGTTGTTACAGCGCAAGATGGACGGGAAGCACTTAATAAACTGAATGAGATTCAGCCCGATTTGGTGATTACTGACATGATGATGCCTTACGCCTCTGGTCTTGAGGTTATTGGAAAGGTAAAAGAACTTTATGCTGAGAAAATTCCTATTATAATGTTATCTGCTATGGGCCAGGAGAATGTAGTGATAGAGGCTTTTCAACTTGGTGCTGATGATTACATTACTAAACCGTTTAGTTTAGGTGAATTGTCAGTAAGGGTGAAGAGGTTAATAGGTAATCTTGTACATCAATAATACAATACAGCTAATTACGAACTGCTTATTGATGTAATTGATGTAAATGATAATTGGAAAAAATACGCCATTTTCTATTAATGTAGGGAGCATTGAACTAGCAATTATAATTTTTGCATTATTGCTTGTTGCTGGGGTATGTTTCATGCTGCTTTATCTACTATTTGTTAATTTTCAAGAGCATCGTAAAAGCCTACAAAAAGAATATATTGAGCAATTTATAAGCACAATTGTTTTTTGGGAAGGGGGTGAAATTGCAATTCCTGCCAAGGTTAGTAAAATGCTGCGATATTCATATTTTCGCCAATTTATTACCGATGAATTATTAAGGGCAAAAAGGGACCTTTCAGGCATTACCGGTGATAATTTGCGGCATTTATATGAACAGTTAGCCTTGAATGAAGATTCGGTTGATAAACTCAACAGTTTTTTATGGCATTATAAAGTTCAAGGGATTCATGAATTAGCCATAATGGAACAAGGAACAGAACTGGAGCAAATACATCTGCTTACTACTGACAGAAATGAATTTGTAAGAAAAGAGGCCCAAATTGCGGTAGTGAAATTAAGTGGTTTTGAAGGTTTACGTTTTTTGGATGCTATTCCTTATTCTTTATCCAACTGGCAGCAAATCAATTTAATTGCGCAATTGTCGGGAGTACCAGCTATGAATTTTACCGGCATTGAAAAATGGCTTCAGTCTTCAAATGAGTCGGTTGTGGTTTTTGCCTTAAAGTTGTCAGGAATGTATCAGCGGTTAGAGTTACGTCAGACTGTGGCGCAATGCCTTGTTCATCCTAGCATGCAGGTAAGGATGGAGGCTGTTAAATGTTTTCAACATATATACGATGAAACTACGGCGGCTTTACTCATTCAAAAATATCATCAAGGAAATAAACAATATCAATTAACCTCTCTTCATGTTTTATTTGCAATAGGTGGAACAACAGATGTTCCTTTTCTTTTAAGCCAATTCAAGGCAGAAGATCATTCCATTAAATTGGCAGCAGCTCGAATATTAGCTAAATACCATGGATTCTCCTTACTGGAAGCCTTCGTAAATTCAGGCCTGACAAACAATCGTCGCCCTTTTTGCGAATGGCTTAGCCCAAAAGAATCTCAAACACATTCTGACGTATATCCATGGTATGATATAATTCAACAAATTAAAAGTGAACAGACTACATGAGTTGGAGAGAAATTATATTCTACTTTTTCACTTACGGTATTTTAATTTATTCAATTCTACTAATATCATTTTACCTTTTCATCGGTTTATATTCAATTGGTGAAACGCGGAAATACATTAGAAAAAACAAGAATACTGATTATCGTCTTTTAGCCGTATCATCACAGGCTCCTAGTATTAGTATTTTAGCACCTGCCTATAATGAAGGTGTTACTGTGGTCGATAATGTACGTTCACTTTTATCTATTCATTATAATAATCTGGAAGTAATAATAATTAATGATGGTAGCAAAGATGATAGTCTTGAAAAACTGATCAAGGCATATGACCTTTATAAAACGGAGTATTTTGTTCACGAACAGATAGCCACCAAAAGGGTGAGGGGCGTTTATAAGAGCCGGAACCCTATATATCGAAAATTAGTAGTTGTTGATAAGGAAAACGGAGGAAAGGCCGATGCATTAAATGTAGGTCTCAATATAGCTAATCACGATTATATAGTCTGCATAGATGTAGATTGTATTTTGGAACAAGATGCTTTGTTAAAAATGGCCAAGCCATTCTTGGAAGATAATGACAATAAACGTGTAATAGCTACAGGGGGAGTGGTGCGTATTGCCAACAGCTGTATAATAGAAAGTGGACGGTTAGTGAAGGCTCATTTGCCCAAGAAATTCCTACCGCGCGTACAAACCTTAGAGTATATTCGTGCTTTTTTGTTGGGCCGTATGGCCTGGAGTCGTTTAAATGGCTTGTTATTGATTTCGGGAGCTTTTGGTGCGTTTGATAAAGAAATTGTTATTAAGAGTGGAGGTTACAATCATAATACAGTCGGTGAGGATATGGAGCTTGTTGTCCGTATGCGTCGTTATATGGAAATGCGCAAACTTCCTTATAAGATAACCTATATTCCAGATCCTTTATGTTGGACGGAAGCTCCCGATACTTATAAAATATTGGGACGGCAACGTAACCGTTGGGCAAGAGGAACAATTGAAACATTATGGCTTCATCGTGCCATTTTTTTTAATCCTAAATATGGGTTATTAGGTATGCTTAGTTACCCATATTGGTTCTTTTTTGAATATCTTGCACCAATTATAGAGGCCATAGGCTTCATTGTTTTTTTGGTGTTCGCCTATTTAGGGATTATTAATTGGCCCTTCTTCTTTTTAATACTGGGGTTTATCTTGCTTTTTGGGTTCACATATTCGGTATTTGCTATACTGATGGAAGTGATGACGTATAATCAGTATAAAAGGTATTCTGATATTTTAAGGTTGGTAATTACAGCCTTTCTTGAGCCTTTTCTTTTTCACCCTTTTGTAGTTTGGTCATCAATTCAAGGCAATATCGATTTAGTCAGGAGAAAGAATACCTGGGGAGAAATGACCCGTACTGGTTTTGCCGGTGACGCTGAAGTTAAAATTGAGAATAATTTACCGAAAGAAATTCTGTATAAACTTAATCATGCAACTGTTGTTTTCGCCAGTTTTTCATTAGTATGGTTATTCATACTATTTGCATTAAGTACCTATGAATTTATTTTTAATGGACTAGAGCATCAGTTTCCTGAGCAAATTCAGATAACGCTTTTGCAGGTTTTGGGTAATGATGTTCTTTATTGGTTGAAAATCAGTAGTGGTTTGTATGTGCTTTTTACAGCAATCAGTTTTTTCTCTTCTCATATAGCAAAAAGGATATATGTGGTTACTGCTATTGTGCTTACTGTTACTCAAATAGCATTGATCAATTATTTTAGTACCGCACTGGTTCCTTTGGGTGCCGATCTATACGGCTATTCTATAAAAGATATAAAGCAAACACTCGGGGCTTCCGGAGGCGTAAACAATATAATATTAGCAGGTATATTGTTGGGAATAATTATGCTATGGCTTGCATTTAAATTGTTACCATCAAAAATAAAGCTACATCCTTTAGTTGCTGTTGTATTACCACTGCTTTCTTTTGGAGCTCTTTTCTCAAGTTTTACGCCTGATAAAATGCTGTTTAAATCTGAATATGTAAATAATCTGGTATTGAATAAATCTGATTTCTTCTTTAAGGAATCGTTTTTATACTTTTTTCCGAATGAGCCGGCTCAAAAGGTTACGCCTAGTGAGGGGGACTTATTCGCGGCTGTTGATCCACAATATCCCTTTTTACATAAAGAAAATACTTCAGATGTTTTGACGCCTTTCTTTTCATTAATGGCTGAAAAACCAAATGTTGTTATTGTGTTAGTTGAAGGATTAGGTCGTGCTTTTACTAATGAAGGTGCCTACTTAGGTAATTTCACTCCGTTTGTTGATTCACTGGCGGTAAAAAGCTTGTATTGGAAGAACTTTTTAAGTAGTGGCGGTAGAACCTTTGCCGTGCTTCCATCTATGATGGGATCGTTGCCGTTTTTAAAAAATGGTTTTCTAGAAATGGGAGAACAAATGCCTTCACATTTGTCATTATTGAGTCTGCTGAAGTTAAATGGATACAGAACTTCCTTCTACTATGGCGGTGATTCCAAATTCGATAACATGAATATCTTTTTGAAGAAAAATGCCATTGATGAAATTAACGATGAAGGAACATTTCCGGTAGGATATACGAAGCTGCCGAAGAAAAATGGTTATTCATGGGGCTATAACGATAAAGAATTGTTCAGATGTTATCTAGATACGAGAAATCAAATGGATAGTCAGCCGCAGTTAAGCGTTTTATTGACTGTAGCTACCCATAGTCCTTTCATGACTAATGAGCAGGAAAAGTATCTTAAACGATTTGAACAACGCATGAACGAACTTAGGTTTGATGATGCTAAAAAGAACATTTCACGGAATTATAAAGATCAGTATGCAAGTATTCTCTATGCTGATGATGCCCTCAGGGGATTCTTTAATCGTTATTCGAAAAGAGCAGATTTTAAGAATACTATCTTTTTGATAACCGGCGACCATCGTATGCCTGAGATTCCGATGAATACAAAATTAGATCGTTATCATGTGCCATTAATTATTTATTCCCCGTTGCTAAAACGTACTGCAACGTTTAATTCTGTATCAACACATTTTGATATTGCTCCAAGTTTGCTTGCTTTTCTGCATCAACATTATGGTTTGAAAAAACCTTCATTAGTTACTTGGATAGGGAATGGGTTGGATACTGCTCGTGAATTCAGAAATATTCATACCTATCCTTTGATGCAAACCAAAAATAGTATTGAGGATTTTGTAATGGGTGAATACCACTTAAATGGAAATTCCTTGTTTAAGGTTTATCCAACAATGGATGAAGAACTAATCGAAGATCAGGAAGAAGCTAATCGAATAAAAGCCACTTTTGGTCAGTTTAAAGTGCGAAATGAGAAAATGATTAAGGGCGCAAAAAATCTCCCTGATTCTTTATATAAAAAATATTTTCCGGTTAATTAAAATCTTCTTTGGTAACCTAGGCTTAAGTTGTATTGGTTGCCTTTAGTGTTTAGCTGGTATTCTTGTTGTTGCCAGTTAAAGTTAATTGATAATATATTCATACGGTTAAAAGATTGATTGTAACCGGATGATAAACTATAGGCTTTGAGTACCTTGTTTGAATTGATTAAAACATTGTTGCTTTCATCAGGGGATAAACCTGCTCCAGCGCCAAAACTTACATAGTCATCGGCACCACCATAGTAATATCTGATATTCGCTGAATAAGATACTGAAACCTTATTCAGGTCCGGGATTAAATAGGTTCGAGCCGTGAATAAATAATTCTTGTAGTATTTTCCTGCTGATAAGGTATATATCCAAGTGGCATCCTTGAAATACAAGAAGCGGAAACCTGCTTCTGCTTCAAAGCTTTTAGGTAAATTGGCATATAATGAAAAGCCGGTACGATAGTGTGGAAACACACCAACATTACTTGAATAACCAGCATTTACATAGCAATAAAAGGTTTTTGACAAGTGTGGGTATAAATCGGTTTCGAACTGAATGCCATTGCTGCTGAATCGATTTGCATAATTTACGCGGGCCACAACTGATCCCATGTCTGTTTGGCGACTATAATTTAAGCTCAGCATATTCC
Organism: Solitalea koreensis; assembly: GCF_900182575.1. GTDB lineage: Bacteria > Bacteroidota > Bacteroidia > Sphingobacteriales > Sphingobacteriaceae > Solitalea > Solitalea koreensis. The sequence continues at coordinate 313,919 of NZ_FXSZ01000002.1, read as the reverse complement.
AGGGAAGGTCAAATTGTTTGTCAAATTTTACATAATCATAACTTACACCTATTTTGTTTTTACTGCTGTTGTCTTTAATAATTTGACTCATTGCGCGTACATCCGGATTTTGGGGCGCTAATTTTGCTAATTTTTCAACCGTTGAGTGCGCATCTTGATACCTTTTTAAACTGTTAAGGATTTTAGATTTTAATAATAACAGGTCAGTTGATTCCGGGTGATAACTTAAGCCTGTGTCGCAATAATTTAATGCTTTATCTACATGGTCATTCCAGTACTCCAGGCTTGCCCTGGCTAATAATGCATCTTCATTACCTGCTTCATTTTTCAATACATAATCAAAAACCATTCGTGCACTATCCAGTTTATCCGTCCATGTGTATAATCGTCCCATGAAAATCCGAATATCGGAATAATCCGGACTCTTTATTAAAGCTTGTTTACAGATCGTTATTGCTTTAGGGTAGTTCTTCTGTTCAAAAGCCGTTTGTCTGGCTTTAGAAAAGAGTTCATCAGATGAAAGATCTTGTGCATAAAGAAAAACAGGTGAAATGAAGATAGAAATACAAAAAATGGAGCGGATAAAAAAAGGAGATAAGGAATTTTTGATCATGCAAATAAATTGTAAGGCGCTAAAATAAAGATAATTCGGCAATAAATGATGCAACATGCTCATAGAGAGTTTTGTACATTGTAAACATTTTTTTGGTATTAGGCATGGGCTTTTTTTAAACCTTTTTTTGCATGTACCCTCCGTTAATAAACCTAGATACGAGAGTAAATAATACTGCATTAATGGATTTGGGGTATCTTTGGTATGATTCTCATGTTTCTTATTTTCATTTTCATATTAATAGATTAATATTCCCAAAGCCGTTTACATATGTCATACCAAAAGATTAATAAAATTTCACTAAATGGATTGGAAGTTTTTGCTCAACACGGCTTTTATGTTGAAGAACAACTGATTGGTGGTAAGTTTGTTATTGATATTGAAGTTGAAACCGATTTTGCTGATGCTGCAAAAACAGACCAAATTACTGGAACTGTTAATTATGAGCACCTGTTCGAAATTGTGACTACAGAAATGCGTGTGCCTTCAAAATTACTCGAACATGTAGCGCAGCGGATCATTGATCGTGTTATTGCATTAACTGTAAAGATCAACAAAGTTAGTCTTATTATTAAAAAAATAAACCCACCCTTTGCTGCAAAAATTGCTAATTCTTCCATAACAATTGAATATACCAAGCCCGGACATGTATTATAAGTATAATAAGATTACGACTGCGGTTCTTGAAAAATTTAAAATTCTACTTGGTGAAGAGAACGTTTTTGTAGATCAGGAAACGCTTAGTCATTACGCTAAAGATCAAACGGAAGATCTATATTTTATGCCGGAAGCAGTTTTAAAGCCTATTAATGCTATTCAGGTTTCATCTGTTTTAAAAATATGTACCTCTGAAAGTATACCAGTAACACCTCGAGGAGCCGGAACAGGACTTAGTGGAGGTGCTCTTCCGATTTTTGGAGGGGTGAGTTTGTCTCTGGAACGCATGAACCACATCATTGATATAGACGTAAATAGTTTGCAGGCAACGGTTGAACCTGGCGTTATAACCGAAGTTTTAATAAATGTTGTTGAGCAACTAGGCTTGCGTTATCCGGTTGACCCGGGTAGCAAAGGCTCATGTTTTATTGGGGGAAATGTTGCACATGGTTCAGGAGGTCCAAGAGTTGTAAAATATGGTACTATCCGGGAATATATTTTAAATCTACAAGTAGTATTACCTAATGGGGAAATTATTTGGACAGGGGCAAACACGCTAAAATATGCATCAGGTTATAATCTTACTCAATTAATGATTGGAAGCGAGGGTACGCTGGGTATAATTACGCAAATAGTGGTTAAACTTATACCCCAACCCAAGCATGACTTGGTAATGATGGCCTCTTTTCCTTCTGCAAGCAAAGCGTGCGGAGCCGTATCCGCAATTTTTAGAGCTGGAATAACACCGTCAGCACTTGAATTTATGGAACGATCGGGGGTGGAATGGGTGACGAAATTTGATAATATTAAGTTCGAAGTTAAAGATGGAATAGAAGCTTATTTGCTAATTGAGGTGGATGGAAATGATTTGATTCAATTGCACAGTGAATGCATGCAAATCAGCGAGGTGCTTGAGCGGTTTGGTTGTTCTGATCTACTGTTGGGTGAATCTAGCCGTGAAAAAGAAGAGTTATGGAGCATTCGTCGTAAACTTCCTTTATCAGTGAAAGCGAATTCCGTTTATCGGGAAGAAGATACCGTGGTTCCACGCGCCGAACTGCCTGTTTTATTGCAAAAAATTAAAGAGGTGGGAGATAGATACGGATTTCAGTCTATTTGTTATGGACATGCAGGCGATGGTAACTTACATGTCAACATTATAAAGGCATCATTGAGTGATGACGATTGGCATAATCAGCTTCCTTTAGCCATTCGTGAAATATTTGAAACAACCATTGCCTTAGGTGGAACGCTCTCTGGTGAACATGGTATTGGTTACATACAAAAACAATTCATGGATATTAAATTTAAACCTGTTCATCTTGAACTAATGAGAGGAATTAAGCACCTTTTCGATCCTTTAAATATTCTTAATCCCGGAAAAATTACGCCATAGGAGTTTATACTCAAGCTTAAAATGAGATGCATTCGGAAATAATGGCATTTAAAAACAAGTACAAATGCCATTTTGGCTTATTTATTACGTTTTAAAACTTAATTTTTTCTCATGGTATAACCATTGATATATAGCTGTCATCATAATAAAATAAAAAAATAGGAGGATATAAAAATGACAGTTATTAAATGGAATGCACCAGCGAAACAAATTGAACGAGTAAGCCCATTTGCTCCAATGTTTAATGATATTTTCGATAGTCTATTTAATGGAGGCTTGATTCAGCCGAAGAATATTTCACCGGCCGTAAACGTAATTGAATCAGCTAATGGTTTTACTGTTGAATTAGCTGCACCCGGACTCAAAAAGGATGATTTTAAAATCGATCTTGAAAAGAACACATTGACCATCTCTGCAGATAAGGAAAATGAAATTACCGAAGAGACTAAAAATTATCACCGTCGCGAATTTAGTTTTTCTTCATTTATGCGTTCATTTAATCTACCTGAATCGGTAGATCATGATGCTATTTCGGCTGAATACATTGATGGTGTACTTCATCTGAATATTCCTAAAAAAGCAGAGGCTCAAGGAAAGCCTAAACAAATAAAGATTTCATAAGTAGGGAGTTAGTGGGACTTTTTGCAGTTAAAAACGATGGCTTTTGTCATCGTTTTTTTTATTTACATTTGAGTCTATGAAAAAATTATTTGTAATCATTATCGCCGTGTTTTCCAGTCTTTCTTCACTGGCTCAAGAAGATTCAACGCTGGTAAATGAAGATAAACCTCCACGTGAAAGTAAGATATTTTATGGAGGTAATATTGGGCTTCAATTTGGTACTTATACTTTTATTGATCTTTCACCAATGGTTGGTTATAAGGTTGTGCCTCATTTAGGTATAGGTGTCGGTATCACTTACCAGTATTTGAGCAATAGAGGTTATGGGTATAGCAATTACGGAGCTCGTACTTTTGCTAATTACAATGTGTGGAAACCAATTATTCTACAGGCTGAGTATGAGTACTTAAGTGTTCAATCGTCAGCATTTGCTAACAAAGTTACAGTTTCAAGTAGAAGAGCTTTAAACAACGTTTATTTAGGGGGAGGACTTCGTCAGCGCGTCGGGCCACGTTCAGCTCTTGATATTTTGTTATTATATAATGTTAACGAAGTTTCAAATTCTCCTTACCAAAATCCTTTACTTCGGGTAGGTTTCGTAGTGGGGTTATAGCCTCACTACGAACGCATATTAATAAATTGTAAGGGCTGTCCAAAATCTTCAGCTCTCAGCAATGAAATTACTGACTGTAAATCATCAATCTTTTTGCCTTGTACCCGAACTTGTTCATCCATAATAGAGGCTTGAACTTTTTCACCGCTATCTTTAATCTTTTTTACAATTTTCTTCGCAACTTCTTTATCTATACCTTCCTTTACCTTTATCTCTTTACGAACCATATTGCCTGAGGCGTACTCATCTTTACCAAAATCAAGGCAATTGGCATCCAAATGTTGTTTGATCATTCTTGAAATAATTACATCCTGAATGGCTTTCACGCGCATGTCATTCTCTGTAAGAATATTAATTGTATTTGTTTTTTTATCGAGATCGATTTCAGTTTTTGAATCATGAAAATCATAACGATTTATAATTTCTTTTTTGGCGTTGTTGATGGCATTATCGAGTGTTTGTCCGTCGACTTTGCTTACAATATCAAATGATGGCATAATTATGTTTTTAATAAAGATTATTTAATATTAAATTACCTGATAATAAGTAAATGTAGATGCATTTTTAATTTTACTACTGATATGACTCCCTCAAAAAAAGAAGTAAAAAAGTCTTCAAAGAAAATTTTGGAAACAAATATAGCGTTAAAAATCAAAGAGGCGCTTAAGGACCTTAGTAATGTTGATGCAAAAAAAGTCTCTGAAACGATACGGGATGCAAGTAAAAAGATTGCCAAAAGTGTCATAAAAGCTTCTAAAGCGACTGAGAAAGAATCGAGTGTTCAGCAATCCATTGCAGCCCCTAAGCCTGAAATTTCTAAAATGAAGGCTACAAAAGTTGTTGCACGGGTTAAAGAAATTACCGGAACGCAAGAGAAAAAAGAGGAGAAATCTATTATTAAAGCCGGAGTTTTACCTGCTGTGGTTAAAAATGTATCAGATAACGTAACACCTAAACCTATTTCAACTAATAAAAAAACAACAGGGACTTCAATAAAGGCCTCTCCAATTACTTCTAAAAAAAAGAATAGTACTTCTAAAGGCGACAAGCCAACTGAAGGAACAAAATAACTGTATCTTTTTTGTTTTAAATTTCACCCGTATTAACCATAAATTAACAATAACCTAATCTGTAAAATAGTTCCGAATAGTATAAATGGAACTATTTTTATTTTTTTTTAACGTTGGGATGAGAAGCTCATTACTACCGTTTTTTGAGTAAATTATATTAATGTTTAAAAAGAAAATACCACTAAAAAATCGTGAAATAAGTTGGCTCTCCTTCAATGATAGAGTTCTTCAAGAAGCCTGTGATCCGACTGTGCCTCTTATTGAACGAATTCGATTTTTAGCTATTTTTTCGTCAAATCTAGAGGAGTTTTTTAGAGTAAGGGTAGCAACCTTAAACAGGTTGTTGAAATTGAAAGGAGGTTCAAAATTATATCCTAATTTTAACATTCGAAAAACACTAATTGAAATACATGAAATTGTAAAAAAACAGCAGGAACGTTTTGAGGATATATTCAATAATCGGATCATTCCCGAGTTAGCAGAAGAAAGGATATTTATGCTAACTGATAAACAACTGAATGTGTCCAGAGGCCAGTTTGTCCGTAAGTATTTTCAAGATAAAATCCTTTCAACGTTGGTACCTATTATTTTAGATGGCCCCAATGGATTTCCTGAACTAAAAGAGGAATCAATCTATTTGTTTGTTATTCTTTCAAAGAGCGATGGAAGCTTGAAGTCACAAAAGGCCTTGATTGAATTACCAACCAATGTGCATACTCGATTTATTGTATTGCCTGAAACGGGAAATTTAAAATATATTATTCTGCTTGATGACGTAGTTCGTTATTGTTTGGATGATATTTTTTCAATTTTTAAATACGATCAATATGATTCGTATACAATTAAGCTCACGCGTGATTCAGAGATGGATATAGAAATTGATGATTCAGGTAATCTCGTTGATAACATTTCCAAAAGTTTAAAACAGCGAAAAAAAGGTGTTCCTGTTCGTTTCGTATACGATGCATCAATGCCTGATAATTTATTAACCTATTTCGTTCGTAAAATGGGTTTGAAAACAAGTTATCTGATTCCGGGAGGGAAGTATAAAAGCTTCAAAGATTTTATGGATTTTCCTAATGTAGGAGGTAGAGAGCTTGAATATTCGCGAATTGCACCATTGGGTATGAAGGGAATTAACCTTCATGAGAGTATGCTCAATGCTATCGCAAAAAAGAATTACTTACTAAGTTTTCCTTATCAGTCATTCGATTATGTAATTCATTTTTTAAGAGAAGCGGCCATTGATCCTATGGTAACTTCGATTAAAATTACATTGTACCGATTGGCACAAAACTCGCGCATAATAAATGCTTTAATAAATGCGGCTAGAAACGGTAAAAATGTGTTGGTTTTACTGGAATTAAAAGCCAGGTTTGATGAAGAAAATAATATTTTTTGGACTCAAAAGTTGGAAGAAGAAGGCATACGGGTGTTATATGGAATTGCTCAATTAAAGGTTCATTCTAAAATTTGTCTGGTCAGTCGAAAGGAAAAGAATAAGATTGTTCACTATGCAAATCTTGCAACTGGAAATTTTAATGAAAAAACGGCTAATGTTTATGCAGATCACAGTTATTTTACAGCTAATGTTAAAATTACTCAAGACCTCGAAAATTTATTCAATGATTTAGAGCATGGTTATGTGGCAACTTCCCATAAAATGTTATTGGTTGCTCCTCTTGAACTAAGAAAGAAATTAACACGACTTATAGATAAAGAAATATCCAATGCCAAGAAAGGAACAAAGGCTTATATGATTCTTAAGATGAATAGTTTGGTAGATGAAAAAATGATTACTAAACTGTATGAAGCGAGTCAGGCCGGAGTGAAGATAAAATTGATCATTAGGGGTATATGTTGTTTAGTTCCAGGACTTAAAGGGTACAGTGAAAATATATCGGTAATCAGTATTATTGACAAGTTTTTGGAACATGCCAGGGTGTATATTTTTGGTAATAATGGCAAAGAACTTATTTATTTATCCTCCGGAGATTTAATGAATCGAAACCTTGATAACAGGGTGGAAGTTGCATTTCCGGTAATTGATAGGGAAAGTAAAAAGATTATTAAAGATATAATTAACATACAGCTAAAAGATAACACTAAAGCTCGCGTCATAAATGATTTACAGGATAATCACTATAAAGAGATTGCAGGCGATCAAAATGTTAGGTCTCAGGTAGATATCTATAATTATTTGAAGAAAATGAATTAAACAATTAAAAACATAATAAATTGTGAGATACGCTGCTATTGATATTGGTTCCAACGCTGTAAGATTGCTTATAGCAGATATGGTGGAAATTAATGAAGAAATTTCATTTAAGAAAAACTCGTTGGTTCGGGTTCCGATTCGTTTAGGCGATGATGCATTTCTTGACAAATACATTTCTGAACGAAAAGCAAATGATTTGGTCAAATCTATGTCGGCCTTCAGAAACTTGATGGATGTGTATAAGGTACGGGATTACACGGCTTGTGCAACTTCTGCCATGCGGGAAGCTCAAAATGGAAGTGACATCGTTATGCGCATAAAAAATGAAGCAAATATTGATTTGGAAATAGTCGATGGAAAACGTGAAGCTAACATCATATATTCAAGCCATATCGAAAAGCACCTCGACTCACGGCGCGTTTATTTGTATATTGATGTTGGTGGAGGCAGCACCGAAGTTTCAGTTTTTGCTAACGGTTTGCTGATCGATTCCAATTCGTTTAATATAGGAACTATCCGCATGCTCGATAATCAGGATACCGAAGAAACCTGGAATGAATTAAAATCTTTTATTAAAACTCTTACCAAAAATTATAAAAACATACAAGGAATTGGTACCGGAGGAAATATCAATAAATTATTTAAAATCTCCGGGGAAAAGGAAGGAGTGGCTTTAACCTTTGCAAAGCTTAAAGCCTTGTATGATTATTTAAACTCTTTCTCTTTAAAAGACCGTATAAATGTATTGGGTTTAAAAGAAGATAGAGCGGATGTAATCATTCCTGCTTCAGAAATATACCTTACGATAATGCGTTGGGCGGGGATTAAACAAATGTTTGTGCCCAAAGTTGGTTTAGTGGATGGACTTATCCATTTACTTATTGAGAAAAACTACCCCAAAGTGGTTTCAATAAGTGAACGAACAGAATCGCTTTAATACAACAAACGACTGATTAATTATCAGTCGTTTGTTGTATACTGGTTAATGCTTATCTTAAAGTTTATTTTCTTCAACAATAGTGAATATTTCTCTTCGTCCGGATTCGCAAAGAGGTATGAATTTCTGATACCAGTTTCTCCAGGCGTCAGTACCGACATTTGATTGCATTTGTTGTTCAAACGCGCTTAAATTGTCAGCTGTAACCTCCAGCACCATCGTGTAGGAATCGCCCACCAAATCGAATAAAACACGATAATTCATTTTAGTAAATCCTTCCACAGTGTTTTTACCTTCATTCCAAATTTCCTTGGCTTCCCGAGCTTTTCCAAACTTAAGTTGGAAAATATTTCTAATTAGGATCATGATTTATAGGTTTTTAAGTATCTAAATTTAATAATAAATGGAAGCAAATTTTTTATTCAAATGAAAAAGAAATCTTTTATTTTTACTCTCCATATTTTGTTTTTAAGTATAAATTGATGATTGACCAAAAAATCATGGAACATGAGCTGATTCTGCAGGATCAACTAACAGATTTGTACGGGATTTGCAATCTGAGTTGTGTACCGGTTCGGGCAGAAGCCAGTGATAAAAGTGAGATGATTAGCCAATTGCTGTTTGGCGAGCATTTTCGGATTTTAGAACAAACTGAAAAGTGGTCAAGGATTAAGATTAGCTATGATGATTATGAAGGTTGGATTGATAATAAACAATTTCAACCGATGAATCGGCAGGAGTTTGAGGTATTAAAAAAAGAACCCGTTTATCTTTCTACCTCACCTTTTGACTTCCTTACCAATGCCTTAGGGCATTCACATTACTTATCACCAGGCTCAAATCTTCCTTTTTTTAATGGTGATTCGGTATTTGTACACGATGAGAAGTATTACCTAAAAGGAAAAGCTCATATAGCAGAGGATCCTGCTACTGAAAGCTCGGAAAGTCTTTTTAAAATGTTTTTGAATGCACCTTATTTATGGGGTGGAAGATCAATTCTAGGTATTGATTGCTCTGGATATACTCAAATTTGCTTTAAGGTATTAGGCGTTAAATTGAAGCGTGACGCTTATCAACAAGCTGAACAGGGTGAGTTGGTAAACTTTGTTCACGAAGCAAAACTCGGCGATTTGGCATTTTTTGATAATGCTGAAGGACGAATTACCCATGTTGGTATCATGCTGAATAATCATCAAATTATTCATGCTTCCGGTAAAGTTCGGATTGATCAGATTGATCATAATGGTATTTTTAATTCTGTGCTCCAGGAATATACTCACCAACTAAGAGTAATAAAGAGAGTGCTTTAGAAAGTAACTGCCCATACCATCACCATTTTATCATCACTAACAGAAATTAAGCTATCATTGAACGTGCTCCATGCCAGCTTATTTACTGATTTAGAATGACTTTCAGTTTTGGTAAGATCAATCTTCTTATATAGCTTAAGGTCATCAGTACCCCAGATTTTAATGCTTTTGTCCATACTTGCCGTTGCAAAAAATGGTAGGGTAGGATGAAAAGCTATATCATTGATAGCATACATATGTGCTGGAATGTTCTGCTTTAATTGGTAATTATCAGTTTCCCAGATTTTCAACTGAGCATCTCGCGAACCTGAAAACAACAGTTTACCATCCGGAGAAAATTGCAATGAAAAAACAGGTAACGTATGACCTTCCATCTCCTGAATCAGACTAAAATCATCCATGTCATAAATCCGGATGATATTATCTTTGCCACCTAAAGCCATGTGTTTTTCGTCAGGACTTATGGCAATTGTTCTGAGCGGTTGATCGGAAACTTTAAAGGAGTAAATCAAGGAATAATCCTTCATCGACCAGATAGAAAGGATTCCATCTTCTGATGCAGCATATATTTGGTTTAAGACATTTGACGATTTGATGTCAAAAATGGGTTTTTCATGTTTAGTGAGAATTGCAACAACTTTTTGTTCGTTGAAATCGAAAACTGATAACTTTCCGCTGCGTTCACCCACTACGATTATATTCTTACCTGAAGGTGCATGAAGCGCATAAACCGAGCTTTTAACAGGAATAAGTACTTTAACAACGTTCATTGTTTTCAGGCTCCATTCCACAACGCCCAGATCATTGCCACCTGTAAAAAAAAGATGAGGTTTTTGAGAGGTTTCGATCGTGAAAATTGGATTCTGGTGGCCGGGCAGTACGGCTAAACGTTTAACTTCCATTGGTATCTATATCAAGAAGACTATTTATGTCTTGATTCTAAATTCTTTGCAATGTCATTTAAGGTTAACCCCTTTTCACGTAATAAAACGATGAGGTGAAAAACAAGATCGGAGGCTTCATTGATTAAATCTTCCTGCGTTTCATTTAAGGCAGCAATCACTGTTTCAACACCTTCTTCACCAACTTTCTGCGCGATTTTATTTAAGCCTTTTTGACGCAATTTGTTTACATATGAGTTTTCAGCAGGATTTTCGAATCGGTCCTTTATAATATTCTCTAACTCAAAAATGAAGTTTTGATTGTATTCGGTATTGAAACAAGAACGTGAGCCAGTGTGACATGTTGGGCCAACCGGAAAGGCTTTAATCAAGATGGTATCATTATCACAATCTTCAGCAATACTGATTACATTCAGAAAATTACCGCTTTCTTCACCTTTAGTCCATAAGCGATTTTTTGAACGGGAGAAAAAAGTAACTCGTTTTTCCGCTTTAGTTTTTTCGTATGCCTCAGCATTCATGTAACCCAACATCAATACTTCAAGTGTTTGGTTATCTTGTATCACTACCGGAACTAGTCCGTTTATGTCTTTTTTAAAGTCAATCGTCATAACTAAATTCTAACCTCTATTCCTTTATTTTTTAATTCTTGTTTTAAATCGGGTATAAGAATTTCACCATAATGAAAAACAGAAGCTGCTAATGCAGCATCTACATTTGTGCGTTCAAATACTTCAGAAAAATGATGCATATTGCCGGCACCGCCCGATGCAATCAAAGGAATACTTAGTTGGGAGTTTATCTTGCTTAATAAATTACAGTCAAAACCAGCTTTCGTGCCGTCATGATCCATACTAGTTAAAAGGATTTCTCCGGCGCCACGCCCTTCGACTTCTTTAACCCAATCTTCGGTGTGAAGATCAGTAGCTACTCGGCCACCGTTAAGGTGAACAATGTTCTTATTTGATATATGCTTTGTGTCGATTGCAACTACAATAAACTGATTGCCGAAGCCGTTGGCAAATTCGTCAATTAAATCGGGATTACGAATTGCGGCTGAGTTGATGGAAACTTTGTCAGCTCCTGCATTCAGTAATAGATCAGCATCAGAAAGTTCATTAATTCCACCACCAATGGTAAACGGAATGTTTATGTTTCTGGCAATATTTTTCACCAATTCGACCAGTGTCTTTCTCCGTTCGTGAGTAGCCGTGATATCTAGAAAAACGAGTTCGTCGGCGCCTTGTTCTGAATATTGAATGGCTAATTCCACCGGATCACCGGCATCTCTCAATTCAACAAAATTTACTCCTTTTACTGTTCTGCCGTCTTTAACATCCAGACAGGGGATAATTCTTTTTGCAAGCATTTAATGGTTTGTTATAGAGCCGCCAGAGATTGAAGGTTCCACTGTTTAATTTCTTCAACGGTAACTTTTCCTTCGTAAATTGCTTTACCTACCACCGCTGATTCACACTTAATCTGTTTTAAATCTTCCAGATCCTTGATCGAACTTACTCCTCCAGAAGCAATTAGTTTAATGAAAGGTTTGTGATCTAACAGTTTTTTATAAAGTTCAACGCCACTACCAGCGAGTTTTCCATCTTTATCAATATCAGTACATAAGAAGCGGAAGAATCCAAGGTTTGTACAGCGATCGATGTAATCCATTAATTTAACAGGAGAAGACTCCATCCAACCGGAGTATTTGATTACTTCGTCCAACACATCAATTGCGATTACAACCTGATCGGAACACTGAATTTGTCCACAAACTTCTTTACTCAATTTTTCTAAAAAAGTTGGATCTGTAATAGCCTGGGTTCCTACAATTACCCGATGAAAACCTAGGGCTAAGAGTTCTTTAACTTTGTTAATGCTCCGGATTCCACCACCGTACTGTACTTTAATATCCAATTTTTTAACAGCTTCAAGTACATATTGCTGATTACTAAAGTCACCTTTTGCACCATTTAAATCAATAATATGAATGAAATTGGTACCATAAGAAATGTATTTTTCTAACATTTCTTCCAAACTAACATTATAAACAGTTTTATCGTCGTACTTTCCTTCACGTAAGCGGACTACTTTTTTGTCTAAAATGTCAATAGCTGGTATAACGTACATGTTTTTCTTTTTTAAGGTTAAATAATTATAACTCTGAAAAGTTTTTTAAGAGCAATTCTCCTACTTTACCTGATTTTTCAGGATGAAATTGTACTCCAAAGTAGTTATTTTTTTTTATGGATGAAGCATAAGTCAAACCATATTCAGTTCTAGCCAGTGTATAAGCAGGTATATGCTGCAGATAATAGGAGTGAACAAAGTAGAAATAACTTTCGTCAGGAATGTTTTTAAAAATGGTTTCTTTTTCAGTCGGATTGACTTTATTCCATCCTATGTGAGGTATTTTAAGTTTACTATCATTAAACTTTAATACTTTCATAGAAATTAAGTTTAATAGGTCGGTATTTCCTTCTTCAGAAAACGAAGCTAGCAATTGCATGCCCAAGCAAATTCCTAAAACTGGCTTGTTGGTTTGCTTTATGAGTGGTACTAATCCGGTACTGTTTAGCTTTTTCATAGCAGGAGCAGCATGTCCTACTCCCGGTATTATATAACGGTCACAGCTATCAAAATCGGATACACTTTCAATAATTTTATAACTCAGACCTAAGCGATCTAGTGCACTTTGTAATGAAAAAATATTTCCTGCACCGTAATTAATTATTCCAATCATTTATAAAACTCCTTTAGTACTTGGAAGTGCTAAATTACTTGCATCACGTTTTACCGCCATTTTAATGGCTTTTGCAAAGGCTTTGAAAATGGCCTCGATTTTATGATGTTCATTTTGACCTTCGGCTTTAATATTCAGATTGCTGTGTGATGCATCAGAAAATGATTTAAAGAAATGAAAAAACATTTCAGTTGGCATTTCACCGACTTTTTCACGATTAAACTCTGCATTCCAGATTATCCAGTTACGACCGCCGAAATCAATTGCTACCTGAGCTAGGCAATCATCCATCGGAAGGCAAAAACCATAACGTTCCATTCCACGCTTATCAGTAAGTACTTTAGCAAAAGCTTCGCCTAAAGCAATCCCGGTGTCTTCAATCGTATGATGTTCGTCGATGTGAAGATCACCGATCGTTTTAATCTTCAGGTCTAAACTGCCGTGACGGGCAATTTGCTCAAGCATATGATCGAAAAAATGAATTCCAGTTGAAATGTCAGCGTTTCCGGTTCCATCAAGGTTAATTTCGATTGTAATGTCGGTTTCTTTGGTTTTGCGTTCATGCTTTACCGAACGCTGCCCTAACTTTAGAAACTCGTAAATTTGGGCCCAATCGGTAGTTTCTAATGAAATATACTCGCGAAGTTCTTCGGCTTTATGGCTGATTTCCGAATCACCTAAGCCTCTGTCTTCATTCATCCAGATTGCTTTGCTGCCTAAGTTTTTAGCAAGCATAACATCCGTAATACGATCGCCTAAAACGAACGAACCAGCCAGATCATATTTATCCGCATCAAAAAACTGGGTTAGTAATCCTGTATTGGGTTTACGGGTCGGCGCATTGTCTTTTGCAAAGGTTTTATCGATGAATACACTATCGAATTTTACGCCTTCGTTTTCGAACGCTTTAATAATGAAATTTTGTATCGGCCAGAATATTTCTTCAGGAAGAGAAGCGGTGCCTAATCCATCTTGATTGGTAACCATTACAAGTTCAAAATCTAATTCACGAGCAATTTTGCCCATGAACTCAAAAGCCTTTGGATAAAATTCCAGTTTCTCAAAACTATCGACTTGTTCATCGGCGGGTTCAGTGACTAAAGTTCCGTCTCGGTCAATAAAAAGGACGCGTTTCATATTACAAACTCTTTAATAGCATTAATCAATATTTTGTTTTCATCAGGAGTTCCTACTGTTATGCGTAGGCAACTCTCGCAAAGTGTCACTTTTGAACGATTACGAACAATTATTCCTTTATCAACCAAAAAGTTATATAGATAATCGGCATACTTGATCTTAACAAGTAAGAAGTTGGCATCAGAGGGATAAACTTGTTCAACAATTGTTATTTCGGTTAGTGATTTTGCCAGCTTATTGCGTTCCGCTACTGTTTCACGAATCCATTGATTTACCTGATCGATATTATCAAGGGCTTTTAAAGCAAGTTCTTGTGACGCTCTGTTGATGTTGTATGGAGGTTTTACTTTATTGAAGATCTCGATGATTTCTTCGCAAGCGTAAGCCATACCCACACGTAAAGCGGCTAAACCCCAGGCTTTGCTCATGGTTTGTAATACCACCAGGTTCGAGTATTCAGTAAGTTCCTGAATGAATGTTTTTTGTCTGGAGAAATTGATATAAGCTTCATCAATCACGACGATTCCATGAAAATTGGCCAATATGGTTTCAATGTCTTCACGGTTGATGGAATTACCGGTAGGGTTATTCGGTGAACAAATGAAAATTAGTTTCGTATTTTTATCGATAGCCTCAGCGATACCTTCGAGGTTCAACTGATAGTTTGGCAAAAGATTTACTTTCCGAATCTCAACATCATTAATATTGGCTGAAACCTCGTACATGCCATAGGTTGGAGGTACGGTAACTACATTGTCAATTCCTGGCCTGCAAAAGGCACGAAACAAAATATCAATGGCCTCATCAGAACCATTTCCAATAAAAATGTTTTGAGCTGGAACACCTTTTATGGTAGTTAGCTTCTTCTTTAATTCTAGTTGAAGTGGATCTGGGTAACGGTTAAAAGCGGTTTCCAAAGGAGAACCGAAACTGTTTTCATTGGCATCCAGATAAATACTTGCTTCCCCCTGAAACTCATCACGAGCCGATGAATACGGAGTTAAGTTTTTTATATTTTCTCTTAAAAGATCTTGTATGTTCATTTTTGTTGGTTCAATGGTCATAAGTTAATCCCTCATTCTAATTGCTACTGCGTTTGCGTGTGCCTTCAATCCTTCGAGTTCTGCTAAAGTCTCAACAGTTGGTCCCAGGTTTTTGATTCCGGCTTTGCTGATATGCTGAAAAGTGATTTTCTTTAGAAACGATTCCAAGGAAACTCCTGAATAGGAGCGGGCAAATCCTGAAGTTGGCAGGGTGTGGTTGGTTCCTGATGCATAATCACCGGCTGATTCAGGCGTATATTCTCCCAGGAAAACAGAACCTGCATTTGTAATTTTTTTAACCAGCTGTTCCCAGTCTTTTGTTTGTATGATGAGGTGTTCCGGGGCATATTCATTGCTGAATTGCATGGCTTCGTCTACATTTTCAGTGATAATAGCATACGAATTTGCAATCGCTTTGGCCGCAATTTCAGCGCGAGGAAGAAGTGTTAACTGCTTTTCTAATTCTATAATTGTTTCTTCAACGATTTTATTGCTGGTAGAAACCAAAATTGCCTGACTATCAGTGCCGTGTTCAGCTTGGGCTAAAAGGTCGGCCGCAATAAAGGCAGGATTTGTAGTTTCATCAGCAATTACCAACACCTCCGAGGGTCCTGCAGGCATATCAATAGCTGTATCGGTTGTGCTTTGAATTATGGTTTTAGCTTTGGTGACATATTGATTACCCGGTCCGAATATTTTATCCACTTTCGGAATGCTTTCAGTTCCGAGCGCCATGGCTGCTACAGCCTGCGCACCACCTATTAAATAAATCCGTTTAATGCCAAGCATCAGTGCACAATAGGCAATATAGCCATTGATACTTCCATTTTTTTGAGGCGGAGAACAAACCACGATTTCTTTGCAACCGGCGATTTTTGCCGGAATCCCGAGCATTAAAAAGGTACTTGGCAACACGGCTGAACCTCCGGGAACATATAAGCCCACTTTTTCAATCGCTCTGGTTTCACGCCAGCAGGTAACTCCGGGTGTTGTTTCTACCTTCGCTTCTTCACTAATTTGAGCCAAGTGAAACTTATGAATATTATAATAGGCCTTTTCTAAGGCTTTTTGTTCAGACTCATCGATTTTTGAGGCCAGTTTTTCAATCTCATCAAATTCAATAAATAACTTATTCAGAGATACTTTATCAAATTGTTCAGAGTAAGAAAATAGTGCTTTATCACCTTCTGATTTAACACGTTCAATGATTGATTCAACCCTTGCTCCAATCTCGTTAGCATTATCAGCATTACGAGTTACCAGTAACCTAATCTGTTCGCTACCAAGGTCTTTATAATTGTATTTTTTAAGCATTTTTACTCCAATGATTGAATTTGAGAATGAGCGAATGACTGAATGTTTGTGTGATTTAATCACTCATTCTATCATTCAACATTCCATCATTATTTATAATATTATTTTCTCAATTGGCATTACTACAATTCCCTGAGCTCCTGCAGTTTTTAGGCGATTAATTTTATCCCAAAAATCTTTTTCAGGAATGACTGTATGTATAGCCACCCATTCTGAATCAGCCAATGGAACTACTGTAGGGCTTTTAATACCTGGTAAAAGATTTAAAACTTCAGGTAAGTTTGCTTTTGAAACATTCATCACGACGTACTTTGTTTGTTCAGCGCGAAGCACACTTTGTATGCGCTGAAGCAGGTCGATAACGTGCTGATGCTCGGCGATTCCGTTTTTGCCAATCAGTACAGCTTCTGATTTCATTACATCGGCAAAAGGCTTTAAACCATTGCTTTTCAATGTTCCACCGGTTGACACAATATCAAAAATAGCGTCGCTTAAACCTAAGTTGGTAGAGATCTCAACAGAGCCGCTGATTTCACGAATTTCCGCATTAATTTTACTTTCTTTCAGAAACTTATCGAGAATAACCGGGTAGGAGGTGGCAATTGATTTGCCGTTTAAATCACTTAGTTCTTTAATATCACTATTATTGGCTATAGCTAGTTTCAATGAACATTTTCCAAAACCCAGTTTTTGCAGGTACGTGATCTCTTTTACGTTCTTTTCCATGATTACATTTTCACCAACAATGCCTAAATCGGCAATGCCATCTTGTACGTATTCCGGAATATCATCATCTCGTAGAAAAAGAATTTCAAGAGGGAAATTATTCACCGTGGTAATGAGTGAACTTTTATAATTTTCAAAGGTTAAGCCGCTTTTCTTTAAAAGTTCAACCGATTTTTCGTTAAGTCTTCCAGATTTCTGGATTGCAATCTTTAATGTTTTCATTAGAAAATTAAAAATAGTTTTGCCTGCTTAGTAAAACCTTGCAGACGCCGGAAAATGTTTTTTGTATGATTATTTAGTGTAGATTGATACTAAAACTAGCGTTGCGCTTAGGCACAATGATGATGGTGCCCATGATGATGGGGACGATGATGCAACGCGATATGTTTTAATGAGGTCATTGATGCAAAGAAATAACTTCAATTTTAATAAAACAAATATTATTTCTAATTTATCTGAAAAAAAAAGTAATAGTTTAAAGTTGTATCTTCTCAATTCAGTTTTGTGTTAGTGCTTATAAAACTTATTTTTGGTTTTCAATGAATTTCCTCTATCCTTCATTTCTTTATGCACTCGCCGGAATCGCGATTCCGATCATAGTTCATTTGTTTAATTTCAGAAAATTTAAACGTGTTGAATTCACCAATGTGCGTTTTCTTAAGGAAATTAAACATCAAACGAATTCCCGGTCAAAGCTTAAACATTTACTCATTTTAGCATCCCGCATACTCTCGGTATTATTTCTTGTACTTGCTTTTGCTCAACCCTTTATTCCTAAAAATCAAACTTCACAGGCTGGGAAGAATCATATATATAGCATTTATGTTGATAATTCGTACAGTATGGATGCCCGGAATGCTGAAGGTTGTTTATTGGATGAAGCTAAACGAAAAGCCAAAAGTATAGCAACTTCAGCGGGTTTAAATGATCGATTTCAATTACTAACGAACGACTTTGAAGGAAAACATCAGCGTTTAGTAGATAAGGAAACCTTTAATAATTTTCTGGATGAAGTGATGATTAGCCCTAATAAGCATCGGATGGATGAAATTATTGCCCGTCAGAAAGATTTATTAAGTACTTCAGGTAATGGTTTAAAGTCAGTTTATTTAATTTCTGATTTTCAATTAAATACAATTGATTCTGAAAAGTTACGTTCTGATTCAACGATCCGTATTACCGCCTTACCAGTGACAGGTGCTCATACAGTTAATGTTTCTGTTGATAGTGTTTGGTTCATCTCACCCATTCATAAACCAGGCGAAACAGAAACCTTGGTAGTGCAACTCAGAAACTTTACAGATCAGGATGCAGAAAGTGTTCCTGTTAAATTATTGCTAAACGGGGAGCAAAAAGCAATCGGAAATGTAAAAGTAAAGGCGAGAGCATCAGCCATTGACACGCTTTCATACAAAACTTCATCAAGCGGTTGGCAAAAGGGGGAAGTTCAGATTTCAGACTACCCTATAACATTTGATGATAAGCTTTATTTCAGTTATAAAATTGATGACAAAGTAAATGTGCTAACCATTAGCGGAAATGCAACAAATCCATATATCAATGCTGTTTACCGTAGTGATGATTACTTTTCACTGAGTAATAATGAAGAAAACAAGATTGATTATTCCCTAATACCACAACAAAAATTGATTGTACTCGATCAACTAAAAACGCTTTCAGGTGGTTTAGCGCAACAACTAAAAAAATATCTTGAAGCCGGTGGAAGCGTAATGATTTTTCCGGGTTTAGGCTCTGATTTAAAAAGCTATAACGATTTTCTACTATCAGTAGGTGTTGACCGTTATGGGAAGCTAAATTACATTGAAAATAAAGTTGATCTAGTGAATTTACAGGCTGATGTTTTTAACGGAGTATTTGAAAATATCCCTCACAATCCGGATTGGCCTAAAGTAAAGCGATATTATACAATGGATAATGTGGTTCGCACCAACCGTGAAACACTTATGCGTTTGCAAGGAAATCAAAGTCTTATCAGTAAGTACAGAATTGCTAGTGGGAAATTATACCTTTCTTCTGTTCCGCTTGATGATAGTTTAACCAACCTTCCCCGACATGCGGTTTTTGTTCCGATGATGTATAAGGTAGCGATGTTAAGCAGCAGTCGACACCCTTTATATTATGTTATTGGTCAAACTTCTACCATTGAAACAGCAAAGCTTCCACCTTCTGTAAGCAATAATTATAAGTTTAAAAATAAGCAGTTGGAATTCATTCCGGATGTTCGAAATAATGAATCGAGTACGAATTTGTATATCGATGATCAGGTGAAAAAGGAGGGTATTTATCAATTTTTGAATGGAAATCAAGAATTAGCAGTATTTGGTTTTAACTTTGACCGTTCAGAATCTGATTTAAGTTATTATTCGGATGGTGATCTTGACAAAATTCTTTCTCAAAAAAAGATATCGCTTTTAAACACACCAACCGAAGCGGTTGGAAAAGTAATTCAAGAAGAAAATTCAGGTATAAGGCTATGGAAATATTGCGTTATTTTGTGTTTGATTTTTTTAGCGCTGGAAATACTTTTAATTCGCTTTTGGAAATCAAGTATTGCTGAATTCTCTATAAAAGAACAAAATGTAATGGACAAGGTCTAATGCTATGATCTTTAACTTTTAACATATTAATTACTGACCATTTAATGAACTTATTAATAAAATCTGCTACTATCGTTGATCCTAATTCCACATTTAATGGACAAGTACTCGATTTACTCATCGAAAAAGGCGTGGTTGTAAAAATTGGGAAAGGAATTGAGAAAAGTGGTGTAGAAGTATATGATGCAGCGGGCCAGTATATTTCTCCGGGATGGATGGATATGAATGTAACCTTCGGTGATCCAGGTTTAGAAACCAAGGAAGATGTTGATACTGGCTGCGCAGCTGCAGCTGCAGGTGGTTTTACTGCCGTAGCTCTGATGCCAAACACCAATCCGCCTTTACATTCTAAATCAGAAATTGAATACGTGAAAAACCGGGCAAAAGGAAAGCTTGTCGATGTATTGCCAATTGGTACTATAAGCCAAAAACGTGAAGGAAAAGATATTTCTGAAATGTTTGACATGACACAATCAGGTGCCGTGGCTTTTTCGGATGGTAATAAGCCAATTCAAGATGCCGGCTTAATGATGCGTTCATTGCAATACGCGAGCGCTTTTGGCGGACTAATTATTTCATATGCTGAAGATGCGGCAATTGCCGATAAAGCAAAAATGAACGAGGGGCCTACTTCAACTTTATTAGGCATGAAAGGTATTCCAAATCTTGCAGAAGAGTTGATGGTAGCCCGTGATATTTATTTAGCAGAATACACCGGATCCAAACTTCATTTTACTACCGTTTCAACGGCAGGCGCAGTGAGTCAGATTAAGGCCGCGCGTAAAAAAGGATTACAAATTACAGCCGACGTAGCCGCACATCATTTATTACTTGATGATAGCGTTTTGGAAGGTTTCGATAGTAATTTTAAGGTTAAACCTCCGTTACGTGATAAAAAGGATATTAAAGCGCTGAAAGACGGGTTGAAAGATGGAACCATCGATGCGGTCGTTTCTCAGCATACTCCTCATGAAATTGAATTTAAAGAAGTAGAGTTTGAAGTAGCTTCTTATGGTATAACCGGATTGGAAACGGTTTTTCCACTATTAAACATGAGCTGTGAAAAAGTATTGTCTTTGGAAAAAATGGTGTATACGCTGGCAATAAGTCCGAGAGAAATTTTAGGATTAGAGGTTCCTGCCATTTCTGAACAATCCAAAGCTAATTTAACCATCTTTGATACCGATCATGAATGGACTTTATCCGAATCGAATATAAAGTCAAGGTCAAAAAATACACCTTTCATTGGTAAACAGCTAAAAGGTAAAGCCTTTGCAGTTATTAATAATAATCAATTCATAAAGAGTATAGCGTAATGTGTATCACAAATAGAGATAGGCTATATTTATCAAATTTTTAAATCTCATTTCTCAATACGCACATCTTATATCTAAAAAGTAAAATGGATCAACAAGTTCAACAGGCGTTGGAGGCTGCGGTAGCAGGTTACAGCATTGGAAAATCAGGTAAATTGGAAAATGAGTTTACTCTTGATGGTACAGGCAAAGTGTTTTACCAACAGTTGGAAAATGTATTTAATGCCGAAGTTGGTTTCAAAGCCAAAATGAATGCGATGGATGAAGTGTTTGATGGTCATCCTGAATTTGCAAATCTGCGTGAGGTGACGTTCGACTTACTGCTCATCAATTTCTTTAATTCCGATGCCAAAAAACTGCAGGAAGATTACCTGGAATCACCTGAGTGGATGAAAATTGAAGATGAAACGATTGATCGCGGGACAGAATTACTTAATTTATTTTTATACCTGCAGGAATGTGAGGATGAAGAAATCGAACCAGAACTTACCGATTATTTAAAAGAGTTTTTATTGATCGAAGAAGAGGAGTTTCAGGAAGAATTAGAGATCTATGAAGACGTAATTGCGAACCAAATGCTGATGGAAAGCACTTATCCGGAAATTGCTCGAGTAGCTGCAAGTTTAAACGATAATGCTGCTTTGAAAGATGAGTTTTATCCTTTAATGAGTTTCTTTAATGAAACTGATCCTACGCTTGAAGAATTGCAGGAATACATTCAAAGTGCCAATAACAAACCTTTTGACACCTCAGTACTCTTTGCCATACTTGCTTATAATTACGGTATTGATGAATTACCGGTAAATATCAAATAGGTAGAAAATTAAGGGGACAAGTACAATCTATGGAACAAGATATTCAACCGAATGTATCTCCAATGAAAACAGCCATAACTTATGGTCTGTATATGGGATTGGGGGTTATTATTTTTTCATTAATAATGTATATGCTTGGAATGCCACTTGATTCAAAAGTGCATTACATTCAATATGCAATTTACATTGCTGCTATATGGTTTGGCATCCAGCATCATCGTGAAAATGACTTGGCTGGTTTTATAAGTTACAGTCGGGCTTTGGGTTGTGGTACACTTATTTCAGCGGTGGGTGGTATACTATCAGCCATTTATACTTTTATTCAACTTAAATTTATTGATCCTGAAATGATTAGCAAAATCATGGCAATGCAGGAGAAAAAAATGCTGGATAAAGGTATGGCTCCAGATCAAGTTGAACAGGCAATTAAAATGAGCGCATCATTCATGACTCCGGCTATGATGGCCACAACTATTGTTCCTGTTGCAATCTTTTCTGGTTTTATTATTTCATTACTTCTTGCTTCAGTTTTGAAAAAAGAAAAACCAATGTTTGATAGTCATTAACTCACCAAGAACTCTTATATTTAAGTCCTGCAAGCATAAATGCAGGACTTTTTTGTTATGGATGACTCTCCAAAATCCTATAATCCGATTTTACCCCGTGCTATATTAATAGGGTTTTACATTGCTATGGTTATCGGATTTGTTCACATGATGGAATACATAACCCATATCAGGTTAACAATAGGAAAATTCCATATTAACTATTTGGTGTTTTTTGCTTTAGTGTATTTCGGAGTTAAGATTTTTAGAGATCATAAATTAGATGGAACCATTGCTTTTTCAAAAGCAATGGCATTAGGGGTATTAAGTTGTGGTATTGCCGGTTTCTTGCTGGGCCTGAATTATTACATTTATGCTACCTCTGTTCATCTTTCGAATACGAAAGTAATGATGGCTGAGTGGATTAATTTAGGTGATAGAAATCCAAATTCAGCTGTTGTTTTTATAATTCTATTTACTTTAATTGTCGGTTTTATTTTTTCAATTATCGTTGCGGTAATTCTTAATAAACAACAAAAGTAAAGTAACAGAAATATTGATATTTTTGTCCTGCCTTAAAAAGAGGCAGGATTTTTTATTTAAGGTTTAAAGGAGATGTTTTCTCCTAATGAATCCTACAAGGAATATTTTACTAACAGAATTTAATGAAAGACATTTCAATAGTAGTACCTTCTTATAACGAAGATGAATCATTGCCTGAATTAGAAGCTTGGATCGCACGCGTGATGCAGGAAAACAACTTTTCTTATGAAGTTCTTTTTATTGATGATGGAAGTACGGATCGTACCTGGAAGGTCATTGAAGAGTTAGAGGCAAAGAATGAAAATGTACGGGGTGTAAAATTCCGTCGTAATTATGGTAAATCAGCTGCCTTAAATGTAGGCTTTGAAGCTGCTCAAGGAAGAGTTGTAATTACCATGGATGCCGATTTACAGGATAGTCCTGATGAAATTCCTGGTTTGTATAATAAGATTGTAAAAGAAGGATATGATTTAGTTTCAGGTTGGAAAAAGAAACGTTACGATCCGATTACTAAAACCATACCTACTAAATTTTTCAATGCTGCTACTCGTAGGATGTCGGGTATTCAGTTAAATGATTTTAACTGCGGATTAAAAGCCTACCGTAGTGATGTGGTCAAAAGCATTGAAGTGTACGGTGAAATGCATCGTTACGTGCCTGTAATAGCAAAATGGGCAGGCTTTAAAAAGATTGGCGAGCAGGTAGTTGAACACCGCGCCCGTCAATATGGAACCACAAAGTTTGGAATGAGCCGTTTCATGAACGGTTTCCTCGATTTGCTTTCTATTTTCTTTGTGGGCAAATTTTCGAAACGTCCGATGCACTTTTTTGGAGCAATGGGTGTTTTGAGTTTTATGATCGGCTTTGTCATGACTTTATGGTTATTGATCGATAAGCTGGTTGCAATTGCCCGACATGAAACGTATCGTGATGTAACCAATAATCCGTTGTTTTACATTTCATTGATTGCAATCGTAATAGGTTTTCAATTGTTTCTAACCGGATTTTTGGCCGAATTAATTGCCAGAAATTCACCTGAACGTAATGTTTACCAAATAGAAAAAGAAGTTTAGTTTTTCTGTTCATAGGCTATAGTCCTAGTCTTTTAGATAAGGGACTATAGACTTATGACTGAAAGATTTTTAATAAATAAGCATTGAGTAACATTATATTAGTTGGCCCAGCTTACCCGTATCGGGGAGGAATTGCACAGAGCGAAGCCATATTATTTCAGTATCTGTCAACCAAACACGATGTAGCAATCGTGAATTTTAAGCGTCAGTATCCCGATCTGTTATTTCCGGGTAAAAGTCAGTTTGAAGATGGTGAAGATGTATTTGGCATTCCTAAAGCAAAAAATCTTCGTTTAATTGATACCATAAATCCGTTAAGTTGGATCAATACCAGCCGGCGAATTGCGAAAATGAAACCTGATTTGGTTATTTTTTCCTATTGGATGCCATTTTTTGCTCCCTGTTTTGCAGTTATTTCTTTCTTCATAAAACTGTTTAGTAAAACTCGGATCATTTTTATTTGCCATAACATTTTACCACACGAGGCTCAACCCGGACAAAATCTACTTACCAAGGTTGTTTTTGCTAATGCCGACGCTTTTATGGTGTTGAGCGATAGCGTAGAAGAAGATTTGAAGAAATTCAATCAAGTAAAACCATTCAGAAATTCACCACATCCTATTTATAATTCTTTCGGTGAACCGGTGTTGAAAACGGACGCTCGCTTAGCGTTAAAAAGACTTTACAATGTTGATCTTGATAATGAAAAAGTTATTCTATTCTTTGGTTTTATCAGAAAATATAAAGGTTTACAATATTTATTGGAGGCGATGCCGGAAGTTCTAAAACACGAAAGGTTAAAACTTTTGGTTGTGGGAGAGTATTACGATGATGAAAAGCCTTATGACGATCAAATTAACAAACTAGGGATTTCGGTTGATGTTATACAAGTCTCCAAATACGTGCCGAGTGAACATATTCGCTATTTTTTCTGCGCAAGTGATTTGGTGGTGCAACCTTATGTTTCAGCTACGCAAAGTGGTATTTCTCAAATTGCCTATTTTTATAATAAACCCATGATTAGCACGGATGTAGGGGCTCTAAGTGAAGTGGTTATTGATGGAAAAACAGGTTTCATTGTTCCAGCTGAAGATAGCACCTCATTAGCAAAAGCGATTGTTCGCTTCTATCAAGAAGACCTTGAAGAAGCTTTTGCTAAAAACATTGACCAGGAAAAAGAAAAATACTCTTGGGAATATTTTACAGGCAAGTTGGAAGAATTGTTTTAGAATTACTGGTTTTTTGTAAAATTTATTGTCAATTGAGCATAATTAAAGACTATTTATACTCAATTGGCAATTTTTTTTAATTTTCTTTCAGCTGAAAATTAATCTTTTTATTCTCTTCGAAATCATACAAGGTAAGCCGACGAATGGTAAAGTAAGAGTTCCAATACACCCGTAAAGCATTTATGAATAACTGTTTGGCTTGGTCTTTTTCTGTTTGAGCCAAATTGAGTTCAGTAATACTGATTTTGCCAATATAATAACGTTGTTTGGTTACTTCATACCGTTTTTCGGCAATGGTATCGGCTTTGGCAGCAATTAACAGTTGTTTATTTTGCATGTTAAACTGCATTACTTGCAAATAAATCTCTTGGTCAAAATTGGTTTCTTCTTGTTTAACATCTACCTCAATTAATTCTTTATTTGCTTTTGCCTGTTTAATGCGTGATTTTGTTTGTCCCCAGTCAAGCAATGGAACAGATATGCCAATCTGCAAATTTTGTTGAGGTAAACTGTTACGGTACAAATTATTTAAATCTGTACTTTGTTGGGATTTACCAATGTTTGCGGCCAAATTTATATTAAACCCATTTTCACTGCGGGCTTCTGCAATATCACGTTCTGCTTCCAAGCGTTTTCGCCTAAATGAAAGTACAGACTGCCGATTTTCTTTCGCTTCACTAAGGGCTTTCTCTACCGGAACCTGTATTTGTGGAACCTTATCAGGAATATTTAATTCAATCTCTTTACTCACAGGTAAGTCAAGAAATCGCTTTAATTCCTGATAAGTAATTTCAAGCTTTAGTTTTAACTGCTCCAATGAGTTTTGTGCATTTAAATATCCCAATTCCATTTGTAGCAGATCATTTTCGGCAATCTTACCAATTTCATAGCGACCACGTGCAATTTTATAAAGTGTGTCTGTATTAGCTACGTTTATTTTAGCAATACCTAATTCAATTTGAGCAGTAAGTGCATTGAAATATAAACTGTTCGTTTGGAGAGCTACACTCTCCATATCTTCTACGTACTGTCGCCTTGATTCTTCATAGAGAAGCGGCTGGATTTTATTTTCCCATTTATATCGATTATATAGCAATACAGGTTGGTTATAGCGAACGGAAAAAGGAACAGAATAATAATTCAATCTGGATTCAGGATTAAAAACATCGTTACGTAGCCAACTGGAGTTAAGTGTTAATGTCCCGCCTGTTAAACCTATGTTTTGTGTAGCAGACAAACCCACTGAGCTGGAATTTTGCTCACTATTCCTAAAATCATTGGTTCCGTCTGGCTGTTGTACTTTTGAAATTGCTTTTGAATAGTCGGTAACGACGCCTTCTAGTTGAAAACGTGGCAATAAGCCGGCTTTGTAAACATTATATGAATACATATGGTTTAAAGCCATATTCCGGGCTCTGAAGTAAGCAGGTGATTGAACCTGGGCTTTTCTGACAACATCTTTTAGCAGCAATAAATCAGATTGTGCTTTTACGGTGGTAAAAGTTATCAATAAAGAAACCAAGCTTAGGAAATTTTTATTCATAGCGTAATGATTCAATAGGATTTTGGTTGGCTGCTTTTTTTGCAGGAGTATAGCCAAAAATAATACCCACTCCTGATGCTACCGCAAATGAGATGATAATTGAGAAGCCCGAAATGAGAGTGTTAATTTTAGCAATTTTGGCAACTAATAAAGCACCGCTAACACCCAATACGATACCTATAATGCCACCCGAAAGGCTGATTAAAATTGCTTCGAACAAAAATTGTTTGATAATATCACGTTTCTGAGCACCAATGGCTAAACGAGTACCAATTTCTTTGGTACGCTCAAGTACCGAGGCCAGCATAATATTCATAATACCAATACCTCCAACCAATAATGAAATGCCAGCTATAGCACTTAAAACAAAACTGAAGATTTCCTTGGTTTTTTTCTCTTGTTTGAGCAGTATTTCAGGAATTATTACCTCAAAATCCATAACCTGGTTATGACGTCGTTTTAGAAGTTTGGTAATCAGCTCAGCTGTAGCTTCTAAATCATCACTTGATTTTACTTTAACAGTAAGGCGTTTTATTTGGTGGTTTGTTTGTTTTTGATTTTCTTCTTCAGCATTGGATGATTGTGGTTTTATTATTGCGGGGTTTTGATAACGAATTAATAACGTTTGAATAGGTACATAAATATCACTGTTTTGATCACGAATACCGAAGTTTTTTTGCGCGGTTTTATTGTTTTTTTTTTCTTTGATCCCCCCCACAACTTTTAGCCATTGATTACCACATTTAATGTATTTACCAATTGCATCTTCGGTAGTAAAAAAACGCTTTTTTATATCGTTTCCGATAATACAAACAGCCAGTCCCTCTTCTTCTTGAGTTTTATTGAAGTGATTTCCTTGCGAAATTTCCAAAGCATTGGTATTTATAAAAGAAGAGGTGATGCCAATTAACTTTATTTGTTGCTTCCGCCCAGCGCACATGAGGCTAGTTTCAAATTGTGCTTCAGGACTAATATCTTCTACCGTATTGGCGATAGATTTAATACTTTTTACATCCTCTAAGCTTAAGCCTTTTGAAAAAAGTTTAGTTTGAGCTATTGGTTTCACAGCCTCATTTTCTGTTTCTTCTTTTTTAGTCGCTGATTCATTATTATTCAGATCAATGGCGTTAATAATAATATTGTTTACTCCTGTTGTTTTAAGTTGTTCTAAAATTTCGGCCTCGGCACCTTTGCCAATAGCTAGCATTGTAATAATGGCAGCCACGCCAAAAATAATTCCCAGCGCAGTAAGAACCCCTCTGACCTTGTTTGCCATGATCGAAGAAAAGGCAATCTCAAGACTGTTGAGATTGCGATCATTAAAAATACTTATCATAGATGTTTAGTCTGATTATTTCGTTAATCGAATAATTGATAGTTTTTTTGCTGATTCAGGTTCAGTGAGCAACACGGTTTCTTTTTCGTTCAACCCTTTTAAAATAATTGCTTCATTTTCGTTTACTGCTCCTAGCTTTATTTCCTTTTTATCAATCGTCGATCCGTTTTTTACATAGGCATAACTTAGGTTATGATCGGAGTAAACAGCCTCAAGCGGAATAGTTAATTGATTTTTTATCTCACTAATAAGAATAGCATTTGAGGTACTCATACCCGGTTTTATAGCGGGATTTAATTTTTCTAGTTTTATCATTACCTCAAATACTTTGTTGTCTGAGCCATGTTGAGCTTCTCCCATATTGGCAACAGAGATCACTTTTCCAGGTAACTTGATGTTTGGAAAGGCATCAAAACCAACTTGTACTAATTGGTTTTTTTTGATCTTACGAATATCAACTTCATTGATAAACGTTTTGGTTAACATACTTGATAAGTTAGGAAGGGAAGCTACAACCGGGTTCCATGGGCTAATAGTCGATCCTGATTTTATTTTCCTACCGTTCCAGTCGGTTTTGTAGATTACTAAACCATTTTTAGGAGCATTAATAACAAAGCTGTTTTGTAGGGCCATTAATTCGTTTACTCTATTCTGAAATACTTGCACGTCGGAATTAGCAGCCTTCATAAGAGCAATTTGCTTTTCTTGTTTTAATCGATAATCTTCCTTTTTTATTTTTAACTCACGCTTGGTCTTTTCAAGTTCCAGTTCTGCTTGCCTTATCGTGGCAGGTGGTTCGTACTTACTCTGTTGTAAGACGAGGCTTTTTTGCTCGATTTCGTAAAATTGATTGTTAATTTCAACTCGGGCTTCTCGTAAGGTTAAAGCTGTATCAAGTGAGGTTTTAGTAAGTTCTGATTTTGCTTTTACCAAGCTCTCATTGGCTTCATTTATTTTTGGACTAATAGCCGATTTGTCTAGAGAACAGATATAATCACCTTTTTTAACTTCTGTACCTTCAGCAATAATGTCTTGCAGCTTTACCTCATAAATATTAAACCTTGCCAAACTCGTAGGTCCATTAATGTCTTCTGAGAATTCTGCTAGTAATTCTCCGCTACACAGCACTTGATCTTTAAAGTCAGTTTTTTGGGCTTCCGCTGTAATTGGTAATTGCTCTTTTTTCTTATTGAAGAAAATCAAATAAACTAAAATCAATGATAAAAAGGCGAAAATCAGTATAGTTATCTTTTTTTTCATAGTTTAGGTTGAATGTCATAAATTAAATTGCAAGTTATTTTTTATTTCCAATAATTAATAATTGTATTTGTGGTCTATTGGAGCTCAAACTTATAGTCAATTAAAATAGTTCATATAGGTTCAGTTTTATGATTTTTTAATTCAATAATTCTCTTTCTGGAAATGAATTTATCTACCTCATCATTGTTGTATTACTAATTTTCACTTTTTTAGATCTTTAATCTTCCTTTCAAAGCCTATATTTGCCCCTTATGGGAATTAAAGCTGCTCTGAGTAAACCTTATGCTAATCTCGTTTCTGCTCGTGTAAATAAGTGGAAGAATAATGCTGTTGCTTTACAGGATAAATGGATGCATAAATTGCTTAGTCAGGCCAAACAAACGGCTTATGGTCGTGATCATCATTTTTCAAAAATTCATTCCTACGAAGACTTTATAAAGCAGGTTCCCATTGTTGATTATGAGGATTTGCGTCCATACATTGATCGCGTTGTTGAAGGAGAAAAGGATGTTCTTTGGCCTGGAAAACCACTTTATTTTGCCAAAACTTCAGGAACAACTTCGGGTGTAAAATATATTCCGATAAGTAAAGAATCAATGCCTGAGCATATTAATGCTGCTCGTAATGCTTTGCTGTTATACATTGCTGAAACAGGTAATGCTGATTTTGTAGATGGTAAGATGATTTTCCTTCAAGGCAGTCCTGAAATGGAAGAGAAGAACGGTATTAAAGTGGGTCGTCTATCGGGCATTTCAGCTCATCACGTACCTGCTTATTTGCAGAAGAACCGTATGCCGAGTTATGAAACCAATTGTATGGACGATTGGGAACAAAAGGTAAACGCCATTGTTGATGAAACGATAAATGAAAATATGTCTCTGATTTCCGGGATTCCTCCTTGGGTTCAAATGTATTTTGATCGGCTGGCCGCTAAAACTGGAAAGAAGATTAAAGACATTTTTCCAAATTTTAACCTCTTTATACATGGTGGCGTAAACTTTGAACCTTACCGTGCTAAACTTGAAGCTGTTATTGGTCGCAAAGTAGATTCTATTGAAACTTATCCGGCTTCTGAAGGTTTTATTGCTTTTCAGGATTCTCAAAAGGAAAAAGGATTGTTATTAAATGTTGATGCAGGTATATTCTTCGAATTTATTCCAACTGAAGAATATTTCAATGAAAATCCAACCCGACTTTCCTTGAAAGATGTTGAACTCGATAAAAATTATGCGATTATCTTAAACACCAACGCAGGTCTTTGGGGATACAGTATAGGAGATACTGTGAAATTTGTTTCCAAAGAGCCTTATCGCATTGTGGTTTCGGGTCGAATAAAACATTATATTTCTGCTTTTGGAGAACATGTTATCGGTGAAGAAGTAGAGTATGCATTGATGAAAGCTGCGGAGGAGGAAGGTGTCGATGTGGTTGAGTTCACAGTAGCTCCTCAGGTAAATGATCCGGATGGAGGTTTGCCTTTCCATGAATGGTTTGTTGAGTTTGGTGAACATCAGCCTGAAAATCCAGATCTGTTTATGGAAAAGGTGGATAAACTGCTTCAGGAAAAGAACGTTTACTATTTCGATTTAATAGATGGTAAAATCTTGCAGCCATTAAAGATTCGTATGTTAAAAAAAGGAGCCTTTATTGATTACATGCGTTCTCAAGGCAAATTAGGTGGCCAAAATAAAGTGCCGAGATTGTCAAACGACAGGAAAATAGCAGATGAGTTAGTTTCGTTGACAATCTTATATAAAATTAATTAGTATAGAAGTATCCTGAAGGGGAGATGAAAAGAGTAGCAATTTTAGGTTCAAGCGGGTCGATTGGCACGCAGGCGTTGGAGGTAATTAGGGCGAATCCTGATAAATTTAGGGCAGAGGTATTGACCGTTAATGGTAGTGCTGATGTACTTATTGAGCAAGCGCTTGAGTTTATACCACGTGCAGTGGTCATTTCTGATCAAGAAAAATATAATCAGGTAAAGCAGGTTTTAGCAAATACATCGATTGAAGTATTAGCCGGAGAAGATGCATTAGTTGAAATTGTGCAATTGGATTCCGTTGACATCGTGTTAACGGCTCTGGTTGGTTATGCGGGATTAAAACCCACCATTGCTGCCATAAAGGCTCATAAAAATATTGCACTCGCTAACAAAGAAACCTTAGTGGTTGGCGGCGATTTGATCACCGAACTTGCTAAATTGCATAAGGTCGATATTTTACCCGTTGATTCTGAACATTCCGCTATTTTTCAATGTTTGGTAGGAGAGGAGCATAATCCGATTGAAAAAATTATTTTAACGGCTTCCGGAGGGCCATTTCTTGGAAAAGAACGTGAAGATCTTTTAGCTGTAACCAAAACGCAGGCATTAAAACACCCAAACTGGACAATGGGCGCAAAGATTACCATTGATTCAGCCAGCTTGATGAATAAAGGATTAGAAGTAATTGAGGCAAAATGGTTGTTCAATTTAGATATTAATCAAATCGAGGTGGTGGTTCATCCTCAGTCAATTATACATTCATTGGTACAGTTTCAGGATGGCTCTATAAAAGCTCAACTCGGACTTCCTGACATGAAACTGCCTATTCAATATGCTTTAGCTTATCCTCAGAGAATAAAAAATGATTTTCCGCGTTTCAGTTTTGATAATTTCAATAATCTAACGTTTAAATCTCCTGATACTAAAACGTTCCGTAATCTTGCCCTTGCTTTTGAGGCCATGAATCGTGGCGGAAACTGTCCTTGTGTCATAAATGCTGCCAACGAAGTGGTTGTGGATGCATTTTTGAAGGACAGAATCGGTTTTTTACAAATGTCGGATGTAATTGAAGCCTGTATGGAGAAAGTTACCTATGTGTCGAAACCTTGTTACGAGGATTACGTTCAAACAGATAGGGAAGCGCGCAAAATGGCTGGAGAATTAATTACTTTGTAGAAATAATAAAATTCGATTGTAACATTTCGGAAATTTCAACACTAATTACTTGTTGGTTAGTGTAAATCAATACTTATTAAATTAAATATAACGCATAGCAAATAATGAGTGGATTAATCATGGCGGCCCAATTGTTGGCCGGGTTGTCAATTTTGGTTGTTTTACACGAGTTGGGTCATTATTTGGCAGCTCGTGCTTTTGGAATTAAAGTCGAAAAATTCTATTTGTTTTTTGACGCTTGGGGTGTAAAATTATTCAGCTTTAAAAAAGGTGATACTGAATATGGAGTGGGTTGGTTACCATTGGGTGGTTATGTAAAAATTGCAGGGATGATTGATGAGTCAATGGATGTTGACGCCATGAAGGAGCCCGCACAACCTTGGGAATTTCGTTCAAAACCAGCTTGGCAACGTTTAATCGTAATGTTAGGTGGTATTATCGTGAACGTAATTGTAGGTGTTTTCATCTTTTGGATGCTTGCCTTTAAATACGGCGAAACCTATACACCTAATTCTGAAGTTAAAAACGGTATTGTAGCTTATCCCTTAGCCCAGGAAATCGGATTGAAAACCGGCGATAAGATCACAGCTGTTAACGGAACACCAGTTGATCGTTTTGAAGATCTTCTAGGTGCTAAAGTGCTTTTAGGCAATGTGGATCTTACGGTTGAACGTGATTCTGAGCGCTTAATCATTAAGGTACCGGCTGATTTTATTGAAAAGGTAACCGATGCTCCTAAAGGAAGTTTTATAGCGCCTCGGGTTCAGTTTAGAGTAGGAGAGTTGGTGCTTGGTAGCAATGCCGAAAAAGCCGGTTTATTACCAGATGATAACATAACTGCTGTTAACGTAACCAAAATTGATTTTTTTGATGATTTGCAAGCGGCCTTAGCTGCTTATAAAAATCAAATGGTTGAATTAACCATTGTTCGTAACGGTCAGCCGAATAAGCTTAAAGTGCAAGTGACTGAAGACGGAACAATTGGTTTTATGCCAAAGATTATTGATGTTAACTATAAAACGCAGAACTATAGTCTTCTGGAAGCATTGCCAATTGGTGCTGAAAAAGCGAAACAAACACTGGTTGACCAAACTAAAGGTTTTGGTAAGATTCTTAAAGGTGAAGTTAAGCCGACAAAAGCCTTACAAGGTCCAATTGGTATGGCTAAGCTGTACGGCTCGACCTTTGATTGGGCTAAATTCTGGACCTTGACGGGTTTAATTTCATTGGTGCTTGCTTTTATGAATCTATTGCCGATACCGGCTCTTGATGGTGGACATGCCGTGTTTCTTGTTGTTGAAATGATAAAGGGCAAGCCATTAAGTGATAAGTTTATGGAACGTGCACAAATGGTAGGCTTTGTAATTCTTATCGGTTTAATGATTTTTGCATTTGGTAATGATATTCTTAAATTGATAAAATAGATTTTTTAGTTACGTATCTAATGAAAATGTGAGATTTGAGAAACCGAATCTCACATTTTCATTAGTCCTTTTTGTCAAGTGATGAAACGATGCTGCTCTTGGTGAATTGCAATCAACTTTGTTCCGAAGGTTATCGGAATGACACTCATTACTTACTTAGATCTCAATATACAATACTCCTCTCTCAATACGAACAATGAACTATTTCCAATTTTACGATCTTCCTGTTTCTTTTTTTATTGATGAATCTGTACTGAAAAAGAAGTTTTATGCATTCAGTAAAGAATATCACCCGGATTTTTATGTGAATGAATCCCAGGAAAAGCAGGATGAAATACTGGAGCTCTCTACATTAAATAACAATGCCTATAAGGTGCTATCTAACCCCGATAAGCGTTTGGAATACATCCTTGAAATAAATGGCTTAATTCAAGACGGTGAAAAGTATCAATTGCCGCAAGCCTTTTTAATGGAGATGATGGATATTAATGAAGAGTTAATGGACTTGCAGATGGATGGTGATGAGGAAAGTTTGAAGAGGGTGCAAGGGCAGGTGAAAGCTTTTGAAACAGACCTTTCGGAGGAATTAACTTATTTAATAACCGATTATGAAGGACTGAATACAGCTGATCAGAAAAAAAAGTTGCTGATAATCAAGGATAACTATTATAGAAGAAAATATTTGTTGCGAATTAAAGATTCTCTTCTTATGTTTGCAGCCCGCTAACGATGAAACGGTAGTCACTACCAAACATCAGCAAAATATGCCCGGATGGCGGAATTGGTAGACGCGTCGGTCTCAAACACCGATGGGAAACCGTGCCGGTTCGACTCCGGCTCCGGGTACAATAAAATCATTAAAACCCCTGTAAATCAAGTATTTGCAGGGGTTTTGTATTTTCAGGGGACGGAATAGGGGACATTCTTTTTCTATTATTTCCTATATTGCTTGAATATCTATATTTTCTATGGAATTTCTTAAATCTGAAAAATCTATTTTTTCAATTCTTCTTTTTATTGTTTGCTTTTACTTAATATCCTGTATATCCATTGAATGGATAGAAGTTTTTCACCTGACTCGATCTGAAGCATATGATCTTGCTAAGGATCTTAACACTAATTTCATTACAATTTTGACAATATCTCTTGCTATTTCTGCAATAATATTTTCAATTGTACAATTGAAGAATGATCAAAGCATTCTTCTTTTAGTATTTAAGGAATCATATTTTTTCTCCTTATTTTATTTCGTAATCCTAAACGTTATCCCTTTATCTATTTTCATTTTAGTTGGAAATGATAATTCATTTATTTCTGACATATTTTTTATTAAGTTAATTAATGCTGGAGTTTATGCATTTGTATTATTTCTAGTTTTTTTAATTATAATTTTTCAAAGAGTATTTAAGTTCTTAGATGCTGATTATTTAAATGATTTATATGTATCATATGTAGTGTCTGTTGCCACTGGTAATAAACATAATGAGAGAATAAAAACTAGATTATCAGAAGAGTTTCTACTAAAAACAAGTAATTCATTATTTCAAAATGACCAAGGATTACTTGATAAAAATTTAAATGCTTATTTAAGAATATTAGAAGAGCCTAATGAACCATCTTTCTCCTTAAGATTATTTGATAAGCACCCCTTGTTTTTTGTGGATACCTATAAAAATAATAGATCAGATATTCTTTCCGTATTATTGACATTTTACTACAAATGCATTGTATATGCATTAAATCATAATAGACCGCTTATTTTATATATTTTATCCGGTCTTCCGAGAAGAATATATTTAAAACTAGATGATCAAAAATTGGGGTATGAAGTTGTTGATGACTTTTTTTTGAGAATTAGAGAAATTATAGATTTTAATATTATTTATAAAGATGATGTTAAGATTTCTACTCAACACCAAGAGTTAATCCAGCCATTATTGATTGATTTTAGTGAAACAATAAAAATTTTAATCGAAAAAGGTGATTTCAACAGTTTAGAAAATATTCTGAATGAAATTTCTATGACTAAAGCGGAAGTTTTTAGAAGATATGATTCATTTGAGAGTAAAATAATATTCGATGAATTAAGCGAATCGGAAGAATCGGAATATAAGTTATGGCAGTCAATTTATTTCGATTTTAACGCCATTGCTTCTTATAATTACTATTGGTTATGCTTTAAAATTTATCAGAATATTGAGTTTGAAAAGGTTCCTGATAATATTATTACATTACTAGAATTTGATAATAGTTTAAGTGAAACTCGCCTAAACTACCTTTTCGAAAAAACACTTTATTATTTAGAGAAAAAAGATAGTTACTTTAATTGGAATGATTGGATTTGGAATTCTGAGAAGAGATTAAATGGTCAAGCGTATAGTATGCTTTATACTGATCACTTCATCATTTTGGGTTTTGTAATTTCCATTTTGAAAAATCAGATTGTGTCTTCTAAATATGGAGATAAGGCATTAGATAAACTTTTAACAGAATCTAAATCACAAGATGTAATATATATATATCAAAGAGTTTAGTATCTACAATAAATGAGAATAATGAGAATAAAATTAAATGGGCAGAATTTCTCAAAATTGATAATATTGATGAAGCAATATTAAGAGTAAACGAGATAATAAATAAATTAGATAAACGTAAAGAAGCCATAATTGAAAAAGATGCCTTGGAAAAAGCCTTATCTGCTCAAAAAATCAATAGGTTCATAAATACCAATTTGGAGCTATGGAAAAGGAGTGATAAACTTTTAAAAGCAATTAGATACTTCTCGAAAGATAATATTTCCTATAGTGCAATTGATGACGTTAACGGTCTAGGGAGGCTGGGGAGTACTCTTTTTGAGTCTAGAAAATTCTTTATTGATGATGCTCAAGAAATCTACATACCTTCTAATATAGGTAGTCAAGTTAGTAGATTATTTGAAAAAGACGTTTTTGATAATATCATCAAAAACGGTGTTTTTGTTAAGAAAACAAGAAA
Organism: Solitalea koreensis; assembly: GCF_900182575.1. Taxonomy (GTDB): domain Bacteria; phylum Bacteroidota; class Bacteroidia; order Sphingobacteriales; family Sphingobacteriaceae; genus Solitalea; species Solitalea koreensis. The sequence continues at coordinate 276,982 of NZ_FXSZ01000002.1, read as the reverse complement.
AAGTATTTTAGAAAACCTTGAACTATATCTCAAGAATTTCAAGAATAACTTACCAGAATTGATAATTATGTCCAATCAATTTTATTTTGGTATTCAAGGTGAATTAGTAAATAATAAAGATTTTATTGCATTTCGAAATGAAAATTTTTCACCTTATCCTTTTCATGTAGTTGGAACTTTTAAAGAGATTCCGATTATGATTTTCGCAAATCAAATCATAGATGAGAAAGTTATTATTTGTAATATTTCATCAGGTCTGAAAGTTCTATTGGAATCAGCCGATCAGAATTTGGAATTTGCTTTAACAATTTCAGAGATTGATGCGGGAAAAGCGGAAGAATTATATGAAAATAAGTATAAAAATTCAGAAAGATTCAGGGAAAAAACTAAAGGAGATGCAATCGGAAGTTTATTATTAAGTCTTACGGTGGATACATACGTAAAAGCGAATATAGAAGTTAAGTGTCGAGAGTGTTTCTTAATTCTTGATTTAAGTTAATATTAAAGGGAGCCTTTTGCTCCCTTTTTTGATTATAGTTTAAAATATTCAATTTGATGTTCAACAATTGAATGGTTGCTATCCATAACAAACTATTCTTTTTTAATAATGGCGAATACGATTTCACAACAAGCGTTATGAACCATATCCAATCCTTTTCCCATATAATCATTAGTAAATTGAGGTTTATATCCTTACTTCGTACCATCATCTTCGGACCTGACAAGAAAGTTTATGTAGCCATTATCACTATCAACAATATATTTATAAATTAAATAAGTTTACCTATGTGTTTATTATACCAACTACTCAAAGTTATACGAGACTGTTGACTGAAAGTTTTTTAACAGTGTAACATTAGTTTACTGTTAGTTGGTATGAAAGACTGATTCCATTGGCGTCCAGATCTGATGCTTCGCTAATCCAGGGTTGAGCATGTAGTTGTTTGTAATAGGCAATCTTTCAAGTGAAATTTCCATTAAGTTGATTACAACCAATGCTAAGGAATAATAAAAAGATAATGGTAAGCTCTTTCATTTATTTTAATGATTATGGTGGTTGCATTCACTTAATTATACTTTAGGTAAAAATTCTTTCTGATAATTTAAGGGGCTTTTGCCGGTTATCATTTTAAAATATTTATGGAAGCTGGCAAAATTCTGGAAGCCGCTTTCAAAACAAATCTGTTTAATATTTATTTTATTGTCTATCAAAAGTTTGCATGCTGTGCCCACCCTTATTTCATTAATGAATTGCGAATAGGTTTTTCTGGTTCTTGATTTGAAATACCTGCAAAAAGAATTAGGACTCACATTAGCAATATTAGCTACTTCTTCCAATTGTATTTTACGTTTATAGTTGGCGAGTGAAAAGTCATAAATTGCATGTATCCGGTCATTTTCAGACTGTTCAAAATCATGACGGAAACCAATAGATGACAATAAGGTTTGCTGGCTGCAGCTGCCAATGGCCATGAGCGCTTCCATCAGTAAAATTATTTTTTTTGGCCCTTCGGTACTAAGAATTTGATTAAGTAATTCACCAACATCAATCTGCGTTTCTCCACTCAGCTGGATGCCACGTTTGGCTTTGTCGAGTGTTGTTCTAATTAAGTTGTTTTCTGGTAAATTTAGAAAATGGTCACCCCAAAAATTCTCGCAAAAATGTATAACCCTTACATCTGCGGTAACGTCCGTATTTTCCTCAAAGTAAACATCGTCGAATCGCCAGTAATGGGGCAAATAAGCCCCTACTAATACCACATCGCCAGATTGAAAACGTTTAATACTGTCGCCAATAAACTGTGTTCCATTACCTTGCTTAAAATATATAAGTTCTACTTCCTTGTGATAATGCCAGCGGTTATTCATATATGGAACCGTATCCTGTCGGGCATTGAATGAATTTGTAGGGTTAACGGCTACTTTTAATAATTGAGGTTTCATTTTGGGTTTATCGGTTGAACCGATGAAAATAAAAAATTGTAATTCAATTCTATATACTTCGTGTGAATTATTTCATAGAAGACCATGTTAATATCGTTTACTAATTCGACAGTTTGGTAAAATTTATTCTCAGTAAATAGCTTTTCTTTGTTATTGATAGCTATTTATAAATAATTATGATAGAAAAGAAAAGGTTCTTCATTTTAATACTATTCACATTTTTATCTTTTTCTGCTTTTTCACAAGCCAAGTTGCCTTATAAAAACCCTAAGCTTTCCATAGATGAAAGAGTAAAGGATTTATTATCACGAATGAATACTGAGGAAAAGTTTTGGCAATTATTCATGATTCCGGGCGATTTGGAAGAAGGAAAGGAAAAATACCAGAAGGGCATATTTGGATTTCAGGTAAGTACCAAGGGTAATACGGATGCCGCCGGACAGTTGCTTAGTTACAGCTCTTCTGCAACGGCATTGGAAACAGCCAGGAAGATTAACGCTATTCAAAACTATTTTGTAGAAGAAACACGCTTAGGCATCCCCATAATTGCCTTTGATGAAACATTGCATGGTTTGGTCAGGGATGGAGCTACTGCATTTCCTCAATCCATAGGTCTTTCTGCCATGTGGGACACGTCGTTGATGAGACGCGTAGCCGAAGCCATTGCCCGTGAAACAAAAAGCAGGGGGATTCGTCAAATTTTGTCCCCTGTTGTCAATATTGCCAGTGATGTTCGTTGGGGAAGGGTGGAGGAAACCTATGGGGAGGATCCTTATTTATCATCGGAAATGGGAGTAGCTTTCGTTTCTCCATTTGAAAAAATGGATGTGGTTACTACACCTAAGCATTTTTTAGCTAATAGTGGAGATGGCGGCCGTGATAGTTATCCCATTGATTTCGATGAACGCTTGCTGGAAGAAATTTATCTTCCACCTTTTAAGGCTTGTTTCGAAAGAGGAGGATCCCGCAGTGTAATGACTTCTTACAATTCTTTAAATGGAAGTCCATGTACTGCAAATGATTGGTTGTTAAACAAAAAACTGAAACAAGAATTGAACTTTAAGGGATTCGTAATTTCAGACGCTTCGGCTGTTGGAGGTGCCAATGTTTTGCATTTTACAGCAAACGATTATCCCGATGCTTCGGCTAAAGCCATCAACAATGGATTGGATGTCATATTTCAGACGGATTATGAGCATTACAAGCTATTTATCCCACCATTTTTGGATGGCAGAATTGATCAAAAAACTATGGATGAAGCCGTAAAACGGGTTCTGACAATTAAATTCCAATTGGGGCTTTTCGAACATCCGTATGTAAATGAAAATGAAGTGAATAAATGGAATGGGAATCCGGCTCACAAAACATTAGCAAAAGAAGCAGCATTAAAATCCATAGTGTTATTAAAGAATGATAATAACGTTTTACCACTTCAGAAATCAATACATTCATTGGCGCTTATCGGCACCGATGCCGTTGAAGCAAGGTTGGGCGGTTACAGCGGACCTGGCAATGGAAAAATTAGTATTCTCGATGGTATTAAAAATAAGTTAAATAAAACAAGCAATGTACTGTATTCCCCTGGTTGCGGCCGCCAATCGGATGAATGGGTTACGGTGCCATCAGCAAATTTATCTGTAAGCGCAAACGGAAAAACAGAGAATGGTTTATTGGGTGAATATTTCAACAATATTGCCTTAAATGGTAAACCGGTAGTGACCAGGGTGGATAAAAAAATGAATTTTCGCTGGACCCTGTATTCTCCTCACCCAGACATTAATTATGATTTCTATTCGGTTAAATGGACAGGTAAATTAAAAGCACCGGCAACAGGTAAATTTAAGATTGGACTGGATGGTAACGATGGTTATCGGCTTTATTTGAATGGAAAACTAATAATTGATAATTGGAAAAGCCAAACATACAGTACCTTATTAACCGACTATTATTTTGAAAAAGACAAGGAATATGATATCCGTGTAGAATTTTTTGAGTCTTCGGGTTCAGCGTGGTTTAAGCTTATTTGGAATATCGGTGTGCCTAATGATTGGCAACAGAAAATTGATGATGCAGTGGCAACGGCTCAAAAATCGGATGTAGCTGTTGTTGTAACCGGTATTGAAGAAGGAGAATCACTCGACAGGGCTTATTTAAATTTACCCGGTTATCAGGAAGAAATGATTAATAGAATTGCCGCGACCGGCAAACCTGTGGTGGTGGTTCTAATTGGTGGTAGTGCCATTACCATGACCAAATGGATCAATAATGTTTCTTCAGTTGTAGATGCATGGTATCCGGGAGAAGAAGGAGGAAATGCCTTAGCCGATGTGTTATTTGGTGATTACAATCCTGCCGGCCGCTTGCCAATTACTTTTCCTATAGCCGAGGGGCAGTTACCTTTAGTGTACAATCATAAACCCACCGGACGCACCGATGATTATGTCAACCTTACCGGTCAACCCTTATTTCCGTTTGGCTTCGGATTAAGCTATACTAAATTTGCATACAGTAATCTGCGTTTTGATAAACAGCATTTTTCTAAAAATGAATCAACTGTAGTTTATTGCACGATAAAAAATATCGGAACACGAGAAGGCGACGAAGTGGTACAGCTGTACATTCGCGACTTGGTGTCATCAGTGGCTCGTCCTCTTAAAGAGTTGAAAGGTTTTCAACGTATTCATTTAAAACCAGGAGAAACAAAAGAAGTTACATTTACGATTACCCCCGACCTGTTAAAAATGCTAAATGAGCAGATGCAGTGGGTAGTTGAACCCGGTGAATTTAGAATTATGATTGGGGCATCTTCAAAAGATATTCGGGTTAGGGATATTGTTACAGTTGATAAATAAGCTATTTGCTTTATGCGATTTTCAGTAAGAAGACTTCAATGCTATATTCATTTATTTGAGTCAATTTGTAGCATTGTATGTTAATATCGTTTATTAATTCGACAATTAGATAAAATTAATTTTGAACAATAACACTTTCTTTGTGAAATACAATGTTTAAAATTGCGAGGATTTACACTTGTTAAGCTAAAGCTATTGCATATAGATATTGAATTCGAAAAATTATTAACAACCTTACTATTTAAATAATGTTAAAAAGACACTGCCTTGCACTTGATTTAATACCTGATGCAGCGCTAATTACAGAATACGAAAAGTATCATCAACAAGTTTGGCCGGAAATTTTAGAGAGCATAACTGCTGCAGGAATTGAACGTCTTGAAATTTATCGCATTGAAAACAGGTTGTTCATGATACTGGAAGCCAATGAACAATTTTCTTTTGAAAAAAAGAGTACTATGGATGATAATAATCCAAAAGTACAGGAATGGGAAACGCTGATGTGGAACTATCAACAAGCCTTACCATCTGCCTTACCTGGTCAGAAATGGGTAGAAATGAATAAAATCTTTCAACTTTAACCTAAACTCTTTCATGGAATTATCAACTCAAACCGTAGCTGTTAAAAGTCCTAGCAGAACCAAAAACTATTTAGTACCACTTATTTTGGTAACAAGCTTATTCTTCCTGTGGGGGTTTGCACATAACTTGGATCCAATACTAATACCGCATTTAAAACGCTCATTTACACTTACCGCCGTTCAGGCCACATTGGTTGATTCTGCTGTATTTATAGCTTATTTTATAATGGCTATACCTGCGGGCATTATCATGAAGAAATATGGTTATAAATCGAGTATCATTATAGGATTATTGATTTTTGCTACGGGTTCGTTCCTGTTTATTCCTGCCGCAAACACTCAGCTTTACGGCTTCTTCTTGGTAGCATTGTTTATTATAGCTTGTGGCTTAACTATTTTAGAAACCGCAGCAAATCCCTATATATCTTCTCTTGGTGATGCTAAAACATCGGTGTTAAGACTGAATTTTGCACAATCGTTTAATGGGCTGGCTGCTGCTTTAGCTCCTGTTATCGGAGCAAGACTTATACTAACAAAAGGGCATACAGATAATGAATTAAATGCAATGACCGAAGGTGCCAAAAAACTTGCACTAGCAGCAGAGGCCTCTTCAGTAAAAACACCTTATCTTGTTTTAGGTGGTATTCTGGTTTTGATAGCAATCTTATTCTCATTAGTTAAGCTTCCAAAAATTCAAACAACCGGCGAACATGTTGCTGGTAAAAACATTTTACATGCCTTTAAACACAAGCATTTATCGTGGGGGGTAGCGGCTCAATTTTTCTATGTAGGCGCTCAGGTTTGTGTTTTTAGTTTGTTTATTTTATATGCAACAAAATCAGCAGGTATAACAGATGTACAGGCAGCTGACTATCTTGGAATATGCGGTATTGCCTTTTTAATAGGCCGATTTGTAGGAACAGGTTTAAATGTTTTCATCAAACCTCAGTATTTACTTGCTTCTTATGCCGTAATAAATATAGCATTATGCTTAGTTGCCATATTTGCGCATGGAATGATTACCGTGTATACAGTAATAGGTATATGCTTCTTTATGTCTATTATGTTCCCTACTATTTTTTCTTTAGGCATTAAAGATTTGGGTGGCGATACAGAATTCGGAAGTAGCTTAATCGTAATGTCAATTGTTGGAGGTGCTATATTGCCGCGCGTTTTTGCAATGGTTGGCGAATCAATTGATAACATTCAGTATGGCTATACAGTACCATTGGTTTGCTTTATAGTTGTGGCCTGGTTCGGTTGGAAGGGTCATAAAATTAAAACAGAAAGCAATTAATTAGTTCAGGTGCAATAACAATCACTTTTATGTTTCAAAAAATATTACAAATTCATTCTACAGATAACGTACTAGTTGCTTTAACCGATTTGTCCAAAAACGATATTATCGAATTTAAGAATGAATGTTATACTTTGCAAAATGATATTGCAGCCAAGCACAAGTTTGCCATGAAGCATTTTGTCGTGGGTGATGAGATTATTATGTATGGTGTTTTGGTTGGCAAAGCCACTCAATCTATTCAAAAAGGAGAGTTAATTCATACTCATAATATCAAGCATGCTTCTAATGAAAATTATAAAAAGCAAAATGATTATCATTGGACAGCACCGGATGTGAACAAATGGGAAGAAAGAACTTTTAACGGTTATTTACGTAACGATGGAAGAGTAGGAACAGCTAATTATTGGTTATTTATTCCAACGGTTTTTTGCGAAAATAGAAATCTGGATTATATCAAAGATGCGCTGCTTCAACAATTGGGGTATGCGCCATCTCATAAATACCGGAAAGCAGTTAGTAAATTAATTTCAGCTCATAAACAACAAACCGATACGGCGACGCTGACCCCACAATTTTTGTTACAGGAAGAAGATATTATTATTAATGATCGTTTGTTTCCAAACATTGATGGTATTAAATTTTTAAATCATGAAGGCGGTTGTGGTGGCACAAGGCAAGATAGTGAAATGCTTAGCAAATTATTAGCTTCATATGCCGACCACGCCAATGTTGCCGGTATCACTATTCTGAGTTTAGGCTGTCAGCACTTGCAAGTTGATTTATTACTGCAAGACATCAAAAAACGCAATCCTAACTTTAATAAGCCGATGTATATTTTCGAACAACAATCGGCTGTATCAGAAGAATTAATGATTGCAGAAGCTATTCAAAAAACATTTGAGGGCTTAATTGAAGTAAACAAAGTCGAGAGAACTCCTCAACCACTAAGTAAACTTTGCATTGGCGTAAAATGTGGAGGTTCTGATGGGTTCTCAGGTATTTCGGCAAATCCGGCAGTTGGATATACTTCTGATTTATTAGTAGCACTAGGTGGACAAGTTTTATTGGCGGAGTTTCCTGAACTGTTTGGCGCTGAACAAAACTTAGTTGACCGCTGTGTTACCCACCAAGCTGCTGATAAATTCACTCATCTCATGAAGGCTTATGACGCTCAGGCAAAAGCTGTAGGTAGTGGTTTTTATATGAATCCTTCACCGGGTAATATTAAGGATGGATTAATTACCGATGCGATAAAATCTGTTGGAGCGGCTAAAAAAGGAGGTACAGCCCCAATTACTGATGTTTTAGATTATACGGAACCAGTTGTTAAGCCGGGTCTGCATTTGGTTTGTACACCAGGTAATGATGTGGAGGCTACTACCGGAAAAGCAGCCAGTGGTGCTACTCTGATTTTGTTTACCACCGGTTTAGGAACACCAACCGGCAATGTTGTTTGCCCAACTATTAAGCTCTCATCTAATACGGCCTTGGCTACCAGAATGAGTGATATTATTGATATTGATTGCGGTGGTGTAATTACCGGCGAAAAAACACTCGAACAAATGGGAGAGGAGATTTTGGAATATTGTATTAAAGCGGCTAGCGGAGAAATTATTCCTAAGTCTGTAGAATTAGGTCAGGATGATTTTATTCCATGGAAACGAGGCGTTTCATTATAATGTATCCTAGCGTTTTTTGTTTAACAGGGAGTCGTTGTAAGTATCGGCGGGGAGAAGGAGTGTCACATGCTAGTCTAATTTTATAGAAGTATTTCACTGAAAAATTAAAATGATTATGGGTTTCAATAAAATACTGTTTTTACTTCTGTCAGGTGCCGCAATTCATGTTCAGGCTCAAACAAGCATCCAACAGTTGCCGGTTTTGAATGCTAAAATTCAAAATATAAAAAAAGTTGATTGGCTGTTAAACGCTCAACCATATATTGCAACCATTTATAAAAGTGAAAACAATAAAGAGATCATTCTTAGCAATGGTTTAGTAAGAAGAGTTTTTACTATTACGCCCAATGTTGCTTGTATTGATTATTCAAACCTTATCAATGATGAACAATTGCTTAGGTCGGTAAAAGCTGAAGCCCGTTTAACTATTAATGGAATAGATTATAATGTTGGAGGATTGAGTGGACAAAAAGAAAATGCGTATCTCAGACCGGAATGGGTAAATAAGTTTACAAAGGGAGAAAACGATTTTCAGTTTGTTTCATTTGAAATAAAACCACTTACGCCTTACTTACAATGGAAAAATAAGTTTTGGGCTACCAATAATAGTCAGGCCACTGGTAAAATGATTTCATTTCTATACGAGCCTAGTGTTGCACGCCTATCAGGTTTGCAAGTGAGAGTGAATTATGAATTGTATGATGGACTACCTTTAATTGTAAAATCCCTCAGCATCGAAAATAAAGGCAATAAAGTATTTAAGATAGATCGTGTTGTCAATGAAATTTTAGGAACCGTAGAAGAAGAAAGTGCTGTGGTGGGAAAACCTGAAGTGATGAAAAAACCTCATGGTATTTATATAGAAACCAATTATGCGTTCAATAATGCCATGCGGTACGATATCAGCGACCAAACTACCCATTGGAAAGTTGATTCAACTTATACTTCTCAGGTAAACTACGATTATCACACCCCTTGTTTATTGGAGGTGTATCCGGTAAAAGATCCTGACATTGAATTACAGCCTGGTGAAAATTTCAAATCAGTGCGTACACATGAGTTGCTAATCGATAGTTACGACAGAGAAAGACGAGGATTAGCTATTCGTAAAATGTACGCTACAGTTGCACCATGGACAACTGCTAACCCAATTTTCATGCACTTGGTTAGTAAAAATGATGAACAGGTTCGTACAGCTGTTGATCAATGTGCTGCTACCGGTTATGAAGCATTGATACTTAGTTTTGGTAGTCATGTAAATATGGAAGACACAACAGCAACCAATTTACAAAAATGGAAGGTTCTTGCTGATTATGCCCATAGTAAAGGAATAATGATAGGAGGTTACTCCTTGTTCAGTAGCCGTAGAATTAGTGATGAAGATGATGTTGTCGATCCAAAAACAGGTAAACCTGGTGGCGCATTTTTCGGTCATGCTCCTTGTTATGGTAGTAAATGGGGCTTGGGCTACCGTGATAAGATAAAAAAATTCTATACCCAAACTGGTTTTGATATTTGGGAAAATGATGGGCCATACCCTGGTGATGTATGTGCATCAACCACCCATCCGGGGCATATAGGTTTGGATGATTCGCAATGGCGACAAATGGAGATTCAAAAAGAGTTATACCACTGGCTTAATGAAAAAGGAGTATATGTGAACGCTCCTGATTGGTACTTTTTGGATGGTACACATAAAATAGCCATCGGTTATCGGGAAGTAAACTTTTCATTACCCAGAGAGAATCAGAAAATTTTAAACCGCCAGAATATTTTTGATGGCACCTGGGAAAAAACAGCATCCATGGGTTGGGGTTTTGTACCGCTTACCCGTTATCATGGTGGTGGACCCGAATCTGTCTTGGAACCACTTTCTGAACATTTGAAAGATTATGATCAACTAATGATGCAGTATTATGGTGCCGGAGTACAAGCGTGTTATCGTGGTCCAAGACTATACGATACCGAAACCACTAAACAAACGGTAATAAATGTTATCAGCTGGTATAAAAAGTATCGTGATATTCTCAATTCCGACATTATTCATTTACGCAGAGCTGATGGAAGAGATTGGGATGGCCTATTGCACGTTAATCCTAATCTAAAAACAAAAGGATTGGTGATGCTATACAATCCATTAAAGGAAAAAATTACAAGAACCATTAAAGTTCCGTTGTATTATACCGGATTAGCAACATCTGCCAAATTAAAAGAGAAGGACGGTGACTATAAATCCTATAAACTTAACCGGAACTACGAAGTTGAATTAACCTGTAGTATTGAACCGGAAAGTTATACCTGGTTTACTATCGAATAGTTTTTCACCTATTTATTCATTGAGTTATTAAAAAATATAAATAAAAGTCATGTTTTCATTACAAAATAAAACAGCAGTTATAACAGGTGGCGGAAGCGGTATAGGTCGCGCAATCAGCGAATTATTTGCCAAGCAAGGTGCAACGGTTCATATTTTAGAATTAAGTAAAGAAAATACAGCTGCTACTATTGCTGCAATTGAAGCAACAGGTGGTAAAGTGTTTGGTCATTCCTGTAATGTAGCCAATCAGCAAGAAGTTGTCGAAGTATTCAATAAAATAGGTAAAGTAGATATTCTGGTGAATAATGCAGGTATCGCGCATATTGGAAAGGCCGATACAACGAGTGAAGCAGATTTTACCAAAGTGTTTGATGTGAATGTAAAAGGTGCCTATAATTGTTTGTTTGCCGTAATTCCACTAATGAGAAATAACGGTGGAGGTGCAATCCTTAACATGGCTTCTATTGCAACCTTGGTAGGCATACCTGATCGCTTTGCTTATTCAATGAGTAAAGGTGCTGTGTTCGCTATGACTTTGTCAGTTGCTAAAGATTATTTGCAAGATAATATTCGATGTAATAGTATTTCTCCGGCACGCGTTCATACTCCATTTGTGGATGGCTTTATCGCTAAAAATTACGCTGGAAAAGAAGAGGAGATTTTTGAAAAACTATCAAAAAGTCAACCTATGGGACGAATGGGTAAACCAGAGGAGGTTGCTTCTCTGGCCTTGTATCTCTGCTCTGATGAATCCGGTTTTATAACCGGCTGTGACTACCCTATAGATGGTGGTTTTATCAAACTAAATAATTAATTGAATCAGTTTTGAAGATTCCTGAAAGTAAAGCTATTATGAATCAGTTTATAAAAAATAAAATAACCACCTATGTTTCAGCAATAGTCATGCTGAGCATGATTTCTTTTTTTCCTTTTAAGGGTTTTAGTCAGTCCTTTAATATTATTCCTTATCCAAATAAAGTTGAAAGGGGAGATGGAGAATTTATTTTTTCAGGAACTACAAAAATTGTTAATAAAAGCCATAATAAGGAGCTTGCCACTGCAATTGAGCCTTTGGTTTCAAAATTGAAAACCGCATCCGGCATCGTTTTAACAAAAGGGAAAAAAGCCAATAAAACCAATGTAATTGTAGTTGAACTTAATAACTCAATTACTGAGGCTGAAGGTTATCAATTGGTTGTATCGCCTAAACAAATAAATATCAAGGCAAAAACTCCTATTGGTGTTTTTTATGCTGTTCAATCACTGTTGCAGCTTTTGCCTGATGATATAGAAAGCAGCACTCTGGCAAATAATGTAACCTGGAAAGTGCCGGCGGTAACGATAGAAGATGCGCCAAGCTTTTCTTACCGAGGATTAATGATGGATGTGGCTCGCCATTATATGCCTTATTCATTTCTTGAGAAGTTGATCGATTTGATGGCAATGCAAAAAATGAACAAACTGCATTTGCATTTAACCGATAGTCAAGGATGGCGTTTCGAAAGCAAAAAGTATCCAAAACTTACTAATATCGGGGCTTATCGTAAAGGTACGCCGTTAAATACTACTTATGATTACGCATCCAGACCTGATGATTCCCTGTATGGTGGTTATTATACGCAAGCACAGTTGAGGAAATTGGTGGCCTATGCACAATCAAAGTTTATAACTATCATTCCCGAAATTGAAATGCCCGCGCATTCTAAATCGGCATTGGCGGCTTATCCTGAATTGGCTTGTTTAGACAGTACTGGTAAAGCATTCCCTTATCCTTCGCAAGTTCAGGATGAATTTTGTACCAAAGATGCTACGTTTACTTTCCTTACAGATATTTTAACTGAGGTGATGAATGTATTTCCAAGTAAATATATTCATGTAGCGGGTGATGAAGCGTCGAAAGTTAATTGGCGCAAATGCCGTATTTGTCAGCAACGCATTAAAGACGAACATTTAAAATCGGTAGAAGAATTACAAAGCTACTTTATTAAACGTATAGAACGTTTTGTTAACCAAAAGGGAAGACAAATAATTGGTTGGGATGAAATTTTAGAAGGCGGATTAGCACCCAATGCTACGGTAATGAGCTGGCGTGGTGAAAAAGGAGGAATTGAAGCGGCTAAACAAGGTCACAACGTAATAATGACACCTGGCGAATATTGTTATTTCGACCATTTTCAGTCGGATGATCCTAATGAACCTGCCGCTTTCGGAGGGCTCACCAAACTAGCCAAAGTTTACAGCTATCAACCCATTCCGAAAGAGCTTACGGCAGAAGAGGGAAAATTAGTAGCAGGCGCGCAAGGTAATCTGTGGACTGAATTTGTTCCTTCAGTTCAACAAGCTGAATATATGTTTTTTCCTCGTTCTGTGGCTTTGTCTGAAGCTACCTGGTCTGCGAAAAAACAAACTTATGAGCAGTTTTTAAGTAGATTGTTACCTTATTTGAAAAGACTTGATAAGCATCAGGTGAATTATTCGAAACACTTATTCGATATCAAAATAAACAGCTTCGTTGATTCTGTGAGCAACAAATTAATGGCGAAGGTTGTAGGAATTCCAAATGGCTTTCAGGTATTTTATACTACCGATGGTTCCTTACCAACCAAGGATGCCAAAGCCTATACTGGTCCTGTCGACATCACTGCCAACGCCAAACTTACAGTAGGGGTTATTTATAACAATGTTGTGGTTGATAAAGTGCAGAAAACCTTCACGATTAATGCGGCTACAGGAAGGGCTTCAAAGTTAAAAACATTGGCTAACAAGAATTACAATGCCGGAGGCGAACATGCCTGGAATAACGGCATTTTTGGTAGTGAAAACAGATATAACGATCAGGAATGGTTGGGCTGGTGTGGAGAGGACTTCGAAGGAAGCGTGGATTTAGGTAAAAAAGAAACGGTTAACCATGTCAGTATCCGTTGTTTCAATAAGCCTTCCAGCTGGATCTATATGCCATCAAGCGTAAGTATACTTGTTTCCGATAATGGTAATGATTTTAGAAAAATTGAAGAGCAAAAAAACTTTAGCATTGCAAATGATGGAGCGCAAAAAATTGTGTTCAATACTAAAGGCGTTATGGCAAGATATATTAAAGTCATAGCCAACTATTATGGCAACATCCCTCAAAATAACCCTGGTGCTGGAACTCCGGCTTGGCTGTTTGTAGATGAGGTAACAGTAGATTAAAAATTAGATAGATTAATATTCGATAATACAATAACACACAACAATGAAACTTATACGATTTGGCGAATACGGTAATGAAAAAACCGGAGTATGCATTAACGACGTAAAATATGATACCTCTGCTTTTGGTGAAGATTACAATGAACAATTCTTTGAAACCGACGGATTAAAACGATTAGCAGACTTTGTTAAGCAAAATGAAGGAAAACTGCCTATGGTTAGTGATGATGTGCGCTTAGGTTCTCCTATTGCCCGTCCTTCAAAGATTGTTTGTATTGGATTGAATTATGCCGACCATGCTAAAGAAACAGGTGCAACCATCCCTTCGGAGCCTGTAGTTTTCATGAAATCAACAACGGCTTTATGTGGCCCTTTTGATGATATTATGATTCCTAAAAACTCGGTTAAAACAGATTGGGAAGTAGAGCTGGCGGTGGTAATCGGTAAAAAAGCGAGTTACATTGAAGAGACCGAAGCTATGGATTATGTAGCTGGTTATTGTTTACATAATGATGTGAGTGAAAGAGAATTTCAGATTGAAAAAGGCGGTACCTGGGATAAAGGAAAAGGATGTGACACTTTTGCTCCATTAGGCCCTTGGTTAGTTACCAAAGATGAAATTGCCGATTCAGATAATTTAAACTTATGGTTAACTGTAAACGGTAAAAAGATGCAAGCTGGAACAACAGCCAATTTTATTTTCCGTATTCCTTTCATTATTTCTTATGTAAGCCAGTTTATGACCTTGCTTCCTGGTGATGTGATTTCTACAGGTACGCCTGCTGGTGTTGGCTTAGGTTTTAACCCACCTATTTACCTGAATCCAGGTGATGTTGTAGAATTAGGCATAGATAGCTTAGGCACAGCTAAACAACAGGTAGTAGCTTTTTCTAAATAATAATTGTTCAAGTAGATCTATGAAAAAAAAACTCATTCTCATAAGCTTAATATTAGGTTCTTTAAATGTTCAGGCACAAGAAAATTATCAACCTTCTGCCGCAAATTTAGAAGCCAGGAAATGGTTTCATGATGCCAAATTCGGCATGTTTATTCATTGGGGAGCATCCAGTGTATTAGGTGATGGAGAATGGGTAATGAATAACCGAAATATTCATGTTGACGATTACACACATTTAAAAGACTTTTTTAACCCTCAGCAATTTGATGCTAAAAAATGGGTGGCTACTGCCAAAGGTGCAGGTATGAAATACATTACATTTATTACCAGGCATCATGATAGCTTTAGTAACTGGGACACCAAAGAGTCTGATTGGAAAATTACCAATACCCCATACGGAAAAGATGTTTTAAAGCAATTGGCCGATGAATGTCATAAAGAAGGAATAAAATTAGTGCTTTATTATTCGCTGCTAGACTGGTATCGTTCCGATTATCAGTATTGGACCGGTAGAACAGGAAAAGGAACAGGAAGAACTGAAATGGGTGATTGGAATAATTACATTAAGTTTATGAAAAACCAACTCACCGAATTATTGACCAATTATGGTGAAATTTCTGGTATTTGGTTCGACGGTCATTGGGATCAAACTGCACCTGAAGGGGAAAAGGACAGAAGTTCGCGACTGAATTGGCACTATGATGAGATTTACAGTCTGATTCACCGTTTACAACCACAATGTATGGTTGGCAATAATCATCATCTTTCCCCGTTACAAGGAGAAGATTTTCAAATGTTTGAACGGGATCTTCCAGGCGAAAATAAGTCAGGTTTGAGTTTTCAAAAAGCCTCTGATCAATTACCATTAGAAACCTGTGAAACCTTAAATGGCTCATGGGGCTATAATATTAAGGATACAAAGTATAAGTCGTCGCAACAGATAATTCACCTATTGGTAAATGCAGCAAGCTTAAATGCTAACCTTTTACTCAATATTGGCCCAATGCCTAATGGAACTATTCAGTCAGAGTTTGTAACCAGATTGGATAGCGTTGGAAAATGGATGGCGAAATATGGTCATACAGTTTACAACACTAACGGTAGTGCTATTAAAGCAAAACCATGGGGAGCTGTTACCGAAACAGATAAAGAAGTCTATTTGCATGTTTTCGATGCTAAAGCAACATCGATCACCATTGATAATTTTCCCTATAAAGTAGCTAAACTTTGTTCTTTGGTTGATAATAAGAATGTAAAATACAGCTTGAGCAAAGGCCAACTGAAAATTGATTTAGCAGGCCTAAATCGAGATGATTATGATACTGTTCTAAAACTGGATATAAAACGCAAATAAGTTCTATGAGAATCGATAGCCACCAGCATTTTTGGAAATATAACCAGGTAAGAGATGCCTGGATAACCGATGATATGAAGGTTATTCAGCGTGACTTTTTACCAGAAGATCTTGCTCCTGTATTTAAAGAAAATTATATTGATGGTTGTGTAGCCGTACAAGCCGACCAGTCAGAAGAAGAAACATATTTCTTATTGGATTTAGCAATCAAAAATGAGTTTATTAAGGGAGTTGTAGGATGGGTGGATTTAAGGGCTGATAACCTTGAAGAGCGTTTGATTTATTTTTCTAGTTACAAGAAACTTAAAGGTTTCAGGCATATTTTACAAGCCGAAGTGCAGGATGATTTTTTGTTAAAACCTGATTTTTGTAAAGGAATTTCAAAACTTAAGGAATTTGGTTTTACTTATGATCTATTGGTTGCACCTAAACATTTACCTTATGTTATTGAGTTTGTAAAACGGTTTCCTGATCAGCCGTTTGTGTTGGACCATTTAGCAAAACCATATATTAAGGATGGCAAAATTGAAGAATGGAAAAAAGACATACAGATTCTTGCACAGTATCCGAATCTATATTGCAAACTATCTGGAATGGTTACCGAGGCCGATTGGAACAATTGGAATGCACCTATATTTAAACCCTATATAGATACAGTTATTGAATGTTTCGGTGTAGAAAGAGTTATGTTTGGTAGTGATTGGCCAGTGAGCTTATTAGCAGCATCCTATAAGGAGTGTTGTGAAATTTTGGAACTGAACACAGCAGCGCTTTCGCAAAATGAAAAGGATAAATTATGGGGCATAAACGCTAATAACTTCTATTCACTCGAACATGAAAAAGTGTTAACAGTAACTGGTACCAATGTCTAATAAAAATCCATGAAAAAAAAATTATTACTAATTTTCTTAGTGTTATCCTTCTCTGTAAAGGCACAAAAGAAAAACATTAAGTCTTTTGGCCCTATACCGACAAAACAACAATTGGTATGGCATGACATGGAGTACTATTGGTTCATTCATTTTGGGCCTAACACCTTTACCGATAAAGAATGGGGTCATGGCGATGAACCCGAAGATGCATTCAATCCCACCCAGCTGGATTGCAAACAATGGGCAAGATTAGCCAAACAAGCCGGAGCAAAAGGCATTATCCTCACCGCTAAACATCATGACGGTTTTTGCTTGTGGCCTAGTAAGTATTCTAAACATACTGTAAGGGAAAGTAAATGGAAAAACGGCAAAGGGGATGTGGTAAAGGATTTATCGAAAGCTTGTAAAGAATATGGCTTAAAATTCGGCGTATACCTTTCTCCCTGGGATCGCAATCACCCGCAATACGGAACATCAGAATACAACCAGGTGTATGTAAACATGATGAAGGAGCTTATTTCCAATTACGGACCTTTCTTTGAATTTTGGTGGGATGGAGCTAATGGTGAAGGTCCGAACGGTAAGAAACAAGTTTACAACTGGGATCAGTTTAAAAAAACAATGCAAAAAGCAGCTCCCAATACGGTAGTATTTAGTGATATTGGTCCACACCTGCGTTGGGTTGGTAATGAAAAAGGAATCGCCGGTACAACTAACTGGAACTTATTGGATACGGCTGGCTATACTCCAGGCGCAGGATCTCCCTCAACTGCTGTTTTGAATGCCGGCAATGAAAATGGAAAAGTATGGATTCCGGCCGAATGTGACGTTAGCATACGCCCGGGCTGGTTTTATCATAAAGAGGAGGATAATAAAGTTAAAACTCCTGAACAGTTGTTTGATTTATATTTTAAATCAGTTGGTCGTGGTTCTTCTTTATTATTGAATATTGCACCGGATCGCAGAGGATTAATCCACGAAAATGACTCTATTGCATTGTTGGGCTTTAAAAAATTAAGAGAAGATAGCTTTAAGCAGAATTTGGCATTAAACGCCAAGTCGTTAATTGCTGATGGAAATAGCAAAACATTTGCAAGTCATTCGGATGAAAAGCAATCCCTTTTTCAAATTGATTTGAAGGCGACACAAAAGATTAACTGTGTGGTATTACAGGAACCTATTGCCTATGGACAACGTGTTAAAAAAGCAAAAGTACTTTTGTTGAAAGGTACCGAGGTTGTGAATGAAATTCCTTTAACTACCATTGGCCATAAAAGGATACTTACTTTCCCTACAACAGAAGTGACTGCCATTCGGTTGGTGGTCGAAGATGCAAAAGCAACTCCATTGATTAGTGAAGTAGGGGCTTATTTAATAGAGACAAAACTGACCGAAAACCTAACCAGTAATCAATCTAAACAATAATTAATCATGAAGAATATTTTATTCAGACTTTTCCTAGCTGTGCTGCTGGTTTTTCAGTTCAGCGGATTGCGTGCACAGGAAAAAGAGTTTCCTTACCACTGGCCTACGGATAATCTTGTAAGTCAAAAATTGAAACAATGGCAAGACTGGAAATTTGGTGTTATTATCCACTGGGGGCCATACAGTCAATGGGGGGTAGTGGAAAGCTGGAGTCTTTGTCCTGAAGATGAAGGATGGTGTGAGCGTCATGGTCCATATGCCCAAAATTATGATCAATATAAAAAGGCTTATGAAAACATTCGCTCCGAGTTTAATCCGGTACAATTTGATCCTCAGAAATGGGCGGTTGCAGCCAAAAATGCCGGGGTGAAATACGTGGTATTTACCACCAAACATCATGATGGTTTCTGTATGTACGACTCTAAGTATACAGATTATAAGATCACGGATAAAGGCAGCGTATTTAGCAAAAATCCCAAAAATAATGTAGCTAAGGAAGTATTCAGTGCTTTTAGAAATCAAGGATTGGGTATAGGAGCGTATTTTTCAAAACCCGACTGGCATAGTGAAAATTACTGGTGGCCATACTTCCCACCATTGGATCGTAATGTGAATTATGATCCGGCTAAATATCCTGAGCGTTGGAAGAATTTTCAGCAATATACCTACAACCAGATTGAAGAGTTGACCCAAGAATATGGTAGTTTAGATATACTTTGGTTAGATGGAGGTCAAGTTCGTCCAGCTTCGTCTTTAACTGAGGAAACAAAAGGATGGCTTGGGAAAAAACGTTGGATCCAAGATATTAATATGCCACGGATTGCTGAAATGGCAAGAAAAAATCAACCTGGAATATTAATGGTTGACAGAACTGTACATGGTGATTTCGAAAACTACCGTACGCCTGAACAGCAAATCCCAACAACGGTACCTGATTATCCATGGGAAAGCTGTATTACCCTCGGCAATAGCTGGTACCATACAGGTCCTAATGAGCAATACAAATCAGTGAACTGGGCTATTCATACACTCATTGAGATTGTGGCTAAAGGCGGAAATTTCCTGATGGGAATCGGCCCTGATAAAACCGGAAATCTGGCTCCTGAAGTTTACGATAGATTAAAAGGAATTGGAGTCTGGATGGATGTAAATAGTGAAGGTATTTACGCCTCTGCACCGTTAAAACCTTATCAATCGGCAAAATGGAGATTTACCAAAAGTACCAAGGGAAGTCAGGTATATGCTTTTTATTTAGCAGAAGAGAAAGAAAATGTACCGACTGAAGTAGTTTTACCTGCCCTACAACCTGAAAAATCGGCAAAAATTTACCTCTTAGGCTATACCAAACCTTTGAGTTGGAAAAACGGAAAACAAGGTATTCAAATTAATATACCTGCCCAAGCCTCTGAAAAATTGAAAGGGCAACCAGCATGGACTTTTAAAATAGAAAGATTAGCAGATAGTATTACAGCTACTATTAAATAAAGTTTGTTGAATGAAAATTAGTAGAATTGTTGCATTAATTGCTTTATTTTTCTGTACTGAATCCAGGCTTATTGCAAAAACAAATGATACGCTGCATGTGGTGACACACAATAAAACCACTATAGTTACAGATCCGACGCAGGGATTTAAATTATATAAAAAGTGGGGTGTGTTTCCTTCTGCGGACTTGCCAATTCGGAAAATTACCATGCATGTGAAATTTGCATGTCCTGATAGTATGCGTTGTGCCGATTGGGATTATTGTGATCGGATCAGTATTGCCCGTAAAGGAGGAGTGAAAGGAGCTACCCAAGACTATGAAATTGGTCGTATGCTTACGCCTTATGGTGGTGCGTTTGGAAAAGATTGGAAATTTAACTGGGAAGTAGACGTAACCGATTTTAGTCTATTGTTACGTGATAGCGTTGAAGTGGTATATAATCACACAGGCTACGAACCAAATACAGACAGAGGCTGGGCCATCACCATTGATTTTGAAATTATAAAAGGAAAGCCTGCTTTAGAACCAATATCTATTCAAAAAATTTACGATGGTAATTTTAGTTATGGTGATAGTACTAAATCAATCGAAGAGGCATTGAAACCGACTTCTTTTACTGCTAACACTAATACTACATTGGCTCGATTACGCATTGTACAAACCGGTCATGGAATGGATGATCCTGATGGTTGTGGTGAATTTTGCAGTAAATACAGGGAAATATGGTATGACGGTAAATTAATTGACTCCAGACCAATTTGGAAGAAGTGCGGCGACAATCCTTTATATCCCCAGGCAGGTACATGGGTGATTGATCGTGCCAATTGGTGTCCGGGTACCCTTATGCAGCCCGATCTGTTTGATCTTAATGTTCAATCGGGTACAATGCACACTATTCATACCAAGATGCAAAACTATGTTTCATCAAAACCGAGTGCTAATGAAACGATAAGTGCTTACCTGATTCAATACAAAAAGACATCAGCTCAAAATGATATTGCCATTGAAGATATAATTGCGCCATCTTCAAAATCTATCTACAAGCGACAAAATCCGGCAGCGGCTAATCCTCAGATTATCCTAAAGAATGTAGGAAATAATGAAATAAATAGCTTGTTAATTCACTATGGAACTCTTGGTTTTGAGAAAAAACAATTTCAATGGAGAGGGAAATTGGCATCCGGTAAAAAGGCAACTATTTTATTGCCTTCTATAATAGATGCGAAACCCGGAGGAAATCAGTTTCATGTTGAAATTCCAAAAGTCAACGGGAAGATTGACAAATTTACGCAAGACAACAGCTTGAACGTTTCTTTTTATTCAGCACCTGTACTTAGTAATACCTTGGTATTTTACCTGCTAACCAATAACCAGCCTGAGCAAAATGCCTATGTTTTGAAAAACAAAGAAGGTAAGATTATTCAGGAAAGAAAATTAGGCACTTTAAAAGCCAATACCACTTATCGGGATACTTTAAATTTAGCCTCAGGAGCCTACTCCTTGGAATTAATTGACACGGCTGGTAATGGATTGGAGTTTTGGTATAATGGCAAGGGCGGTAGAGGATCAGCTCGACTGATGAATGCTAATGGTGAAATGGTTAAGGCATTTGAATCGGATTGCGGACTTGGCTGGGTGTATAATTTTAAGGTTGGGCCGAAACCTGACAAGGTTAATCCGGAACAGTATTCAATTAGTTTATATCCGACTCGAACAAAGGATAAAACCACTCTTGATTATTTTGCCAATAAAACTCAGGATGTTTCAGTTCAAATCGTAACTGATCCGGATGCTAGGGTAGTTGAAGAGCATAAATATGGGCAGTTGAAAGAAGGAATATTTACCTATGATTTAAGCCGATTTCCTAAAGGCAGATTTTATTTAAAGGTTCTTATAAACGGACAGGAAAAATTCAACAAACGTATTCGTCTTAAAGAATAAGGATCATTATAAAAAGTATTTAATATGGATTTACACTTAGAAAATAAAGTGATAATAGTTAGCGGTGGAGCTAAAGGCATTGGCGAAGGTATAGCAAAAGTATTAGGAAAAGAGGGTGCTACTGCCGTAATTATTGGCCGGAATGAAAGCGATAACCAGCACACAGTTAATCAAATTATAACATCCGGCGGAAACGCTTTTCAGGTAACTGCTGAATTAACTATACCTAATGAATGCGAACGCGCTGTAAAAGAAGTGATTGGAAAATTTGGACGGATTGATGGGGTAGTAAACAATGCTGGTGTGAATGACGGTGTGAATTTAGAAAACGGTTCTTACAAAGCCTTCATGGCTTCACTGCATAAAAACTTAGTGCATTATTATTTGATTGCCCAGTATGCATTGCCTGAATTGATTAAATCAAAAGGATCAATCGTAAACATCGGTTCCAAAACAGCAGAAACCGGTCAGGGAGGAACATCAGCTTATGCTGCCGCTAATGGTGGACGTAATGCGCTAACCAGAGAATGGGCTGTTGAATTATTGAAATATGGAATTCGGGTCAATGCAGTAATAGTTGCTGAATGTTATACACCCTTATATGAAAAATGGATTCAAACTTTACCAAACCCTGAAGAAACGTTATTACAGGTTACTGCAAAAATCCCTTTCGAGCATAGAATGACCACGGCAGAAGAAATTGCTAATATGGTAGCTTTCCTTTTATCTGAAAAATCAAGTCACACCACAGGTCAATTGATTCATGTAGACGGGGGATATGTGCATTTGGATAGAGCGATTGGGTAGCGATAAAATAATTGGTGGTCAGTTTGAACGGAGTCGAAAACTTATTACAAAAATGCTTCTACTCTGCACAGTGTGACATACTTCTATTAAATCGAACAACAAGTTAAGTGAATACATTCTAAGAAATAACAATATGAAATATAATTCTATGAAAAGAATAATGTTGATACTGTGTGGGCTGAGTTTTGCAAGTACGCAAGGTATGGCTCAACAAAAAATTAATCAGGATTCCATCCGTCAAAAGATGCAATGGTTTGCCGATGCTAAGTTGGGTATATTTATTCATTGGGGTATTTATTCAGTAAATGGTGTTGATGAAAGCTGGAGTTTTCATAACAAAAAAATCAGTTATGCTGACTATATGAATCAAATGAAGGGGTTTACTGCCAAAAATTATAACCCACAACAATGGGCCGATTTAATAAAAGAAAGTGGTGCGAGGTATTCGGTTATTACAACAAAACACCATGATGGTGTAGCGTTGTGGCCTACTAAAGAAAACCATTTTAGTGTTGTAAAAAATACTCCTGCCCAAAGAGACCTATTAAAGCCTTTTTATGAAGCCTTAGATAAAAATGGGATTAAACGTGGAGCTTATTTTTCTTTGATTGACTGGAGTCATCCTGATTACCCGGGATTTTTAAAAGACAGCAGCCGCTATAAAGTTGCTGACAATCCTCAAAAATGGCAACGTTTTCAGCGTTTCTTCCAAAATCAAATTAATGAAATCAATAAGGCATATAAACCTGACTTATGGTGGTTCGATGGTGATTGGGAACACAGTGCTGACGAATGGCAGAGCAAAACGGTAAGAGCCAATATTTTGAATTTGAAACCTGGTGCCATCATTAACGGCCGTTTACAAGGTTACGGTGATTATGAAACACCAGAACAAAATTTCCCGGTTACGAAACCAAAGTTTAACTGGTGGGAATTATGCATGACCACTAATAATAATTGGGGTTATCATCCTGATGATACCAATTATAAAACACCTTTCGAAGTAATTACCATTTTTGCGGATGCAATTAGCAATGGAGGTAATCTTTTATTGGATATCGGACCAAAAGAAGATGGTACTATTCCTGCCGAACAAGTGCATATACTGAAAGAGTTAGGAAAGTGGAATAAAAAACACGAAGAAGCCATCTTCGGCACTCTAGCAGGATTGCCACAAGGCCATTTTTACGGTCCTTCTACTATATCAAAAGATTCCACTACTATTTATCTTTTTCTGCCAGGTCAAACTGTAGGTAATATTATGTTAAAAGGGCTTGATAATACCATCAAAGACATACAGGTAGTTGGAACAAACGAGCACTTACAACACAAAATTGTTGGTAAAGTATCTTGGAGTCCTATTCCCGGCTTGGTATTTATAAATGTACCTGAAAAAGCAAAAGATCCATACATGACGGTTGTGAAGCTGAAATTAGATAAGCCAGTAAAATTATACCGTGGTCGTGGTGGTTTGAGTTAATTAATTTATTGAACTGCAAGTTATTATATTGAATGGCTTGCAGTTATTTTTTATAAGAGTTTCAAGTTGTTTAAAAATTTGATATTCGCGATGATTTTTTTAAAATGAAAATAGCCTTATTTGTTCCTTGTTACGTTGACCAGTTTTATCCGAATGTGGGCATTGCTACATTACAGTTATTGGAAAAACTGGGCGTTGAGGTGGATTTCCCAATGGAACAAACCTGCTGTGGCCAACCGATGGCTAATACAGGTTTCGAAAAAGATTCTATACCGGTTTACAACCACTTTGTAAAAACATTTACCGGTTACGATTACATTGTTACTCCATCCGGAAGTTGTGCATATCATGTGAAAAAACATTATAATATTATAGAGCAAACAACGGCTGTAAAAGAGGTGAGAAGCAAAACCATTGAGCTGGTTTCTTTTATTACAGATGTGTTGAAGGTAAAAGAACTTCCGGTAACCTTTCCTTATAAAGTTGGATTGCATGTAAGTTGCCATGGACAAAGAGGATTGAAAAATGCAACGGCTTCTGAAATAACCCCAGATCATGATGGACTTGTTTTAAGCTTATTGAAAAATATAAAAGGTATCGATTTAACAGTATTAAACAGAAATGATGAGTGCTGTGGTTTTGGCGGGTCGTTTTGTGTAAGCGAAGAAGCCGTATCGGCAAAAATGGGAATAGACCGCGTGAACGATCATGTGAAAAATGGAACCCAGGTTTTAACAGGTGCTGATATGAGTTGCCTCATGCATCTGGAAGGTATAGTAAGAAGAGAGAAATTGGCAATGAAAGTGATGCACATCGCTGAAATTTTAAATGGGAACAAAGTATGAGCCACTCAAAAAAAGCCTCAATTTTTAACAAAGATATAGAGCGTACTACCTGGCATGATGAAACTCTTTGGTTTGTAAGACAGAAAAGAGATAAAATGGCATATGTCATTCCTGAGTTTCAGCAATTGCGAGACTTGGCTTCACAAATAAAAGAGCATACACTTAGTCAACTGGATGAATATCTTTTAGAATTTGAACGTAATGCTCTTAAGAATGGCGTGCATGTTCATTGGGCGGCTGATGCAAAGGAGCATAATGAAATTGTGTTGAAAATTTTAAAAAAACACAAGGCAAAGAAAATTGTGAAGAGTAAATCCATGCTGACGGAGGAATGTCATCTCAATCCATTTTTGCAACAGCATGCTATTAAAGTAGTGGATACAGACCTGGGGGAACGCATTATTCAATTACGCGATGAAGCTCCAAGTCATATTGTATTACCTGCAATTCATTTAAAGAAAGAAGATGTAGGCGAAACGTTTCACCAACATTTAAATACACCCAAAGGAGAAAAAGATCCTCAGCGGTTAACCGAAGCTGCCAGACAGCATTTGCGCGAAAAATTTGTGCAAGCTGATGCGGCACTTACCGGGGTAAACTTCGCCATTGCTGAAACAGGAAGTGTTGTAGTTTGTACCAACGAAGGGAATGCTGACCTGGGCGTGAATTTGGCAAAAGTGCATATTGCCTGCATGGGTTTTGAAAAAATCATTCCAAGGTTTAATGATTTATCAGTCTTTACCAGACTACTGGCAAGAAGCGCCACTGGACAACCCATTACCACTTATACTTCTCATTTTACAAAACCTCGACCGGGTGCAGAGATGCATGTTGTAATTGTAGATAATGGGCGTACTCAACAGTTAGGAAGGGAAGATTTTTACAACTCTCTTAAGTGTATTCGTTGCGGAGCCTGTATGAATACCTGTCCTGTGTATCGACGCAGTGGGGGGCACAGCTATAATTTTACCGTTCCTGGGCCAATAGGTTCCATACTATCACCAAATCTTGATTTAAAAAAACACAGTTCATTACCATTTGCCTCTACATTATGTGGTAGTTGCACAGAAGTTTGTCCTGTGAAAATTGATATTCATGTTCAGTTGTATAAATGGCGGCAACAAATTGGTGAAAGTAATGCACTTCCAATGTCGAAAAAATTAAGCATGAAAGTGATGTCAAAAGTCCTGGCCTCCAGCAAACTTTTCTCTTTCAGCGGAAAAATGGGAAGAACGATGATAAAATGGTTACCCTACTCTATGACTCATAACAAGAGTGTTAATCCATGGGCAAAGGCAAGGGAGTTACCAGAAGTGCCTGAACACAGTTTTCGTGAATGGTATAAACAAAACAAATAATGAGTGCTAAAGAAAAAATTATATCAGCTATAAAACAAAATAAACCGGGTGCAAAAGAACTTCCGGTGATTCCGGTATTTAATGCTGAAGAGAATACAATAGAAACGTTTAAGCAATCGGTGAAAACGATAGGTGGGGAGGTAATAGAATTAGCTTCGCTGGCAGAAATTGATGTATGGCTAGAAAAAAAGTTCTCTACAGCCGAAAATATAGTTTCAGCAATTGTTTCTTCCTCGGTTACGATTAGTGAATCCAGTTCAACAGAACTATTGGAAAAGACAGATGTAGCAATTTTACAAGGTGAATGGGGCGTTGCTGAAAATGGAGCTATATGGTTGCCTGAACAAAACATGTTGAACAGAGCATTACCATTTATTACCCAACATTTGATGTTAGTGTTGAACATTGAAAATATTGTAACCAACATGCATGTGGCCTATGAAAATATTTCATCGGGTGCTTATGGTGTATTTATCGCCGGCCCATCAAAAACAGCCGACATTGAACAATCTTTGGTGATTGGCGCGCACGGCGCCAGAAGCTTAACAGTTGTGTTGTTAAAAAGAGCCTGTTAACTTAGAATTCTAGAAAGCGTAAGGTTAGGGAATTATTCCATATAGACTTTTGGAAAGTCGATAGAGTAATTATTCAACTTGAATTAAACTAAAACTATCTAATAGATCTTAAATTAAAAATATTATTTCACAATTTTAAGCCAGATGAGGAGAAAACTGAGCTAAAATACCTCTTGGAAATTTAAAGTAGAATCTGCTTGAACCCTTTCCAAAAACATAGTCTTCTACGATGATACTCGTAAAAATTCCACTACTATAAGAATAATAAGATATTTAATTTAACTATATTATACTCAAGCAACTTTACCTCAAAGTGCAACATATTTTTAAAATTAAAAATCAATTGAGTAGTATGAAAAGCTTGATTGTATCCCATTTTTTTTTAACATTCTGCGCTGTATTTATCAGCCTAAGTGTATCTGCTCAACAGAAGGTCATAATTTATAAAACCCACAAAATTGATACGGCCAAAGAAGATTTTGTTGTACGCATGAATAAAATTGGAAAAGCAGAGGCTAAAAGAAATGATTCATTGTATAGGGCTCGCAAAACTGAGCTTAAACAGGATGAATTAATGGAAAGCATTAAGAAAACTACCCAAAAGGCAAAGGATTATTTAGCATTAGGTATTGATACACTTGAAATAGATACCGAATTAACTAGAGTTAAAAAGTGGTCTAAACTAGCAGGTGAAGGGGTTTTTACGAATAAAGGAACATCGCAAACTTACAGAAACTTAGCAAGCACCTCCAATATACTGCAGGTTTTGCAAAACAAAATAAATAGCAACAAAAAAAAGGTAGATAACTACCTAAAAGACTTGATTGATTTCAGATATCAGTTGGATTCACTTAACAGTAATTCGGCCTTATATGTATTTCCTGCTGATTCTGCATTATTGATCAAGTATTTGCAAAGGCTCGGCGTTGCTGCTAAGGAGATTGGTCCTACCGATTCACTTTTAAGACAAGCCATGTTAAATGTTCAAGTCTTACAAACGCAATTGAACCTAGAAATGGTTAACTTGAATTCGGGTCTGGATCAGATTGAGATGTATCAAAAGGAGATTTCAGATAAAGCTATAGACCGTGAATATCCTGATATCTGGGCGCCTGTAAAGTTAAATCGTCCGTTTAAAGAGATCGTAGATTTTTCTAATTCCAAAAACAAACTGAACCTTTTGTTCTATACGCAGGATCATTTAGATGAAATCATCATTCTATTCTTATTGATTCTGGCTTCAACTTTATATTTAATCTCTCTGAAGAAAAAATATATTCAAAGACAGTTATTACATGCCAATTATAATGGTCAATTGGTATTGCGATATCCCTTTCTTTCGGCTGTGGTGATTGTGCTAAATCTCTTTCAGTTTATTTTTCCAACTCCGCCATTTGTTTTTAATGCGTTGTTTTGGATTTTTTCGGCCATTGCTATCACCATAATCTTCCATAAGTTCATAACAAAACACTGGATGCAGGTATGGCTCCTGATGTTTATGTTGTTCTTGTTTGCCTGCGTCAATAATTTAATATTGCAGGAATCACGGACAGAACGTTGGGGCATGCTGGTGCTTGCCGGCATAGGGGTATTGGCAGGTTTGTTTGCCCTGCTCAGAAACCGAAGGAAAGAGTTAAGGGAGCGTTGGGTTATCTATTTTATAGTATTTGTGATTATACTGGAAACCGCCTCCATCATTTTCAACATTTATGGAAGATATAATTTTTCCAAAACTTTAGTTACCAGCGGTTATTTCAGCTTTGTTATCGCCATTTTGTTTTTTGGAACGATAAGACTAATTAATGAAGGGCTTTCCCTGGCGTCAAACATTTATACCCAACAAGACAATATACTTCACCTTGATTATAAGCGAATTAGAGCAAAGGCACCGGCCTTATTTTACATAGGTTTAATAATCGGTTGGTTTATATTATTCGGTCGCAATTTCTATGCATTTAAATTAATTACCGAACCTTTACTGTATTTTTTGATTCTGGAAAGAAAAGTTGGTGATTACACTTTCACCATTAATAATTTGCTCTCATTTGTTCTTATTTTAAGCATTTCGGTAATCGTTTCAAGGGTTGTTTCATTTTTTGCTTCAGAACCGAACCCTAGTATTGATGACGAAGAACGTGAGATCAAAGTCGGATTAGGCAGCTGGTTGCTCCTCATTCGTATCGGAATTATCAGTATCGGAATGTTTCTGGCTATAGCTGCTGCCGGAATTCCAATGGATAAGGTTTCTATTATATTGGGTGCACTAGGTGTGGGTGTTGGCTTTGGGTTGCAAACGCTGGTTAATAACCTGATAAGCGGGTTGATCGTAGCTTTTGAGAAGCCTTTTAATGTGGGAGATGTTATAGAAATAGCCGGGCAGCTAGGAACGATGAAGTCAATAGGCTTTCGCAGCAGTATAATTGACACATGGAACGGAGGAGAAGTGATAATGCCCAATGGTGATTTGTTGAATGCTCATTTAATAAACTGGACATTATCGGATTTAAAAAAAAGGATGGAAATAATGTTGGGTGTGCTCTATGGGACCGATTTAGAAAAGACCAAACAATTACTACTTGATTCCATTAATGCTGATGAACGGATTTTGAAACTGCCAGAACCAACTGTATTGTTTCAGGATTTTGGTGAAAGTTCAATTAGCATTCAAGTGCATTTTTGGGTGGGGAATTTCAATGACGGAATAATTTTGAAGAGCGATATGCTGATGGCTATTGATAAGGTACTGCGAGAAAATGAAATAGTCATCTCCTATACGACACCAGAACAGGAGGACGATAACGTGTTTAATGAAGATGAACAAAAAGGGGAAAATGAAGACGAAAATCTGCAATAAGTTAATCAAATAGATATATTACACTTAACCATTTTTTATACTGCAATCTATTGGGCTAAATGAACTTCCTCCATTCATTTTGCTATTTTAGATTCCGGCCTTGCTTGTCGGGTTAGCAAGCCTGTTATTATAAGGTGACTTTCGTTTATACAAGCGCCAATTGTGTAGAGAAGCCATTAGTTAAAACTATATTATGAAAAAAAAATTACTAGTATTAATCTGCCTTGGTGTTAATCTTATAGTACATGCGCAACAAAAGCCTAACATTATCATTATTTATGCAGATGATTTGGGATATGGTGACTTAAGTTGTTATGGCATGTCAAAAATTAAAACTCCAAATATTGACAAACTTGCTAAACAGGGCATTCGGTTTACTAATGCACATAGCACTTCAGCTACTTGTACACCTTCACGATTTGGGTTATTGACCGGCAAATCTCCATGGAAACAAAATGGTACAGGCATTGCCCCCGGTGATGCATCGCTGATTATACCTACTGATAAACCAACCTTACCTTCCATGCTTCAAAACGCGGGTTATACTACTGCTGTAATAGGAAAATGGCATTTAGGATTAGGTACAAATGGTATTGATTGGAATTCGGAAATAAAACCCGGACCTAAAGAAGTTGGGTTTAATTATTCTTTTATCATGCCAGCTACACTGGATAGGGTACCTTGTGTGTATGTAGAAAATGGTCGAGTGTTAAATTTAGACCCCACCGATCCCATTGCTGTTAACTACAAAAAAAAAATTGGAAATGACCCAACAGGTAAAGAAAATCCTGAACTATTACGAATGAAACCTGATGTAAGACAGGGGCATAATCAAACAATAATAGATAGTATTAGCCGAATTGGATGGATGAGTGGTGGTCATAGTGCCTATTGGAAAGATGAAAATATTGCAAGTGAAATTACCAACAAGGCAATCACTTTTATTTCAAATAATACTACCAAACCCTTTTTTCTCTATTTCGCCAGTGGCGATATACATGTGCCTCGTTATCCGAATAGCATGTTTAGAGGTAAAAGTGGTATGGGGTTAAGGGGCGATGCTATACTTCAGTTGGACTGGACAGTTGGTAAATTGATCAATGCTCTAGATAGCCTACATCTCGCTCAAAATACCATGATCATTTTTAGCAGCGACAATGGTCCGGTTGTAAATGACGGCTACTTTGATCAATCAGTTGAACTGCTTGGTGACCATAAGCCTGCTGGTCCTTTAAGGGGAGGAAAGTATAGCATTTTTGACGCAGGTACAAGGGTCCCTTTTATTGTTAAATGGCCTGAAAAAGTAAAGGCAAATAAAACTACTGATGTTTTAATAAGCCAAATTGATTTATTTGCTTCGTTGGCCAAATTAACAGGACAGCCTTTAGGTGATATAGCTGCTCCCGACAGTTTTGATATGCTTGCGCAGCTATTGGGGAAATCCAAAGAAAACCGATCATACCTGTTAGAGCAAGGTGGTCCTTTATCAATCATCAAAGGAAAATGGAAATATATTGAACCTTCAAAAGGACCACGCTATAGTGACGTAGTCAATATTGAATATGGCAATGATTCATTCGCTCAATTATATGATCTGAGTAATGATATTGGTGAAACTAAAAATCTAGCTCTCCAATATCCAGACATTGTGAAAGAACTAGCAACATTGCTTAAAACAAACCGAGAAGTCGAGAGAACACGATTTTAAATGAATGAACTGGTGGTTAGAATGAAAGCCTGTAAAATATTGTACAGGCTTTTGTTATTTCGTAATACAACCATTACACGGTTTAATTTAAAAAAGCTGTGTGATACTTTAGCTTTCGAAATATAATTCTTTAACCTTCTCCTGGATCCAACTTTCTTCTGCTTGATCGGGTATATACATGTTCTTTGTAGTTAACTGAATACCTAACAAGTCGTAAAATACAATATCGTATAAATTTGTTCCAGCATGATATATCGTCTGTTTAATTTCAAAGGTAAATTGGGCGGGCAATATTGAATTCGTTAGCATTTTTGTAAAATTTAAGGTTATAAAAATATTCACTAGCGCTAAGCTCAATTACGCCTTGAAAAAATCATGCCTGTTGTGTTGGGTTGTCCTGAGGTAGAAAGCGTTACAGCCTAATTTATTGTTAAGCGTTTGTGCTCTTTAAATTTCCCACCAGGTACTATTGGTATAATGTTCCGTAATTGTAACAGGCTCTCCAATCATAGGAGTTATAATGTCGACATTCTTTTCTGCAGCAATTTTTGTGATTCTTTTAATGGGCTCATCCCAATCGTGATAGGCCAATGCAAACTTAGCCCAATGTACAGGAAGTAATACTTTCGCATTCAAATCAATACTTGCTTGTACTGTTTCTTCTGGTGCCATATGAATAAAGGGCCATGCAGTATTATACTGACCACATTCAAGAACAGCTAAATCAAATGGACCGTATTGTTGTCCGATTTTTTTGAAATGTGTATCATAACCTGAATCACCGCCCAGGTAAATGTTATAACCAAAAATATTGAGAACGAATGAAGCCCAAAGTGATTCTCCACGTTTTAATCCTCTACCAGAAAAATGGCGTGCCGGAGTAGCTATGATTTCAATTTCATTATTCATCTTAGAGCTATTCCACCAATCTAATTCTGTAATTTTTTCCTCTTTAATTATGCACCTTTCCAGATCATTTCCTACTCCGAGTGGTGTATAAATAGCATTGACTTTATGCTTTAATTCTTTAACTGTTTTTTTATCAAGATGATCATAGTGGTTGTGTGTAATAATTAACAGATCAATTTGTGGTAAATCTTCTACAGAATAAGCATTTGATCCGGGAAAAGCTTTAATCAAAAAGGGCATCGGAGAAGCACTTCCACTGAATACAGGATCGACCAAAATATTTACTCCCTTTATATGCATAAGATAAGATGAATGCCCAAACCATATAATTACCGGTTTTTCAGAACAGATCGATTTTAAATCTGTTTTTACATTTGGAAGTGGCTTTGGAGGAGAGACTGACTTAGGCCTGTTAAAAAAAAATTTCATCGTTTCAATGAACGAAACATCACTCGACATAACTGATGTATGAGATAAATTTTGAAATGAGCCGTTCTTATAATTCGGAGATTGATTTATTTTTTCCCATTTCTTATTCAATAGAGTTTGCTTATTCATCCTAGTGTTTATTCGTTGCCATCAAAACTAATTATACGTTGCAAAAACTTTGGCAATTATTTAGAATAAATTGATTTTCTATTTATTCATGCCAATAAAGTAAATGGGAAAGGATCATCAGGCAATCTTTCTATTCGCGTGGATTTTTATTAGTAAAGAAATGATTTTGCATTTATTTAATTATCAAATAAATACCATTTAAATTGACATATATTTGGAGTTTCATATGAGGCCTATTAATTTGTTTTACGATGAAAATAGCACAAATTGCTCCTTTGTATGAATCGATTCCACCAAAATTCTACGGAGGAACTGAACGAGTAGTTTCTTACCTAACGGAAGAACTTGTGAGGCAAGGCCATGAAGTAACCTTATTCGCATCTGGTGATTCTATAACTAACGCAGAGTTAATTTCTATATGTGATAAGTCTTTAAGATTAAGTGATTGTGTAGACCATCTTTCGTATCACTTTGTGCAAATGCAAGAAGTAATTGAACAAGCTCAGCGCTTTGATGTTTTACATTTTCACACCGATTATTTGCATTTTCCAATATCAAAGTTGTTAAAATACCCATGTATAACAACTTTACACGGTCGACTTGACCTTCCTGATTTACAATTTTTATATAAAAAGTTTAGCGATATCCCGTTAATATCCATTTCTAATCATCAACGTCTTCCTTTACCGTTTGTAAATTGGCGCAACACTGTTTATCATGGAATTCCTAAAGATTTTTATTCATTAAATAACAATGAAGGGAAATACTTTGCATTTCTTGGAAGAATTTCTCCCGAAAAAAGAGTTGATACCGCAATTGAAATAGCAAAGAAAGCCGGTATTAAAATTAAAATTGCAGCAAAAATTGATAAAGTTGATCAATTATATTTCGACGAAAAGATTAAGCATTTGTTTGACGATCCACTAGTTGAATACATTGGTGAAATAAATGAATTTGAAAAGAGAGCATTTTTAGCAAATGCTCTTGCTTTATTATTTCCTATTGATTGGCCCGAACCTTTTGGTTTAGTTATGATTGAAGCTATGGCAAATGGTACTCCGGTTATTGCGTTTAATAGAGGTGCTGTTCAAGAGGTGGTTGATCATGGCATTAACGGATTTATTGTAAGGGATGTTAATGAAGCCCTTAAAGCGCTGAATAAGCTCCATCTAATTAATAGAAAAAAATGCAGGGAAGTTTTCGATATTCGGTTTAGTTCAGAGATTATGGCCAAGAATTATGTTCGTAATTATGAACAAATTATTGAACATAACGCTCCAAAATTACGATACATACCAAATCCCGACAGAGTTTGGATTTCGGGGCCACCAGACGAACTAAATGGTGATTTAGTATAATTTAAACTTTTAAAATCAGTAGAAACTTCTAACTTTAATAGGAACTAATTTAATTGGATTATGAGCGCGGATGCAATTATTCAAGTTGAAAATAAGTTCTATGTTTCTGCAAATTCTACATATGCAGACGACCGAACAAGAGTACTAAACCATATTGATACATTCGGAATTTTTGATCGTTGGGGTGATATTAAACAGTTAGGCGAAGAGATACAAGGAATTTATCACGAAGGCACTCGTTATATAAGTGATATTGAATTCAGAATTAATAATTCCAGGCCTCTTTTATTAAGTTCAGCAATTAAAGAACAGAACGAAATACTTTCTGTCGACTTAACCAATCAACTAATAGAATTTTCCGAAAAAGAAAACAAGCCATTAATACCAAAAGGAATATTGCATATCCGTAGGCGAAAGTTTGTTCGCAACGGAGCATGTTATGGATTGATTGAATTTGAAAATTATGGAACAGAAAAGTATGATTTTGATGCATCTATTTATTTCCAAGCTGATTTTAAGGATATTTTTGAAGTTCGCGGTATCAAAAGGGCAAGAAGAGGCGAAATTTTTGAAATTAAACATTTAACTGATAAGAGCATAAGTATTAAATATAAAGGCTTGGATAATATCGTTCGGGAAACCGAAATAATTTTGGATCAAAAACCTGATGATTGGGAACATCAAACTAAAGGAGTTTTTCATCTTTCTCTTGAACCTCATGCCGGTTTTGTTCTTGAATATTCACTTCATTTTAAAATCGGTAATCATTCAAGTAAAAATATGACTTTTGCTGGTGCAAAAAATCAAATTGTTAAAGAGTTAACTCAATCCAATGGACTATTTGCTAGGGTTTATACAGCAAATGAACAATTTAATCATTGGATAAACCGATCACAAGCAGATTTATTATCCCTTTTGGCCAAAACACCGCATGGATTGTATCCTTATGCCGGTGTGCCTTGGTATAATACAGCTTTTGGAAGAGATGGGATTATTACCGCTCTCGAAACACTATGGATAGCGCCAACTATTGCCAAAGATGTGCTTCAATTTCTGGCAAAAAACCAAGCAGTAAAATTGAATGCCTTTCAGGATGCTGAACCAGGAAAAATTCTTCACGAAACCAGGGGAGGGGAACTAGTAGAGTGCAATGAAATACCATTTAAACAATATTATGGTTCTGTTGATTCCACTCCGCTTTTCCTTGTACTGTGCGGAGCCTATTATCAACGTACTGCAGACTTGAAATTTATTAAACAACTATGGCCATATATTGAATTAGCGTTGGAGTGGATGGATAAATATGGTGACATTAATAAAGATGGTTTTGTTGAATACCAACATAAAAGTGTAAATGGATTATTTAATCAAGGCTGGAAAGATTCACATGATTCTATTTCTGATGAAATTGGAAACATAGCGGAGCCGCCTATCGCCCTTTGCGAGGTACAAGGTTACATCTATGACGCAAAAAATAAGATTAGTCAACTAGCGGAAGTGCTTGGGAAAAAAGAGCTAGCTGAACGACTGCACACAGAAGCAGAACAATTAAAAATCAAATTCAATAAACTTTTCTGGGATGAGAAACTAAATAGTTATGTATTAGCGATCGACGGTAATAAAAATTCATGCAGGGTTTTATCATCAAATGCAGGTCATTGTCTTTTTAGCGGTATAGCCGATAGCGATAAGGCAGCAAAACTTGTAAAAACGTTGTTGGGTGAAAATATGTTTAGTGGATGGGGAATACGTACATTGGCCTCTAATGAAGTGCGTTATAACCCAATGTCATATCATAATGGTTCTGTTTGGCCACATGATGTAGCTATAATTGCAAGTGGTTTTTCAAAATATGGTTTTCGAGAAGAAGCCATGCAACTAACAGGCGCATTATTCGACGCCTCATTATTCATCGATTTACAACGTTTACCTGAACTATTTTGTGGTTTCGAAAAAAGAAAAGGTGAGGGTCCGACGGCCTATCCGGTGGCGTGTTCTCCCCAAGCTTGGTCGGTAGGCGCGGTATTCTTGCTGCTTGAAGCTTGTCTGCATATGGAGATTGATGCCGTGCACAAAATGATGACATTTAAGAGTCCTATACTCCCCAATTATTTAGATAGCATTGTTATTGACGATTTAATATTGGGTGATAACGAACATACTTCTTTTGAAATACATCGTTATAAAGGTCATACCGTTATCAATGTAAAAGATAAACCGGTTAATTGGAAAATTTTCACCATTAAATAAGTTATAATTGACTAAAAATAAAGCTCCTTTTAATTTGGAGCTTTATTTTTTAACGATTTTCCAAGAAGTAGTAATATTTAGATATTTCGAGTTGAGAATAACCAAGAGAAGTTGATGCTGGTAGCTCAGCTTGCTCAATTCCTGAAGTCCGCAGGGCAGGAAACTGGTTTACTCAATCCTTATTTTAATTAGATAAACCCCTTTTAAAAGGGGTTTATCTTTTCTCTTACTTACCACTACCGATATGTTGTTGGATAAGGTTGGTATGTCAGTGTTGGGTAATATCCTAAGAGAATATATATCATGAGATTTCCATGCCAGTTTCATGGAGGATTGAAATTAAACGCTTTGCAAGCTAATAAACTGATTTTAAAGTTAATGAGAATAAAATTATGTGGAATAATGATGCAATATTTACCCATTTTTGATGAACAATATCACCAAATCGAATTCAGATATCAGCTTGATAATGGAGGTCTACCAACCAATTTTGGTTTTGGTAAGAAATGAAGTTATTCCTTTTTTAAAATCTTCAGTTTCTCTAATTTTTGCATTCATTTCAGTAGCCCAATTCAATGCATCATCAAAAGGCATTTCCTGAATAGTTCTTATTAACTCTTTGGTAAAAGCTATGGATGTTGAAGATGTCTCTACAATCAATTGAGTTGCGAACTCATTTACCTTATTCGAAAGTTTTGTATGTTCTATTATAAAGTTTACTAAACCAAACTCTTTAGCCTCTTCTGACTTAATTAAGCGGCCTGTAAGTAGTAGATCACGTGCTATACGTTCTCCTAATCGTTTAATTGCAAATAATGAAACGATTGCAGGCACAAATCCGATTTTTACTTCAGTATATCCAAATTGAGCATCAGGTACAGCAAAAACAAAATCACAGACTGATACTAAACCGCAACCACCTGCAATTGCATGGCCTTGAACTTCAGCAATTACAATCTTTGATGAATTATACACACAAACAAATAAATCCTTTAGTTTGGTTGTATCTTCCAGGTTTTCTTGGTAAGAGTTGGTTTGTAGTTGTTGTAAATAGTTAAGATCAGCGCCGGCACTAAAAACCTCCCCTTCGGCTGCCAAGACAATAACCTTTACCGAATTATCACCATTAGCCTGGGAAAAAGCGTTCATTAATTCGGCAATTAATACAGGACTCAAGGCGTTACGCTTTTCAGGACGATTGATAGTTATCCTGGCAATACGGTTTTCTACGGTATACTTAATTAATTTTTCCATCTATAATGAAATTACTAAAGCGTTTGAATTATGCATTGAATGATACTTAACTCCAGTGTTATTACTTCCGTCAATCATCGATTGAGCTAAATAATTCGGTACGGATTCGCCAATTATCAATTGCTTAAAATTGAACATTTCTTGTAATTGAGCAAACTTTACTTTTGGTTTTCCGTCGATAAATATATAATCGGCAGTAAGTTTTTTTGACGGTTTAAAGCATGTAAACGTTGAATCAATAACAACAATCCGTTGAGTATAAAACGCTATATAATTTTTCTGTTTATTAAAATGTGACCCTTGGTAGTTGTTTGGCAAGCGAATAATATGCTTAACCCGGCTACTATCCAAACCCGGTTTTATTGAATAGTTAAAGATTGATTGTGTAGCATTTGAAAACAACATAACACTTTGTCCATCAACAAAACCAATGGAAGTGTTTTTTCCGCCAGCATAAATTATGATTTTTCGCTGTTGCAATGAATTGAATTCTTTGATTCCATACGATATAATCAGAACTGGTATCAAAGCTAAGCTAACTATTATTAATATTTTTTGCTTATATGTAAATACTAAAATGATAAATAACAATAATAAACTTGTAATAACAAATTCCCCAAAGTTTATCCAGATACCATCAAATATTGAAAACGGCAAATGACTTATTTTTAATAAAATATGGTCCATACCATTAATTAGCCAAGCAATGATTTTGCCCGCAAAAGAAGCTAACGATTGGAAAGGAGAAATGACGAGTAAAAATATTCCGGCATATAATATTATAGTTGCAAGTGGAACGATAATAAGGTTGGCAATTAAAAAATAATTAGGGAACTGATGAAAATAATAGATAGAGAGGGGAAAGGTTGCTACCTGTGCCGCTATGGAAACCGAAGTCATTATCCAGAAATAATCAAGTATTTTATTTTTAATGACAATTAATCCATAGAGTTGAGGCTGCAGGTATACTATTCCAAGAACAGCTACATAGGAGAGTTCAAATCCTACATCAAACAATAAATACGGATTGAAAAGTGTAAGGAAAAAAATGGAAACAGCAATCGTATTGTAAATATTTGTGTATCGATTAAAGCCATCGGCTATCACGACCATACTAATCATAAATGCAGATCGACACACAGCTGGCGACAAACCGGTAATCATAGCATAAAACCAGATTAAAGCTAATACCAATACTGCCTTTATTATTTTACCATTTCGGTAACGCTCCATCCATTTTAAAAAAAAATTAATAACCAGGTAAATTAATGCCACATGTAAACCAGATACCGAAAGAATATGGACAGTTCCTGTATTTGTAAATGCTTGCACAATATCAGGACCTAAATCAGCTCGATAACCCAATAAAAAAGCACTTAACATCGCTGCATGTTCTTTGCCGGGTATATAAGTATTGAACGTTTGAACACATACTTTCCTGATAAGTATCGACCACTTAATTAGTATATTCCCGTTATTATCCGCAATACATAAATGTTCATTAGCAAATAAACGATAATGAATATTTTGATGTGCTAAATAACGTTTATAATTGAACTCTGCAGGATTTCTTGGGGCATTTATTTCTTTGTAATCTGCTGAAACTAAAAACTGGTCTCCATAAGAAATGATCTTTTTTGAATCCCTGAAGGTTACTAAAAGATTGCCTGAACAATTTTCAAAATTAGTACTATCCACCATCGCTATAACTTTAGCCTTAAACCTTATGTGACCATTTTTAATAATCGGATCGTCATTTACTTCAATAAGTAAATACTTTGCTTTCGAACTACTAAAATGATCCGCTCTACTTAATTCATTATGAAAATGCATTATGGCCATTCCTGATAAAAAGAAGGCAATTGTCAGTGTAAAGCCTTTATAACTACGAAATTTAGATGTATTAATTTTTCGATTTAGAAAGGTAACGGTAGTTAAATAAATAACTGATAAACCTATTATAATCAAAGCTATGGTGTTACTTAGTTGAATATATGATTCAACTACAATTCCTATAATGAATGGTATTAAAATTCGTATAAATACTATTTGACGAGTTTCAAGGCGGAGGCTACTCATTGTATACTGATTAAATTTTTACCCAAACTACACTTCCAATTAAAAATTAACTCTAATCTGCATCTTAATATCCGATCGTTGGTTCCCATCAATTTCATCATAGCCTGATCCTATTGTATTCTTGTTTTTATAACTATAAATCCCATATCTTAACCAATAGGTTATTTTTTTATTGATTTTAAATGAAGAATTAATAAAAAATCTGGATCCTGTATCATAATAATTAGCCATGGAGTAACCGTATAAAACATCTTTCTCATTGGCATAAATACGTGAATTATACGTTTCTGTATCAAAAAGTACGTATCGAGTATTTAATTGCCATTTAGCTGAAAATAAACTATAGTTGGCTTCAAGGCCAATAGCAAAGCCATTTTCTGAAGGATGCACTCCAATTTGGTACTTACAGACATCCATTCTGTTTTTTATTGATAAGCGCTCCGATATCCGGTATTCAATTTGTATGCGAATGTTTTCTTGTTTAATAGTTTCTACAGGAGTAATGGTCGATTCATCATTTGATAAATTGCCTTGCTTTTCCTGTTTGCGGTAGCGAGCACTGAAGCTTAGCAAAGAAGATGGAGAATAAACTAACTGCGAGAATAATTCGTGCCCATAGGAGGGGGCATCAATTCGATATTTTAACCACGGGAAGCGAAATAAATCAGCATAAGCAGAGTATTCCAGTTTTTTTGAAAAATGAATCGTTAAGCCTGAATAAAATCCTTGTTCATTTGTTGGAGTACTACTTTCTGAGATGGGATCAGCAAAAATGTTACCGAAGTTTTTCGGGAAACATCTTTGCTGCAAAAGTAACGTAATGCTTTTTGACAAACTGACTAAAACACCATTTAGAGTTGCAACTGCGCTGGTGTTTTGCTTTGTGGTTTCTCCAAAAAAATAAAAATTAGCGTTTGAATAATTGTAAGCAACAGATAAAGTAGTTTGCTCTTTACCTCTGAATAAAAACTGATTATAAAATTTAATAGTGGACTGTAAAGGTATAGTATAGCTAAGATGAAAAGCGGTGAACTCTATTCCTAGATTTTTGACCGGATGTGAATTAATATTAAAACCGTACACTAATTGATCAACTGTATTTTTATCTGAAATTTCGTTCAATGTGCGATGATAACCCGTTTCAAGAATAGATGTTACATGTTTATTTTCGGTAGAATCAAGCTCAATATTTCCATCTAGCTTACGGTAGGAAACGAACGGAGTCATAGTATTTGATTTACTAATTGCAATAGTTGCGGACACCCCTCTGAAAAAACCATATTCACCCGACGATCGATAGGGTTTGCTTCCAATCCCAACTTTTGCCATTGATAATACCAATGGACTTTTATTAAAACTATAGCCTCCCCACATTGCCAAACCTTGGCCAAATTGCAGGAGGTAATCTCCTAGTATTATGCGTTTAAGAACGCCTCTATTTAAAAGAGTAACATTACCTGCATAAAAATCAAAACCTTTTGTTTGCCCTCCATTAAAGAAAACTTCTCCTGGATCTTTTTCACCGATAACAGTCAAGCTTAATCGATCAGGTAGATTATAAGAGTATCGTGTATATAATCCAATTGCGCTGCCTTTATATACACTTGTTCCTGCTGTAGTTTGAAAACCTTTCTTTATTTCCAGCGGCATGAGGGTTCGGAATATAAATTCTCTTTCAGGTTTTCTATTGCTCACTGAGAAGGAAGATCCTACTTTGGTAAAGGATGCCAATCTGCGAATGGTTTCAATATCAAAAGATGATATACTTTGTAACTCTGTTAAATTTATGAGCGCCCCATATTTTTTTTTGTGATCTTGTAATGCATTTATTTGGAGTTCGTTTAAAATATAAAGTGATTTTAGTTCTGCTGAACTGGCAAAATTTAAGTCAAGAGGATGTTTTTTATAGTAATACAGCTTATCAGTTAGATCATTGATGTCAATATCTTCAGTTGCTACCTTATCCGCTATAGATTCGACAATATTTTCAATAATAGGGTCGATGTCATTTTGGGCAATAGCCGACTTGGTAAAGAGTAAATAAACTAATAAAAATAGTGTTGATGAATACTTAAAACTCATATCCTAAACTAAATTGAGGTGAATATCCTAATGAGACATGAGTAGAAGCAGCAACATCGAGTTTAATTTTTTTCAACAAGATTCCCATCCCAAAATATTGACGTAATGGAAAGCTTGAAATACCACCTCGTACGGCAACCATTTCTAGTGGTTTATATTCCATGCCAACTTTTGTGTTAACAGGAAAGCCTAATGATTTTTCAACTTCAGTAGTAATAAATGCTTTGGGGGAAAAGGTATATAATGCACCTAAACAGAAGATGGTTTCAATCGGATTAATTAAATCGTTCCCAAATTTTGCTCGGGTAGGATTAACGATTTGTGTGGCTAAAACTAATTGATCTGTTAATTTAGCTTGAATGCCTAAATCAACTGAAAATGTATACGTTAAACCATAAGATTCAATGTTTAAGGAATGATAATTAAATTTAAGTCCGGCGCTAAATCGTTCACTGAGTTTTTTGCCATAACTTAATGATGATAGCATTACATTGTAAGATTCAAAACCGGTAGAGCTGAAACTACAACCGAAATAATTAGTTTGTACAGGAAAAGCGGCAACCACAGATTTTACACTGAGTTCTTTCGTTACAAATCGATTATCATAGCCGAAAGAAACTGTGGGGCTTTTTATTGCAGTAAAACCAGCTGGATTATAAGATACATTCCATATATCTGACATTGCTGATCCTGCATTAGCCATTGCACTGAACCGTGCACCCATAAAAAATATTTGTCCATGTGCCTTTGTGCTAATAAGACATATAAGCAAAATACCAAGTATGATTATTCGAATCATAAAAATGGGCTTCAGTAGTTGTTTTTAAGAAGATGTAGAATTAATTTACAAAAAAAATGTATTCAAAAGAAATAAAATATTATTAAAAGTTAATTTTATTAAATTGATTGCAAGAGGGAATTGTGGGATGGCCGGAAAACGAAATAAACCTCATCAATGGCTTTGATTTATTATATAAGACCAACGTCGGAGAAAAGCTTTTGATTCGAAGAGCTAGCAGTACTTTAAAAAAAACGGTCGAAAAGGTTAAAAGGAATATTTAATTGTTAAATTATTGTGCATCAGTTTATAAAAAGTTTTGCCTACATGTCTTTGCGCAAATGAGACATATAGGCAAAACACCCAGATGATTTTTCGAATCATAGAAATGGTAGATGATCTAATATTGAATATACAAAAAAGATTTATTTATTCAAATAGATCAATCCTAGAGCTCAGGTAAATTCATATTATGAATTATAATTCGTTCTTAAGCTGATTTAGAAATGATTTAATTTTTACCAATGAATCAATCACTTTTTGTCTATCAGTTTCAATATTTTTGTTGTTTTTCATATGTTCCTTTGCACCTTGGAGGGTAAACCCTTTATCTTTTACGAGGAAATAAATGATTTTTAAATTCTCCACATCTTCTGGAGTAAAAAGCCGATTACCTTTCTTATTTTTCTTAGGCTGAAGTACATCAAATTCTTTCTCCCAAAACCTAATTAATGAAGTATTCACATTGAACATTTCAGCTACTTCACCAATGGTATAATACAATTTATTAATGTCCCGTTCTTTATAAGGCATAATTTTAGTCAAATGATTGATTAATTCTTGATGAAAGCTCCAGCATTTTGGCATATTCTGCCGGACTCAGGTCATTAAAGTAGAAGTTAATCGGATTAATAGGCTTTCCGTTTTTGTGAACTTCATAATGACAATGCGGGCCAGTAGAAGCTCCGGTACTGCCCACAAAACCTATTACTTCTCCTCGCTTAATACGTTGCCCTGTCCATACCTTTATTTTACTCATATGCCCATACAATGTTGTATAACCATAACCATGGTTGATTTCCACCCTATTCCCATAACCACGTTCTGTTCCTGATTCTGATACTATTCCATCGCCGGTTGCATAAATTTCAGTTCCCACAGGTGAAGTAAAATCCATGCCGGCATGCAACTTACGAGTTTTATAAATAGGATGAATACGGTATCCAAAACCCGAAGCCATACGGGTTAAATCTTTATTGGAAATGGGTTGAATTGCAGGAATTGATGCTAAAAGTCTGTCCTTGTTTTTGACTTCCCGAGTTAAAAAATCATAAGATTTCGATTGTATGTAAAGCTTTTTAGCAAGCATATCAAGTTTACGAGTGCTTTGAATCATTAACGATGAGTAATTCGATTTTTCCAAGGCTT
Source organism: Solitalea koreensis (assembly GCF_900182575.1). Lineage (GTDB taxonomy): Bacteria > Bacteroidota > Bacteroidia > Sphingobacteriales > Sphingobacteriaceae > Solitalea > Solitalea koreensis. The sequence goes on along the minus strand of NZ_FXSZ01000002.1, from coordinate 232,821 downwards.
TATATCGTTCAACGCCGTTAAATCCAATAGAGCGTTCTTTTGCTGAAATGGGCTCAGCTTCAAATATTATACGGTAAATATCATTATCTCGTTCCTGTAAATCATTCAGTACAACGTCCATTTGTTTAGCACGTTTTTGCAAAATATCATACTGAACCGTTAACTCTTCAATTTGTTTTTTTAACTCTTTTTCGTTGGGTGAATCGAGTACATTATAGGCAATGCTCAATAAAATAGCTGAAAAAATACTGGCAGTAGCAAGATAACCTAAGACACGTCCTGTTTTTTTCTTCCAATTTAAATCAACTTTTTCGTAACTGAGAGTATTTGAATTATAAAAATACTTTACTTTTTTGGCCATTCGAACTGATAAACTTCTCTAAATAAGAAAACTAATTCCTGAAAAACATTCAGGTTCTAAATTTTATGTCTGATTCCTACTAAACTAAACCAGGTAAACACATTTTCTTCAGACATTCATCAACGGTTATTTGAACGAAAAGGAGTTAGTATTGTTGCATAAAAAACATTAAAATGAATAATGAAGCTAAGAATTGTATGGTTAATTCGATGCGATTACAAAATCCTTCTAAAAACGCTAATTCACTAACAAACTATTCAACTAAAGCATTATTTTTGGTCAAAATTACAAAAATGGATTCTAGAAGCATACGCAAGGCATTCCTCGATTATTTTGAAAGCAAACAACATAAAATTGTTCCTTCAGCACCTTTGGTTGTAAAAAATGATCCTACTCTGATGTTTATCAATTCGGGTATGGCTCCTTTTAAAGACATTTTTCTTGGTGTTTCTCCTGTGAAATTTCCACGCGTAGCTGACACTCAAAAATGCTTGCGGGTTTCTGGTAAACATAATGATTTGGAAGAAGTAGGCATCGATACCTACCACCATACTATGTTTGAGATGCTTGGCAACTGGAGTTTTGGTGATTATTTCAAAAAAGAAGCTATTGAATGGGCTTGGGAACTTCTTACTGAAGTTTACAATTTGCCAAAAGATCGCTTATATGTAACCGTTTTTGAAGGTGATGCGAAAGAAAATCTTGCCCCTGATCATGAAGCATTAGATATTTGGAAGAAATACATTGCCGAAGACAGAATTCTTTACGGTAATAAAAAAGATAATTTTTGGGAGATGGGCGATCAGGGTCCTTGCGGTCCTTGTTCCGAAATTCATATTGATTTACGTTCTGATGCAGAACGCGCAAAACTTGATGGAAAAGTATTGGTAAATAATGATCATCCACAAGTTGTTGAAGTATGGAACAACGTTTTTATGGAGTTTAATCGTAAAGCGGATGGTTCATTGGAAAAACTTCCTGCTCAACACGTTGATACCGGAATGGGCTTTGAACGTTTGTGCATGGCTTTACAAGGTAAAACTTCAAACTACGATACCGATGTTTTCCAACCGATGATTCAGTTTATTGCTGGTCAATGTGGTATTGCTTATGGAAAAGATGAAAAAACGGATATTGCCATGCGCGTAATGGCCGATCATATTCGTGCCATTTCGTTTACAATTACTGATGGGCAGCTGCCTTCAAATACCGGAGCCGGTTATGTGATTCGTCGCATTTTACGTCGAGCGGTACGTTATGGTTATACATTCCTTAATTTAAAAGAGCCGTTTTTATATAAACTGGTTGATCTTTTAGCCGAACAATTCGACGGGGTATTCAATGAACTAAAAGAGCAAAAAGACTTTGTTAAGAAGGTTGTAAAAGAAGAAGAGACTTCATTCTTGCGTACTCTTGAAAAAGGGATTATAGAATTTGAACAATATATTAAATCCGTTAAATCTGTTAAAAAAGAAGTGTCGGGCGAGTTTTCTTTTAAACTTTATGACACGTTCGGATTTCCTATTGACCTTACCCAATTATTAGCAAGAGAAATGGGCTGGACAGTTGACATGGAAGGCTTTAACAAATATCTTCAAGAACAAAAAAGCCGCTCACGCGCTGCAACCGCTATTGATACCGGTGACTGGATAATGGTTGGCGCTGAAAAAGAAACGGAATTCATAGGGTATGACGAACTTGAAGCTGAAGTTACTATCATTAAATATCGTAAAGTAAAAGCGAAAGGTAAAGAACAGTTCCAGATTGTTTTAACGAAAACGCCTTTTTACGCTGAAGGCGGTGGTCAGGTAGGAGACACAGGAGTATTGGAAAATGCTAATGAGATCATTTTCATTACCGATACCAAGAAAGAAAATAACCTGATTATCCACTTTACTGATGCATTGCCAGAAGATTTAACAAAGTCATTCATCGCTAAAGTCGATTCAGATAAACGAAAAGAAACAGCTAATAATCATTCTGCAACTCACTTATTGCATGCAGCATTGAAACAAGTGCTAGGTTCACATGTGAATCAAAAAGGTTCATTGGTAAATGCCGAGCAATTACGTTTCGACTTCTCCCATTTTGCTAAAGTTACTGATGAGGAAATCAAGCAGATTGAAGAAATTGTTAACAAAAAGATCCGTGAAAATATTGCTCTGAATGAAAAACGTAACGTTCCATTTCAGCAAGCAGTTGACGCAGGTGTTACGGCTTTATTCGGTGAAAAATATGGCGATTTTGTTCGTGTGATTACATTTGATCCAAGTTACTCTAAAGAATTGTGCGGAGGTATACACGTACCAGCAACCGGACAAATCGGTCAATTTAAAATTGTTTCTGAAAGTGCTGTTGCTGCCGGAGTGCGTCGTATTGAGGCCATTACAGCAAGTAAAGCTGAAGCTTTTATGAATGAACAGCTTGAAATTGTAAATGAAGTACGTAGCCTGGTTAAGAATCAGGACGTGCTAAAAGGCTTACAAGCCATTCTTGATGAAAATACCAAGTTGAAAAGGGATATTGAGCAAATGATTCTTCAGAAAGCATCACACATTAAAGACGAACTAGCTCAACAAGTTGAAAATATTAATGGAGTTAATTTCATTGCTAAACAATTGGATATTCCTTCAGCAGAAGCCATTAAAAATTTAGCATTTGAGATGAAAGCCAAAATCGATAATCTCTTTTTGGTTATTGCAGCCGATATTGACGGCAAACCGAATTTAACAGTTATGCTTTCTGATAACCTGGTTGCCGACAAAGGCCTTAATGCTTCTCAAATTGTGCGTGAGTTAGGCAAAGAAATCCAAGGGGGAGGAGGAGGACAGCCTTTCTATGCAACCGCTGGAGGTAAAAATCTAAGTGGTTTGAGAAAAGCATTGGATAAAGCAAAAGAACTGGTTTCTAAATAATATTTTCGGATTTATATTCAGTTTGGCGGAGATATATCAAAGTTGTATCTCCGCTTTTTTGTTTACAGCAAGGCAATAATGCGTAACGGAGCTCCACTACCGCCGGCAATTTTCATTGGCAAAGCAATGATTGAGAAGCTTTTTGTTGGTAGAAGATTCATATTTGCAACATTCTCAAAAATGGGCACCATATGTTCTGTTAATATAACATGAGTTTCAAAAAGAGTTGACTGTCCGAAATCAATGCTCGGCGTATCAATTCCAACGGCTTTAATTTTTCTAGTGTCTACAAGCCAGGTTGCCGCTTTGGGATCAAGACCAGGGAAATGAAGTTTTTTAACAGCTTCTTTACCTCTTTCATTTGTACCCATGTATTTAATTCTGTCTGGCCAATACTTGCCTAAACCTGTTTTTAACAAAATTATTGTACCTGTTTTAATCTGCCCATTTTTAGTCTCCCAATCCATAAAATCTTGAATGCTTACCAAGTAGTCTCTATTGTCCATACATTTATTTGAAACATCAATTACAATAGCATTGCCTATTAATGATTCAAGAGGAACTTTATCAACTGTTGGTCTGTTTGCATAAAAGTGTGCAGGAGCATCCATATGTGTGCCGCCATGTTCAGGAGAACAAAATGTATTGGCCTCATAATGGTAACCTTTATCGGTAGTGCCTTTAAACTCAGTATTTAACTGAAATCCCGTTTCTGTAGGCCAGAAAATTGTAAGGGAATCAAATGGATAGGAGAGATCAATGATTTTCTTATTTTCCAATTGAGCATAACTGGTCGATATGAAAATGGAAAATATAGCAGTTGAGTAATAAAACAGCTTTTTCATCGTCATATTTGATTTTATAAATAAAAAGACTGTATTCCTGTTTAGAAAAAAATCCCCACAAGTTATAAGCACTGTGAGGATCATAATTTATCCTGATCGAAAAATTTATACACCGAATAGATCAGATGAAAGGTATCTATCACCACGATCACAAATAATACAAACAATCACGCCTTCTTCCAATTCGTTGGCTAACCGCAAAGAAGCGGCCACTGCGCCCCCTGAACTCATTCCTGCAAAGAGACCTTCTACTTTCGCCATTTTACGCGTCATGGCTGTAGCTTCCTCTTCAGAAATATCCATTGTTCTATCAACACGTTCAGGCTCAAAAATTGTTGGTAAATATTCTTTTGGCCATCTACGAATCCCCGGAATTCTGGAGCCGTCAGTTGGTTGGCAGCCTATAATTTGTATAGTTGGATTTTTCTCCTTTAAAAATCTCGACACACCCATTATTGTACCTGTAGTCCCCATTGATGAAACAAAATGAGTAATAGTACCTTCAGTATCTCTCCAAATTTCGGGGCCAGTACCTTGATAGTGTGCGCCATAGTTATCCGGATTTCCAAACTGATTCAACATTACATGGGTGCCTTTTTCAACCTGAGCAGTTGCATAATCAATAGCTTCTTCCATAGAACCTTCAGCTGATGTGAGGGTAACTTTGGCGCCAAAAGCTTCCATTGTTAAAACCCGTTCACGTGTTGAGTTTTCTGGCATCACCAGTTCAATGTCTAAATTAAATAAACGTGCTATCATTGCCAATGCAATGCCCGTATTGCCACTGGTAGCCTCAATCAATTTCATACCCGGTCCAATTTCCCCTCTATCCAACGCGCCTTTAATCATTCCGTATGCAGCTCTGTCTTTAACGCTTCCGCCAGGATTATTTCCTTCTAACTTACAATAAATCTTCACTTTCGGGTTATCATGAAGGCGGGTGATTTCAATAAGAGGTGTATTGCCTATTAGGTCTATAAGTTTGGTCATGCTATGAGAAGCTGTGTCGGTCTGCATCATAATATTTAGCTGTTACTAACAAATGGTTATTCGGTTATGTCTTGAGTGAAATGCTTGTTATTACTTTGATGATAAACTTTTGAGAAAGGAGCAACGCTATTTGTTAGCCAAACATTACCACCAATAATTGAATCATGACCAACAATTGTTTCACCGCCCAAAATGGTAGCTCCTGAATAAATAACCACATTATCTTCAATTGTGGGATGACGTTTGGTACTAGCAAGATTTTTACTTACACTTAACGCTCCTAATGTAATTCCTTGGTACAACTTTACATGTTTGCCAATAATACAGGTTTCGCCAATTGTAATTCCGGTACCATGATCTATGAAAAAATACTTATCAATTCTAGCACCTGGATGAATGTCAATTCCTGTCTTTGAATGCGCGTATTCAGTTAAAATGCGTGGTAAAAATGGAATACCTAATTTATGCATGCTATGGGCCAAACGGTAATAAGAAATTGCAAAAACTCCAGGGTAGGTCCGAATTACTTCGAACTCACTTTTGGCAGCCGGATCACCAGTATGAATAGCCTCAATATCAGTAAGTAAGGTTTCATATATTTCAGGCAAACTATTCATTAATGCTGCCGACAAATCTGCTGCATTTTCTGAAAGATGATTTTGCATGGTTGAAAGTAAAGCTGTCCATTTCAATTCACACTCCGTAAACTTTTCTTGTAATTCTTCAAATGACTGTATACGTTGATTTGTCTTTTCAGGAAATAGCAATTTGAATAATTGCTCCGCTTGTTTACAAACCTTCTTATTAGAAGGAAAGGTGTAAGTGTTTTGACCCTTATCAAATATCTTATACAAAAATTGTTTATCCATGCTCATAATTACTACAAATATCTAGGAAACATTGTTGTGAATTAACTTTTTATTTTTTTAAATATTTAATTGATTAATAGGAATTTGGTAATTCGAAAGGTGGTGTATACAATTTTTAAGCACAAACATTAGTCCATGTTTTTTCTGATCTGAAATTTTTTTTGAGCTATAAAATCAAGAATGGTTATGCCAAAAATAGGATAGAAATAAGAAATTAATAGACAAAAACAGATTATGAATCCGTTTTTTCAGTTGTACTATTCATGTTTTCAGTTAAATTTAAGCTATACTGCATGTTTATAGGAACTGATATACTAAAACGACTACCCTGACCAAGTACACTATCAACCCATATTCTTCCACCATTTCTTTCGACAAAATCTTTGGCAAGAATAAGCCCCAACCCGGTACCCACTTCGTTTGCAGTTCCGACGGTTGAGAAATGATCCATGCTAAACAATTTTTGCTGATGTTCTTTACTCATTCCAATGCCATTGTCTTCAATAATAATAATTAATTTATCTGGGGTTCGTCGTGTATTTACTACAATTCGACCTGTTTTATGGGTAAACTTAATCGCATTAGAAAGCAGATTCCGAATTACCACTTTAATCATATTCGGATCAGCATAAGCTGAAGCATCACTTGCAACATTATTAATTAAGGATATTTTTTTATTATCAGCTTCAGGTTTAAGCAATTGAAAAAAACTTTCCACCATCGGGTAAATATTGATGTTTAATGGACTGATACGCTGACCAAGCATTTGAGTATTAGACCAATACAGTAAATTATCCAGCAACTGCATATTCTGGTCAACACGTTCAGTAAGTTCAATAGACAATGCATTAAAATCTTCGGGAGAAATAAGCTTCTCATTTAATAAATTAAGTAAGCCTTGTAATGAGGTTAAAGGGCCGCGAAGGTCATGAGCGATGATCGAAAAAATCTTGATTTTTATAAGATCTTGATTTTCAAGATTTTTATACTGTTTGCTTATTAATTTATTTTGCAAAGAAATCTCTTCCCGTTGTTTCTCAACCCGGTAGCGTTCGTACTTGTAATTTTTTTTAACGGCGGAAAGAATGAATACTATGCAAATGTAAATCAGTGTAAACGTGCTGGAATAATCCAGATAACGAATGTGCCTTGAAGGATATGGATCAATAGTAGAAGGGAAAAAATATTCAACCGAATATAACGCAATACAGATTGAAATACTAACAAATCCAATTACGAAATGATACTTCTCATCAGTAATAATAAGGGCTACAATGGAGTGATATAATACTACAATAATCATTGGCCCTTCACTACCTCCAGAGTTAAACCATGTGATTATACTCAGGAGATAACCAAAAATAATAAATAAGATAGTGGAAAGCTTAAATCGATGCTTAACTCTTGATTGATAATACAAAAAAACAAGAAAAATTTCACCAATTATTGCCATCAGAATGGTTAACGGAAATAGATTGGTTACTATATTAATTACGATTGTTCCTAAAATGAAAACAATACTGATAATGCATGCTAAATTAAATATTCTGTTTTCAAGGGTGTAATTATTATAGTTACCACTAATTTCTTTAAAGATATTTCTGAATAACTTCATCTTATTACTTCAGTATTTATGCTAGTACTCTTGAATATGATCACCTATTCAATATCCATATTTTTAATCAAAAAAAAGAGTGTTTAAAATATTAAGAATAATAAACAATATATGGTGTTTTAAAATATCATTTTTCAGATCATTATAGATTCACATATTCTACTATTTTTGTAGAAAGTTATGTTGTCAACCGTCTACGATAAATATGAAGTGGTTGTTGGTTTGGAAGTTCATGCCCAATTAGCCACAAAGAGTAAGATATTTTCTAGTGATTCTGCCCAATTTGGCATTGCTCCTAATACAAATATCAATGTTATATCCCTAGGTCATCCTGGTACTCTTCCTAAATTAAATGAAAAAGTGGTAGAGTATGCGGTTAAAATGGGATTAGCAACCAACTGCACTATTCGCCAGCAAAACTGGTTTGCTCGGAAGAATTACTTTTATGCTGATTTGCCAAAAGGATATCAGATTTCTCAGGATACGGCTCCAATATGTTATGACGGACACATAGTTGTGAAACTAAAAGATGGTACAAAAAGAACCATTCGTATCGGTCGTATCCATATGGAAGAGGATGCTGGTAAAAGTATGCATGACCAAGATCCCTATGATTCATTTATTGATTTAAATAGGGCAGGGGTTCCTTTAGTTGAAATTGTATCGGAACCCGATATTCGTAGTGCGGAAGAAGCTGCATTGTACCTTACAGAAATTCGCAAGCTTCTACGTTATCTTGAAATTTGCGATGGAAATATGGAAGAAGGAAGTATGCGCTGTGATGCCAATATTTCGGTTCGGTTAAAAGGTGCCGATAAATACGGTAATCGTTGTGAAGTGAAAAATATGAATTCCATTCGCAATGTTCAACGAGCTATCGAACATGAGTTTAAGCGTCAGGTTGAATTGATTGAAGCAGGGGAAGTTATCGATCAGAATACTTTAAATTTTGATGCATCAACCGGAACAACATCCGTTCTCCGCAGTAAAGAGATGGCTAATGATTATCGGTATTTTCCGGAGCCAGATCTTACTCCAATCAGCTTAACGAATGAATATATAGCCAAAATTCAGGCTGAGCTGCCAATGTTACCTGAACAGTTATTTACTAAATTCATAGAAGTGCTCGGGTTGACAGAATATGATGCCGGCAACTTAATCGAAAATAAAGAGATAGCAGCTTATTTCGAATGCATTACTCAGTTTACTCAAAACTATAAGGCCGCTGCTAACTGGATGATGGGTGCAGTAAAATCGTATTTAAACGAACATTCAATTGAGATAGCAGAATTTCCGATTAAATCAAAAGCAATTGCTGATTTAATTGATTTAATTGATTCTGGAAAAATTAATAATTCGGTTGCAAATCAAACCTTGTTTCCTGCATTAATTGCTAATCCTTCAAAATCACCTGAACAAATCGCCCAAGAGCTTGGCCTTTTTATAAATTCAGATGATACAGAACTAATTGGTTTTATTGATCAGGTATTAACCAAATATCCTGATAAAGTAAAGGAATATCACTTAGGTAAGAAAAATCTTACAGGTTTGTTTATGGGTGAAGTTATGAAATTAAGCAAAGGTAAAATTGATCCTAAATCAGCAAACAAATTACTAACTGATCAACTTCAAAAATTAAAGTAAGAAATGTTGAAAAGCACCGCGCTAGTTATCGCACTGTTATTATGTATCGCATGCTCGCAATCTAAACAAGCCAAAAGCGTTAAAGCGGAAACAGATACAATGAAAGTTGTTTCAACCGTTGATACTGTTAAACTTCCTATTGGTCACGAGGAGGGTTATCGGGCTCCGGAAATCAGTCTCCAGGATGTAAATGGGAAAATGCTCTCACTTTCATCATTGCGAGGTAAATATGTTTTGATTGACTTTTGGGCGTCATGGTGTGCTCCATGTCGCAATGAAATGCCAAGCGTTGTTAAATTGTATGCCGACTATAAAGATCAAAATTTTGAGATCTTTGGAGTTTCTTTAGATACAAAAAAGGAAAATTGGGTAAAAGCCATAATGGATGATCACATCACCTGGCTTCAAGTAAGTGAACTGAAAAGCTGGCAATCTCAGGCAGTAAGAGATTATGGAATTGATGCCATTCCAGCCACTTGTATTATTGATCCCAAGGGGATGATTATAGCTAAAAACCTTCATGGAGATGAATTAAAACAATTCATGAAAAAATTGTTTAATAAATAAAGATTGTATATTAAATTGACCTTACCTCTTAACAATATCTTAATATTTGGTTAACACATTTCTTCAATTAGCAATTTACCTTTATGGAAAATTTAGATATGAATAATCCGAAACAGAAAATTCTGATTGTCGATGATGAACCAGATATTCTTGAACTAATTGAGTATAATCTCAAAAAGGAAGGCTATCAGGTTTTTTTGGCTGGTAATGGTCAGGAAGCTGTAACCGTAGCCAGGAAAGTAATACCTGATTTAATCATTTTGGACATAATGATGCCCAAAATGGATGGTATTGAAGCCTGTCGATTAATGCGTAGCATGCCTGAGTTTAAAAATACGTTTATGGTATTCTTAACCGCCCGCAGCGAAGAATACTCCGAAATTGCAGGTTTTAATGTTGGGGCTGATGATTATATTGCTAAACCGATAAAACCGCGTGCTTTAATCAGCCGTATTAATGCTATTCTTCGAAGAAATACCTTTACTGAAGATTCTTTTGAAAATAAAGTAGAAATTGGTGATTTGGTAATTGATCGTGAAGCGTTTGTGGTGTATCAAGGTGGAACCAAAATAGTATTAGCTAAAAAAGAATTTGAATTACTGTATTTGTTGGCTTCAAAACCCGGCAAAGTATATACAAGAGAAACAATTCTAAAGAACATTTGGGAGGATTCTGTAGTAGTTACAAACCGTACCATTGATGTTCATATCCGTAAATTGAGAGAAAAATTAGGCGATAGCTATGTAACTACTGTAAAGGGAGTCGGCTATAAATTTGAACTATGATAAAGAATCCTACACCACGCATTATTGCTTTTCTTACGGCTACTATTTTAACTTGTGTGGTCAGCGTTATTTCTCTTATTTTTCAATCAAAATGGCTTGAAGTAAGTATTTCCAGTGCGTTAACATTTGCAATTTCGTACCTGCTTACACTCTATGCATTAGAATTTTTTATCTACCGAAAGATAAAACTCATCTACAAAAGTATACATCAATTAAAAACTAAAAAGAGTGATCCATTGTTGCCTCCTCTTTTTGGGATAATTGAAGACCCTATTTCAGAAGTCACTAAAGACGTTTTGAAATGGGCCGAAGATCAAACAGTAGAAATTGAGCAACTAAAAAAGAACGAAGAATTTCGGAAAGAGTTTTTGGGAAATGTTTCGCATGAACTTAAAACACCTATTTTTAATATTCAAGGCTATATACATACTTTGCTAGAAGGGGCAATGGATGATCCTGATATTAACATACATTTTCTTACAAAAGCTGCCAAAAGTACCGACCGTATAGCTGCGTTGGTTGAAGATCTTGAATCAATTTCTCAATTGGAGTCAGGATACCTGACCATGGAAATGGAAACGTTTGATATTCATGACCTTACCAAAGATATTTTCGACTCATTGGAGTTTATGGCCAGAGAAAAGCAAATCGAGTTTGGCTTTAAAGCAGGGGCCGATGCCCCGTTCATTGTAGAGGCCGATAAATCACGTATTCGTCAGGTTTTGGTAAACCTAATTTCTAATTCCATTAAATATGGAAATACTGGCGGTCGCACACTGCTTGGTTTGTATGATATGGATGAAAATATTTTGATTGAAGTTTCTGATAATGGTATTGGAATTGAAGCAGAGCACATTCCTCGATTATTTGAACGATTCTTCAGAGTCGACAGAAGTAGATCGCGAAGTGGAGGAGGAACTGGTTTGGGATTAGCAATTGTGAAACACATTATTGAGGCTCATAATCAAACCATCAATGTTCGCAGTAGTCCAGGCATTGGAACCACTTTTGGTTTTACATTAAAAAAAGCATAGTTAATTAAGGTTTAGATCCTAAGATTAAAGGCAAGATGCTAATGTAATTGATTCGCAATCGTATAAGTTAATAACCTTAAATCTTTTAACCTTTAACCTTTTTTACTTTCTTTGCCTCCATATGTTAGGTTTTCAAAAAAATGTTGCAAGAATATCTTTTGTTCTTGCTTTTTGTTTGTTTATCAGTGGGTGTAAACAAACTCCTTCTCAAAATTCGAATCCAGAAAATCCTGCTGACCACTTTGTTAGTCCAAATGATGGAAGTCTATTAGTTTCCGGAACACCTTTAATAATACAGTTGCAAACTGCTACCTCAGCTCCTGACTCGATTGTTTATAAAGTAGATGGTAACAGATTAAAAAATACAACAGACTCTTCTTCTTTTAGACTAGATGCAAATATAGTTGGACTAGGAGTACACCAGTTAACCGCTGAAATTTTTGTAAAGCAAAACAAACAGGTTATTACTTCAAATTTTACTATTTATTCGAATGAAGCTCCGGCTCAATTAAACTATAAAGTTGTTCAAACTTATCCTCATGATATTAAAGCCTATACAGAAGGTTTAGAATTTCATAATGGAAAATTATATGAAAGTACAGGAGAATATGGCATTTCAGACATTCGATTGGTGAATTTGAAAAATGGAAAGGTTAAGAAATGCAGTGCCTTGGATAAAGATAAATTTGGAGAAGGAATTACCATTTTCAATAATAAAATTTATCAGCTTACTTACCGTGAAGGCGTGGGTTACGTTCGCAATCTATCAACCTTTGCCATCGAAAAAACCTTTAATTACCCAAAAACTAGCGAAGGTTGGGGGATGACTCACACAGATAAATACTTGCTCAAAACAGATGGTTCTGAATGTATAACATTCATGGATCCGATTACATTGAAAGATGTAAAAAACATTCAGGTGTATTCGAATAGCACTTCAATAAAAGATATTAATGAATTGGAGTATGTTAATGGAATAATCTACGCGAACGTTTATCAAACCAATTACATCATTTCTATTGATGCAGAGTCTGGCAAAGTATTAGGTTTTTTAGATCTCTCTTCTTTACTAACAGAGGCCGACAAACATCCGAAAATAGATGTATTGAATGGAATAGCTTATGATCCAACAAGTAAACATTTTTTTGTAACGGGTAAAAACTGGCCAAAAATGTTTGAAATAGAAGTTAACTCTCCTAATTCAAACAAAGTAATTGCTCAGAATTGATTGTTCGAATAGATGAATTTATACAAGAATAATCTATGTAATCATCTACTATTATTTTCCTAAATTCGCGACATGAAGTTTCCGCAGTTTAAAGATCTTATAATTTTTGAAAATGATGATGTAATCGTTGTAAATAAACCCCCATTTCTTGCATCGATTGATGAGCGCAATGGTGGTGAATTGAATTTGCTTCGAATGGCTAAAAGATATTGGGATGAAGCACAAATTTGTCATCGTCTAGACAAAGAAACTTCAGGGGCTTTGATTTTTGCTAAAAATCCTGAAGCTTATCGTTGCATCTCTATGCAGTTTGAGCACCGACAAGTTAAAAAAGTATACCATGCAGTTATTGAAGGCACTCATGTTTTCGATAATAAATTAGTGGATCTGCCTATCGCAAACCTAGGAAAAGGAAACGTAACCATTGATCGTTATGAAGGTAAGCGAGCTGAAACCTATTTTAACTCTTTAAAATATTATAAGCATTTTACTCTGGTTGAATGCTTACCATTAACGGGTAGAATGCACCAAATTCGTATTCACTTGGCTACTCAGCGGGCTTCTATTGTTGCTGATGAAATGTATGGTGGCCACAATCCTAAATTGTCAGCTATAAAAAAAGGATATAAGTTTTCAAAAGATGAAGAGGAACAACCGCTTATTAAGCGTTTTGCACTACATGCTAAGCAAGTAACTTTTGCTCTTCCGAATGACGAAAATATTACGATTGAAGCTGAGTACCCTAAAGACTTTGCTACCTTCATAAAACTATTAGATAAATTCGATAGTTAGAGATTTAAAAAAACTCATTATAAAAAATGGCCTCGAATATTTCGAGGCCATTTTTTATAAAACTTATACTATTTTCCGGATAACTTATGATTAAGCGTAACCGAGAAGTTTCATTACCTGCTTAGAATTCTGCTCTTCGCCAAATACTTCATAGTTAAATGTTTCATCACGGTTACGGCGAATAAGAATGTGTTTAGGTGTTGGCATTAAACAATGATGAATGCCTCCATAGCCGCTCAATACATCCTGATAAGCCCCGGTGTGAAAAAATCCTAAATACTGAACCTTACGTGTTTTAGGCATATACACAGAGTTCATATGTGCTTCCTGGTTATAGTAATCCTGACCATCGCAGGTGATACCTCCAAGATTTACACGTTCGTATTCTGCATCCCAATTATTTATTGGAAGAAGAATATATTTTTGATTTAAGGCCCAAACATCAGGTAAGTTGGTAATAAAACTACCATCTAACATTAACCATCTTTCACGATCGTTTTGTTGTTTGCGACCTAATACTTTATATAAAATTCCAGAAGCCTCAGCAACGGTATATTTACCAAACTCAGTAACGATATCCGGTTCTTCAACATCATGCTCCGAGCAGATTTCTTTGATACGTTTAATGATCTCATTGGTCATGTATTCGTAATCAAAATCGAAAACCAACGAATCTTTAAACGGAAAACCTCCACCAATGTCGAGCATGGTAAGGTCTGGATTGATTTTTTTGAACTTACAGAAAAGAGTTACGTATTTTTCCAACTCATTCCAGTAATAAGGAGAATCCTGAATACCTGAATTGATAAAGAAATGCAGCATCTTAATCTTGAAATTCGGATTCTTTTCAATTCGATTATGATAGAAGTCAATGATATCTTCCGCACGAATGCCTAAACGGCTGGTATAGAACTGTGAATCGGGCTGCTCTTCTGATGCAATACGTATCCCAAGGTTACACTCCTGATCGAGCTCATCATCATAGAAATAAAACTCTTCCTTATTATCTAATACAGGCATAATGTTGGTAAATCCATCATGGATCATATCGACAATATATTGCTTGTACTGACTGGTTTTAAATCCGTTACAGATTACATAAACATCTTTACTTACAACGCCTTTTTTCTCGAGTGCATCAATCATCGGCATATCAAATGCTGACGAGGTTTCCAAGTGAATGTCATTTTTTAACGCTTCCTCAACGACATGACGGAAATGCGAACTCTTTGTACAGTAAGTATAAATGTATCTACCACGATAATTATTATTCACTATACCTTTTTGAAATAACAATTTGGCCTGTTGAATCTTTTTAGAAATCAATGGCACATAAGTAAAACGTAGGGGAGTACCATACGTTTCAATTAGTTCCATAAGGTTTAGATCATTAAAATATAATTCATCATCGATGATATCAAAACCATCCTGAGGGAAGCCAACGCTTAGGTCAAGGAATTCCTGGTAACTCTGCATTCTTTAAAATTTGCGCAAATATAAGTTTTAGTAATAAATTATTAGTTTAGAAAGAAAAACTAAAAGAGCTAATAGATAGTAATTTACAATTAATTTTTAAAAGGCAGATGAATTTCGGCCATCATACAGCGTGCACTGCCTCCTCCGTTGGTTTCAATCGTATAAATTGGTGCATAAACCAGCTTACTAAATTGCTCTAGTTTTGCTATTTGTTCTTGCATTAATGACTTGTAGGCTTGTTCCGACATAATTAGTAAACTTTCCCCATTTTTACCCAGGACTTGTAACATATTTCCGGCAAATTTGTTCATCTGTTCAAAGCTAATTTCAATCACTTCTTTACCTGAATTTACAAGAGAGGCAAGAACGTTTTCTTTTTCTTCAGGATCCGGAATTGAATCAAAGCAAACCACCGCAAATTTATCGCCTATACACATCATTACATTAGTATGATAAATTTGTTTTCCTTGATCATCAACTGAAATGAATGCTACTTTTTTATAACCAGCGGCCTTACAAAATTCATTCAGTATTTTATCATCGGTTCTAGGTGAAAGACATGCATAAGCGATTTTATTATCACGATCTAAAACCATGCTTCCGGTTCCTTCCAAAAAACGACTTTCAGTTTCAAAATGGCTGAAATCTATCGTTTTTTTAAGATCAAAATGAGTGTTTAATTGATCCAAAATATCCGTACGACGTTCCAAACGACGATTTACAGCCTGCATAGGATACAGAATAACCGTTCCGTCGTTGTGAAATGAAACCCAATTATTGGGAAAAATAGAATCAGGCGTATGTGGATTTTGAGTATCATTCACCACCGTTACATCCACACCATTTGCTCTCAACACTTCAACAAAACCATCAAACTCTATTTGTGCTTTTTGTTGTACCGTTTCATTTTGCTCATCGTTACGCACTTGGAAAGCATTGCTTTGAGCAGTTTCTTCATTAAAGCCAAAACTTACCGGCCTTATCATTAATATGTGATTGGTTGTTTGCATTTTTAATCTTTAAAGTTAGACCTCATCTCTTAACAGCGGCATACTCATACAATGAAAACCTCCTCTTGCTCGAGATAATTCAGCAGATGGCATAAGAATAATAGTGTC
The DNA here is from genome assembly GCF_900182575.1 of Solitalea koreensis. GTDB lineage: Bacteria > Bacteroidota > Bacteroidia > Sphingobacteriales > Sphingobacteriaceae > Solitalea > Solitalea koreensis. Next base: position 216,582 of record NZ_FXSZ01000002.1, on the reverse strand, counting down.
AGTCATCGTTTCAGGATTTAGCTCACCATTTTCTAATTTTTTAAGCAACTCGTGCGCATGAATAGATGAAAAGCCATTTTCTTTAAATGCCTCCTCAGTTTTATCATTTCGATCGTAACCTACAACAACACCTTCCCTTAAAGCTAAAAGATTACAAGAGTCGGTCCATTGTTCACGGGCATCATACGGAAATTTGTTGTTTCCTGAATAAATAAACCTGGTTTCTTCTGTACTTCCAAGATCATTTCTGCTGATATCATCTAATAGATCTTCTAAATATTCGAAGTAAGTTGGTTGAAGCGGATTAGCAATATTGAATTGCATAATCTGAATCTTATCATCTTTCTTCACATCTTTCAACTCTTCCATGATTTCAGTAACACGAACGTTTATGGCATCTGATTTACGTCCTAATGATCCTAATAAAACCCACATATTGCGTTTAACCTGGGTGAAGATGGTGTCAATATGCATAAAATCACGTTTTTTAGGAATCTTAACGACCGTAACTTTCTTCACCACATTTTTTTTGAATAGTGTTTTTACAACCTGGTTACAAGCATAAAGTGAGGTACGTTCACTACATCCAATGAGTACGTGATCTTTGCTTACTACCATCACATCACCGCCTTCTAACGTAATCCGGCGATCTTGATTTTCTTCATTGGGGAGAAGGAAATGATGAACATGTTCCGGAATTTCTATGATGTTTTCTTTGTAATCAGCAAAGATTTCATGATTAAAGAAAATATATTTAGCCAACAAAGACTCGCGTGAGCGTGCTTGTTTAGCCGGTTTATTCAATAAAATAAAATTATTGATGGTAATACCGATGTCGCGTGTGAAAATGAAATTCGGAATCGGAGCAAAGATCATGCGCTCCTCATCGATTGATCCTGAAATAAGTGTTTTTGCAAGCGCAACCGGCGGCATAGCCATCAATTCTGATTGGAGCTCATAAGTGCAATTTTCTAAAGCACAAACTGAAGCCACCATTTTTAATTTGATGTTCTTTTCTTTTAGAATATCAGATAATAGTACTTGAAGCTCGACAACTTTACTTGAATGATGAAAATTTGCGTTATCGGGTTTAAAAAAAACACGTTTTGACTCCTCTGAATCTATTTGATTAAGCTTCCCTTTGACTTTCTCAGGATCAAGAAAATAAAGCAAAATTTTAACGTAGTAATCGTACTCCTTTTTTCGGATGGTATCTAAATGAACAATATCCTCAAATAGCCAATCTTGAGCTTTTGAAGGAACTACTTTCCCCAATCCGCTATCCGGACTGTGTACTAATAAACGACGTAGGGTGCCGACTTCAGATGTTACATTTATTTTATTTTCTACATTTATTGAACTCATAAAAACACTAATTGGAGCACAAATCTATATCAAATATCGATATAATAAATCATTAACTTTTTACACCCTCCCTCAAAAAAAAGCCCGTAGAACCGGTAATTGGGCTATTTGATGTGTTTAAATGATTTAAACTAGGTTTTTGAAAATTATGGAATTTTAAAAAAGCATTTTATTTTCTTACAAAGTCAGGGAGTTGTAATTTAAAATGGATGATTTTACAGCAGATTTAATAATTTTGAGGCATGGAATTTATTGTTCAAAAAACCATTGAGGCTGTAAAGGTTCTCTTTGATCAAAATATCGAAGCATCTGCCGTAACGCTACAGGAAACTAGAAAAGAATTTGAAGGTGATATCACAATAGTTGTTTTTCCTTTTACTCGTTTTTCAAAAACATCACCTGATGCTACTGCAACAGCCATTGGTGCCTATTTAATAAATCATGTTACTGAAGTTGCTGATTTTAATGTAATAAAGGGATTCTTAAATCTTGTTATTGCCGATTCATATTGGGTAAATCGTTTTAAAATTGCATGCAATACGCCAAACTTTGGATTTGCTCAACCAAACGGCCAGAAAGTTATGGTGGAGTATTCATCTCCCAATACCAATAAGCCTTTGCATTTAGGCCATGTACGTAATAATTTATTAGGGTATTCTGTTGCCGAAATTTTAAAAGGAGCAGGATACGATGTTGCCAAAGTGAATTTGGTTAACGACCGCGGTATTCATATTTGCAAGTCGATGTTGGCTTGGAAAAAATTTGGTAACGGAGAAACTCCTGCCTCGAGTGGTTTAAAGGGAGATCATCTTGTAGGTAAATATTATGTGATTTTTGATAAAGAATATAAAAAGGAAATCGATGCATTAAAGGCAACAGGCGTAGCCGAAGATGATGCCAAAAAGCAAGCTCCGCTCATGATTGAAGCTCAGCTAATGCTGAAAAAATGGGAAGAAGGAGACAAGGAGGTAATCGACCTTTGGAAAATGATGAACGGCTGGGTTTATGAGGGTTTTGATGAAACGTACAAAAAACTAGGTGTTAACTTTGATAAATACTACTATGAATCGAATACCTATTTATTAGGTAAAGAGATCATTGAAGAAGGCCTACAAAAAGGTGTTTTCTTTAGAAAACCTGACAGTTCTGTGTGGATCGATCTTACTGAAGATGGCTTAGATCAAAAACTGGTTTTACGTTCTGATGGAACTTCGGTTTACATGACTCAGGATATGGGGACTGCTCAGCTTAAGTACGGTGATTTTAAAATGGATAAATCGGTGTACGTGGTTGGTAACGAACAAGATTATCACTTTAAAGTATTATTCTTGATTCTTAATAAATTAGGTAAAGAGTTTGCCAAAGGTTCATATCATCTTTCGTACGGAATGGTTGATTTGCCAAGCGGTAAAATGAAATCACGTGAAGGAACGGTTGTTGATGCTGATGACTTGATTCAGGAAATGATTGATACTTCGCGTGAATACACTGAAGCCTTGGGCAAAGTTGATGACTTTAATGATCAGGAAAAGGTTGAGCTTTTCAGAAAGATTGGATTGGGGGCTTTAAAATATCATATCTTAAAGGTGGACCCGAAAAAACGTATGATGTTTGATCCAAGTGAATCGATCGATTTTCAAGGGCATACCGGTCCATTTATTCAATATTCATACGCGCGTATTCAATCCGTTCTGCGTAAAAGTGGTTCTAGTGATTTTACTTATGGTGAAGTATTCCCTCTTAATAAAGATGAGCGTGAATTGATTCAACAATTAGATAAGTTTCCGTCAGTAATAATTGACGCCGCTGATAATTATAGTCCGGCAGTGATCGGTAATTACCTTTATGAGCTAGCAAAGGCTTACAATAAATTTTATCATGACAACCCGATTCTCAAACCTGAAATTTCTCAACACGATCGTAACTTCCGTTTGCAGTTATCAAAACTTACCGGTGATGTTATAAAACGAGGCATGGGATTGATGGGCATTGAAGTACCTGAACGAATGTAATTCGGTTTAAATAATCAAAAAAGACCCTTATACTTAACTGTGTGAGGGTCTTTTTGCTTAAACGGCAGGTAGAAAATTTCAGCTTATATACTATATATTTAAATGACTATTGAAATTCTGTAATTTGATGTTGCAATTAATTAAATTTAGAAAGCATGAACATCTTAAATTAAGCTGAAATGGAAGAACATATCGTTAAAATCCTAGAAGCCGATTACATCAATTATAACGTAAAAAGATTTATCGTTGAGAAACCTAAAAATTATTCATTTATTCCTGGACAGGCCACGATGGTTTCTATTAATTTAGATGGTTGGCGCGATAGAGAAGCACCTTTTACATTTACCAGTATAAACGAATGGCCCTTTCTCCAATTTATTATAAAAATTTATAATGATCATGACGGTATTACTAAAGAATTAGGTAAACTTAATTCAGGTAATGAATTAATAATAAGAGACCCCTGGGGTACTATTCAGTACAAAAAACCAGGCGTGTTTTTGGCCGGAGGTGCAGGAATTACCCCGTTTATCGCCATTTTCCGAGAACTTTATAAAGAACAGGCTCTATCAGGAAATCAACTTTATTTTTCAAATAAAACAGCTGATGATATTTTTCTTTATGAAGAATTAACCAGACTCCTAGGAGATAACTATCATAATGTGCTGACAAGAGAAAATGTAGTTGGATTTATGGAAAACAAAATTGACAGGAGATTTTTAATCGAAAATATTAGAAACTTCGGACAGGACTTTTATGTCTGCGGTCCTCCAAGTTTTGTGCATGATGTTTCAGAGGCCTTGATAAGTTTGGGAGCAAATCTGGAAACCATTACCTTTGAAAAAGAATAGGTTTCAAAATTTTGCCGCTTCCGACATTGCAGAAATTTCCTGTTGAAGAACAATTCATTATTCAACACCAGGCTTCGATTTAAATTATTGTTGGCAATTTATAGTTATAATAAACGTTGTTATTCATATTTATTTATCAATAAGTTGAAATAAAAAATCTATGATTGCTTAGTAGCCATTTGAGATGATAATGTAAACTTACTTTCCTGTATATTTATATATCTTATTATCAATAAGTTGTCAATCTAAGTAAGCTTCTGTTTTTTTAGATTTAAGAGCTTTTGATTGCCATTATTAGTTATTTTCTATTAACCAATAACTCTTAACAAATTGGCCTATGCAAACTCATATCTATGAATCAGGTATAATTGGTAATTGTGCGTTTATAGCCCATGTAAACAAAAACACAGATATTTCTTGGCTTTGCTGGCCTCGCTTCGACAGCAGCTTTGTATTTGGTAGTTTATTGGATGAAAACAAAGGAGGAGAGTTCACCATATTGCCTGAAGGAGAGTTCTCATCCCGTCAATTTTATATAGAAAATACCAATATTCTTTGCACAGAAGTGGAGTGTATGGAAGGCATTTATCGAATCATTGATTTTGCCCCTCGCTTTTATCAGTACGACCGTTATTTTAGACCATTGATGCTGGTACGGAAGGTGTTAGTAATGTCTGGTAATCCGCGTGTAAAAATAACCTGTCGCCCAACCCAAGATTACGGTGAAGCCGAACTAAATCTTTACAGCGGTAGTAACCACTTGCAGTACTATGGACTCGAAAACCCTATTCGTTTAACCACCAATTTTTCTTTGAGCCATATTATTGAAGGTAAATACACGGTATTGAATGAAACTAAATATTTGGTACTAACTTATGGTAACCCATTTGAAGCACCTTTGGTTAGTACTTGCGAAGAATTTCAGCATAAGACGGTTAATTACTGGCAACAATGGATAAAAAATACCACTATAGGGAATATGTATCAAGAGCAGGTAATTCGCTCCTCGCTAGCTTTGAAAATACACCAGTTTGAAGACACAGGTGCTATCATAGCCGCCAGCACCACCAGTTTACCTGAGTTTGATCAAAGTGGCCGTAATTGGGATTATCGTTTTTGTTGGCTTCGTGATGCTTATTATATACTTCAGGCCTTTAACAATATCGGTCACTTTGAAGAAATGGAACATTATTTTCATTTCATCGCTAATATTGCGGCCAGTGCAAAGGAGCGTCTTCAGCCTTTATACAGTATCACTGGCGATGCAGATCTAACTGAAAAAATCATTGACTTGAAGGGATATCTAAATAACAGGCCGGTTCGCATTGGAAATCAAGCTTCTGAACATGTGCAAAACGATGTGTACGGCCAGGTATTGTTATCAATTTTACGCCTATATACCGATAAACGTTTTACTTATACAGAACGACAGGATTCGTCTGGTTGGTTGGAGCGCGTTCTTAAAAGGATAGAACAAACAATTGATGAACCCGATGCTGGAATATGGGAGTTCAGAAATTTAACACAACTACATTGCTACACTAATCTATTTCAATGGGCAGGATGTCAGGCCGCCATAAAAATTGCGAAACACATCAAAAATTTTCATCTTGAAGAAATGGCAAGAACGCTTAGTGAGCGAGCTTCAAAACATATTGAAGCGTGTTATGATTCTGAAAGAAAAGTGTACACTCAGGCTGTAGGTAGTTCTCATTTGGATGCAAGTACTTTGCAATTGATTGTAATGAATTACCTGGATCCACGGAGTGAGAAAGCTCGCCTTCACTTGGAAGCAGTTGAGGCCGAACTGAAAGCTCCAGGAGGGTTATTTTATCGCTATTTACATACTGATGATTTTGGAAAACCGGAAACTACGTTCCTAATAACCGCATTTTGGCATGTTGAAGCTTTGGCTTGCGTAGGTAGAGTTGACGAAGCAGTGTTGCAGTTTGAACAATTACTGAAATATACTAATCATCTTGGGTTGTTGAGTGAAGATGTACATTCAGGAAATGGTAGCCAGTGGGGAAATTTTCCACAGGCATATAGTCATGTTGGATTAATGAATGCGGCATACCGCATTGCTAAAAAAATTGACCGGCCCGATTTTATATAGGCTGAGTGTTCATGCCATTTTTCAATTCTACTTTTATTCAATTAAGCGTTTCAATAATACGCGCACCTGATAAGGTGAATGTAAGAAAAAGTCTGCGGCTGAACTACTCGAGCCGACCTTGATATTTACTGCATTTTTAGGCATCGCTTTAAATGTATCCTCATCAGTATAATCATCACCCACTGCTAATATGAAATCATAATCAGCATGATCGAGCCATTTTTTGGCAGCTTTGCCTTTATTGACTTCAACGCTTTTTACCTCAATTACTTTATTTCCTTGTAAAACCTGCAAACCTTTATCTGCAACAAAGTATTTTAAGTTTTCAACCAGTTCCTTTGATCTTAATTCCCCCAAACCTTCTTCTACTTTACGATAATGCCAAGCTAATGAATACGTTTTTTCTTCAATAAATGAGCCGGGTGTTCGCTCATCAAGAGATAGCATGATATTAGCCAATTCATTTTTCCAAGAAGTATCTACTTCAATGTGTTTCCAATCTTTGCCAAATTGTTTGATCCATGCACCATGTTCAGCTACAATATGAATAGGCATTAAGCCAAACCATTCATCAAGTGTTTCATATTTTCTACCACTGATTAAAATAACGGTATTTTTTTTATCCTTGGCTAACTCACTTATTAATTGAAGTAATGAGGAATCAGGTTTTGCCAGTAGAGGATTATAATTAAATTCAACTAAGGTTCCATCATAATCCAAAAACAATAAACGTTTTTCGGTGCGATTATAACGATCAGCGACCATTTCCATAATTTGATTAGTTACCTCACGAGTTGAAAGTTGACGCTGTAATGTTTTTACTTCTTCCAACCGCTTCATAAATATCCTAACCCAATGATACACATTAAACTTTGAGACGATTTGCTGCATGGATGTCATTCGGCGGATCTGTTCATCAACCGGCATTTTTAAAGCTGTAACGATAGCCTTTGTAAAACAGTCAATATCGTTAGGGTTAATAATTATTGCGTCCGAAAGCTCTTTAGATGCACCGGCCATTTCACTTAGAACCAAAACTCCTTTATGTTTTATTCGACTAGCTACATATTCTTTACTCACCAAGTTCATACCATCTCGCATGGGTGTCACTAATGCTATATCGGCTGTTTTGTAAATCGCCGACAACATTTCTTGTGAGAATGATCTGTAGAAATAATAAATAGGTTGCCAGGTCATGGTAGAATAGCGAGCGTTTATATTACTAACCTTTTGATCAATTTGCTCTTTCAGATCTTTATAATGTTCTACTGTATCACGAGAGGGTACTACCAATTGTAAAAAAATCACTTTTTCTATGTATTCTGGATGCTGTTCTAGTAATTGTTCAAATGCCATCAAGCGATTCAAAATACCTTTGCTATAATCCAAACGGTCAACTGAAATCATCAATTTGGATTTACCCTTGCGTTCGATTAGTGTTTTTTCATGTTGACGTAATACCCTGTTAGCGGCCAGGTTATGAAATTTCTGATAGTCAATACTGATCGGAAAAGCATCTACTAAAACAGGTCTGTCATTAACGATTAATTGATTGGAGAATGATTGAAATCCTAAAATTCGCTGGCATGAATTAAGAAAGTGTTTTGAATAATCATACGTATGAAAACCAATTAAATCGGCGCCTACAAGGCCATTTAGTATTTCATCACGCCAAGGAATAAGTCTGAATATTTCATATGAAGGAAAGGGGATGTGGAGAAAAAAACCGATGGATACATCAGGCAATTTCTCCTGAATTAATTGAGGAACGAGCATCAACTGGTAATCATGTACCCAAAGTCGGTCACCCGGATTGAGCACTTTTAAAATTTCATCTGCATATTTCTGATTTACGCTCTTATAACTTTCCCAATACTCTTTGTTGTATTTAGCATAAGTAGAAAAATAATGGAAGAGAGGCCACAATGTTTCATTTGAGAAACCTTCGTAAAATTTGTTAATCTCGTCATCGGTAAGAAAAACCGGAACTAACCTTTGTAAGCATAAATCCTCGATAATCTTATCTTTTATTCCTTCATCTATTATTGCGCCCGGCCAGCCAATCCAGAGGCCTTTGTGGCCTTTGAAAATGCTTCCTAAACCAGTTGCTAATCCACCTTCGCTATTATGGTATACTATCTTTTCGCCAATAAAACTAACTTTTACAGGTAATCGGTTTGAGACAATTACGGTTTTTGATGTATCCATATTCCTTCTTTTCTATCAAAAAATACAGATATAAGTTAGCTAATTCATCTTAACTCACACACAATTAAACTCTATTTTTTAATAAAAATTATTTTCAATACCATATAAATCAAATAGATATACTCAATATGTATACCTATTGATTGGTTTTTATAAACTGAATAGCTCTCTCAAGTACCTCGTCTCTATGGGCACGTAATCCTTCCGTTGTTGGTTTGGCCTCAATATCAGGAATGATTCCCACACGTTGTGTTTCACGACCATCAGGATAATATACCCCTATTCCAGAAAAGGAAGTTTTTAAATTTCCAGGCAAAATAATAGTAGATACATTTCCATCCGCTCCTGCTGTTTGACTACCAATTACTGTTGTATTTGGACCCGATTGCAACGCCATGGTAATATATTCTGCCTGGCCTTGTGTTAATTCATTTACAAGAATTACCACCTTCCCCTTATAGTAATCCGGATTTTTTTCACCACTGCTAATAGTTGCCGCTTCTTCAAACATTCCAGGTTTTTGAAGCGAAAAAGTTGTAAAACGAATAAATGGAGTAGAATAGGGCTTTATATGCTTACTTAGAGTTAAGGCCACGGATTCTTTGGGTTGATTCCTTATGTCAATTATTATGCCTTTGGTATTTCTAAATTTTTCAAATATCTCTGGTACTTTATTCTTATCAATCTGTTCGAGGTTTATATAACCAACTTCTGGACCCATTAATTCAAACATGATGTTTCTTGAATCACTTAATTCCTTAACACCATAATCAATCGTTTTTAAGGGATATCTTTGAATTGTTGCGGTAGCCGTAATGCCTTCACGTTCATAAGTAATGTCAACATTAGCTGTATTCCCTGTTAAAATTTCCGCTACTATATTTCTATTAACTGCAGATCTGGTAGATGCACATGAATATTGAGCTAAAACTTTTATTTTATCATCTACTTCTGAACTATCAATCCTTGTAATAACATCCCCAATATGTAATGGACAAATTCGAGCAAGTGAATCAATATAAAATTTTGAAACAACCAATTTATTACCAATAAGCCGAGAAGCAAAAGACACATTTCGCTCTCCAAATTGCTTATTTATTACTTTATCTGATATTAAGTTTGCTTGGCTATCATTGATCCGTGAAATGAGCTGAAGCATAGTTAGCTGATATGAAACCGAATCTACTGAACCGGAAACTTTTGGTATAAACTCCGTTAAAACCTTATTCCAATCCTGTCCAATAGCATATCGATAAGGATAATAATACTGGATAATATTCCAATATCTAAATAAGCCAAGCATCCGCACTCCATCGTCGCTTAAATCAGCATTGGTATATATTTTTTCATTGCTAAAGTCAGGGTTACCGGCACTAGCCATTGTTACATAATGATTGGTTCCACGATAACGATTACGTTGAATAAGGTTTAATTGATCAATAAGTTCAGGTGAAACCGATCGTTTATCATTCATCCAGGCAAAATCAGGATTCATTTTCACAAAGGCATTTCCATCTTTGCAGCTATCGCAAGGCTTAACTTCTCCCAATGATTTTATCCAAGCCAATAATAGATTACTTCGTTCTTGTATATTTTTAGCTGATTTTATAGCGTCTATCTGAACAAACAATGACTTATCCCAATCCTTTTCGCCTGAAGCAACAGCAGGGTGATGATATTTTAAGAATCCCCATACTTTAGCCAGTAGAGCAAGATTGGATACTTCCTGAGTGTTTAAATTTTTTAAAGTTAAAAATGACTTGAAAGGTTGAACAGGCTTAAACTTCTTGTAAACAGGAACTTTAGTAATTTTAGCCAATGGTATCCCATCAATGAATAGTTTAAAATTATCGATCCAAGCTATACCTTTTCCGTTTAATAATCCACCAATTACAATTTCAGTGCTTTTTAAATCCAGTGGAAGCGTAATACTATATTCTTGCCAGTCATTCGTTCCTGAAACCGCCATAGTACTCATATTTTCTTTCGCCAATGTTCCATTGGGTCCGTTGATTTGTAAGTATAATCCAGCCCAACCTTGAGTTAAATTTTCAGTTTTTATATATCCGGTAAGTTTTATTGAATCACCTAAAAAATTAGCAGGAAGTTTATATAAGTACAGGGCAACTGCATCTTTAAGATTGCCTTCAAGTTTTATACTATTAATACCACTTTGAACGGTGCTGGAATCAATGCTCACATGATTCATATCACCTGCAAGTGTTGCAACCCATCCAAGTGCACCGGTTTTTAAAGTATCCAATTTTTCAAAGTTCAGATTGGGAAGATGTTGAGCTGAAAGTTGGCTGGTAAACTGAAGAATCAAAAATGCAGCAAAGAGCAATTTTTTCATTGGAGAGTATGATTTAAATGAATGGGATTATATGTACTCGTTAAGCTAAAAAATGAAAAGCAATTTAATAAAAAAGTAGAGAGCTTAAAGTTTAAAGTAGAAGGTAAAGTTTTTTGACTGTTTAGAAATGTTCTCTATGATCCTTTTGTCTTTCTGCTTTTGGCTTTTTCATTTACATTTGACTTGATAATTATGACAGCTGCCATTCATCAAACGTTAAAGCAATACTGGGGTTTCGATGCATTTCGACCTTTGCAAGAAGAGATCATCAAATCTATTCTGAACGGGAATGATACGCTTGCATTATTGCCAACCGGAGGAGGAAAATCCATTTGTTTTCAAGTTCCTGCTTTAGTTATGGATGGAATATGTATTGTCATTTCTCCACTTATTGCTCTTATGAAAGATCAGGTGGAGAATTTGCAACGCAAAGGAATTAAAGCGGTTGCCATTATATCAGGTATGAGTTATCGGGAGATAGATATTGCACTTGATACTTGTATTTATGGAGGTATTAAATTTTTGTACGTATCTCCTGAGCGTTTAGGTACAGCTCTTTTTCTTGCTCGATTAAGTAAAATGAAAGTGAGCTTTGTTGCTATTGATGAAGCCCATTGTATCTCCCAGTGGGGTTATGATTTTCGTCCTTCTTATTTAAAAATTGCAGAATTACGCGAATATCTTCCCAAAACTACTTTTCTTGCTGTAACTGCTACAGCTACTCCCGCGGTAAAATCCGACATATGTGAAAAGCTGCTTTTTAAGCAACCTCTTATTTTTCAGCAAAGCTTTGAACGTAAAAATTTAGCTTATGTAGTTAGGTATGAGGAAAACAAGCATCAGAAAATGTTAGATGTGTTACGAAAAGTTAATGGTTCAGCAATAGTTTATGTACGCAGCAGGAAAGAAACTCAGGATGTCGCTAAATTCCTGTTGATAAATAAAATTTCAGCAGATTTTTATCATGCAGGACTAACCACTCCGGTTCGTTCAACAAAACAGGATGCCTGGATCAAAAACAAAATAAGAGTGATGGTGGCTACCAATGCCTTTGGTATGGGTATTGACAAACCCGATGTACGTGTTGTTATTCATTTGGAGCCACCCGATCATCTAGAAGCATACTATCAGGAAGCTGGTCGGGCAGGTCGCGATGGTAAAAAGTCATATGCCGTATTAATTTATTGTGAAACTGATAAATACGAATTAAAACGAAAATTGGAACTTAATTTACCTGATGTAAATGATATAAGGAATTCTTATCAAGCTTTAGGGAACTATTTACAATTGGCTGTAGGTGGCGGATTAGGGATTACCTATGATTTCGATATCAATGCACTTTGCAGTCGTTATAACTTGCAGGCTATCAAGGTAATTAATTCATTAAAGTTTTTGGAAAAAGACAATTATCTGGCATTGAGTGATGGGGTATTAATGCCATCGCGAATTAAATTAATTGTAAATCATGAAGACTTATATAAATTCCAGATTGCAAATGCTCGTTTTGATATCCCCATTAAAATTCTTCTGAGGTCGTATGGAAATTTATTCGACAGCTATGTAGTAATTGATGAAAGATTATTGGCAAAACGCAGCAACATGCCTATTGATCAATATCAATTGCTTTTAAAACAGCTGGAAGAATTAGGTATTATTAGTTATTTAGTTCAAAGTGATTTACCGCGTATTACTTTTTTAGCTCCAAGAGCCGAGGCTAAAAGTATGTTTATCAATGCTGTTTACTTGCGCGATCGTAAGGAATTATTAGAAGAAAAATTAGAGGCTGTAATCCGTTACGCTTCATCGCCAGATACATGTCGGAGTCGGATGCTACGCGAGTACTTTGGAGAAACTGTTATAAATGAATGCGGCAGTTGCGATGTTTGTATTAACAGAAGGAAAAAAGAAGAAAGTGCTAGTCATATTGAACTTCGCAAGCTGATTATGGAATTAGCACGAAACGATCAACCTTTTCTTAATGATGTTCCGGAGAAAATCAACTACCGTAAAGAAGAATTGTTGCCGATTATTCGCGAAATGATCGACGATGGAACATTAATGATGAACGACGAGAAAAGGTTAATGGTTAATGGTTTGTAAAATAAATTGTCAACCGTTGTTATCTTAAAAGAGCGGTGTTCAAATTCCTGAAAAAACCAGATGAAGATTGGAGTGAATTAAATAATCGTAAAAAAGGACAATTAACGCTTTTTCAAACATAGGGGCGTTTCTATTGAAAAAAAACAAAGGTAAGGCCCTCTATTAACATTCTGACGGCACGAAATATTGGGCAAGGTTTTTTTATTTCAACAGCGAAAATTATAGGCTTCTAAAGAAGATTAAAAACAAAATTTGAGTTTATAACAAAACCCAACCGATTCGGAATCATCAAGAGAGATACGGTCATTCGTTGAAGGGTCGGAGTTAAACATATTCCACCGACAAGGTAAGTAAACGTGTAACCCTTTTAATAACATTGAAAGACGCTCATAAAATACCCCCATTTGGCAACGATAAAACTTGTTAAAAACTCAGCTTTCATAGTTTTAGTTGTTTAATAGTTTAAATAAAAGCCTTTCAAATTAATTTTGACAGACTTTTTAATGGAAAATCTTTTCAACCTATATCTATTGTAAAATTGTATTTTAGTGAAACATCGAGTGTCACAAACACTAAATCAAAATTATGAGATTAGGAAAAGTTCTTATTTTATTAGTAGCAGTTGGGCTAACCTGTCAATCGTGTAAATTCAATTGTATACGAGGATCAGGAAACGTTATTACTCAAAGTCGTCAAATAGCTTCCTTTTCAGAATTAGAAGTAAGTGGGGCTTATAATATTGAACTTACCCAAGATTCAGTTGAGTCGTTGGAAATAAAAGGTGACGACAATCTGTTAGAGCAGGTAAAAACTGTAACCAGCGGTACAAAACTTAAAATTTCATCCAAACGTAGTTTTTGTACCACAGTACCTATTAGTATCTGGGTTCATGCTAAAAAGATCAGTGCAATTGATATTTATGGCGCAAATAATGTTATTACTACGAATAAGTTTCATCTGGATAATTTCAAATTTTCTTCTTCAGGAATTACTGAGTCAATAATGGAAATGGAAGCTCGACGTATAACAACAACAATTTCAGGTGCTGGCAAATTGATGTTAAAAGGTCAAACCGGCGTTTTAGATATTAAAATATCCGGAGCTGGTAAAATAGCGGCCTTTGATATGATTGCTGGTAAATGTAATGTAACTTCAAGTGGAGCAGGGGAGGCGGAATTAAATGTTTTAAACCAACTGGAGGTTTCAGCAAGTGGCGCAAGTAAAGTTCTTTACAAGGGCAAACCTTCACAAATTATCCAAAAAGCTTCCGGTGCATCATCGATAAAGTCTGCTGATTAACGAAAGCCCGTAACTGAGAAATCCTGACCAAAGCAGGATTTTTTTATTCATTACGATATTTACTCCTATTTATTAAATCGTCACTTTCACCACCTTTTAGTCTAAATGTATTATTTTAGGCCTTTCAATATGCTTCAAATCTCTAATAAAAAAGTAATAAATGCATGGGCAATGTATGATTGGGCAAACTCTGTTTATGCCTTAACTATTACATCTGCAATTTTTCCGGTTTATTATGCAAATATTACCTCTACAAATGGTACATTCTTATATGGATACATTGAAGTAATTACAGGCGTATGCGTGGTTCCGTATTATTTTTTACAGCTATTCTAGCAATCGGATTAGTACTACTCATGCGACTTTTAAAAAATAACCTCATTACAGTTTACCGATAAATGAAAGTAGAATTATTCATTCCTTGTTTTATTGACCAGGTTTACCCTGATACCGCATTTAATACAATAAAAGTATTAGAAAAATTAGGTTGTAAAGTAAAATATAACCCTAATCAAACTTGTTGTGGACAACCAGCATTTAATTCAGGTTTTTGGGATGAAGCAAAAGCGGTTGGTCAAAAATTTCTGGATGATTTTAACGGACATGATTATATCGTAAGTCCTTCAGGTTCTTGTACAGGCATGGTAAAAAACTATTATTCTGATTTATTTACGAATGCAATTTCACATAATAAATGCCGCTCTATACAAAACAGTATTCATGAGTTTTCAGAGTTCTTAGTTAACGTTTTAAAAGTGGAAAACATAGAAGCCAAATTAGAAGGAAAAGCAGTATATCATGATTCTTGTGGAGCTTTACGTGAATGCCGCATTAAAGCTGAACCTCGCCGATTACTGGCAAATGTTGAAGGTTTAGAATTGATTGAAATGCAAGATCAAGAAGTATGCTGTGGTTTCGGGGGGACATTTGCCATAAAATTCGAGGCTATTTCAACTGCAATGGCTGAACAGAAGGTTAATAACGCACTAGCTGCAGGGGCAAACTATATTATTTCTACCGATATGTCGTGTTTAATGCATTTACAAGGTTATATTTCTCGTAATGAGTTACCTATCAAAATTATGCACATAGCCGATGTTTTGGCGAGTGGTTGGTAGGCTAGGAGAAAGTAATATTTTTTATATTTTCGTAACACACGATTAAACCTCTTACATGAAAAAACTATTATTTTCCTCAAAACATATTGCGCTTGACTTTGGACTTCTGCTACTTAGAGTTGGTTTTGGCTTAAGTTTATTACTTCTGCATGGGCTACCCAAAATTATGCAATTCGCTGAAAAGGCTAATAGCTTCCCTGATCCATTAGGAATTGGTTCAAAGTTTTCACTTTTGCTCGTAATTTTTGCTGAAGTATTTTGCGCAATGCTGCTTACTTTGGGTT
This sequence comes from Solitalea koreensis, assembly GCF_900182575.1. Lineage (GTDB taxonomy): Bacteria > Bacteroidota > Bacteroidia > Sphingobacteriales > Sphingobacteriaceae > Solitalea > Solitalea koreensis. Next base: position 200,876 of record NZ_FXSZ01000002.1, on the reverse strand, counting down.
TGGCTAATCGTTTTGCATTACTACCACTCGTTATCAATTTTGCGGTTATCGTTTTCATGATTAACAAAAACGGTGCTTGGGCAACCAAAGAGCTGGCCGTTTTATATCTAATTGCTTTCACAACATTATTTTTTACCGGGCCTGGTAAGTTTTCAGTGGATGCAAACATGAGGTAAGGGTCTTTTGATAAAGATTTAAGAAGCTTTTTTAAGATTTCATTTATAGATCGGAAAGAAAGCTTCTTTTTTATGTTTGTATCAAACTTCTATCTTTGCCCTTCCATTTTTTTCTGGCACCTATAAAATCTAATGAAGAAAGAGAACACTTTACTTATCATATTTGCATTTATTAACTTTACACACTTGCTTGATTTCATGATTATGATGCCATTGGGCGATCTGTTCATGCGAATTTTTAAGATTACTCCTCAACAGTTTAGTTTTTTAGTTTCTTCTTACACAATATCTGCAGGAGTTGCAGGATTCTTTTCAGCTTTTTATGTTGATAAATTTGATAGAAAAACTGCCTTACTGCTTAATTATGCAGGTTTTTGCCTCGGAACGCTATCTTGTGCTTTTGCAAAAAGTTTTGAAGTATTATTAATTGCCCGTTCCATAACCGGTATTTTTGGAGGAGTTATTGGCGCAATGATAATTGCAATTATTAGTGATGTGTTTCCTTACGAACGTCGTGGTTTTGCAATGGGTGTACTTACCGCAGGATTTTCAGTGGCTGCCGTAATAGGAGTTCCGGCAGGATTATATTTAGCCTTAAAAATGGATTGGCATTTTCCTTTCATCTTAATTGGCTCAATGGGCATTATTTTAGGTTTAGTTTTATGGAAAGTAATGCCCTCAATGAATGAACATGTTGTTCAAAGTGATAAAAAATTCGACAACCCGATTTTATTAATGCGTGATATTGTAACCGATCGTAACCAACGTCTGGCTTTATCACTCAACTTCACGATTGTTGTTGGGCAATTTCTATTAATTCCTTTTATTTCTCAATATCTAATTCGCAATGTCGGTTTAAATCAGGAACAGATTCCAATGGTTTACCTGGTGGGAGGTTTATTTACGATTTTTACAATGCCATTAATTGGTAAATTAACCGACCGTTTGGGTGCCATGAAAATCTTCATAACTGTTCTACTTATTTCGATTATTCCGTTTGTATTAATTACCAATTTACCCAAAGTGAGTATTGTTACAGCCTTAATGGTTACTACTGCATTTTTCATCTTTGGAAGCGGCAGAATGGTACCCGCTCAAACGATTACTACAGCAGTTGTACCTCCACAAAAAAGAGGTAGTTTTATGAGCATCCGCGCCTCGGTACAGCAATTGGGAACAGCCATGGCATCGTTACTGAGTGGGTTTATGGTAACATCCACCACTACAGGACCGCTACTGGGATATAATTACGTTGGTTTTTTAGCAGTTGGCGTTAGTTGTATAACGCTTTTCATTGCTCCAAAACTAAAAGTAGTTAAACAAATCGTTTAACTCTTATAAACACTGAGAAACCTTTGCAAAAATATTCTCCTTTTAAACAGAATCTTTTACATATTATCTTTTATAACTATTAAGGAAAAGTTAAATTTGCCACTCTTTCAAATGCGTTTAAGAGATAAATAAGCTTCATAAATGATTAAAATTACACTTCCGGATGGTTCTGTACGTGAGTACGAAAAAGGTACAACAGCATACCAGGTAGCACTTTCAATTAGCGAAGGCTTGGCTAGAAATGTATTGGCTGCAGAGGTTGATGGCGAAATATGGGATGCTACACGTCCTTTAACTGCAGATGTTAACCTTAAATTGCTTACATGGAATGACCAAGGGGGGAAATCTACATTCTGGCATTCTTCAGCTCACTTAATGGCTGAGGCCTTGGAGGCCTTATATCCGGGTATAAAATTAGGTATCGGTCCGTCTATTGAAACCGGATTCTATTACGACATTGATTTTGGTGACCATGCTTTTTCTTCAGATGATTTTGACAAAGTGGAGAAGAAAATGGGTGAATTAGCTAAAACTAAAGCCGAATATGTTCGTACGGAAATTGCTAAGCCTGAAGCTATTAAATACTTTACTGAAAAAGGAGATCAATATAAATTAGAACTGATTGAAGGCCTGGATGACGGAAGCATTACTTTCTATCAGCAAGGAAACTTCACTGATCTTTGTCGCGGCCCGCATCTTCCAAATACAGGCTTTATAAAAGCGGTTAAGTTAATGAGTGTTGCCGGTGCTTATTGGAGAGGAGATGAAAAAAACAAACAGCTTACCCGTATTTATGCGGTAACATTTCCAAAAGCAAGTGAACTTTCTGAGTATTTAACTTTAATTGAAGAAGCAAAGAAACGCGATCACAGAAAATTAGGCAAAGAATTAGAGCTTTTCATGTTCTCTGAAAAAGTAGGAGCCGGTTTGCCATTATGGTTACCGAAAGGTGCTGCTTTACGCGAACGTTTAGTAGCTTTCTTACAAAAAGCTCAAGTAAAGGCCGGCTACGAACAAGTAATTACCCCGCATATTGCCAGCAAAGAACTATATGTAACCTCAGGTCATTATGAAAAGTATGGTAAGGATTCTTTTCAGCCGATTAAAACTCCTGCCGAGAATGAAGAGTTCTTTCTTAAACCAATGAACTGTCCGCATCACTGCGAAATTTATAAATCAAAACCACGTTCGTATAAAGACCTTCCGGTTCGATATGCTGAATTTGGTACAGTTTATCGGTATGAGCAAAGTGGAGAGTTGCATGGGTTAACACGTGTTCGTGGATTTACTCAGGATGACGCGCACTTATTCTGTCGTCCTGATCAGGTGAAAGAAGAATTTATTAAGGTTATTGATCTCGTTTTATATGTGTTCAACGCTTTAGGTTTTTCAGACTATACTGCACAGATTTCATTACGTGATCCGGAGAATAAAGAAAAGTATATTGGATCTGATGAAAACTGGGAACGTGCAGAAACTGCAATCATAGAAGCTGCAGCAGAAAGAGGTTTACGTACCGTTGTAGAATTAGGAGAAGCGGCATTTTATGGCCCTAAGCTTGATTTTATGGTAAAAGATGCACTTGGACGTAAATGGCAGCTCGGTACTATACAGGTTGATTATAATTTGCCGGAGCGTTTTGATCTGGAATATACAGGAAGTGATAATCAAAAACATCGCCCGGTAATGATACACCGTGCACCTTTTGGCTCCCTAGAACGATTTGTTGCTGTGCTGATTGAACATTGCGCAGGAAATTTCCCATTATGGTTAACACCTGATCAATATATTATTTTGCCTATCAGCGAAAAATATACTGATTATGCGAAAAAACTTTCAGAAGAGTTAAAAAATTCCGATATTCGCGGCTTGATTGATAATAGGGATGAAAAAATCGGCCGAAAAATACGTGACGCCGAGGTAAGTAAAATCCCGTTTATGTTGATAGTAGGTGAGAAGGAGCAGGAAGAAAATTCAGTTTCTGTTCGTCGACATGGAGCTGGTGATTTAGGCTCAATAACTATCAATAATTTTATTGATCTAATTAAAAAAGAAACAGCAATCTAATAGGAGGTAATCATAGCACTACAGAGTCCAAATTTTGGCAGAGGTCCTCGGGGACCTAGGCCTTTGCCTAACAAAAAACAGGCAGAGCACAAAATCAACGAATTTATTCGGGCTACAGAAGTAAGGTTAGTCGGTGAAAATGTTGAGCAAGGAGTATTCCCGCTCGCTAAAGCGATGGAACTTGCTGATGAGTTGGGATTGGATTTGGTTGAAATTTCCCCTAATGCTGTACCGCCTGTTTGTAGAGTAGTTGATTATAACAAATTCATCTACGAGCAAAAGAAAAAGCAGAAAGAAATCAAGGCTAATGCTCAAAAAACGGTAATTAAAGAAATTCGTTTTGGGCCTAATACTGATGATCATGACTTTGAGTTCAAACTCAAACATGCTAAAAAGTTTCTTGAAGCTGGCGATAAAGTAAGAGCATACGTACACTTTAAAGGTCGTGCAATTGTATATAAAGAGCATGGAGAAATTTTATTGCTTCGCTTTGCACAGGCACTTGAAGAAGTAGGTAAAGTTGAGCAACTTCCTAAATTGGAAGGGAAACGAATGTTCCTCATTCTAGGCTCAAAAGCTAAGAAATAATTTTAAACTAAATAAATAATAGAGTAATGCCTAAGATGAAAACCAATTCCAGCGCTAAAAAACGCTTTAGCTTAACTGGAACCGGCAAGATCAAAAGAAAAAATGCTTTCAAAAGTCACATTTTGACCAAGAAAACTACTAAACAAAAACGTAACTTAACCACTACCAGCTTAGTTTCTGAAGCTGATATGGGTAATGTTAAACGTATGCTTTGTTTAGGTAAGTAATTCTAGATCTTATCAAACAAATTAATTAAAGTAAATTTTTAACCAGGGATTCAGCCTGATCGAGTGATCAGATCAAAGTTTCGCAAGAACGCTGAATACTAAAAAACGTAAAGAAATGCCAAGATCGGTTAACGTTGTTGCGGCTCGCCGCAGAAGAAAAAAGGTCCTGAAATTAGCTAGAGGCTACTGGGGATCAAGAAGCAAGGTGTTTACCATTGCTAAAAATACTGTTGAAAAAGGTATGCAATATGCTTACCGCGACAGAAAAGTTAAAAAACGTGAATTCAGAGCATTATGGATTCAACGTATCAATGCAGGTACTCGTCAACATGGATTATCGTACTCAGCTTTCATGGGTAAAGTTCACGCAAAAGGTATCGAGTTAAACCGTAAGGTTTTAGCTGACTTAGCGATGAATAATCCTGAAGCTTTTAAAGCGGTAATTGATGCTGTAAAATAAAAAGTTTAAAATTAGTAGGAAAGGACCCGCCATAAACGGGTCCTTTTTTTTTCGGACTGTTTATTTTTATTGCCATCAAGAATTGGTAATTAACGTACAAACCGCTTCGTTAATTTAAAACATGCAGATTTTATTTAGCTTTAAAAATTTTCATAAGTTTGGGCTATCGACATACATCAATGAGAGCATTAATCTTATTATTAATTTCCGGTTTTACCGTATCATTTTTTGCTTGTAAAAAGGAGGACACTTGTGATTCAACCCTACTTACTCCAGATTTTGTATTCGAGTTTTATTATGATTCATTAAATGTACATACAAACAAAATGGATACTATAAAATTTACACTCCGGGATACACTAACTATATATGGTGTGGGTGCAAAGGATAGTTTAACTCAAAAAAATACCAGTATCCAAATTGCGAAATTGCCGTTGAACTTTAGTTCTTCTTCAACCCAGTACGTATTTGATATAAAAAATAAAGGAATTCCAAGTATCCTAACTAAAGATACTTTAACAATGAATTACAGTCTGCAACGTGAATTTGTATCACAGGCATGTGGTTTTAAATATGTTTTTCCTACGGTAGATTATCACAGTACTCAACACAGATTCCAAAGTATTCAAGTTTTACAGAACGAAATTTTAGATGATAAAACTACGCACATTCGTATCTTTTTTTAGTTTTTTTTTGCTGCTATCATCTGGCGTTTATGCTCAGTATGACTCAACAAAAGTCATTATTGATTCATTAGGTAAAAAAACCATATTTAATAGTTCGCCTCGATTAAGAATCGGTGCTGACATTAGTTACCCTGTCCGCTACCTTTTCACTAATGAAATTAAAGGTTTTGAAGTTGTTGCCGATTATAGGTTGAAACCTAATAAATGGTTTATTGCTGCTGAAGGAGGTTATGCAACAGGTACACAAATTGACTCTGTTCTTAATTATACAACACAAGGTCCTTATATTAAGGTTGGAGCAGACAGAATCTTAAGTTGTTCCAATAAGCGTCCAAATAATATCTTCTACATAGGAGCTCGATACTGTTATAGCTCAACAAGTACAACAGTGAATAGTTATACAATAAGGTCTTCTTATTGGCCAACACTAACTGAAAGTATACCCTCAGAATCAGGTTCTGTACATAGTTTGGAAGGTCTAATGGGAGTGAAGGTGGAAATTTTCAAGCATTTCTTTATGGGTTGGACTGCATTCATTGGAATTCCCATTTCAAATAATAAACCGGAAAGTTTCGATAACTTATTTATTCCGGGATTGGGATTTCAACATGACCCGATTTTTGGATTTAACTATACACTGTTATTTACTATTCCCTCCAGTGGTAAAAAATAAAGGTTTAAGGATATAGGTTCGTTTTTAACCTATATCCTTAAACCTTCAAACCTTTTTCACTACCATTTGTATGGTATGCCTGCTTTTTACTTCCAGTAGAATTTCTTTATTTTCCAGCACACGATCAACAGTTTCCTGATTATAATGACGGATCGTGATTAGTTCAAGATTATCATTATAGCGTACTTTGAAATTAGATTTAAGCGCCTCAATTAAAATCGGAATTTTACGCTCATCATAATCTACGCTCACAGAAAAACTAATTGCCGAATTATGCATGGTATTAATTTTTATACCTAAATCGTGAAATAATGCAAAAATATCACTTAGATTTTCCTCTACAATAAATGAAAAGTCAAGCGGTGAAATGGAAATTAAAACCTGATTTATTTTAAAGATGAATGACGGAATATCAAGTAATGCCTTCGTATCACTTATTGTGGTACCTTGTTCTTGTGGCGAAATGAACGAACGCACCAATAAAGGAATGTTTTTATTCTGTAAGGGTTTAATTGTTTTTGGATGGATTACCGTAGCTCCATAATAGGCTAATTCAATCGCATCTAAATAAGAAAGCTGTTCTAGTTTTTGAGTTTCGTCGAACCATTTAGGGTCAGCATTTAACACTCCCGGAACATCCTTCCAGATGGTTACATTTTCAGCATCTAAACTGTATGCAAAAATTGCAGCAGTGTAATCCGAACCTTCACGGCCTAGAGTTGTAGTAAAATTCTCAGATGTTCCTCCAATAAAGCCTTGGGTAACGATCATTTGGTCTTGAAGTACTTTTGGTAGGTCCTTGGCAATTAAACCGGCAGAAAGTTCCCAATCCACTTTTCCCTCTCTGTAGGTATTATCGGTCTGAATATAACTCCTCGCATCGATCCATTTATTCTTCAATCCAATTAAATTCAAATAGGCACTTACAATTTTAGTGGAAAAAACTTCGCCCATTGACACAATCTGGTCATATACGAAATCGAAATCATCATGCGGCTCATCTTCTAATATCCAATCAATTTCAACAAAACTATTTGAAATATCATCGATGACAGGCTGCTGTTTTTCTTTGAATAAGTTACTTATAATATTGAAATGGTACTCTTTAATGGAATCCAGGATTTGATGAGTGTCATCCTTATGGTAGAAATACGATTTAACTAAATCTTCCAGGGCGTTTGTTGTTTTACCCATGGCCGAAATAACAATTAATAGTTGTTTATCCTTATAAAGTTCAACAACTGAAGTCAGATTCTTTACACCATCGGCATCTTTTACAGATGCGCCACCAAATTTAAATACTTGCATTAATTATAAGTTACTGGATTATTATTGTTTAAGGATTTATTATTTAATCTCGATGCTGCAATTCATCCATTCGGAATCGAAATTAGCATTATATTTTTTATAGAAATTAATGGCAGGCGTATTCCATTCAAGTACCTGCCAGGTCATTCCATTGAATTTCTTTTCTTTGGCCTCTTCTATCAAACGATCAAAGAGTTGCTTTCCTAAACCTTTACCACGCATCGCTTCAGTAACAATGATATCTTCCAAATACATTCTAGCGCCTTTCCAGGTAGAATAACGTACATAATATAATGCAAAGCCTTGAATTATGCCATCTTGTTCGGCCACAAACGCTTTCCACACCGGATGAAGACTAAAACCAGTTTCTTGAAAATGTTCAAGGCTAACAGTTACTTCATTAGGGGCCTTCTCGTATTCAGCAAGTTCTTTGATAAGTTCGAGTAAGCGAAGACAATCTTCTTTTCGGGCTTCACGAATAGTTATGTTCATAGTTCATTGTCCATAGTCCCTAGACCATGGTAATAGTTTTTAAATATCGATTAGTCTTTGATCTTAAAATAAGTGCGTTCACCAAATATTGCACTTCCAATGCGAATCATAGTACTTCCTTGCTCAATAGCTATTTTGTAATCCGCCGACATTCCCATTGAAATCTCTTTAAATGCTTCATCTTTTCGGAAGTAGGCCAGTTTTAATCCTTTGAACAAAGTAGCCAATTCATAAAACTCTTCTTTAATTTGCTTCTGATTATTGGTATTGGTAGCAATTCCCATTATTCCAACAATTCGCACATTTTTTAATTCAGCAAATTCATCTGAACGTAATAATTCAATTGCTTCTTCATAATCTAACCCATATTTGGTTTCTTCATCGGCGATGTAAATTTGAAGTAAACAATCAATTACTCGGTTATTTTTTAAGGCTTGCTTATTAATTTCATGAAGCAACTTTAAACTATCAACAGAATGGATAAGCTTTACAAATGGAGCAATGTATTTAACTTTGTTACTTTGAAGATGCCCAATCAGGTGCCATTCAATATCTTTTGGAAGATGCTCGTATTTGTCAACCATTTCTTGAACCTGATTTTCACCGAAAATCCGATGTCCGGCGTCATAGGCTTCTTGTATTTTTTCAATTGATTGAGTTTTGGAAACTGCAATCAATTCAACATCAACAGGTCCAATTTGCTTTTTAAATTCAGTAATATTAGCAGAGATGCTCATTTATATATAATTTTACAGGGTTCTACTCGTAAAAATGGCAAAAGCCTAACAGGATTTTTCGCTACGAGATTTGCAAATTTACAATATGAAGCATTTTAAATATTTACTTTTTTCTATGTTTTTTCTTTGGGCTTGTAAAAACAATAAAATACCAGCCGATATTATTCCTAAAGAAAAAATGATATTAATGATGATTGATATGCATTACGCTGATGCATACTTTAATAGAGAAATTGAAAGTGACAGTACTCTGGCAAGAACGAATGCTCTTTATAAATTTATCTTCAAGAAATATAAAACTGATTCAGTTCAGTTTAAGCATAGCTTTGATTACTATGCTGAAAATCCTGAAATTCTTGACAATATATACGAAGCAATGATTGATAGTGTCGTTAAAAAACAAACGGTACTTACCAAACTTGATTTGTTAAGAAAAAAAGAACTCGAAAAAAAGCTTGATACGTTGATGAAGAAGCATGTTGATTCTTTAGCAAGAAAATCCTTCACGGAAAATAGAGTTCAGAATAGATTAATGAAGAAGGATAGCTTGAAGAAAAAAGACAGCTTAAAGAAGAAAGACAACTTTAAAAAGTTGGTTTTATAAAATTAAATACGAAGTGCTTTACCCAGAAAATGTTGCCGATAAATTAGGCTTTAGTGAGATTCGTGAACTGTTAAAACAGGAATGCTTGAGTAGCATGGGTCGTCAATTAGTTGACCGTATGCAATTCATTACTAATTTCGATCTGCTTAACAAGTTATTGCTACAAACTTCCGAATTCAAAGAAATACTGTTAAACGATTCACCGTTCCCTTCTTCCAATTATATTGATATTCACTATTTAATTAATAAAGTGAAGGTAGAGGGTTCTTTTTTAACAGAAGAAGATTTTTTTTCACTCACCCTTGCGCTAAAAACAGTTTTTCAAACGATTAATTATTTTAAAGATAAGGAAGAACGCTATCCAAATCTGTGTGGACTGTTTGAAGGCCTGGTCATTGAACAAAAAATCCTGAAAGAAATTGAACAGGTAATTGATCCGAAAGGAAAAATCAGACCTAACGCATCTGTGGCCTTGCAAGGTCTAATGCGTGATATTTCCACTGCCGAAAACGAATCTCGTCGCAGGCTTGATCATATTTTCAAAAATGCACAACGTGAAGGCTGGAGCGCCGACGGAAGTTTAACGATTCGAGACGGTCGTTTAGTAATTCCAATTTTGGCAGAACATAAGCGCAAAGTAAAGGGATTTATACATGATGAATCTTCAACCGGGCAAACCGTATTTATGGAGCCTTCTGAAGTTTTTGAGCTGAACAATAAAATTCGGGACCTGGAATTTGCAAAGCGCCGTGAGATCATTAAAATACTTACTTCGCTTACCAATGAGGTTCGTCCTTATTCACCGTTATTACTTGCTTATCATAGTTTATTAACGAAGCTTGATTTTATTCGAGCCAAAGCGGCGTTCGGAATAAAAATCGAAGGCTCATTGCCCATTTTAAAAAAAGAACCCTCAATAAAGTTATTCAATGCCCGACATCCCTTACTTCTTCTTAATCATAAAACCACAGGTGAACAGGTTGTGCCGCTAAACATCAACATAGAAGATACCAATCGCATCGTGCTGGTTTCAGGACCTAATGCCGGCGGAAAATCGGTTTGTATGAAGACTGTTGGATTACTGCAATTGATGCTGCAATCTGGTATGTTGATACCAGCCGATAGTTTTTCAGAACTGGGTGTATTCAGAAAAATGTTGGTCGACATTGGTGATGATCAATCAATTGAGAGTGATTTGAGTACTTACAGTGCGCATCTCACCAAAATGAAAAACTTTGTTGAGCAGGCTAATTTTCATACGCTGGTGCTTATTGATGAGTTCGGAACCGGTACCGATCCGCAGTTTGGCGGCCCGATTGCTGAAGCCGTAATGCAGGTATTGAATCAGAAAAAAGTAAAAGGCGTATTAACCACGCACTACTCAAACCTTAAAATGTTTGCCAATAATACTGAAGGTATAATCAATGCTTCGATGCTGTTTGATAATACAAACATGAGGCCTTTATACATGTTGCAGATGGGCAAACCCGGAAGTTCTTATGCATTTGAAATCGCTCAAAAAATTGGGTTACCCGAGCAGGTGCTAAAACTGGCAAAAGTTAAAATTGGTAATCAACAGAAAAAAGTTGATACTTTACTGGTTGATTTAGAGCGTGAAAAAAAACAGATCTATGATATGAAAGTTGAGTTTGAAAGACGAGAGAAGCGCTTAACTGAATTATTGAACGAGAACAATAAGCTAAAGGAATACTACGAAGAAAATCGCAAAAAATTGATCAATGATGCTAAACAAGAAGCTCAAATGATTCTAAAAAATGCGAACAAACTTGTTGAAAATACCATCGCCCAAATTAAGGAATCAAAGGCTGATAAAGAGAAAACGAAAGCAGTTCGTCAAAAATTAGATGAACAACAACAAAAAATGCAGGTCAAACACGCTCCTGTACCAAAAAATGAAGCAGAACCCATACAAGTTGGTGATTGGGTAAAGCTAAATGATAGTGAAACTACCGGAAAGGTTGTTGAGATAAATAAAAACAATGCAGTTTTAGCCATAGGCGAATTACTTTCAGTAGTTAAGCTAAACCGGTTGCACAAAACCACTCGTAAAGAGATTGAAAAAGTAGCCCGCTCTCAATATGCAGATTATCAGATTAAAGAACGAACCTCCTTTAATCCTGAGATCGATATTCGTGGAAAACGAGGCGAAGAAGCTTTATACGATATTGAAAAATTTCTGGATAGAGCCTTAATGATGGGATTAAATTCACTACGCATCATTCACGGAAAAGGAGATGGTATTTTACGAAAACTAATCCGTGATTACCTGAAAAAATACGATGCTGTGGATCAATTAGAAGATGAACACCCAGATCGCGGAGGTGACGGTATTACAATAGTTTCGTTGAGATAAGTAACAGATTTGAGGATTGTAATATATGTATTGAGAGAACTTGAAGTTAAATTTTCGTAATCAATAATTCACAACTTGAAATTCTGCTCATACACCATATGCAAATTGTAATGCTATTTTTTAGGACAGCTCCTACAAGCTTTACCTTTTTTATATTTCTTACAGCATTTTTTAAATCCGCAACAACCTCCTTGAAAAGGGTTAATGCCTTTAAAGAATTCTGGGTCAGTAGGAATTTGGGTAGTTTTAAAATTCTCTGTGCTAATTAATACGATCTCTTCCATTTCTTTAAATCTACGGGACAAAGATAAATCATTAATTAGATTAATTACAAATAAAATAGTTTAAAAAAATAATTCATACTGCTGTCAATCAGTTATCTTAGCTAAATCAATATCAATTTTATGAATAAAATAATAGCTAATGCCGATGAGGCTGTTAGAGACGTACAAGACAATCAAACCCTGATGGTAGGAGGGTTCGGTCTATGTGGTATTCCTGAAAATTCAATTTCAGCTCTTGTTAAAAAAGGAGTAAAAGGTTTAACCTGTATTTCAAATAATGCGGGTGTGGATGATTTTGGATTAGGATTATTGCTTCAACACAAACAAATTAAGAAGATGATTTCTTCTTACGTTGGTGAAAATGCCGAATTTGAACGCCAACTACTTAGCGGGGAATTAGAGGTTGATCTGATTCCGCAAGGAACACTGGCTACCCGCTGCATGGCTGCGGGTTATGGTATGCCTGCTATTTTTACGCCTGCCGGTGTAGGAACAGAAGTAGCTATTGGAAAGGAAGTACGTAATTTTAATGGAAAAGATTATTTATTAGAGTATGCTTTTGAGGCAGATTTTGCCTTTGTAAAAGCTTGGAAAGGAGATGCTCATGGTAATCTAATTTTCCGCTCTACTTCTCGAAACTTTAACCCTTTGATGGCAATGGGTGGAAAAATCACCATTGCTGAAGTTGAACATTTAGTTCCGGTTGGTGAACTTGATCCTGATCAGATTCACACTCCTGGAATTTATGTTCATCGCATTTTCCAAGGATCAAACTATGAGAAAAGAATTGAGCAGCGTACAGTAAGACCGAGAGTTTAAATTTATTATTGACTATTAATCTTCATTAAAAAAGATGTTAGATAAGAACGGAATAGCAAAATGCATTGCACGAGAGTTAAAAGATGGTTACTATGTAAATTTAGGTATTGGTATACCAACCCTTGTTGCTAATTATATACCCGAAGGCATAAATGTTACTCTTCAATCTGAAAATGGACTATTAGGAATGGGCCCTTTCCCTTATGAAGGAGAAGAAGACCCTGATTTGATTAATGCCGGTAAGCAAACCATTACTACATTACCCGGATCAGCGGTATTTGATTCTGCTTTAAGCTTTGGAATGATTCGTGCCGGTAAGGTTGATTTAACAATTTTGGGTGCCATGGAAGTTTCAGAAAATGGAGATATTGCCAACTGGAAAATACCCGGTAAAATGGTAAAAGGAATGGGAGGCGCTATGGATTTAGTTGCTTCAGCAAAAAACATTATCGTAGCGATGCAGCATGTAAATAAAGCTGGAGAGTCGAAATTATTACCTAAGTGTACTTTACCTCTTACCGGCGTAGGCTGTGTGAAAAAGATTGTCACTGAATTATGTGTAATGGAGGTATTGCCAGAAGGTGGTTTTAAATTATTAGAACGAGCTCCAGGGGTATCAGTTGAAGAGATTAAAAAAGCAACATTAGGCAAATTAATTATTGAAGGAGATATTCCTGAAATGGTTCTCTCTTAATAGTTATACGCTAGTTTATGAACAGTAATTAAATATTCAAACTTCGGTTCTGTAAAAACGGTATCAGAATTCATCCCAGGAGAGGTTTGACCTAGCCCAAACCTCTCCTGGAATTTTAGTTCAAATCTAGCTTCATTCTTTCCCAACAACACTCTCGGTTCGGTCAATACACCAAGACAGAAGTTCGCTCTTTCGTTTTCGGAGAAATACATTCCACAAACTTCTTTGCCGCCATAGCGGTTTTCTAAAAAATCAAATTCTGGTTTTGACACTTTTATTTCCCACCCTCTGTTGGATATTTATACATCATATTTATCCCAAATGCTGGAGTTTAGATCTACTAAAAATAAAAAATTAATAAAGGTTTAATTTTTCATGTTCATTTCATCTTCGGTATTGAAATTTGTAAAACAAAACAAGAAATATTAACTATTAATTTAACACATTATGAAAACTTTAGGATTTATTACTACCAGTCTTTTTTTTACCTCTATTGCTTTTGCACAAAATGTACCATCTGCAGAAACTAAAAGTACTCACGGTGTTGAGGTGAGTGCCGCTGCTAAAACTTCAACAACTGCCAGCACAGACGCTAATAAAGGTGTAACGGTAAGTGCTGTTGCTTCATCAAAAGCTCAAGGTGATATTAATCGATCTGAACAAGGTTCTACACGCCAAGAACGTAAAGCAGCGAATAAAGAGGCTATTGCTGCTCATAAAGCTGAAATGAAAGATGAAGCAGAAGCTAGAAAAGAAAATGTAGCAACGATAAAAGCTGATATTAAAACTGAAGCTAAAGCTGGAATAGAAGCGGAAAAAGAACTTAAAGCTGATGTTAAATCTACCGCAAAAGCATCTGCTCTAACCTCTAAGGAAGAATTAAAAGTAGTTAAGACAACTGCAAATAATGAAACTTTAAAAGCTGCCATTAAAACTAATGCCCAAGTTAAAAGTGCTACAAAAGTTAAAGTAACACCCCCAACCATTAAGACTAAAGCACACTTGGGTGCAGGTATTAATTAGATTTTATGATGAGAAAGTTTGCCTCAAATGGGGCAAACTTTTATTAATATTGCAACATGTCGAATACTCTTTATCATAATCATAAAACGCTCTTTACCGGATTATTTATTCTAGTTATGCCCACATTTGGCATGGCAAAAACAATAATAAATATCCCTGATGAAGTTATGATTAATAGGATAGTAATCGAAACGAGGGCTGACTCAATTCCACAAACAAAAAAAACAATAGAAAAGCCCGACGAAAATAAACCTGTGATCAAGGAAGTGCCCAAAGCGCGTCCAAAATTAAAACCAGCTGTTGTTGAACCAATAATTAACGTTCCGGTTAAAATAATTAAGCCTAAAATTAAAGTTTTAAACTAACAGATTAAATGAAATATTTATACCTAAGTATTTTGCTCTGCATAGCTTCAATAAAATGTTTTGGACAAGCAGACAGCTCAAAGACCACCTTAACGCTAGCGGCTATTTATAGTACCAACGCTAATTATTATGGTCAGGTTAGCGAAGAAAAATTACCTTACTTGCTAACAAATGCCACACTTCGTTTACCATTTGGGCTATATTTTTCAGGTAGCGCTTATAGATTATTAAACACAACGGGAGGATCTGTAGTTTCGGCGGGTGAGCTGGGTACAGGATTGGATATTACGATGAGCAAAAGTGTTACTTCAACTATTAGTTTTAGTCATGCTTTTTTTCCTACGAATTCACCAATGCTGAAAGCAGGTAATAATAATAGTCTAAGCGCTTCTTTAAATTATGCATGGTGGCTTACTACTGCTTTAAATGCCGATTATATTTTTGGAGGTGATAGTAATAGCAAAGACGTTTTCGTAACCTTTAGTACTTCAAAACAAATTGGTTTAGGAAGTATTACTCAAAGTGACCAAATTACGTTGAGTCCAGCAATTGATGTAATTGGTGGTACACAGCAGTTTTACGAAACTTATATGACGAAAAAAGAAAAGGGCTTATTTGGTAAAATTATTCCGCCTATTATACCTTCTGGTGGTGATAAAACCACAACAAGAAGCTATACTGATTTCAATTTGATGTCATATAACTTAAAGCTTCCATTGGCCTATAATAGAAGTAACTATGTGATTGAGGCAGCTTTTCAACAATCTGTTTTAGCTGAAAATGCAAAGCCTTCTTTTGAGCACTCAAGTTCATTCTTCAATATGAGCTTCTATTACCAGTTTTAATAGTGACAATTACCTATCTGATCACTTAAAAATCCTAAAAGAATGAAAGTATTGATTGTTGAGGACGAACGAACACTAGCCGAAGAAATAGAAACATTTCTTAAAAAGGCATTTTATATATGTGACTTGGCCCGAACGGCGAAAGATGGAGTGGAGAAAATTGCAATTAATCAGTACGATTTTATTTTACTAGATTTAGGTTTACCGGATAATGATGGTTTAGTATTATTGAAAGAAGGTAAAAAATACAATGCCAATGCTGCTTTTATTATTTTAACCGCTCGTGGTAATTTAGAAGATCGTATTAAAGGCCTTGATTTAGGTGCGGATGATTACCTGCCAAAGCCTTTTTCATTATTAGAACTTCAATCTCGAATGCAAGCCATTTCCAGGAGAAAATTTGGGATTAATGCTCAACTTATTTCAATAGGCGAATTTAATGTAGATCTTCAGCAACGAATGGTTTTTCATAATGATTTTGGAATTGAGTTATCCAGAAAAGAATTCGATCTGTTCAGTTATCTCCTTCTTCATAAAAACCGGCCGCTTAATCGTATGCAATTAAGCGAACACATTTGGGGAAATTTTGCCGATGATGATTATGATTCGAACTATATTGATGCTACAATTAAAAATATTCGCAAAAAATTAGGTACCTATGGTTCGGTTGATTGGTTAGAAACCATTCGTGGAGTAGGTTATAAAATTAAGTGTGCATCGTGAAGTTACTATCTAAGCTTACCCTTTTTATTACCCTCTCAAAACTGGCAATCGTTGTCTTATTTGTTACCTTATTGCCTTCATTGGTAGAACGCATAGCATTTCAGTACACTAATTATTATTTGCAGGAACAAAAGAAAAAGGTACTTAAAGTTGTTGCACGAAATGGAGTTGAATTTTATTTAGGAGGTGAGCAAAGTTATGGTAGTTATACCATGCTTAAGGAAGAATACATAGCGCTAGAACCAGCTAGCGCTACTAAAAAACTGGATACAATTGGAACGGCAAAACGTATTGTTGAACAGGATACCTTAACCTATCGTATATTAAGTTATACTTTTAAGTATCACAATCAAAACTATTTACTGGAAATTGGCAAAACAACGGCTACTATCAATCAATATAATAATGCTTTGCAACGTGTGGCATTGTATGTATTGATTAGTCTTGTTATTGTTACACTACTTATTGATTTGAGTTTTACTCGCTATTTATTAAGACCGCTCGGACTCATTATTAAAAGTAAATTACATAACCGAAAGTTCCCCTTCAATGAACATATTCCACCAATAAAAACTTCTACGAAAGATTTTAAGTATCTGGATACGTCCCTTATTCAATTGATGGATCAGATTAATGATGCCTTTGAGAAGGAGCGAGAGTTTACCGCTAATGCATCACACGAATTAATGACGCCGATTAGCATTCTTCAAAATAAGATTGAAAACTTAATGTTGGATCAGGGAGTAACCGACGATATGCAACATCGGTTGATCGAGATGATGAAAACACTAAACCGGCTCAAAAAAATTGTTCATTCTCTTCTTCTCATCTCCCGAATAGAAAATGAACAATTTGCAAAAGCTGATGTAATCCATCCGAATGTATTAATAAATGAAGTGATGGAAGAGTTAGAGCATCGTCTTGCAGAAAAGGATCTTCACTTTAAAAGCAACATCTCTTCGAATGTTACTTTAATAAATTTGAATCACGACCTGCTATTTCAGTTATTTTATAACCTCATAAACAATTCCATAAGATATAATAAACCTCAAGGAAGTATTTCTGTTGACGAGCTTTATATTCCCAATGAATTATATATTATAATGGTTAAAGATACAGGATTTGGTATTCCGGATGCTGATCTTGATCTCATTTTTAACCGATTCAAAAAATCAAATCGATCAGAAAGTGAAGGTTATGGATTAGGTTTGTCAATTGTAAAAAGTATAGCTCATTATCATAACCTTACCATAAGTGTCGAATCAAAAGTCAACCAAGGAACAACGTTTTCTATACATTTTCCAATTGACATGGTAAAATTGAAAGGATAAAATTTACTGGTACTTCTTTTAAGCTAAGAAGCTAATAGGAAGAAAAAAACACCGGCAGTTCAGACCGGTGTTCTATTTATTATGAAGAAAAGGTTGATGCTTGCATATATTCCCAGTACCTGCAAAACATCAACTAGTTATTAGCCCTGTTGAGAAATGATAAACTTTTTAATGGTGCTGGCCATTTGTCGGCCGCTGTTTATGGCGGTTACAATCAAATTTGCACCTTCCACCATATCTCCTGCCGCCCAAATTTGAGGATCGGAAGTACGGAAGTTATTTACCTTGATATTACCACGTGCATCTTTTTCTAAGCCCAATTGATCAACCAAGCCTTCATGAATAGCATGTTCAAATCCTAAGGAAATCAAGAGAAGATCACATGGAATGTCATAGTTACCATCTTTAATAACTTCGTAATTCCGTTGACCTGATTTAATTTCTCCATCGGGCCATTGAATTTTCTGTAATTCCAATGCCTCAATTTTATCTGTACCTTTGATTCCTGTAGTTAATACAGAGAAAATACGTTCGCAACCTTCAGCCTGTGATGATGAAGTGGTTTGAACTTTTGGCCATAATGGCCACGGGTTACTATCATATCGCTCAGTTGGTAATTCCTTATGAATCTGTATCTGCGTAACACTTTTTGCTCCTTGTCGAATCGAAGTTCCAATGCAGTCAGAGCCGGTATCTCCACCACCAAGAACTACAACGTGTTTGTCTTTTGCATTAATCTTGACTTTCGGATGAACTTGATCTCCGTGGTTTTCCTGGTTTTGTTGGGTAAGAAACTCCATTGCGAAGTGAATACCTTTTTTGTCATTACCCTCTAAGTGGCTAATTCCACGCGGTTTTTCTGAACCACAACAAAGGCAAATAAAATCGAAGGATTGCTTTAACTCATCAATAGAAATATTTTCACCAATATGTGCATTGGTTTTAAAAGTAATGCCTTCTGCTTCCATTAAACTGATCCTACGATCAATTACCCATTTTTCTAATTTAAAATCTGGAATTCCGTAACGAAGTAAACCTCCTAAACGATCTGATTTTTCAAATACTGTTACCGAATGACCAACCAGGTTGAGCTGTTGAGCAGCTGATAAACCCGCCGGACCAGAACCAACCACCGCTATTTTCATCCCTGTTCTGTAAGGAACTTTATTAGGTTTTACCCAACCTTCGCGGAACGCTTTTTCAATAATTGAAAGCTCAATTTGCTTAATGCTGATTGGTTTTTCCACTAAAGATGCTGTACATGCAGGTTCGCAAGGAGCAGGACAAACCCGGCCAGTAAATTCAGGAAAATTATTTGTACTCATCAATGTCCCGTATGCGCTCTTCCACTGGCCTTTATATACAAAATCATTGAATTCTGGAATAAGATTAGAAACAGGACATCCCCAGTTACAAAAGGGAATGCCGCAGCCCATGCATCTTGCTGCCTGAGTTTTTACACGAGCTTCAGCCTGGGGTTTTTCAAATTCATTAAAATTTTGAATACGCTCAACTACCGGAGCTTTCTCCATTTCCTCTCTTGGGTATTCTATAAATCCGGTCGGTTTTCCCATCTTCTTGGATTGTTAATATTCTGTACCTAATTCTTTTCCTAATTTTTTTCAGCCATGTATAACTATTTTACAATCGCTCAATTTCGACTTGTTGAGTTGTGACCGTTGACTGATACAGTTGCTCTATTGGTGATTGACCTGCGTTATTTTTATCCCTATCCAGCTGAACCAGAATCTTACGATATTCAAACGGTATTACCATAACGAAATCTTCAATTCTACGTGACCAGTTGTTAAGAATCACCTTGGCTTTTGGGCTACCAGTATACTCGTAATGCTGTTTTATAAGCTCAAATAATTCATTCTGACGTTGTTCATCAATTACTTTCTCTACAGCAACCATACTTAGATTGCAGTTCTTTTTGAACTTTTTATCCTGATCAAAAACATAGGAAATACCGCCACTCATACCTGCCGCAAAATTTTTACCTGTGTGGCCCAACACAACTACAATCCCGCCAGTCATGTATTCACAAGCATGATCACCAACTCCCTCAACTACCACTTGAGCACCTGAGTTTCTAACAGCAAAGCGTTGGCCAGCTATTCCTGAAAAGAAAGCCTTTCCTGAAGTTGCTCCATATAGGCAAGTATTGCCTACAATTACGTTTTTATGCGGTTCAAGTTTTGATCGTTGAGGTGGAGCAATAATAATTTTTCCTCCCGATAATCCTTTACCAACGTAATCGTTAGCATCACCTCTTAAATTCATTGTTAATCCGCTAGGGATAAACGCTCCGAAGCTTTGTCCGGCAGTACCGGTTAGATTTAGGGTGATATGATCTTCAGGTAATCCTTTGGCTCCATGGCGTAATGAAATCTCACTGCCCAGCATAGTACCAAATGTGCGGTACACGTTATAAATCTTTTTATCGATGGAAGCTGATATTTTACCATCTAATGCTTCTTTAACTTCATCGATAAGTTCATGATCAATAGCTTCTCCTGTAGCATGAACTTGTTTTTTTACATTGCGATAAATCGCATCAGTTGGTTCTGCTTTGTAGAATAAGGGAGTGAAATCCAATCCTTGAGCTTTGTAATGGCTTATGGCTTTATTCGTTTTTAAACGCTGAACCTGGCCAATCATATCTTCGAATGTGCGATAACCTAATTGAGCCATATACTGACGAACTTCTTCAGCAACAAAAAGAAGGTAGTTTTGAACGTATTCAGGTTTACCATGGTATTTACTACGTAGATACTTATCTTGCGTTGCAATGCCTACCGGACAAGTGTTTAAATGGCATTTACGCATCATAATACAACCTGTGGCGATAAGTACGGAGGTCGCGAAACCAAATTCTTCAGCTCCTAATAAAGCCCCGATAACTACGTCTCGACCAGTTTTTAATTGTCCGTCAACTTGCAGACGGATTTGACCACGCAGTTTGTTAAGTACCAGCGTTTGCTGAGCTTCGGCTAAACCGAGCTCCCATGGCATGCCAGCGTGTTTAATAGAAGTAGCAGGGGAGGCACCGGTTCCGCCATCATAACCAGAAATGGTTATTGAATCAGCGAGTGCTTTTGCTACTCCGGCAGCTACGGTACCGACACCTGTTGATGAAACCAGTTTAACACTGATATCGGCCCAACGGTTCGCATTTTTTAAATCGAAGATCAATTGTGAAAGGTCTTCAATTGAATAGATGTCATGGTGAGGAGGAGGAGAAATCAATGAAACTCCAGGAATGGTATGACGCAACTTTGAAATGTATTCGTCTACTTTAAAACCTGGTAATTGTCCACCTTCTCCAGGTTTTGCACCTTGAGCTACTTTAATCTGTAATTCGTCTGCATTGATTAAATAGTTGGATGTTACCCCAAAGCGTCCGGAAGCAACTTGTTTGATTGCCGATCGGCGAAGGTCCCCGTTTGCATCGGGTTTAAAACGAATTTCATCTTCACCACCTTCGCCCGTATTGCTTTTTCCACCTAAACGGTTCATTGCAATGGCCATGGTTTCATGCGCTTCACGCGATATAGAACCGATTGACATAGCCCCCGTTACGAATCGTTTAACGATTTCTTTGGCAGGTTCCACTTCGTTCAAAGGAATTGACGTTCTTTCTTCCAGATCAAAATCAAATAGTCCTCTTAAGAAACAAAGTTCTTCATCGCGCTCATTTACCAGCTTGGCAAATTTTTCATAGATAGCTGGGTCGTTCTTCCATGCAGCCTGTTGCAGTAAGTGAACAGTTTCAGGGTTGTAAGCATGATATTCGCCTTGCTGGCGCCAGTGATATTCACCACCGGTAGAGAGCTTGTCGAAGTAGTGTTTTTCAACTTTGTATGCATTCTCGTGACGGGTTTTAAGTTCTTGTTCTAATTCGGACATCCCTATACCCTCGATTACCGAGCTGGTGCCCTCAAAAAATTTACCGATTACATCTGTATTTAAGCCAATTGCTTCAAAGATCTGAGCGCCCTGGTAACTTACCAAGGTAGAGATACCCATTTTGGCCATAATCTTTAATAATCCTTTTTTTAGAGCGCTTATATAATTTTTGTGTGCTTTACTTTCATTAATGCCCTTCTCCAACTGACCGGTCATTTCCATGTCAGTTAATGATTCAAAGGCAAGGTATGGGTTGATACCGCCGGCTCCGTATGCAAGCAATAAAGCCGCATGATGCACTTCACGAACTTCACCACTCTCCACCACAATACCTGTTTTGCCACGTTTGTTGGCACGTATTAAATAATGATGTACTGCTGAAACTGCCAAAAGGGTAGGGATTGGGGCACGTTTACGCGAATAATTTCGATCAGATAAGATAATTAACCTGAAACCTTGATCAACACACTCTTCAACTTGTTTGCAAAGTGTTGCAACAGCATCTTCAAGTGATTGTTCATATAATGGATAGCATACATCGACTACTTTTGAGCGGAAACCCGACATTTTCAGTTGCTTTAATTGCTCCAATTCATCGTTACTGAAGATAGGTTGGGCAATTTCAAGCGTTTTACAGTTAATCGGATTATCTTCAAGAATATTGTAAGCTCCGCCGATTGTGATTCTTAGCGACATTACTAAATCTTCACGAATAGAATCAATTGCTGGATTAGTTACTTGCGCAAAACGTTGTTTGAAATAATTGTAAAGCAGTTTTGGGCGGGTAGATAATACCGCAAGAGGCGTGTCGGTTCCCATAGCGTACGTTGCCTCCTGACTGTCTTCAGCCATTGGTTTCATAAGCATGTGTAACTCCTCGTAAGTGTAACCAAATACACGCTGACTCAATCGAAGATTGTCATGAGTAGGTTGATGAGCCTGAGCAGGAGCCGGAATATCTTTTAAACGAATGCGGTGTTCGTCTACCCATTGTGAAAATGGAGCTTGTTCACTTACTCTTTTTTTGATTGCTTGGTCGTCAAATATATCACCGGTTGTGGTGTCAATCAGGATCATTTTCCCCGATCCTAAATTTCCTTTGCGTTTGATGTTTTCTTCTGGAATTGGTAAAACTCCAGATTCAGATGCCATGATAAAATACCCGTCGTAGGTTTCTGTAAAACGAACAGGACGTAATCCATTTCGGTCAAGACAAGCTCCAATTTGTAAACCATTAGTAAACATCATTGCTGCCGGGCCATCCCAAGGTTCCATTAATGAGCTGCCATATTCGTAAAAACCTCTTAATTCCGGTGATAATCGATCGTCATTTTCCCAAGCTTGTGGCATCATTAGCATCATGGCATGTTCCATATTTCTGCCACTTTGAATCAGCAATTCAAAATAATTGTCGAAAGATGCAGAATCAGAGTTGCCTTCCTGAATGGTTGGGAATAATCGTTCTAAATCATTTGCAAAAAGGTTTGACTCGAGTTGTTTTTCACGTGATTTTGCCCAGTTTTGGTTACCTTCCAAAGTATTAATTTCACCATTGTGCGCTATGTATCGGAACGGCTGGGCAAGGCTCCAGGTAGGGAAGGTATTGGTTGAATAACGCTGATGAACTAAAGCAAGTGAGCTCGTGAAATCAGGATCCTGAAAATCAGTAAAATAGTCTTCCAGCTGCCAGGCATTGAACATGCCCTTGTAAACAATAACACGTGAAGAAAGACTGGTTATGTAAAAGAAGTTCTTTTGCTCGATGGAAGAAGCTTTAATTTTTTTCTCTATTTGACGACGAATAAGATACAACTTCCTTTCAAAGGCATCCGTATCGGCTTCCGTACGCTGTATAAAGAATTGATAGATTAATGGTTCGAGGTGTAAAAGATTACGTGATAGACAGGTATTTACACAAGGAACTTTTCTCCATCCCAAAAATATTTCCTTTTCCGCTAGAATTACTTCTTCTACTAATTTGCGGCAAATTGCCGCTTCAGATTCATTTCTTGGAAGAAAGGTCATCCCAACAGCGTATTCTTCTTCATCTGGAAGAGAAAAAGAATTAACCGTAGCCTTCTTAAAAAATAAGTGAGGAATTTGAGTTAGGATTCCGGCTCCATCACCAGCATATGGATCTTCACCAGTAGCACCACGATGTTGCAGATTTTTTAAAATTTGCAAACCATTTATGACTACTTCATGTGAGCGTTCTCCATTCTTGTGTACGATGCTCCCTACGCCACAGGCGTCTTTCTCATGAGCAGGATTATATAAGCCCTGTTTCGGGGGCAGTCCATTAGTTATCATGTGCGTTCTCCTCAGTTATTATACGTTCGAACCACACAAGTTTTATTAAATTGGTTTTTAAAGATACAATTGTTTACAATATTATCAAAACACAATTGAAAATTATATTAATATTTTAACTGAGCCCTATTTTTAACTATTAATTTGAAAATGAGACAAGATTATTACTATGTTTTTTTAAGAAAAATTCAATTAGGTTCAGAAAAAATAAAAGGCTATCTCATAATTGAAATAGCCTTTAATGACTGCGTTTCCAAGAACTTTATTTACTTTTTAAACTTAGTTGAAACTACTAAATCTTTCGTTCCTTGTGAATAAATATAAAATCCTTCCCCAGATTTAATACCTTTTTTTCCTGCAGTAACCATATTTACCAATAATGGACATGGAGCATATTTAGGATTGCCAAAACCATCTTGTAGTACATTCAAAATTGAAAGACAAACATCCAATCCAATAAAATCGGCTAGTTGAAGTGGCCCCATTGGGTGAGCCATACCTAATTTCATTACCGTATCGATTTCTTCAACACCCGCAACGCCTTCATATAATGTATAAATAGCTTCATTGATCATCGGCATTAAAATACGATTAGCAACAAAGCCCGGATAATCGTTCACTTCTGTTGGGATTTTGTTTAATTTCTTCGATAATTCCATTGTTATGGCTGCAACCTCATCGCTGGTAGCATAACCTCGAATTACCTCTACCAACTTCATAATTGGAACCGGATTCATAAAATGCATACCAATTACTTTGTCGGCACGATTAGTTACTGAACCAATTTTTGTAATAGAAATAGAAGATGTATTGGAAGCTAGAATAGCTTCTGGTTTGGCGAATGTATCCAGATCTTTAAAGATTTTAAGTTTTAAATCTTCATTTTCTGTAGCAGCCTCTACAACTAGATCAGCAAACTGAACCCCTTGCTTTAAATCGGTGAAAATTTGAATATTGGAAAGTGTAGTGGTTTTATCTGCTTCAGAAATACTTCCTTTTGCAACTTGACGATCCAAATTTTTAGTGATTGTACCCAATCCACGATCTAATGCTTCTTTTGATACATCAATGAGAGAAACAAGAAATCCGAACTGAGCAAAAGTATGCGCGATGCCGTTGCCCATAGTGCCGGATCCGATCACTGCTACATTTTTAATTATACTCATATTATATAAGGTTGGTGATATTGAGTTGGAAGAATATAAATTCTTTGCTAAGATAGGAATAGTTAGTTTCTAGGATTAAATTTGATTAAAAAACTTAGCACCATGATTAGTAAAACGATGGAGAAATTGCTCAACGAGCAAATAAACAAAGAGCTATATTCTGCAAACTTATATTTATCAATGTGTTCCTATTTTAAGGATTTGGAATTAGATGGATTTGCCAATTTTTATCGTATTCAATCTAAAGAAGAATTATTTCATGCGAGTAAGCAGTTTGATTACATGCATGACGTAGGAGGAAAGGTCACGATGATGGCTGTAGACGCACCTGAAACGAAATTCAAATCAATTATACATGTGTTTCAGCTCACCTTGGAGCACGAAAAAACAGTAACCTCCAGCATCAATAATTTAGTAAATCAAGCGTTATCAGAAAGCGATTTCGCCACTCATAATTTTTTGCAGTGGTTTATTGCTGAACAAGTAGAAGAAGAAGCCTCCATTTCTAACCTCTTAAAAAAACTCGAAATGATAGGTGATAACAGTTCAGCAATGTATTTATTGAATGCCGAATTAGGACAACGCACGTATAAAGAAAAAAGTGCAGGTAGTAATAATTGATTAATTTATGAATCGTCCTGAAATAGGTTGACAGATTTTATACTAATCCCGGTTATGCAAGTGACCGGGATTTTTGTTGGTAAACACTTTCTGGTGTTTTCATTTGCAAAGATAAATGAGGACGGTAATTGTTGTATAAGTTTACCGCTTCTTCTGCCAATAATTTTGCATGTAGCTTTGATTTAAGCACACTCCCCAAGCCAAATTCTTCTTTTAAAGTTCTATTCATCCGTTCGGCCAGCGCATTTTCATAGGGATCTGACTGTTCGGTCATGCTCATTCTAATGGCGTGGGCGTCAGCGATACTTACATACTCTGCACTGCAATATTGTAATCCTCTGTCAGAATGATGGATCAATTCGGTGTTTTTTGTTTTACGATTCTTAATGGCCATTTGAAAGGCCTGTTTATAGGTCAGTTCCTGATCTTTCATATAGTTAACACTTCTTGTGTCAACTTATTTCAGGACGCTACAATAAGTCATAAAAAGAAAGCCCGAACAATAAAATTCGGGCTTTCTTTTTATGACTTATGATTAAAAATTTGAATTAGGCTCTTTATTCATTTTTTCATCTATGTATTCAATCACTTTATTGTATAAGTGAACACGATCTTTACCAATCACATTATGTTCATGACCCGGGTAAACAAAATAATCAATTGGAATATTGTTATCCACGCAGCTTTTAATGAATTTAAGGCTATGCTGCCAAACCACCACTGGATCCACCGCCCCATGAATCAACATTAAACTACCTTTAAGGTTTTGTGCTTTATCCAATAAAGACGTTTGTGCAT
The DNA here is from genome assembly GCF_900182575.1 of Solitalea koreensis. Taxonomy (GTDB): domain Bacteria; phylum Bacteroidota; class Bacteroidia; order Sphingobacteriales; family Sphingobacteriaceae; genus Solitalea; species Solitalea koreensis. Next base: position 174,261 of record NZ_FXSZ01000002.1, on the reverse strand, counting down.
AACCTTTAGGGTTGGCTTGAGGAGTGTCCATATAACGCTCGGTGTACATTACTTCATAATATCTCCAATCAATTACCGGCCCGCCAGCAACACCTACCTTAAATACTTCAGGATAGTTTAACATTAAGCTTGTAGTCATAAAACCACCATAGCTCCATCCATGCACCGCAATTTTATCACCATTGATGTATGGTAATGATTTGATATAATTAATACCAACCATTTGGTCTTTCATTTCTTCCTGACCTAATTTTCTAAAAGTTACTTGTTCGAAATCCATTCCACGGTTAGCACTGCCACGACCATCAACAGTTAAAATCACATAACCCTTGTTGGCTAAATAATACATCCAGAATGATGCGCCATTTGTCCAACTATCATTAATAAGTTGCACATTAGGGCCATTGTAAACATATAATACAACCGGATATTTTTTTGTAGGATCAAAGTTATAAGGCTTAATAATACGTCCGTATAACAATTTACCATCATCTGCTTTTAAACGTACGATTTCGGTTTTTCCGAATTGATAACCGGCTAAAGGATTTTTAGAATTCAGTAAGGTTACTGAAATTTTACCATTAGTCGATAAAAGGTTCACCTTATGAGGAACGGTTGAACTGCTAAATTGATCTAACAGGTATTTTCCGTCTGCTGAAAGTAACGCCCCATCATGGTAACCTTCTTCATTTGTCAAACGAACAACTTCAAATTCAGAAGTTTTATGTTTTTGTTTTAAATCTACCATGTAAACCTGCAGATCAATGTTATCCGCATTATTACCCACAAAGAACACTTTGTTTTCTGATTCGTCAGTTCCTAAGAATTTTCTTACAATGATTTTACCCGTATTAATATGGTTAATCAATTTGCCTGAATAATCATATTGTAGGAAATGATTGTACCCATTTACCGCACTTAACCATAAAAAGCTATCTTTTAAGTTAATGGCAGCCTTCTCCGGACGAACGTATTTTGCATTGTATTCAGAGAATAAGGATCTTAAAAAAGCTCCACTTGCAGCGTCGTACTGATTATATCTCAATTCATTTTGATCGCGGTTGATTTCTGCAATGAAAATTGACTTTTCATCACTGCTCCAGCTTATATTGGTAAAGTATTTATCTGAAGGTTCTCCTGTTTGTAAGTAAATAGTTTTTCCAGTCTTAATATTATAAACACCAACTGTCACCTTATGACTTTTCATTCCAGCCATTGGATATTTGATCTTTACTTCTTTAGCTGGAATAGAGTTAATATCTACTAAAGGATAGTCTGTTACTTGACGTGCATCTTCACGATAAAAGGCAAGTAGATTACCTTGTGGCGACCAGAAAGTTCCTTTGTCGATACCAAATTCTTCACGGTGCGTGCTCTTTCCGCTTTTAATTCCCCATTCGGTATCATTCGTTACCTGAGTGGTTTTGCCATCATTACTGATAAATAAATTATCGCCAATGGTGCAGGCTGTATTTCCAGTTACCGGATCGATATCAATATTTTCGCCTTCTACAATAAAAATATTAATGATTTCAGCTTTTTTGGTGGCGAGATCGAACTTATAACGATTACCTCCCACAATAACGGTAAAGTGACCCGGGTCAATCCATTTTACTGCAGGCATGGCTTTTAATGCTCCACCTACTGCTTGATTTAGTTCATCAAAGCTCAAAACGGGTACTGGTTTTTGATCAGCAACTGATGCAATTAGTAGATTTTGACCATCCGTGTAGGCATAGGAATTCGTTTTTCCGATCCATTGTAGGCCCTTTAGGCGTTCTTCGCCGAAGACAGAATAACGACGAAGGATCGCATCATCTAAGTTTATTACCCTATTCTGGGCATAAACAATTGATGTGCCTCCAATGATCAAAAAGGCGATGGCAATAATTCTAGATTTAATATTCATTACTAGGTTGGTTTAATGTGTCCTCAAAAATATTATTAAGAATGAAAAATAGAAATAACTTTTAAGTCTCCAGGTTATAACAACGATAGAGAGAGATTATAAGATAATTGATGCTTAATCTAAATTTATCAGCTCACCAAACGAAATTATATCTGCTTTAGAAGGGAGGGCATCAAACTGTGGTATTCTTCCCAAACACGGCAAACCTGAATAATTTAGGATGAAAGTTTCAGAGTTAGAATTTGGTTCTCCGTTAAAAATTAGACCTCTAACTGGAATGCTATTTTGTTTTAGCATTTCGATGGAAAGCAAAGTATGATTAATGCTTCCCAAATAGTTTTGTGAAACCAAAATCACCTCACATTTAAGATGTTTGATCAAATCAATAATGAGTTCTGTAGAATTTAATGGAACCATTAATCCTCCTGCTCCTTCAATTACGAGTTGATTTGAAGTATTCGGAAGTTTACATTTTGTCAATTCAATAGTAATTCCATCAATTTCTGCAGACTTATGAGGAGAAAATGGCTGGGTTAAACGATAGGATTCAGGATGAAAATAGGTTTTAGCATTGCACACTAATTTCTGCACAGTCATTGTGTCGGAATTATTCAGATCACCAGATTGAATAGGTTTCCAATAATCAGCTTGTAGTTTTTCAACAACAATGGCCGAAATCAGTGTTTTACCAACACCAGTTCCGATTCCAGTAATAAAAATTGGGGTCATGATAAATTAATAATCTGCCCCAAAGATTACTACTAAATTTCAACTATGTACTAAATATTTTTTTTTTAAGTATTTATGTATCGATAGGCCTTGCTTAATTATTATCAAATTCTGTGATTTTTCCTTCATAAATGGTGTATTTAACATTATAATCATCATCAAATATTACAAAATCAGCAGCGTAACCCGCTTTAATTTTACCTAAATAATGATCCATATTTACCACTTTGGACGGATATAATGAGGCCATTCGTAAAGCTTCTTCAACTTCAAGATCAGCCTTTTCAATACAGTTTTTTACAGCGCGCATCATAGTAAGTGATGAGCCTGCTAATGTGCCATTTTCAGTTACGAAATGCTCTGAATCCAATTTATAGATATAATCACCTGAAAGATTTTCGACTACAGCATCTGTAATTATGAACAATCGGTTTTGCATGATCTTTTTACTGATTCTAACGCTTGCAAAATCAGTATGATAACCGTCGGGTATTATGCTGGCATAAACATCGGGTGAATCATAGATGGCACCTACAAGTCCAGGTTCACGATGAGAAAAAGTAGACATGGCATTGAAAAGATGAGTACAAGTGGTAATACCCTTTGAAAATGCTTCTTTAGCCTGATTGAAAGTAGCATTACTATGGCCTGCGGAAATAATAATGTTGTGGTCTTGCAACAACTGAATACACTCATCCGTGCAATGTTCAGGAGCAAGGGTTATCATCCTTATCACATCTCCACCTTCTTTTATAAGTTCTTCCAAATGCTGAATAGAAGGTGATTGGATGAACTTTTCAATATGTGCTCCTTTTTTAGATGAGTTAATAAACGGTCCTTCAAGATGAAGTCCAATAAGACCTTTTCCACCTTCATCAATGTACTCTTGAGCTGCTTTGATACATTTTTTAACCATCTCATCTGAAATTGTCGGAATAGTGATTAAAAAATGTGTAGTGCCTGACTTTAAAAAATCAGCATGAATTTTCTCTAACGATTTTTTAGTAGGCTCAGCAAAAAATAAACTATCACCACCTCCATAAACTTGGATATCAATAAATCCAGGAGCAACATTATTCCCTTTTAGATCAATGGCTCTAATATCTGATGGAAGATCTTTCTCGTCAATGAGGTCAATAATGGTTTCCTCCTCAATTAAAATGACCTTTTTTGTTTCAATGCTACAGCCGGTGTAAATGGTAGAATTCTTTAATGCATACATATAAATTTTGGTTTGATTATTCGTCGCCTAAATAGAATAAATAGTATTCTGATTACCAACTACCATTAGTTATTTTTTATAAATATTGATACTGTTAGTCAAACTAATTATTTGTTCATCCGAATTATAAATATGTAGGCAGATTCTTAAGCGTTCTGTTCCTCTTGCAACCGTTGGATAACGTACCATACCAACATCAAAACCAAGTTCATTAAGTTGGGTTGCAGCAGCTATTACATTTTCATTTCCAGGTATGATAATGGACTGAATCGAAGTACTGCTTGGAATCCATCTTGTCACATCTTTCATTCTTTTTCTGAAGAGGTCGATCTTTTCTTTTAACTGCAACTGAAGTTCGGGATGGTTAGAAAGGTAATTGTAGGATGATTTGATGGATACGAGTTCATGAAAAGGCGCTGCAGTGGTAAAAATAAAGCTTCTGGCATTGTTTATAAGGTATTCACGTAATTTTTTTGAACCTAAAACCACTGCACCATGTGAACCTATTGCTTTTCCAAATGTATGGATGCGGGCAAATATCCGATCTTCCATACCCAATTTAGATACTAAACCTTTTCCATTTTGACCTAAAATACCACTTGAATGTGCTTCATCAATAATGATAGCCGCATTGTAACTTTCAGCCAGCTCTATTATTTTCAATAAATCAGAAATATCTCCATCCATTGAATAAATACTTTCTATCCCAATGAAAATATTTCCTGTAGCAATTTTTAATTTGCTTTCAAGACTTTCGAGATCATTATGTTTAAATTTATAACGTTGAGCATAACTTAATCTGGAACCGTCAATTATACAGGCATGAATTTTCTCATCAAGGATAATAGTGTCACCTTTTTGTGGTAGCGAAGAGAATATACCCAGATTGGCATCATATCCAGAATTAAATAACAGTCCGGACTCCGCATTGTGAAAATCAGCCAGCCATTGTTCAAGTTCTTCAGCATAAGGTGAATTTCCTGAAATAAGACGAGAACCTGTAGCTCCTAATCGATAATCAGGATATTTTTCCAGTTCAGTTTCAATGTTTCTTTTGATCTCTGAGTTTTGAGCAAGTCCAAGGTAGTCGTTAGAAGAAAAATCAATCAGACCTTTTTTGTTTTTTAATATCCTAAAAGCACTGTTAGCTTTAAGAGTTTCTAATTTTTGTTCAAGAAAATGTTCAATAGCTGCAGACATTTGGTTCAATTTGCCTGCAATTTAAAAAACTAAAGGCACCTTTTGGAGGTGCCTTTAGTTTTAAATAACAATATTAGTTTTAATTAATTTTGCGTAGGTTTTTCAGCCGGTTTTGAATCTTTCCGGTTTTCTTTCATTTTGTTCATTCTTTCTTGTTTCATTGCTGAATAACTGCTGTATTGTTTTTCATCAAGCACAGCTTTTAACGCTACATCTTTTTCGTCTGAAATTTGCTTCATTCCGGTCATCATTGCGTCACGATCACCTTTGCTGGAAGCACGAAGAGCATCCATCTTTTTGGCGGCGTCCAGGTTGATATCCTGTACTTTTTTTTGTTGATCGGCATTTAATGAAAGCTCTTTCGTCATGTGCTCAGTTTGCATGGTAGCACGTTCCTCAGGAGTTCTTTGCGTGCGCTCTTGAGCGAATACAGCGGTTGCAAATACAACCGGCAAAATTAGCGCGATTAATTTTTTCATATTCTTGATTTTTTTATTGAACCTTTTTGATTAAATAAAACATAAAAGGTTTAATCAATTTACGAATTATTTTTTATTCATCATTCGATTTAAGTTTTGTCACTGATTTTTGCAATTGTTCTACCATTTCGGTTAGTTTCTCAAGTGATGGTTCCCCAACAGGAGATGGAAATGCAGTACTGATATAAGCTTTAGCCTTCCATATTTCCAGTACATCCTCAGCATTTATCGAATAAGTTTCGTATGATTTGTTATCTGATTGCAAACGCAGTGTTTTGTTCTCCTTTATCTTATTGATAACTCTTTTGTAAACGATTCCTTCATCCTTACTAAGGATAACATAGGTTTCTCCCGTTTTAACGTCGTTGAAATTTGGAATATATTCACCAACTACTATTGTTCCTGATTCCAATGGAAGCATGGAATCACCTTTAAGTTCAAAGGCTCTGAAAGTACCGCCACGAAGAAAGGGAAGATGGAACTTTGGTAGCTCAGCTACATATTGAGGATCGGCATATCCATTTAAATAACCAGCACTCGCTTTAGCAGGAACCAATTCCACATTCTCGTTATTATTTTGATCAACGGTAATACTTAATACACGCATCCCATTGCCAATGGCGCTTTTTTGTTCTTCTGCTAGTTTCTCTTTTTTCAGAAACCATTTATCGCTGATACGCTCCGAAATAAATTCATCAACCGATATACTAAATAAATTAGCTATTTTGATTAAGAGCTCTGTTTTAGGTTCCGCTCTGTCTTCTTCATACGCTCCTATAACAGCACGTTTAACTTCTAATTGATCAGCCAATTGTTGTTGTGTGAGGCTAATTCTTTTTCTCAGGTACTTGAGGTTCTGTGAAATAATTCCCATAAATATTTTGCAAAAAATTATTATACTAAAAATAATAGTATATATTTGCTAATAAAGTTAGTGATTATTTCTGCAAAAACAACAGGATATTTAAATAAGCCATATATATGTTCAGAAATCTTAATTCTTCGGTATCATTTTCAATAAAAGGTTTCATTTATTTTATGACTGATAGAAACCGTTCAATTATTACAGTTGGTTATACTGATAACCTTTATAAGACTGTAAACATATACAGGAATACTGCTGAGTTATTTGTTGATGAAAATAAGAAATCAATGAGATTAGTTTATTTTGAACAATATGATAATGAGGTATTATTAAAAAAGCGTTGTGATGAATTACAACGCTTAACTAAGGCTCAAAGGGAGCGAATAATTCGTACGGTAAATCCAAACTGGAACGATCTTTCAATAAAAATCACCTCCAATGAAATCATTGATCTTAGCATTTTGAATATTCAATCTGGAAAATTAATTGAGCCATTAAGATGATATGTAATGGGTATAAAAAAGCTTCTCTTATGAAGAAGCTTCTTAAGTAAATGCTTGGTATAATTAATTGGGAAGCATCACGGAATTAATAACGTGAATTATGCCATTTTTCTGCATTACGTCAGATTGAGTAATCATTGATTTTCCACCTTTTTCATCCACAAGTTCGATACTTTTCATATCGGCGCTCATTATTGCGGTTAATATTCTGCCACTTACAGTTTTTAATGTGGCATATCCACCGCCGTTTTTTATTGTTTTTATTAATGATTTCGCATCTATTTTACTTGCGACAACATGGTAGGTTAAAATTTTAATTAAAATGGTTTTGTTTTCAGGTCTTAATAACGACATAAATGTACCATCTGGAAGTTTGTTAAAAGCATCATTAGTTGGAGCAAAAACAGTAAAAGGACCTTTACCCTTTAGTACATCAACTAAGTTTGCAGCTTGAACAGCCGTTATAAGAGTAGTATGATCCTTTGAATTCACAGCATTGTCAACAATGTCTTTTGTTGGATACATTTCTGCGCCACCTACTACTGGGTTAGACATTTTTTGGGCAAAAGCTGATACTGCAAAAGCTATTGCGATCACTAAGGTTAAAATATTTTTTTTCATGGTTTCATTTTTTATTCAGATAAACGAAACCAAAGACTGTTCGGATTTTCACAAATCACATTTTTATTAAGAATATTTTTTAGTAATAACTATAAGTAATAGATGTCTTTATATAAAAAAAGCCCCCAATAAGTGGCTAACTTTTTGAGGGCACTGCATATTCAAAGGCTTCTTGTTCAATTGCTAATAATACCTTGAATCGGATTTCCTATTGAACCATTGGGTTCCAGAATGTTTAAGAAATCTGCTATGGTAGGGGCGATGTCTTTTATTTCAGTTCTTTCAGAGCTCGATTTCGCTTGAACTTTCCATCCATACCATAATAGAGGTACATGAGTGTCGTATCGATATGAACTTCCATGTGTTGTACCTTTATTTGAGCCTCCCATCCAGTTGGGCTGAAGTTGAATTAATATGTCGCCTGATCGTTTTACATTCATTCCATTTTTTATCATAGTCGAAAAATAATCTGGAACATAGGCAGAAGAAAGGTTATGAAGATCGATTACATCAGCAATTGCCTCTTGTTTTAGTAAGAACTCGCGAATAGTTGAAAAAACTTTATCATAGACAATACCTGATTGTTTTAACTGTTCACGATTAATATAAATTTGATCATTAATTTCAGATTCAATCCATTTACCTGCACCCAATTGTTCGATAAGGTATGCATTCAACGCTTTTATAGTTTTGCCGCCATCAAAAGTTCCGGCAGGAATTTTAAAATCATTGTTAAAAGCAGCCACATTGGCAACGCCATGATCTGCAGTTAGAAAAACGAGTACATTTTCTTTGCCAATCCAGTTATCTAAAAATGAAAGTAATTCAGCTAAATCTTTATCTAATCGTAGGTAAGTATCCTCTGTTTCAATTGAATAAGGACCAAATGAATGACCAACATAATCTGTAGAAGAAAAACTAACTGCAAGAAAATCAGTTACTTTTCCTTTTCCTAGTTTTTCATTTTGTATAGCAGCAATTGCAAAATTTTTAGTGAGTGTATTTCCCCAAGGACTAGTAAGGAGTAAGTCATATTTAGGGGTCTTATGTGGAAAAACAGGTTTTGCTTCACCAGATAATTGACCTTCATATGGCTGATCATCAATCGTACTTTCTGTATATTCTGAAATTGGAAATAAGGTATTCCAGGTTTGAGCAAGGTAAGAGTCTGATGGCTTCTTAGCATTATAATCCTGAACCCATTTTGGTAATTCGTTCATATAGTAGGAACTTGTTATCCAAGTGCCTGTTGATGAATCATTCCAATAAGCTGCATTTGCAGTATGTCCTGCCGGTAAAATAGATCCACGGTCTTTTATGGCAATACCAATTACTTTTGATTCAAAAAAATTCGATAAGCGCAATTGATCAGTAATTGTAGTGGTAAGTAAATTCCGGGGCGACATTAGTCCTGCCTTCGAATTGTTTCCTACTGTTCTTACACTTGTATCTTCGGTACAATAAACACTTTTTTTAGCGGAGCGATCATACCAATTATTTCCAGCTATTCCATTAATAACAGGCGCACTACCTGTATAAATGGCTGCATGTCCAGGACCGGTATAAGTTGGTACATAATGGTAATGATTATTCTTACAGTTGTAACCTTCTCTCATTAATCTTTTAAAACCGTTATTTGAATATTTGTCAAAATATCGATAAAGAAAATCGTAGCGCATTTGATCAATGACAATACCTACAATTAGTTTAGGCTTTTCAGGAATTATTTTTGCTTTTTGAGCAAGTGCAAGGGTAGAATTGAGGAGAATGAATAATAGACTTAGCTTAAATATTTTCATTGTTGTTAATATGGTATAACCAAAAATAAAAAAGATCGCTCATGTAAGCGATCTTTTTTATATAATTTATACAATATCTTTTACCAACCACCACCGGACAAGAACAATCCGAAGGTCGGCTTAGCATTTCCACGTTGGAAAGGAAATGCATAATAGGGTTCAAGAATAGCAAAACCAAATAAATTTACTCTTAGTGTAATACCGGTACTGAAAATAGGAGAGTAAACACCTTGTTTAGTCTTCCACGATAATTCTACAGGAGCACCTTGCTTCCATGCCATTCCACTATCGAAGAATACTCCAAGATCGGAAAAGAGGAATCCTGATTTAACTTGAGCCAACTTTTCTGGCCCTGTAAGTGGCAATCTGAATTCAACATTAGCAACTGCCATGTGATCACCAATAAGCTGATCAACAGTAAGATCATCTGGACTAGTACCCGGATTATCATAAAGTGAATTTTGATTATATCCCCTTACAAATTGATCATATCCAATAAATAGAGGATATAAACGATTTAGATCTTGTTTATCACCATAGCGGCCGTAATAAATACCTCTTAATGCGATACTCCATGGCTTATGATAGAAATATTTTCGATAATCCCCATACAAAGAGTAAACATTGTAATCGCCAAATGTTCTACCGCCTTCCAATCTAAAACGCTGTCCTTTCATTGGAGAAGTAACACCAAATTGAGAATTATCACCTACATACGCCAATTCCATTGTCGCTAAACTAAATGGCCTTACTCCATAGGTTTGTTCTGCATCAACTTTCCCTTTTGATTGATAATAGTCATAGGCTTGTCCGTTTACATAAACATAATTATCTGAAATACGGTCAACACGATAACTGTATCGTGAAAGAGTAAGGTTAGCTTCATAACGTAGTGTTTGCGAAACCGGGTAATAGGTATAAAATGCAAACTGGTTTACAAATGTTCGAATTTTATCATAATTATAACTATCTGTTTCTATAACATTGCTTCCTTGATGTATAGTATCCACACTTACAAACTGATTCGCGCTAAAGTAAGGTATGTGGCTCACACCGAATCCATAATTTACTCTACCTGCTCGGTTAATGTATTGAACTTGACCTCCAAAATCATAAATTTCTCCGTTTATCTGAGCAACAGCAAATAATTGATTCCGATCAAGAATATCTCCAAATTGAAAACCTACACCTCCTGCTAAACCGGTACCATATTGTGAATAGCCAACGCCAACTCCTCCAGTGCTGCTTACGTTTACCAAGCTAAACTTAGGACGGTAAGGGGTTTTAATATATGATGTATCTTTATTGAATTGGCTAAAATTAGATAAGTTTTTTGTCAATAAGCTTTCCTGAGGAAGATCAAACGGTGGAAGAAGAGAAGCTGTAAAGTCAACCTTTTCAGGATCAACATTGAAACGTGGAAAATCTTTGGCTTGGGCTTTATATAAATTATAATCTCCCTTTTTGAATAAGCAATAAGCTATTTCATCATTAGGTCCGTTAACGCTTAATGCTGGTGCATATTCAGTGATACCACTTATGCCTGTAAAGTATTTGGTAAGCTTGTTAATTTCTCCTGTTTCAATAGTAAATTCATAGAGATTTCGCATACCATCTGCATTCGACAGGAAAAAGATTCTTTTACTATCCGCCGAAAATTGAGGATTTAGATTATTTGCGCCAGGGAAAAAATCTTTTACATCTATTCTTCCTGATGCAAGATCCAGTATACAGATTTTGAAGGAACCAAATTTTAACTTAGGAAGATCGGTATCATTTCCACGATCAGATACAAAAACTATTTTTTTTCCATCTTTTGACCATGCACCCTGTATTTCTGAATAATAATCATTGGTTAGTTGACGAACTTTTTTGGTTTGAAGATTATAAAGAAACAAATCTGAATGACCATCTTTTAAACCTGTAACTAAAATAGTATTGCCATCCGGCGACCAGGTAGGGTTGGAGAAATAGGGTAGTCCTTTAATGATTATTTGTTGTTTATTAGCACCAGTATTAATATCAACAATAACCAAATTGCTTTTTCCTTTTTCACTTACAATATATGCATATGACTTGCCATCAGGAGACCATGTTCCAGCATCCTCAATGTAGTTATAATCATCAACGTGTAATTTTTCAGTGGCTGACGACAGTTTACGTATAATACGTCCGGTACTAACTTCAGCTAAAAACAGATCAATTGAAAATAAGTTACGCTCGCTTAAGAATGTAATGTATTTACCATCCGGACTTAACACCGGTGAAATATTCATATCACCAGCATCCTCTTTTCTAATAATCCTATTGCCAACCAATGCAATAGTATCTTTCATAAAAGGGGCATAGTTCTCCATTGTGCGTGTTTTCCACATGTTAGAGAGTACCTTTTCTTCATAACCAAGTGTGCTGTCAACTGCCATTTGATACCCAAATTTTGCAGTATTTAAATAGAGTGGCTTAATGATATTGTCTCCCCAAACACCTGCTACAAATGCCCAAAATGCTTGTCCGTAACGATAAGGAAAATATTTATTAGTGGTTGATAGATCTTTAAGGGTCGGGATATCTTTATTTACAACCGCATCTCTCATCCACATTGCGGTATGGGAATCTTTACGGCCTAATGACATGTATTCAGCCATCCCTTCAACCATCCAGAGTGGAAGATTTCTTATATTATTAAGGCTGAGTGAATCATCTGATTTTAAAATATCGTATTGAAAGGCATGCACCATTTCGTGTCCAAGAACATGGTCTGTTTGGGCATAAGATTCAAAAAATGGCATAAAAATTCGATTTCTATACCCCTCAGTTACACCACCAGTTCCTACACCAATATTTTCTTCTGAAAGGGAAGTTTGTGAAAAGTCACTATGATTATTGTATATCATAATTGGATTTTTAGACTCCAATGAATGCAATAAAACACTTTTGTGCCTTCCATACCAACGTTCTGCCAAATCAGCGAATTTACGCATCACAGTATCATTTGTTTGATAATTGTAGATATCGAAATGTGGGGTTTTTAATATTGTAAATTTAAATTTTTCATACTGGACTTTGTTTCTTCCAAAGTACTGAGCATATGAAGTTTGTGTTGAAATTACTACGGTAATAACAATAAGAAAGAGTTTTCTATATGGCGAGAGATGCATGCTAGTATAAGTTATAATTATTAATATTATGTTACGATCTAGGTCGGAAAGGAAATATTTAATATGTATACTAAGTTAAGTTTTAACTTAATATACATATTATTTTCCTTAATTAGAAACGTTGTTCCCGGTTGAATCGTCTATCGGCTCATCAAAAATTACACTATCAGCAACTGTTTCTCTTTTCGGTAATGATGTTGGGCAATAATAATTACGAGTAATTTTAACATCAGGTTTTGGGAATTTCCCCATTGTAATGCCTGTTTTAGGATCGGAATATACTTTTTCCATAAATTTACCATAAATAGGAAGAGCCGTTTTAGAGCCTTCTCCGGTTTGGCTATTCATAAAGTGTACATTTCGATCATCGCAACCCACCCAAATTCCAGTAATTAAATCTTTGGTAATACCCATGTACCATCCGTCAGAATAATTAGAAGTTGTACCGGTTTTCCCACCAATTTCATTTCCTTTTTTAAAAAGATCATATTCCCACAGGGCTTGAGATGTTCCTCCTGGTTCCTGTATTCCTCCTTGGAACATATACAACATCAACCATGCCGTTTCTTCGCTAATTACCCGAACACCTTCTGGTTTGAATTCTTTAATCAGATTTCCATCCTTGTCATAGACGCGTGTAACTAATAAAGGTTTAGTTTTAATACCTTTATTTAAGAAAACTCCGTAAGCTGCTACCATTTCAAATAAGGATACATCATTGGAACCTAGTCCAACGGATGGGACTGATTTTAAAGGACTTTCAATTCCTAATTTGTGTGCATATTTAACTACATTGTCCCATCCAACTTTTTCAGTTAATTGGGCGGTTACTGAATTGCAGGATTTACCCATTGCCCAACGTAATGACATATCATAACCTGTGAAATTCCAGTCGGAATTCTTAGGAGACCATGTTTTCTTTTCACCATTTTCTACATAATTGATAGTGACTGGTTGATCTTTAATTTTATCACAAGGCGACCAACCGTTATCAATAGCAGTGAGGTAAACAAAAGGTTTAAATGTTGACCCGGCCTGTCGTTTTGATTGGATCACGTGATCAAATTGGAAATAGTCATAATTAATACCTCCGACCCATGCTTTAATACCTGAGGTAAATGGATCGTAAGTCATCATGCCGGTTTGAAGTATTTTTTCATAATAACCTAAAGAATCCATTGTTGAAAAGGTTGTATCTCGTTCGCCTTTCCAAGTGAATACTTTCATGTGTTTTTTTCTACTTAAATTAGCACTGACTGAATCAGCATTTCCTTTAAACTTTAAAACAAGTTGTTTGTAAATTGGCAGTTTTTGAACCTGGTTTTCTAAATAATTAGGGATTTCATCACCATCTTCATTTGTCCATGGATTTTTCTTTTGCCAGTAGCTATAAAAACGACGTTGCAAGGAAGCCATGCGATCATTAACTGCTTCCTCTGCGTATTGCTGCATACGGGAGTCGATGGTGGTATAGATTTTTAAACCATCTGCATAAATATCATAATCATTTTCTTTCGCCCAGTCTTTCAATAGGTTTCCTGCCGCTGCGCGTATGTAGGAATCTTTTTGTTCCTTATTATCTTCTCTGTAACTAAGGTCTAGTTTAATAGGAAGATTAATTAAACGGTTATATTCGTTTTTATTCAAATGCTTGTGTTTAAGCATTTGAGAGAGAACCACATTTCTTCTATCTTTTGATTTATCAGGATTTGAAATAGGATTGTAAGTGGAAGTCGCTTTAAGCATTCCTACCAGCACTGCAGCTTCTTCAGTAGTTAAATCATTAACCTGTTTGTTGAAGTAACGGTTTGAGGCTACCTTTACACCAAATGCGTTATTTCCAAAACTCACAGTATTGAGGTATAAAGTTAAAATTTCATCTTTGGAATAAATATATTCAAGTTTTACAGCAGTTATCCACTCTTTTGCCTTATAAATAATTGTATTTAGTACCGGAATATGAGTTAAAAGGCCGTATGATTTTTTGCGTCGGGTTTTAAATAAATTTTTTGCTAACTGCTGAGTAATTGTACTAGCTCCACGTCGGTCGCCACTCAGGGTTGAAAAGAAACTAGAAAAGAGCGATCGAATATCAATTCCGCCATGATTATAAAAGCGAGCATCTTCGGTATCAATCAGCGCATTTTTTAAATTGGAAGGCAATTCTTTAAATTCAACCGGAGTACGGTCCTCTTTATAATATCTTCCAATTAAAACACTATCGGCCGTATATAATTCAGAAGCAGTAGCAAGTGGAGGATTTTTAAGCTCTTTTATACTTGGTGAATAACCAAATAACCATAAAAAATTAAGGTCAAGTGCGCCTAAAAATACAATTATGAAAAGTAGTAAATAAATTAGCCCCTTAAGGAATTTGTTATGAGGTAAAAAGCTATTAATTTTTTTTAAAAAAAGCCTAATGTTATTAGTTATAGTATTGAACATCAGTAAATTTGTGTTTAATCATGGTTTGGTACAAAGTAAACGTTTATTTTTATTAACTAAAATCATTTTTAGTTCCTTTTGTTTAAAACGCTTTAAATATTCAACTCAAATTAAATCGAATTATTGCATATTAAAAAGACTATTCCTTCAGAATATTACGATTTTGGAATAGAAGTTAATTTACAGATAATTGGCGATTTTTACCATTGAACGTCAATAAGAAAGTTCGTTAACTATCGATTCTTTAATTAAAACTAAACCAGTGAACAATTAATTTCGTTAGGTTAATAGATACCTAAAACATAAATAGTATGGTAATTTCGATTTTAAATAAAAGAGTTCTTAAATCAATTCAACTGTCATTGATATGTATGATTATTGGGATATTATCTGCTTGTGCGCAGCATGAGAATAGTAAGATACCTCCAATGTCAATTCCAAATTTGAAAAGTAATAAAGAAATAATGATTAAAGAAAAAATCACAGATACAGTAACCTTTGGAGCTGGTTGTTTTTGGTGTGTTGAGGCTATTTTCCAACAATTAAAAGGAGTAATTTCAGTTACTTCGGGTTACTCAGGTGGCTCGATTCAAAATCCAACTTATAAGGAGATTTGTACCGGAACTACCGGGCATGCGGAAGTAGCTCAAATCGTATATGATCCCAAGGTGATTAGTTTCCCTGAATTATTGGAAGCATTTTGGAGCAGTCATGATCCTACAACTATGAATCGTCAGGGAGCAGATATAGGAACGCAGTATCGTTCAGTTATTTTTTATCATAACTCCGAACAGAAAGAATTATCAGAAAAGTACAAAAAAGAACTCAATGCATCCGGTGCATTTAAGAACCCGGTTATTACAGAAATAGCTCCTTTTGCCAAGTTTTATAAAGCGGAAGATTATCATCAAAATTATTTTAATTCGAATGGTGATGCTCCTTATTGTCAATTTGTAATTGCCCCTAAATTAGAAAAGTTCAAAAAAGTATTTCACGATAAATTAAAGGCTCAATAATCAAGGATAGCGATGCATTGCCCCGTTAAATGCAATTGCCACTCTTTTAGTTTTTCTAAAACATAATTTTTAATCATGTATTTAGTGACATATTGCCGAAGGTGTATTTTGCTGATGATTGATTTCAGGACTTAAATACGGAATCCCTAAATTCAATCCTCGTATAATTAAAATCATTCCTAAAATAATAATAAAGGAGGGTACCAATCTTTTTATCCGGTTACGCCATTGTATAGAGATCATACTTGTTGCAAATGAAACCCCAAGCATGGCGGGTAAAGTTCCTAGTCCGAAAAACACCATAAATAATATTCCCTGACCAATATTTGCTAAAGAGGTTGTCCAAACAATACCCAAATAAACAAAACCGCAAGGCAATAAACCATTTAACAGTCCAATACAGAATAAAGAAGCATAATTACTTTGCTTCAATAGATTTCCAATTTTATTTGAGATAAAAGAGATCGGCTTTTTCAATAAACCAGCGTTGGATTGATATAGATACGGAGCCAACACACTAAAAATGATGAATATGCCTAAACTGATAGAAAGCAACTGTTGATAGCCCGCTAATCTGATACCTAAACCCAACAAACCGAATAAGGCTCCAATGATAGCATAGGTAATAATACGACCAATATTATACGTGAAAATTGCCACAACTTTGGCCAAACCTTCATGATTTGAAAAGGGTAGGGCAAGTGCAATCGGGCCGCACATTCCAATGCAGTGGAAACTACCAACAAATCCAAAAACTATGGCTTGGATAGCAATACTCATTTTATTTTATTTAATTTAAAAAGACATCCTTGGTAATGAAATATTCTTTACCTGCTGAACGCCAGCTTAATTGAAGGTTGTACATGCCCTTAACTAATTTGGGAGAAGCAATTACCTGTTTACCTTCTGTATTTATTTGAATGGGCAATTTTAGATCTTTACTTGCATCAGAAGCACGAAATAAATATGCTATTCCTTTTGTATTTTCCTGATTAAATTCTTTCGGGAAGGAAAGAACAATTGATCTTCTTTCAGTTGTGATATCAATTGCTTGTTTTAATGCATTTGCATTTCGGTTAGCATCAATTCTTTGCTGAAATTTTAACTCCTGAACATAATAATCAGGGGCTATCAGTTCAATTTTTTGTTGCATAGCCAGATAAACCAATCCAGCCATAAACAACACAAAACTGATGTACAAAATGGTAATTTTGACTCCCCAATTAAATTTCATATTTGTAACTTTTAAATTATCTTGATACAGGACCTAAAAATGATGTTTTAATCGTTTCTAGTTTTTTACCCTCCGACCAAAGTGTAACGTTCAATTTAGTTGAACGATTTTTAATGATTTCTTTAGGCAAGTAAATGAAAAATGTTCCTTCCGTAATACCCTCCTTTTTTGCATTTAGTGCTTTACCAATTAGCTTAACCTCTGCATTCTTATTTTCTAATCTGATTTCTATGGGAACTTCACTTGAAGTTTTATTGTAAACCTTGATGTTATACAGATTAGATACCCTATTATCTGCCTGTTCCTGATATAGCATTCCTCCAACTCTTGTTATTGTTGACTGTACATCTTTACGAGATATAAAGAGAAAACTCATGAAGCATAACAAAATCGTCAGTATTGCTGAATAACCTATGAGTTTACCTGTGAATTTGTATTTTTCACTTTTCGCGATAGTGTTTTCTGATGCTAATCGTATTAAACCTGTGGGAAGGCCCACACTTGTCATCATAAAATCGCAAGCGTCAATACAGGCTGTGCAGTTTACGCATTCGAGTTGAGTTCCATTACGAATATCAATTCCGGTAGGACAAACCTTCACACACTGATCACAATCAATGCAATCGCCTAAGGTTCGTATTTCATTCTTCTTGAATTTCCCTCGTTTTTCTCCTCTAATACGATCATAAGCCACCACAATTGAGTCTTTATCCAGTAAAACGCCTTGTAAGCGTCCGTAAGGACATATAGAAACACAAATTTGTTCACGCATAAAAGCAAAAACTCCATAAAAAATAAAGCTGAAAATGATTAAGGAAATAAACCCGCTCAAGTGATTTCCAATGGGCTCTTTGATGATCTTAAAAAGATTTTCAATTCCAATTATGTAGGCTAGAAAAGTGTTAGCAATCAGGAAAGAAATTGTAAAAAAGATGAGGTGTTTAGAGCTTTTCTTTATTATTTTTGTATTTGTCAAAGGGCCATTGTTTAATGCTCTTTGCTGATGTTGGTTGCCTTCAATCCAATATTCAATACGACGAAAAACCATCTCCATGAAAATAGTTTGCGGACAGGCCCATCCGCAGAAAACTCTTCCGAAAACAAGTGTAAAAAAGACTATAAATACAATGAACGTCAGCATAGCCACTCCTAGAATAAAAAAATCTTGTGGCCAGAAAGTTACACCGAACAGCGTGAATCTTCGTTCAAGGATATTGAATAGAAATAAGGCTTTACCATTGATCCTAATAAAGGGCAATAGAAAGAATATCAAGAGGTAAAAAACACTCAAAATAGTTCGAATGTTATAGTACTTCCCAACCGGTTGTTGCGCATAAATCCAATTACGTTTTCCTTTTTCATCAACTGTGGCTATATGATCTCTGAATTCTTCAGACCTGTCATGATTATGTTCTGTCATTACACCTTCAATTTATTTCATTGCTTTATTTGTCGAATCCTGAACAGTTGTTTTTGTTGAATCAACTCCAGGAGTTTCTTTTTTCTCTGTATATAAATCACCTTGTTTTTCTTTGGCATTCGGAGGGTTAGAGTTATGGAGTGTTTTGATGTAACTAGCCAACAACTGAATTTGTGACGGAGAAAAATCCTGTTGCCACGATTTCATTCCTTTTTCAGGAACTCCGTATTTAATAGTTTTGAAAATATCCTTTAGGCTTCCACCATGTAACCAATAATCATCAGTAAGATTAGGGCCTACGCTACCTTCTCCCAATTGTCCATGACAAGCGGCACAGGTACTTTTAAAAATCACCTGGGCCTCTTTTAATTGATTAACATCCGTTATTTGCGTAACATTGGTTTCATCGACTAAATTGGCAGCTTTTTTTCGATATTCTTCAATTTGTTTTTGGGCCTTGGCGACTTCCTCTTTATATTCTGCAATTTGTAGCTTTCCACTACCCATTACATGATAATAACCCAAATACACAACAGCAAAAACAATAGTAACTCTAAACAACCAAAGAAACCAAGGAGGCATTTTATTATCCAATTCTTTAATACCATCATAGTCATGATCCATTAACAAATCATTTTCACTTTCAATAGGAACAGTTTGGTTAATACGTTCAAATGAAAATAATTTAAATTTATTCTTTATTGTAAGCTCAACAGCCGTTGCTTGTTCAGCGATTGTTTTTAGTTCGGGTTTAAAAGCGATTTTAATTAACCTTTGAATCATTAACACCATTACAATAATTATCAAAAACTCAACCATCAGAAACCCCATTAATATGTAAGTGTATACTTGCATCATGTCTGTTGATGATGATTCATTAGCATTTGATGCTACTTGAGCAATTGAGCTTGCTCCAAACAGCATGCTAAAGCAGAAGAGAATAATAAATTTTAATTTTTCTCTTATAACAGGGTATGCTTTATTGGATGTAAACATATTATGATGTATTAATTACTTGATAAATCATTGTCATTTAGTGGAATATTACTCATTTCATTCAATAGTTTTTTATTTGATTTAAATACATATACAATTAATAGGATGAAAAAAATAAAGAAAATCAAAAATGATAGTAAAGGGTATATTCCTATTCCGGTAATTGATTCCAAATAATTTATAAAGTTCATTTCGTAGTGTTTTGTTTAGTTATTGTCACTTGTTTGTTTTCAACTTTAATATCTGTACCTAAGCGCTGCAGATAGGCAATAAGGGCAATAATCTCCGTATCGCTTATTGCGTCTTTGATACCATCTTTTTTTAAGCTAGTGGTTATTTGCTCTGCTTGTTTTCTTAAATCGTTATTAGCTATTTTATCATAACCCTCAGGATAGGGAACTCCCAAGATTTGCATCGCCCGGATTTTAGCCTCGGTGGTACTGGTATCAAGTTGATTATCAAACAGCCATGAGTATGTTGGCATAATAGATCCGGGAGACATTGAAACCGGTTCAAGCATGTGATTATAATGCCATGAATCTGGATATTTTCCTCCTACACGTTGTAAGTCAGGGCCGGTACGTTTTGAGCCCCATTGGAAAGGATGATCATATACATATTCACCAGCTTTGGAATAATCTCCATAGCGCACTACTTCATCGCGAAACGGACGAACCATTTGAGAATGGCAGTTATAGCAACCTTCACGCAGGTAAATGTCCCGCCCTTGTAATTCAAGTGGCGAATACGGTTTAACATTTGAAATGGAAGGGATATTTGATTTAATGAGAAAAGTGGGAACCATTTCAATAATACCACCAATAAGTATAACAATTAAACTAATGATCATCATTTTAACTGGTTTTCGTTCAAGCATTCGATGCCAAGTTTCTCCGGTTTCATGCAGTATCGGTGTTAAAGCCGCAGCTTCAGCATCTTCATTTTCAAGAAATACTCCTGATTTAGCAGTTATAGCAAGGTTATAGGTCATTAAAACTACTCCAGATAAGTATAAGATCCCACCGAATGAACGCAGGGCATACATTGGAATGATTTGCTGGACAGTTTCAATAAAATTAGGGTACCTCAATGTACCTTCTTCTGTAAACTCTTTCCACATTAAGCTTTGGGTAAAACCGGCAAAATAAAGCGGTACAACGTAGAATAGAATACCAAAAGTTCCTATCCAGAAATGGATATTAGCTAACCGTTTTGAGTAAAGTTGTGTTTGGAATAAGCGTGGCCATAACCAATAAAGTACTCCAAAAGATAAGAATCCATTCCAGCCTAATGCACCTACATGCACATGTGCAACAGTCCAATCGGTATAATGGCTGATTGTATTTACATTTTTCAATGAGAGTAACGGACCCTCAAATGTAGCCATTCCGTAAGCGGTAAGGGCCACTACCATAAATTTCAAAACAGGTTCTTCCCGCACTTTATCCCAGGCCCCTCGGAGGGTCAGTAACCCATTAAGCATTCCTCCCCAAGATGGTGCGATGAGCATAACGGAAAATACAACTCCCAAAGACTGAGCCCAATCAGGAAGGGCGGTATACAATAGATGATGAGGTCCTGCCCAGATATAAAGAAAGATTAATGACCAGAAGTGAACAATTGATAACCGGTAAGAATATATCGGTCGATTAGCTGCCTTAGGCAGGAAGTAATACATTAAGCCTAAATAAGGCGTTGTAAGGAAGAATGCTACTGCATTATGGCCGTACCACCATTGAACCAAAGCATCTTGTACCCCTGCATACCATGAATAGCTTTTTAGGATCCCTACCGGAATTTCAAAAGAATTTACAATATGAAGTACAGCAATCGTCACTAGTGTAGAAATGTAAAACCATATAGCTACATAAATATGTCGTTCACGGCGTTTAATAATTGTGCCGAAAAAATTTATACCAAATATTACCCAAATCAGTGTGATGGCAATATCTATTGGCCATTCCAGTTCAGCATATTCTTTACCAGTGGTATAACCCATGGAAAGCGTTATGGCTGCAGCAAGAATAATTATTTGCCAGCCCCAGAAATGTAGTTTACTTAGAGTATCGCTAAACATGCGGGCTTTGCAAAGCCGCTGTAAGGAATAATAAACCCCCATAAAAATAGCATTGCCTACAAATGCAAAAATGACTGCATTGGTATGGATTGGCCTGATTCGACCAAAGGTGGTGTAGGCAATTCCAAAGTTTAAATTAGGAATTACTAATTGTAAGGCTGCCAGAAGACCTACGCTCATTCCTATTATACCCCAAAAAACGGTGGCATTGGCAAACTGCCTTACAATTTTGTTATCGTATTGAAATTTTTCTAGTTGCATAAATTCCAAACTTATTTGTGTTCATTAGTTGAATTATCTGATTGTTGTTGAAGTGGCTGCTTAGGCATAGGTTTATCCTCGAATAATATTCTTACAGAGGGGGTGTAATCATCTTCATATTGTCCGTTTTTAATTGCGGAGATACATACAATCAAAAAGCCGACTGAAACAATAAAACTAACTCCGAGTAAAAGGATGAGGGCACTCATTTTTTATTAAATTTATAGTATGAATGAAAGTGATTATATCTTAAAGTCTGAAAATTTTGGCAAAAAGAAAGCTAAATCCGGTCGTAAACAGGATGATGGAAATTGACATGCTCGGCATAAGGATGGCTGCAATAACAGGTGCTAATAACCCTTGAACAGCAAAGAATAAGCCAACTAGATTATAAATCAGGGAGATGATAAAACTGCCCCAAATAATGTTTTTGCCAATTTTCGCAAAACGAATATAATCACCCAGCTTAACTAGATACTTACCATCCAAAATAACATCGCAAGCAGGAGAAAAATTATTAATATCATCAGAAATAGCAATCCCCACATTGCTTTGCTTTAATGCCCCCGCATCATTTAAACCATCGCCCAGCATTAAAACTTTTTTTCCTTCGTCTTGCAAGGATTTGATGAAATCAAGTTTGTTTTCGGGTGTTTGATTAAAAAATAAGCGTACGTTTTTGCCGAAAATGTTTTCTAAACGCAATTGCTCAGCATCATTATCACCAGAAATTAAGGCAAGATGGTAGTTCTTATTTTTTAAATTGGTAATCAAATAGTTGAGTCCTTTTCGGTATTGATTGGAAAGATGATAGTATCCTATTATTTGATTGTTTATACTAACAAAAACACTTGTCGATTCATAATTTTGGGGTTGGGTTGCACCGACGAATGTTTCTGAACCAATTTTAATGTGGTTTCCAGCTACTTTACCACTAATACCAGCGCCTATAATTTCATTAAAATGCTCAACTCTTAATGATTTTATACCTTTATAATGATTAAAAATAGCTTTACTGACAGGATGAGTGGATTGCGATGCAACCGATTTGACTAATTGAATTTGGATTTCATCCAAGGTGTGATCCTCGAACGAAATTTTCATTTCGCCATTGTGAGTTATGGTTCCGGTTTTGTCAAACACGATCGTATCCACCTCTGCTAATGATTCAAGGACAGTTGCATTTTTAAGGTAAAAATGATTCCTACGGAGTATTCTTAATATACTACCATTAGTAAAAGTTGCCGATAGCAAAAGTGAACATGGACAAGCTATAATCAACATAGCGGTTATTGAGTTTAATATCCGAGTTGAATCATTAAAAGCCCAATAAATGGCAACAGTACCAACCAAAGTCAATAATACAATTGAGAAATACTTACTTAATCCATGAATAAATGAAAGTTTTTTGTCTTGGTTATTCTTAAAGACTTCTTTATTCCATAATTGGGTAAGATCGCTGTTTGATACCTCTTTTATTACTTCAAGCTCTATTGCTGCTCCATATTGTTTTCCGCCAGCATATACCAATTCACCAATGCTTTTCTTTACTAATGCCGCTTCGCCGGTCACAAAACTGTAGTCAATATTGGCATCGCCATAAAAGAGTATAGCATCTGCAGGAATCAGTTCATTGTTACGGATGATCATTCTGTCGCCCGGTTTTAAGTTCAAAACCGGAATATTTTCCTCAGCTGTGGCTCGTTTTACAGTAACAGCTATTGGAAAATAAGATTTGTAATCTCGTTCAAACGATAAACGTTTATGCGTATACATTTGCAGGTACCGCCCTGTCAGCATGAAAAAAATAATACCGGTTAATGCATCCATATAACCAACCCCAGAACCGCTTAGAATTTCATACAAACTACGGGTGTAAGTAATGATCAATGCCAATACAATGGGGGCATCAATATTTATAATTTTCTTTTTTAAACTTTTACAGGCAGAAAGATGAAATTCACTGGCAGGATAAATAAAGGCTAACGTTCCTAATGTGAAATTTAAAGCGTTAAAAACATTTTTCAGAAGAGGGAGCTCAATTGAACCATTTGAAAAATATTCGGGAAAGCTCAGCATCATACTGTTGGCGAAACAAAAACCAGCAATACCAAGCTTAAGTATCAGCCCCTTATCAATCTTTTGGATTTTTGTATCAGTTATATCATTAAGGTTAATATGAGGTTCATATCCAATATTGTTACATAAAAAAGCAAGCTGCTCAAGAGTTAATTCCTTTTCTTTATAAATTATATAGATTTTTTTTGCTGTGAAGTCAACACGTGAACTAATAATGCCATCGTTGATTTTATGTAGATTTTCGAGTAACCAAATGCATGAACTACAATGTATTTGAGGCAAAGAAAATACCACATGTGTTTGTTCTCTATCTGTAAAGCAAATGAGCTTTTGTTTGACTTCGGGAGAATTTAAGACTGAAAATTTGGTGGATGTTTGATGAACCCGTTGACTTACTCCGGGATTATTGCTGATTGTATAATATTCGCAAAGATTATTTTCTGCAACTATACTATAAACAACTTTACATCCATTGCAACAAAAAACCTTGTTGTCAAAATGAATGATTTCTTCTTCGCAGTTTAGGCCGCAATGGTAACAACTTGTTTTTAGCTCTGTTATTTCCATTTAGCAATTTAATTAAAAATCAATAATATATTTTACTAATTTTTTAATTAAAAATTTTCAATAAATTTCTTTTAAAGAAACAAAGTTGTTATCAGAAACCAGAATTAAGCTTTGGTGTCCGATGGCTAATTTGGAACCGAA
Source organism: Solitalea koreensis (assembly GCF_900182575.1). GTDB lineage: Bacteria > Bacteroidota > Bacteroidia > Sphingobacteriales > Sphingobacteriaceae > Solitalea > Solitalea koreensis. The sequence goes on along the minus strand of NZ_FXSZ01000002.1, from coordinate 149,540 downwards.
AATGATGCCTTCAAGTTTATCAATCAATACGGAAAAATCCTTTAAGTTAATAAGCAGTTTTTTGCTAACTGGTTTATAGCGTTTTTTGTAATGCTCTCGATCAATTTACGTTTAACTTGTTTTTAAATCGACCTCATAAATTTTAACACTGAAATAGGAGGGAATCTGTCCAATGCAAACGAACGTTTCATTATGTATAATTTATCTTTTGAAACACTCCACTCCATTCATTTTAACTCTTGAAGGAAAATTTATAAAAGAAGTAAAAGAATAAAAATCTTCTTCAAAATATTGAAGCCATAAGAAATCTTGCGGCTACTTTGCTTATTTTGCATCATTATGAGAAAAACACTACTGTTCTTCATTTTTCTGCTAAGTGCTCTTTCTTGTTTAGCACAACGCAACAACCTTGACTTTTATATTAGTCATGCATTGAAGAACAGCCCTTTGCTAAAAGACTATCAAAATCAGATGGCTTCAAATTCGATAGATAGTTTATTGTTAAAAGCTACGTATAAGCCACAGGTCAATGCAAGTTCCACCAATTTTTACGCACCCACTATAAATGGAATAGGGTATGATCAGGTAATTACCAATGGTGGAGGGTATAATGCTTTGGTAACTGTAAGTAAAAGTATTACCGACAGTAAAAAGGTTGCCGCTCAATTAGCAACTATTCAATTGCAAAACGAAGGAATTAAAAACACGTCGACTATTTCTGAACAAGACCTGAAAAAATCCATTACTGCACAGTATATTATTACGTTTGGAGATATACAACAACTCAACTTTAATAAGGAAGTTTTAACACTCTTAAAAGAAGAAGAGCAGCTTTTAAAAGCATTCACTGAAAAAAATGTCTATCGTCAAACTGATTATCTTACTTTTTTAGTGATCTTACAACAACAAGAATTACTTTTAAAACAGGTTAATATTCAGTATCAAAATGATTACGCCACGTTAAATTATTTGTGTGGTATTAATGATACGTCGAAGGTAAACCTACCGACCCCTGCAATTGAATTACAACCATTGCCGCAAATTTCAAATTCTATATTTTTAAAACAGTTTGATATCCAAAGTTTGAAATTAGCCAATAGTAAAGCGCTTGTTGATTTAATCTACCGACCTAAAGCCAGTGTGTATATTGATGCTGGATATAATTCAACATTAACATACCAACCATACAAAAATTTTGGAACGAGTTTCGGCATCAGTGTGAGTGTTCCGATTTATGACGGTAAGCAGCGCAAAATGCAATACGATAAGTTAACTTTTGCAGAAAAAACGACTACCGATTATAAAAACTTCTTCATCAATCAATACAACCAGCAAATAGCTCAATTAACACAACAATTATTGTCTACTGAGGGCCTTATTCTGGAAATCAACAAACAAATAAAATATTCTGAAAGCTTAATAATTGCTGAAAGAAAACTGTTACAAACCGGAGATTTAAGAGTTGCCGACTTTGTAATTGCAATCAACAATTATTTAAACGCAAAAAATTTACTAACTCAAAATACCATTAACCGCTTACAAATTATTAACCAGATTAATTACTGGAACAGATAACATGCGAAAGATTATTACGCTTATAGGATTAACCATTTGCATTTACTCCTGTACAAATCACAACGAGAAAAAGCAAGAGGATGAAACTGTTAATGTCAAAACTCCGGTGACTATTACAACGATCAAGAACGGATCAATGAGTGATTTCATTGAATTGAATGCAACGTCTTCGTTTATGCAAAAACATTATGTAAAAGCGAATACGAATGGTTACATCGTTTCAGTAAGTGCTGAAGTGGGTAAATATGTAAACAAGGGACAAGTTTTATTCAAACTTAAAACCAAAGAAGCTCAGAGTATAGGAAACACCATTGCCAAACTTGATTCAACCTTCAAATTCTCGGGTATAATCAATATTAAATCTAATGATCAAGGTTATCTTACTCAATTAAATCATCAAACAGGTGATTATGTACAAGATGGTGAACAACTTGCTGCGATTAGCGATATGAATAGTTTTGCTTTTGTACTGGATCTTCCTTACGAATTGAGATCATTTGTATTGAATAAAAAAACGGTTGAACTTATTTTACCCGATGGAGAAAGACTTAATGCTACCATTGCATATACTTTGCCTACCGTTGACGCCACTTCTCAAACTCAAAGCATTGTTTTAAAGGTTAACCCAACTCATTCGATCCCGGAAAATTTAATTGCAAAGGTTAGGATAGTGAAAAATGCCAAAAGTAATGGTATTTATTTACCAAAAGATGCAATATTGACCAATGAAACTCAGACCGTTTTTTGGATTATGAAAATGATCGATAAGGAAACTGCGGTAAAGGTGATTGTTAAAAAGGGGATTGAAACAGATAATAACGTAGAAATACTATCACCAGCTTTATCGCCGACTGATAAAATTATAGTATCCGGCAATTACAGCTTGCCTGATACCGCCAAAGTAATTGTTACACAATAATAGTTCACATGCGTAACTTTTTCATCTCCCATAAAAACCCTCTAACTATTGTCATTGCCATCATTTTAATGGGGGGAGTGTTTGCGTATGAAAAAATGCAAACTTCATTGTTTCCGGAAATTACATTTCCCAAGATTAAAATAATCGCTGATGCAGGTCCGCAACCGGTTAACAAAATGATGACATCTGTTACCCGGCCATTAGAAAATACGATAAAGCAGGTTCCTAAATTAAAAAGAATAAGAAGTACAACCAGTCGCGGAAATTGTGAAATATCAGCTTTTATGGACTGGGATGCTGATATTGATCTGAGTCAACAACGTATAGAATCAAAAATTAACGAAATTAAAAACTCGTTGCCAGTTGACGTTCAAATTACAGTTGAAAAGATGAATCCTTCTATTCTCCCTGTAATTGGCTATACCCTGGAAAGCAAAACAAGATCGCCCATTGAATTAAAATTATTGGCGACTTACACCATCAAACCCTATTTATCTCAGGTTGAAGGAGTTTCAGAAGTGAGGGTTATCGGAGGAAAGTCTAAAGAATACTGGATTGTGCTCAATACCCAAAAGATGAGCACGCTGGGAATCACACCTGATATTATCAGCACTGCACTCAGCCAAACCAATTTCATTAAATCGAATGGTTATTTGACCGATTATCGCATGCTGTATCTTACGGTAACTGATGCTTCTGTTCATACAAAAGCAGAATTGGAAAGTATTGTTATCAGCAACAATGGTAAGCGTGTGGTCCAGCTTCAAGATTTGGCTGAAGTACAAATTCAAGAGGCGAAAGAATACGTTAAGATTAATGCAAATGGGAAAGATGGATTGCTGTTGGCTGTCATCAAACAGCCTGATGCCAATTTAATAGATATATCAGACAAAATGAATGCAAAGCTAACAGAGTTGCAAAGCATTCTTCCTGCCGATGTAACCATTAAACCCTATTATGAACAGTCTGATTTTGTAAATGCAAGTGTAAAAAGTGTTAATGACAGTTTATGGATAGGATTGTTTTTGGCGATTATTGTCGCTATAGTTTTTCTTCGGTCAGCTAAAGCAAGTTTAACCATTCTAATCACCATTCCTGTAACAATTAGCCTAACGATAATTGTACTGTATGCAATTGGTCAAACTTTTAATATAATGACTCTTGGTGCTATTGCTGCAGCTATCGGACTTATTATTGATGATGCAATAGTGGTGGTTGAGCAAATTCATCGTACTCACGAGGAGCATCCTGAAGAATCTAGTAATACGTTGGTTCATAAGGCGGTTCAATATTTATTTCCGGCCATGTTAGGCTCCTCAATCAGTACCATCGTTATTTTTATTCCTTTTTTACTGATGACCGATGTTGCTGGAGCTTATTTTAAAGTAATGACCAATACCATGATCATTACACTGATATGCTCATTTTTAGTGACTTGGATTATCTTGCCGGTACTTTATCTATTACTAACAAAAGGCAAAAAAAATAATACTCCTTCAAAGACAATCACTAATCATAACCTAAGAACCCGAAAGTGGATCACGTTTTTTATTCATCGGCCGTACATTAGTTTTGCTATTGTTCTTTTATTAGCAGCTACTATATTTTTTATTCTTCCACAATTAAAAACTGGTTTTTTGCCGGAAATGGATGAAGGAAGTATTGTGCTCGATTATAGTTCTCCTCCCGGAACCTCGCTTTACGAAACCGATCGAATGTTGCGCGAAGTAGAAAAGATCATCGTTAAGGAGCCGGAAGTAGCAGCATACTCAAGAAGGACAGGCACTCAAATGGGCTTTTTTATTACGGAGCCTAATACGGGTGACTATTTGATTCAACTAAAGAAGAATCGAAAGCGTAGTACAGATGAAGTGATCAGTGAAATCAGAACAAAGGTTGAGGCCTCTCAACCTGCCTTACGAATTGATTTCGGACAAGTCATTGGCGATATGCTAGGCGATTTGATGACCTCAATTCAGCCAATTGAAGTAAAAATATTCGGTAATGATCAGAAAAAGCTGCAACAATTATCGAAACAGGTTGCTGCTGTTTTGAATAAATTGAATGGAACAGCTGATGTGTTTGATGGGATCGTTATCGCTGGGCCATCCATTAATATTGAACCACATTTTAAAGCATTAGCACAGTTTGGAATTACGCCAGCTAATCTTCAATATCAATTACAAACCTCATTAGAAGGAAATGTAGTAGGGGATATACGTGAAAAGGAACAGATTAATAATATTCGAATGATTTACCCCGACAATCGTTCAAAAAGTTTAATATCAATTCAGAACCTCAATGTATTTCTTCCAAATGGTAAATTAAAGCCAATTACTGATCTGGCAAACATCCGTTTAAGCTCAGGTGAAGCCGAAATTCAACGAGAAAATTTGCAGGCAATGGGGGTGGTAACGTCTCGTTTGGAGGGCAAAGATTTAGGAACCGTAATGCAAGAAGTCAAGAGGAATGTAGCAGCCCAAGTTCATCTCCCACAAGGTTATCACATTCAATATGGTGGTGCTTATGCGGGTCAACAGCAATCATTCAGAGAACTACTTATTATTTTAATCAGTTCAAGCTTATTGGTATTTGGTGTCATCTTGTTTTTATTTAAAGACTTTAAAATAGCATTGATCATTTTACTCATTTCGGTTTTGGGTATTGCAGGCAGCTATTTGGGATTATTTATTACAGATACACCTTTAAATGTGGGAAGTTATACCGGTTTGATCATGATTGTGGGTATTATAGGTGAAAATGCCGTATTTACTTTTATGCAATTTAAAGAAACCCTGCACACACTAAGTGTAGATGAAGCCATTATCTATTCAATTTCAACCCGATTAAGGCCAAAATTAATGACTGCCTTAGGAGCAATTATCGCTTTATTGCCATTAGCCTTAGGCATTGGCACTGGTTCTCAACTTCATCAACCTTTAGCCATTGCAGTAATTGGCGGATTTATTGTTGCATTGCCTTTATTACTTATTGTTTATCCAAGTTTTTTAAGGGTTATTTACAAACGTTCAATTTAATGTATTTGATGAATGGGTTGTTGTATGATTGATTTTTTTTAAACTTTGGGTTGCTATTGCTCATTTTATTCTTTCTTTTTAAAATAACCTTTAAATAAAAAATTATGTTGCAGCGCTTCCAGATCTTCATCTAATTTTTTGCTACTGCTTTCCATATTTTTAATCGTGTTTCGTAGCGATATTGCGATTGAATCATCATTAAAAAATAGGCCAATAGGGCTTTTATTGGTGTTTAATTTATCGCTTGCCCTTTTTATGTTATCAGTAAACTTATTTGCTGTATTAGCCGCTAGTCGAAGTTGAATAGCAATGTTTTTTAAGTTGTTGAAAATAATTGTGTCCGAAACTAAGTCATTTGCAAGTGTCCCTTTTTGGTTTAACCGGGAGGTAAAATTTGTAAGATCTGTGATTACTTTTTCACTCTTTACAGAAGCCATTTTAAAATTTGACAGGGTAGTTCGTATGTTAACTGCTAATAATGTATCATTTAATAAGGTTCCTATCGTTCCATTACCATCATTTATTTTCTTTGTTATTATTTTGAGATTGTTCAATATATCGAGTAAGTTTTGATTATTCGATTGTAATGTTGCCAACATATCATCTGTGGAGATTGCTTTTTCTACAAGTAAATAGTCGTCAGTTTCTACCTGTGGAGCAGTAGGTGAGCCTCCATAAATAACCACAATTTTGTTTCCAATCAAACCATCGGAACTTATTTTAGCCTTTGCATCTTTATGAATGTATGCTTGAGCATCTTGTTCAAGTTTCATTGTAATAAGCACTTTGGAATTTGTAACAAAACCCATGTACTTAATCGTACCTATTTTTACACCAGAGAACCATACATTATTTCCTATTTGTAATCCGTTTACATCATCAAAGAGAGCATTAATGGTAAAGGATTTTACAAAAGCTTTTTTCTGTCCTCCTAATGTATAAACAGCAGCAATAAGAATGAGTATTCCAAGCGATATGAAAAATCCTACTATAACTGCCCGTTTGTTTTGTACTACTTTCATTTAAAGTTATTTAACTTCTTATTGGTATTATCATTTATAAAATTATAATTATAAAATCCTCGAATACGCTCATCATTTGTATTAAATACATCATCAAAACTTCCTTGCGTTAAAAAATTACCATCCACTATCATTGCAACCCTGTCGCCGGTTAGTTTTGCGCAGGTCAGATCGTGTGTTATAATTAAAGAACTTGTATTATATTTTTGCTGCACTTCATTAATGAGATTATTTATTTCAACACTAGTTATGGGATCCAGACCAGCAGTAGGCTCATCATACAGCATTATCTCCGGCTTAAGAATTAAGGTTCGTGCGATGCCAATACGTTTTTTTTGACCACCGGAAAGTTCTGAAGGCAATTGATTAATTGTTTGAGGTAAATCTACATTCTCAAGTACTTCTTCAATAGCCTTATCTACTTCCTTACTTTTTATATTTTTCAAATTTCTTACTAATGGAAATTCAAGATTTTCTCTAACTGTCATGCTATCATACAAGGCACTGCTTTGAAAAGAAAAGCCAATTTTTAATCGCAAAGCCTGCAATTCTTCTGTACTAATTTTGTCAACTTCTTGTCCTAATACATTAACAACCCCTTTATCGGGTTTAAGCAATCCAGAAATAACTTTGATTAATACAGATTTTCCACTTCCTGATCGCCCCATCACAACTAAATTTTCGCCTTTAAAAAGATCCATATTTAAACCGCTGAGTACATTCAGTTCGCCAAAAGATTTTTCAAGATCTTTAACAAAAATCACCCTATTATTCCGATCAATCTTTACACCGTTCTTCATTTAATAGTTTTCGATTGAATTTACCTTATGGCATTAACAAATTGTACAATAATCATCTCTTCAATAAAAATGAGAAACATAGCAACCACAACGGCAGTATTAGCTGCTTTTCCTACACCAACTGTTCCATATTGAGCATTATAGCCTTGATAACATCCTGCAATACCAACAGTGAATCCAAAAACAATGGATTTAAGGACTGATGAAAATATATCTAAGAAAGAAATGGAACTAAATGCCTCTTTAAAAAAAGCTGTATAACTGGTTAATTCATTAGCATGTACATTCATAAAGGATCCCATCATACCAATGAATCCAAAGTACATGACAAGGATTGGCAGCATTAAAGTTATGGCCAAAACACGTGTTACTACTAAAAACTTAAATGGGTTAGTTGCTGAAACTTCCATGGCATCAATTTGTTCAGTTACTTTCATTGAACCCAATTCAGCCCCCATATGAGAACCAACTTTTCCTGCGGTAATTAAAGCAGTAATTAAAGGTGCCATGGCCCTTACAATAGCAATAGAAACAAGTGAAGGTAGCCAAGAACTTGCTCCAAATGAAGACAATGAGGGTCGCGATTGTTTTGTAAATACCAAGCCGGTTATAAAGCCTGTTAAAGAGATTAAAACAAGAGATTTATACCCAACTTCGTAGCATTGTTTTATTATTTCCTGGAATTCGAAAGGTGGAGAAAAAGCTTCTTTAAAGAAACGCGAAATAAAACTAAAAACCTTATAAATATCAATGAAAAACTCATCAATCTTTTTTGAAATGATAAATTTTTGTTTCGAATTTGGTTCCATTAATAATCGGGTACAAAATCTATACCCATAACTTATGACCTAAACAATTTACGGCAACACTGGTTAAGGGTGAGTCAATAAGTCGCTAATGGTTTTTCCTATAATTAATATTATGTTAAGTAAATTATATAATACTGCGATCTTAGCTCCCCTTATAAAAAAACAAAGGGCGCTTTTATGCGCCCTGCTATACTACTTTTTTATTGAGAATTACTGAACTACTACGTTTGCACGAGAACTCGTAAGATTGTTACTGCTGGCTTTTACTACAATATTTCCTTTAAGTCCTGGTTTAGCTTTAACTATAACCAGAGCCATTCCATTAAACGCATGCTTATTTGGGCTTTGAAATGATTCAAAACTGGTTGCATCTCCATTATCCGTTCCTACAATTTCACCAGGGCCTTCAATTTCGAAATGAATTTCCGGTTGAGTTCGCGGAACTGTTAATCCATTCTTATCCTGAACCTGCAGGGTTATGAAAGCCAAATCCTGTCCATCGTTAGCAATTTGTTTACGATTGGAGCTAAGAGCAAGTTTTGCGGGTTCACCAGTCGTTTTTACTACGTCCGTCGCCCATTTTTTACCATTTTTATACGTAACTACTTTTAATTCACCTGGATTGTATTTTACATCATTCCAAACCAAACGAAAATCTTGGTTTTCCTTTTTAGATTTACGACCAAGGCTTTTGCCATTCAAAAATAATTCGGCTTCATCACCTGAAGTATAAACATGTACAGGCGTGATTGAATCTATTCTTTCGTTCCAATTCCAATGCGGAAGAATATGAGCCATTGGATAATCAGGGCGCCAATGAGATTGGTACAAGTAATAACGATCCTTAGGAAAACCGGCAAGGTCTACAATACCAAAATAGCTACTGCGTGATGGAGGATTACTCTTTTGCATTTCCTCTAGCTTCTTTTTCAATTCTTCTTTTTTAGAAGGATCATTTCTAAAGTTGAGCAAATTGGTTTCATCTGATCCATACGGTGTGGGTTCTCCTAAATAATCAAAACCTGTCCACACGTATTCACCCAATAAATGAGGATATTTTGCATTGGTACGAAATTGTTCATCAGGCGAGCATCCCCAACCAGGTTTGGCAGAATCATACGATGTTATTTGCCAGTTTTTGTACTCTTTTCCAAAAAAGTATTCACCACGGGAACTTACACAACTTGAAGTTTCGCTGCCAATAGTTGGTTTTTTAGCATAACGCAGATCGGCATCCCACTTCGGTTGCTGGTTAAAAAAGTAATTCACTCCCATTATATCTAAGGCCACTACTGCCCCCGACTCTCTCCCACCGTCAGGGTCATTGTAACCATTTGAAACAGGACGAGTTGGATCTTCACGGTGCACAATATCAACCAGATGCTTGGTTAAAGCAACGTCTCGTTGATCCATCACTTCATTGCCAATACTCCAAATAAACACGCTGGGATGATTACGATCACGTTGTACCAATGCGTTTAAATCTTTTTCGTGCCACTGATCAAACAGTTTGTTATAATCATTTTTCTTTTTCCCTCTTTTCCAACAATCAAAGGCTTCATCCCAAACTAAAAATCCCATTTCATCGGCCAATTCCAATAATTCAGGAGCTGGTGGGTTGTGCGAAGTGCGTAACGAATTACAGCCCATATTTTTAAGTATCACTAATTGACGACGTAAAGCGCTCGTATTAATAGCAGCACCCAAAGCGCCTAAATCATGATGATTACAAGTGCCTTGTATTTGAACTCTTTTGCCGTTTAATAAAAAGCCATCTCTTGCCGTAAATTGTATTGTACGTACTCCAAAAGAAGTTGAATAAGTATCGGTTAATTTTCCGTTAACACTGATTATAGTTTGTGCTACATAAAGGTTGGGTTTTTCAAGGTCCCAACGCTTAGGATTATTAAGGTTAACCTGTGCCTCTAGCTCAGCGCTGGCCCCTGCCTCTAAAGTAATGGATAGAGGTTTAAGAGCAGCCACTTTTGATCCTAGCGTTTTATTCTCAGCAAATTCATAGATGACAGTTTGCACATCTGCTTTTACCGTGTTGTTTTGTTGGTTGTCGACCTTTACTTTTACTTTTACAATTGCCGAATGATCAGTTACTTCAGGTGTTGTAATCGTTGTGCCCCAATGCGCTACATGCACGGGGTCTGTTTTTACCAACCAGGTATGGCGATAAATACCGGCGCCGGGATACCAGCGAGAATCCCATTTTTCAGTATTTAATTTAACAGCAATTACATTTTCTTTTCCAATCAAAACAAAAGGAGATAAATCCATACGGAAAGAACTGTAACCGTATGGCCAAGTGCCTACGTATTTTCCGTTGAGCCATATTTCTGCATTCGCCATAGCCCCGTCAAAATCAATAAATATTTTTTTCCCTGCATCCTCTGACGGTACAACAAAGTGTTTGCGGTACCAGCCAATGCCTTTCCATGGTAATTTACCCGTCTCTCCGGCAAGATCTATCCGAAACGGTCCGGTAATGGCCCAATCATGCGGTAGATCAAGCCGCTGCCAATTAGCATCAGAATATGTTATGCTTTCCAGGTCTTTAGGTTCTTCTACACGTGATCCGTCAGGTTGTAAACCATAGCGCATGAACAGCCATTCTTTATCAAAAGACTGTACATCGGAAGAACCCATTCGTACCATTGATTTATTTACTTGGGCCGCAGCTGAAAGTGGAACAATGATTCGTAATGCAATGGCTGCAATTACTCCTGTTACAATTCTTGTTTTTCTTATCATGTTTGTATGTTCGGTGGATACAGATTTAACTACTTTATTGTTAACTCACGCAATATTATAAAAAACAACAAGTAAGTGATACGCTTTTTTAACTATCTAATCAATCAATTTATCTCTAATTCAAATCAAAAGCTCATCTTTGCCTGAAATTTCAATGATATATGACGGCTGCAGATGAATTAAAACACTTGCGAAAATTACTTAAGATAGAAAAGGAAGAAGATCTGCAGCAATACAAACGTTTTGTTATAGAATCGGATGTAAAGGAACGAGTGAAAAACGGAAGTTCCTGGTATCCGGTTATGCTAACTCAAACTGGAATTGGACGCGGCGAGCAAGTTTTTGTCGAACTTGAACGTACTACAAATAAAAATATTGAGCACCAATTACAAACTGGCCGACGTGCGGCTTTATTTTGTAACGCAAATAATAAAGCCGATAAAATGCGTGTTGAAGGGGTTATTGGTACATCAACCAAAGATCGATTACGCATTTATTTAAATACGGATGAATTACCTGAATGGATTCGTGATGGTAAAATCGGTATTGATATGTTGTTTGATGAAACTTCCTATCGCGAAATGGACGAAACGCTCCGGCTCGTTTCTCTTGCAGAAAAAAATCGTTTGGCCGAACTCCGTGAAATTCTATTAGGACATCAACCTTCATTTTCTGCAGAAAGAGCAGATCATAAAGTTGAAATATCCCATTTAAATTCTTTTCAAAATCAAGCTGTAGAAGCAATTTTAGCATCAAAAGATGTTGCCATTGTTCACGGTCCTCCGGGAACGGGAAAAACTACCACATTTATTCAAGCAATTAAACTGGTGGTTGAAAAAGAAAAGCAGGTTTTAATAACTGCACCCAGTAATACAGCTGTTGATTTATTGTGCGATCGGTTGCATCAAGAAGGTTTAAATGTAATCCGCATCGGCCATCCTGCCCGGGTTAATGAAGAATTAACTGAATTGGTAATCGATAATAAAATCAGTCAGCATGAATATTTTGGAGATATTAAAAATCTTCGCAAGAAATCAGAAGAGTTCAGGAGCCTTGCTTTTAAATACAAGCGTAGTTTCGGCAAAACGGAAAGCCAACAACGAAAATTACTGCTTGATGAAGCCCGAAATTTAAAGTCAGAAGCTCTTAAATTAGAAGATTATATTGTTAGTGATATTCTGTCGCAAGCACAAGTGATAGCATGTACCTTGGTTGGCGCTAATAATTCGTTATTGCGGGATAAAACGTTCAAAACCATTTTTATCGATGAAGCTGCACAGGCACTTGAACCTGCCTGTTGGATTCCCATTATGAAAGCAGAAAGAGTAGTTATGGCTGGTGATCATTGCCAACTCCCCCCTACTGTAAAATCAATTGAAGCTGGCAAGCAAGGCTTACACCTTACCTTATTTGAAAAAACGATCCAACGGCAACAAGTTGATACATTGTTAGCTACTCAATACCGTATGCATGAACAAATCATGGAATTTTCGAATCAACAATTTTATGAGGGCAAATTGTTAGCCGATGAAAGTGTTAAATCAAGAAAAATAACGGATGCTGATGAAAAACCAATGCTTTTTATTGATACAGCAGGATGTGGTTTTAATGAAATTACTGAAGGAAGTCGAAGCTTGATAAATAAGGAAGAAGGCTCTCTTCTATTAACTTATTTGGATTGGTTTTTACTGGAATTGGAGCAGGATGTTAATCTACCGCTTGATAAAATGAAACAAATAGGGATAATTTCACCATATAAAGCACAGGTAAATTATTTGTTAGAAGAAATTACTAATTATCCGGTACTTAATAAGTATCGTTCCATGATAAGCCTTAAAACTGTAGATGGTTTTCAAGGGCAAGAATGCGATTTAATTGCAATCAGTTTGGTAAGAAGCAACGATAAAAATGAAATTGGCTTTTTAGCTGATACACGAAGAATGAATGTGGCCATGACAAGAGCTAAAAAGAAATTGCTATTATTTGGCGACAGTGCAACACTAGGTTCTCATCCATTTTATGCCAGCTTTTTAGATCATGTTCATTCCAATAATGCCTATCAAAGTGCGTGGGAATTAGAATACAATTGAGTAGAAAGATACAAGATCAAAGAACAGGTTGATAGTTGAAGTACGATTGCACCCATAAAAAAGAGTTCTGTTAATTTTTAACAGAACTCTTTTTTTGTTTATTAACTAAAGACAGGTTTTGTGTTTGTTCTTTATTCTTATTCGCCTAGTGCTTTCAGTTCGGCGTCAATTTTAGCGTATTTATCTTTAGCTCCTGTGCGTGAATAAATTTCTTTAAGAGAAATTAATACGTTACGATCTTTAGGATTGATAGCGTATGCTTTTTCCAAATACGGAGTTGCTTCACCTGCTTTTTTTAAGAATTTCTGTTTTTCAACATCGTATTCTTTAACTTTATTAGTAGGTAACATGTTAGCTTTTTTAATAATGTCAGCAGCCTGGTTAAAGTATAATGCACCTAAATTGTAATTTGCATCAAAATAGTTTGGATCAATTTCTAATGCTTTTTTGTATGCTGCAGCTGCTTCATCAGGTTTTTTAAGGTTTTCATACGTAACTCCTAATGTAAATTGAAGCGTCTTATTACTTGGATCAGCAGCAATGGCTTTATTTAATTTGTCAACAATAACATCCGATTTACCTTCTGCCAGGTACATATTCAATTCTTCAATCATCAAATAATTATCAGTAGGGAAAATAGAGCGGCCTTTTTCAAGAATGGCCTTTGCTCCTTCTTTGTCCCCTTTATTCTTTTTGATATCATACAAAGCTTTATAGATATAAGGCTCCTTATCGTAATTCATATCAGCAAGTTTTGTAAAGGCTGCCTCTTCTGATTCTTTGTCATTTATTTTCTCCGCTACAATTCCGGTATTTAAATACAATGAAGTATCAGAAGGATTCATTTCAGAAGCAAACTTGAAATACTTCAATGCAGTTTTAAAGTCTTCCTTATTGTAAGCACCTAATCCTTTATTGTAACCAGCTGCATAGAGGTTAAAAGAAGCATTTTTAAGGTCTTCCTCAGAGATTGATTTTTTAACATCCAGTTCTTTTGCCTTTTTTAAGGATTCGGAGGCAATTTGAATTGGATCGTAATCCAAATTGTGGCGCGAAGTATCATTTGCAATAGCTGTATATACTTGAACCTTTACCATGTATGTATGTGGCAAAGTAGTCGTTTTAGGATGCACTACAGCTTTGTCGATAGATTCTTTTGCTTTATCGAGTTGTTTGAGCATTACCATTTTCTCAGCATTTTCTACTTCTGCATTTTGTGCCTTAGCAACTGTTACTGCTGCTAGCAACAATCCTGATAACAAGATTTTTTTCATTATATAATTCTTTGGTTAGTGTCTGAATATTAATTTTCGGTTGTTTCGGGTGCATCTGTTGATGCTGCATCTTCACCAGGTGAATTAGTTGTTCCCTCTGTACCTTCAACTCCTTCCAAATTTTCTAATTCATCTTCACCGGCATCATCAATTTTAGCAACTGACGCAATTTCATCTTCTTCGTTTAATTTGATAAGTCGAACACCTTGTGTTGCTCTTCCCATTACGCGAAGCTCATCAACACCAATGCGGATTGTAATTCCCGATTTGTTGATAATCATCAGATCATCGCCTTCTTTTACATCTTTAATAGCGATCAGATTACCCGTTTTCTCAGTGATGTTGATCGTTTTTACACCTTTTCCACCACGGTTGGTAACTCTGTATTCATCAATATCAGAACGTTTACCATACCCTTTTTCTGAAACTACTAATACATTGGTTTCTTGATCGTCGACAGCAATCATGCCAATTACTTCATCCGAAACACCATTTAACGTAATTCCGCGAACACCGGCAGCAGTGCGACCCATTGGGCGTACAGTACTTTCATTAAAGCGTATTGCTCTTCCTGATTTAAGCGCCATTAGTATTTCTGAAGTTCCGGTAGTTAAACGCGCCTCTAACAACTGGTCACCCTCATTAATTGTAATCGCATTAATACCACTTACACGTACTCGAGAATAGGCCTCTAATGAGGTTTTCTTAATGGTACCTTTTTGGGTACACATAATGATAAAGTTATTTTCCAGATATGCAGGATCATTCAAGGTTTTAATGGTTACAAAGGCTTTAACCTTATCTCCACCTTCAATTTGAATTAGATTTTGCATTGCCCTGCCTTTAGAGGTTCGGCTTCCTTCCGGAATATTATAAACTTTGAGCCAGAAACAACGACCTTGTTCAGTAAAGAACAACATGTAATTATGCATTTGTGCAATAAACAAGTGTTCAATAAAGTCTTCCTCACGAGTGCTTCCACCCATAGAACCACGGCCGCCTCTACCTTGTTTTCTGTATTCAGTAAGTTTGGTCCTTTTGATATAACCTAAATGAGAAATTGTAATAACAACGTCCTCATTTTCAATCATATCTTCAATATTGATATCACCTTCTGCATGTACGATCATGGTTTTGCGCTCATCACCGTACTTTTCTTTCATTTCAGCAAGCTCATCTTTAATGATTTGCATACGCAAACCTTCATCCGCCAAAATTGATCTTAACCGTTCAATGGTTTTCATCAATTCAGCATATTCCTCTTTAATCTTATCACGTTCCAGACCTGTTAAACGGCGGAGTGTCATATCAAGAATAGCACGAGCCTGAATGTCGGATAAACCAAATTGACTCATTAAGCCCTCTCGGGCATCCTCAGGAGTTGCTGAACTACGAATCAGGTTTATTACTTCATCAAGATGATCAAGCGCTATTAATAAACCTTCGAGAATATGCGCTCTTTTTTCTGCTTCTGATAATTCAAACTTAGTACGGCGAACAATGACCTCATGACGATGTTCAACAAAGTGGTGAATAAGGTCTTTTAAGTTCAGCATCATTGGACGGCCTTTAACCAATGCAATGTTGTTGATACTAAATGAAGTTTGTAAAGCAGTGTATTTAAATAGGTTATTAAGTACGATGCTGGCATTGGCCTCACGTTTAACTTCATAAACGATACGCATACCATCTCTATCCGATTCGTCTCTTAAATCAGAAATGCCTTCTAATTTCTTTTCATTAATGAGCTCAGCCGTACGCTCAATCATTAATGCTTTATTAATTTGATAAGGGATTGCCGAAACAATAATACGCTCACGACCATTATCCAGCGTTTCGATCTCAGCGTTTGCACGCATCACTATTCGGCCGCGACCAGTTTCAAACGCATCTTTAATACCATCGAATCCGTAAATAGTAGCGCCTGTTGGAAAATCGGGGCCCTTAATATGCTGCATCATTTCTGAAATCGTAATCTCACGATTATCTATGTATGCAACAGTGGCATCAATAACTTCGCTCAAATTGTGTGGAGCCATGTTGGTAGCCATCCCTACGGCAATACCTGATGCTCCGTTAACCAGAAGGTTAGGGATTTTTGAAGGAAGAACAGTAGGTTCCTCTAATGAATCGTCAAAGTTGAGTTGGAAATCAATGGTGTCTTTATTGATATCTGCCAGCATTTCTTCTGCAATTTTACGAAGACGTGCTTCCGTATAACGCATTGCCGCAGGGCTATCACCATCAATCGATCCAAAATTTCCTTGTCCATCGACAAAAGGATAACGTAACGACCAATCCTGAGCCATACGTACCATTGAATCATAAACCGAGCTATCCCCGTGCGGGTGATATTTACCCAATACTTCTCCTACAATACGTGCGGATTTTTTATGGGGTTTATTGCTGGCAAGACCCAAATCTAGCATACCATACAAAACACGACGGTGAACCGGTTTAAGTCCATCACGTACGTCTGGTAAAGCTCTGGAAACGATTACGGACATCGAATAGTCGATGTACGCCGATTTCATTTCCTCTTCTATATTAATTGGAATGATCTTACTGTTGTTATTCTCGTTGTTTTCTTCTTCTGCCATTTTTATGGTTCTGTGTAAAACTTATAATCGCACGCGAATTTAACAAATTTGCCCGAAATGTTAAGGTTATATAAAGATGTTAAAAAAATAAATTATAGGTTGAGGTGCCTACGTGTTATGACCTTTTAGCCAAAATGCGTCTCTCAAATCAGTTTGTTCATGCCGAACACAGTTTCTTTAAATCTTCGCTCCCAACCGCTTAATCTTTTTGAGATTACGGTGCTAAAACCCAGTTGATGTTCTTTTTCAGCAGACTTAGTGTTTTTTCTTCTTGGCTTCCTGCTCTAGGTTTATAATTATAGGCCCAGTTAGCTTGCGGAGGAAGACTCATAAGAATGGATTCTATCCTTCCGTTAGTTTCCAGCCCGAATTTTGTACCGGAGTCATACACCAGATTAAACTCCACATACCTGCTTCTACGCAGATATTGCCAGTTTTTTTGCTCCTGAGTAAACGCTTTGGTTCTGTTTTTTTCTATGAGCGGAACGTAAATCTTGGCAAAAGCCTCTCCCACTGATTTTACAAACTCCCAGCGATCAGCAAGTGTAAACTGTTCAGTTTCCCCTAATCGGTCGAAGAAAATACCACCTACACCCCTGGTTTCTTCTCTATGTTTAATAAAGAAGTAATCATCTGCCCATTTTTTAAAGGATGAATAATAATCGGCATGATGTTGATCACAGGTGTTTTTTAAAGTTTGATGAAAGAACCTGGCATCATCCTCATTCACGTAATGCGGAGTAAGGTCAATTCCTCCTCCAAACCATTTCTGCCCTGTCCCCATTTCGAAATATCGAACATTCATATGAATAATGGGTACCAAAGGATGATTAGGATGTATCACAATAGATACCCCGGTAGCAAAGAAATCTGTTTTATCCACTTTAAAGGAACGTTGTATCGCTTCCGGTAATTCACCATGGACTGCAGAGAAATTCACTCCGCCTTTTTCCAAAATATTTCCATTTTGTAAAATCCGGGTCCGTCCCCCTCCGCCTCCTTCTCTTTCCCAAACCTCTTCTTCAAACATTCCTTTACCGTCTGTTTTTTCAAGAGTGGTACAAATATCATCTTGTAAAGCACGCAGCCAATCAGTGATTTCTTCTTTAGTAATCATGCGCAAATATAGTCTAAGGTGTTTATTTCTTAGTCTTAAGTCTGAATTAATGCTTAATTATCTGTTACAGCACTATGTTTTTTTATTGTTGAGTGTGAATCACTCTCCACATAGTCAAGGTCTTTACCGTAGGTTTCCTCCAAATTCCAAAGCGCTATGTAGGCGATGAAAATAGTAGTGCACCCCACAATTAATCCGCTATTAATAACTCCAACTGAAGATATCAATGCTTTAAAAGCCAATGTTACCAACACCACCGAACCACGCACAAAATTGGGAACACTTGTAGCGACGGTAGCACGTAAATTTGTTCCGAATTGTTCAGCTCCCATGGTTACAAACACCACCCAATAGCCGGTAGCTAATCCCATTATAAAACACATAATATGGAAAAACTGAGCATTAAATCCGCGTGAATTCAAAAAGTATAATACAGAAAATAATGTTGCTGTTAAAAAGGCATAAACTATTTTTTTACGAGTTTTGAATACCTGACTTAAGGTTCCGCTAAGGAAATCACCAAGGGCAATACCAATGTACGCATACATAATTCCTTTCCCCGGATTTAGCTCTTCAGTAGCACCCATTGCTTTTCCAAAGTTATCGGCGAAGGTTACCAGAATACCAATTACAAACCACACAGGAACTGCGATGAGAATGGAATTGATAAAGCGTTTAAAGCGGTTTCCGGAGGAAAGTAACATAAGAAAGTTGCCTTTTTCAACATTGGCAGTTTTAACTTTATGGAACATACCCGATTCAAAAACACCGATACGCATAACAAGTAAAACAAGCCCCATAATACCGCCAACTAAATAAGCGGTTTGCCAATCGAAATGGCCACCTACCTGGGCGGCAACTACTGCTCCTAATAAACCGATTCCTGCAATGAGCATGGTGCCATAGCCTCTGTTTTCTTTGCTCATACTTTCAGTTATCAGAGTAATTCCCGCTCCTAGTTCTCCCGCTAAACCAACTCCGGCAATAAAACGTAGAATCGCATATTGTTCTACATTAACCACAAAACCGTTTGCTATATTGGCAATTGAATAAGTAAGTATAGAACCAAAAAGCACCCACAAACGGCCTTTTTTATCACCAAGGATACCCCACAATATTCCTCCGATTAACATACCAACCATTTGGCAGTTGATCAAAAAAACACCTTTATTCAATAATTGGTCTGGATTTGTGATACCCAAGCCTTTCAAGCTTTTTACTCGTATAACCGAGAATAGTATCAAATCATAGATATCAACAAAATAACCTAAGGCTGCGACAATGATGAGAAAAACAATATTTTTATTCTTCGCTAATTCTTTCATGAATTTGGTAAGTTGAACTGCGAATATATAAATGATTATGTATGAATTTGAATGAAGAAATATATTTTGACTTAATTAGCTCAATCAAAAGCCCATCATTTTGAATAGTTGAATAGCAAAATTGATTTTAAATTAATAGTTTATTTTAAGACAGTAGCATATCTACCTTATAGTATGAAGTTATCAGAAAATGCTGTTAAATGGTTAATGCGTTTCTATCCCCCTTTATTTTTTAATCGCATTTGGGTAAAAAACTTTGGAAAAGATTTTTTAACTGCAGAAGTAAAGATTTCCAAGAGTTTTTTGAATCGTAATTATAATGGTACCATATTCGGTGGGACTATTTTTAGCGCTGCGGATCCATTTTATTCAATCATGTTTTGGCAGATTTTTGCCAAAAAAGATATAAAGATCATTGGCTGGTTAAAAAGTGCTCATATTCAATATAAAAAACCGAGTAAAACTTCATTAACATTAAAATTTTCGTTAACGGAGGAAGATGTTGCCGAGGCTGAGCATGCTTTAAATACCATTGGTAAATTTGTTAAGGCTTATCCGGTAGAAGCCATAAACAAAAACGGCGAGGTTTGTGTAGTTGTATCAACCGAAGTGTATATGCGCAAATTGAGTAAAGATCAAAAACAAGCAGGTACAAATTTTTAATTGGTTTCAATCATAAAATGAACCTCCGAAAACTCATTCTTGCAGGGGAAAGCGTTACCCTCGATTTCAAGAAAACTATTACAAGTTGTGAGAAAATCGCTAAAACAATGGTTTCTTTTGCCAATAATCGTGGTGGTCGTTTATTGATTGGGGTGGCCGACGATGGGATAATAAAGGGAGTAAAATCGGAAGATGAAGAAAAATACATGATTCTGCAGGCGGCACATTTCTATTGCAGGCCGCAACTTGAGCCTTATTTTGATGAAATTACGGTGGATGATAAAATTGTTGTGGTGGTTGAAATAAAGGAAAGTGATTCGAAACCACATTATGCATTAGGAGAAGATAAAAAATGGTGGGTTTATATTCGTGTTAAAGATCATAGCGTATTAGCGAGTAAAGTCGTTGTTGACGTGCTTCGCAAAGAAACCAAAGGCGACAATATTTTCCTTGAATATTCATCGAAAGAAAAAGCATTATTGGAGTATTTAAATACTAACGATCGAATTACACTTCCAGAATTCACTCATTTACTCAACATTTCTAAACGCGCTGCCTCCCGTATTTTGGTTAACCTTGTTCTTATGGGCGTAATCAGGGTTCATACAACTGAAAAGACGGAATTCTATACAGCGTCCTGAGAAATTGCATTTTCTTTATCTTTAGCGAGTACTAAGCTACGTTCACTATCTCAATAAATTATCCTTGAAAAAAATCTATTCAAAATACAAACAACATTATAATAGCAATTTTTATTTAGCTTATCCGGTGGTTATTTCACAGTTGGGGCATACTTTAGTAGCCTTATCTGACAGCATCATAATTGGACAAACAGGAACAATTCCTTTGGCTGGTGTATCACTAGGGAATAGTATTTTTACCCTGTTTTTGGTGACAGGTATTGGTATTTCATACGGATTAACTCCACTTATTGCACAAGAAAACGGACGAAAAAATTATCCTGAATGCGGACGATTGCTTTCACACAGCTTATTGATCAATTTGATTACAGGTTTCCTGCTTTTCTTACTCATTTTCGGAGGTTTGTTTGCCCTTGAACATCTGGGACAACCTGTGGAAGTTGTTAAACAGGCTAAACCATTTTTAGGGTTATTGGGGTTGTCGGCCATTCCCCTTATGATCTTTTTAACCTTTAAGCAATTTGCTGAAGGTTTGGGTTTTACCAAACAGGCCATGAAAATCAGCATCTGGGGTAATATCATCAACATTTTTTTAGGAATAATTTTAGTATTTGGTTTATTGGGAATAAAGCCAATGGGGATAGTGGGGGTAGGTATTGCTACATTAGTCGACCGACTAATCATGGCTATTACCATGAGTTTTTATGTTTTTAGATCAAAAAGGTTTAGAAAATACCTAACGGGCTTTCGGGTAAAGAATTTAAACTTTGAAAGAGGCGGATCTATTCTTGGAATTGGAGTGCCGGTTGCCATGCAATATATTTTTGAAGTTGGGGCCTTTAGTGGAGCCGCAATTATGATTGGCTGGATGGGCGCTAAACAACTGGCTGCACATCAAATTGCTTTGAGTTTAGCAGCTTTAACCTACATGATGGCTAGTGGAATTTCGTCAGCAGCTGCAATTCGAGCCGGTAATAATTTCGGACAAAAAAACTTTAATGAACTCCGTCTTTCTTCAATAGCAAGCTATCACATGGTTATTGTGTTCATGTCTGTTTGTGCTCTATTATTTATGATTGCGAATAAATTCCTGCCCACGCTTTACGTCCGTGATCCTCAAGTAATCTATATAGCCTCCGGATTGTTAATTATAGCTGGATTTTTTCAGTTATTCGATGGTTTGCAAGTTGTCGGTTTAGGAATCCTCAGAGGAATGGGTGATGTGAAAATACCTACAGCAATTACCCTAATTGCATATTGGGTAATTGGGTTACCTTTGGGTTATATACTAGGTTTTACATTTGGTTATGGCGTGTATGGTGTCTGGTGGTCACTTTTACTTGGTCTATTGGTAGCTGCTTTTTTGTTGTTTTTAAGATTCAATTATTTAACGAGAAAAATGCAGAATTAAATACTTTATTAGCTGTTGTTTTCAAATGGTTAATTCCACAGGATGAGCAATTTTTTACTCGTACTTTTATTTTTTTTTTCAATAATCCCTCAATTATTTCCTTCATATTCTATTACTTATCAGTCAGTTAATAATTTTTCAAGTATTGGTATAATAATAGCAACTGTAGTATAACAATTAACCAATAGTTAGCAATACACATGAAAAAAAACCTATTATTATCTGCCTTTGCATTAGCTGCCGGGATGGTATTCTTTACTGCTTGCCAAAAAGAAACTTCAACCGGAACCACCAGGTTAAATGTCCGTATGACGGATGCCCCTGGTAATTATGAACAAATTAATTTAAGTGTTAAAGAAATCGTAGTTACTGTGGGAGATACAACTTATCGAATGGAATCGGGCAAAACTTTTAACATTTTAGATTTCAAAGCCGGATCTGCAACCCCTGATATTTTGGTCGCTAGTGAAGAAGTTCCGACAGGATCTATTAAGGAAGTTCGTCTTCTTTTAAATGAAACAGGAAACAGCATTAAAGTTGACGGTCAAACGTATGATTTAAAAATTCCAAGTGGATATAGCTCAGGTTGGAAAGTTAAATTAAATGAAGCGATACAACTTACTGACGGCATTGCTTATTCGTTATTACTTGATTTTGATGCAGCTAAATCAATAGTTCATACTGGATCAGGAAGTGATAAGTATTTATTGAAACCAATAGTCAGAGGAATTGTTCAGGCCACCTCAGGTATACTAACAGGAGTGATTAAACCAATTACTGTACAAGCAAAAGTTTATGCAATAAATGAAAATAAGGATACAGTCGGAACTGTTTCTGATATCACCACAGGTAAATTCTCAATTGGAGGATTGAAAGCTGGTTTATACAAAGTATCATTTGACACTCAAGACACTACTTATAGAGATACTATATTATCAAACGTTAATATTAAAGCTGGTATAACAACTAAGCTAGATACTATGGCATTAAGGAAAAAATAAGATTCATAAACCCAATAGCAGGTTCTGTCGGAAAACGGCAGAACCTTTTTTATTTTTAGTCTTAGAAATATAACTCATTCGCCAATCTAAAGGTATTGCAATGGGCATCAATAATGTCAGTAATTTTGGGAGAATATCCTCCACCCATACTTACTGCAACTGGTATATTGTTCTTTTTACAGTATTCAAAAACAAAACGGTCACGTTCTTTACAACCTGATTTACTTACAGCTAACTTTCCAAGTTTGTCGGTTTCCAAAATATCTACGCCTGATAAATAGAAAATAAAATCCGGTTCTTGGTGTTGGATCAATCGAGGTAAAGTTTCTTTAAGTAACCCTAAATAAAGAGTGTCATTGGTTTTGTCGGGAAGTTCAATATCAAGGTCAGAACGTTCCTTTTTATAGGGGAAATTACTTTTACCATGCATTGAAAATGTGAAAACAGATGAATTGTTTTGAAAGATTTCAGCAGTACCATTTCCTTGATGTACATCTAAATCAATTACAAGAATTTTTTTAGCCAGATATTTTGTTAAAAGATAATTAGCGGCAATAGCGATATCATTAAGTAAGCAAAAACCTTCTCCCTTATTGGTGAAAGCATGGTGAGTTCCTCCGGCAACATTCATTGCCACGCCATATTTCATGGCGAATAAAGCACAATCGATAGTTCCTTTTGCAATGACAACTTCTCTCCTAACCAATTCTTCAGAAAGCGGAAAACCTGTTCTTCGAACCTCAGCCGGAGTAAGCGAAAGCGTTTTTAATTTCTTCCAGTATTCTTGGTCATGGGTAAGTAAAATAGTTGATTCATCAAGCGCTGTGGGATTGAACAGGTTTAATGTGTTTATACTTCCTTCATGCAAAAGCTGTTCAGGAATCAACTCGTATTTAATCATTGGAAAACGGTGGCCTTCAGGCAAAGGATGCGCATAAATCGAATCGAAGGCTATTTTTAACATTTCTTTCGCAGCAAATTACAAAACACGAAAGTAGTAAATTGCGGGCTAACGATGAATGTGTAATTTCTTTACGAGATCATCATTTAAAGGATCAGCATAAATACCATAAGCACTAATTAATACACCACGATCACCATCTTTTGATTCAATAGCGTATACAATTGATTGCTCATCCGGATCAGTCATTCCTTCAAACCGATACACTTCTGTGATTTCATATTCTTCAGGATGCCAATAAATGTCCTTTTCCTGACATGCTAAATGGTCATTTTTGATATTAAAATTTAACGTATAACCACGTTTATTTAAATCTTTTAGAGCTTCGTAGAGGGTATCGTAAATTTTCATTGAAGTTTAGTTCTTTTAATAATTTGTTAATCCTGATTTAATTAATTGCAATTTTAATTTACACAAAAAAGGAACAATCCAACAATTTTGTTAAACTAAGTTTTATGACAAAAAACAACGAATAATATATTTTAATTAGCTGTAAATAAGATTATTGTAAAAAAATGCTATACTCTAATGAATAATGTGCAAAGCGAATTGATACTTCCTGCCCGAAGTACAAAGGCATAGTTTTGTAAAATTCTTCAAAAAGACCTGTAAGAATAATAAATAGTATCTTTGCCCTTTTAAAAATATTCATGGCAAATATCCGATTAACTAAATATTTTAATTTTGAAGCTGCGCACGCTTTGTTTGGCTACGATGGAAAATGCCGAAATGTACATGGACACAGTTACGAATTATATGTAACTATTGTTGGACCTATTATTAATGATCCTAATCACGTGAAAAATGGAATGGTTATGGATTTTGGAGATTTAAAAGAAATTGTAAAATCTGAGATTGTTGATATTTTTGACCATGCAACCATTTTAAACCAAAACAGTCCGCATATAAAGTTAGCAGCGCAGTTACGTGAGCATATGGAACGGGTACTTTTAACTGATTATCAGCCAACGTGTGAAAATATGTTAGCTGATTTCGCTCAAAAAATCCAAAGAAGATTACCTGATGGAATTAAATTGCATAGTTTGAAACTGCATGAAACTCCAACTTCTTTTGCGGAATGGTTTGCTGAAGATAATTAGGATTTAGGTTGAAGGATTTAGGATTTAAAAAACACTATCATTGATTTTAAAACCTAAATCCTTGAAACTTTAAACCTCAAGTTTCAGCTTCTCCTCTATTCCAGCTTTTGCAAATTCAGTTTTAATTCTATCAAAAGCTTCTTCCAGATTTAATTCATCAATTGAATCAATCTTACTGCACATTTCCATTAATATTCGGTCTTGAATTTGTCCGCGTTTCATTGCAATTGCGTACGGAATTCTATGGAAGGTTACCATAGCGTATTTAGAAATAAATCTTTCCGGGTAGCGTTCTTCCAATAATACATCCGCTTTCTTTTTCAGAAGAAAATCTTTGTGAGCTACTAGGTCGCGCATCTCTACAAAGTTCTCCAGCGCCAATTCAGCTATAGCATCAGCATTTTCTTTACGCAGCTTTCCGAATTCTTCAAATATTTTTTGCCAATCAGTTCCGTGCTTTTCGATCAGTTTATCAAAATAATAGCAATCTTCAAATCCGCAATTCATTCCCTGACCAAAGAATGGAAGAATAGCATGAGCTGCATCTCCCATTAATAAAGCTTTACCGTTGATATTCCAAGGATAACATTTTATGGTAAGTAAACTTCCGGTAGGATTGTTAAAGAAATCATCTACAAGCTCAGGCATAAGCTCAAGTGCATCAGGCATTACTTTTTGGAAGAATTGAGTTACATCCGTGCGAGCAACCAATTTGTTAAGATTATATTCCCCATTTTCATAGTTCATAAATAAAGTACAAGTAAAATCGCCCTCAACATTTGGAAGAGCAATCATCATGTACGAACCCCTAGGCCATATATGTAACGCATTTTTTTCAATTCTAAAACCACCTCCTTCCGCTGTAGGTATGGTTAATTCCTTATAGCCATAGTTTTCATAGCTTTGCGAAAAATTGAAATGCTTTGATCGGAGAAATTCCATCCGAATTGCTGATGCAGAACCATCTGTTCCAATAACGGTATCACCTGAAACTACACTACTTCCGCCATGTGTTTCATTGACGAAATAAGCCTCGCCAGTTTCCAGGCTCATTCCCGTACAACGCTGATTAAAATATATTTGTACATTCGGAAATTTTTCAGCTTCGTTCATTAATATCACATTCAGGTCTTTACGAGAAATTGAATTAATGTACTCATTCTCATTCTTCCCATAAGGTTGAAAGGTAAGTTCACCTTTATTTGAATGTATCATGCGGCCTTTCATTGCCACTGCAGTTTTCAATACTTCCTCGGCTAAACCAACTTGATCCAACGCATGGATTCCTCGGGTGGATAAAGCAAGATTGATAGATTTACCTGCACTTATGTTAACAATACGCATATCGGCTCTGCGTTCGTAAACTTCCACGTTGAATCCACGCCGAGCTAAATAAATGGTTAACAATGAACCGGTAAGGCCCGCTCCTACAATAATGACTTTCTGGCTCATGCTAAGATTTGTTTTAAAATTTGAGCGAATTGAAACACATTTGAATATGAATTATAAAGTGGTGCAGGTGCAACCCGAATTACATCCGGTTCGCGCCAATCGCAAATTATCCCGTTATCAATTAATTTATTGAAAAAAGCCTTGTTACTGTTTTTAATTCGGATGGAAAGCTGGGCACCACGTTGTGATTGATCTTTTGGTGTGATGATCGAAATGTTTTCGTTTCCTATATTTTCCAGCAGATATTCAAGATAGGCGGTTATGGTACGGCTTTTTGTGGTAATGGCATCCATTCCTGCTTCATCAAATATAGCCAGTGATGCGCGAAGACTTGCCATTGGTAAAACCGGTGCATTACTAATTTGCCACCCTTCAGCACCTGGAATTGGATCAAAATCAGGTCCCATTAAAAAACGGGTTGCTTTATCATGTCCCCACCATCCGGTGAATCGCGGTAAATCTGAATTATTAGCATGACGTTCATGAACGAAACATCCAGCAATTCCTCCAGGGCCGCTATTTAAATATTTATAGGAACACCAAACGGCAAAATCTACATTCCAATCGTGTAGTTGAAGTTTTAGGTTACCGGCGGCATGCGCTAAATCAAAACCAACAACGATATTTTTCTTGTGTCCGGCCTGGGTAATACGTTTCATGTCAAAAGCCTGACCTGTGTAATAATTCACTCCGCCAATCATGATGAGGGCGATCGAATCACCCTCTTGTTCAATCAAAGCTTCAATATCTTCAGTACGAATTGTGTTTTCTCCTTCACGAGGATATAATTCGATCAAGGCATCATCTGGATTGAAGCCATGAAATTTGATTTGTGATTTTACCGCATATTGATCAGAAGGAAACGCACTGTATTCAATAACAATTTTGTAACGCTGTTGAGTTGGACGATAGAATGAAACCATCATTAAATGAAGGTTCACTGTCAATGTATTCATTACCACTACTTCTAACGCTTTTCCTCCTACTACCTTTGCCATTTGTTGAGTGAGAAACTCATGGTAAGGCATCCATGGATTTTTAGCATGAAAATGACCTTCAACTCCTAAATCTTCCCAATCTTTTAGTTCCTGTTCGATATAGGAACGAACAGTTTTAGGTTGTAGCCCCAATGAATTTCCGCAGAAATATATGAGATCCTCTCCTTTTGCGTTTTTGGGTTTATGAAATCGGTAAGCAAATTTTGCCAATGGATCAATAGCGTCCATTTCTGTTGGAAAAGCTTCGTCGTTTCTGAAAATTATATCGCTTGTAATTGTTTGCATTGAAATGTTTATTTATTGAATAATTATTGAGTGCCATCTGGTGTACGATGCTTCGTTCCTCAGCATGACAAATGTGGCTGAACTTTAGCGGTTAAAAACATGCTTTTATCAAGGTTTAACCATTCCAGTGCAGTGCCGCTCAGTAAGCGTTCTTTAATCTTGTCGTCATACGGCATTGATTCAATCAGTTTTCCAGGTTCTAATTCTCCCAAAGGAAATGGATAATCGGTTCCTAAGGCAACCTTATCTGCTCCCACTAATTTCACCAACATATCAAGCATCAGAGGGTCATGAACCAATGAGTCAAGGTAGAATTTGCCCAGATATTCTCTTGGATTGACCTTATTGTCAATGGCTACTAAATCAGGTCGGACATTAAAACCATGCTCTATTCTGCCGATTGTAGCAGGGAAAGATCCTCCACCGTGCGCAAAAGCTACGCGTAATTTTGGCAAACGTTCAAATACTCCACCGAAAATCATCGAACAAATTGCCAATGAACTTTCAGCCGGCATACCCACTAACCACGGTAGCCAGTATTTTTGCATTTTCTCTTTGGCCATCATATCCCAGGGATGCACGAACACGGCAGCTCCTAATTCTTCAGCTGCCTGAAAAACAGGAAAAAGGTTTTCATTATCCAAATTCCAATCATTTACATGAGAGCCAATTTGAATACCTGCCAGACCTAATTCTTTAACACAGCGTTCCAGTTCCTTAATAGCAAGATCGGGTGATTGCAATGGAACAGTACCCAACCCTACAAAACGAGTTGGATAACGTTGTACGATGCCAGCGATATGATCATTTAAGAATTTGGAAAGTTCTAAAGCGTCTTCTCCTTTTGCCCAATAACTGAACATTACAGGAATTGTCGATAAAACCTGAACATCGATTTGATGATGATCACATTCTTTTATTCTTGTTTCAGGCGACCAGCAATTATCCTGTATCTCTCTAAAAAACTTGTCATCCACCATCATCCTTGCACAACAAGGTTTATGATGATCAAGATTGATAAATCCACCGTAACCAAACTTCGTTTTAAAATCCGGTAAATGTTCAGGGATAATATGTGTATGTATATCGATTTTCAAGGTCATAATTTATTAATTAGCATAAAGCTTGAAGCAAAGGCTTAATATAAAAAATCAGCTTTCTGCTGTTTTAGCAACCGGTGGTTGCATTACCGTTCCACATTTTTTACAAGTACGTTGATCTACATTGTCATAAAAGCGTTTGAAAACTTCCTGAAACTGCGTGGTAATATCTTCCAGTTTGAAATATTCTTCGTACAGTTTTTCATTACAGTTTTCGCAGAACCACAATAACCCGTCTTTCTCTCCCTCCCTGCGTTTACGTTCCATTACCAACCCAATTGTGTTGGCACCTCGTATTGGTGAATGTGGAACACGCGGCGGAAGTAGAAAAATGTCACCTTCTTTTATATTTACGTCAATAGCTTTCCCGTCTTGTTGAACTTTTACTGTAATATCGCCCTCAAGCTGATAAAAAAACTCTTCACTCTCGTTAAAATGATAATCTTTACGAGCATTTGGTCCACCAACCACCATCACGATAAACTCCGTATTCTTCCAAACCACTTTATTGCCCACAGGAGGTTTAAGGAGATGACGGTTTTCGTCGATCCATTGTTTAAAGTTAAAGACAGATAATGTTTCCATGTTTTTAGGTTATTACTTGATGTTGGTATATTAATTCAATCTCAATCAATTGTCGCGATCACTTTTAGTTCAATAGCAATTGGAGTGGGCAGGCAATTTATTTCAATGGTTGTTCTGCAAGGTTGGTTTTCTTTAAAATACAATGCATACAACCGATTGTAGGTTTTAAAATCTTCTTTCATATTTGTAAGAAATACAGTTACATCTACAATTTTGTCCCAGCTTGATCCTGCATCTTCCAGAATATACCTGATATTGTTAAAGACTGAATGACATTGCGTTTCGATATCGTAGGAGGTAATATTTCCGTTTTCATCCAATTCAACACCTGGGATCTTTTTAGTTCCACGCTCACGCGGTCCAACTCCGGAAAGGAATAATAAATTACCCACTTTACGGGCATGAGGATAAGCGCCTACCGGTTCAGGAGCTTTTGATGAATTAATGATTTCTTTATTTTCAGACATTTCTTTATAGGTTATAGCTTTTAAAAACCTCAATCATTCTTTTTTCAATATTTAATACAAACGTTTTTAGCTTCGGTAAAGAATCGCATGGCTTCCCAGCCTCCTTCCCTGCCAACACCTGAATTTTTCATT
Source organism: Solitalea koreensis (assembly GCF_900182575.1). Classification (GTDB taxonomy): domain Bacteria; phylum Bacteroidota; class Bacteroidia; order Sphingobacteriales; family Sphingobacteriaceae; genus Solitalea; species Solitalea koreensis. Next base: position 119,415 of record NZ_FXSZ01000002.1, on the reverse strand, counting down.
CCACCGAAAGGCGTACGAAGATCACGAAGCAACCAACAGTTGGTCCAAATGATGCCTGTTTTTAGCTCAGCAGCAATACGATGCGCGCGGCTGAGATTTTCAGTCCAAACGCTGGATGCCAGGCCGTATTGCGTACTGTTGGCATACATCAATACTTCTTCCTCCGTATCAAAAGGCATGATGGTTACAACAGGGCCAAATATTTCTTCCTGATTAGTTCTACAATCGTAGCTTAATCCTTCAATTACAGTAGGTTCCAAAAACCAACCGTTTTTACAACGTTCTTCTAATTTAACTCGTTTTCCTCCGGTTAATATTGTGCCTCCTTCCTGTTTTGCCAGGTCAATATACGAGAGAACTTTGTTCATATGAGGTTCAGAAACGATTGCCCCCAGGTTAGAATTTTCAAGTAAAGGATCGCCAACTTTTAGTTGGGCTGTTCTCTGAACAAAATCAAGTTTAAATTTTTCGTACAAAGGTCTTTCTACAAAAATTCGGGAACCGCAAAGACAAATTTGTCCTTGGTTGGCAAATGACGAACGCATTACGGTATCCAGCATTTTTTCATAATTGCAATCGGCAAAAATGATGGCCGGGTTTTTTCCGCCCAGTTCCAGCGAAAGTTTTTTGAACATAGGAGCAGCAATTTTTGCAATATGAGCTCCGGTAACCGTTCCTCCCGTAAATGATATGGCAGTAATTTGAGGATGCTCAGCTATAGCTTGTCCTACTTTATTGCCGTAACCGTGAACAATGTTTAAAACGCCCGCAGGTAAACCAGCTTCTATACAGATTTCTGATAATAAGAAAGCCGTCATCGGAGTAATTTCAGATGGTTTGGCAACCACACAATTACCTGCTGCCAATGCGGGAGCTATCTTCCAAGTGAATAAATACAAAGGTAAATTCCAGGGAGAGATACAGCCTACAACACCAATCGGTGTGCGTAAAGTGTAATTGATTGCGCCTTCTTCCATTGAATGTGATTCGCTGGCAAAATGTATTAATCCGGTTGCGAAAAAATGGAAATTGCTTGCAGCACGGGGAATATCAACTTCCTGGGCTAGTTTTAATGGCTTGCCATTGTCAATGGATTCAGCCAAGGCCAGTTTTTCAAAATTTGCTTCGATCCCCTGAGCAATTTTTAAAAGAATGGCAGAGCGCTTTTCTGTTGTCATTCCCGACCAAACAGGAAATGCTTTTTTTGCAGCCTGAACAGCCTGCCCAACATCCCGATTATCAGAATCAGAAAGTTTTGCATAGACTTCTCCTACAGATGGATCATAAACATCAATGTATTGCCCAGATTGCGGAGCAATTAGCTGACCATTAATATAATTAGAAATGACTTTCATATTTGAGATTACACCGATTATTAGTAAAGAATTGCTATGGATTTATATTCTATCATATACTCATTCAATCCTTATCTTAAATCTTTCTAAATTCCTGAATTTATAAGCACGCTGTTCGTCCGCCATCTACAGGGACATTAATTCCGTTAATGTATGAAGCGGCGGGTGAAGCTAAGAAAGCAATTGCATTGGCAATTTCGTTCGCTTCAGCTATACGTCCTGCAGGAACTTCAGCAATCATTTCATTTTTTATCTCTTCAACACTTTTACCGGTTTTCTGAGCTTTATTCTCAAATATGGCTTGTAAACGAACGGTGTTTGTACTTCCAGGCAAAACATTATTAACAGTGATACCAAACGAAGCTAATTCACCGGCAAGCGTTTTTGACCAGTTGGCTACAGCTCCACGAATTGTATTGGAAACGCCTAAGCCGGGAATAGGCTGCTTTACTGAGGTGGAAATCACATTAATGATACGACCGTATTTTTCAGCTTTCATACTTGGTATAACAGTTTGAGCCAAAATATGATTGCAAACAAGGTGATTATTAAATGCACTTAAAAACTCATCAATATTAGCTGAAGATACGGGTCCCGCTGCCGGCCCTCCTGTATTATTCACCAGAATATGGATAGGATAATGATTTTTAAAATAACGCTCTATGGTTGATTTTAACTCAACCGGATTAGAGAAATCAGCTTGAATATAAGAATGTGATTGCCCTTTGCTAGTATCCAGATCTTTTAATGTCTCTTGTAGTTTTTGCTCGTTTCGAGCTAACAGAATTACATTGGCGCCGAGTAGTGCAAGTTCAATTGCTGCAGCTTTTCCAATTCCTTGACTACTACCGCCGACAAGGGCATTTTTCCCGATAAGACTTAAATCCATAAAGTTTACAAATTGTTTGGAGAGTAAAAAAAATGCAAAATAATGATCTGCAAAAAAGTAAATTTCCGTAATAATAAGCTTTTCTGATAAAATAAAACATTTATGGTCAGATAACTCTTTTAACTATATGAATATGAAAATGTCAATAATTAATCTATATTGACGGTTGCAACCAAAAGGCTGATCAATTTTATTTTTTTTAAACACCTATAATTTTTAGAAAATACTAACGCTGGCAATTAGCTTTTCAGGTTGAATAATCGTTTTAATTTAAGAATCATGCAATATAATACTGTTATCACGGGTACAGGGTCGTTTATCCCTTCACTCGTAAAAACCAATCGTGATTTCGCCGCGCATGATTTTTATGATGAGCAACAGAATCATATTAATCAACCACCTGCATTAGTAGCCCAAAAGTTTCAGCAAATTACAGGTATAGAAGAGCGTCGTTACGCTTCCTGTGAATTAAACTCATCCGATCTGGCTCTAAATGCAGCTCGGGAAGCTATTCGTGATTCCGGTGTTGATCCTGAAACAATCGATCAAATTATTGTTGCGCACAATTTTGGTAATGTTGTAAAGCATACCATTCAAACTGATTTAGTTCCATCTATAGCCAGCAGAGTGAAACATGGATTGGATATTCGTAATTCGGCTTGTGTGCCTTATGATATATTATTTGGCTGCCCGGGTTGGCTACAAGGCTTAATTCAGGCCGATGCTTTTATAAAGGCAGGAGTTGCAAAAAAATGCCTTGTTATTGGAACTGAAACATTAAGCCGGGTAATTGACGCTTATGATCGGGACAGTATGATCTTTTCAGATGGTGCAGGTGCCTGTGTGGTAGAAGCTCTACCCAAGAACGGGAGTAATCAAGGCGTTTTAGCAAGCAGTGTATTAAACCACAGTAACGAAGAAGCTTACTTTCTGTACATGGGAAAAAGTAATTTCCCGGGGAGTGATACTCGTGTTAGATATCTTAAAATGCAGGGTAGGAAAGTGTTTGAATATGCAATGAAGCACGTGCCTTCCGCTATGAAAGCGTGTTTAGATAAATGCGGCATTGATATATCTGAGGTAAAAAAAATCTTTTTGCATCAGGCCAATGAAAAAATGGACGAAGGTTTTACCAGAGAGTTATTTAAGCTTTATGGTCATAAAACTATTCCTCCTCACATTATGCCGATGAGCATCCATAAATTAGGTAATAGTTCTGTAGCAACTATTCCTACACTATTTGATTTAGTACGTAAAGGAGAATTACCTGATCAAGAATTACATGCTGGTGATGTGATTCTTTTCGCATCGGTTGGTGCCGGGATGAACATTAATGCGGTTTGTTACAGAATTTGATATAAAGGAAGAAGATTGTTATCTGAAGTATGCAGAAAACCTTTCTCCTACTGTAGACATCCAAAAACTATTTTGCCTTACTCACAAAGGGGTTGTTTTTAATTCGGAATCTCCAGGGCAGTTTGGCATCTTCTCCTGCATAATCCACCCCTACTCTGGTACTGGCCATAATTTGATTCCGATTGATAAGAAGTCCCCTGTCTTCTATCCAAACTTGATCTGATTCTAAACTCAAAGCGTTATGCAGCTTCCCAATCCCTAATGCCTTTGACATTGCTCCTGGTCCGGCAGCGATTCGTTTTTCGAGTTTATCCATATTTCTTCTTCTTAATAATGTTTCAATTCCATCGGTGGGCTCAATGGCACGAATCAGAATGGCATGTGGTATTTCTTCAATATTGGTTACTACATTAAAAAGGTGATGTATACCATAACATAAATACACGTAAGAAATCCCTCCTTCCATAAACATGGTTTTTGTTCGGTCGGTTTTCTTGTTATTAAATGCATGACTGGCTCGATCATCAGGTGCGCAGTAGGCTTCCGTTTCCACGATCATTCCACCGCTGATCACTCCATCAATATTGGTTAGCAGAAATTTACCAAGTAAATCTTTACTAATTTGAACCACATCCTCCCGCAAGTAAAAATCTTTACTCAGTTTCATACCTGAAAAAAAGTTAAAATTTAATCAGCCTAACGATGTCTTCAAGGTACTTTGCATCATTTTCGTCAAAATCATTAAGCTTTTCACTATCTACATCCAATACTCCTATTACTACTCCATCTTTTAAAATTGGAACTACAATCTCTGATTGCGATAGTGAACTGCAGGCTATGTGTCCTGGAAACTCATCAACATTGTCTACCAAAATGATCTCTTTTTGCTTCCACGCAGTTCCGCATACTCCTTTACCAAAATTTATTCTTGTACAGGCTATAGGGCCTTGAAATGGTCCGAGAACCAGCTGATTTTCTTTGACCATATAGAATCCAACCCATAGAAAATCAAATGCTTCCTTTAATGCAGCGGAAACGTTTGCCATGTTAGCGATGGTGTCACTTTCGCTTACTAACAGTGACTTAATTTGTGGAATTAGTGATTCGTATTGCTCTGATTTACTGTTTTTTTGGATAATTTGAAGGTTCTCTGCCATAAGGATTATGTTATGTTTTCTTGAACTGCATTCCCGTACACTAATATGTACACTGGGCTAAGTTATAAATAATTATTTCATGCTTTCCAGCCTTGGCATAGTTTTTACAGATAGGTAAACAGAAAAGTATGGCTCTGAAATAATTTATGGGCAATATATAAAGATTTTGGTTTTTGGTTTGGTTTAATTGTTGGAAAAGTACCCGCCGCCCGGTGGGACTTTTTCATTTTATGACAGTTCTACTTACCTTAGTCAGATATTTATCTCAATATTCATTATGAAAAAATACCTCAGTTGCCTTTCAATAGGTTTTATTCTTATTGTCTCTTCGGCATTTACAATTAAAGTTGCCCCTCCCGATGAAGGAATGTATCCATTGAGTGAAATCAAAAAATTAGACTTAAAAAAAGCCGGCTTAAAAATCGACCAGTCTGAAATTTATAATCCGAATGGAATAAGTTTAATTGATGCTTTAGTGCAAATTAGTGGATGTACCGGTTCTTTTGTGTCAAATGATGGCCTTATCATTACCAATCATCATTGTGCTTTTAGCGCAGTACAATTAGCGAGTACACCGGAGAAAAATTATTTGGAGAATGGTTTTGTTGCCCGTACACGTGGACAAGAAATAGAAGCAAAAGGACTAACCGTAAGGATTACGGATTCATATGAGGACGTTTCAGATAAAATTCTTAATGCAACTTCCGGAGCAACAGATCCAGCTGAACGGATTCGAATCATTAAGGCAAAGAGTGCCGAGTTAGAACGAGAGGCTGAAACAAAAGATAATAGCATTAAGGCTCAGGTTTCAGAAATGTTTATTGGTAAAAGCTATGTACTTTTTAAATATAAAACCATAAAGGATATCCGATTGGTTTACATCCCTCATCGTGGCATTGGTGAGTTTGGCGGGGAAACAGATAACTGGGTTTGGCCTCGCCATACTGGTGATTTTTCTTTTGTCCGCGCTTATGTTGCTAAAGATGGCAGCCCGGCATCTTATTCTAAGGATAATGTTCCCTACAAGCCTAAACGTTTTTTAAAGGTAAATCCAGCCGGCGTAAATGAAAATGATTTTGCTTTTATTCTTGGATATCCAGGCCGTACATTTCGTCATCGCCCGGCTCAATATTTAGAATATCAAGAGAAATTTTTATTGCCTTATACTGCTGATCTTTATACTTATGAAAATCAGGCGATGACCGAGACCGGCGCTAAAAGCACCGAATTAGAGTTGAAACAAGCTACCCGGATAAAACGTAATGCCAATACCTTGAAAAATTATTCCGGCAAATTAAAAGGTATGCGTTCAATTGGTTTGGTAGATGAAAAACGTAAGGAGGATGAAGAGCTTCATAAATTCATTAATGGTAATGCTAATCTAAAAGCTAAATATGGCTCCTTAATGGGCGATATAGATCATCTCTATTCAGACATTTTTTCAGATGCTCAGCGTGATTTATGGCTCTCCCAGATTTATAATAGTACAAACTTACTTTCGGTAGCCAATATTATAGCTACATTCAAGAAGCAAGTAAATGCTGCACCCGATAAAGAAAGCTACTACCAAAGCAATAAAGAACGTTTTCAGCAAGCCGTAAAATCAGCTTATGAAACATTTGTATTTGATACTGATAAAAGGATCTTTAAGCGAATGATGCTTGATGGTTTTAAATTACCCAAAAATCAACAAGTTAATGCTGTATCCAAATTAATCATTCCTGATGCTGATATAGAAATATGTGGTGATCAAGCTGCTGCCAGAATTTTAACCACCAAATTGATCGATCCGAAATTCACTGCACAGCTGCTTAACAGTTCTTCTCAACAACTTTTAGCTTATGAAGAGCCGATTACCGTTTTTGTTGTTCAGTTGAATGAGCAAATTGCTCAACTCGATCCGATTAAACAGAAACGTGAAGGTACACTTAATAAATTGATGGGTGATTACGTTGCAGTCAAGGAGCTTTACAAGAAAAAGGATTTTATTCCTGATGCCAATAGCACGTTGCGTTTGACTTATGGTTACATTCGAGGCTACTCTCCTGTCGATGCCACGTATTATAAACCGTTTACAGGTATAAAAGGTATTATTGAAAAAGGTGCTTCCGGCGATCCTGATTTTTCTTATCCATCCATAATCAGGGATTTGTTTAATAAGAAGGACTTTGGACAGTTTAAACAAGCTCAAATGAACGATGTACCTGTGGCCTTGCTTTATAATATGGATACAACAGGAGGAAACTCGGGTAGTCCGATTATGAATGCCTATGGTGAATTAATCGGAGTTAATTATGACCGAGCATTCAGTGCCACCATTAATGATTTCGCATGGAATGAATCGTATAGTCGGTCAATTGGTGTTGATATTCGGTACGTATTATGGGTAGCTCAAAAAGTTGATAAAGCTGACTTTATTTTAAAAGAATTAGGGGTTAAAGTAAATTAGATTTGAGATTTGAGTATTGAGATTTGAGTATTGAGATTTGCGCTTTGAGATTTAAAATACATTTTTTTCAATTCTCATTACGCATATCTCATATCAATGCACTACAAATGAGCAGCGAAACAGGAAAACTTCTTATTGGGGTAGGTATATTGATTTTATTAGGAGGAGTATTAATTTATTTCTTCCATGATAAATTGAATTGGATCGGACATTTACCAGGAGATATCCGAATAGAACGTAAACACTTTCGCTTTTACTTTCCGTTTACCACCATGATATTATTGAGCTTAGTGTTAACGCTTATTGTGAATATCATTAAAAGGTTATTTTAAAACCTGAATTTCTCTAACTAATAAGAACAAAAAAGGATCTCAATGAGATCCTTTTTTGTTCTTATTAGTTAGACTATTTAATGCCCACCGGACATTTTTTTGTCAAAATCGATACCGTGTGCTTGCAAAATTTGTTTTACTCTCCATGCATAAAATGCCAGATAAGCAAAACATATGACACCAACAATATAGCTGCCTTGTATTCCGATGAATTCGGAAACTTTCCCTTGGAATACGCTGACAAAACCACCTCCCATAATCATCATAATTAAAAAACTACTTCCTTGACTGGTGTGTTTTCCTAACCCACTTACAGCCAAAGTAAAAATACACGGCCAAAGAGTACTGCAAAACAGACCAACGCTGGTTAGTGCATAAACACTAATCATTCCGGTAGTTGTCATACCAATGGCGATGGCCACAATACCAATTAAAGAAAAAATCAGAAGCATCCTGGCTGGATTTCCTTTACTAGCCATATCGGCAGCAATCAAAACTAAAATTACAAATCCATAGATGTAAAAAGGAGTTAAATCATGATTGGCAATAGAATTTACGATCAAAAATACACCAAAAGCCAAGTAAGGAGCAATAAATCGTAATATCTTTTGCAAACTCATATTATCGGTAAATGCTTCCACCGCACCTGTCCAACGACCAATCATTAAACTTGCCCAATACAGCGATATGTACGGTGCTACATCTTTAGTTAAAAAACCTAATTTACTTTCCATATAGGCTGGTAAATTACTCGCTGTAGATACTTCAACACCAACATATAAGAATATCGCAACCATCCCCATAACCAATTGACGGTATTGCAAGGCCGATTTTTTAACGGTTATTTTGTCGTGAGAATCATCTTCTTCGATTAGCTCCGGTCTCTCTGGTAATGATGAAAATCTTAATAAAATCCCAACCACCAAAAATGCTAATCCCAAAATCAGGTAAGGGTGTTTTACGCTTTCAATGCTTGCAGTGGTATTCTCATTGGCATTAGTACCAAAAATGGCAAAACTTACAATTAATGGACCGATTGTGGTTCCGAAATTATTGATACCACCGGCCAGTGTTAAACGTTGTGAGCCTGTATTGATTGGGCCTAAGGCAATTGCCAATGGATTTGCTACAGTTTGCTGAAGTGAAAACCCGAGACCTACTATAAAAAGTCCTGCCAACATTAAAGCGAATGATCCTGTATTGGCAGCCGGATAAAATAAAAGTGTTCCTAAGGCAGAAATAAATAATCCAATTGATAATCCATTTTTGTATCCTATTTTGTTTACTAAATCTTCTTTTATTAAAACTGAAATTCCCATATAAATAAGAGAACCAATGGTATAAGCGATATAGAAAGCAAAAGCAACTAATTGACTTTCTCCTTGTGTTAGATTAAATGCATTTTTGAAAACGGGTATTAAGATGTCATTACTTGCGGCTACAAATCCCCAAAAGAAGAAAACAATCACTAAGGGAATAAACTGCCCCCAATTAGTAGACTGTTTGGAAGTAGGTAAAGTTGAGTTTAAGGTCGAATTTGCCATAATGTAAACAAACTTATATTGTTTTTGAATTGAATAGTGTATTTAAATTTATGTTAAGAGTGATTGCTAAAATATTAATTGACTAAGCTAACTACTATTTCAATAAATTAAAAAATATTTATAGACGCAATAATTACCCTATTGGTTCCTAGTGATTTTTAATCATGCTTACTCATAAAAAAGGCCAGTATAGTTAAATACGGCCTTTCATTATTTCATTTAATCTAATTTATTTTTTAGCTAATCCAACTTTATGACCCGCTATTGCATAATATAAAATATATGCATAACAAGGTAACATGCAAATAATAAATGCTAATTGGAAGTTTATTGAACTAGAGTATAAGAAACTAAACATGCTCTTAGTATCAAACATACCAGCATAAATCTGAGGCAAAATAGCACCACCGGCAATACCCATGATCAATAAAGCTGAACCAATTTTAGTGTATTTACCTAACTTATTAATTGCCATCGGGAAAATAGCTGGCCACATTAATGAGTTTGCTAAACCTAGTAAGGCAATAAAAGTTACTGAAGTAGATCCGGTAGTAAAATAAGCACCAACGGTAAAAATAACACCAATAATTGATGATATAATTAGAGCTGTTTCCTGCTTCATATATTTTGGAATGCAAACAATTCCAACTACATACCCTACTACCATTGAAATCAAGGTATAAGAAGTGAAATGTTTTGTATCATCTAATGAGAAGCCTAGCATTTTACCATACGTACCAATTACATCACCGGCCATCACCTCAACGCCTACATAAACGAAAAGACATATTACTCCTAACCATAAATGAGGATATTGGAAAATGCTGGTTTTTTCTTTCTCTGTAGCAACAGAGTCATCTTCTGCTGCTTCAATTTCTGGTAAGTGTAAATAGCGTAAGATTACAGCCAATACAATTAGCACGGCAGCTAATAATGCATATGGAACAATAACCTTGCTGGCAAGATCATTCAATAGTTGCTCTTTTACAGTAGCATCGGCCGCAGCAATTTTATCTTTTAATGCTTGAGCTCCTGATAATACTAATGCACCAACAATTAGCGGAGCAATTGCTCCGGCAGCTTTATTGGCAATTCCCATAATACTGATACGTTTTGCTGCACTTTCTATAGGACCTAATACCGAAATATAAGGGTTTGAAGCTGTTTGAAGTAATGCTAATCCTGTTCCTTGTACAAATAAACCGATTAAGAACAAAGAATAAGTACGATTCATTGCAGCTGGAATAAATATCAATGAACCAATGGCCATGACAAATAATCCTAATGACATACCATTTTTAAAACCGGTTTTTTCGAGGATAAATGATGATGGCAACGCAAGAAAAAAGTAAGCCATGTAAAAAGCAAACGTTACCAATAGAGCCTGAGAGACCGTTAATTCACAAGCCAATTGCAAGAATGGAATCAATGACCCATTTGTCCAGGTAACAAAACCAAAAATGAAAAATAATACACCAATAATGGAGATTGCAAAAGTATAGTTTTGCTTCTGCTGTACTGGTGGGGATTCTAATGTTGCTGTGTTTAAAATTGCCATAAATCTTTTAGTGTGTGTTAAAGTTTTCTTATAGCCGGCTAACGTAATTAACATTTTTCATAAATAAAATACCATTGTTACATTATTGAAAAAATAAATTAATATATCTCTATCAATTTTATGCTTTGATGTCCTTCATTGTTAAAAAATTAACTAGAACTATTATTCAACCTAAGGTATTTGATCAATAATAACTTGCATAAAAACTGAATATAACCCTACACTTTTAATTCTAAATACTGATATTTACGGCACATACATCTAAATATTTTTTGAATGAAACCTACATTACTTGTTTTAGCTGCTGGAATGGGCAGTCGTTATGGCGGAGTTAAACAGATCGACAAATTTGGTCCGAATGGTGAGTGCTTAATGGACTATTCTTTATATGATGCGATTAATGCTGGCTTTGGTAAAATTGTATTTATAATTCGTGAAGAAATTGAAAAAGACGTTCGCGAATTATTCGATCATAAATTGAAAGGTAGAGTAGAAGTTGAATATGCCATTCAACGGTTAGAAGAACCAAGTGATATTATTCCGGCAGGTGTTGAACGTGCAAAACCTTGGGGTACCGGACATGCAATAATTGCTGCTGCGGATAAAATTTCAACCCCTTTTGCTGTTATTAATGCCGATGATTATTATGGTCCTGAAGCTTATAAAGTTTTAGCGGCATACCTCTCTAAAGATTTAAATCCAGGTGACTATTCAATGGTTGGCTATGTTTTAAAAAATACCCTTTCTGATTTTGGTTCTGTTTCACGCGGATGTTGCAAAGTCGGACCTGATGGCAATTTAGTGGAGGTTATTGAACGAACCAAGATTGAACGTAATGCTGAGGGCAATATCGAGTATGATGACAAAAGTGGAAAAGGGATTCTGTCAGAGGATACAGTAGTATCCATGAATTTTTGGGGATTTACTCCTGACGTTTTTGACCGTTTAAAAGAACGATTCGTGGACTTCATAAAGGAAAATGGTCATGACCCTAAATCCGAGTATTTTATTCCATTGCCTGTTCAGCAGATGATCGAAGACAAAACCGCTCATGTAAAAGTATTTAGTAATGATGGTACATGGTTCGGAGTAACTTATACTGAAGATAAAGAATTTGTTAGCAGTCAGTTAACTTCATTAATTGCTAAAGGAGTTTACCCTGAGAACTTGTGGAAATAAGGAGTTAAAAGATGAGAGTTATTGCTGAAATACCTAATTCACAGTGCCGAATAAGCATTTTGACAATGAATCAAAAGTTCATTGTCAAAATAGAAAAAGGTAATTATGAACAAACCTATAAAGTTTCAGAAATGGATTTGTTTTTTGGTTTGGAAGATGTCAAAAAGATGGTGAATGAGACTTTTATAGTCAAAGTTTTGGAACGTTTCAAACAAATGGACCAGGATTTCAGCGAAGAACTTTCATCCATTTAGACTTAAACAGAAAATATCTAAGCTTAACTTTATCAAAAAATATTATTTTTGAACTATGGAAAATAAACTAATTAATCCACGTTTTGCAGTAGTTACCTTAATTATAATTGCCGCCTCAATTACCCGTTTTATACCACATCCTCCAAATTTTACAGCCATTGGTTCATTGGCTTTATTTGGTGGAGCAATGTACAGTGATAAGCGTTTGGCTATTATTATGCCTTTATTAGCCATGGCAATTTCTGACCTGTTTATTCCTTCTGGTTTTCTGCCCTCGGTATATTTTAGTTTTGCATGCATAGTATTAATCGGCTTTTTAATGCGCAATAAAGTCGGCATTGCTAATGTAGCTGTAGCAACCGTAACATCAGCTGTATTATTTTTTGTAGTAAGTAATTTTTTCATGTGGTACAGCGGAACGTTGTATCCCAAAACTAATGCAGGTTTAATGGTTTGTTATGTTGCTGCCATTCCTTTCTTCTGGAATATGCTAGCAGGAACTGCATTTTTCAGTGCTTTATTTTTTGGAGGTTTTTATTTACTTGAAAAAAGATTCCCCGTTCTGGCAGTAAAGTAATATTTGTAACTCAATAGAATAAAAAATAGCCTTTCTGAGATTCAGAAAGGCTATTTTTAGTTTAAGCTTTTTGCTGAATAAGCTCGTCAACTAACAATGGAACACCGATGCTAGCTTTTTCTCGTACAGTAATGAGATTCCGTACCGAGGAAACACTGGGTGCATTTGGATCTACCAGAAACTTTGGAATATCCATTGGAGCAAAATCAATTAGACCGGCTGCCGGATAGACGGCTAATGAGGTTCCGATGATCATGAAAATATCGGCTTCTGTACAATGTAGCATCGCTACTTCAATCATCGGAACGGGTTCTCCAAACCAAACCACATGCGGTCTCAGCTGCGAACCTTTCTCGCACTTCTCCCCCATTTTTATTTCGTAGCCTTTAATGTCATAAACAAGATTGGGATCTAAACTGCTTTGTGATTTAGTGATGATGCCGTGTAGATGAACAATGTTTTTTGAGCCTGCTTGTTCGTGCAGGTTATCTATATTTTGAGTTACAATTACTGTTTCGAAATACTGATCAAGTTTTGCTAATGCCCGATGAGCGGCATTTGGTTGTGCATCTAATACAGCTTTTCGACGCAGGTTATAAAATTGCTGCACCAAATCAGGGTTTCTTCTCCAACCGTCAGGAGTCGCTACTTCGTTAATGTCGTAGCCCTCCCATAATCCATCACTGTCCCGAAATGTTTTTAAACCACTTTCAGCGCTTATTCCGGCTCCCGTGAGTATAACAATCTTTTTCATTGTTTTGAGTATAGCGAGTTGAGTCTTCCTTAGGATAAAAATACTTTAAAATTAAAAATAAAATAAAAACATCAACCTACTCCACCATCCGCTCATTCAATAAATAAGTCGGTAAACCAAAAGCCATCTCGAAGTAAATCTGCAGATGTTTTAAAACTATAGGGTTTAAAAACGGTTTCACCAATTTCAAAGGCGATCCTATTTTTGAAAATCGGTCCATCGAAACAAAAGGTATGAAATTCCCCATTTTCGCCACATGGATCAATAGTAGCAGGTAATGATTCAATAAACTGTTTGTCAATGATAGATCCCGATTGTTCTTTATCAAGTAAATCAGACTTTACGCAGCAGATAATGGTTTGAAATCCTTCAGCTAAAAAACTATGAATTAGTTGAGATGTATCTCCTTTCCAAAGCGGAAAATAACCTTTTAAACCTGCTTTAGAAAGTAAGTTCTCACGATAAATTTTTAAATCTTCCAGAAAAATATCTCCATAAATAATGGTGCGAATACCTTCCGTTTTAAGTTTTTCAAAAGTCAATAAAAGCTGCTGTTCATAGTCTTCATTGGTACAATGATCCGGTACGAACATCTTTTTCAGCGGAATGCCAATACTGTTGGATTGCGCATCCAACAGTTCTTCGCGAACTCCATGCATAGAAATCCGTTTAAACTCCTCATTAATGGTAGTTACCAGGTAACAGACTTCAAAAGGAAAACCCGAAGGCTCTCCTTTTAACGTTTTATACAATGCAAAGGCAGAATCCTTACCTCCACTCCAAAAAATGGCAGCTTTTTCCATTCTTAAAGGTTAAAACTTAAACCGGTATTGATGTTAAATCCGCGTGTATTGAAGCCTGTAATCTCCGTGTATTGTTCATCAAGTAAGTTGTTCAATTCCACAAATACCTTGAAACGTTTCACAAATCTATACTCTGCATAAAAATTCAACAACGAATAGTTATCCAGAACTAAAATCTGACTTTTAAAAGTAACCGGATCAAAAAACGGATCAGTTCTTTTGCCTACTAATTTTAAATTAGCAGAAACAAAAAGATTTTCGGCAGCATTCCATCCGGCATTTATTCCAAATGAATTTCTAGGGCGGCGGTACAAATTATTTATTGAGATTGAATTATTTGTAACCTTACCATAAACCAAAGTATAAAAAGCTTTAATATTTAATTTGCTAAAAAGTTGATATTCAGCTTCTGATTCAAAGCCTTGATCATTTTGTTCATTTAAATTAACATATTTCGATTTAAACGTGTTTGGATCGGTTTGAAATGTTATTACATCCTTAATGTTTCTTTTAAAGGCATTGAATGTAAATTTTGCTTTAGTAGCATCACCCACTACCTGGAAACCGGCTTCATAACTACTTGATTTTTCAGGTATCAAATCGGTATTTCCATATACTGAAAATAGCTGATACAGACTTGGCGTTTTAAATGCTGAAGATACATTCACAAATACTTTAACATTTTCTTCAATCAAAAAGGAAGGATTGATGGTGTAAGTGAAATTGTTTCCGTAAATAGAATGATGATTATATCGTCCACCGAGTTCAAAATTAAAACCGCTAAGGTTTTTCAGAAAAACAGAAGCATAGATACTGCTGATACTATTTTTAGCTGAATCAGGGTTAATCTTTGAAACAGGAGGCGTATAGAATGGGCTAATGTATTGACTAAATTGATCAGTATTATTAAAACGATAATTAGCTCCGGTAAGCAATTCTATATGGGATGAAAGATTAAATTTTCCAAACAATTCAGCGTTGTGAACTTGACCTTTTGTATCCGATAATGAAAACTCTTGCGGACCAGTGAGTGAATCGTTTTTGAAGTATCGCTTAACATCATTGTAAGCATATGAAAAGTTGAACAGCGATTTTGGTAATTGAAGACTGCTTGTAAAACCGGTATTTAAATCGGATGAGCGTCCATTATAATCCTTGTCATCTGTAAATGCTCCGTAATCAAGCATGTTGGTAGTCTGGCTATAACGAATAAAAGGTCTAATCATTAAAGTATTAGTGGATTGCCATCCTAAGCCTAAATTTGCAGCTTTTAAATGGAAAGCATCATTATCGAACTCTCCTGTATCAGAACCATTTTTAGCACTTGAAAAACCGTTAGTATTTTCATTGGTTGCAGAAAAGTTGAAATCAAAATTTCCTGTTTTTCCGTTTAACCCAAGGTTTTGCTTATAGCTTTGATAACTTCCTGCAGTTAGCAAAGCGTTTATACCGAGCCTTTTATCTCCTCCTTTTTTGCTAATGATATTGATCACACCAGCTACGGCATCAGAGCCGTATAATGTTGAATTTCCACCTTTAAGAATTTCGACATGATCAATCATAGATATGCTAATCAGATTGATATCATAATCATTGGTAATTTGTGAAGGATCATTTACCGGAATGCCGTCAATTAAAATTAAAGTATAACCGGTAGCCGCTCCGCGCATATAAGTGGATATGTTTGTACCTGCATTACTGTTAGCACCATTTAGCGATAATCCGGATTGAATATTCAATAAATCTGAAAGGCTTTTTCCTCGGTTGCGTTCAATTTCTTCTTTAGAGATAACGGAAACAACTTTTCCGGTTTCAGAAGATTTTTTGGCAAATTTGGTTGCAGTAACCGTTACCTCGTCGAGGCTTAATTTTGAGTCTTGAGCATAAGTAATCAGGCTCAGCGATACTAAAGAAAGAAGAGTAAATGTCTTTTTCAATTTTTGAAGTTTATGAGATTAAAAAATGCTCATAAGCCCACAAGGAATTAAAATGGAAATACGCTAGCAGTATTTTCATTCCAGCTTTGGTCCCCGAAAGCTATGAATTAATTATTGTGCTATTGGCAGGTCTTCTGACTTACTCTTTCTTCCGACGCCTTCCCGTGAATGGTCTAATTTCACAGTGGCTAATTGTCGGATTGGGGTTAATGATTTTCTTAACACCAGAGCTTACAGCAGCGGGCCTGTCTGGGATTTACACCCAGTTCCCTTTTAATCGTGCGTTTCAGACTGATAACGAGCGAACCAAAAGCAGTGCAAAATTAGTACTTGCATCCTAATTATCAAATACAGATTTCGCGTGGATTTAAAAACTTAATTCTTGAACAATTAGTCTTATATATTTCCAGTTATTCAAACCAGGCGTACAAATCGGTTTGTTGTATTTTTTCTTTTTCAGAAGAGGAAATGTCTCGTATAATTTCCCCTTCTGAAAATTGCAGAATACGATTTCCATGGGTGTAAGCATCTTTTAAATTATGTGTAACTAAAACTGCGGTTAAACCATATTGAGTTATGAGTTGATCAGCCGTTTTCAAAATAAGTTGAGCAGAACGTGGATCAAGCGCTGCTGTTGGTTCATCCAATAGTAATATCTTGGCTTCGTCCATAACACTCATCAAGAGCGTTAATGCTTGTCGCTGCCCACCTGATAAACTTCCCATTGATTGCTCCAATTTATTTTCTAAGCCCATGTTTAAGCTGGATACTTGTTCTTTTACCTTTTCAACAAATTTGCGATTCGTTCCGATTACCATTTTTTTGCGTTGAGTTCGCAATGACGCTAAGCGAAAGTTGGTTAAGATACTTAGCTCGGATGCGGTTCCACTTAATGGATTTTGGAAAACCCGGGCTATCCAACGACTTCTGCCAAATTCTGGTAGTTTGGTAACGTCTTCTCCTTGTAAATAAATGTTACCTTCACTCGGGTAAATATTTCCCGCCACCAGATTTAAAAAGGTAGATTTTCCAGAACCATTCTCTCCTATTACAACTACAAATTCTCCTTTTTCAATCTTAATTGACGTATTTTTTAGCGCATTGACTTCGTTCGCCTTGCCTTTGTTAAAAGTTTTCGAAACGTTTTTTAGTTCGATCATTAATTTTTGCGGAAGCTGAGGTTAGGTAAACTTACAATGAACAATACAAAGAGTGCCGTAATGAGTTTGAGTAAATTAGCATCAATACCTAAGGAAAGCGTGAAAGCTAAAACCACTTGAAAAGCAATTGAACCTGCAATTACCAATAAAATATTGATCCAAATACTGCTTATGTTGAACCAATGACTAATGGCCTCTCCTATCATAACGGACCCTAATCCAACTATCACAATTCCAATCCCCATATTGATGTCAGCAAAGCCTTGATATTGAGCAACCAAAAAACCGCTGGTGGCAACTAATCCATTTGAAATGGCCAGTCCAATGATTTTCATCCGGTCTGTATCAACGCCCAGAGCTTTGATCATACTTTCAGAATTTCCGGTAGCTCGCATTGCTAAACCGAAATCCGTTTTTAACATCAAGGATAGACCAACCCAAAGTAAAGTGGTAATTACTAAAAGAATAAAAAATGTATTTCTGTCGATATCAGAAATGAAACTTAGTGATTGGAAAATATTTCGGACGTTCAGTAATGGCAAATTGGATCTTCCCAACAAACTTAAATTAACGGAGTATAAAGCAGTCATTACCAGAATACCGGCTAATAATGCATTTATCTTTAATTTAGTGTGTATAAATCCGGTAATTGAGCCGGCCAATGCACCACCAAATACAGCTAATAAATAGGTTAACCAAAGTGGATAACCATGACTTAAACAAATAGCGGTGATAACAGCTCCTAAGGTATAACTCCCATCGGTTGTGATGTCAGGGATATTGAAAATCTTCATAGAAATAAAGATTCCCATCGCTATGACCGAAAGACTGAGACCTAAAAGAAAGGCTGTTAGGTAGAAGTTCATCTTAGTTTTTTTTGGAAAAGGCCTTAACTCCGCTCGAAGATTATTTTACAATCTCAAAATCAGCTGGTGGTTTAATCCCAAATTTAGCAGCTACTTGAGGGTTGAATACTCGTTTACGCACTTCTACCACTTCCGGCTTTAAAGATTTATCATTGGGATCTTTTAGAAAAGCTGCTGCTTGTTCGCCCGCTTGAAATCCCCATTGATATAAATCGGCACCGAATGCTGCTACTGCGCCACGTTTAACTAATCCTGCTTCGCTGGTAAAAACAGGAACTTCGGCTTTATCACAACTTTTAACAATGGTTTCAAATGAAGCAAAAACGGTATTATCAGGCAACGCAAAAAATGCATCGATCTTTTTAGCTAGTAATGATTCAACAACCAATTTAGTGTCGGCCGAACTATTAACAGGTAGAGCAATAAGTTCCATTCCAGAAGACTTTGCCTGCGCTACTATCCGATTATAAGCATCAACTGATTGTGGCTCGGATTGGTTATAGATGGCTCCTAATCGTTTTACTGCTGGTCTAAGCGTTTTAATCATTGCAACCGATGTGTCGATGTAATTCAAGTTTTCATAAATGCCGTAAAGGTTTGAAGGAGCATTTCCTTGAGCATCTTCCAAACCTGCCATTTTCGGACTCGATGAAACCATCATAAATATGGGAATTGTTTTTTCGCGTTGGGCTGCAGTAATTGTAGGCAAAGTTGCATTGGTTGCTATTA
This sequence comes from Solitalea koreensis, assembly GCF_900182575.1. Classification (GTDB taxonomy): domain Bacteria; phylum Bacteroidota; class Bacteroidia; order Sphingobacteriales; family Sphingobacteriaceae; genus Solitalea; species Solitalea koreensis. Next base: position 100,516 of record NZ_FXSZ01000002.1, on the reverse strand, counting down.
ATTCAACCTTTTGGCTTATTGCATAATTAATTCCTTGTATTAAAGTCGGAATGCTGTTCTGGGCATTACTATAGATTATTTCCAGATTCTTTTTATCCTCGAAGCCATGTTTTTTCAGAGCATCAAAGAATCCTTGTTTAGCTTGGGCCAAGGTAGCATCTTCAAAAGCATCAACAAAAGCAATTTTATGAGCGGAAGAATTTTTAGTTGGACTGCTACAGCCATAAGTTGATAATATGCAGAAGAATAAAAAAATAACTTTTTTCATCAGAAGTTTATAGTTTTAAGAATACGCGCCGATTTTCGCATTTACTGTATTGGCATGAACTTGAATAGGTAGTTTTATAATTTATTAGGTAAAAATAACGTAATCTAAGTAATAAAACATCTAAATGTTTACCCCGTTGTTTTACCAAGCATTTCAATTATTTTAGTTTTTAATATCTAAATAAAGATGACGTCATCTCTAAAACTAGTATTAAAAGCAGAAAAAACAAATCCAAAGAATGAAGATACATCTATTGGAAAAGAGTCTCTATTGAAGCTCATAGTGGAATTTTATTTAAATTTATAATAACCAATTACAACCATTTATGTCAAACAATAATGTTTCTCTACACAGAGTTCTTAAAACTACACCTGAAAAGGTCTATCGCGCTTTTACTGAAGCCAACGCCATTTCAGCCTGGCTACCTCCCTATGGGTTCCTTTGTACCGTACATGAAATGAATGTGCAAGTAGAAGGAACTTTTAGAATGTCATTTCATAATTTTTCAACTGGCAACGGCCATTCATTTGGAGGTAAATACATCGAGCTTAAACCTAATGAGTTTTTAAAGTATACAGATAAATTCGATGACCCTAACCTTCCAGGTGAAATGATCACTTCGGTTTGGCTGAAGAAAGTTTTGGTTGGAACTGAAATAAAAATTCTTCAGGAAAATATTCCTTCTGTAATACCCACAGAAATGTGTTACTTAGGTTGGCAAGAATCTTTAGAAAAGTTGGCTAAGCTAGTCGAACCAGAAATTCCCGATGCCTAATGGGATCGCAAAACTCTTCTTTACTTCGCAAAGGTTTAAAGAATGCTGAACATTATATATCTCAGTAAGTATTATCTCTCGTTTTAAGTGATTCTTTTTAAGTTCATGTGAATAAAAAACATATTGGCTATACTTGTAGCAGTAAAAATCATTCTCTTTGATTTTTTTAACATTTAGAGACCTCGTCTTTAATAGTTGAATGTTATACAGTTTTTGCAGGTTATGTTAAATAATCCTTTCTTAAGCATGCTATCAATTAAATCAAAAATGCCCAATGTGGGCAATTCTATTTTCCCTGTAATGACAGGGTTAGCCAATCAATATAACGCTGTAAATCTAGCTCAGGGTTTTCCTGATTTTGGGACTGATCCTCAATTAATTCATTTGGTTGATGAGTACATGAAAAAAGGATTCAATCAGTATTCTCCTCCGGCTGGTGTATTGGCTTTACGAGAGCAAATTTCGGAATTGACATTTAATCGTACCGGGCGCAGATATAATCCGGAAACAGAAGTAGTGGTTGCTGCCGGAGGAACTCAGGCATTAGGAACAGCAATCACGACTTTTATCAGAGAAGGCGATGAGGTAATTATTTTTGAACCTGCCTACGATTGCTATTCTCCTATAATTAAACTAAATGGAGGAATTCCGCGTGCGGTTGAATTAACTCCGCCTGATTATCGTATTGTTTGGGATGAGGTGAAAAAGTGCATCTCAAATAAAACCCGTATGATTATGATTAACACGCCTCATAATCCGACTGGAACCACTATTAGTAAAAGTGATATAGAGGAATTGATCAAAATTACACGAGGTACTGATATTATTATTTTAAGTGATGAGGTATATGAACATATTTTGTTTGATGGCGTTGAGCATCAAAGTATGGCTAAATACCCTGAACTAGCTGAGCGTAGTTTAATTGTTTCATCTTTCGGTAAAACCTTTCATACAACAGGCTGGAGATTGGGTTATACGCTCGGACCTACCGAACTGATGAAAGAGTTTATGAAAGTGCAACTCTTTTCTGTTTATACCAATAACACCCCAATGCAGTATGCGGTTGCTGTTTACATGGAAAATTACCCCGATAAAATCATGGAACTTTCTGCATTTTATCAGCAAAAGCGTGATTATTTTAGAAAGTTGATGACCGAAACCCGTTTTAAATTATTACCCGTTTCTGGTTCATATTTCCAAACGGCAAGCTTTGCTGATATTTCTGATGAGGGTGATTATGATTTCGCAGTCCGCATTACGAAAGAATTCGGCGTTGCAACCATTCCTACTTCAGCGTTTTATAGCCACGGAACGGATCATAAAGTAATTCGTTTTTGCTTCGCCAAGAAAGATGAAACGTTGCAAAAGGCCGTAGAACGATTAGTTGCAATTTAGAAGCTATGAAAGAAGATCTGAAAATTACGCTTGTACAAAGTGACCTTCACTGGGAAAACATAGAAGCTAATCTGGCAATGTTTTCAGATAAGCTTGCTTCAATTTCTGAACCGACTGATTTGGTAATTTTACCGGAAATGTTCAGTACAGGATTTACCATGAATGCTGTAGCTTTTGCTGAAAACATGTCGGGTAAAACGTTGACCTGGATGGCAAATCAGGCCAAACGTTTAAATGCTGTACTTACCGGGAGTTTGATCATTACAGAAAATGGCAAATTTTATAACCGCTTGGTATGGATGCGACCTGATGGCAGCTATGAAACTTATGACAAACGCCATCTTTTTGGTTTGGGTAAAGAAGATAAAACCTACACCGCTGGACACAAGAAGTTGATGGTTGAATTGAAAGGATGGAAAATCTGTCCGATGATCTGTTATGACCTGCGTTTCCCAGTGTGGATTCGTAATCGAAATACTAATCCTTACGATCTGTTTATCCTTGTCGCCAACTGGCCTGAACGTCGATCGGGACATTGGAAAGCGCTTTTACCTGCCCGGGCGGTAGAAAATCAATGTTTCGTAGTTGGAGTAAATCGGGTAGGCAACGATGGTAATGATATACCGCATACCGGCGACAGTATGCTTTTAGCCCCCGACGGGACGCTGCTTTATTCAAAAACGCATGTGGAGGACATTTTTACAATCGAATTATCAAAAGAAAACCTTGAATTTATCAGAAGAGGATTCCCTTTTCTAAAGGATCAGGATGACTTTACAGTTTAGTCCATAATCAATGGTCAATAGACTATTTATTTCACAACACCTTCTATCGTAGTCACGAGCGATGCTCCAAAATATCCTACAGCTTTCTTGCTTGAGTTAGGATTTACATTTTTGATATTAGTTCGAACATTGGCTGGCGGATTGGCGAATAACCCCCCATTATGAATTTGCTTATCCATCTCATCAAAAAAATGATAAGCATCCTTGGTTATTGAATAGGTTTCAACACTAACCTTATCTCCAAGTGCGAAAGGTTTTTGGTCACGAAATTCAACATCTTTAAGGTATTTACCGTCAACATAATCATCATTCCAATACCGCAGATCTTGTTTTAAATAAACACCATTTTTCATGATTTTAAAGCGATAGGAATCCCCTTTTCCTTCCAACTCTTGTCCGCTCATTTTAACCACATACCCTTCTTCTTCGATAAAAGCTGATTTCTTTTTGAATTCATAAGTTAATGAATCTAAACGCAAACCACTTCTCATCGCTTCCGTTTTTGCCTCGTAATTTTCACCTTCAAATTCAATAGTTAAAGTGTACTTACCTCCTACTTTACTTTTTATAGTTTGAACAAGGTATTTACCAGGTTTTACTTCGGTTAATTTTTCAGTTACACCCTCGTTGTTGCTCAAAACCACTTTAGCACCACTCACTTTTGGAGTAGACTGATTTTCGAAATAGGCTGCTGTTGTGCTTAACGTAATGGTATCAGGTATGATGCGGTCGGTAATCCAACCGTCAACTACCAGTTGTTTAGGGCCCTGCTCTAATTTAACATTCACCACATCTTCGCAAGCAGCAAATACAAAGGCAATTAAAACCGGTAAATATATGTTGATGATCTTTTTCATTTTAAATTATAGTTTGGCGTATTGAGATTGAGTGTTGTGTGTAATCTATGGTTAATCAATATACTCCTTTAGTTCTGATCAAAAATTGAAGTTATACGATACAGAGGGTACTGCTCCACCCAGAATAGCCAATCGTACAGCTTCAGTTTGGGTTGGAATGTCTTTATTTTGACGGAAGTAAACTGTATAAGCATTTTTTCGTCCGTATAAATTATACACCGAAAACACCCAATTGCTATTGAACTTTCTTCCTGATTTAACGCGTGAGTATAAGGTAGCTGATACATCCAAACGATTATATGCCGGAACACGATAATTGTTTCGAGAATCGGTAGTGTTGTGCGGAACTATAATATCACCAATTTCATAACGGCTATTCGGGAAGGTGGTACTTACTCCTGTTGAGTAAGTAAAGGTGGCCGATAAATTCCAGCGTTTATTCAAATCATACATACCCACTAACGATAAGTTATGTGTTTTATCATATTTGGTATTGTAATAGAGATTGTTATTTATTCCGTCGACCTTACGCTCTGATTTTGAAAGTGTATAACTCATCCACCCCGTCATTTTTCCTTGGTTTTTCTTCAGGAAGAATTCCAAACCAAAAGCTCTGCCATCTCCGTATAATAGTTCAGCCTCCAGGTTTTGATTCAGAAACAGCTGAGCGCCGTTGATGTAATCAATCTGGTTTTGCATTTTCTTATAGAAACCCTCAACAGAAGCTTCAAAAACATCATTATTGAAGTTCTTGAAAAAACCTAAGGCTACCTGATCGGCGAGTTCAGGCTGTATATTATTGGTGGTTGGTTGCCAAACATCCAGAGGAGAAGCTGCCGAAGTATTTGAAATCAAATGCAGATATTGAGTGGTTCTGTTATAGCTTGCTTTGATGGAAGCATCATTATTTAACTCATATTTTAACGATAATCGTGGCTCCAGATTTACATATCGTTTTATAAGGTCGCCTTTGTTATACGTTTGAGGATTAACAGCATTCTTTTTCTCACCTGTAACGCCTTCATATTGATAGGTTGTAAAACCATCTTTTCCACTTACATAATCGAACATGGAAACTCTTAAGCCGTATTGCGCTGAAAAGTTACTTGTAATGGTTTGCTCATTATCTAAATATGCCGATGACTCTCTTGCATGCTGATAATCAATTTTGATAGGATTTAGTGGTGAACTATCATTTGATGGTGCGGCTTCTCCGGGTTTAAACAAATGGAAAATGATATTGCTGCCGAACGAAAGTTTATTGTTTGAATTGATATAGTAAGAAAAATCAGTTTTCAGCGTGTTATTAATAATTTTTGAACGCCAGTCAAAAGCATTTGCTCCCTCCGGTACTCCTAATGAATAATCATAAAGGCTATAAATTCCGGTGATATTTGCAAACAAACGGGAGTTAAAAACGTGATTCCAACGCAGCGTTCCGGTTCCATTGCCCCAATTCATCTGGAACTGTTTATTGAAATTAAATACATCCCTGCCGAAATAACCTGATAAATAAATCCGATTGTTTTCATTGAGTGTATAATTCATTTTTCCGCTTAAATCATAGAAGTAAGCTTGATTATTTCTTAAATCTTTATCCGGAGAAAGCTTCAAAAATAAATCGGCATATGAGCGTCGTCCTGCAATTACGAAGGAACCTTTATCTTTTACGATAGGAGCTTCAACCATAAATCGTGTTGAAACCGTTCCTATTCCTCCTGAAGAACTGAACGTTTTATCGTTTCCTTCTTTCATTCGAACATCCAAAATCGACGATAATCGTCCGCCATACATGGCTGGGATACCGCCTTTGATAAGTTTTACATCTTTTACAGCATCTGGATCAAATACAGAGAAGAACCCGAATAAGTGAGAACTGTTATAAACCGGTGATTCATCAAGAAGGATTAAATTTTGATCAACCCCTCCGCCGCGAACGTTAAACCCCGAAGCTCCTTCGCCTACTGTACTAACGCCGGGTAAAAGCTGCAGACTGCGCACAATATCAACTTCGCCCATTAATGCAGGGATATTTTTCAGCGATTTTATTTCCAGCTTATTAACACCCATTTCCATGCTACGTACATTTTGTTTTGCCCCTGCCGCTGAAACAACAACTTCGGTCATTTGTACACCTTCAGGTTGTAGTTCGATGTTTAATTGTTGATTCGCTGAAAGTGAAATGGACTGCTCAAAGTTATGGTAACTAAGGTACTTTATCACCATTGTGTACTTGCCTGGGGGTAGGCTTAACGAATAAAAGCCATAAGCGTTAGTTTGGCCCCCTTTTCCGGTTTCTTTAATGCATACCGAAACACCAATTAAGTTTTCTCCGTTGGATGCATCCTTAACGGTACCGCTAATTGTGACCTGTCCTTTCTGATGCTGCGCAGCACTTGAAGAAAGGATGAATATAGCTAAGGTAAGGTTAAGAAGTAATTTTGGTAAAACTCGTTTCATACAATATTTACGGGTTTGGGGTTAATTGTAAACGTGAAAATAACGAGCGTAAAACTATTATACTGAAGGCATAGTTTTACTCGAATAATATCATTTTAACGTCACATTATTGTTAGGAATGAGAACCTTAATGCAGGTAAGATTCATAAAAAAAGCATACTGCATTGTACATACAGCATGCTTTATAAATACGAATCCAAAAATAGTTTTATTTCAAACGATAATGTAGTAGTAATTGAGTTCCTTTAATTGTATTATTTACATCAGGATAAGGGGACATTCCATTAGTGCGATCGTGACGTAATTCTATTTTCCACTTATTAAATGATACACCAGCATTGAATACCAATCCTTGTTCGTATTTCCGAATTTCGTTTAATACTTTTTGTTCATCTGAGTTCTGCGGATCAATATTATTATGACTGTAGTATCCATTTTTAATAGCCAACGCAATTCCATTCGATATACCTATACCTATATATGAACGAAGCATTCCTTTAGGGTATTGATACTTTAAAATATTTACCAATTTCATGTAACTCGCTCCAAAGTTGAAATCAGAGAAATCATGATAATTATCTAACTTATATCGACCCGATTTAATAGCATTATACGATGTATAATTTATCTGATTATCAATAGACCATTGTTTTCTATTTCTTGGAAGATAAACAATTAAAGCAGCTCCAATTAAAGGCTTAATTGATTTTTTTTGTTTTGCGGCAGCAAATGCATCTTCGTAGTGAATTCCTTGAAAACTGGCGTAATTCATGGATATACCAACAATAGCTTCAAGCTCTACTTTCGTTTTATCTTTATTTGATAATTCTTTTCTTTCGCCTCCATAGATTTGATTGTACTTGTTAAAAAGAATTAGCATCGATGGAATATTGTAATTGGTTTGCTCTATTGTCGACGCAATTTTAGGTTGATCAGCCATAAAATTTTTTAGTTGGACCTTATAGTATTCATTAACTATTAGGCCCGATCTTCCATTTTTATTGATTAGTCCTTTTTGAAGTTCCAATTCTTCAATTTCAGATTGGGTATTTATAAAGAAATGCTCTTTTGCATTTAGATCTTTTACATAATAAAGATCACTTTTACTTTTTATAATTAACCGGGCAAAAACTGTATCAATACTATATTTAATAGGATCATTTTCAATCATTTCATTTACCTTGTAAGGTGAAAAATCAATACGTGTTATGAACGATTTGTATGATTCCTTATCGGTTCCAAATGCAAGAATTTGTATTGGTGAATACTCATTAATTTCTCCATTGAGATGAAACTTTATTAATTTAGGATTTTTGCTCCAATCACGATCATCAATCAGCCCTTGAATTGTATCACCTTTCAACGTAACAATGTAACCAGGTATTAAGTTAGATTGTGCTGAAGCAGGTGTAAAATAAACAATTAGTAAAAAAGTTAAACAAAAAAGATAGATACGTTATTATTCATACATTTAAATTATTCATAGCTAAAAGCTATAATAATTTAAAAAAAAACAGCCCGGAAAATTTTCCGGGCTGTTTTTTTTATATTATACTATTGACTAAACACTTTCTGTAGTTTTTGCCTTTTTACGTTCTTTAAATGATTCACGAGGTTTTAAACCTAAAATATCGAACATTTCCATATCCTCATTAAAACCCGGGTTTGGAGTAGTAAGTAACTTATCTCCTGCAAAAATGGAGTTAGCTCCTGCCATAAAGCATAAAGCCTGATCAGAAAGACTCATTTCTGTACGTCCGGCCGATAAACGAACTACTGATTTAGGCATGATGATACGAGCAGTCGCAATCATACGAACCATATCCTGAATCGGAACACGTGGCTGATCTTCCAATGGAGTACCTTTTACCGGAACCAATGCATTAATAGGAATTGATTCAGGGTGTTTAGGTAGGTTTACCAAAGTCTGCAGCATTGAAATACGATCAGCAGTGGTTTCACCCAAACCAACAATACCACCTGAACAAACCGAAAGTTTTGCTTTACGTACATTATGAAGCGTATTTAAACGGTCATCATAGGTACGGGTGGAGATAATACGTTTGTAATCGTCTTCAGAAGTATCAAGGTTATGATTGTATGCATATAAACCAGCATCGGCCAATTTCTGAGCCTGAGTTTCGGTTAGCATGCCAAGGGTACAGCAAACTTCCATATCTAACTCGTTAACAGCCTTAACCATATCAAGTACGCGGTCAAAGTCGCGATTATCACGCACTTCTCTCCATGCAGCTCCCATGCATAAACGTGAAGCACCACCTTCTTTAGCCTTTTGAGCAGCCGAAACCACTTCATTTACCTGCATCATTGCATGAACTTGAACATCGGTATGGTAGCGTGCCGCTTGAGGGCAATAACCACAATCTTCAGGACAACCACCGGTTTTAATCGAGATTAAGCTACTAATCTGAACTTCGCCATAATCCTCATTTTCTCTATGAATTGTTGCCGCGCGATAGATCAAATCCATCAACGGTGTATGGTATATTTCTGAAATTTCTTCTTTGCTCCAGTCGTGTCGGATCTCTGCCATATTAATTATTATAAATAGTTTTGAGTGTCATCCGTAGAAGGATGGAGATTCTTCGCATCCGGTTTGGAATGACAGACTTTTTCAGACGTCAATATTACTAAAAATAATTTATTTAGTCAGCTGAACTGATCGCCTTAAGATCTCAGCTGTTCTATTTCCTTGATTAAAAAGTAAATCTACAATGCTTAAATTGGGAATAAATCCATGTTTGTTTTCAAAAACCTGGTAATAAGATTCCGTTAAAAAAGGACTCTCTTTTTTAGGATGGATTGTATCTCTATAGTCAATAATTTCATTCGAATATTCAGAAAAATACTCCGAAGTAAACCCATAATTCTTCTCCAACTTTAAACTTTTGAAAATTATTGCATTCATTGATTCATTAAGATCAATAAGGTATTCGAATTTTTGCTCGTAGAATGGTCGGAAGTCATCTTCGTAAAATTCAAAAAAGGCTGAACTGCGATAGCAGCTCTCTAAAGACTTCCAATGAATTTTTTGCCAGTTGTATTCATAACTAATGCGTACATCTTTGACCTGGGTATGATTTTTTGATCCTTTTATCACAGGGATACTCATGGTTAGTATTCCATTAGGCGAGTAGATATAAGTACGGTTGCGATAAGTTTGTTTTGGCAGATGCTCAAACTTTTCAATTAATGTTTCGCCTTGTTTGTTACCTACAATGGCAATAAACCAACTTATTGGAGGTAAATAACAGGTGGGTAAAATTATTCCTGATTCCATTGCGCCAAAAATATGATTTTTTAAGGTTCAATACCAATGAATTATGGGTTTATGGTGTTTTGAACGAATATTTTATTTCCATTATTGGTTCATTGTAATATTTTTGTTTTAAACCCTCTTCTCTATTGAAATTGAAAAAAATAGCTTATTACCTTTCGTTACCATTATTGTATTTAATAGCCTGGCTACCCTTTCCATTGTTATATTTATTTTCAGACTTCCTTGCGTTTATTTTATTCAGAGTGGTCGGTTATCGAAAGCAGGTTATTCTTCTTAACTTAAAAAATAGCTTTCCTGAAAAAACAGTCGATGAGATTGAAAAAATAACCCGGAATTTTTATCGAAATTTTACTGATATGATTGTAGAAAGCATAAAAATGCTTTGCATATCTAAATCTGAAATAGAAAAACGGTTTACTTTAAAAAATCCAGAATTAATTAATAATTATCATGATCAAGGCAGAAGTATTGTAGCTATTGTTGGTCATTTAATTAATTGGGAATGGGGTTGTTTAGTTCAGAGTATTTCCTCATCAAAAGATTCAATAGTTATTTATAAACCCTTAAAAAACAAGTATTATAATCAGTTGGTGTATAATATGCGTACACAATTTGGAGCAGTTTTAGTTCCTATGAAAAGTACCTTAAGAAAGCTTACTGAATACAAAGGAAAACCCTATATTTTATTACTTGCCGGAGATCAATATCCAGGAAAAGGAGAAGGTGTGTATAAAACATCATTCTTAAATCAAACGACCTATGTCCATCTTGGAACGGAAAAAACCGCTAAAATGACAGATAGTGCAGTTGTTTTTGGCGATATTCGTCGTAAAAGTCGTGGCTTTTATGAGGTTACTTATGTTTCCTTAATTGATAAACCCCAAAATACAGCACCCGGTGAAATTACCGAACTTCATGTTCGTTATCTCGAAAAAATCATCCGTGAATCACCGGATACCTGGCTTTGGTCTCATCGTCGTTGGAAGTAAAAATAAAGAATGTTAATACACATTCTTTACATGCATGATGTTATTATCTTTGCGAAAAAAAATGAATTGAAAAAACTGGCTTACTACTTATCAGTTCCCTGGCTATATCTCGTAGCAATTTTACCTTTTCCCCTATTATATCTCTTATCTGATTTTGTTAAAATCATTCTATTTGATCTTGTAGGTTATCGGAAAAAGGTTATTCTATCAAATTTACGTGCTAGTTTTCCTGAAAAAAGCGATACTGAAATAAAAATTATTGCCAATAAATTCTATCACAATTTCACTGATATGTTATTGGAATGCATAAAAATGCTAACAATAAGTACTGATGAGCTTGATAAACATTTTGTAATTACCAACCCGGAAATACTGGAGCACTATTACGCTAAAAATAAGGGCGTAATTGGTATTGTAGGGCACATGATTAATTGGGAACTGGCTATTTTTGCAGGTACAAAGGCCTCTTCAAAAGATATGATCGTTATCTATAAAACATTAGCAAACGAATATTTTGATAAATTGGTGTTGAATATGCGTAGTCGCTTTGGAACGGTGATGGTTCCCATGAAAAGTACACTTCGTACGCTAGTGAAATATCATGGCAAGCCTTATACTTTGGTGCTGGCAGGTGATCAATATCCGGGTAAGGGTGATGGTATTTATAAAACTACTTTTTTGAATCAAGAAACCTACGTTTTTAAAGGGGCAGAAAATACATCCAAAAAATTTGATAACGCTGTAGTCTTTTTTGATTTACGCCGGGTTAAACGAGGTTGTTACACTATTACATATACTCCACTTGTCGAGGATGCTAAAAACACTTCGGATGGAGAAATTACGGAGCTGCATGTACGTTGCCTGGAAAAAGCGATTCTTGAAACTCCAGATACCTGGCTTTGGTCCCATCGCAGATGGAAATAATTTGATTTAGGTATTAGTGACAGGTTAACGGTTATTAAGTCAAAATACCTCTTATCATTTTTCTAATCTTTGCTCAGTACACATATCTCACTCAATACTTTTTATGCATCACCCAAAAGTAGCTGTAGTTATACTTAATTGGAACGGAAAAAAATACCTGGAGAAATTTCTTCCTTCCGTTACAGCTTCAACCTATCAAAATTTAGAAATTATTGTTGGAGATAATGCATCCTCAGATGATTCTGTGGAATTTGTTCAGAACACCTATCCTACAGTAACAGTACTTGAAAACGATCAGAATTACGGATATGCCGGTGGCTATAACAAAATTTTAGAACGAGTAAATGCTGATTATTTTGTTTTGCTTAATTCAGACGTGGAAGTCGCCTCTGGTTGGATTGAACCCGTAATCGAATTAATGAAAAGCGATGATTTGATTGCAGTTGCTCAACCCAAACTTAAAGATTACAACCGTAAAGAATATTTCGAATATGCAGGTGCTGCTGGTGGCTTTATGGATCGCTTCGGTTATCCTTTTTGTAGGGGAAGAATTTTTAATACGGTAGAAAAAGACGAAGGACAATACAATACAGCTTCTGAAATATTCTGGGCATCAGGCGCAGCATTGTTTGTTAAGAAGAAGTATTTTGATTTGGCTGAAGGCTTAGACGCCGATCTCTTCGCTCACATGGAAGAGATTGATCTTTGCTGGCGATTGAAAAACCAAGGATTAAAGGTTGTTTATTGCCCAAACTCAGAAGTTTATCATGTTGGCGGAGGAACGTTAAATGCAGAAAGTCCTTTTAAGTCCTACTTGAACTTTAGAAACAATCTAGTGATTCTGTATAAAAACCTGCCATCTAATAAGTTATTTTCAACACTTTTTATTCGTTTCTGGCTTGATCTCTTAGCATGGTTTAAATTCATGGCTGCAGGAAAGTTCAAAAACGCTTTTTCCATTAATAAAGCGCATACTCACTTTCTGCTTGGTTTAAAAAAATGGAAACGATCAAAAAGTCCAGCACACGCTAATAGCCATGGAAACTATTCAAAAAGCATTGTTTGGGATTATTTTGTGAGAGGAAAAAAGAAGTTTGTTGAACTATTCTAATTCAGCTTTATCCTAAAAAACTCTCTAACGCTAAACGGTATCCATCTAAGCCTAAACCCACTATTACTCCTTTACATACTCTTGAAAAATGAGAATGATGGCGGAATTCCTCTCTGGCGTGCACATTAGAGATATGTACTTCAATAACGGGAGTTTTGATAGCGGCTATTGCATCAGCCAAGGCTATGGAAGTATGCGTATAAGCTCCTCCATTAAATATAATTCCGTCAAACGTAAAACCTACCTCATGTAATTTATCAAGCAGAGCACCTTCTGAGTTACTTTGAAAATATTCCATATCAATAATTGAATATTTGGCTTTCAATTCTTCAAAATAGTGTTCAAAAGTTTGCGTTCCGTAAACTTCGGGTTCACGTTTTCCAAGCAAATTAAGGTTAGGTCCGTTAAGTATGAGTATTTTCATGTTTAGATATGCGTATATGCTTATTAGTTCTAAATTCAAATTATACAATAATAAGTTTAATTCAACAAATTAAACAATCAAACCGTTTATCATCTCGAAATTTGCTTTTACTTTGTGAGAATTTATAGCTCAATACTAAATATGGAGTGGCAATCAACATTAAAAGGATTTAAATCATACCTCCGACTTGAACGGTCGTTGTCAGGCAATTCGGTGAATGCATATATTCATGATGTTGAGAAACTTATGCAGTTTTTTGAATATAGAACTTTAAGTATTTCTCCAACAAAGGTCACGACTGAACATCTAAAAGATTTTATCGTTTGGATTAATGAATTAGGCATGATGGCTACCACACAAGCCCGCGTTCTATCAGGTTTGAAAGCTTTTTATAAATATTTATTAATGGAAGATCTGATCAGCTCCGATCCTACTTTTTTGATTGAAGGTCCCAGATTAGCGCGAAAACTTCCGGACACGTTAAGCATCTATGATATCAATAATCTTATCGAAGCTATTGATTTATCAAAACCCGACGGGCAGCGAAACAAAGCAATGCTTGAAACCCTTTACGGAAGCGGTTTGCGGGTTTCAGAGTTGGTTAATTTGAAGATATCGGATCTTTATTTCGATATAGAATTTTTGAAGATTGTTGGAAAGGGAAATAAGGAGCGCTTGGTGCCAATGAGTACAGAAGCTATAAAGCTAATAACGATTTATCGTGAGCAAATCCGATCCTTGATTTCAATACAACCTGGAAATGAAAATTATCTTTTTCTGAACCGACGCGGCACAAAGCTTTCGCGAGTGATGGTTTTTATGATTATTAAAGCTTTAGCAGAGAAGATCGGTTTAAACAAAAGCATTAGTCCACATACGTTCAGGCATTCTTTTGCTACTCATCTTATTGAAGGTGGTGCCGATTTGAGAGCGGTACAGGAAATGCTGGGCCATGAATCAATAACCACCACTGAGATTTACACGCATCTCGATCGCGATTATCTGCGAGATACGATCATCCAATTTCATCCCAGAGCGTAATAAGCTTAAAAGTTTAAGTGAAAGAATAAAAATTATTAATGAATTGACTGAGGTTTACCGACTGATGATTTAAGATTGGTTTCAATCATGTAATCCAGAATCGATTTAATGGTGGGAATATATCCGCTGGTGAAAAAGTATGATTTCCCTTCAGATGTAATAATCAGGTTGGAAGGAAAATAACTGATTTCATAGTTATCTAACATTTTACCGACATCCGGAATTTGTTGATAATTGAATTTCTTTGTATTCAGAAATCTCTCTAAAACGTCCTTTTTATCTGTTGAGAAAGCAAGAAAAACTACCTGATCATTGGCTTTATATTTTTCAACCAATTCATTTAGTTCGGGTATTTCTTTTAAACAGGGAGCACAGGTCGTAAACCAGAAATTCACTACGACCACCTTCCCTTTTAATTGTTCAAAACGAAGTGTTTTTCCATCCAGCGTGGTGAACTCTTCATTTGGAACTTCTTTTCCTTTTTCAAAGAATAAATTTGGAGTAGCTAGGGCAAATAATGCGGTTTCTTTTTCTGAGGGAGTTGTTTTTAACAAACGAATCTCATTATAATCGCCTTCAGCGTTTTTCAATTGCTGCATTTTGTAATCACCTGTTAGCAGCAAGTAACTCATTTCATCATAGCTAATCGATTTGCCATTAGCATTCTTATAAGTCATTTCAGTTTTTTTGTTCGGCTGAGCACAACTCAACAGCGGAATTAAACAAACGAATAACAACAGTTTTCTCATATTGAGGAAAGAACAAAAATTCAAGAATAAAGACTAATATCGACTTAAAACTTATTACTTATAACTTTAAAACTCCTTTTGCCATACGATCTTTACCAAACATATCTTTCCTGATTTCAATTTCTGTGAAATTATTTTGGCCAAGTAATTCAGCTATTTCGTTTCCGTAGGCTTCATTTATTTCGAAGAAAAGCATGCCTCCAGGTTGTAGTTTGGATTTAGCAAATTCGGTGATCTTACGATAGAAAATTAAGGCATCATGGTCTTCTACAAATAAAGCCAAATGCGGTTCAAACTCCAGCACATTTTTATGCATCAACTGTTTTTCTAAGTTTCTTACATAAGGGGGATTGCTAACAATAACATTGAACGTTGAAGTAATAGAATGGGAGAATGAGGAACTTAAAACATCACTATTAAAAAATCGAATTTCCGTTTTATTAAGCACCGCATTTTTCATCGCCATCTCCAATGCTTCATGCGAAATATCACAAGCGGAAACTTCGGCTTCCGGTATATTCTTTTTTAAGGCAATTGGAACACAACCACTTCCCGTACAAATATCCAGAATTTTTAAGTCCAGAGTCTTAAATCCAGAGTCTTGAGTCTCTTTTACTGTCGACTGATGACCGATGACTGACTTAATTATCCAATCCACCAATTCCTCGGTTTCTGGTCTTGGAATCAATACATTCTCATTCACTTTAATTCTGCAACTGTAAAACTCAGTCTCTCCTAATACGTATTGAATCGGCTTTCCAAGCATCAACTCTTCGGTTAGCATTTCGAAAGAACGCACTTGTTGATCAGTCAACTCTTTTTCTTTGCTAATTGATAACTGGGTTCTGGAAAGTTGAAGGATATGTTGAAGCACAATGGATGTAATACTGCGAGCTTCATTGATATCATAAATGGTTTTAAGTTGTTCTACTAATTCCTGCTCGATGGTTTGTATGGTAGGCATAGCGCAAAAATAGTTATTAGTTATAACTTAAACCCAGAACTTCTTACTTTTGGAACATCTCATGAATAACGATCAACTCTTCATAAAACGTTGTATTGAACTTGCCCTAAACGGCCAAGGCGCTGTTAGTCCGAATCCGATGGTTGGGGCTGTTGTAGTATGTGATGGAAAAATTATTGGTGAGGGGTATCACAAAAAATATGGTCAGCACCATGCAGAAGTAAATGCCATCAACGCTGTTTTGGAAAAATACCCGAATGCAGCAGCACTGCTTCGCAGATCAACTATTTATGTAAGCCTTGAACCCTGTTCACATTTTGGTAAAACTCCACCCTGCTCCGATCTGATTATTCACCATCAACTATCTAAAGTAGTTATCGGCTGTGTTGACCCATTTGAAAAAGTGAGTGGAAAAGGAATAGCAAAGCTTCAGGCAGCAGGAATAGAGGTGACCGCAGGTATTTTGGAAAAGGAATGTTTGGAATTGAACAAACGTTTCATAACCATGCAAACGAAACATCGTCCTTACATCATTTTAAAATGGGCTGAAACACAAGATGGCTTTTTTGCTCCAACCAATGGTAAACAGTTTTGGATTACAGGAGACCGTTCAAAAGAGCTGGTTCATAAATGGCGCACTGAAGAAGATGCGATATTAATCGGAAAGAATACGGCTTTAGCTGATGATCCAGCATTAACCGTTCGCGAATGGCAAGGCCGCAATCCGGTTCGTGTGGTTATTGATAGAAAATTAGAACTTCCTTCAAACTTAAAAATATTTGATCATTCAGCCAAAACCATCGTTTATAATGAGATTAAAACGGATATCGAGAACAATATCCATTTTAATCAATTAGAGTTTAATGAATACCTGCCGCAGTTTATCATGTACCAATTGTATTTACAGGATATTCAATCGGTTATTATTGAAGGTGGGGCACACTTGCTAAACCAATTCATTAGCTATGGTCTATGGGATGAAGCACGGATATTTACCGGCAATAAATTTTTAAAAACGGGTATCCCCGCTCCTTTACTCTCCGGAAAAATCGTTTCAAAAGAAATGATTGAAGATGATGAATTGAAAGTTTTTCACAACTCTCTCAGTTAAAATATGCAGATCTAATTACTAATGCTTTTTGAAGATACATATCAAACTATTTTATCGCCTGCTGAGGGAATTTTTCGTGACCGTGGAAGCAAATTTATTGGCTATGCATTTCCGGTAAAAACGGAAGATCAGGTCAAGGAATGCTTAATGAAGGTTAAGAAAGATCATCCAACCGCTCGTCATTATTGTTATGCCTATCGGTTCGGACTTGATAAAACGGTATTTAGAGTGAACGATGATGGGGAACCTGCTGGTTCTGCAGGCCGCCCGATTTTGAATGTTTTATTTTCTAAAGAAGTCACAAATATTTTTGTAGTGGTGGTTCGCTACTTTGGAGGAACTTTGTTAGGCGTACCCGGTTTGATCAATGCATACAAACAAGCTACCATTGAAACACTACAGACTGCAGAAATTGTTAACCGAACGGTGAACGATATTTATCGAATAGATTTTGAATACTTGCAAATGAATGATGTAATGAAAGTATTAAAAGATGAGGATGTGAATATCATGAATCAGTTTTTTGATAATGCCTGTTCAATCGAGTTTGAATTAAAAAAATCATCAGTGAACAAGATTGTGAGTAAACTTGAGGCATTGAAAGAGGTAAAAGTGACCTATCTTCGGACTGTTTAAGCAGAAGATTGTTCATTTGACAAATAACGTTCAGCATAGGTTTGGTAACTTAAGTGAAGTGGTGTGCTAATTAAAAACAAGGTAGCCCCGATTGCATTTCGTATTACAACCTGTGAAGTGTTAGAAACGATAAAGAAATCTTCAGTTAAAAGCTTTTTTCCGCTAATGGATAATGATCCTGAAAGCACAAAGAATGAATGGATAGATTCAGGACTTAAATCCATCATTACATCCGATGCTTTAAATTTAATTTCTTCAATCTCAACACCCTCGCTTTCCATTTGCAATGGAGAGCCTCGTCCTTTCAGAATTTTTCTTACAAATCCATTTTTATCGATAATTGGAAAGATATCCGAATGATAATCATTATAACTTGGGTCTGTTTGAATGGTCTTAAAAAAGTTGGGATCAAACCATATTTGAAAAATAGATGTGCCTTGGTATAATTTTTCGGCATGACTAATACCTTTTCCGGCACGAATAATCTGAATATCACCGGCATGCAATTTTACCCAACTCTTTAGTTTATTGTCGTAATGATCAATTTCGCCCTCAAGCACAAAAGATAGTATTTCAAAGGCTTTATGAGGATGTTCAGGTATAGTACTGGTTTTACGGGCCCAAGCATGTGCCCAATAAAACAAATTTGAATAAGGCATTAGTTTTCCACCTTCCTGTGGAAATCCAATTGGTTTTTTTTCTAAAATAGTTCCGTCATTAAATGAGCCGTCAACCTGCTTATCACGTGTATAAATCGCCAGTTTCATCTTTTACTCCATTGCCATTGCACTACATTTTAACCTTTATTTTAAGGAATTGTTTTTCTAATAATAATTATTCGTGAGTAGTTAGTTTTTCAATTGACATCATAACTAATTTAATTTTGCTTCGTGTCATGTATAAACACTGTAAAAAGCTGATATTGTTGTAAATTTAGTAACAGTATTTTGCCTATTCTTATTTATACGAAGGATGTACCCAACCTTATTCGAAATTATGGCTGCTTATTTTCAATGAGCTATTTTGCTTGACTCGTCAAAGTCATAAAAATAGTTTAAGAAAAACTTTAATATTAGTGTTATAAATAATTAAAAAATAATTACTTAAAGCAAGTATATGAAAGCTTTGGTTTTAGAAGGTTTAAACAAACCTTTAATAGAAAGAGAAGTTGAAAAACCCGTTTTGAACAGTGGCGAAGTATTGGTCAAGATTAATGCATCCTCATTTAACCGTCGTGATTTATGGATTCAAAAGGGTTTGTATGCTGGTATTAAATATCCAATCATTTTAGGCTCTGATGGAGCTGGTTTGGTGGAAGAACTTGGTCAAGATGTTGATAATAAATGGAACGGCATGAAAGTGATCATTAACCCTTCCAGCCATTGGGGTGATGATTACCGGGCACAAAGTAAAGATTTCAGAATATTAGGATTGCCCGATAATGGAACTTTTGCTGAATATGTTAAGGTACCTGTTGATAACTTGTACCCTTTGCCGGGCCATTTAAGTTATGCAGAAGCCGCATCATTACCATTGGCAGGAGTAACTGCCTTTAGGGCGCTTTTTAAACGCGCGGGCGCAATGAAAGGTGAAAAGGTATTAATATCAGGTGTGGGTGGCGGTGTAGCCTTATTTGCCATGCAATTTGCGGTAGCTGAAGGTGCAGAAGTATACGTAACTTCAGGAAATCCGGAAAAGATTGAAAAGGCAAAATTCTTGGGTGCATATGGAGGAGCAAATTATCGCAATAGCAATTGGGTGGATGATTTGAAAGGACAGGCAGGTGGTTTCGATGTAATTATTGATAGCGCCGGCGGTCCGGGGTTTAAACAATTAATTGAATTAGCCAATCCGGGAGGGCGTATAGCTCTCTATGGTGCAACCAATGGAAATGTTCCGGAGTTGGACCCTCGCCGTATCTACTGGAAACAGCTTTCAATATTAGGGTCAACCATGGGTACAAAAGCTGATTTTGAAAGCATGATTGACTTTGTTCAAAAACATCAATTATTACCAGTTGTTGACAAAGTTTTTGGTTTTAACGAGGCAAACGATGCATTGGAACGCATAAGTAAATCAGAACAATTTGGAAAAATTATTCTGAGTCAGGAATCATAAAAGTTGAAAACTGAAAACTGAAAACTGAAAACTTTTAAATAAAAGTTAGAAATCTAAGTAGTTTTAAGAAATCATTCTCAAAGTAAAAAGCCGTTTAAAATATCGGCTTTTTACATTTACTACTTATAACTTAATTAAGTTTGGCTACAATTCCGTCCCAGAGTTTTATTCTTGTTTTTAATGCTTCTATAACAGCATTTTCGGCTTCTTGCCATTTCAACTCATCGTTTCCACAAAGTTCTTCAGTCATTTGTACAGCGAGCCCTCCGTGATGACCTCCATCAACTTCAATGTGTCGTTCAATGTAGTATTTAAACAAGCTTATCTCTCCTGGAAACTCCCTATCCATATCTTTCAGTAAAGAAATAAACATGTCGGGAATCAGGTCCTCTCTACCAAAAGTAAATACAGCAGCCTGCGCATGCAGTTTTCCTTTAGCAATTGTATCGAACGTGAAGTTAACAAACTGCGCCACCGAATTAGGCACTTCTGCAACACGTAAAGCATTCTCCACCGAATAAATACCGGTAACACAATCAAGGAAAAATTTAAGCTGTGCTTTATCGGCACCGCTTTGTTTCATTGCCATTTGGTAGAGTTCGAAGTGGCTCATCCGTTCCCCGTTTGGAGTAACGTCACTTTCTTCTCCGGTTACAATTTCATTTATCAAGTACCTTGTTGTAGCCGAGCCAATAGGTTTCCAGGGAGCTGTGGTGCAGGTTAACCCATGTTGCAGATTTTTTAAAAGCGACATAAAATCCCATACTGCATAAACATGATGCTTCATAAAAATGCGCAGATGCTCAATGCTCTTTATTTTTGAATAAACAGGATGGACAATTAGCTGCTGGCGAATAGGTTCAATGTTTTTCTTTAATTGTTCAATACGAACTGACATATGTAATAATTGCTTATGTGCGATGATTTTACTTAACTAGTATAGATTCTTCGTTAAGCAGTTTCAGGTAAGAAAGATATAACTGAAGGGCTTGTTTTTTTTTATCATCAAATACGTAATCTATTTTATGCAGAAGATAATCATCAAGATCGAAATCAGAACGTTTGTCTATTTTTTTTAACAGTTCTTCACGATTATCAATACCCAATTTCAATGCTTCATTGAATTCATTTTTTATACCTTCTGGTATTGGTTTATTAGAAGCCCATACAGCAAAGGCAAAAGGCAGTCCTGTGAAGTTTTTCCATTCTTCTGCTAAATCATAAACATAAGGATAATTGTGTTTTTTACCGAAAGTACGGTCGCCAATGAGTATAAATGCATCCGAATTTGTATCCGAATTATATTCTGTTTCAATATTCCAGTAGTTGGATATTAGGATTTTAGCCAGATTATTTGAAGTTCTTGATTCAGTATCCAATCGAACTGTTTTTACCTCATTAATTGGCTTTAAGCTGAATAGAAATACTGAATTTACTGCCCCGTTTGCTCCTATGCAGTAATCCGAAATGATTTCATAATAAGGGAGTTTTACTAATGCAGCGACAGGAATTAATCCGACATCGGCACGCCCGTCAATTACTTTTTCAGCACAATCAGCCGGAATATCCAAAGAAAGATCAATGATATTTTTAGTTAGAATACCTGAATGTTCAATTCCAAAAAGAAAAGGTTTGGTATTAGTATAGGATACTGCTGATATTTTTATCTTATTTAAATGGCTCATTAATAAATTCTTACTATAAATCTTCTAAATGATCAATTGAATTAAAAGCGAGTAGTTCAAAACGTTCACCATCAAAACCCAGTTTATACAAAGAGGTATTTTGATGAATAAATGAATCCATATTACGTAATTCAAGGTTTGTGAGTTGACAAAGGAGAATTCGCATAGCTCTACCGTGCATACATACTAACACATGTTGTTCATCTTCTTTCGATAAAATATGCTGCAAGGCCTCCCGCTGACGTTCGCTTACATCAAGAGGGCTTTCTCCACCCGGAAATCTTACTTCATAATTACCTTCCGTCCACATTCCGGTGATACTATGAAAACTATTTTGAACATCTGGCGAATTCGGACGACCCTCATTTTCACCCCAATCCAGCTCATCCAAACCGGAATGTTGTTCCCAGGCAATGCCTTTATCTAAAAAATAAGCAACAGTTTGATGCGTACGTTTTAACGTTGAAGTATATATTTTATCGAAATGAATATGCTTATGAGCTTCAAAGAATTTTTGGGCCTGCTGCCGGCCGGTGTCATTCAAATCCGTGTTAACTCCTCTTCCCTGCACAATTCCTTTTTGATTATAATCCGTTTCTCCATGTCGTAAAATATAGAGTACTTTTTTATAGTTCCGGGGGGATGAGTGTTCCGTATCCATAAACGCCGGGTGATCTCCTAGAATTTCCTTCATAATCAAAAATTAGAACGATCGCATTTTGTTTAATGCAACCGCTGTATAAAAATTAGTTTTTTGTTGCCGTTGGATTAATGACAGGTAAGGCAAAATAATTTGGCCTTTCCTCTTCAAAAACCACATCCTTAAAATCGGTAACAATGTTGTAAAGCGTATCACGTTCCACAGGGTAACGGCCTACATGTTTAATAAGTTCCACTAACTCTCTAGTGCTCATACCCGGATGCTGCTCTTCGGCACCGGCCATTGAGTAAATTTTAGTAGTATCATCAATTGTACCGTCAATATCATCCACACCAAAATTTAGTGAAAGCTGACTAGTTGAACGGCCAATCATTGCCCAATAAGATTTAATGTGATCAAAATTATCGAGGTAAATCCGACTGATGGCATAATTCCGTAAATCTTCTATTACTGATGCTTCTGACACATTCGACATTTGATTGTCTTTATTGCGGAATTTTAATGGAATAAACGCTTGGAAGCCTCCGGTTTTATCCTGAAGCTTTCTTAATTCCTCCATATGGTGTACCCGATGCCAGTACTGCTCAATATGGCCATACAGCATTGTTGCATTAGAACGCATTCCTAGTTTATGCCATTCTTCATGTATTTGCAACCATTGATCTCCAGTGCATTTATCAGCGGCAATTTGCTCACGAATTTCAGGATGGAATATTTCAGCTCCACCACCTGGCATGGAATCCAAACCGGCTTCTTTCATGGCTTGCATCCCATCAGCATAATTAACTTTTGCCTTTTTGAAGATATAATGATATTCAACCGGTGTTAGTGCTTTAACATGCAGTTCCGGACGGTGGGCTTTGATACGACTGAAGAATTCAGAATAGAACTTCATATCGTATTGAGGAAGTACACCTCCCACAATATGGACTTCAGTAACGGGTTGTCCATCGTATTTGGTCACCATTTCAAACATTTGGTCCATGGTGTATTCCCATCCTTCAGCTCGTTCTTTAATTAACCTGGAATATGAGCAGAATTTACAATCGTAAACGCATAGATTGGTTGGTTCTATATGGAAGTTTCTATTGAAATAGGTAGTATCACCATGTTTTTTTTCGCGAATATAATTGGCTAAGACCCCTAAATATCCTACATCAGCCTTCTCATAGAGTAAAACGCCTTCATCAAAGGTAATTCGTTCTTCGTTTTTTATTTTTTGGGCAATGTCATGCAGGTCTTTGGAAAGATTTTTATCGGCTAATAAGGTATGTAGTTGCTCAGCGGATCTCATGAAGTTTTTTTGACAAAAATACTAATTCAGACAGTAAATCTGTCTTTAATGAGAAAAACGCTAAAAGGGAACTTTGGTTTTTGATTTATTTAAAGAAGTTTCATATCTTATTGTTTATCAACTATTTAAAATATCAGAATTCAAATGGCAGATTTAAACTATCTATACTCGCAAATCGAACCGCTTTGATTTCTTGATTTATACATTTAATCACCTGATTCAAGGCAACATTCGAAACTTTACTAAAATTATGTTTGTTAGCCTTTATGAATATTTTCAGGAAGCGTTTAAGGATTAGCAAATCACACAAATCTCCAAGTTGTCTCGCCAGTTCTTTTACCGGTTTTTGTGATTCTTCAGAATGAATTGCTGCCTGAATTAAATAAATACGTTTTAGTTCTTTTCGGATTTCATGTAAGTGATCGTTGGTAAGTTTTCGCTTTTTTAACTTTATAATTCTTTTTTGGGTTAAATGCACGAACTTTTTCGAAATTCTATTCAGTTTTCTATTGTCATGCCACTTTTTTATTTGATGTTCTAAACTGATATTCAGTTTTTTCAAATATTCAATGGGTGTTAAATTGAGTAGAAGTACAAGCTCTGATTCGGCCTTTGCCCGCGATGCTCTTAACTCACCTTGAAAAGCCTTTAATATAAAAGACTCTTCATTGAAAAATTCAGGTGCAAGTTTTTCGGATTGGAAATAGTCGCGAATAACACCTAAATGATTAAAGATCAATTTAATTTCAGGAATGTGTTTTTGATTGGGAAATTTGGAAGGCCTGGCGGTATGACAAAAAATAATGACAGTGCGTATTCCTTTCAGCTGCAAGCGTAGATCATGTATAACTTCTGGATCACGCGAGTATTCCAACTTACTAAATGAAGCGAGTAGTGTATTGTAATTTAACGGTTCACAAAGTTTATACGGATCCAGCATCTATGTATATTGGTTATTAGATTAACTAGGCTAATGGTAAATAATTGGGATACAATTATTTATATCAACTAAAATTAAACTAATAACCAATAACTATTAACTTTTTATTAATGAAAATGATAGATCTTATTGATTTGACTTTTTTCAGAAATTGACACATTCAAATCCTGAAGGATTCCATCTGCAACATCAAAAATCCAACCGTGTACAGTAAGGTCCTGACCGCCTTGCCATGCTTTTTGAACAATACTTGTGTTACAAACATTTAGTACCTGCTCCTTTACATTTAATTCGCAAAGTAATCTAAAACGCGCTTCTTCATCAGTAACGGCATCCAATTCGGTTTCATGCATACGATAAACATCTTTTATGTTTCGCAACCAATTATCAATCAATCCGATATTGGCATTTCCCATAGCCGCTTTTACTCCTCCGCAACCGTAATGTCCTACTACCAAAATATGCTCTACTTTTAACACCTTAACAGCATACTGAATCACGGAGAGGCAATTAATATCTGTATGTACCACCATGTTTGCAATGTTACGGTGTACAAAAACTTCACCCGGCTCCAATCCTGTAATTTCATTTGCCGGTACCCGACTATCAGCGCAACCTATCCAT
Source organism: Solitalea koreensis (assembly GCF_900182575.1). Lineage (GTDB taxonomy): Bacteria > Bacteroidota > Bacteroidia > Sphingobacteriales > Sphingobacteriaceae > Solitalea > Solitalea koreensis. The sequence continues at coordinate 75,404 of NZ_FXSZ01000002.1, read as the reverse complement.
AAATATTTAGGAGCTTGCAATTTGGCCAAGTTTTTAAAGTAATTTTCATCAGCGCCAAGTCTGCGTTCTACAAATTTTTTGTTGTTTTCGAAAAGCTGAGTAATATCTTTCATTTTTTTGTTTGACAGAAGTATTTGAGATTTTATAAAAAAACCGATCGAAAATCGATCGGTTTACAAAAATAATTAAATATCCCGATTCGGGTCAAAGGACTCTAAATAATCAGCCACTTTTCGAACAAACATTCCTCCTAATGAACCATCAACCACACGGTGATCGTACGATAATGAAAGGAACATCATGTGACGAATGGCAATAACATCACCAAATTCAGTTTCAATTACCGCAGGCTTTTTCTTGATTGCACCTACGGCTAAAATGGCAACCTGTGGCTGGTTAATGATCGGTGTACCCATTACATTACCAAATGAACCTACATTCGTTAAAGTGAATGTTCCTCCTTGGATTTCATCAGGTTGTAACTTATTGTTTCTGGCGCGGTTAGCCAGATCATTGACAGATTTAGTTAAACCTACAAGATTCATTTGATCGGCGTTTTTAATTACCGGAACAATCAGATTTCCTGATGGCAAGGCTGTAGCCATCCCAATGTTTATATTTTTACGAACGATGATTTGAGTACCATTAACTGAAATATTCACCATTGGTAAGTCTTTAATTGCTTTTGCAATTGCTTCAATGAATATTGGAGTAAATGTAATTTTTTCGCCTTCACGTTTTTCAAATGTTTTCTTCATTTTCTCCCTCCAATGTACCAAATTGGTAACATCGGCCTCAACAAATGAAGTTACATGAGGTGCAACATGCTTACTCATCACCATGTGATCAGCAATTAATTTGCGCATACGATCCATCTCAATCACTTCGTCATTGCCGCTTATTGATACAACCGGAGCTTTTATTTCGGTTGCAGATACCTTGGGAGCTGCTTGAATTGGAGCAGGTTCTGCTTTTGGCTTTTCGGGAACAGGAGCAGCAGTTCCTTGTTTGCGACTTTGCACGAATGCTAAAATATCTTGTTTCGTTACACGACCTTCAGCACCCGTGCCATTTATTGAATCAAGTTCAGAAGCGGTTACTCCTTCGCTTTCAGCAATGGTACGAACAAGTGGCGAGTAAAAACGAATTCCATTGGTGCGAGGAGCGACTTCTGTACGTCCGAGCGTTGCATTAACCAAATTCTCATTAGGTAATTCTTCCACCGCTGCTTCTTCAAACTTTACCGGAGCCGGTTCGTTACCAGGAGTTCCCGAAGCTCCAACTTCTGTTTCCAATATAGCTATGGTAGCTCCAACCTGTACCACATCATTTTCATGAAAGAGCATTTCAACGAGCGTTCCAGATACAGGTGATGGCACTTCAGAGTCAACTTTATCGGTTGCGATCTCCAATACGCTTTCATCAGCTTCTATTTTATCCCCGATGTTCTTTACCCATTTGATGATAGTAGCTTCTGCTACACTTTCACCCATTTTAGGCATTATAAGTTCGTAACGTGCCATAGATTATTCGTGTTTTTCGACTTAATTAAGGTTATTATTTGGTGGGGTAAAGGTAGAAATTTTATTGAACAAGAATGAAGGAAATAGTTAATGGAAATTAGAATCCATTGATAGCCTATGGTCAATATAGATTTAATTATACTACCCCTAGAATAACTCCTTTGGCAGTTTCTTAATGACACTTATATTTTTCTTCATTAATTCACTAAGCTTTCAAAAAGGCTAATATTTACAGTACCGTAATTAGCAGTAAGATGCGCATATATTTCGTTTTTAACTGCTGGTACATTTTTAAGATTAATAAGATTAGTTTTCAGAACAGAAATTTCAGCAAGTAATTCTTCTTTACTTACTACAACAGGAGTAAACTTGGCAATAATTTTAGATTTTGAACTTCCATTAACACTTTCCTGAAAGCAAAGCAATGTGTTTACATATTTATCTGGATCTAATGCCTTTCCCTTTTCATCAATAAACAAATTTTTATTGAAAGTGATTGAATTACCTTGGCTAGACACCTTCTTTAGGATGGTTTTACCATTAACAGTATATTGCACAAAGAAAAAATTAACTCCTCCAATTAAATATTTTGGATCTATAGGTATCATTTCATTTTCTAGAATTAAAAAATGATCATTGTCACCGATTTTAAAATAATTTTCAGGATCATCATTTTGGTCTGATAAAGATCGTGTACTTAAATGATATGTTCCGGCTGCAGGAACCAGTGTAGAACGCAACACGGCCAATAACTCTCCTTGAGCATCCGGCTTTAGTGTTTGGGCGGAAATGTCGAACCTTCCCTTTCCTGGACTAATACAAGACACCTTTGCTGTTTTATCCCCAAAAACAAGTTTATCTTCCTGGTTCAGTCTATCACCAATTTTTACCTGTTTTTTTGTACGTTCTAACAGTACATTGCCTTTAATAAAAGTCACATAATATTTTTCTCCCGGGGTAATCATGACGGTAGAAATCAATAAAAAAACTGTAAGTAATTTTCCTATCATCTATTTAAAATTAAAATATGTTTCACGTAAACCTAATGCCCATTCCTTCACTTGTTGTGCATTCCATTCTATCTTTTTTAATCGAATTGAGTATCTGAGCAAACTAACGTATAAAGTTAATATTAGAACCTGAATGTGTATATTGAATAACAAGTATGATATCATAGATAGAACTGAAAGATAAGTAACACTTCCAAATAAGGGCCCAATCCAATTTATTTTCTTGAGCTTCTCATTATCATTATCAGGAAAAAGCATCAACCTTGAAAAAACAGTATAGCCCAGCACTATAAAAATAAGCCACCAGTATGTAATAATATGATATCCAGCTTTTAGAGTAAGGTAAACATTCAGCAGTATTAACGTACCCGGAGTTGAACCAAAAATAGTTTCATGAACATCATTATTGAAGTCGCCCATTAATACAATACGATTCTTTAAAAAATCGTTTACAATTATTTCCTCGGGTAGAATAAGAAGTTCTGAAAGATTTACCACAGGATATTCTCCCTGTTGAAAAAGTTCATGACTCCTTATCTGATAATCAATAATTACGGAATTTAGGCTTAATTTTCCTTTATCAAGATATATTCCGTGATTGCCTGAAATTTTTCTTCCTTCTGTTTTTTCGAAGAGGTAAACTGGTAGTGTTTTAAGCTTTTCATCTTGAAAAAGTTTGAATTTCAGAAAACCTCCGCTTGCCATGCGGTAGTCGGCAATAGCGCAAGGAACGTTAATATCAAGCTCTTCAATTTTTCCATTCTCATCATGGTGCGTTGGGAAAACAATATTCTTTATCCCTGAAATACTACTTTGAAGTAAGCTGTCGTTTTCTGATCGTCCTTTCAGAAAAACATCACAAATCGTAAATTTTACTGATTTTTGATTTCGTTTTAGCATTTCAAAGAATTGAGCAAGTTTGGCCCGATCCGTAATCACTTCATTACCCAACCCTTCTTCTTGTGGAATAAGGGCTTTTTCAAATGCAAGATTGATGAACAAGAAGTCTGATTTCGGAGGATCTTGATCGATATTAAGTATAACTCTTTTAAAAATAGAAGACCATTTTACCAGCAATTGCTCATCGCCATAACTAAAATCGGTATTTATCCAAAAAGCAGTAAGCACCAATAATAAAATGGCATGTCCAAAACTAATGAGCCATTTCAACCAATTTCTCATTTTTTACTAAAAATAAAATCACCACCCACATGTCCTGCCAGTTCCAAAGTTCCATAACGAGGTTCGGTTTTCGTTTCATTCATTACCGCCTCAATAATTTGCGTAATGAACATTTTTTGTGCGGTCAGGTATTTCTCCTTGTTTTCAGAAAGTGCTTTCACTAAGTATTTCATAAATACCGATTCGTCCGGAACTTCTGTATCATTACCGGAAGTGATCGCTACACGACTGATTTTATTGTCCATTTCCTTGATGACAGTAGGTGCATTAGCTCCGAGACCACGGGTTTTAAATACCGAACCAGAGAAGCAGGCATCGGTGATTAACAATGTATGACGCGCAGGTAACTCAGCAATCATATTTAAAACTTCTTTGTTGGGCAACCAGGTATTTACATCGTTGCGTTTAGCATCTGTTAGCAACCAATATCCTTTCTTTTCTTTATCCACCCAAATACCATGGCCGGCATAGAAGATAATTAAGTTGTCCTCAGGTTGTAGTAACTCTGAAATTTGTAAGAATTTCTTTTTAAAATCAGATCGCTCTGGATTAAACAATGTTAAAACATTATCCTCAGTAAAATTGTAACTATTTTTAAGAACCATCTTTAATTTAACTGCATCCGAAATGGGGTTTTCTAAAGATGGAATGGATGAGTCTTCATAATTTTGACTTGCTATCAATACTGCGAAGTTTCTTCCTTCTTTAACTGTTACAGGAACAATTTCAGTTGAAGAATTTACAGGATTAACTGGTTTTTCTATTTCAAAGGTTTCCTCAATAGAATTATCTGCTAAATCAGTGGCTTTAACCACAATTTTGTTAGCACCCGCTGCTAGAGATACATTGCCCCAAAAATCTCCATCATTCTTTGAATAAATTTGCTGACCGTTTAAAGTAACTGATTTAATACCGGCGGCATCTGTAGCTTTCCCCCTAACCATAATATCGTTTCCATTTGCAGTGACTTTTAACCCTCTACTTACGGCTGGCTCTGTGATCACAATTACCGGAGGAGTTTTATCAGTTTTCAGGTTATTGATCATCCTTCCTTCCAGTTTTGCAATTCCATTTAATGCAGGTTCGAATGAAGGATTGTAAACCAGAGCCGATTCATAATCTTTTCTTGCCTGAATTAAATCGCCGAGGCCCAGATATGCTTCGGCTCTTTTGGTATAATGCTTGTATTTTGCTGCTGGCTCTATGCGAACTATAAACTTATAACCCTTTATGGCCTTGGTGAAACGATCAACCGCTTCCTTATAATCTTTTTTATTAAGCGCGATTAATCCATAAACATAATGAAAGTAATCCTCTCCTAGGAGAATACTCCCTTTCGCCTTGTCTATAGCAGCCAGAGCCTTTTCATTTTCTCCCATATGGGCATAAAGAGTTGGCAATAAGCTATTGGCAACTAATTTAGAGTTCATGAAACCTCCGCCATTCTTTTGCACTTCTTCAATTCTTGTGAGCGCCTTTTCGTAATCTTTATTCAATATATTGAGATATACGAAACTTAAAAACTCACCGTATTCGCCATTTTTTACACTTGCTGCCTTCTCATGCAGCTTAATGAGGGCAGCTTTATTGTCCAGTGCAAAGGCGGTCTCAGTTGCCGAGGTATACACGGCTATAAAGAGATTACTTTCTGTAAATCCAATCTTATCCCCCATCGTTTCAACAAACTCCAGGGATGAAGCCAGTCCGACCTCTGGATCACCTTTTTTAAAGTTGTTATCTATCTTTTCAAAATAAAACGGATTTAAATGATTCGTTCGAAAAACTTGAGGTTTCCCCTGTACATATTCAGTTTGATCTTTAATGATGATATCATAAACCAAATTGGCACCCTTTACATCACCTATTTCAAATTTATTTTTTGCTAATGTCCATAAATATGAAACATTTCCACTATTGGTATAAGCTTTTCTGTAAAACTTTTCAGCTTCAACATAATCTCCATTTTTCCAGAGTTTTTGAGCTTGATTATAGGATTTATAATCCTGATTAGTTGCGTAAGGTGAGAGAATCGATTGTGAATAGACAATCGAAACGAAAATTAAAAATAATAGAGTAAGTAGTATTTTTCTCATAATTTTTGCAGTTTACTTCTTCATAAAAATATAATCACTGCCTACATGTCTGGCTAATATAAAGCAATAGTATAATGGATAATTTAATTTTGTTCATTTGACTATTATTTTTGAATAATTGAAATCATATCCCTCTTCACCTGCTTCTTTTATTTAGCCAAACTGAGGAAATTGCCCTTTGACACTGTTTTTGATTGGTTATTTATGCTCCAACTCCACCATCATGGCAACCACTTGTTTTCCCCTGCTATACCCCTGAAATGATAATTTATCTTTTGAAAATTGAATATTTTTGGGGTCAACCATTTTATCGCCTATAACTTTAAATATTCGCTCACTAAATGAACCTTCCTGTTTGCCGATTTTCTCAATCAAATCATTAATCTTCAATTCATCTTTGCTGTACAGCACACACAGGAAGTCTTTGCCAGGTTTTTCATCAAATTCAATATAATGATCTTCATCAGGGATAGCCACATCATTTTTTTTATCAGTAAGTGCAGCGCTAATACCGTCTTCATAAGGAAATATTTTCGTTATTTCATTGCTCAGGTCGGTACTAATGGCGTACACAAATGCAGGCTCGTTGTTGGAAATATACATCCGAAAACGTGTTCCTGAAGTATACGGTTCTGCTGTTTGATAAAGGGTTAATGGACCGGGCGCTGTTTTTACAGGTACAACTTTTAAGCCTCTGGTTGAGATTAATAAATTAGCAGGCATTTCTTGCCCTGAGGCCAACACAAATTTTAAACTACCTGAAAGGTCAGGTACTTCAGGTTTAGGTTCCGGTAAATCAACCATTTCAAATGCGTATCGCACGAAATTTGCAAAATCTGCATATGTAACCCATGTATACCCGCCATCACCCCAGGTAGTACCCCAACTGTTTTGAATTTCAAAAGCTCCACCATACATTTCATCATCATAACCAACTACACACATAGCATGGCCACCGTATTTTACTGGATCAGCAACTTCATTAGGGGTCCAAAGTTTCTTTGCATAATTAAATGAAGGCGGACACAGTGCACCAATGAGAACCGGTTTTTGCTCAGACAATGATTTTTTGGTAGCCTGAATTTTAATTTCCATAGCAGAATTTGTGTCAAAAATCTTCATAAAGTCTTTAATCTTAGTTTTAGAGGCCAAAGACAATTGATCTTCTGTTATACTTGGAATGCATTGATCTGATGCATCCTTAAAAGGAAGAATGCCAGTTTCTTTTAGTCTTAGTAAAGCAATATTTATACTTGCCCCCCCTTCACAAACAGCATCATTAGGTTTTAATAATCGAAATAAAAAAGCGGGAGAATATGCATTTGCAGTAATTTGTTCTTTATCTGTTAAATTATTTTTTATAGACTCAACAATGGTTCTAGCACAATATGCGGTTGCCCAAGCAGTACAGGTACCATGATCTCCCTGGCTTTTAGGAGTAGGGGCATATAATTTTAATGAGGCTTTAGACGGAACAGATTCCAAGCCTCGTGTAAGTTTCGCTTTTTTGGGAACTTGTGAATAGTTTTCATCATCAAAATCTAAACCTTTTGGAAAATTGTTTTGTGCATGTATGACATTGGAAAATAAGCAGATGATAATTATGTAGGAAAACCGTAGTATAAATTTTGACATAATTTTTTTTAAGGAAAATACATACAAAAATGGAGAAAAAAAATACTCCTAATCAGGTATTTTTTCCTCATGGGTAAACTATCATCTTTGAAAGAATAATTGTTATTGAATAATAAAAAAGATTATATAATTGAAATTAAAATATCTGATAATAAATGTTTTAAAATCCAATATTTAAAAGAAATTATTAAATATCCTTCATCAAATTCCACAGCATATAAAAAGCACTAACGGCTGTCCGTTCAATGTTTTGTGTGCGTTTGTTTTGGAATTGAAACTTCTTTGCTATTACTTTTTCGGGTCCGGCTATTGCTATCCAAACGGTGCCCACAGGTTTTTCAGGCGTTCCCCCATCAGGACCGGCAATTCCTGTGCAGGCAATAGCATAATCAGCATTGTAGTTTTTTTGTGCACCTAAGGCCATTTCTTTAACCGTTTCTTCACTAACGGCGCCATGTTGTGCTATTGTATCGGCTTTAACACCTAATAGTTGCATTTTAAGCTCATTGGAGTACGTAACCGCTCCTCCTATATATGCCTTTGACGATCCGGGATTCATGGTAAGCAAATGAGCGATATACCCTCCTGTGCAGCTTTCGGCAGTAGTTAATGTTTTGCCTTCGGCCATTAGTTTTTGTAGTATAGCTTGCTCAATGGTAATATCGTCCTCGGCAATTATATGGTCTTTTAGTTTTTCGATGATCTGTGTAGCAAAAGTGTCGACCTCCTGCTGTAAATCATTTTTGTTAATTCCATAGGCGCTTAATCGTAAACGGACTAAACCCAATTTGGGTAAATAGGCTAATTTGATATGCGTCGGAAGACTATCTTCAATCATTTCTATGGATTGAGCAAGGAAGGACTCACCCAAGCCGGCAGTGATCAAGGTTTTATGCACAATTACACCCTGCCCGAATTTATCCTGAACTTTAGGCAATACGTAATTTTGCATCATTGCCATCATCTCAAATGGAACTCCAGGCAAGGAAACATATATTTTACTTTCATGTTCAAACCACATCCCGGGAGCAGTACCATTTTCATTTTGGATCACGGTACAATTCTCAGGTACTTCGGCCTGACGAACATTTAAATCAATCATCGGACGATTGAAACGGGCAAAGATTCGCTTTACATTTTCGAGCGCAGCTTCGTTCATAACCAGCTTTGACCCGAAATATTCACAAAGCGTGTGCTTGGTAATATCGTCTTTGGTAGGCCCCAATCCGCCCGTTATCAGGATAAGATCGGCTCTTGAAGCAGCTTCCTTTAATGTTTTTAAGATTTCTTCTTTATTATCGCTTATCGAAGTGATTTGTTTAACAGCAAAACCAATGTCATTCAGCTTCTTGGCCATCCAGGCAGAATTGGTGTCAACAACTTGTCCAATTAATATTTCATCACCAATGGTTATGATCTCTACAAACATGTTTCCAGGATTTTTATTCAGCTAAATTGAGTATTTATTTTTCAATACTTGAAATGAATTTTTATTTTGAAAGAAGGATTCTGTTTTTCTAAAAAACAGAAAATCCCCCTGAGAAAATCAGGAGGACTCTGCAACGACAGCATTTATTATTAAGGATTAATTAGAAAAAATGTTGGGTTAAGCAACAGTGCTGATTGATTTCATAGCAGTCATTGCCTGTCTTAACACATTACCTACCGCTTCAATCTGATGCGAACGGATAGCGCTGTTTACAGCAATTAAAGTCTTGTTGTCAACCCCTGCATCTTTTCCTTCATTATAGTTTTTTCCGATAATATCAGTGTCCACTGTTTTCATGAAGTCAGCTAATAACGGTTTGCAAGCATGATCAAATAGATAACAACCGTATTCTGCGGTATCAGAAATTACACGGTTCATTTCGAACAATTTTTTACGTGCAATGGTATTTGCGATCAAAGGAGTTTCGTGCAATGACTCGTAATAAGCTGATTCAGCAATAATTCCCGACTCAACCATGGTTTCAAAAGCTAATTCAACACCGGCTCTTACCATTGCAACCATTAACAAACCATTGTCAAAGAATTCTTGTTCAGAAATTTTAACATCACCGGCTGCAGTTTTTTCAAAAGCAGTTTCGCCAGTTGCAGCTCTCCAGGTCAATAAATTTTTATCGTCATTTGCCCAATCTGTCATCATCGTTGAAGAGAAAACTCCGCTCATGATATCATCCTGATGTTTTTGGAACAATGGACGCATAATGGTTTTTAATTCTTCTGATACTTCAAAGGCTTTGATTTTAGCAGGATTAGAAAGACGATCCATCATTGCAGTGATACCACCTTGTTTTAAAGCTTCAGTTACAACTTCCCAGCCGTATTGAATCAACTTAGCTGCATAACCTTTGTCAATTCCTTTTTCCACCATTTTGTCGAAACATAAAATTGAACCGGTTTGCAACAAACCACAAAGAATAGTTTGTTCACCCATCAAATCTGATTTTACTTCAGCCACAAAAGATGATTTCAATACACCAGCTTTATGTCCGCCTGTACCAACAGCATATGCTTTTGCTTGTGCCCATCCTTTTCCTTGAGGATCATTTTCAGGATGTACCGCGATTAAGGTTGGTACACCGAAACCTCTTTTAAACTCTTCGCGAACTTCAGTACCAGGGCATTTAGGCGCCACCATGATAACAGTAATATCTTTACGGATCTGCATTCCTTCTTCAACGATGTTGAAACCGTGTGAATAAGATAAGGTAGCACCTTGTTTCATCAATGGCATTACAGCTGACACTACTGCTGTGTGTTGTTTATCAGGAGTTAAGTTGATTACTAAATCAGCTGTTGGAATTAATTCTTCATAGGTACCTACTGCAAAACCATGATCAGTTGCACTTTTCCATGATTGACGTTTAGCTGCAATGGCTTCTTCACGTAGTGCATACGAAACATCAAGGCCCGAATCTCTTAAGTTTAATCCTTGATTTAAACCTTGGGCACCGCAGCCCACAATAACTATTTTTTTGCCTTTTAAAGCATTAACACCATCCGAGAAATGGCTTCCGTCTAAAAACTCGCATACACCTAACTGATTTAATTTCTCTCTTAATGAAAGCGTATTGAAATAATTGGTTGATTTCAGTTCAATTGCTGCATCCATTAATTCAGCGTAATTATTTTGTGCCATTTTGTTAATTTTAGAATTATATATTTTTAATTGGTTGATTTTTAAATTGATTCAATATTTGCTTCCATTTCAAGCTCCATAAGTTTATCGTGAAAACCGCTGCTCGCTTTTAGAATGGCTACTCGGGCACTCCGTACAAATTCAATTAATCCGTAAGGAGCCAGTACTTCCAGTAGTTTTTCAGTTTCTTCACGGTGGCCCGTAGCTTCAAAAATAGTATAGTCTTTACGAATTACTACCGCTCTTGCTCCATATTCCCTCAGAAGTCTTTCTACTTTTACTTTTTCAGCAATCTCATCTGTAGGAACTTTGTACAAAGCTAGTTCCTGCCAAACAATTTCGTTATCAGTATTGTAAAATGCTTTAAGTACTTCAACTTGTTTTTCGATCTGACTTACAATTTTGCGTACCACTTCCTCCGTTTCATTTACCACGATTGTAAATCGGTGAATACCATTAACTTCTGAAGGAGAAGTATTAAGGCTTTCAATATTTATTTTTCTACGCGAAAACATAATTGCAATACGGTTAAGTAAGCCAATATGATTTTCGGTATAAACGGTTATTGTATATTCTGCTTTCATGTTTTGTTATTAGTGATTCGACTAGTTATTAGGTCCATTTACTGGTCATGATGGTTGACACGTTAATTAATAACAAAATAACCATTAACCAATAACAGATTTTTACCTCAATCTAATTTCACTTACACTACATCCTTGCGGAACCATCGGGAAGACATTGTTTTCTCTGCCTACCATTACCTCCAATAAGAATGATCCTTTATGTTGAAGCATAGTAGCTAAAGCTGCTACAAGATTTTCACGAGCTTCCACTTTTTGAGCGGCTATTCCATATGATTTTGCCAACATGATATAATCAGGACTCTTAATATCTGTAAATGAATACCTACGTTCATGAAATAGCTCCTGCCACTGACGCACCATTCCCAAAAACTGATTATTAAGAATTAATATTTTTACGTCAATATCGTTTTGCATGATGGTACCCAATTCCTGCAAAGTCATTTGAAAGCCACCATCGCCTATTACGGCAACAACAGTTCTGTGCAGTGCGCCAAATTTTGCTCCAATAGCTGCAGGTAAAGCAAAGCCCATCGTTCCCAAACCGCCCGAAGTGATATTACTCTTGGTGTCATTGAATTTTGCATAGCGACAAGTAACCATTTGATGCTGACCAACATCGGTAACAACAATTGCATTACCATGGGTAAGCTCATTCAACTGATGAATCACCTCTCCCATCGTCATTTTATCTCCTTTAGGATGCAATTCGTTGGTAATTACGGCATCAATTTCTTGCTGGCGATAATCATAAAACTTTTGAATCCAAGCTGTATGCACATTTTCGTTAATCAAACTGGTAAGCAAAGGCAATGTGTCTTTACAGTCGCCCCAAACGCCAACATCTGCTTTGACATTCTTATTAATTTCAGAAGGATCAATATCAAGGTGAACGATTTTGGCTTGTTTGGCGTATTTGGAGAGAAGTCCGGTAACCCGGTCATCAAAACGCATCCCTATTGCAATTAATACATCACACTCATTGGTTAATACATTCGGTCCGTAATTTCCGTGCATGCCCAACATACCAACGTGCAAAGGATGCTCAGTTGGCAATGCGCTTAACCCTAAAAGTGTGCAGGCAGCAGGCAAACCTCCTTTTTCAATGAAGGTCTTAAACTCATTTTCGGCTTTACCAAGAATAATCCCTTGCCCAAATAAAACAAATGGTTTTTTTGCCTCATTGATTAGCTGAGCAGCAGCCTCAACATATTCCTTACGAACGATTGGTTTTGGGCGATAGCTGCGAATGTGCTTACATTTGGTGTACCTTTTGTAATCAAATTTTTGAAGCTGAGCATTCTTTGTGATATCAATTAACACAGGACCCGGCCTGCCACTCTCAGCAATGTAAAATGCTTTGGCCAATACTTCAGGAATTTCATTGGCATCAGTAACCTGATAGTTCCATTTAGTAACCGGAGTAGTAATATTGATTACATCAGTTTCCTGAAATGCATCAGTTCCTAGTAAATGTGAAAAAACCTGACCGGTAATACATACCAAAGGAGTACTGTCAATCATTGCATCAGCCAGGCCAGTAACCAAATTAGTAGCCCCAGGTCCGCTGGTTGCAAATACAACCCCTACTTTACCGGAAGTTCTTGCATAGCCCTGAGCTGCATGTATTCCGCCTTGCTCATGTCTAACCAGGATATGTTGCAATTTATCCTGATAATCATATAAAGCGTCATAGATGGGCATAATAGCACCACCCGGGTAACCAAAAATAGTATCTACTCCTTCAGCAAGAAATGCTTCCAATACAGCACTTGAACCTGACAGTTGAGTATCGTACTCAACCGTAGATTCTTGCAAAACTGTATCATTTTTAGCTAAACTCATATTTTTAATAGGTAAATAGTCTTATAATTCATCGGTAACACATCCTTCAGATGCCGATGATACATTTTTTATATATTTTGCTAACGTGCCTTTCGTTGCTCTCCAAGCAGGTTGAGTCCATTCTGATTTACGCTTTTCGATTTCTTCATCGGATAATTCAGCATTTAAAACTCGTTTTTCAGCATCAATAGTGATCATATCTCCATCTTTCAACAATCCAATTAAACCACCAGCCTGAGCTTCAGGAGTTACGTGTCCAACAACGAATCCATGAGTTCCACCTGAAAAACGTCCATCAGTTATTAAGGCTACGTTTTTACCCAAACCGGCACCCATGATTAATGAGGTAGGTTTTAACATCTCCGGCATACCTGGTGCTCCTTTTGGTCCTTGATAACGGATTACAATAACGTCACCTTTTTCAATTTTGCCATCAAGCACGGCATCATTAAATAAAAATTCAGTATCAAATACTTTCGCAGGACCTGTAAAAGTCAAACCTTCTTTTCCTGTAATTTTTGCAACAGAACCTTGTTGAGCCAGGTTTCCATATAAAATTTGCAGGTGGCCTGTAGCTTTTATTGGTGTGTCAATCGGTACAATAACTTGTTGGCCGATTGGTAAATCAGGAATTTCAGCTAAGTTTTCAGCAACGGTTTTACCGGTTACGGTTAAGCAGTCGCCATGTAAAAATCCTTCTTTTAAAAGATATTTCATTACGGCTGGTGTTCCTCCGATTTTATGAACATCTTCCATTAAGTATTTGCCACTTGGTTTCAAGTCGGCAATGAATGGAGTTTTATCAGAAATGCGTTGGAAATCGTCGATCGTAATCTTTACATCCACAGCTTTAGCCATGGCAATAAGATGTAAAACAGCATTTGTTGAGCCTCCCAATGCCATTACCAAGGTCATGGCATTTTCAAATGCCTTAAAGGTCATGATATCTCTAGGGAGAATATTTTTTTCAAGAAGAAGACGAACTGCTTTTCCGGCATTCTTACATTCCTCTTGTTTTTCCTTGCTGGTGGCAGGATTTGATGAACTGTAAGGCAGGCTCATTCCTAACGCTTCTATAGCCGAAGACATGGTATTGGCAGTATACATACCGCCGCATGCTCCGGATCCAGGACACGCTTTTTTGATAACTTCCTTGAACTCTTCAGGGGTAATCGTTCCGGCCATTTTCTGACCAAGTGCTTCAAAAGCAGAAACTACGTCAAGTTCCTTACCATCATGATGGCCGGCATGGATTGTTCCGCCGTAAACCATTACAGAAGGACGATTCAATCTGCCCATGGCGATTAAAGCGCCCGGCATATTTTTGTCACAGCCCATTACAGTGATCAAGCCATCATACCACTGAGCAGATACAACTGTTTCTATACTGTCGGCAATAATTTCACGCGATTGTAATGAAAAGCGCATTCCATCAGTTCCCATTGAAATACCATCACTAACACCAATGGTATTAAAAATGAGACCAACCATATCGTTTTCTTTCACACTATGTTTTATTGTACGAGCAAGATCATTAAGATGCATGTTGCAGGTATTACCTTCATAACCCGCACTAGCAATGCCAATTTGGGCCTTGTTCATATCCTCTTCCGTAAGTCCAATTCCGAACAGCATTGCTTGTGCAGCAGGTTGTGTTGTATCTTGAGTAAGAGTTGCGCTGTATCTGTTTAATTTTTTCATTTATGATATTTGTAATCTAATATAGGTTATTGTTATAAATTTGATAAACTATTTGGCTTTTGTATTACGATATTCAAATCAAATAATATAACCAGTGTATTCTTTCAAAGTAACTCTTTTCCTGTATTTTACACTGATTTCAAAACCCATGGTATCCTCCCAATTTTTACGAAACCCTCTTCCATCAATACTTTCAATTCCGGCAACTTCAGCGGCTGTTCCGGTTGAAAAAGCACCGTCAATATCAAGAAGATCTTCAGGTTTAATTTTTGTTTCAACAATTTCAAACCCTAAATCATTAGCAAGTTCAATAACTGTAGAACGCGTTATGCCAGGGAAAATATTGCCAACTTCCGGAGTATAGAGTTTGTTATCTTTTTCATAAAAGAAATTTGAGGCGGCGCATTGGGCTATATAGCCGTTTTGGTCAAGTAGTAGGGCTTCATCAAATCCTTTTTCTTTTGCCTCTTTGGTGGCAAGAATGGCATTTATGTATTGACCGGTTACTTTAGTATCAACATGAAATGCTTCAGGACTAAAACGTTTGTATGAAGAGGTCATCAAACGGGTTAATTTATCACCATAATACACTGCCCAGCTCCAGGCTCCTATGAACAAATGGTGACTATGACTAGGTTCCAAAGACATATTTTCTCCTACGAAAACCAACGGCCGTATATAAGCGTTTTTAAGGTAATTTTTCTTGATTAATTCGTATGAAATCTCTGTTAGGTCTTTAACAGAATAGCTTGGTTTGATGTGCAGTTTATTACACGAGTACAACATTCTTTTGAAATGTTCAATCGGCTTGAAAATGCGTGTACCTTCATCCGTTTCGTAGGCGCGAATACCTTCAAAAACAGCATTTCCGTAATGAAATGATTGGCCATATGGGCTTAAACAAACGTCTTTAGCCGGAAGAAATTTTCCGTCGTAAAAAACAATAGAGTTTTCATTGTAATACATAGCTAAATATTTTTATTGTTTGTAAATAAATCGGCTAATTATTTTTTAAACTAAATATTTTCGCAACATTTCGTGTTCATTAACATTAATGTAAACGATATTATTTTGCCTAAATCGGAAGAGTAAAGGTTCGAGGTCATCTTTACTAGCGAGTTCAATACCGACCAATGCAGGTCCGAATTCTTTATTCGTTTTCTTCAGATACTGAAAATGCACAATGTCGTCGTTGACGCCTAATGCGTCATTTAAGAAATTACGAAGTTCACCGGGTTTTTGTGCGAATTCAACAATGAAATAATGCTTTAAACCTTCAAAAATTAAGCTTCGTTCAATTACTTCAGGATAACGGGCAATATCATTATTTCCTCCACTTATTACACAAACTACTTTCTTGCCCTTGATCTCGTCGGCTAATTGATCTAGTACAGCAACGGACATTGCTCCTGCAGGTTCAGCTATGATTCCTTCGCTTTGATAAAGTTCAATCATGGTAGTACAAACCTTGCCTTCAGAAACTGTGTGAAATCCACCTATTCCTGCCGATGAAATTTCATAAGCCAGAGAACCAATTTGTTTTACCGCAGCTCCGTCAATGAAGGTATCTATGCTTTCCAATCGAACGGGTTTTCCAGCTTCTAAAGCTTTTTCCATTTTAGGAGCTCCTCCCGGATCCACACCAATGATTTTTACATCTGAATTATTTTCAGACAGGTACAAACATGCTCCGGAAAGTAATCCACCTCCGCCAACCGGGCATATAAGAATTTCGGTACCAGGCAAATCATTTAAAATCTCACGTGTAACAGTTGCCTGGCCAAGAATTGTGTTCAACTGATCAAATGGATGAACGATTGCCAAATTGTTTTCTTCAGCAAACTTGCAGGATGCTGCATACGCCTCATCATAAGTAGTACCAATAAGAATGATACTAACCCATTCACCTCCAAAGCTTTTAACTTTTTCGATTTTTTGCCTTGGCGTTACCTGCGGCATAAAAATGTGAGATTTGATTTTAAGCATCTTACTACTCAGCGCTACACCCTGAGCATGATTACCCGCACTAGCACAAACGACTCCTCTATTACGTTGCTCCGGGGTAAGACTAACAATGTTATTGTAAGCACCACGAATTTTATAAGAACGAACAGGCTGCATATCTTCCCGTTTAAAATATACCTTACATTGGTATTTCTCAGAGAGCCGCTGAATGAACTGTAATGGTGTATGTAAAGCTACATCTTTTAATTTTTTTGCAGCCTGGTCAATTTGTTCTGAGTAATTGGTTAAGGTTTCCATATTTTCTGACGTAAAAAAAGCCGCTCCTTTTTTGGGAGCGGCTTTTTTATTTATACTAGTGTGCGTTTCTATAGTATACCACTCCCTGTCAATTGTGAATAATCACAATAATTAAAATAATGACAGTAATAATGGTATTGATTGTTTTCATCCTTTTTTTACAATAAATCTAAAGTATGACTTATTTTTTTAAATTACAAATAAATACAATAATTATTTATATTATTTCATCCAAACAAACAAATTACTACCAAATTTATAATTAAAATAAACTTTTAATGACTTGGCAATAAAAAAAAGCCCAAAACGAATTGAGCTTTTTTACTATTTATATATAACTAGAAATTATCTCCAGCATAATATGGACTACGTTTGCTAAGTTTTAAATCCTGAAGTATTGATGATTTTACCCGTAAATCAATGCTATAACTTTTATAAAAACCAAAAGGTGTCCAAGACATGGCAAGATCCCAACAATGTAAATCACGGTTAATACTTAAACTGGTTGGACTAAGTTTAGCATTTGTTATATCCACACCGGATGTAAATCCTATTACCCACTTTGGTGTTAAACTAAACTGACCATTAAAGTTTATCGCTTGAGATAAGGATTTTGCGCTTGAGATCGAGTAAGTTTTGGTATAGTTTAAAAAATAATTGACACTAAAATTCCAAGGAATATCAAAATCAATAAAATTATTTGGATTGGGTTCAATCAATGTTAAATCTCTGTATTGTTGAGGAGAGATTGGGGCAGTACGCTTACTTTTTGAATTAAAACTAGAACTTAAAGAAAAGAATCCACTTGTAAGTGAAACCAATTTTCCATTCCTGTTTATTGAATATTCATTAACTCTTCTTCCTGTACTTGTATAGTAATACGGATCAAGTATACCTCCAAAGTTGATGTACACTTTTTTAAATAATGTGGTTCGGCCTGAAAAGTTAATTGGGGCTAGTTTAAATGAATCTGCTGCAAAATTGTAATTTGTACTAAAAGACAATCCTTCCAAAATACTAATCTTTTGCTCTCCATTGATTGTATCTTTTTTCGATCGCACCTTCATCTCCAAAATATTATCAAGACTAAAACTTAACGAATTATTAGTACCTCTGGCAGGACCTCCATATAAAGAATTTTCAAAAATAGAATAAGTTGTAGTACGCCCCAAGCTATCACTTTGAACGGTTTTATAATACCCGTATTTATCACTTCCAAAGTCTGGTCGGTAAAAATAAGCCAGTGTTGGGGTTAAAACATGCCGGATCGCTCTAATGCCACTTGTTTTCTTAAATTCTTTTATACCAAATAACTTGGTACTTAACCCTGTACTGAAGCCATAATCACGTGCCGTGCTAAATCCATAGTTGTTTATATTATCTACCCGGTTAGCTTGAGGATTCCAAGCCTTTGTAAGTGTTTTAAAATACCAATATTCATTATAATTGATACTTGGGGTTAAGAAAAAATTTTTCGCTATAGTAAAAGATGTTGATATAGGAATTGTATGTTTTATACCGGAGCGAACTGTATCGAGCGTATTCTTTTTAAATAGTAAAGAATCAAAAGTTGAAAGCTGATTGTCAAACTGCAAATTATAACTTAATCCAATTTTATTATACCATTTCTGGGGACCTACCCTACGTTTTGAATCAAATGGATTTATACGTGAAACAGTAAAAGCCAAAGAAGGAAATCCAAGATTAATTACACCGGTGTTTATTTCCTGACTATGTGTAAATGCTGTCGATAAATTAAACGGAGTACCAAGCCAAGCCTTTGAATAACTTACTGAAGATTGTAAGGTGTTGTTAAATCGTTGATTAAGCGGTATGTAATTTCCGGTATTCTGATAGTATTTACTAGTACCAGCATTAACAGAAGCTGAAAAAGTAGAACCAGTTGCCGTGGAGGATTGCGTATGACTCCAGTTTACATGAAAGTCTCTTGTATTAGAATAACTTACAGTTCCTGGTTCACCAAATTTCTGATTTGAATAATGTAAAGCAAAATTACCACTATAATCATACCGAACATTATATCGTGATGACAAATCTAAATCATAACTTCCATTTGTAAAAAGACTACTTTGAAATGCAAGATCCATATAATCGCCTAAACCTACGTAATAGCCTAATCCACGCATAAAAAAGCCCTTTTCAGCATCTTCACCCACGCTAGGAAACAATATCCCATTTGATCGTTTGCTGGTTTTAGGAAAAAAACCAAAGGGCAATATAATAGGAATTGGAATGTCCTCTATAAATAAATGGGCAGGTCCGGTGATAATTCGGTTTTGGGCAACTTTTGCTTTGCTGATTTCAATTCCATAATGCACATGACTTGGATCATTACAGGTAGTATAAATACCATTTTTAAGAAAGCCCTCTTTTTCTTCGTTCAGTTTCATTTGTCCGCCACGAATAAAACCTTCCCCTTCCGAACTGACTCCAGCCCAAACTTTCGCTTTCTTTGATTTGAAATTATAGGCTAAACTATCGGCAATAACATCATTTCCTGTTCCTGTAAAAAATGGACGGCCTGCATAAACACCTGTGCTATCTTTCAATCCTTTTGCATAAACAGTCATTGTTTTTTGATCAATGCGGATGAAATCAGCTTTTAAAGTCAGATTTTCATAAGTTACCGAAGCGTCCTTGTATAAATAAAGGTATTTACCATCAAGATCAGCTAAAATAGAATCTTGAGCAGTATAATTGACCTTAGAAGAAAGTGATCCTTCTTTCTTTTTTAAGGTTACCTTATGAATAGTATCAGTTACAGATGTTACTGTATCTTTGCTTCTGGAAACTTTCAGAGTATCTTTCTTAATGGTATCTTTTTTATCAAAGGAAAAATGAGTTAAATAATGATTACTTGCAGCTCCATTTACCTGATTAACAGATAAAAATAAGATTGCAGTTACTAAAGGAGTTATTAAAAGAAAAAAAAGCGTTTTTAATAATTTCAAAATGATTTAATTGAATATTATTTTTGCGAATATGGAAACCAACAACTCTCCAAAGTTAAATAAAAATCGAGCAGTGAAAACATTTTTTAATACTTTGGCTTTCGCATTTTTATTTATTTTAGTTACATCATTCACTATTCGCACTGATAATAAGACAGTTCGATATAAATTTAAAACCATAGTAATTGATGCTGGTCATGGTGGTAAAGATAATGGTGCTAATCGAGGATGGGCTATCGAGAAGAATATTACCTTAGCAATTGCTTTAAAATTAGGCAAGTACATTGAAGAGAACTTTCCGGATGTAAAAGTGATCTTCACCCGTAAAACTGATACATTTGTTGATCTGAGTGAACGCGCAGAAATAGCTAATCGTAATAAAGCTGATTTATTTATTTCTATTCACTGTAATTCAAATGACAGCGGGGCCCCTTATGGAACAGAAACTTATGCGTTTGGAGTGGATTCCCGCACTTCTAATGAAAAAATGGAAGTTGCAAAACGTGAGAACTCTGTGATATTATTAGAAGACAATTATGCAAAAAAATACGATGGTTTCGACCCTAACTCAGCCGAAGCTTATATTATTTTTTCCTTATACCAAAACAAAAATCTGGCTAAAAGCCTAAATCTTGCCTCAAAAATCGAATCAGAATTTGAGGACAGTGATAGTCGTTACAGCCGTGGTGTTAAACAAGAAAGGTTCCTGGTATTAAGGTACACCAATATGCCGGCCATTTTAATAGAAACAGGCTTTGTATCGAATCGTGAAGAAGGTAGATATTTAGCAACTGATAGCGGACAAGATGAGGTGGCTGGGTCTATCTATCGAGCTTTTAAAAAATATAAATCAGAGCTGGAAATAGCCAACTGACTTACTCCTAAACCTCCAACTAAATCAATTAAAAAGTTGGTTAAAATAAAGAAACCGATTTTGAAAAAATAGTTTCTAAACAATTCAACAAAATAAAAAACATCAAATAAACATAAGTGAAGATAGCTAACGAAACAAAAATCGGTATTCTTACCGCCTTTGCAATAACTTGTTTAATACTTGGATATAACTTTTTACGTGGTAATGACGTGTTTAGCAATTCAAGAGATTTTTATACGATTTACGATCGAGTGGAAGGACTTACCGCCTCAAAACCTGTTTTGGTTAATGGTTTTCAAATAGGTCGCGTTAAGAAAATGGAGTTAACCCCTGATCATAAAGTTAAAGCGATATTTGATATCACCAGTAATTTACAAATTCCTAAAAATACAATTGCCCGTATTACCAGTACTGATTTATTAGGCGGAAAAGCAGTTGTTTTTGTTTTGGGTGATTCAAAAGAAATGGCCCATGAAGGTGATCAGTTTGTGCCTGATGTGGAGCAATCTATAACTGAAACATTAAGTCCGATAAAAGATAAAGCTGCAGTCGTAATGATTAAGGTAGATTCCATGCTAAGCTCAATAAATAATATTCTGAATCCTGAATTTCAAAGAAATATTAACAAAAGCATGAATAGTATTGCTCACTCTTTGAAAAATGTGGAAGCGGTCTCTGGAAATTTGAATTCACAAATGGATCGACTAGGGATTATTATGAAAAATATTGAGGCTATTACTGCTAACTTTAAGAATAACAACCAGCGCATTAATAATATAATGGCCAACCTTGATAAGGTTACTGATCAAGTTGCTAAGGCTAATTTACAGGAAACCTTACTGAATGCTAGTAAATCTTTAGCTAATGTGAATTCAATTTTAGCTAAAATTCAAAATGGTGAAGGTACCTTAGGCCTGTTATTAAATGATAAAGGCCTATATGATAATCTGAATAAATCAGCAGCTGATCTTGATAAACTAATGATTGACTTAAAAGAAAATCCTAAACGTTATGTAAGATTCTCTGTTTTTGGTGGTGGTAAAGACAAAAAACCTTCAGAATAAATTTAGATTTATCTGCATAAAAAAAGCATTCTGTATTTCAGAATGCTTTTTTTATGCAATATTTTTTTGATGTTATTTAGTTTTCGATGGAAAACGTAATACCTTCTTTAGCCAATTCAACATTTTTGAAAGTGGTTTTACATTCTTCCAGATGTGATAATAAATCACGGTAACGTGCCGAAAAATGCCCAATAATTAGTTTTTTTGCTTCTGCCATAGTAGCTATTTCCCCAGCCTGTTTTGCTGTAGTATGATGAGTGTCCCTTGCTCGTTCAAGCATATCCTCTAAAAAAGTGGTTTCATGATACAATAAATCCACTCCTTTAATTTGCTCAATAAAACTGGTAATCATTAGGGTATCAGAACAATATGCATAACTACGTGGCACTGGAGAATCGGTAGTAAGAACATAATTAGGAACAACTGTTCCATCTTCTATTACATAATCATGACCTTCTTTTAACGCCGGAATTTCATCGGGAGTAATGTTATAAATTTCTAACATTTCCTTAACAATTTTGCGCGGACGTTTTATTTCTTTGAAAAAGAATCCTGTACAAGGAATTCTATGATCCAGAATGATTGTTTCTATTTCAATTTCAGTATTCCGATAAACTATTTCCGGCTGATCAGTTTGTGTAGGAATAAACTTAATTGGAAAACGAAGGGTTGTCTGAGAATGAAATAGCTGTATGTCTATAATTTCTTTTAGTGCTGGAGGGCCAACTAAAACAAGCTCTTTTCCGCGTCCATTTAAGTGCATGCTGGAAATCAATCCAACCAAGCCTAAATAATGATCACCATGAAGATGGCTTATAAAAATATGATCCACTTTATTATAGCCGAATCCATATTTTAACAATTGAAACTGTGTGCCTTCACCACAGTCGATCATGAAATATTTTTGATTGTAATTAACTATTTGCGATGATGGAAAACGGTGATAAGCGGGAGTAGCGGAACTACTCCCCAGTATCGTTACTTCAAATTTTGTCAATTGTGGAGATGATTAACCTAAATTTTCAGCTTCATTATTCAAATCCCGTTCAATCTCTTCCATAAACACGTAATCAATTGCTTCATCAACCGTTGGGACAATGTTCAATACATTTTCCAATTGAGAGATATTGATAAGTTTTTGTACTGGTGGATTGAGCGTAGCTAATACAAATGTACCTTCATTATCGCTGCTACCTTTACAAATGCGGTGACCTAATAATATAGCACTCAAACCCGAAGAGTCTGAGTATTTTACTTCAGATAAATCGAGGATGATATTCCGAAAGCCCTCTGCATTCAATAAAATCAATTCCGACTTCAACATGGGCGTAATAATGGAATTCAGCTTATCTTCATTAAGCTTAAATACCACATACTTTTCGTGTTTATCAACTGAAAATTTCATAAGAGAAAACGTATTTTAATTTTGTTAAAACCAAATTAAGGTTATTTTTTTTAAAAAATTACTATTGATTTTTATTTTTTAAAAACTCTGTAACGTTTCGTTCAACCCTTGTTACAATATTATCGGTGTTGTTTTTTACAAAATTTTCACCAATAATCTTCTCATACAATTCAATGTAACGATCTGAAATAGAACTCACTATGCTGTCAGTCATTTCTGGTACACTCTGACCATCTTTTCCTTGAAATCCATTTTCAATCAACCATTGACGAACAAATTCTTTTGAAAGTTGACGCTGTGGTTGATTTGATTCTTGCAATTCTTGATAGGTATCTTTATAAAAGTAGCGGGAAGAATCAGGAGTGTGAATCTCATCTATTAAATAAATCTTACCGTCTTTTTTACCGAATTCATACTTTGTATCCACCAAAATTAATCCACGGTCGGCAGCCATTTCGGTGCCTCTAGCATATAAGGCAAGGGTGTAATTCTCTAACTGAGTGTACTCCTCTTCTGAAACGATTCCCTGCGCAATGATTTCTTCTCTGGAGATATCCATATCATGCCCTTCCTTCGCTTTGGTAGTTGGAGTAATGATTGGTTGAGGTAGTTTATCGTTTTCTTTTAAACCTTCTGGTAAGGCAACTCCACATAGCATGCGTTTTCCATCCTTATATTCACGGGCAGCATGACCAGCTAAATAGCCTCTAACTACCATTTCAACCGGATATGTTTCGCATTGTAAACCAATTGTAACGTTTGCATCCGGAACATCAATAACCCAATTTGGAACAATATCGCTTGTAGCTGCTAAAAAGCGTGCTGCAATTTGGTTTAAAACTTGTCCTTTATAAGGAATAGCACGTGGCAAAACTACATCGAATGCAGAAATACGATCAGATACTACCATCACTAAATAGTCATCATTTATAGTATATACATCACGTACTTTGCCTTTATAAAAGTTTTTCTGCCCTGGGAAATTATAATTGGTATTCTGTAAAGCGTTCATTGTTTTTTAAAATATTAATAATTTAGTGCTTATGGTGATCGAACGTCACCTATTTTCCGTTTGTTTATATGTCGCCGTAGGCCTCTAAAATCTTACGAACAAGTTTATGTCGAACTACATCTGATCCATTTAAATAAATGATATCAATTCCGGGTATGTTAGGTAAAATTTCAAGTGCCTTGAACAATCCTGACATTTGCTTTTTCGGCAAATCGATTTGAGTAATATCTCCTGTTACAATGAATTTAGCTGAAGGCCCCATACGAGTCAAAAACATTTTAAGCTGCATATCCGTAGCATTTTGAGCCTCATCCAATATTACAAATGCATTATCAAGTGTACGTCCGCGCATGAATGCTAATGGCGCTATTTCAATGGTGCGATTTTCAAGATATGTTTTAAGTTTTTCAGCGGGAATCATATCATCCAATGCATCATATAAAGGACGTAAATATGGATCTACTTTTTCTTTCAGGTCCCCAGGTAAAAAACCAAGGTTCTCCCCTGCTTCAACAGCTGGACGCGTTAAAATAATACGTTTTACTTCCTTGTTTTTTAAAGCTCTTACGGCAAGTGCAACGGCTGTATAGGTTTTCCCCGTTCCTGCTGGGCCAATAGCAAAAATAATATCATTATTTACTGCTCTATCCACCATTTTACGCTGATTTTCACTTCGAGCTCGAACCATTATTCCGTTAGGACCGAAAACAAGAACATCCTTGTTATTGGGTTCAATAGGAACCGTAGCCTGGGCAGATGAGTTACCATTGGTTATGCCAAGAATATGCTCGAAATCACGCGAAGTAATTGAGTGGAATTTTTCGAAATGAGAAGCAAGTCGGTCAAACTTTTCAGTAAAACTTATTAATTCCATTTCATCGCCTAAAGCTTTTAGTTCAGTTCCCCTGGCTACAAGCTTCAGTTTGGGGAAATTACGTTTCAGAATTTCAAAGTGTTCGTTGGTTGTTCCCCAGAAAATTTTGGGGTCAATGGTTTCAAGGTTTAAAATAGCTTCACTCAAAATCGTTACTTTTTAGATAAAATTTTAATATTTGTGGTTCTGATTTTCAGCCGGAGAGCCTTATATTTATGGTCGATTGAATAATTCAATGTTATTAATATAAGCATTTATTCTACTTCTACCGATTAATTTAGCGTAAAAATAACCAAATATTAGCGAATGGCAATTATTACTTTAACAACCGACCTTGGGCACAAAGACTTTTATCAAAGTGCTTTAAAAGGCGCCATTCTATCGCAACTGCCTAATGCAAACATTATAGATGTTTCCCATCAAATATCATCTTACAATATACCGCAGGCAGCTTTCATTCTCAAAAATAGTTACAAATTTTTCCCGAAGGGAACCGTCCATCTTATAGGTATTGATGCCAACTACGGATCCAATCCGCGCTACTTAGCAATGGCGAGTGATGGTCATTATTTTGTAGGTCCTGACAATGGTATTTTTTCATTACTATTTGAACATCCACCCACCAAAATTGTAGCAATTAATATTAAAGCTGAAGCGAAGTTCTTACATTTTCCTTTACTGGATATTTTTGTAAAAGCAGCCTGTCATCTGGCGAACGGAGGTGTTTTAACGGGTTTGGGTGCAGAAACCACCGATTATAATCATCGCTCGTTGATTCAGCCCGTAGTTGAACAAAATATAATCAGAGGTTCTGTAATCTATATTGATTCATTTCAAAATGTGATTACCAATATTACAAAAGAACTGTTTGAATCAGCTCGAATGAAGCGTAGATTTGAGGTTTATTTCCGAAGAAATGAATCCATTAATAAGATAAATATCCATTACAATGAAGTTCCCGAAGGTGAAAAACTTTGCATTTTTAGCATCTCTAATTTTCTGGAAATTGCCATCAACAAAGGCAATGCCGCAGGTTTACTTGGACTACACGTCGGAGATATCATAAGGATTGAATTTTACGATAAATAAAGTAAGTTGTAGGTTTCAGGCTTTGGGCTTGAGGCTTGAGGTTTTAAATTCAAACTTGTATGCTAAAACCTCAAGCCTTTATCTTTTAACTTAATAAGCATGATCAATAGAATTGTAAAAATGAGTTTCCAACCGGAACACGTAGAAACATTTTTGGAAATATTTGAAGCATCAAAAGGTAAAATCAGAAATTTTGAAGGTTGCTATCATCTTGAACTTTTAAACGATACAACATCACCGAACCGTTTTTTTACATTCAGTAAATGGGAAAGTGAAGATCATCTTGAAATTTATCGACATTCAGAACTTTTTTTAACAACCTGGGCCGCAACTAAGATTCTTTTCAATGATAAACCTGAAGCTTGGAGCACAGTAGTGGCTAGTAGTGCATAGCGAAAGCAGAAAGCTTATAGATAAAAGTAAAATCCGAGACAACTTTATACTTTCTGCTGCTTCTTCATCATTTTCCTGTCATTTTTTTGTCTTAAAAGGCACCCTTACTCAATTTTATTATTTTTGCAGCATACTAAATTTTCAGATAGATGGCGCGTGCGCGGTTAAATAGTGGGAATCCTACTGAACAGGAATTACCCAAAGCAAAGATTACTAAGGATTCATTAAAAAATGCAGCAATTCTTTTAAAGTACATGAAGCCCTACCGTTTAAAATTCGGTTTTGGGCTGTTATTTCTGCTGCTTTCCACAATTGCATTTCTTTTTATTCCTAAAGAAATGGGTAGCCTGATTGATTCAGCTACTAATAGTATAAAACGTGAAACCCTTAACAATATCAATGAGATTGCTTTGTTGTTGGTTGGTATTTTATGTGTTCAAGCATTCTTTTCTTTTTTCCGTATTCTTTGGTTTGTTGAAGTAGCCGAGAAAACACTTGCAAGCATTCGTAAAGACACTTACTTTAAATTGATCACACTTTCGATGGATTTCTTTTCCCGTCGCCGAGTGGGTGAATTAAATAGCCGTATTTCAGCTGATCTTTCTCAAATTCAAGATAGCATCACAACTACATTTTCAGAGTTTTTAAGACAAATCATTGTATTAGCAGGTGGTGTGACCGCACTTTGTTTGGTTTCGTTAAAGCTTACCTTGATGATGCTGAGCATCTTTCCGTTTTTGATTGCGGCTGCTATTTTCTTCGGTCGATTTATTCGTAAAATATCACGTAAGGCACAAGATAAGCTTGCAGAGTCAAATATTATTGTTGAAGAAACCTTACAAGGAATATCAAGCGTTAAAGCTTTCGTTAACGAAGCGTATGAAGCTGTTCGTTATAGTAATAGCATCGATAAAGTAGTTAAATATGCCATGAGAGGCGCTAAATACCGTGGCGGATTTGTGGTATTTATTACAATGGGTCTTTTTGGATCAATTGTAGCCGTAATTTGGTATGGTTCACGAATGGTTCAATCCGGTGAAATTACAGTTGGTCAGCTTACTCAGTTTATTCTGTATTCTGGGTTTGTTGGCGGCGCAATGGGTGGCTTTGCAGAGTTATATGCACAATTACAGAAAACCTTAGGTGCTACAGAACGTGTGGTTGAATTGCTTAAGGAACACAATGAACCAATTAGCATTGTTTCGGCTGAAAACAGTGTAAAACAACACTTAAAAGGCGATATATCTTTCAATAATATTCATTTCAATTACCCTTCGCGCCCTGAAATTGGTGTATTGAATGATGTTTCATTTACCGCCAATGCTGGTGAACGTATTGCTATAGTTGGCCCAAGTGGTGCCGGTAAATCTACCATCGCACAAATGGTTTTACGCTTCTACGAACCTCAAAAAGGTCAGCTTTTATATGATGGAAAACCATCGAACAATTATTCCTTAACTGATATTCGTAATCAGATAGCCATTGTTCCGCAAGATGTTTTATTATTCGGAGGAAGTATTAAAGAGAACATTGCTTACGGTAAGATAGGCGCTTCAGATGAAGAAATAATTGAAGCCGCTAAAGGTGCAAATGCTCATAACTTTATCATGACTTTCCCTGAAGGATATGATACATTAGTTGGTGAACGCGGTGTAAAACTTTCAGGAGGTCAACGTCAGCGTATTGCTATCGCCCGTGCATTGTTGAAGAATCCAGTAATTTTAATTCTGGACGAAGCAACCAGTTCATTAGATTCTGAATCAGAGCGTTTGGTTCAAGAAGCCTTAGAGGAATTAATGAAAAACCGAACTTCAATTATCATTGCTCACCGACTTTCAACAATTCGTGAAGCTGATAAAATTGTTGTCATAGAAAAAGGTAAAGTTATTGAAGTAGGCAATCATAATGATTTGATGCTTAAGGATAACGGCTTGTATCGCTACTTAAGCGAACTACAATTTGAAGCATAAAACAAAAAAAGTCCTGTGATTTATCATAGGACTTTTTTTTTATGAAAAACATATATTACTTTGCGCGCTTAAATGTTAAGAAACTGGGTTCAATATATTATGCTATTCACTCTTTTTACCATTATTGGTAATGAGGTGACTACTATTGTGCATGGTGTATTGAATGCAAGTATAGTGCTTGTTGAAGATTTACAAGATGAGCATGACAATAAACTCGTAAAGAAAAAAGCTTTTGAAGAAAAGTTCTTTAGTGATCATCTTCATGCAAGAATCAGAAAAATTACCTCAATAACGCTTGCTCTAAATGTAAATCAATCTTCATGGTATACTCAACCTGTAATTGAGAAAATCGTCCCTCCCCCTGACCTTTCCTAATTCAATCATTATTAAAATTCTTCCACTTGGATATTTCCGACTGGAATTTATTTCTGAAAATTTATTACGAATTCAAGAGAAAGGTCTTTAAATTATTATAAAATTTACTTAATGCATTGTTTATGAGTAAGTTTTTATAACTGCATTGCAATTCCTTTCTTGTTAACTATTGTTTTATGATAATTAGTTCATAACTATTATCACAACTTATAACAAATGAAAACAACTGATAATCTATTATCTAATATAAAAAATGATTTTCCGGCAAGTATTGTCGTTTTTTTGGTAGCCCTACCCTTGTGTTTGGGTGTTGCATTAGCCTCCGGTGCTCCTTTATTTTCCGGATTAATAGCAGGAATGGTTGGAGGTATTGTGGTTGGTACGCTTAGTGGATCACAATTGAGTGTAAGTGGACCGGCAGCAGGTTTAACTGCTATTGTTTTAAGTGCGATCACCTCTCTTGGATCATATCAATTGTTTTTATTGGCTATAACAATAGCTGGAGCTATTCAACTGATTTTAGGGTTGTTAAAAGCCGGTGCTGTTGCTAATTATATTCCTTCAAATGTAATTAAAGGAATGTTGGCTGCTATTGGTATCATCTTGATATTAAAACAAGTTCCTCATGCTTTAGGATACGATAAGAATGCTGAAGGAGACCTTGCATTTCTTCAGGCAGATCAAAAAAATACGTTTACTGAGATACTTGCAACCATGGGTCAACTGCATTTGGGAGCAACTATCATTGCGGCTGTTTCAATTGGTATTTTACTTCTTTGGGAAAAGCCCATGTTTAAAAAGTTTAAACTTTTCCCGGCACCTCTAGCGGTCGTACTTATGGGTATTTTTCTAAATTATATCTTTAAGATCAATGGAGGACCTTTGGTTTTGAATGATTCTCATCTTGTAAGTATCCCGGTTAACAACGGCCTCAACGATTTCATAGGACAATTTTCATTTCCTGATTTTTCAGGAATAGCAAATAAACAAGTTTATATGATTGCTATTACATTGGCAATTGTAGCATCACTCGAATCATTGTTGAGCTTGGAAGCTGTTGATAAAATCGATCCCGAAAAACGACATTCACCTACTAGTCGCGAATTAACCGCTCAAGGTATTGGTAATATTGTTTCCGGGTTAATAGGTGGTTTACCAATTACTTCGGTAATTGTACGAAGCTCGGCGAATGTGCAATCGGGCGCAAAAACTAAATTATCGGCCATCATTCATGGTACTTTGCTTTTGCTTTCAGCCTTGTTCATACCTCGTTTGTTGAATTTAATTCCTCTAGCAGCCTTAGCTGCAATTTTAATTATGACGGGGTATAAATTAGCTAAGGTTAAAATTTTTAAAGACGTTTTCGCTGCAGGATGGAATCAATTTATTCCTTTTATTATAACCGTTATTGCAATCGTATTTACAGATCTGTTAATGGGTATCGGAATTGGGTTGACAATGAGTGTATTCTATATTCTTAAAAACAACCTTAAAAATTCTTATTTCTTTGCCAAGGAACGATATCATATTGGTGAAGTAATTCGTATTGAACTATCAGAAGAAGTCTCTTTTTTAAACAAGGCGGCTTTAATAGTAACGTTGGAAAAGATTCCTGAAAACTCAAAGGTTATTATTGATGCCACGTACTCTTTTTATATCGACCATGATATTTTGGAAATTATTAATGAGTTTAAAAATAATAAGGCACCAAGTAGGAATATTGAACTAAACTTGTTAGGCTTTAAAGACCGTTATGTACAACAAAACCATGTTAGTTTCTTAAGCGCGCCTACTGAGCAAACACAGTCGAAATTAACTCCGACGGAAGTACTACAGATTTTAAAAGATGGTAACCGCCGCTTTGTCAAGAGCAATAGTCTTTATCGCAGTAATTCTCACCTAGTGCACGAAACAGCAAAAGCGCAATATCCTCATGCTGTTATTTTGAGTTGCATTGATTCACGGACTTCAGCTGAAGTTATTTTTGATCAAGGATTGGGTGATATCTTTAGTGTACGTATTGCAGGTAATGTAGTCAATGACGACATTTTAGGAAGTATGGAATTTGCTTGTAAAGTAGCAGGCTCAAAATTGATCGTAATACTTGGGCATACCGGCTGTGGAGCCGTAAAAGGTGCATGTGATCATGTGAAAATGGGAAATCTTACAACATTACTCGAGAAGTTTAAGCCTGCATTAGATGCAGAGATTACAACAATGGAAAATCGAGATTCATCCAATTATGTTTTTGTAAATAATGTAACCCGCCTTAATGTTTTTACTGCAATGAACAAAGTCAAAGAGGCCAGTCCTATTCTTGCCGAAATGTTAGAAAAGAAACAAATTGGCTTAGTAGGAGGCATTTACAATATTGATTCAGGAGAAGTTACTTTTTATGAAGAAGCTCTCCTGCCCAAAGTTGAAGAAAAATTTACAGCATAAGTTTAATAGATATTATAAAAAAAGGCGAAGATAATCTTCGCCTTTTTTTATAATTCAACACTCTTAACTTAGTATGCTCTTGCAAACAAAACACGCTGAGTAGAAGGTTTTCCGGTTAAAATACACCGACCTTCTTCTAATGAATTATTTAATGGAATACAACGAATTGTTGCTTTAGTTTCATCTTTTATCACCTGTTCAGTTTCAGCTGTTCCATCCCAATGAGCAGCAACAAATCCAGGCTTCTCATCCAAAACACGTTTAAAATCATCGTATGAATCTACTTTAGTAATATTTTCATCACGGAACGCTTTAGCCTTACTGTAAATGTTGTTTTGAATATCTTCTAATAGTTGTTCAACTTTTAATTCAAGGTTTGACATTTCATACACGGCTTTCTCTTTTGTATCACGACGAGCAACCTCAACCGTTTGATTAGCAAGATCACGGGCACCAATCGCAATACGAACCGGAACACCTTTCAATTCCCATTCAGCAAACTTAAAGCCAGGGCGCTGCGTATCTCTATTATCATATTTGACAGAAATACCTTTAGATTCTAAATTCTTTTTAATTGAATTCGCCGTTTCACTGATTTTATCAAACTCTTCGTCGCCTTTATAAATAGGAACAATTACCACTTGTATAGGCGCAAGTTTTGGAGGAAGAACTAATCCGTCATCATCAGAATGAGCCATAACAAGAGCTCCCATTAAACGGGTAGAAACCCCCCATGATGTAGCCCAAACATGATCCAGTTTACCTTCTTTACTTGTAAATTTCACATCAAAAGCTTTGGCAAAATTCTGGCCTAAGAAATGTGAAGTGCCAGCTTGTAACGCTTTTCCATCTTGCATCAAAGCTTCAATGCAATAGGTATCTAGAGCTCCTGCGAAACGTTCGTTTGGCGTTTTACGTCCTTTCACCACAGGCAAAGCCATCCAGTTTTCTGCAAAATCAGCATACACTTCCAGCATTTGTTCGGTTTCAGCAATTGCTTCTTCAGCTGTAGCATGAGCCGTGTGACCTTCTTGCCATAAAAACTCCGCCGTTCTTAAAAATAAACGTGTACGCATTTCCCAACGAACCACATTGGCCCATTGATTTACTAATATTGGAAGATCTCTGTACGATTGAATCCAACCTTTGTAAGTATTCCAAATAATGGTTTCAGAGGTTGGACGAACGATTAGTTCTTCTTCCAGCTTTGCTTCAGGATCAACGATAACACCTCCGGTTTCAGGATCAACTTTAAGGCGATAATGGGTTACAACAGCGCATTCTTTTGCAAAACCTTCTACATGGGCTGCTTCTTTAGACAGAAATGATTTCGGAATGAATAAAGGGAAATAGGCATTGGAATGACCGGTATCCTTAAATTTTTTATCAAGAACCGCTTGCATTTTTTCCCAAATTGAATAACCATAGGGTTTAATAACCATACAACCTCTAACTGATGAGTGTTCGGCAAGGTCGGCCTTGGTTACTATTTCATTATACCATTGTGAATAATCTTGTTCTCTGCTTGTTAAATCTTTAGCCATGTTTTATAAAAGGTTCTGTACCAGACGGGTAAATAATATTGATATTAATAATTTCTGGAGGAACAATTTTGTTACTCAGAATCCCAACAAAAATAGGAAATTTGCGTTCTTACTATAGAATGATTAATTTTAATTTACATTAAAATAGCCATGAAAAAACTATATAACCTTGTTTTACTTTCAACTGTGTTGTTAGGAGCATGTTCTTCAAGTAAAATGGCTCAAAATACCAACACCGAAGTTGTTGATAATGATATCTATTTCACTAAAACAGATGTTAAACCAGCTTCGGTTTACCAGGCTTCTACAAGTGATAGTTACTATCAAAATAATAACACTGCTTTCGATGGCCCATTGACCCATTATTATGACCCGTATGATCCTGATTACTACTATGCTAATAGAATAAACAGGTTCTACTATCCGAGTTATGGAAGTAATTACTTTTATTCACCCAATAACTATGGTAATTCATTCTACGGATATCCAGGTTCAAGTTGGCTCGGGATGAATTACAGTTGGGGTAATGCATGGAATTCTCCTTACTATGGCTCTTCTTTTGGAATTTCATTTGGCTGGGGTAGCCCTTATTACTCATATTACCCTTACTCCTACTATCCTTACGCTCCCTATTCATATTATGGATATCCTTACGGGGTGTATAATTATTACTACGGTAATCCTTGGTATTCAAATTATTATCCAGGCTATTATTACCCTAATGGATCCACCGCCACCTACAACCATCCTCGTCCTAATGGTAGCGGAACTATAAACCGACCTCGCCCTAATGGTGAAACAGGTTATTATTACCCAGGAACTTCGGGTCAAAATAGCAGGCAACGTCCTAATTCTACTGATGGAAGGTATACACCTTCACAAGGATCAGAAACCAGCAGACCAAGACCATCAAATGATGGATCTTACTCACTTCCAGAGAGTCGCCCGCGTACTAACGATACTTATCCAACTCCACCTCCGCGTCGTGAGTCGACAGGCAATGGAAGTAGCTCGAGACCGAGACCAGGAAATCAATAGATATTGCATCAAAGCCCATAATGAATGGGCTTTGTGGTTTTATATGTAATTTTTTATATGAAAAAAACACTTACCTTTTTAGTATTTACTACCGTTATTATTTCTAAAGTAAAAGCTCAAAGCTATGTAGATGATGCGTTGCGTTACTCCCAGTATAATATTATGGGAACAGCAAGAATTCAAGCCATAGGAGGTGCTCAAACGGCATTGGGTGGAGACATTGGTGCATTTGGAATAAACCCAGCCGGATTGGGTTTTTATCGCAAAAATGACTTTGCCGCATCAGCCCAATTAGGTTTTGATAATACATCTTCTTTGTATTTTGGCAGCAATAATTCTAATAATAAAACTACTTTTTCACTTCCCGGCGTAGGAGTTGCTTTTGCCCACGCAAAAACCGGCGATACTGGTTTTACCAATAATTGGCTGGGATACACATTTGGTGTGGCGTTGAATAGAAGTAATGATTTTAATTCTAATTATACCTTTTCAGGCCAGAATCCTACAAGCTCAATGACAACTTCTTTTGCTGACATGGCTTACAGAAATGGATTAAGTGATCAAGGGACAACGGCCACTCTGGCAGATATGGCCTACGACACTTTTTTAATTGATGCAATATCAACACCTCAAGGGCCTTCATATGCCGGATTGAGTGAAAATGGTAATGTTAAGCAGTTTAAAAATCAGCGTACTTCAGGTGCAACTAATCAAATCGACATAAGTTTTGCAGGGAACTATGGCAATCGCTTGTTTTTAGGAGCATCATTAGGGGTTCATACATTGCATTACAAACGTGATTTCTTGTATAATGAATCGGATATCAACGATCCAGGGTTTAATCCAATTGATGCAAATGGAAACCCTGTTAATGTCAATAATTGGAATTATAACGATTATTTGCTAAACGATGGAAATGGAATCGATGTGAAATTGGGAGCTATTTTGCGAGCCAATGAAATGCTTCGCTTTGGCTTTAGCTTCCACTCTCCTATTTGGTATAATATACGCGAAGAATACAATAGCGCCATCACTTCTAATGATCAAAATAATCTTTTATACTCTTCAAATATCAATGGAATAGGTTATGAGTATAATCTTAGAACTCCAATACGTTTAAACGGAGGCGCAGCTGTTTTTTTTAGCAAAAATGGTTTTATTTCTGCAGATATTGATTATTTAGATTATAGCACTATAAAATATAGCTCAAACGATGCTACTTTTGATCAGGTTATTAATACTTCCATAAGTGATCGTTATAAATCGGCAGTAAATATGAGAATCGGTGCTGAATATAAATTGGATCAAATAAGCCTACGAGCAGGTTATGCTAATTATGGAACTCCTTATCAGGATTACAAGTCAAATAATCAGTTTTTTACGGGTGGAGTTGGTTACCGTCAGGATAATTTTTATGTCGATTTGACTGGTGTTTATAAAACCTTGAACCAAACAGTTTCACCTTATACTGCTATAACTTCTTCGGGAGCTGATATTTCACCAACTGCAAACATTAATAACAAGCATTTTAATATAATGCTTACTGTCGGAACTCGGTTCTAATGGAAAAATAAAAAAAATATAAATATTAAAAAGGTTGCAACTTATCCCTGCAACCTTTTTAATTTTGAGCCAAGTATTAAAGAACATTAAGCACACATTTCTTGTATTAATTTGCAAGTGAATTTTGCTTGCAAATAATATATCCATATAAAATGGCCTACAAAAACCTTCAGCACTTCATCGAGACTCTTGAAAAAAACAACCAATTGATTCGTATCAAAGAATACGTTGATCCGAAATTGGAGATTACAGAAATTACTGATCGAGTATCTAAAAAGTACGGTCCTGCATTGCTTTTCGAAAATACCGGTTATGAGTTTCCCTTGTTGATAAACTCGATGGGTAACTATGAACGTATGTGTATGGCCCTTGGTGTAAAACATATGGATGAGATCACCAAAGAGATTGAAGATCTTTTTAAAATGGTGACGGGTCCAAAGGAAAGCATAATGGATAAGCTAAAACTGCTTCCAAAACTTGGCCAGATTGCTTCATGGATGCCAAAAGTTGTTTCCGGCCGTGGTGAATGCCAGGAAGTGGTAATGAGTACTCCAGATATTACCAAATTTCCGGTTTTAACATGCTGGCCTGAAGATGGCGGCCCCTTTATTACTTTACCGGTAATTCATACAAAAGATCCCAATAATGGGGTTCGCAATGTGGGTATGTATCGCATGCAGGTATTTGGCCCTGATCTCACTGCCATGCATTGGCATAAACATAAGGTTTCCGCACGTCACTTCAATGAATATAAAAAACTGGGTCAAAAAATGCCGGTAGCCGTTGCTCTTGGTGGCGATCCAGTATATACCTATGCAGCTACAGCACCGCTTCCCGACGGTATTGATGAATACATGTTAGCTGGTTTTTTACGCAAAAAGAAAGTGGAATTGGTTCAATGTTTAACTCAAGACATACAGGTTCCTGCTGATGCTGATATTGTAATTGAAGGCTATGTTGATCCGCAAGAAGATTTCATTTGGGAAGGTCCTTTTGGTGATCATACCGGGTATTATTCGTTAGCCGATTGGTATCCTCGTTTTCATATTACCTGTATCACACATCGTAAAAATGCGGTTTTCCCGGCAACGATCGTGGGTATTCCACCTCAAGAGGATGCATGGATTGGAAAGGCTACAGAGCGCATTTTCCTTGCTCCTATCAAAATGACTATGATTCCGGAGGTAGTTGATATGGTTTTACCAATGGAAGGCGTGTTTCATAATCTTGTTATTGTGAAAATTAAAAAAGACTATCCGGGTCAGGCATTAAAAGTAATGAATTCAATGTGGGGTGCCGGTCAAATGATGTTTACCAAAATGATTATTGTGGTAGATGGGGATGTAAATATTCACGATAATGCCGAAGTTGCCAAGTACATATCTGAAAATGTTGATCTTGAAAATGATATTATTTTCACCCAAGGTCCGATGGATGTTTTGGATCATTCCTGTTCAAAAATGGCTTTTGGCGGCAAAATGGGAATTGATGGTACAAAAAAATTGGCTGAGGAACTTAGAGACGACAGTTCGGCTGTTGGCATTAGGTCTTCAGCTATAAACAAAAATGAGATTGAGCAACTTTTTCCTGAAATCAAAGACATTAACGACTCCTTGCTAAATCTTGGAATTTCACTGGTGCTAGTTGCAGTAGAAAAAAATCGCAAGGAGCATATTGAAGATTTAAACAAAAGGTTATTTGCTCATCCGGAGTTTAAGAACATCAAAGTTGTACTGTACCTTGAACATACAATCGATATTAGTGATATAGCTGATGCAGTTTGGCGTTTTTCAAACAATGTTGATCCGCGACGTGATGGTTTGGTTATTAAAGCGAATGATGATCAGTCAATTTCGCATATTGGTTTGGATGGCACCCGTAAAACAAAGGAGTTTGATGGATTTTCAAGAGATTGGCCAAATATCTTAGCATCAAAACCTGAAACCATTGAACGTATTGATGCTATTTGGAGTAAACTAGGCTTAGGAGAATTTATCCCTTCTCCATCCATTAAATACATTAAACAACTGTATAAGGGTGGCGCAGTAGTTGAAGAGTAATACTATTTTACTTGGGCATGAAAAAGCATTTTTTTATCTTCATGCGATAAAAAATATCTTATCAATTATGAAAATATTAAAGAAGACTCTTTTAGCTTTTATAGCATTACTTTTTCTGTTAGTAATCATTTCATTCTTTTTACCATCAGCATACAAAGTACAGCGATCAACAATTATTAAAGCACCAGTTGATCAGGTATTCGCCCAGTTTAATGATTTAAATAGCTGGTTAAAGTGGAACGCATTTGATGATGACTTTAAAGATATTAAGTATACAACATCTAACCCAAGTAGCGGAGCAGGAGCAACACAAAGCTGGTTAAGTAAAAAAATGAATGGTTCAATGACCATAACAGAAAGTATTCCAAATAAATTGGTAAAACTTACCCTCCTGTTTGAAGGTTTTAACGATCCATTATTGGGAGAGGTTCAATTTGATGAAGTCCCGGAAGGCACCAAAGTTACCTGGACTGATGAAGGTAATATGGGTAATAATCCAATGTATAAAATTATGGGCCTATTCATGGACTCTATGATGGGTAAAAACATGGAGAAGTCTTTTCTAAATGTTAAAGGCATTTGTGAGAAATAAGAGAAGATTTTAATCATCAATACTAATTAAAAGAGAATTTCGAACTTAGAATGCTCTTTTTAAATTAGGCCTCATTGAGTATTGCCGAGTGTTCTTTAAAGCTATTTTTCTTCAATAGTTTCCAATGCGAAATTAATGCCTCCTTTAAAGTATAAGAGTTATAAGAAAGCCCAAATTCAGCGGCAGTTTCTTTAAGTATTTTTGTTAACACAGGGTAATGTGCATGAGAGACATGAGGAAATAGATGATGAACAACGTGTAAATTAAAACCTCCGACTAATGTTGTAATTAATCGGTTGTCAGCAGCAAAGTCGGCAGTAACGATTAGTTGATGTTCAGCCCATGTATGATCGATATATCTGTTTTCATCAGCTTTTGGAAAAACTGCATCTTCTCCAACATGAGAGGAAACAAGTATAAAGACAGCACAAAAGCTCGTGGTAAAATGCATCACTAAGAATGCACCAAATATGGCCCAAAAAGAAAAGTTTAACAGTAAAACCGGTAATATTAAAGTATAGAAAAAATAAAATAGTTTTGAAAACAGTAGTAACACTACCTGTTCCCATGGGTGCTTAATATTAACTTTGGGGCCGATATTGTCGGAAGTAATGTCTCTAAAATCCCGAACTATTGTCCAGTTTAATGTGTATATAAAATACAATATCGGCATATAAAGGTGTTGGAACTGATGATGTATCTTAAAAGGATGCTGATTTGATATTCTCACTAAATCAGATTGTTTAATATCCGTGTCTAATCCAAATATGTTAGGATAAATATGATGAGATTCAAGGTGGCGTATTCTCCAGATGTAATTACTAGTACCAAACATTTCTAGAAAATATAACAGAACATGATTGCTCTGCTTCTTCTTAAAAATTGACCCATGGGCCGCATCATGAACCACATTTAAAAAGATAAAAAATACCAAGAAGCCAAGCAATATAAAGGAAAAGAATAACCCTCTCAACGAGGTTACATTAAAAATCAAATTGAAGTAAACAAAGAAATATAACAGGATAAAACTTGAAATTTTGATAAAATAACTTGCAGGGGCTAATTTGCTCAGGTTATTTTGTTCAAAGTATTCATTGACACGTTTTTTTATAGTTGGATAAAAATCATCGGCACTTTCTTTCTTAAACTTTACAGATTGAGTAGTCATAGACAATATGAGTTATATTTAAGATTTGATAAAATTGAACAATTTTATGTTGAAAATGTTTAATTGAGCATGGTTTAAAGTGTTAAGAAAAACAAATGATTGTAAATGATTAATATTAAATATACTTCAAATCAACCTTTTTCAAAAATCTTTTCTGGACTAATTTGGAAGATTGTACCTGATTTTAAAGGTTTAAAGGTGGCGATTGAATTGCGTGACCCTACTCAAAGACAAGTAAGCTTTTCCATTATCGACCTAGCCACCAATATGGTTTTAGCAGAAAACATTCAAACAGAAGAGCCTTGGTATTTTGGTATAGAAACCTTTTATAAAGATATATTATGTCTGCATGGATATACCAATGAATCCTTACCTGAACATAAAGGGATAGTAGCCCTTAATACTAATGGAACAAAGATTTGGGAGAATTATCAACTTTCATATTACCAAAACTCATATGAAGGGATAATTGCCTATAACCCGAAAATTGAACCAAGGAGATATATTTTACTCGACCACACTACTGGGGAACAAAAGCCACACTTGGATTTACTAATTGGGGAAAATGCTGATTTTGTCAATTCCAATCAGGAATTAGTTTTTCCCAAAAGGATTAAAACCGATGATTTGCAATTGCCTGTATATCTGGAAGAAGGTATTGAAGTTGAATACCTTGAAAAAAATGGGAATCGAATTATAGCTTGGTATCAAAAAACTGGCAGTATGCTTGAATGTAACCTAGTTATTTATGGTGTCGATAACATTGTAGAATATCAGGATAAAATAATTGCTGGTATACAAAATAAATTACCTTCATCGTTTTTTGTATGGAAGAACTTTTTGATCTACATTAAAAACAGGTCGGAATTTGTATCATATTTATTATAATTTTGCCCCTATTAAGTTTAAGATATATGAAGAGAATTTGCCTCGTAATTGTAAGTATAATCTCGTTTACATCACTTGCAAAAGCTAATATTGATTCCCTAGGAATAGGAGAATATAAAGGAAAGCCTGTTATTTTACATAAAGTTGAGTCAAAGGAAACTTACTATTCTATAGCCCGTAAATACGGCGTTAGTCCTACTGAGTTAATAGAGTTCAATGACAATAATCCTGTTAGAATTGGTGATACATTAAAAGTTAATAAGAAGAATCTTACAGCTAAAAAGTTAACGCCGGGAGCAAAAACCATCGAGCATTCGGTTGCTTCAGGTGAAACACTATTCTCTATAGCTCGTAAATATGGCGTTTCTGTTGAAAGTATTAAACAACAAAACAACCTTTCTGAAAGTGGGATAAAGATTGGAGAGAAATTAAAAATAAGTGCTGCAACTGCTAAACCTGATGAACATCCTGTGGTAGTGAAAGCTGTTGAAGCACCCCAAAAACAAACAGCAAAGGTTGTAACTTCATCTGAACGTCCAGTTGAAACACCGATTACTAAAAACTCAGACACAACCGATGCAAACGAACCCGTTGAAAGTTCAATACCGATTCGAACTGGTCGCGAAATTAAGGAATTGGGGATGGGTACCTGGATTAGTGATAATGATCTAAATCAGGCGAAAAGTGTTGCATTGCACCATTCCGCTCCAACCGGCACCATAATTAAAATTACTAATCCTATGAGCAATAAAAGTGTTTTTGTCAAAGTGGTTGGTAATTTCCCTGAAAATAGTGACACTAAAAATGTGCTCATAGTAATCTCCAAATCAGCAGCTAACCTGTTAGGCGTTCGTGATCAAAAGTTTAGAATTGAACTTTCATATCCGCTTTAATAAAAATGAATCATAAACCCTTCATAATAGGTGTTGCAGGAGGAAGCGGTTCTGGTAAAACTTATTTTCTACAGTCATTATTAAAACATTTTAATCACAAACAGATTTGTATTGTTTCACAAGATGACTATTACATACCTGTTGGTGAATTAAGCGCTGAGGAAAATAAACTATACAATTTCGATTTGCCAGGTACAATTGATGCTGATAAATTCTATGAGGATTTATTGAACTTGGCAAATGGAAAGATTGTTTATAAGCAAGAGTATACATTTAATAATACTCAGGCTATTCCAAGACTGCTGGAGTGTAAGCCGGCGCCCATCATTGTAATTGAAGGCTTATTCATTTTTCATTTTCCTGAAATTAATAAACTAATTGATTTGCGCATCTTCATCGAAGCACATGAAGAATTGGCTTTAAAACGCAGGATACACCGCGATAAAGCAGAAAGAGGTTATTCAGAAGACGATATTTTATACAAATGGCATAAACACGTATTGCCGGCTTACAAAGAGTTTTTACTTCCTTATAAACCTCATGTTGATTTCGTAATTGAAAACAATCAAGTTAAAGAGATCGATTTTATAAGTTTTAAGGCAATGGTAGAGCAACGTATTTCCAATCATTCAGACATTTAAATCGAATATTTAAATGAGTCGACTATAACCAACTAAAAGGAAGAAGTTAGTACCAACTTTCCTGTTCTCCACATACATTTTGTCTTATCTTACGCATTAATTTTTTGAAACAGCCCTCAAAGCTTATAAAACTATTGTGCTGACAAACCACCTTTAATCAATAAAGTTTCAATTCCTATCAATCTCGACTTTTTTACAACTATTGAAAGATTGGAGCGAAAATTGAAGCTTTTGAAAATGAATGTTGCACCGCTAAATGCATGCTCAAATTAGAGGTTGAACTTAAATCTTTTCCTGGATAAACTTAATAATTTATAACAATCGTCATATTGAAAACAATTCAAAGATTAATTTATTAAACATTCGAATTGAAAATAATGGGGTTCCAAAAATAGTGATGCCGAAAACTTGAACCGCGAAAGTGAAATTGGGAGAAGCTAAGATTATTGAGAAATTGAAAAAAATAAGCACATAGTTGTATTGAGAACTTATCTAATGAATAGTGTTTTTGGAATAAAATTGAAGTATAAGCTTCGAAAAATAAACAAATATGACCTAGAAAAAATGATAACATACGCTAACTCTAATGCCAATCAAGCAATGAAAATTATATATATTGGCACCCGCAACCATCCCATACTTGAGGCGCTTATACACTCATCTCATGAAATTAAAGGGATTGCTGAATCGACATTAAATAAAAAAGCTTCAGTACTTAAATCTTTATTATTTAATGCTTATGACCTTTTACAATCTATTAAAGGGAAGTCAGTTTTACAATTGTCAAGTCAAGCAAAAAAGCAGAAAGTGCCTTATCTTGTCTTTTCAGAGGAACAAAAAACACTTGCCAATTGGGTTTCATCATTAAAGCCTGATATTATTGTGGTACATAGTATGTATCAATTACTAAAAAAGGATGTATTTAGTATTCCTAAGTATGGAGCAATTAATTATCATCCTTCTTTGTTGCCTAACTATCCGGGATCAAGTCCTGATTTTTGGGTATATTACAATATGGACCTTAATCCAGGCGGCACAGTGCATCTAATTAATGATGGTGAAGATACCGGAGAAATTATTTATGCCCAAAGTTTTCCCCTTGAATTGGGAACTTCCTATAATGAATATAAAGCCCAATACT
This sequence comes from Solitalea koreensis, assembly GCF_900182575.1. Classification (GTDB taxonomy): domain Bacteria; phylum Bacteroidota; class Bacteroidia; order Sphingobacteriales; family Sphingobacteriaceae; genus Solitalea; species Solitalea koreensis. The sequence goes on along the minus strand of NZ_FXSZ01000002.1, from coordinate 32,429 downwards.
GTGAATTAGGGGCTGAGCTAGTACTTAAAGCATTGAAGGATATTGAAACAGATTCTATGCAGCTGAAAAAGCAAATCGAAACTTCAGAGATAACCAGAGCACGAAGGATAAAAAAAGAAGAGCATCAATCTTTTATTGATTGGCAAACATGGTCTACAGAGCGAGTATTTCATTTTCTTAGAGGAACATTGACTTATGTAAAATCAGTCCCTTTACCTAAAAATGCAGGAAGTGGAAGCTATTGGAAGGTGGTTTCCTTTATAAAAGAGTTGAGTCAAAATAAGCCCGGAACAATTAAAAATAATGGAAAACAGTACTTATTATACTGTAAAGACGGTGCTATAATCATGGAATTAAAAAAATCTTTTTCGCTAGTAATAAAATCATTGTTTCTTTGAGGATATAGTTGAACGAAAAAATTACTTTAATACAAAATATGAATATCAAATTAATATTACCAGTTTTATTAGGAACAGTATTGACATCACACGACAATCAAACTAATAAAAACGTAAAAAATGATGAAGTCAAATCAAATAAAGCAACCGAGGTAAATATAAATTCCGTTTTATTTAAAGATGTTAATCTAAATTCAGCTTATCAGCAGTATATTCTGGTTAAAAATGCATTAGTTGAATCCAATGCTTCCGCTGCACAGAAAGCAGCCTCTGCCCTACAATTATCCTTGACTAAAATTAAAAATGCTGAAAAAATGATGAAATCCGCATCGGCTCTTTCTGAAACGAAAGATTTAGAGAGTCAGCGTAATTTATTTTCTGAATTAAGTAATGAGTTAATCCAACTTGCAAAAAACTCAGAGTTTAGTAATGGTGAAATTTATGTTGAATTTTGTCCAATGGCCAATAAGTCAAAAGGTGCATATTGGTTAGCAAACGAAAAAGAAATAAATAATCCTTATTATGGGAATCAAATGCTTCATTGTGGATCTGTTAAGGAAACAATAAAGTAGTTATTACTTAAATCAAAAAGAGAGAGGGTGGAAAATAAACTTCCATTCACTGATTTCATTCTTTTCTCAAGAGAATAGAATTGGCTACAACTTAAAATTACTATCATTGCGGAATAAATTTCGATCAATGATACACGTTTCTGATGTTAATGACCTGCAACTGCTTACCATCCATAAAGTTGGCAATCAAAGTAAAGATGAACCATTAGCATTATCACAAACCCCCTTGGATCTAACTGATGAATCCATTGGCTCACTGCTGCTCAATTACTTCATTCAGCCTTTTAGCAACAATGCAGAGTATTATCACCTTTATCATTCTGCAGATATCAATCTGAATGAGATCTTTTCCTTTGCTTCCCAAATTTTTGATGATAAAATAAAATTTCAGGAACAATCAATAAATATCGCCAAGCATCTTTTCAATCACTCAACACATCCTAAAATAAAAGGAGGTGAGCTTTATATAGCCTATTTTGACAAATGTTTGGTTGATGGAGAAGAGGCAGAGGCCATAGGTATTTTCAAATCAGAAAATAAAGAAACTTATTTGAAAGTGTACCTGCAAAACGAAACCTACGAATTGAATTATGAAGACGGTATCAATATCAATAAGCTTGACAAAGGCTGTCTTATTTTTAACATTGAAAAGGAAGAAGGTTACCGGGTTAGTATCATTGATGCACAAAGCAAACAAAACGAAGCAGTGTATTGGAAAGATGATTTCTTGCAGGTAAAACGCCGAGAAGATAACTACCATCAAACTGAAAATTATCTGGATCTCTGCCGTACATTTATCAACACTAAACTTTCTGAGAATTTTGAAGTGAGCCGTGCCGATCAAATTGACTTATTAAATAAATCAGCCAGCTATTTTAAAGAGAAAGAGCAATTCGATTTGGATGAATTTACTGAAGATATTATTCTTCAACCGGCCGTAATCGAGTCATTTAAAGAATTTAAACAACAATTTGAAAACAATCGTGAAGTTACCCTACCCGATTCTTTCGATATTTCCACTCCTGCCGTAAAAAAACAAGCAAAAGTATTCAAAAGTATCTTAAAGTTAGATAAGAACTTCCATGTTTACATTCATGGCAACACCGATTTAATTGAAAAGGGAACGGATGAAGTTTCAGGTATGAATTACTATAAATTATTCTTTAAAGAAGAAGCTTAGTTTAGGTTTTAAGGAGAAAGGTTTATGGATAATAAAAATGCCTTACTATATCTAGCAAGGCATTTTTACTCATATTTGATATTACACTTTGGTCTAAGCTTAAACCTATGGCCTAAAATCTACCAAACTTTAGCCCGTTGTGCTTCAGGTTTCCACATCTTATCACCCTCTTTAACTCCAAAAGCCGCATAGAATTCAGGCATGTTTGAAAGCGGGCCGTTGCAACGATACATTCCTGGTGAATGCGGGTCGGTAACAATACGTTGAGCCTGCGCTTCATCACGAATGTTAGCTCTCCAAACTTGGGCCCATGATAGGAAGAAACGCTGATCTGGAGTAAATCCATCGATTTTCTCATTGCTTTGTCCCTGCTTGGTTTTCTTAAAGGCCTCATACGCGATATTAATACCACCCAAATCCGCCAAATTTTCACCTAAGGTGAGTTGTCCATTTACATGTGTTGTTCCATTTAGGACCGAGTATCCATTAAATTGATCAACTACCATTTTAGCACGAGCATTAAAATTAGTTGCATCTTCAGCAGTCCACCAATCTTTCAAATTACCTTGTGCATCATACTGTCGACCTTCATCATCAAAACCATGTGTCATTTCGTGACCAATCACTCCACCAATACCACCGTAATTAATAGCATCATCAGCCTCAAAATCAAAGAACGGGAATTGTAAAATACCAGCTGGGAATACAATTTCATTAACTACTGGGTTGTAATAAGCATTTACAGTAGGAGGAGTCATTCCCCATTCGGTTTTATCAACAGGTTTACCCAGTTTATGAATCATGTAGTTATAATCAAAACGATTGCATTCCTGCACATTTTTATAGTAGGAAGAACGGCTGGTTTGAACAGATGAATAATCCTTCCACTTATCAGGATAGCCGATTTTACGGATGAATGCATGCAGTTTAGCGATCGCCTTATCTTTTGTAGTTTCGCTCATCCAATCCAACCGTTTAATTCTTTGCTCATAAGTCTGAGAAAGGTTTTCAATCAGCTGCATCATACGCGCTTTAGCCTCTGGCTTAAAGTTTTTATCAACGTAAAGTTTACCTAATACTTCACCCATTGAGCCATCTATAACGGTGGCTACACGTTCTTTACGCGGTTTCATCATTTTCTGACCGGTAAGTACTTTACCATAGAAGTTAAAATTCTCGCTAACAAATGAACTACTCAAAAAAGGAGCTGCATTTTTAGCTGTATTCCATCGCAAGTAAGCCTTCCAATCAGCCAAACTGGTAGCTGAAAGTTGTTTGTTGACCTCTTTATAAAAATTCGGTTGACGAACCAATACATTATTAACACCGTTAACCATCATACGAGGAAGAAGATCATTCCAGTTAATTGCAGGAGTAATAGCGTTTAACTCTGCTATGGTCATTTTATGGTAAACCTTATTTGGATCACGCAGCTCAACACGAGTCATTGAAGCTGAAGCAAGCGCTGTTTCCAGCTTCATTACTGCATTTGCGTTAGCTTGTGCTTTAGCTGCATCATCACCAATTAAACTAAACATGGCTGAAAGGTACTTTACGTACTCTGCACGAATATTTTTGGTACGATCATCATCTTTAAAATAATAATCACGATCCGGCAACCCTAATCCTCCCTGTGATAATTGAGAAATTACTTCCGAACTGTTCTTATCATCTTGATAAACAAAGAAATTAAACAAAGGACTATTTCCTTGACTATGCTCAAAAGCCACTTCATTCAAAATCCCTTTGCTATCTTTAATAGCAGCAATTCGCGCAAGATCCGCACTGATAGGCTTCATACCTGCTTTTTCAATCGATAATGAATCCATTCCACTTGTATAAAAATCACCTACTTTTTGTTCATCGGTACCCATTGCGGCCTTTGATTTCGATGCTTGTTGTAGCAGATTTTGCAATTCATCGTTATTATGTTTGATGAGTTCATTGAAACTCCCCCAACGAGTTTCAGACGCTGGAATTGGATTTTTTTTCAACCAACCTCCATTAGCATACAAGTAAAAATTATCGCCTGGACTCACTGATGTATCCATATTGGAAGCATCAATAAATTTACGTGTTGGAAGTTGTTTAAATGCTAATGTTGTAACACTTATACCTGCAACTCCCAGCAAAAATGGTTTAATTAATTTCATAAGATTATATTTCTTCATACTAGTATTAGTCAAATTAAAGAAATATTTATGAATATTAAATGAATTGACATTCCTGCTTTTATACCCAATCGAGTAAATATAGATTAATTAATATATATTTAAATATTATCAATCAATTATTATATAATTTGTATTTATAAATTGATAAGTCTATATTTATTGAATGATATACGCCGTACTAACAGCCGATATTGTAAATTCAACTCTTTTGAATACTGAGGATAGATTATTATTGCTTCAAAAATTGAATGCACTGTTCGTTGAAATGAACGAGACAAATTTTAAGATCTATCGCGGCGATACATTTCAAGGAGTAAATGAAAAACCTTGGTTAGCTTTAGAGCAATGTGTAAAAATCAGAGCTTACCTTTTAAAAACAACAACCTCCTCTTCTAAAGTAAAATTTGATGCAAGAATAGCTATAGGTCTGGGAACTATTAGTTTGAAGGCTGCAACCATTGAAGAATCAGACGGTGAAGCATTTCATAACTCAGGTCAATTGCTTGACCAAAAATCAACACAATATCTTCTTTTTAAAAGTCCGTGGAATGAACTAAATAGAGAAATGCAAGTACATTGCACAATGCTCGACTTAATCATTAACAATTGGACAAAAGCTCAGGCCGAAGTAATTTGGGAAAGATTACAAGGTTTAAATCAAATGGCGATTGCTCAAAAAATAGGAATTTCTCAAGCTTCAGTAAATAACCGATTGAAATTAGCCCATTTCGATGCATTACAAATTGTACTAAACCATTATTCCTCCGTTATTAAATCAAAAATTGAAACTCATGCCTGATTTGTTTACCTACGAACAAGGATCCATACTTATACGATTACTGATTGCTCATTTATTAATTGATTTTGTACTTCAGCCCAAAAGTTGGGTAGTAAGCAAACAGCAGCTTAAAGGAAAAACAAGCCTTCTATATTTACATGGTGTACTTTCTGGTGTTTTGGCCACCTTATTTTTGGTTAACCTTGGAGGAAGAGCATTAGCAGCCGGGACAACCATAGCCATAACGCACACAGCCATTGATTATTGGAAAGTTAATCAGAAGAAAAATAATTTACCTGTATTCCTGTTCGATCAATTATTTCATCTGATTGTAATTTTGATCGTCTGGCTTCGGCTCATTAATGGTTGGGAGGTATTTACCAAAAACATAGTGACCCTCCTAAGTGACTTCAATACTTTATTGATTACATCTGCTTATATCGTGGTGATATGGCCAATGGGTATGATAATAAATATGGCTACGAAAAGCTGGCGTGAGAAGATTAACGACGATCAGGCAAGTTTAGAAAATGCAGGCAAATGGATAGGTATTTTTGAACGTATAATGGTATTAACTTTTGTTTTGATGCAGCAGTATGAAGGAATCGGATTTTTGATAGCTGCAAAATCAATACTTCGTTATAGCGATCAGGATGAGGACAAAAACAAAGCACGAAAACAAACTGAATACGTACTTATTGGAACTTTAATAAGTTTCTCGCTGAGTATTTTATTGGGCGTGGGTATTAATAAATTGATCAAATAAGAAAATGAACCGAATCGGCTCAATATCAGAGCTCAATTCGGATATCATATTTAGCTAATAACCCCCCAAGACTACCGGATGAAAACCTGGCCTTTTTTAAATTATTTTTTTCTGGATCAATAATGAAATTGTACGAGGTACGCAAATCGGCATTTTTCAAAATGGTTTGATCAAAGATGGAGTTTTCTAAATTACAATTATTGAAAACAGCATCCGTTAAATCACACTCCGCAAAATCAGTTTCTATTAATGAACAATTAAAAAATAAAGCTCCTTTATTTTTCTTTTTGTAGAAGATGGAAAAGTCAAGTTTACAATTTTCAAAATTCACTCCAAAAAGCAAATCTTTACAATTACTAAAATCAACCCCGGTTATTTTACAATTTTTAAACAAAACGTTTTTCAATCCGGTACCGGTCAGATTAATCAATGATAAATTACAATCATCAAACTGACAATCCAAATACTCATTACCTGACAATTTAAAATTCGAAAGATCATATCCAATGAATTTACAACTATCAAATTGACCATTAAGAATTTCTAATTGAGAAAAATCAGTGCGGTTAAATGTTTTGAATTCGTGAATCATGATAATGGTATTGAAAAATCTTAAACACAAAAAAGCCCACAATAGTAAATCGTGGGCTTTGAAATAAATATTTTATAAAATTAGATAACTTTTACGTTAACTGCATTCATACCTTTTTTACCTCTTTCCAAGTCGAACTCAACTTGGTCGTTTTCTTTAATTTCGTCGATAAGACCGCTTACATGCACAAATGTTTCAGTATTTGAATCACTGTGTTGAATAAAGCCAAAACCTTTTGTGTAATTAAAGAATTTTACTGTTCCAGTTTGCATTTTGTTGTTGTTGTTGTTGTTGTTGTTGTTGTATTTAAAAAATTGTAGTAATGTTTATGGATCAATTTTAATCGATAAACATTAATATCATTATTGGATAACTTTTACGTTAACCGCGTTCATTCCTTTTTTGCCTTTTTCCAAGTCGAACTCAACTTGGTCGTTTTCTTTAATTTCGTCAATAAGACCGCTTACGTGTACAAATGTTTCAGTATTTGAATCACTGTGTTGAATAAAGCCAAAGCCTTTTGTGTAATTAAAGAATTTTACTACTCCAGTTTGCATTTTGTTATTGTATTATATTTAAAAAATGTTTCAATTAATTAGTTGAAAATAAAATTAATATCCTATATCAAATGTTTATAGATTTTAATTATTATTTCAAAATTGTTTGGGAGAATACTGTAGAAGGGAAATTAGATATTTTTGATAATAAGTAGTTTTTCTTCTCGACTATTCTTCGTCGACGCTGTAAAGGTGAGGTTTATTTTTTTAATAACCTATTTATTTCTAAAATAATTTTAAAAACTAATCTACTTACAATCAATGCAATACAACAAATCTACGTAAGTTCAATCTTGCCAAATGGAGTTTCAACTTTGTCACCGGCTTTTAGCTTAGCACGTTTACGCATCTCGAGTTGACCATTCACTTTTATTTGTTTATCAACTACGAGCATCTGCGCTTGTGCCCCACTTTCGGCCATTTGTGTAGCTTTTAGCAATTTAATCAGCTCGATGTATTCTCCATTTATTTTAAACGTTGTCATTTTATCATCATTTAAGGATGCGAAAATACGCATTTCAATATGGATTTTCTTCCATACGTTTCTTTGCCTCCATGCACCATAACATCTCTTTCATAAATATACCGGCCAGCTTATTACTTAGCTCTTTATTTATTGCGTTTCCGTTTTCGTCATAGGCTTCTCTTACCTTAGGAACAGCAAACATTGCCGGAACCACCCATGCCTTTATCTTCCATAAAGAAAACTGCAGAGAAGTCATTACCTGAGTGCCGCCAAAAGGACCATCCGAAACAGTTACCAGGCCGATCGGTTTTTTATACCATTCATCATAAAGTAAATCAATCACGTTTTTTATACTTGCCGGATAACCGCCATTATACTCTGGTGTTACCATGATTACCCCATCGGCATTTTTGATTTTATCAGCAAAGGCTAGCACCTTTTCAGAAGGCTTGGCTTGAAATCGTAAACGTTCATCAAAAAGAGGGAATTGATATGCATTTAGATCAAGTAATTCAACAGATGCAAGGTTATTTTCTTCAATAAATCTTTTGAAAAACAATGCAACCCGATGGCTGTTACGGCCTACACGAACACTTGCTGAGATAATAGCGATATGCATAACTGTATATTTAGATAAAACCCTCTAACAACTCGATTTTAATGAATGGATACAGATGATAAAGAAATCTGATCTAGAAGAAGCTTTTTTAAAGTTACAGATAAAAACTAAGCTATCGGATGGAATTACAGTTCATTCAACCGAATAGCTAAACTGTGGCCCATACTAAAACAGGCTTGAAGCAGATAACCTCCTGTAGGAGCATCCCAATCTAACATTTCACCAATGGCGTAATGCCCAGGCAATTTCTTCAACTGAAAGTCAGTATCAATCTCATCTAAAGAAACACCTCCTACTGTCGAAATCGCCTCATCAACAGGAGCTGTAGCTATAATTTGTATGGGTATTTTTTTTATTTTAGATGAAAGAGTATCAATATTTAGGAAATCTTCTTTAGTCAATTCACTTTTAAGGAGAGTTAGTTGAACTTTGCTAAATTTCAACTGATCTTCCAGATGCTTCGACCATGATTTTTTGCCCCTTTCGTAATTAAGTCTTCTCTTAATTTCTTCAATGGGCAAATCTGGTTTTAGGTCAATATAGATAATCGCGCTATTGTTAGCAGCTAATTGCTGACGAATCTCCGGACTCAATGCATACACAGCCCCTCCTTCCAAACCAAATGAAGTAACAACAATTTCGCCTCTTTTCTCTTTATCCAAACATTTTACAGCTATGTTTTTGATGGGCTTGCCTTCTGTTTGCTTTATGAATTCTTGAGGCCAGTTAATTTGAAAAGCACAATTAGACGCTTCAAAAGGATTACATTTAACCCCTTTAGCTGCAAAAAGAGTAGTCCAGCTTCCATCCGATCCGGTTTTCTGCCAACTTCCGCCTCCCAAAGCAAATACTATGTAATCAGCTTTTATAATTTTTGAATCTTCCTTTTCGGTAGAAAAAACAAGGTCTTTTTTCTCGTTCCATCCTTGCCAGAGGTGCCGGGTTAAGACTTTAACGTTCTTTAATGACAAGCTATTTAAAATAGCATTAAGTACTTCAATAGGTTTAGTCCCTTTAACAGGGAACACTCTATTACTGGAGCCTACAAATGTTTCAATGCCAATCGCTGACAACCATTCACGTAAATCGGTGTTGGAAAATGAGAAGATCTTATTTTTTAAGAATGAAGAAGGATTGTATCGAGTTACCAGTTGATCGACGGATTCTCCATGTGTTAAATTAAAACCACCCTGTCCTGCTACTAAAAACTTTCTACCAACTGCAGCATTACGTTCATAAATAGTAACATCAAACTTATTTGTATTGAGCTGGGCTGCTAGCATTAATGCTGCCGGTCCTCCTCCAATTATTGCAATTATTTTTTTCATTCATTGCAAATATATACAACAATTATTGGGGGGCTTTTCAAAAAATGATCTGTATATACTCATTTTGAGTCCTTAACATTATCCACCTCCAATACCCATCCTGCTTCTCCTGCTTTCAATTTATAAGTAACTGTTCTTGTTCCTCCACTGGGAGAAACATTAGGATCATCTTTCAAATAAATCGGAAAAGATCGAATTAATCGATTTTGGTTAATTTTGAAAACATCATGCCCCATATAACCTGTTGAAAATTTTTTATTATCTGATAGTTCTGGAAGATAAATAGAGGTCAAACTTTTGTTTTTATTTGAAGAATAAGCATAAACCTTTCCATAGGATCCGCTACCAGCTGAATTGGCAAAACAGTATAACTCAGGAAAAGCATCACTGTTTAGGTCTGCGACAACAGCATCAGTAATTGTGCCTTCTATATCTTCTGAAATGACACTTTTTTGTACAATTCCGGAAGGGGAAATTACGAGCCTATTTAAGGAACTTGTGTTTGCACAAGAAACTTTAAAGGATATGGCACCCATACTCAGAGTCTTCGAAAAGCCGGAATCAATAGACTGTTGAGCAATTGAGTCAGCAGCAACAGAATTAGCCCTATCAGCAATCATATGTTGTTTCGGAGCTGAATGGGTGCAGGAAAGTAAAGCAGTAATACCAAACAGGAAAATATAACTCAAGGTTTGTTTGAGCATTGTTAATTAATTTTAGGTAAATTAATAAGATAATTAACTAAAATACATCAAGTTAATAAAAAGCAGACAGATTCCATATAATACCATGATTGCTCCCGACATTTTCCGCAAACGTTTTTTGATAGAAGGTTACTTCACAATTGAAGTTAACGAGCAGACGCCAATTAACTATTTTAAGTATCTAACCGATAGCCTTGAACTTAAAACGTATGGAGATCCTATAGTTCATACAACAGATGGATTAGGAAAAAAGGAAAATCAGGGATACGATGCTTTTATTCCTTTAATCGATTCAGGAATTTATTTGGCAATATGGTCGAACAAGAAATTTTTCTCACTTATTATTTATACATGTAAGGAGTTTGACGAAGCAAAAGCACTTGTATTTACCAAAGAGTTCTTCAAGGTTACCGAATCAGAGAACAAGCTTTTTTAATCATAAATACAACAGGCTGCCCAAATTGAGCAGCCTGTTGTATTTTAATATCTTGGATCTATATCTTGAATCTTACTTACTTCAAGGTTCGAGCCAACCAATCAAAGAATATACGGTTCCAAAGAATACTGTTTTGTGGTTTTAAAACCCAGTGACCTTCATCAGGGAAGTACAAAAAGCGACTTGGTATTTTCTGCAATTGAGCAGCGGTAAATGCTTCCATACCCTGGCCCAGTGGTACTCTGAAATCCTTTTCATTATGAATAATCAAAATCGGGGTATCCCAGTTTTGTACAAATTTATCAGGCGAAAACTGCTCGTACGATTTTAGATTTTTCCAATACGGACCACCCAAATCATGATTCACAAACCATAGTTCTTCTGTTGTACCATACATTGATTTTAAATCGAACACACCATCATGGGCAATAAAGGTTTTAAAGCGTTTCTCATGATGACCGGCCAGCCAATACACAGAATAACCACCATAACTTGCACCAACAGCTCCCATACGATCTTTATTCACATAAGGTTCTTTTGCAGCATCATCAATTGCACTCAGATAATCACGCATAGCCTGACCTCCCCAATCACCTGAAATTTCAGCATTCCATTGTTGACCGAATGAAGGTAAGCCACGACGGTTAGGTGCAACGACGATATAACCATTTGCGGCAATTAATTGGAAGTTCCAACGATAAGAGAAAAATTGACTCACCGTACTTTGAGGGCCACCTTGGCAGTATAATAAAGTGGGGTATTTTTTGGTTGCATCGAAATCAGGAGGTAAAATCATCCATACCAACATTTCTTTTCCGTCGGTAGTTTTAACCATACGCTTCTCAACTTTACCCATTTTCAGTTTCGAAAGCATTTCAGTATTTACCTGCGAAAGTTGTTTCAAATCACCTTTAGCTAAATCAACTTTAAAAACCTCTGTTGGCAATGAAATGCTCATCATTGAAGCGATCATCACTGGTTCCTTGCCTTGCATCACAAAATCGAAGTCGGTAATATCTGCTACAACTTTGGTAATTGGCATTATTCGAGAAACCGAGTGCAAGCGTGGATCAAACATGCAAATTTGTTCTGTTGCTTCCATACCGGCAATGAAATAAATGCGCTGGCTGTTTGCGTCCCATTCAGCTTTCGATGATGAATAATCGAAGTTTTTAGTAATATCAGTTTTTGCTTTAGTGGCCACATCATAGGTGAGGATTCGGTTTTTGTCGGCCTCATAACCAGGAGTTTCCATGCTCAACCAAAGCATTTTTTTACCATCAGGAGAAAAACGCGGATTGGTATCATAACCATTCATTCCCTGACTAACATCTTCAGTTTTTTTACTGGCAATAGTGTACACGTAAATATCAGAGTTGGTACTCAGGGCTTCATCTGTACCATTAAGCTTACGGCTAGTGTAAGCAATCTTTGAATCGTCATAACTAAAGGCAATTTGTTCTTCGCCACCATCAGGTTGCAATGAACAATCAAATCGTTCACCTTCCATCAAATCGATTGCTGCATCAACCTTACCATTATTATATTTAGCAAGGAAAATATGACTATAAGCATAATCATGCCACTCGGTCCAATGTCGGTAAAACAAACCATCAATGATACGTGCCCCGTCAACCTTGGGAAGATCTGTATAAATTTCTGCAGGATTTTTATCCAGTTTTACATCAGACAAATACCATAGATAACCCATTTTTGGAGAATAGCCAAATCCGGAAATCCCCTCTTTCACATCTGTAATCTTTACTTTATCTGAGCCATCAGGATTCATCTCCCACACTTGCCCGCCTTCTATGTAGCCAATTTTTCGACCGTCAGGACGCCATTTACCAGAAAAGGGACTTTCGGGACCAACAGCAACAGGCTTAACATTTTGGCCGTTAATATCCATCATGTACAAATCAGAATTACCCTTATTAGCGGCAATATCCATATAGCGTACATTGTATAACACTTTTTTGCCATCAGGTGAAACACGAGGTTCCGACACGCGGCCTAATTTCATCAACAATTCAGGTGTAAGATGATCCTGAGCCATTGTCTGCAACGCCATTATAATAAAAGCTACTGCAATAAATATTTTCCTCATAAGATTTTGAAATTGTTTAAACGAAGATAGGAAAATGATGCAAGCTAAAGTAGAAGCTGAATGCTGAACTTAGTTTTCTATTCATCACAATGAATCATATCCGCAATACCAATGAATTAAGCGCATTCATTGCCTAGAGTGCTGAGTTTTTTATTTAGATCTATTCTGATTTATCAATATTCATCATTTCTTCATGTTCCTGTAATTAGGTTTGGTCTAACACAATTTTAATGATGAGATTAAAAAATAAGTACAGTTTAGTTTTAGGTAGTATTTTGCACATAATAGCTGGAGTGATAGGAGCTACCTCATGTAAACACGACCCCGATTTAAGTAATACACCTACTATCAGCTATTCCAATGATGTTCAGCCTATTCTTATAGCTAATTGTACACAATCAGGTTGTCATGGTAATGTTTATAATGAAGGATTTAAACTCCTTTCATATAATGATGTGTTAAGACATATAAAACCGGGTAGTGCTACTGGTAGTCAATTAAATAAAGTAATAACGGCTTATGGCAATATTGAAACGCAAATGCCCCCTCCTCCTAATCGTCATTTAAATGATCAGGAAGTTTCCACCATTTATTTATGGATTTTACAAGGTGCAAAGAATAACTGATATTAAATTAAGCAAATAATGAAAAAAAATTTTTTAATCAGCTTGCTATTGATGGTAGGCCTGGCATCATGCTATTATGATAAATCGGGTGAGTTGCATCCTGAGCAATCGTTAGGAGAAACAACTTGTGATGCAACGGGCACAATGTTATACTCAAAAGATGTGGCACCCATTTTAAGTAGTTATTGTGGCACGGGAAATTCTTGTCATGGTGGTAATAATACCAGCGGTGTGAATTTATCAACCTATAGCGGCGTAAACGCTGTTGCGACAAGTGGTAAACTTGTAAGTTCCATTACTTGGGATGGAAAAACCAGTCGTATGCCTCAGGGAAGTTCATCTCAGCTAAATGACTGCAGTATTGCTAAGATAAAAAAATGGGTTACAGACGGGCACCTTAATAATTAACAAACAAATGAAATTTTCTTTCTATACCTATTTTCTATTCGGTGCCTTAATACTTCCTTTTTCTGCTATGGCCCAGGATGATCCTATGAAATTGCTTGAACAGAGAGATTCTGTAAAGAATGAAGTAGTTTCAGCAACCTTCAAAGGGACACATGTTATCAATTTTAATTCTGTAGAAACCGTAGGACCTCGTACATTGGAATTTCAAATTCAACATCGGTTTGGGCCGTTTAACAGTGGAGGATATAATCTTTTTGGATTGGACCAAGGAGCTACTATTCGACTAGGTTTAAGTTACAGTTTTAATGGAAAGTTCGAATTTGGCATTGGCCGCAGTTCAATTGATAAGCAGTACGATACTTATGTAAAATCCAGAGTCCTCCGACAGTCGATAGGTAAAATGCCGGTTAGTTTAACTTTATTTGGAGGGGCTTATTATACCACCGTACATGATAATCAGGTGGTTCCTGGTATTGATCGTTATGAATATACGAGCAGTCGTTTTTCATATGTAGCACAGGCCATTGTTGCACGTAAGTTCAATGAAAATTTATCGTTGCAACTAAGTCCTATGCTTATCCACTATAATTTAGTTGATAAGATAACCGATAAAAACGACATCATGGCTTTAGGCCTAGCAGGTAGATATAAGCTAACCCGACGCATGGCTTTAACTACCGAATACGGCTTAAGGATAAACAACTATTCATTACAGCAATATTATAACAGTTTTGGACTAGGCTGGGAGATTGAGACCGGAGGTCATGTGTTTCAGGTAGTTTTTACAAACTCATTAGGAATAACGGAAAATCAGTTTATTCCATATACCAATACTAAATGGTCAAATGCCGGAATTCGTTTAGGTTTTAATATTTCAAGAGTATTTACACTTTAGATTCAAATTAATAAGAATGAAAAAATTATTGATTATAATAGCGTTAAGTACAATTGCAATTAGCGCTAAAGCTCAGGTATATGTTTCTAATTCATCAAAGGTTTCTTTTTTTTCAAAAACGTCGGTTGAAGATATTTCAGCAGTAAATACAACCGCTTCAATATTATTGAATGCAACAACCGATTCGTTGTATGTTAGGATAAAGAACACATCTTTTACTTTTGAACGTGCTCTTATGCAAGAACATTTCAATGAAAATTACATGGAAAGTTCAAAATATCCTATATCATCATTTCGTGGAAAACTCAATGAAAAAATCGATTTTTCAAAAGACGGAACTTATACTGTAAATGTTACCGGGAAATTAAATCTACATGGTGTAGAGCAGCTCCGTACTTTTAATGGAACAATGGAAGTAAAAAATGGTAAGATTACCCTTAGCTCATCGTTTAAAATAAAACCCCAAGATCATAATATTGAAATTCCTAAACTGGTTTTTACCAAGATTGCCGAATTGATTGATGTAAATGTGTCGGGAGCACTCAGCCCTTATCAAAAGAAAGGCAGTTAAAAACATTCAAAAACAAAATCGGTGCTTCACCTATGAAGCACCGATTTTGTTTGATTTCATTTATTCTTGCATTAATCAGTCCGGAGGTTGATATCTAAAAAATCACGTTTTCCCTATAAAAAGGGCATTCTGTTACAATAATATTCGACTCGCTCAACTTGACAGTCTAATTTGAATACAGATCACGGATCACTACTGATGCCACCGTACAACCGAAAACTGCTGGCATATAAGAAATGGTTCCAATTACTGATTTTTTATTATTCATGCCTTCAACGGTGTATACGCGGTCGGTTTCAATATCTTCCGGAGACCAAACCACTGTTAAATTCTCCTTCACTCCCATTTGGCGCAAGCGTTTACGTACATGGCGAGAAAGCGTGCAGTTATAGGTTTCGAAAAGATCAACTACACGAACACGAGTAGGGTCTACTTTTCCACCTGCACCCATTGAACTTACAATCGGAATTCCACGGTCTTTACAACCTTTAATAAAGAATAACTTAGGAGATAGGGTATCTATGCAATCAACAGCGTAATCGAAAGATCCCTGATCCAACACCTCGAAGGTACGCTCATCACGCAAGTATTCACACATGACGTTCAGCTTAATTTCAGGATTGATATCACGGATACGTTCCGCTAAAACTTCAGCTTTTAATTTTCCTTCAGAACTTTTAGTAGCTGGTATCTGACGGTTTCTATTACTTGGATCAACAGTATCGGCATCAACAATGGTCATGGTACCTACGCCGGCGCGAGCAATCATTTCAGCACAAATTCCACCAACTCCGCCTAATCCAACAACCAACACATGAGCATTAACTAATTTTTCAATCTTTTCTTCGCCCAACAACAGGTTGGTACGACTCATCCAGTAAGGCACTTCCATTCTATTAAAAACAGGTTATAGGTTAAGAATTTGGGGTTTAAGCTATTGGTATTCAGTATTCATTGGCCCTTTCCTCAAAAACGGTCGCAAAATTATTAAAAACCAACAATTTAACCTCACCCGATTCAATATTTCTTAAATCAGCTGCTTTTTCATACACTTGGTCAATGCTCACGTTTGTGTTATCAGTTTCCAGAAATAAACGATTCAAGGGAATCTTTTTGAAAAGCTCTATTTGTACAGCATGATTTTGAATCAATGATTTACCAAATGAGAAATACGCTTTATGCTTCATTAACTGGGCTAATTCCTGTGCATTTCCTTGAAAACGATGAAAGATAAACGGCACATTTGATGCCTTCAAATAAGGAACAAAATCATAATAACTGCGCACGGAATGTATAATAATAGGTTTGCGGTAACGCTGAGCCAGTTCAAACTGTGTTGCAAAATAACTACGCTGTAAATCGATTGATATTGCAATTGACCGATCAAGTCCGCACTCTCCTATTGCTAATACCTTTGATGATTGCAAACAGCGCTCCAATCGCTTCATTGATTTCTCGAGATCAGACTTTGCTACATGCCAGGGATGAATGCCAACCGAAACCGCATAATTTAACTGATCAAGATCCTTCCTCTCCAAAAAATGAAATGCATTACGAATTGTAAACTCATTATCCAAAATGGGTTTGCGATGCGAATGAATATTGATGTAATAGTTGGACGATGGTTTCATGAATAATGAAGTTACCTAAGAAGAAGGTTACGAAGTTATGAAGTAGATACTAACTATGAACTCAACTATTACAAATTTATTTTTCTCTAACTGTAATTCTATGCAAATTGTGCTACTAATTAATCATACGATCCACCTGAATGCAGTTAAGTGAAAAGCAATTTATTGAACTGGTGAACACTCATCAAGGCATCATCCACAAAGTTTGTGGCATGTATTGCAATGATAAGGATAATAAAAAAGACCTGTTTCAAGAGATTGTATTGCAGCTTTGGCGTTCAGTTGCTTCGTTTAGGGCCGAAGCTAAGATCAGTACTTTTATTTATCGGGTGGCATTGAATGTGGCTTTATCAGGCCTACGTAAAAGCTATCGCCAACCTGTACAAGAAAGTATAACAGAGAACGTGCTTGCTTATCCGAATGATAGCAGTTACGAAGAAAAATCGGAACAGTTACAAATGCTCAACGATGCCATTGCTCATCTCTCAGAAATCGAAAAAGCAATTACGTTGATGTATTTAGATGATCGATCTTACGAAGAAATCGCAGAAACAATGGGTATCACCCAAAACAATTTGCGGGTAAGAATGAACCGGATAAGGGAAAAATTGAAACAGATAGTAAAAACAAGATGTAGCATTTAGTCCATGGTCGATAGTCGACAGCCCATGGATAAATAATATAATTATAAAAGTATTTCTATGGACTATAGACCGTGGACTACGGCCTAAAAAACTCTTTTAGAATGGAATTAGAAAACCTGAAAAATGCCTGGAAAGATCTTCAAGGATTGCAAACCAATGAGCAGAAAAGTGATTTGGAGATAGCTGAAATGCTGAACAACCATTCAAACGATGTTATCAATAAAATCATGAAGAACATTCGCATGGAGATGATTGTATATGCAATTTGCATGGTGCTATTTTATCTCCCCATGTATCGTTTATTGAATAATTTGGGTGGAAAAATTTTCATGGCGGTATTTTATGTTATGTGCATCTTTTTCCTGCTATACTATCGTAATATGATGCAGTACTTAAAAAGCTTTAAACAAGATGCCTCCGTACGGAAAAACTTAACCGCTTTAGTGTTAAAACTGGAAAAATTCATCAATGTATATTACCTCAGTAATTTACTGCTCACTCCTATTGTATTTGTTACGGTAGTGTTCATTTTAATACCTAAATACGTAGCTGAAGACATTAATCAATATATTAATGACAATCCATGGGCTATGATCGGGATGATATTAATTGTTCTAGCGATGGTTGGCAGCACTTATTGGTTCATAAAATCCTATTCACAAAAGATATATGGCCAGCACCTGCAGAAACTAAAAGCCAGTTTAGAAGAATTGGAGATGATTGATTAAATAGGTTTAAGGCTAGGTTTATGGTCGGATCACAAAGAGAACCTTAAACCTCAAACCTAAATATTTTGGGCTATCACATACCCACTTGCCCAGGCCCATTGGAAATTGTAACCACCTAACCAACCGGTAACATCCACGCATTCACCACCGAAAAACAAACCTGAAACTTTTTTAGCTTCTAAGGTTTTCGATGAAAGTTCATTGGTATCAATGCCTCCGCGCATCACCTCGGCTTTTTCATACCCCTTATCACCGGCTGGTTTCACATAGAAATGATGAATCAAATTTTCAATATCCTGCAAATCATTTTTAGTGAGAGAAGCCAGATTAGTGCTCAGAGGAAGGAATTCTTCTAATGCTTCTACAAATTTCCGTGAAAACAGTTTATCCAGAAAAGTAGCAAGCATTTTCTTTCCATTGGTTTGTCGTTCTTCCTCAATTAAATCTAATATATTTCCGTCAGGATAAAGATCAATCTCAAATTCTTCACCATGTTTCCAGTAAGATGAAATCTGCAAGATCGCCGGACCACTTAATCCCCAGTGAGTAAACAAAATATTCTCTTCGAAACTAATCCGATCATTGCTTACGCGGCTAAAAATACTGGTTCCCGATAGTTTTTCGTACCATTCGCGGTCTTCACCACCGATGGTTAACGGAACAAGAGCCGGAGCGGTTTTGGTAATTTTCATACCAAACTGTTTGGCTACTTTAAATGCAAAATCAGTTGCTCCCATTTTTGGAATAGGTAAACCGCCGGTAGCGATAACAACTTTGGGCGCGGTTAATAGTTCTTGCCGGCCATTCAGCTTAAATTTTACAGTAAAGCCATCATCGTTCTTTTCAACTGCATCTACCATGGAACTGCAAATAATCTCCTGTCCGAAATCATTACAAATTTGGGTAAACACTCTCACAATGTCTTTAGCATTATTGGTAGTTGGAAACAATTGACCTAATGTTTTCTCTTGTCCCTCAATACCATAGGTTTCAAAAAAACTAATGGTATCATCAACAGTCCATTGTGAAAAAGCGGATTTACTGAAATGCTCATTATCAGAAATGAAATTCTGGTGAGTTGAATACATATTGGTGTAATTACAACGTCCTCCACCTGATATTAAAATCTTAGCTCCGGGTTTATCATTTCCTTCCAAAATCACCACCTTCTTACCCAAATAAGCCGCTTGAACCGCACACATTAACCCACAAGCTCCTGCACCAATTATTATTGCATCTAAATCTGACATTCGAGATTTACTGTTATCACTACCCATAGAAATGGCCAAAAAATTTAAATTCCTTCCTAATTCATGCATTGCATATCTCAACAGGTCTTTCTCATATCTAATATTGAAAGATTATATTTGTCAAATGCAAGAAACGACACAAATATCAGCATTTGGATCGATATTACTATTCCTGGTTCTGGGAACAGGCTTTGTTTTAATAACGCTGTTCATGTCATCCTTGATCAGTCCTCACAAACCCAATCCTGAGAAACTAACTTCTTATGAATGTGGAGAAGAGCCAACCGGAAATTCATGGATGCAGTTTAATATGCGTTTTTATGTGGTGGCATTGGTATTTTTGCTGTTTGATGTTGAGTTAGTATTTCTTTTCCCATGGGCAACCGTATTCGGACAAAAAGCACTTATAGCAGCTGAACCCGCTTGGGGATGGTTGAGTTTTATTGAGATGAGTATCTTCATTGCTATTCTGTTGATAGGCTTATTATATGTTTGGAAAAAGGGCGATATCGATTGGATTAAACCACAACCACTTATTCCTGTAGTGGACGTAAAAGTTCCGATGAATTTATATGCTGAATTGAATACACATAAACATCAATTACGAGCATTCGATCCGCAAACATTAAAAGAAGCTGCAGTTAAAATTGAAACGGTCGAACCTATTACTGTTTCCCCTAGAAAAGCCTTATTCAAAAGTGCTATGGCCGGTAAATTAGGCACTAATGAAGTTGAAAAAACAATTACTGAGAGTTCTCCAGCTAACGAACCTGTGAGTGAAAAACCAGGGGCAGATAAACCTGCATCGGCTCCATATAAGCCTAAGTTTAAACCACAGCTAAATAAGTCAACAATTGAAAATAATCAGACTGTAAATGAGGGTACGGAACTAAAACCTGAAGAAAAAACATCAGAAAACAAAACAGTTGCTCCTTATAAACCAAAGTTCAAACCTCAAATCCTGAAGAAACCAGATGAGGCAAAGGAGAAAACGCATAGTGTAAATGAGGTAAAAGAAGAAATTAAGGAAGAAACAAAACCAGCAACAGCACCTTACAAGCCTAAGTTTAGACCACAGATGTTAAAAAAAACTGATGAGGCCAAGGATGAAGAATCAACGCCAATGACTAATGAAACGAAGGAAGAAGTTCAGGACGAAAAGAAAACCTCAACTCCTTATAAACCAAAGTTTAGACCGCAGCTATTAAAAAAGCCGGAACAAGCATCAAACACGGAAGATGCATCGGATGTTAAAAATGAAGACTAGGCTTTAATTCTTTAAGATTTAATACTATAAATGGAAGAACTCATAAAAAAAGTGGAAAGCAATGGAGTTGTAATTACCAAGGTTGATGACCTGTTAAACTGGGCGCGTCTTTCATCGCTTTGGCCGGTAAGTTTTGGCCTTGCTTGCTGTGCAATTGAAATGATGGGTTCCATGGCTGCTAACTATGATTTGGATCGTTTAGGGGTATTTCCTCGTCCGTCACCGCGTCAATCTGATGTAATGATCGTTGCAGGTACGGTAACCTTTAAAATGGCTGAACGAATTAAACGCTTATATGAGCAAATGCCTGAACCTAAATATGTTATTTCAATGGGTTCTTGTTCAAATTGTGGAGGCCCATACTGGGAACATGGTTATCATGTGGTTAAAGGAGTGGATCGAATTATTCCGGTAGATATTTACGTACAAGGTTGTCCACCTCGCCCGGAAGCATTAATTGGTGGTATAATTGAGCTTCAAAATAAAATTAAAACCGAAAGTATATTAACCCAGATGTAGATTATGGATAAAACCCGAAAAATATTAATAATTGCGGCAAGCCTATTCTTTGTTATTCAAGCTGTAATGGTGGTAATTCATTTGAACAAAGGAGAAAGCATCGTGAGCAGCTTGCTTGGTGTGACTTCTATGTTATTAGTTGCAGTTGGTTTGTACATTACTGCCAAAGCATCCGGTAAGCTATAAATCCTTTAATATAGAGCCTCCTACGGGAATCGAACCTGCGACCTACTCATTACGAATGAGTTGCTCTACCGACTGAGCTAAAGAGGCATAATGTTCTTCTAAAATAGAGAATTTAAATAACAAAACAAGAGTATACCTATAAAGAAAAAAGT
Source organism: Solitalea koreensis (assembly GCF_900182575.1). Classification (GTDB taxonomy): domain Bacteria; phylum Bacteroidota; class Bacteroidia; order Sphingobacteriales; family Sphingobacteriaceae; genus Solitalea; species Solitalea koreensis. Next base: position 10,875 of record NZ_FXSZ01000002.1, on the reverse strand, counting down.
ACTATTCATACTTATTTTATTTTTTTAAACTTATAGCTTCTAATGTTTACCATATCGTTTGTGGGGATACCGGGTAACATCACCACCAACAGGATATCGGAAGAAACTACTATTTTAAAGTTCTTAAAATAAACTTCGGAAATATCACAAGAAGGGCTAAAAAGAAAAAAATTACATGTTGAATCAAGATCGAACGCAGAAATACGCGTACCATAAATTGGGTGCATCATTTCGAGTAGACCTGAATTTTGATCCGGAAACAAGGCCTCTCCATTGTCATTGGTTCTAACAACCACACCTGTTACTCCTCCTAAACGACAATCAATATTTGGAATAGGTAATTGTAAAGAATCTATAATTTTTACTATCAAACCATCATGATGAGAACTGTCCGAATAAACTAATACAAAATCTTTGTCGGGTTGGCTCTTTTCGCTTTTTAATACCAGCTGGTTACGATACAGTTTCCAGGTGCCTTTCCCCCATTTATCGACTACACCATAGGTAAATGTATATTCAAAAGTATGGTCAGCATTAAATTTGAAACCGGCAGATATTTCCGGCATACTCTCCAAAAAGTAAATTCCAGGAATTTGTTTTTCAGAGATAGATTGTCCGTTGCATTGTGATTCACACAACATAACAAACACCAGGATCAGATAAAAATACCTCACCATATATAAATTTACTCAGAAGCTTGCAGAAAAGATCTTTTTTTGAAGAATTTGATGCTAAAGAGATATCACTAAAAAGGGGTTAAAGTTTAAAACTCTAACCCCTTTTTAGTGATATCCAGATGCTAATTAACAGAACTGAATCTTTTTGTACGCATTCAACGATAATTATTCCTTATTTGGAGACTTTTGAAATTCAGTTACTTTAGCAGCAGGTCTAATTTCTGTTCCTTTTATTTTGGTTAGATCATCTCCTATTTCATTTCGATAACGATCTGCTATTACTGAAAGTTGTTTTACTATTTCCGGGTACTTATCTTTCACATCAAGGGTTTCTCCCGGGTCAGTCCGTAAATCATACAAACCCAATCTCACACTATCACTTGCATATTTTCCAGGCCAGCCGTCATGGCCGATAGCTGTTACTTTTTTATAGGTTTGTGACATACAAGGGAAAGTTAATACCCATTGTCCTTTACGAATACCTTTTAAACTGCAGCGATCGTAATAATAAACAAATTCATCTCTGGGATTAGCAGCCGGTACTTGTTTTAGCAGTGGCGTTATATCAACTCCATCGATCTTTTTAACAGGCTGTTTGGCCCCACAACTATTAATGATAGTTGGCAACAAATCCATACTTGCTACCATATTGTTACAAATTGTACCCGAGTTTATTTGAGATGGCCAACGAATAATAAAAGGTACGCGTACACCGCCTTCCCAAGCCGTTCCTTTACCCTCTCTAAAACCACCAGTACTACCGGCATGATTGCCAAAGGTAAGCCAAGGGCCATTATCACTAGTAAAAATTACAATAGTATTGTTTGAAAGCCCATTTGCATCCAGAGCTTTCATAATTTCTCCTATTGACCAATCGATTTCCTGCATCACATCACCAAACAACCCTTCATTACTTTTCCCTTTAAATTTAGCAGATGCTGCTAATGGTACATGGGGCATAGCGTGTGCCAGGTAAAGAAAAAATGGATTCTTTTTATTGCGATTAATGAAATCAACCGCCTTATTCGTATAGAGAGAAGTTAACGTAGCAGCATCGTCTAAGGTTTTAATTTCCTTTCCGGGAGTATCACCCTCCAGTAAACGAAGCACAGGCCAACGCGCTTTTCCTTTCATATCAGTGCTTGGGTTACCATCATAATTTACCGGCCAATAATCATGTGAATAAGGTAAGCCCGTAAACTCGTCAAAGCCATAATGCAGGGGAAGAAATGGAGGTCTCTGGCCCAGGTGCCATTTCCCTAACATTCCCGTTTTATAACCCTTATCTTTTAACAAAGAAGCAATTGTTTGCTCATCCGGGTTCAAAGCTATTTCAGAAATTGGACTCAATGCTCCGTCAATTCCAATTCGGTTGGGATAACACCCTGTTAAAATAGCAGAACGTGATGCACTACAAGTTGCCTGAGCTACATAAAAATTGGTAAAACGCATCCCTTCGGCAGCAAGCTTGTTAATATTTGGTGTATGATAGGGAAAACCTCCATAGCATTCAAGATCACCATAACCCATATCATCCATTAAAATAAGAATCACATTGGGTGTTTTAACGGGAGGCTGAACAGTTATTTGCTCTTTCCTTCCGGCACTACTCAATACAATTATTGCAATTAAAAATATAAACGGTCTTAAATACGAACCAATCTTTCTCATAAATTGAAGGTATAATTTAAAAATAATAAGCGTTTTGTCATGTTGTATAACACTAACTATCTAAAGTTATTGCGGAGATATTTGTCAACTTTTAGTTTTTACAGCAAATAATCTTATTCGAATGCCAAAAAATATATTTTATTGACAAAAGGCAGAAAAATTAATTCCTGCCTTTACCTGTTTATAATAATAAATAATTATTTATGAACACTCATATTGTGCTCTAACACTTTTTTATAGCCTAACCGTTCAATTTTATCAACGGCGGTAAGTACCTTATCGCTTAACTCTTGTTTATATTCTGAAAGTTTATTCGAAACATGCTCGTCATATGCTCCAATGATATTGGCAGCAAGAATACCTGCATTTGCAGCTCCATTTAAAGCAACAGTTGCTACGGGTATTCCACTTGGCATTTGAAGAATAGACAGTACCGAATCCCAACCATCAATTGAGTTGCTTGATTTTACAGGAACGCCGATAACGGGTAAGGTGGTTAACGATGCTACCATACCAGGCAAATGGGCGGCTCCGCCGGCTCCGGCAATAATTACTTTGATACCACGACCAACTGCTTGTCCGGCATATTCAACCATACGATGAGGAGTACGATGTGCCGAAACTATAGTTACCTCGAACGGTATTTCAAACTTTTCCAATATTTCTGCAGCAGCCGACATTACTTTTAAGTCAGAATCGCTGCCCATAATTATACCTACTAAAGGATTACTCATGCCTGTATTTTAAATGTATCTTTTACAAATTTTGCCTTTTCAAATGCTTTTTTCAGATCGCTGTCGATAATCGTAACGTGTCCCATTTTACGAAATGGTTTGGTGATTTTCTTTCCATATAAATGCAAGTAAACGCCCCCAAGTGATGAAATTTCATTTACACCAACGTAACGAGCTTCTCCTATAAAGTTTTCCTCGCCTAATAAATTAACCATAACAGCAGGTTGGCGTTGATCCGTGCAACCTAATGGAAGATTAAGAATGGCTCGTAAATGCTGCTCGTATTGAGAAGTTACACAGGCTTCGATTGTATGGTGACCACTATTATGCGGACGAGGAGCTAATTCATTTACCAGAATCTTTCCGTCTTTGGTAACAAACATTTCAACTGCAAGTAAACCAACGAAATTAAGTTTCTCCACCACATTCATTGCCAGTTGTTTAGCAATTTCAGTGAGCTCATCACTGATATTGGCAGGACTAAACAGAAAATCAACCAGGTTCATATCTGGATTAAACTCCATTTCTACTGCGTCAAATGTTTTAATCTGTCCTGAAGCATTTCGAGCAACCAATACGGCAATTTCTTTATCAAAATCTACTAACTCCTCCAAAATACTTGGTTCATTAAAAGCTTTGTCTAAGTCTTTTAATGAGTTTATTTTACAAACTCCACGGCCATCATAACCTGCCTTACGCAGCTTTTGCATAGCAGGAAACTTGTCGGCGTAGTGCACCAATTCTTCCCGGTTAACGATTTTTTGATAAGGAGAGGTCGGGATATTGTTCTGAATATAGAAATCTTTTTGAAGCCCTTTATCCTGTATCAACTCAATGATATGAGGTTGAGGAAAAACGGTTACGCCTTCTGACTCCAACTTTTTTAATGCTTCAACATTCACATTCTCAATTTCAATCGTAATTAAATCAAGATTACGACCGAAATTGTAAACGGTGTTAAAATCATTAAAACTTCCTAAATGAAAGTTTTTACAAAAATAGCTACATGGAGAAGTCGGATCAGGATCCAGAATGTGTACATCGACACTATAGTTCATCGCAGGCTGAAGTAACATTTTACCTAATTGCCCACCACCAAGTATGCCTAATTTAAAATTTGAAGAGTTAAATGTTTTCACACACAAATAATTGATAAGCTCAAAAATATGCATTTTGTAGCTAACATCAATTTAATCGTGGATTTTCAGGAAAATTAACTAGCGGAGCATATTTTGATCCTAAGGATTTAATGGCTTCGCTCCATAATTTTTTGTCAAATTCACCAAAAACCAAGTCGGCATTAGCATCGGCTACCAACCAGGCATTCTCGTTCAGCTCACCAATTAATTGCCCTTCTCCCCAACCTGAATAACCGATAAAAAACTTCACTTCGTCATCTCTAAGCTTATTATTTTCGAGTAAAATTTTTATCACTTCGAAATTTCCACCCCAATAAATTCCGTCTCTAATATGTACACTGCCTTCTATGCTATCGCCTATTGAATGAAGATAATGCAGACTATCATTCCCCACCGGACCTCCGATATAAACCGGAAATTGGCAGTCTTCCAGATCTTCAATAATATCACAAATTAAAAGTTCAGTTTTTTGATTTAAAACGAACCCTACAGATCCCTCTTCGTTATGCTCAGTTAAGTACACTACTGATCGTTTAAAATTTGGATCGAACATAAATGGCTCAGAGATTAACAGCTTTCCTCCTGCCGGTTGCTTGTTGTTTAACATAGCTCCTTGATTTAGCAGATTGATGGAGTAGATTTTACTGTTAAGATAATCATAACTTATTAGAAGTCATATACTTATAAATAATAGGTGTAATAAAAAGTACTATTTTTTGACTAAACAATATTTACTGTAAAATCTGAGTAATTTTACAGACTGCCTAATAACAATAACAACATCATGAATATTGAAAAAACAGCACTCGAAAATTTAAGACAAGAATATAGTGCCCAATCGCTTTTAGAAACCGATATAAACAAAAATCCATTTATACAATTTGACACTTGGTTTAACGAGGCCTTACAATCAGGGATTATTGAACCTAATGCAATGACTATTTCCACATCAACTGTTGCAGGAAAACCTTCTGCTAGGGTTGTCCTTTTAAAAGGTTTTGATGAAAACGGATTTACATTTTTCACTAATTATCAAAGTCGGAAAGGGGCTGAAATTGAGCAAAACCCTAATGTATGCCTCTCATTTTTTTGGATCGAACTACAACGTCAAATCATCATTGAAGGAACGGTTCAAAAAGTAGATAAAGAAGAATCAACCCGCTATTTTCAGTCAAGGCCAAAAGGTAGTCAAATTGGAGCGTGGGCGTCAGCTCAAAGTCAGGCCATCACAAATCGAAGCGTATTAGAACAAAAATGGGCGGAATTAGAAAAACAATACGAGCACAGCGATGTTCTCCCAAAACCTGATCATTGGGGTGGTTTTCTCGTTAACCCAAACTTTTTTGAATTTTGGCAAGGTCGCCCGAGCAGACTGCACGACCGTTTGCAATATACTAAGGGAACAAATAATGAATGGAAAATTCAACGCGTAGCGCCTTAGCAAAGGGTTCTGAGAAAAGAGGATTGGGATCAGGGAGATTTATTCTTCTCATCCTAAAACTGATAACCAATAACTGACAACTATTTTTTTACTTTTGGTAATATGACCTTTCAAGAGATAAAAAACCTTTTAATAGAGAAGTTTGGAACTGAAGTGCTTATTGCTGAGCAAAATGAAGGTTTACAACCTGCTCTTGTTATTAATCCTGAATTCATAAACAAAGTTTGTTTTGAACTCCGTGATAATAGTAATACGTACTTCGACTTTCTTTCCAATTTATCCGGGATAGATTATGGTATTGATAAAAATAAAATCGGAGTTGTTTACCACCTTTCCTCTATCCCATATAATACTCAACTAACTTTAAAGGTAGAAAAAGAGTTTGATCGCAACTCAGCAATACTCCCCTCTTTTCCTACAGTTTCCGACGTTTGGCGCACCGCCGATTGGCACGAACGCGAAGCCTATGATTTATTGGGTATTGATTTTAAAGGACATCCTGATTTAAGGAGAATCTTATTACCTGATGATTGGGAAGGATATCCTTTAAGAAAGGACTATAAAACAGCAGAAACCTATAAAGGCATTAAAATAGATTACTAATTGTCTAACCGAAGATAAATTGAACCGAGCAAACGAACGCTATAAAGAACGCATTAGCAACCTCAAAACTGAAGAAATGGTGCTCAATATGGGTCCACAGCACCCATCAACGCATGGAGTACTACGCCTTGAATTGATTACCGATGGTGAAATAGTTGTAGATGTAATCCCTCATATAGGTTACCTGCATCGTTGTTTTGAAAAACATTGTGAATCGCTCAGTTACCCGCAAATAATCCCTTACACCGATCGTATGGATTACATGGCCTCTATGAATAATAACCATGCCTTTGTAATGGGAGTTGAACATATGCTCGGAATTGATAATGATATTCCCAAAAGAGTGGAATACATAAGGGTTCTGGTTTGTGAGTTAAACCGCATTGCCTCTCATTTAATTGCTATTGGTACCTACGGAATTGACATTGGCGCTTTTACCCCATTTTTATGGTGTTTCCGTGATCGGGAGTATATTATGAACATGCTTGAATGGGCTTCAGGAGCAAGAATGCTTTACAACTATATTTGGGTTGGAGGTTTATTTTATGACCTGCCTGTTGGCTTTGAAGAACGTTGTACAGAATTTGTTGAGTACTTCAGACCAAAAATGGTAGAGTTGAATGAACTTCTTACCAATAACCGAATCTTTATTGACCGTACTGCAAACGTAGGTGTTTTGCCACTGGACGTAGCCATTAACTACGGATGTTCGGGACCGGTTTTACGAGGATCAGGTATTAAGTATGATTTACGTAGAGTTGATAATTATTCAGTTTACCCGGAAATTGATTTTGAAATTCCTTGTGGCACCGGACAAATGGGTAAAGTGGGTGACTGCTGGGATCGTTATAAAGTACGCGTTGATGAAGTGGAGCAATCACTCCGTATCATAGAACAATGTTTGGAGCGGTTGAAAAAAGAGCTAAAACGAGGTCCTGATTTTGATCCGAGAGCTAAGCTTCCTAGAAAATGTACTCCAAAAGCACAAGATTTTTATGTTAGAGCTGAAAATCCAAAAGGTGAATTGGGTTTCTATTTCATTGCCGATGGAAGAACCGAAATTCCGTTTAGGGTAAAATCACGCGGTCCTAGTTTTAATAATCTATCTGTTCTTCCTGAGATATCACGGGGAGTAATGATTGCCGACATCGTTGCGATTTTGGGCTCAATTGATATCGTTTTAGGAGAAGTAGATCGGTAAGAAAATCTTGCTACTTAAATCTTACATCTTTATCTAAAAGAAATGAACGCAATCAATCCTGCTACCAACGAAATAGTAAAAAACTATATAGAGCATACTTCTAAGGAAGTTGATGAAAAGATCAATGCAACTCATGAAGCATTTCTAAATTGGAAAGATGTTTCATTTAAAGAACGCTCTAAACTATTAAAAAAAACGGCCAAAGTATTACTTCAACGTAAACAAGAGCTAGCCGAATTAATGGCCCTTGAAATGGGCAAGCCATTAAAGCAAGGAATTGCAGAAATAGAAAAATGTGCTTCTGTTTGCGAATATTATGCCGAAAATGCTGCCGTTTTTCTTCAGTCTGAAGAGGTTAAAACCGAGGCTTCTAAAAGTTATGTAACATTTAATCCGATCGGTGTTGTATTGGCCGTAATGCCATGGAATTTCCCCTTCTGGCAAGTATTTCGCTTTTTAGCTCCGGCTTTAATGGCCGGTAATACAGGAGTATTAAAACACGCTTCTAATGTTCCGGGTTGTGCCATGGCTATCGACGCGCTAATTCGCGAATCAGGTTTTCCAGAAAACGTATTCCAAACATTACTGATCGGTTCAAAAGAGGTTGATGCGGTTATTGAACATCAGCATATAAAGGCAGTAACCTTAACGGGTAGTACACAAGCCGGTAAAAAGGTCGCGGCAAAGGCCGGTTCTCTTATAAAGAAAACAGTATTAGAATTAGGAGGAAGTGACGCCTATATTATTCTTGAAGATGCCGATCTACAGAAAGCAGTTGAAATATGCGTTGCTAGCCGACTAATTAACAGCGGTCAAAGCTGTATTTCAGCGAAACGGTTTATAGTGGTTCAAAGTATAGCCGACAAATTCATTGAGCAGTTTAAAGCCTTGATGGCTGCTAAAAAGATAGGAAATCCCTTTGAGACATTTACTGATATTGGCCCATTGGCACGTGTTGACTTACGTGATGAACTTCATGATCAGGTTAAACGCAGTGTAGCCGCAGGAGCGAAATGTCTTTTAGGAGGAGAGATTCCCGACCAACCGGGAGCATACTACCCTCCAACTATTCTCATCAATATTAAAAAAGGAAATCCTGCTTATGAAGAAGAATTCTTTGGACCTGTAGCATCTATCATTACTGCTAAAGATGAACAAGAAGCTATCTTCATAGCAAACGATAATTCTTTCGGATTAGGGGCTGCTGTATTTACTGAAGATAAAATCAGAGCTGAACAGATAGCGTCAGAGCTCCTGGAAGCCGGTGCATGCTTTGTTAACTCATTGGTTAAATCTGATCCACGATTACCCTTCGGTGGGATAAAAGAATCTGGTTATGGTCGTGAATTGGGTTTGTACGGCATCAAAGAGTTCGTGAATATTAAAACGGTATTCATCTTTTAAAATATCAATAAAAAACCGGCTGAGGCCGGTTTTTTATTGATATTTTAAAAGAGATCTGATCTTTAATTATAAACTTTCACCATGAACACATAATCCTTCATCTTTTTAATTTGTTCGGTTCTGCTCAATCCAGCTATTGAATTCTTCTTAGCAAAAGTGATTTTATTAAAAGCGATCTTATTATCTAAGGAATCATGCGGTATTGAATTCAGAAATTTAAGCACACTTTGTGAACGAATTGCAAACGTGGCGCCTTCTGTTTCATTCTGTTTACCACTCACCACTCCTACTATATTTCCTTTGCTGTCAATCAACGGACCGCCGCTGTTGCCAGGATTTGCTGGAATTGAAACCTGGTATGCTACTGTATCGCCACCGAAACCGGTTGCTGAACTTAAATAACCTTTACCATACACCATTTCATCACGAGGGAAACCTAAGGTAAACACCTCTTCGCCTAAATCTGATTTATTCTTTTTAAAGGTATAAGGTAATGGGCCAAACGATTTAAAATTGGGATCATCAATTTGCAGAACTGCTAAATCATAAGTTTGATCCATATAAACAGGCTTCGCTTTATATACTTCACCTTTATCATTTTCTAAATAAATAGAATCAGCGCCATTAACAACGTGATAATTGGTGATTAAATAACCTGAACTTGATAATACAAAACTTGTACCTCCAAATTTACCTGGGTTGACAGGTAATTTAGTATTCGATTGAGGATTAGAATTAATATTTCTGATTAAAGCATTTTGTGAGCGCTTAATTGATTCCATATCACGACGTAAAGCCCTATAGGAAGCGTTTTTCTCATTATGAAGTAAATTTGATGCTACTAGCGTACCCATAATTGTAAAAAACGCTACGGTTGCAGCGATAGCAATCTGGTTTTTATAGCTTCTCCATAATTGAATCACTTTTGGAGTTTGAGGTAAGATTTCAGTTTTAATGGCTTCAATATCCAGCTCACTATGAAACGCTTCCAATTTATTTGAAAGAGATTTGCGTTCAGCCACCGCTTTAATAGTTGATATAAATTGTTGTTGAAAAACAACTTTACCATCTAATTCCGAATCAGTTCTGCGTAACGAATCAAACGCACGACGTTCAACTTCCGACATTTCATCGTTTAGGTAACGCTCAATTTCATTCATTATTTTTTGCTCTTCGTTCATGATCAATTTCTCTAACAGCGTTCAGAAAAAAATAATTTCTTTAAACGCATCATACATTTGTACTTCTGTGTTTTGGCGTTATCGGCATTGGTATAACCGAATTTCTCGCAAATCTCCTGCATGGAGCTATTGTGCATGTAATAATCTTCAATGATTGTTTTACATGGTTCACCTAATTTAACAAGTGAACTTAGCATTTGATTAATCATCAAATCCTTTTCTTCATGCGCTGCCAAGTCTTCATCTACTGCAATAATATCCTGATAATCGGTAACTTTCCCAGCATTTTTACTTTGAATCTTGAGCCTCTTAAGCCATAAACGCCTGCAAACAGAGTAAATAAACGTTTTCAGTTTACTGTTCAACTGAAAGTTGCCATTTCGAACTTTATCATAAAGTATAATAATCGACTCTTGATAAACATCTTTAGCATCATCTTCAGAACCACTATTTGTCATCACCAACTGCAGAACCATCGGAAAATACATTTTATAAAGACTCCTGAGGGCTTCATCAGAACCATTTAACATCCCCTCTATAAATTCACTATCAGTTGTATATGATTTAGTTGTCACTCTGTTACGTTCTTAATACAAATAAGATGAAATTGTAACCCAATAATAGAAAAAAAAAATGCTGATTATTAAAAAAACGCATTAATAAGAGGTAAACAGCCATTTTATAAGCACGTTATCAAGATCTAATTGTCAATAAAATATAATTTTTAAACAGTAGTGTCCGATAAAAAATAAACGAGGCAACCAAAGTCACCCCGTTTGTTTCTACTTTTAAGTTACGACACTTTCAAGTATGAACAAATCTAA
>NZ_FXSZ01000001.1 GCF_900182575.1 Solitalea koreensis | reverse complement strand
TGAAAACACCAGAAAGTGTTTACCAACAAAAATCCCGGTCACTTGCATAACCGGGATTAGTATAAAATTCTGTCAACCTATTTCAGGACGATTCACAGTAAACGGTTATCTGCCAAACATATTGCCGAAGAAGCCACCAATTCCGCCGGAAACGCTTTTTAAAATGTTTTTATCAATACCGATAAATGAAGCGAAACCGTCTAAATCAGCTGTATTTCCAGATGCTATAAACTTTTTGGTGATTTTCTCAATTGCAAATGGAACGGAAAAATCAGTAATCTGTTGTGCCTGAGATGCGCCCATGCCCATTTGAGTACTCAAGCTATTCACTAAACCCGATGATAGTTCAGTCATTAATGGATTATTGGCATCAGCAGGGGTAGCGCCTGTCAATAAGCCAATAACATCATTCAATTTGCCTCCAAACACTTGTTTTTTTACTGTATCAACAAGTGAATCACTTACACATTTAAGCGTGGGTTCAACTTGCGCTTCCTCCAAGCCTAATATTGATTGAGCTTTATCGGCGAACTCGCCTTTGATTGCGTCTACTATTGGTCCGAACATAATTTCTAGAGTTTAGCTTCCAAAAATAGGATAAAATAGCATTTTCTTAAAAAAACGGATTCTTTCTCCGTGAGCGACTCCCTGATAATCCCAATACGCCCAATAATCCACGTGCAACCTCACGAATAATGGTTTGCCCTGTTCTGCTATTAACAGCTTCTTCTATAAAGCTTTTTTCTTTTGACACCTTTTTAGCCTGAACTTCCTCATCTTTAGTTTTTTGAGCTTCCTGTTGCTGAAGCTTAGATGCTTCTAATTTCTTGGTCAGTATTTCGTAAGCACTTTCCCTGTCGACCTCTTCATTATAAATTCTCACCAAATCGGATTTATCACAAAGCGCGTTCATTTCCATGTCGGTTAGCACATCCATACGCGATTGAGGCGGGGCAATTAGGGTGTGAGCGAGCGGTGTTGGATTTCCCTTTTCGCTTAAAACGGTAACAAGCGCTTCCCCAATTCCTAATTGCGTTAATAAGTCTTCAGTTTTGTAGTATTCAGATAACGGATAATTCTCCGAAGTAAGTTTAATAGCCTTACGATCCAAAGCAGTGAAAGCACGCAATGCATGTTGAATTTTCATGCCTAATTGTCCCAGCACTTCATTAGGTACATCCGTAGGATTTTGGGTGATAAAGAAAATTCCCACGCCTTTTGAACGTATCAATTTAACCATCGTTGTAATTTGATCCAGCAAGGCTTTACTGGCCTCATCAAAAATCAAATGCGCCTCATCAATAAAAATGACCAATTCAGGCATGTCGGCATCTCCTCGCTCAGGGAATTTCTGATAAATCTCAGCCAGCAGGCAAAGCATAAAAGTGGAGAATAATTTGGGTTTACTTTGAATGTCAACAACCCGAATAATATTTACGTATCCCCTGCCCAAATCATCTTTACGCAGTAAATCATCTACCTCGAATGATTTTTCTCCAAAAAAATGATCAGCGCCCTGCTCTTCTATTGCAATAATCTGGCGCATAATTGCCCCAACCGATGCAGGACTTACCGCCCCGTAAGCTTCTTCAATTTCAACTTTGCCATCGGCCATTATATACTGCAAAACCTTACGTAAGTCTTTGATATCCAGCAAGGGCAATTGCTTGTCATCACAATATTTAAACACTAATGAAAGTACGCTTGATTGTGTGTCGTTCAGCTCCAAAATGCGAGAAAGTAACACCGGGCCAAATTCTGAGATGGTTGCACGTAAGCGAACCCCTTTTTCTTCAGAAATTGACATGAGTTCCACGGGGCTGGCCTGCGCTTTCCACTCAATGCCAATTTGCTTTATTCGTTCTTCAATTTTAGCATTTGACGTACCCGCTGAACTCAATCCGCTTAAATCGCCTTTTATGTCCAATGCAAGTACAGATACCCCCTTGTTGGATAATTTTTCGCAAAGGCCTTGTAAGGTTTTTGTCTTCCCGGTACCAGTTGCGCCGGCAATTAAGCCGTGTCGATTAAATGTTTTTAGAGGTGCTTTTACAAGATTGTTTTCAACAACTTGCCCGTCCAAAACTGTAGTGCCCAGTATAATAAAATCACCCCCACAGGCATATCCCTTATCAATTTCTTCTTTGAATTTTGCTATTTTGTCCATAAAGTAATCTGTTAAATCAGTTCGGATGTATATGTTACTAAATTTACATGAAATGGCCATGTAAACGTATACCCTAAGGTATGAAAATAAGTTTGGCCATTCCATGTGACCTTTAAATGTAAATTATATACACATGAAATTAAACAACAACCAAGCAACACCAGTTCATTTATGAAGAAAATAACACTCTTATTTACCTTAATCTTTCTTGTCGACATCACTGTTGTTATGGCGCAGAGAGCAAGCATAAGGCAGTTTTCAATACCCGCGCCTATCAGTATTCGTGCCTTAGAAGTTTTAAATGACAGTACAGCTTGGTTTGCAGGAAATAATGGATATTGGGGTTATACAAAAAACGGAGGCAAAACATTCACAATTGATTCAATTAGTGTTGATGGAAAAAAAATTGAATTTCGGGGGATCTCCGTAACGCCCAAAGGAACCATCTTCTTAATGGGCATAGCTTCTCCCGGATACATATTTCGTTCAGCCAATAAAGGTAAAACCTGGGATATAGTTTACAAAAACGACCAATCCGATTGGTTTATGGATAGCATGAAATTTACAAGTGATACGGAAGGTTGGGTTTTGGGAGATTACAATGAAGGTTGCCTGGTTTTATTACATACTACTGATGCAGGCGAAAGTTGGGCAAGAATACCTTGTGGCAGGCTGCCTTCAATTGATGAAGAAGAAGCATTTTTTGCCGCCAGTAATTCCTGCTTTACGGTTCAAGGGAAAAAATTAATGATAGCAAGCGGAGGAAGCAAAGCCAGGGTGTTTATTTCAGAAGATGGAGGTTCCAGCTGGACAACACACGCTACTCCAATTATGCAAGGTGAAAAAATGACGGGCATCTATTCCATTGCTTCTAATGGCAACAAAACCATCGTTGTCGGGGGAGATTATGATAAAAAGGAAATCCATAGTAAAACAAAAGCTATTTCAATAGATGGAGGCCAAACCTGGAAGTTAATGGCCGACGGCAGAGGGCCCGGATTTGGCTCCTGTGTTCAATTTGCACCTGCCTCGGCTGCTAAAGTGGTAGTTGTTGCTGCAATGCCTGGAGTTTTTATTTCTAACGATACCGGAAAAACCTGGAACAAAGTAGGAGCAGAAAGTTTTTACACCTGCCGGTTTAGCCCCTCGGGTCAAACAATTTGGTTTGCCGGAGCACAAGGTTCTATTGGCAAACTAGTCATTAGTTCAAAGTAGGCCAAGACAGCACCTTTGTCTAAAAACAAGAAAGGTGGACATTTCTGCCCGCCTTTCCATAAATCCATTAAAAATCGTTTCAATAATGATTCTTTACTTTATCATTCCTTTAAACCTGGTATCCGGCAGTTGTCGGCCTAACTCTGCTTTGGCTGCTGCTTCTGTAGCTTTGGTTGAAGCCGGGAACGAACCATTCACAATGTATTGCAAAGCATCATTTAGACAGGCTTCTGACACATCGCCCCAATCCTTATTCGCCAAATCTGGTTGGGCCTTATCTGGCGTAAAGCCGTCATAATAATCCGAATTACCTAATTTATTCACGGTTTTGAACATGATGGGGAAGTCCCAAAAGTTAGGGGTAGTATTTGTTTCAATCGCCTGAAATCCTACCGGCTTGCCGTAAGTTGTTGAGCCAACCATTTTTAAATCAGTAAAATAAGGCTTTAAGCTGTTAATTGTCAATTCACTGGCCGAAGCCGTTCCGTGCCCCACAATAAACACCAGCTTGTTAATCGTTCCTAAACTTGGAGGATTGCCCGGATCTGATTTGTCCACATTAATGGTTGTATTGAAATTGTACGGAGGCCCGGCCAATTTGTTGTTAAATTCATACTTGAACATCACTTGCCCATTAGCTGATGGACTTAAAATAGAGTTTACCATTTGTTGCGCTACAGAAACGTATCCTCCTCCATTATAGCGCAAATCAATAATTAAATCTGAAATTCCTTGAGCCTGGAAATAGCCAAATGCTTCATTCAAACCAGGGTGTACAACTTTCTCATTTGGCGTTCCAGGATTCTCAAGCTTTGTTAGAAATGAATTATATACCAGGTAGCCAATTTTCTTTCCGCCTTGTTGAATTACACTTCTGTGCATTACCTCATCATCAGAAAGTGTTGCAGTTGCAATAGTAAGGTCTTTTGCCACATTATTAGGATCAATGAACGAAAATTTAATCGGAGCCCCTGCATTTAAAAGATTATTTAATGCATCAATATTTGTTCGGGTGGCTGCTATTCCATTCATTTGAGCGATTTTCCAACCACGACGAACGCCATTTGCATAGGCACTAGAGCTTGTTAGTGCAGTAGCCACTCGAAGAGTCTGGTCGTTTTCAAAATGAAACGTCATGCCATAACTTCCAGGGTCTTGTCCTTGAACAAATCGTTGTTGGTATTCTTCATCAGTAAGCACAAAACTGAACCTGTCTAGTGGCTGCAAAGCACGTATGGCCGCTTGCACTCCCTGCGGATCCGTATAATTATGCGCGTTAAAATTTGAAGGAATTACCTCGTACCATAGGTAGACATCGCGATTAATTGCTAAAACAGTGTCTCTGGCATCGCCCTTAGTTGTTGGAGCAGAGCCGGAGTCTTTCTTACATCCGGTAAAAAATAATGAGTTGACAAACAGTACTACTAGAGTGGTTGTCAACAACTTTGAGAGGGTATATTTTTTCTGATGCATAAGTCATAAAGGTTAAAGAACGAGACATAAATTTAATTTGGTATGCAAAAACGATGGGCTTTCAAACATTGAATATAACGTTTCGAAAGCCCGCAAAGTTTCAGCCAAATCTAAAATTTATACCACTATTTGTTGTGTTTTTTTAGTAAGAAAACCTTTTAACTCTTCATATTGGTTATCGATGCGTAAAGAGTTCTTTTTAAGGCACATAACGCTTGCTAGTTCTTCCGGAATTAACACCTTTTCTCCGGTAATGCTTTCCATAACGTCTAAAAATTTACAAGGGTGTGCTGTTTCCAAAAATACTCCTTGGAAGTCTGATTTGAGATCTAATTCCTTCTTTAAGCCCAAATAGGCTACTGCTCCATGTGGGTCGAGCAAATAGTTAATCTGATCTTTTGTTTCTTTAATGACAGCGCGTGTTTGTTCATCAGTAAAGCTATAGCCCGTTAGATGGGCTTTCAGGTTTTCAATTTGTTTGCCGTAAATTTCCTGTATACGCACAAAATTGCTCGGGTCGCCAACGTCCATGGCATTTGAAATTGTGGCAACTGACTCTCGGGGCTCGTATGTCCCGGTCTGCAAATATTCAGGAACTACTTTATTTGCGTTTGTTGAAGCCACGAAATGATGAATTGGCAAGCCTAATTTGGCTGCGACCATACCGGCACAAATATTTCCGTAATTACCACTTGGTACTGAAAAAACAACTTTCTTCGATTTGTTTTTAAGTTCTTTATAGGCAAAAAAGTAATAAAACATTTGTGGTAGCCACCGTGCTACGTTAATGGAGTTAGCAGATGTAAGATTGATAACCTGATTTACTTCTTCATCCAAAAAAGCTGTTTTTACCATTCGTTGACAATCATCAAAAGTGCCCTTTACTTCAAGCGCTGAAATGTTTTGTCCGAGCGTGGTTAGTTGCTTTTCCTGAATATCACTCACTTTTCCACTAGGATAAAGAATAACAACATCTACTCCTTTTACTCCTAAAAATCCGTTTGCCACTGCTCCGCCCGTATCGCCGGAAGTCGCTACCAAAACCGTTACCTTTTTCTGCTCAAATTTTGAAAACGCACCTAAACAACGTGCCATAAAACGCGCCCCGACATCTTTAAATGCCAACGTTGGACCATGAAAAAGCTCTAATGAATACACATCCTTTTCAACTTCAACCAATGGAAAGTCGAAATTGATGGTTTCTGCCACAATACGCCGTAGCTCCTGTTCAGCGATTTCATCGCCAACAAACTGCCGTATAGCCTGAAACGCGATTTCTTCATTTGAGTAACGCTCAATATTTTTAATAAACTCTGAATCAAGCGGAGTAATTGACTCAGGAAAATAAAGCCCTTTATCAGGAGCCAAACCACGGACAACAGCTTCGCTGAAAGATACTTTAGGCGTATTATGATTAAGACTGTAGTATTTCATTGTTTTCTTTTATAGCTATTACTTTAACTCCGGTTTGATTAACTTTTGATAGATGGATGTCGAAATCAATTCCAACCTTTTCATACACATCGGCCATCGCCATTTTAACCTGTTGAGCCGCTTCTTCGCCTTTGCTCAACATAAAAATGGATGGTCCTGATCCTGAAATTCCTCCGCCTAAAGCTCCTGCCTCCTTCGATTTCAACTTGACTTCCTGAAAAGCGGGAATAAGTATAGAACGAATAGGCTCCACAATGGCATCTTCAAGGGAGCGACTAATCAGTCCATAGTCCGATTTCATTAAACCCGCCACCAAGCCACCTACATTTCCCCATTGTTTAATTGCGTCTTTAAGCAAAACATTCTTCTTCAAAATTTCACGCGCATCAGCCGTTCTTACCTCTATCTGTGGATGAATAACGGTTGCAAACAGTTCTGAAGGAGTGTCAAGGGTAATTATATCAAGCGGCGCATAGCTTCTAACTAGGGTAAATCCTCCAAAAATTGCGGGAGCAATGTTGTCGGCATGCGCTACACCTGATGCCAGGCGTTCGCCTTCCATGGCAAAGCGAACGAGTTCCGTTTTAGAAAAGGGTTCTCCTAATAATTTATTAGCCGCAACCACTACGCCTGCTGCACTTGCCGCGCTGGAACCGATGCCGCTTCCCGGTTTTATTTTTTTGTAGATCTCAATTTCAAACCCTGCATCGCCCCTATATTCCTTTAGCATAGCCAACAAGGCCACGCCTGCAACATTACGTAGTGGTTCTTTGGGCAGATCATAGCCATCGATTCTGGTTATTTTTACCGTTTTTTCAACGGTACGCCTCAATACCATTTCATCGCCCGGACTATCCAGTGCAAAACCAAGAACGTCAAATCCGCATGAAACATTGGCGACTGTTCCCGGCGTAAATGTTTTAATTTCACTCATTATCTGGCAGTTTTAATTATGTCAGCAAAAATTCCTGATGCAGTTACTTCGGCGCCTGCTCCTGCGCCTTTTACGATAAGCGGTTGTTCATGATAACGATCAGTGGTGAACAACACTATGTTATCCTTTCCGTCGAGCATGTACAGCGGATGGTCGCGATCCACAGCCTGAAGGCCCACTTTTGCTTTCCCTTCATTATAGGAAGCTACGAACTTCAGCTTTTTACCCTCTGCATTGGCTCTTTTGTAAATTTCATCAAACACCTGTCCGTGTTCTTTTAATTTTGCGAAGAAATTATCTACAGTTCCTTCCAAACAATCGGCTGGCATAAATGAATCGGTAGCAATATCTTCCATTTCCATGGCAACGCCACTTTCACGAATCAGAATTAAAATTTTACGTTTAACATCCGTTCCGGTTAAATCAATGCGTGGATCAGGTTCGGTATAGCCTTCGGTTTGTGCCTGCCGAACTACATTTTCAAAACTTACGCCTTCCTTAAAATTATTAAAAATAAAGTTTAAGCTTCCCGAAAGCACAGCATCAATTTTGCGGACCCTGTCACCACTACGAACCATATCATTCAAGGTTCCTATGATTGGCAATCCTGCTCCAACGTTTGTTTCAAATAAGAAAGAAACATTCTGATTCATCGCCAATTGCTTTAATTTACGATAGTTTTTATAAGTAGATGCGCAGGCAATTTTATTGCAGGTAACCAACGAAATGTTGTTCTCAAGCAATTCTTCATATATTTTAGAAACTGCTTCACTGGCTGTATTGTCGACAAAAACACTATTTCTTTTATTCAAAGCTTTGCTGCGTTGTATAAACTGTCGCATGTCCATTGTTTCGCCTTCCAGGAGTTTTTCTTTCCAGTTTTCCAGGTCCATTCCGTTTTCATCAAAGCACATTTTCTTGCTGTTTGCCAAGCCAATTATGCGCACGTTTAAGCGGAGTTCTTCTTTCAAAAAATGTTGCTGTTTGCGGATTTGCTCAATGAGTTTACCGCCTACGTTGCCTGTACCAACTATAAATAAATTCACCTGTTTGGTCGGCGTTTCAAAAAACTCTTCATGCAACACATTGAGGGCTTTTCGTACATCTTTCTCGTTAATTACGGCAGATATATTTTTTTCTGAAGAGCCTTGAGCAATTGCGCGTACGTTAATCCCATTTCTCCCTAATGCACTAAACATTTTGCCGCTTACTCCCGGTTGGCTCCGCATTTTATCGCCAACAAGAGCAACGATACAAAGGCCACGTTCAACGCTTAAGGGTTCAACTTTTTTGATACTTATCTCAAACGCAAACTCACTGTCGACAACGGTTTTAGCCCTAATTACATCTTCTTCAAGCACTCCAACGCTTATAGAATGTTCGGAAGACCCTTGAGTGATAAAAATTACATTGATCAGTTTACGGGAAAGGGCATCAAACAAGCGTCTTGAAAAACCGGGAACACCAACCATGCCGCTGCCCTCCAGGCTTAACAACGCTATCTTGTCCACACTTGAAAGACCTTTCACAATCCCAGGGCTCTCATTTCCGTTCTCCAGAATTAAGGTTCCGGCGTCATTCGGCGCAAAGGTGTTTTTAATCCAAACAGGAATTTTTCTTTCGAGAACAGGCTGAATGGTTGGCGGATAAATCACTTTCGCACCGAAATGAGAAAGTTCCATCGCTTCGCCATAAGAAATTTTATCAATCGGATAGGCTTGGCCGACAATACGTGGATCGGCAGTCATCATTCCGCTTACATCCGTCCAAATTTCAAGTACTTCCGCATTTAATGCCCCTGCAATGATTGATGCGGTATAGTCTGAACCACCTCTGCCCAAGGTTGTAGTTTCATTGCTTTCAGTAGATGCGACAAAGCCGGGCAATACAGTGATGCGGCTTGACTGATTAAAGTACTGCCAGATAAGCAAGTTGCTGTTATCAAAATCCACATTGGCATTGCCATAATGGGCATCGGTTTTGATGAGCTCACGTGTGTCCTTTAAAGCAACATCTACGCCTTCCGCTTTTAGTTTTTCAGCGATAATCAACGACGAAAGCAATTCTCCGTAACTCATAATACGGTCAAGCGTTTTTTTCGAGAGCTCACCGATTAAGTACACACCTTCACAAATGTTATCTATTTCGTTTAAACGTTTTTTTACCTGACTAAGCACTGAACTTTGCGCTGAAACAGGAATGAGGTTACGAACTTCGGCTAAATGTCGCTCTTCCAATTCAACAAGTATGTGCTTATATTCTTCGTTGCCTGTTGAAGCAAGTTTTCCTGCTGAAATCAATTTATCCGTCACTCTTCCCAAGGCAGAAACCACAATTGCCACATTGCTCTGTTCGGCTTTTTGCTTAACAATTACTACTACCTTTTCAATGTTCTCTGCGGAGGCTACTGATGAGCCTCCAAATTTTAAAACTTTCATATGTTATTCGTTTTAAGTCGCTTCGCAACAAATCGAAGGCGATCGGATTATAAATAGCCTAAATGAGAATATAAATATATTCACCTTCAAACTTCATAATTAAAAAAGAGTGGATTTCGTAGAAAAGTGCCCATACGGGGCGCGGATAATATATACTTGACCCCCTAAGGGGTAATAATTGTAATTATTGTAAAAATGCCGAATACAGTTACAATGCTTGCAACTTCAATATGCTTGGCGATATTTAAAATTAATAATTTCAATTGTTCAGCGTTGTATTACAAACTTATACATTTTTTGCAAAACACAAAATGAATTTTAGCATTTTTAATAAACAGCCTGCATAATTTTAAAAATAATTAAAATATCGTTTGTTTTTGTTGAAAATATCAAAACGTTATCAGGCTCAATAGAACAGACTTCTTTGGTTCACAAGAAACTTTAAGCAAAATTTGTTTGACTATTTTTTTGAGATGGCTAAACATTTATTCTTCTCAAGTGGTTTTATTATTCAAAAGGAAAAGGAGCTGATCTATGATTACATGCTATACACTTCTACAAATTTTAAGTGATGGAGGTCCTATTTATGCAGAAACAAACTTACATAGAACCATTGTAGAGCCATTTAACGCTGCGTCAGGTTTGCTATTCGTTTTTTTAGCCATCTTCTGGTTTTATAAACTTAGAGGGAATTATAAAAAATATCCCTTTTTAAGCATTAGCTTGGTGGTTTTAACGATTGGGGCTATTGGAGGTACTCTTTATCATGCACTGCGCGAGTCAAAAGTATTCTTGTTGATGGACTGGCTTCCTATTGTAATCCTTTCGTTAATGGCCTCTTTCTATTTCCTTATTAGAGTTACAAAAAATGTAGTTCTATCTACTTCAATTTTTGCCCTGCTTATGGGCTTACAGTTTTTGATTTATAAACTTTCGGGAGAAGAAAATTCACATCTTAGCATTAACCTTAATTATATAACTATGGCAATTGTTATTGCGGGACCAACTATTTTCTTTCTTTTAATGCACAAGTTTTATAACTGGAGATTAGTTGCGATAGGCTTTACCGCCTTTGGAGTGGCCTTGTTTTTCAGAATTGCAGATAAATGGGCGATTTTACCGATGGGGACTCATTTTCTCTGGCATCTATTCGGGTTAATTGCCGTTAACTGTATGTTTCAATTTATTTATCATGTCAATACGTACGATGAACGTATTCTTATTCCAAGCCAGCAATCATTTTGGATTTAACTAAAAAAGGCCCCGATGAAGGAGCCTTGCTATATTAGGGTTTTAATACCTGTCCTAATTATTGTTGTTCTATTCTGCCGCCGGTAAAAAAGTAGCGCTTAAAGTAAGGGTCGTCTAAATTTCCTACTGAAACCCCTTTTGAAGAAGCCGAGTGAGCAAATTTTCCACCGCCCAAATATATTCCTATATGAGTAATAACTCTCGATTTAATTTTAAAGAACACGAAATCGCCTTCTTTTAACTCATCTTTCCCAACAGGGATCACATTTTTATAAATATCACGTGAACTTGCGCCGCCAAGGAATACATCATACACATAATCATAAACCTTGTTCACAAATCGAGAGCAATCGATTCCTTTACGCGAGTCTCCTCCAAAACGATAAGGGGTGCCCATCCAATTATAGACAAACTCGAATAGTTTAAGATTTGCTTTTGAGGCTACATTAAATCCAAAAAGTTGAGAATAATAGGTGCTTCCTAATGAATCAGGGTCAGAAATCTCTTTATTCAGAGGAGCTAGAGTTTTATTGATAGATTGACCGGAAACCGTGTTTACGGAAATAATACATATGAAAATAAGTAGGACTTTTCTCAAGGTTATTATTTTTTAATAATGCAAAAAAAGAGAATTAATAATTCAATAACAATGCCAAGGCTCCCTCTTCCCTAAGCCTTAGAATTCCCTTATACGACAAAGTAGTCTAAAAAGTTACGAAAGATCGCGAAGGTACTTAAAAAAAGGCATTAAAAATTACTATTCGTTCAAATAACCACGACATAGATTTAAAGTATTGAACAGATTAGTGTACTCTCGTTAGTGTTTTTTCAATTTTATTGTACATTTGCGTTCACAAAAATATCGCTTATAAACTATCTTTAATGAGTTCTGTAGCAATTACAAAAGAGACCTATTTACATTGGTATGAATCAATGTTATTAATGCGAAAATTTGAAGAGCGTTCAGGTCAACTATATGGTCAACAAAAAATCAGAGGATTTTGTCACTTATACATTGGTCAGGAAGCTGTTGCTGCCGGATCAATTTCGGCAACCCGTCCTGATGACGCATTTATTACTGCTTACCGCGATCATGCACTTGCTTTAGGCAAAGGCATGTCTGCAAGAGAATGTATGGCAGAATTGTTTGGTAAAGAAACCGGCTGTTCAAAAGGCAAAGGAGGATCAATGCACTTCTTTTCAAAAGAACATCGTTTTTTTGGCGGCCACGGTATTGTTGGAGGTCAAATTCCTTTAGGAGCAGGTATCGCTTTCGCTGAAGCATACAAAGGCACTGATACAGTATGTGTTTGTTACATGGGCGACGGCGCTGTTCGTCAAGGGGCTTTGAATGAAACATTCAACATGGCAATGATCTGGAACATTCCAGTAATTTTTGTTTGCGAAAACAATGGTTATGCAATGGGAACTTCAGTAGGTCGTACAACAAACATGCAAGACATTTATAAAATTGGGCTCGGCTTTGACATGCCTTCTGAACCAGTTGACGGAATGAGTTGCGAAGCTGTTCACGAAGCAATGGATCGTGCTGTACAACGTGCGCGCAGAGGCGAAGGTCCATCTTTTCTTGAAATTCGTACTTATCGCTACAAAGGACATTCAATGTCTGACCCGGCAAAATACCGTACCAAAGAAGAAGTAGAAGAGTATAAAGCAAAAGACCCAATTGAGCAAGTTAGAGCGACCATCGAATCGAAAGGCTATGCTGACCAAACTTGGTTTGATGAAGTAGAGGCCCGCGTAAAAGCGACTGTTGAAGATTCAGTAAAATTTGCTGAAGAGTCAAACTACCCAGATCCTTCAGAATTATACACTGATGTGTATGTTCAACAGGATTATCCATTCATTATGGACTAACAATCAGATTTGGACGTTCCAAATCGACAATGATATAGTGAGTTATGAGTGTTTAGCATTGGCTTTTCATTCGTAACTCTTATTTTGTACATCAATTTTAATCTGTAAGATACTATGGCTGAAGTTGTAAGAATGCCAAAGATGAGCGATACCATGAGTGAAGGGGTATTGGCTAAATGGCACAAAAAAGTGGGCGATAAAGTAAAATCCGGTGACTTAGTTGCTGAGGTTGAAACTGACAAGGCCACTATGGACTTTGAATCATTTCAAGAAGGCACTCTTCTTTATATAGGCGTTGAAGAAGGCCAAGCAGTTCCTGTAGATGCGATTATCGCGGTATTAGGAAATGAAGGAGAAGATTATAAATCATTATTAACAGAATCTGCACCAGCAGAATCAAAGGTGGGCTCGGAGCCAGTGGCTTCTGTTGCTGAAGTAACTACGGCAATTAAAGCAACCGCGCCTTCAGCTTCGGCTGCCGAAAGCGATTCGCGTGTTAAAGCATCTCCATTAGCTAAGAAAATTGCGGAAGAAAAAGGCATTGACCTTTCTCAAATTGCAGGCTCTGCTGATGGTGGTCGAATTGTAAAAAAAGACGTTGAAGCATTTACGCCTGCAACAGCATCAGCATCAACTGCTTCTAGCACGATTTCTGCCTCTTCATTCGCAGGACAAGAAAGCTACACTGAAGTACCTGTTTCGCAAATGCGTAAAGTTATCGCCAAACGATTGTCTGAAAGCAAGTTTACTGCGCCTCACTTCTATTTGAAGATGACCATAAACATGGACAAGGCGATTGAAACCCGTAGCAAACTGAATGAAATGTCATCTGTGAAGATTTCATTCAATGATATGGTACTTAAAGCAGTAGCTGTGGCCTTGAAACAACATCCAAATGTTAATTCAAGCTGGTTAGGCGATAAAATCCGTTACAATAATCATGTAAATATTGGTGTTGCTGTAGCTGTTGAAGACGGATTATTAGTTCCTGTAGTTCGCTTTGCAGATGGCAAATCGTTATCAGCGATTTCAACAGAAGTAAAAGATTTCGCTCAACGTGCAAAAGCTAAAAAACTTCAGCCTTCTGATTGGGAAGGATCAACTTTCACCATCTCTAACCTTGGCATGTTTGGCTTAGACGAGTTCACGGCGATCATCAACTCACCTGATTCATGCATTTTAGCTGTTGGTGGTATTAAAGAGGTTCCTGTTGTTAAAAACGGACAAATTGTTCCAGGCAATGAAATGAAAGTAACGCTTTCTTGCGACCACCGAGTAGTAGATGGCGCAACCGGCGCAGCCTTCCTTCAAACGTTGAAAAACTTGCTGGAAGAGCCATTACGCATGTTGGTATAATCTAACGATAATTAAATAAAGCAAAAGCCCCGAACTGTTTACAGCTCGGGGCTTTTGCTTTATGGGATCTACTATAATCATTTTTTACTAAACAGGACGTGTCCCCCTCAGGTTATGTATTTGGCTAATAATTCGGGTCATTTGAGAGACAGGATATAATTCGGATTGAAAACCAGACTCCCATTCTAAGGTTTCCTCAATACCTGTTTTTCTGTTAAGCCAGTTAATATTTGTTTCTTTTATTTCATTAATTAAGTCGTTCAAATGCTGTTCATTGAACATTTCAATAAAAACATGGATTTCAGCCAACGTACAATTAATAGCAAGCAACTTATGCCCGGCTTCACATACCATGTCGGCAATCCGAACAAGCAATTCATCGCACCAACTTTCCAGCTCAAGAGCTGAAATATCCTTCATCGTAAAGATGAGGCGTATTTGCTTTTTAGAATCAATAGGTGTCATATATTATTGCTAAATTAACCGAACAAACCATAAATACGAAGAGTTATTCTATCGATAAATAGATATTTAAGATTAGAAGTTCAACTCTTTAATAAAGGCTCCCTAAAAATGCAATTCATTTAAACAATACTGAACTTTTTATAGCTTTATTTTACAATTTTAAAACGTATGCATAAATTTTCAATAATCGTTTGTTTGGCCCTAATTGTTGGGGGCTGCAAACAATCGCCTGTGAGTGGTGGCGATGACAATACCTCTGTCAAAATCAACAAGATGTTTAATAACTACTGGGAAGACCGAATGAAACTCTACCCATTAGAGGCTACTACTAACGGTGATAATCGCTATAATGATCTATTGCCAAATGATGGAAGTCGTGAATACCTAGCTCAAACCCATTCCTTTTACACTCGCTATCTGGATTCTATAAACACTTTTGATCGCGAGAAACTCAGTGAAAATGACAAAATAAGTTACGATGTATTTAAGCGTGAAATGCAAATGAACTTGGATGGATACAAATACCATACCGAGTACATGCCGCTTCAACAGTTTTGGAGCATGCATTTAACCATGCCGCAATTAGGCTCAGGTGAAGGCAATCAGCCGTTTAAAACCGTTCAGGATTATGACAATTTCCTTAGTCGTATTAAAAGTTTTAACGTTTGGGCTGATACTGCAATTGCCAATATGAGAACAGGGGTTGCCAAAGGTTATGTTCTCCCACAAAAGCTAACTATTAAAGTGATTCCTCAATTAGAGACCATTGTTACGTCCGACGTCACAAAGAACATATTCTACGGTCCAATAAATCATTTTCCGAAAGACTTTTCAGAAGCCGATAAAAAACGCCTTACCGAAGCTTACACCAAGGCTATTAAAGAGGATATTATTCCTACTTATCAAAAGCTGGCTACTTTCATGAAAAATGAATATTTGCCGAAATCAAGAACCAGCACTGGTATCGATGCTATTCCAAATGGCAAGGATTACTATAACTACTTAATTCGCTATTGGACTACGACCAATAAAACTCCTGATGAAATTTTTACGTTAGGGGAGCAGGAAGTAGCTCGTTTGCGAACAGAAATGGAAAATATAAAGGATGAAACTGGTTATAAAGGTGATTTGAAATCATTTTTTACTTATGTAAGTACCGACAAGAAGTTTATGCCTTTTAAAACTCCCAAAGAAGTAATCGACGCTTTTTGGGCGATTAAAGCAAAAGAAGATCCTATGTTAAAGAAGTTGTTCAATCATGTGCCTAAAACCAAATTTGAGATTCGGCAGACAGAGGCCTTCCGAGCGGCTTCTTCATCGGCTGAGTATAGCCAAGGTTCGTCAGACGGGTCACGTCCAGGTATTTTCTACACACCAATTCTTGATGCTACCAAATTTAACTACACCGGTATGGAAACGCTTTTCCTTCATGAAGCCATTCCGGGCCATCATTATCAAATCTCTTTACAACAAGAAAATGATTCCCTGCCAAAATTTCGTCGTTTTAGCTGGTACGGCGCTTACGGCGAAGGCTGGGCCCTTTATGCAGAATCGCTCGGTAAAGAGTTAGGGCTTTTTACAGATCCTTATCAATATTTAGGACATTTAACTGATGCCATCCACAGATGCATCCGTTTAGTGGTAGACGTAGGCATGCACACAAAAGGATGGTCACGTGAAAAAGCAATTCAGTACATGGTAGATA
Organism: Solitalea koreensis; assembly: GCF_900182575.1. Taxonomy (GTDB): domain Bacteria; phylum Bacteroidota; class Bacteroidia; order Sphingobacteriales; family Sphingobacteriaceae; genus Solitalea; species Solitalea koreensis. The sequence goes on along the minus strand of NZ_FXSZ01000001.1, from coordinate 684,843 downwards.
ATGAGCGCATCACTGAACCTGAAGCGATTGCCGAAATTGAACGTTATATGGCAATACCGGGCCAGGCCCTTTCTTATAAAATTGGTCAGTTAAAAATCAGAGAATTAAGAACGCGATATGAAAATAGCATGGGCGAGAAGTTTAATGTTGCTGAATTCCATAATCAGGTGTTAAAAGACGGTTGCTTGCCATTAGATGTATTTGAGCAGAAAATGGAAGCCTGGGCGGCCTCACTAAAGTAGAAACAAAAAAAACGTTATAAAACAAAATGGCTACCCTAACAAGTAGCCATTTTGTTTTATTAACTAGCTTAACTCCATTAAAATGAGAATGGAAAGGCGAAGGTTTTAATAAAAAATTAAGCATATTTGATGTTTGATTAACAATAACATAAAACAAGCTTCAAAAGATAACTTGTTTTCCAAATTTTTATGTACGTTATCCATAAACTTATCACGATTCAATTATGAAAAAAACAATTCTGTATCTTTTTTTAGCAATTCTTACGCTCAATTTTAGCGTAAGTAAAGCTCAAACAAATGCTGATCGCTACCCCCTCATTCCAATGCCTGCAAGTTTAGTTGCTAAGAACGGCGCTTTTGAAATTAATTCAAAAACTAAAATTGCATTAAAAAGCAATGATCCTGCACTCAAAACGGCAAGTGACTTTTTAATTGAAACACTGCAGCCATCAACAGGGATTAAACTGAATTACTCAAAGAAAGCTTCTTCTAATTGTATTGTTTTTAACCTTGATAACTCTATTAAGAACAAGGAAGGATATAGACTCAAAATTGCTTCTAACCAAATTACCGTAAGTTCAAAAACTCCTGTCGGTGCTTTTTTGGCAATTCAAACCATTCGTCAGTTGTTGCCAGCTGAAGTGGAACAAAAAGAACTTGTTAGCAACATAAAATGGGTGGTTCCTTGCGCTGATATTGAAGATGCTCCTCGTTTTGAATACCGCGGAATGCACCTGGATGTTGGCCGCCACATGTTTCCTACAGCGTTTATCAAAAAATATATTGATATGCTCGCGTTGTACAAATACAATACTTTTCATTGGCATTTAACAGAAGATCAAGGCTGGAGAATAGAAATTAAACAATACCCTAAATTAACCAGTATTGGCTCATGGAGAAAAGAAACCGCAGTAGGAAGAACTGGTTCAGGTACTCCAATTCTTAATCGCAAATATGACAATACTCCATACCAAGGTTTTTATACACAAGAAGAAGTAAAGGAAATTGTTAAATATGCACAAGATCGTTTTATAACCGTTATACCGGAAATTGAAATGCCTGGTCACTCTTTGGCGGCATTAACGGCTTATCCGCAATTAGGCTGTAGCGGTGGCCCTTATGAGGTTGCTACTCATTGGGGTGTTTTCAATGATGTTTATTGTCCGAAAGAAGAAACCTTTACTTTTCTTGAAAATGTGTTGACCGAAGTAATGGCTCTTTTCCCAAGTAAATACATCCATATTGGTGGTGATGAAAGTCCGAAGGTGCGTTGGAAAAACTGCTATCACTGTCAAATGATGATCAAAGAAAAAGGTTTGAAAGATGAACATGAATTGCAAAGTTATTTCATCCAACGAATGGAGAAATTCATCAATTCTAAGGGCCGTAAAATCATAGGTTGGGATGAAATATTAGAAGGAGGATTAGCTCCTGATGCTACGGTTATGTCGTGGAGAGGGGTTAAAGGAGGCATTGAGGCAGCAAAACAGCACCACGATGTCATCATGACCCCAGGTGAATTTTGCTATTTCGATCATTACCAAGCAAAACCTGAACAAAATGAGCCTTTAGCCATTGGCGGATACCTTCCACTTGACCGAGTGTATTCATATGAACCTATTCCAACGGAATTAAACGCTGAAGAAGCTAAATATATTAAAGGAGCTCAAGCTAACGTTTGGACTGAATACATTCCGACTACAGAACAAGTTGAGTATATGGTTTACCCACGTGCGCTTGCACTTTCAGAAGTTGTTTGGACCGCTAAAGACAAAAAAGACTATTCAAACTTTATACTTCGATTCAAAAAACAAAGTCAACGACTTGATATGCTAAATATTAATTATGCTAAACATGTGTTAGCAGAAGACTATCAGGCTACCCCTTCTAAATAATCATTTTATACAAAAATAAAAACGGGCGACATGATACGTGTCGCCCGTTTTGTTTATGAATATTTCTAGTTGTTTTTAATTTCCTCTACCCGACTGCTTCTTCCTATTCCATCAAATACAGATAGCTTTATACTTCCTTTTTCAGTGATCGGGCCTTTATATAAGGGGCTTTTCACGGTAGGTGTTAATCCGTTTGTTGTATAGCGGATAGCAAATCCAGGGAGTTGCACATTTGCTTTTACTGTTCCGTTTTCGGCAATAACGCCAGGAGTTGGTATCCGGTATTTAAATCCTCCGGCATAATAATTCAAACGAGGAAGTTCACGCTTGCTCACCACATTAATAAACTGCGACCATGATTGGCTATACAGGCTTTCGGCTTTAACTTCATCTTTTTCGGTTGCCCATTCAGGATTTTTAGCCCAGGCTCTTTCTGCTAATCCTAATAACTTAGGAAGGATCATGTATTCCATCCTTTCGGTAGAAGTAATTGTTTCGGAGAACAACAAACCTTGAATGCCAACAATATTCGATTTGCCTACATCCGTTAATTTTTCTTTGTCGTTTTGAAAAGTAGCCGGCAACTTATTGCCCATTCGATCCTGTTTCATGTTTTTCAAATAATCGAGCGGAATAAATGAAAACAGTTTATCGACATCGACAAAACCACCCCAATAATACCCTTGCTCGTCGAACGATTTAGTATATGACATATCAAAATACAAGTTACTTACCGGTGATAAAACAACTTTGTAACCCGCATTTGCCAACTTATACGCTAAATCTTCCGAACCCCAGCCGATAACGTTGTTCCATACATCCAAGTGAATATTTTGATTTGCAAAATCAGGATTAGGAATAGTGATTTTTTGAGCATCGACCCTTGTTTTGCGTAAGCCAACCTCTTCCCATCCATATAAGTAGAGGTTATATGTTTTGAGCAGTTGATTCACATTTTCATAGAAATAGTACCATAAGTCATCTGTAGTTTTTATAGCACTGTTCTCTTGCTTTATTTTTGCGAATGCCGGAGATTTCGCCCAAGATCCGGCAGGAACTTCATCGCCTCCCATGTGAATCGTTTCCAGCTGGGCGCCGGCTTCTTTATACATCAAAACAAGTTCGTCTACCACTTTAGCCAGAAATTTATAGGTTGAGGGCATTGAAACATCCATCACATTATCATTCCAGCCTTGAACGGAATGATGTTCAGATTTATCGTTTATTGCACGTAATAAATAATTTTCCGCCTCCTCTTTTTTACCCGCTTTCAGCAAACGATCATACCGCACCTGCATGGAAATAATTGCAGCACGAGCGTGACCCGGTCCTTCAATTTCTGGAATAACCCTAATATGTCGTTCAGTAGCATATTTTAATATTTCGATAAAATCAGCCTTTGTATAATACCCACTTCCCGAACTGTTATTGTCGGGGCCTGAGCCAAACGATGGAGGCAGTTGAGCTTTATCAAAATCCCGATGCCCGCGCTTTCCTCCAATTTCCGTTAGTTCGGGCAGGCCAGGTATTTCAATTCTCCATCCTTCATCTTCAGTTAAATGAAAATGAAACACATTGATTTTGTAAAGCGCCAATAGATCCAGAGTTTTTAAGATTTCGGATTTCGGCTGAAAATTACGGGCTACATCAAGCATAAAGGCACGCCATGCAAATCGAGGTGCATCTTTTACTTCAACCGCTGGAACAGCAATCGATTTTTGAACGAATGCCCAGGATTGTGCCGGTAATAGTGATTTTAACGATTGTATGCCATAAAACATACCAATGGAAGTAGCCGCAGTAATTACGATTCCTTCGGTGCCAACATTCAACTGATAGGCTTCATTGGCCATATTACCCAGACGCAACTGAATGGAATTTGTCTTTGCAGCAGGAGAAATTATCGGTTTTTTACCTACTACTTTTTGTAGTTCTGCTGATAAATAAGCCGCATCTTTTTTGAAAGCGGGATCAGTAACAATTGTTACGTCCGACTTTAAATTAAATGATCCTGGTTTTTCCTGATAGTCAACCGGCGTGGGAAATATTTTTATGAGTTTTTCGGCTTGGATATCGGCAATTGCCTTGTTAGTATTGTACACAACATCGGCTGTCGAGACCGGAAGAATATCTCCCGCAGTTCGGGTTAATTGACGAATTTCTGTTGAAGGCAGAATTTTATAGTTTGTTAACGGAATGCCTTTATTGGGTTCATTGTCAAAAACTAAATATAAACCCGATGGAGCGTCAGCACTGTTCAGCGACCAATCATTGGCAATCATTTCAAATCGCACCGATTGACCTGGAGCTATTCCCTTAAAATTTGCGGTAGGTTTTATGCGATTTAAATCACCGTTAATGTGTTCTACCTTAAAATCTTTCTGTTCAAAAGTAGTATCAATACCCCTTGGTAAATTAAAATAGATGCTCCAGCCTTTTGCCGGAATTTCTTTTGTGGATGTATTCGTAAAAACAAAAGCGGATAGATATTTCGGCATTCCTTTATAACTATTCTCCACCAATCCCCATTGAACACCAATTTCTTTTGAATTAAGGTTTGATGCTATTTTTTGTGCGTTTGCCGTAAATAAAACACCTGTGCATAACATTAAACTAATGCTGTATTTTCTCATGAGATGTATCTAGGTTTAAGAATGTTAGATCGATGAATATTGAATTAACTATACTAAAAAAGGTATAAATTTTTACAAAACAGAATTTTCATCCTAAAAGATAATGTAAGATGAAGCTTGCTTTCAATGGTTTTTAGATTTCTGAAAGTGTTTCATAATTCTCTATTAAAGGATTAGACTTATGCAAAAAGGATGGTGAACAAAAAACGCCAACCCAAAGGTTAGCGTTTCAGTATCGTGTAATCAATAGTTTCCCGTGTAATTCATTTATATTTTACCCATCACGTACATTTGCTCCATTGTTGGGTTTACGCTTCCTCCTTTAGGTTCAAGGGTTACCGCAAATGCTACTGCATTGTTTATATCTTTCATTTGGAGCATGCCTGAGTTATCGGGTTGAACATCAAAAACACCAGCATCAACCGGCTTTCCATCTACAATAGCCCAAAGCTGATATTGATGGTTGGCATCGTTTTGAGGCAGTTTCATCATATCAATCATTACATGGTTCGATTGTTTGTCCCAATAAACCATCATTTCATTTCCAGGAAACGAAGGAGTAGATTCTAAATGAACCTTTAAAAAAGTCGGTTTACGTAAAACGCCTTGGTACTGAGTGTATTCTTCACGAAGCGAGGCCATGTTAGCCACAATTTTATTGTTGTCATCACGCATTGCAACCAATTCTCTTTCAGCGTTTTTCCATTTTTCCCAAAAAGTAAATGCGGCAACACTGCTGATGAGTAATAACGTAACGCAAGCAGCTAATCCGTAGGCAAATAAGCGCGTTGGATATAATGGAATTACGGGTTTTTCAGCGCGCGGGCCTTCAATTTTGGCCATTATTCGCTCCTTTACGGCCGGAGTTGGCTCAATGGCCATTTTCATGGATACTTGTTCAAGCGTTTCTTCTATTTTGGCGAGTTCGGCAGCAATTTCAGGATGTTCAACGGCCATAGCTTGAACTTTGGCTGCTTCGGCGGCTGTTAGATCACCGAAAACATACATTTCTAATATGCCTGATTCTATGTATTCTTTTACTTCCACCGCTAAATCAATTAAAATATTTACGTAATTCTAGTATAGCCATGCGCAAACGGGTTTTAACCGTTCCCAATGGAATGTCAAGCTCATCTGCTACTTCTTGCTGTTTATAGCCATTGAAGTAAACAAGTTCCACTACGATCTTGTGCTCAGGTTTCAGTTTATTTAGAAGATCTTTAAGGCCAATATGATCGGGCGACATTGATAAATTCTTAAAAACATCTATGGTATCTACGTTGTCTTCAAGATCTTGGTTTTTGACCTCGTTTTTAAACGATTTGGAACGAATTTTATCAATGGCCTGATTGCGGGCTATATTCGCCATCCAGGTAAACAAGCGACCTTTTGTGCTGTCGTAATAAGCGCCGTTATTCCATATTTTCAGAAAGACCTCTTGCAAAACATCTTCGGCTTCTTCATCTACCTGTACAATTCGCGAGATGATACCGTACAAAGCAGCCGAATACATAGCATACAATGCATCCATGGCAATTTTTTGCTTCGCGTGTAAAGCCCGCACTAATTCTTCTTCGGATAGTGTTACTCTTTTTGCCAATGTTTAGCTGTTTAAAGGAAATAAATGCTTTTCAGCATGGTATGATGATCGAACCAGCGGACCGCTTTCTACATATTTAAATCCTTTCTGCAAACCCACCTCTTTGTATTTAGCAAACTGATCAGGGTGTATAAACTCAATAATAGCGTGATGGTTTTTGGTAGGTTGTAAGTATTGGCCTACAGTTAAAATGTGGACACCTGCTTCCAAAAGGTCGTCCATCGCCTCAAAAACTTCTTCTTCTGTTTCTCCGAAGCCCAGCATAATGCCCGATTTGGTACGCAATCCAGCAGCATTAATACGGCGAAGGCATTCCAAGCTACGATCATATTTAGCTTGAATACGGATTTCACGGGTAAGGCGGCGAACGGTTTCAATGTTATGCGAAACTACTTCTGGTTTAACGGCTAATACGCGTTCCAAATTCTCCCAAATTCCTTTAAAGTCAGGAAGCAGTGTTTCCATGGTTGTTTCCGGACTTTTGGCACGAATTGCATTGATCGTTTCAGCCCAGATGGTAGAACCACCATCTTTCAGGTCGTCACGGTCAACCGAAGTAATTACACAGTGTTTTACCTGCATAAGTGCTACGGAAGTTGCTACGCGCTCTGGTTCATCCAATTCAACAGCCAGCGGGCGGCCGGTTGCCACAGCGCAAAATGAACAGGAACGCGTACAAATATTACCTAAAATCATAAATGTAGCCGTTCCTTCTCCCCAACATTCACCCATGTTAGGGCAGTTACCACTTTCACAAATGGTGTGTAACTTATGCTTGTCGACCAATGAACGAACATGTGCGTATTCTTTGCCCGTAGGCAGTTTCACGCGCAACCAGTCTGGTTTTTTTATTTTATTTTCGGCTTTAACAACCGGCAGTTCTATCATAACTAACCCCTTATTCTTATGTGCATAACTCTTTACAACATGAAAATGTTTCTAAAAAAGAGTTATAGTCGTTTTTTTAGCGATTTGCAAATATCCTAATTTATATACTAATACTAAACTTTGAATTGTCTCATTTTAGTCATAAACTTTTTGAGGGTAAATTTCTGATCTAGAATTTAGTTATTGGTTAGCTTGAATTTTATTAAGATCTTATTTTTGCTGGCTAATCATATCTGTTAACTGTTAATCATTTACTAAAAACAAAAAACAAAAAACATGGCAACATCAAAAACGATTTATAAAGGAGATTTAAGAACTGAAGCCACGCATCTTCAATCAGGGACTACAATTGTAACCGATGCGCCAACTGATAATAACGGTAAGGGCGAAGCCTTTTCACCAACTGATTTAGTAGCAACAGCTTTGGGGAGTTGCGCTATGACAATTATGGGCATTGTTGCCAATCGTGAGAATATTGATTTGGCAGGTACAGCATTTGATGTTACTAAGATCATGGGAACCGAACCGCGTCGTATTACAGAAGTTCATGTGAATTTTAATTTTCCACAGCTTAATATTGACGATCGCCAGCGTAAATTATTAGAAAATGCAGCGTTAACATGCCCTGTAGCGAAGAGTTTAAGCCCTGAACTGCTTCAAACTATTAAGTTTAACTGGCAGTAATAGTTCATTGGGAGTATTTGTGAATAGCTTTTCAATCATTGAACTAATGACAATAAAAACAAAGAGTCGCTCTTGTTAAGAAAGCGACTCTTTGTTTATAAATTTATATTCATAGAACTATTCACCAAGCACTAATTCATTTGCTCCAGCAAATCATCAACGCTGATTTCTCCATGAGATGATTCATAGATACATTCTCCATCTTTAATCAACAACATTTGCGGAGATTGGTGATGCACTTGAAAAAGTTCTGCAGTTTTGTTAGAAATGTCTCGATAGGATAATAAATCCAGATAATACACCGGAACATTGTGGGGAATGTCGGCCCCGTATTGTTCAAAACTTCGCTTTGCCATTACACTAATTGAGCAGCGAGTACTGTGTTTAAAAATAACACTATAAGCGTTTGATTGCTTAATTTCTTCAAGCTGTTCAACAGCATCAAGGTTAATCCAATTCATAAAGGTTTAATCTAAGATTTTTTGGGTTTACGAACGGTAGAATATGCAGGGCATTTTTCACCTGTAGAACATCCTTCTAGTACAGCACCTGCAATAAACGAGCAGAGTAAAAATATAGCTAATTTTTTCATCTTAGTTGAGTTGGTTGGGCAAAAGTTAGTGATTAAATGTGGAGTAGACTTTTTGTTCAACAATTATACCAAGTGTTTGATTATCAGTAGTGTTAGTCTTTGAATCGATCCTTCTTCTTTCCTTTTGATGTTACAGCTTTAGCCGGATAATTAGATCTGTAAGCAGGGCAATGTTCACTTGATGAACACGATTCTAAGACAGAGGCAGCCAGAAAAGCCGTAAGTAAAAAGATAGCTGTTTTTTTCATATAACAGTTTATACGAAAAAACAGCGACTAAGTTTTACTTTCTCAGTTTTTTTGCAAGATCAACCATTTTGATGGCAGTAACAGCCGCTTCATCGCCTTTGTTCCCATGTTTCCCTCCTGAACGATCAATCGCTTGCTGCAGGTTGTTGGTAGTTAGCACGCCGAAAATTACAGGTTTGTTGTACTTAACAGCTACTTCAGTAATTCCGGTTGCTACAGCATTGCAAATGAAATCGAAATGGCGGGTTTCTCCTTGTACCACACAGCCTAAGCAGATAATCGCGTCGTAGTTGTTGCTCTCAATCATTAATTGAGCTCCACTGGTAAGTTCATAACTGCCAGGTACGGTAACTGTATGGATGTCTTCAGCACCGTATTTTTTCAGGGTATTTACAGCACCTTCCATTAAGCTGCCTGTTACTTTTTCGTTCCACTCCGAAACTACAATGCCGAATTTCATGCCAATTGCTGAAGGGATTTCGATGCTGGAAAAATCGGATAGGTTTTTAAATACTGTTGCCATATGTGTAAAAATAAAACAGCGGATTAAAACAGTGTGATTTTATACTACTACTGCTTAATCCGCTGCTGTTAAAATTTTGAACTAATTATTTCTTCAAAAGGCTGATTACATTTTCGCTTCGATACGAGCTATGTATTCATCGATTTGACGTGCTTGATAAGAATCAGCGTAGTCAGTCTTAATTTTTTTATAAGCATCTAATGCTTTATCGTTCTCTTTCAATTCTTCATAAACCAAGCCTAATTTCATAAGATAGGTTGCCGAAAAACCTTTCAAGTTTTTATCAGCAGCTTTTTTGTAGAAATCAGCCGCCTTGTTGTAATCTTTCAATTCGCTGTAAGCATCACCAATTGCACCTAACGCGGTAGTGCCAGTGATATCGTCTTTTGCACTATAATCGTTCAGGTTGTCGATCGCTTTTTGAAACTCACCTTTTTTCAAGTAAGAAACACCTGCATAGTAGTAAGCCAAATTAGCTGATTTGGTACCACGGTAGTCTTCAATAATTTTTAAGAAACCAGGGTAGTTACCATCGCCGTTTAATGCTTTGTCTAATGAATCGGCTTCAAAATATTGCTCAGCTCTAAACATATTGTCTTGAGCGTCAATTTCGCGAGGAGCTAAGTAAAATTTTGTATATCCGAAATACAAAAGTACCATTGCTACTACAACACTACCAATAATGGTTAAGCTCTTTTGGTTTTCGGTGATAAAAGTCTCAGTCTTTCCGAATTGCGCCTGTAAATCTAATCCATCTGCTTCCGGATGGGTATTTTGCTGATTTTTTGCCATTTGTAATTAATTAGGATCGCAAAAATACAATTTTATTAATTTCACACAAGTACCTTAAATTAAAACCCATATTCTTAATTTTGGAACGATGTACCTTCAGAAATTAACCCTCCTCAATTTTAAAAATTATATAGAGGCCGAACTTCATTTTAATGACGGAGTTAACTGTTTTGTGGGGAATAATGGGGCCGGGAAAACTAATTTGCTTGATGCTATACATTATCTGTCTCTTTGTAAGAGTTATTTCAACCCTGTGGATAGCCAGCAAATACGTTATGAACAAGACTATTTTATGCTGCAAGGAGTTTTTGAGAAGGGTGGAAACGAAGAAGTTATCTTTTGCGGACTGAAAAAGAATCAGAAAAAGCAGTTCAAGCGCAACAAGAAAGATTATGGCAGATTGGTCGATCACATCGGGCAGTTTCCGCTGGTAATGATATCTCCTTATGATATTAGCTTAGTTATAGAGGGAAGTGAAGAACGTCGGAAGTTTGTTGACAACGTGATATCGCAAACGGATAATCGCTATTTGGATATGCTCATTGTTTACAATAAAAATCTGGCAAACCGTAACAGCCTTTTGCGACAATTTGCTGACAGAGGAGCAGTTGATGAAGACCTGCTTTCCATATATGATGAACAAATAATAAGCGCAGGAACAGCGATTTATCATAAACGGAAAGCATTTTTGGAGACTTTTACAGAAATATTCAATAAGCATTACAAATACATTAGTGCCGAAGCTGAACAAGTAACGTTGGTTTACGAGTCACAATTAAACACTGAGGATTTTGCTGCCGGACTGAAACGGACACTCGCAAAAGATCGTGTTTTACAACGAACCAATTTTGGTATTCATAAGGATGAGCTTGAATTTGGCATTCATGGGTATGCATTGAAAAAGTTTGGTTCACAAGGACAACAAAAATCATTTCTTATTGCCCTTAAACTTGCTCAGTATAGTTACTTGTATCAGGTAAAAGGGTTTAAACCTTTACTGCTGCTTGATGATATCTTTGATAAACTGGATGATTTACGCATTAAAAAATTAATGCAAATGGTGGTTCAGGATAATTTCGGCCAGATTTTTATAACCGACACTAACCGTGAGCGTACTGAAAAGGTTTTCAATGAAATTGGGGTTCCTATTAATGTGTTTGAAGTTTATCGGGGAGAAATAGTCGCGATGGATAAAGATCCAGTTGATAAATCTGAATCAATGAATAAAAAGCAATAAATGCTGCTCATTAAAAATTAAAATCAATCCAATAAAAACCTCATGTTTAAAAAGTCAAACGAGCAAACTATGAAAGAAGCCATCGATTTATTGATGGAAACATATAGGCTCAAGGAGAAGTATGCCGAGGTAAATATTGTTGAATCATGGGCCCAAATTATGGGGCCAACGGTAGCCAACCTTACTACCGAAATTTATATCAGAAATAAAAAATTATACATCTGTTTAGATTCTGCTGTGCTTCGTAAGGAGCTGTCGATGGCTAAAGAAAAGATCATTGAAGTTGTAAATGAAAAGGCCGGAGCGCGTACAATTTTAGATGTAATCTTTTTATAAGTAGAATTTAAAGCAAAGTCATGCAGAGCGCTCGAAGCTCCTAGTAACTAAAGTTTTCGACTCCGCTCAAGCTGGAAATATTAAAAAATATGAAAATACTCCATAATCCCCGTTGTTCAAAAAGCCGGGAGGCGTTAAAGTTATTAGAGGAGAAAGGTGTTAAGCCAGAGGTGATTAAATACATGGATGATCACTTGTCTTTATCCGATTTGAAAAATATTATTGATTTATTAAGGATAAAACCGGTACAGTTAGTCAGGACAAAAGAGTCCTTTTGGAAAGAAAATTTCGCGGGAAAAAATTTAAGCGATGATGAGATTGTTCAGGCGATGATTGATTTTCCTCAACTGATGGAACGCCCAATTGTGATAGAAGGGGACCGCGCAATTATCGGTCGTCCTACTGAAAAAGTGATCGAATTATTACCCTAAAAAGCTTAAAAGTGTTCTTTAAGGTTCTGTCAGCACCTTAAAGAATACTTTTTATTTTGTTAACCAATTGGATAACATTTGCTTACCGCTTTCGGTTAATACCGACTCCGGATGAAACTGAACGCCCCTAACATCATATTCTGAATGGCGCATTGCCATGATGGTTCCATCATCTGATAAAGCGGTAACCTTTAAAACCGCTGGTAAATTTTCATTCGAAATCGCCCATGAATGGTAATGACCGATTTTTACATGCTGCGGAACATCCTGAAATAAAAGTTCATTTTTATCAACGATATTGATTGGAGAGGCTACGCCATGCAACACCCTCGATAGGTTGAAAAGCGTGGCGCCAAATGCTTCGCCAATAGCCTGATGTCCAAGGCAAACGCCAAGGATGGATTTGGTCGGTGCATAGCGTTTGATCAATTCGGGCATGATTCCGGCTTCATCGGGTAAGCCTGGGCCAGGTGAAAGAATAATCTTATCGTAATTTTTCACATCCTCCAAGCTGATTTTATCATTGCGGAATACATCCAATTCTCCAATCCCAATTTCACCCACCAAATGCACAAGGTTGTAGGTGAACGAATCGTAGTTATCTAATATTAATAGTTTCATTGGCCTCCCCTAACCCCTCCGAAAGAGGGAATTCTTATGTTAAGTTTATATAGTTTATTTTATTATCTCAATTAGTCTATTCTCCTGGAGAATAATGCTCTTAAATATCACTAGCCATTAAAATTGCACTTTTCAATGCGGCTAGTTTATTGTTTACTTCCTGTCGTTCGTTCACCAATACTGAATCTGCTACTAAGCCGGCTCCGGCCTGATAATGCAGTGTATTGTTTTTGCTTAAAAATGTTCGAATCATGATAGCGTGATTAAAATCACCGCCAAAGCCTAAATGACCAATAGCGCCACTATAAAAACCACGACGGCCTTTCTCATAACCATCAATTAATTGCATTGCCCGGTATTTTGGTGCCCCTGAAAGTGTTCCTGCCGGGAACGTATCTGCCACTACTTTTAATCCCGGAGTTCCCTTTTTAAGTTTTCCATTCACTTCCGAAACCAAATGAATTACATGGGAGTAATACTGGATTTCACAAAATTTATCAACCTTAACATTTACGCAATGACGGCTCAAGTCATTACGGGCAAGATCTACCAGCATAACGTGTTCGGCATTTTCTTTAGGGTCATTTTTAAGTTGTGCAGCAAGTTCGGCGTCAGCTTCATCATTGCCTGTTCTTCTGAACGTTCCTGCAATAGGATGAATAGTAGCAATCCCGTTTTTGATACCTAATTGGATTTCAGGTGAAGAACCGAAAATCTTAAAATTGCCATAATCAAAATAAAACAAATATGGCGACGGATTGATTGATCGCAACGCTCTATACACATTAAATTCATCACCTAAAAACTCCTGCGAAAAACTGCGTGAAATAACGATTTGAAACACATCTCCTCTGAAAATATTTTTTTGCGCCTTTCCCAATACAGTCAAAAAATCCTCATCACTAAAATTTGAGGTTTCATTGTTCTTTGGTGTGAATTTATATTGGGGAAAATCTTTATGGCGGATTAAGTATTCCAACTTTTCGATCTGTGAGGCACTATCGTCGTAAATATGTTCAAAAATATAAAGTTCGTTTTTGAAATGGTTAATTGCTATCACAAAACGGTAAACATGATACAGCAAGTCGGGTGTTTGTTTACTTTCGGTGTGTTGGTTTTGTAATCGGATGTCTTCAAAATGTTCAATTACATCATAGTTGAAATAACCGAAAAGGCCATTGGTTATGAAATTAAAGGGCTCAATCTTGTTCTCATCAAACCGATTGCAAAAAGCCGTAATTCGTTCAACCATGTTTTCAGAGAAAGCGTCAGAAGTGGTATGTGTGCCATCCGGAAAGCTCTCCGAGTATTGGCCATTTTCGATTTTAATTTCCGCTACAGGGTCGCAGCAGATGTATGACATGCTATTGGCACGTGTATGATAGTCAGAACTTTCGAGTAACAGGCTGTTGGGGAATTCATCGCGCAGGCGCAAATAGATGCTTACTGGAGTAGTTGTATCGGCCAGTAACTTCTTGTAAATGGTTTTACAGGTATATTTTTTCATAGAATAACGTTCTTAAAAATTAGCCATAAAAAAAGCTTGTCGCGGTTTGCGACAAGCTTCATATATTTTAGGTATATTTTAATCAGGTTTATACAAACACAGAGCTTCATCGCGATTAATGATCACGACGCCACCAGTTAATTGTATTTGTATTGATATTGTTCATTATTTCAAATATGTAAAAGCCTGAGTGCTATTCCAAATATATTTTAAAATAGTTTGGTAATGATATTGTAAGGCGCTGCCGACAATGCAACAAGAATAGTGATCAAGCCTAATCCGTAGAAAATAGCAATTTTCTTATGTTTCTCAAAGCCAATGTCTAATCGTTTGGACTTCGAATAGCCTATTGTAATGAATACAATGGCAATGATCATCATAAATACGTGTTCAACGGTAAAGTAGCGGATAGCTGAATCTTTCATCGTAGACGCATTGAACTGAACCTTGTCGCTCAAAAAGTATAATACAAAGCCAACAATTAATTGAGTGTGCATGCTTATTAAAGTGAATAAGTTGAGTTTGCGATCACCTTCAGTATAAATTTTATTGCTGCTGCTCCAAGCGCTTACAGCTTTCGCTACTGATACAATTAATAAAATTAAAGCAAGCCAGCGTAAAATTGAATGAAGATGTAGAATTCCTGTGTACATATTTATTTTTTTTAGTGACCAAATATAGTTTAAATCTCTCTCCATGCCAATCGAAGCCTTTTCGTATTGTATCGGTTTGCCGTTATCGTCTAAATTTTAACCAGGCAGAGTGTTGATAAATTTAATGTAAATGAAAAAATGTGCCTGTTTTTTAATAAAATGATAATTTTTATAGCTGTAATCAGAATAAAATTATTAAAATCGTGGATTGTTTATTGAAAGGTGTAAAAACTAAAAACCCTGCCGGGGAGACAGGGCGTATTAGTACCAATCAATAAACCTTATGAAGTTTGCTGTAGGTAAAGGATTCGAACCTTCGCAGGGCTGAGCAACTAGGTTTTCCTGGTTTTTTCTAAGCCTGTCACCGTGACTACATCTGCTTTGTTGTAACAAATATATAATTAGTATTGTTTTTTTACAAATATTACATATTAATTATACAGAGTTTTTTAATTTTTAAAATTATATTGCAGTTGTATTAGTTTTTTGGTAAAAAATGATTTGAATATGACTTCTGATTTTAGAACTTCTTAATTGACGTTAAGGGATAAAAAAGGGCAAATTATAAACTAAAAACCCCGTCGGGGAGACGGGGCGTTTAGTACCAATCAATAAACCTTATGAAGTTTGCTGTAGGGGAAGGAATCGAACCTTCAAGGAGAGGTTAGTCAGGTTTGCACCTGATTTCCCATGATCTCCGCCACCGAGACAAGGAGGTGTGTCTGCCAGTTTCACCACCCTACATTTTGTTTTTGTTGTTGATACAAACATAAATAAAAAAGAATGTTTGTTGCAAATATTGTATTGAATTAAAGTAAAAAATATTATATTTATAAAATAAGTCTATTTTTGGTATTAAATTAAAAATTTATGTTTGAAAAGAAGCTCCAAATTTTACAAGTTGATAAACTGGATTTGCAGATCTTATCGATGTTAATGAATGATGCTACCATTCCGTATACTGATATCGCAAAAGAATTAATCATTTCGGGAGGTACCGTACATGTTCGTATGAAAAAGCTACAAGAAATGGGAATCGTTACCGGATCCAATCTTGTAGTAAATCCTCAACGCATCGGATTTGATGTTTGCGCCTTCTTGGGTATTTTCCTGGAAAAGGGCTCGCAATATCATGAAGCGGTTGAGCAGATGAAACAAGTTAAAGAGATCGTCGAATTGCACTATACTACCGGTTTGTACAGTATGTTTGCCAAAATCATTTGTAGAGACACGAATCATTTACGAGAGGTGTTAAATGAAAAAGTACAAATTATTAAAGGTATTCAACGTACTGAAACTTTTATTTCATTGGAGGAAAGCATTAAGCGTCAAATTACGCTGTTAGATGATGGTAAATAATTGCATGAAAAAAGCTTTTATGATGATTGGCTTGTTGATATGGATATGCTCGTGCCAGCAAGAAATCAAACATCCTGATTTTAATGAAGTAAAATCAGGCATGACTACTCAGCAAGTTGAAAAATTGGTAGGTAAGCCCGAAAAGGTTAAAAGAATGTTTTTTGTGGTTACATGGAAATATCCAAAGTATAGTAAATCCATTGTTTTCAATAGTGATACAGTTGTTGAAGTATTGAATGATCTGAATGCCTCAGCTGATTCAGTTAAAAAAGCTGTTGAAGGAAGTGTTTCTGGAAAATCAAAAGATTCGGCTTCCATTGAAATGCGAAAGGCTTTACGAAGTCTTCAGCAATAGAAAAGCTTTCTTGTATGCTCTAAAAGCTCTAAATACAATTGTATCGCTTAAATTTTTCTAACTAAAAAAACACCCCGTTGCGCAACGGGGTGTTTTTTTAGTTAGAAAATCTATGAAGTTTGCTGTAGGGGAAGGAGTCGAACCTTCAAGGAGTGGTTAGTCAAACTTGCGTTTGATTTTCCATGATCTCCGCCACCGAGACAAGGAGGTGTGTCTGCCTGTTTCACCACCCTACATTCTGCTTTTTGTTAATACAAAGATAGGTAAAGTAAGCTATTTGTTACAAATTTAATATCATATTTCAATAAAAATTATAATATTGATAAATAAAACAGGTTTTTTGTATTGAATTTTAAATATGATTTTAGTTAAAGGTCTTAAATTTCACAAGTTGATAAGCTAGATGAGCAGTATCTTGTGAATGCTTTTGAATTATTTGAGAAGAGTCAAGGATGTTTATGATTTTTTTACCCCCCTTTGGTATAGCTGATAGTTGTCTTGATCAAAGCATACGAAATATATTTTTTCAATTAAGGGGTGAGTTTTAACGAAATCAAGTGTGGTTGCGATTGCAATGGTTGCAGCAAGCTGTTTCGGAAAACAGTATATGCCGGTACTGATATTGGGAAATGCAATCGACTTGATATTGTGCTTAATGGCCAGCGCAAGTGAGTTTTTATAACAATTCGCCAATAGTTGCTCTTCCTCATGATTGCCTCCTTGCCAAACCGGACCTGCGGTGTGGATTATATATTTTGATGGAAGATTATAGGCCGCAGTAATTTTAGCTTCACCCGTTTTACAACCATTTAGCTTTTTGCATTCTTCCAACAATCCGGGTCCTGCTGCACGCTGAATGGCTCCGTCTACCCCTCCTCCTCCTAATAAGCTTGTATTGGCTGCGTTTACTATTGCATCTACTTCAAGTTTGGTAATATCTCCAATGATTACTTCTAAGTGTGACATGGCTTTGTGCTATATAGCTAAGTTACTAAGCAATCGGGTAGAAAAACTCATGTTGGCTTTGTGTGCAGTATTTTGAAAAGTAAAAAGGTCTCTTGTTTGGCAAGAGACCTTTTTACTTTTTGAGTTTTGTATATTACTTTTTAACGTACATCACTTCTTTAACCGCTTTTACCACTTTTGCGGCATTTGGCAGGCAGGCTTCAATAAGGGTTGGTGCATATGGAAGTGGAACATCTCCGCTGATAACTCTCAATACAGGAGCGTCTAAATAATCAAATGCATTTTTTTGTACTGTGAAAGCGATGTCAGTTGAAATTGATGCTAATGGCCAAGCTTCTTCAACAATAACCAAGCGATTAGTTTTCTTAACTGATTTAATTACGGTTGGGTAATCAATTGGGCGAACAGAACGTAAATCGATAATTTCAACATTGATTCTTTCTTTTTCCAGTTCAGCAGCTGCAGCATAAACCACCTTCATCATTTTTCCGAAAGAAACAATAGTTACATCGGTTCCTTCTTTAACAACATTGGCAACACCAATAGGTAAATAGTATTCACCTTCTGGAACATCACCTTTATCGCCATACATTATTTCCGATTCCATGAAAATAACCGGATCCGGGTCTATAATTGCAGATTTTAATAAACCTTTTGCATCATATGGGTTCGATGGAATGACTACTTTTAAGCCAGGACAGTTCGCATACCAGTTTTCAAAATTCTGTGAATGCTGAGCTCCTAATTGTCCTGCGTTGCCGGTTGGTCCGCGAAAAACAGCTGGACAAGAGAATTGACCGCCACTCATTGAATAAACTTTTGCAGCAGCATTGATCACTTGGTCAATAGCTACCAGTGAAAAGTTGAAAGTCATAAATTCAATGATAGGTTTCAGGCCGTTCATGGCAGCTCCTACGCCAATGCCGGCAAAGCCTAATTCAGAGATTGGAGTATCGATTACTCGCTTTTCGCCAAATTCAGCAAGCATACCTTGACTCACTTTATAAGCACCATTGTACTGAGCAACCTCTTCGCCCATCAAAAATATTGTATCGTCTTTGCGCATCTCTTCGTTCATTGCTTCGCGAAGCGCTTCTCGAAATTGAATTTCTCTCATTGTTTGTTGTTAATTGGAAACTGCCGGTTTTGAGGCTTTTATACAAAGCGTGCAAATATATTAAACGATTGGTAATTTCTTGCCATATTTTATACATCCGGCCTATTTTATTGCGAGTTGCATGCTTTAAGGAAACCGGGTTATTTTGTATAAAGTAAAGCCTATGCAGTTACAAGGCACAAACTGTTTTTATAAATATTAATGGATCATTATACTTTGATAATAATTTTTCGTTTGTACATGAAAAGCATGAGGGCCATTAACAATACAACCCAAATTAATGCATGTATTAAGGATGCATTAATTGGAGAGAAATAAGGCACAATGCAGAGATCATACAGGTATTTTAAAATGTTTACTTGCTCTCCTTTGGCATTTGTAAGTTTGATCAGCCACAGTGTTTTGACGATAAAGGCCGAAAGGAAAAATGCAGTTATGGCATTTACTCCGAAAGCAACAAATGGTTTTGTGAATTGCTTGTGCCCTTGGATATCAATCAGCCAGTAACATAAAGCCAGTGCGGCAGTTGCTAATCCACCTGCATATAATACATAGGAGCTGGTCCATAGTGATTTGTTAATTGGGAAGAACATATCCCAAATTAAACCGGCTACAATGGCAGCAGCGCCGTAAACAAACATCCAAACTACTTTATTTACAGCATCAACATCTTTGCGCTTCATCCAAATGCCAACCAATACCCCAAATAACGCGGTTGATATGGCAGGAACGGTACTTAAAAGACCTTCGGGATCCCAGGTCTTACTTAGTGCCCAGGTATGATTTGTTGTAAGAATAAGACGGTCAATCCATGCGGCCAAATTTGTTTCAGGTTCGAGGTTAGCGGGTCCTGCTCCCGGCACAGGCATAAAATTCATCAGTAGGTAATAAACTACAAGGAAGCTTCCAAACAGCCAAATGATGGTTTTTCGATCTGATTTAAGATAGATTAACGACGCCACTAAGAAAACGATTCCTATGCGTTGCAAAACGCCTAAAATTCGAACGGTTTCAAAGTTAAATTTGGGGTAGAGGCTTAGAAAAAAGCCCAAAGCAAATAATTTTAAACTTCTGATAGCAATACTTTTTATTGCAGCAGGATGCAGTGTGATGTCGTCTTTTTTACCGGAAATCGCATAGACAATGGATACTCCCACTATGAATAGAAAAAATGGAAAAATAAGATCGGTTGGCGTGCAGCCATTCCAGTGTGCATGTTCCAAAGGAGCATAAATATGCGACCAGGAGCCAGGGTTATTGACTAAAATCATAGCTGCTACCGTAATCCCCCTAAAGACATCAAGGGAAACTAAACGATGACTTAGTTTATCTTGTTTTGTTATACTTTGAGCCCTTGGCGCAGATTCAGGTATAATCTTTTCGCTCGTTTGCATTTTGTAATGTTTTAATACTCAGAGATAACAAGATTTTTTAACATTTACTAAAAAAGGCCAGCATTTTTTTGCTGACCTTTTTGAAAAAGTTAACTGTTCTGTGAAGAAACTAGTAATGCCATCTTACAAAGGCTTCCATTGCCGCATAGTCAGCAAGGCCTAAATGGTTGTACAACTCAGCGGTTGCACGGTTGCGTTCTTCAGCACGTTGCCAAAACTCTCTGGCGTCTGATCCTTGAAATACAACGCCATCTTTTTGTGACTGATGTTTGAAGATACCAAAGCGCTTAATAAGTACTTGTTCCGGACTCATTGGTACTGCCATTTCAATTTCATGGATATCCCACTCCGCCCAAGCGCCACGATACAGCCATAACCAACAATCTTTCATGTAATCTTTGTGTTTTAAGCGTTTCAATGCTTCAAAAATTACATCCAAACAAACCTTGTGGGTTCCATGTGGATCGGCAAGATCGCCGGCTGCAAAAATTTGATGAGGTTTTATTTCTTCAATCAAATCCATTACAATTTTTATATCCGCTTCAGTAGGTGGGTTTTTCTGCACTTTACCAGTTTCATAAAACGGCAGGTTAAGGAAGTGTGCATTTTCATCAGGAATGCCTACAAAACGACAAGTCGCTTTCGCTTCCCCCTTACGCATTAATCCTTTTATCGTACGAAGTTCGCGTGTATCAACCTCTCCTTTTTTATCTTTTAAGAAATTGATGGAATCTTCATAAATCTTGTTGGCTGCTTTATCCTCGATACCAAAACGATCGTTGAAATCAACAACGAATTCAGCAAAACGAAGCGCTTCGTCATCGGCTACAGCAATGTTTCCTGAAGTTTGGTAAGCAACGTGTACATCGTGTCCTTGATCGTGCAAACGTTGGAAAGTGCCTCCCATCGAAATAATATCATCATCAGGATGCGGAGAAAAAATAATTACTCGTTTTTTTGCCGGCTCAGCACGTTCCGGACGAGTGCTGTCGTCAGCATTTGGTTTTCCACCCGGCCAGCCTGTAATTGAATGTTGCAATTGGTTAAAAACATCAATGTTGATATCATAACCATTTCCGTATTGAGCGAGCAGGTCGCTCATTCCATTGTCGTTATAGTCTTTATTGGTAAGCTTTAAAATCGATTTGTTAAGCGTTAATGCCAGGTGACAAACCGCTTTTTTGATCATTTGCTTATCCCAAATCACAGAATCAACCAGCCAAGGAGTTTTGATTTTAGTTAATTCATTTGCACAAGGCTCATCAATTACAAATGTGGTATTTGAATGCTGTTGTAAGTAAGAAGCAGGAACTTGATCACTGATAGGGCCTTCCACCGCTTCGCGAACAATCCGTGATTTTCCTTCACCCCAAGCCATTAAAATTACTCTATGTGCATTCATGATATTGCTAACACCCATCGTAATGGCCTTTTTCGGCACACGGCTAATGCCTGAAAAATCACCGGCAGCTGAAGCACGAGTTGAATGATCAAGCGTAATTAAGCGGGTTTTTGTGTTTTGCAATGATCCGGGTTCGTTAAAACCAATGTGACCATTTCCACCAATGCCTAATAATTGTAAATCAATGCCGCCAAGGGCTGCAATATTATTGTCGTATTCTTTACAGAATTCAGCGATGTCTTCTTGTTTGAGTGACCCGTCCGGAATGAAGTAGTTTTCTTTAGGAATGTCAACATGATCAAAAAGTTGCTCTTTCATAAAGTGTACATAACTCTGCGTCGAGTTAGCTTTCATCGGATAGTATTCATCCAAATTAAAAGAGTACACATTAGAAAAGCTGAGCCCTTCTTCTTTATGTAGTCTGATCAGTTCTTTGTAAACCTTGATAGGAGTAGAACCTGTAGCTAAGCCTAAAACTACATGTCTGCCTTCTTGTTGTCTGGTTTTTATAAGGTCTGCTATTTCTTTGGCAACAGCTACTGAAGCTAATTGTGAATTGCTGTAGATTTGGGTAGGAATTCGTTCAAATCTGGCTCTGCCTTGGTCTGTTAATGTACTATAGGTCATTTTGAAGTTTATTGCTAAAGGGGCTTATGAATAAATTTTTCGCAAAGTAAGACGCTCTTTTTTGCACTAGGCTCAAAAATAAGATTTTATTTTTTAATTTATCGTTTATTTAATGGCAAAATCAGTATGAATCAAAATATTGAAAAACTTTATAAAATAGCTTCAAAGTCACAAAGATTCATCATCGGACTCATGTCGGGGACTTCAATGGATGGCTTAGATATAGCATTGTGTAAAATTCAAAATGCTGGCACCAACACAAAAGTGGAATTAGTTGAGTTCGAAAGCGTGGGTTTTCACACCAACTTTAAAGAAGAAGTAAAGAAAATTTTTGCGAAACGCGAAATTGATTTTCAGCATTTATGTGTGTTGAATCCCTGGATAGGAATTGAGCATGGTAAAATGATTTTGGAGTGTTTGAAGAAATGGAAACTTACTCCCAATGATATTGATTTGATTGCCAGTCATGGGCAAACTGTTTTTCATGCCCCAAAGCGCTTGCATGAACTTGAAAAATTTGGAAATGCCACCCTTCAAATTGGCGATGGCGATCATTTAGCAGTAACGACGAACATTATAACCATCAGCGATTTTAGGCAAAAACATATTGCGGCAGGCGGTGAAGGTGCTCCACTGGCAGTTTACGGGGATTATCTTATTTTTTCTACGGAAGATGAAAACCGTATTATGCTTAACATTGGAGGTATTGCCAATTTTACCTACTTGCCCGCTCATCGTGATCCGAAACTGGTTTTTTCTACCGATGTCGGGACGGGAAATACACTAATTGATGCATTTGTACAAAAGCATTTTCCCGGGAAATACTTTGATGAGAATGCTGAATTAGCTCGTAAAGGAATGGTTAATTTCGCATTATTGAAGGAGTTAAAATCGAATGATTTCTTTAATCAAAGTTTTCCAAAAACTACTGGCCCAGAGTTGTTTGGCTTGAATTATTTGCAAACTGCACAAATAAATAGTAATACTGGATCTATTTCCAATGAAGATGTACTAGCAACATTAACAAAATTTTCTGCCGATGGCATTACTGATGCCATCAACAAGTGCTTTACTAAACAGGAAGAGTTGCATGTATATTTGAGTGGAGGGGGCATGCATAATCCGTTAATGGTTGAATTTATAAAGCAGGAGCTTCCGAATTGTAAATTCCATACGACGGATGATTTGGCCATAAAGCCTGATGCCAAGGAGGCAGTATTGTTTGCCATTTTAGCCAACGAAACCGTTGCTGGATCAGGTGATGCATTTGGGAATAAAGAAAGAGGGATACCTGCTGTAACTATGGGTAAGATTTCTTTTCCGAATTAAACGCGTCTTTTCAGCGTTAACACCACGTAATCAGTAGTATTTTTTCTACGGATTTGAAGAAGTAAAATGCGTTTATCTTTAGAGCGTAACAGATTGTCAATTTCTGAAATAGACATTTCACTCACAGGCTTAAAATTGATATAAATAATTTCATCATCTTTTTTTAACCCGCTGAGATCGGCTGGAGATCCTGGTTGAACGGTCGAAATAATATACCGATGATAATCGGTTCCATGTGAGATCAATTCCATACCACTCATGTCGTGTTCAAAAGGTTCATTAAACAACAAATTTGGTTTCAGGAACATCCGAGCGTGTGGATAGTCGAATGTAACAGTAAAGCGTTTTAATAGGTCATTGCCGATGTTTCCGTTTCGTTTGTAATCAACCTTTGCTGCCACATCATTGTATTCAGGGAAAGAAACAATTACATTTTTTAACTCAATGTTTTCGAGGCTTAATTTTTTAATACGCCCGATATGGCCTTCTATCGGGCCACTCAAGCCAACTCCTAAATGAGCATTTAGGCTAGAGTCAGGGATTTTAATTCTAGGGTCAGAGCCTGGTTCAAGAGAAACCGGGTGGCCGGCGCCTGTGTCGACTATTAACTTTGTGCGAATTGTCAGTGTGTCATTCAGTTTAGTGTCGGCAAAAACATAAGCACGTTGGTTTTCGATTAACAATGGAATGAGTTTGGTGTTACCTCTCGGAGCTTTGAATTTACTAGCGTCATAAACGGTGATAGTGCTGCCAACGTAGTTGATCTTAACAACAAAGCTATTAAAGAAGTCATATCCAATAATGCCGGAAATAGGCATTCCAACATAGTTGGATAGTTGCAAAATATCCTTAGAAATAATAGCACCTGCTATATTGGTTGACTCCACGCGGTCAATCCGTATGTCTAATCCGGGTGCAACAAATGCAGTAATATCTTCCCCTTCTCCAAGACCTTTGATGTTTATTTTTTTTCCTAAGGGCACTCCAATGGAGTCTTTTAACGACGGATCCGTAATTAGCAGGATGCTAACGCCGGAGTCAAGGATGAAGTTAAAAGGACCTTTGCCGTTAATTTGAACAGGAATGATAATTAGGTTGCGTTGAAATTGGAACGAAAAACTGGTTTGCTTTTTTTTATCGAGTAAGTTGAACTGATATTGTGAGAAGGCTACATTTGAAATGAAGAGCGATGCGCATACTGTAAAAAATGCGATAAGCCTCGAGCTACGAAATACTATATGGTCGAAACTTGTCATAGCAGTTTTGGTCTAATAAGTCCAAAGCGTAACTTGTAATAGATGTATGATGTTTTTATAAATATAATGAAAGCTATGACCTGAGCCTATTTTTAAATGTAATGTGTTGAGCATAAATTAAAATGTTAAAGGATAAAATGAAACTAAAAATTAGATTACTTTTCATCGTGTTCCTCATCCTAATTGCTTTTAACGAGAGTAAAGCGCAGGATCAATTCGTGTTAAAATCCGCTAAAGTTCCGGGGCCGGATACGGTTTGGGTGTTTAAGCCTGCCGGTTATTCTGCTGAGAAAAACTATCCGACTGTTTTTCTTTTGCACGGTTGGTCAGGAAATTATAAGCAATGGAACAGCATCATGAATGCTCAGCAGTATGCCGATGAGTATGGTTTTATTATTGTTTGCCCCGATGGCTTTTATGATTCCTGGTATTTGAATTCGCCGTTAAAGCCCCACTTTCAGTTTGTTGATTTTTTCTATGAAACACTTTTCCCTGAAATAAAGTCAAGGTACAGGGTCAATGAAAATAACGTTTTTATTACAGGACTAAGTATGGGTGGCCATGGTGCATTAACCATTTTCCTGGAACATCCGGAAGTATTTAAAAGTGCAGGAAGTACAAGCGGCGGTGTCGTGTTAGCTGCATCCGGTGATAAATTCGGGATAAGTAGGCTGTTGGGCGATTTTTCCACCAGCAAAGCCACCTGGGATCAATTCTCAATCGTCAATAAAATTCAAAAAATTGCAGGAACCGATAAGCAAATCATTTTTGATTGCGGAACAGAAGATTTCTTTTACGAGGCCAATAATCAGCTTCGAAAAAAGTGTGACGAGCTTAAAATTAACGCTACCTATATATCACAACCGGGTAGTCACAACCGGCAATACTGGGCAAAAGCTATAAAGCAGGAGTTAGAGTTCTTTAAAGGTCTTGTTGATTGATCAGATTGAAGATTTGTTTGAATCAAGTCAAAATGAGCGAAGTAAAAAAAGAGAACTATACGCTATATCAAGATTGAACCTCCGAACGTTGTTCTTGTTGCTTTGAGTATGCTGGATTAGTGTTTTAAGGATAATAATTGTTCAAACGTTAAATCGGTATGGTCAAATGCTTTCCATCCATTGTAATCATAGTGCCACCATTCTTCTTTGTAAACGGTAAAGCCATATTTGCTCATTATTGACTTTAATAGTTCCCTGTTCTTAATTACATTTTTTGGCAGATCTGCGCAATCAGCATATGCTTTGGTTGAAAAAGAGTCATAAGGTGTTGGCATTTTCAGCTCTTTGCCGTTTTTGAGCTTAACGATCGTAAGATCAATAGCACAGCCTCTGTTATGCCGTGAGCCTTTCGATGGCAAGGCAAGAAAAACGCTGTCTTTTTTCTTTTCAAAAAATGCAACTGTTACGCTATACGGTCGGTATGCGTCAAATATTTTTAAGCCCAAACCTTGCTTGTTTAATTCATGTTGAATTTTTTGCAAGGCTCTAACTACAGGTAGTCGGGTAAATGCGGCGACAGTGGTGTAAACGGGTTCTTCCATGAAATTGTTGGAAGTTGCATAACGTATATCGAGTACAATGTTGGGTATGCACTTTTTGATTTCTACCAATTCATTGGAAGAATCTTTAGCGACCTGCTGCTTATAAACCTCTACATCAGAAACCACCTTTAATCCATATTTATTAGGCTTTATTTCCTGAGCAAAGGCCGTTGCAACGAATAATCCGAAACAAGTTGTAAGTAAGATTTTCATGAAGATACAGGAATTAAGATTCAGGAATCAAGACAATTTGAGACATGAGAATCAAGACGTTAGCTACAGGAATCAAGACTATATTACTGGAAATTTAAAGCTGATTTTTGACTCTTCTTAAGTTTGATCCTAGATTTATTTTTACCTCTACCTCTACTCTTTCTACCGTTGAGCTGCGACAAGTAAATCCAAATCCTTGTAAGGGAGTTTAAATTGCTCGCTGAGGTGTACATTGGTAAGGTGTCCTTGATAAATGTAAACACCCTGGCGTACTCCTTTGCGTATCCACATCATGTTTTTTATCCCTCCATTGTCACCAATATCAGTCAAAATTGGAGTGAAAATATTGGTTAAGGCATACGATGCGGTGCGGGCCACGCGCGATGGGATATTCGGTACACAGTAATGAATAACATCGTGTTTGCGATAAATAGGATTTTCATGATTGGTCATTTGCGAGGTCTCAAAACATCCCCCCTGATCAATACTCACATCAATAATGACCGAATCGGGTTGCATTTCGGTTACCATTTCTTCCGAGACAATGCAGGGACATCTGCCGTCATTCGCGCGCAAAGCTCCTATGGCTACATCACAAGTGCGTAAAGCTTTTACTAAAACTTTGGGCTGAATAACAGAGGTGAAAATGCGTTTACTGAGATTGCTCTGTAACCTGCGAAGGCGATACAATGAATCGTCGAATATTTTTACTTCACAGCCTAAGGCTAAAGCGGCCCGGGCGGCGAACTCGCCTACAGTACCGGCCCCAATGATTACAACTTCAGTGGAAGGAATGCCGGTTACTCCGCCAAACATCATTCCTTTGCCTTGGCGGCTATTGCTTAAGTACTCTGCCGCTACTTGAATGGCTGTATTTCCAACAATTTCACTCATGGAACGAACCACTACTAAGCTTCCGTCTTCGTCTTTTAAATATTCGTAGCCAAGAGCGGTCACTTTTTTATTCATCAGGGCTTTAATATAATCCTCACGTAAGACAGCGATGTTTATGGCAGAAATAAGCGTTTGGCCCATTTTCATCATTCCAATCTCTTCCATAGTAGGAGGAGCAACTTTCATAAGAATGTCAGCGTTGAAAATTTCTTTCCGGTGGTAAATGATTTTGGCCCCGGCATCGCTGTATTTTTTATCTGAAAAATGAGCTCCCTCACCAGCACCTGCTTCTACATATACATCATGTCCGTTACTTACCAGTACTTCAACTGAAGAGGGGGTAATTGCAATGCGTTTTTCCTGAAAAGCAAGTTCTTTTGGAATTCCAATTGCTAACTCTTGTTTCTTTTTCTTGATCTCAAGCAATGATTCCTGAGGCTGTAATAAAGCTTGTTTAGCAACTTCAGAAAAACCGGACATAATACTCGGACTCATTAATGACGTTTTTTGGAATGATAAAGATAATAAAATTGAATGATGAATATGAGAATGAGAGAATGTGCGGATGAAAGAATGAGTGAATGCATAAGAAGTTAATCTATAATTCTATCCTTATCTCAATCTCATTCTGTTATTCCATTCTTCAGTCTTTCTGCATTAATTGTTCTTGAGCCGTCCGTTTGTTCTTCAATGGTTACACTAATTAATTGTTTAGGCAGATAGTTGGGGATTTTGGATGGCCATTCTATAAAGCAATAATCGCCGCTTGAAAAGTACTCTTCACAGCCCATGTCAAGCGCTTCGACTTCATTTTTTAGGCGATAAAAATCAAAATGATAGATTTTAGCACTGGAACTCTGGTATTCATTTACCAATGCAAAACTAGGGCTCGAGACGTTGTTTTTAACGCCTAATGCTTTGCAAATGGTTTTTATGAAAGTGGTTTTGCCCGCTCCCATTTCACCGTTGAATATGAAGATACGCTCGTTTTCAGCAAATGTTAAGAGTTGCTCCGCTGCTGAAAGAAGTTCAGATTCCTGATTTACTGTTAATGTCATGCAAAAAATGAGTGAATGATAGAATTATGGAATGAGTGAATTAAAGGAATAAAAGTAACAATCTCTTTATTTATTCTGTCATCCTAATTATTTACCGTTAATGTCTTTACAAAAAAAGTTAGTGAACGATAGAGTAAATAGTAATCTCTCTGTTTAATGCTCTCATTCAATCCTCTTTCATTCAGTCATTACATCATTCTCTCGCTCAGTCCAAATCTTATTTCGTGCTCAATACCACAAACGGTATTATCATTTCTTCCAACGAAATGCCACCATGCTGGAACGTGTTGTTGTAATAGTTTACAAACTGGTTGTAGTTGTTAGGGTAAATAAAATATTCATCTTCTTTCGCAAAAATAAAACTCTGACTCATGTGCTGCCTCGGTAAAAAAGCGTCTTGAGGGTTTTTAATGTGCAATACTTCTTTGGGCTCAAAGGCCAGATTTTTTCCTTGTTTGTAGCGAAGGTTAGTGTTGGTATTTCTATCGCCAATTACTTTGCTTGGGGTTTTTACTCGGATAGTGCCATGGTCGGTGGTGATAATCAGACGCACTTTTTTCTGGGCTATTTTTTTTAGGGCTTCCAATAATGGCGAATTTTCAAACCATGAAAGGGTTAGTGAGCGATACGCTTTTTCATCAGAGGCTAATTCCCTGATAATTTCCATTTCGGTGCGGGCATGGGAAAGCATATCGACAAAGTTGTACACGATAACATTGAGCTGGTTATTGGCCATTGTGTGAATATTGTCAACAAGGTCTTTGCCCTGATCGTAATTCACAACTTTGGTATAGGAGAACTTATAGTTCTTACGTAGCCTTTTAAGTTGATCTTCTAAAAAAGCTTCTTCGTGCAGGTTCTTACCGCCTTCGTCTTCATCGTTTTGCCATTTGCCCGGAAAGCGTTTTTCCATTTCAGTTGGTAATAATCCTGCGAAAATGGCATTTCGGGCATATTGGGTAGCTGTAGGAAGAATACTGTAATAAGACTCTTCGGTTTCTATTCTGAAATATTCTGAAATAATGGGGCTGATTATTTTCCATTGATCGTAGCGCAAGTTGTCGATCAATAAAAAGAAGGTTGGAGTGCTGTCAATTAATGGAAATACTTTTTGTTTCATTAACTGATGGGATTGCACAGGAGCTATATCAGGGTTGTTTAACCACTTGATGTAATTTTTTTCTACAAATTTGGAAAACTGTGCGTTCGCTTCGGCTTTTTGCTGTGTTAAGATTTCGTGCATGCCAGGGTCTTCCAATCCTTGTAACTCAATTTCCCAAAAAATCAGTTTTTTATATACGTCGGCCCATTCTTCATAACTCAGATTGTCATTCAACGTCATCAAAAGATTGCGAAATTCCTGTTGATAGGCCGATGCTGTTTTGCCATGTACCAATCCTTTTTTATCCAGAATCTTTTTTATGGTCAGTAGTATCTGCTTGGGGTTTACCGGCTTTATGAGATAATCATCGATTTTGGAGCCAATGGCATCTTCCATCAAATATTCTTCTTCGCTTTTGGTGATAAGCACTACCGGAATATCAGGTTTTATGTTTTTTATTTCAACCAGAGTTTCCAGGCCGGTGAGGCCGGGCATATTTTCATCTAAAAATATAATATCAAAATGCTCAGCCTTAAATGCATCCAGAGCATCGCTTCCATTGGTAACCGTTTTTATGTTATAACCTTTATCTTTTAGGAAAAGGATATGTGGTTTTAATAGGTCAATTTCATCGTCGGCCCAAAGTATAGTAGGTTCTTGCATTGTAAATTATTTTAATAATAAGTAATAGGTAACAACCCGTATCTCAAATATTAGCGAAAAACGGATCTTAAAAATTAACCAATGTGATCATTGAAAATTAAATCAACTTTCAGAAAAAAACAGCGCCAAACCACCATTGGGCATTATAGGTAAATTATAAACACTAAATTTAGCAAATTTGCAACTTGTAGGAGGAAAATGATCAATAAGAAAAAAATTGTTAACGACCCGGTGTACGGGTTCATCACTATACAATACGAAATTATCTTCGATTTATTGTCTCATCCGTACTTTCAACGTCTGCGCAATATTAAGCAATGTGCTATGACTCACCTGGTTTATCCGGGAGCTGTACATACTCGTTTTCATCATGCCTTGGGTGCCACGCATCTCATGAATCTTGCCTTGGAAACTTTAAGAAGCAAAGGACATATTATTACGGATGAAGAAGCAGAGGCTGTAACCGTTGCTATTTTATTGCATGATATAGGCCATGGCCCGTTTTCGCATGCCCTTGAAAATTGCATCATCGAAGATATTCATCACGAAACCATCTCGACTTTGATTATGGATAGGTTAAACAAAGAGTTTAAAGGTAAACTAAGTTTGGCCATTGAGATTTTTAATAATCGCTATGAGAAAAAGTTTTTACACCAATTGGTTTCCAGCCAGTTGGACCTTGATCGCATGGATTATTTGAACCGGGATAGTTTCTTTACCGGGGTGTCAGAAGGGGTGATCAGTTTTGATCGTATCATTAAAATGTTAAATGTTGCCGATGATCAAATTGTTGCCGAAGAAAAAGGTATTTATTCAATCGAAAAGTTCATCATAGCCCGCCGGCTGATGTATTGGCAGGTTTATTTGCACAAAACAGTGCTTGCCGCCGAAACTATGCTGATCAAAATTTTAAAGCGTGCTAAAGAACTGGCTTTACAAGGTGTCGAATTGTTTACCACGCCAGCTTTTAAGGAGTTTTTATACAATCGTATTTCTGAAGAACACTTTATTGCGGATGAAAAATATTTAAAACTTTTTGTTCAATTAGACGATGATGATATTTCTGTTTGCATAAAAATATGGGCCGATCATGAAGATAAAATATTGGCGTTTCTTTGCAAGGCTTTGATTAATCGTCAGCTTTTTAGGGTTGAAATCCAGCAAGAACCAATCTCTAAAACAAAGGTCAATGCGGTTAAAAACAAGGTGAAACAGCATTTTGGTTTGAATGATGACGAGGTAAATTATTTTGTTTTTGAAGATACCATCTGGAATAACGCCTATAACCCTAAAGCGGATAAAATAGGAATATTACGTAAGGACCGTTCGGTTGTAGATATTACCGCCGCATCAGATAACTTCAACATCGAATCGCTCTCTAAAACAGTTAAAAAACACTACCTCTGCAGCGTTAAACTTTAAGTATTGCTTGCTGTATATTAGTTCAAAGAAAAAAACGTTTCTGTTTTTATTGACAATTGCTCACATTTGTAAAATTTTCTAAGAACTAATAGATAGATATGATCCGGTTTTCCGCAGCAGAATTGAGTAGGTTATTGAATGGGATTGTTGAAGGCAATCCGGATATAACAGTATCTGACCTGGCAAAGATAGAAGAGGGGGTAGAAGGAACACTCTCGTTTTTGGCTAATCCCAAATATGAATCTTTTCTGTATACTACTAATGCCTCTATTGTAATAATAAATCAAGATTTGCAGTTGACAGCTCCTGTTAATTGTACTTTAATACGGGTTGAAAATGCATATACTGCATTTTCTGTGCTACTCGAAAAATACAATACCATTAAGTCCAATAAAGTTGGGATAGAACAACCTGCATTTATAAGTCCTTCTGCAACTTTAGGAGTTCAGCCGTATGTGGGTGCATTTGCATACATTGGCAATAACGTAAAAATTGGTAACAATGTTAAAATTTATCCACAAGTTTATGTTGGCGACAATGTAACTATTGATGACAATACGGTTCTTTTTGCCGGTGTGAAAATTTATTCTGATTGCGTTTTAGGTAAAAATGTAATTATACATTCCGGTACTGTAATAGGTAGTGATGGTTTTGGTTTTGCACCTCAAGTCGACGGCAGTTATTCAAAAGTGAGCCAGATTGGAAATGTTATTATTGAAGATGATGTAGAAATTGGCTCAAATGCTTCCATCGATCGTGCTACAATGGGTTCAACCATTATTCGCAAAGGTGTAAAACTTGATAACCTGATCCAGATTGCTCACAATGTGGAGATTGGTCAAAACACAGTTATCGCTTCACAATCGGGAGTTTCCGGAAGTACTAAAGTGGGCGAAAATTGTATCATTGGCGGACAAGTTGGTATTGTTGGTCATATTAATATTTCAAAAGGAACGAAAATCAACGCTCAATCAGGGGTTTCTAAAAGTATTGTTGAACAAGACAAGAAATGGAATGGATCTCCAGCCTTTGCATTTAACGATTCTCTTAAAGCCTATGCCGTATATCGCCGATTGCCAGAGCTTGAGCGAAAGCTTCAGGAGATTGAAAAACTGCTCTTAGAGGCTAAGGAGCTCTAAAATAGAGCTTTTTATATCCATTATTGGTTTCAGTATATCGCTTCCATTTCAAAAAAATGAAAATTGATACCTAAAACAATGGTTTTTCATAACTTTGCCCACTTAAAAATAAACCCGTATGAGTGAAGACTCTCAAAAGGCCATTATAAATTTATTAAGCGGGTTCTTGATGTCCTTTTAAAAAACAAATTAATTTTCAGAAAAAAGCATTTTAGCGGATGAATGTAAAGCAAAGAACCCTAAGTTCTCCTGTAACTGTTTCGGGCGTTGGATTGCATACCGGTGCCAAAGTGAGTATGACCTTTAAACCGGCACCCGAAAACCATGGCTACAAGTTTCAACGAATCGACCTTCCTGGTAGCCCTATAATTGATGCGGATGTTGATAATGTTACTGATACCTCAAGAGGAACAACCCTTGAACAAAACGGTGGCAGTGTTAGCACTATTGAACACGTTTTGGCAGCGTTGGTCGGCTCGGAAGTTGATAATGTGCTTATCGAACTTGATGGCCCGGAAGCGCCAATTATGGACGGCAGTTCAATTATGTTTTTAGACGCGATTGATACCGCCGGCATTATTGAGCAAGCTGCTGATCGTGAATATTTCTCAATTAATCAAAATATTCATTACGCTGAAGGTGATCGTAAAGTAGAAATGGTAGCAATGCCATCAGATGATTATCGTTTAACTGTAATGGTTGACTATAATTCACCTGTTTTAGGTACTCAACACGCAAACATCACTCATATTTCAGAATTTCGTAAAGAAATAGCTTCTTGCCGTACGTTCTGTTTCCTGCATGAACTGGAAATGTTGCTTAAACATAACCTTATTAAAGGGGGTGATTTAAATAACGCTATAGTTGTGGTGGATAAAGAAGTGAATGATGATGAATTAGGCCATCTGGCTAAATTGTTTAATCGTGATAAAATAGCTGTCGCTAAAGAAGGTATTTTGAATAATATTTCTTTGCGTCATCAAAATGAGCCCGCTCGACATAAACTACTTGATGTAATTGGCGATTTGGCGCTGGCCGGTATGCCGCTTAAGGCTCATATCATGGCCGCTCGCCCTGGACATGCGGCTAACGTTGCATTTGCCCGTAAAATTAAAGCCCTTATTAAAAAAGAGCGTAGAGGCAAAACAATCCCTGTTTACAACACAAGCGCTAAGCCTATTTATGATGTGAATCAAATTATGGCTCGCCTTCCTCACCGTCCGCCATTTTTATTGGTTGATAAGGTAATGGAATTAAGTGAAACTCATGTAGTAGGGATAAAGAATGTGACCATGAATGAACCATTTTTTGTGGGTCATTTCCCTGGTAGCCCTGTTATGCCTGGAGTTCTTCAAATTGAAGCCTTAGCACAAACTGGAGGTATTTTGGTTTTAAATACGGTTCCTGATCCTGAAAACTACCTTACGTATTTTATGAAGGTTGAAAATGCCCGATTTAAAGAGAAAGTAGTTCCGGGCGATACACTGATTCTTCGTTGCGATCTTTTAGCGCCAATTCGTCGTGGTATTGCTCAAATGAAAGGTACCATTATCGTAGGTGATAAAATTGTTTGTGAATCAGAAATGATGGCCCAAATTGCAAGAAGACCCAACGCATGATCCAACCACTAGCTTATATCCACCCGCAGGCCAAAATTGCCGACAATGTAGTAATTGAGCCATTTGTAACCATTCACAAAGATGTTGAAATTGGTGAAGGCACTTGGATCGGATCGAATGTAACGATCATGAACGGTGCTCGAATTGGTAAAAATTGCAGAATATTTCCTGGTGCTGTAATTTCAGCCATTCCACAGGATTTGAAATTTGGAGGCGAAGAAACCACTGCGGTTATTGGTGATAATACCACTATTCGTGAATGTGTAACCGTAAATCGCGGCACAACTGATCGTATGGAAACACGCATCGGAAGCAACTGCTTACTAATGGCCTACACTCACGTTGCACATGATTGTATAATCGGAAACAACTGTATATTGGCAAACTCAGTTCAGGTTGCCGGTCATGTTTCTATTGACGACTGGGCAATTATTGGAGGCACTTCGGCGATCCATCAGTTTGTTTCAATAGGATCACATGCCATGGTATCAGGCGGATCATTGGTTAAAAAAGACGTTCCTCCATTTACGAAAGCGGGTCGTGAACCTCTTTCGTATGTAGGTATTAACTCTGTTGGTTTACGCAGAAGGGGATTTACTTCTGAACAGATCAACCAAATTCAGGATATCTACCGCATTCTTTACATGAAGAACTATAACAATACCAAAGCATTGGATATTATAGAAACGGATATTACTCCAACTGAAGAGCGCGATGAGATTGTTAATTTCATCCGTAACTCAAACAGGGGTATTATGAAAGGTTTTAGCAGCAATTAATGGAGATTACACTGCAAAATATCGGACGACGTTTTAATCGTGAGTGGATATTTCGCGGAATTGATTATAGTTTCAACGAAGCTGAATCATATGCCATTTTAGGAGCCAACGGGTCGGGCAAGTCAACGCTTGTTCAGATCGTGGCTTCTAATCTGTCTCCTTCCGAAGGCAACATCACTTATACTTTCAAAGGCGAAGCGCTAGAAGTCGAGAATGTTTTCAAACACCTTAGCTTTGCCTCTCCCTATCTCGAATTGGTTGAAGATTTCACCTTAACTGAAATCATTGATTTTCATTTTGGTTTCAAAGAATACTTGCAAGGTTTTGATAATAAAGAAATAATCAACCTGCTCGGATTCGAAAAGTACCGTAACCGTTGCATCAAGAACTTCTCATCGGGTATGAAACAGAGAGTAAAATTAGCCCTGGCTTTCTGCTCTTCCTCTCCAATTTTGCTATTGGATGAGCCTACCGCAAATCTTGACAATCAAGGGATCGATTGGTACCTGTCCTTAATTTCCCGTTTCTCCCAAAACAGGCTTACCCTTATCTGTTCCAACCAGGAACATGAATACAGCTTTTGTAAGAAAAGACTTAATGTTCAGGATTATAAATAAGTAGGCAGGTCATTATTAAAAAGCCAATAGGAAACATTTGCATTCCCGCTTTTGCCATTTGTCTTTATAAAAGTATCTTTGCAACTCGATTTTAATCAATCAATAAGAAGAATTTTTTATGGCAAAGGCATCAGAAGTAAAAACAGGAAATATACTTCGTTTCAATGGGGAATTGGTTTTAGTGGAAGAGTTTGTTCACCGTACACCAGGTAACCTTCGCGCTTTCTACCAAGCAAACATGCGCAATGTAAAAACCGGAAAATTTATAGAGTATCGTTTCCGTACGGATGAGGAGGTAACAATTGCTCGTGTTGAAACTCAAAATTATCAGTACTTATACGAAGAGGGCGATAATTTAGTAGTTATGGACAATAACACTTACGACCAGATTTATGTCCCAAAAGTGATGTTCGGCGATGGCGTGAAATTTTTAACAGAAGGCATGCAAGTAACCGTTGCGATTGAAAATGATGAGCCTATTATGGCGCAAATGCCTAGTCATGTTGAGCTTGTAATTACTTACAGCGAACCGGCAGTAAAAGGGAATACAGCTACCAACGTTACTAAAGCAGCTACGGTAGAAACCGGAGCTGAAATTCGCGTTCCATTGTTCATCAATGAAGGTGATAAAGTACGCATTGATACCCGAACTGGCGACTATATTGAACGTGTGAAATAAGTCCGTCAAGAACTATAAAACAAAACAAGAGGCGTTTCTGTTCGAGGAGCGCCTCTTGTCGTTTATATATATGTGTAAATTTCCAATATGTAAATTATCTTTGGTTAAAGATTATTCATTTGAGAAAAGCAGAACTTCGCAAAATTTACCTTGAAAAACGTAAGCAGTTAAGCGAGCACGATTTCAAACACTTTAACCAGCAGATTGCCCATCGGTTTGGTATGCTTGATCTTTCTGAGGTTAAAGTGCTGCATATTTTTCTGCCGATTATTGAAAGGCACGAAATTAATACCTATTTAATAATTGAATGGCTTGAAGCGAACCATCCCAAAATACAAATCGTAGTTCCGAAGAGTAATTTTTCAGCCTTAACACTCGAACATTTTATCTATAATAATGCACATCTTAAAATAGAAAAGAATAATTGGAATATACCGGAGCCTGTTTCGGGCGACAAAGTTTCTCCTCAAGAAATTGATATGGTGGTTGTTCCCTTATTAGCTTTCGACAAAAAAGGGTATCGGATTGGTTACGGAAAAGGATTCTACGATCGTTTTTTAGCCGAATGCCGTTTAGATGTTCAAATTGTTGGACTATCACAATTTGAACCTATAGAAACGATGGATGATATCAATGAATATGATGTTCCATTGCAACAGTGCATCTGTCCGCAATCGACGTATTCATTTACCCCCCTCTCACCCTAAAAGGGATGTTCCAAAATACTTTGTCCTTTTTAGGGGATTTAAGAGTATTATTTTTTTGCTGCTTTTATAAAATCAGTTACCAGGTAAGCAATAAGTTTGGGAACTGAATTGTCATGAGGCGGAGCAAGCGATGGAGCTCCTTCCGGTAAATGCAAGTAGGTAATGTTTGTCCGTTCGGCTACTCTGCTTAGGTATAAACGTGCTTGCTCTGCGGTTATTCCACTTGGACTTTGAGCGCTTGATGGCATATTCGCCACGCTATCCAGATCAAGCTCCAGCCCACAGGGGCTTCCTTCACTAAACTCCACGGCCTCATCAATGACAGTGTTGAATGTTTTTTGTTGCTGAATAAATATATCTTGAAACCAGGAAAAGCCAATGTTTCTAGAGCTTCGTAAGCGGTTAATTGTAGTTTGTGAATTGTAATTGGTATGTAAGCCGATTACGTAATATTTCTTCAGATAACCATTTTCAAAAGCGTAACTAAAACCATTGCCGCTATGGCGGCCTTCTAAAATACGAAAGTCGGCATGGGCATCGAGATTGATTGCATTAATAGGGTTACCGTTGGCTTCTGCAATTGCCTTTATGATCGGATAACAATTGTTATGTCCTCCGCCGATACAAACCGGTATTTTGCCCGCTTGCGCAATCACTTTAACAACCTCACAAACACGTTCGTCTACCTGTTCTACTAATACTCGCATGGATTGAAGATCGGCAGTATTGTAGATATTTAGTTGGTCAGCCTTGTCTAATAAATCAGTGAAATCAATATGGCCAAGTACCAATAATTGATCACCTTCGAGCCATTCATTACTCTGCACATTCATGAGGGACTGAAAGGCCGTTTGCCATGCCGAACGGGTGCCTTCGCGTCCTAAATTAGCCTTCACGCCAATATCTTCCGGCAATCCTAACAATACAAATTTTGCAGTGCTTGTTAACAGTTCTTCTTTCCAGTTTTCAGGATTGGAAACGGTCTGAACTGTTTCTCCCAACTTGACTTCTTCTGGGCGGGTGAAGGTAAATTGATCAATATAGGAACGGGTATAAGCTCTTAAGTGCATTGATGTATTAAGTTAAAAGTAGAAAGCAAAAGGCAGAACATAAATGTCTACGGTCTATTAATCTATACTCTTGAGTCTTTATTGCCCATTAAAAGTATTTAAAAAATGACCAAGCCTTTCGGTTTTTAAGGTAATTAAGGTTTTTGTCGTTTTGGTAGGCCTCTCGCTCAAAACTAATATTCAGATAAGCTTCGTAATGAGTTTTGTGCTGTATTCTCCTGAAAATATATTCAATTACATACCATAGATAAAACACAATCACTAATAATTCTCGTTGCTGACGATGATGAATGAGCTCATGATTTATAATAGATGCATCATCTTTCAGCTCTTTATACTCCACAATTATGAATGGGTACAATGCTATTGCTTGCGCAAAGTTACCCGTTAATAATTTTAGAAACCGTTTAGAAACAAGTATCATTTTTTTTGTGATTTGAGTATTGACACTTCGAC
Source organism: Solitalea koreensis (assembly GCF_900182575.1). GTDB lineage: Bacteria > Bacteroidota > Bacteroidia > Sphingobacteriales > Sphingobacteriaceae > Solitalea > Solitalea koreensis. The sequence goes on along the minus strand of NZ_FXSZ01000001.1, from coordinate 646,195 downwards.
TCTGCTCAGGGTAACAGTGTTATTTTTTAGTCATCCTGAGCGGAATCGAAGGTTTTTTCTAAGCTATACTTTTTTACCATTAATAAACACATTCTCTACCAAATTGGAGCCAAAAGCATACGGCAAATAGGCTAATGAAGGTATTTCTTTGGTTAGAATGAGGTTAGCTTGTTTCCCAACTGTAATGCTGCCATGAGTTGCCGCTAAATCCATAGCGTATGCCCCATTTAAAGTAGCAGCATTGATTGCTTCGGTCGGAAGCATTTTCATGCGGATACAAGCCAGCGCAACTGCCAAATTCATGTTGCCGGTTGGTGTTGTGCCGGGGTTAAAATCGGATGCTAAGGCTACACCCAGCCCTGCGTTGATCATTCCACGAGCATCGGCAAATGGGATGTTGATAAACAATGAGCAAGAGGGAAGTAAAGTCGGCATGGTTTCAGAACCTTTTAAAGATTTAATTACCGCATCATCGGTTACTTCCAAATGATCAACCGATAAAGCACCTTTTTTAATGCAGGCTTCAGTTGCGCCGCTGCTCGTGAATTGATTGGCGTGAATTTTAGCTTTTAGTCCATATTTTGCACCTGCATCAATAATGCGTTCGGTCTCAGCAATAGAAAAATAACCCTGCTCACAAAAAGCATCGATATAGTCCGCTAACCCTTCGTCGGCGATTGTTGGTAAAAGTTGATTGATTAATAAATCGATATAACCTCCGTGATTCTGTTTGAATTCCTGAGGGAAAGCGTGGGCGCCAAGAAAAGTGGCCTTTACAGGGAGAGGATAGTTTTCTTTTAACCTGCGGATTACACGAAGCATTTTTAGTTCAGCTTCGTAACTTAATCCGTAACCGCTTTTAATTTCAATGGCTCCGGTTCCCAGGCTCATTACCTCCTCCAAACGCTTGGCTGCACTTTCGTAAAGTGCATCTTCCGAGGTATTTGCTAGTTTACGCGCGGAGTTTAGGATCCCTCCTCCTGCTGCCGCAATTTCTTCATAGGTTTTGCCTTGAATCTTCATCACAAATTCCTCTTCACGGGGAGCTGCGAAAACAAGATGGGTATGTGAATCACACCAAGCGGGAAGCATAAACTTTCCGGAAGCATCAATAGTATCTTTTGTAGTTAGATGAAAATCATCAGTTGAGGAATTCATCGACCCAAAATCAATAATCTTTCCATCTTGAACCTTTAGCCATGCATTTTTAATAGTTTGCATTTCAGTCATTTCGGCTCCTTGTAAACGTGATTTGCCAGCCGGAAGTATGCCACAAAGTTCTTTTATGTTGATGAACAGCATTGTTAATACAGATTATAGGTTACCCTAATTTATTCAATTTCCAGAAGAATCGGGCAGTGGTCTGAATGTAATGCATCAGGCAAAATGGCAGCTCTTTTTAAACGATGCTCCAATTCTTTTGTGGCCAAATGATAGTCGATACGCCAGCCCAGGTTTTTTGCTCTTGCATTAGCCCGGAAACTCCACCAAGTATAATTGTGCGGCTCTTGATTAAAATGACGGAAGGTGTCAATAAAGCCGCTTTCGATGAAGTTTTCCATCCACAGGCGTTCTTCTGGAAGAAACCCTGAAGATTTTGCATTCGATTTCGGGTTGTGAATATCAATTGGGCGATGACAAATATTGTAATCTCCGCAGATAATCAGTTTAGGGAAGCGTGCTCTTAGTTGAGTAGCATAATCCATAAAGAAGTCCATGAATTCAAATTTCACGCCCTGACGATCTTCACCGCTAGAACCTGAAGGAACGTATAAGCTCATTACCGAAAAATCAGCAAAATCAGCGCGCACCATTCGGCCTTCATGATCATACTGTTCATGACCGCAACCAAATTCGACTGTTACAGGCTGATGTCTTGAAAGCAGGGCCACGCCGCTATACCCCTTTTTTTGTGCAGGATACCAGTATTGATACTTATAACCCATATCTTCCAGTAATTTAAGCTCATCTGTAATGTTTTCAGGCTGAGCTTTAATTTCTTGCAAGCAAACAATGTCGGCATCAGTAGCCTGAAGCCAGGCTAGCCAGCCTTTGTTCATTGCCGATCGAATACCGTTAACGTTATAAGATATAATTTTCATGTGTTAATAATCGTATTGAGATATGGATATTGTGTATTGAGAATGGTTGTTTGATATTAAAGAATCTCAAATCTCAGTACATAAATCGCATATCTATTTTTGTTTTTTTAAATGTTTTTCGAGCTTTTTCGTTTCTTTTTTGGTCAACAACTCAACTTTCATTCGAATATCCTGAGCCGGTCTGTCATTGCCATCCGTTTTTGCAGCAGCAATTTTATCAACCAAATCAATACCTTCTATAACTTCTCCGTAAACTGTATAGTTTTGATCAAGATGAGGAGCTCCGCCGATGGTTTTGTAAACTTCACGCTGTGCAGCAGGAATTTTACGGCCTTTTAAACGGGTTTGTTCCAGCTTGTCCAATTGTTCGTCGGTAAACACTTTTCCCTGAACAATATAGAACTGGCATCCACTTGAAGCTTTTTCCGGATTGTCATCACGTGCAGCAGCCAAGACACCTTTTTTATGAAACAAACTATCGCGAAATTCAGCCGGAATTTTATACCCCATATCTCCATCTCCTAATTGAACACCAGTAGCGGCATGTTTTGAATCAGGATCGCCACCCTGTATCATAAAGTTCTTAATAACACGGTGAAATAGTAAACTGTCATAAAAATGCTGCCCGGTCAGTTTGATGAAATTATCGCGATGTAAGGGAGTTTCATTGTACAAGCGGATGACACAGCTGCCCGAATCGGTGCGGAGTTTTACATACCTGTTTTTTTCTTTCTTTTGAGCAAAAGCAGATGTTAATGATAAAACCGTGAAAATTAATAATAAGCTGATTTGTTTCATGTGGTGGTACTCGTCTTTATTCTTGTTTCTCATCTAAATTAAATCTGCTCAAAATAATCAATGATCAATGATTTCATAACCATTTCTTGTTCAAGCAAGGTGTAATTTGGAATTTGTTTTACCAGTTTCCAATGCGGCCAACCATCCTGATCAAGTCCAACAAGTTCATAAAAGCCCATCTCGCTAAATAAACGACAAGTTGCAATGTGCATTAACTCTTCTTTCTGGCGTTTTGAAAACTTGCGCGGACCTTGCCCCAGTTCTTGTACCCCGATCAGGAATAGAATTACTTTAATATCGGGTTTTTCGCTGTCAAAATCTTTGGCGATTTGCGCTTGCAATTTTGCCCACTTCTCATTTATTTCACTCGGAGTCATTTTTTTAAGGGTTTATAGACCAGTAGAGGCGACTATAAAATCGTGTTATCTCTATTAAAATCTGCAACGTTCAATATTTCTTGCGAAGATATTCATTCCAGCAGATATTTAGAGAAGTGTTCATGCTATAGTGGTGGCACGACTTTAAGTCGCGCCACCACTATAGTCAAAAATATTTTTTCGTAACTTAAGCTCATACTGAAATCTTGTTAATCAGTTATGCCTAACGCATCACATTTAAAACCTAATAAAATGTCAATGATTCAAATGCTCTTAAAGGAGTTGGAGCAGGAAGCTCAAACAACTCGTAAAATGTTGTCGCGTGTGCCTAATGATAAATACGATTGGAAGCCACACGAAAAAAGCATGACCATAAAACAACTGGCAACGCATATAGCTGAACTGCCGGGTTGGATAACCATGACCCTTACTACTGATGAACTTGATTTTGCAGCTACCCCCTATACTCCGGAAAATATAACCAATACCACACAACTGGTTGATTATTTTGAAAAATGCTTAGCAGATGGGAAAACTCATTTATCGAAGGCAACTGATGATCAATTACAGCCGAACTGGACCTTGCGTAATGGCGAGCAAATACTCAGCGTTTCAACAAAAGGAGAAGTAATTCGCATGGTTTTTAGTCAAATTGTGCATCACAGAGCACAGTTAGGAGTATATCTTCGCTTGCTGAATATTCCTATTCCCGGCAGCTATGGGCCTAGCGCTGATGAAATGAATTTTTAACGTCCTATGAAAGGGTTGTCTGAAAAGTTTTAACCTCGTCCCACTGAGCGTAGTCGAAAGGGCTGTACTATTAAGAACAACTATTTCGACTCCGTTCAGCATGACTTAAAGAGGTTGAGTCGACTTTTGAGTCGGTATTTTTTATTTTATAATTTTGTGAGTTGCTGAAATGAACAAAGTGCCGGACCCCAATAAAACTCAGCGTAAAATCATTCACATTGATATGGATGCTTTTTATGCTTCCGTTGAGCAACGTGATAATCCTGAATACAGGGGTAAGCCAATTGTAGTTGGCGGATCGCCTCAAGGCCGGGGCGGAGTGGTGGCAACAGCGAGTTATGAGGCCCGTAAGTTTGGAATCCGATCGGCTATGTCTTCTAAGAAAGCCATGCAACTTTGTCCACATGTTATTTTTGTACGGCCCAGATTTGCTGCCTATAAAGAGGTATCTGTAAAAATCAGGGAAATATTTCAGCGCTATACTGATTTAATTGAACCGCTGTCGTTAGATGAAGCCTATTTAGATGTTACCAATGATAAACTTAATATTGGTTCGGCAATTGAAATTGCGCAACAGATAAAACAGGCTATTAAAGATGAACTTCAGCTAACGGCCTCTGCTGGTGTTTCCATCAATAAGTTTGTTGCAAAGATTGCTTCGGATATTAATAAGCCCGATGGCTTGAAATTTATTGGTCCCTCCAACATCGAAGCATTTATGGAACAATTGCCCGTGGAAAAGTTTTTTGGCGTAGGAAGAGTGACGGCCGAAAAAATGAAGCGTATGCAGTTGTATACTGGTGCCGATCTTAAAAAACTTACTGAAGCTCAACTTGTATTGCATTTCGGTAAAGTAGGCAAGTTTTATTATAAAATTGTTAGAGGGGTGGATGATAGAGAAGTGCAGCCACATCGTGAAACCAAATCGGTAGGAGCCGAAGATACTTTTGCTTACGATTTAACCGAACCGGACGAGATGAATGTGGCACTGGATAAGATTGCGGTAATCGTTTGTGATCGCCTGCATCGTTATCAGCTAAAAGGAAGAACGGTTACCTTGAAAATCAAATACAGCGATTTTAAACAAATTACCCGTAATCATTCATTCGGATATGGTATAGCTGACTTGAAAACCATCTCTCAAACAGCTAAAGAACTTTTGTTAAAAACCGAACCGGCGGATAAAAAGATCCGATTGTTAGGTATTACACTCTCCAACTTTGGCGAAATAGTTCACCCTCTCAATAAGCAAAATAACTCCAGTCAGTTGGAACTTTTTCAGGAATAGCTATGACAAGAACAGTTTGATTTAATGCTTTGTATATGAAAATTTTCATTATATTGACTAACACTCAATTATAAAACAAGGAGGTAATATGCCAAAGTTTGTTATTGAAAGAGAAATCCCAAACGTTGGAAATCTTTCAAAAGTTGAATTGGAAGGTATATCACAAAAATCATGTGATGTATTGCGTTCCATGGGCCCCGAAATTCAATGGGTTCATAGTTATGTTACAGGCGATAAAATTTATTGCGTGTACATCGCCCCGGATGAAGCCACTGTTCGAAAACATGCTGAGCTAGGCGGTTTTCCTGCTAATAAAGTTTCCAAAGTCGCTACAATTATTGACCCGACAACAGCGGAAGTATAGTTTTATAAAAGAAATACAATATAAAAAGGTGGTAAGAATTGATTCTTGTCACCTTTTTTTTAAAATAATGAATGGTGCAGCGAAATATTTATAGAAACAATAAAATTTTTAGAAAGCGAGCTCCGTAGGTAATATTCATTTTCTAGGGCTAACACCTATACCCAAATCTATCTGCATGTTGTTTTTTAGTATATTCAGGTAAATGATGTTATTGACAATTGAAACATGGTATAAAAGCACCGAGGGTATTATTCAGTTAATCGGAATTGCTATTGCATTTTTAGCGTTATATATACCCTTTATTAATTATGTAATAGGGTTAAGGAAAAAAAACGAAGATAACCGATTCGCAATTTATCATAAATTAATTGAAGAATTTGCAGGTGCGGATAAGGCGCCAAAATTAGATAGGCAAATTGCAATTGTTTTTGAATTGGGTAGATTCCCTGAATACTATCCGGTTTCAAGAAGGATATTGGTCGATTGGAAAGCATTGTACCTGAATAAAAGTAATCGAGATCATAAAAGACTTGAAAAAGAAATTGATCTAACAATTAGTAATATGGATAGTTACAAAAGTAGCCGGGCTCTTAAATGGGGTCTTCTGATTATTGGTGTAGGTATTGGTTTGTTATCGGCTTTAATACTAACCCAACGCACATTTGTTGGAATTGATGAAGTCAGTCAGTTGGCCATTTGGTTTGCAATGATCCTTATTTGTGGAGGAATTGGCTTGATTGTATTTTATTGGATTGAAAAACCGGAAAAAAATGCTAAAGGTCAAGTTATCCAGTGACTTTATGTCTTTTAATCAACAACTCCACCACATTTGTCAACGCAGGATTTCTGTTTGATTCTTTCCAAATAACATACAACTCCGTTTTTTGCGGAATATAACTCAGTTCAACAAACTTAACTTTTAAGTCGTACCCGTATTGAAGCCCTGTTGGTACGATGGCGATTCCAAGGCCCTCTTCAACTAATTTATAAATGGTTAATGCATTTGCCGATTTATGAAAAACCTGTGGTCGAAATCCATGGTCTTCGCATATGCCCATGATCAGGTCATGGTAAAAAGGACTGTCTTCGCTGGAGAAAAAAATGAATGGCTCTGAACTCAGGGATTTTATCGTCTCATAACTCGGGTTGGTTAAAGGATGGTCCATCGGCAACACCAATGAAAAGGTATCCTGATGAATGAGATGCTTGGAAATGCCTTCAGCAAATTGCTGCATGCGCACAAATCCCATATCCAACTTATTCTTCTCTAATAAATCAATCTGAAGTTTGTTGGGTAGTTCTTCCAGAATTGTCCGTATCCCGGGGTATTCCTTGCTAAGTCTGAAGACTAATTCAGGAATTACTTTTTGAGCCGCAGATCCTAAAAAACCGATTCGAAGTTCGGTTTCCTTGCCCTGAGCAATGTTATCCAGTTGTTGTTTGATGGTATCAAGGTGATTGAAAATATAATCGACTTCATTTTTTAAATAAATACCAGCAGGCGTTAATTCAACCTTTTTTTTGGTCCTGTCAAATAAGCTAACATTAAATAGTTCCTCCATCTGTTTGATCTGGCGGCTGAGTCCCGGCTGTGATATGTACAACCTTTCCGCGGCCTTTCTGAACTTTAATTCTTCGGCCAGCACTTGAAAATATTTCAGGTGCCGCAATTCTATCTGATAACCCATGGTTATTAATTGATGATGTAATTGGTATTTATAGGTATCAAAAGTAGAGTTTATTTTTGTGTAAACTATTTAGTTTTATTCATTTAGGCTATCAATATATTATGAATTTCAAAGAACAAATACTGCAAGGAATTCCAGCTCAATTGCCGGAACGAAAACCGTATAATATTGCTATTAGTCATGCACCTGTACGAAAACAAGTGCTGAGTAAGGAAGAGAAGAAGCTTGCATTGCGAAATGCATTAAGATATTTTCCGGAGCATTGGCATAAAGAACTAGCTGCCGATTTTTTGGATGAGCTGGAGACTTATGGTCGCATTTATATGTATCGTTTTATGCCCGACTATGCCATGCATGCCCGTCCGATTCATGAGTATCCTTTTAACAGTATTCATGCTGCATCCATAATGCTGATGATTCAGAACAATCTTGACCCTGCTATTGCGCAACACCCGCATGAGTTAATTACCTATGGCGGCAATGGTGCGGTATTTCAGAATTGGGCACAATACCTGTTGACAATGCAGTACCTGGCAACGATGACCGATGAGCAGACGCTGAATATTTACAGCGGACATCCACAGGGTTTATTTCCTTCTGGAGCGTCAGCACCACGCGTTGTGGTGACTAATGGAATGATGATCCCCAATTATTCTTCTCCGGATGATCTTGAAAAATATAATGCCTTAGGTGTTACCCAATACGGTCAAATGACGGCGGGCTCTTACATGTACATTGGCCCGCAAGGGATTGTGCACGGAACCACCATTACTGTTATGAATGCTTTCCGTAAAAAGCTTGGACAAGATTCGAATACCAAAGGGAAAATTTTCCTTACAGCCGGCTTGGGAGGAATGAGTGGAGCTCAACCCAAAGCAGGCAATATTGCCGGCTGTATTACGATATGCGCAGAGATAAATCCGGCGGCCGCCACAAAGCGCCATGAGCAAGGTTGGGTAGATGAGCTTATTGATGATATGGATATGTTGGTAAACCGGGTAAAAGCGGCAAAGGTGCAACAGGAAACGGTTTCGCTCGCTTACATTGGCAATATTGTGGATGTTTGGGAGCGATTTTATCAGGATGAAATTTTTGTTGAAATCGGATCTGATCAAACCTCCCTGCATAATCCATGGTCGGGAGGGTATTATCCTGTTGGTTTCAGTTATGAAGAGTCAAATCAAATGATAGCTGCCCAGCCTGAGCTTTTTAAAGAAAAAGTACAGGAATCACTTAGAAGACATGCGGCAGCAATCAACAGGCATTGCGCAAAAGGAACCTATTTTTTTGATTATGGTAATGCTTTTTTACTGGAATGCAGCAGAGCCGGCGCGGATGTTATGGCCGAAAATGGCATTGATTTTAAATACCCTTCGTATGTAGAAGATATCCTCGGGCCGATGTGTTTCGACTATGGTTTTGGTCCGTTCAGGTGGGTGTGTACATCAGGCAATCCCAACGATTTGCGCACTACCGATCGAATTGCCCGAGAAGTTTTAGAAGAAATCAAGGCTGATGCGCCTGTTGAAATACAGCAGCAATTGCAGGATAATATTATCTGGATTACTGATGCGGAAAAAAATAAATTGGTTGTAGGTTCACAAGCCCGGATCCTGTATGCCGATGCTGAAGGCCGCGCGAAGATTGCTTTAAAGTTTAATGAGGCGATACAATCAGGTGTTTTGTCGGCTCCTGTTGTATTAGGGAGAGACCATCATGATGTAAGCGGAACAGATTCTCCTTTTAGAGAAACCAGCAATATTTATGATGGCAGCAGATTTACAGCCGACATGGCTATCCATAATGTTATTGGCGATAGTTTCAGAGGCGCAACATGGGTGTCGATCCATAACGGTGGCGGCGTTGGCTGGGGAGAGGTAATCAATGGTGGATTCGGAATGCTGCTTGATGGTACTGAAGCTGCTTCTTTGAAATTACAAAACATGCTGTTTTTTGATGTAAACAATGGTATAGCCAGAAGAAGTTGGGCTAGAAACAAAGAAGCTCGCTTTGCTATAACAAGAGAAATGGAGAGAACTCCTGCATTAAAGGTTACGATGCCGAATTTAGTCGATGATAATCTGTTGAATGACCTGTTTTAGCTTTTTATAGGCCGGAGTTTTTAATTCCGGCTTATCTTTTTGAATTTACCCCTTTCTGTTTTTATAAATCGTCGCTTTTTCTGTAAATAACAAAAATAGTTCAGTTTTTGTCGCTATGCGTTTTTGCCATTCTTGAATTAATAGTTAAAATTTTAGATAATATTCTTCTTTTGAATCAGGTTATTCTAAAATAATACGCAAAGTAGCTTGATTTCTTATTCTATTAACCCAATTCCTGCCTTTTAAATTAACAAGGCGAGGGAGATAATGAAATTATCCATTAAAAAAGTCGATTAGTCCATTTTTTTATGCTGACCAATTTCAGTACTTGTGCGCCTAATCAGGCGCTGGAATAATTTTACAAATTGTAAACATCAAGCTTTGATTTAATCTAATTGTTAAAATTTGGTTAATTTCTTTGCAAAGATTGTATACTTCTTTTAAAGTACATTTTTAGTGTCTTTTAAATTTTTTTAAAAAATAATTCTATGAAATTTAAAGCTTTACTAATTTTTTATTGTTTGATGTTAGCTTTTAGGGGGTATGCCCAGCAAGCTGATAAAATAACAGTTACAGGAAAGGTGGCCGATGTACAAGGTATTCCTTTGCCTGGTGCAAGTGTGACCGTAAAAGGTACCCAGATCGGAACCAGTACCGATGCTGATGGTAAATTTAAGATTCAGGTTTCTTCTTCAAAAGATGTACTGGTATTTAGAATGATTGGTTTCGATGACCGTATGGTAACTGTTGCAGAAAACAGACTTCTGAATATCACATTAAAAGAAAACGCTAAGACACTTCAAGAAGTGGTTGTGGTGGGTTACGGTACTCAAAAGAAAGCAAACCTTACCGGTGCTGTTGCTAGAGTGGATGCTAAGGTTTTAGAGAATCGTCCAATTACAAGAGTTTCTCAAGGTTTACAAGGTGCTATCGGTAACTTAAACATTACTACCAATACCAATGGAGGTACACCAAACACCACTCAATCTATTAACATTCGAGGCTTTACAGGTTTTAACTCATTAGGATCTCCTTTGATTGTAATTGATGGAATTGCAGCAAACATGAGTTTGTTCAATAACCTTAATCCTAATGACATTGAAAGTATCAGTGTGCTAAAAGATCTTGCTTCTGCAGCTATTTATGGTGTGGATGGTGTTAACGGTGTTATTTTGGTTACCACCAAGTCAGGTAAAAAAGAGGGTAAACCAAAGATTTCTTATAGCAATGTTTCAGATTATTCACAAATGATGAATATGCCACATCTGGCAAACTCATTACAATGGGCAGAGGTATACAACGATGCGAATAAAAATGCAGGCAATGGCGATTATTATCCTGCCGAGCAAATGCAGCGTATTAAAGATTATATGGATGGTAAGTTAACAACCGAAACTCAACCCAACTCAACTAATAATGGTTGGACAAGCGGAAATGGGAATAACGATTGGTTTGGTGTAATGTTTAAAGATTATGCTATTAATAAGCAACATAACTTGAGTTTGTCAGGTGGAGGGGCTAACACTACCTATTTCTTAGGCTTGGGCTATAATGATAAAAAAGGTATGTTCCGCTATGGTAATGATGAATATAAGCGTTATAATCTTCGTGCCAATCTTACATCAGATGTGACTGATTGGTTAAAAGTTTCATTACGTTCTTCATATACTCGTTCAAATTATGATACTCCATACGGATATGCTGGATTAACAGGAGGTGGATTGTCTGCCTATTTGCATAATGCGGCACGTTTATTTCCAGGAACTGCCCTTTATTTACCGAATGGATATTTTAATACCGCGGGTAGTTTAGTGGCGTTAATGGCTTACGGAGGTAGATCATATAATGACGGTGATGAAACACAATTAAATGGAGAATTTACCTTAAAGCCATTAAAAGGCTGGGAGATTACTGGTAATTATACTTTGTTTTCAAACAATGGTAATTCGATTTCTAACGGTTCTACTATTTCTGTTCCAAATCCGGACGGTAGTATGGCGATAACCGGAGAAAATCCAAATAGTGTTTCTCGTTCATTTACAAATAGCTACACCAATCAAGTGAATTTATATAGCACGTATGAAAAAGAAGTTGCTGGAAATAATTTTAAATTGACTGGTGGTTATACTTCTCGTTACTATCATTTATTATCGATGAATGGTTCTAATAAGAACCTTTATACAGATAATCTTCCTTCATTAGCACTTACTTATGCCTCTACTCCTTCTTTGACGGATAATCTTGATTCTTATGGTATTGCAGGTTTCTTTGGTCGCTTCAACTATAATTTCAAAAGTAAGTATTTAATTGAGTTTAATGGCCGCTATGATGCTACCTCAAAATTCATTTATAATAAATGGCAGTTTTATCCGGGTGTTTCAGCAGGTTATGTGATATCGGAGGAGAATTTCTGGAAACCTGTTTCAAAGTATGTAAACAATTTCAAACTAAGAGCTTCTTACGGTAAATCAGGTGATCAAAATAATGTTGCAAACAATTTCTTCTTTTATCCTTCTTTACCAACAACTAAAGCAACTGCGTCCAATTGGTATTTTGGTTCAGCAACACAGGCTTATGTTTCGCAAACGGGAGATGTTAACCCTAACATTTCTTGGACAAAACCTGTTATGTTAGACTTTGGGGCAGATCTTGGTTTGTTTAATAATCAACTTGAAATTACCGGGGACTGGTATCAAAGAAAGATTACTGATTTATTGGCTCCAGCAGCGCCACTTCCTTCGGTATTTGGTACATCAGTACAGTCGATCAATGCTGGTGAAATGACTACTAAAGGTTTTGAGGTTGCCGTAAATTGGAAACAACAAATTGGTAAAGATTTTAAATACAGTGTAAAAGGTACTTTAAGTAATTATAAAGGTATTGTTACTAAGTATCCTAATCCTACCAAATCTCTAAGCACGTTGTATGAAGGCCAAGTAATGGGGGAAATTTGGGGATATACTGCCAACCAATTGTATCAAACAGCTGATGAGGTTGCAAAAGCGGTGCCTGCTTCATTCTGGAGCGGTCGTTGGATGCTTGGAGATTTAAATTACCAAGATTTAGATGGTAGCGGTAAAATTGACAATGGCAAAAATACTGCTGATAATCCTGGTGATTTACGAGTTATCGGTAATGAAACGCCACAGTATTTTTATGGCTTATCAACCGATATGCAATATAAAGGTTTTGATTTAATGGTGTTTGTACAGGGTGTTGGCAAAAAAGATGTATTTATTAATTCAAACTATTTCTTTGGTATTGCTAGTGGGGCTCAACCTTTTCAAAACTCTGTATTTACTTCAACATTGAATAGATGGACTCCTGATACTCCAAATGGATACTTGCCTAAGTTCTATTTGAGTGCTGAGAACCAGAAAAACCTTCAAACTTCTACTCGTTACTTGCAAAATGCAGCATATTTACGTTTGAAGACGGTTCAATTAGGTTATACTTTCCCTGAGAAATGGACTAGTAAGCTTAAAATAGACAAGTTCCGAATTTATACCACAGCAGAGAATCTTGCAACGATTACCAAAATGTTTGAAGGAATTGATCCTGAAATTGCAATTGGTACTGGTAAAATTTATCCTTTGCAAAGAAGCTTTACATTTGGTTTAAATGTGACTTTATAATTCAGAAAATACATTAATCTAGGTATTAATCTTAAGTAGATTATAATGAAATTAAATAAACTAATACTTATAGCAGCGGGTCTTTTTATGACGATGACTGCCTGTCAAAAAAATATTCTTGATCTTGCACCTGAAGATAATATCTCAGATGCAGAGTTTTGGAAGACACCTAGTGATCTTCAATTGTATGCTAACAGCTTCTATAATGCTCTTCCATCTTACACAGGTTTTAATACTATTGGTAATTATGGTGATGATGCAGATCAAGGTAGTGATAACATGATTGCGTTTGGTGGTTACAATACTGCTATGAATGGAGAACGCGCAGTTCCGGCAACTGGAGGGGGATGGTCTTGGTCTTCATTACGTAACATTAATTATTTTTTGGAACGTTATAGCAAAGTGAATGCATCTTCAGAGGCTGTGAATCCTTATGTAGGAGAGGCTTATTTCTTTAGGGCTTATTTTTATTTTAATATGCTTAAAACTTTTGGTGATCTTCCTTGGATCAATAAAGTGATGCAAGTTAGTGATTCAACTATGATTTATTCTGCACGATTACCGCGCAATATTATAGCTGACTCGATAATAAATGACCTTGACAAAGCAATCAATTTGTTGCCAACTAAATCAAAGGCGCAAACTATGCGTATTAATAAGGAAATTGCCATGGGGCTGCAATCTCGTATTGCCTTGTATGAAGGTACCTGGGAAAAATACCATGCAGGATCTGTTTTTGGAGTTGTTGGGTCAGATGGCACAAAATATCTTCAAAAAGCAGCCGCCGTTTCAGATGCCTTAATTACTTCAGGTGTTCATCAACTTGATAACGTAGGTGTTGCTGATGGTTATTGGAAATTGTTTAACCAAACTAGTCAGTCTGCCAGCAAAGAAGTAATGTTATGGAGAGCTTATAGTGCAACTGGTACTCCTCAATTAGTTACTAACTGGGCTCGGTATACAATTGCTGGTGCTGCACGTGGTCTTACAAAAAATTTAGTTGATGCATATTTATGTACAGACGGTAAACCTATTTCGGCTAGTTCCTTGTATAAAGGAGATGATTCATTAAAACGAGTGGTGACTAATCGTGACCCTCGTCTCGCTCAAACCATTTATGTGCCGGATAATAAACATTATATTACCCAAGGTAAAACAGGTACAGCAGATCTTGTTTTTACTGTTCCTGCATTTAATAACACTGATAATACAATGAAACCGGCAACTGGTTATCAATTGTATAAGGGTCATAGCCCTGATTATGCTCAACAAAGTGCACAAAATATTGGTACTAATTCTTTGATCATGATGCGTTATGCTGAAGTACTATTGAACTATGCTGAAGCAAAAGCAGAATTAGGCGATATTTCACAAGCAGATTTGGATAAAAGTATCAACAAGCTTCGTCAGCGTGTGGGAATGCCTAATCTTTCAGTTACAGCGATTACTACAGATCCTAAATGGGAGTTCCCAGCATTGTCTCCGATTATCAACGAAGTTCGTCGTGAGCGTCGTGTAGAGCTAGCTTGTGAAGGTTACAGAAAGGATGATATTTTCCGTTGGGCTGCAGCTGATGAGCTAATCGTTGGTTGGAAACCTAAAGGTGCGAAAAGATTGCAGTGGATGACAGATCCAACTGTTAAGACTTTTTTAACTAATGCGGCGTATCCGGTTGATGCAAATGGTTATATTGAGAAGTTTCAGGCTTCTGCTCCTTTAGCAACTGGTTATAAGTTCAGAATTGACCGTGATTATTTATCACCGATTCCAAGTAATGAGATAAACTTAAATCCTAATTTAAAGCAAAATCCTAATTGGTAACGCTCCTGTTCTTTTAATTGTGATTTAATTATTAGCGTGTTGCTTTGTTGATTATTTAACTAAGCAACACGCTTTTTTAATTTAAAATTTATTTATGAAACATTTACAGTTGATAATCATGTGCTTATCAATGCTTCTGGGCTGCAAAAAATCAGAAAATGTTGAAGCGCAATCACGCGAAAAAACTCCGATAACAGAAACTAAAATTATGATTGCCGGTTATTTGCCGAGTTATGGTTTTAATGGCTATGATTTTCAAAACCTTAATTATGTAAATCGTGTATATTATTTTTCAATAGAGCCGGATGTTGTAGGTGGTTTTCAAATGACGGATGTTGATTCAACCAACATTGAGTTTTTAAAAACCAAACTTAGCTCTCAACAAGAATTATTTGTCACTATCGGTGGTTGGGTGAAATCTCAAAACATTCCAACCATGGCGGCTGATCCGGTAAAACGAAGTGCTTATATTTCAAAATTACTTGGTTATTGCCAGCGTAGAAATATAAAAGGCATTGATTTGGATTGGGAAGATTATCCTAACACGGTTAGTCAAAGCAGTTATGTTACTCTTGTTAAGGAATTGGCGGAAGCACTTCGGCCGAAGGGAATTAAATTTAGCGTAGCTCTGGGTGATACAAAGTCTGCTTTTGGACAGCAAGTAAATAATTACGTAGATCAAATTAATTTAATGACCTATGGTAAGCTTGATGCGAACGGAAATCAGTCAACTATGCTTCAATTAACCAATGCCTTATCCTCTTTTGTTGGTACTGGCATTCCAAAGAACAAATTATTGGCAGGGGTTCCTTTTTATGGAAAACGTTCTGCTGACCCTGTTTCCATGAAATATTCTGAAATTGTAAGTGCATCATCTCCTGCAACTACGTTAAATAAATATGATTCTTATAGTTTCAACGGGCGTTCATTTTTGCAAGATAAAACAGCCTTTCTTCGCCAAAACGGATACGGCGGTATTATGGTTTGGGAACTTTCACAGGATGTCTCATCTACTTCTCCGTATTCACTTTTGAAGTGCATTTACGAAAGGAATTATTAAGCGTTGCTCTATAAAACTGAACATATCTAAGATTTATAGTTGTTGTAGGGACCTAAAGAAATTTTTATAAATAAGTTATCTATCTGATGAAGCTGAATCATTTTTTTCTTTTTCTTCTCTTTCTTTTGCCGTGCACGGTTGCCGGACAAAAACAAAAAACGTATTTCGTTTCTGTTAGTGGGAAAGACAGTAATCCAGGAACGCTGGAAAAGCCTTTTGCAACGCTTCAAAAGGCACGCGATGTTGTTAGCTCACAAAGGAAATTACATCAGGATGCTGTAATTACAGTCTTTCTTAGACAAGGATCTTATTTTCTTGCCCAGAGTTTTGTGTTGGATAGTCTGAATTCAGGCACTAAGCAGGCTCCAATCACCTATAGTGCTTATCAAAATGAAAAAGTAAGTATTACAGGAGGCATCACCATTTCGCCCGGTAAAGCGGTACCGGTGACGAATAGAAATGTCTTGTCAAGATTATTGCCAGAAGCTCGAAGTCGCGTGCTGCAGGTGAATTTAAAGGCATTAGGCATAAAAAACTACGGTACTATTCAGCCGAAGGGTTTTGGCAGGGCTTACACTACGACAGCCATGGAGCTTTTTTGTAATAAAGAAGCCATGAAGCCGGCGCGATGGCCAAACGACAGCCTCGTGCCTATTGGCAAGGTAATCGACCCGGGCTCAATACCACGAAACGGTGATTTTTCTCATCGCGGAGGTAAGTTTACGTATAATGTACAAAGGCCGGCTCGTTGGACTAAAGCCACCGATATCTGGATTTCCGGTTTTTTTAAATACGGTTACGCCGATGATGCGGTAAAGATTGGCAATCTCGATACAACCAATAAAACATTGACTACCGTTCAGGAAACCATGTATGGTTTTGAGAGTGGCAAAATATTTCAGCGTTGGTATGCATTTAACTTACTGGAGGAGATTGATGAACCCGGTGAGTATTATATTGATAGAGAGGCCGGCATGCTGTACTTCTTACCTCCAGTCGGTAAGCTGGAAACAATTGAATTGTCGCTTACAGAAGAGCCTTTGGTGGTCATGGAAAATGCCGCTTATGTACAGTTTAAAAATATCATTTTTGAATGCTCCAGAGGCATGGGGGCATATATAGAACGAGGTAGAGCAAATAAGATTGATCATTGCACCTTCCGAAACCTCGGCATGGTTGCTGTTTCACTGGGAAAAGGTATCCAGATGGATGGTTTTCAACATACAGGCACCGGGCAGCCAACCTCAAGAATCATCGGAAATTTGTATGGACATCTTTATGACAACACGACCTTTGATCGCGAAGCTGGTTCGGGGCATGTAATCAGCAACTGTCAGATTTACAATACCGGAGCCGGAGGAATTATTCTGGGTGGAGGCAACAGAGTTACGCTCCAGAGAGGAGATAATCAGGTTGTCAATTGTCGTATTTATAATTTTAACCGTATCGAACGTTCCTACAAGGCAGGTGTGAACATTGATGGCGTGGGTAATGTCATTCGTAATTGCGAAATCTACAATTGCCCCGGCAGTGCCATTCTTCTGCATGGGAACGATCATTTGATTGAATATAATGTTATTCATGATGCTGTTAAAGATGGAGACGATATGGGGGCTATTTATTATGGACGTGATCCCAGTGAATTAGGAAACAAGGTTAAAAACAATTTTTTCCATCATATTGGCAATGAGCATGGGGTGATTATGGCCGTTTACCATGATGATGGGGCTTGTGGTATGGAAGTCACCGGAAATGTGTTTTACAAGGCCGGTTCCAGAAATATCATGATAGGCGGAGGCAACGACAATGTGTATCGTAATAATATTTTTATTGATTGTCCGCTGGCTTTTCATCTCGATAACCGATTAATGGGCTGGGCAAAAGGATTCGTCGCAAAAGACGGCTTGTACGAAAAACGTTTGAAGGCCGTAAATTATCAGCAAGCTCCTTACTCAGAACGATATCCTTCAATCTCTAATTATTTTAAGGATAACCCAGGATTGCCGAAACGAAATTTTATTGAAGGGAATGTTTTCGTTAATGTTAAATCATTACATAATGGTAAACCAGAGTGGTCATATATCGGAAAAAATTTTATTCTGAACAGCGATCCTGGTTTTGTGGATTATGAAAAGATGAACTTCGAACTTTTGCCAACTTCTGAAGTGTACAAGCAGCTGCCCGAATTTGTCAATATTCCTTTTAGCCAAATCGGGGTTCAAAAAGATCAAAATAAAAAGAGTGACGTTTATCGTCAGCCTGTGCGTACTAGAAGGTTACGTTAAAATTATATAAATTGAATATCATGGTTTTTAAAACGTGTTATGCTGGTAAATAGATTAGCAGCATAACACGTTTTGTTTATCTTTGTAGCGTGATACACACTGCAAAGAAAAGAAATTTAAAAACGTGGTTATCCGGTTTACTGTTTGCGGTATTCCTGATAACTCAAATTCCTTTTGCTGCTTTTCACAACCACAGCTTTAAAAATCCCGATCCTTTAGCCAAAGGAAAAACAGAGCAATCAGCAAAGATCAGTGATTCAGATGGAGCTTCGCCTTGTGCGGTTTGTAATTTCCATTTTATTAAAGATTATTCTGTTGAGCAGGAAGCACAACTTTTGGTTCAGTCTGTTGTTTTTAAAAGCTATCTTATTGAGTCGGTTAAAGCAGCCACTGCATTACTAACCCTCCGTCAACTACGCGCCCCTCCCGTTGTAGCATAAGCTCCCTGTTCGGCTATCGCTCTGCCGAAAATCAATTATTCTAATTTCTTACTGTTCATGTAAAGAATCTTGTGGTGGATAAGTTTTCCACTTATGGCTCTGTTGCATTGATTTATATAGATCAAAAATGAAAACAAAATCATTTTTACTCTCACTTATTGTATTTTTTCTAACCTTAAATAAATTGGTAGCAGGCCCCAACCCTGTAACCACGATAACCGGTAAAGTGACCGATAAAACAACCGGTCTGCCCATAGAGGCGGCGGAGGTTAGTATTACCAGTTTGCACATCGGTGTTAATACCAACAGCAAGGGCATGTTCACACTTCCGGATGTTCCTAAAAGTAAGCTCCTCATTACCGTTAGCCGATTGGGTTATAAATCAGTTTCAATGCCCATCGATCTGAATGCTATGAGTATAATCAATTTTGAGATGGAACCAACTACTGTAGAAATCAATGAGGTGGTCGTTACAGGTTCTCCTATACAAGGTCAAAACGTTCGAAATAGTACGGCCATTTCGGTAGTATCGATGAAATCAATTACCAGTAGCGGGGCCACAAATATTGTGGATGCCTTAGGAAACGTTCCGGGCGTATCACAAATAACAACGGGAGGAGCCATCTCTAAGCCTGTTATCAGAGGTCTGAGTTACAACCGGGTAGTTACCTTGAGCAATGATGTAAAGCAGGAAGGTCAGCAATGGGGAGATGAACATGGCATTGAGGTTGATCAATATTCGGCCGGTAAAGTCGAAGTGCTGCGTGGACCTGCCAGTTTGTTTTACGGTTCCGATGCGTTGGGTGGTGTGATTAATATTATTGATCCTGTTACTTCTCCTCCCGGAAGTTTCAAGGGACAGTTCATTACCAATTATTCAACCAACAACGGGCTTACTGCTAATAACCTGCAATTTGAGGGGAATTATCATGGATTTGTATATCGCATGGTGGGCACTTATAAAAATGCCATGTCGTTTGCAACACCTAGCGAACGCGTTTATAACAGTGCTTTCAGAGAGAACAATATTACGGGCATGGTGGGTGTAAATAAATCATGGGGATATGCGCATCTTACCTATTCGCGATTCAATACAGAATTGGGTTTAACGGATGGGCAGCGTGATTCAACGGGTAAATTTGTTGACAATGAAGGAAATACAGTTTCTCATAGTGAATTGGAAAGCCGTTCATTGGCCTTGCCTTTCCAACATATTACGCACAATAAAGTAGCCTTGAATACAAATATTGCCCTTGGAAAGGGATTCATAAAAACTACCTTGGGCTTTCAAAATAATAAACGCATGGAGTTAGAAGACTCTCCTTCTGTTCCATCTTTGTTTTTTGATTTGAGTACTTACACATTGGATAGTAAATACTACTTCCCCGAAATGAACGGTTGGGCCCCGGTAATTGGTATTTCTGGTTCGATTCAGAATAATCGTAATAAAGGAGAGGAAGCGTTGGTTGCCGGCTACGATTCGTATGCGCTGGGAGCTTTTGCATATGCTAAACGTTCTTGGGATAAGCTTACCCTTGATGTCGGACTACGTTTCGATACCCGTAAAATGAATGGGATGGAAGAATATCAGTTTATGGCCTTCAACAATACATTTTCAAATATTTCAGGGTCGACTGGCTTAACCTATCAGCTTACAGATAACTTCCATGCAAAAGCAAACATTGGTCGTGGATTTCGTGCTCCTAATATTGCCGAGCTGAGCGCACAGGGAGTGCATGAGGGAACGTTCCGATATGAGGTTGGGAATCCAGCTCTTAAACAAGAAACTACCCTGCAGTTGGATGGATCATTGGGATGGGATGGTAAATACTTCAGTTCGGAGCTGAATGGGTATTACAACATGATAAATGATTTTATCTATTATCAGAATACAAATAATGAACAAATCGATGTGAATGGCATTCTATACCCGGTTTATCGTTATATACAAGGAAATTCTGTTTTGAAAGGTTTGGAATTCAGCTTTGATGTTCACGCGATAAGTTCATTGCATTTCGAAAATACCTTTGCTCTTACCCGCGGAACAAATACCGATACCAAACAGGATTTGCCGTTTATTCCGCAAGCCAAACTAACCAATGAGCTGCGTTTTAATATCCCGAAGGAGAAAAAATCAGGTTTGACGGGCTCGTACGTTAGCTTGAGCATTGATAACAATTTCAAGCAAACTAAAGTTGATCCTTTTGAAAGCAGTTCTGGTGGATACACTTTGTTAAACGCTGCCTTGGGCACTACCTTTTGCAGTAAATCAGGCCATGAATGGTTCACGATCTACGCAAACGGCCGTAATCTTACGAATAGAAATTATATTGATCATTTAAGCCGCTTCAAAGAAATAGGTATCTCAAATATAGGTCGGAATATTACCTTCGGTATTAATGTGCCCATTTCTAATTAACGCTTCGACTCCGCTTAGTGTGAGGGAAATGAATCACAGGACTAATGCTTTAACTCTGCTCAGTGTGACTGTCAACCTGAGTGGAGTTGAATGTTCCTGTTCAATTGCGGTCAGCCTCAAATTTATTTTTTCTTTCTTTCTTTCTTTCTTTCCCCCAAAACCTAAGCATCATCTTTTTCGTACCTAATCAGGATGCCGCCCAATTAAGTTGGAGTTTTTAGAAAAATGGCTGTTTTTAGAGGTTCGGCTGCCCAAAATAACAAGAGAAAATATGAAGGTGCTGAATATAAAGACAACCATGAACCCCCTCTACGGTAAACTACTACCTCTAATGCTTGTTCTGAGTTTTGCCTGGACAATTAGCGCAGGACAAAACATACAGTCGATAAACGGAATTAAGCCTTACTTTTTTGACTTGCCACTTGATTCAGGTAAAAATGTAATAATTGAAGCTGCCAAAAAGAAATTTAAGAATAATCTCGTTGAGGATTTTGTGGTAGAAGCTAACATTAAAACCTATTTTGTTGCCACCACTATTGCCTATGACTATTTTACCCAAAAACCATTGATAACTAGGCTGAAAATATACGAAGAATGGAGCTTTGATGATCCGTCTATGTCTGATTCAGAGCTTCATATTGTTATTGACGCTTATTATGGTTCTGAAGGTAAAGGGGAACGCAATATGATGTCCCAATATTCATCACTGCAAAATTCATTTAAAGATAGATTTGCAAAACAAAAAAGCTATTCATATTACGCCGGGAGCAAAATTGCAGGAGGGCATAATTATTTTATCAGCAGTATGGATAAAAATCCAATAGTAAATCTAGGCTGGTCAAATGGGGGGAATAGTGATTACAGCGTGATCATCTCATTTATCAAAAAGATTAATTGTCATGAGGTTACGCTCGCTCAAAGTGAGACCGACAAGCAACCTGAAGTTCAAAACTATTTAAAACGACTGATTTTTCGCACACTTCGTTAACTGCTATAACGGGGATTTAAATTTTCGGTAGCGTTTCTAAACCGCCGATAATTTTTTTGTCGTGCATGATCTAAGTAATAGTCAAATTAAATAGTTATATTACAGATAGTTAGTAGTGTTTTGATTTGCTCTGAAAAACACAGACATTATCCATGAAAGCAAACGTGCAATATGTTAACCCTTCAGAGGCATTAGCTGTCATTCAATCAAACCAACGGGTTTTTATACAAGGCAGCGCCCACACGCCCACTTTCCTGTTAAAGCATTTGGCTCAGGAAGCCCAACGTTTAAAAAATGTAGAAGTAGTTTCAATAAGTGTATACGGAGATTTACACGTTGATAAGTTTGAGTTAAAAAACAGCTTCTGCCTTAATTCATTATTTGTTTCAGAAAGCATACGTAATGCGGTTCGGGAAGGTTATGCAGACTATGTTCCGGTTTTTTTAAGTGAAATTCCTGAGTTGTTCAAACGCCAAATTTTACCTCTCGACGTAGCTATCGTACATGTTTCCGTTCCGGATGCTCATGGCTATTGCTCTTTAGGGGTATCGGTTGATGTTGCACGCAGTGCGGTTGATTCGGCACGATACATCATTGCGCAAGTGAACCCTAAGGCGCCAAGAACACATGGTGACGGCATGATACATAGCAGCCGATTTCATGCAATGGTCTTTTGTGAAGATAACCTGCATGAGGCCTTTTTTGGCCAAAAGGCTGATGACAATACAACGAAGATTGGTGAATATGTTGCCGGGCTCATTGACGATAAATGCGTTTTGCAAATGGGCATCGGTGCAATTCCGGATGCTGTTTTAAAATGCCTGCATAACCATAAAGATCTGGGGGTACATACTGAAATGTGCTCAGATGGAATTATTGATCTTTTTGAAAAGGATGTTATCAATAATAAATACAAACAAATTCATCCTAATAAGAGCGTTTCATCCTTTGCCTTAGGTTCAAGGAAATTATATGATTATGTTAATGATAATCCGGCTTTTGCTTTTCTGGATGTTGATTATGTCAACAATCCGAGCGTTATCAGTAGAAATCATAGAATGATCGCTATAAACAGTGCCCTGGAAATCGACATTACAGGTCAGGTATGTTCCGATTCCATTGGCACCTATCAATACTCCGGCGTTGGAGGGCAAATGGACTTTATGCGGGGTGCGGCATTAAGCGAAGGTGGGAAACCCATTATTGCCATCCCTTCCCGTACAAATAAAGGCGTGTCACGAATTGTATCTGCATTAAAACCAGGGGCCGGCGTGGTAACTACCAGGGCGCATATGCATTATGTTGTCACCGAATACGGTATAGCCTATTTATTCGGGAAGAATTTAAGGCAGCGGGCAAAGGCCCTTATCAATATTGCACATCCTGATGATAGGGAGCTATTGGAGAAAGATTGTGTTGAACGCTTCAAGATATTTTAGCGAACTTATACACACATTTCCAATCGATTTTATAATTTAAAAATGAAATTAAAGATAACAGCCATTGTTTTAGCAGTAATTGTTTCACTTCAACTGTTCAGTTACGCTAGGTTGGTGATGCGGATGAAATATGAGGTGGCATTGAAGGAAATGGTGATTAAAAAGGAATACAACTCAGAGCAAGATAAGGCCGCTGAATTAAAAAAAGTTCAAGATGAAAAACACAGCAACATTATTCAGAGAAGGGTGACTTTAATTTCGCTTTTAGTATTCTCATCGGCCTTAATGGTGGTTTTATTCCGGTTGTACAAAAATGAACAACAAAAGATTTAAGCAAAGGGTAATTAATAGATTCATGGATGACATTGAGCCATATATCAAATAAAGAAGTTAATAAAGCTGAACTTATAAAGGGACAGGATATCAGAGCAGGTGTTTTTAACTTAATAAAATCTGAATTTCCGAACTTTTCCAACGATAGTGTTGTATCGCTGGACGAACTGAACAAATACCGACGACTCTACCTTACCAAACTTGTTGAGCAAGAAAAAGGGCAATTGGCCAATATTGATTTGGATGTAATGCAGGCTATTCGAGATAACTCGATACTTTCTGAAAACATACAAGACGAAATTGAAGGTGCGCTTACAACCGGTCAAAAATTGGCAGATAAAATTGCATCATTCGGCGGAAGTTGGACATTTATCGGTTCATTTTTTTCATTCTTGGTTTTATGGATAGCGACCAATATTTGGTTGTTTACAACTAAGCCCTTTGATCCGTATCCATTTATCCTTTTGAACTTAATTCTCTCCTGTGTGGCTGCAATCCAAGCACCTGTTATCATGATGAGCCAAAATCGACAAGAACAGAAAGACCGACAACGAGCAGAACACGACTATAAGATCAATCTCAAAGCAGAACTTGAAATAAAACTGTTGAGTGAAAAGATGGACCACTTGTTAGTTCATCAAAACAAAAATTTTTTGGAAATACAGGAAGTTCAAATTGACTATTTAGAAGACTTGATGAAGCAACTTAAAAACAAATAGGATTTCATAAAATAAAAGAAGCGATGATACAGCAAATTCAGACATCGGAAAAGAACATTCTGGCTATTGAGGTGATTGACGGGTTTACCGAAATCGACGAAACGCTCTGTCAGAAATTATTTGAAGAGAAATTAAAGTTGGGCTATGCTCAGGTAAATGTATTAGTGAAGCTCGATGAGTTGAAAATTACTCATAGTAGTGTTAAAGCTTTTATGGAAGACACTATCTGGGCTTTAAGGAACTATAAAAATATTGGGCATCTTGCCATAGTTGCTCATTCAAATGTATTGAAAGCTTTAGTCCCGATCGATAATATATTTTTTAAGCGTGCTTCCGAAGGGCGATTAGAACGGTATTTTGACATCTCGCAGATGGAAGAAGCACTTCAATTCGTGGGATTATAATCAATGAGATGCTAGTTGAGCGAAAAAAGAATCTCGGACTTATTGAACTCATTGCAATTGCAGTAGGTGGAATGGTGGGGGGAGGGATTTTTAGCGTACTTGGCATTTCTGTTTCGATGATAGGAAATCTCACTCCTGTTGCAATCATAATTGGCGGACTAATAGCAGCTCTTGCCGCCTATTCGTATGTGCAACTTGGGGTTTATTATAAAGATGAAGGAGCAACATATTCATTCTACAAAAAGACTTATCCAAAATCTCCTTTTTCAGCAGCCGTTATTGGGTGGCTGGTAATTTTTGGCTACATCAGCACTTTGGCATTATATGCTTATACATTTTCGTCATACGTAATTAGTGATTCTGGTTTTGCAAATAATGTCTGGATCAGAAAACTAATAGCAATTTCGGTAATAGGCTTTTTTACCTTTATTAATGTTTGGAGTGTAAAAGGTATGGGGAAGCTGGAAGACCTAATGGTGTATTCAAAATTAATTGTTCTTGTTGCTATTTCTTTCTTTTTGATTTCATACGGTGACGGCAATTTTGTTCGATTCTCTGAAATGATAGTTGCAGATGCTGAGAAAGCTTCTGTGCTGAATATTCTTATCGTTGCCTCAGTTACTTTTGTTGCCTATGAAGGGTTTCAATTAGTAATTAATGCAGTTAATGAAATGTCAAACCCTCAAAAAAATATCCCCAGAGCAATTTATTCGTCTATCATCTTGGTTATCCTTATCTATGTCATCATTTCCATCGGAGCATTATTTGCAATTCCAATTAATCAGATAATAATGAATAAAGAGTATGCGCTGGCCGCAGGAACAGGAAAGGTGATGGGTAAATTAGGAAATGATCTCGTAATCATCGGAGCTCTTTTGGCAACGAGTAGTGCAATTAGTGGCACCTTATTCGGCTCTTCAAGGCAAATGGCTGTAATAGCATCCGATTCATTTTTGCCGTTTTTTCTTTCAAAACGACACAAAAATATTCCTCAAAATGCGATTATGACGATGGCTTCCATCGCAAGTTTCTTAATTGTTATTGGCGGGTTACGCTTGATTTTGGAATTTGGGAGCATTACCTTTTTGCTGGTTTCGCTCTTAATGGCGATTGCTAATTATAAAATTCGCAAACAAACAGCGTCATCTTCTTTGCTGACCATTATATCAATCGTCGGTTTAGGAATCGGAGCTGTCTTGATTTTATGGTATGAGTTTAAGAACAATTGGGAACAAATGCTCGCCATTCTTTTTCTTTATCTTATTTTGACCGTTTCAGCTTGGTTTTATTCCAGAATTGGCAATCAAACATAATGTAACTGGGAAAGTTTAACTTTTTTCAACGCCAACCTAATTAAAAACTAAGCATTGATTTTTTCAATAATTATCAAAATCTCTCCATCCTGACACCCTCTAGCGCCAAATCAGATTAACGCATTGTTAATTATAAATTCTTATCAAAAATCACATTTGCTATAGTTCAGATATGATTTTTTGTTTTATATATTCTTTCTAATGATCTGTAAAAGATGTTTTTGTGCGCTAAATTGATTAAATTTAAGAATGAAGATACTGAGAGTTAAAATACTAGATGATAGTGCAGTTAAGCTGCTCAAAACCATGGCCGATATGAACCTCATTGCTATTGACGAAAAATCGGACAATGGATTCTTAAAAGTGTTGAGTCATTTGCAACACAAAAAGGAAAGTTCATTATTGGGTGAAGCAAGCAAGGATGTAAATTAAAAAGAGATTAATACAGCAACTCTCGTCCTTGTCACACGTTCGACCTTTCTTCTCTAATTCCTTGAATCGATTTTCCTGAATGCCTTCCAAATAAAGCATGTTTCGGTATTTCAATAATTTGTGAGCCGTAAATTCCGGAATGACCGGAGAAAATATAGGCGACAATACAGGCAATGGCTATAAAAAGGCCGCTCTCAATTCCGAAAAGCTCGAGTCCCATCAATGTGCAGGCAATAGGCGTGTTAGATGCGCCGGCAAAAACGGCAACGAATCCCATGCCAGCCAATAATGATAAAGGTAAAGGAATAAAAAACGTGAGAATGTTTCCTAAGGTCGCGCCGATAAAAAACAAGGGGGTTACTTCGCCGCCTTTAAACCCACAGCCTAATGTAAATGCTGTAAAGAGCAGTTTCAATATGAAATCATAATAAGGCAATGGCTCAACAAAAGCCTGTTTGATAAGAGGAATGCCTAAGCCGGCATAGCGGGTTCCGATAAAATAAAAAAGTGCAGCAATGATAATTCCTCCGAAAAAAGGGCGCAGGTAAGGCGTTTTGACAAAGCGTGCAAACTGATGCTGAAACCAGTGCATAATTACGGAAAATGCTCTTGCGGTTAATCCAAAAAATAAACCTGCAACAACGGCGTATAACATGGTAATTGGAGTAAACTTCGGAATAAATGGAATATGATAAACCGTATGCACAACGCCCAGTGAACGGCAGGTCCAATCGGCTATTAGAGCGGCAAATAAGGCGGGTAATATAGCGGTGTAACGTGTACCGCCCGCTAAAAAAACTTCTAACCCAAATACTAATCCTGCTAAGGGGGTTCCAAATACTGAAGCAAAACCGGCGCTCATGCCGCTAATCAATAATAACTTACGATCTCTGTCGTGTAAATTAAAAATCTTGGTAAACTGATCGGCGATTGATCCTCCCATTTGAACCGCTGTACCCTCGCGTCCAGCTGATCCTCCAAATAAATGTGTAATGATGGTTGAGCATAAAACAAGAGGTGCCATTTTAAGCGGAACCATTTGCTTTGGACTATGAATTTCTTCGAGCAGCTGATTGTTGCCTTTTACCACATCTGAGCCATAGCTGTAATAAGTATAACCTATCGCCAAACCAGCTATTGGCAATAGCGCAATAATCCAATTGTTGAGTTCGCGGTAATTAGTTGCCCAATCCAGCAAAATAAGGAATATGGCGGATGCTGCACCTGAGAGCAGGCCAATAATGCTCGCGATAAAGAGCCATTTCAAGCTGAAAAGAAGTAAAGGAATTAGCTCTGTCGAATGATAAATGCGTCGCACTTTCTCTGGAATGCTCATGGCCATAAAAATAAGATTGTTAATTAAATTTTCGGCATAAATCTTAAAGGTGGCACAAGGCTGTTTCTTGTCAAATAATTATAAAAAATTGCAATCGAATAGTGTTGCATTACCGCTCAAAAAACTACTTTTGAAGAAGATACCAATCTTCAACACTTATAACCATATGGAACTTACTCCTGAAATAATCGACAGGCTTGAGAAGTTGCAAAAGAAATACGATGCTATGGGACAAGACATGGTTTCGTATCTCGACGGCTTGCTTCATGCCGATTTTTTGACTTATTGGGATTACATACATCTGGATACTTTGCTGAGTTTGCAAAATCCTCGTACGCCCTTTCCTGATGAGAAAATCTTTATCATGTATCATCAAATCACAGAGTTATACCTTCGTTTGATTATACATGAATGCGAGCAAATAGCACAACATCCTGCTTTAACAACTACTTTTTTCTTAAGCCGTATCAAACGCGTTAATCGTTACTTTGAAACCCTAATCGATTCGTTTGATGTAATGGTAGACGGAATGGATAAAGAACAATTCCTCAGCTTCCGTATGTCGTTATTGCCTGCCAGTGGTTTCCAGTCGGGTCAATATCGCATGATTGAGATTTATGCTTCCGATTTCCTAACCTTAGTTCCGGTTGAAAAGCGGGAAGCACTTAAAGATGCTTCAATCGAAGAAATTTACGAGCAATTGTATTGGAAACAGGGAGCGACGGAGCTTTCCAGTGGCAAGAAAACGCTTACACTTAAGCAATTTGAAGCCAAATACTCCGATCAGTTTATTAAGCTGGCAAAAGCATGCAAAGAAAATAACTTTTGGAAGTGCTATGAACGTTTAAAAGCTCAAGGCGAAAATGTTGAGGCTTTAGAGGCTGAATTGCGAAATTTCGATACTCATGTAAACGTGAACTGGAAATTGATGCATTACCGCTCTGCAGTGCGCTACATGCAAAAAGATCCGGAAGATATTAAGGCCACAGGCGGTACTAACTGGCAAAAGTATTTGCCACCGCGTTTCCAACGCCTCATTTTTTACCCGGAACTCTGGATGCCTGAAGAGTTAGATAACTGGGGAAAAGGATGGGTTGAAAATAATGTATTTGGATCATAAATTCATTGAAAAACAAACAGCTTTTGTCGTGAGAGCGCCTGTTTATAAGCCTGTTAGTTTATTCGTTTTAGTATTAGTCGTAAAAATTACGTAATCTTGCAGATCATAAATAATTTTAAATAATATGCTCGAAACATTGAACTTTGAAGTTGAAAAAATTGTAAAATCGAAAATTGAAGAAGTAGATTTTACCAATTTGCCTTTCGGGAAAGTATTTTCTGACCATATGTTGGTTGCTGAATACAGTGATGGAGAATGGAAAAATGTAAAAATTGGTCCTTATCAACCTATTTCATTTGAACCATCGTTGGCGGCTCTACATTATGGACAGGCTATTTTTGAAGGATTAAAAGCTTACAGAAATCAGCAGGGAGAACCGGTTGTGTTTAGACCTGAGGCTAACTTTGAGCGCTTCAATATTTCGGCTAAGCGCATGTGTATGCCGGAAGTGCCTGAAGAAATCTTTATGAAAGGTTTGGCCCAATTAATTGATGTAGATAAGAACTGGATTCCTAAGGAAGAGGGCTTTGCTCTTTACATTCGTCCGTTTATGTTTGCAACCGACGAGTTTATTGGTGTTCGTCCTTCACAAACCTATAAATTTATCATTTTCACTTGCCCGGTAGGTGCTTATTACAGTCAGCCGGTAAAAGTGAAGTTTGAAACCGAATATTCACGTTCGTGCGAAGGAGGTATTGGCTTTGCCAAAGCTGCTGCAAATTATGGCGCTTCTATGTACCCTACTCAATTGGCTCAGCAACAAGGCTTCGACCAGGTAATTTGGACCGATGCCAGCGAACATGAGTATATTGAAGAATCGGGTGTAATGAACGTGATGTTTGTTATCGACGGTGTTTTGGTTACTCCACCTGCAAAAGACACTATTTTGAAAGGTATTACGCGCGATAGCGTACTTACCGTTGCCCGCGATTGGGGAATGAACGTAGAAGAACGTAAAGTTTCAGTTGCTGAAGTAATAAAGGCAATTGAAGAAAATCGTTTAACCGAAGCGTTTGGAGTAGGTACTGCTGCGGTAGTAAGCCAGATTGCTGAAATTACTTACAAGGATAAAAAGTATATTTTACCTGAAGTTGCAGGTCGTGACTTTTCGAATAAGGTTTATCGTGAACTCGATGATATTAAAACCGGTAAAAAAGCCGACACTCGTGGTTGGGTTTTTAAAGTGTAATTGGTGAGTAGCCTCTTATATCTTTTGTCTTAAAATAACGTCTGCTGTAGAAAAGAAAAGACCCGAGGACTCGGGTCTTTTCTTATAAATAGCTGTCTGTTGTGCTGTCAGAAAAGCGAAAGTGTAAATCAAAATAGCTATAAATCATACTGAGCTCTTTTTAATTTTTGTTCCCTTTTTCTTTCCGTCTTATTTTTTTGCCGGCTCTTTTTGGCATATTTATCACTTAATTTTTTGAGTTTGTTTTCATCTTCTTGATCAATCCCAATTGATCGCTTTATCCCTTGATAAAGAGTCTTCCACAAAAAATTGAAAATTTGTTTTTGTTGATTCCTGGCAAATGTAGCATTTGCTTTTCGAGGTGCTTTCCCGGTTAAGGGGTTATCGCTGTCAAGAATCAAGGCGTTTAAAAGCGTGGAAGCCAATCCTTTCTTTTCACCCGTTTCAGGATCTAAAACAGTTACTACAAGGTTGGAATACAAAAACTTCATTTTAATAGAAGAGCGTATGTTGTTAGCCTTAATGTCAAAATCTAAATGGTTTACCCTGCCGGTTTTTAATTTTACCATCGCTAATGACTCAACTGCTTTGTTCACTACCCTAAGGTCCATACGGCCTAAGCTTCCTGTTACCCTAAATGTATGATCTGATTTGGAGATCGGGAAAATAAACTCTGTTTTTAATTCACCAACACCCATAAAATAGGATGAAACATTAACCAGCATATTCTTTTGCTCGGCCGATTCATTGTTAGTAATGTTTTTAAACTGCGCATTTAAGGAAGAGAAGAAAATGGTTCCCGGCGATATACCTTTGGGTGCAAATTCTTCATAGTCTACTCTACTATTCCGAATCGTAGCATACTGCACTAAAATTGGAAAAGTGGTGTTTTTTAACAGCTCATGAACTAAGACCTTAGCTTTTTCATTTTTCATTGGCACTCGTTTATCTCTGAAGGCATATAATTGTAAACCTGAAAAATCGGCTTGCTCAATTATTAATTTTTCATCAAATAATAAGGTTCTGAAATGAATGCCCCGAACATTCGAGCTGTCAATTTTTAAATCCAAACGATCGGTTTGCTTTCCTGCAGCCTTTGCGTACAGGTATTGCTCAAACCGGGGTTGCAGGTTAAAATTGGTTACCAGGATGGAGGAATCCTGCGTGGAAAGCTGCAGTTGATCGAATTTTATGGTGTTTAAACTATCGGGAAGACGTAATTGATAATGATTAACAATAAAACGAATATTATCTGAATAGAATAAACGAGAGGTGTCCTCTTCTGAAGGTTTGTTGAGGCGAAGCCCATCAACAAGGAGCGAAAAATTATTAGCTTTTAAATATGATTTTTGGCTTTTAGTGTTAATTAATTCGTAAAATACGCTTCCCTCAGTTGCCTTAATTGAACTAACTACTGTTTCTTTGAATATTGGTGAAATGATGTCGTATAGGTCTTTTTTGATGTGATTTTTTTTCTGTACTACTAGTTGGTTTTTGAGAATTTTAACATGAGGCCGATGAATAATTATATTTTCAATAGCCAGCGTTTTATTTTGGAAATAGTTCCACTGGTTGATGCCACGAATTTGAATGAACTCAATTTTAATAGTATAAATGGTTTGGGGGGCATTTTCTTCTCTTTGGAGTTGCTTGTACACATTCGTGTCGGCAATGAGTTTTACGTTTAACAAACTTACCTTTCCTAATAGAGGACGAATATCCAGATCTTCAAATTCGAGATGATAAAGACCTTTGCTCGAGGAGAGAACTGCTTTTTTAAGTGTTTTTGCCAATATGGGTCTGTATTGGCGGGACAGAAAAAAACCAATAATAGTGCAGATCAGTGACAGCACAATCAGGATGACTAAGGCCCATTTTAAGATTTTTCGGAAAACATCCATACAGAGCTGTTTGTACTGAAATATACTGTAAAAGTTTTAAGTAATAAGTATAAAGTTAAAAGTTTAAAGAATTGAAAAATAAGTTGCTATAAATAAAGAAAGAAAAGGTCTGTATTCTTATGCCTTACTTCTTATTTCTCTTTTAACTCTGCCAATCTGTCATTTATCCGTCTAAATTATTACCTTTGCGATCTTAATTTTAGATGGGAATGTTTAATCCGGAGATAACTTTGAAAGAACACGATGAGGCTCGACAAGGCGAGGCGTTAGTGTTGGAAAACGATAAAAACGTAAGCAATAGCCGTAAACTTTACATTGAAAGTTACGGTTGCCAAATGAACTTTGCTGATTCGGAAATCGTAGCTTCTATTATGATGGAGATGGGTTTTACCACGACTGGTCATTATAAAGAGGCGGATGTTATTTTTATCAATACTTGTTCAATTCGTGAAAATGCTGAACAACGAGTTAGAAATCGATTGAAAGAATTCTCGGCAGCTAAGACCCGTAAGCCTGATCTTATAATCGGAGTGTTGGGCTGTATGGCCGAACGCTTGAAAGCTAAATTTTTGGAAGAAGAGAAGTTGGTGGATATTGTAGTTGGTCCGGATGCTTATCGCGATTTGCCAAATCTTATCGGCAGTGTGGATGATGGGAATAAGGCAGTTAATGTGCTTCTATCACGTGAAGAAACCTATGCTGATATTAGTCCGGTGCGATTAACCAGCAATGGCATTTCGGCTTTTGTATCTATCATGCGTGGTTGTGATAACATGTGTTCATTCTGTGTTGTGCCTTTTACGCGTGGTCGTGAACGCAGCCGTGACCCTCATTCTATTGTTAAAGAAGTAACTGAGCTTAGCGAAAATGGCTACAAAGAAGTAACTCTGCTTGGCCAAAACGTTGACTCCTATAAGTGGACGAGTGAGGATGGATCAGAATTTGTAAATTTTGCCGGTTTATTAGAGCGAGTGGCTTTAGTGAATCCTGACATTCGTGTACGTTTCTCCACCTCTCATCCTAAAGATATCACTGACGAAGTGTTGTACACGATCGCCAAACACGAAAATATTTGCAATTATATTCATTTGCCGGTTCAATCGGGTAACAGCCGCATTCTGGAATTAATGAATCGTACTTATACGCGCGAATGGTATATTGACAGGCTGGACGCGATTCGTCGCATTATTCCTGACTGCGCAGTTTCTACTGATATTATCTCCGGTTTCTGTACGGAAACAGAAGAAGAGCATCAGGATACCTTGTCGTTGATGGACTATGCTAGCTTTAGCTATGCTTACATGTTTACGTATTCAGAACGTCCGGGTACTCCTGCCGCTAAGAAACTGAAAGACGATGTTCCGGATGAAGTTAAAGGCCGTCGTTTAAACGAAATCATTGCCAAACAACAACAAAGTTCTAGAGCCGAACTTGAGCAGCAATTAGGAAAAGTGCAGAAAGTATTGGTTGAAGGTTTCTCAAAGAAATCAGATAAGGATTTATGCGGAAGAAACGATTATAATGCGATGGTGATTTTCCCCGTAGTAGAAGGCATAAAACCAGGAGATTACGTGAATGTACTGGTTGAACGATGCACCAGTGCAACCTTGATTGGGAGAATAGTTTAGAGCTACTAGAAGTAAGACATAAGAATCAAGATGATATATGGAGGGCTATGCCTCATAATTTTAAACAATTAGTTATTTGGCAAAAGTCAATGGATTTAACAGACGTTGTCTTCTTGTTTAATTCCTTCTAATATTGCGGAAGGTTCCGGTAAACGTAATAAGTTGCAATTTGCAGAGTTCCTTTCAACTTCATTGACTTGTACTTTTGAACTGGAAACTCAACTTCTTATTTCTGAAAGAAGAGGTTACGGTAATAAAGAACTAAATCATTACCATTGGTGATTGAATACAGAAAATGATATATAGTTTTCGTGAAAAGATTATGAATGAGAATTCATGATCGTGAAAATTAATTATAAAATATTTAGCATTAAGAAAATCAAAAGCGACTAATCTTTGCTCTTGATTCTTAACTCTTGCTTCTCTATTATGGATGTACAAGAAATAAAACAACGTTTCGGGATTATCGGTAATTCACCACTTTTAAATCGGGCGATAGATATTGCTCGTCAGGTATCACCAACCGATATTTCAGTGCTGGTAACCGGTGAAAGTGGTTCCGGAAAGGAAGCGTTTTCTCATATTATACATAATCTCAGTGCCCGCAAACACGGTCCATTTATAGCAGTAAACTGTGGAGCGATTCCTGAAGGTACCGTTGATTCAGAACTTTTCGGACACGTAAAAGGCTCATTTACCAATGCTGTCGACGATCGCAAAGGTTATTTTGAAGTGGTTAACGGTGGTACTATATTTTTGGATGAAGTTGCTGAGCTGCCTTTTGGTACTCAGGCACGTTTGCTGCGTATCCTGGAATCGGGTGAGTATCTCCGTGTGGGATCATCAAAAGTACAAAAAACCGATGTCCGTATTGTTGCAGCAACCAATGTCGATGTATTTGAAGCTGTGCAAAACGGCCGTTTCCGTGAAGATCTTTATTACCGATTAAATACAGTTCCCCTTCGCATCCCTTCCTTGCGAGAGCGTAAAGAGGATATCTACCTTTTGTTCCGCAAGTTTATTGCTGATTTTAGCGAGAAGTACAGAAGCCCTTCGCTTCAACTTACAGAAGATGCTCGGCAAATTTTGGAGAATTATTCTTGGCCGGGTAACGTGCGCCAATTAAGAAATGTAGCCGAGCAAATAGCCGTTCTCGAAAAAAACAGAGAAGTAAACGGGCAAACCATCATGCAGTATATTCCGGTGGAAGCTACCATGTCTAACTTACCAATGCGTATTAATGATCGTTCAAAGGAAAGTGATTTTTCTGAGCGTGATATTCTTTATAAGGTTTTATTTGATATGAAGAAAGATCTTACTGACCTTAAAAAGTTAGTGGTTGAAATCATTCAAAATCCTGAAGGAGTGAATAGTGTGGTTCAGATGAACCCGCAATTGGTAACGAAGTTATATAGCGACGTTCATCATCATACCATTGAGGATCAAGAGTCAACGCCTAGTTTTAATCTTCAGCCAATAAATACGAATCCGGCACCATCGCAATATCATCCATTACATGTTGCTGAAGAGATAGAAGAGTCGCTTTCACTCAATGACCAGGAAGCAGATCTTATTAAAAAGGCCCTCAAAAAGCATAAAGGTAAGCGTAAGTATGCAGCCGAGGAATTGGGGATTTCGGAACGTACACTCTACAGAAAAATTAAAGAATTAAATTTATAAATTAACGGTCCGGTAATCGGCAGATTGGTTTAATGAAAAGATTAGTCATCAGTATTTTGTTCATCGCGTGTAGTTTTCTGTTAAACTCATGTTATACTTTTACAGGAGCCTCAATTCCGGTGTCGGTAAAAACGTTTTCTGTGCAGTTTTTTGAAAACAAGGCGCCTTTGGTGGTACCAAGTCTTAGCCAAACCTTTACCGAAGCGCTTAAAGGTAAAATACTTCGTTCTACTCCTTTGGATCTTCTGCGTCCGATTGGAGATGTGAATTTTGAAGGAACGATTACCCAGTATAATGTAGCGCCTGTAGCTATTGCTTCAGGTGGTGATCAAAACCGAGGGCAAGCTAATCAAACTAGATTAACCATTACAGTACAGGTGAAATTTACCAATACCAAGGATGATAAGTTAAGCTTTGATCAAAGTTTTTCGCGCTTTGCTGATTTTCCTAAAAATCAATCACTAGCTTCAGTGCAATCGCAATTAATCCAATCTATCACAGATGAGTTGATCGACGATATTTTTAACAGAGCATTTTCAAATTGGTAATAATGAACAAGGAATTATTTCATAAATACCTCAACGAGGCTCGACGGCAAAATTTTAGTGCCGATAGTGATTTGAAACAAGCAATTGCAAAGTATTCGTATTGCGCAACTTTACATTTTTTACTCGCTAAGTCATATCGCAATCAAAATAGTGTTATTAATTATCCTGTCGCTCAAGGTATAGCTGCCGCTTATGCCAGTAATCGGGAGGCTTTATATGAATTTATCTATCCTCAGCCTGAGTTTGAAGAGGAGGTTGTGGCGAAAGTTCCGGCTGTGGAAGAAGCACCTTTTAATACGTTTGCAGCAAACTTTCGTAATAAAATGGCCCAATTGGAGGCTGAAAATCCTTTGAAAGAGGATGCGGAGGAAGATACTTTTAGTGAAGAAACAGATGATATTGTAAGTATTGAAGATGATTCGGCATCTGATTTTGGAGCTTTTACTTTGGCGCATCAGCTGGAAGTGGTAGACATTGATATTGAAGAAAGCAATGATCCAATTTCAGCAATTGAAGAGCCGGTTGAAGGTTCGAATGAATTAATTAAGTTTAATCCATTGGCAACAGGGGTTGCTTTGAATATTGATGACCATCTTCCTCACACTTTTACCTTTTGGTTAAGAAGAATCAGGCAATTGCAAGAACCTGCCAATGCACAGCAAGTCATAACTGAGCCTATAAAAAAGGTGGTCACTCAAAATTTCACCAAAGGCTTTATTGAAAATGCACTGCACGTTTCAACATTTAACGAGCTTGAGGATAAAGTGATAGTCGAGTTTGATCTTTCTAAAAAAGAAGATCGATTGATAGAAAAGTTTATTCGGGAAGAACCTACTATAAGGGCAGTTCAATTGAACGAAATTTCATTCGAAGACAAAGCTGAAAAACATACCGAAGATGATATGAGTTTGGTGACGGAAACCATGGCAAAGGTTTATTCTGATCAACATTTATACGAAAAAGCAATTATTGTGTATGAAAAATTAAGTTTGAAATTTCCGGAAAAAAAACTTTACTTTGCGACTCAAATTGAGAAACTTAGGCAACTTGGCCAAGTTTAACAGACAAAATCAAATAAACTATTATCATAATTTTAAAACTTTCTTTTTACAACGATGTATACGGCATTAGTGATCTTAGCAATTTTAGTAGCAGTACTTTTAATCCTTATTGTATTAATTCAAAACCCTAAAGGAGGTGGTTTAAGTTCTGCTTTTGGTGGAAGCTCACAGATGCTGGGTGTGCAAAAAACAAACGATTTCCTTGAAAAAGCTACTTGGGCTTTAGCAATTAGCTTGTTGGTAATTAGCCTTTCAATCAATTTCTTTATTCCACGTGGAGAATCAGCAACTGAATCAATTATTCAAGAGCAAATTGACAAAACTCCGGTTCCTATGCAAAACCAAACGCTTCCTGCAGCACCTTCGGTTACTCCGTCTGATTCCGCTAAAAAGTAGGCAGCAAGGCTTTAGGCCTGAGTTTTAAGTAAATATTCAGATCTAAAAAAGAAATAAATATCATAACAAACAACCCGATTAGCATTGCTGATCGGGTTGTTTGTTATACAACATCCTTATAGATAAATTCCGAGCAGATCTTAAGGATTTGAAAAAACATAAAAAAAATAATTTACTTCACCGTCTCATATCTTCTGTCTTGAATCTTGATTCTCACGTCTCATACTACCTATTCGCATTCAAAAACTTCTTCCTGATAATTTCCTGAACCGGTTTGTTTTCAATTTTAGATTCCAGCCATGAAATAATGTCGAGGTATAGATACGGACGCTTTTCGTACGGATGGTTCTCAAAAACCACCAGTTTATCATGTAGATTCTTGAATTCTGTTTTTAGTTCATGCTCGTAAATG
Source organism: Solitalea koreensis (assembly GCF_900182575.1). GTDB lineage: Bacteria > Bacteroidota > Bacteroidia > Sphingobacteriales > Sphingobacteriaceae > Solitalea > Solitalea koreensis. Next base: position 608,167 of record NZ_FXSZ01000001.1, on the reverse strand, counting down.
GTTCCCAGGTTTTTCAAGAAGTTGATTACCTCAACCTGAACCTTGTTCAAATCATTCATTTTTACCAGGAAACGGTAAACCGATTTAATCTGATACTCCAGATTGGAATCATTGCCGGCCTCGTAATTGGCGATCAGGTTTAAAATGCGGGCAAAACACTGTAGGTCCGAACGGACATCGGCATCACGCGTGCTAATTACTTTGCTTAGGTAAATAAGGGCATTCTTATTGTCACCACTTCCAAAATAGAGACAGGCAATTTTATAATAAAAGACAAGCACGTGGTGCTCGTCAATACGTGATTCATTTTGTATTAAGAATTGTTTAATCTCCGGCAACCATTTAAGTCCGGCTGTAAAGGTGCCTTCCATAAAATGCTGGTTCATTTTATTGGTTAGCAAACACGATTGAGCAAGCATTTCGGCGTTATCATCCAAAAACTCCTGATCGCGTTTTATGGCATCTTCCAGTTCATTCAAAACTTCCCAAAACTTTGCATAATGACGCAGGTAGAAAAGGGATTCGAGTAGATAATTATAGGCTTTTAGGTAAAAACTGATCATGCCTTTTTTCATCTGCGGGTTTTCATTGAACAGCTGAACCCAGCGCTGAGCATGGCGGTAACATGCCACAAAATCCTGAATGATGTAATTGTACCAAACGTACGATTGATACAGATACATCTTTTCATAAAAGCCCAGGGATTCTATTTCGTATTTGGGCAGATTCATCTCAAAGAAGGTTTGCACAAATGCCAAATCCTTTTTGTTTTTCACATAGCCCACTTTAAGATATAAACCATATAATTGGAGCGCAAGGTTGGAAAACTGATTGGCTTTTTGAATTGCATTGTTCAGGCCTACAGTTTCTGTGGTAAGCATGTCGGCCCGGTTGCTAATTGATCGAGTGATGTATTGTGACTCAATCATTTTTTCAAATTCTACAATTTCCAAGGCAATGGTGTTTTGCATCAGTTCAACAGCCATGGTTTTGGCCTTGTCGAGTACCTTCAAACTTTGCCTATATAAACCTTTGTTGTAAAGGATTTTTGCGAAATCTACCTGTTCACGAAGCTGCAGATCGGGATAATGCTGAACGTTCATTAAACGCAAACTGATCAGAATTTGCTTGTAAAGATGTGCCTTCATGTTGGAAAGCTGAACCTTTTTTACGGGCGCTTTCTTTAGAATTTTGTCCTCATCATATTCGTTAACTCCGTCCATTGCATCAAACAGCGATAAAAACTTTGCATCCTGATTGCCTTCCAGGCGAGTGGCAAAAAGTTTAAAATTTCGCTTTTCTGATTTCGACATGGACTTTATCAACTCAAAAACAGGCTCATTCTTAATATTAGCCATTGTATAAATTTTTATTTTATTTATCTGGTAGTTAGCTGTTTATCGTGCATATGTTAATGTTGAAATTAGTACAAAATATGCCTCAGCTGTTTTCAAGAGCTAATCTTACTGAATACTTTAGACTCTTACAAATAGAACTGATAACATGACTGGAAGAAAAATACAGATATTCGATACCACGTTGAGAGATGGAGAACAAGTTCCGGGCTGTAAGCTCAATACACCTGAAAAAGTGGAGATCGCAAAGAATCTCGAACGTTTAGGTGTGGATGTAATTGAGGCTGGTTTTCCTATTTCTAGTCCTGGAGACTTTAATTCCGTAATGGAAATTGCAAAGGCAGTAACCGAACCGATTGTTTGTGGATTGTCAAGAGCCGTTCCTAAAGATATAGAAACCGCAGCGGAAGCCTTGAAATTTGCCAAACGACCACGTATTCACACGGGCATCGGTACTTCTGATTCACATATCAAATATAAATTTAATGCTACCCGTGAGGAAATTATAGAGCGTGCGATGGCAGCAGTTAAATATGCAAAGAGTTTTGTTGAAGATGTTGAATTTTATGCTGAAGACGCCGGACGTACGGATAATGAATTTCTTGCTCGTGTTTGCGAAGCAGCCATAAAAGCCGGTGCAACTGTATTGAATATTCCCGATACTACCGGATATTGCCTTCCGCATGAATATGGCGAAAAAATCAAATTCCTAAAAGAAAATGTGAAAGGAATTGATAAAGCCATCCTTTCAACTCATTGTCATAATGATTTAGGGTTGGCAACAGCTAATTCTATTGCAGGTGTTTTGAACGGAGCAGGACAAATTGAATGTACAATTAACGGTATTGGTGAGCGTGCTGGGAATACTTCACTTGAAGAAGTGGTGATGATTATGCGTCAGCATCCATATTTGAATTTATATACCGGCGTTAACACGCCAATGCTTTATCCAATTAGCCAATTGGTTTCAGAGCGTATGCAAATGTTTGTGCAGCCCAATAAAGCTATTGTGGGGTCAAATGCTTTCGCTCATTCGTCAGGAATTCATCAGGACGGCATGATTAAGAACCGTGAGACATATGAAATCATTGACCCTAAAGATGTAGGCGTTGATGAATCATTAATCGTTTTAACAGCACGTAGTGGCCGTGCAGCATTAGCTTATCGCGCACAAAATATTGGCTACTCATTAAGTAAAGAGGAGCTGGATATTGTGTATGCTCATTTTTTAAAAATTGCCGATCGTAAAAAGGAAGTTCATGATATTGATATTCATGAGTTGATGAAAATCGTTAATATTTCTATTGCTTAAACCCTAAATCTCCTAAGGGGGCTTGAGGCCAATGCAGTGATTATAATAAGAATAGACAATAAGAAAGCTTCCCTCAAAGTTGCTCTCTTTTAGGAGAGGGAATCAAAGGGTGAGGCTTTAAATCAAAAAATAGATGGGAAAGACCTTATTTGACAAAGTTTGGGATGCACACGTTGTGACTTCTGCAGAAGGAGGAATCGATGTATTATATATTGATAAGCATTTAATTCATGAAGTTACCAGCCCGCAAGCATTTGCTGAGTTGGAAGAACGCGGAATTCAACTGTTCCGCCCTGAAAAAATAATGGCTACAGCTGATCATAATGTTCCTACCTGGGATCAGCATTTGCCGATTAAAGATGACCTTTCGCGTTTTCAGGTAAATAAACTTACCGAAAACTGTGCTAAACATAATGTTGAGTTATACGGCTTAGGCCACAAATATCAAGGTATTGTGCATGTTATTGGTCCTGAGCTTGGTGTAACCCAACCCGGAATGACCATTGTTTGCGGGGATAGTCATACTTCAACCCATGGAGCCTTTGGTTCAATTGCGTTTGGTATCGGAACCAGTCAGGTTGCTCAAGTAATGGCCAGCCAATGTTTGTTGCAAAACAAGCCTAAGAAAATGCGTGTAAACGTAAATGGAGTATTAGCAAAAGGCGTTTCGCCAAAAGATGTAATTCTTTATATCATCGCTAAGCTCAGTGCCAACGGCGGAACAGGTTATTTTGTGGAGTTTGCCGGGAATGTTTTCCGTGAAATGAGCATGGAAGGCCGAATGACCGTTTGCAATATGAGTATTGAAATGGGTGCTCGTGGTGGCATGATTGCTCCTGATGAAACCACTTTTGAATACGTTCGCGGTCGTGAGTTTGCTCCAAAAGGAGAAGATTTTGAAAAAGCAGTAGCGTACTGGGAAACATTGCCTACTGATAACGATGCTACTTTTGATCTCGAGTACTCATATGATGCGGCTGATATAGAACCGATGATTACATTCGGTACCAATCCGGGAATGGGTATTAAAGTAACCGAAAACGTTCCCACAGAAGATAAATTCTCTGGTCAGGAAAGCTTCGACAAAGCCTTAGGTTATATGGGCTTTAAAGCAGGTGAATCGTTGATAAATAAGCAAGTGAATTTTGTCTTTATCGGTAGCTGCACCAATTCTCGTATCGAAGATCTGCGTTTAGTTGCTGAGTTGGTAAAAGGCCGTAAAAAAGCGGATAACGTAAATGCCTTCATCGTTCCGGGTTCTAAATTAGTTGAAGCGCAAGCTAAATCTGAAGGCTTAGATAAAATTTTTGCAGAAGCAGGCTTCCAGCTTCGTGAACCGGGTTGTTCGGCTTGTTTAGGTATGAATGAAGATAAAATTCCTGCGGGCGAATATTGCGTTTCTACTTCGAATCGTAATTTTGAAGGCCGTCAAGGACAAGGTGCACGTACTTTACTTGCTTCTCCATTGGTTGCAGCAATTACCGCTTTGGAAGGTAAAATTGTGGATGTGAAAGCTTATTTGAATTAAAATTAGTGAGAAGGGAAGATGGATGATGTGAACAGCTATTTATCTCAAATCGCCTATCTTAATACTCAAATCTAAATTATGAAAGTAGAAAAATTTCAAAAGTTAACGGCAACAGCAGTACCGTTGCCGATCGAAAATATAGATACAGATCAAATCATTCCGGCTCGCTTTCTAAAAGCAACCAGTCGTGAAGGTTTTGGTGATAATTTGTTCTGCGATTGGCGTTATGATTCAGCAGGTAATCCTAAGGCTGATTTCGTATTAAATAATCCCAAATATTCGGGTGAAATCTTGGTGGCCGGGCGCAATTTTGGTTGCGGTTCAAGTCGTGAACATGCGGCTTGGTCAATTCATGATTTCGGATTTAAAGTAGTTGTGTCGAGCTTCTTTGCCGATATTTTTAAAGGAAATGCCTTGAATAACTTCTTGTTGCCGGTTCAGGTATCCGAAGAGTTTTTGCAAGAAATCCTACAAGCGGTAATCAATGAACCATCAACTGAACTTACAATTGACCTGGAATCACAAACCATTGCACTTGGTAATAAATCAGAATCGTTTTCGATTGATGGCTACAAAAAAATGTGCTTGTTGAATGGCTATGATGATATCGACTTTTTGTTAAGCTTAAAAGACAAAATTGAAGCGTTCGAACAAAAAGCGGTCTAATTAACTAAATTTGAATAAATTGTCCCTTCAGGGGGAATTAGGAATATATGAAAAAGAAAATTGCCGTATTGTCCGGTGACGGTATTGGTCCGGAAGTGGTAGCACAAGCTATCAAAGTATTGAATGCTATTGCCGGTAAGTACAACCATACATTTGAATACACAGAAGCATTGGCCGGAGCAATCGCTATCGATGTAACCGGAAATCCAATGCCTGATGAAACGCTAAAGGTATGTTTAGAATCAGATGCCATTTTATTCGGAGCCATAGGTGATCCGAAATATGATAATGATCCTAATGCAAAGGTTCGCCCGGAACAAGGCTTGTTGAAAATCCGCAAGGAAATGGGGCTGTTTTGCAATATTCGTCCGGTTACTACCTACGATTCGTTGATCGATAAATCTCCCTTAAAAGAAGATCGTATCAAAGGCGCTGATTTGGTAGTTTACAGAGAATTAACCGGCGGTATTTATTTCGGCGAAAAAGGACGTAAAAATAACGATACTACGGCTTATGACAATTGCGAATACTCAGTTATAGAAATTGAACGTATCGCTAAACCTGCTTTTGAGGCGGCAAGAGCTCGTCGTAAAAAATTAACCTTAGTTGATAAAGCCAACGTATTGGAAACCTCACGTCTTTGGAGAGATGTGGTGAAGAAAATGGCGTCTGAATATCCTGATGTAGAAGTCGATTATTTATTCGTAGATAATGCGGCTATGCAAATGATCGTGAATCCGGTTCAGTTTGATGTTATCTTAACTGAAAATATGTTTGGTGATATTATCTCTGATGAAGCCAGCGTAATTACAGGTTCATTAGGTTTATTAGCATCTGCATCAATGGGCGCAAAAACCGCGATGTTCGAGCCTTGCCACGGGTCATATCCACAGGCTGCAGGTAAAAATGTCGCCAATCCGGTTGCCGCAATTTTATCAGCAGCAATGATGTTAGATCATTTTCAGCTGTTTGATGAAGCTAATTGCATTCGCAAAGCTGTTAAAAAATCGATTGATGAAGGAATTGCAACAGTCGACATTAACAATCAAAATCCAAAAAACACTTCCACTGTTGGAGATTATATTGCTAAGTTTGTGGGCGAAAGCAGTTCTGTTACTGCTTAAAGAGTTTACCCTATCCAAAGCAAGAACCCCTGCCTGCGCATCCGGCCGGGGTTTATTAGTTTAATATAGTGCTCTTATCACTATTAAAGCCTTTTCATAGATTCTGACTTGTTTGCTACCTTTACACACTATGAGAGAAGTTCTAGAAACCAAGCGCAAGGCATTAAAAATAAACCTGGATGAACATATTTACGGCACATTTGCGGAGATTGGTGCAGGACAAGAAGTAGCCCGTAATTTTTTTATGGCAGGAGCAGCTTCCGGAACAGTTGCTAAAACCATGTCGGCTTATGATATGGCCTTTAGTAACGCCATTTACGGAGCCGAAGAAAGCGGTCGGTATGTGTCTAAATCTCGTTTGCTAAAAATGTTGGATCATGAGTACCCTTTGCTTAGTGAACGTCTTTCTGACGAAAAATACAAAAAACGTACTTTTTTCGCCTTTGCAGATACTGTAATGACTCTCAATTACAGCAAAACCAATGAACCCCATGGTTGGATTGGTTTACGCTTTCAATTGCAGCCCGGGGCAGAGTGTAATGATATTTTATTCCACGTTCGCTTATTAGATAGTGATGCAAGCCTTCAACAGGATGTATTAGGTATTTTGGGCGTGAACTTGGTTTATGCGGCCTATTATTATCATGAAGATCCACAAGCCATGATTGAGTCATTGGCTGATAATCTTTCGGTTGGTTCCGTGGAAATTGATATGATCAATGTATCAGGGCCGGCCTTTGACGGTGTAAATAACCGATTGCTTAATTTATACCTCATCGCCAAAGGGTTTTCGAGTGCCGCCATTTTTGGAGCCGATAGCACCGTTTACCAGCCTAAAGATCTGCTTTATAAAAAAGAAGTGATTATTTATCGCCGTCGTTATGGCCAAAAAGCACCTATTAATAAGGAAAAATTAACCACCGCCATAGAGTACGTAAAGCAAAATGAAAACGCCAAGGATGAAAATCTGGTGGTGTTGACGGAGATAACCTTAAATAATCTTTTGTCAGAAGTGGATGGTGCGATTAACTTGGATGAAATAATGCATAGGGTGGATGATTTATTGTCGCGAAAGCGAACAGTGATTGTTTCTAACTTTTCTCGTCATAATAAATTGGCTCAGTACCTAAATCAGTGCAAGCCTAAGAGCATTATCCTATTGCTGAATATAGCCAATTTGGTTAATATATTTAATGCAGAAAATTACGGTGCCAATTATTCACGAGAATTGCTGAGCTATATTAGTGGATTATTTAGTAAGAATGTGAAATTGTATGCTTTCCCTTATTTTTCATCTAAAGAAGGCAAAGTGATCACCTCTCAAAATATGCCTAGCTCGGTTGAAGCTAAGCCGCTCTTCGATTTTTTGATTACCAACGGATATGTTAAAGATGTAGTATCATAATACGAAAAAACAACATGAAGGTTAATAAACAGTATTGCGGAACAACAGCTAAAGGAGATCTTTATTTAATTTCGCTTGAAAATGAAAAAGGAACCTCCGTTGAGATTCTGAATTATGGCGCTATTATTAAATCATTTAAGGTGAAAGCGGCCGATGGCAAGGAGGTTGATATTGTGCTGGGTTTTGATAATGTTGATGAATATTTTTCTAAAGAATATTTGAGTAACTATCCTTACTTCGGAGCCGTTATCGGACGTTATGCAAATAGAGTTAAAGGCGGAAAATTTAAAATTGACGGCAAAGACTATCAGATAGCTCAAAACCAAAACGGCGATTGTTTACATGGAGGAATTGAGGGGTTTGATAAAAAGGTGTTTGAGGTAATTGGCTATACTGCATTGCCAAATCCAACAGTAACGCTTCGTTATATAAGTTCTGATGGAGAAGAGCACTTCCCTGGTAATTTAGATCTGTACATAACCTTTGAGTTGAATAATGAAAATGAACTTAGTTATGAGTTCAAGGCTACTACTGATGCACCAACGGCTGTAAACATTACCCATCATAGTTATTTTAACCTGGACGGAGGAGCAACAACGATTGGAGAACATTTGCTCACCATCAATGCTGATAATTATTTAGAACAGGATAGCAATTATGTGGTAACCGGCAATTTGATTCCTATAGCTTCAACCGCTCACGATTTTAGAACCGAACGAACCATTAACCGCGATATGGATCCGGAGGAAGGATACGATCAGAGTTTTGTGATAGCAAATCCGGGTGGTTTAGCATTAGCCGCAAAAGCTAAATCAAAGGAAACAGGTGTACAGTTGAATGTGTTTACTACCGAGCCGGTTGTGCATTTATATTGCGGAAAGTATATTCCTGAAATTAAAGGTAAAAATGGCGTGAAGTACGGGCCTTTTCATGCGTTTTGTTTGGAAACACAGGTTCACCCGAACGCTATAAATATTCCTTCTTTGCCGGATACGATTCTCAGACCCGGTTCTGTTTATTCAACGAGAACGGTTTACAAAGTAAGCAATGGAAATCAAGGCTGATCATTTTAAGCTGCGGCCATTGCGACAAGGCGATGAGTTTTCGTTAGCTGATAATGCTAACAATGAAAAGCTATGGAATAATGTGAGGGATTATTTCCCGCATCCATACACAATAGAAGATGCCCGCGCTTGGATAGCTTTGAATGAAAACCAACAACCGCTTACCCATTTTGCCATTGATATTGACGGATTAGCGGTTGGTTCTATAGGCATTAATTTGAAAGATGATGTTTATAAATGCAGCGCTGAGATTGGTTTTTGGCTGGGCGAAAACTACTGGAACCAAAAAATAATGTCGAATGCAGTCAATGAAGTGGTAGACTATACTTTTTCAACTTTTGATGTGGTTCGCATTTATGCCAGTGTTTTTGAATTCAACCATGCTTCCATGAAAGTTCTTGAACGGGCAGGCTTTCGTCAGGAGGCCATGCTTCGCTTTGCCATTATAAAGCATGGAACACTAATGGACGAATACATTTATTCCATTTTGAGGCTCTGAAACCCGATGTTTTGCAAGGCTAAACAGTTTCCATTGGTATCAATTTCATAAACCCCTGAACTACGCCGCTCCTTCATTAAGAAAAATAAGGATTCAGTAGCCAAGGCAACTTGCTGGATGTTTTCAGTTTTAACAATTGACCAAAAATAAGGCTTACGTGATTCGGCTTTACTTATTTCCTCAAATGTCGATTGTATTCCTTTTTCTAACACTAATAAGGGAAGGCCAAATGCTAAACAACTATTCCAAATTCCTTTAGCAAGTTCAGTTGAAACTTCTTCGGTTACCACCACCAATTGCACATGCAACTGGTTAACGGTAAGGAAGCGAGGGAGTTCCTGGTATTTTATTTTTTTTGAGAAACGTTTACTTAACAGATGCTGTTTTTTTTCCAGGTCTGTATAGTCATCGGCAATAACGATGTCATTAAAGTTTTCAGTATTAAGTTTTAATACAAGATTGCTGCCAGCTAATCCGGCTCCTCCTACAATTACAATCATGCTACAAATAAGTTTTGACCAGGTTTTTGAAGAATATCTTTTTCGGCAGCCACTTTAAACATCGTTTCAATAGCACGGCGTCCATCTGGCCCTAAATCTAAGGAATATCTATTAACATACAGCTTAATATGCTTGATCATTACTTCTTCGCTCATTTCCTGCGCATATTGGCGCACAAATTCCATTGCCGAACGCGGATCACGAAAAGCAAATTCCACACTGTTGCGAATCAAACGGTTTACAGTTTGCTGAACCTCAATCGGCAACGATCGTTTAATGAAAATTCCTCCTAATGGAATTGGGGCCCCGGTTAAGTTTTCCCAATATTCCCCCAAATCGAGTACTTTGAACAAGCCTTTTTGTTGATAGGTGAAACGATTTTCATGAATAATTAAGCCCAAGTCGATTTTTTCATCAACGAGAGCGTTTTCTATCTCTGAAAAAAGTAGTTCTTCTTTATTTTTTGCTTGCGGAAATGCCAGGCTTAGCAGAAAATTAGCAGTGGTGTATTTGCCGGGAATCCCAATTTTTAAATCAGCAAGATGCGGGCTAAGTCTTGAAATCAAATTGCCCATGCTTTCTCTGCCTGATTTCATCGCAATTTTATGCTTCTCCTCAGCCGTTTCGGTATTGATATCTCGTTTAGCTATCAACAAGGGTCCAACCCCGAAACCCAAAGCACTGCCTGAATTCAATAAAGCATAGTTTTCAGCAGCATAGGCAAATGCGTGGAAACTAAGCTTAGTAATGTCTAATTCGTTCCGAAAAGCTTTTTGATTCAACGTTTCAACATCATCAAACGAAAATTCAAAGTCTAATCCTTCAGTGTCAATCTTTTTATGGATTAACGCATCAAAAATAAAAGTATCATTAGGGCAAGGCGAAAAGCCTAGAGTAAGTTTCATGTTAAAAATGTTAATATTAAAAGGTCACGTTGAGCGGAGTCGAAGCGTTTCTATATCAAGCCTTCAACTCTAATAGATCTTATTTACATATTCGATTAAATAATTATTCAGGTGTTTAATCGCCAAAGGGATGTCCCAGTTTGCACGATTACGTTTTTCTACATGGTTGGAAATGCTGCGCAGTTGAATAAACTTCACGTTTTCCTGTAAACAAACGTAGAAAAAAGCAGCACCTTCCATGCTCTCCACATCGGGAGTACAGCGTTCCACCATCTTTTGTATGCTGGATTCATTGCCGTTAACCGTATTTACCGTAACACCTGCGAGTGATTTTAAGTTTTCTGTTCTGAAATTATTGATCAGTTTTCCATTTGTAAACGGGAATTCATTAGGGTTCATAAAACCAAGATCAGTCAGGCTCACAAAGTGATCACCATCTTCGGCTCCAAGCTCCGGTAGCTCCTCGCTTATCACTTGTATAACTTCACCCAGCTTAATTGAGCGATCAAATGCGCCCGCTATACCGGCATTAATAACCAAATCATACGAATTTTTAGCCAAATGCTTCGTGAGGTGATAGGTGGTGGCAACCATCCCTACTCCGGTGATCAAAACATCTGTATGAGGATGAATGTTGATAAATGGCTGAATCTCCGCTTTGGTAGCAGCAACTAGGAGTAGTTTCATAATTAGGGCAAATGTAGGATGTAAAATGGAAAGTCCATAGTCGATAGTCGAGCAACCATTGATTATCAATTTTTGAATTATCATCTAATCATGCTATGGACTATGGACATCAATTTTTTTACGATATTTGCGCCATGATCTACATAACAAGAAAAGAACATTTTAATGCGGCTCATAAGCTTTTTCGGGAAGAATGGAGTAATGACAAGAACGCTGAAATGTTCGGTAAATGCTCTAATCCTAACTGGCACGGACATAACTATGATCTGTTTGTGACCGTAAAAGGCGAGGTGAATCCTGAGACAGGTTTTGTGATCGATTTAAAAGATTTAAAACAAATCATCAATTCTCGTGTAATTGATAAGCTTGATCATAAGAACATAAATCTTGATGTCGACTTTATGAAAGGCAAGATGGCCTCTACGGAAATGTTGGCCATGGAAATTTTTAATCAGTTAAAAGGCGAAATTGAAAGCAAGGGCGCTGCCTTACATTCGATTAAACTTTTCGAAACGGAAAATAACTTCGTTGAATATTTCGGTTAGTAACGAATATAAAATTATGGAACAATATAAAGACCATACTCCAAGTATGATGGAGGAAAATGAGATGGACGGTTATGAAAAAATTGACCGTTACAATGCTGGTAAAATCAAAAGGATTGCGGATAAGTATCATGATATTTTAAAAGATATTGGAGAGAATCCGGATCGTGAAGGTTTGAATAAGACTCCTGAGCGCGTTGCCAAAGCATTACAGTTTCTTACCCACGGCTATGATCTGAATCCAACCGAGATTTTGAAATCGGCTATGTTTACCGAAGATTACAGTCAAATGGTTATTGTAAAAGATATTGAAGTGTATTCTATGTGCGAACACCATATGCTGCCTTTTTTTGGTAAAGCTCACGTAGCGTATATTCCCAACGGAAAAGTTGTAGGATTGAGTAAAATCCCTCGCGTTGTTGATGCCTTTTCGCGACGTTTGCAAGTGCAAGAACGATTAACCAACGAAATTCGCGACTGTATTGAATCGACCTTGAAACCATTAGGCGTAGCTGTGGTGATTGAATGTAAACACATGTGCATGAGCATGCGGGGTATTCAGAAACAAAATTCGGTAACGACGACCTCGGCATTTACAGGTGAGTTTGTGAACGAAAATACGCGTATGGAATTTATGCAATTAATCGCGGCAAAATTAAGCTGATTAAGTTCAACGTAATAAGTTGTAAGTTAAAGATATCAGATTTTATAAGTATCTACTACAACCAAAGAAAGCTATGGTCCATTGACGATGGACATCACTATCCAATAACTATTAACTATAATTAATGAAAGCATATGTTTTCCCTGGACAAGGGGCACAATTTGTAGGCATGGGTAAAGATCTTTATGAGTCTTCTGCTCAGGCTAAAGAACTTTTTGAAAAAGCGAATGAAATTATCGGTTTCCGTATTACAGATACAATGTTTACCGGCACCGATGAAGATTTAAAACAAACTAAAGTTACTCAACCAGCTATCTTTTTACATTCAGTAATTAAAGCATTAATAGCGGATGGAGAATTCAAACCGGAAATGGTTGCAGGGCATTCGTTAGGCGAGTTTTCGGCTTTGGTGGCTAACGGAACATTGAGTTTTGAAGATGCTTTTAAACTGGTAATTGCTCGTGCAAACGCCATGCAAAAAGCTTGCGAAGTACAGCCTTCAACAATGGCGGCAATTTTAGGTTTGGAAGATAAAGTAGTAGAAGATATTTGTGCATCGATCAATGATGTAGTGGTTGCTGCTAATTACAATTGCCCTGGACAATTAGTGATTTCAGGAACGATTGAAGGCGTGAATACTGCATGTGAGAAATTAAAAGAAGCAGGCGCTAAACGTGCTTTGGTGTTAAATGTTGGTGGAGCTTTTCACTCGCCTTTAATGGAGCCTGCCCGTGTTGAACTAGAAGCAGCAATTAATGCCACTACTTTTAATCAGCCTATTTGCCCGGTATATCAAAATATCAATGCGGCTCCTACCACTGATCCTGAAGTGATTAAGAAAAATTTAATTGCTCAGTTAACAGGAGCTGTTCGCTGGACTCAAACTGTTCAGGCAATGATTGCTGATGGAGCTACTTCTTTTACCGAAGTTGGTCCGGGAAATGTGTTACAAGGATTGGTGAAAAAAGTAAGTAAAGAGATGGCTACTGCCAGCCTTTAATTAGTCGTTGGTCAATAGAAAAACCAAAGCCTTTCGAACTCGAAAGGCTTTTTTATTGATAGAATTCCTCTAAGTATCAATAAATAAATAAATAATTCATTATTAAATATTTATTTTTAAAATTCAGTCCATTAAAGCCTATTGCATTGAAAGTCAACATTAAAATTATTTACGGATTGCTGGGATTACTTGCTGTTTTGCTCATTCTTAGTTTTTCGATTGACTTTTTCACTTCATCGGAACGTGAAACAACCGAAATTGCTAATCGCACTCAAAAAGCATTGATTCGAAAGTCCGATTTAGTCAATGATTTTTATGAAACAAACCTTGCTAAAGGTGTTGATACTAAATTTATTGCCAATGTCTCTGATTTAATTGATCAATTAGATGTTGAAAATATTAGTATGCTTCATTATCAGTTTGATAAATTAACGTTTTGGAGTAGCAATCGTATTGTTCTTCCCCATCCGGAACAAATACATGATGGTTCATCTTTTAGGCAGTTATCTAATGGATGGTATTTTATTATTAAGAAAGTAAAAGGAAACAATGCGACGCTATTTTTTGTGCCCATTAAAAGCGAATATTCTTTCCAAAATACCTATCTGCAAAATGAATTTTCACGTGATTTAGCAATTCCCTCCTATTTTAAGTTAGCTCAATCAACAGATCCCGGGGCGGTAGCGGTGAAAGATAATGGAGGAAAGGCGTTGTTTTACTTAAGCATTGATAAAGCTTTAAGTGCGCAAATTGTTTCTGTCCTAGAAATCATCATTGATGCCGTAATCATCCTACTCACTTTCATTTTGCTACTACTTATTGCTCATATTTTCTTTATTAAAAAGAATTGGGCGTTAGTCATCCTTTTTGCAATAGTATTGCCGGTGGGAATGAGATTTTTGATGATCAATTTAAGAGTGCCAAGTGAGTTTTACAAACTTGAACTTTTTGGTCCGTACATATACGCTTCCAGTTATCCCAATAATTCGCTAGGTGAGTTATTTCTGAATACCCTTTTTGTTTTTGGCATTCTCTGGTTTTTTGAACGTAAGCTTAAATCTTTCAAGTTTTCAGTGCGAGTTAAAACAGTAGCTTATGTTTTAGCATCCCTTTTAATAGCCATAGTTTATAAATTAAGTGCTACTCTGTTTTTTGTTTTTCAAGGGTTAATCATTAACTCCCGCATACAGTTTGATATTTCCCATGTACTTGATCTTTCAATCTATAGCTTTTTGGGCTTATTTATAACAGCCATTGTATTATACACTTTCTATCTTTTTTGTTTAATTCTCGCACGGTTGTTTATGGCGTTTGACTTTTCAACCGGCGAAAAAATTACACTCGCAAGTGTTGCCTTAACAGTAGTTACATTAGTACTTATTGTTACCAATAGCTTTAATATTTATTACCTGTTAATTGCTTTCTTTCTCGTTCTTATAGAACGCGTAGCAAGACAAAGAAGAGGGGTGCTTGATTTTCCTGAACGCACAATTATTCTGCTCATTTTTTCAATACTCGTAGCTTCTAATTTGATTGAATTTAATAATCAAAAGGAAAAGGAAAGAAGAAAACTAGTTGCGTTAAAACTGGAAGATGCGAATGATCCTATCGCTGAGTTCGTTTTTAATGATATTCGGGAGAATATTAAATATGATAAAGCTATTGCAAACTATTTTAACGGGGAGGAGCTGCCCAATCGTATACAATTAAATAATCATCTTCAAAAAAGATATTTTGGTGGTTATTTTTCCAGGTATGAAGTAAGCGTGTATCCCGTTACGTCTTCAGTTGATTCATTAACTGAAGAAAATGCAGGTCCGTTTAGGGCTTTGCTCGACAATGCAGGGCTTAAATCTTTTTCTATCAAACAAGATACCCTTTTTCAGCCTAAGGGTATTCCAGGCATGCAGCGCTACATTGCGGTTTTAAATCTGGATAGCCCGAAAATGGCGAAGTTGCTTTTTGATATTCACTCAAAGCTAGTAGATAAAGGAAATACTTTTCCTAAACTTCTGCTTGAAGGGAATGTAAACATCAATAAAGAAATTGAAAGATATTCTTATGCTCTTTACAATAAGCACAAATTGATGAGCAATAAGGGGGATTATTTGTATAAAAGACTGGATGATGAGTTCAACGCGCAATTGAGAGTTCATGATAGCTATTTTGCGAACCTTAACGGGTATAATCATTTAGTTTATAAAGCACGCGATAATACTATAATTGTTGTGAGTAAAAAGAATGGAGGATTCTTTGTTGAGCTGGCTATCTTCTCCTATATTTTAGGTTTCTCGATTGTTTTTACGTTCCTGATACTTATTTGCAGGTATTTATTTTCAGTCGTTTATACCCATTTTGATGATCTGCTCCGGTTTAATTTCAATGAAGTATTTTCTTCGGTTAATATTCTGTTTAAAACGCGTATTCAGTTATCGATGATATTGGCTGTGATGATGTCGATCATCGTAATTGGTTGGGTAACTTTATCCAATGTACGGCGCCAGTATAAAGAGCAACAAAGTCAGTTGATCAACGAAAGGGTTAGTTTGGCTACAGCAAGTTTTAACTCTGAGCTGGTCGAAAATGATAGGCTTATTATTGATAAGGATTTTCCTGTCAAGTTTGCCTCTTTCTCCGACGTGACCGACAATGATATTAACCTTTATGATACCGAAGGAAACCTTATCATATCAACTCAGCCAAAACTATTTGATAGAGGATTGATTGATGAGAAAATTGACCCGAAGCCATTCTATAATATTCAACGCAGCGGATTCATTGAATACATTACTGAATACGAAAAGATAGGTAAGCTTGATTACCTGGCCGCTTATTCGCCAATTGTAAATTCTAAAAATCAAATTTTAGGTTATATCAGTTTACCTTATTTTGAAAACGAAGAAGAATACCGAACCCGTATCTCGGCGTTTTTGAATGCTATTATTAATGTGTATTCATTTGTTTTCTTAGCTATTGGTATTGTAGCTTTCATCTTTTCAAATTCCATAACGGCTCCTTTGGAGCTATTGCTTCAAAATTTTCGTACCACACGGATTGGTAAATACACTCCAATAGAGTGGCGGGGGAATGATGAAATTGGCAACATGGTAAAAGAATACAACAACATGATTGCCGAATTGGAAATAAGTGCGCGTAAATTGGCGATGTCTGAACGTGAAAACGCTTGGCGTGAAATGGCAAAACAGGTTGCTCATGAAATTAAAAATCCACTTACACCTTTACGCTTAGGAGTTCAGCATTTGGACCGCGCCTGGCGAGATAAGGACCCTAATTTTGATCAGAAATTTGAGAAGTTTAGTAAGGGGTTTATCAAACAAATTGATAGTTTATCATTCATTGCTTCTGAATTTTCGAGTTTTGCACGAATGCCCGATACGCATAATGAAGTGTTCGATGTAAAAGAGATTTTGGAAGAAACAGTGTTTGTTTTTAAAGAAACAGAATCGGCTGAAGTAACCTTTAAATCATGGAGCTATACCAATACAAGTGTGTTTGCTGATAAAGATCAGTTAATGCGTTCTTTTAATAACCTGGTAAAAAATGCATTACAAGCGATGCCTCCTGAAACAAAGGGTATGGTTATTATTGACTTAACAGGATCAGATAATGAGGTGTCGATCACTATTTCAGATAACGGTCTGGGAATACCCGATGATGCACGTGAAAAAATCTTTTCTCCGAATTTTACCACCAAGAGTTCCGGAATGGGTATTGGTTTAGCTTTCGTAAAAAGCTCCATTGAAAATGCCGGTGGTACCATACGTTTTAACTCTGTAGCAGGGGTGGGAACCACTTTCTATATTAACTTGCCGGTAGTAAAGCAGTTTGTGAGTGAAAAAAGAGCATAAAAAAAGAGCACCAAAGAGGTGCTCTTTTTTTATATGTGATTATGTAAGTTATTTAAGGGTAAAGGTGGTTGAGCCTATAAGTGTACGTTCGGTGTAAATGTTCACTTTGTAGGTTCCTGAGGTCCAGCCTTCGCTGCTTAACCATTCAATTGCATAGTTTGAATTGCTATGGACGTAAGGAATTGTAGTGCTGGTGGTGTACTCAATTTTTTCACCACCAATCATTAATGGTTTACTGGTATCTTCTGTAACTGAACTTACCATTTTACCGGAAGGATCAATAATTTGCATGTAAATCAGGTGAGGTCCTTCAACCGCAAGATCATTAGGGACCATATTGATATTAGCCACCACTTTGTCAAGTTGTTTTGCACGGGTAACATCAACCAATTTTCCACTGTTTTTTCTCTTTAAAGTAGAAATAGTTACGCTTTGGGCTTTAAGCATTGACGCTTTTGATACAGTATTTGAAAGTTCTGTGTTTTTGCTAATCAGTTCGCCATTTTTGCTGCTTACTGAGTCAACAGATGACTTTAGACTAGAGTTTTGTGCAGTAAGGATCTCTTTTTCCTGTTTCAGTTGTTCAATATCAGCAATGTATTTATTGATGGTGTTTTTTAAAGTACTAATTTCTGATTTTGCTTTTGAAAGTTGTGCAGCGGTAAGTTTGCCCTGACGTAAAGCGATTTCAAGCTCCTCAATCTTAGCACTCAGCTCTTTTTCTTTTGCCTGCATATCATCAGATAAGTTAGTGTTCAAAGCTTTCACTGACGATAATTCATCTTTCATTTTGTTAAGCTCAACTTGTAAGTTCAACTTTTCGTCAGAAAGAGTTATGATCTTAGCTTCCTTATCATTCTTGTTAAAGAAAAGATAGGCGTTAGCTCCTAGCAATAAAACGATTAATGCGGATAGGATGTAGATCCAGTTTTTCGATGATGTTTGGGTTTCTGTGGTTTCCATTTTAGTTAGTGTAATTTTTTCTCTTGTATTGGTTTGGGGTTATTAGCAAGTGATTTAACACATGCTTCAGTTATAGTGGATTTACCTACTTTTGCACCTTGCACAATATTTATTTAAATCTATTGTTTAGATTAAAGAAGCCGGTTTTTTACTAATTCAATTATAATGCCAGCCAAATTAATGCTAATAATCTTAAGTTTCATAGCCTGTAAGAGAGCGGTCGGGTAATTTTTTCCACATACCGTGTATTCTCAAAATTTTATTTTTGCAGATTGATTTTATATAAAAATGCTGATTAAACAACACTATAAATTACTCGTTCTCCTGTTTTTCATTTTTGGTAATTACGTTTGCTTTGCGCAAAATACTAACCATCCCAAGCGTGAATTCAGAGGCGTTTGGATTGCAACTGTGGCTAATATTGATTGGCCTAATAGCAATCAATTGTCGGCCAGTGAACAGCAAGACCAATTTATATATTTGCTCGATCAACAAAAACGCGATGGAATTAATACGGTAATAACTCAAATACGTCCGGCAGCTGATGCTTTTTATGCTAAAAGTCGTGAGCCCTGGTCTTCATGGTTAACAGGAGCTCAAGGTCGTCTTCCTTATCCGGTATATGATCCGCTTCAGTTTATGATTGAAGAAACGCATAAACGCGCAATGGAGTTTCATGCCTGGTTTAATCCGTATCGCGCCACACATAAAAGTGCCCGCGGGCCGGTCGCAACCAACCACATTACGCGCACTCATCCTGATTGGTTTTTTCGTTATGGAGGTCAGCTTCTGTTTAACCCGGGATTGCCTGAAGTACGTAATTATATAGTAAGTGTTGTAATGGATGTGGTTAGAAACTATGATATTGATGGAATACATTTCGACGATTATTTCTACCCTTATCCCGAGCCTAATCAAACTTTACAAGACTGGGCTACGTTTAAAAAGTACCCCAATGGATTTACCAATATTGACGATTGGCGAAGAAACAATGTGAACCTCTTAATAAAAATGGTTCATGACAGTATTAAGGCCACTAAGCCTTATGTGAAATTTGGAATAAGTCCTTTTGGTATTTGGAAGAACTCCGTAACCGATGATGATGAAGGTTCATTGACAGATGGTGGATCTTCTTATTACAGGCAATATGCTGATTCTCGTGAGTGGATAAAGCAAGGATGGGTCGATTATATGCTTCCGCAGGTTTATTTCCAGATTGGCCATCCAAAGGCTGATTTTGAAACGCTTGTAGATTGGTGGAACACAAATAATTACGGACGGCATATCTACATCGGAATGGGCGCTTATCGAATTGGTAGTGATCCGGCCTGGCGTAGAGCTACCCACATGCCTGACGAATTGAAAATTACGCGTTCGTATGAAAATGTTCAGGGACAGGCTTGGTTCAGCGCAAAATCATTGATAAGAAATATTCAAGGTTTTACAGATACGCTTCGCAATAATTATTATCGATATCAGGCCTTACCGCCAACCATGCCCTGGATAGACAGTATTCCTCCCAATGCACCTAAAGAATTCATAGCAGTGCAAACTAATCCGGGGGTTGTAAAATTAAGTTGGAAAGCTCCTGATGTGGCAAAGGATGGAGGTACCGCTCGCGGCTATGTTATATATCGTTTTACAAAAAATGAGGCTACCAATATTTTAGATGCAAAGCATATCATAACAGTAGTGTACAATGAAACGAGTTTTACGGATACCGAGCCTAAGCCCAAGCAAAGATATGTGTATGTGATTACGGCACTTGACAGGCTTCAAAATGAAAGTGTGGATTGGTGCGTAAGTAGCGTGCTGCTGAACTAATTCAGGAGCAGATTGCCTATTATGTTTTCATTCTCAAACTGCGTGAGTATGCGCTGTTCAATGGGGTTGCGTTTAATAATCGGATTTTCAAACCAAAAAATCGGATCATATCGTGAGTGTTTAATGTTTTCGTAATCATTTACAGCGTAATCCATATCATGAACTTTCAGGTCGGCATTGTGTTCATACACAAAAAAGAATCCTTCAGAAGTCAAGCGTATCGGCCGTTTGTTGTAGATGGTAAAAAATGAGATTTTGGTTTTAATATAATCCAAACTGATCAATCCGCTTGAATCGGGTTTAAAACGAATTTCATAATCAAGCCGAGTGTTGTCAATCAGTTTCACTTTGTCTTTTTCATATCCGGAAGCCACAATGAATACATTTTGTTTATCCAAATAAGTCCCTTTTATAAATAGAATTTCCAGCGTTTTTTCATTGATATAAAAACTGCCAAAAGTACTGTCAATAGGATTTTTTTTGCTGTTAAAATCTATTTCAAGAATTGAATCTCCAGTGGCTGTATCTTGAAAACGGTTGGCAATTGTATAGCTAAAACTTCTCTTTTTTCCATGGCAAATAGGTTGAGGGATATCTAAATCAATTGCGGCTTCTGAATACGCCTTGAGGTACCTGGTCACCACCGATTGATTATAGATGTAAACCCGATCAGCGGTATCAACGTTTTTAATGCCATAGCGTGAGTGGGTTAATTCCCAGCATCTTATGCCATTGTTATAGGTCTTTACCTTGTAGAATGATTCCAGGATTTCTGTACAGGAAGTGTCATTGTGATTGTATTGCCGATAAAATGCTTTTCCGGGCAATAGGTGTCTCCTGTTTTTGAGGGCCTTGTCGTGGACTTTCGAAATAAGATCTCTTAAATAATTCGGATAGTACACCTGAACTTCGTTTAGTTTAATTACCGTTGGCTGAAGCTGAATAAGGAGATAGCTGGTATCTTTTACTGAGATGGTTTGAGGAGCATAGCCTAAACAAGAAATTTTAAGCTGAACAGGCAAGGCATATATTTTAATTTCAAAACTACCATGATCATTGCTTAACGTTCCTCTGGCTTGCCCGGCTATTTCAATACTTACATACGGAACTATTTCGTTAGTTCCCACTTGTTTCACATCTCCATAAAGCATATGCTGGGCTGCACTTTGTCCACTCAAAATGACGACAAAAATGGCTATGAGCACTAATTTCATGGAGCAGTATTTTTAGTATGAATTTACCCATAAAAATGAAGATAGTAAAGATCTAATAAATTGTAAATCAGCTAAGTGATTGTATTTTTTTCTCTGTTTGAAAGTGAAGAAATATATATCAAAAATGTAGTATTTTGGAATTTTTTATATTTTGAGGAATAAGTGAAAATTTTCAATTATGACAAAACCAGCCGACGTTAATGAGTACATCGCCAGTTTTCCGGTAGAAACTCAACAACGCTTAGAACAAATGCGAGCAATAATTCAGGAAGCAGCTCCGCAGGCAAAAGAAGTAATCAGTTATTCAATGCCTGCGTTTAAATTGAATAAGATGTTGGTTTATTTTGCAGGTTATAAAAACCATATTGGATTTTATCCAACTTCATCAGGAATTTCCGCCTTCAAACAGGAACTCTCCATTTATAAAAATGCAAAAGGTTCTGTGCAATTCCCTCTTGATCAGCCGCTCCCGGTTGATCTGATTGCACGAATTGTGAAATTTAGGATTGATGAAGATTTGCAAAAGGCAAGGAAGAAGTAAGTGCAGGGTTTGGTCAACTTTTTTTATTAGTTTCATACTTTTAAAAAATGAATAAATATGAACCATTTATGATTGCTCTTGTTTTTCTAATAGTAACTTTTATTAACTATGCTATTTATAACAAGGCTGCTAAAAAGCTTGATCAGAACAAAAAAGCAGAATTAAAAGCTTTATTTGCTGCTCGCAGAATATATACCTTTGGACCGCTAATTGGTATTTTGATATTATTTTCAGTGCTTTTGTTCAGTGGAGTAGTAAGTTTATTAGTCGCATATATTATTTGCTACATTCTAGCGATAGTATATAGCCTTATTTCGAGATACTACTTTAATAAAAAGCTGAAGGAAAGTAATTTTCCGATTGAGTATATCAAGTCATATATGCTTTGGTATTCCATAAACAGTTTGGGAGGATTTGTAATCTTTTTTACTCTGATTTTTAACCAATTGGTTTAAAAAAACAAATAGCACGGAGTTTTTGCTTCGTGCTATTTGTTTTTTTCTCTTCGAGGCTTAGGCCTCTTCTTTGCTGACTGAATACTGCCGACTTTCTACTAAATCTCCTCTTCCCCAATCATAACCTCTTGTTGTTCAAAATTGCTGCGAACAAAGTTACACCAATGGCAATCCTCTTTGCCGCAACCTTGAGAAAACTCGTGATTCATGATTTTTGAATGCGTTTCATTGATTTGTGCTTTTACAAACTCAATATCGTCGGGCGTAATTACGATTTTCTCTTTATGGTATTCATTGTCCTTAATCGGTTCAACAAAATCAAATTCAGTACTCACCACTTCCCAATCGTTGCTTTTGTCATTATCTACTAAAATCTTATAAAACACAGCCTGGCGCCAGTAATCGCCTCCCGTCGGATTCTTCTCATCCGGGCGACTGAATTTAGCTTTAGCGTTTTTATACTTACCGGTTTTGTAATCGACAACATTGATTTGTTTACCATTGAATTCCATTTTATCCAGATTACCTTTAATCGGCACATTATCGATAACCACATTTTTAATGGAGCGTTCGGTAACAGCTACTTTGTTCCAGGTGATGGCGTACTGCACATAATATGGTGGTATAATTTTTCGGCCGTATTCCATGCGCAGCTTAAAATCATCTTTGGTAAATGACTCACGGTTACGGTACATGAACCAGCTGAACTGATCAAATAAAAAGTCTTCTCCCGGAAACGCATTCGTTTCATGCATTTTTATATACATTTTGTTCAGCGCCCAGTGTATAGCCAAGCCAAATGTGGCGCTTGGACTTTTTCCTGAAGGCACACGAATAAGATTCTGGAAGTAAAAGCGTAATGGGCAATCCAGATAACTGCTCAAATGCGTTACACTCAAGGTGTAATTTTGCAATAAAAGGTCAAGGTAGTTTTTATCGATTAGCTCAATTTTAGGCTTTTCTTCTTCATTAAACTGCGTAGCGATGTAATCAAAAAGCGCATCTTCGTTTACTGTTTTGTGCTGAGTTGGTAAATCCAAACCTTGCCTCATTTCGGCAATAAATTGCGAATGTTCCAGTGCTTTTCCTTTTTTATCTTCTGCCGCAAAAGAAACATAAAGCGAGTGTTTGGCTCGAGTTAAAGCCACATAAAACAAACGACGCGATTCTTCCAGTTCAGAACCTTCGGCCACTTTGGTGGTGAGGTTGTCAGGATATTTATAGTTTTTAGTTCCTCCAGCTTTTTGTTTCGTATCCCAAACTTTGGTATTACATCCTACCAGAAACACATACTCAAACTCCAAACCTTTGGATCCGTGCGCTGTCATAAAATGTACACCTTTTTCAGCGAAAAGCGTTTTGTTGAGTTCCAGTCGAATGTCATTTTGTTTCATGAGTTCGATGGTCCGTACAAAGTCTTCTATTTTCAGATCAGGATTTTTACGGTTTTCTTCTTTCAAAAAGTCGAACAAATTGGTGAGTACCTGCATGTTCCAATTGCGTTCTTTTGAGTGCATGATGTACTTCAGAATACCGGCACGGAGAATTATCTTTTCGAAGAGTTCCTGCAGCGTTAAATTTTTTGACTCTTTGATCCAAAACTCCAGGTCTTGGCTTAGTTTTTTTATTTCTGCAGATGTCTGCTGGTCAAACAGTGTTAGTTTTTTAGGTTGAGCCAGATCAGCTATCCAGCGACGAATAGAAGTTTTGCCGAAAACACTGTCATCTGCCTTGGCTCCAAATGAGTAGTTTTTACGGAACACTTCCACACTGATTTTGGCAGTTTCAATGGACGGAATGTTAAAGAAATCATAATGCATGATTTCAAACAACAGGTCGTCGCCGCTGTAAGGTGTATCCATTTCCATCGCCAAATAACGCAGAATGTTGATGATGTTGTCGACAAAAGGCAAGGTGAGTATATCTAGTTTACGTTTAATATTTACAGGGACCTCTTTTGCTGCCAAATAATTCGCCAATGCTTCCGCTTGATTGTGATTACGAAAGATCACCGCAATTTCATCCGGGCCAACTCCATCTTCCAATAAAGAAATAATTTGAGTGGCCACTCCTATCAATTCATGATCCTGATTTTGATATTCATGAATTTGGGGAACGATAGAAAACGAAGCCAGTTTGGCGTTGGCGGCAGTTAAATTCTTATCAAGATTAAGCGCTTTAGTTAAACGCTCAAGGTTATTATCGATAAGCACCTTTGAGGCATCGAGAATTGCCTGCGTTGAGCGATAATTCTGGGTAAGCACAATGGTGTTCAGGTCGTTTTTATAGGAGAAAGCAAAGTCAAGAATATTGCTCATATTGGCTCCCTGAAAACGAAAAATCGATTGATCGTCATCTCCAACTACAAATACATCAGGTTTTTCGCGATCAGCGATTAAGTGCTGCAAAAGTTCATTCTGTGCACCACTGGTATCCTGGTATTCATCCACCAAAATATATTGAAACTGTTCCTGATAGCGAGCCAGCAAATTAGCATCGTTTTTAAAAGCATCGAGTACCCACACAATCATGTCATCAAAATCATAACGATTTCGGGCGCGCATTTTTGCCTGGTAATGTGCATACTCTTTAACCGCCGCACGCAGCATTTCCATTTTCTGCGTTTCTTCTGCTATTTTATCAACTTTTAAATCGCCGGCGTTGTAGTGTTTGGTTTTCTTTTTATAAATGAACTCTTCACGAAAAGGTAAGTCGGTCAGATATTCATCAATCTTCTTTTCTATACTTTCGGGCTGCCAATCTTCTTTTTTAATGAGTTTGAAGAGATTTTTAAGACGCTTTTTTTCAAAGTAAACTTCACCCGTAAAACGTTTCAACGGATTGCCGACATTAAATTCGTCAATCAGCTCTTTCAATAATTCAGCTTCTTCCAGATCCGAAATCGGGTCGAGGTTAATCTTGCCGAAGTATTCCAGGTTCTCCTGAATAACCTCATTACAAAACGCATGGAAAGTATAGATGTTAACGCGGTAAGCATCCGGGCCTATAAAGTCGAACAAACGCTTCCGCATATTGATGGCGCCCGCTTCGGTAAATGTTAGGCATAAAATATTGCGAGCATCGGTATCGGTATCCAACAAAATCTTCCCTATCCGTGCGGCTAAAATCTGAGTTTTACCAGTTCCAGGGCCGGCCACAACGAGCACTGGGCCGTCAATTGTTTCCACAGCTTGGCGTTGTTGAATGTTTAGGTTGTTGAGCGCTGTCCTAAAGGCTTGATTATATTCGAGTTGCTGGTTCATTATTTGGATGGAACTGGGAGGTTAAAAATACATGCAATTACAATACGTTGGTCCATAGTATTAAATTTATTGTTATTTTTCTTTAGGACTAAATAATTGATAGTCATAAATACGTTTTTGACATGTTTAGACACTCAGGACAACGAAGAACTCATAAGCATAATATTCGGCTTGCTGCGCTGTTATGCCTTACAGCCGGATTTGTAAACGTAGCAGGCTTTTTAGCATTCGCCGTGTTAACAACAAATGTGACGGGTCATGTTGCACTTTTTGCTGAAAAGATTGCCAATGGAGATTTTGCATCTGCTCGTATCGTTGGTCTCTGGATGTTACTATTCTTCTTGGGCGCTTTTTTGTCAAGTCTTTATAGATTTCAATTGGCTCGTAACCCAAGATTCTCTCATACAGTTCCAATAATTGTTGAAATTACCATTTTATGCTTTGTAGGGAGCTACGGGAATACTTACGACAATTCGTTAATTAAAACCGAATTTTTTGCCGGAAGTCTTTTATTTGCAATGGGAATGCAAAACGCAATGGTTTCAATGGTATCCGGATCTGTTGTAAGAACAACTCATTTAACAGGAATATTTACAGACTTAGGCATTGAGCTATCCGCGTTAATAAAATCTAGTGATGAAAACAAAGCTGCTTTAAAACAAAAAATAATCCTTCGAATTATCATAATTACATTCTTCTTTATTGGAGGAATCTTAGGTGGAATACTGTTTAAAATTATATCCTATAAGACATTTTATATCCCGTCAGCCATACTAGTTTTTGCCATGTTTTACGATATATTTCGCGTTAAGACCATTAAGTATATCAGAAAACTTAGCCACAAAGTTGCTTCCGAATAGGCAATACTATTTCTATCCCGGTTTGTAGAAAGAAACCCCGTCAAGTCAAGAAAAAATACGACATGATTTTAGCGATTGGCCAAGGCTGCAAGACCTTTTTGCAGATCATCGGCGTTCATAACTGGGCTGAAATCCACTTTAGCATTCATGCTTTGAAAAAATGGTTCAGCAATACCAGGTATTTCCGAAGAATCTTTAAGATCAAAAACCATGAAGCATGATCTGCAGCCGTCAACGGCAAGAAAATAGCTGGCTTCGGGTTTTATTTTTTCAATAGTTGATTGGATAATCTTAGGTAGAGAACCATCCGTAACCGCCTTGTTGGATGCAGTAACATCCAACGTAACTCTTAATAAAGTTCGCATGATAGAGAGTGTTTTAGGTAGAAGTAATTTACTAAAAAAAATTAATTAAAATGTCCTTTTCCCTTTTTTAGGGCTTCGTTTTTTAAAAAAAGTATGTTTTTGTTTCAGTAATAATAACTTTACCGCCATAAAATTTTAAGCAATGAAGAAAAGTTTGTTGATCATTATAATGATGCTTCTGATCGCAACTGTTTTACGAGCTCAGGAAGCGCCCAAAGTCTATAACCCGGCTGCTGATGCGAAAGCTGATTTGAAAGCAGCTATTGCTAAAGCTCAAAAAGAAAGGAAGCATGTGTTTTTGCAAATTGGTGGGAACTGGTGCAGTTGGTGCATCCGCTTTAATAAAATGGTAACTGAAGATTCCCAACTCGATTCAGCATTAAAAGCAAATTATGTGGTTTATCATCTTAACTATAGTAAAGAAAATAAGAATGAAGATGTGTTGGCGAGTTTAGGTTATCCTCAACGGTTTGGATTCCCAGTATTTGTAATATTAGATGCCAAAGGGAATCGACTAAATACACAAAACAGCGCTTATTTG
Organism: Solitalea koreensis; assembly: GCF_900182575.1. Classification (GTDB taxonomy): domain Bacteria; phylum Bacteroidota; class Bacteroidia; order Sphingobacteriales; family Sphingobacteriaceae; genus Solitalea; species Solitalea koreensis. The sequence goes on along the minus strand of NZ_FXSZ01000001.1, from coordinate 581,018 downwards.
GAGCAAGATAAAGGATACAGTAAGGCCAAAGTGTTGGAGTTTTTCAAGCAATGGAGCCCTGCTGCGCTAGATCCGAAATCATATCAGATATCAAAATAGTCGATAATCCATAGTCGGTAGTTCGCAGTCCTTACTATGAACTGTCGACCATGGACTATGAACTTATCTATTAGTGAGCGCTAGTCATTCCGAAATCCTGCAAACCATCTCCTGCTTTAAACTGAGCATTAACAGTCACTGGTAATTTTCCTTTTGGCACCAGTTCATTAAGCATTACCTGGGCCGCAGCCTGTTCAGTATAAGGAGAATCTTCATAACCCACCAATAAACCTTTTGCATTTTCAACGCCCGGTAATTTGGTGATTTGATAAGCATTGGCCAATAAGTTTATAAACGTTTTAGGAGATGCCGACAATTCGGTAATGAATCCAATCACGTTTGTATTATAGTTAGGTGCGGTATATGGGCGTAGTTGAGTATTATGAATACACACAATGATTCGATCGAACTTAGGGAGTGCTTTTCGTACTGAATCTAACAGTTTATTGCTTGCATCTTTAGGAACTATAAAATTGGCAGTTCTTTTTTTTGCTGCTATGGTTTGTTGAAACAAGGTTTCGGCTTTTGGGCCGATTGAAATTACAGCTGTTTTTGCATCAATATCATAAGTGACATCAGGATTGCGAAGTAAGGTTACCGAGGCATCTGCCATTTGTTGTATTAAATCTTTAGCATCCTGAAGGTTTAGGTCCTGAACCAAATTAGGCAAATAAATAGGCTGATAATGATCAAGGCCCGCCATTTTTTTAGCAGCCAATATTTTTTTGCATTTGGCATATACTTCTTTTTTGCTTATACGACCTTGTCGAATGGCTTTTTTTACATTTTTAATCGCCAACGGTACATTTATGCTCATTTCAACCATATCGGTTCCCGCAATAATTGCCGTTGGTTCTGACTCGCCGGGAGGGTGATACTTTACCACTCCTTTCATATTCATTGCATCGGTAAAAACGATCCCTTTGAAGTGGAGCTTATCTCTTAGCAAATCAGTTATAATTGGTTTTGAAAGTGACGAAGGAAGGTTGGCTGTACTATCCAGGGCCGGAATGCTCATGTGTGCCACCATTATTGAGCTTATGCCGGCATTTATTAATTTTTTGAACGGGTACAATTCAAGAGTGTCTAAACGCTCATGGCTCATTTTTAAAACGGGCATGTCAAGGTGCGAGTCAACATCGGTGTCGCCATGGCCAGGAAAGTGTTTGGCTGTCGCTAATAAACCACCGTCTTGCATGCCTCTCATAAGTGCAATTCCTTTTGATGCTACGTTTTCTTTGTTCTCGCCGAATGATCTGAAGTTGATCACCGGGTTGTTGATATTATTGTTCACATCAATAACAGGGGCGAAATTTACATGTATGCCTACTCTGCGGAATTGCCCCGCCATCTGCAAGCCCATCTTATAAAGCAAGGTGTCGCTTTGAATAGCGCCTAATGTCATTTGAAAGGGGTAAGAAATGGTGCTGTCCAAACGCATACCCAAACCCCATTCTCCATCGGTGGCAACTAATACAGGAACTTTAACCGAAGCCTGAATACGGTTCAACATATTGGCATGGCGGATTGGACCTCCTTGAAACGTGATTATCCCTCCAACTCCGTATTTGCTGATTAATCTTAAAATTGAATCTTGTTTTTCTTTCGAGTCGCTTGAATAAACAGGTACCATGAACAATTGGGCGATCCGTTGTTTTTTAGATAGTTTTCGGAAAGTTTTATTCGCCCAAGGATCGGGATTGTTGAGTGAGGAAATAATGGCCAGCTTTGAGGAATCTGCTAAGGACTGAGCCCACATCGGCGTGGTTAATGTACTAAGAGCGAGTAAGAGCGGAATAGTAAATAGAATATTTTTTTTCATGTGTAAATCAAATGGTTAGGAGCGCTTGATTGTTCTATATTCAATATTACAAATATTGAGGGTGATTTTGGCATAATATTGCAAATACTCAACGGATAGAAACTAAAATAATTAACATGAAAAAACCACATGAATTATACTCACCTACTGGCTTAAAAGTTAGAGGTGGGTTCTTGACGGCTATTAAAAAACAAAATATGTTCAGAAAAAAAGGATTACTTACAATGGCGGTTCTTCTGGGCTTTGGAGGAACATTAAAGGCGCAACAATCAAGTGTTGGAATAAAAGCCGGTTTAAATCTTTCAAAGGTGAGTACGTTCACATCAAATAATGGATCTACCGAAACGAACGCAACAACTGATTATAAACCAGGATTTCATGCAGGAATTTATGCTGATTTAGGCATTTCTTCTATCCTTTCATTTCAACCGGAACTACAATATTCTCAAAAAGGATATCGCAGTACCTATTCTGTTTTGGGTAATGTGCGAGAGATATCGGCAAGGTACAGCTATCTGGATATTCCATTACTGGCTAAAATTAAACCTCAAGGTACTCAAGGCGGATTTAATCTATTTGCCGGACCAACAGTTTCCTTTTTGTTGACACAGAAATATACAGAAACAGGCAAAGATTTTACAGTTACTTCAGAGGATCGGGAAATTAATAAAGATAATTTCAGAAAGTCGGATGTTGGAGTGGTACTAGGTGCTGGGTACGACTTTGGGGTCTTTAATTTGAATGCCGCTTACAATTTTGGCTTGCAAAAGCTCGATAAATATAACAATGATGTGAAAGCCAGAAACCAAACAATGCAAGTTTCAATAGGGGCTAAGTTTTAGGCTGAGGCTTTGCTAACATTGCTAAAGACAGTGGTGATGCCAAAAATGAAAAACACCGTCTTTTCTTTAGGTTTTAGATATCCTTTCTAAATAACCTTTTATCGTTGTTTTTTAATTTGGAGCTTCCTGAAAAGGGAGCTCTTCTTTATTTGCTTTAATTTGGGGAAGTTTTTCGGCAATTAATCCCAGTATACTTGTTGCCTCGCTCGTTAGCTTTTCAAAATATCGCTGGAGTAAAAAGGATAGTTTCTTTAAAGTCAGGCGCTTTTTGCAGTTTGAATACATTTTATAATCTAACTCATTAATCTATTGTTTTCGATGGCGTATTATTTGCCTAAAAGGATAGGAATGGGATTAACCTGAATTTTCTTAAATCAATCTTACTAAGCACATTTTATTATTTTTACCACATCGAATAAAAATTGAACTATTATGAAAAAAGTATTACTGCTTGCTGTCGCCCTTTTTGTTGGAGGTGTAGCGAGTGCTCAAAAACTGGAATTTGGTATTAAGGGAGGTGTGAATTTTACCAGTGCTTCTGATATTAAATTTTCAGATAATCTCTCCACATCATTTAAAAACACTTCTGGTAATGTAACAGGATGGCATTTAGGGGTATATAGTGAAATTGGTGTTTCAATCTTAACTTTTCAACCTGAATTGCTTTTTGCAGAAAAGGGGTTTAAAAGTGATCAAGAAAATGGAACAGTAACAGTGAAGTACAATTATCTGGATATTCCAATCCTGGTAAAGTTTAACCCAATTCCATTGGTAAGCATATTCTCCGGTCCGCAGGTTTCGATAAAGTTATCTGATAAAATCAGCGGTCCAAGCGATATCACTTCTCAAATCAATTTAAATAATTTAAAGGATGGAGATTGGGGTATTGTTGCAGGTGCTGGTGTTAAACTTTCGAAGCTGCAAATACAGGGGCGTTACATCTGGGGATTGAATGATGTAACCAAAGAAGGCGCAAGCGTTGATTTTAAAAATCAAATGTTCCAGATTTCACTTGGGTATAAAATTTTCTAGAATCATTTTCGATATAACTATAAAACGAAGAGGCCTATAGGCCTCTTCGTTTTATAGTATATTAGGTTTAGCTGATAACGCTAACCTTTACAGTGTTGGTGCGACCTTTTTCAATAATTGGAGTTGATGCCGTATTAATAACGATCTCTCCGGTTTGAACAAAGTTGTTTTCCTTTAGGAAGTCGTTTACTTCTTGAATGGTTTTATCAGTTGTTTCAAACTTATCATAATAATAAGCACGAACACCCCAAACTAAGCTGATGCTGTTTAATAAATCACGATTTCCGGTAAATACATAGGTATGTGCTTTTGGACGCTGACCGGCAATTTGATAGGCCGAGTAGCCTGAGAATGACATCGCCACGATTGCTTTTGCATTTGTTTTTTCGGCTAAGAAAACGGCCGAATTACAAACTGAATCAGCTAAGAATCGCTCAGGAGTTCCTTCTATATGATGTTCATTATAATACGGATACATTGAATTTTCAATATTCCGGATGATTTTGCTCATGGATTCAATCACAATTACCGGATAGTCTCCTACTGAAGTTTCGTTGCTAAGCATTACTGCATCTGCTCCGTCAAGAACTGAATTCGCCACGTCATTCGCTTCAGCACGCGTTGGACGAGGATTATTAACCATGCTATCCATCATTTGAGTAGCAATAATTACAGGCTTAGCAAGTGCATTACATTTCTTTACAATTTGTTTCTGTAACAACGGAACTTCTTCCATCGGCATTTCAACGCCCAGATCACCACGTGCCACCATTACTCCATCTGTTACATCGATGATTGAATCTATGTTTTCAATGGCTTCAGGCTTCTCAATTTTGGCTATTACTTTTGATATTTTGCCATTGTCTGCAATGATCTTTTTTAGTTCGATAATGTCTTTAGCCTCACGAACAAATGAAAGTCCGATCCAGTCAAGATCATTTTTTAAAGCAAACTCCAGATCCTCTCGGTCCTTTTCAGTTAAACTTGGAGTACTCGTTTTGGTATACGGTAAGTTAACTCCCTTTTTAGAAGAAAGTGTGCCACCGTAAATTACTTCAGCCTGTACTTCATCAACGCGATTCGTTGCCAATACGCGCATCTGCATTTTGCCATCATCTAAAAGAAAAATTTCCCCAGGATTCACATCCTTTGGGAATGGTTCGTAAGTGATGTATATAGAATCTTTGTCTCCGAGTTTGGGAGTAGTGATGATCTTTACAGTGTCGCCTGCATTAAAGTACACCCCATTGTTTTCCATGTCGCCAATGCGGATTTTAGGGCCTTGCAAATCAGCCAGGATACCCACATTGTAATTATATTCTTTATTGATTTCTCGGATGGTGTTGATGGTCGTTTGATGTTCTGCATGCTTGCCATGAGAAAAATTGATTCGGCAAACATTCAAGCCCGCATTAATCATTTGCAGTAACACTTCCTTGCTTGCAGAAGCAGGACCCAGCGTAGCCACAATTTTTGTTCTGTTATGTAATTCCTTCATATTTATTTGTGTGTGCGGTGTCAAAAATACGATTTGTTTTGTAGAGAGATATAAGTACCCCTCAAAATAGTAAATTCTCTTTTGACTTAAGTTTGTTAGCGTTTAGTAGTAAAGCCGTTTGTATAATGTTTATATTAAGAATGCGGGAAAGCAGCTGGTCAATATCAGATTTATAGCTTAAGTTGTGAATCATTAAGAAGAAGTCAATCTCTTTATGTTCTGGAATAAGATACCCTTCGGAGCCTCTGTTCGTTAAAAGATAATATTCAATTTCACCTTCGTCAATAAAATAGGTATAGCGCGAAAAATAAATTTCATTATTCTCAGCATTTGAATGAATAATGTCATCAGTTTTTTCTAAATTGAAATGTAATTCATTGTTGAGAAACCAACATAAACGATAGTCTTTTATCGGCGCTATGATGCCTATAAGCGTAAAGTCGTAGCTGAACTCAATCTTTAATATTTTTTTATTCAAGCTTGAAACAAATTGGAACAAAGCTATTAAAAAAGGGCATTAGTTGCCACACTGAAAAAAAGTTTTGATTAGTTCTGTTAATTTACTTTTATTTGCAGAAAATTTAGAAATATAACCTTTTAAACACAAAAAATTATGTCAGATATTGCATCAAGAGTAAAAGCGATTATCGTTGAAAAATTAGGTGTTGACGAGAATGAAGTGACACCTGAGGCTAGCTTTACTAACGATTTAGGTGCCGACTCACTTGATACAGTTGAGCTTATTATGGAATTTGAAAAAGAATTTAACGTAGCAATTCCTGACGAACAAGCTGAACAAATTTCAACTGTTGGTCAAGCTATCACTTACTTGGAAAAAAACGTTAAATAACAACCACTCACCTTAAAAGTACTTAATGCAACTTAAACGTGTTGTTGTAACCGGGCTTGGTGCTCTTACACCATTGGGTAATACTGTTCCAGAATACTGGAACGGATTAGTTAGTGGTGTAAGTGGTGCGGCTCCGATTACGAAATTTAATACCGAAAAATTCAAGACAAAATTTGCTTGCGAGGTAAAAAATTTCAAGCCTGAAGATTTTATGGACAAAAAGGAAGCCCGCAAGGTCGATCCATTTGTTCAGTACGCAATGGCAGCTACTCACGAGGCGGTTGTTGACTCTGGAGCTAACTTTGAAGAACTTGATACAGATCGTATTGGAGTTATTTGGGGTGCCGGCATTGGTGGTCTGAAAACCTTCCTTGATGAGATTTCTGATTTTGCTAAAGGAGATGGTACTCCCCGTTACAATCCTTTTTTCATTCCTAAAATGATTATTGATATTGCAGCGGGTCATATTTCTATTAAATATGGGTTACGTGGACCAAACTTTGCTACCGTATCAGCTTGCGCGTCATCAAATAATGCTATTATTGATGCCTTTAACTATATCCGTTTAGGCAAAGCCAATATGTTTATTACTGGGGGGTCTGAAGCAATCATTAATGAAGCCGGTATCGGTGGATTTAATGCCATGCATGCATTGTCAACCAGAAATGATTCTCCTGAAACGGCCTCTCGTCCATTCGATCTTGATCGTGACGGATTTGTAGCCGGTGAAGGGGCGGGTGCAATTATTCTGGAAGAATACGAACACGCAAAAAAACGTGGAGCTAAAATCTATGCAGAAATTGTTGGAGGCGGCATGAGTGCTGATGCTAATCACATCACTGCTCCGCATCCACAGGGATTAGGTGCACGTAATGTTATGGTTGCTGCGCTTGAAGATGCCGGAATGACCGTTGATGATATTGATTACATCAATGTTCATGGTACTTCCACTCCGCTTGGTGATATTAGTGAAACTACCGCAATCGTTAACTTGTTTGGCGAAAGCGCTTACAAGCTAAATATCAGTTCTACAAAATCAATGACAGGTCACTTATTAGGAGCTGCAGGTGCTGTTGAGGCTATTGCTGCTATTATGGCCGTTGTTCATGATACTGTTCCTCCAACAATCAATCATTTTACTGATGATCCGGCAATTGATCCGAAGTTGAATTTAACGTTCAATAAAGCTCAAAAGCGTGTTATTCGTGCTGCCCTTTCAAATACATTCGGTTTCGGTGGACATAACACCTCAGTAATTTTCAAGAAATTTGTAGAGTAACAAAAAAATTAAGTTATCGGTTTTGTGCATGATCCAATCAAGAACAAAATCGGTAACTTTTTCTTTTAACCTCAGCTTCTTAAGCAACAACTCTTAGTTATAGAATGCCCGCACTTAAATTATACAGGCTTTACATTTCTCGCGATCGAAAGTATGCAAGGGTGTTGCATAATATGCTTGGGTTTGTTCCTCGAAATTTATCTCTTTATAAACTGGCTTTCCGCCATAAATCTGTAGCCCCTCAGCTAAAAGAAGGATTAAAAAATAGCAATGAACGTTTAGAGTTTTTAGGCGATGCCGTTTTAGGAGCTATAGTTGGAGAAATGCTGTTTAAGAAATATCCGTATAGGGACGAAGGTTTTTTAACGGAGATGCGCTCAAAAATTGTAAACCGAAATCATCTTAACCAGTTAGCTAGAAAAATTGGAATCGGTGATTTAATGGATTATGATAGCCGTATGATTCATAACCCCATTAAGCAGGGTTCTTTGATGGGCGATGCTTTTGAAGCGTTGGTTGGGGCCATTTATCTTGATCAAGGATATGTGTTTACCAAAGAGTTTATTCTTAAGCGTATTCTTAAACCGCATGTTGATGTAGATGCTCTTGAACAAACAGAAACTAACTTTAAGAGCAAACTAATAGAATGGTGCCAGCGACATGGGAAAGAAGTGTTGTTTGAACTTATGCCTAATGAAGAAGGTGCACGTACTAAACTTTTCACGGTGAAAGTTTTTGTCGATAACGAAGAATGTGGTACGGGGCAGGATTTTACCAAAAAAAATGCTGAAAAAACGGCTGCAGAGCACGCTTGTGCACTTTTAGGGCTTTAATTGCCTGTTATCTTTTTTATAAAGAGAATTCCTATTTTCGGCTGAACAACCTTAAGCCATGAGAAATTTCCTTGCCATACTACAATTAATGATTGCAGGATTGGTGTTCGTTGCTGTAATGATCATTGTTTTACCTTTTATCGTATTGCCTATCTTATTGATTCCCGGAAGAACAGGACGAGCTATCGGCTTTTATTTTTTGCAATTCTGGGCTATTTGTACTTCTACCGCCTCCTTTATATTTTTTAAAAGCTATCATCATGAAAAAGCACCCGATGGGCGTGCCTATGTGTACGTTCTCAATCATGGTTCATACCTGGATGCGATGGGAGTTGTGATGTGCATTAAACAAGCCTTTAGGCCTTTAGGTAAAATAGAAATGACGAAAGTGCCCGTTTTTGGAATTATCTATAAGCGTGTGGCCGTTATGATTGATAGGAGTAGTAAAGGAAGTCGTGAACGATCTGTCCAAGAGTTAAAAAAGGAATTGGCTCAAGGGGGTTCCATTTTAATTTTTCCGGAAGGCACTATGAACCGCACCGAAAAGCCTCTGGCTAATTTTTATGATGGAGCGTTTCGTATTGCGATAGAAACACAGTCTCCAATTGCACCGATTGCGATTATCAATGCCCGAACGTTGATGCCAAGATCTAATCCCTTCTCAATTCGACCGGGTTTGGTGAAATTTATTTATGATGACGTAGTGGAAACGAAAGGCCTTACCCAAGACGATCTTCCTGAACTAAAGAAACGAATTCATCAATCCATGGAACGGATAATAATCAGCAATGAAAGTAAATATGCAACTCATATGTCGGATCCAATAAGCTAATATTAGGAATTAACCAACTTTAATTTACTCATCCCATGTCACGTCAAGTACAAGTTCACATTGCATTATTCCTTGTAACTTTAATTTATGGAGCAACATTTACCATTGCCAAAGAGGTAATGCCTAAGTACATCCCGCCATATGGTTTCATTGTAATGCGCGTTTGGGGAGCTACTATTCTTTTTATGGTTGCTGGTTTTTTTTCCAGCGTTTCATCTATTCCTGTTGAGAAAAAGGATGTCAGGTTAATTGTTTTAAGTGCGATTACTGGTGTTGGTGCCAATATGCTTTTTTTCTTCAAGGGATTATCGCTAACCACCCCAATAAAAGCAGCAATTGAAATGGTAAGTACTCCATTGTTTGTAGCCATCTTAGCTTTTGTTGTTTTGAAAGAAAAGGTTACACTAATGAAAATTTTAGGATTAACGTTGGGATTGACGGGTGCGGTTTTGCTTATTCTTTGGCCTCATTTCTCTTTTACAGGAGGAACGGTGCTTGGTGATTTTTATGTTTTTCTAAATGCTATCATCTATGCTTATTATTTAATTATAGCCAAACCGCTTATTCTAAAATATCAAGCCATTAATTTAATAAAGTGGACATTTTTGATAGGGTCCATCTTTGTTTTCCCTTTTGGATTTAAAGATCTTACTAAAGTTAACTGGGCAAGTATCCCTTTACATATTTGGTTTGCCATTGCATTCATCATTGTTTGCACAACGTTTCTTACCTATTTGCTCAACGGCTGGGCGCTTAAATATGTACATTCATCAGTAGTGGGCGCATATATTTATCTGCAGCCTGTGTTGGCATCAATTATTGCAGTGTTATTGGGTAAAGACGTTTTGACTTTACATAAAGCAATATTTTCAGTGTTTATTTTTGCAGGAGTTTATCTGGTGAGCAGAAAGCAGCAGGAGTTGAGTCAATAGTTTTCCTATCTTTGCGCTTTGTTTTTTATATCGTAAATTGATGAAATGAGCCGATGTTTTACATTGGTTTAAATTTTTATACTCCTATAAATATATGCTAAAATCAATGACAGGCTTTGGCTTGGCTACTAAGGAAACTGAAAAGACTAAGATCACTGTTGAACTAAAATCGCTGAACAGTAAATTTCTGGAGTTAATGCTCAAAATACCTAAAGCGCATTCTGATAAAGAATTGCTGATTCGTGGTGAATGTAACAAGTTAATTGAGCGCGGCAAGGTAAATCTTACTATAACAATTGAATATAAGCCAGGGGCTGAACGCAAGCCAGTGACTATTAATAATGTATTGCTGAAAACCTATTATGAACAGTTGAAGCAAAGTGCCGCTGAACTGGGCGAATCTCCTGAAAACCTGTTTCAACTGGTAATGCAAATGCCAGAAGTAATAAAGCAGGACGAACAAATTGCCGATGACGAAGAATGGAAGGCTGTATACTCAACTTTTGAAGAAACAATAAAGGCATTCAATAACTTCCGTATTTCAGAAGGTTCAGAGTTAGAAAAGGATCTGGTATTACGCATCAATAATATCATTGCGTTACAGAAAAAGATTGAAGTTGAAGAACCCAAACGTTTACCGATCGTTCGTGAGCGTATTAATAAGTATTTGGAAGATGCTGTTGGAGTTGAGAATATCGACAAGAACCGCTTAGAACAGGAATTGGTATTCTACATTGAAAAATTCGACATTACCGAAGAAAAGGTTCGCCTTAAAAGTCATTGCGATTACTTTTTAAATACCCTTAAAGAAAAAGACGCGAACGGTAAAAAGCTTGGATTTATTAGCCAGGAAATTGGCCGTGAAATTAACACCATGGGATCAAAGGCCAATGATGCCAATATCCAAAAAATGGTAGTAGGCATGAAAGACGAGCTTGAAAAAATTAAAGAGCAATTATTAAATGTACTGTAAGTTGAATGAGAGAAGGATTGACTGGTAGAATAATTTCCTCCTTTTTAGTTTTATTAGCAAAAAATAAATAGATAAAATGTCTGGCAAACTCATCATATTTTCGGCGCCATCGGGTGCTGGCAAAACAACAATTGTTAAACATTTACTTACCAAATTTCCGGAATTACAATTTTCAATTTCAGCTACTACGCGCGAGGCACGTGGTGATGAAGAGGATAAAAAAGATTATTACTTCTTATCGAAAGAAGAATTTTTACACCGGGTTGCAAACCATGAGTTTGTGGAATTCGAAGAAGTTTATAACGGAACGATTTATGGAACGTTGCGTTCAGAAATCGAACGTATTTGGGCAGAAGGTAAGCACGTTATTTTTGATGTAGATGTGGTTGGCGGCCTGCGTCTTAAACGCAAATACCCAGAGAAAGCCATCGCCATTTTTGTGCAACCGCCTAATTTGGAGGCATTAAAGGAACGTTTAAGCAGTCGTGGTACCGATAGCCCCTCAAAACTAGCTGAACGCTTTGCTAAAGCTGAGAAAGAGTTGGCAGTTGCTCCGGAGTTCGATGTTATTCTTGAAAATTTTGAGCTCGAAAAAGCTTGCGAAGAAGCTGAAGTGTTTGTGAAATACTTCCTGAAGGATAAAATGAAGTTTGGGAAGCGATCAGAAAAATAGGATTAAGGTTTAAGGATAAAGGGTTTTCCTTTATCCTTAAACCATCAAAATAGTTCAATATGCAAAGCGCATACCTTTAGTCATGAAGATCGGCTTATTCTTTGGTTCTTTTAACCCTATTCACACCGGGCATTTGATCATAGCCAGTTACATGGCTAATTTTACTGAACTGGATAAAGTTTGGTTGGTGGTTTCTCCGCATAATCCTCTGAAAGAAAAAAACGATTTGATTCATGTGCACGATCGGTTGGAGATGGCAAAAATAGCCACCGAAGATTCAAGGATTGAAGTATCCGATGTGGAGTTGAAACTGCCTCAGCCTTCGTATACTATCGATACGCTAACTTATTTAGCTGAAAAATACCCTCAACATGAATTTTCTTTAATTATGGGTGGAGATAATCTTCGTTCGTTAAAGAAATGGAAGAACTACGAAGCTATTCTTAAATACTATAAGATTTTTGTTTATCCTCGTCCTGGTGAAGATTTGGGACCATGGGAAGGGCATTCTTCTATCGTAATTACCGATACTCCGCTTATAGAAATCTCAGCAACGTTTATTCGAAAATCAATTGCCGCTAAGAAGAGCGTCCAATTTTTCATTCATGATAAAGTGCTTGATTTTATAGAAAAGAAGGGCCTATATAGGAAAGCCTAACTTGCTGTGCTTAGGTACTGATTTAAAGCATGAATTACTTGCAAATCGCCATAACCATATATGCTTTCTGTTTCCCAAAAGCGTTTGCAGATTTCCATTTCATTAGTAATTCCGGCATCAATAATTTGCTGAAGTTTTTTTTCGATTCTGGTTGGTTTTCCATATTGGGGTAACCGTTCTAAATGAGCGGCAAAAACTTCTTTTACAAAAGGAAGATCTGTGCTGTTGATCAAATTTTTAATCTTCTTTATGTCTTCGGTCTGGTAGGCTTTCCATAACTCTGAAAAAAAGTCAAGATCCTTTGGGCTTAACTTTCTTCTATTCTGAAATAATTTTAAAAGATCAGCCGAGTTAAGACTGCCATAGCCTGTAAAATAATCATCGGCGGAAGATTGTACTGGAGTTACCCAGTAAATAGCTGCGGAAGTTTTTTTTGACTTTATAACCTCTAAGGTGCAAAGCATATTCACTTGGCAAAATAGATCAAATTCAAACCAAAGATTGATTTCATTGTATTTTTTAGCATGATCTAGCTTATGCAACTGTCGAAGAAACTTTGCCGAATATTCTGTCGGGCTTGAATGGTAAGTTTCAGAAATAAATTTGGCTCTTAGTTCCCAAAATTGTTTATCATCAGTCGAAATAGGGCCTTCAGCCATGCATTCTCGCCAAATTAATATTTCGCCAGGCAGATGCGTATGCTTGAAGGGTTTTAGTAATAAATCGCCATTAAGTATATGCAGCACTTTATTGAAGGTTTTAAGAAGTTCTGTAAATAGGTTTTAAATTAAACGGCGAACGTTCCTGAAAATTATCCTGAAATCTACTTTGTTACTTTGAGTTTTTGACCAATTTCAATTGAATAGCTTTCAAGGTTATTAAGCGAAACAATATCTTCTACTTTTAAATTAAACTTTCGCGCTATGCTGTATAAGGTGTCTCCTGCTTTTACAAGGTAATAGCCTGCCGGAATTGGTTGTGGAGAGGCCGATGCTGAAGAAGGGGTTGTTGTTTGATTTTCATTGGCATTCGTTGGTTTTTGCTCAAAAAATAACGAGCCATTGTTGTTTGAAGCAGTTTCTTTACCTGCATATTTATCAAATCGCGTTAAATCATACTTATCAATAAGATTAATTAATTTGGGTGCATACTCGGAATGCGTAGCATATCCTGCACTTTTTAATCCGTAAGCCCAACCTTTATAATCACTTGGGTCGAGTTTGTATAGCGCAGCGTATCGAGGACGTTTTAAGAATTCTGAATGATCATGAAACGAGCCTTCAACATGGGGATATTTTCTAAAACATTCGTTAGGACGATCATCGTCCTTGTAATAGGTTTCTCCCTGCCAGTCATTCGTGCATTTTATTCCAAAATGATTGTTGGCCATGGTTGCAAGGTCACTGTTCCCGCTACCTGATTCCAAAATACCTTGGGCAAGTGTAATACTGGCTGGAATTCCGGTGCGTTTCATTTCATCAACTGCAATCCCTTTATATTTTTGAATGTAAGCCTCTGTACTCGAAGAACGTACTGATCCAGTAGATTTGCTTGGACTAGGGGCAGGGCTAGCTGTCGAGGTAGTCGTTATAGTGGTTGGGTAGTTGTCTTTTGAAGGAACATTCGAACTGCTGCCTGTCGATGGTGTAAGAGGGCGATAAGCAGTACATGAACTCATTAAAATACAAAAGGTAAAGAATGAAAGTGAAGGTAGATAGTTTTTCATCGTACGCGAATTTTTTGTCCTGGTTTAAGTTGGGTTGATCGTAAGGAATTTAATGATTTAAGCTTATTTACGCTGATGCCGTGTTTGTGAGCTATGCCTGAAAGTGTATCTCCTTTTTTAACCTTGTAATAAGCGTGATGAACATGCGGTTTAGTACTCTTCTCAGCGGCGGCCGCTACAGGGTCATTCATGGATACAACATCTTCAATCGTTTGTTCGCCACAAACAGCCTCATCGTACTTATATAACTTATTGGCATTTATACAGTGAATAAGATCAGAAGCATATCTTTTACTTCTTGCATAGCCTGATCTTTGCAGACCGCGGGCCCAGGCTTTGTAGTCACATTTGTCAAGTCTAAATAAGAACGCATATTGTGAGCGGCTACTTAAGAAGTCTGATCGGTCATCATAGGCTTCCTGAACAGAGTCATAGCTTCGAAAGTTTTTGTAACGTTTCCCTTGCCAATTTTTACCCGCTTTTACTCCAAAATGGTTGTTGGCCAAACGTGCAAGTGTGGTTGTCCCTGCTCCTGATTCAATAATTCCTTGTGCAAGTGTTATGCTGGCAGGAATGCCTGTGCGTTTCATTTCTCTTACAGCAAGTTCGCCGTATTTCTCTGCATAAGCCTTGGAGGCCTTATTTTGAGCTAGAGAAATCGATGATGAAAGTATAAAAAGAGAAAGGAAAATGAGTTTTAATGTTTTGGTCATTCGTTGTACGTTTGATTTACTAAAACGATTTGCTCTTCATTTTTCGAATGTTATGAATACTACTTTTTACGGACAATTAATAATCCATCCCGGATCGGCAATAATACGTTTTCTACTCGTTCGTCGTGCTGAATTTTAGTATTAAAATTCTGAATTAACAGGGTGTCTTTATCTGCTTTTTCATCCACAACTTTACCGCTCCATAATACATTATCAGTAATTATGTAACCACCGGTTCGTACCTTGTCGAATACCATGTCATAATAGGTTGCGTTATTCTTTTTATCGGCATCTATAAAAACCAGGTCGAAGGTTTGGTTCAAAGTTGGGATAATTTCAGCGGCATTGCCAATTATATAATTGATTTGATTTGCAAGGCCGGCTTTTTCAAAGTAAGTTCTCGCCATACTTTCTAATTCTGCATTAATGTCGATAGTGGTGAGTTCACCTTCTTCTTGAAGGCCCTCAGCCAGACAAATTGCAGAATATCCGGTATAGGTGCCAATCTCCAAAATGCGTTTCGGGTTTATCATCTTACTTAACATACTTAAAACTCGTCCCTGATAATGTCCGCTTAACATACGCGGCATTAAAACTTTTAAATGAGTTTCCCGGTTCAGTTGCTTCAAAACTTCCGGCTCTGCATCCGAATGTTCATCTACATATTTATCTATTTTTTTATTGATGATATCCATTATTCAATAGGTAAGTAAGTTAGCATGTTCAAGTATTCAGGCAAAAAGTTTTCATTGGCAATTTCTTGTAATTCAACGTTTGTTACCTTGTCAATTTTTTTAAAAACTTCTTCTAAACTATCAATCGTGCCATAATCGAGCAGGCTTTTAGCCATGGCAATTATAACAGCAACACGATTCTCTTCAGCTAAAGCTATTTGACCTTTAAAACGTTGTTTTGCTTGTTGAAGTTGTAGGGAACCTAATGGTTGTTCTCGTAACTTCTTTAATTCCTTGTGAATCAGTTTTAAGCATTTTTCTGTTTTCTCGGCATCTGTTCCAAAATAAATTGAAAAAACGCCTGTATCGCTCATCGGGGTATAGTTCGATTCAATCGTATAACATGCTCCAAATTTCTCTCTGATTTCAAGGTTTAAGCGTGAGCTCATTCCAGGGCCAGCTAAAAGATTGTTCAATAAAAGCATTCCTGCTTTTTTAGGATCATGAATCGTGTACGACCTTCCTCCTAAAAGACAATGCGTTTGTGAAATGGATTTTTCAATGGATTGAATGCGGTGATTAAATCCATTTACAGGTAATCGGTTTTTTGATGGTTTGTTTTCAGTAATAACGGCTAAGTATTTATCGATAAGTCGCTGCAGTTTTTTCTCTGAAACATTCCCTAAAACCCCCACAACCATTTCATGTGTCGACCAAGTATTAAGTTGAAAATTGTTAATATCTTCCCCGGTAAAACCGTTTATGCTTTCAGGGGTTCCCAATATATTATGGCCTAAAGGGTGGTTCTCAAACACAAGTTCGTCAAATTCATCCTGAATTAATTCTTCAGGAACATCCCGGTATGAATCAAGTTCGTCAAGTACCACGCCCTTTTCTTTCTCCAATTCATGTGAAGGAAAAGTGGAGCGAAAGGTTATATCGGTAATTAGTTCAAGTGCGCGCTCCAGTTGATGGTCAAGAAAGGAAGCATGAATACATGTTTGCTCTTTGGTAGTATATGCGTTCAGGTCGCCCCCAACAACTTCCAATCGGTTTAATATTTGGTAAGTGTTGCGCTTTTGGGTTCCTTTGAAAAGTAAATGTTCAAGGAAATGAGCTAACCCCATTTTAGTGTCGGGCTCATCTCGTGAACCGGTGTTTACCATAAAACAAAGGTGAGTAATGCCTGAACCTGATCCGGCTTTATGGATTACACGTATACCATTTGATAATTCTAAAAGCTTATATTCCATTTGAGCCCCAAAGATAAGGATTTTGATTTTGTGGATTAATTATTCAAAATAGATAGAGTTTTATGCTTAATCTTGGCAAAAAATATATCCTAATAAAAAGCTGATTTTTTCCTAAATTATAAAATGAAAATAGTTCTCCACGACAAAGAGTTTGAGCCATTTATTAAAGAAGTGGCCATTCAAAATCGAATTAATGCGATGGCTGAGGAGCTGAGTGATGAGTATAGAAATAAAACGCCTTTGTTTATCTCTATGTTAAACGGCGCATTTTGGTTCACTGCCGATTTATTAAAACAGTTCAACGGCGATTGTGAAATAAGTTTTGTGAAGTTTAAGTCCTATTCAGGAATGGAGAGTAGCGGTGAGATAAGCCAAAGCATAGGATTGGATACCGATATTAATGGAAGAGATATCATTATTCTGGAAGATATTATAGATACCGGGAAAACATTAGCTGTATTTCTCGAGGTGTTAAAAAAGTATGCTCCGGCTTCTGTAAAAATAGTTACTCTTCTTTTAAAACCCGATGCCCTTTTGCATGATATAAAAGCAGATTATATAGGATTCGAAATTCCCAGTGATTTTATTGTTGGCTACGGGTTGGATTATGATGGTTTAGGAAGGAATTACCGAGATATTTATGTGGTAAAAAAATAATTCCGGCGTTTTAACACCGGAATTATTAGAATGGTTATTAGGAAAAGTAGTTAGAGTTTTGTGAGATATATCGTTACAATTTGTTTCAGATTTACTCCGTTAGAGACTCCTGTGCTTGTTTCAACCCATGTCATTTGCGCTCCGTTTACCGAGATCACTGCGGTATATCTTCCATTGCTATCAGCGTAATTGAATGAATTGCCGTCCTCGTTTTCCGTAATTGGGAATTTTTGAGGTTGATAACCCTTATTTGTTGCAATAAAACCACCGTCAACAAATTCAATTATTAAATCACCTGCCGCATAGGGTTGAACTCCGCTATAATCTGTATTAATCACATTGTTTTCATAATATTTGAATTCAATTGAATCAACATTCCATTGACCTTTTAAGCTTTTCTGAAGTTCCGTTCTCTGAGGGGTAGTGTCGTCTTTTTTACAAGAAGGCATTGTTAGGTAAAGTGTTAAGAATGATAATAAACACAATGCCTTGATTGCATTTATTGGTTTGAAGAAAGAGCGCATAAGAATAGTGGTTAATTGATGAATAATTTAGTGAAAAATGAGTAAAGGAGTCTTCATAGTAACGGGTTTGAAATGTGTAACTCATTTGTTTTTATTCTATTCGAATGCAAATAAATCCTAATTGAATAAGTGAAAGGTTAATTGAAGTAAAAGTGTAAGAAATCGGCAGATGTTAGTGCAGGCTTCTTTTTTTAATCTGTTGATTTACACTAATTTACGCTTTTAATTTCAAATAATTAAATGAAGTTTAAACAAATAAATACTATTAATACCTTATTTATTAGGCTTTATCTCTTTGGCCTAAAGAGCATGTGTTTCTATAAAGATTTGATTAATAGTTCAGCAGTAGAGGAGTTACTTGCTAACGGAATATTATGCACATCACATTGGCGCATTAGCATCATTATATCCGGCTCATGAGGATGAGCATTTAATGGGTCTCTAAAGAAAAATACCATTTGTGTTTTTCCTTCGGCTACTCGGGAGGCAATTTGAGCGTCTCCTCCATGAGGGCCTGAAAGTAGGCGCTTTACTGTTAATCCTAATTCTTCGGCTTTTGTGCCTGTTGTGCCGGTGGCAATGAGTTTAATGTCTGTTCGATTTAATTTCTCTAAATGTTTAATTAAAAAATTAACCATTTCTTTTTTCTTACCATCATGGGCAATGATTGCTATTTCCATATATAATTTAACTTTTGTTGTTCATAAAAAAGGTGGAGTAATGTGCTCCACCTTCAAGTATTATTGTTTTTTCGACGTTGATGCCGCTGGTTTTGTTGATATTGGTTTCAGAGGAAAGGCTTTATAATTTTGCGCCAATTTTACAGCTTCGTATAAGTTCACAACAGCTCCTGTATTACATAAATCCGAAAAATTTACCAGTTTAATATCGTTGTTAGCCGAATCTCCGCCATCTACAGGCATTTTTACTTTGTCCTCTACTCTAACGGCCGATCTGAGAATAATGTCTTTAATCTGAGCTGCAGTATAGTTAGGAAAATAAGAACGAAGTACTGCCGCTATTCCTGCCACAACCGGTGAGGCCATACTGGTTCCACTATTATTTTTATATTGCGATTCAGGAATGGTTGAATAAATGTCAACTCCTGGAGCAAATACATCTACATTTTTTTTCCCATAATTAGAGAATGTCGCAATTGCGTCTTCTCCTTTTTTCCATGAAAGAGCACCAACTTCGATCCAGTTTTTAGCTTGGCTTCCATCGGCAAAATAACTGTTAGGGAAATTAGCTTTAGTATCATTATTTGAAGCATCATTGCCTGCTGCATGCACCAATAAAACATCCTTGCTTTCAGCATATTTTACCGCTTCATCCACCACCGATTTATCATATGAAAATGATTTTCCAAAACTCATATTAATCACTTTCGCACCGTTATCTACCGCATAGCGAATAGCATTTGCAACATCTTTATCACGCTCATCACCATTTGGAACGGTACGAACCGACATGATTTTTACATTATTCGCAATGCCGCTCATTCCAATATTATTGGTACGGTTTGCTGCAATAATACCCGCCACGTGTGTTCCATGTGAGGCATCAGGTCCCTTTACGTCGTTATTGCCGTAGTAACGTTCATGCTGGTCAGCGTAATTATCGCCAACGATATCACGAGGGTTATAGTTTAAGTTCAATCCATAATCCATTATTTCCTTTAGATGATTAACATCTTCGCTTACATTAGAGATGAGTCCATCCATGTCTGTTACACCTGCTTGATTCATGCCGTTTACCAGGTTTATCGCCAATTCATCCAATTGTGGATTGCCTGATTTTAGACTGCTTAAACTATTGATATCAACTTTTTCCATCTTAAGGTTTTGCTTAAGCAGATTATTGATTTGCGTTAGTTGTTCAACTACCGGATTGTAATCGTCGTACTGTTTTTTGTACTTATTATATTCTTTGTCATACTCGGCTTTTAATTCTAAATATCTGGCATACTCTTTTTTATCAGTTACTTTCGAACTATCCGCATTTGCATATTTATCGGCTAGTGGTGCAAAAAGACGAGTTAGTTCAGTAGCCTCAAAATTGATATTACGTCCGTCTTTTCCTCCGATAAAGTTCCATCCATGTATATCATCTATGTAGCCGTTTTTATCATCATCTTTCCCGTTTCCGGCAATTTCTTTCGGGTTAGTCCAGAGTACGCTATTTAAGTCTTCATGGTTAATATCCACCCCGCCATCAATTACCGCAACAATTACGGGCTTTGATTTTTTGCCTTTTAAAAGCGTTTGATAAGTTTTTTCAGTACTTACTCCACGAACACTATCAGTTTTGAAATCAAGATTAAACCAATTGGCAGGTGCTTTTGCCGGGATTTGCGCAAAGGCTGTAGTCGCTAATAACGAAAGGAAAAGCGTTGATCGAATATGTTTTAACATGGTCTGAGAATTTAATAGATTAAATTACGGAATATTATTAGAATGGGTTTAAAAAATTATACCGTTTGAAGTTCGGCGATTTCTGAAAGTGTTTCAATTGCGTGTGTAATACTTTGAACATTATCAATAATTAAAGCTAAGGATTGTTTTCCTTCCTTCATGCGGCAATTTCGTTGATGTGTCTGAACATAATTAAGTACCTTGGTGAAATGCACTGATTCATAATACAGCGATTGTTGATTGGAGATAAAAGACCCACGCAGTGTATTACTTTTTAATGATAATTTCTCAAATCCTATTTCTTTTGCCAGCCATTGCAGTCGCATCGTATTCAGTAATTCTTTTACTTGTTTTGGCATCGGTCCAAAGCGATCGACAAGTTGCTTGGCGAATGCCTCCAGTTGGGTTTCGTTATTTAACTTACTGAGTTCTGTATATAAGTTGTAACGCTCGGCGGTACTGCTAACATATTCATCAGGAATAAGGATTTCTAGATCGGTATCAATTTGTGTATAAGTGATGAAGGGACGTGGCTTTTCATCTTTGAATAATTCACTGAATTCCTCTTCTTTTAATTCCTGAATGGCTTCATCTAATATTTTATGATACATTTCATAGCCAATTTCGGCAACAAAACCACTTTGTTCAGCTCCGAGTAGGTTTCCTGCTCCACGAATATCAAGGTCTCGCATGGCTACGTTAAATCCACTACCTAGGTCAGAAAACTCTTCAATGGCGCTAAGGCGTTTACGAGCCTCGGGTGTAAGTACAGATAAGGGTGGGCTCAGTAAATAACAAAAGGCTTTTTTGTTTGATCGGCCAACTCGTCCCCGCATTTGATGCAAGTCACTCAATCCAAAATTATGTGCCTGATTAATAAGAATTGTGTTAGCATTGGAAATGTCCAAACCCGCCTCAATAATGGTGGTGGCAACTAATACATCGAATTTTCCTTCCACAAATTCACTCATTCTGTCTTCCAGTTCATCGCCTTCCATTTGTCCATGAGCCACAGTTACCTTAACATCTTTACACAGCTTGCGTATGAGTCCGGCAATTTCCAAAATGTCTTTTACCCGATTGTGAATAAAAAACACCTGTCCGCCGCGATCAACTTCATATTCAATGGCTTCTTTAATGATCTTCTCGTTAAATACATGCAGTTCAGTTACTACCGGTTGGCGATTAGGAGGAGGTGTGCTGATAATGGAAAGGTCACGCGCTCCCATTAATGAGAAATGAAGAGTGCGCGGTATTGGTGTTGCCGTAAGGGTTAATGTATCAACATTTACCCGCATTGATTTAAGCTTTTCCTTTACGGTAACTCCAAATTTTTGTTCTTCGTCGATGATAAGTAAACCTAAATCATGGAATTTTACATCCTTACTTACAATCCGATGCGTACCTATAATGATGTCGACTTTGCCTTCTTCCAGCTTTTTAAGTGATTCTTTGATCTGTTTTGCTGATTTGAAACGATTTATATAATCGATAGTGCAAGGGAAATCTTTCAGGCGCTCTTTAAATGTGCGATAGTGTTGTGAAGCAAGAATCGTTGTCGGCACTAAAACCGCTACTTGTTTACTATCGGTAACTGCTTTGAAAGCAGCCCGTACAGCAACCTCTGTTTTCCCAAAACCGACATCACCGCAAACCAAACGATCCATTGGATGTGGCGCTTCCATATCTTTTTTGAAGTCGGAAGTGGCACGAATTTGATCCGGAGTATCTTCGTAGATAAACGAAGCCTCCAATTCGTTTTGCAAATAGGTGTCAGGCATAAATGCATAGCCATCTTTTGCTTTGCGTTTGGCGTATAATGCGATAAGATCGCGGGCTATGTCTTTAACTTTTTTTTTAGTGTTTTTTTTTAATTTCTCCCAAGCATCAGTTCCAAGCTTGCTTAGCTTGGGTTGGGTTCCATCTTTACCCGTGTATTTTGAAATGCGATTTAAGGAGTTGATGTTTACATACAGCAAGTCATTATCAGCATAAACTAAACGTATGGTTTCTTGTACATGACCACTCACTTCAATTTTTTCCAAGCCGGCATATTTTCCTATGCCATGATCAATATGTGTTACAAAATCACCTGGTTTTAAATCACGTAATTCTTTTAGCGTTAAGGCCTGAGATTGAGAATAGTTCTTTTTGGGTTTGTATTTATAATAACGATCAAATATCTGATGATCGGTATAACAAGCCATTTTTAGTTCTTTGTCAATAAACCCTTCGTGAATGGAGAGATTGATCGGAGTGAAGCCAACATTATCGCTGGTTTGAACTGATTTTTCTTTAGGCAGATCATTGAAAATAGCATATAAACGTTCAACCTGTTTGGCACTATCAGCGAAAATAAAGTTGTTGATGTTTTCGTTTGTGTTTTCGTTTAGGTTATGCTGAAGTAAAGTAAAGTCTTTGTTGAAAGATGGCTGGGGGCGTATCTCAAAATTGAAGATTTCTGTCGGTTCGTAGGTAAATTGCTTGCCAAATTCAATTACGGAGAAACGATCTACGTTGCGGCGGGTATCTTTTGCTTCTTCAAAAAGATAAATTGGATCCAGCCATTCAGGATGCATTATCTTGTCATCAGCAGTAAGGCCTTTGTAAATTTCTTTCGCTTTTTTTACCCCTTTTTCAATGATCTCATAAGTAAAGTTTACATCCTTGAACCACAAAATACTGTCTTCTGAAATATAATCCAGAAATGAAGTATTGTTGTCCGTCAAGAGTTTTGACTGAACATTCGGTATAATAGTAATGAACTGCATTTTAGCTACCGAAAGCTGATCTTCAGTTTCAAATGTTCGTATTGATTCTACTTCATCTCCAAAAAACTCAACCCGATAAGGAAGCTCATGTGAGAAAGAAAAAATGTCAACTATGCCTCCACGAACGGAAAATTGACCAGCCTCGTAAACAAAGTCAACACGCTCAAAACTATAATCGATCAAAAACTCATTGATAAAGTCGATACTGAGTTTATCACCTACGCTAATATTTAAGGTATTTTTCTCAAGTGTTTCCCTGCTTATAACTTTTTCTGCAAGCGCTTCAGGGTAAGTAACAATCGTTTGGGAGGGTGTTGTTTTTGATTTTATTTCGTTCAGTACCTCGGCGCGTAAAAGCACATTTCCGGGGTCGTTATTTATAAATTCAAAAGACTTTTTATAAGAAGCGGGGAACAGCAATCCGGTTTTTTTACCGATGTTTTCCAAGTCATTCAAAAAGTAAACGGCTTCCTCATAGGTAGGAAGCACATACACGAAAGATCTTTCTGATTCTGACTGTAGAGCAAGTGCCACCATTGCATCCGATGAGCCTACCAGTCCTTTCAGATGAATGCGTTGCTGCATTAATTGCAATGAAGAAGCTACCTGCTGAATGCGTGTATCTTGTTCATAAAGAGCTAAAATTTCCTGAATGGTTTGCATTAAATCAATTTGCTTTCAAGGCTAGTGTATTTGAATAGCTTGCGCAATCTAAAATTGGGCGGCAACTACTTATCACTAAGCACAGGCAAAGTAGTGCAAATATAATGCTTTGATGGGTTGGCAACTATAACGTTCCCCAAAATTTGTATTTACATACAAACGAATAGCAAAGCCCGACTTTTGGCCGGGCTTTTATCTATTTATGATTTACTGTTTTTTAACATTCAGCAATGTTAACAGGAATATTTATCGCCAGTCCGCCTTCTGAAGTTTCTTTATACTTGGTGTTCATATCACGTGCGGTATCCCACATTGATTTTATAACGGCATCTAAGCTCACTTTTGCTGATTTTGGATCGCTGTCTAACGCAATATTAGAAGCGGTAATGGCTTTTATTGCACCCATAGAGTTACGTTCGATGCAAGGAACCTGAACTAATCCTCCAATTGGATCGCAGGTTAAACCCAAATGATGTTCCATGGCTATTTCTGCCGCCATTAAAACTTGTTCAGGGCTGCCTCCTAAACATTCGGTTAAGCCTGCTGCAGCCATCGCTGAGGAAACGCCAATCTCGGCCTGACAGCCACCCATAGCCGCTGAAATGGTTGCATTCTTTTTGAAAAGAGTGCCTATCTCCCCGGCGGTGATAATAAAGCGAATGATTTTGTCATCGTCAAAATTATCTACAAAACAATGCGCATACATAAGCACTGCAGGAATGACGCCCGATGCTCCATTGGTTGGGGCGGTAATAATGCGGCCAAATGATGCGTTTTCTTCATTCACAGCGAGCGCAAAACAAGTTACCCATTTATTGATGGAGGTAAAGCTTTTGTCGGAGGCTTTAACTGCACGCATCCATTCATTTACAGTTGTGCAACTTCGACCGGCAAGAAGTTTTTCATTCATTTCGGCTGCACGACGTTTTACATTTAGTCCACCCGGAAGAATTCCCGGTTTATTTACGCCGCGGAAAATGCAATCCTTAATTTCATTCCAAATGTTTAAGGCTTGCGATTTTATCTCATCAAGACTTCTCCACGCCTGCTCATTGATAAATATCAAATCTGAAACACGAAGGTTTAACTCTGCGCATCTTTCAGCAATTGTTGCAGCATGATGGCAAGGATAAGGAGTTACAATGGCGTTTTGAGTAATTGTATTTTCGTTTTCAGTAGCTACAAAGCCGCCGCCTACCGAGTAATATTTCTTTTCAACTACGGTTCCGTCATTGAAAATGGCTAGAAACAACATGCCGTTGGCATGAAACGGAAGATTGTGCTCAAAATCGAAAATTAAATCGTTGGTGTAGCTGAAAGGAATTGCTTTTGCTCCTTTAAGTAGAATTTGATTTTCCGTTTTGATTTTTTCTACTTTCTCAGGGATAGTATTGGTATCAATCTGAGTAAAATCTTCACCGCCTAAGCCCATCAAAACGGCAACGTCAGTTCCGTGTCCATGACCAGTTTTTGCCAAAGAACCGAACAGCTGCACTTTTATTTGACTAATTTCATTTAAAGTTTTTTGTTCTGTTATTTCATTAATGAACATTTCGGCCGCTTTCCATGGTCCCATGGTATGAGAACTGGACGGCCCAATGCCTACCTTGATAATTTCAAAAGCACTAATCGATTCCATAAGATTGTATTCGTAAATTGGTCTCGCAAGTTAAGAAAGAACTAAGAACAAAGACAAAAGATTTGAGGGGTAATTTAGTTGACAGTAAATAAGGTCTTAAGAATTCCTTTATCTTATATCTTTGTCCATTATTCAAAATCACATGCAGCTACAGCAACTCATTACCTATTTGGAGCAATTGGCTCCTTTAGCTTTACAGGAAGATTACGATAATGCGGGACTTATTGTTGGTTCGCCTGACAGGGAAGTGAAAAAGGCAATGGTTAGTTTGGATTGCACTGAAGCAGTTGTTGATGAGGCCATTGCTCAAGGGGCTGATCTTATTATTGCGCATCATCCAATTGTTTTCAGAGGTTTAAAAAAACTGAATGGAAAAACCTATGTGGAGCGAACAGTAATGAAAGCGATTAAAAATGATATCGCTCTTTATGCCATTCATACTAATCTTGACAATGTGGCTGATGGTGTAAATGCAAAGATTTGCGAAAAGCTAGGTCTTAAAAATACATTGATTCTGGTGCCAAAAATGAACCTGCTTAAAAAAATAGTAACATTTTGTCCCACAGCACAAGCACAATATGTTCGTGAAGCATTATTTGCAGCAGGAGCAGGCAGTATTGGGCGTTATGACGAATGCAGTTTCAATGCCGATGGTACAGGGACATTTAAAGGGAATAATGAAACTAATCCATTTGTGGGTGAATCTGGTAAATTACATTATGAGCCTGAAGTTAGAATCGAAACGATATATCCTGCTTATTTGGAGGGCAACGTTTTAAAAGCCTTGTTTGCGGCTCATCCTTATGAGGAGGTTGCTTATGATTTGTATAACTTATTAAACCTTAATCAGCAAGTTGGGTCGGGAATGGTTGGCGAGTTGGAAGAAGATGTTGAAACGCTTGAGTTTCTTCGTTATCTAAAGCAAACCATGAACGCGGGCGTAGTTAAATATACCAGTATTACAAAGGCTACAGTAAAACGCATTGCCGTGTGTGGTGGGGCTGGAGGCTTTTTGTTGAAAGATGCGATTAAAGCCAATGCAGACGTTTTTATTACTGCTGATTATAAATATCATGAGTATTTTGATGCTGACGGCAAGATTATTATTGCCGATATCGGACATTTTGAAAGTGAACAATTTACAGCAGAATTATTGCTTGAAAAAATATCAAAAAAATTTCCTAATTTTGCCGTTCTGTTAAGCAGGGTAAATACCAATCCTGTTAACTATTTATAAAACCAAAAAAAATCTTTCATTACATGGAAGCAACAGTAGAACAAAAACTCCAAGCGTTATACGATCTTCAAACGATCCATTCAAAAATAGATAGAATTCGTACTGTTAGAGGAGAACTCCCAATGGAAGTAGCGGATCTGGAAGATGATGTGGCCGGCCTTGAAACTCGTATCAAGAAAGTTAAAGACGAACTTGATGAATTAGAGGATACAATTGTAACCCGCAAAAACAACATCAAAGAAGCTCAATCTCTGATCAAAAAATATGAAGGTCAGCAAAATAATGTAAAAAACAACCGTGAGTTTGAAGCATTGGCGAAAGAAATCGAGATTCAAGGTTTGGATATCCAGGTGAGCGAGAAAAAAATCAAAGAGCATGGATTCGAAATCACTTCTAAAAAACAATTGCTGGATACGGCTATTGCCAATTTAGAGGATAGAAAGAAAGATTTAGCAGCGAAGAAAAGCGAATTGGATACCATTACTGCTGAAACTCAAATTGAAGAGGATCAGTTGTTAGAAAAAGCTCATAAGCAAGAAGAGAAAATTGACCAACGCTTATTAGGAGCTTATACCAAACTTCGTTCAAACGCTAAAAACGGATTGGCAGTTGTTACCATTCAGCGTGATTCTTGTTCAGGTTGTTTTAATAAAATTCCACCTCAGCGTCAGGCTGATATTCGTCAACGCAAAAAAATCATTGTTTGCGAACACTGTGGACGAATCATTGTGGATGAAGGCTTTACTGTTGAATCGGTACTTGCATAAGCGCACAAGATTTTATTAAATATCCATTATAAAATATCCCTTCGGTTTCGAAGGGATATTTTTTTTAGCCATTGAAAAGCTATTTTTGAAAGCTGAACGTTGAAATAGATTAGTTCTATTATGTTTTGCACTACATGAAAAAAATACTTCCCCTTATATTCTTTTTTTTGATTTCACTCGTTGCAGAAGGCAACTTTGATTTTAATGAGAACTGTATTCAGGCTTATAAAAAAATAATTGCCTTGCGCTTGGATGAAGGAAGAAGTTTAGTGGAGCGCGAAAAGAAAATTAATCCGGGTAATTCAATAACTGTATTGCTCGATAATTACATTGATTTCTACACGGTTTTTACTTCTGAAACTAAGGCTGACTTTGAGCGGTTCAAGTCCAATAAGTCGGATCGAATAAATCGTTTGGAAAAGGAAAACAAGAAATCTCCTTACTATCTTTTCTGTATTGCTGAAGTAAACTTGCAATTGGCCTTTACCCGCGCACGTTTTGGTGAATATTATACCACTGCATTTGAAATTCAACGCGCAATGGAGGCGTATAAAGAAAATCAGCGAAAATTTCCTGACTTTCTTCCTAATAGAAAAGGGTTAGCACTCTTAAATATAATTATCGGATCGGCACCATCAGGCTTGAAAACCATCATGAATACGTTGATTGGCGTAAATGGTAACGTGCAGGTTGGCATACAATTAATGGAGAAAACTCTGGCCGAGCTTCCTTCATCGCCTTATAAATTTTATTACCCTGAAACAGCACTTTATTATAGCTATGTGTTAAATGATATTATTGGTGATCCTGGTGCCTATGCAAAAATGCAGCATTATCTCTCACCTATTGACAATGATTGTCTGCTGAAATATTTTGTGAAAGGATACATCTCCATGAAAACAGCTCATAATGAAGAAGCAATAGCTATGTTGGAAAATCGTCCTTCGGGTAAAGAATACGAGCCATTTTATCATCTCGATTATTTGCTGGCAGTTGCCAAATTGAATAGAATGGATTCTGATGCAGTATCTGCTTTTCAATTATATGTTTCCACTTATCCGGGAGTGTTCAACATAAAGGATGCTTATTTGCGTATGGCTTGGAGTTATTTGATTCGCGGTAATCTTAAAAAATATAATGAATACATTGCCTTGGCACAAAACAAAGGTTTTTCAATTAATGATAAAGATAAGCATGCGTTAAACGAAATTGAATCGGGGATGCCTGATATCTTTTTGCTTAGTGCCAGGCTGCTTTTTGACGGAGGCTATTACGGACGCGCATTGAACGTGCTAAAAACTAAGTCGGTCTTTGATTTTTCAACCGAAAGAGATAAGTTGGAATTTAACTATCGATTAGGACGGATTTATGATCAATTGAAAGATGATGCTAAAGCTATTTCTTATTATGGCGCTGCCTTAGCTAAGGGTGCTGGCAAAGAGTGGTATTTTGCAGCCTATTCTTCTTTGTACATTGGGCGTATCTATGAAGAAAATAAAAACTATGCTCAGGCAAAAATGTATTATCAACGTTGCCTGGATATGAATGGCCATGAATATAAAAGTAGCATTGATGCCAAAGCCAAAGCTGGTCTGAAAAGGCTGCAGGCTTTTAGGCCTTAAGTTAAAACCTTTTGTCTGAATCCTAAACCTAAATATTACCTTTGCCGAATGACCATAGAACAAATCAAAGATTTAAGGGATAGAATAGCTTCCCTAAGGAGGCATCTTTGACATTGATGCTAAACTTGCTGAAATAGCTGCTGAACAGGAATTAACACTATCTCCTGATTTTTGGGACGATCCCAAAGCCGCCGAAAAAGTTCTTCACAGTATAAAAACTAAAAAGGTATGGACTGACGCCTTTGCTATTGTAAATACAGCGGCCGAGGATACTTATGTGCTTTTTGATTTTTATAAAGAAGGCGACATTTCTGAATCTGAAATGCAGCAACAAATGGATGCTACTATTAAAGTGGTAGAGGAACTGGAATTTAAAAATATGCTAAGCGGTGAAGAAGACCAGCTAAATGCAGTTTTGAAAATTAATGCAGGTGCCGGCGGAACCGAAAGTTGTGACTGGGCTGAAATGTTGATGCGTATGTATATCATGTGGGGTGAAAAGCACGGATATAACATTCGGGAGATTGATTATCAACCGGGCGATGTTGCTGGAATTACCTCATGTACGCTTGAGTTTGAAGGCGACTTTACATATGGCTATCTTAAAGGTGAGAGTGGAGTGCACCGATTGGTTCGCATTTCTCCGTTTGATTCAAATGCGAAACGCCATACATCTTTTGCTTCAGTATACGTTTATCCTTTAGTGGATGATTCGATTAATATTGAAATTAATCCGGCAGATGTTACCTGGGATACATTCCGTGCAGGCGGTAAAGGTGGGCAAAATGTAAATAAGGTAGAAACTGCTGTTCGATTGAAGCATGCCCCATCCGGAATTGTTATTGAATGTCAGCAAGAGCGTTCGCAATTGCAGAACAAAGAGAAAACCTTAAAAATGCTTAAGTCGCAGCTTTATGAATTGGAAATTCGTAAAAGAAATGAGGCCAAAGCGCTTGTTGAAGGTTCAAAGAAGAAAATTGAATGGGGTTCACAAATCAGAAACTATGTGTTTCATCCTTATAAATTAATTAAAGATTTACGAACAGGTGTTGAAACCTCGAACGTACAATCAGTAATGGATGGCGAATTAGATGAATTTATCAAGGCCTATTTAATGGAGTTTTAATAAAAAGAAGTGCACTGCATCAACACATCTTGGGGCAGTGCACATTTGGTTTAGCTCCTTACCTTATATAATTTAATGATATTGTTGCGAATCAAGAACGAAAAGCAATTCTTCAACTTCTTCCACCTTATTCATAAATCCTAGTTTTTTATACGAACTAATTAAGTTGCGTAGTACACGTTTTACAATGTCGATATTGGTGCAGGGAGTATAATACTCTTCTATTGGCTCCAATTTCAATTGTCGTAAAAAGGAATCAACATCATGCTTGCCGAAAATAAAACCTTTGTTAAATGGATTGATGTAGAATAAAATGCCATTATGTGCTTCAAATCCGGGTAAAGTTGGCTCCGATTCATCAACGTATGCCAAAATGAAATGCTGCGGAAGATTAACTCCGTAGATAGGAATATCAAGTCGTTGTGCAATTAAGGAATAGATGATTGCCAAAGAAATTTGATTTCCCTTTTTGCTTTCCAGCACCAGATTAAGGTATGAGTTTTGAGGATCCTGATGATTAACAGTATTTCCGCTAAAGCCATGAATATGAAAAAATACATGGTTTAATACTTTTACTTTCTCAACTGCGCTCATCTCGTATCCAAGCTGTAACCAGGCATCACGTTTTATTTCTTCAATTTGATTGATGATTTTTTGGTCATCCAAATCGGGATATTGATATTTATTTACGGCAAGTACACCCGCAAGTAAATCAAAACTTCCACTCATTGCCCAGATACTTAAGCCTTTTTTTACGTCCTCAAATTGTATATGATGAATAATGTTTTCAATGCGTTCCTGCATCATTGCATCTAGTGATGTTTGCCACACTTCCTCCAAATAATCAATTACTTCTGATCCTAGTGAGACCAATTTTAATTTTACTTGCTCATAAATTTCATGGTCGGGATCATCCAGTAATTTTACTAATGAAGCTAATTCTTCCTTACTAATCATAATTAAAATCTCCTCAATACAATATAATAAAACTTATTAATACAGCAATGTAGCGGGGGCTATATGTGTTTTCTATTGCTATAACTCAAATAATTGTATTTTTGATTCATGAACTTAACTCTTGTAACGGCCTATATAAAGCACCAACTTTCAGCAACAACTCGTCATGGAACTCATTCGCCATTTGTATACGAATTGGTCGATAAAGTTATCTACGACAAAGATTTAAGGTCAGATTATCAAACCATTGAACAGTTGCGTGTCTCATTGTTACGTGATTCGCATTTAATCAATATTACTGATTTAGGAGCCGGATCAATGTACAATAATAACAAGCAAAAGGCAGTGAAAGATTTAGCTGCTAATGCATTGAAATCACCGGAGTGGGCACAATTAATATACCGATTGATAGAATGGAAGCGTCCGCAAATAGTAATTGAATTGGGAACCTGTTTAGGACTAACAACAGCTTACATGGCAAAGGCTGCTCCTGCGGCAAAAGTTATTACGGTTGAGGGGTGTCCAGAAACAGCTGCTATTGCTCGTAAGAACTTTGAAAACCTTAATCAAACGAATATTAGTTTATTGGTAGGAAACTTTGATACGATATTTCCTGAATTGGTTCGGGAACAGCCAATTCTTGATGTGGTATATGTTGATGGAAATCACCGTAAGGAAGCTACCATTAGATATTTTGAGCAGTTATTGCCAAAAGTAAACGAAAACAGCATGGTTATTTTTGATGATATACATTGGTCAAAAGGAATGGAAGAAGCCTGGGAAAGCATCAAAGAACACCCTCAAGTAAGCCTGACCATTGATTTGTTTACAATAGGCTTGGTATTCTTCCGAAAGGGGCAAGCTAAAGAGCATTTTCGGATTAAATACTAAGCTTGCTTTTGAGTTTATTGGGTCTGTAAAGAGTCTGTAAAATTAACTTTGTTAAGCACAGTTGAGTTTACAGACTCTTGGTTTTTTTAAAATGCTTCGTTTAGTGATAAGTAGAATCCACTGTTTCTTGGTTCTCCCTCATTTTTACTTCCAAATCCATAATCTACTCGAAGCGTAAGCCGGTTGCGAGGATCGAAAATATATCTTCCCCCTATTCCATAGTTTGGTTTAAAATTATTGAATTTAAAATCACCGTTTTTAAACACGCTTCCGCCTCCTGCAAAAGCTGCAAATACTCCTCTTGATAATGAAAACCAACCTTTGTCCTCACGATTGGCAAATGGCCTAAGCCGCACCTCTGATTGAAAAGCCAAGTAGTTTTGGTCCCTGTATCGACCAGTATAATATCCTCGCATTAATAAATCACTTCCCATTTGAGGAAGTAAAAAGAAAGGCTTGTCGCCACCTTGGAGTGATTGAGCATATCCTTGGACAGCTATTACGGTAGTGGGATGCACTTTAAAGTACTTGCGTGCATCTAATGTTATTAAAACAAAATTAAAGTCGCTGCCTATTGCATTAAATGAATTCTGTAGGTATGCGCGTAGATAATTGCCCTTATATGGATAGTTCACAATATCTCTGTCGTCCAAAGTGGCCGAAAAGGCTAAATAGTTTGTTTTGCCACCGCTTTTCCCCTCTAATTCACTTGAGTCATAAATTCCTGTTGAATCTTTTTCGCTTATTTTTTCATTAAGAAACCATAAGCCTACGCCAGCGTAGAAGTTTTTTGCTACTTCTCTTTCCACATCTACGTTGAACCTTGATTTCTTATCATTAATAAGATCCTGATCTGCATAAAGGGTATTATTGCCAATGCCGTAAAAATTATTGGGGAAGTTATAGTACTTTATATCGCCAATGATATGCCAGGTGTTAGCAGCTGTCCAAAAGTTGCCGTTCAGGCTTACTTTGGATTGATTCATAGTAGTATAGGTAGTAATTAAGCCTAGGGTGGAATTGCGCTGTACTATACTGTTTTTTTTATTTAGATAGAAGGAATAAACAGCAGCGGCACCAAATTCAAACCCTTTTTCTTGTGAAGAACCAATTACAGGTATCGGTAGTAAACTGTTTTCCTTTTTTACAGCAGCGGTGTCTGTTTTAGTGTTTTGTTGTGCAAAAGTAATTGTAATCCAGTTTGTTAAACATATACAGATTAGAAGGGTACGCTTTTTTAAAAAGTTGAATTGCATGCCATGAAGATAGATATTGTTAGGCATTGCACAATTTTTAATGAAAAATTAACTATAAGGAACTGTTTTTTATTTTATAATAAAGTTGGATCCGGGCCTGATTTAACAACTTATAATATGCCAATAGATGCTTCTATGGAATGCCCTCCTTTTATTATAAAAAAGCATTGCGTTAGAAATTCTAAGTAACCCATTACTGTTAGAATTCTCTAAGTTTTTTAAATAAAATATTCTTAGCCATAGGATTTGGCTATTTTTGCAGCGCTAAACAGAATAACATGGAAAAGAAACGCAATACTATTTCAGCTTTTATGGAAAAGTATTACCTGCATTTCAACGCAGCCGCGATGATTGATGCAGCTAAGGCTTATGAAAAGCACTTGGAAGAAGGTGGTAAAATGATGATCACTTTGGCTGGTGCCATGAGTACAGCCGAGATGGGCAAAATATTGGCCGAAATGATTCGTCAGGATAAAGTACAAATCATTTCTTGTACAGGTGCAAACTTAGAAGAGGATATTATGAACTTAGTAGCTCATAACAGCTACAAACGTGTTCCTAATTATCGTGATTTAAGTCCGCAAGAAGAGTGGGATTTGTTGGAAAATGGTTTTAATCGTGTAACAGATACTTGTATTCCTGAAGAGGAAGCTTTCCGTCGTTTACAAAAACATATTCATCATCAGTGGAAAAGTGCTCAGGATGCAGGTGAACGCTACTTGCCTCATGAGTTTATGTACAAGATGCTGCTTTCAGGCGATTTGGAGCAGTATTATGAAATCGACCCGAAAGACAGTTGGATGTTAGCGGCTGCTGAAAAGAATTTGCCAATCATCTGTCCTGGATGGGAAGACTCTACCATGGGTAATATTTTCGCCTCTTATTGTATTAAAGGAGAGTTGAATCCTACAACCATGAAATCAGGTATTGAGTACATGACTTGGTTGTCTGATTGGTATATCAAAAATTCTGGAGGCAAAGGAATAGGTTTCTTCCAAATTGGTGGTGGTATTGCCGGCGATTTCCCAATTTGTGTAGTTCCGATGCTTTATCAGGATATGGAAATGGAAACAATTCCTTTCTGGAGTTATTTCTGCCAGATTTCAGACTCAACAACCAGTTATGGATCATACTCGGGTGCTGTTCCGAATGAAAAAATAACCTGGGGTAAATTAGATATTCATACCCCTAAGTTTATTATTGAATCAGACGCCACAATTGTAGCCCCATTGATATTTGCGTGGTTACTTGATATGTAAGTTGAGTGTTTTGAAGAATTAAAAATGGGAAAGAAAGATAGGATAAGAAAGTTCAAGTTCTTGTCAACTTCCTCTTTCCCATTCTAATTTTATGGAGAAAACATTATTTAGAATGGTTATAAATTACTAAAAACTGTCACGCAATTGTCACAGAGTTAGTTTTATGCCTATTTTTGTGCGCTAATTATAAAGATGCTTATTTGTAAGTATCAGATTATTAGCGAATTGATACACAAATCTCAAGAAATTAAACGTAGAATATAGAGCATGAGTACAAACCCGTCCGTTTTTTTGAAAAACTATCTTAAGAAAGGGTTACTAATTTTAACCTTTGTTTTCTTTGGAGTAGCGCAAGCATTAGCCGCGGATCCTAAAGAAGGTGAAACCCTTTTTAAAGCGAATTGTTCTTCTTGTCATGCTGTTGGCAAGAAGGTAACTGGTCCGGCTTTAAAAGATGTTGATAAAAGACATGAAGAGGCCTGGATTATTAAGTGGGTGCACAACTCACAAGCAATGGTTAAAGCAGGTGATCCAGTTGCTGTAAAACTTTTTAACGAGAACAATCAGTCAGTAATGACTGCATTCCCTAACCTTACTGAAGACAATGTGAAGTCAATTTTGGCTTACATTAAGCAAGAAGGTGATGCAATTGATAAGGCGGCGGCTGCTGGACCGGTTGGAGGCGCTGCTGCTGAAAGCAAAGGAACCAGTACTTTCACAATCTTTAGCTTACTGGGCTTAGTTGGTGTTCTTTTATTGGTTATTTGGGTTTTAAACCGTGTAATTAAAACATTAGAACAAATTGTTGCGAACAGAAAGGCTGAAGGCCTTGTAGAGGAAGAAGTTGAAGAAGAAGAAAAACCTTCGGCATTTGCAGTAAAACTTAAAAAGTTAGCATTAAATAAAAAAGTAATCGCATTAAGCTTACTTACTGCCATAGTTGTATTGTCAGCTTGGAGTGTGCGTGAAATGTGGTTTACTGGGGTAACGCAAAACTACCAACCGGTACAACCTATCAAATTTTCACACAAAATTCATGCTGGAGTAAACCAGATTAATTGTCAATATTGTCACTCGGGTGCATTTAAAAGTAAAAATGCCAGTATCCCTTCGGCAAACGTATGTATGAACTGTCACTCGCAGATCAACGAATATAAAGGAGAGCCTATTTTTGACGCTGAAGGTGAAAAAATTGATGGAACTGCTGAAATTCAAAAGATTTACGCAGCCCTTGATTATGACCCGACGACTCAGAAGTATGGTACAAATACTCGCCCAATTGAGTGGATTCGTATCCACAACCTACCAGACTTTGCTTATTTCAACCATTCACAACACGTTAAAGTTGCCGAAGAATCAATTCGTGCTGCAAAAGGATTGAAAGCTGAAGATCCAGTTTGCTATGCATGTCACGGCGAAGTCGCTAAAATGGATGAGGTATACCAATACTCTCCGTTAACAATGAAATGGTGTATTAACTGTCACCGTGAAACAGATATGAAACATCTTCCTAAAAACCACTACTACGATAACATGGTAGAGGTACACGACCGAATTAAGCGTGGTGAAAAAGTAACCGTAGCTCAAATGGGTGGTTTGGAATGTTCAAAATGTCATTATTAATTTTTAAACGACTCTTACGATCATAAATGGATAGCAATAACAAAAAATACTGGAAAGGTTTAGAGGAGTTAAATCCAACTCCTGCGTTTGAAGCTTTACAGAAGAGAGAATTTGCTGAAGACCTTCCAATTGAAGAGATCCTTTCAGGTAAGGCGGTTGAATCAACTGTTATGCCTCGTCGTGATTTCTTAAAATCATTAGGTTTCAGTGTAGGTGCAGTAGCCCTGGCTGCTTGTAACACAACTCCTGTAACAAAGGCAGTTCCTTATTTAATTAAACCTGAAGAAATTACTCCAGGTATTCCTAACTACTATACCAGCGCTTCAAAAGACGGCTATAGTATTTTAGTGAAAACGCGTGAAGGTCGCCCGATTAAAATTGAAGGTAACCCTAACTGCCCTGTTGCGCATGGTGGTGTTGACGCTGCCGGCCAAGCTTCAGTAATTGATCTTTACGATTCAACCAAATTACAAGGCCCATTGTTAAAAGGCAATGAGTCTTCATGGGAAGAGGTTGATGAGTTTGTAAAGAAAGAATTAGCAAAAGTTAGCGCAAGTGGTAAAAAGGTAGTGATTTTATCATCAACAATTAACAGTCCATCAACCAATGCTGTTATTGCTGATTTTATTAAAGCTTACCCAACTGCAAAGCAGGTAACTTATGAGCCGGTTTCTTACTCAGGAATAATTAATGCAAACAAAAACAGCTTTGATAAAGCCGTTTTACCTAGCTATAAATTTGAGAATGCCGAAGTAATCGTAAGCTTTGGTGCTGATTTCTTAGGTACATGGATTTCACCGGTTGAGTTTACTCGCGCTTACGTTTCTAATCGTAACGCTAAGAAACTTAAGAAAACAAAGAAAATGTCACGTCACATTCAGTTTGAAACGGAGCTTTCGCTTACCGGTTCAAATGCAGACGTACGTATTCCTGTTAAGCCATCACAAAATGGGTTGGCTATTTTAGGTTTGTACAACAACATCGCAAAACTTGCAGGTGCCCAAACTTTCTCAGCTTCAACTCCTGAATTTGCAGGAAATATCATCAGCAAAACTGCTAATGAACTTTGGGCTAATAAAGGCAAGTCATTAGTTGTGGCAGGTTCAAACGATGTTTCTGTTCAGATTCTGGTGAATGCAATCAATGAATTATTGGGCAACTACGGTTCAACCATCGATCTTGACAATGTATCATTACAAAACAAAGGCAATGATGCGGAAATGATTGAATTGGTGAACGAAATGAACCGTGGCGAAGTAGGTGCTATTTTCATCTACGGAGTTAACCCTTCATATTCATATCCCAAAGCAGCTGACTTCTCAGCCGCAATGAAAAAGGTTTCGTTAAAAGTTTCATTTAACGAACGTGCAGATGAGACTTCTAAATTAGCTGATGTAATTGCTCCTGATCACCATTTCTTGGAAGCATGGAATGATGCCGAACCAAAACTAGGCACTTTCATCATTGCACAACCAACAATTAATCATATTTATGATACTCGTGCAGCCCAAAAGGGCTTGTTAGTATGGGCAAATAATCCAATTGAGTACGTAGATTACATTAAAAATGTTTGGAATACAACCATTTTCCCACAAGTAGGTGTTGCTGCTTTACAAGATTCATGGGATAATGCATTACGTGCTGGTTTTGTTCAGGCTGCGCCTAAAACTGCTCAACAATATACTCATGCTAGAGAATTAACTCAATCAGTTGTTTCGACTATTCTGGCAGGTAGTAAAGTTGATGCAGGTAAACTGGAGTTAACTGTTTATAAACACACCAATATTGGTGACGGTCGCGGAGCTAACAACCCGTTATTACAAGAAAACCCTGATCCGGTTTCAAAAGTTACTTGGGACAACTATATCGCTATTGCCCCTGCAACTGCAAAAGAAATGGGAATTAATGAGGGTGATGTTCTTGAAGTTGCATCAACTACATATTCTACTACACTTCCGGTTCTTATCCAACCTGGTCAGGCCTTAGGTACTGCTTCAATTGCTTTAGGTTACGGCCGAACTGATGCAGGTAAATGTGGTAATGGAGTAGGTAAAAATGCATATCCATTTGTAAGCATTGTAAATGGAACCATGCAGAACTATAGTTCAGTAACTGTTAAACCAAACGGAGACAGTTACGAATTAGCACAAACGCAAACTCATCACTCTATTGAAGGTCGTGATATTGTAAGAGAAACTACTCTTGCTGAATACGCTAAGAATCCAGCAGCTGGTAGCCAGTCACATCATGAAATTGCAAATGTTGCCCAAAGAAATGCTAAAGGTGAAGAAGAACGTTACAAAGAAGGTAATGTAAAACTTTTCAACATCTGGGAAGATAAAGAGAAAAAAGGCCATCATTGGGGCATGGCTATTGACCTGAACGCATGTACAGGTTGTGGTTCATGTATCGTTAGCTGTAGCATCGAGAATAACGTAGCTGTGGTTGGTAGAGATGAAGTTCGCCGTCGTCGTGAAATGCACTGGTTACGTATCGATAGATATTATGCAGAAGTTGAAAAAGGTACAGAAGGTTATGTTGAAGGCGCTGTTGAGGTAATTCACCAACCAATGCTTTGTCAACACTGTGACCACGCTCCTTGTGAAACGGTTTGTCCGGTATTGGCTACTATGCACTCATCTGAGGGCTTGAACCAAATGGCTTATAACCGTTGTTTCGGTACTCGTTATTGCGCAAACAACTGTCCATACAAAGTTCGTCGTTTCAACTGGTTTAACTATGCTGATAACGAGGACTTCGATTACTACATGAATAACCCAATGGGTAAACTTGTGCTGAATCCGGATGTGACAGTTCGTACACGCGGTGTGATGGAGAAATGTTCAATGTGTGTTCAACGTATCCAAGCGGGTAAACTGAAAGCTAAAATGGAGAACCGTCAATTAGTTGATGGCGATATCAAAACAGCTTGTCAGCAATCATGCCCTGCTAATGCAATTGTATTTGGTGATATCAATGATCCAGCTAGCGAAGTTTCGAAATTGCTTAAGAACGAGCGTACTTTCTACGTGTTAGAAGAATTGAACGTTCAACCGGGTATCGGTTACCTTACCATGGTACGTAATAAAGAAAAAGCAGCGCATGGTCATGGTGAACATGCAGAGAGTCATTCATAAGTTTAATTTTCTATACTCACGATATTATGCACGAGTCAATAATTAGAAAACCTTTAGTAACTGGTACGCCTGATATGCATACCATTACTGAAGATGTGTGCCGCCCGCTAGAAAATCCACCAAGTAAAGCTTGGTGGATCGGGTTCTCCCTGGCATTTGCCGGGTTTGTTTTATGGTTGGTTAGTTTTGGCTATACAACCTGGGTTGGATTAGGTGTTTGGGGTTTGAATAAAACGGTAGGTTGGGCATGGGACATCACCAACTTCGTTTGGTGGGTTGGTATCGGTCACGCCGGTACCCTTATTTCGGCGGTACTTTTATTGTTCCGTCAGAACTGGCGTAACTCCATTAACCGTTCAGCAGAGGCGATGACGATCTTCGCCGTAATTTGTGCCGCAACTTATATCATTGCGCACATGGGCCGTCCTTGGTTAGCATATTGGGCTTTCCCTTTGCCAAATCAATTTGGTTCACTTTGGGTGAACTTTAACTCACCACTTATTTGGGACGTATTCGCGATTTCAACTTACTTCTCAGTATCGTGTTTATTCTGGTTTATCGGTTTGTTGCCTGATATTGCAACTGTTCGTGACCGTGCCACTGGTACCCGTAAACAAGTATATTCTTTCTTGAGTTTGGGTTGGACATCTTCTGCTCGCAGTTGGATTCGTTTTGAAACGGTTTCATTAGTGTTATCAGGTTTGTCAACACCACTTGTACTTTCAGTACACACTATCGTATCGTTCGACTTTGCCACTTCGGTAATTCCTGGATGGCATACTACCATTTTTCCTCCATACTTTGTTGCGGGTGCAATTTTCTCAGGATTTGCGATGGTACAAACGCTTCTTTTAGTTGCTCGTAAGGTATTGAAATTAGAAGACTACATCACTATATACCATATTGAGTTAATGAACATTGTAATTCTGGTAACAGGGTCAATTGTAGGTGTTGCCTACTTAACAGAGTTGTTCATGGCTTGGTATTCAGGTGTTGAATACGAACAATATGCATTCTTAAATCGTGTGTCGGGCCCTTACTGGTGGGCATACTGGACAATGATGACTTGTAACGTAATTTCTCCACAGATGATGTGGGTTAAGAAACTTCGTACCAGCATCATCTTTACCTTTATCATTTCTATTGTGGTGAATATTGGTATGTGGTTCGAGCGTTTCGTAATCATCGTTACCTCTCTACACCGCGATTATTTACCA
The DNA here is from genome assembly GCF_900182575.1 of Solitalea koreensis. GTDB lineage: Bacteria > Bacteroidota > Bacteroidia > Sphingobacteriales > Sphingobacteriaceae > Solitalea > Solitalea koreensis. The sequence continues at coordinate 540,569 of NZ_FXSZ01000001.1, read as the reverse complement.
TCATCATGGGCTATGTTCTATCCAACTAAAGTTGACGTGAGCTTATTCATTGGTTCAATTGGTTTGTTCTTCACCTTGTTTTTATTGTTTATCCGTTTCTTGCCTTCAGTGGCAATGGCTGAGGTGAAACTTCTCCTGAAACATTCAAGTGAAGAAGCTAAATCAAAATTGAAAAAACATAATCACGTGGCTGAGCCAACAGTTGAAGGAGGTAAAGTGATTATTGCTACTACAGCAACTATTAAGAAAGGAGAATCAAATGAGCAATAAGAAATACGCCATCGGTTTATATGATGATCAGGATATCTTGTTACAAGGTATCAAAGAGGTTCAAAATAATGGTCAAATGATACACGATGTGTATACACCGCATCCGGTTCACGGATTGGAGAACGTATTTATCATTCCTCGCTCTCGATTGCCAATCGCAGCGTTTTGTTTTGGATGTTTAGGTATTTCATGTGCTTTCTTAATGATGTGGTATATGATTACTTATGATTGGCCAATGGATATTGGTGGTAAACCTAACTTCCCGATTGTGAGTTTTATTCCCATCTTGTTTGAGTGGACTGTATTATTTGCATCGTTTGGTATGGGACTTACATTCTTCTTAGCAAATCGTTTAATTCCTGGTTCTACTCCAAGAATCATGGACGAGCGTGCTACTGATGATCGTTATGTTATTGCAGTAGAAGTTAATGATGAAAACGAACAAACAGTAAGTTCATTATTCAGACAGTCTGGTGCTGTTGAGGTAAAGTATAAAACGGTATAATAAGCAGTAGAAATATGTTACGTAATAAAATTAAAGGCGTTGTATTAGTCAGTTTAATTGGAGTAGTGACACTTTCCTCATGCTCAAAAGTTAAACGTGATCCAGGTTTGGAATATGCACCACAGATGTATCGTCCAATTGCTTACAATCCTGATCAAAAAAATGAAGCTTTTGCAGATGGAAAAACTGCTCAAAAACCTGTTGAAGGTACAATCCCTCAAGGTTTCGAAGTTTTCCATTATCCAAATACTCCTGAAGGTTACGAAGCTGCAGGGGCTGAATTACACAGTCCGCTAGCAAAAAATGAGGCAAATTTTGAAGAGGGTAAAAAATTATTCTTGAATATGTGCTCACAATGTCACGGTAAAACCGGTATGGCTGATGGTGCTGTTGTAGCGAAAGCAGGTTTCCCTGCTCCTCCTCACTATAATTCGGATGCATTGAAAAATTTACCTGAGGGTAAAATGTTCTTCACCATAACTTACGGAAAAGGTGCAATGGGTTCACATGCATCTCAGTTAAGCAAAGAAGAGCGTTGGAAAATCATTCAGTACATTCAATATCTTCAAAAACAATAATTTTTGAACCTTTAAACTTTTGATAATGCAACTAAATACATTAGAACAATTTGAGTTTACAGGTAAAGCCAAAACCTGGAGCCTGATCGCCATCGCAATTGGTGTTATCAGTGTTGCTATTGGTTTTGCAACAGGTCACGTTGATCGTACTTGGGCTAACCTGTTAATATGCGCTTATTACTTCACTTGCGTGAGTTTCGCAGGTATGATGTTTATAGCAATTCAGTATGTTGCGAATGCAGGCTGGGCAACTAGTATTTTACGTATACCTAGCGCATTCACTACCGTTATTCCATACGCCGCAGTGATTTTATTTGCCCTGATTGCTACCGGTTTGTATACGCATAACTTATATCACCACTGGAACGAAGAAGGAATTACAGATCCAAACAGCCCACATTTCGATCCAATTATTGCTGGAAAATCAGGTTATTTGAATATTCCTTTCTTCCTGATTCGCTTGGCTTTGTATATGTTTATTTGGGGTGGATTGGCAGTTTATTTAAGAAAACTAACCTTAAAAGAAGATTTAGAAGGCGGAATGGAATACTACAACACAAGTATTAAATATTCTGCAGTATTCTGCGTAATCTTCGGTTTCACTTACCCATTGTTCTCATTCGATATGATGTTATCGGTTGAAGCTCATTGGTTCTCTACTATGTTTGGCTGGTATAACCTTGCTGGCTTATGGGTAAGTGGATTGGCGGCAATCGCTTTAACTGTAATCCTGCTTAAAGAGAACGGTTATATGCCATGGGTAAACAAGAGTCACATTCACAATTTAGGATTGTTTATGTTTGCCTTCTCTACTTTCTGGACGTATCTATGGACAGCTCAGTTTCTACTTGATTGGTACGCTAACATTCCTGAAGAAACGTACTATTTCTTAAAACGTTGGACACCTGCGTATAAATTCTGGTTCTGGTTTAATCTTGTAATTAACTTCCTGACTCCGTTCTTGGTATTGATGTCGAGCGATAGTAAACGCAATATGAAAGTTGTTAAGATAGCAGCTATCATCATAATTCTAGGTCACTGGCTTGATTACTATTTAATGGTAATGCCAGGTTCAGTTACTGAAGCAGAACGTGGATTTAACCACATTGAAATCGGAACGTTTGTAGGTTTTGTAGGATTATTTGTTTTCCTTATGCTTAAGGGTTTGAGCAAAGCGCCTCTTTTACCAAAAAACCATCCTTATTTAGAAGAGAGTCTGCACCATTCAATAAACAATATCTAATTGTTTTAAAAAAATTATGTCGATACTAAAAAATATAAAATTCATTGCTTCTGCAGCTGTAGCCACTACTTTATCGAGTGTGGCTTATGCTCAGGATGCGGCAGCAGGTGCGGCCGCAACGGCTCCAGACAGAACCGAAATGTGGTTAACGGTTGCTTTTTATGTGTTGCTGGTTATTGCAGCAGGTTTTATACTTGGTATAATTGGCCGCATACTTAAAGTTTATGACCTTACAGCTAGCGCTGCCGGTACTAAAAAAGGAATTAACTGGAATTCGATTAACGCATCCTTGTTATTAATCCTTGGTTTCCTTGGTTTATACGGTTCGTTTTGGGAACTAGGTGTTCATGGTAAAATGATTTTACCTGAACCAGCTTCAATTCATGGTGTTGAAACAGACCGTTTATTCCACATTACTTTCTACATTACTTTTTTCGTATTCATTGTTACGCACGTCTTATTGTTTTCTTATGCTTACTTCTACCGTCAGCGTAAAAACCGTAAGGCATTATACTATCCGCATAATGATAATGTCGAAAAAATATGGACTCTTATTCCGGCCATCGTACTTACCGTTTTGGTATTCTTTGGATGGAAGGCTTGGACAAATATCTTTAGCCCTAACAGTGCTAAAGGTGCTATTGTTGTTGAAGCAGTAGGAGAACAATTTAAATGGACAGTTCGCTATGCTGGTAAAGACAATCAATTGGGTAAACGCAATTACCGTTTGATTGGTGGTGATAACGTGTTGGGTGTTGATTATAAAGATGAAAGATCACATGATGATTTTTACCCTTCAGAAATTGTATTGCCGGTTGGAAAGCCTGTTCAATTTGTGTTTGGAGCTAAAGACGTTATCCACAGTGCATACATGCCGCATTTCCGTGTTCAAATGAACTGCGTTCCTGGTATGCCAACTTACTTTGCATTTACGCCAACCATCACTACTAATGCGATGCGTTCTAAAGTAAATGATAGTAAATTTGACTATTTGTTGTATTGCAATAAAATTTGCGGAGCAGCACACTACAACATGAAATTCACCATTAAAGTTGTGTCAATGCGTGAGTACCAGGAGTGGTTAAGAGGTCAAAAACCTTTTTATGTACAACAGCAGGAAAAACTTCAACCTGCTCCTCCGGCTCCTGTAGCTCCAGTTGATTCAGTTAAAACTGCTGACTCAACCGCAAGTAAAACTTTAGCATTAAATAAGTAATTAGAAAATATTAGCACTATGGCTACTCAAGCAATAAGCAATCCTGCTGCCGTACATCATGATCATGCACACGACCACGGTCATGAGCATCATCATGAAACATTCCTGAACAAGTATGTTTTTAGTCAGGACCACAAGATGATTGCTAAACAATTTCTTATCACTGGTATTATCATGGCCGTGATAGGAATGGTTTTTTCCATCTTATTCCGTATTCAATTAGCTTGGCCTGATAAAGAGTTCCCATTCCTTGAGGTGATTCTTGGTAAATGGGGAGCTGGAGGTCGACTAGATCCTAACTTTTACCTTTCATTGGTAACAATTCACGGTACCATCATGGTATTCTTTGTATTGACAGCGGGGTTAAGTGGTACGTTTTCCAATTTGTTGATTCCTTACCAAATTGGTGCACGTGATATGGCTTCGCCATTTATGAACATGCTTTCTTATTGGTTCTTCTTTGCAGCCAGTGTAGTTATGTGTTCATCATTCTTTATCCAAACAGGTCCAGCTAGTGGTGGATGGACGATCTACCCTCCACTTTCTGCATTGCCAAAAGCGATGCCTGGTTCAGGTTTGGGTATGACTCTTTGGTTAGCTTCAATGGCATTGTTTATCGCTTCATCATTGATGGGTGGTATCAACTACATTAGTACTGTATTAAACATGCGTACTAAAGGTATGTCAATGACTAAAATGCCGTTAACAATTTGGGCATTCTTCTTTACAGCAATTTTGGGTGTCTTAGCATTCCCTGTTTTATTCTCTGCTGTAATTCTTTTGATTTTTGACCGTAGCTTCGGTACAAGTTTTTACTTGTCTGATATTTTTATTGGCGGTGAAGCGTTGCCTAACACCGGTGGTAGTCCTATTCTGTTCCAGCACTTATTCTGGTTCTTAGGTCACCCGGAGGTTTACATTATTATTATGCCTGCTTTGGGTATTACCTCTGAAATTATTGCCACTAATTCACGTAAACCAATTTTCGGTTACCGTGCGATGATTATTTCATTGTTAGGAATTACCTTCCTTTCGTTTATCGTTTGGGGTCACCACATGTTCGTAACCGGTATGAATCCATTCCTTGGATCGGTGTTCATGTTCACAACGTTGATCATTGCAGTACCTTCGGCAGTAAAAACATTTAACTATTTGGCGACTTTGTGGAGAGGTAATATTCGTTTTACCCCTGCAATGATGTTTGCTGTAGGTCTGGTATCATTCTTTATTACAGGTGGTGTAACAGGTTTATTCTTGGGTAATGCTTCTTTGGACATTAACCTTCACGATACCTATTTCGTAGTTGCCCACTTCCATATTGTAATGGGTTGTGCTGCTATTTTTGGTATGCTTGCCGGCGTTTATCATTGGTATCCAAAATTATTTGGTAAGATGATGAATGATAAATTGGGTTACCTACACTTCTGGATGACATTTATTTCAGCTTACCTGGTGTTTTTCCCAATGCATTTTATGGGCTTAGACGGTGTTCCTCGTCGTTATTATGAGTTCACTGAGTTTGAGCAGTTTAAACAGTGGTTGCCATTGAATCAATTTATCACAATTGCAGCTATCATTGGAGCTCTTGGTCAATTGTTGTTCCTTTATAACTTCTTCGTTAATATTTTCAGAGGTAAGAAAGCTCCTCAAAATCCTTGGAACTCAAATACACTTGAGTGGACTACGCCTGTTGAGCACATTCATGGAAACTGGCCAGGCGAAATACCAACTGTTTACCGTTGGTCTTACGACTATAGCAAACCAGGTGCTGTGCAGGATTTCATTCCTCAAAACGTTCCTTTCTCTGAAACAATTAGCTCTAACACTCCTGAAGACTTTGGCTATCATGGTGATGAAACACAATTTGTGCACGAATTTTACCAAGCTAAGCACTTAACAGTGAGTGATGAACAAAAAGCTGAAAAAGCTAATTAAGTCTTCGACTCCGCTCAGCTATACTGGTACACTGAGCGGAGTCGAAGAATAATTTTATTTGAAAAATGCAGAGTAGGGTCGAACGAAAGTTTCTTAAGATCAATTTCGTTACAATAGTATTATTGTTCTTTGTCATTTTGGCAGGAGGAATTGTTAGAAGTACAGGTTCAGGTATGGGTTGTCCCGACTGGCCAAAGTGCTTCGGGCATTATGTTCCACCTACAACCATTGATGAATTAACGTTTTCTGAAGGTAAATTCTTTAAGAAAGGTTATATCGTAATTTGGAATGAGGCTTTGTATAAAGCCAAGAAAGATCTTACAGCCGGGCCTACTTTTAATCATGCAGATTGGGAAAAGTACACCAAGCATGATTATGCAAAATTCAATGTTGCACACACCTGGACAGAATATTTAAACAGGCTGGCTGGTGTAATACTAGGTTTTGCAGCCATTGCTACATTACTATTTTCTATTCCATATCTAAAAACTCACCGTAAAAAGGTATTCTGGCTTAGCTTGTTTAGTTTTTTGCTGATTGGTTTTCAAGGGTGGGTAGGAGCCAAAGTAGTGGATAGTAATTTGAAGGCATACATGGTAACGATCCATATGCTCATTGCGCTTATAATTTTAGCTCTATACGTTTACTTGTATGAGTACGCTAAAGATCGGAAGATTGACGTGTCATTTATAGCAGCAATGAAAATGGGTTCGACAAAAGTAATGCTGATAATTCTTTTAGTTCTTACGGCATTACAAATCCTTTTAGGAACCCAGGTTCGTGAGTTGATTGATGAAATTTCAGCGGCGCTTAATTTTCAAGGTCGGGATCAATGGGTTAGCAAAGTTGGTTCGGCATTTATAATTCATAGAGAATTAGCTTTTGCAGTACTGGCAATTAGTGGATGGATTTGGTTTGCATTTCGTAAGCTTAAATCTGACAATACACTAAAGAAATTAGTTTACTGTAATGCAGCTCTAGTCGTAGTGCAGCTAATTACCGGGATTGCTTTGGCTTACCTCTCATTACCTCCGGCCGCGCAAACGTTACATGTATTGGTTGGCTGTTTAATGTTTGGAATTCAATTTTGGGCAGTATTGTGTTTTTCGAAAATCGATTACATGCAAGAAGCCATTGCTTAACTAAATAATAAGAATCGTGTTGATAGAAAAAACAGTAAAAGCGGATCTTTCTACCATTGTATCGGCAAAATTGGCCGATTACGTTCAATTGGTAAAAATGAGGCTTTCGTTGTTAGTGGTGTTTTCGGCCGCTATTTCGTACATGTATGCCTCAAGGGGTACTGAGTACATTAACTGGTCGGCCTTGGTTTCTTTGATAATTGGAGGTTTTCTGGTAACAGGTTCCGCTAATACATTCAACCAGGTTCTGGAGCGCAATCTTGATAAGTTGATGAGTCGTACTCAAGATCGTCCTCTACCTTCGGGCAGGATGAACATTTTAGAAGCATCGATTGCAGGATTAATAATGGGGATTGTTGGAATTCTATTCCTGGGATATGGAGTCAACTATTTAACTGCTTTTTTCGGTTTGTTTTCTCTACTTTCCTATTCATTCGTTTATACTCCATTAAAGCAAGTAACTCGCTTGTCCGTATTTATCGGAGCTATTCCAGGTGCAATGCCTCCCTTATTAGGATATGTTGCGTTTGCAAACCATTTCGGAATGGAGCCAGGTTTATTGTTTGCTATACAATTCATGTGGCAGTTTCCACATTTTTGGGCAATTGCCTGGGTATTAGAAGAAGATTATAGCAAGGCTGGCTTTCATTTATTACCGGCTAGTTCGGGTAGAAGCAAAAGCAGTGCAACCTGGATTTTAGTTTCTAATATTTTGCTTATTCCGGTTAGTATACTGCCCGTTTATTATAACATGGCAGGAAACGCCTATCTAATTGTAACGCTAATACTGGGTGTGTTATTTCTTTATCAGGCAATACGTTTATATCGTTTAAACGATGTTAAATCAGCATTACAATTGATGTTCGGCTCATTTTTGTATTTGCCTATTGTTCAAATCATGATCTTAATCAATAAATTATGAGTGTAGAAGCAGTTAGAATGGATCAAGAAAAGACAAAACTGAATGTTCGACCTAAGAAATTTATTCTTTGGCTGTTCATCGTAACCAGTATTATGTTAATCGGTGCTTTTACCAGTGCATATATTGTTCGTAAAGCGGAAGGAAATTGGGTTGAATTTGAATTGCCAAAGGTTTTCATGCTTTCAACAGCCTTAATCGTGTTGAGTAGTTTTACAATGCATTGGGCCTATATTTCAGGGAAGAAGCTGAATTTTGGAGCTCAAAAAACCGCCTTATGGATCACTTTCGCATTAGGGCTAGGGTTTCTTGGTTCACAATGGACAGCATGGCAACAGTTAGTTGCGCAAAAAGTGTTTTTTATCGGAAATCCTTCGGGCTCTTTCCTTTACGTGATCTCGGGTGCACACGCTATGCACATTATTGGAGGTCTGGTATTTCTTATCGCTTGCCTGGCAGGTGTATATAAAAATATACCGCAGGTAAAGAATGTCTTTCGCTTGGAGCTAGCATCCATCTTTTGGCATTTTATCGATATCTTATGGATATATTTATATGTTTTTTTACTTTTGAACCACTAAAATTTTTTCAATGAGTACTGTTGCACAAATCGATGAAGTAAAATCAAATCCTTGGGGTGGGGGCAGATCACCATTTTCTGTTGAATACGGAAAATTGATGATGTGGTTTTTCCTCCTGTCGGATGTTTTCACCTTCTCCGCATTACTGATTTTTTATGGCGCTATGCGTTTCAAAAACCTTAGCTGGCCTGAACCTGATTATGTTTTCCAATCTGCTCCCGGAATTCATGGGAATGCTCCATTGGTTTTCGTGGGTATAATGACTTTTATCCTTATTTTTAGTTCTGTTACTATGGTATTGGCTGTTGAAGCTGGTCATCGTAAATCTAAAGCTGAGGTCATTAAATGGATGGTTTTAACGATCATCGGAGGTTTTACTTTTTTAAGTTGCCAAGCTTGGGAATGGTCGCATCTTATCCACGAAGGAATGAATTTGCATCACAATCCATTCTTAAATGCTAATGGTACTCCTGGGGCAGTCCAGTTTGGTCAATTATTCTTTGTAATTACAGGTTTCCACGGTTTCCACGTATTTACAGGTGTAATTATTAACATCATTATTCTAGTGAATGTAATTGCCGGTACATATGAGCGCCGCGGTCATTATAATATGGTTGAAAAAGTCGGATTATACTGGCACTTCGTTGACTTGGTATGGGTATTCGTATTTACCTTCTTCTACCTGGTTTAATATATCTGATCTAAAATATTAATTGTAACATGTCAGCACACGAACAACATACATCAGCTGCTCATCACGAGGAGCACGGCAGCATGGGTAAAGGCCTAATTTGGAAAGTATTTTTTATCCTTCTGGGTATTACCGTAGTTGAATTTATTATCGCTTTAGGTATTTCAAACGAAGTTATGCCTCAGCATATAAAAAATGTAGTTTATATCATTTTAACACTTGCGAAGGCGGCTTATATCGTAGCATACTTTATGCACCTTAAATTCGAGCGAGTAGGTCTTATATTAGGAATCATTTTACCGATTCTCTTTATCATGTACTTTATAGTATTAATGATGATTGAAGGGAATGCTTTGTTGCCCGTATTAAACTAATGTTTGATAAACCCAATTTTGTTAAGAAGATCTTAGTTCTTTTTATTGTTTTTGTAGTACCATCAGTTGGTTATTTCCTACTAAAAACGGGTGAAAATATTTACAAGCCACTTCGGGTTCTCGGACCTAAAGAAGTGGCTTCTACTTTTCATAAGGTTAAGGGAAAAGAGATTCCGGATACCATTTATCACCAGGTGAAAATGTATCCTCAAGAAGTAAAAAATCATGTTTTTCTAGCTAATTTCTTGCTCGATAGCAATCTAGCTGCCAATAAGGAAAGTAATGAACAAATGGCAAGGTTGGTACATTACTTCTCCAAAAATCCTGAAGTACGTTTTGTAACATTTTCGGCCAATCCAAATTATTTAACAGATAGCCTTAAAACAGATAATTGGCTAGTTGAAAACAATGATCAACTAATTTTGGCCAATGCAGCGAAGCAGCAGTATCTACTTAATGAAATTCAAATTGATAGTGTTGCCAATACGGTTGTTCCAAGTCGGCGCTTTGTTTTAGTTGATAATCAACAGCGCATTCGAGGTATTTACTTAATCAAGAATCGTTTTAATGTTGATTCTTTGATTGAAGACGTTAAAGTGGCAACGGTAGAAATGCTTCGTTCGCAAAATAAAATGAAATAAGTGTAGTCAGTGGCACTTGTCCAACTGATAAAAACAATAAGTAATGTCAGATAAATTAATATTTCGCCTCGTAGCTGTTCTCTCAGTAGTTGTATTCGTTGTAGTAGTCATTTTAAATCGAAAGATACTTCCTGCTCCCGCTGTTGACCCTAAATCTTTATTGATTTTGCCAAAGCTAAATGCATTCATTAATGGAACTTGTTCTTTGTTACTTATCATATCTTTATACTGCATCAAAAGAAAAAAAATTGCTACGCATAAGAAGCTAAATCTAACAGCTTTCTTTCTGTCTGCTTTATTTCTGTTGTCGTACATAGCTTATCACTGGTTGGCTCCACAAGAAGCCAAATTTGGAGATTTAAATCACGATGGTTTGTTGAGTCAGGGTGAATTGGATCAAGCAGGAAATATGAGATTGACTTATCTTTTCATTTTGATAACGCATATTGTTCTTGCCGCCTTGGTACTTCCAATGGTGTTGTTATCCTTTTATTTCGGATTGAAAATGGATGTGGCCAAGCATCGCAAAATAACACGTTGGAGTTTTCCTATCTGGTTATACGTAACCGTAACCGGAGTTGTAGTTTATTTACTGATTTCTCCATATTATCTTCAATAAGCTAGATTATTCCAGGAAAAACAAAATAACAGCTAGTACGTTGTTTTTGAACATAGATTAAGACATGCAATTAATACCCAAAATAATTATTACTTGTGTTTTATTGATGACTTTGGTATTTGTAAATACTCAGTCAATGGCACAATGTCCAATGTGTAAAACTTCTGTTGAATCGTCAATTAAACATGGCGGAGATAAAGGCAAAGGCCTAAATAGTGGTATTTTGTACTTATTGGTGATGCCTTATTTTGCGGTGGCCGGAGTTGGAATACTTTGGTATAAAAAATACAGACGTAAAAATATTACGATTGATATTCCTGAAGAGAAATTAAACCTTAATTAATCCCGTATGCACGGGATTTTTTTTTGTTTGTGCTCAACTTGAATTTGAAAAGCCCTATTGCAAATCTTTATTCTTTTATCTTACTTCTATTATCTTAATAATTATGGCCTTAACAAAAAATCAAGCAATTTTAAAACAGAAGTGTCCACGTTGTCGTAAAGGTGATATGTTTACCCATTCAACCTATGATTTGGGAAACTTTCAGAAAATGCATAAAAATTGTCCTGTTTGTGGTTTAAGGTATGAGTTGGAACCCGGCTATTTTTGGGGAGCAATGTACGTGAGTTATGCCCTGAATGTGGCTCAGAGTGTTATCCTTGGTTTTCTTACGTATTATTTATTTAAGGATCCTTCGGCATGGGTATACTTAAGCATTTTGATTGGCGCAATTTTCTTATTTATGCCGATTAACTTTAGATTAGCAAGAGTATTGATGCTTCATTGGTTTTCGCCTGTTAAATTCGATCATCGTTATTTATAAGTTATGTTACATACATCCACTTTTGAATTTCTAACCGATCTTTCTAAAAATAACAATCGTGAATGGTTTCAACTCAACAAGAAACGTTTTGAAGTCGCCAAACAGGAGGTTGAAACCTTTGTAGATGAACTGTTATCCAAGATGGTATTATTCGATAGTTCTATTGGCGAACTAAAGGGCAAAGATTGTTTAATGCGTATCTATCGAGATGTTCGGTTTAGCAAAAATAAAGATCCATATAAAAAGAATTTTGGCATCGTTATTTCGTCAGTAGGCAGAAATGTAAACGGGCCTTGTTATTACTTGCATATAGAACCGGGACAAGTTTTTGTTGCAGGTGGTTATTGGATGCCCTCTGCCGATCACTTAAAAGCTATTCGTCAGGAAATCGATTACAATACAAATGATTTTAAGAAGATTATAGAAAGTAAATCTTTTATAAAAACGTTCGGACAACTTAGCGAAGAAGAAAAGCTTAAAATCGCACCTACAGGTTATCCCAAAGATCATCCTGAAATTGAGCTCTTGAAAAACAAAAGCTTTATTGCCAGTTCCCGGTTAGATGACAGTGCGTTAACAACAGCATCAGCATCAGAAACCGTGGTTGCTATTTTTAAAGAAATCTTACCCTTGAATATCTTTCTTCAGCAAGCTATTTCGCATTAAATAATAATAATAAAATTTGGAAAGCCGGATACATTCTTATTCGGCTTTTTCGTTACTTTTAAAACATTACAAAAAGAACCATGATAAAAAAATACTCTCTCCCTGCCTTTGTAGTGGCCACCATGTTCTCAGTATCATCATGCGTAGTGATGAATAAAAAAGATTACAAGCATTTACTCAATGATCGCGATTCGCTGCAAAATGCCTTGAACTCTTGTGGGATATCAAAAGATAGTTTAAATGCCATTGCTTTTAACTTGAAAAAAGACACCAGCGATTTAGGTAAACAACTTCGAATGGCTCAAGACCAAAATGATCTTTTATCTGAAAACTATAATAAACTAAATAACAAAAGTACCGGAGAAATTAGAAAACTTTCTGCTGATCTTGTTGCAAGAGAAAAGAGATTAAACGAGGTAGAGGCTGTTTTAAAGATCCGTGATGAAGCAAATAATGCTTTAAAGGATAAATTGGCCAAAGCTCTTCTTGGTTTCCGTGAAAGTGGCTTAACTGTGGACGTGAAGAATGGAAAAGTATATGTATCATTAACTGATAAATTACTTTTTGATACAGGAAGTATTATCATTGATAATAAGGGAAAAGAGGCCTTATCTGAACTTGCAAAGGTGCTTTCTACGCAACCGGATATTAATATTTTGGTAGAGGGAAATACAGATAATGCCAGAGTAGTCAACTTAGGTCAGATTAAAGATAACTGGGATTTAAGTGTGCTTAGAGCCACTTCGGTTGTACGTTATCTTACAGAAGTACATAAACTTGAAGCTACTCGTGTTGAAGCGGCAGGAAAAGGAGAGTTCGCTCCAATCGCCATTGAGAATACTCCTGCAGCACGTAGTAAAAATCGTAGAATTGAAATTGTGCTTTCTCCTAAATTAGATGAGCTATTTCAGATGATTACAGAAAATAAATAGCTTTTGAAAAACCTGAGTTTATGATGAAGAAATTTCTTTTGATACTGTTTTTGTGCAGTTCCACTTTAATTGTTCAGGCTCAGGAACGGTTTTCAAGCATTGATGACCTGATGGAGGTTTTGTATGCGTCAATCTCTGGTTCTGCCGGTGAAGCCCGCGATTCATCCTTAATTACGTCGATTTTTCTCCCGGAAGCCAAATTAATGCCTATTGCAAGAAACAAGGAAGGGAAGGTAATCGCAAAGGTCCTTTCTGTCGAGCAGTATATATCAAGATTGGTAAAGTATACGCTTAATGAAGGGTTTTTCGAGCGGGAAATACACAGGGAAACGCAGCGGTATGGAAATATTGCTCAAGTGTTTAGTACCTACGCATCCTACAAAAACAAAGAGGATAAGGCCCCTTATCAACGTGGAATAAATAGTCTGCAATTAATGTTTGACGGGCACCGTTGGTGGGTGATGAATATTACATGGGATGCCGAAAGTACCGGTAATCCGATTCCTAAACAATATTTGAAAAAGTAGGCCGAAGTCGATAGATCAAGCTTGAAAAAGTTAGGTAAAGCAAAGTCAGTCGAATTCGATTGACTTTTTGCATTTTAGAAGCACATTTATTTATTAGTAACAAAGTGTTATCTTACGACCCGAAAATGGAGGTTTATTGTCTTAAGATGAGAATTCATTTATGAATGGAGAAAATTTACAATTAAAGAAAAATGTGGGCCGCAATCGCCGTTTATCTTCGCTGCTTACCTTACTGCTTCTTATATGTAATTCGTTCAAATCCTTTGCTAAGCAACCGAAAGCATTGGTGACATTGAAGGCAAACACTATTAACATGTTAAAGTGCTTAACCGGATTAAACGCTTTTTACAATAATAGCGTGCCTCCATCCATCTAGATCTATTAACCAATAGTATGAAATTTGTACTTAACAATAGTAATATTATTAATGGCTTTCGAAATGGAGAAGAGGTTGCTTGTCGCCAATTGTACGCTCTTTATTATCGTCCATTATGCTATTTTGCTCAAAAACTTGTACATAATAAAGAAGAGGCAGAAGATATTGTGGTGAATACTTTTTTAAAACTGCTGAATAAAAAAAATGATTTTGATAACCTTCCTGATATAAAATCTTTCCTTTACCAAGCCGTGCGAAACACTTGTTTTGATTTTTTGCGTAAGAGTAAGTACCGTGATAAAGCCAACAAAGAAATTGAATACCTGTCTGAGGCTTATGAATTTTTTGGCGAAGAGGAAATGATCACAGCCAATGTATTACAGATCATTTATGCCGAAGTGGAAAATTTACCCGGGCAATGCAAACAGATTTTTAAATCTATCTTTATAGAAGGCAAAAGCACGTCCGTTGTTGCCTCCGAAATGGGAATCAGTACGCAAACGGTATTGAATCAAAAAACAAAAGCTCTTCAAAAGTTACGCCTAATACTATACAAAGAAGGTTTGTATTCTATTGCACTTTTTATTTATTGTCTTTCCTGTATTACCTGCAATCACATTTCTTAAGAAAAAATATTTTTAATTTTAATTACCTGTAATTCAGTTGTTTGCAATAATTTGTAAAAAAAAATGAATTTTAGCATAGTTAAAATGATGTTCTGTTCGTGTTACATCTGTTTTTAGGCTATTTCATTACTTTAATGCAATCCCATAATGCCGGACATGAATAACAATATAGATAATCTGATCATAAATTTTTTGCAAGGAACTCTGTCTGAATCTGGACAGGATGACCTTAATAATTGGATCATTGCTTCAGATAAAAACAGAGCACTCTTTGAGAAGCTCACTAGCCAAAAATGGATAAATACTGAACTGGAATCATTTTACCAATATAATGAAGACAAGGGATGGGATAAGGTAGTTGAGAGGTTAGCCCTAAACTCTTCTCCAATTGCAGAAAAGAACTTTGAAAGCCCTAAAATTGGTATGCTACTACTCTGGAAACGGATCGCTGTAGCAGCTTCAGTATTACTTGTGATGGGCGTTGGGAGTTATTTTTTGTTATTAAATAAGTTCGAAAGGAGAAATGAAATTGTAAAAACAATAAAACCTGCGAAAAATATTGAAGCTCCCATAGGCCCCAAGGCAATGATCACTTTAGCAAATGGTAATAAGTTATATCTCGATAAGGTAAGTAAAGGAGCGCTAGCCATTCAGGAAAATGTAAAAGTTATGAAATTAGCGGACGGACAAATAGTTTATAGTTCGAATGCCAGTAATGGAAACCAGAAAGTAGTACCATACAATACGTTAACCAATCCGAGAGGAAGTGCGGATGTTATAAATATGACACTATCGGATGGCACTAAGGTTTGGTTAAATGCAGATACTCGTCTTAAGTATCCGGTAAGTTTTGATGGTTCAGCAAACAGAGTCGTTTATCTGGAAAGCGGTGAGATATATTTTAAGGTGACAAAAAATCCAAGTAAACCATTTATTGTGCATAACGGTGATATGAGCATACAAGTGCTGGGTACTTCTTTTAACGTAAATGCATACTCGGGTATCATATATACCACACTTGTTGAAGGTAAAGTTAAAGTAGACATTAAAAATACATCAGAATTACAATTAATACCCGGTCAGCAGGCCCAATTTGATAGATGGTCTGGAGCATTAGAGAAGCAAGAAGTAGATGTGTTTCCTTATGTAGCATGGAAAGAGGGCATATTGGCCTTTGATAATACTACCCTGGAATCATTAATGGAACAGGTTGGCAGATTGTATGATTATGATATTGAATTTAAAGATTCCGAACTAAAACAATTGCATTTCAACGGCAGAATGGAGAAAACCGCCACAGTTATCGAATTGCTGGATATTATTCAAAAAACAACAAATGTAAAATTCAATCTTAAAGACAGGAGGATCATCATAGAAAAAACTACACGATAACAAAACAGGTGATGTTGCGACCATCACCCGTTTAAAGGAAAGCTTAAATAATCAAATTGCTTAGTTGAGCACAAAAGATTTATTGTTTTAACTCAACACTATTCCAATCTAATGAAAAAAATTTACAAAGAAGTTATCTATTTCAAAAGTACAAAGGACAGAAACCTTAAAACAAGTATTCTTCTCCTCTTTTTGGTGTTATTTTCAACCGGCTTATTTGCACAATCCAAGGAGAAATTAAGTCTGAATGTTAAAAATGTTAAGATTTCAAAAGCTATTGAAGTACTTCAAAAGCAAACGTCATTGAATATAGTTTATAACAGTGAAGAGCTAAAGGCACTTCCTGTTGTTAGTGTCAATTTAACGGGTCGGTCACTTTCAAACTTATTGGATCAAGTATTAGCAGGTACCAATCTTACCTACACCATTAAAGGCAACACAGTTGTAATTGGTCCCAAAGCAGCAAAATTAAATGGCGATGCACCAAGTCTTGGTACTGTGTCAGGTAAAGTTTTGGATGAAGAGGGAGGACCTCTCGCCGGAGCAAGTGTTTCGATTAATGGTACCAAAATTGGAGCCATAACCAATGCCAAAGGGGAATATGTATTAAATAATGTTCCTCAGGGATCTTCATTCTTGGTCTCATATATCGGTTACAAACCACAAGTTGTGTTTGCAAAACACAACTTGAAGATCAGGCTTGTTTTGGACGAAAACAAAATTGAAGAGGTAGTAGTTACAGGTACTGGTATTAACCGTAAGGTGAGCAGTTTTACGGGGATTACCTCTACTTTTACCGGTGCAGAATTGAAAGCAATTGGTAATAACAACATTATCTCCAGCTTAAAATCATTGGATCCTGCTTTTCAAGTAATCGATAATGAATTAAAAGGATCGAATCCCAATGTGTTACCAACACTTGAACTTCGCGGTAAAACAACAACTTCAGAACTTTCTTTAAAAGATCAATTTGGAACAGATCCTAACCAGCCATTATTTGTTTTAGATGGTTTTGAAACTAATTTGCAAACCATTATTGATTTGGATATGAACCGCGTTGCATCTGTAACTATCCTTAAAGATGCGGCTTCTACAGCCTTATACGGATCAAAAGCAGCCAATGGTGTTATTGTCATAGAAACCATTAAGCCGGTGGCTGGAAAATTACGTTTTAGTTACAGTAACGACTTAAGAATTGAAGGACCGGATTTGTCAGTTTACAATATGATGAATGCTAAAGAAAAACTGGAGTTTGAAAGACTTTCAGGAAGATATAAGGCACTGGATGATGTTGCACAAATACCCTTAGACTCGATATACAACCTACACTTGGCTGCTATTGCCCGCGGTGTAGATACTTATTGGTTAGCAGATCCTCTTCGCAATATCGTGTCTGAAAATCATTCTCTTAATGCAAGCGGCGGTGACGAGGCTTTTCGATATAGTGTGAATTTCAATTATAAAACCAACCCAGGAGTAATGAAAGGCTCTGCCCGTGATTCATGGGGGAGTAACATAAACCTTATTTACAGAAAAAATAATGTTAATATTACCAACTCGTTTTCTGTAGACGGAAATAAAAGTACTGAATCACCTTACGGCAGCTTTCAGACTTATGTTAATACCAATCCGTATTACGAAAAAAACACTACCAGCCCTAGTTTAGATAAAACAACAACTTTCGTAATTGGCAACCCATTTTTAACCACACCTGTCACTGTTTCAAATCCACTCTACAATGCTTCATTGCCTTTTAAAAATGAAAGTGAAGGAATGAAAATTAATAACAATCTGATGGTTATGTATGATATCAATGCAAAATTCAGATTGAGTGGAGGTTTGTCTTTATCAAAGGGAGTGACCGAAAGTGATGTATTCACCTCGCCTGATAATACAATGTATTCCTCACTAGCTCCTATACTGCGGGGTAAGTATTCAAATGCCAAAAGCAATAGTTTTTCATACAGCACTAATGCTGTATTATCTTATGGAAATGTATTTGCGAACAGGCATTCTGTTACTGCCAATATTAGAGGCCAGATAGGCAATAACTACTCCAGCTCAGAAACTTTTATAGCTCAAGGTTTTCCAAGTAATGTTGAGCCTCTATTAAGGTTTGCTTATGGTTATGAACTTAATGGTTTACCAAACGCTAATAATTCCCTTTATCGCAATGTAAATGCTACCGGGTCAGTTAACTATTCATATGCTTCACGTTATCTGTTTGATGCCTCTTACCGTTTAGATGGATCAACCTCTTTTGGTAAAAATAATCCTTGGTCTCCATATTGGTCAACTGGTATTGGATGGAACGTTCACAACGAAGCTTTCATGAAAAAATATGCTAAGTTCATGAGCCGTTTAAAACTTACTTCAAATATTGGTGTAACCGGAAATCAAACCATGGGCGCACCTCCGTCAAGCACGGTTTATCAATATTTGAAAAACTATAACGTAGCTGGTTTGGGCATATTTGTAAGTCAATTGGGTAACCCTGATTTGTTACCATCAAGAACAACCCAGATCAGTAACGGTATTGATTTTGGGTTGTGGCATGATCGTTTTACCGGTTCTGTTACTTATTACACAAAGAATACAGACAATCAGGTTGTTTCTATGAATTATCCAACTTCTACGGGCATTTCGAGCTACAACTTTAATGTGGGTCATTTAATTACCAAGGGAGCTGAATTAAAACTGAATTATGCGGTGATTAATGATCGTGAACATCGTATTGTTTGGAGAGTTGGGGTTACAGGAGCCAGAACTGATAGTAAATACAGCGGTTTTGGACCTGCATTAGCACAACTAGATGCATCACAGATAAGCAGTAAAGCCTTAACTCGTTTTAGAGATGGATCTAGCCCTAATGATTTATATACCGCTGTATCTTTAGGTATTGATCCGGCTACCGGACGCGAAATGTTCTTAACAGCCAATGGAGAACACACGCTTGATTACAGTCAAGCATATCAACCTAAAGTTGGCAGTGCTAAGCCATTAATGGAAGGTGTTATTTCAAATAACTTCAACTACAAAAAAATATCATTGTCAATAATGATGCGCTATAGAGCTAAATCTGATGTTTTCAATTCAGCGCTGTTAAATAAAGTTGAAAATCTTGATTACAGTGATATTCTCAACAATCAGGATAAACGCGCTTTGTATGATCGCTGGAAAAACCCAGGAGACATTTCTCAATTCAAAGGTATTTCTTTAACCACTGACACTCCAATGTCAACTCGTTTTCTTCAGGAAGAAAACACACTTTCATTAGAATCCATCAATGTGAGTTATATGTTCCAAAATACTAAATGGATGAAAGCTGCCGGCTTGCAAAATTTGAATCTTTCAGCTTTTACTAACGATATTGCCCGCTTCTCAACTGTGAAACGAGAGAGAGGAACAGATTACCCATTTGCACGCTCAGTATCATTCAGTTTAAAGGCCTCATTCTAAATTAAAAGGAACAATGAAAAAAATATATAGAAACATAATTGTTGCAATTTGCGCTGTTGCTTCTCTTTCATCTTGTACGGACTATTTGGATTTGAAACCGGATGACAAGCTGCTTGAGGATCAGGTTTTCAGTTCAGCCGCTAACACTTCAGCGTATTTAAACGGTATTTACGTAAAACTAGGTGCCACCCAATTATACGGTGAAAACCTTACATTAACCATTCCGGATCTCCTTGCTCAACAATATAATATGAATTATGGGTCTACCCCGAATTTATATTATACGTTTACTCAATATTCATATACGTCGCCCCAAGTAAGTAATAAAATGGCTGAAATTTGGGCAAATGCCTACAGTGTTATATTTAATGCTAATAGGTTTGTGGCAGGATTGGACAGATCTCCAGGCGTGCTTACCGCAAAAACCGACTCTACCTACAGGGGCGAAGCCTTAGCAATACGCGCTATGATACATTTTGACCTTTTGCGTTTATTCGGCCCTATGTATAACAGTGCTGATTCTACCCTGAAAAGTATTCCTTATAATACATATGGTGAAATTACTGTAAATCCTTTTTTGCCTGCTAATGAAGTGATGAATCATATTATGGCTGATTTAAGTAAGGCAGATAGCCTGCTTTCGCCTGATAAGACAATGACTTCTGTCAAAAAGTATAAGTTTACTTACTATTCAGTAAAAGCGCTGCAAGCAAGAGTAAATTTGTACAGAGGGAATAAAGCTGCAGCTTTAGCATGCGCAAAAGCTCTTATTGATAATTCTGCCAAATTTCCTTGGGCAGATAAGTATTTCCTTAACGAAAGGGCAAATCCTGACAGGATTTTCTCTTCAGAAATGATTTTGGGAGCATATAATCCTGAAATGTCCAATACGTCTCAGGGTTACTTGAAACTTTTCAGTTCTGGTTTGTCTGATAATAATATTCTGGCTCCATTGGACGCACGTCTGACTGCCTTATATTCAGATGCAAGCAGTGATTTCAGGATTTCTGGGCAGTTTTGGGATGTAGGGCCAAGTAAATCCTATAGAACTTTTTTAAAGTATTCTGAGGTGGATGACAAAACTAAATCATTCAGAAATACAATTCCTTTGTTAAAACTTAGCGAAATGTATTATATCGCTGCCGAATGTGAGAAAGATCCGATTGTAGCTAGAGGGTATTTGAATACGGTTAGAAATAATAGAGGCATAGACACATCCTCTCCTGTACCTGCTACCGCAGCGGAAATACTGAAAGAGTACAGAAAAGAATTTCTTGGAGAAGGTCAGTTATGGTTTTATTATAAACGGACTAACACGGCAATTCTTCCAAATGGTAGTAAGGGAGATGATGTAACTGGTGCATTTACCATGGGGCCGGCTCAATATGTTGTTCCAATTCCAACTGCTGAAACTGATAATCGTTAAGAACTAAAAACATGAAAAAACTCATATATAAAATCGCTTTATTATTTATGGCAGTTGCACTGGTGTCATGTGAAAAAGGTCTGATGACTTTTGATAATGAAAACACTGATGTTTATTTTTATGGCGCAGGGGGGACATCATCTGTCAATTTTGATGAATCTTATGTGTCGTTTCAATTTGTTACCAAACCCGACACTATTTTAAATGTCGTGGTGTCGATAACTGGTGCCGCTGCGGATCATGATAGAGAATATAAATTGGCGGTAGGACAATTGTCAAACGAGGAGTTATTGTATGATGACGATAACAATCCCGCTACTCCTCCAACTTCGATGGTAGCAGCTATTCAAGGAACTCATTTTGAATTACCTGAAAAATTTGTCATCAAAAAGGGCGCTTTTAGAGATACCGTTAAGTTAAAATTGCTTCGTTCTCCCGATCTCCTAAACAAACGGCTTGCATTAGCAATTGAGTTGCAGCCTAATGAAAACTTTGGCAATAGCTTTAAATCCCGGATTATAGGTGGTAAACCGATTAATACCATTAGAACCAAAATTTTCTTTGACGACAAAGACGCAAAGCCTAAATACTGGCTTGACGCTGCATTCAGCACATATTCTCGAGAAAAACTGTTTTTCCTATGCAACATGTTTAACTTATCACCTCGGTATTTTGACTCCCCTAATGATATATCAGAGCTTAATGGCTATGGGAAATTTGCCCAACGACATTTAAATGAATTAGCTGCGGCGGGCACGCCGGTTTATGAAAAAAATGGCACCACTCGGATGGTAATGGGACCTAATGCTCAGTAATTATTTGTTTTTAAATAAATGAAGAATATTATGTTAAAAAAATATATATATACCTGCTTACTGGCTGTTTCGGCTTTCTTTACCACTTCGTGTAGTAAAGAAGATTTAGGGAATTATAATTACCACGAAATCAATGAGGCTAAATTTTCAGATTTAAATGGAACCATCTCAGTAGATATGCTTTCCTCGTTAAAAATTACTCCTAAAGTGGCGTTTACTCAGGATTCTGCTATTGTAGACCCCAGCCGTTATGCGTACGAATGGTCTTATTTGACCAATGATCCATCTCCGATAAAAACAATAATAGGCACATCAAAAGACCTGGATTTTTTTGTAACCCTTAATCCTGGTACTTATGCTACCTCTTATAAAATTAAAGACAACGTAACCGGAGTTGAATTTCTAAAGAGGTTTAATGTCACGGTTAAAACTGCAAACATGGAGGGCTGGTTGTTAATGACTGAAGTGAATGGCAAAGCGAGATTTGATATGATTTCCTTCAACTATGTTAAGCCGACTTTTACTTTTGATCATATATCAACTGATCTGTTTGGACAAGCAAACAAGGGCATTCAATTACAAGGGAAACCTAAAATGATTTATAGTTATGATTGCGGTGCGCTTAAAGGGTATGGAATTAATTTACCCTGGGCAATTTACCTTGGAACAAATCAAAGTACAGACAGAGTAAATCAAGATAATTTTACCTGGAAGCCTGAGTATAATATAAGATACGAAAATTTAAACCGTTTGGGTCTTCCTAACGATTATCGTGCTGATTTGATTAAACGAGTATATGGGTCTACTCTTTCTGGTAGTACCTGTTACACGATAACTTCAGCTGGAGATTTGTACATGACAGCTGTAACTCCAGCCAATAAGTACGGTGTAGAGCTTAATGTGGATGCTAATAATGTAAAATACAAGGTAGCTCCATTTATTGGAGCCTATGAAAATGCAATTGCGGCACCGAATGCAACAACAACCTGCTATTTTTATGATATAACCAATAAGCGGTTTATGAAGCAAACTAGCCCCAGCTTTGGTATGACAACAGTTGCTGATCCTCCTACCGGAAATGCAGCTAAACCTTTCCTATTCTCCTTTACTAATACAGGGATGGACATGTTATACATGAATGCAAACAAAACTGAGGTGTTTGCTATATTTAAGAATAGGGAAACGAATAAGTGTTATTGGGCTAGTTGGGTTACAAAGACCGAAGTGCAAACAGCATTTCAAGAAATTGTAGCTCCTGAATTTGATAAGGCAGAAAACTTTGCGGTGAGTAATTTAACGAAATATCTTTTTTACAGTGTGGGGGGCAAAGTGTACATGTATAAGCCTGGAACATCGTTCGCAACAGCTTCATCTAAATTGGTATGGGATTATGGCTCAGCGAATGTTAGTGCAATGAAATTTCAGATTTATTATTATAATTTCCAAAAATACCCTGACACAGAAACAGATAAACTGGTTGTTTGTAGCTATGATCCGGCACTTCCCGAAGGTCAAAATGGAAAACTTGAAAAATTTGATATTCAAGCTGGTGGAGCAGGGTTAACTCAGGTGCCTAACTACACATTTACAGGTTTCGGTAAAGTACAGAGCTTCACTTATAGAGAAAGAAAATAATATTAGAAAGCCGGTAGCAATAGCTTCCGGCTTTTCTTCATTCACATTTCAATTTAAAATTTTATGAAAAAATTGATTGTATATGCCGCTGTACTATGTGGGTTGGGGAGCTCTTTGCCTGTTTTGGCCGAGGAAGGAGTAAAAACCGTTGTGAAGGGGGAAATGTTGGTGTCCAATGGGCGGGCAACCCTTTTTAAGAAAGATTTCAGCCCGAATCCAAAGAGTACCGCTCAAATTATTAACGGTCGTTTCTCTATGGAAACAAAGTTAACACAGCCTTCATATATTATTTTAACAACCTCTGATCCTATTGTAAAGGGATTTGATTTATTCCTGACACCTGGTGATGACATTTCAGTTGCTGTAAGGGATAAGAACGTTGTATTGAGTGGAAAGGGAAGTAAATTAAATCAGTTTCTCTTCGACCTTACCCGTAAATATGATTATGCAAATAATCAATTTACTGCTAAAGAAGTTTATACTAATCGTATAAATGCGATCAATGCTTCTACGAATGAAGAGGTAAAGATTAACAAAGCTGCTTTATTGGGCTATGCTCAAGGTGAATACCTCGACAAAGTGTTTACTTCGTACATGGAATCAAAGGTTGCGGGTGAAACGGATGAAATTAACAAAGTCAAGTTTGATGATTTGAACATCAGTTTAGCGCCTGAAATTGTTAGTTATTACAACTGGTATAAAACAATTAATGAGATCATGTACGCTAAAATGGAAGCCGGTAAACTTAAAGTGCGCAATTCAAATACCTGGATTGCGGATTTTGCCAAAACCATTGAAAATCAGAAATTAAGAGAAGCTTACATTGTTGCCTTATTGGACTTTGCCCGTCTGGAAGAAGACGTTTTTAAAATAAAAGATTATGCCCGGGAAGCACTGCCATTAGTGAAGGATCCGGTCAATATTGCAAAAATAAATGCTAATATAATTGGGGCTGATAAAGTGACCCGTTATAACAATGCTGTGCCCGGCACCGATTTTAGTGCCTATACTTTCCAAAAACCGGATGGTTCCATAGCGAAAATCAGTGATTATAAAGGTAAAATTGTTTTAATCGATATCTGGAGCACCTGGTGCCACCCTTGTGTTGCAGAAATGCCTTTCCTGAAACAACTAGAACATGAAATGGAAGGAAAAGATGTTGTTTTCTTATCACTTAATGGGGATGTTAAGGAAGAATATTGGCAAAATTTTATGAAAAAAAGAAACCTGACCGGGAATCAAGTAAAGATGACGGCAGGACTTAAAGACGATCCGTTTTTCAATCAAATTGGAAGAACAGGCATTCCTCGTTTTGTTCTTATCGATAAAGAAGGCAAAATGGTTAATGCTAAATGTTGTCAACGCCCGTCTAACCCGGTATTAAAAGTTTATCTCAACGAATTACTAAGTAAATAATTAAAACCCGCATGAGCAGTAGGCTCTCCAACGGTCATTAAAGTAAAATTAGCAGGTTCTTGATGGCCTATTAAAAACAAAACACTTTCAGAAAAAGATAAATAATGAAAAAACTATTAATACTCGCAGCCTTGCTCCTGACAAAGGTTTCGTTTGCCCAGATGAGTGAAATTCGCGGGGTTATGAAAAATGGTACTCAAAAGGATATTTCGCTTTTTAGTATTGAAGATGGAAAAGAGCAGTTAATGGCCACCACTCAATTGGGTGAAGATGGTTCATTCGGGTTTTTATTCACTCCTTCCAATGAGGGTTTTTATGCGGTGGGTTATGCAAAAATGGAGAAGGGATCTCTGTTTCCAGTGTACATGAAGAAAGGTGACAAAACTGTGATTGCAATCGATAAAAGGAGAATGATGTTTGTAGGAAAACAGACTCCTGAAAACACCGTTCTTTCATCATGGACTACGCTGACCCAGGAATTAAAGGTTAAATCAATATACTTTATGGAGCTACCATTAAGTACTTATCAGGATTTCTTCCCTGAATTGACCAAAGTTGCCGCCCAAGCCGACGGGTTCAGAAAGACCATCAAAACCAAGAATGAAAACTTCAATCGTTTGATGACTGCGATAACCTATTTCGACCTGGATCTGTACGCTATGAACCACCTAAAAACTCCACGAAAAGCATTCGCTAAGAAAGAGGAATATGTACCTTTTTATAACACCATTGTAGCTGAAAACAAGTTCAAAAACGATGATGTTTTATCCTACTTATTCGGTGAAAAGTTACTACATCTTTACGCTGGTTATGCAGGAGATCCGAGGAATACTAATATTCTTGATAAACTGAAACTCTTTTCCACAGATAGACAAAAAGGAGTATATATATTATTTAAGCAGATACCTTTTGTACAATCTTATCCTCAGTATCAAAGTTTAGTTAAAAATTTTGGCCAATATTTTACAACACCAAGTCTGAAAGCAAGAGTAGATGCTTTAGGCGCCAAATTGTATATTACCACTGCAGGAGGAGAAGCAGTTGATTTCACTTTCTCAGATAAGAACGGTAAAATGGTTTCTTTAAGTGATTTCAAAGGTAAGGTAGTAGTTCTTGATATTTGGGCAACCTGGTGTGCTCCTTGTAAAAAAGAAATTCCTTACTTAAAGACCTTGGAAGAGGAGCTACATGGCAAAGATGTGGTGTTTGTGAGTATTTCTGTGGATGAGGCAAAAAACAAAGAAACCTGGTTGAAAATGCTGGACGACCAGAAGATGGCCGGGGTACAATTGTTTGCAGGTAGTTATGTAAATAATGTAACCGATTTCTATAAAATTGAAACCATTCCCCGTTTTATTGTGATTGATCGCGAAGGAAAATTAGTAAACCCTAATTCTCCTCGCCCTTCTGAACCGAAATTGAAGGAATTGCTTGAAAAAGAATTAGCAAAAGAATTGGCAAAAGTTAATTAATAAAATCTTAAGGAAAAGTAGAGGGCGGTTTTAATCGCCCTCTTTCATACCATCAATAAAATCATGAAAAAATTAATACTTGCTTTAGCAGGTTTATTGTTTAGCCTATGCTCTTCGGCGCAAATGGCTCAAATCTGGGGAACAGTAAAATCGGAAGGTTTTAACGATAAGGATATTACCCTTTACGCTATCAAAGATGGAGAAACCAAGGAAATTGCAAAAAGCAATTTGGCTGAAGATGGTTCTTTTGGCTTCATGTTCAATCCTTCTCAAGAGGGTTTCTATGCCATTGGTTGGGGGGAGTTTCTCAGAGGTAAATTTCCAGTTTATTTAAAAAAGGGCGATAAGGCAGAGGTTGCCATCTACAATAGAACAATTGATTTTATTGGTAAGCAGTCACCGGAGAATGCCGTTTTATACAAATGGATGCAAATGACAGAATCTATAAGGTATAATTCATTCCACTCTATGCAAACACACAATCAATTCTTCCCTGCGTTAACGGAATTGGCTGCCCAGGCGGATCTATTTAAGAAATCTATCAATACTAAAAATGCAGTATTCAACGAGTCAATGAAACAAACCGTCGCATATGATTTGGATTTATATGCGTTGAATTTCCTTGGTGTACCTAGAGGAGGAGTATTTCTTAAAAAAGAACAGTTGCCGCCTTATTACAATACCATTGTTGATTCAAAAAAATTTAATGATTGTGTTTTGGGTATGCTCCACGGAAAACGTTTTATGGATATGTATGCCAATTTTGCAATACCCGGCCGCGGATCACTTGATCAAAAAATTACTGCATTTAGTAACGATCATGTAAAAGGTGCCTACATTCTAAATAGTGGCCGCGACATGCCTAATAATTATGCCGCCTACCGTGACTTTATGAATAAATACGGAAAGTATTTTCAAACGCCTTACCAAAAATCAGTTGTAGAGGAATTAGGTATAAAACTATACAGCAGTGAAACCGGACCTAAACCTGCCGCCAATTTCACTTATCCTGATCAACATGGCAAAATGGTTTCATTAAGTGATTTTAAAGGGAAAGTGGTAGTGGTAGATGTATGGGCTACCTGGTGCGGACCTTGTAAACAACAAATTCCGTATCTGAAAAAAATGGAAGAGGCGTTCAAGGGTAAGGATGTAGTCTTTATGTCGGTATCATTGGATTATGAAAAAGATAAGCAAAAATGGTTAGACATGCTTAAAGAGTTGGATTTGCACGGTATACAATTATTTGCCGGTGGTTGGACTAAAATAACTAAAGATTATGCTATTAGCGCTATCCCACGGTTTATGGTATTTGATAAAGCAGGGAATGTGGTGTCAACTGATTCTCCTCGCCCTTCTGATCCAAAATTGAAGGAAATACTTGAAAAAGAGTTGTCTAAAGAATTAGCAAAAGTTAATTAATAAATCTTCATATTTGACTACAACTGCGTTACAAGTTGACGCGGTTGTTT
This sequence comes from Solitalea koreensis, assembly GCF_900182575.1. Classification (GTDB taxonomy): domain Bacteria; phylum Bacteroidota; class Bacteroidia; order Sphingobacteriales; family Sphingobacteriaceae; genus Solitalea; species Solitalea koreensis. Next base: position 512,817 of record NZ_FXSZ01000001.1, on the reverse strand, counting down.
CTTTCGAATGGTTGCTAAGTAACTGATAATTAGTTATAGAAAAATGAAAAAGATTTTATTAAGCAGTTTTCTCTTATTCAGTGCACTGACCGTTTTTTCTCAAGGCATTGAATTTGAACATACATCCTGGAGCGAGGTAGTAAAAAAAGCGAAGGAACTAAATAAACCCATTTTTGTGGATGTATATACCAGTTGGTGTGGTCCATGTAGAGTAATGGCAACTCAAGTGTTTACAAGACCAGAAATTGGAGTTAAGTACAATCAGGGTTTTGTCAACGTAAAAATTGATGCAGAAAAGGGCGAGGGGATTGTAATTGCAAAAAAATACGAAGTCAAGTCCTATCCTACCTATTTGTTCATCAACCCATCTGATGAATCTTTGGTCGACAGATCCGGAAGTTCTATGCCAGCTGCAGATTTTAATGACGTGGCTGATAAAATGCTTAATAAGTTTTCCGGGAAAAAAGAGATAAGTTTTGCCGAGTTGGATGCTAAGTATAAAACGGGCGATTATGATGAAGTCTTCGCCCAAGCCTATATAAAACGTCTGAAAGCCGAAGGTAAATCGATAGTGGAAGCACTAGGAAAGTACATTAGTAAGTTTGTAACCAATACGCCTACTACTGATCAACTTTTTTTCCTCGGATCAAATTTTCCCAAAGGGGCTGATTCAAATCTTTATAGTTATATGATTAATAATTATAAAGTGATTGATGCTATTTTATGCAAAAAAGATGGAATTGCGGCTGCCTCCTTTTATAGAAACCTTCGTGAAGAAACGAAAACTAAGATTGAGGATATCCTAAGTAGAAAACTGTTAGTTTCTGAAAAGGAAGCACAATTGAATAAGCTTTTCGAAAATATTAAAACTGTTGAAATTGGCGATAGGAGCAATAAAAAAATCCTCGAATTTAAAATGCGACTCTACAATTTAAATGCCGATACACTTCAACTTTTACAGGCTTCACGAGCATATGCAAATGAGTTTTTATTGCCTACGGATAAAACATCTTCAATAGGTAGTGAAACTATAATAATGGACAAGAATGCTCCAATACCTGTCGCTCCTGTTGATTCTGTTAGAACTTCCGACTATTGCTCAAATTTTGCAGTTACGCTGTCCAAGCTTTCTAAAGATAGGCAGGATAAAAAATTAGCTTCCAGTTTATTGAAAAAGGCATTGGCATTAAATAATTCATTCGTAGTTAAAAACAAGATGAACATAGCGACTTATAATTTTGGTGAGAAAAAAGCAGCTATTATACAGCAATCTAAATTGATAGCCGAAATGAAAAGCAGTAATGATGAATATCTGGCTGATGCAGAAACTACGATTCAGAAAATGAAGAATAACGAATCTAATATTTCGCCTTTCTCGTACAGAAAGAAGCCCACCAGAAAGCATTAATCACCAAAAACTAATGAAGAGGGAAAAAATAGGAGGAAAGTCGGAGGGAGCCTGCTTCATTCATTTAAATATAACGTAATTTGATGAAAAAACTATTAACAATTGCAGTTTTGCTATTATTTCACATTTGTGCTTCAGCTCAAATGACTGAGGTGCGAGGAACTATCAAGTCTGCTACTCCTGGCAAACAACCTGTGTATCTATTTAAGATAGAGGACGGGGAAACTAAACTAGTTAAAGCTGCTTCTGCTACAAGCGACGGATTTTTTGTTTTTTCCTTTGAACCTGATTATATAGGTTTCTACATGATAGGAGGATTCACCTCTCAGGCCGGACAATTTCCTGTGTACCTGAAAAAAGGAGATAAAGCAGAAGTCATGTTTGATAATCGCCAAATGGAATTTGTCGGAAAACAAACTGAAGAAAACACCGTCTTATCCTCGTGGACTACGCTAACAAAGGAACTAAAAAGTCAAACCTCCGAATTTAGCCTTGTTAAAGATAAAATGATGGCTTTTCAAAAAAACATCCGTACCAGGAATGAAACGTTTAATCGATTGATGAAACAGGTGGTCAATTTTGAAATGGATTTTTATGTACTGAACCTTATTAAAAAAAATGCAGGTTCAGCTTCGGAAAGTTTAGCAGAATATGGCAGAAAATTTCTGGTGAAAGACAACTATAAAAACGACGATGTGTTTTCTTATCCTAATGGCAAAGCATTGATTAGCTTATATGCTGATTATGCCGCAAGTGTAAATAAGGCGGGGGATGGGCTTAATTTTCTTTCTACTGATCGCCAAAAAGGCATTTATATTTTTAGTAGGATGAACCCAAATATTAAAACCTATGCTCAATTTGAGGATATGACAAATAAGTATGGAAAATACTTTCAAGATCAAAGCTTAAAAGCCAAAGTTGATGCCTTGGGAACTAAGCTATATAATGCTACCCCCGGCCGTAAAGGGGCCAATTTCAGCTATCCTGACAAAGATGGCAAAATGGTTTCTCTGAGCGATTTTAAGGGCAAAGTGCTTTTAGTTGACGTATGGGCTACCTTTTGCGGACCTTGTAAAGAGCTCATGCCTGCTTTAAATAAATTAGAAGCCGAACTGCACGATAATAAGGATATTGCTTTTGTAAGTGTTGCATTTGATGGGCCAAGAGGCAAAGATACCTGGCTGAAAATGATCAAGGATATGCAAATGGGGGGGACTCAATTATTTGCTGGCGGTAGAGCTGACAAAGTAAATGTATTGCAAAACGATTATAAAATTAAAGTGATGCCGCGTTACCTGGTTTTTGATCGACAAGGAAATGTGGTAACGGCTGAAGCTCCACTTCCTAATAATCCGGCATTAAAAGAATTGTTGCTTGCACAACTAGGTAAATAACACAAGATGATCAATATTAAAAGCGAGTAAGGCAGGTTTTTGCTGAGCCGACTAGTTAATGATCGGCTTTTTTGATCCTTATTTTTTTTGGGTTCGAATTAGGTTAAAAACTAATACTTTTAAGCTTAAAATGCCATCAAACGATGTTATTTGGTGCAAATTGGAGATAATTCGATATTCTCGTCCGTGCTACGAACTAACGCTGCTTTATACAATAGAGCAGCGTTTTTTATTGGTTTTACTTTTCGTAGGGGTAAGTATGGGGTGATTTTTTGAAGATTTTTGATGTTCAAAGAGGTTGTTGTGAAGCTGTGAAATACCTACTCAATAAGTTGTAATGCCACAGCAGGTGTGCTAGTTTCAATTTCAAAATCAAGGGGTACTGGGTTTGAATCCGCCGCTAAGTGCATTAATGAAAACGAGTCCTATAAATGATTGCTTGTAGAACTCGTTTAAAAGTATTTATGGGAGATTAAAGATTCCCCATATTCTTATTGGGAATTAAATAATATTCATGGGCTGCAAGATTGATAAAACAATTGAACTGACGAATGATTTCTAATCCTAAGCTTCCGTCTCCGGGAGCCCAATTACCACTACTTTCTGAATAGGACTGTATGGTGCCAATAAAATTACTTACCTGCTTGTCTCCCAGTTTAACATGCTCAAAAAGACCACTTACTGTTGGTGTTTGGTGGCCCATACTGTAGTTTACGCCTTCATAGGCAACATTGAAATCTTTGGTAAGTTCCAACCGGTTAACCGAAGGTCCGTACAGAATGATCGGATAGGCGGCGCCGGTATCAAAATGAAGGTCACTTTCAATCTCCTTACCACTGTTCAATTTGATACCCGCTTTTATGCCGGGGATCCCAGCAGAATAATCCAGCGGCACAAGTGTTCCGCCTTCCGGATAAGTAAATGTTCCAAAGCTATAGAGTTTAATTACAGAATGATCAAAATCGAGGTAAGTAATGTAATTTGCCAACAGATTTCCTCCCAGTAAACCGTCCAGATCATTCCTGAAAGTTGGAAAAATAGCAATATTTTGGTTGGCTATTTTTAATGTGTCAATTTTGATGAGGTTACCGCCCGATATGCTCACCTGTGTGGAAGCTCCCACAACGTTGGTATTTTGCTGGCGGGTTACTTTCAGGCCAATTTCATCAGCTACCGCTTTTTTCATACCCATCCCATCGGCCCCTGTATCAAACATTATTCTTAATTCACGGTCGCTGTTATTTAGCTTCACCTTTAAAACTATACTCTTATGTTCAATCACGAATGGAATTTCAGCCATTAACTTAGATGGACGATTGATATCAATTCCAAAAAGTTGGTCAAAAAAACCAAACCGTTCAATCTTACCCTGCTGATCTAAATAGATTACCGACTCGGATGACTTCTCATGTACAAAGGAAAACTTAACGAATAAAATTTTCCCAGTTTTATTCTTTTTTTCTTTTAGTAGCTCCAGTTTATCAAGAGCGGCATAGTGTGTTAATATGCGATCCATCGCTACATTGGCTCTGGGTAGGGAATACACACCTAATGCAAAATTTGATGCTAATTGTGGTTTCAGGAGTTCAGCTTTGCGTTCTTTGAATGCCTGCTCAATCACTTTCATGAGAGAGGATGCATTTTGAGCGAATCCTGGTAATGCAAAACCAATTAAAAATGCAATAATTACAATTGTTCTTTTCATCTGTATAATCTGTATAGAATAAGTTCAGGGTATTCAAACATCGGAGTTTTCCCCCATCATAAAAAATGCATTCCTGAAATATTTCATAATAACGCGAGCATCTTTTGATAATAGTTATTTCATTTTAATTGGCGAGTAATAAAATAATCCGTTAAGTAAATTTGATAGCCTCTTGATTAAACACTTAATTTTTTCTTTCTTGCCAAAGTTATAGAACAAATGCTGAGTTACAGAGAATATACCGATAATGAATTGTTTTGCCTTTTAAAACAAGGTAAGCATGGAGCCTACGCAGAAATTTATAAACGTTATTGGGCTAGCCTTTTTCGTCATGCACGTAAAATATTGCAGAATGATGAAGAAGCTAAAGATGTTGTACAAGATATTTTTACCACGCTTTGGTTAAAAGCACCCGAAATCAATCTCACCTCAAGCTTATCCACTTTCCTCTATGCTTCCGTAAGAAATAAAATATTTGATCTGATCGACAAAAATAAGGTAAGAAGAAATTACTTGGCCTCTTTGGAAAGTTTTATTGTTGCTGCTGAAGCAACTACCGAAAATCAAATTCATGAAAAAGAATTGGCTCTTTTAATTGAGAAGGAGTTCGCTGCTTTACCACCTAAAATGCGCGAAGTTTTCGAATTAAGCAGGAAATCAGATCTCTCTTATAAAGAAATAGCTGATAAGTTGGATATCAGTGATAATACGGTTAAAAAACAAATCAGTAACGCTTTGAAAATTTTACGCCCTCGACTTAGCGATCTATTAATTATCATCTTTTGGATGAAATTTTAAGCTACTGAAATCCCCTTTGCCAATGTTTTCTAATTTTAATTTTTTCATTTTTCTGTTACACAAAGGTCTTACCTACCCGTCTTATCTATTAAATAGAATAATATTCTAAATGAATAACTCAAAAGCAAAAATTCTAATCAAAAAATATCTTGATGGAACATGTTCTCCTGAAGAAAAGACACTTCTTGAAAGCTGGTATTTCAGCATGGCCCATAATCAGGAAGATGAAACCTCAGAACTAGATTATGACCAAATAGGCAAGGAGATTTGGAATAAACTACCTGTTCAGAAACAATCTGCTCCTTCAATGATCAGGTTATGGCCTCGTTACGCAGCCGCCGCTATTATTCTCTTTATTCTTTCTTTTTCAGTTTACTTCATTTCAAATCAACGACACACTGAGAGCTCTAAGAGTTTAGTTGTCAAAAACGATAGAGATATACTTCCGGGTGGCAATAAGGCAACCTTAATTTTGGCAGATGGTTCAAGTGTTGTTTTGGGAAATTTGAAAAAAGGTGTTATTGCCAATGAGGAGAATGCTGTTATTACAAAAAATGAAGAAGGTTATGTTGTCTATAACGTAAATGCAAAAGAAACTGTGACGGAAGTTGAATTGAATACACTTTCAACTCCAAATGGCGGGACCTATCTAGTAGAATTATCCGACGGAACCAAAGTGTGGTTAAATGCGGCAACATCCTTAAAATATCCAACCATGTTCAAAGGCAAAGAACGATTGGTGGAGTTAACTGGTGAGGCTTATTTCGAAGTTGCAAAAAATAAGGAAATGCCATTCAGGGTTAAAAGCAATGATCAGGTAGTTGAGGTATTAGGAACCCATTTTAATATCAACACATATTCAAATGAGCCTGATGTGAAAACAACATTGTTGGAGGGTTCAGTAAGAATCAAACAACTATCAAGCGGAGTAGAAAAATTATTGGTTCCGGGTCAAAAAGCTGTTCTTAAACCTTTGCAAAGCGGTATTTCTCTTCAAAAGACAAATTTGGATGATGCCATTGCGTGGAAAAACGGAGAGTTTAGTTTTCATAATTCAGACTTGAAAGCAATAATGCGTCAATTGGAAAGATGGTATTCGATTGAAGTTAAGTACGAGGGAAATGTGGTAAACCAAAGTTTTGGAGGTAGCACATTCAGAAATGAAAATTTATCCGAAGTATTAAAAGTGTTGGAACTAGGTGGTGTTCGCTTTAAAAAAGAGGGGAATGTGATTACTGTGTACCCCTCTAATTAATTAAAAAAGCCTCACTACTTGTAGGTAATATCCCGCCCCCCCCCTCTTTTTATTTATTTTTTTCATTTTCTCTTACACAAACTCCCAGCATAGCCGTCTTATCTCTAAAACAGAATAATAAGTTAAACTGGCGGCTAAAGAGCAAATGAAATTTGGAACAAACTACTTGTTTAAAAACAATCGTCCCTTTTAATTGTGTGCGCTTATAAGTGGGGGATGTAGTAATTAATAGTAAATAAAAAATATTAAAAGATCAATTTATAGCTAACACAAATCCCTAAATCTATCCCTATTCTATGAAGTTAAAATTACTATTTAGAAAATCTTCACGGCTGATTCCAATCAAATTAACGTCAATGTTAATTATTGTTGCAACATTACTTTTAAGCGCGAATGCTTATTCTGAATCCATTACGCTTCATGGTAAAAATGTTTCATTAGAAAGTGCTCTTGAGTCTGTAAGTAAACAATCCGGTTATAAGGTTTTTTACAAACAAGAGCAACTTGCTAAAGCAAATCCTGTATCTGTATCTTTTAGAAATCTAGACTTAACCGAGGCGCTTGAACAGTTGTTTATTAATCAGCCATTTGCTTACGCAATTGCCAATAAAACAATTGTAATAACTGAAAAAACAGGGCCGGCTAAATTGCCTTCTTCAGTAAAGAGAAGAACTATTTCGGGTGTTATTACAGATCAAAGTAATAAGGTTCTGCACGGTGCAACTGTTATGGAGAAGGGGACTAATAACGTAACTACTACCGACGCTAAAGGTGCGTTTACCCTAACTGTTGAAGAAAAAGCGCAAATTCAGATCAGCTTTTTAGGTTATGAGCCCAGAACCATCACTGTAGGAGACCAGTCTGTGATCAATGTTGCGCTTAAAATTGCAGAGAGTTCGCTGAAAGAAGTAGTGGTAACAACCGGTATCTTTAAGAAAGTTGACGAAAGTTTTACAGGGGCTTCAAGGACTGTAACTGCTAAAGAATTGGAGCAATTCAGTAATCGTAATCTTATTACCTCTCTTCGTAATGTGGACCCTTCGTTTAATATTGTGGAGAGCAATTCATTTGGTTCCGACCCCAACCGTTTGCCTGAAATTCAAATCAGGGGAAATTCAAGTTTGCCCAATGTTAATGATTTACAAAATGAGTCTCGTGTTGCCTTAAACACACCATTAGTAATCCTTGACGGCTTTCAATCCACGCTGCAAAAATTATTGGATATCAACGCGAATGAGGTAGAATCACTTACCATCCTTAAAGATGCTTCGGCAACTGCTATTTATGGTTCCAGAGGTGCAAATGGGGTAGTTGTTATAACTACTAAAGCTCCTAAAGAAGGAAAACTTCGTGTTTCTTACCGTGGTGATGTAAACGTTGAGGCGCCTGATTTAAGCGCTTACAACCTTTTAAATGCCAGAGAGAAGCTGGATTTGGAAAAAACCAAGGGTCTGTATAATGGTGATAGACCTAATTTTGATATTCCCCTTAAGCGTTATTATAGCTTTCTTTTAACTGATGTTAACAGTGGTGTTGATACGTACTGGCTGTCTAAGCCGCTTAATACAGGTGTTGGCCAGCGTCATAACCTGCGTTTAGAGGGAGGCGATCAAACCTTTCGCTACTCTGCGTCTATGCAACTGAACGATATTCAAGGCGTAATGATAGGATCTAATCGTAAAACTTATAACGGAACCATTAACCTGGCATATACCTTCAAAAACGTAAAGTTTAGCAATAGTTTAATGATTGCCAAGGGCAGTTCAGCCAATTCGCCTTATGGAAACTTTAGCGATTACGTTAAATTGAATCCTTATTGGAAGGCCTACGACGAAAACGGAAAAGCGATTAAAATTTTAGGCGATTCTGGAAATGATGATTATAGAGGTCGTTGGTCTACGCTGCCAACCAACCCCCTTTATAATGCCACTTTGAATACTTTCGATAAGTCCCAAACTTCCGAAATAACCAACAATACCTCTGTTGAATTTCCAATTATTCAGGATTTAATCATGAGAGGGCGAATAGGAATTACACAAGGTGATACTAAAAGCGACAAATTCAGACCGGCCGATCATACAGCTTTCGCAAATTATGGCGATGCAGATATTTTCAGAAAGGGAGATTATAATTACGGTGTAGGAAGCAGATTGTTTTATGACGCGTCTGTAAACCTAAGCTATTCTAAAACACTTGGCGACAAACATACCCTCTTCGGTGGCTTGGATTACAACATCAGCCAAGGCCAATCTTCGGATTACAGTTTTCTTGCAGAAGGGTTTACCAATCCAAATTTTGATTTTATTACAATGGCACAACAGTATGCCAAGGATGGCAGACCTACAGGAGCGGAAGGATTAACAAGAGCTATTGGGATTACTGGTAACGCAAATTATATTTATGACAACCGTTACTTCGTTGACGGCTCATTCCGTGTAGACGGTTCTTCCCAATTCGGTGCTAATAAACGTTTTGCGCCATTTTGGTCAGCGGGAGCAGGTTGGAATATGCATAAGGAGGCCTTTCTTAATGATTCTAAAGTAATCAACCGATTAAAGCTTCGTGGGTCTTTAGGTCTTACCGGCTCGCAGAACTTTAGTTCTTATCAGGCACTTTCTTCTTACCGCTATTATACGGATGATCGTTACATTAACTCGAACGGTGCTTATTTAATGGGCTTAGGAAACAAAGACTTGAAGTGGCAGCAAACCATGAAATACAATGTGGGTATGGATGCTGAATTACTTGACAGACGCCTGAAACTAACGGCCGATTACTATATCCAAAATACAAATGGCCTGGTTTCTTCCGTAAACCTGCCCGGTTCTAGTGGATTCGCTAGCTATATTGAAAATATTGGCAAGTTGAATAACAAAGGATATGAGCTGAAGGCTACAGCATTCCTGATCCGCAATGCAGATCGCCAATTTATCTGGAGTGTGACTATGGGCGTTATGCATAATAAAAACAAGATCGTTCAAATTTCACAGGCGCTGAAGGATGCGCAGGCAGTAATCGAAAAATCTACAGGAGCGACTCCAAGTACTTTGTTTAAGGAAGGGTATTCATCAAATACAATATGGGTGGTTCCATCTTTGGGTATTGATCCGAGTACAGGTAAAGAACTTTATTTGGCTAAAGATGGACAACATACCTTTGTCTGGAATCCGGATAACCTTACTGCAGCAGGGTCAACAGATCCTAAAATCCAGGGCAATTTAAGTACGATGGTTCGTTATAAAGATTTGTCGTTAAACGTGGTTTTAGGGTACCGCACAGGTGGCCAACTTTACAACCAGACACTGATTAATAAAGTGGAGAATGCTGACTATAATTATAATGTGGACGCTCGGGTTTACAACGATCGTTGGAGAACCCCTGGCGACAACGTTCAGTTCAAAAGCTTGATGATTACTGATTTAACTAACAAAACTTCGCGATTTGTTCAGGATGAAAACACTATTAACTGCCAGAATATCAATTTGCAGTACAATATGGGTTTCTTAAGCAAACGATTAGGTGTAGAAGCGCTGTCGATTTCTGCAAGTATGGCTGATGCATTCTATTTCTCGACAGTAAAACAAGAACGCGGAATTCAATACCCATTCTCGAGACAATTTTCATTAAGCATTAATACCACCTTTTAATTAGTATGGAGATGAAAAATCTAAAATATATCGTAGTTACCTTATTGCTGGGGGCGTTAACCAATTCTTCTTGTACGGATTATTTAACCGTTAAGCCTAAAACTGAAATGACCCAGGATGTGCTTTTTTCCACAGAAGGAGGCTTTGAGGATGCGCTGAGCGGGGTATATATTCAAATGAAAGGAGCTAATGTGTATGGGCAAGCTATGACCATGACTACTATTGAATATCCCATATCTAGTTGGGATGGGGATGCCCTTAACACTACGTCGATTCCATATAAATTGGCCCGTTTTAATTACACAGATGCAGCAGTTGAAAACTCATTGTCTTCTATATATAGTTCCGAATATAAGATCATTGCTAGCATCAATGCCATTCTTGATCGTATTGATGAAAATAAAGAGGTTTTTAAAACCCCTGGCGTGTACCAGGCTATTAAGGCTGAATGCCTTGCACTGCGCGCGTATTGTCATCTGGATATTCTGCGCTTATTTGGCCCTATTCCAACTGATGTCAATACCGGCAACAAGCTGGCTTATGTAACTCACTTATCTAAAACGCCAAATGCACTCTTACCATTTGTAGCTTTTCAGGAAGCATTATTAAAGGACCTGGCTGATGCAGAAGCCTTGGTTAAGGATGTTGATCCCATTGTTAGTAATGTCACTCCTACAGGTACCTATTTTGCCAACCGTAATTTGAAAATGAACTACTATGCCGTAAAAGCATTGCAAGCACGCGCTTATTTGTGGTTCAATATTAAAGATAAGGCTTATGAGTGCGCCAAAATTGTGATTGATGCTAAAGACGCTAAGGGTAGTCCTGCGTTCCGTTTAGGAACGGCCACCGACATGACCGCTAAGGATTACATGTTGACTTGCGAACATATTTTTGGCCTGCATTACTTTGCTTTATATACGATGTACAGTTCATTGTATGCTAATGGAGTCCTAAGAAATGGTACCACCAATGCTGTCATTAATTCGCAGCTTTATGGCAATACTGGCACTGATATTCGTGAGGTAAACCTTTGGGAATTAATTGATTTGCCACATAGTACATTACAGGGCTATGTTTTAAAGAAATATAAAGTTGATGACGCTGGGACGAATTTTAAGCAAATTCCTTTATTACGTATTAGCGAAATGTATCTGATCGCGATCGAAACGGCACCGCTTGCAGATGCTCAGGCTCTATGGGCGACCTTCCGAACTGCACGTAATATACCTGTAACTACCTTGCCTTCGGATCCTACTCTGCTTCAAAATGAACTGCTAAAGGAATATCGCAAGGAGTTTTATGCAGAAGGACAGGCATTTTTTGCCTATAAACGGGTGAATGCGCCACAGCTTAATGTACTGTTTGTTCCGGGTGAGGCAACCCTCAATTATTTAATTCCAATGCCTAAAACGGAAGCAATTAACCTTAATTAATGTTTGACACTATGAAAAAAGTAAAATATTTTTTAGGAGCTCTGGCCCTGTTGGCCTTGGCTTCTTGTAAAGAAGATGCTCCTTTCCTGTTTAATGATGTGGCAACGTTGCAGTTCGGGCCTCCATTGTCTGCTATCTATCAGTCCGGCGCTAATGCGGCAGGAGCAAATAGGTCTTATACTTTTTTTTACAAAAGCCCGGATACCCGCCAGGATACGGTTTTTTTTGATATCTACGCTATTGGTGGCCCATCTTTAAAAGATAGGAGCTTTAAACTGAAACAGGTGCAGGTTGATGGCGTAAATAATGCTATTCCAGGAACGCACTATATCGCGTTCGATAATCCGGATGTCAGCAAAAATTTTGTAATTAAAGCTGGTCAGGTTCATAGTCTGGTTCCAGTGATTTTGTTACGTGACATCTCTTTAAAAACGGCTGATGCAGTACTTAAGTTTAATATTATTGAAAATGAGAACTTTAAACTGGGGGAGACTGATTATCTGTGGAGGCGACTTGATTTTACCGACCGTATTAATAAGCCTGCAGCCTGGTCTGCCACTTATCAAACTACATATTATGGCACGTATAGCACGGTAAAACACAAATTTATGATGGATAGTACCGGAGAACTCTGGGACCAAGCTTTTATGAGTGTACTTCAAGACCCTGTTGCCCCTGACCCTGCCCGGCTTACCTATTATATGACAGTCATTAAGACGGCTTTAATTAATTACAATAATGCTCATCCTGGCAATGCACTAAGAGACGAGTTGGGCAATTTAGTTGTATTTCCATAGTTCTAAAGATTATACATCATGAAAAAAATATATACAATTTTAGGCCTGACATCAGCACTTTTTATTTTCGGCTGTTCAAAGGATATAGGTAATTATGACTATGCACCCGGAGAAGTTATCACAATTAATGGCATTGAAGATTCATATACAAAAATTGCTGCAGTGGATAAAATCACCTTGGATCCGGAGGTTTCATCTACTGAAAAAGATGCTGATTTTGAGTGTTTCTGGGGTGTTTATGATAGCCGTGTGCTAGGTACACTCGTAATCGATACAATTGCTAAAACAAAGGCCATTGATTACCTAATTTCGCAAAGTCCTAAAGACTGGACATTGGTTTTTGGTGCAAAAAACAAAAAGACTGGAGTGTCGAAATACGTTATCTCTACTCTAAAAGTAGGGACCCAATTCACTCGCGGTTGGTATGTTTTAAAAGATGATGGCAGTCAAACAGATCTTGATTTGTTCAAGTCCTCAGTCGGTATTGTTCCGGTGGATAAAGTGGAAAATGTTTATAGCATAATAAACGGTAAAAAACTCAATGGTAAAGCATCACTTTTTAGTTTTCAATATAACTATAGAACAAACCCTACAGGGGTATATGCTAATTACCGTGCCTTATATTTGATGAGCGATAAGGATGTAAGCGTAGTGGATATTAGTTCTCTTAAAGAATTAAATGACTTTAACCACCTGTTTTACGAAGCACCAGCTACTAAAGCGCCAAGTATTGTAACATGGGGGTACCTTGGAGGGAACTACGTTGTTAATGACGGGCAGCTGCATTCCCTTTATGCTAATCTAGCAACCAATACAGGGCACTTTGGAGCGAGAAGGATAAAGGATGGTGTGAACACTCCATATAAGTTATCTAAATATTTTATGATGGGCAGCGGTATCCAGCAAAATCCAATTTTCTTTGATGAAATGAGCAGTTCTTTTGTTTCCTGTGTAGCTAATAGTACTGTGCTAAACCTGCTTACAGATGGTACCGGCAATAAGATTCCAGTGAACAATAACAACAAGAACTTATTGTTTATGGGTACAAAATCCGGTTCTCCTTATACTGGTTACGCTATTTTACAAGATAAAAGCAATCCGTCAATAAAGATATTGTCATCACTTACACCTGTATCTCCTAAGCTTACTATTACAGCAAGTGACACTATGAAAGTTACGGACAAAATTTATAACGCCTCTAACTACACTTTGAATCTTGATGATGAGAACATGATTTATTTTACAGTTGGTAACGAAGTTTGGTCTCGTAATTTGTCAAATAAATTTGAACAGAGGCAATTTATAGCTCCTGCTGGTGAGGAAATCACCTTCATTCGTCATAGAAAATATGCTGGAACGGCGTCAGGAGAGGCTCCTTTCAAATACAATTATATAATGATAGGCACCAAAATTGGAGCTAATTATAAGGTGCGTATGTTTACAAAAACATCGGGTAACCTTTCTCCTGATCCGGCAGTTACGCTTGATGGAAAGGGTTCAGTAGGAGATGTTATTTATATATCCCCTGTAAATTCTACTTACCTCAATAATTATTAAAACATCTGTAAAACGGTTTAAAAATGATGGTGGTTATATGCCACCATCATTAATATCTGTTAAATCCAATTTTTATAAAAAATGGTATAGGCTGCTTTAATTAGCTGATTAGGGTTTTCATTCCTACTTTATTCGGTGAACAATTAATGAATCTTTACGCCGATTATGCTGGTGGAAAGTATCAATTGATCAGAAAATGAAATGCTTTTCTACGGATAGACAAAAAGGAATATATCTTTTATTTTAAGTTGACTCCTCAAATCCAATCTTATCCTCAGCTTGAAGGGATGATTGAAAATTTTGGCCAATACTTTAAATCATCAAGTCTTCAGTGAAGAGTAGATGAACTGGGTGCCAAACTGTATATAACTACCGCAGGTGGTAACGCCGTTGATTTTACATTCGCAGACCAAAACGGTAAAATGGTTTCTTTAAGTGATTTCAAAGGTAAAGTGGTAGTTCTTGATATATGGGCAACATGGTGTGCGCCTTGTAAAAAGAAATTCCTTACTTAAAGACCTTGGAAGAAGAGCTACATGGTAAAGATGTGGTGTTTGTGAGTATTTCTGTTGAGGCAAAAAACAAAGAAACCTGGTTGAAAATGCTGGACGACCAGAAGATGGCCGGTGTACAATTGTTTGCCGGTAGTTATGTGAATAAAGTAACCGATTTCTATAAAATTGAAACCTTCTCCTCGCCATTCTGAACCGAAATTGAAGGAATTGCTTGAAAAAGAATTAGCAAAAGTTAATTAATAAAATCTTAAGCAAAAGTAGAGGACGTAATATCCCCCCTCTTTTTATTTATTTTTTTTTATTTTCTCTTACACAAACCTCCCACCTAGCCGTCTTATCTCTAAAACAGAATAATAAGTTAATCTGGAAGCTAAAGAGCAAATGAAATTTGGACTAGACTGCTTGTTTGAAAACAATCCTCTCTTTTAATAGTGCCTGCTTATAAGTGGGGATGTAGTAAATAAAAAACGTTAAAAGATCAATTTATAGCAAATAGAATCCCTAAACCCTAATCTATGAAGTTAAAATTACTATTTAGAAAATCTTCACGGCTGATTTCACACAAACCTCAATCAAGGTTAGGCAGATTAAGCTCGATATTAATTCCTGTTGCAGCATTGCTATCAAGCGCAAATGCATACGCTCAATCTTCTTCAGAAGTTAATAATAAAACAGTTAGCGATGCCACTAATGTTCCAATTGTTGCAACCGGTATCTTTAAAAAGAATGCCCGAAACTTTACTGGAGCTTCAACTACTGTTACTGCTAAAGAATTGGAACGATTCGGTAACCGTAATCTTATTACCTCGCTTAGGAATGTGGATCCTTCGTTTAATATTATAGAAAACAATTCACTCGGTTCCGACCCCAATCGTTTACCTGAAGTTCAAATCAGGGGAAATGCAAGCTTGCCAAAAGTCAATGATTTACAAAATAACTCTGGCTTAAACACACCGTTAATCATTCTGGACGGCTTTCAATCCACGCTGCAAAAATTGCTGGATATGAACGCCAATGAAGTGGAATCACTTACCATCTTAAAAGATGCCTCTGCTACAGCTATATATGGTTCACGTGCTGCAAACGGCGTGGTTGTAATTACTACTAAAGAGCCTGTAAAAGGAAATCTTCGTGTTACCTATCGTGGTGACGTAAACGTTCAGGCGGCTGATTTGAGTTCTTATAGTGTATTTAATGCGAAGGATAAGCTGGTATTGGAACAGGCCATGGGGCTTTATACTAACAATCAGTCTTATTACGATTATCTTTTAAATGAAGTTAATAGTGGTGTTAACACTAATTGGTTATCCAAACCTCTCAACAATGGAGTTGGACAGCGCCATAACCTGCGTTTAGAGGGTGGAGATCAAACCTTCCGCTATTCTGCATCCGTGCAAATGAATGATAATAAGGGAGTAATGAAGGGTTCTGATCGTAAATTCTATAACGGAACCATTAACCTGTCTTATACCTACAAAAAAATAAAATTTAGCAATAATTTAATGGTTGCCGATGGGTTTTCAGCCAATTCGTCATATGGAAACTTTAGCGATTACGTGCAAATGAATCCTTATTGGAAGGCTTATGATGCAAACGGCAAAGTGATTAAACTTTTAGGCAATCCAGGAAATAGTAATTATGTAGGTTTATGGTCTACGCTGCCAACAAATCCTCTTTACAATGCTACGTTGAATGTTTTTGATGAAACAAAAAACACTGACATCATCAACAATACCTCTGTTGAGTGGCCACTTCTTCAAGATTTAATGATGAGAGGGCGTATCGGCATTACCAAAGTTAAAGTCCAAAGCGACAAGTTTAGACCAGCAGACCATACCGCATTTGCCAAATATACCGATATCGATATGTTCAGAAAGGGAGATTATAGATACGGTGTGGGAAGCAAATTGTCTTATGAAGCATCTCTAAACTTAAATTATTCAAAAACATTTGGAAACAAACATGCCATCTTCGCTGGTATGGATTACAGCATGCGTGAAAGCCAATCTTCAGATTACAGTTTTCTTGCAGAAGGTTTTAACAATGCAAAATTTGATTTTATCTCCATGGCTCAACAGTATGGTAGGGACACACCTTCCGGATCTGAATATTTATCAAGAGGGATGGCGGCCGTTGGAAACGTAAACTATAGCTATGATGACCGCTATTTTGTGGACGGTACATTGCGTATGGATGGTTCTTCAGA
This sequence comes from Solitalea koreensis, assembly GCF_900182575.1. Taxonomy (GTDB): domain Bacteria; phylum Bacteroidota; class Bacteroidia; order Sphingobacteriales; family Sphingobacteriaceae; genus Solitalea; species Solitalea koreensis. Next base: position 496,099 of record NZ_FXSZ01000001.1, on the reverse strand, counting down.
ATTTGGTGCTAATAATCGTTTGGAGCCATTTTGGTCGGCAGGTGCTGGATGGAATATGCACAATGAGGATTTCCTTAAAAATTCAAAAGTCATCAGCCAACTAACGCTTCGGGGATCATTGGGGCGTACGGGCTCGCAGAACTTCAGTGATAATGAGGCACTATCCGCTTACCGCTATTATACGAATGATCGTTATAACACCTCGTATGGCGCTTATTTAACGGGCGTGGGAAACGAAAACTTGCACAGTCAGCAAACCATGAAATACGATATGGGTATGGATGCTGAATTTCTGAATAGACGACTGAAATTAACGGCCGATTACTATATCCACAACACAAACGGTTTGGTTTCTACTGTAGATCTACCAAGCTATCGCGGATTTGCCAGCTACAGTGAAAATATGGGCAAAATAGACAACCGTGGATATGAGTTAAGAGCCACAGCTTTCCTTGTGCACAATCCGGCTCAAGATTTCACTTGGAGCGTTTCAATGGCCATGATGCACAATAAAAATAAGATCGTTCAAATTTCTCAAGCGATAAAAGACGCTCAAAAATCAATTGAAAATGCTGCAGGAGCTACTCCAAGTACCTTGTATAAGGAAGGGTATTCAACGAATGCAATCTGGGCTGTTCCTTCTTTGGGTATTGATCCCGGTACAGGTAAAGAATACTATATGGGAAAAGACGGGCAACCAACCAATGTCTGGAATTCGGCCAACTTAACAGCAGTTGGTTCAACCGATCCGAAAGTTCTCGGAAATTTAAGCACGATGGTTCGTTATAAAGACTTGACTTTAAATGTGGCTTTCGGATACCGCACCGGAGGGCAGCTTTACAACCAGACACTGATTAATAAAGTGGAGAATGCTGACTATAAATATAACGTGGACACTCGGGTTTATGACGATCGTTGGATAACCGCTGGCGATAATGCTGAGTTCAAAGGTATGATGGTTACAGACTTGACCAACAAAACTTCACGATTTGTTCAGGATGAAAGTACTATTAACTGTCAGAATATCAATTTGCAGTACGATCTTCACTCAAAATTCTTGAATCAACGCGTAGGAGTAAAGGCAATGTCATTCTCGGCGAGTATGGCTGATGCGTTCTATCTGTCGACCGTAAAACAAGAGCGCGGAATAGTGTATCCATTCTCGAGACAATTTTCATTTAGCGTTACTACCACATTTTAATTATGAAGATGAAAAATCTAAAATATATCGTTGTTACACTGTTGTTGGGATCATTAACAAATACATCCTGTACGGATTATTTAACTGTTAACCCTAAAACTGAAATGAGACAGGATAAGCTTTTTTCAACAGAAAAAGGCTTTAAGGATGCACTGAATGGGATATATATTCAAATGAAAGGAACTGAAGCGTATGGGGGGGCCATGACCATGACAACCATTGAGCACGCCGTTTCAAATTGGGATGTCGCTCCTGGTTCGGCTGAAGAGCAATTGAACCTTTTTAACTATACAGATACAAAGGTTGAAAACTCATGGTCTTCTATATATGGGACAGAATATACGATCATTGCTGGCATCAATGTGATACTTAGCCATATTGATGAAAAAAGAGAAGTTTTTACAAGCCCCGGTACGTACGAAACCATTAAAGCAGAATGCCTGGCATTGCGAGCTTATTGCCATTTGGACATTTTACGTTTGTATGGTCCTGTTGCTTCCGATGTCAGTGCTGGCAACAAGCTGGCTTATGTGATTGACTTATCTGGGACTCGTGCATCCTTCTTTCAAGAAGCCTTGTTAAAAGACTTGGTAGAGGCAGAAGGATTAGTAAAAGCTATAGATCCAATTGTAACAAATGTTACAACTAAGGATACCTATTTTGACTCCCGTAATTTGAAAATGAATTACTATGCTATAAAGGCATTGCAGGCACGCGCATATTTGTGGTTCAATAATAAAGAAAAGGCATATGAATGCGCCAAAATTGTTATTGATGCTAAAAACAGTAATGGTACACCTAAATTTCGTTTAGGAGTAAGTGCCGACATGTCAACTAATAAAGACTACACGTTGACCAGCGAACATATTTTTGCTCTGTATGACTTTAACTTAGCTAGTAAATACACCTCATTGTTTCAGAATGGAACCTTAAAAAAGGGCGGTAACAACAATGCTGTCATTAATTTGCAGCTCTATGGCAATACAGGGACTGATATGCGTGAGCTCAATCTTTGGCAATTGATAAAAGAGAACTACGTTTTAAGGAAATATGAAGGGGGAAAACAAATTCCTTTATTGCGTTTAAGTGAAATGTATATGATCGCTATCGAAACGGCACCTCCCGCAGATGCCCAGGCGCTATGGACGGCGTTTCGTTCTGCTAGGGGTATTGGTAATCGTGCTCCAATAACTTTGCCTGTTGATCCTGCCTTGCTTCAAACTGAACTGATTAAGGAATATCGTAAAGAGTTCTATGCTGAAGGACAGTCGTTTTTTGCCTGTAAACGTTTGAATTTAAAAACCAATGTACTATTCGTTCCGACTGAAGCAAAGATCAATTATTTAATTCCATTACCTAAAACGGAAACGATTAACCTTAATTAATCTGTTTGGCAGCCCTGGCAGTTTGAAATAGAACTCTGCATAAAAAGGGGCAATTTTATAATTGTCCCTTTTTGCTTTTTTATAGGAGGAGGATCTCCGTGTGAGACAATTCCTTTTAAGCCTGAAAAAAATATGCTAAACCAGAGGTAATGATTGATAAAAGGAAAATGGAGTTTATCGGCACCTAAACAGAAGAAAACGCATTGGGCTTTTAAATTAACGCAGTACTTAAAAGCCTGCCTGTCGCCATTTAAATGCTCCTGGAAAAAATGATAAACGTGAAACATATCATTCTGAAATCACCCTTCTTTTTAAAGTTTGATTTTTTTCATTTTCTCTTACACAAACTTCGAACCTAGCCGTCTTAACAGAATAATAAGCTAAATAGACAGGTTATAGGCAAATGAAATTTTGAAAATAAGCCTGTTTAAAAACTTAAAAACGATTATTCGCAAGTGGCCGATTAATAAAAAAATAACTGTTAAGCAATCAATTTTAAAGCAAAATCTATGAAGTTAAAATTACTATTTAGAAAATCTTCACGGCTGATTCCAATCAATTCTCCATCAAGGTTAAGCAGATTAACCTCGATGTTAATTATTGTTTCAGCATTGCTATTAAGCGCAAATGCATATTCTCAATCTATTACGCTTAACAGTAAAAATGTTTCATTAGAAAGTGTACTTGAGTCTGTTAGTAAACAGGCTGGTTATAAGGTATTTTATAAACAAGAGCAACTTGCTAAAGCTAATCCTGTATCTGTATCTTTCAAAAAGCTATCATTAAATGCGGCTCTTGATCAGGTATTTGTTAATCAGCCGTTTACTTATGCAATTGCTAACAAAACAATTGTAATAACTGAAAAACAGTCGCCAAAAAAATCTTCTTCCGCAGTAATTAAAAGAGCTATTTCTGGCATTGTTACAGATGATAGTAAAGATCCATTGCCAGGTGCTACTGTGCGAGAAGTAGGCACTAATAATGTAACCATCACCAATGCAGAGGGCGCCTTTACACTTACAGTTGATGAAAAAGCACAAATTCAGATCAGTTTTGTGGGTTTTGAAGCCCGAACAATTACGGTAGGTGATCAGACCGCTTATAATATTTCTCTTAAAGCAGCAGCGAGTAAGCTGAATGAAGTAGTGGTGTCAACAGGTATCTTCAATAAGGTAGACCAAAGCTATACAGGAGCTTCAACTACTGTTACGGCTAAAGAATTGGAGCTATTCGGTAACCGTAACCTCATTACCTCTCTTCGGAATGTGGATCCTTCGTTTAATATAATTGAAAGCAATTTATTTGGTTCCGACCCTAACCGTTTACCAGAACTTCAAATCAGGGGAAATTCAAGCTTGCCAAACGTAAATGATTTGCAAAATGAGACTCGTGTTGCCTTAAATACCCCATTAATTATCCTTGACGGCTTTGAAACCACTTTGCAAAAATTATTGGACATGAACTCCAATGAGGTGGAATCGCTTACTATCCTAAAAGATGCCGCGGCGACAGCTATTTATGGGTCAAGAGGTGCAAACGGGGTAGTTGTTATAACCTCGAAAGCGCCTAAGCAAGGAAAGCTTCGTGTTTCTTATAGTGCTAATATAAACGTTGAGGCCCCTGACTTAAGCGCTTATAATCTATTAAATGCAAAAGATAAACTGGCATTAGAAGAGACCATGGGACTTTACAATAACAATTCAGTTGCGACTGATTTGCGTATAAAGCGTTATTATAACTATATTTTAAATGACATTAATAGCGGAGTAGATACTTATTGGTTAGATATTCCACTTAATACGGGTGTTGGCCAGCGTCATAATTTGCGTTTAGAGGGTGGCGATCAAAAGTTTCGCTATTCTGCTTCTGTGCAATTGAATGATATTCAGGGTGTAATGAAAGGCTCTGATCGTAACACCTATAACGGAACCATCAACCTGGCTTATACCCATAATAAAATAAGGTTTAGTAATAACTTAATGATTTCCGATGGGAACTCTGCCAATTCTCCTTATGGGTCCTTTAGTGATTACGTGAAATTGAATCCTTATTGGAAAGCCTATGATGAAAACGGCAAGGCGCTCAAATTTTTAGGCGATTACGGAAATTTGGATTGGCAGGGTCGTTGGGGAGGCACTTTGCCAACCAATCCTCTTTACAATGCCACCTTGAATGTTTTCGATAAGACAAATACATTTGATATCACCAACAATACCTCTATTGAGTTTCCCATTTTTAAAGAGTTAATCATGAGAGGAAGTGTGGGTTTTACTAAGGGTGAAAATGAATCTGATAGGTTTAGGCCGGCAGACCATACCGCATTCGCTGCATATACAGAAGCCGATATCTTCAGAAAAGGAGATTATAATTACGGTATTACAAATAGACTGTCATATAATGCAGCTCTGAACTTAAGTTATAATAAGACATTTGGCGGCAAACATACCGTCTTCGCTGGTATGGATTACAGCATCCGCGAAAACCAATATTCATCGTATAATTTTCTTACAGAAGGGTTTAACAGTTCTGATTTTGACATTATCTCCATGGCACAGAAGTACGCTACTGGCAAACCTTCAGGATCTGAAGGTTTATTAAGATCGGTGGGTTTTACAGGTAATGCAAACTATAGCTACGACAATCGCTACTTCGTGGATGCTTCATACCGTATAGACGGTTCTTCTCAATTTGGTGCCAATAAGCGTTTTGCTCCATTTTGGGCATTCGGGGCAGGTTGGAATCTCCATAATGAGTCCTTTCTTAAAGATTCAAAAGTGATCAACCGACTAAAGCTGCGTGGATCTTTAGGGATTACAGGATCTCAGAATTTTAGTACTTATCAGGCACTTTCTTCATACCGTTACTTTACGGATGATCGATACTTTAACTGGAATGGCACCTATTTATTGGGATTAGGAAACCCGGATTTGAAATGGCAGCAAACCATGAAATACGATGTAGGTATGGATGCTGAATTTCTGAATACACGCCTGAAACTATCGGCAGATACCTATATCCAAACTACAAACGGTATGATTTCTTCTGTAACCCTTCCGGCTTCAAGCGGATTTAACAGCTATACTGAAAATATGGGCAAAGTAGAGAACCGTGGATATGAGTTAAGGGTTACAGGAGTTCTAATTAAAAATACGGTTAATAAATTCCAATGGAGCGTGTCCATGGGCATGAATCACAATGAAAACAAGATTGTTGAGATTTCTAAGGCGCTAAAAGACGCTCAGAAAAAAATCGAAGAACAGACACTGAAAGATGCTCAAAAAAATAGTTCCCTATTAGCTGCTCCAAGCACCACCTTTAAGGAAGGGTACTCAACCAGTACAATATGGGTAGTTCCTTCTTTGGGGATTGACCCGAGTACAGGTAATGAACTCTATATGGGTAAAGACGGTTTGCCAACATATACCTGGAAGGCGGCCGACCTAGTGGCTGTAGGCTCCACAGATCCTACCATCTGGGGTAATTTCAGCACACGGGTCATGTATAAAAACTTAAGTTTAAATATGTCCTTCGGGTACCGTTTAGGTGCAGAACTTTACAACCAAACACTAATCAATAAAGTGGAGAATGCTGACATTCAATACAATGTGGACTCTCGGGTGTATTACGACCGTTGGAAAACCCTGGACGACAGAGCTGCGTTCAAAGGCATTACTCCTTTAACCTCGGGCAGTGCGACCCCCAAAAGTTCAAGATTTGTACAGGATGAACGCACCCTTAAGTGCCAGAGCATCACTGCGCAGTACAACCTACGTTCAAAATTCCTGAGCCAAAGCATAGGAGTGAACGAAATGAACTTCACGGCGAGTATGTCTGATCCTTTCTACATGTCGTCCATAAAACAAGAACGCGGAACGTCATACCCGTTCTCCAGACAACTTTCATTCAGCATTACTACCACATTTTAATACTATGAAGATGATAAATCTAAAATATATCGTTGTAACCCTGTTGTTGGGCTCATTGGTGAATTCTTCCTGTACGGATTATTTAACCGTTAACCCTAAAACTGAAATGACTCAGGAGGTGCTTTTTTCAACAGAAGACGGTTTTAAGGATGCGCTGAGTGGAGTGTATGTTCAAATGAAGGCAACTAATTTGTACGGAAGTGCTATGACCTTTACTACCATTGAACAAGCCGTTTCAAGTTGGGATGTAACGGCTAATACGACTGAATCAAGATTGGGTCTTTTTAATTACACAGATGTTGGAGTTGAAAGCTCATGGGGTACTATATATCAAGCGGAATATAAAGTCATTGCCAATATCAATTCTATCCTTGATCATATTGATGCAAATAAGGCGGTATTTAAAACCCCTGGCCTGTACGAAACTATTAAATCCGAATGCTTTGCTTTGCGCGCCTATTGTCACTTGGATATTCTGCGCTTGTTTGGTCCGGTTCCAACGGATGTAAATAACGGCAATATGCTGGCGTATGTGACTAACTTCTCTAAAACGCCGAATACACTTTTGCCATATGAAGCTTTTAAGGAAGCCTTGTTAAGAGATTTGGCGGAGGCTGAAGCATTAACCAAGGATATGGATCCCTTTGTTAAATTCTCCATAGAACAATTAAGAAGGCCGGATCAGACCGCCGAGCTTATCGACAAGGATACCTATTTGGCCTACCGTTACCTGCGCATGAACTACTATGCCGTAAAAGCATTGCAGGCGCGCGCCTATTTGTGGTTTAAAAATAAGGAAAAGGCATATGAATGCGCCAAAGTGGTTATTGATGCCAAAAACAGCGACGGATCGGTAAAGTTCCGTTTGGGAACGGCGATCGACATGGCCAACAAAGATTATGTGCTTACCTGCGAGCATATTTTTGGACTGTATGATGTTTCACTGTATAACAAATACTCCGGATACTTTGCCAACGGCACGCTCAAAAAGAGCACATCGGCGACTACGATCAATTCGCAGCTTTTTGGCAATGTGACTACTGACATTCGTGCAGCCAATCTTTGGGAATTGATCACCTTGACTAGCGGGGCGAAAGCCTACGTGATGAAGAAATATCAGGTAGCACAAACTGCTAGTAGCCTTGCCACTGATTTCAAGCAGATTCCATTGCTTCGCATCAGCGAAATGTATATGATCGCCATAGAAACAGCGCCATCGGCAGAAGCCCAGGCATTGTGGGCGAGTTTCCGCACCTCCCGTAATATTTCGGCAACCACCTTGCCTACAGATCCGAATTTGTTTGTAAATGAGCTGCTTAAAGAATATCGCAAAGAGTTTTTTGCAGAAGGACAGGCGTTTTTTGCCTATAAACGGTTGAACGCTGTTAAGCCTAATGTTCTGTTCGTACCGGCTGCAGCAACCATCAATTATTTAATTCCATTGCCCCAATCGGAAACAATTGACCTTGATTAATCTGTTTAAAACTATGAAGAAAGTAAAATATTTTTTAGGAGCACTGGCCCTGTTGGCCCTGGCTTCTTGCAAAGAAGATGAGTATTTAACTTATAATGAAGTGGCTAGGATACAATTTGGGTCCATTAAGTCGCCTCGCACTAGTCTGTCAGATACCCTAAAGCCATACACTTTTTATTACGAAAGTCCTGATTTGAAGCAGGATACCGTTTTTTTTGACATCTTCGCTATGGGTGGCTCCACTCCAAAAGATAGAAGCTTTAAACTGGAACAAGTACAAGTGGATGGAGCAAACAACGCAGTTCCAGGCAAGCACTTTATCCGATTCGATGATCCGGCTGTCAGCAAAAATTACGTAATAAAAGCAGGAACGGCTAGCAGTTTAGTGCCGGTGGTTTTATTAAGGGACGCTTCTTTAAAAACGTCAAACGTAATACTTAAGTTTAATGTTGTTGAAAATGAGGATTTTAAGCTGGGGGAGAAAGCTGCCGTGTGGCGTAAAATCGATTTTACCGACCGCCTCAGCGAGCCAGCTGCATGGGCAAGCCTGAAAGGAAGTTATCTTGGCGATTATAGTGTGGAGAAGCAAAAATTTATGATTCAAGTTACCGGAATAAAATGGGATCAGTCATACATAAGTCAAGCAACTACTGACATTAGTCTATTGCAATATTATCTAGGAACGATTAAAGCAGCGCTAGCTACTTATAATGCTCATAACCCTCGACTTAAAGATGAGATGGATAATTATGTCGTATTTCCATAACCATAAAAATTAGAACGGATGAAAAAATTATATACTATCGCAGTAAGCTTAATGGTTTTAGGCTGCACAACGGATAAAGGCAAATTTGATTATGCACCAAACGAAATAATTACCATTAAAGGTATTGAAGATTCATATACAAAAATTTCAGAATTTGAAAGAATTACCTTGGATCCCGTAGTAACATCAACAGACAAAAATGCTGATTTTGAATACACTTGGGGGATGTATGAAACCGGGGTTGCGCTTAAACTTGATACAATTGCTAAAACAAAAGCATTGGATTATTTAATTAAGCAACCGGCTAAAGGCTGGGTGTTGGTTTTCAAGGCAAAAAACAAGCATACCGGTCTTTCCCAGTTTTTTAGCTCTAATATAGAGGTGACAACTCAATTTACCCGTGGTTGGTATGTTGCTAAAGATGACGGTAGTCAAACAGATGTTGATCTGTTCAAAACCCCGGTGAATATTGTTCCTGATGGCAAAGTAGAAAATGTATATAGTTTTGTCAACGGCAAAAAAATTCCGGGCAAAGCATCACTTTTTAGTTTTGCAGGGAAATATAAATCAACTGTAACTGGAGTGCTTGCCGATACTCGATCTTTATTTGTTCTCACCGATAAGGACGCTAGCGTGGTTGATATAAACACTTTAAAAGAAATAAGAGACCTTGATAGACTGTTTTATGCTGTTCCCTCAACCAAGGCCCCATTAATTGCAACAGCCGGTAATGGTGCTCTTTATTTTGTGAATGACGGTGGGGTTCATACTATAGCATCGGCCACCATTAATTCAGGGCAGTTTGGAGCAAAAAGGATGAAAGATGATTTGAATACTCCCTATAAAGTATCCAAATACTTTATGACATCCAATTTTAACAATCCGATTTTCTTTGATGAAGAAACTAGTTCATTTATTTCTTGTACGGCTTTTACCAACAGCCTTACAGCAATACCAAATTATACACCCTCAAAATTGAGTGTTAATAATAACAACAAGCAGTTATTGTATATGGGTATTAAGACTCCCTCTCCATATCTGGGTTACGCTGTGCTTCAGGATAAGACCAAACCTAGCATGAAGGTTTTATATTCCATTAATGCAGCTAATTTATCTGCATTTAATATTACTGTAATTGATACAATAAGAGCCCAGGCAGTCGGCACAAACCCCGCCAGCAAAATGTATAACGCCAGCAATTTTACTCTTTTACAAGGGGACGAAAACCTGCTCTATTTTACAGCAGGTAATGAAGTTTGGTCTCGTAACTTGTCAAATAAAGCCGAAAGGCTGCAGTATACTGTGCCTGCAGGAGAGGTAATCACCTATATCCGTCATAGAAAATATACAGGCACAGGAGCTGAAGCTCCTTACTCATATAATTACGTGATGATAGGTACCAAAATCGGAGCCAACTATAAAGTGCGCATGTTTACTAAATCATCATCAGGTGACCTAACGGCCACTCCGGCATTTACGCTGGATGGCACGGGTTCCGTTGGTGATGTCATTTACGTTTCACCTTTAGTTAATAAGGTTTTTGATGATACCTATATCAATTCATTCTAAAACACTTAAATAAATATCCTGTAAGTAATGATGGCGGTTTAAAGCCGCCATCATTACTTATATCTTTTTATCGCCCCTACTATTATTTAACTGAATTACTCAACCAATAATTATTATGAAAAAATACTTGGCGCTTCTTGCTGTAATGGCAGGCACCATTCTTAATGCCCAGGCACAAAATTTTACTGAAATTGCAGGCGTATCAAAAAAATCAAAACCTACTGAACCAGTAAAACTATACAAGGTGATTTCTGGCCGTATGGAGGAAGTCGCTGCAGTCACTCCGAGCGCTAATGGTACTTTCGGATTTAGTTTCCAGCCGGATTATACCGGGTTTTATGTAATAGGTTCAGGCCATCCCTTAACAATCAGAGATAAATATAAATTGTATATAAAGGGAAACGATAAAATTAACCTTGAATTAAATGATTCTACCTATGTACTTACCGGCCAGAATACGAAAGAAAACGAGGTGTTGAATCAATGGTCGAAGTTCACTTATAATATTGCACGCAAGTCAATATACTTTGATAAAATCAAAGGCCATAGCACATATGTCGATTTCTTCCCTGATTTTGACGCCACTCTTGCTAAGGCAAAAAAATGGACAAATGGTAAAGCTACCGGTAACGTCAAGTTTGATAATTTAATGAAGTTAACGGTTAATTATGACCTTGCCCATATTGCATTGATGTTCTTAAATACACCACGTCTGAAACATCCAACCAAAGAGGAACTTAACCCTTATTTGAAAAGCTTTAATGCTGATCAATTTATGCAAAATGAAGATCTATATAAATTTCCATATGGATCAACGATGCTGGAAATGTTAGTGAATCGTAAAGCTGACGCGATGGGATCAAATTTATTAGATGATAAGAACGTAATGCTTATCCCCAATGACGTGTTAAAGGGCGAGGATGCACTGAATAGAGCCAGTAAAATGAAGTCATATACCAACTTCATGGAACTGTCTGAAAAATACAGCAAATATTTTATTACCGCTGATCAGAAAACACGAGCAGAGGCATTTGCAAAACGCTTAGGAGCCACGTTTAAACCTGGAGTCAAGGCCATCAATTTTACCTGTCAGGACATGGAGGGCAAGCAAGTATCGCTGACTGATTTTAAAGGTAAAATCGTTTTGGTAGATGTTTGGGCTACCTGGTGCAAACCATGTGTAGGTGAATTCCCATTTCTTAAACTATTGGAAGAAGAATTTCATGGTAAAGATGTGGTATTTTTAAGTGTATCTGTAGACAAAGAGCAGGATAAAGAAAAGTGGGAAAATTTAATTAAAACCGAAAAATTAGGAGGTGTGCAATTATTAGCCAACGCAGACCGCCATCTTCAAAAAGCCTACGGAATCTCGACTATCCCAAGGTTTATGCTCTTCGATAAAAATGGCAACGTAATCAATGAGGATGCCCCTCGTCCTTCTGATCCTAAGTTGAAAGAAATATTGATAAGATACCTGAGTAAATCTTAATTGTTTATAACCTTAAATCTAATCGATAATATTAATGAAGAAGTATATAGCATTTCTTGCTGTAATGGCAGGTTCAATTTTTACTGCCCAAGCGCAAAATTTAACCTCAATTAAAGGGGTATCAAAAAAATCAAAACCTACCGATGCAGTAAAACTGTATAAAGTGGTGTATGGGCGAATGGAAGAAGTTGCTTCTACTACTCCCAGTGCCAGTGGTACTTTCGCATTTAGTTTCCAGCCAGAATATAACGGGTTTTATGTAATAGGCACAGGCGATCCTATGCAAGGAACTCAAAACAAATTTAAATTATATGTAAAAGGAAATGATAAAATCAACCTTGAATTAAATGATTCTACCTATGTACTCACTGGTGATAACACGAAAGAAAATCAGGTATTAAATCAATGGTATAAATTCACTTATAAACTTGAACGCAAGTCAGTATATTTTGGCCTTAGCACGTATGTTGATTTTTTTCCGGACTTAGATTCCGTTGTTGCTCAGGCAAAGAGCTGGACAAAAGGTAAAGCCACGGGAAATAAAAAGTTTGATGAGTTAATGAAGTTAACGGTTGACTATGACGTTGCATACATGGCCATGAATTACTTATATATGCCACATTCCAAGCATCCGACTAAAGAAGATTATAACCCTTATTTGAAAAGTTTTGATGCAAATCAATTCATGCAAAATGAAGATTTATTAAAGTTTCCATATGGCACCAGAGTGCTTCAATTTTTTGTCCTTTTTGCACATGGTGCAGATGATCTTGATAAAACCGTTATGGCTATACCAAATGATGTGATAAAAGGCGAATATGTTCTGATTAAAGCTAGATCATTAAAATCGTATACCAACTTTAAGGAACTATCAGATAAATTCGGTAAATACTTTTTAACAGCAGATCAGAAAATAAGAGCAGAAGAAATCGCATCGAGATTAGCCACTAATAAACCTGGTGACAAGGCAATCAATTTTACATATCCGGATGCTGCTGGCAAGCAAGTGTCGCTAACTGATTTTAAAGGTAAAATTGTTTTAGTAGACGTTTGGGCGACTTGGTGTGCACCTTGTAAGAAGGAATTGCCAGCGCTTAAGCTATTAGAAGAAGAGTTTCAAGGTAAAGATGTAGTGTTTTTAAGTGTTTCAATAGATGTGGAAAAGGATAAAGAAAAGTGGAAACAATTCATAACAGAACAACAATTGGGCGGCGTGCAATTATTTGCTAACGGATGGTCACAAATTGCACAAGCTTATAAAATAAAGGGAATTCCAAGATTTATGCTGTTTGATAGAAATGGCAACATTGTCAATGTGGATGCTCCTCGTCCTTCTGAGCCAAAATTGAAAGAGACATTGATAGAATTGCTTGGCAAATCTTAACATAGTTCTTAGCAGTCACTGAAATGGGCTGCTTTTTTAACCACTTTTTATCATTTCATCCTCAATTAAAGTATAAAATTCAAAGCCATGAAATTAAAATTATTGTCACTAATAGCTTTATTAATTACAAGCGGAAGTATTTACGCTCAGAATAATAACTACGTTCTAAATGGGAAAATCACAGAACTTAAAGATGGTGATAAAGTAAGTTTACTCTTTAGAAGATATGGGGGAAATGATACATTAAGTACGGCTTTTGTAAAGGATGGTCGTTTTTCATTGAAAGGTTCAGTTGTACATCCAACATATGTTACCCTACACGTTCCCGGAAAGGAGAGTTATTTTCTTTTTGTAGAAAATGCTCAAATGAGCATCGCTGGTGATTCGATTAAAAATGCTAACGTTAAGGGTTCAAAATCAAACGAGGACTTTGTTCGCTTAGAGAATTCAATCAATCCCATAAAAATGGAAATGCGAAAACTGGGTAAAGAACTTCAAAATGCTTATAAACAGAATGACAAGGTTCTTATAGAACAGTTAGGAAAGGAATTAAAAGAGTTGACTGCAAAAAAAATTGAGCAAGTACGCTCTTTTGCTATTGCAAATCCGAATTCATATGTTTCTCCGGTCGCTATTCTGACGTATGAAATGGTCAGGATAGATCCCGTTGTTTATAAGCCTATCTATGATAAATTTTCTGCCGAAGTGAAAAAAAGCGGTCCGGGTGAATTTTTAAATTGGCGCATTGCTTCAATGTCAGCGATTAAAGTTGGCGATATGGCTCCCGCAATATCTGCCAAAACACCTGAAGGTCAAGATCTATCTTTAGCTGAGGTTATGAAAACAGGTAAATTAACCTTAGTTGATTTCTGGGCATCATGGTGTGGTGCTTGCCGCAGAGATGCTGCGGAAATATATAAACTGTATAAGCAGCAATACCATGCCAAGGGTTTGAATGTAATTGGCGTTTCTTTAGATAAGTCAGAGAAGTATTGGAAAGCAGCTATCAATAAAGATAAGATCGATTGGTATCAGGTTGCTGATCTGCAATTTAAAGGTGTAAAACCTTCGGAAGCTTATGGGGTAGTGCAAATACCGGCTACTTACCTGATAGACCAAAATGGAAAAGTAGTTGCCAAAAACCCTACAATTGATGAACTGGCGAAGTTATTTAATCAAGTTTTAAACACGAATAAATCCGGGGAACTAAAAAAAGTGTTGAATGTGAATTAACACGAACATCTTAAATTATGAAAACAATATTATTGTCGCTTTTCTGCTTATTTATTGCCGGAGAAATGTGCGCTCAAACAAACACCAACTTTGTGTTGAATGGCAAGATTAAAAATTTAAAGGACGGTGAAAAAGTAAGTTTACTGGCGTACAAATTCTCAAAAGGGGAGAAAATTGATACCCTATGTTCAGATTTTGTGAAAAATGGATGTTTCAAATTACAGGGTTCTGTTTCTCATCCTTCATTTTATTATTTGTATGTAAGAGGGAATTTACGATACCCTCTTTTCATTGAAAATTCGAAAATGGAACTTGCTGGCGATTCATTAAAAGCTGCTAAACTTTCGGGTTCAAAAACCAATGATGAGTTTGTGTCCTTCAAACAAACTACTTTGCCAATTGAAGATGAGTTATTAAGGATGGCAAAATCGTGGCCTAAAGAGAATGCTCATAGGGAGGAAGACAGGAAAAAGGCAGGCGAATTGGCGTCTCAAAAAACAAAATTGATTTTCGCCTTTGTTAACACTCATCCCAATTCATTTGTTTCGCCTGCACTTCTTTTAACTAACGGAACGTATGAATTAGATCCTGTGGTTTATTCCCCGATATACGATAAATTTTCGGAGGCAGTTAAAAATAGTTATGCCGCTAAAACTATTAAATCTCGTCTCGATAAGGCAACCAAAATTAAGGTTGGAGATATAGCGCCTTCCTTTTCTGCTCAAACTCCCGATAGAAAGGAGCTTTCATTGGCTGCTGTGCTAAAAGAAAGTAAATTGACTCTAATTGACTTTTGGGCTTCATGGTGTGGGCCTTGCAGAACATTTGGTGCCGAGCTCATCCCAATCTATAATCGATTTCATGCTAAGGGCCTAAATGTCTTGAGCGTCTCAGTCGATGATTCAGCAGATAAATGGAAAAATGCCATCAAAGCGGATAACTATCCATGGTATCATGTTTCCGAGCTTAAGGGCTTTCACTCGGAGATCCCTCAGGCTTACGCCATTTCTTTTGTTCCGGCTACTTTTTTGGTTGATCAAAATGGTAAAATAATTGCCAAAAACCCAACCATTGAGCAACTGGAGCAGTTATTTGGTAAAACTTTGAACGCGGATTAAACGGGCCAATTCTATATAATATCTCAAAGCCTCTAAAAAAGATCTATTCCAACATTTATGATGTTCGATTGAAAATATCATAAATGTGGAAGTGATTTGTTCAACCTAATCTAAACAACCCAATAGTTATTTATGAAAAAAACCTTACTTAGCCTATTGCTATGCTTAAGTATCTCAATTGTTTCTGCTCAGGAAAAACCAGGAAAAGAAATCTCTGGAGAAAAGCATGAGGAATATGAAGAAAATGAATCTCCTGAAACAGAATTAA
Organism: Solitalea koreensis; assembly: GCF_900182575.1. Taxonomy (GTDB): domain Bacteria; phylum Bacteroidota; class Bacteroidia; order Sphingobacteriales; family Sphingobacteriaceae; genus Solitalea; species Solitalea koreensis. The sequence goes on along the minus strand of NZ_FXSZ01000001.1, from coordinate 480,286 downwards.
AGCACAATCGTGCCTTGTGGAATACCTTACTAAAGAAAGAAAAACCTAATTATTTTAAAGTTGAAAAACTTTTTAAAAACTATTTTAAGAAACATCCTGAAGAGAACAGCAAACCCAAGCAGTATTGCGCTGATTGGTTAAAGACTCAGCTCTTTTATCTTGATAATAAGAACAGGGTTGTTGCCTCTCCAAAAACTAATTACAACTCAATCCGTTCTTTTGCACCAGGAGTTTTGGCCAGCGTTACCGACACTATGGCTGGTGACTGGCATATGCTGGGCCCTAGAAATGTTTATGAAACCACCTATTCGGCTAAAGGAAACAATGGGGGGTACGTGAGTTTAGTGCGGATAGATCCCACTAATCCCAATAAATTATTTATAAGCTTTCAATGTGGTGGTTTATGGGTTTCCTCCAATGGAGGAACAGTTTGGCAATTGACAGATGCCAATATGCCTGATCAGGAATATATTGACATTGATGTTTGCAAGGGCAATAATTCCTATGTATATGCTATAAGTTTAGGAGCTGTCATCAAATCCACCGATGGAGGTTTAACCTGGTCGACAACTTCCTTAAATCTCACTAATTATCCAGGTCATTGGGGTTATGATATTGCTGTTTCACCAACTGATCCAAATATTGTTGTGGCCCGCTGGAACGACAAATTATATCGTACTACAGATGGTGGAACAACCTGGAATGTGGTTAAAAGCGGTTTGAAAGTGCACACCGTTTGGGGCGGTTCCGGTGTCTGTTCCGAATTGTTGGATTTTCACCCTACTAATAATAACATTGTTTATCTTTTAGATTATGGTCAAAACCAAAACAATGTTACCATCTATCGATCTGGCGATGCGGGAGCTACTTTTACCACTCTGGGACAACCTGTCAACGTCCCTAGCGGATTAGGTACGGCTATCTGTTGGTCAAAAATACTAACAGCCACAAATAATCCTGCCGTTTTTTATCTGGCAATGGATACAGGCAACGACACTATGTCACCTGCATATTGCAGTCTTTTTAAATTAGATGCCACTACTGGAGCCATACTGCAAACAAGGGTTAATATGGCTGATTTAGGCCACGGGGATATTACTATGGACCTGAATAATGAGAACAATATTGTTTATGGCAAATATGGTGAAACAAAAGCTTTCTATTCTACTAATAATGGAGCCACATTTATACAATCCAGCACAACCGTCCACGCTGACTTGAGGGCATTCAGTATGGTGAACGGGAAAGTGCTAATGGGTACTGACGGAGAAGCAACTTGCTCAGCAAACGGCGGCCTTACATTTACCAGTTTAAGTGCCACAATTTCCAATCATGAGTTGTGGGGCTTTGGTGCTGCACATAAATCGGATATATTAGGTGCCGGTTTAAATCACGGTCCGTTAATGATTCGTGAACATGAGGGGGCCGGAGGCTGGTACAATGCCCTGGGAGCTGACCAGGGGAATACGGATGTAAATCCTTTAGATGCTAAATATTTATATTCACAGGGATATGGTGTTTATAATGTGGAGCGTACAGGTCCTCATGTCATGAAGACTACCGGAAGTCAAATAGACCCGGGAGGTATTTATTCTTATTTCAACAGCATGGAGTTTCACCCCAATCTGTACTATACATTGATAACTCATCATGCAAGCACCTATAAAAATTCATTAATTAGAAGTAGCGATAATGGGGTTACCATCGATAAAATTGTAAAAACGTTTACCAACCAGGTATTCCGTGAAAAGATATGCAAGACCAATCCTAATTACATGTATGTAGTTGAAGGACTCAGCAATAACAAACTCTGGAAAACAACTGATGGAGGAACCAATTGGGTTGATATTACAGCATCTACAGCTGTTACCGGTATAGGAGTGAGAAATATCTCAGACATTGCCGTATCAGATGTTAACCCTAATGAAGTTTGGGTCACCTACTCCGGTGTTCAGAATACCTGTCAGGTGCTGCATTCAACCGATGGAGGAATTTCTTATACAAATTTAACGACTCCGGTACTTACCTCTTTCCCGGTAACAAAAATTATTTTTCAACGCGGAACAAACGGGGGGGTGTATATCGGAAATAAATCAGGGATTTTTTACCGGAACAACAGCTTGGGTGATTGGGTGAAATTAGGAACAGGCTTGCCTATGCTAGATGTTCGCTTTATGTTCGTCAATTATTACAAAAACAAATTGATGATCGGTACCAGCCGCGGTGCCTGGGATCATGATTTATATGAGCATTCCAATACAATGGCGCAGATATCTGCTGAAAAGGACAGCGTTAGATCCGTTTATGATAAAGTGCAATTCAGAGATTACAGTGTAGTTAGAAAAGGACCTAATGTAAGTTATTCATGGAGCTTTCCGGGAGGAACACCGGCAACATCCACTATGGAAAATCCTGTGGTGAGCTATGCTACGGAGGGAAATTTTGACGTGACCCTTACAGTTACTGATCAGTATGGAACTAATACCCAAACATTGCCTGGTTTTATCAAAGTATTGCCTAGTGAATGTGCAGGTGTTGACAGTGTTGCAGGCAGAAGTCTAAGTCTTCCGGATGCAACTGATAAAGCTGTTATTCAAAGTTTGCCGCTCAATACCAATACTATAACCATCACTGCCTGGGTAAAGCCCACTGGTAATCAAGCCAATGGAACTGGAATTATATTGCAGGGCGGTATTACCGGGACCGGGTTATATTTAAAAGGTACAAATAATACATTGGGCTGTGTATGGGGAGGTAACTATACGAGTTTTAGCGGCTTTTCCCTACCTCAAAATCAATGGCACCATATTGCCTTGGTAGTAACTCCCGTCAACCTCACATTGTATGTGGATGGTAGAGCTTCTACCATTAGTGGTGCTAACCCCGTTATAGACCTTACCCTAGCGCCTTGGTATATTGGGATAAATGGGGGCAGCAACTTTAATGGCGAAGTAGATGAACTGTGTATCTATAATCGTTCACTTACAAAAGATGAAGTAAGGGAAAAAATGCATCTCACTCGCCCTGCATCTGAACCGGGTTTGGTTGGTTATTACCAGTTCAACGAACCACGTTCGAGGACTTATAATTTAGTAGGTACGGGATCGGAAATGTTATTAACCGGAGGAGCGAAAGTGGTTTCCTCTGCACCTGTTGCAGCAGGTGTTAGTCAAACCCTTAATGTAAACAATCCTGGTATATTTGACTTTGATCAAACAGGGGCAAAATTAACCTATGATGCAACGGGAGCTTATCCTAAGGGAACGGTGGTAGTAAGCAAGCTGAACGGTGAGCCTTTTGCAAAACCTACGGGTGGAACGGCCAGAGGTAATTACTGGATTTTGAGAAGTTTTGATGATCCAGGAGGAGCTCCTACCCCGTTGAAAGGCATGCAACTGTCATTCACTGACCCCACCAAAAATTTTACTTTAAATAAACGCAGTATTACTTCAGTTGCAACATGGTTTCCCATTCCCGGATTTGGTACTAAGGTAAATTCAGAAACTCAATTTTCGTTAGGTACCAGTGATATTCGGAACTATCAGATTTGGGTTACTCAAGTGGCAAATGCAGCACCAACCTTCACGGTGCCGGGAGCAATTAGTATTAATAAAGATGCTGCAGGCGCTTATAATGCAGCCACCACAATTACCGGAGTGCCTACTGCGGTAAACGATGATTATGATGTGAGCCCGATTATAAGCTACACCGATGCCATAGCCGAAGGCTCTTGTGGAGGTGAACTGGTTATTACCCGTACCTGGAGCGTTGCAGACCATTCGGGGCTGTTTACCGAAAAGGAACAGGTAATTACAGTGAAAGATACTATTGCACCTGTTATTGTTGGTAAATCAAATGCCGAACGTGTGTCAAACCAAGGCGCATGTACTTATTCTATAGCAGGAGATGAGTTTGATGCCTCAGCTACTGATGAGAGTTCGGTAACACTTTCTTATTCATTAACCGGCGCTACTACGGCCACAGGATACCAATCGTTAGCTGGCCAAAGCTTTAACTCAGGGGTTACTACTGTTGAATGGACTGCCAAGGACCCATGCGGGAATTCAGTTATGACCAGTTTCACAGTGACGGTTGCTGACACGCAGGCTCCTGTAGCCCAAAGTCCGGAACGTATTAGCTTGTGTAACAAAGCCGATGGCTTCTATTCGATCAATGATATTTCTGCATCAGATAATTGTGGTATCCAATCCGTTGTTTACCAGGTGAGCGGGGCTACCAGCCGGACTGGCAGTGGATTAAACGCCAGCGGGCAATTCAATGAAGGTGAATCAACCGTTTTATGGACGATTACCGATAATGCAGGAAATACCACAACAACTCAAACGACAGTTAATGTTGACCGGGCATTGATCGTTTCGGTAGCAGATGTGCATGCGGTTAACCCAGGTGGCGATGCAAATACCATTTATATCGGTTATGGCCCATCGTCGCTAACACTTACTGCGGCTGTAATGGGTGGAACCGCGCCCTATACCTATTCATGGTCGACGGGGGCAAGAACAGAAAGTGCAGTCGTTAATCCAAATAAGGCAGGAGTACATGACTATACCGTTACCATTACCGATGCCTTGGGTTGTACTGCTACTACCATTGCACCGATCAAAGTACGTGATATTCGCTCGGCTGATGGCAAAATAAATATCTGTCATAACGATAACAGCTTGTCAATTTCAGTGAATGCAGTTGCCGCACACCTAAAGCATGGAGATAAATTAGGGAATTGCGGAGCAGATGCACTCGAAGCTAATGCCTCAGGAGCTGGTATTGCAGTAGCGTATCCGAATCCGTTTACCAATGAGTTGAAAATTCAACTGTCAAGCGCCTTGAACGGGCAAGTGGTGAACTACGAGATTTATAGTGTGCTGTATGGTAATTTAGTGCATAAATCAACCGCTGTAGCCAATGCAGGCTTTATCAGTATTGCCGAAGCATCAGCGTTGCCACCAGGTCAATATGTGATTAAGACTAGTTTTAATACAGAGGTGTATTCAGTACAAGTTGTAAAGCAATAATGCTGACTAAATAACATAAGAAAGCGGTAGTTTCAGAAGAAATTACCGCTTTCTTTCTTATAACTAGCGAGAGGAAAAGTAGATTAAATATTTTTCTCTTACACTAACTTACAGCTTAGCCGTCTTAATAATAATTTCGAAATACTGTAAGGCCGGGCCTTAGAACCTTTATTTAATTTTTTAGTCATTTGAAAAGAATAGTTTCCTTAATTCTATTGTTCATACTGTTTTTTCAGTTTGAAGGAACTATTTTTTTATTCCTAGTCAGGCATCGGCAAATAAAAAATGAAATACAATTACAAATTTCATCGGGCATCTCTGATGGTGATTTGGTAGTGCTAAGAATTCCAAAACAGCTTGAACTCAGTTCCAATGAAATCTTTCAGCGAACAGATGCAACAGAGTTTAGGTATTTAGGTAAAATGTATGATGTGGTCAAAAAGGTTGATGCAAATGATTCCACATTGTATTACTGCATTTATGACCAGGAGGATACCCAAGTTTATGCTTCACTACACAAATACCAGCAATCAATTAATTGCGAACACAACCCTGGTCAAAAGAATCAGACGAAGCAATTGGCGTCTCTTCTTTTTGCCTCTTATATTAATAATACCAATAAAGTATTCTTTCATAGTATTCTATTGGGCAGCTCTACTTCATTCTACAGAGTTTGCATAATGGATGGTTACCCTCAATCACTTACTCCCCCTCCTTGGTTATCGGTTTAGCTTTTTGATTCAACCCAATTATCCGAGGATGGATTATTATAGCTGATGAATGTGTTGTCGATTTAATTTTTTATACAAACTGAATGCTATTCAGAATTTTACCAATCAAAATGAAATTTAAACTTTACAATAATTTAATTATAGGTGGATGTTTATTGACCACCGTGTTGCCTCTTGCCTTGAAAGCGCAAAATAATATATCTGATTCCCTTTCGCATAAGCTGAATGAAGTAGTTATTACCGAAAACTTAAACCGCCAAAAAGCACAATCAGTGGTGCGTTTGGGTGCAGCTGAGATCAAACGCGGTCAAGGTGTATTTATGGAGGAGGCAATTAACACCAACGTACCGGGTGTGATGATGATGCGACGTTCGGTGTCCGGGGGCCAACAATTCAATATTCGCGGATACGGTAACGGCTTAGGCGCAAGAGGAGCCAATAACAACTTTGATAGTCAAGGATTAAAGGTGTATTTGAATGGAATTCCTGTAACTGATGCAGAAGGGATTACCATTATGGATGATATCGATTTTGGTTCCGTTTCAAATGTTGATATAGTAAAAGGTCCTGCGGGTAGTATGTATGGCTTAGCTATTGCCGGGGCAGTAAATCTGCAAACACAAAAAGCTGAACCGGGAAAAGTATCAATCGGTCAGGATGTAATGCTAGGGGAATATGGTTTACGCCGTTACACCACCCGTTTACAGACAAGCGGCGAGCGATCGTCATTGATGGTAAATTATGGCAGACAGCATTCGGATGGTTTTATGCCTCATAATGCCTCAGATAAAAATTTTGTTAGTGTAATGGGTGATTATCAGCCCAATGAAAAACAAAAACTCACGGCTTTTTTTGGCTATTCAAACAGCTATGATGAACGCGCCGGAGAGTTAACGATTGATCAATACAATAAAAAAGACTATACAGGCAACCCTAACTATATTAAAAACGATGCGCATTCTGAAGTTATCGGTTTCAGATTTGGCTTAGGACATACCCTTGCTTTTAATAAAAACTTGGCAAATACCACATCTGTATTCGCATCATCAAATAAAAACACAGCTAGCTCTGCTGGCGGCTGGACTGACAAATCGCCGGTTAATGCAGGTTTTCGTTCCTCTTTAGATTTCAAATTTAATTTGCTTGGCCAAGTTAATGTGAATGGTACAGCAGGTGTTGAAGCCCAACAACAAACTTATCAGAACATTAGCTATGCGATGGTTCCTAATAATGCCGATCTTAATGGGTACAACATTATTGGTGCAATGAGAAGCAATGTGGCCATTACCAATAAAAATTTTAATGCCTTTACTGAGTTAACTTTTTCTTTACCAAAATTATTTGATTTAACTGCAGGTTTAGGCTTGAGCACCATGGACATACGTTTACAAGACAGAGTTTACAATGCTTCAAATAACAATGCCTCTCCTGAATTAAACAAACCAACTTCTTACGGAAACAAATATGACAATTTGTTGTCTCCTCATGTAATGTTAAGTAGAACAATCACCAAAGGCATTTCAGCTTATGCTTCATATAGCGTAGGATACAGAGCACCAGTGAGTTCGAACTTGTTTATTGCCTACACTGGTAAAGTAAATACAGATCTTAAGCCTGAGAAGGGTACTCAATTTGAAATTGGTACAAAGGGCTCTTTAATTAATGCTCGCTTAAGTTACCAAGTGGCTGTTTTCAATACCGATTTCGCCGATAAAATGAGTTCGGTTTCTGTAGCTAATGCTGGTAATACTGCTACATTGTATTCATACATAGTAAATAGCGGTAGCCAGAAAAACAAAGGTGTAGAAGTACTGGCAAAATACGCCGTTTATCAATCGACCACAGGTTTCTTCCAAACTATTGCTCCTTTTGCAAACTTAACTTACTCTGATTTTAAATATGATAATTACCGATTCCAAAATAGCACAACTCGCGTAATGTCTGATTATTCAGGGTTAGCTGTAGCCGGTGCTGCGCCTTGGATTTACAACTTGGGTGTTGATGCAGTAACTAATCATGGAGTTTATGGCAACGTAAATTTCAATCACAGAGATGCAATGCCAATTACTTCTGATGGGTTAAACGAAACAAAAGCATTTAGTTTATCGAATGCAAAGGTTGGTTATCAACATACTTTTTTAAAGCAATTAGGAGTTGATGTGTTTTTCGGTGCTAACAACATTACTGGAAATCAATACTATAATATGGTGTTTGTCAATCAAATGCCGGATGCTTTTATCCCAGGTCCAGGTAAAATCAATTATTTCGGAGGAATCAATTTGAAATATACTTTGTAATTGATTAAATCCCTACAATAATCTAATTCATAAGCCGGTAGCGATAAGTTGCCGGCTTATACTTTATTAAAGCAAATGAAAAAACTAGCAATTATTTTAACGGCCTGTGGTTTGGCATTCGGGCTAAACGCTTGCAAAAACTCAGGCCGTCAACCACATCCACTCGACACAGAACGCATCGTTTGCGTATCTAAACAGTTAACAGAAATGATTTTTGCCCTCGGTGCACAAGATAAGCTAGTAGGTACTGACCTTTCCAGCACTTAGCCTGATGCTGCCAAAAAACTGACTAAAGTAGGCTTCCATAGGCTATTAATCCCAGAAGGTATAGTTACGCCAAGACTAGTCATTAAAATCTGACCCCCTCATTTACTTTCAAGCGAATCATGATTCGCTTAAAAAAGATCAATAAACCAAATGAAAAAGATATTCTTATTTTTAGTATGCCTACTTATTATCAAACCAATTTATGCTCAACGTAATGATGTTAACATTGAGCAGTTACAGCGTGATATTAAGGAAGGCATTAAGTGTGCCTATGATGCATCTGTTCGCATTATTCAATATAATACGGATGTGCAAAAGGGAGTAGGTGGCTATTTTAGCGGTGTAGTGGTTGATAACAAAGGACATATTCTTACTGCAGCGCATGCTGTTAAACCCAATGATATTTATCTCGTAACTTTTCCGGATGGTCGACAGGTTAAAGCCAAAGGTTTAGGGGTAATCTCCTCTGCTGATGCCGCTATGATTGTAATAACTGATAAGGGAAAGTGGCCAATTGCCAAAATGGGTTGGTCGTCTACACTGGAAAGCAACGTGCCGTGTATTAGTATTTCAAGCCCTGGGAGTTTAGGGTTTAATAAACCCACTGTACGTTTAGGATATATTTCCGATACACAACATGAAAGTGGCTTTATGAAAACAACCTGTTTAATGGAGCCTGGAGATTCAGGCGGTCCTCTTTTTGACTTAAGAGGGAGGGTTGTCGGTATTCATAGCCGCATTAAGCTTTCATTAGACGATAATTTTGAAGTGCCTATCGATGTGTTTAGAAAGTACTGGACCGCTTTGCAATCACCGGAATATCTTAACGCCTTTATTCCTGAAGATAAGGTTGTTCCTGGAAAGAAAGCTGAAGTGTTAAGGCCGGTACCGGAAATGAGACAATTAATTTCAAATTTTAAGGTACAGGATCAAGAATTTCAAAAAAACGTATTTACAGTAAAAGATTCGGTTAATGATTCTCCTATTGTTTGTACGTTGGTTGATTTGAATGGTTTGGTCCCCGAGTCTAAATTAAAAGGCAAGAGTTTTTTTATTAGCAAAAACTCTATGATACTAGCACATCCGATGGTTGAACTGGTTTCAGGGAAGTTTGTTGATGCCAAAGTGCTGGGTAGGGATGAACAGAGCGATTTAGTCCTTTTGGAAGTCCCTCAAGAAATTACTGGAGGCGTTAATCTGCAATCTGTTAAAACCGATTCAGTCTCTGTTGAAGAGCTTGGGAATTTGTTAATTTCTCCACAGCCACAAAATAACGGTATTGTAAGTGTTTTGGGTAATCAGTTGTTGTCAATTCCAAAATCGCCTGCCGCTTTTTTAGGGATTGGTGTAAATTTCAATATAGATACTCGCCAGATCGTAGTTACGGCGCTTTATCCGGAATGGACAAATACCAAAGGTGAAATAGAAAAGAGCAGTGACGATGACATTGAAATTTCTGATGTGCTGACCAAAATAAATGATCAGCCGATATTTACGGTGAAGGATTTGTCGGACGAATTATCCAAATATGATTACAAGCAATCTGTTTCTCTTCAGTATACTAAAAAAACAGGAAGCTCTCATACTAAAACACATGTTCTTAAACGTTATTATATAGTGCCTCATGTGCCAACTGATCTTTTTAGAGAAGGGAAAAGTCAGCGTGATAATTTCAAGGAGGTGTTGGTGCATGACGGAAAATTGAATCCATCAGATTGCGGAGGGCCTTTATATAGTGTCAATGGAACCTTTTATGGAATAAACATTGCGAGACTTTGCCGTACGGTTACCTTGGCAATTCCCGCTAAAGAAATTATGCAATTTGTTAAGGATTCAAAAGCGTTTTAAAATAGAAAACAATGAGGCAATCGAAGGCGCCGGAAGTCTTGGGATTCGAAATTCAATTGCTATATAAATATCGCAGCATGGGAATATTATGGGGCAGGAGTATTCCTAAAACCCTATTAAACAGATGCTTTTGCGGGGGGCTTAAAACAGCAATGTGAGCTGCAAGTTCTAAAGTTACAGTATAAAAAACAGCTGCTCTAAAAGGCAGCTGTTTTTTGTAAAGGTTAGGAAATCTTATAAGGTTTAAACTGACAAACTTGTCAAATCTTTAATAAAATGATTCGAATTTTGTGATCTTAGGAGTGACCTTTCTAATTTAAAAAGGGCTTTTTAAATCCTGCAATAACGACAGAATGGCGTCTTTCTCTGAAATCAGCGGTTCTGCAATATTCCATTCAATATTTAAATCCGGATCATTCCAAACAATTCCACCTTCGGAGTTTTTATCGTAATAATTGGTGCACTTGTAGGTGAAAATTGTATTGTCTTCCAGCGTAATAAAGCCATGAGCAAAACCCGGTGGAATCCAAAACTGAAGTTGATTTTGGGCGCTAAGTTCTATGCTGAAATATTGGCCATAAGTTGCCGAATTGGTTCTGATATCAACGGCAATGTCTAAAACACTGCCGCTAATTACCCTCACTAATTTTCCTTGAGCAAAAGGCGGAGCTTGGAAGTGTAACCCTCTCAAGGTGCCTTTTTGCGAAAGTGATTGGTTATCTTGTACAAATTCGGCATCAATCCCCACTTCTTTATACTTCTTCTGGCTATAACTCTCAAAAAAATAACCCCTATCGTCTTTGAAAACGCGAGGCTCAATAATTAATAATCCCTCAATAGGGGTGGATTTAATATTCATCTTACTAGGAAATGTATTTTGATAGATCCTCCTGAAAGGGACGATCTACTTTAGTTCTTCTATAACCTCAAGAATAGAACGGAAGGCTACAATTTTATTAGCATACTTCTTATTTACATCATCACGGAGTGTCGGGGCAAATTCTTTTTCATACTTAAGGTAATCATTAAAAGAATCACATAAATATTGAAAAGAATAAGTCATTCCTTCTTCATTTTCCTGAACGGGAGCAAGGAGCTGACAGATTTTACAGGATTTAAATAAACCAGTTTTAAGAACATCCGGAATGTGTATGCTACGCATCCAGTGTAACCATTCGTCATGCACTTCTGGTTCAATGTTAATAGTAACGTTGTATAATATCATGCTGAGAAATATTAGGCAGTAAAGTTGGGATTAAATTTTTTAAAAGCGCTGATGAATTGAAATTATGGCGAATTAATTCACAACATCGCCTCTCAAAATGCGGAAATGTTTGCGGGCTTCAATAACATACAAGCTGCCGGGGAATTTTGTAATAAGTTGTTCATACAGCGTTTGTGCTTTAGCAGGCTGATGTAATTTGTTTTCATATAAATCAGCTAACATAAACAGGGCGTCATCGGCCCAAACATCATAACTGTATTTTTCACAGATTTCGGTTAATGGATTAACAGCTTTTTCGGTTTGCCCCTTTTTAATATAAATCTTGGCCTTTGCCATTAAAATGTCGTCATTCAAAGAGTTATTCGGATATAATATATCAATGCTATCTAATTTAGCTAATGCATTGTCAGTTTTATTTTGGAAAATAAGCAACTCTGCTTTAGCATACATTTTCAGCGGAGCATTTGTGCTATCGGGGCCCAGATTGTCATTGATAACCAAGCTTAAATTCAGTGCGTCGTTGGCGAAAAGCTGTGATGTTGATGCTTTTAAAACATCTAATTGAGCCTTGGCCCAGTCAAAATCACCATTAAAATAGGAAAGTTGAGCGTTTCGAAAACGAGCTTCCTGCCCTAAAGGATTATCTCTTAAAGCTTTGTCTACTTGTCCGTAAATAAGCGTGGCTTCCCAAACATCACCTGTGAGAATATACAAATCGCCCAGGTCGAGTTTGCATTGTGCTTGTACCGAAAATGATAGTCGTGGAAGTTTAATGGCTTCCTCAAGCAAAGCAATCGCATCATTGGGTTTGTTTAATTGATAGGCCTGCAAATTGGCCAGCTCCCGGATGGCAAAAACAGTTTCGCTGCTTGTTCCAAATTCTTGTAATAATGATTTATAATCTTCTTCTAGTTCTAAAAGATCTTTCTGTTTGAAATTACCAGCGGTGATTTTCTTGTTTCTTGCAGTAAGGAGTTCAATACGCCCTTGTTGGTACAGCGGAGATTTATTGCCTTTGCTAACCAGATAGCTAAAAGCCTTGATGGCAATATCATATTCGTCATTGTTGATGCAGGCCTGACCAACACTGAGTACACGCTGACCATCCTCATCAAACTTTTTGTCGTATGAAATCGCCTGACTTAACGATGAATTATAATCCTTTTGCTGCAAGAAAAGCCATACTTGTAGTTCGGCAAGTTCCATGTTTTCTGAATCCTTATTCAATCTTTTTTGAAGGATGGTTCTAAACATTTCGAAGTCCTTTTTATCTTCTAATGTTCCTGCTAAAAGGGTTTTTGTTGAGGTTATAAAAGCAGGATTGATTTTGACCTGATTTAGCAACTCCTCAATTAAGGTGATTTTATCTTGTTTTATGGTATACAAGCGTGTTAACTCAAAGGTGAACATTGTTTCGTTGCCTATGAGTTGCCTGCCTTTTTTAAAGGCTTGTATTGCATAATCATATTCCGCGATGGAGTAAAACTTATTGCTGATTTCTGAAATTGCAAACATTTCTGCGGGCAAGTTATTTAACACACTATTGAATTGCTCTTTAGCCTTATTATTGTTCCCGCTTTGACGATAAATGTTTCCCAAATCAACCATATAGGATAAGGATTTGGATGATTTTTTAATTTGATGTTGAGCTAGTTTTTCAGCTTTGTCAAATTGTTTGAGCTTTAATTGGCAAAAAAGTAAGTTGTTGTAGCTTGTTTCAGAACCGGAAGAATTGTAGAGTTGCTCATATAATTTTGCAGCTTTTTCAAAATCTCCATTTTTTAAAAAATCATTAGCTAGGGCTTCATTGCTAGAGTTTTGTGCAAAACTGAATTGGCTCCATGTAAGTAAAAGCAATATGAGTAGGATACGCTGCATAAGAGTAAAAATAACGATTTACCTATGAAAAATGGAAGCCTACAATTGAAACTTAGCCTTTCGCTATAAAAGGTGTTATTTCAACCGATTGACCTTTTTTAACGTTGGTTTGTGGTAATATTTTAACATAGCAATTGGCATTCACAAAATCGCTAAGTGTAAGTTCATTGACATTTTGTCGAAAATTTACGATAATTTCTTTATCAAATATTGAATATCGGCCGATTGAAAAATGAGTATTTTGCGTTTTATTTTGATAGATAGTTGCTGACGTTGCTCTTAAAGGTTCTGTTTTTCTGTTAAGAAGTTGTGCTAACGCCAATCGTCCATACAGTTCGGCAGATAATAAAGCACCTGGTTGTTGAGGAGGCAATATGAAAATGGCTTTATTGTTTTTAATGCCAATCATTAATGAGCTGCCTGGCTGTTGTGTTACACTTTTAACAAAAAAAATTATACCCAACCGCTCAAGTAATGGCATAACCCAGTCCAAATCGTATCCGGTAAAAAATACTATATCAGATTGACTCGATAAAGCCTCTAAGCGAGGAATTGTTTCATCGCGGTTAGCCATAAGCACACGCTCTTCTGAAATATTTACCCCTTCAAAATTCCTGAAAATGTTACTGATCAGTGGTGCAATAATAGGTTTATAGGGATACCGGTCAGAATAAACAGGTTGGACCCTTGCCTGAATAGGTTTATATACCATAATTTCCTCAATGCCTTGTCTTAATAATATTCCCATTTCATAGGGGCGTAATAAAGAGCCTTTAGCAATCAAGGTTTCTGAAATGGCAAAATTAGTTTTTTCAATACGATTACGGGTCAGGATTGGCTGCTCCGGAATTAATAGGTCTTCCGCCAGAAACAGGTTTAAAGCATCCGAAAACGGCACTTTTATAATGCTCTGTTGAGGAGAAAAATTGTGGTTAATCAGGAATAAGGTTTCGTCTACACTGGTCAAGTTTTTCCGAGTTTTAATTTCAAGGGCCTAAAATTAATGAATGTTTTTCATAGGGTAACAATATTGTTTAAAGTCGTAAAAATATTGTTACAGCCCCGGTTGGCGCATTGTTTTTTAACTATTTTTAACATTCTTGCTTCAATTTTTAGAGCAGGAACAGAGAGGAATTATGAAGTTTATTTTGCGTTTAGTTTTAATGCTGCTTGTTGTTGTGATGGTTAGTTGCCATAAAAAAACATCAATCAGAGAAATACCCATTGCCAATTTTTTTCGAAATCCTGATAAATTTTATTACCATATTTCTCCGGATGGGAAATACATTTCCTATTTGAAGCCCTATCAAAATAGATTGAATATTTATGTTCATAAATTAAATTCCAATGAAATTATTCGCGTTACTTCAGAAACAGAAAACTCGGTGACCAGATATTGGTGGGGTAATAACAATCAGCTGATTTACTTACAGGATAATAACGGGGATGAAAAGTATCGACTTTATGCTGTAAACAAAGATGGAAGTAATAGACACGATCTTATTCCATTTTCAAATGTAATTACGCGTGTTGTTCGCGTGATGGGTAACGGCAATATTCTTATCGAAATGAACAAGCGCGATGAGAAAAAATTCGATATCTATAGGTTGAACTTAGAAACGAATAGACTGAAAATGGTTGCCGAAAACCCGGGAAACATTAGTTTCTGGCTCCCGGATTATAACGGAAAAGTATTGGTGGCTATATCATCCGATAGGGTAAATGAGAATTTGTTGTATAGGCCTGATGAAAATACACCATTTAGAGTGATTCGTACGATGAATTTTAAAGAGAGCTTTGAACCGGCATGTTTTTCTTTTGAAAATAATAAACACATCTATGCCCTTTCTAATATTAATCGGGATAAAAAAGCCTTAGTAGAGATTGATCTTGAAACCGGTAATGAAGTGAAAACGCTCTATGAGCATCCTGAGGTAGATGTAATGGAGGTTGGGTATTCAAAATTGAATAAAAAACTAAATTGGGTTGGTTTTACTACCTGGAAGTATCAACTCGATTTTATTGATAGTTCCGCTCGGCGTTTTTATAAAAATCTTACAAATCGATTTCCAGATTCAGAGATAAGTGTGATTGATAATGATACCCTGGAAAGAAAAATGTTAATCAGAACGTATAGCGATAAAAACCCCGGTTCTTATTACTTATATGATCGTGATAAAAGTAAAATCGTTAAGCTAAGCGATATTGCCCCATGGATAAATACGAATGAGATGGCTGACATGAAGCCGATCAGCTTTAAGTCTCGGGATGGCTTAACAATTAATGGATATTTAACCTTGCCCAGAGGACAAGATGCCAGAAATTTGCCGGTTATAATAAATCCTCACGGAGGCCCATGGAGTCGTAATAAGTGGGGATTTAATGCAGAAACACAGTTTTTAGCCAATCGTGGGTATGCGGTATTACAAATTAATTACCGAGGCTCCTCTGGCTATGGAAGAAAATTCTGGGAAGCCTCATTTGGGGAATGGGGAAAAAAGATGCAGGACGATGTGACTGACGGTGTAGATTGGCTTATTAAACAAGGAATTGCTGATCCCAATAGAATAGCAATCTATGGTTTTAGTTACGGGGGCTACAGCGCGCTAATGGGGGCAATACAAACGCCTGAAAAGTACCGCTGTGCCATCTCTTATTCCGGCATCTCCAATATTTTTACTTATTTAAAAGATATTCCGCCTTATTATAAATCAATGCAGTCCATGTTTTATGAAATGGTGGCTAACCCTGAGCTTGATGCTGATTATTTAAGAGATGTATCGCCTATTTTTCATACCGATAAAATCAATATTCCTGTTATGATTGTTCAGGGATCAAAAGATCCTCGAGTTAACATCAATGAAACTAACCAATTTGTTAAAAGCCTTCAAAAACGCAATATTGAAGTAAAATACGTGGTCAATCAAAATGAAGGACATATGCTCACGAAAGAAGAAAACCGTCTGAAATTCTATGAAGAGCTGGAACAATTTTTATCGCAGAACATGAAGTAATTAGCTTTGGAAAAAGAATCTCCTAAAAGTATATACCGCAAAAATCTTCCCCTAATTTCAAGTTTTGTAATACTTGTTACGCTTACCCTTGTGATAGGTTTGCTGTTGGGGTATAAGTTTACGCAAAAATTTGTTGAGGGACAGTTTGATGGTGATAAGGCAAAAGTTCTGGATAAAACCATTGAAAATTACAATGATTTAGTAAACAACCGTATTCCACAAATTTCACTTTTTCAGGGATATCTTGATTCTGTTTCCGTAGAGAAAATTGTGTATAGCAGGCTTCGGTCCTTTCCATTCATTAATTCGATTGTGTTTTATGATACCGAAATTAGCAATCACCCTTTAGGGCCTTTAACAATAGCCTTGCGAAAAGATAGGTTTTCGGCAGAATGTAAGGGTATTTATAAGTACGGAAAAGGAAAACCTCCTGAAGTGCTCTATAAAAAAGGCCGTTTAAATAATTATCCCTCAAATATTGAAGGGGATTTTAATGCCGCAATGCTCAAGTTCGCATCTTATGTAGAGGGAAGCGATACAACTCGTGTTCCGGATAACAACGAAATTTTTAAAACGTTTTATACCATTAGCGACAATAAAATTAGCTATTTAAATGTTCCTCGTCGAGAAGAGATTAGGGTGTATAAAGATTTTATACTTGATTCAAAACAGCCGCTTTCTTCTGTATATGAACATGATTTGCTTACGTTTAACCTAAATCCGTATGCCCTTCAGATAAGAAATACAAATCCTCGTTTGTACGAAACGGTGCTTATTAAACCTTTTACATTTGATTCGCTCAGTACCGATGCTAGAAATTATTATACAACCGGTATTGCCTTACCCGGCGCTTTTTCTGATTATCAGTTGTATTTCATCTCTTCTAAAAGATTTATTAATAAAGAGATCTTTGCTATCTTCAAACCGATAGCAATCAGTTTCATTATCGTTTATTTGCTGCTCATGTTTATTGCATATCTTATTTTCAGAAACATGAACATCAATCAGAAGCTGTTTAAACTGCAGTATGATTTTATTAATAACCTTACTCATGAATTTAAAACACCTGTTAGCGTTATAAAAATTGCTGGAGATAATATACGTAGCTCCGACACATTGAGCGATCGGGAACGTCTGCATTACGGAAAAATATTAAATGAAGAGGCTGATAAATTGAATGATTTGATGAATAAATTATTGTCATTCACTCAGCTTGAGAATAAGTCAATTAAAATCAAGTATTCAAGAATTAACATCGAAATATTTTGTCAGAATCAGGTAGATGCTTATCAACTTAAATACCCTGATTTTGATATTCAATACTCATTGGATGATGTTGATTATTTAGAAACCGATATTGTATTATTAAACAGTGTATTTACTAATTTAATTGATAATGCGTATAAGTATTCTCCTTCAGGAAGAAAACAATTAACGATTAATATAACCCGGCAAAAACGACTGATTATAATGAACTTTATTGATCAGGGAATAGGAATCGAAAAGTCAGAACTGGAAAATATATTTAAGAAGTTTTACAAAGTTGATAATGAATTTAACCGCCACGGAAGTGTCGGCATTGGTTTAGCTTTTTGCAAAGAAGTGGTTAACTTTATGCATGGTGAAATTGAAGTAAAAAGCAAGCCCGGTAAAGGTTCCGAATTTAAAATAACACTCCCGCTAAAAAGAATATAAGAAGCATACCATGGAAAAGAAAAAAATCAAGATTGTTGTTGTTGAAGATGATGAAAATCTTCGTTTTTTAGTTGTTAATCGGCTTGAGAAAGAAGGATATACTGTTTTCGAAGCGGCTAATGGCCATGATGGAGAAACAGCCATTCTAAAAGAAGAGCCGGAAGTGGTTTTGCTCGATTGGATGTTACCTGGGAAACAAGGTTCAGCGGTTTGCGCATCGTTAAGACAGCAGCAGTTTGAAAATCAGATTATCATGATGACTGCTAAAGCTCAGGATGTTGATAAAATTGACGCTTATAATTTTGGAGTCTCTGATTATATTACCAAACCATTCAATATGGATGTTTTGGTAGCCTTACTTGATAATAAAGTAAAATACTTGCTCACGCATGACAAATCTGAGATTCACCGATTTTCCGGAATGGAACATCACCCTAATGTACATTCGTTAGTTATGCGTGATGGCCGTAAAATGGAACTTACCATTCTTGAAAACAGAATACTGTTGTATTTTCTTAAAAATCCTGATAAGGTAATCAATCGTGATGAATTGATGCAAGTAGTATGGGGGTATAATTCAGATGTAAATACACGAACTCTCGATATGCACATTGTTCGACTTCGCAAGAAAATCGAAGAAAATCCCGAAAATCCACAATTGCTGCAAACCGTTCGTGGTATCGGTTATCGCTTTAACCTCGGTTAAACAGTTTTTTATTTTACTATAATTGTAGAGAGGCTGTCTCCTATGTTTGAAAAAAACAGGAAGCGGCCTTTTTTTTGAAAGTGTTAAGATATAAAACCTGTAGATGTGAGTTTGAAAACTAGTTTTGGTGATCGTTGTACCATCAATTACGATCACATACATTCGCAAACGCAGTATGAATTTGGGAATTTTTCTTGCTGAAAAATATAAGGAACTATACGATTTCTATTTAACAATGGCTAAGGCCGACAATGCTAAAATTGTACTGATGAACAGTCCGGTTGCTAGTAAAAAGTTATAATTCAATAATAAAAAAGAGAGAATTATCAAGTATTTCTCTCTTTTTTATAAAAAATAAACTGCAGCTAATACCAGTAAATAATGAGTAATCATTAAGCCATCTACCCAAAAAAGACAAAAATAATCGTTTCTTTTTGATGATGCCAAAATTACAAAGTAAGAAGTAAGTAGGCTTGATGCTAGTAATCCAATGAACACTTGTTGGGCAATTGCAGAATTGAAATTGATAATTAAAAACAACTGACTTGCTAATAAAAACAAACAAAGTATTTTGGTTTGAGCAGGTCCAAGTAACGTGGCTAAAGTCTTTAGCCCAAACTTTCTATCGGAATCTATATCTCGGAGATCGAATAACAATGCCAAGACAAAAATGAATACAAAGCGTTTTGCAAATAGGATGATAATTTGAGTCAAATGCAGTTCAATGCCTGCCTGAAGAATGGGCAATAGTACGGTTCCTAAAGCCCAAACTCCTGCAACCAAAAATGTTTTCAATCCCGGCACTTGTCTAAGGCCGCCTTTCAGTTTAGCAATAAAAGGAAGTGAATAAGACAACGCGATTATACCGGTTAGTAAACCGGCTTCGATTGTTTTTATTTTTAAGAAGAAAGAAAGAGGAACGATTAAAAGGGCCGCAACAAGAGCAATTGTTAATATGGAAGTTGAATGGCGTGAAACAAAACGTACCCGATGATTAGTGCTGTTCTTTTGGGAAGCTTTAATTCTCTGAAAATAAAGAATGACACGAAAATTGTAAACAAAAACAGAAGCGAAAAAGATAATGAGTAATAATGCTTCGTCCGGTTTTTGCCCGATAAGAAGATAGGTTAATGCAGCTTGAGCAACAGCGCATAAAGCCACAAAAAGATGGCTGAAAATTAAATAATCAAAAATGTGTTTGGCTTTTTGGCGCATGTGGTTATTAGGAGCTCAAAGATAAAAGACATTGGCATAAAGACTACTCTTGTTAAAACACCACCAAGAACAAAATTCTTATCTATATTCTTTGCTCGTGTTTATACTTCTTTGGTTAATTCAAAAATGGTGATCTCAGGGTAAATACCAACTCTTCCGGGGTAACCTAGAAATCCATAACCAACGTTTACATAAAGTTGTTGATTGCCTTCTTTGTAGAACCCTGCCCATTCAGGGTATACATACTGTATGGGGCTCCACTGAAAACTGCCAAATTGAATACCAAATTGCATCCCATGCGTATGTCCGGCAAACATTGCGTCAATCTGTGGATAATCTTTCAATACTTGGGCTCGCCAATGACTTGGGTCGTGCGAAAGTAGAAGTCTAACTGCTGCATCTTCCGTTCCGGGTGTAGCTAAATCCATTCGGCCATATTTGGGGAAACGTCCTGTTCCCCAGTTTTCAATGCCAATAATGGCAAGCTTGTCTCCTCCTTGTTCAATAAAACGATGTTCATTCATCAACAGATCCCATCCCATTCTTTTATGAACTTGTTTTAAGTCGTCCAGATTTTGCTTTTTTGCCTGAGGAGAGGCCCATTGCTTATAATCGCCATAATCGTGATTACCAAGAGTTGAATATACGCCAAGAGGGGTCTTCACTCTGCTGAAAATATCCATGTAGTCGCGAACTTCATCAGTTTGTTCGTTTACCAGATCTCCGGTAAAGAAAACAGCATCAGGCTTTTCTGCCAATAATAAATCAATGCCTCCGTTTACGGCTTTCTTGCTATAAAAGCTACCTGAATGAATATCTGATATCTGTCCAATTTTTAATCCTTCGAATGATTTTGGCAGATTGGGTAGGCGAAGTTTTACCCTTTTTACTTTATAATCATACACACCATCAATAATTCCAAAACTCATGGTCGCAAAAGGAATGGATGCACTGATTAAAGCGGCACGGCTCAAAAATTGCGATCTTGAAAGTGAATGTGGAGCTAATTCAATTTCTTCGGTTTCTCTTTCTGCTTCCTGATCAATTTCATCTTGAGGATCTCTGTGGGCTATTTCAGAAGCGGTAGAAAATAGATCTCTTATTTTTTTTACCCCAATAAATAAGCCTCTGCGCAAATCATCAAACAATAAAATAGGAACAGCAAATAGCTTGGAAAAATTCAGCAGCATGAACAATACGAGCACAATGGTGCGTAATACGTGATGTACGTTTAAGAAAGTGACTAATGCGGCAGCAGTAAAGGTGGTTAAACTTACCGTCCAATAAATCCTATTTCTTCTTTTCTTTTTTTTTGTGGAATTGTCTTGAAAAGATGCCTTATAAGCCTGAAATACGTACAAGTCTATCAGTAGCAGGGTTAAAAAAAAGGTGATTAAAAAAATGATTCTTCCTGAACTCATGCCACTAAAATAATGATTCGGAATTAGTTATTGGTTATTGGTTATTGTTGAATGGTTAAAACTCACGAATTGGTCGACTAATGTTATTCAAGTTTATAGACTCAAAACTTAAGACTGTTTTTAGTATCGATCTTCATCAAAACTGCGTTCATCATCTTCTTCATCCATTGATGCATTAAACAGGCTGTTGAACATATCTTTAAACTCAAAACCATTAGTCATATTGTGTTTGCTCAAGAGCGAATACTCCGCAAGCGTATGCAAGGCGAGTTCCATGTATAAGAGCAGGGTAGCTTGATCAAGCTTTCCATGCAATGACTGTATCATTTCTTCCAGTCCTGGAACTGTACGCAATGTGGCGGCATATTTTTTTTCCGAAAGATCATCAGATAAAGGCAAGGTATTTCCTTTGCCAAACCAGTCGATGATTCCTGCATAGAGATTATTGGTTTTACTTCTCTTCGCTTTTTCAGGGTCCGGTAGATAACGCGTTGAAAGTGTTCGAATGGCTTTCCCAATAAGAATGTGAGCAACTTTGGCCGGACCTTCTTGTTCTCCTTCATAAACCAGTTCAATTTTTCCGGTGATAGCAGGGATTACTCCCAAAAAATCTGAAATCCGAACCGAGGTTTGTTTTTCACCGTTGATGAGCATGCGTCGTTCTGCAGTACTCATTAAATTTTCGTAAGCTGTAATTGTTAACCGGGCTGATACACCGCTTTTTTTGTCAACATATTCGCTATTTCGAGCCTCAAAAGCTATTTGTTCAATTAAATCTTTTACCAAGGCATGGGCAACTATAACGGTTGTTTGTTCTTTGGGGATCCGAGCTTCCTGATGGGTAATTTCTTTGGAGACTGTTGTGTTTTTGGGATAATGCGTTAAAATCTGACTCTCAATACGGTCTTTCAGAGGAGTTACAATTGAACCCCGATTTGTGTAATCTTCAGGGTTGGCTGTAAAAACGAATTGAATATCCAATGGCAGGCGAAGTTTAAAGCCGCGAATCTGAATGTCTCTCTCTTGTAAAATATTAAATAATGATACCTGAATACGAGCTTGCAAATCAGGTAATTCATTAATTACAAAAATACCACGATGCGAACGAGGAACAAGTCCATAATGAATTACGCGTTCATCAGAATAAGGTAATCTTAATGCGGCAGCTTTGATCGGATCAACGTCTCCAATTAAATCAGCTACGGTAACATCAGGAGTTGCCAGTTTTTCAGTATAACGTTCGGCGCGATGTAGCCAGGCAATAGGTGTTTCTTCACCTTTCTCCGCAATACTATTACGGGCATACCAGCTAATTGGGTTCAAGGGATCGTCAAAAAGTTCCGAGCCGGCTACGTAGGGGATGTACTCATCTAATAAATTAATTAATTGACGCGCAATTCTTGTTTTTGCCTGCCCCCGTAGGCCAAGTAATAAAATATTATGTTTTGATAAAATGGCTGTATATAAATCAGGTATAACGGTTTCATCATAACCTATAACCCCATCAAATGAAGTTTGTTTAGCTTTTAATCTAGCTATTAAATTTTCACGGAGTTCATCTTTAATGCTACGTGAGTGATAACCACTTGCCTTTAATTGTCCTAATGTTTTTATTGTCATGGAATTACACTGATTATATTGTGATTGCACTGATTATATTTTTGATTGTACTGTTCCTCTTGCCTGTTATCCCGAAGAATGAGGGATCCGGAAGCGAAGAGTGATATCAGTATTTTAGATCCATCTCATTTTTGATAGGGATCCTTCGCTATGGCTCAGGATGACACAATTTTTATACTGATCCTGCCACTGTTGACTGAAGACTTTCGACTACCTTACTGTTCTTCTTCTGTTTCTAATGTAATCTTCAAAGAGGTATTCGCCCAATCCGTTTAAACTGCTATAAAATGCTTTGCCTCCATTTACCTGTGTGAATTCTCTCACGAATGATTGCAAGTATGGATCGCGAGCAATCATAAACGTGGTAATAGGTATTTTAATATGCTTGCATTGTGCAGCCATAGTCAAGGTTTTGTTGATTACTTTCCGATCCAAACCAAAACTGTTTTTGTAATAATGCTGCCCTTCTTTCAAACAGGTGGGTTTTCCATCGGTAATCATAAAGATTTGCTTATTATTGGTTTTTCTTCTTCTTAAAATATCAACTGCTAATTCCAGGCCAGCATAAGTGTTTGTATGATATGGGCCAACTTGCAAATAGGGCAAATCTTTTATAGTAATAGGCCATGCATCGTTTCCAAAAACTACAATATCAAGTGTATCTTTAGGGTATTTGGTGGTGATAAGTTCAGAAAGTGCCATTGCTACTTTCTTTGCCGGAGTAATACGATCTTCACCATATAAAATCATCGAATGTGAAATATCAATCATTAATACAGTAGATGTTTGGGTTTTGTAATCCATTTCTTCTACTTCAAGGTCTTTTTCAGTAAGGTGAAAATCGTTAATGCCATGATTGACTTGTGCATTGTGAATCGATTGGGTCATATCGATCTGATTCAAACTATCACCAAATTGGTATTCTCGACGTTCAGCATTAGGTTCGTCGCCCTGACCTGAATAGTTGGTTTTATGATTTCCCTGACCTGATTTCTTTAATTTGCCAAATATTTCTTCTAAAGCTGATTTTCGAATGGTTTGTTCGGATTTTGCAGTGATTTTAAATTCCCCCGGCCTGTTATCATCATCGATGTAGCCGCGTTTTTTCAGTTCCTCAATAAAATCGCCCATTCCATATTCATCTGATGTAAGCTTATATTGTTTATCCAGTTCGTTCATCCATGATAAGGCTTCGTTAGCATCACCGGCTGTATAGTTAAGCAACTGTATGAAAAGTTTTAACAGATCCTCAAAACTGCCTTTGGGAATATCCTGAGGAATAAATTGGCTGAAAGCATAACCGCGCATAATAGTAACCTTAAAAAAGTTTAACAAGTCATGCATTTTAATGTTTTGACCGCCTGCTATTACTAGATGGGGTCATAAAAGCTTTTCTTGCGTTGAGTGAACCATCTGTCAATTGACCATTTCCCCGCCCCATAAAGAAATAGATAGATAAGGCTAATAATTAAACAAAAATCAAGTTTCAGTTTTTGAATCCACAAATCCATTCCTTGATTGTCAGGGAATTTAATGACATATAGAAAAGTACAGATTATTAAAAATAAAGGAATAATTGCAATGCGAGTTAAAAAGCCTATTAATATAAGCAGTGCACAAATTATTTCAATGCCACCAAGGATTTTTACTCCTAAAGAGGGATCGTCAAAACCCATTCTTTGCACATAATCAATTGCAATCATTTCAGGGTTAAGAAATTTCTGAATGCCTTCCAATAGAAAGATCAGCCCAGGCATAAGCCTGATTAATATTCTTCCTGGAGAATTCCGCGTTACAACTATGGCTTGAAACATAACTTATATTGGTTATAAGTTATTAAATAACTGTTATTTGGTTTTTATATTGCTCTCTAGATTTAATATAAACCGTTGAGTTATTTTATTCCAAAAATAATATAATGCCAAGTTAGGTTATTTGTCTTTATTCTGGCTTTTTTTCTTTGATCTTCGAAATAAGGTGAAACATTATTTTAGCGAAAATATTATTGATATGAAAAAGTTAATCTTAATTGGGGCATTGTTAATATCATCTATAAGCACAAAAGCTCAGGTGCAGGGTAATGATGAAAAGCAGATTCGTGACTTGTTAAATTGGCAAACAAAGCAATGGAATAAGGGAGATATTGAGGGTTTTATGAAAGGTTATTGGCAATCTGATTCATTGGTTTTTATTGGCAAAAACGGGCCGAAATATGGATGGAAAACCACACTCGAAAATTATAAAAAAAGCTACCCTGATAAGGCGGCAATGGGGATATTGAAGTTCGACATTTTAAAAGTAGAAACCTCCTGCGATAAAAGTGCCTTTGTAATTGGTCGCTGGGAATTAACCCGTATGCATGATAAACCAGCGGGCTATTATACATTGTTCCTGGAGAAAATAAATAACGAATGGAGGATTGTGGCAGATCACTCCAGCTAATAATCAACTTTGTCATTCAAAAATATATAGTTCTTAATAGTCAGGTGAAATGGTTTGTTCGTGTTTTTGAAAAAAATGCACTGAATTAACGAAATGTCTGTAAGTCAAAAAGTTATATATAAAAGTTAATATAATTATTAGTAATTTAATATTAGCTAATTCTATAATTCTTATGAAAAAAAGACATTTACTATTTAAACTATTCATTTCAATTTTATTTGCATGGATAGCGCCTGTTTTAGCATTGGCACAAGTTAATGTTAGCGGCAAAGTAACTGACGCCGGTTCTGGAGAACCTCTTTCAGGCGTAACAGTTATTGTTAAAGGAACCACTAAAGGAGCAACCACTGATGGGAAAGGACAATATACTATCAGTGGTGTTGCTTCAGGCTCGCAACTTCTGTTCTCTTTAATTGGTTACACATCCCAAACTGTAGCCGTCAGTGGAGCAGTCATTAATGTCCAACTCAAGGAAGACATCGCTAAACTTGAAGAAGTTGTAATTACCGGTTTAGCTACCAATGTGAAAAGAAGCAATTTAGCAAATGCGGTAGCTACCATTTCTGGTAAAGAACTTACTGGAACTTCCCGTCCGCAAACATTGGATGGGGCAATGAACGGGAAATTAGTCGGGGCTAACATCGTTGCGGCGTCAGGTGCTCCAGGAGGAGGAATTTCGGTTCGTTTAAGGGGCCTTACTTCTATTAATGGAAATACCCAGCCCCTTTATGTGGTTGATGGAGTATTGATGAATAATTCAGCTATTTCCGGAGGCTTAAATTTCGTGACAGGAGCTTCAAGAACGGCAGGAGCTTCTTCTAATCAGGATAACCCTTCCAATCGTATAGCTGATATTAATCCCGAAGACATTGAAAATATAGAAGTATTGAAAGGTGCTTCGGCTGCAGCTATATATGGAGCATTGGCTTCTTCCGGTGTAATAATCATCACCACAAAGAAAGGTAGCGAAGGAAAAACTAAGATTAGTTTTTCCCAAGATCTTGGTGTGGCGAAAGCAATTAAACTGCTTGGCGTTAGGCAATGGGACGAACAGAAAATTAGAGCATTCTATACAGATCCGGCTGCTGCCGATGCTCAGGTAGCATTATTTAATACTGCCGTTGCCAGCGGGAAAATATATGATTATGAAAAGGAGATGTATGGAGAGAATGGTTTTTTAAGTACCACTTCGTTAAGTTTATCCGGAGGGTCTGAGAAAACAAAATTTTTTGTTTCCGGTTTGTATCTGGATGAAGATGGTATTATTAAAACCACCGGGTATAAGAAGTATTCAGTCAGAGCGAATGTCGATCATAAGATTTCTAATCGATTTAGTGTTGCTTTGACCACAAATTATATCAATTCTTCAGCTGACCGCGGGCTAACCAATAATGATAATAATAGTGTTTCTTTTGGTATAGCTTTATCTTCAACTCCTACTTATGCTAATTTGTTTCCAGATGCTAAAGGGGTTTATCCACTAAACCCGTACTCTGCCTCCAATCCCATTGAAACCAGAGATGTAATAACAAACAACGAAAGGATAAATCGTTTTATAGGAGGATTAACATTAACATCTTTTTTGCAACAATCAGATAGATCGGTTACTAAATTGATTTTAAAGGGAGGTTTAGATTATTACAATCTTTATACTAAAGCCATTTTTCCAAACACTTTGCAGTTTGAATCAAATGGTAACGGGACTGACGGTGCTTCTATCCAGGGCAATACTAATAATATAAATACCAATATATCGGCTTACTTTGTTAATACGTATTCGAATAGCGACCGTAAACTCAACTTTACAACATCCGCTGGTGCTACCGCAGAAAATTTTGATCAAAATCAAATATTGAATGTGGCTACAAGGATGTTGGGAGTACAAACCAACGTCGACCAGGCTTCAGCTCTGACAGCAAATCAATTTGTTACTCCTCGGAAAAACAGAGGACTTTTCGTTCAGGAAGAAGTCAATTTTGCCGATAGGGTTATTTTAACAGGAGGTTTACGTTTTGATAAATCTTCTGATAATGCAGATGTTAATTCATTTAAAACATTCCCTAAAGCGTCAGTCGCCTTTAATCTGGCTAATTTTGACTTTTGGAATTCTGATAAAATTAACTTGCTTAAGCTAAGAGCTGCGTATGGAGAATCTGGTAATTTTCCTCCATTTGGTTCTAAATATACTTCTTTTTCTGCATCTAATATTGGCGGCCGAGGCGGTTACCTCATAGGCGTTTTAAATTCACAAGCAATTGTTCAGCAAGGTAACGATCAAATAGAACAAGAACGTCAGAAAGAGTTTGAAACCGGTTTTGATATTGGTTTCCTGGATGGCAAAATAGCATTTGACGCTACCTTTTATAACAAAAAAGCATCTCAATTAATTTTTACCCAAAATGTCGAACCTTCGTCGGGTTTTGTACAAAGAGTGCTTAACGGTGGTACCCTTCGTAATCAGGGAGTAGAGCTGGGCTTAACATTTATTCCTTTTGAAAAAACTAACTTTAAATGGAATTTCCATACCGGTTTTTGGTTAAACAGGTCAAAGATGCTTGAGCTCGATATTCCTCCGTTTAACGTAGGAGGTTTTAGTAACACCTTAGGTAGTTTCCGGATTGAGCAAGGTAAATCTCCTACACAAATTGTTGGCTTGGATGATACTAATGGAGATGGCGTATCTGATGGTGTTTTTGTCTTGGGTAACTCAGAGCCAAGGTTTCAGATGAATTTTGCTAATGAATTTGTTATCTATAAAAACGTTACCCTTAGCTTTTTACTACATTGGAAATACAAAGGAGATAATATAAATCTTTCTCAATTTCTTAATGATCTTGGTGGAACTAGTCATGATTATGACCGTGATGACGATGGAAATGGAGTAAACAACGCTACTCAACGGATTAATAGCGTAGGTGTTACTTCCCGAATTTTTGTTCAGGATGCCAGTTATGTTCGATTACGCGATATAGGACTTTATTACACGTTCCCTTCATCCATGATGAAAGATACATTTAAAGGAGTGGTATCGAGTATAAAGTTAGGTTTGTCAGCCACGAATCTATTTACAATAACTCCCTACGATAGCTATGATCCTGAGGTTTCCAATTTTGGAACCGGTTTTTCTTCAAACGTAGAAGTAACACCATATCCTTCTGCTAAGCGTATGTTTTTCCATATCTCGGTTGATTTTTAATAGATAAAACGACATTAATATGAAAACTTATATAAAAATAAAATCATTGTTGATATTAAGCGTCATGGTATGCTTTTTATCGGTCATCCCTTATGGTTGTAAGCTCGATGATAATCCCGATCCGAATCATCCCTCTACTGATGTTGTTTTGAATAATGCTTCAGTTGTCGAGTTGAATAATGTTGTGGTGGGTAGTGAGGCCGGAATGCGTGATGCCGTTGACTTTTATTTAGATGATGTTGGGGTAGTAGGAAGAGATATTTATCGTTTTTCAGGTTCAGATCCTCGCTATACCCAGGATTTATTGGGACAAGGTAGTGCTACTTTGGATAATAATGCATTTTATACCACTCGGTTATGGAATGCTGCTTATCGGGTTATTAAAAATTGCAACACGCTTCTGGCTGCCGTTGATAATACAAGTTCTCCCACAGAGGAACAAAAGCAAGGATATAGGGCTTTTGCAAACACAATTAAAGCTTATCAATTGTTATTGGCCTTAAATCTTACCAATGAAAACGGAGTTAGAATTGAAGTGTCTGATCCGACTAACTTAGGCCCCATTGTTCCTCATGACCAAGCATTAGCAGCAATTGCAGCTCTGTTAGATCAGGCCAGTACTCAATTGGATGCTGCAGGTGCAAGTTTCGCTTTTCAGTTGTCTCCTGGTTTTCTTGGATTTAATACACCAGCTAATTTTAAGAAATTTAATAGGGCTTTGGCTGCCAGGGTAGCCGTTTATAGAAATGATTTTGCCGGGGCGCTTGCTATTCTGCCAACGTCGTTTTTGGATATAAATGGTAATTTTCAAAGCGGAGTTTATCATGTTTTCTCCAATTTGGCAGGAGATCAGCTGAATAAATTTTTTAACGCACCAAATGCAGGGGGTGAAATTCGAGTAGCACAACCTAATTTTCTAAGTGATGCTATTGCAGCTGGAGAAGGCGCTGATTTGCGCTTGTCAAAAATTGCACCTAGAACTACACCTGCATCACAAGGAGGACTTACAGGTACTCATGATGTGGTTGTTTATAAGAGTAATACTGATCCAATCGCAATCATTAGAAATGAAGAGTTAATCTTGATTTACGCAGAAGCAAATATTCAAACTAATCAATTAGCGAATGCAGTTGTGGCTTTAAATATTATCAGAACTAAGAACAATCTTTTACCTTATGCCGGAGCCGTTACTCAGACAGCATTGATTACCGAAATGTTGAAACAACGTCGTTATTCATTGTACGTAGAAGGGCATCGATGGGTAGATATGCGTCGTTATGGTCGTTTAGCTGAATTGCCTTTAGATAGGCCAGGTGATAATGTTTGGAACTGTTTCCCAGTGCCATTTGCCGAAAATGTGACTAGTACTTGTCAATAAATAGGCAGCTGTCTGATATCCTGTCAAATCAAAATCGGCAGGTTGTTTAACCAGCCGATTTTGATTTGGTTAACTCTTCAAAAGAGAATTAATAAGGCAAACCTTCTTTTACTGCTTTTAGTGCTCTTTTTTTAGCTAATTCCTCTTTCCAATTCATGTATTTTTCTTTGAAGTTTGTTTTCATGAAATCGTCGAATTTACGTTGAATGGTGAGGTTATATAAGCTTTTTGCTTTAATGACCGGTGATTTATCCCAGGCACGTAAACTAATAGAAAAACTCCCGTTTAAATATCGCATCCAATGCCACCAGCCCGTTGGCATAAACAATGTTTCCCCATGTTCAAGATAGCATTCTAACCCTTTAATTCCTTTTAAAGCAGGAAATTTTTCAAAATCCGGGTTTAGAACATCGTAATCCTCTAACGCATAGGTTGCAAAAGGAATACAGTAAAGACGTTCTTTCCAGCAATTATCAAATAAAATAATGTGTTTACGTCCGTGGAAATGTGTGTGAAAAATGTGGGCAAGATCAATATCGTAATGTAGGAATGTTACTGAACCCTTACCGCCGAAAAACATATTAGGGTATCGATCCAAAAAACCACCCATTAATTCACTTGGGCTCTTATAATCATCAAGCAGTTTTGGAGCATGTTTAAATATATCAAATGCGAAGATGCGTAATTCAGAAGGTTGAGATTGGATCAAATTTATATAATCACCAAAAGCCATTTCTGAGGCTGCTGCGTTAATTGGTTTCGATGGATCAGCTTTGGAGTTGTCATATAGGGGCACTACTTTATCTCCAACGATTTTTTTTAGATAATCAAAAGTCCATTTTTCATATGCAGGCCAATTTTGGACCATGTCGGTAATGATTACCGGCTTACGAGGAATCAAATATTTTTCCTTAAATGTTTTTCGGTCAATGCGAGAAATGCGCTCAATTGGCTCTAAAAAAAATCCCATGGGAGAAAGGGTAAGTCGTTCATATTAAATTAAATATAGTGAAAAGCGCTAGTTTTAATGTAATTCTTCCGCAAAAAGTTGAGCGGCGATGTGGTCGGCATAAAGTTTTCCATTTTGAGTTAGAGTTAAAATATTTCCATTACTTTTAATCCATTCTCGTTCAATAAAGGGTTGAGAAGAAACCAATAATGAATCAGCGTATTCGCGTCCAAAATCAGTGCTTACTTTAACTAAATCAAGTCCCCATATGGTTCTTAATGATGTCATAGTATACTCATTCAAACGCTGAGTAAAAGTGAGTTCTTCCACTTCGGCTGGGATAATTTGTCGTGCAATGGCATCTAAATACATGTTGTTATTAGCAATATTCCACTGTCTGTTATTTCCATTAAATGAATGTGCTGACGGTCCTATTCCTAGATATTTCTTGCCTTTCCAATAATTGGAGTTATGCTTTGAAATCCATCCTTCTTTCGCAAAGTTGGATATTTCATAATGTATAAAATCGTTTTCGCTCAGTTTGTCAATCAATAATTCAAATTGACCGGCACTTTGATCTTCATTCATGGGTATTTGTTTGCCTTTGCTTATAAACGAAGCGAGTGCAGTGCTGGGCTCAACAGTCATGGAATATGAGGAGATGTGAGGAACGCCAAAATCGACTAAGGTTTGAATATTGCTAACCCATTTTTTGTCGCTTAATAAAGGGTAACCATAAATGAGATCACAAGTGATGTTTTCAAAACCTGCATCCTGCACACGCTGAATGCTGACCTTTGCCTCCTTAGCATTATGTGCACGGTTCATCCATAAAAGATCTTCTTCAAAAAAAGATTGTATGCCTATACTGAAACGATTTATTGCAGTCTGACGAAGTTGTTTGATCTTTTCAGCATTAAGATCGTCAGGGTTGGCCTCCAGCGTAATCTCCGCATTAGAAGCTACTGTTTGCGTTTGTTCAATGGTATGCAATATTTTATTAATCTCATCTCCCGAAAAAACCGAAGGCGTTCCTCCTCCAAAATAAATAGTTTCAATTGTTTCTCCTGATAAATAGTCTTTTTGTAATGAGATTTCTTTCATAAGAGCATTTATCATTTCCTGCTTGTATTTCCAATTGGTTGAAAAATGAAAATCGCAGTAATGACAAGCTTTTTTACAGAAAGGTATATGGATGTATATTCCGGCCATGAGAATGTAATAAACAGCAAAGTTAGTTAACAATAAAAGGATGTTCTGTCTTTATTAGCTGAAAAGTAGAATAATCGTTCATTGCCTTGTAATAGTTTTTAAAATAACAATATTTTTGCATCGAACTAGATCATCACAAATTGAGGCAGTTAACCATTTTTTTACGTGTTTTTTTTCTTTTTATCCTCGTTTCTGTAAACACTCTTGCTCAAGACTCGAGTCATATAACCCTAAAAAGAACATCTTCTACCAACTCTTATAATCAAGCCTATGCTCCAAAATATAAGCTTGATTCTGCGTTTAATGCTTATCTGAAGCCAATTAAACTCGACAGTATTCGAACAGCCAAGGAAGATTCATCAATGCAGGTCGTAAACGCAAAGTTTTTTGATTACCTGCATTTAAAACGAAAAACGGCAATTGAATCCAAAAATGAAAAATATCAAACAGGAGCAGAGCGTAAGTTTTATCAGCAATGGAATGTGTTTGCTTTGCTGTCTGTTTTATGCTTGTTTGTTTTGATTAGTTATTTTTTTGCAAAAGATATCTACGCTATCCTACAGGGATTTATTAATAATAGGATATTAAATTTAGTAATTCGTGACAATAACGTTCTGAACTCGGAGTCGTTTCTTTTTATTGCCTTGTTTATAAGCTTAACCTATGCTTATTTGCTAAAACTATTATTCGGAATCGACGAACTATTTCATTTTGACGGCTGGGCAGCCTACGTTGCATTAGCGGGATGTGTGATGGTTTTTTTTGGTGTCAAAACTATTTTATTGCGACTTGCCGGGGCTTTGTTCTCTGTAAAAAGTTTGGTTAATAATTATATTTCTATTGTTTACATAACGTTTTGTGCATTTTCATTGATAATATTTCCATTGTTGATTTTTTATACTCTTGGTCCGAAGAGTATTTCTTCTCAATTATTAATAGTGTTTGTTGTTTTGTTAGTCTTAAGTTTAGTTTATCAATACCTTAGAGGCATACTTTACATTTCGTCTAATTTTCAATTTCCAAAATTTTATTTTATTGTGTATCTTTGCGCCTTTGAAATTTGTCCATTAATAATACTATATAAAGTACTTTTGAATTAAATAAAAGCAGAAGGAGGGGATTTTTAAAAAATGGCAGAGACAAAATTAAAGGTTAAAAGTATTTTAGTTACTCAACCTAAACCAGAAACCGAAAAGAACCCGTATACTGAACTTGCAAAAAAGTATAGTTTAAAATTAGATTTTAGGCCATTCATTCATGTTGAAGGAGTGCCGGCTAAGGAGTTCAGAAAGGGGAAAATTAATTTACCAGATTTTACTGCAGTAATTTTTACAAGCCGTCATGGTATTGATCAGTATTTCAGGTTATGTGAAGAAATGCGCTATGAGGTGCCTGCAGAAATGAAATATTTCTGTAATACTGAATCAACTGCTTTGTATTTGCAGAAATATATTCAATATCGAAAACGTAAAATTTTCTTTGGAAAACAAACCACTGCTGATTTAATGGAAATTTTCAAAAAACATCCGGGAGAGAAGTTTTTATTTCCATGCTCAGATGTGAGCAAAGAGGTTGTGCCAGATAAAATGCGTGAAGCTGGCTATAATATAAGCGAGGCAATTATGTATAGAACTGTATGCAGTGACTTGTCTGATTTAGCGGAAGTTAAGTATGATATGATTGCTTTTTTCAGTCCTTCAGGAATAAAATCTCTTTTTCTTAATTTTCCTGACTTTACACAAGATAATACGCGCATCGCAGCGTTTGGGTCTACAACCCATAAAGCCGTACTTGATGCCGGCTTAAAACTGGATGTTCAGGCCCCTACACCACAATCTCCATCTATGACAATGGCTATTGAAGAGTATATTAAGGCAACTAATAAGTAATTTTTAATAAAAGGTATGTCATTTGTAAATAAATATGTTTCACCACATATTTATTTACAAATGACATTTAATTAAACGTTAATACGGTGCTAATTCTTTAGAGATGCGTATTAACGTTTTTTTTTTGTCATTATTTTTGTATGTTGTGTAACAATTAAATATTACAAATCGTTTAAAAGGTATTAAAACTTGTTTTTTAATACCTAAAATTTAAAAATATTCGCCAAACCTTTACTTTTTGATTTATGAAATACTTGTGGCTTCTATGTTCCTCAGCACTACTGCTTAGTGTAAGTGGATGCGGTTCTTCCGGAGCAAGAGGAGAATTAGTAGGTATACAGGGTAGAAAACCCTACAAAACAGATGTGCCATACGGCATGGTTTATATTCCTGCAGGAACATTTATCATGGGGCAATCTGATCAGGATATCACTTCTTCTCAGACTGCTCAAAACCGTCAGGTTACCATCGCTCCCTTTTATATGGACGAGACTGAGATTACCAACAATGAGTATCGTCAGTTCGTTTATTGGGTACGTGATTCAATCGCTGCCAAAATGATGGGAGGCGATTACATTATTAAAGGGGATGACGGTACTGAATTTATCAATCCTAAAAAGCCCTTGGTATATGGTACAAAAAAAGGTAAAAAGTCAGTAGGGGGTGATTCAGGATCTGATAATCTAAATGGTATGTATTACCAGGGGGATGATCAGATTTATGGTAAAAAGGAATTTGACGTAACCAAGTTTGTATACCAATATACATGGTTTGATTTTCGTGCAGCAGCACTTAAACAAAATCGTACAAAAGCACGTACGTCTTTTATCAAACGAGAAAAGGTTCAAATTTATCCTGATACTTTAGTTTGGTTGGCAGATTTTAGTTATGCACAAAATGAGCCAATGGTTGAACAGTATTTTTCTCACCCTGCTTTTGATAATTATCCTGTTGTAGGTGTTACTTGGAAACAAGCCAATGCCTTTGCTGCTTGGAGAACAGAGTTCAATAATAGTTATAAGGATAAGAGTAAAAAGCCTCGTCGCGGTAGTGTAAGTTTACCAACCGAAGCACAGTTTGAGTATGCTGCTCGTGGAGGCCGGATTGGAACAGATTATCCTTGGGGAGGGCCATATATTCGCAATAGTAAAGGCTGTTTATTAGCTAACTTTAAACCAGGCCGGGGTAACTACGCTGATGACGGCGGTTTCTATACGGTTAACGTTAAGTCGTATTTCCCTAATGATTATGGCTTGTATAATATGGCCGGTAACGTTGCTGAGTGGACTAGTTCAACTTACGATGAATCGTCATATACTTTTGTTCATGATATGAATCCTACCTATACTACCCAAGAGAGTGATAATGCATCTCTATCTCAAAAACGTAAAGTGGTTCGCGGTGGCTCATGGAAAGATATCGGATTCTTTTTGCAAAACGGTATTCGCTCATATGAGTACCAAGATACAGCCAAGTCGTATATCGGTTTCCGTTGTATCGTATCATACATGGGGAAACCTATTACCAAATAAATAATTAAACAACCAAATCAAACACATTTAAACTATTGTTATGAAAGGTAAAGTAAAATTTAACCTCAATTTCTTCGCATCCTTATTTGCAGCACCTGTAATTATGGGAGCTTTATTTAAAATTCTTCACTGGCCAGGAGCTAAAGAAATGCTGATGGTGGGTATGACCTGCGAAGCGATTATCTTTATTGCAATGGCATTTCAACCACAATATGACGAAATAGATTGGTCTCGCGCATATCCTGAATTATTACCTGAAAATGAACCAGCTGTTGCCGGAATTTCAGTGCGCTCAGGAGGTGCAGGAAACTCCAATGCCTTAGACCGGATGTTGCAAGAAGCAAATGTTACTCCAGAATTAGTTCAAAACTTAGGTAATGGTTTACGCACTTTTGGCGATAAAGTCACAGCAATATCTAATGTAGCTAACGTTTCTATCGATACCAATACGCTTTCTGAAAGTCTTAAACGTGGAAACGATACGGTTAATCAGTTAATTATTTCATATCAAAAAGCGTCAAGCTCGTTGTCGGAAATGGCTGGTGCAACTATTGATACTAAAAATTATAATGAACAGGTTAGTAACATGGTTAAAAACCTTTCAGCTTTAAATGCTGTATACGAAATGGAACTTCAGGAAACCAATAACCACTTGAAGTCAATGAGTAAATATTATGCCAATATCAATGAAACTATGCAAGGTTTCGGTGAAACATTAAGTTACTCACAAGTATACAGAGATGAGGTTGCTAAATTGGCTAAAAATCTTACTTCGCTTAATTCTGTGTATGGTAATATGTTATCAGCAATGAATGTTCCTAAGTCATAATCTCAATCGATTATTTAAATTATTAAGTTAACCAATAACCATTCGAGATTATGGCAGGAGCAGGAAAGCAAACGGCAAGACAGCAGATGATTAACCTGATGTATTTGGTACTCACTGCCATGCTTGCCCTAAATGTAAGCGCAGAAGTATTAAATGCATTTAAAACAGTAAATGATAGCTTGGAAGAGTCTACAAAAAATGTAGATGGCTCTATTACAAGCACAATGGAATCTTTTAAAAAGGCAATTGCCAAAAACCCTGAAAAAAAGAACCTCTTAGAAAATGCAGAAAAAGCTATAGGATACACTGAAGAGCTGTATAAGTATGTTCAGGGGATAAAAGATGATATTATTAAAGAAGCAGAAGGGCGTGATCCAGTAACCGGTGATATCATAGGAAGAGATAATCTGGATATTGCAACTAGAATTATGCTGGAAGAGAAGAATCCGCAAGGCCCGGTGATTAAATCCAAAATTTTGGATGTAAAAGCTAAACTTGAGGGTTTGTTGGGAGAGAAAATGAAAAATCGTGTATCTATTTCATTAGATGCTAAGGATGAGAAGGATAAGAGTTGGGAGGTTAAGCAGTTTTCTAGTGTGCCAGTCACTGCAGCAGTAACTATTTTGACTAAAATTCAAGCTGACGCCAAAAACTCAGAGGCTGAAATAATCAAAGCGTTGTACCAATCAGTTTCTGGTGATGAAATTATTTTCAACCAATTTAGTGCAAATGTTGCAGCTCCTTCAAGTTACGTTTTAGTTGGTCAGCCATACGAAGCCAAAGTTTCTTTAGCTGCGGCAACGAGTTCTTCAGACGTTCAAGTATATATTGGAGGGACTAAAATGACTACTACCAATGGGGTAGCAAGTTATCATGTTACACCAAATTCAGTTGGGGAATTTACCTGGGGAGGAAAAATTGTGATTACTCGAAATGGTAAAATTGAAGAGTATCCATTTACTCAAAAATATCAAGTTGCAGCACCTGCAGCTGTCGCGATGGCCGATAAAATGAATGTTCTTTATATAGGGGTTGATAACCCTATTACAGTTTCTGCGGCAGGAGTATCTAACAGTAAAGTTAGTGCAAGTATTTCAGGCGGATCTTTAACAGGTGGAAATGGCAAATACATTGCTCGCGTTTCAACTCCGGGAACTGTCAATATTAATATTAGTGCAGAAGTTAATGGTAAAATGATGAACATGGGTTCACAATCTTACAGGGTTAAATTTATCCCAGATCCTATCGCTAAATTTGGTGGGGTAGCTAGTGGTAAATTGTCGGCAGGATCTGCTCGTGTACAACCAGGGTTACAGGCGGTTTTGGAAAACTTTGACTTTGACGCACGTTTTACCGTAGTTAGTTATAACGGTTATGTTATTAAGAAACGTCAGGATGCAATTGTTGCATCTAACACAGGAGCAAGTCTTTCCGGAAGCTTAAAGGATGCTGTTTCAAGTGTTGTGGCTGGAGATAAGATCATTTTTGATGAAATTAAGGTGAGTGACCCATCAGGTAAAATCAGGTTTATTAAAACACCTGTGAGTATCCAAGTTCAATAGTGATAAAAATGAAATTTAAACTAACAGCAATTGCAGTAATATTGAGTTGCCTCACGGTAGTGGCTTCAGCTCAAACCAAGAAAAAAACTACAGCTGGTAAAGCTAAAACTACAGCTTCATCCTCAGCTAAGAAGGTCTCTGCGGTAAAAACGAATGAGAACACTTCCCTGCCTGTTGCTGCTGTTGATACTGTAGTTAAGAATGTATCTAACCCAACGGGTTCAGCTTCATTATTTGACACTCCATTAGTTGATGGTGTATATAAAAAGGAAAATAACGTAAATATTAAGGTAATTCCTTATTCATATATCCGTCAGTCTGATGTTATGTGGTCAAAGCGTATTTGGCGAGAACTTGATGTAAAGGAAAAGGCAAACAAACCGCTAACTTATCCTCAATCTCGTTTAATTGACGTATTGATCAAAGGTATTCGAGCAGGCGAATTGACAGTATACGATGCTAATACTACAGATGATAGTACATTTAGACGTGTTCTTTCAATGGCAGAATTCGAACAAAAAGTATCAGGTGGTTCAACAACTGCTAAAATACCAGTTGATATTAATAGACCTGAATTAGGTGAAAGAGACACAACAATTAGTGAACCTTTTAAGCCTGAAGAAGTTCGTAAATACCGTATTAAAGAAGATTGGATTTTTGATAAACAACGTTCAATTTTTGAACCTCGTATTATCGCAATAGCTCCGATTAAGGAATACTTTAAAGGAGGTGATGATCTTGCTTCTGGTGGTACTTTGGTAAGTGAGGTGTTGTTTTGGATTTATTTCCCTGAAGCTCGTCAGGTATTGGCAAATGCAGAGGTGTTTAATCGTTTTAATGATGCCTCAAACTTAAGTTTTGATGATTTCTTTATCAAGCGTTTGTTTAGTAGCTACATAATTAAGGAAAGCAATGCTGATGATGTTCGTATTGCCAATTATGCAAGCGGTATTGATCGTCTGTATGAATCTGAGCGTATAAAGAACAAAATCATGGATTTTGAACAAGACCTTTGGGAGTACTAGAAATAGTAACATAAAACAAAAGAGAGCACTCGATTAGAGTGCTCTCTTTTGTTTATAACGGTTGATCATTATTCTTTTCCTGATCCGAAATAATCCAAAAGAGCTTGTGCTTGTTTCAAGTTAACTACTTCTAGTAGTTCTTCCAAGGTTGCTTGTTTTATCTTTTTTACAGAACGAAAATATTTGAGCAGGCTTTCTGCAGTTTTTGGGCCTACTCCTTCTATTAATTCTAGTTCTGTTACTAAGGTTCCTTTATCTCTTCGATTGCGATGATGCGTAATGCCAAACCGATGAGCTTCGTCACGTAGTTGTTGAATGATTTTTAACGTTTCCGATTTTTTATCAAGATAAAGAGGAATCGGGTCATTGGGGTAATACAATTCTTCAAGTCGTTTGGCTATTCCGATAATAGGAACTTTGGTGTATATATTAAGTTTTTTTAGTATTTCAACAGCTGAGCTTAACTGCCCTTTACCTCCATCAACAATAATTAAATCGGGGAGTGGTTGATTTTCATTCAATACACGGCTATACCGACGTTCGATTACTTCTTGCATGGTTGCAAAATCATTCGGACCTTCAACGGTACGTACATTAAAATGCCTGTAATCTTTTTTAGAAGGTTTAGCATTTTTAAAAACCACCATTGCTGAAACAGGGTACTTTCCTTGAAAATTTGAGTTGTCAAAACATTCAATGTGTCGTGGTAACTCAGATAGATGAAGGTCTTGCTTCATCTGGCTTAATAATCTGTCGGTTTTTAATTCCGGGTTTAGTTTTTCATATTGATCTAACTTTGCTTTTCGGAAAAACATCACGTTTTTTTCTGAGAGCTCGAGTAATTTCTTTTTATCACCTAGTTTTGGGACAATAAAATTCAAATTTGAATCCTCAAATTCAATTTTAAATGGTACTACAATTTCTTTTGCATCGCTTTGAAATCTGTTTCTGAATTCTGCTATGCCCAATAGCAATAATTCTTCATCGCTTTCGTCTAATTTCTTTTTTAGTTCAATTGTTTGGGTTTGAACGATGCTTCCATTGGAAACTTTTAAGTAATTAATAAAGGCATGTTTACTATCCGTTGCAATTGAATAAACGTCGATATTATTCAACGTTGAACTTACCACAGCTGATCGGCTTTGGTAACTTTCAAGCTTATCCAATTTTTGTTTAAAATGATGAGCCTGTTCAAAATCCAGGTGGGTAACAGCATCTTTTATTTTATCTTCCAAATGTCTTAAAACAGTCGAAGTGTTCCCCTTTAAAATGTCTTTTATGTCCTCTATATTTTGATCATAGTCAGATTTTGATTGAAGATCTTCACAAGGGCCTTTACAGTTGCCAATTTGATACTCTAAGCAAACCTTGAATTTTCTACTTTGAATATTTTCTTTTGAAAGTTGGAGAGTACAAGTTCGAATAGGATACAGGTCCTTTATCATTTCTAACATGGTTCGCATCATTCCAACCGAAGCGTAAGGCCCAAAATATTTTGATCCATCACGAATTATTTTACGGGTCCCATATATGCGAGGGAAGGGTTCGTTTTTAATAACGATAGATGGATAGGTCTTATCGTCTTTAAGCAGGACATTATATTTCGGCTGATGTTCTTTTATTAAATTGTTTTCTAATAATAAAGCCTCCAACTCACTGTTAACGATCGTGAATTTTATATCCTGAATTTTGCTGATCAATACGCGTGTTTTAGCATTTTGCATACGATCGGTTACAAAATACGATGCAACACGATTACGAAGATCTTTTGCCTTTCCAACATATATTAGTTTATTATCAGTATCGAAATACTGGTATATGCCGGGTTTGTGGGGTATTTTAGTAATTACTTTTTTATAATCGAACGCATTCATAGTTTCTCTTACTAAGATAAAGGAAAGATAATATACTCTGGCAGCTTAAAATAAAAAAAGACTGATTCATGTCCGAATCAGTCTTTTTTAGGGTAGCTTTTAATTTTAAAATCCTAAACGATCATCTTTTTTATTTTCAGATTCTTCGGGACGTTCTGTAGAAGCAGGAGCATATTTTGAGCAATCTAATTCTATGTTAAGCGTATCTGGTCGGGCAAAGTCTCCTTTCGAATATTTTAAGCTGGGGTCTTTATATACTTTCTGCATAAACAATGCAAAAGCGGGCAATGCCATATTGGCTCCTTCTCCAAGGTTAAGTGAGTGGAAACGAACTGCACGATCTTCACAGCCAGTCCAAACACCCGTTACTAAATCAGGAGTAACACCCATAAACCAACCATCCGATTGATTTTGAGTAGTACCGGTTTTAGCTGCAATCGGATTAGCAAATTTGTACTTGCCTCGTAGACGAAGAGCCGTACCTCCTGGTATAGTCGATGTGCCTTTTAGCATATCGAGCATCACATACGCGGTTTGTTCACTAATAGCTTGTTTGATTTCTGGTCTGTTTTCGAAAATAATGTTGCCGTTTTTATCTTCAATTCTCAATAAATAAATGGGTTTTGTCCATATACCTTTATTTGCGAATACACTATATGCTCCAACCATTTCGAATAAAGTTATATCGGCTACACCAAGTCCAATGGAAGGATAAGGTGGAATATCTGCAGTAATACCCATGTCGTGAGCATATTTCGCGACAATTTTCGGCCCTATTTGTTTCATTAAATACATGGTGATCAAGTTCATTGATCTTGCCAAGCCTTGTTTTAACGTATAAAATCCGCCTGTTTTACCGTCTGCATTTTTAGGGGAATAGATAGTTCCATCTGCTTGCTCAAAAGTAACAGGTTCGTTGGCTACACTTTGACACGGTGAAAACCCATTATCAATAGCTGCCGTATAAACAAAAGGTTTAAATGTTGAGCCTACCTGACGAGCTCCAGTTCTTACCTGATCGTATTTAAAATACTTAAAATCATTTCCTCCAACCCAAGCGCGAACATAACCTGTTTTAGGCTCCATTGACATCATTGCTGATCGTAGGAATCTCTTGTAGTATTTAATTGAGTCAAGAGGACTCATAGTGGTGTCAATATCGCCTCGCCAGCTGAATACAGTCATTTTTACTTTTGTTCTGAAGTCAGATTTGATCTCCTCTTCAGATTTACCTTGCTCTTTTAGGTCATGATATCGATCAGTAAGCCGGATCGCTCTCTCTATATCTCCTTTTTGTAAATCCGAAAGAGGATCCTGACCTCTTCCTTTCCAATGTTGATTAAATTGCCTTTGTAAATCAGTAAGATGTTCCTTTTCTGCTGCTTCTGCATACTCTTGCATGCGTGAGTCAATGGTGACATACACTTTTAAGCCATCTCGATAGAGATCATAAGTACTACCATCTTGCTTTGGTTTTATGGTTCCGTTATCCAGCATTTTGCTTATTTCAATGCGTAAATATTCGCGTAAATAAGCAGCAATGCCGTCATTGTGGTTTTCAGGATTATAGATAAGTTTAACAGGAGCGGCCTTAGCTTTTTCACACTCCTCCGCTGTGATTTTATCCTCTGATTCCATTCGCATTAGCACTGTATTTCTACGCGCTTTTGCACGTTCCGGATATCTTATTGGAGAATAATAACTCGGACCTTTAAGCATGCCAATAAGTAATGCGGCTTGTTCAATTGTTAATTTATCAGGAGTGGTGTCAAAAAATGTTCTTGCAGCTGTTTTGATGCCGTAAGCATTACTGCCAAAGTCAACAATGTTCAGATACATTGCCAATATCTCTTGTTTGGTATAATTTCGTTCCAGTTTAACCGCTGTGATCCACTCTTTCATTTTTGTAATGATGATAGCGTTTTTTTCACGACCAAATAGTTTTTTAGCCAATTGTTGAGTAATTGTACTTGCTCCCTGACGTTTACCCATTAGGTTGTACAAAACGATAGTGAAGGTTCGACTGAAGTCTATTCCTGAATGGTCATAAAAACGCGTGTCTTCAGTAGCAATAAGAGCGTTTACAATACTTGGAGACAATTCACTGTATTTTACGAACGAACGGTTTTCAAGGTAGTAGGTTCCAATAACTTTGCCATCAGCGGAAATTACCTCTGATGCAATATTGCTTTTAGGATTTTCCAAGTCCCGGAAAGAAGGCATTTTGCCGAATAATCCTAATGTAATGGATAAAATAAAGATGAAAAATAAAGCGATGCAACCAATAATGAATAACCAAAAATTCCTTAAGTACCTGCTAATATCTTGTTTGCTTATCTGCGTATTACTCATTGTATGTATTAAAAATTATTTCTGAAATAGTTTACGTAT
The DNA here is from genome assembly GCF_900182575.1 of Solitalea koreensis. Classification (GTDB taxonomy): domain Bacteria; phylum Bacteroidota; class Bacteroidia; order Sphingobacteriales; family Sphingobacteriaceae; genus Solitalea; species Solitalea koreensis. The sequence continues at coordinate 437,057 of NZ_FXSZ01000001.1, read as the reverse complement.
TGTATAACGTTTTGTTGGTTTGTTAAGCGTGCAAAGTTATCAGTAGTAATGATAAAAACATCGTATTTATCATCTTCAAGTGGAGTGATAGAACTTCGATTGGCCACAAATCTTTTATAATATTCTCCTGCAGTAGCTAAATCATTAAATTGAGTTACTGAAATGAGTTGAGTTTCTTTATTGAGAACGATAGTATTGTACTGATATTTTTTGTCTGGGTAATTATCCATATTAAAGTGGTTAATGCCATAACGGGTTCTGTTAAGGTTTGCGGTTGTATTATTAACTGAAATTATGAACAAGAACTTTGCATTAGGAGCTGGCTTTTTAAAATAACTGAGACGTTCAGCTTCTGCCTGTTCGCGTGCAATGCGTTCACCTTCTGATTGTTGTTGTTCAGCCAGCCTGCGAGTAACATCAGTCGCATTATTAGAGGTAGCGACAGATGTAAGATCGAGTGCGACCGACCGTGCCATATATTCATCTCGATTGCTATCAATCATTGCTAATAGTTGCGAGGCCTCTCTGCTAACTTCATAATCATTGTAGTTAATTTTTATCTTTTTTAATTCAGGTTCAAATTTATTTAGATTTTGGGTTTTACCAATTGCAAGAGCTGCCAGAAATGCATATTTCGATTTTAGATAGTCACTTGCTGTAGAGATTTGAAACTGTGTATTCCCTTCAAGTACTTTGTCAAATTGATTGTTTTGAAAATCGATATACGCAAGTTCATACTGATCTTCAAAAGCCTTTTGGCTGGCATCAGTTGCATTATTTTTTTTACCCGGCTCTTTAATTGCAGTTGCGTAGGTTGAATTCGGGAATTGGGAAAATAGCTTGTTGCGGTAATCACTGGCCAGGGTGTTGTTGCCCAACAATTCATAGCTTTTATAAATATCGTAAAGTAGTTCAGCTTGGTATTGAGCAGTTGGTGTTAAATTCAGAGCCAAGCTGTAATACGTGATGGCTTCATTGTACTCTTCTAAGTCGGTAAAATAGATATTTCCCAAATTATAGCAGGCCGTTTGCTTACGCATATTTGATGAGTCAAGCATTGTCGGTGTTAAAGGTATGTTTTTTAACAAATACGTTTTAATGTCATTTGGTTTTGCATCTTTTAGGGTGCTGAAATCGTCAATTGGGGCATTGCCCTGTATGTTCATTCCTGCAAACTGTTGTTGACTGCCGATTCGCCAATTATCCGAAAGAGTTCTGTTTCCCCAGCGTCGCACAAATTCATTATAACCTGAAGCTACCGCATTATTATTATAGAAATACCAAATGGCACTACCTTGTGAGTTAAACCTGTCGACTTGTACCGTATTATAATAAGGTTGTTCTTGGCCAACTGTTTTGGCCTGTCTTTGAGTTTCTAGTATGGAGGTTACCCGTTTTTCGATCAATTCATTGCGTTGATTTTCGGGCATTAATGCAATTCGTTGTAAACTATCTTCACGGTTAATGACACGCTGGTTTTCAATTAATTCATTTAGTTTATTATGGCGTTCAATGATCTTTGAATATTCAGGGTTGTCAGTTTGTATGAAAGCTCGGGTGCTATCATAGTATAATTTAGCCTGTTTGTAATCCTTAAGGTTGTTAAAGTAGATATCCCCGATCTGAGAATAAGATAATGCCTTTTGATTAAAATTATCCTGACTGTTTTTTATTGATAGTTTATAAAGTTTTAATGCAGAATCAACGTCGTTCCTACGTAGAGTAGCAGCGCCGAGCACATAGTAAATAGACCCTTTGTAATCCTTGTTTTTTTCGTCGGACAGTAATTTATTAAGCTTTTCTACTAAATCGTCGGTTTTTCCACCGTCGGTAATATTACTCAATCTAAATATATTAATCTTTGCTACTAAATCAATTTCATAAGGAGCTTTAAGTTTTTCAATTTGCTTAAAGGCCTCAATAGCTTTGTCGTTTGCATTGATTTTTTCATACAGTTGACCAAGTGTGAAACTATAACGTATTTTCTTTTCAGTATCGACTTTTTTTAGAGAGGCAACAGCTTTATCAAGGTATTGAGCCGCTTTTTCATAATCCTTATTTTGTTTATAGAACTCTGCCGAAGCTGCATGTACAAAACTTTTGGAAGAAATTGCATCTCCAATGTTTCCCAATGCCATATCAAAAGCGGAAGCAGCTTCATCGGTTAACTTGTCTTTCATTTTAGCCAATCCTATCCAGGCGACGGCTTCTTCTTTTAAGTTTTTATCTGGAAAAGTATTGTAAACATATTGGAATGTTTGAGCTGCATTGAAATAATCGCCTTTGTAGAAATAAGCTTTGCCCAGCATCATATAGCTATCATCGACCCATTTGCTCACCTTGTGCCGATCAACAACGTTTGAACATTTTTTAATTATTTCATCCATTGGTGTTCCAAGCGATTGGGTTGCGTTTTCATCCGGAAGGATAATTATAGGTAGTAAAGCGCCATATTGAAAAGCATAATCCTGTTCATACTTCTCGATATTTTTGCGATAGATTTCTCTTGCATTAAAAAAACTGTTATATCGGGCGGTGTTATTATGATAAAATCGATTCATAAACCCAGCGTTATTCGCAGCTGTTTTTGATGAACTACATGATTCAATGGCAGGGCAACTTGCAATGACAAGAATCCAAGTGCAATATTTTCTTATTCTATGCAATGGGCTATAGTATTAGAGATTAACAAATATAAATGATTAATCTAAATCGTCAATAATAAGGTATTTAGCGAATTTCGAATCAAAAAACGAATGTTAATCCAATAATTTTATAGGTTTAACGTTCAATAAAAAGAAATATCCCCTATTTTGCCAAGCCAAACCAAAACGAATGCCCACCCGAAAGAAGAAGTTTATAGCCTTAATTAAAGAGAAGTACAAACTGGTGGTTCTCAAAGATGATACTTTTGAAGAAAAGGTGTCGGTCACTTTATCATTAATGAATGTATTTGTAGCGCTTGCAATTTTAGGATTTACCCTAATCATGCTAACGTTATTATTGATCGTTTTTACACCATTACGGGAGCTCATTCCGGGTTATGCTGATATATCCCTAAAGAAATCCGTAATAGAAACAGTTATAAAGGTAGATTCCGTGGAAAATGCTATTCTTGAGCGCGATACTTATTTAGCCAACTTGCAGGATGTAATTAATGGGAAAGCCGGAGCCGAAGTACTACAAAGTACGGTTCCTGGCTCGAAATCAATTAACGCAAAAGACCTGGATCATAAAAAGCCGAAAGAAGATTCAAGCTTGCGATCATTTGTTGAGCAAACAGAAAACTATAAATTCAAACGCATATCGTCCGATTCTCCATTAGCACTTAAGGATTATAAATTTAGTTCACCTGCGAAAGGGAATATCTCGTCAGGTTTTAATCTTAAAAGCAATAAACTTTTTGTAGATATTGCAACCAATACCAGCAAAACAGTAAATGCTGTTTTAAGTGGTGTTGTTCTTTCGGTTGCTCCCGTAAGCGGCAAAGGGGTTGTTATTACCATTCAACATGAAAACGGTATAGTTTCCATGTATGAAAACTGCGCATCAAGTACTAAAAAGATGGGCGACTATGTATCCGTTGGAGAAATGATAGGTACAGCATCTGATAATCCTGCTAATAAAAATCAAGGTTTGTGTAGCTTTGCCCTTTGGAGTAACGGCAGCCCGGTTGACCCTAAAGAATATATTGATTTTCGTTAAGACAATAGTGGGTTATTTTTTCAATTTATTCCTAAAAAGAAAAAAGCTGTAACCTGTTCTTGATTTTACCGTAAAACCATTCATAACCAAACCATTTAAATTTATGATGCTTAGTAAAACAAAAAAAATGAACGAAGGAGAAGAATCTCTTGGTTCGTCAATCAATCTTATCGGATCAAAGACTGAAATTTGTGGAGATCTTACTTGTAAAGGTGATGTTCGGATTGACGGTTTTGTTAAAGGAAGTATCCATTCGGTTTCAAAAGTAGTACTTGGATCAACCGGAAGAGTTGAAGGTTCAATTTCTTGTGTAAATGCTGATATTTCTGGAACATTGTCAGGTAATATTAACATTTCAGAATTGTTGTTTCTGAAATCAACAGCAAAAATTGATGGGGATATTTATACTGCTAAGATGGTGGTAGAATCAGGTGCGGTATTTACCGGTAAGTGTCACATGGGTTCAATGCACAAAACAGATAAGAAAAATGAGCACACAATTTCCGCAGAAAGAAAAGAAGCCGAACGAATCTCTGCGTAACTATGCCAAGTACTCCGGCATGGGTTTTCAAATGATCGTAATTATCGGTTTTTTTGCCTGGGCCGGAGTAAAGCTTGATGATTGGCTAGCTACAGCTACTCCCTGGTTTACTATTTTGGGTTGCTTAATAGGAGTAGGGGCTGCAATGTATAATATAGTCCGCCAGCTGAAGTAGAGCTTTCAATAATTATTTTTACCACAAAGTACACAATAAAAATACAATGACAACAAGTTTGAGTACTTAGTGTTCTTTGGGCTTCCTCGGTGTTCTTTGTGGCTAAATAAAGAAAATAAAGACCCAATCTCTAAATGATAATAAATCAGCAATGCTTTAGTCTTACTTCTTTAATCTTTTGTCTCAAAAAATGTCTTTCTTAAAAAAGTATCTCCCTTTTATTGTATTATTAGCTGGTTTGATTTTCGCTTTTGCACAATACCAACCCGAATTACTACACCCTTATGTTTGGATGTTCTTCGCATTCTTTGCTGTGTTAAATTTAAGCAGTTATCTTTTATCGAGTTTTGGAATTAAAAAAGGAGGCGAGTCTTCTGTATTATTAGTACTGGTTTCAGTGGTGGTAAAAATGCTTTTAACCATGACTGTTGCGCTTATATGCATTTTTATGCAACTCGCTGGAAACAAATGGTTATTCATTTCTAACTTCTTTATTTTATATTTCTCTTTTACCGCCTTTGAAGTTTATAATTTAATATATAACTTGCGCGACGAAAAAAAAATAGAAAATCGTTAAATAAATGCGCTTTAACCCACTTTTTCTTAAAAAAACAATAATTCTATCTTCATTTTTTGCCATTTTCAGTATTTGTAGCCCAAATGCTAAGGCAAATTCAGAGGGAGTAGATTCTGCGAAACACGCAGCTGAGCATACTGAACAGGTTGCTGAAGGACACGAGGACGCTCATGGTAAAGAAGGTGAGTTTAATGCCACTGAAACCATCATGGAGCACATCTCTGATTCTCATGACTGGCATTTATGGGGCGACAAGTCGTTTGGACTTCCTGTAATACTAAAGACAGATGCCGGATTGGTTCATTTTAACTCTGAAGAGTTTCACCATGATAACGAAGGTTCTCATGTTGTTGAAGCTAACGGACAACGTTTTGTTCGTTTTGAAAACAAGGTTTACTACGCAAGCGAAACCGCAAATGAAAAAGGTCAATATCTGGCTTTTGTTGGCGAGCATCCTACTAATGGCAAACCTCTTGATTTCTCCATCACTAAAAATGTAGCTTCAATGTTTCTTTCGGCAATTTTATTATTGCTGATTTTTACAAGCATTGCAAGTTCTTACAAAAATCGTGAAGGTAAAGCTCCAAAAGGTTTTCAGTCATTGCTTGAACCTATTATTGTATTTGTACGTGATGAAATTGCACGTCCTAATATTGGACATCGATATGTTGGCTACATGCCATTCCTGTTAACAATTTTCTTCTTCATCTGGATCAACAACCTAATTGGTTTAGTTCCTATTTTCCCTGGAGGAGCTAACTTAACTGGTAACATTGCCGTAACGTTTACTTTAGGAGTTATTTCATTCCTGGTAGTAAGCTTTAGCGGAAACAAATACTACTGGAAACACATTTTTGCTCCTGATGTACCATGGTGGTTATATCCAATCATGTTGATCGTGGAAATTATTGGTGTGTTGTCTAAGCCTTTCGCTTTGATCGTCCGTTTGTTTGCTAACATAACAGCAGGTCACATTATCGTATTAAGCTTAATCTCCCTGATTTTCATCTTTAAAACAATGGCAATTGCACCTGTTTCAATAGGCTTTGTATTGTTTATGTATGTATTGGAGTTGTTAGTAGCATTCTTACAAGCATTTATCTTCACCATGCTTACTGCCTTATTTATAGGTACAGCTGTTGAAGAGCATCATCACTATGATTAATAGATCATAGACAAATAATATTAATAGCTACTAGTACTATAAAACATAAACTATTAGCTGTTAAGTGGATAAGTAATTTTTTTTAACATAATAAATCTATAACAAAATGATCGGAAGTATTGCTGCAATTGGTGCTGGTTTAGCTGTAATTGGTGCTGGTTTAGGTATCGGACGTATTGGTGGTTCTGCAATGGAAGGTATTGCACGTCAACCAGAGGCTGCCTCAAAAATTCAAACTGCAATGATCATCGCTGCTGCACTTGTTGAAGGTGTTGCTCTATTCGGTGTGGTTGTTGCGTTGTTAGGCACTCGCTAATTTACCCTAATGTTAAGCCTGAGGCGATTGGCAACAGGCTTAACATTACTTTTATCATTTGACTGATTTGTATAAACTTTAGATAACTACATAATATAATGGAATTAGTTACCCCAAGTATCGGTTTAGTTTTTTGGACAACACTTACGTTTGTTCTCTTAATCATGCTTCTAAGTAAGTTTGCTTGGAAACCGATTGTCGCTGCTCTTAATGATCGTGAAAAGTCAATTGAAGATGCTTTGAATGCTGCTGAAAAAGCGAAAGAAGAGCTGTCTCGTTTGAATGTAGAAAGTGATAAATTGATCAAAGCAGCCCGTGTGGAGCGTGACAAAATGCTGAAAGAAGCCAAAACGCTTAGCGACAGTTTGATCCACGAAGCAAAAGTTCAGGCTCATGCAGAAGGTGCTAAAATGATTGCTAAAGCTCATCACGAGATCAACAATCAAAAATTAGCTGCTCTTGCTGAAGTGAAAAACCAGGTAGGTGCCCTTTCAATTCAGATTGCTGAGAAAATTCTTCGCAAGAAATTTGCCGATGCTAAAGAGCAAGAAGCTTTAGTAACAGAGTTATTAAAAGACGTAAAATTAAACTAATCTATAGTGTCATTCGGTACGGAGTAAGGAATCTCTAGCAACATAAAGATCATTCTCATTCCCTCAGATGACAGTAAACTAGGAATAATGTCAGAAATTAAAGTTGCTTTACGCTATTCGAAAGCATTGTTAGAGCTTGCCAAGAGTGAAAATTTGGTAGAGGAAGTTAACAATGACATGAAGTTGTTCTACCAAACTGTTAAAGCCAGTTCACAACTAAGAGCAGTACTTTCAAATCCAATTGTTTCGACTGAAAGCAAACGTGCTATTCTTCATCAATTATTTGATGGAAAGGTAAACAAGATAACTATTGGCTTCTTCGACATCATGGTAAGTAAGGGACGTGAAGCGTTTATTTACGAAGGAGCAAAACAATACTTTGAGCTTTATAACGAGCTAAACGGTATTGTTAAAGCAGAAGTGGTTTCAGCAGTTGAAATGACGGAAGCAAGCAAAAAAGAATTGATCAACACGATTGAAAAAGCACTTAGCCGCAAGGTTCTCCTGCAGAGCAAAGTAAACCCTAAATTAATTGGCGGTTTTATTTTAACGGTAGGTGATAAACAATACGATACAAGTATTTCATCAGGATTGAATGACCTGAGACGCAATTTTTTGAGCGATGAATTTGTATCACAATTAAGTAAATAATTTTAAAAAGATTATATAATAAAAACTATGGCAGAAGTAAGACCAGACGAAGTATCGGCAATTTTGCGTCAGCAATTGGCCGGCTTCAAGTCAGAAGCTGAATTAGAAGAGATCGGAACTGTATTGCAAGTGGGTGATGGTATTGCCCGCGTTTACGGCTTAACAAAAGTTCAATCGGGTGAGCTGGTTGAATTTGAGAACGGTTTGCAAGGTATCGTATTGAACTTGGAAGAAGATAACGTGGGTGTGGTATTGTTGGGCTCTTCTGAAGAGATTAAAGAAGGCGATACTATTAAACGTACTAAGCGTATCGCTTCCATTAATGTGGGTGAAGGTATGTTAGGCCGTGTGGTAAACACTCTTGGTCAGCCTATTGACGGTCGTGGTCCTATTGAAGGTAAAACCTACGAAATGCCTTTGGAGCGTAAAGCACCAGGTGTTATTTATCGTCAACCGGTAGCAGAGCCATTACAAACTGGTATCAAAGCTATCGATGCGATGATTCCTATAGGACGTGGTCAACGTGAGTTAATCATCGGTGACCGTCAAACAGGTAAAACAGCTGTAGCGATCGATACTATTATCAATCAGAAAGAGTTTTACGAAGCTGGTCAGCCGGTATTTTGTATCTACGTTGCTGTAGGTCAGAAAAACTCTACTGTAGCCAATATCGTTAAAACATTAACCGAAAACGGTGCAATGCCTTACACTGTGGTTGTTGCTGCTTCTGCGGCCGATCCAGCTCCAATGCAGTTCTACGCTCCATTTTCTGGTGCTGCTATCGGTGAGTTCTTCCGTGATACAGGTCGTCCTGCATTGATCGTTTATGACGATTTGTCAAAACAAGCAGTGGCTTACCGTGAGGTGTCATTGTTGCTTCGTCGTCCACCAGGCCGTGAGGCTTATCCGGGTGACGTATTCTACTTACACTCACGTTTGTTAGAAAGAGCTGCAAAGATCAACGCAACTGATTCAATCGCTCAAGCGATGAACGATTTACCGGAGTCTATCCGTCCGTTGGTAAAAGGTGGTGGTTCATTAACCGCTCTGCCAATTATCGAAACACAAGCGGGTGACGTATCAGCATACATCCCTACCAACGTAATTTCGATTACAGATGGTCAGATCTTCTTGGAGTCGAACTTATTTAACGCCGGTATCCGCCCTGCAATTAATGTAGGTATCTCGGTATCACGTGTGGGTGGTAATGCTCAGATCAAATCAATGAAGAAAGTATCTGGTACCTTGAAGTTAGATCAGGCTCAGTTCCGCGAATTGGAGGCCTTCTCTAAATTCGGTTCTGATTTGGACGCTTCAACAAAAGCAGTTCTTGATAAAGGTATTCGTAACGTTGAGATCTTGAAACAAGGTCAATATTCACCAGTTACTGTTGAAAAACAAACCGCTATTTTGTACTGTGGTACTAAAGGTTTGTTACGTAATGTACCTGTTGAAAAAGTTAAAGAATTTGAAGCAGAATACCTTCATATTCTTGAGGTACGCCACAAAGCAGTTTTGGATAGTTTGAAAAAAGGTCAATTGACTGACGAAATTACCAACACGCTTGAAACAGTAGCTAAAGAACTAGCATCTAAATATTAATTATTAGTTGTCAGTTACCAGTTGTTAGTTTTGGGATAACCGATAACCTACAACTGGTAACCAATAACCAAACGTAAATGGCCAACTTAAAAGAAGTACGTCTTAGAATTGCATCTGTTAAATCTACTCAGCAGATCACGAAAGCTATGAAAATGGTTTCCGCTGCTAAGTTTAAAAGAGCTACCGATGCCATTGTTCAGATGCGCCCTTTTGCTAATAAGCTAAAGGATATGTTGAGTAATGTGTCTGAATCGTTGAGCGATATGGACAATGTTTACACACAAGAGCGTGAAGTGAACAATGTGTTAATAGTGGTGATTACCTCTAACCGCGGTTTGGCTGGTGCTTTTAATAACAACGTCATTAAAACTGCCAACAACATCATTGCCGAGAACTACCTTGAGCACAAACGCAAAGGAAATCTTCATATTGTTGCCGTAGGTAAAAAAGCGCAAGATTTTTATACCCGTGCGAAATACAACGTTATTGGAAACAATAATGAGTTATTCAACAAATTGAATTTTGAAAATTCTACCGCTATTGTTGAAGGTATTATGGAAGGTTTTGCCAATGGTAAATATGATAGAGTAGAATTAGTGTATAACCAATTTAAAAATGCGGCTGTACAAATTCTTACTACTGAGCAATTATTACCATTACCAAAAGCTGTTGCTTCAACTGGTAAATCTGCAAAAGTTGATTATTTGTTTGAGCCTTCAATTGAAGAGATTATTGAAGATCTGATTCCACGTTCTATCAAATTACAGTTCTTTAAAGCCTTGTTAGATTCACATGCTTCTGAACACGGAGCGCGTATGACAGCGATGGATAAGGCAACTGATAATGCGGGTGAATTGTTGAAATCATTAACACTGCAATACAATCAAGCTCGTCAGGCTGCAATTACCAATGAGATCCTTGAGATCGTATCGGGTGCAAACGCTTTGGCTGAAGCTTAAGTAATATTAAAAATTGAATGTAAAGGCCTTGGTTCATCAGAACCAAGGCTTTTTGCATTTAATGAACTTTATAAGGACTATATAGTGTTAGCGGGTTTTATTCTGTTTTCATTATTTATAACCCTTCTTGAAAGCTCCATAAATAACCCTCGGCCGGCAATGAGTCTGTCTCAAATGTTAACCTCATTAAGTCATGTTGAATGGAGTCGAAACATCTATTCCTTAATGTGACAAAACCTTCGACTTTACTCAGGATGACAAGTTCATGCTTCATGGTTTTTTGCATATTTCATTATTTGATCATTATTTATAGTAAAATGATATTTTTTTTGATTAAAGTTTAACATAATGATAAAATAGTGCTTATATTGCCATTTCAATCTAGCTTATTATGACGCAGTATCAACACGAACTTTTGACGAACGAACTACACTTGGTGAAGGCCGGTATGGGTAAAACCTATCATGACCTTGAATTCATATTAATCTGTTTAAAAGAGGTATTGGAAGAAAGCGGAGATAAGAAGTTGGCGGGTTTTATTCCCTGGATTAATGATGAAATTCCTACAGGTTCGGATTTTACCATCAAACACATTCAGTTGTATTCAATGGTTTTTCATATTCTGAACCTTACTGAAGTAAACGGTGCCGTTCAGTATCGTCGTAAAAAAGAAAATGATGATCTTTCAAGTGCTAACGGTTTATGGGCCCAAAAGCTGCATGCGTTAAAATACAGCGGCCTTTCGGATAAAGCAATTGCTCAAAAAATAAATATTATTAAGGTGGAGCCGGTTTTAACCGCTCACCCAACAGAAGCCAAACGAATAACCGTTTTGGAGCATCATCGTCAGTTATACCTCTTGATGGTGCAACGTCAAAACTCTATGTTTTCCGATCAGGAACAGGAACAAATCCGGGAGGAGATTAAATTGATTTTGGATACCTTATGGAGAACGGGTGAGATTTATTTGGAAAAACCAAATGTTGAATCGGAGCTCAGAAACGTACTTCATTATTTAACCAACGTTTTTCCGGAAGTACTGCCCATTCTTGACCACCGCTTGGAACAAGCATGGGTGGATGCAGGTTTTGCGCCGGAACTGATTGAAGATATTCGTAACCGTCCGAAAGTTTCCTTTGGTAACTGGGTAGGTGGCGACCGCGATGGCCATCCCCTGGTAACTGATAAGGTGACCGCCGAAACACTAAAAACACTGCGTTTAAATGCTTTTGTGGTCATTCGCCGTTCCTTATTGGAATTAATAAGCAAATTAAGTTTTACGCACACTTTTGAAGAAGCTGATCCTGCTTTGCAGCAACGGATGTTTGAAATGCGTGGGATTTTAGGTAAAGAAGGGGAGGAGGCATTCGCTCGCAATTCGGGTGAAGCCTTCCGTCAGTTTGTGAATTTGTGTTTGACGATGTTGCCGGTTAAAGTGAAAAGGAATCACTTAATTGAATTGAGGGAGAACGAAATAGGCTATACCTTTTCGCAAGAACTTTTGGATGATTTAGTGCTGCTGCGTGAATCGATGATAAAATATGGAGCAAAACGAGCCGCCTTGGGTTATCTGAACAATGCGATTCGTATAGTAGATACATTTGGTTTCCATTTGGCAAAGCTCGATGTTCGTCAGAACTCTGCTTTTCATGATAAAGCAATTGATCAACTTTTGCATGGGAGCGCTTTGCATGGAGACAGTTATTTTGATTGGTCTGAAGACCGAAAGATGATGTTCTTGAATTGTGAGCTTCAGTATAATCGCCCGTTTGTTCATCCTTCCATTAAACTACAAGAAAATGCCAGCCAAGTGCTCAAAACCTACGATGAACTCGCGAAACATGTGAGTCGTTACGGTACTGCTGCCATCGGATCATTGATCGTGAGCATGACCCGTAGTGTTTCTGACTTATTGGCCGTTTATTTATTGGAGCGTGAAGCAGGCTTGTCTGAATTTACGGAGGATGGATTAGTGTGCCGTTTGCCGGTGGTTCCCCTTTTTGAAACCATCGACGATTTGGAGAACAGTATTGCTATCATGGAAACATTCCTTGCACATCCGGTAACGCAACGCAGTTTGGAACATCAGCGCAAGCTTAGTGGTGAGGCTGAGCCAGTTCAAATGGTGATGGTGGGTTATAGTGATAGTAATAAAGACGGCGGCATTCTGGCTTCGCAATGGACGCTGTACAAGGCACAGTTCCAGCTCGCGGAAGTAGGCCGTAAGCATGGTGTTCGTATACGATTCTTTCATGGAAGAGGTGGTTCGGTAAGCCGTGGCGCAGGTCCGGCGAATTGGTTTATCCAGGCATTGCCACATTCTTCCCTATGCGGTGATTTGCGAGAAACGGAGCAAGGCGAAACCATCGAACAAAAATATGCCAATAAGATGAACGCCAGTTATAATCTGGAGTTGTTATTAGCCGGAACCACTGCTGCAACCCTCTTACAGCAAAATACGGAGCGTAAAGCGCATCCCCTAGAGTCAATATTTGAGTGGATGGCAACCGAGAGTTGTGAATTCTACGGAAAGTTAATTCATAACCCGAATTTCATCCATTTCTTTAGTCAGGCTACGCCGATTGACGCGATTGAATCGAGTCGTATCGGTTCACGTCCGGCGCGCAGAACTGGTGAGCGCACTTTGGCCGATTTGCGGGCTATCCCATGGGTGTTTAGCTGGAACCAGACTCGCTGCAACATGACCAGCTGGTATGGAGTAGGTTTTACCTTGGAAAAATTGTATAATGAAAAACCGGAGGAGTTCAATGCCTTGAAAAAAGCTTTGAATACCGATCCATTGCTACGATATGTATTTACCAATGTTGAATCTTCGTTGGATTCTACTGATGAAGAAATCATCAAGGCTTATGCCGAATTGATGACTAATTACGAGGCGAAAGAACAAATTTTAGGTTTGTTGCTCGAAGAATTGGAGCGCACCCGCAGGATGTTTGCCCACCTGCAAGATCGTTCATTCGAAGAACGCCGACAAAATAGGCATTACTCAACTCAGTTAAGAGCTGTTGCCCTTAATCCTTTGCATCAATGTCAAATCCGACTGTTAAAACAATGGCGGGAATTGAAAGCCAAAGGTGTAACTGGTAATGAAAATGAAGAAGTATTGATTAAGCTACTCACCTCTATCAATGCAATTGCAAGCGCGCTAGGAACGACAGGATAGAAGTAAAAAGTAAAAGTTTTGCATAGTGGTGGCGCAATTCTAAGTCGTGCCGCCACTGTTCCCAGACTTAAACAGCAAAGCCATTCTGAATTTCAGAATGGCTTTGCTGTTTAAGTCAACCTGAGCTGGGTCGATGGGACCTTGTCACAGTAATGACTCGATTGGAAGTAATCCAGTGGATGTATGACTTTAAGTTGTACCTCCACTATTCAAAAGAACTCAAGCCTAAATCCTCCTTCCTTTCAACCTTTCTGTATTGTTATTTAGCTTAAAAATCTTATTTTAAAGTATTGATTAAAAGCCTATGGCAACAGCAAACAGCTTGCAGAAAACACTTAGTCCGGTTATGTTATGGGGCTTAGGAGTGGGGTACGTCATATCGGGGATGTATTTTGGATGGAACCTGGGTTTGGAGCAGGGCGGCTCTCTGGGAATGGGCATAGCCACGTTGGCCATCATGGTCATGTATGTCACCTTTACTTTTAGTTATACAGAGCTTGCCTGTGCTATTCCTAAAGCGGGTGGAGCATTCGATTATGCCGGTAAAGCGTTGGGCAAAGATGCAGGATTTATAGCAGGTATTGCCCAGTCGGTCGAGTTCATTTTTGCACCTCCGGCTATAGCCTTTGCAATAGGAGCTTATTTTAATGCGTTTTTTCCTACCATGCCCATTTTTGCTTCGGCTTTGGTAGTTTACCTTTTATTTACAGCCTTAAATATTTACGGAATCAAGGCGGCGGCATCCTTTGAAACCATCATAACCATACTGGCCGTAGCAGAGTTGCTGGTGTTTGCAGGAGTTACTTTTCCGAAGTTTCAAATGACGAACTTAACTCATAATTCCTTTCCGAACGGGTGGATGGGTGTTTTTGCTGCGGTTCCATTTGCGATCTGGTTTTTTCTGGGGATAGAAGGCGTAGCCAATGTTGCCGAGGAAACAAAGAATCCGCAACGAGATATTCTGAAAGGCTTTGGATGGGCGATTTTAACATTAGTGCTTTTATGTGTTTTGGTGTTTAGCTCTTCTATAGGAGTGGCTGGATGGGAAACCATTGTGTTCAAAAATGGCAGTTCGGGAGCAACTTCTGATTCTCCCTTGCCATTAGCTCTGGCGAAAATCACAGGGAGCAATCATTTGCTCTATCATTTACTGATTACGGTTGGTTTATTTGGTTTGATCGCTTCATTTCATGGATTAATCTTGGCCGCCGGTCGTGCAACTTATGAAATGGGACGTGTACGTAATCTACCGCCTTTTCTGGGGAGTATTTCTCCGCGTTTTCGTACTCCCGCTAACGCATTATTGGCAAATATGCTGATTGGAATTTTGGCTTTATTATCCGGGAAGACTTCTGAAATTATTATCATTTCCGTTTTTGGAGCATTGACTTTGTATATCATTTCCATGATTTCGATTATCGTTTTACGCAGGAAAGATCCGCACCTGAAACGCCCTTTTGTAGTGCCATTTTATCCGGTATTTCCGGTACTTGCACTTACCATTGCTATGGTATCTTTTATTGCAATGGTGATTTATAACTTAAACTTAGGGTTGATCTATTTTGCCATATTAACGTTAGCCTATATCTTATTTAAGATCTTCAGTACCCGCAATTCTCTCATTTATGACAAAGCAGGAAGTACAGAACTACATTAATCAACATCCATCCGGGAAAGTAAAAGTAGCAGTGGCTGATATTGATGGTATTTTAAGAGGAAAGTTTATTTCGGTCGATAAATTTCAATCCGTAATTAAAGGAGAGTTGGGTTTTTGTGATGTGGTTTTTGGTTGGGATGCCAATGATGCAGCTTACAATAATGCGAAGTTTACGGGCTGGCATACCGGATATCCGGATGCTCCGGTAAAGCTCGATTTGAATACATTCAGGAAAATACCCTGGGAAAATGATGTGCCTTTCTTTCTGGGAGAATTCTTTACGAATACAAATGAGCCCTTGGCAATTTGTCCGCGACAGTTGCTGCGTAAGGTGCTTGCTGATTGTGAAAAACAAGGTTTTGTGCCCTGCTTTTCACAAGAGTTCGAATGGTTCAATTTTATCGAAACTCCGGAAAGTTTAAACGAGAAAGAATTTAAACATCTTACCCCTCTGTCTCCCGGGATGTTTGGTTATTCTATTCTCCGCAGCTCATTAAAAAAGGAGTTTATGAACGATTTGTTCGAGCTCTTGAACAAGTTTGATGTGCCAATTGAAGGTTTACATACTGAAACCGGACCTGGTGTTTATGAAGCCGCTATTGTATATACAGATATCCTCCAAGCTGCAGACCGGGCTGTTTTATTTAAAACTGCAGTAAAAGAAATCGCCTATAAGCATGGAATCATAGCCACTTTTATGGCAAAATGGAATGAAGCGTTGCCTGGCTGTAGCGGTCATGTGCATCAGAGTTTATGGGATCGGGGGGCAAAGAATAACTTGTTTTATGATAAAGTCGATTCGCAAAAAATGAGCTCATTAATGAAAAGTTATATTGCCGGGCAGCTTTATTGCTTGCCAGATATCTTGCCCATGTTTGCTCCCACTATCAACAGTTATAAAAGATTGGTAGAAGGAGCCTGGGCGCCCACCACCCTCACTTGGGCCGTTGATAACAGAACGGTAGCTCTTAGGGCGATTCCGGGCAGCAGCAAAGCCACAAGGCTCGAAACCAGGGTCGTGGGATCTGATTCCAATCCTTATTTAGCTATGGGGGCATGTTTGGCAGCAGGCTTATACGGCATAAGGCATAACCTTAATTTAGGAGATGCCACCCAGGGCAATGGTTATCTGGATACATCAAATGGAACCTTGCCTCGTAATTTGGATGAAGCCACTCAGAAAATGAAACAATCGGATGTTGCAAAGGAGTTGTTTGGGGAAACCTTCACCGAACATTTTACGTTGACTAGAGAGTGGGAATGGAAGCAATATTCAAAAGCTGTTTCAGATTGGGAACTGAAGCGTTATTTCGAGATCATATAGCTCTACCACTAAATCCCTAAAGGGTCTTTGGGCGAAGTGCTAATTGTTAACTATTGCGATAAACAAAAAACAAGGAGTGTTGGTGGGCTGAACTTATGACTTGCCACTTTAAAACTTTATTATGATTTATCAATATAATTTTCCTACTACGATTCGCTTTGGTGGCGGAGCTGTAAAAGAGCTGTCGGCCTATCTGCATCAGAATAATCTAAAACAACCATTAATAGTTACCGATCCGGTAGTAGTTCAACTCCCTTTTTTTACTGAGATCCTAAACGATTTAAAAAAGAGCAATATTTCGGTAGAAATCTTCCATGATACCCACAAAAATCCGGTAAAATCGGATGTTTACAAAGGTGCCGATGCCTGGGATAATACTAAGCGAGATTGCATAATTGGTATTGGCGGAGGAGTAGCATTGGATGTTGCCAGGGCTATTGTTTTGCGAGTGCATCATCGTGAAGATCTATTCAAATACGATGATCTGATTGGTGGAGATGTGTATGTGACTAATGATGTGCCTCATTTTATTGCCATTCCAACCACTTCAGGTACAGGTAGTGAAGTGGGTAGAAGTGCGATTATTGCAGATGACAAAACGCATCAGAAGAAAATTCTTTTCTCTCCCAAATTGATGGCGAAAATCGTGTTTGCTGATCCGATGCTCACCATGGATTTGCCGGCGTTTGTAACTGCAGCAACTGGAATGGACGCACTTACACACAATATGGAGGCCTTTCTTGCTAAAAATCCTCACCCAATTTGTGAAGGAATCGCACTCGAGGGAATTTCATTAATTAAAGATGCGATAGTGAAAGCTACACTTAAACCCGATTTGGAATCACGCAGTAAAATGATGATGGCGTCGATGATGGGCGCAATCGCTTTTCAAAAGGGCTTAGGGGTAGTACATTCTTTGGCACACCCGCTTTCTTCATTACTCGATACACATCATGGACTGGCAAACGCCGTGAATATTCCTTATGGAATGGAGTTTAATATCGCAGGTTTTGAAGATAAATTCAGGCGAATTGCCCGTGCTTTGGAACTGAAAGATGAAAACGGAGCCTCCGTCGTGAATTATTTATTTGAGCTTAACTCACGCATCAATATCCCGCATAAGTTAAGTGCAATAGGTGTGAAACCAGAACATATTGAAACCTTAGCAGATTTGGCAATTGCTGATTTTGCTCATCCCAATAATCCTAAACCCGTAAACAGAGAAGATTTTAAACAATTGTATCTAAAAGCACTATGAGAAGCTTCTGATTTAACTCTTATCTCAACTTTATCGCTTTAATCTATAAATAGAATCTGTGAAATCACAAGAAAACAAACTAATAATTGGCGTTGCTGATTGCAGTAAATTCATAAATTACAGCAATTGGATGTCGGATGGCCCGGATGAAATAGAGGTCGTTAAGTTGAGTTGTGAAGATGGAAATTTTAATGCTGTTAAAAGATGTCATGGTGTATTGCTTACAGGAGGAGAGGATGTTCACCCTCGCTTTTATAATAAACCTGAATATTTAGCCTATTGCCATAAAGATGATGTGAGGGAGGCCCGTGATCAATTTGAGCTGGAACTACTTTCTTATACCGAACAAAACGCGGTTCCGGTGCTGGGCATTTGTCGAGGATTGCAATTAGCAAATGTGTTTTTTGGCGGCAGCCTTATTCCTGATATTCCAAGCTGGGGCAAATTCAGTCACGCAAAATTAGCCGATGGAAAAGATAGATATCATTCTATTCAAATAGATCCGGCCTCCATGTTACGAAAAATCATTCAGCAAAAAGCAGGCTTTATCAATAGCAATCACCATCAAAGTGCTGATAAAGTTGGAGAAGAATTGGTGGTAACTGCTCTTTCACCAGATGGCGTAGTGGAAGCCTTAGAGCGCAAAGATGCTGCAAGTAAATCTTTTTTGTGTTTGGTGCAATGGCATCCAGAACGGATGGAGGATCAACTCAGTGCTTTCACCATAAATATAAAAAACGCCTTTTTAGATGCGGCTAAAATGAATAAAACATGCAAGTAATAAATCCTGCTACCGAAGAAACCATTGCTACGCTTAATGAAGAGGGTAAAGCCTCTCTTCAAGGCAAATGTCAACTTTTAAGGAATTTTCAAGCTGCCTGGTCCGAACTGAAACTTCAAGAGCGATTGTTGATTGTTAAAAAGTTTGATGATCTGCTGGAGAAAGAGACAGAAGAACTAGCGGCAATACTTACTTCAGAAGTAGGAAAGCCTTTGCAACAATCGCGTAATGAAATAAACGGAGCCCGAAACCGGATTCAGTGGATGCTCAATAATGCAGAAAAATATCTTTCGGATGAATGGATGGTTGAAACGCAGGGTATGAATGAGAAAATAACTTATGAACCCTTAGGAGTCATTTGTAATATTTCAGCCTGGAACTACCCTTATTTAGTAGGTGTGAATGTTTTTATTCCAGCCTTAATTGCAGGTAATGCTGTAATGTACAAACCTTCGGAGTATGCTACGCTTACGGGTTTGCAAATAGAAAGGCTATTGAAAAAAGCGGGCGTTCCGGATGGAGTCTTTCAGGTAGCTATTGGTGCCAAAGAAACCGGTGAGTATTTATTGGACATGGATTTTGATGGTTTCTATTTTACCGGATCTTACAAAACCGGCAAGCATATTTACGAAAGAGTAGCCTCTAAAATGGTTCCTTGTCAACTGGAGCTTGGAGGTAAAGATCCGCTTTATGTTGCTGACGATGTAAAAGATGTTGCCGCCGTTGCTGCTGCCACCGCCGACGGGGCTTTTTATAATAACGGACAAAGTTGTTGTGCTGTGGAACGAATTTATGTTCATGAGAAAATCTATGATCAATATGTTGATGCATTTGTTAAAGAACTTGGTTCATGGAAAATAGGGTTGCCCACGGAACACGTTTATTTTGGCCCTCTGACCCGTAAAAATCAAATCGAAGTATTGCAGAAGCAAGTGAAAGATGCAGTAGATAAAGGAGCCATGTTGTTATGTGGAGGTAAATCCATCTCCTGGAAAGGTTACTATTTTGAACCGACTGTTTTAACGAACGTCAATCATGCAATGCTGGTAATGCGTGAAGAAAGTTTTGGCCCGATCATCGGCATTATGAAAGTGAAAGATGATGCTGAAGCTTTAAAGCTCATGCAGGATACAGAGTATGGGTTAACAGCTTCTGTTTATACGGATGACAGAAACAGAGCAGAGAAAATGCTGAAACAATTAAACGCAGGAACAGGATACTGGAATTGCTGTGATCGGGTAAGTGCGGCTGTGCCCTGGAGTGGTCGAAAACACTCAGGCTTTGGAGCTACGCTTTCTCATCAAGGACTAAGAGCATTTACAAAATCCAAAGCCTGGCATTTACGTGGATAATTATTTTTTTGCGGTAGAATCTGGATGAAACACCATCGAAACGGAGTTGATGCAATAGCGTTGTCCGGTTGTTTCTCTAGGGCCGTCGTCAAACACATGGCCTAAATGACTTCCGCAAGTTGCACACACCACTTCAGTACGAATCATTCCATGGCTAACATCTCTATTATAAATAACTGACCCTTTAATGGCATCGTCAAAACTTGGCCAACCACAATGCGAATCAAATTTAGCACCTGATTCAAAAAGCTTTGCGCCACAGGCCGCACAATGATAAGTGCCTTTTGCTGTTGTTTTTTCGTATTCTCCTGTAAACGGACGTTCGGTGCCTTTTTCACGCAAAACTGAATATTGTTCAGGAGTTAATTCCTTTTTCCATTCTTCTTCTGTTTTCTGCACTTTATAAGTCATTTTAGTAATATTAGTGGTTTTTTTATCTTCTTGATTTTGAGCGCAAGCCACAAATGAAGAGCTAATAAAAACCAGGGTAAATAAAATCGTTTTGCTAATAGTTTTCATGATTGTTTATTAGTTGATTGAGGTTTAGAAAATACTTCAACCAAACTTACGTAACGAATGTATAAAGAGTTTTGTTTGGCCTCAGTTATCCCAGTCCGGATTTAGGGGGCCTTACTTTTCGATTTCAACTTCTTTAATAGAACGAATCAACGATTGGAGATCTTCATTGCTGTCCAGCACTTTTAATGCTTCTTCGTAACCTGTTTTAAAAATTTCGTCTGTTTTTCTAACATGAAAAAGACTGGTAGCGCCAAGATCTTTAGGCTCAATCACTACATTACAAAGGCGTTTTTTTGCCTCTGTTCGGGAATTGATTCCAATATTAACTGAGCGTTCAACCATGTGCTTTATACCATTAACACTTTTAATTTCCGGCAGATTATTGCAGCAAGAGCCAATGATGAAGTTACATTCATCCTTAATTATTTCCACAGGAAAGTTATCGAGTATGCCACCATCTACATAAATTTTCCCATTAAATTCAATGGGTTTGAACACTGCGGGTATACAACTCGAAGCTTGAATCGCTGAAATTAACTCTCCAGTAGAAAAATAAGTTAATTGTGCAATCCCAAAATCAACTGCTGATACCACCAATGGTATTTTCAGTTCTTCGAAAGTATCTGGAAGATATTGTTTATAAAGCGGACGGGTATTTTGCATCGTTAATAAGCCAAAGCCTTTGATGGTTGGCTTAATGTATTTAAACAGATGTGTTTCTTTAAAGGTCTGCAAAATAAAATCAGGTTGATAGCCATTCGCTAAAAATGCACCCACAATTGCACCGGCACTGGTGCCAGAAATTATTGTAAATTTTATGCCTGCCTCCATCAATGCCTTGGCCACACCCAGGTGAGCAATTCCACGAATGCCCCCGCCAGATAAAGTAAGTCCTATCTTCATGCTTCGAGTCCTCTGTCATCAATCTCCAGCTGGTTAGCGTAGAGTGACAACTATTTTTTAGGTTTATACTTCGATAACTTAAGGATTTTTTGGTAATCCTTGTCGTTCATTAATTGTGCCACAGTAACATTTGTATTCTCATTCATATACTTTCTCACAATTTGCCAGCCCGTCCAAATGCCTAGCTGAGGCGCTGAATCATTATCAAGTCCGGAGGTGAATGGAGCGTCGTTTAAATACTTGCTATATTTTAGTTCGTCAGTGGAGTAAAGTAAATTCTGATCTAAAAAGTTAGCCCACATTTCTACTTTATAAGCATTACACCAGTCTAATTGTTTTTGACTAAAGCCAATCTTTATTGAATCAGGTGTTTTAGGTAACACGGCATCCAAAAAGTACAATATTTTACCTTCGTAAATCATTTTGTTCAGCAAGCTTTTGTCGCCTTCCTTTTCTGAAAAATGCTGCTTGGCAAAACCTTTCATAGCGATTGCTGTGATATATTCTTTACCGAGTTTACGGGTAAGGTAATTTGGAAACCCAACAGAAGGATAGTACTTATAGTTTTTACCCAAAAACATATCCAGTTCGATGCCTAAGGTCTGATCGGTATTGGTAGCTCCCACCTGAAAATCGGAAATATAAGTAAGTACTTCCGGGATTTTTGCATCAGGGAAATAGTACTTATAATGTTTAAACGCATCAGTTATTTGATTTTCCAGATCTGTAATAGTTGGATAAACCGAGTCTACATCATGTTTCAGCGTGTTGAAATCTTTATTGGCCTTTATCATTTTGATGAAATCCAGGTCGGATGAATCACGATTCACTCCCAAACGCATCAAGCGTTCAAAGTAAATTGGATAGAAATCGGGGTATTTTTTTTTCAGGGCAGCAGCTCCTGCGGCTACATTATTGGTGTCGATGGCGAAAAAATCTTTTTCAAATCGATTAACCTTAATATTTAGATCAATATTAGAAACGTTTACGTCGAGGCGGTTTTGTTTGCAGGCCGTTAAAGAAAAGCTAAAGAGAATGATGCAAAAAAATAATTTGAAATAGGTAGACTTAATTACTGGCATAAAATATTGGTTTGACAGGGCAAATGTATCAAATGTTCGGACATTCAAATTCTATAAAAAATATTTTGGAAACAGAGAAAAGGCACATTTGGCCTTTTTTAGTTTTAACGTGTCCTTGTTCTTATCTTTGGAATAAATAAATCGCAAATATTAGCGCAATGAAAATCGCAGTCGCACAGCTTAACTACCATATTGGAAATTTCGAATCGAATACAACAAAAATTATAGATCACATTAGACAAGCAAAACAACAAGGAGCCGACTTGGTGGTTTTTGCTGAATTGGCAGTTTGTGGTTACCCTTCTCGTGATTTTCTTGAATTTTCAGAGTTCATTGATTTATGTCAGGAGTCAATTCAAAAAATTGCGAAGGAATGTGTAGGTATTGCATGTATTGTAGGTTCTCCTTCGGTAAATCCTAAAATTGAAGGTAAAAATCTGTTCAACTCCGCTTATTTTTTAGAGAATGGTAAAGTTAAAGCACAGGTAAATAAAACCCTGTTGCCTACCTATGATGTTTTTGATGAATACCGTTATTTCGAACCCAATACAGAGTTTAAATTAATTGAATTTAAAGGCAGAAGGATTGCGCTTACCGTTTGTGAAGATTTATGGAATGTAGATGAAGATCCGTTGTACGTGAATGTGCCGATGGATGAACTGATCAAGCTTAATCCCGATCTGATGATCAATATAGCGGCATCTCCATTTGATTATAATCATCGTGAAGACAGGATTGATGTATTACAGAAAAACTGCAAAAAGTACCAGTTGCCGTTGCTATACGTGAATCATGTAGGTGCGCAAACGGAGTTGATATTTGATGGAGGCTCATTGTTGTTGGATAATAATGGTAATGTGGCGCATGAGTTCGACTACTTTATTGAAGAAATGAAGGTGTTGAAATTGGATGCTAAAGGCTGGAAAAAGAAATCGGAAGCTATAATTAACCCACAGTCGGAAATCGAACGAATTTATCATGCACTCTTATTGGGTATTCGTGATTATTTTCAAAAATCTGGTTTTACAAAAGCTATTTTAGGTATGTCGGGAGGGATTGATTCTGCAGTGGTATTAGCCCTTGCAGCGGAAGCCTTGGGTAAAGACAATGTATTGCCTGTTTTAATGCCCTCACAGTTTTCATCTTACCATTCTATTGATGATTCGCTGGAAATGGTCCGAACTCTTGAGTGTCATCATGAAATCATTCCGATTAAAGATGTTTTTTCTTCATTGGAGTATGCTTTAAAACCACAGTTTAAAGATCTTCCATTTAACCTTACTGAAGAAAATATGCAGGCGCGTATTCGTGGCGTGTTACTCATGGCCATGTCGAACAAATTTGGTTACATTCTGCTCAATACATCTAACAAAAGTGAAACGGCTGTAGGGTATGGTACGCTTTACGGTGATATGTGCGGAGGACTTTCCATAATAGGTGATGTTTATAAGATACAGGTTTATGAGCTTGCACGGTACATTAACCGCAATGGTACCATTATTCCTGAAAATATCATTTCAAAACCTCCTTCGGCAGAGCTAAGGCATGATCAGAAAGACAGCGATTCCTTGCCTGATTATGATCTGCTTGATAAAATACTCTATCAGTATATTGAGTTAAGAAAAAGCTCGAAAGAAATCATTCGTCAAGGTTTTGACGAGGCTGTTGTAAAACGTATTTTAAAGCTGGTTAATACAAATGAATATAAACGTCATCAAACTCCTCCTATTCTTCGCGTTTCCCCTAAAGCGTTCGGTGTAGGGAGAAGAATGCCTATCGTTGGCAAATACTTGTCGTAATTGTAGAAAATGTGTTTGAAGTTTTTTACTTTATAATGTTTAATTTACTTTCGCCTGATTGTTGTAAATTTTGCAATTTTAAAGTTCAAACAAAATAAAATTAATAAGTAAATCACCTAATAGATATTTTTTAGATATGGAAAGATTTTTCGGCATCGACGTTGGCGGTAACCACGTAAAAACAGGTATCGTTGATAAAAATGGAGAGATCAATGATTTCAAAAGTCATGCAACTGCCGACCTACGCAAAGACGGAAGATTTATTGAGAATCTGTGCGATGTAATTACTTTTCGATTAATCAATCATAAAGAGATTAAAAAGATTGGTATTGGTTTGCCGGGTACGATTACCAAGGATCGTAAGGCGCCTATTGAAGTAACTGCTATACCGGAAATCAACGGAATGCCAATGTATGATATGCTGAAAAAGCGCTTTCCGGATAAAGAATTCTTTTTAGAAAATGATGCGAATGCAGCTGGTTTAGGTGAATTAATCTATTCAAAAACTGATTTGCCTGATACTTTTTGTTTTATTACACTTGGTACCGGAATAGGAAGCGCTGCTGTGATAGATGGCAAGATTTTTAAAGGCGGAGATGGTAACGGTTTAGAGCTTGGGCATATTTTAAGTAGAAATAATTTAGTTCTGGAACAAAATATTGGGAAAGCCGGAATTCTTAAATTGATAGAAGAACGTTTACGAGATTATAATGGAGAAACGCTTGTGTCGCGCACAGAGCCTATTTCTGCAACACGTACGGTAGTAGCAGCTAGTCAAGGGGATGACTTTGCTAAATCTGTGTTTTTTGAGGTAGGGGAGATGTTGGGAGAGGGGTTGGTGGCCTTAATTCGTATTATGGACATTAAAACGATTCTTATCGGAGGCGGTCTTTCGGCTGCGTACGATTTTATTCTGCCAGGAGCAAAGAGTATTGTAGAAACCCGACTTACCCCTTATTACACTAGTGCTCTTGATATTCGTTTGGCCTCTTTGGGTAATGATGCCGGCTTACAAGGAGCAGCCGCTTTATGTTTTGAATAGCTCTCTCTTAGAATAATGAATTTTGTCCATGGACAACTAAACTATATTGATTTAAAGCGTTTATTCAAAAATTTATTAACGAAAGCCAGGATAATAAATGTAACAGCAATTACACTGGCAACTAATGGAATATAATCTCCATGGCGAGCGTAAAAGGTAAGTTTTGAATTTAAATTTAAATCGGCTTTAATAACAGTTTGTACCCACCAGTCGGTTTGCTTCAAAATATCGCCTCGCTGATTTATAAATGAGGAAATACCTGTATTAGCTGATCGGGCGATGCATCTTCTGGTTTCGATGGCGCGAAGTTTAGCATAAGAAGCATGCTGTTTATAACCTGAAGTGTTTTTCCACCAACCATCATTGGTAATAATGCAGATCAGTTGAGCTCCCTGCCGTACATGATTAGCCATAAATGCTCCAAATACTGATTCGTAACAAACTGCAGGCGCTACGCCAATACCGCTTTGTGAATACAATACAGGATTTTTGTTTTCCTTTCCAAAGCCTCCCGTTGTGCCGCCAAGGTCAATAACTAAATTTCCAAGAAAGCCAAGGTATTCGCCGTAAGGATAGCTTTCTACACCCGGAACCAGTTTGGTTTTATGATAAACCTGTACTTCAGGCGAATTTTCAATCTGCATTGCTGAATTGAAAACATCGTAATACTGACCACTTTGTTGGCTTAATCGAGCCGTAGAAGTTGCTTTATTATTGTAAATTTTTATCGTTTCAGCTCCTGTAATAACATTAGCATTTTTATATTTAGATAGGAAATTTTGAATAATACGCACATTCGCATCATTAGGTAGTTGAACTTCATATACCGGATTAATAATTGCCGTTTCTGGCCAAATAAAAAACTCGGTGTTAGGTTGACCTAGAGAATCCGAAAGCCTGATCAAGCGGTTTAGCTGCTGTTCTGGCGGCATGTTGCTAAACTTTTCTGTAAAAGGATCAACATTCGGCTGCACCACCACAACATTCGCCGGGTTCTTGGCTTCTGTGTAGTTATAATACATATAATACGATAGACCAATCGGAATAGTTATTATGGTAAATAATCCTATTGCTGCATTGCGTAATTCTTTTTTGTTGCCAGGAAGAGTGTAGGTTTTATAGAACTTGTAGGCAAGAATATTAACGATCAGAATCCATAATGAGCCACCGAATACACCTGTGAACTCATACCATTGTACCCATTGATGGATCTCGGCAAACCCATTGCCAAGTGTCATCCACGGAAAGGCAAGCTGCCATTCCTGATGTAGGTATTCGTAAAACAACCATCCACAAATCAGGGCTACTAAGCCTGTGGTTTCATTAAATTGTGTTCTTATTCTGTGGAATAAAAAAAACACCAGAGACATAAGAAGAGAACCCAATAATATTGGAACAGCAACAATACCCAGCGCTCCTAAAACTCCCAGTTCTTGCCCTGCATTGTAAATCCAATACAGGCATAAGGTATTCCAAATAAAAAATGCTAGAAAACTATTTCTGAAAATCTTCCCTCCGGCGTTGTATTCAACTTTTACCCGATCCGCAAAAATAAAAAGTGGAGCTAAGGCAATAAAAAGTAATGGAGCTAAGATGTGAGGAGGCCAAGCTAACCAAAGCAAAAGTCCGGAAAGAACAGGTAATGAGATTCGTTTAATGAAATTCATAAGTTTTGCCTTTCGGTTAGGTGTTGCTGGAGTATCTAAGGATATATCAGTTGTTGTATCCTTAAATAATAAATTGCTGAAATTTATCATTCTTGATCGTTATCTGGTTTAGATGATTTATTGCTTTTCCCTTCTACGCAAATCACGAATTCTCCCTTTAACACATTGTTTTCAAAATGTGATTTTATTTCAGCAAGCGTTCCGCGTACATTTTCTTCAAATAGTTTACTTATTTCACGGGATGCACAAGCTTTACGTTCGGCGCCAAAGAATTGAGCAAATTCATCCAATGATTTTAAAAGTCGGTGAGGAGATTCATAGAAAATCATGGTGCGTTCTTCAGTAGCGAGTTCTTTTAGTCTGGTTTGCCGACCTTTCTTAACTGGCAAAAAACCTTCAAAACAAAAACGATCACATGGTAATCCGGAATTAACTAATGCAGGCACAAATGCCGTAGCTCCGGGAAGGGTTTCAATAGCAATGGATTCCTTCAAACATTCACGTACCAACAAGAAACCTGGGTCAGAAATAGCCGGGGTGCCCGCATCGCTAATCAAAGCAATCTGTTGTCCTTCTTTCAGGAACTTAACGATTTCATTTACCGCTTTATGCTCGTTATGCTGATGATGAGATAAAAGTCTTTTTTCGATTCCAAGATGCTTGAGCAGATTGCCTCCGTTACGGGTGTCTTCAGCAAGAATCAAATCAACCTCTTTTAATATCCTGATGGCCCTTAGTGTGATATCTTCAAGGTTGCCGATTGGTGTGGGTACTAGGTATAGTTTTCCGGTCATTGTTTAGTATGAGTTGGAATTGAGCGTTAAAATCTTTGAGCTGTGAATTTGGCTACGAACTTCTGATTTGGATCAATAACTAAACCTGGAATCTCAAACCCGAAACGGAAAATTTATATCTTTGGCACAAATTCACTAAAAAATGCTGCAAGTTAATTATATCCGCGAAAATAAAGATGAGGTGATTGCGCGTTTGAGCAAAAAAAGCTTTAAACAGCTCGATCTGGTCGATAAGGTTATTGATTTAGATAATAAACGCCGTGCTACTCAGGCTCAACTCGATAATATGTTGTCGCAATCCAATGCTATGGCAAAAAGTATTGGAGAGTTAATGCGTGATGGTAAAAAGGATGAGGTGGAAAAGATTAAGCAAAAAACCTCCTTAATCAAAGAAGATATAAAAACGCTTGGCGAAGAGCTTTCCGAATTAGAGCAACATGTACATAATTCGTTAGTGTTGTTGCCTAATCTGGCGCATAGTTCAGTACCTGCCGGTGTTACTCCCGAAGAAAATGAAGTAGTATTAACGCATGGCGATGTGCCTAAGTTGCCTGAGCATGCATTGCCTCATTGGGAACTTGCTGCCAAATACGATATCATCGATTTTGAACTTGGGGTAAAAATTAGTGGTGCTGGATTCCCGGTTTATAAAGGTAAGGGAGCAAAATTACAACGCGCGTTGATTAATTTCTTTTTAGATAATGCTGCAAAAGCAGGTTATGATGAAGTTCAGCCGCCAATTGTGATTAATGAAGCTTCGGGTTTTGGTACCGGGCAGTTACCTGATAAAGAAGGTCAGATGTATTTTATCGGAGAGGATAATTTGTATTTGGTGCCTACCGCTGAGGTTCCTGTTACAAATATCTATCGTGATGAAATTGTGAAGGAAGATCAATTGCCGATTAAAAATACAGCCTATACACCTTGTTTCCGTCGTGAGGCAGGCTCTTATGGAGCACATGTTCGCGGGTTAAATCGCTTGCATCAGTTCGATAAAGTAGAGATCGTTCAAATTGCTCATCCTGAAAAATCATATGAAATTTTGGAGGAAATGAGCGAATATGTACAAACCTTGTTAAAGAAACTTGAACTGCCGTACCGCGTACTGCGTCTTTGTGGTGGAGATATGAGTTTTGCTTCGGCTCTTACTTACGATATGGAAGTTTTCAGTGCAGCACAAGGTCGTTGGCTAGAGGTGAGCTCAGTTTCTAATTTTGAAACTTTTCAAGCTAATCGTTTAAAGTTGCGTTTTAAAGGCAATGAAGGGAAGGCTCAGTTAGCGCATACCTTAAATGGAAGTGCCTTGGCATTACCTCGCATCGTAGCCTCATTGTTAGAAAACAATCAAACCGAAAAAGGAATTAAGATTCCTGAAGCATTGGTGCCTTATACTGGTTTTGAGTATATCGACTAATAAAAAATCAATTTTATTTAAAAAGCTATCCCATTCGGATAGCTTTTTTTGTGAATGTCAGCTATGGTTTGTTTCAATATTAACTTCATGTTAAGAACCATGTTGAAAAATACTACGACATAATAACGTGTCGACGCTTTGATATGAAATAAAAATTTCAGAATATTGCTATTGTCAAAATATAATTTTAGTTAACAAGTCGATTGTGGCACTATATTATAAAGTTTGCAGGGTCCAGAGCTGTTGATTAATGAAAAAAGCTTAAGATATAGTTAAAATCATATTCAAGTAGCTTTAGCCTTCCTGCGGCTGAACAGTTTTAAATCCTAATTGCTGCTGCAAGCCTGCACAGTCGATAGGATGGCTTAAAGGCTGCTTAAAAAGCATAATAATGGTTTCGTTTGAAATCTAAAATATAACCTACAATAATTTAATCTATGATTAGCAGCCTTCAACCAGCTGCTTTTTTTATTTAGAGAAAAATCACTTTCCTTCTAATGAAAAAATAAAGTGTTTTTTTTACACTATTTATTTTATGAAATTTTAATTTAGTCGAGATCGGGAATGGTTTTTTGTTACGTTATTTACCTTTTTTATAAATAAATGAGAATCAGTCAATTGTTTTTGGGGAATTATTCCATTTGTTTTTCATTTTTTATGTAAATAATTAAATACAAGCGTTTTTTTTCTTTGTTTTTGTAGAAAAATAGGCAAGCTTTGAGAACCTAATTCGAGGAATATTTTATGAAAATAAGGAAAGTTCTAATCGCAAACCGAGGCGAAATTGCCATCCGTATTGCAAGAGCTTGTAATGAGCTCAATATTCAGACCGTTGCTGTGTATACTTATGAAGATCGTTATTCGCTGCACCGTTATAAGGCCGATGAAGCATATCAAATTGGTGAAGATACCGATCCGCTAAAACCTTATTTGAATATTGATGAGATTATCCGAGTTGCCAAGCTTTCTAAGGCTGATGCCATTCATCCTGGTTATGGTTTTCTTTCTGAAAACAGAGACTTGGCGCAAAAATGTGCTGATAATGGCCTTATCTTCGTTGGCCCGCGTCCGGATGTGATGGAAGCATTAGGCGATAAAGTGATTGCCAAAGAAAATGCAAGGAAAGCCCAGATCCCTATTATTGAAGATAACGAACGCGATCTAACCGATTATACTATTGCATTTGCAGAGGCTAATCGCATTGGTTATCCATTAATGCTAAAAGCTGCTGCCGGTGGTGGTGGTCGTGGTATGCGTGTGATCCGGAATGATGAAGAACTGGAAAAAGGGTTCCGTGAAGCAAAAAGTGAAGCTAAAAATGCATTTGGTGATGATACGGTTTTCCTGGAGAAATATATCGAAAATCCTAAACACATCGAGGTGCAAATTGTAGCCGACAGCCATGGTAATATTCGCCACTTGTTTGAACGTGATTGCTCAGTTCAGCGTCGTTTTCAAAAAGTAGTAGAGGTAGCACCTTCTCTCGGCTTAAAAGAAGAAACCCGTAATAAATTATACGAATACGCCATCAAGATCTGTTCAACAGTAAACTACAATAACGTAGGTACTGTTGAGTTTTTGGTTGATGGAGCAGAAAATATCTATTTCATCGAAGTAAATCCTCGTGTACAGGTAGAGCATACCGTAACCGAAATGATCACTGGTGTAGATATTATTAAAACCCAGTTGTATGTAGCTGATGGGTATAAACTATCAGATCCTGAAATTGGTTTGGGCGATCAAAGTAAAATCACCTATAATGGTTTTGCGATGCAGTGTCGTATCACTACTGAAGATCCTTCAAATGGATTTAAGCCTGATTACGGCACTCTATTAACCTATCGTAATGCTGCCGGGTTTGGAGTTCGGTTGGATGAAGGAAGTACCTATGCAGGGATGAAAATCAGTCCGTTCTTTGATTCCATGCTGGTTAAGGTAAGTACCTGGGGTAATAGTCTAGAGGATGCCGCTCGTAAAATGAACCGCGCTTTACGTGAATTCCGTATTCGTGGGGTGAAAAACAACATCCAGTTTTTGGAAAACCTGATCGCTGTTCCCGAGTTTGTTCAGGGTAAAGCTACCGTTGGGTTTATTGCCGATCATCCTGAATTATTTGTTTTCAAGTCACGATTAGACCGCGGAACTAAAATCCTTAAGTATTTGGGAGAAGTTTCTGTAAATGGTAATCCTGACGTTACTTCAGTAAATCCGAATGCTCGTTTTGAGAAGCCAATTATTCCTTCGTTCGATCAAAGTGCTCCTTATCAAAAAGGAACCAAGGATTTGCTTACCGAGCTTGGTCCGGAAAAATTTGCCGAATGGTTAAAGGGCGAAAAGAAAATTCAATATACTGATACCACTTTCCGCGACGGTCACCAGTCGTTATTGGCTACCCGTATGCGTACCTACGACATGCTGAAAGTGGCTGAAGGCTTTGCTAAAAATCATCCACAAACTTTCTCGATGGAAGTTTGGGGAGGAGCTACATTTGATGTTTGTATCCGTTTCTTGCGCGAAGACCCATGGAAGCGTTTGGGGCTTTTGCGTGAAGCCATTCCAAATATCCTCTTGCAAATGCTTATTCGTGGTTGCAACGGCGTGGGGTACTCTGCATATCCTGATAACCTGATCGAATCTTTTGTAGAAAAATCATGGGAAAAAGGGGTAGATATCTTCCGCATTTTCGATTCATTAAACTGGATGGAAAACATTGCTCCGTGTATTGATATGGTGCGTAAGCGTACCGGTGGTCTTGCAGAAGGGGCATTGTGTTACACCGGCGATATTCTGGATACTACGCGAACCAAATATTCTTTAAAATACTATTTGCAGTTAGCTAAAGATCTGGAGAATGCCGGAGCGCATATTCTTGCTATTAAGGATATGTCGGGTTTGTTAAAACCATACGCGGCAACAGAACTGGTAACCGCCTTAAAAGACACGGTGAAGATTCCTATTCATTTGCACACGCATGATACTTCATCATTACAGTCGGCTACTTACCTGAAAGCGATTGAAGCAGGCGTGGATGTGGTTGATTGTGCTTTAGGAGCGCTTTCGGGTCTTACCTCACAGCCTAACTTTAATGCAGTAGTGGAAATGATGCGTTTCAACGAACGTGAAAATCCGTACGATATTAAATCGCTGAACCACTATTCTAATTACTGGGAATCGGTTCGTGATTATTACTACCCGTTCGAATCGGGTATGAAAGCCAGCTCGGCCGAAGTGTTCCAGCACGAAATTCCGGGCGGACAATATTCTAACTTAAAAGGACAGGCGATTGCTTTAGGTTTGGGCGAGAAATTTGAGCAGATCAAAGAGCGCTATGCCGAAGTGAATGATATGTTCGGTGATATTGTGAAAGTAACTCCAAGCTCAAAAGTAGTGGGCGATATGGCGCAGTTCATGGTATCAAATAATCTTACCAAAGAAGATGTGCTTACTAAAGGCGAAACGATTTCGTTCCCTGAATCGGTAATGCAGTTTTTTATGGGAGAAATCGGACAGCCGGCAGGAGGTTTTCCAAAAGCATTGCAGCAGCTTATTCTGAAAGACAAAGAAGCTTTTTCAGATCGTCCGAATAAACACATTCCTCCAATTAATTTCGAAAAGGAATTTGCAGAGTTTAAAACCGCGTTTGGTGATGATTTGCAGTTTACCGACTTCCTATCCTATAAGTTCTATCCGAAAGTATTTGAAGACGGACTGAAGTTTTGGAGAGAATACGGTGATGTTTCTGCCGTGCCAACTAAATACTTCTTGTATGGTATGAAACTTGGCGAAGAAAGTACCATTGAAATTGGAAAAGGAAAAACGCTGCTGGTGCGTTTGCTTTCAATCGGTCCTGCTGATGATAAAGGTATGCGTACAGTGTTCTTTAAGCTTAACGGACAAACCCGAAACATTGAAGTTCAGGATAAATCAATTGTCGTTCTGAAACAAGATAATCGTAAGGTTGAGAAAGGAAACAGCAAACACATCGGAGCTCCATTACAAGGCATGCTTTCCAAGATTTTTGTAAAAAAGGGAGAAGCCGTAAAGAAAAATCAGCCTTTGTTTGTTGTGGAAGCCATGAAAATGGAAACCAACATTACGGCAAGTCATGACTTTGTTGTGAACGATATTCAACTTACTGCAGGAACGCTTGTAAATACAGATGATCTGGTGTTAGATATGCAATAGAATTAGGTTAAAGGATTCTAGGACTAATTAACTAAAAAAGCGACTCTAGGGTCGCTTTTTTAGTTGAGGGATTCCCCTATCGAGAGGGGCAGGGGTGTGTATTGTTTCAAGAAAAATGCATTAGAACACAATGAAATTCAAGCCCAGATTAATCACATCATAAGTGCGGGCGATGGATTGCTGATTGGCACCTTCGTAGGGAGTATTCAATTTTCCGAAATTGTAGTTCATCGATAGGCCGAGTCCTACCAAACCATTCCAGGTTTTTTCGTAACCGACACCAAATAAAAAGCCCAATCCCTTATCGTTTTGTTGGTTATTGTGGATAGGTAAAAATAAATTGGGACCTATGCCTGCTTTAAAATAAAAGGGCACAGTAAAAGGATATGCTTGAGCAAAAATTGAACTATTGACCAGAAAATCATTCGCGGTGGACTCTGGAGTATTCACTCCGGACTCAAAATTAAAGAATTGTCGTTTTGTAAGGCTCCATGCATTTAATTCAACACCTGTCAAAAAGGTTTCATTAATAGCATAAGCTAGGTTGACATTAATGCCAAGTCTGCTGGTACGTCCGGCTGTATCTTTTGAAAAAGATGTTTTAGAAAACCCTGAATTTACACCAAAGGAGGCCGATAGTCCACCGCGGTAGTACTGCATGCATTTTTGTGCACTACTTGAGGTGACAAATAAAATGCAGATTGCCCCGGCCAGTAGTGGTGTGAATTTTAAACTAGTGAACATGGTTTAACGTTTGGATGCGGTCTCCTGTTAGAAAAAGCTATGCCATTATTTAGTTATTGGATATTCATGCCTCAACGCTTCATTTTCGTCAACACAGTAAAAATATCCGAAATGCTTGCCCATAGGTTTTAAAAATCAATCTAAAGGCTTATCTTATAGTTGATTATAAGACTTGAATGAAGAATATACTGTACCTTCTTTTTTTCTGCATTTTTCTTGTTATTAATAGTGAAAGGGTTTTTTCTCAGCAAGCCGATAGTGCTAAAAACCTTAAGGGGCAATTAGTGCCTTTTCCCGTTATTGGCAATGCTCCAGAAACCGGTTTTCAATATGGTGTTGGTCTTATCTATACATTCTTTCTAACACCTGACCCTGTGAGCACAAGGGCTTCGTTCGGATACAGTTTTAACATGTGGACGGTAAAAAAGCAAACCCAGATTATTTTACAAGGCAGCGTGTGGACTGCTTTGAACAAATGGAATTTCAGTTGGCAGGGGAGCTATACCGACTTTCCCGTTTTTTTCTATGGATTAGGGAATGATACTAAGGAAACGGATAAGGATTTAATTGTTTCCACCCGATTTAAATTTGTTGGTATTGCAAAGCGGAAGGTCATTAACAATTTTTATGTCGGTACAGGACTTTCATTTCAAAATGATACTTACAGGGCAGAAGATACATCAGGTATCTTTAACACCGGCAATTATGTAGGTAAAGAAGGGGGAAATTCTGTGCTTTTGGGGTATGGCGGGGCTTATGATGATCGGGATTATGAAAATTCTACCACCAAAGGAAGTTTTTTGCAGTTGCTAGGTTGGACAAGCCTTGGAGTCAGTGGTTATAAATTCACAATAGTTAAGTTGGATGCACGGCATCTGTTCAATATAGACAAAACCAAGGTTGGCGGATTTCAATTGGTTTTTCAAACTGCACAAGGAAGCAACACTCCATTTTATTATTTGCCTTTTATTGGTGGAGATCAGATTCTTAGAGGCTATTATTCAGGGCGCTATCGTGAGCGAAATATGTTGGCCACTCAGGGCGAATTCCGTTACAGGCCTTGGGGTAAGCAAAAGGATCATGGATGGTTTTCTTTATCACGATTTAGCTTTGCAGGTTTTTTAGGAACCGGTCTGGTATTTGAAAACGGGGACTTTAGTTTTAAGGATTTTAAACCAAATTATGGTGGAGGATTTAGATACATGTTCGAACCCACAGCCCGAATGACTTTAAGATTTGACTATGGTGTGGGGAGTAAAAATCCTGGAGAGGAACGCTCAAAGGGGTTTTATATAGCTTTAAATGAAGCTTTTTAATTAATATGAAAAACACACCTCTTTCTCTCCTCTCAAGAATTTCATAAAAATTTCAATAATTTATAAGACCTTTGTGAGTTTTTTAACCATAAGGGTTGAATTCTAAAGTATTAGTAATTAAAAAAGTATCATCGACAGATGAAAAAGAAAATAGAAATATTAGCGCCTGCCAAGGATTTGATTCAGGGAATGGCAGCTATCAATTGTGGGGCTGATGCGGTTTATATCGGCGCTCCACAGTTTGGCGCGCGTTCAAACGCACACAACTCCATTGAAGATGTGGCAGAGTTGGTAAAATATGCGCATTTATTCAATGCTCAGGTTTTCGTGGTAATGAACACCATTCTTTACGACAATGAATTGGAAACCGCACGCCAACTGATTTGGGATCTCTACGCCATCGGTGTCGATGCCCTTATCATCCAGGATATGGCGATCATGGAAATGGATTTGCCTCCTATCGTTTTGCATGCCAGTACGCAAACCAACAACAGGGATGCG
Organism: Solitalea koreensis; assembly: GCF_900182575.1. Taxonomy (GTDB): domain Bacteria; phylum Bacteroidota; class Bacteroidia; order Sphingobacteriales; family Sphingobacteriaceae; genus Solitalea; species Solitalea koreensis. The sequence continues at coordinate 401,251 of NZ_FXSZ01000001.1, read as the reverse complement.
GATAAAATCAAGTTCATGGCCGATGCCGGAATCAAACGGGTGGTTTTGGCTCGTGAGCTGAACCTTCACCAGATCAAAGAAATCCACGAGGTTACAGATGTGGAGTTGGAATTCTTTGTGACTGGTGCTTTGTGCGTTTCTTTCAGCGGAAACTGTTATATGAGTGTTGCAAATGGCGAGCGCTCTGCCAACCGCGGTTCCTGTGCTCAAAATTGTCGTTTGCCTTACAACTTGATTGACGGCAATGGCGAGACTTTGATCAAGAACAGCCACCTGCTTTCTATTAAAGACTTTGATGTTACCAACCAAATCCCGAATCTGATTGAAGCCGGAATCATGTCGTTTAAAATCGAAGGCCGTTTGAAAGATATGGCTTATGTAAAAAACAATGTTTCTTTCATTAGAGAAAAGCTGGATGCGTTTTTAGAAAACAACAGCAGCTATACTAAAGCTTCTTCAGGAAAATGTACTTTCAATTTTGAGGCAGGGTTAGACCGAACCTTTAATCGTGGTTATACCGATTATTTTGTGAATGAGCGTCATCAACCGATCGGTTCATGGGAAAGCCCAAAATCGAAAGGTCAATATATCGGTAAATTGATCAGAACCATTGGAGCTGCATACCAAATTGAAAACGGACATTTGTTGAACAACGGTGACGGGTTGTGCTTCATTAACGAATACAATGTAGCCGACGGAATTCACGTAAACAGAGCCGAAAACGGCCTGGCTTACCCGAATGTGCTCAAAGAAATAGCAGACGGAACTGATATTTACCGTAACAACGATGCCGCTTTCATAAAATTGGTTGAACGCGAAGATAGTGCCGTTAGGAAAATCAGTACTACGTTGTTGTTGACAGAAAACGAAACCGGTTTCGAATTAATCGCAACCGATGAAGACGGAAATGAGAGCACTGTCAATTTGGTTCAGGCAAAAGAGCAGACAAAAAACAATCAGTCGATTGAGGAGAATATTAAAACTCAATTAGCCAAAACAGGTTTTACACCTTATACGGCCGATGAAATCAGCGTTATGTTTACTGAAAACTGGTTCCTTCCTATTTCTAAAATCAACGAAATGCGAAGAATGGTTTATGAGCAATTATCTGAGGTCCGTTTGGCAAATTACAAACGCGAGGAACGTCAGCTTGTGAAAACAGATCATCCTTATCCGGTTGAAAACCTCGATTTTATGTACAATGTTTCTAACAAAATGGCGCGTCAGTTTTATCACCGCCATGGAGTAAAAGAAATTGAGAAAGCATTCGAATTGCAATGGGATCCGGGGAAATCACGTGTGATGACAACTAAATATTGCATTAAATACGAGTTGGGAAAATGCCCTAAATACCACCGAGATACCATGGAAGGAAAACTGAAGGAACCATTGGTGTTGAAGCAGGGTGAATTGGAATATAAACTCAAATTTAACTGCAAACCTTGTGAGATGGAAATTTGGGAAAAAGACGCTGAATTTGAAATTGAAGATGATGAATAGATTCTGAAATAAAAGAACCGGTGTTTTTTAGCATCGGTTTTTTTATGCTGAATAGTTGACCGACCGGCCGATTAGCGCCATTCTTATTTCTCAATAAGCCACCGTTGGATAATTAAGAAGAATGGCTACTTTAGAGATTCGGTTACCGTAATCAATCTCGGTGCCTTTTTCTTTTAGAGAGCCTAGTGCCTAAATCTTTAGCTAATGCAACCCAGAATAGAAATCTTAACCGAGAAAAAACTAATTGGCCAACGAATGCTCATGTCATTCTCCAGCAATAGAACGGCTGAACTTTGGAGAAGCTTTATGCCCAGAAGAAAAGAAATTCAAAATAACGTTGGGGCAGACCTTTATTCAATACAGATTTATGAACCCTTGTTTTTTGACAGTTTTAATCCTAATAAAGAATTTGAAAAATGGGCCACCGTGGAAGTGGCCGACTTTAAATCGGTTCCGGCTGAAATGGAAGCCTTTACATTGTCCGGTGGTTTGTATGCCGTTTTTTTATATAAAGGAGCTGCAAGTGCTGCCGGTCCAGCGTTTCAATATATTTATGGAACATGGTTGCCCGGTTCTGTCTATTCATTAGATAACCGACCGCATTTTGAAATACTAGGCGAAAAATATAAAAATGAAGACCCCTGTTCAGAAGAAGAAATCTGGATTCCCCTCAAGTTGAAAGAATAAAAGTTATCCTGCTCAGTTTAAGAGTGACCAATCTGTATTGTTTATTTTAAATGAAAAGTAATTCCTAAAACAAGTATCAGTAATGTTTTCTGTAATAGATGTTTTACATGGAAATTGCTTCCACTTGCTTTATTTTTGTCGTAATTAAACCAGCCTTCGAAAGAGATTTATCAATCACTGAATTGATATAATTAGAGACTTTTCCTGGGTAAATAAAGGGCTAAAGTTTAATTGGAATACTGAAAAAGAGATTTTAATTTATAATGTGCTGCAACCCATTGTTTAAAGTTTCTCTTAAGGTATTCAATTGCTTAGTTAACCTCAGGCCAGCCTCGCGTTCATTCGAGCGCGAGATGGTACTAGGTCTGTTTGCAAGAATGAGTAGACATCTAATGTTTTAAAGTATTTTTCATAATTAGATTGTAGAAATGCCGGATCGGGGAACCGGCATTTTCTATTTAAGGCATGCTGAAATGCTTATTTCTTTAATCCGATTTCTCTTAAACGTTCGTCCAAATATTCACCGGCACTCATGTCTGAAAATTGTTTTGGATGATTTTCATCAACACACGATTCTAAACTTGTAAGATCCATATCAAACTTAGGATGCAAGAAGAACGGCACTGAAAAACGTGAGGTTTTCATTAATTCTCTAGGTGGATTTACAACGCGGTGTGTGGTGGAAACAAGTTTGCCATTGGTTAAGCGCTGTAACATATCGCCAACATTAACCACAATTTCCTGTTCCCCGGCTTTAATGGGATACCATTCTCCGGTACGGGTTAAAACTTCCAGGCCATCAGCGCTGGCTCCAATAAGTAAGGTAATTAAGTTGATGTCTTCATGAGCGCCTGCGCGAACGGTATCAGCTGAAATAGCATCCGGATCTTCTATCGGAAAGTAATGGATACAACGTAAAATACTGTTGCCATTCCATACTTTTTGCTCGAAATAATTTTCTGGTAAGTTCAAATAAACGGCAATGGCTTTCAATAGTTCTTTGCCGGCAACCTCTAGCTTTTTATAAACTTCTTTTGTTACCTGGTTAAAATGCGGAAGTTCATTAACTAACAAATTGTCAGGATAATCGTCTTTGCTAAGTTCTTCACCTTCTATAAACTGTCCGATTTGCCAAAATTCTTTCAAGTCAGGAACTTTTGCATCCTTGGCTTTCTCTCGGCCTTTGCTGGTATAGCCACGTTGTCCGGCGAGTTCAATTTTTTCGTATTTTCGTTTTGTATCCTCAGGTAGTGAGAATATTTTTTTTACTTCTACATAAAGTTCATCTATTAATTCAGGGCTTAAACCGTGATTTTTAATCGTTACAAAGCCTGTGTCGTTAAATGCTTTGCCAATATTATCGGAGAAATTTTTCTTTTGCTCCGCTGAGCCATTTATATAATCGTTAAGATCAAGTAGAGGGATATTAACTGGCATATTCTTAGGGTTTATTGGCGATTTAATTTTTAAATTTATGTACAAAACCCCTGACATTAGACTAACGTTGACGGGAGTTAACTACAAGTTTACGGGTTCTTGGTGATCTTTGAAAATAAAACAGATTCCGAAAAATAAGCCAAGCGGAACCCTGTAAAGCGAATAAAAAGTTTTAATGTAATACGACCTTTACTTATAGCATGTTATAGTGAACTTTTTGACTTATGCTTATTGCTGTTTTTTATTTAAAACAAAACCTATAATTTATATATATGAAAAAGCTAATATTTCTATTTATGACGGGGTTGCCATTTTTGTCACAAGCACAACAAATGAGCTGCTGTCAGACTCCGGGCGCAACTGCAAGTTTTGCAATGTTGGCAAGTGATAAACAGTTTAAGTCGTCACATGAGGAACCATTGCCATTTCATTACAAAAGCGTAGCCGGTACAGATATTACCTACCCAACTGCTGATGGTAAAACTGCACACGCCTTTGTTATTAAATCACAAAAACCTACTGATAATTATGTGTTTGTTATACATGAATGGTGGGGTTTGAATGACTATATCAAACAAGAATCAGAAAAAATATATAACGACCTGGGTAATGTGAATGTGATTGCTCTTGATCTTTACGACAACCAAATTGCCACTACCCGCGAAGATGCCGCAAAATACATGGGGGCTGTAAATACAGAGCGTGCAAAGGCAATTATTGAAGGAGCCTTTAAATATGTAGGCCCGAAAGCTAAAATTGGAACCATTGGATGGTGCTTTGGGGGAGGTTGGTCATTACAAACCAGTTTATTGGCAGGTAAGCAAGCTGCGGCTTGCGTTATGTATTATGGAATGCCTGAAAAAGATATAGCCAGATTGATGTTGTTAAATACGGATGTGTTGTGTATTTATGGTAGTCAAGACCAATGGATTACGCCTAAAGTTATAGCGGATTTTCAAGCCGATATGAAGAGTGCTGGGAAAAAAATAATAGTAAAAGAATACAATGCAGATCATGCTTTTGCAAATCCAAGTAATCCCAAATTTGATAAAACAGCAACCGAAGATGCTTATAAGCACGTTATGGAGTTCTTTAAATCCAGATTGAAGTAATAAAAACGTTTTTGGAGGACTTTAATTATCTTGGTTAGGTGTCGGAATAATTTTATTTGCAAGATTTTCAGGCTACTAGGTGATATTTTGAAAAAAAATTTTGCAGAAAGAAAAAAGAGCCTCATATTTGCAGTCCCAAACGGAAGGGGAGATTAGCTCAGCTGGTTCAGAGCACCTGCCTTACAAGCAGGGGGTCACTGGTTCGAACCCAGTATCTCCCACAAATAAAACCTTCCAAGGGAGATTAGCTCAGCTGGTTCAGAGCACCTGCCTTACAAGCAGGGGGTCACTGGTTCGAACCCAGTATCTCCCACAAAGCGACTCAAAAGAGTCGCTTTTTTTATTTGTCTTCATTGCTCATCTTTCTGCTACCTCAATATTTCTTCCAATACCTCGTGCGAATAAATGATGCCCATCCCATCAATATGTAAATGATAAAAATCAATTAATGCTTGCAGTAATACTTTTCTTTGAGCAGCATTGATTGTTAAATTCTCTAAATCTTCAAAGTGGATATTCAGTAATTGTGCAACAAAGTTTGAATAAGGCTGCGAGATATATTGCGGATGTAAAGGTTGGCTTTTGAGGAATACTCCATTTTTAAGATCAAAATAGTGGCTTGTTGCGGCGTAACTGTTATCAGGATAAAATCCTAAGTATTTTGATAGGCGTATTAGGAACAATAAATGAAAATTAGCAGGATTGCCTTGATACAGGTCAAGGAATTGGATGGAATTGAACACAAATTCAAAAAGCTGTGAATCTTCGGTTTCTTGTTTAAAAGATTTATAAATCATCTCATTCAGAAACATGAGTAAAGAGCCTTTTACGATATCAAACGGGATATTCATGTAAACAGGCGTATTACGAATCTCTGAAATGCGCTGTATTCCTCCTGATGCTTTATTGTAAACAACCAACTCCAGTAAATTGAGTGGCTGAAAAAGATTTGCTGAGTTTTTAGCCTTGGTTTTTCGTACTCCATTCACCATATATGATTGTACACCGAATTTTTCAGTAAAAATCTGGGCGACAATGCTACTTTCGCTGTAATTGGTAGTCTTTAATACGATGCCTCTAGTTTTCTGTAACACATTACAAAGTTATTAAACTGAGAGGAAACAAAACACTTTCTGTCGAAATACAATATAATGGCAGCTGATTCGTATTTTAATTAGGGAATTTGAGCCACATCAGTCTATTGAGATAGCCATTTTCCCAAGTGAAAATGGCTAAGTTAAACGTATTAATAGAGTGCGAAAGCTATTAGTTGGTTTGTTGAAGGTCATTAAAAAAACAAATTGTTTTCAGAAAAAATGTACTTTCGCCTCGTTTATATCTAAAAAATGTGGGGTTCAATTTCAAAATTCATTCTTAAAAATCGTTTCCTGTTACTTATAACCATTGCTGTTATTACAGCCTTTATGGGTTATAAAAGCAAAGGTATCCAATTAGCCTATGCCGGTAGTAAGGTGCTTCCTTTAACTGATTCAACTTATGTAGAATATAATAGATTCAAAGCTAAGTTTGGTGAAGATGGTGCTGTTTTGGTTATTGGAATGAATGATCCGAAGATCTGGCAAAAAGATGCTTTTAACGATTGGGTCAAACTTAGTAACGAAATAAAAAGCATTCCGGGAATTCAGGAAGTTATTTCTATAGGTAGGATTTTTGAATTAAAGAAAGATACTGCCAATCGAAAATTTGTTTTGGGTACGGTGATAAACGGCCCGTTAAGCTCTCAGACCGAAGTCGATTCTGTAAAACAAAAGATTCTTGATTTGAAGTTTTATGACGGCTTGTTATACAATTCAAAGAATGGAGCTACTTTGATGGCCATAACTTTTGATAAGAAAGTGCTGAATTCAAAAGAGCGTGGTCCAATTGTTAGATCAATCGATAAAGCGGCATCGGCCTTTAGTCAAAAAAATAATATTGAACTTCATTCTTCCGGTTTACCTTGGATTCGTACTAAAGTTTCAGATAAAATCGCAAAGGAGTTTTTGTTATTTCTTTTGTTGGCTTTGGCTACCACCGGTTTAGTGCTGGCTTTCTTCTTTCGTCAGTTTCACGCAGTATTCTATCCATTGCTGGTTGTTATTAACGGAGTAGTTTGGGCACTCGGTTTTATTGTGCTGTTTGGCTATCAGGTTTCGTTGCTCTTGGGCATTGTTCCTGCTTTAATTGTAATCATTGGTATTCCGAATAGTGTACTGATTCTGAATAAATACCACAATGAGTTCCGCAAAACTGGTGACAAAATGCATTCATTGGCTATCGCCATTCAGAAAGTTGGTCCAACAGCTTTGCTGGCAAATGTATCTGCCGCAATTGGGTTTGGGGTATTTTCGTTTACGCATAGTGCCATTTTGGAAGAGTTTGGACATATCGCCTCGATCAATATTATAGCAACATTTATCAATTCAATCATTCTTGTTCCTATTATTTTCAGTTTTCTTCCGGCGCCATCTACTAAACACATTCAGCATTTAGAGGGTAAGGCATTGAAAAATTTTCTTAATAGGGTGGAACAATTAGTATTCAATCACCGTCGATCTATTTATATCGTCACAGCGACGCTTGTTGGCGCGGCATTGTTTGGCGTTGTAAAAATGAAAGCCAATGGATATGTTGTTGACGACCTTCCTAAAAAGGATCCCATTTATAAAGATTTAAAGTTTTTTGAGAAGAATTTTGATGGTATTTTGCCGCTGGAAGTGAGCATTGATACCAAGCGTAAAAACGGAGTGATGAATGCTTCTGTAATTCGCCGAATTGATAAACTACAACAAACTATTTCTGCTTATCCTGAAGTTTCAAGAGCCTTATCGTTGGATGAAGTGCTTAAGTTTTCAACGCAGGCATTTTACAACGGAAGTCCGGAGCAATATAGAATTCCAAATACCATGGAGCAGGCCTTTATTCTTTCTTATGCAGGTAAATCAGCCGGTAAAGGTGCAGGAAATATGCTAAAAGGATTTTTGGATAGTACAAAGCAAGAAACACGTGTTAGTTTTCAAATTGCCGACATAGGTTCAGAAAAGATGAACATTTTGTTGAATGAACTGAAGCCAAAAGTCGATTCTATTTTTCCTTCTGATAGGTTTAACGTAAAAATTACCGGATCAAGCTTGCTGTTTGTAAAAGGTACTGATTATCTGGTTAAAAACTTGCGTGAAAGCTTATTGCTTGCTATCGCTTTAATTTCAGTGATCATTTTTATTTTATTTAGATCATTAAAAATGAATCTTATTGCGTTGATTCCAAACCTTATATCGCTTATTGTTACAGCAGGAATAATGGGTTATTTTGGAATCTTCCTTAAGCCTTCAACGATCCTTATTTTTAGTATTGCCTTTGGATTGGCTAATGATCAAACAATTTACTATCTCACTAAATATCGTCAAGAGTTAAGTCATGAGGGAATAAGTATTAGCAAGGCGGTTTCTTTAGCTTTAAACGAAACGGGAATAAGCATGATTTATGCAGCCGGTATTCTATTCTTTGGTTTTGGAATATTTATGGCTTCAAATTTTGAGGGGACAATGTGGTTAGGGTTATTGGTGTCAATTACCTTATTGGTGGCATTGTTGTCTAATCTTATTTTGGTTCCTGCTTTATTGTTGAGTCTTGAAGTTTACAATGAGCGTAAAACAGTTAGTGAACCATTGGTGGTAATGGATATGGATATGACCGAAGCTGAAGATTAAGGGAAATAGTTCTTGATAAGCTTTTCTCTTTGAAGGGAGCGAGGTTAAGTTAGTAAAGAGGCCGTCTTCTGTTTTTTTTCAAACATAGGAGACAGCCTCATTTTTTTTGCATAGCCATTTACTTGTCTGTTTTTTCAAGCAATGAAATTACTTTCTTTTGAAGTTCAATAATTTCCGCTTCACGTAAAGCTAGTCGGTCTTTAAGAACTAATAGTTCACTGTTAAATTTCTTCTGTTCTTCCTGATTATGATAGGTAATTAATTCCACAGCTGATAATCCAAAAAGTTGTGAAATTTGCTCAAGACGAGAGAAATTTATATCAGTAAATCCGCTCTCGATTTTTGAAAAGGCAGGAGCTGTAATACCCAATTTGGTGGCAACTTGTTCCTGGCTCCAGTTTCGCGATTGACGAAGCGATTTAATATTTTTTCCTATAGCGTTCATTTAGGGGAGAGTATAAAATGTTAAATGAATAATTTTAATTTATTGTTAGTTTGCTTTCCCAAAAGTAATAAAAAATGACAAAAAAGTTATTGTAAAAAACTAATTACCTGACATTAAGTTAATTAATATTTTGGAAAAAAAATAATTTTTTAAATTATAAGTTAATATAAACTCGTTAACAGGCTGTATTTGAATTGACTAAGTAAATAAAAGTGATGACCATGCAAACTTAGTAACTAAGAATTTTTACAGTTGTTAGAATAGTATAGCATAAAACGTGCAAGAATGTGTTGTGGGGGTAAAAAAGTCAATTTTGGATTGATCGGCATTTACGGATTACTTTACTTGCGGAAAAAACTAAGAATTGGTTTGAAAAAACCTTAAATTTGCGACCTATTTTAAACACACATCAGATTAGTTTTTAAGGCTTTGAAGTATAGAGAATATAAACAGTTAGACCTATCAGGGGTAGGAAAAGAAGTATTGGCGAATTGGAAAGAAAAAAAGATTTTCGAGAAAAGCATTAGCTCGCGTCCTGCATCTAAACCATTTAACTTTTACGAGGGTCCTCCTTCGGCCAATGGCATGCCTGGTATTCACCACGTTATGGCTCGTGCTATCAAGGATATTTTCTGTCGTTACAAAACGCTTAAAGGTTTTCAGGTAAAGCGTAAAGCGGGCTGGGATACGCACGGATTGCCAATTGAACTAGCTGTCGAAAAGGCTTTAGGTATTACTAAAGAAGATATCGGCAAAAAGATTTCGGTTGACGACTATAACCACGCTTGCCGCAAAGAGGTAATGCGTTACACCGATGTTTGGAATGATTTAACGGTTCGTATGGGGTATTGGGTTGATATTGACAATCCGTATATCACGTACGAAAACAATTATATTGAATCACTTTGGTACCTGTTGAGCGAACTTTATAAAAAAGGCTTGCTTTACAAAGGATACACCATTCAGCCATATTCGCCGGCTGCAGGAACCGGATTGAGTTCGCATGAGTTAAATCAGCCGGGAACCTACAAAATGGTGAAAGATACTACGGTGGTTGCTCAGTTTAAAGTATCAGAAGAAGGAAAAGCAAATCTCTCAACTTTTATTACTCAAGATTCAGAACTCAAGAATCAAGACCTTTTCTTTCTGGCTTGGACAACCACTCCTTGGACTTTGCCTTCAAATACAGCATTAGCTGTTGGGAAAGACATTACCTACTTAGTTGTAAAAACGTTTAATCAGTATACGTTTGAGCCTATCAATGTTATACTAGCCAAAGATTTGTTCCGTAAGTATTTCTCGGAAAAGAATGAAGAGTTAGAACTTGAATTGTACAACGCCGGCGATAAAACTATTCCATATAAAGTAATTGGAGAACTAAAAGGTTCGGATCTGGAAGGTGTTCGTTATGAGCAGTTGATGCCTTATCAACAACCTGAAGATGGGGACGCCTTTCGTGTATTAATCGGTGATTTTGTAACTACTGAAGATGGTACCGGTATCGTTCATATTGCGCCTTCATTCGGTTCAGACGACTTTCGCGTTGCTAAACAATATGGAATTGGTGCATTAACATTAGTGGATAAACAAGGAAAGTTTATTGACGGAATGGGTGAGTTCTCCGGAAAGTACGTTAAAAACTACGACGGACAAGACGAAAATGATCCGAATTACAGATCAACTGATGTTTTAATTTCTATTAAGCTAAAAGAAGAAAATAAAGCTTTTAAAGTAGAAAAATACGAACATAGTTATCCTCATTGCTGGAGAACAGACAAGCCGGTTTTATACTATCCGCTCGATTCGTGGTTTATTAAGACCACTGCTTTAAAGGACAGAATGGTTGAACTGAATAAAACCATCAACTGGAAACCTGAATCAACGGGAACTGGTCGTTTTGGAAACTGGTTGGAAAATTTAGTTGACTGGAATCTTTCTCGTTCACGCTACTGGGGAACTCCATTGCCAATTTGGCGTTCAGAAGATGCTTCGGAAGAAATCTGTATCGGTTCAACAGCTGAACTGGTAAATCAGCTTGAGAATGCAATGCAATCAGGTTTGCTAACTATTGAAGAAAAAAACGCGAACGAAGTTTATCTTGCTAAAATCAAAGAAAACGAGCATGATTTACACCGTCCGTATGTTGATAATATCGTGTTCGTTCAAAATAGGAAAAAACTCGTACGCGAACTTGATTTGATCGATGTTTGGTTTGATTCAGGAGCAATGCCTTATGCACAATGGCATTTCCCTTTTGAAAATAATGAAGAGTTCAAAAATGCTTACCCTGCTGATTTCATAGCAGAAGGAGTGGATCAAACGCGTGGATGGTTCTTTACATTGCATGCAATTGCGGTGATGTTATTTGATTCAGTAGCATTTAAAAATGTGGTGTCTAACGGATTAGTGCTCGATAAAAACGGCAATAAAATGTCGAAACGTCTTGGAAATGCTACAGATCCGTTTGAAACGATTGAAAAATACAGTGCCGATGCGACGCGTTGGTACATGGTTTCCAATGCATCTCCTTGGGATAATTTGAAATTTAATATTGAAGGCTTGGCTGAAGTTCAGCGTAAGTTTTTCGGCACGCTATATAATACGTATTCATTCTTTTCTTTATACGCCAATATTGATAAGTTTAAGTATGCTGAGGCGGAAGTTCCTGCTCATGAACGTCCGGAAATTGATCGTTGGATCATCTCACTATTGAATTCATTGGTTAAAGAAGTAGATGAATGCTATGCCGATTACGAGCCTACTAAAGCTGCACGTTCAATCCAGAGTTTTGTGGATGAACATTTAAGCAACTGGTATGTACGTTTATGCCGTCGTCGTTTCTGGAAAGGTGATTATACGCAGGATAAGGTTTCAGCGTATCAAACACTATATCGTTGTTTGGAAACTATCGCACAGTTAATGTCGCCGGTAGCTCCGTTTTACAGTGATCGTTTATTCTCTGATTTAAATGCCATCACTAAACGTCACAATGTTGAATCGGTTCATTTAACCGATTTCCCGGTTGTAAATGATGCAGAGGTGGATAAAGAGCTGGAAGAACGCATGGCAATGGCTCAGGATATTTCCTCGCTGATTCTTTCGTTGCGTAAGAAAGCGGATATCAAAGTTCGCCAGCCATTGACCCAGATTTTGCTTCCTGTTTTGGATGACAAGTTCCAGGAAAAAGTTGAAAAGGTTCGTGATTTAATTTTATCTGAAACTAATATCAAAGATATACAGTATATAGTTGATACCTCTGGTGTTATTAAGAAGAAAGTGAAACCTAATTTTAAGCTGTTAGGGGCTAGATTGGGTAAAGATATGAAAGTGGTAACCGAGGAGTTGGGCCTGCTTCAGGATAATGATATAATGACTTTAGTGACTGATGGAGAATATCAACTTAAAAAATCGGCACATAAAATTTTCATTTCAGAAGTAGAAGTGTTGGCTGAAGATATACCAGGTTGGTTGGTTGCCAATATGGGAAAACTTACCGTGGCATTGGATGTGACCATTACCGAAGACCTAAAACAAGAAGGTGTAGCACGCGAGTTAGTAAATCGTATTCAAAATCTTCGAAAAGAAAAGGGATTTGAGGTAACCGATAAGATTTCCATTATGTTGGAATCAAATACCTTGGTAAATGGTGCAGTAAAAAATAACTTGCAATATATTTGTGCTGAAGTATTGGGCATAAATTTTGAATTACAAGAAAATGGTTTCGTATCCACTGATACGATTGAAATTGATGAAACTACCTTAAAAATAGAGATAGAGAGGAACTAAAAATGGATAATAACGAAACAAACGTTAACGGAGCGGTAAAAAACCGTTATTCTGATGCAGAACTTTTAGAATTCAAAGAGTTAATCATAGAAAAAATTGCTAAGGCTAAATCTGAATTGAATGGTTTAGTAGCTAGTTTAAGTAATCCTAATCAAAACGGAACGGATGATACTGCCGGTACATTCAAAGCGTTAGAAGATGGTTCTGCAACCTTAGAAAAGGAGAGTACGAACCAATTAGCAGCCCGCCAAAAGAAGTTTATTGAAAACCTGGAAGCGGCTTTGGTACGTATCGAGAATAAAACATATGGTATTTGCCGTGAAACTGGCAAATTGATTCCTAAAGAGCGTTTGAGAGCAGTGCCTCACACTACACTTAGCATGGAAGCCAAATTGAAACAATACTAATCAGAGGTAAGATTAGGGGTAAAAAAGTATACTTTGAAAAGATCGTTTAAAGCAATTTTAATTATCGCGCTAGTTGTACTGGCCGATCAGTTGTTAAAAACCTGGGTTAAGAACAATATGTTCATAGGCCAGGAATACAATATTATAGGCAACTGGTTTATCATCCATTTCACTGAAAACAATGGAATGGCTTTCGGAATGGAATTCGCCGGAGCTTTTGGCAAATTGTTTCTTACCTTATTTCGCATTGCAGCAGTAGCGGGCATTGGTTATGGCATTCACTATGTTATTAAGCAGCGCTATACTTTTGGACTCACCGTAAGTGTAAGTTTAATTTTTGCAGGTGCTTTAGGTAATATTCTGGATAGCGTGTTTTATGGAGTAATTTATAATTATGCACCCTTGCTTCACGGTCGCGTTGTAGATATGTTCTATTTCCCGATTTTACAAGGATATTTCCCTTCATGGCTTCCAATTTGGGGCGGTGAAGAATATATTTTCTTCCGTCCGGTATTTAACATTGCCGATGCAGCCATTTCAGTAGGTGTAATTATGATACTTCTGTTTCAGAAACGCTATTTCCGTGTGCTTGAAAAGCCGCCGGTTGAAGAAGACGATACACAAAGTGAAGTTGTTGAAGCATAACTCCAACGATTACGATTTTCAAAAGAGCGTGCATGTTTATGTCCGCTCTTTTCTTTTAAGCCTTTCCTTCACTTTTCTTTTCAATATCTTTATGGAATACCAATACTTCTGGCATCTAAATAGTAAAACGATAAAAAATATGAAAAAGATTATTGCAAGCATAGCACTCTTAGTAGTTGGAACAACAGCGATGGCTCAATCATTTGCGGTTGTGCCGCCTGTGAAGAAAATTGAGGTAACCGGTACCGCCGAAATGGAAGTTACTCCAGATGAAATCTATCTGAATATTTCGTTGAAAGAGTTTTTTCGCGATAATGGGAATAAGAATAAGGTTGATATTGAAACACTGGAAAAACAATTGCAAAAAGCTGTGCTCGATGCCGGTATCCCTAAAGAGAGTTTTATGATTAATAATATTTATGGCTATAACTACGATCAGTGGTGGAACAAGAAGAAAGATCAAAACTTTTTGGCGCGTAAACAGTACCGGTTGAAATTGAACAAATTGGATAAAGTCAATGCTATTCTTTCTGCTGTTGATCCTAAAGGGATTGAAAGTGTAAATGTTGCCGAGTTTTCACACAGCAAAATCGCCGAGTTTCGCAAGGAGTTAAAAATGAAAGCGATTAAAGATGCAAAAGACAAGGCCACTTATTTATTGTCGGCCATTGGAGAACAAGTGAGTGGAGTATTGGAAGTTTATGATCAGGATAATTCAGGTGGAGGCTATCGCCCGCAACCGATGATGTCTATGAAGATACGTGGCATGGCAGATGAATCAGCGGTAATGCCCGAAATTGATTTTAAAACCATTAAGTTACGCGCCGATGTAAGAGCGGTGTTCAGTATTAAATGAGTTATTAGTATTGAGTAATATGCCTAAAGCAAATCGGGTCTTCGGATTTTTCGGAGGCCCGATTTGTTTTATCACTACCCTCACTTAAAGACAGATATCCTGCCAATCAATAAAATCCTCAATCGCTGTTCTTATCTTTTCTAATTAGTACTTTTAGTATTATTTTTAGATACATGCCTAAAGTTCACCATAACATTCCATCTAAGAAAAAACTCTTTTTCCCTGTAAATGATGATTTGCGAGAATACCTGGTAAAGTATGGTCGGGAAATTACACTCCCGTTGCAGTATTCCGATATGCTTCGCTTTAATCTGGAAGTTCCGCTATTGGATAAAAACGGCAAGGATACGCTTTGGAAAACCGTTTATTACGATGAAAGCAATATGCGTGAGCTTTATCCGGCCCTTACTTATATCTACTCATTGCTTACTACCCATGGTGATACCGACTTAATGACCAATCTTTCGGTTTCTCGTATCGATTTTTGTGCCTTCGGTAATTCCAAGCCTTTTCGTGTACGTATCATTAATCGTTTGAATGACAATTACGATCATTTTTATGTGAAAGTAGCCGATGCTTCGCGCGTTTACGGACTTGAATTGGAGCATATTTTATCTCCTAATCGGATTACATATCTTACAGAAGGCAACACCCTCATTGAAGAACATATTATTGGTTTGCCCGGTGATGTGTTTATTGATAGCTATTTGGATGATGTGAAATTTAACCAGATACGTGTGAGTAAAGAGTTTGTAAAGTTTAATGAACGCTGTTTTGTTCGTTTATTAGGTGATATGCGCTCTTATAACTTTGTGGTCGACATTACCCCTGATATTGAAGGCTTGCAGTACCGCTTGCGTGCGATCGATTTTGATCAGCAATCATACGAAGGACGAAAGAATTTTTACCTGCCCCATTATTTTAAGGAGAATAATAAGCTGGTTTTTTTGGGGATGCAGCACATGAATCATAAAACCATGAGCCAGTATCAGGAAGAAGAGAGAACGTTAATGGCTACCCGTTATAAGTCATCGTCACGGCGAGTTGGGGAGTTATTTAGTGTGCTGGGAAATGATACTATATCCACTACCGAAAAAGTGAGCACATTAAGAGCGGAGCTTGCCGAACATCACCATGATGCTGAATTTTTGAAATATGAAACCATGGGACAAGTAGTTATAGCACATATCCATGCTTGTTTAGGCAAGCGGCTCGAAGTTTAAAAATTCTCACCATGAGTAAGGTTTACGAGTTTACCCATTAAGCCGGGAGTGTGTTTAAGCAAAGCAATGGTTAAATTCGTTACAGTAGGGTGACCGAATAAATACTGAAAAGTGCGACCTACTTTAAGACGAGTTGAAAACTGCTGATTCCATAGTTTTAGATACCTTTCTTCTGCCAATTGCAATGATATTTTACTTTCAATGAGCTCAGGTAAAATGCAAGCTAATAGTTTTGAAGCATGCATTGCCATACTCATGCCATTTCCACAAAGTGGAGTAATTAATCCAGCCGCATCGCCCAGCATAAAAATGTGGTTTTCAACTGATGCTTTGCTCGAAAAATTAAGCTGTGAAATGGCGAGAGGTTGCTCATAGAGGAACTCGGATTGGGTAAAGCAATCGGCTAAATGGGGGTTCTTCATTAAAATAGCTTTTTCCATATGTTTGATATATCCGCTGTGCTTTTGCAGATTTTCAACAGTAGTAAGGTAGCATAAACAGAACCGACCACTATCCACTTTTGAAATGCCGCAATAGCCATTTTCAAAATTATGCAATGCAATGAGGTTCTCGGAAAGGTCGGCCTTGACATGATACTTAATAGCGATATAATTGTTTGGGTCTGGATTTTGAATAAACTTGCGCTTCAATTTAACATCAATGTTTGAACGTTTTCCATGTGCGCCACAAACCAAACCCGCACGTATTTCGCCTTTAGAGGTTTTAAGCAGAAATGAAGTGTATTCGGGCAATACTGCATTCACTTTAGTTTCATCAAGTAAAGCAACTCCCTTTTGTGTAGCAATTTGAGCTAATTTATGATCCAGTGTGAAGCGGCTGATTCCAAAGCCCCCGGGATTGAGGTTGTGCTTTAAAAGATTCCCGTTGCAGGCAGAAACGTGGAGCTTGTTGATACGAGGTAAATTCATTTGTGAAAGTGGCACTCCCAGTTGTTCCAAGAAGTTCCAGGATTCCATGGCAATGTATTCACCACAAACCTTGTGGAAGGGATATTTTTCCTTTTCAATTAAAACAACAGAATAACCCTGTTCCGCTAGTTGAATCGAAAGGCATAAACCCGCCAATCCTCCTCCAATTATGGCAACTTGAAAGTTATTTGATGATAGCGTTTGGTTCATAGTTCATATTGTCAATAGTCGATTGGCCATAGTTTGTAGTTATATCCATTTTTCTTTTTTACATTACTTTGTCTGTTCAATACTCAGATCTTTCTCCCCACAATTAACCATCTAAATGCCCACATCCAAGTTAATGAGGCGCGTTTGACTTTTGCTTTTGCTAATAAAGTTTGTAGTTCAATTCGTTTGAAACCACGAGCTACGGATACTTTGGCATCGTTTTTTACGAGATATGATTTTGAAAAGAGGTTTGTTATTGTGCTAATGCTGTGGTAGGCAAGTGAATGTCGGTGAAGGTCATTTACGATGAAGCCTACTTTCGCATTTTTATTCATCCACACTAAAAAATCAACTAATTGCTCATCGCTTAAATGATGGCAAAACAGCGATGAAATAATAATATCGGGTTTGGATTTGTTCTGATCTATTTTTCGATAATCTGTATGGATAAATTTAATTTCTGGAAAATCTTTGCAATTTTCAGCGGCATACTGTATAGCTTCTTCTTTTAAATCGACTCCGATAAGCTTAAACTTCAATCCTGACTTTCTGCCAAATTGGGCTATCGCTTTAAGCGTATCGCCGCCTCCGCTACCAATATCAAGAATAGCATATGTATGATTTACATCACTAATTAATCGCTGTAATCCTTTAATGGTGATGGAATGGCCTCCTAAGTAATGATTTATGGTTTCAAGTTCTTTTAGATTTTGCGCCAGGTCAGCATAGGGGATATTTTCAGCATCAAGCAATTCGAGTTGTGAGGAGCGGAGGGAAAGGTTGTTCATTTGTTGGTTCATTGATTCATTGGTTCTTTTGTCATTAGTCAATGGTCCATAGTTGATATCCATGGATATTTGCCATCATTTTCCCATTCTATTATTTTCCTCATTTCTTCATTCGCACATTCTCTTCACTTCAAACACCATGCTTTCCATGGTTAAGCCGGGTCCGAAACCGGCGGCAAACATAAGTTCGTCTTTATTCCAATCAATCTTGTTGTTCCAGATATCTTTCATTACGAATAATACGGTGGGAGAAGACATATTTCCATAATCTCGCAATACGTTGTATGACGATTCGAGCAGGTTTTTGTTCAGCTTAAGTTCCTTTTCAATAACCTCTAAAATTCTTCTTCCGCCGGGATGAATGGCCCAATGGTGAATGGTTGAGGGGCTGTTTCCTGTCGTTTTTAAAGATGCTGTCACCAGTTCGCAAATGCCGGCTTCTACCAAATCAGGAATATAATTGCTAAGCGTCATTAAAAAGCCGGTGCTTGAAATTTTCCAAGCCATGTCTTTTTTACCATTGAAACGAATATCAGAATGGAAGTTTTTTATCTGTAAACCTTTCCAGCCTTTTTCAGAGGCCATTTTATCCGAACAAACCAAGGCTGCCGCAGCTCCATCTCCAAAAAGAAGATTCGCTGTAAGGTTGTCCATGTCGTTTCGATTTTGGAAATGAATAGTGCAGAGCTCTACCGAAACAACCAGCACTTTAGCGTTCTGTTCTGTCTTGCAAATCATATCGGCTTGTTTGAAGGCATGTAATGCAGCATAGCAACCCATGAAATTTACAGACGTTCGGTATATTGTACTTTTCATTTTAAGGTTTTCTGTCAATTCGATATCCAAACCAGGTGCTGCCAAACCAGTGCAACTTACCGTAATTAAATGAGTAATTTCATCTGGGGTGCATTTGCCATCTAAACAACGCTCAATTGCTTTTATTGAAAGTTGGCCGGCCTGTTCATGATATAACGCCATTCGACCTTCTAAAGGTTGAGGCTTTCCATTTTGATGGAAGAAGGAAAGAGTGGCGTTTTTGGAAAATTCCGATAAAACGGAATAACGGGATTTTATTCCGCTTCGATGATAAAGAATACTTAATAGTTTACGTTCGTCTTCTGGCGATTGCAAAACACGAATCATGTAGTCGAGTATGGCTTTTTGATCATGTTTAAACTCCGGATTTGCTGTCGCAATAGACGCAACGATACTCATAGTATTTGGTTTAAAATTAACAATAAAAGAAAACAAAGGCCCATGCAAATTGAAGCCACTTTGTTCATTCTCATGGTGTTTTCAAAATTTGCATAAGCAGTATTTTTGAACACCTTTAACATCCAACTTACGAAATAAATAGCAATAGGGATAAAGAATACCTGTAAAATATAAAACTGTGCTAAGTTTTCTATTGAGTTGAAATAGTGCCAAAATAAAAGGTTGGTAATAAGAAAGGCTATTGATGAGAAAATGAATGTTCCGCGGTAACCTAGTAAATAGCTAATCGTTTTGTCACCCTGTTTAAAATCTTCTTCATGTTGATAAACTTGTGTTAATGGATAAACGCCGGCAAGTAAAACAGAAGAAGCAATCATGGCTATCTGTAAAGGAGAGTTTAATATCAGCGGAATACTTTGCTGAGTAATACACTGATAGACCATAAAAAAGGTAAACGCTCCCTGAACAAAAATAACCGTTATAAAGCCTACGAAAGGATACTTTTTAAGTCGAATGCCTTTGAAGCTATACGCTCTGGAAGCAATGATGTACAATAGTATGCAAACGAAGAAAATTTTGCTTATAAATAAACTAAGAATTAAGGCTGTAATGTCAAAGGAAAGTGCTGCATAGAAGAGTTTTTTTGTAGCTTTGGGCGGGTTTTTTAAGCCCCCAATTGGCCCCTCATCCTGGTCCATATAGCTATTGTAGCCATTGCTCGCGGGGTAAACAAATACGTGTAAAATCAGGAAAGCAGCAATGGCATTAATGATGTGTATAGGTTTTGCTTGGCTCAGCGCAAACAAAAACACAGGCATTAAATAGAAAGAAAAAGGAATGCGAAGCAGTTGAATTGTGTTTCTGTCAATCATCAATTGTTAGTTTTTCAACTGTTCCTTAATTACGCGGACAAGTTCATCGGGCTGTTGTGACCCGATCATGTAAATCAACCCATCTTTGTCGGTAAGTTTGGCGGCATACTTACCTCTCGTATAAAAACGAATGGTGCCTTTTTTATGCAGATTATAAACAGGGTTATTCAACAGGAAGTTACTGTACTGAGCCTTTTCTACCGATTGAACGCTGCCGAAATCAATTTTTATGCGACGTGTGGTCCAAAAGCCATCAAGAACCACGCAGTTTTCAAAAACAAGGGTTTTGTAATGGATAATAAAGGTTAAAATTATTGAAATTATGAGAATCGAAATTCCAACAACCAGCAAGATATCTGCGTTGTTTTGATCTGCGTCAAAGTAATAAATTACAAAACAGAAAATAGCTAAAACCAGTCTTGTAAGCAACCAATTGCGATTTAAGCCTAAAAATTGTTTTTCAACGAAAAGTGCTTTCTCTTTCATATGTACTGTTTAATGAGCTGTAATTTTGGTTGAAAACCAGCAACTCAATTGTCTCTAAATTATAAATATTCTTTGATTTCGTTGATGAATTTAGATTTATATTACCTCTTTAAACCTCCTTGGATCCATAAAAGATTAATGACGAGGGAATGATGTTATGTATATTCCGTTAATATCAAATTAACACTCAGTATGAAAAGTAGACAATCAATATTTGAACGGTTTGCCGCCTTTTTGCTAGCCTTAACAACATAATAATATGGTTAATTACCGTTCCACTTTTTAGTTATTCAGATACCTGGAAGCTCGTAATTAATACCGGAAAAACCATCGTTACTTTCCTGATGGTTTTTCTTATCCAGAAACTCAAAATAAAGACTTTATAGCCATTCATATTAATTGAATGAACTCGTTGCCAACCGTATAATTGATGCGGAAGATTTGAGTGCAGAAGAGTTACGAGTGCTTGAAAAGTTTTATGGCAAACTTGCTGAAATGGCCAAAAAAGATCGGGCTGTTTATCTTTCTCATTCTATTGAAGAGGGAAAATCATGTAATAAAAAGAAGAAAAGAGAATAATGCATTCAAAAACGAAATAATCTCTTACAATTATTTGAAATTCCTCAATTGTAGAAATTTCAAATAAAAACGTGGAATAATATCCATAAGTATTTAATAGCGATTGTCTTATGTGTACTGGTGTTTGTGTGAGTGTTTTGGGGAAACCATTTCTCGTAGCTGCATTGCTAATTTTAATTCCTGTTTAGTCTATTGGTCTTTCATTTGTAACAGTTAATGTACTCGTTTTTGAAGTATGAAAATAGTATACATTGGAACCCACAATAACCCAATACTTGATGCTTTATTGAGTACTGAGGAAGTGATTGGAATTGCGGAATCTGTTAACTCTCATCAATCTACCTTAATTAATCGTGTTGCATTTTCTTTAAATGATTTTAATCGGCTTATCAAAGGGGAAGGTTATCTCCAATTGTCAAGAGTAGCTAGGAAGAAAAAGATTCCCTTTTTTGCCTTCACAAAAGAGGAGCAAAGTGATTTTGCTCAATGGATAAAAAAGTTAAATCCGGAGTTGCTGGTAATTTACAGCATGGGGCATTTACTTTCTAAAGAAATTGTTGATTTACCTAATCTTACTATAATTAACTATCATCCTTCGTTGTTACCGCAATACCGGGGCCCCAATCCGGATTTTTGGATTTACTATTATATGGATCTGAATCCGGGAGGTACAGTTCATTTGGTTGATCATGGAGAGGATACTGGAGCTATACTTTTTGCAGAAGGCTTTACGTTATCACTTGGTGAGCGCTACAGCAGTTATAAAAGAAAATCAATGGCTTTAGGGGCAAAGCTTATTAAAAAAGCCATTAAGAGCTTAAAAACTGGGTCGGCCGAAAAGTACATGCAAATAGGAAGTTCCGATTTTAGTAAGGGCACGTAGAGTAGAAAGCAGTGATTATAAGGAGTTGATTAATTGGGATTTGTGGCCAGTGAGGAGAGTGTTTCACTTTTTACGAGGGCTTCCCAATCCTGCTTATGCTTTGAATTTAAATGGTAAACTAAAAAGTATGAAAAATTGCATTATTCTAAGTTTCTGTGAAGAACACATTACTGCTGTACCCGGCTCGGTCATAAAATATTGGAACGTATATCGCTTATTATGTAAAAATGGATTTATCGAGATAAAACCTGATCATAGTGTTACTAAAGTATTAAAATCATATGTTTCTGATTCAAGCGACTGGGCGCAACGTACTAAAAAATCAAGTCCTTCTCCAACAATATCACACTAAAGCCATAGTAATTCCTTAGTACTGCTTCTCCTATTTGAAATGCAAAAGAAAGGTCCTTGAAGATTTACACCTCCAAGGGCCTTGTAAAGAGAGCGTTTTTTTAAGAAATGGAATCACGCATTTTTTATCTTCTCATGCTTGGCAATTATTCTCTCCATTTCTATAATTATGCCATTACAGAGAGCGAAGCCATTTTATGATTTCGTCTCTTGTTTTTCCGATTTTTTGCTGCAATCGACCAACTAATTCATCGTCCTTACCATCTTCGTATCTCAAATCGTCATCAGTTAGCATTCCATATTGCTGCTTAATTTTACCTTTAATTTCATTCCATCTACCTTTTAATTCTAGCGTATCCATAATTTAAATTTTTAAGTAAGACACTGATTTATTTTAAGAGGGTTCCATTTAATTCTGAAACGGAATAGAATAAGAATCGAAATATCCATGCCATAATTCTATTTCTTAACACATTGCTCCCAATGATTATTGTTAAATGAGCCTTGTGGATCATATTGCACAATTATGTGTAATATCTTGCGGGTAAGCTTCTTTTAAAACAGAGAATATGTTGAAACGATTACCTTAAGTAAGTTTTTAAGCCACTGGCACAGATATTTCGTGTAATGAATTAAAATTTTTGTCATGAGATTTCTGATTATTACCATTTATGCCTTAGCTGTTTTAATAAGTGCTTGTAACTTCCCCTTAAAAAGAGCCGAAAATCAGGAGCTCGATAGTGAAGAGATTGCAAAGAGCATCAGTGAACAAAAAAAATCGGATAAAATGGATGAGGATGCTTCATTTGTTGTAGATAGTTATGATGAAAGTATGCTTCTGTTTAAATCAGCAATTTTGGCTAAAAGAAATGCTCAAAGTGACCAGGTTAAGTTAATTGCCCTGCAAGTTATTCTTGATCAGAGTAAAATAAGCGCTCAACTGTCAGCTTTAGCGAATCAAAAAAATATCGCTCTGCCTGATTCATTGGGGTATACATCGAGCCGAGAATATGATCACTTGGTTAGTTTAAAGGGTAAAAAATTCGACCGAGAGTTTGTTGACTTGGTGCTTAATAATTCTGGTAGTCTGATTTCTGATTTTAATCAGATTGCAGAAAAGTCGGTTGATCAAGATGTTAAGAAAATAGCTTCGGTTCTTTCACCTACATTAAAGAGTCATTATTCAGACGTTAAGAATCTTAATTATAGGGTTAATGCAAAGTAATCTAGCCATTGTGAATATTTTTGATTAAATTAATGTCCAATTGCTTTTAGTTAGAATTGTTACCCCATTTAGTGTGTTGGTTATGCAAGAAAAATATAAAGGATTTAATAGTGGCCAGGCCAATGTTAATCAGGATCCTTCTCCCGCAAAACCTGAACAACCTCCCTTAAAACCTGAACCGGTTCCACAGCCAACGCCTGAGCCTACAATTGATCCGGAGCAAGATCCCGGGAAAGCGGATCCTACTCGTCCGGATAAAAGCCATCCTCAAAAAAATGATCCAACAAGAGAAGATCCAAATTGGACTCCGCCTACCTCAATGGTGAATTTTGACTTTATGGATTAAAAGTCTAGCTCATTCATTGTTAGAATGTAGATTGTTTTAGTGTCATCAGTGATTTTAAATTTATCACTAATCCGTTGACCTGCCACCCAAATGATTTCATCGCCGGAGAGTACTACCTTTACTTTTTCCTTTTTACTGCGAGATAATTTAAGGTCGATCAGAAAATCGCTTAGTTTCTTCTTGCGGGCAAGGCCCAATGGAACAAAAGTATCTCCTGCTTGCCAGTACCGAACATTTAGCGGAAAAACAAGTTTGTCAAAATCAAAACAGCCAATGGTTTTACTGTACGGAATGCCAAATGATTTATTGGTTTCAATACGTGCAGTAAAAAGCGTATTCATATTTAAAGTCTCTTCATCTTCTTTTTTGAGCGGACTAATGATTAAGTCATTGCGATCCTTGATCAGCTTATAGCTTGGTGAAAAAAACTGTTTACCCGGCTGGCCATTGAATGCCTGAATCAATTCTTCAACCTGGCTAAATAAAAAATCATAAGGTTTTAACAGCTCGTATAGAAGTTGGGTTGGTTTTGAATGTTCTTTTAGCTTACTAATATTGATATGTTGATCAACACCATGTGAAGTGAACAGCTCTGATTTTTGATCTTGTAAATACAGTTCCAGCAAAGTTTCTGCCGCCCGAACATTTTCCGCAGTCGTCATAAATGATTCCTCTAAATCCGGGTTGATTTCTTGCAGAACAGGAATTACTTCATGACGTAATTTATTTCGTAGGTACTTGTTTGAGCTGTTGCTGCTATCTTCTCTGAATTCAATTTTGTCTGTTTTAGCAATCTTAGCAATCTCTTCACGGGTTAAAAATAATAGCGGACGCAGCGTATTTTTACGTTTTGGTAAAATGCCGTGTAAGCCCGCAATGCCTGTTCCTCTCACTAAATTAATCAGCATAGTTTCCACCATGTCATTTTTATGATGAGCAGTGGCCACATAGGAATAGTTTTGCAGCTTTAATAAATCCTCAAACCAATGGTAACGCAGTTCGCGAGCTGCCATTTGGGTTGATAGTTTGTTTGTTGCTGCAAAGCCAAGTGTGTCGAACTTTTTAACATAATAAGGTACATTTAAGTCAGTAGCCAATTTTTGCACAAAGGCTTCGTCTAAATCCGCTTCTTCACCACGTAAACTAAAATTACAATGAGCAATACCAAAATCAACTCCGGCTTCTTTAAAAAAAGAAACCATAATCATTGAGTCCATACCTCCACTTACAGCTAGTAAAATGCGATCAGAAGCATTGAAAAGACTATGCTTTTCATTAAATTCATTAAATTTTGGGAGATATGTGGCAATTGCAGTCATTGAGGTAAACCTACTTTATTCAAGCTAAAAACACAAGTAAATTAGATTATGTAGATACTAACAATCAATATCAGGAAATTGAATAATTAAGTCAGCATATTTCATCTTTATTCTTGAGTCTTATTTGAAGCAATACATTATTTTTGTCGTAATGAAAAGTCCTGTCCTCACCATTCTCATAGTTTTACTTAACGTAGGAGCACTTTTTGCTCAAAAGACTTCTTCCAAGATTATTATTGAAGGTGCCAATGAAGCGATTTTTGATACAAAATCGAACGTTTCAAAGTTTGTTGGTAATTGTCGTTTTCGTCATGATAACGCAACTATGATGTGTGATAGCGCTACACTAAATGATAAAACAAATGTGCTGGATGCCTACGGCCATGTTAAAATCATACAGGCAGATACGATTACGGTAACTTCGAAAACGCTTCACTATGATGGAAACACCAAGAAAGCCGAGCTTTTTGATGATGTAAGTCTTTCTGATAGGAAGGCGGTGCTTACCACAAATTACCTTTTATACGATATGGTTACACGGGTAGGTACTTATCCTAATCCGGGTAAAATCACCAATGCCGACAATGTGCTTACCAGTAATTCGGGTAATTATTTTGTGGGTTCGAAAGAAGCATTTTTTCACGGCGATGTTAAAATTGTGACTCCTCAAGCTGAAATCAAAAGTGATACTTTACACTATAACACTGTTTCTCGTATTGCCTTTTTTTTCGGCCCAACCCGTATTAAAAGTAAAGACGATTTTATCTATACTGAAAATGGCTGGTACAATACAAGCACCGATCAGGCTAATTCCAGTAAAAATTCATATTATGAGAATGGATCCAAAAAACTAAAAGGCGACAGTTTGTTTTATGATCGTAAAGCAGGTTTCGGACGTGCTATTAAGAACGTGTTTTTTGTTGATACAACCGATCGTATTTTACTGCAGGGAGATTATGGTCAATACACAAAACGAACAGAAGAAGCCTTTGTGACAAAACGGGCCATCCTTAGCATTGTTCAAGATAAGGATACGCTGTTTCTTACAGCCGATACGTTGAAAACTACCATGTCAAAACCAGACGAGAAGCCATCAATTATTAAGCCCTCAGAAGCAGATAGCTCCAATGCTACTATTGCTGAAGCCGAAGTTCCAATTGAAAAATTAGCCTCTGATACAGTTAAAAATATTCTTCCTCCGGTTGGCCCCGGAATCACGGAACCCTTAAAGCCTGTTGATAAACAAAAACCGGTAGAGGAGAAGGTGGCAATAAAAAATACGAAGACGGATAGTTTGAAAATCGGAAGTAAGGATACCCTTAAAAAAAACCTTCCAGATACTTCCCGGCACCGGATTATGTTTGCTTATCGTAACGTTAGAATGTTTAAATCCGACTTTCAGGCTGTAGCTGATTCTTTGGTATATACTTATGTCGATTCTACTATGCGGTGTTATAAACATCCTGCCATGTGGACACAAGGCTCACAAATGACCGCTGACCAGATTGATCTGGAACTGAAAAACAAAAAACTAAATCGTTTAAAATTGGTCAGTTCATCTTTTTTGGTGAGCCGTGATGTGGATAGTACAAAATATAACCAGATTGCTGGTAAAAATATGGTAGGACTATTTACAGACAATGAGCTCTCCAGGATGTTTGTGAATGGCAATGCTGAAAGTATTTATTACCCTTTGGAAGATTCGGTGCAAAAGACTTACACGGGAATGAACAGGTCGTTGTGCAGTAAAATGTTGCTAACATTTAAAAACAATAAACTCAAAACGGTTCGTTGGGATAAGGATGTGGAGGGAACATTGCATCCCATTGAAAAAATCCCTGCCGGTGTAGATAAATTGGATGGTTTTAATTGGAGAGGCGAGGAACGCCCAATTTCTAAAGAAGATATTTTTAGAAAGGTAGCTTATAAAGAACCGAAAGCGGAAGCTGAGGATACGAATGGACGCCCTCTTAAACCTGAAAATAATATTAAGCCTGCAACGCCTCAAAATTCACCTGAGAAAAAGGATAAAATGCCTGTGCCTAATAAAGCAAATCCACCGATGATAAGAGGCAAGAGGTTTTAATATTAGTAGTTGTTTAGTCTCTTTTTAAATATTGGACAGCTGTGGACGATAAACAAACGGTTGTTCAAAAAATAACCTCTCACCGTAACAAGATTAAATCCTTTGGAGTAAATCAATTGGGGGATATTGGGTTCTTTCTAAAGATACAGCTAATGGTCCGGTCAGTGAATATTGAGTGGAAGAAAATGGCAGGAACAAGAGATCGTTTGATTCATAATTATTTTGGAGTAGATTACGATATTGTGTGGGATTTTATCGTAAATAAGCTGCCTGATTTGCAATATTATATTGACGAAATTATTAAGGCTAACTAAGGTACTTAGTTAGCCTCGATTAGTGTTTTTCAGGAATATGCCTTTTTATTTACGCACTTATTCTTTTCAAAAATACTACTAATTGTTCCATTGCTTTTGCACGATGACTGATGCTGTTTTTTTCTTCCATGCTCATTTCGGCAAAGGTAACATTATAGCCCTCTGGCTCGAATATTGGGTCATAGCCAAAGCCTTTTGACCCGGAGCGTTCAGCGCGGATGGCGCCTTTTACAATACCTTCAAATAGGTGTTCTTCGCCGTTCAAAACAAGAGAAATAACGGTTCTGAATTGCGCTCTACGGTTATTTTTACCTTCCAGATTTTTAAGCAGATGATTAATGTTTTCATCGGAGTTGCGGCTGCCGCTGTAGCGTGCAGAGTAAATGCCGGGTTCGCCGTTTAACGCTTCTACTTCCAATCCGCTATCATCGCCAAAGCAGTCAATTCCATAGTTGTTTACCACATGCCATGATTTAATTCCGGCATTCTCACTAAAACTATTTCCTGTTTCGGCAATATCTTCCGTGCATCCAATGGCGTCAAGCGTTAAAAGTTCATAGCCTTCTCCTAGTAAATGTTTTACTTCTTCCAGTTTATGGGCGTTATTGGTGGCGAATACAAGTTTATGCGACATTGAACATGATTTTTAAAGCGTTCCATAATGATTTTTTGCGGGCATTATCTTCTCCAATGATGTTTAAGGCCTCTGCGGCTAGAATTTTCATTTCCAGATGATCTTTGATTGCATACGGAGTAAGTTCAATTTCTTTGAAAAGAGAATTGTTGAGATCAATGTTAAAGCTGATGATCTTATTTCCTGCAAAAAAAGCATGAAGTTCGGTAAGTGACGCCGACGGATACTTTGCCATATTCACAATCGCGATGTCTTTTAAATCCATTTTGAGGGCGCTAATCACTTTTAAAAGAAATTCTTTATCCCCATCAGCTATGTATTCATGATTAGGATAATTTACCAATACAACCACGTATCGGTTATTATCGCCTAAATAATTGAACGACGTGTTTTTTGATAGTTCAGGAGTTGGTTCGGCAACTACAGAAACGACAGGTGCATGCTCGTTACTATTTAACAATGTTACTGCTTCACAATCTCCAAGTTGATACAGATCTTCAGTCATTAAGGAAGTTAATGCAACAGCATCATGAGTCACAGAAAGTTTTTCCATCCCCAAAAATAAATTATTTATCCATATCGTTTTGTTTTAAAGTACCGGCCAATTAAAACTATTTGCTGTCAAGTAAAATAAAAATGTATTTTTGACAGTTGTTACCTATGTAATTTCCTTGTTGGATTTGCGTTTGATAAACAAAAATTACCAGATTTTTAGATGAAAAAAATTTTCACGCTGTTAGTTGCAGTTTGCTTTGCAATGGGTGTTTCTGCCCAATCAAAATCAGTAGATAAAGTTGTAGGAGTTGTTGCCGATAAGATTATTCTTCAATCCGATGTAGAATCGCAGTATTTGGAATATTTGCGTCAGCAAAATCCACCAAATGAAAAAGTAAAATGTACTATTCTTAATGAATTGTTATTACAGAAGCTACTGTTAACACAAGCTGAGCTTGATAGTATCACTGTTGAAGAGTCTCAAATTGATCAAACCATTAATCAACGTATTCAATACTTTATTTCACAAGTTGGCTCGCAAGAGAAATTAGAAAAAGAGTTGTTAGGTAAATCGGTATTGCAATTTAAAGTAGATATTCGTCCGCAGGTGCGTGAGCAGTTATTGGCACGTAACATGCATGCAAAAATTACTGAAGGAAGCACGGTTTCTCCTGCTGAGGTAAAAGCGTTTTATGATAAAATGCCGGTTGACAGTTTGCCGCTTTACAGTACCGAAGTTGAAGTGGGTGAAATCGTAAGATATCCGGTGTATAGCAAAGAAGAAAAAGATCAGGCAAAAGCTAAATTGGATGCATTGCGTGCCCGTGTACGTGCCGGTGAAAACTTTGGAACTTTAGCGATGCTTTACTCACAAGATCCGGGTTCAGCAAGAAACAACGGTGAAATAGGTTATTTTAGCCGTGGGCAAATGGTTACACCTTTTGAGGCCGTTGCATTTAAATTAAAACCGGGAGAGGTTTCGCCTGTTATTGAAACTAAATTCGGATTTCATATTATCCAGTCCATTGATCGCCGTGGAGATCAGGTGAATGTACGCCATATTTTAATTCGCCCTGAATTCACCCAAAAAGAATTGGATAAAGCAAAAGCCGATTTAGATTCCGCAATTCATTATATTAACGATAAGAAAATGACCTTCGGAGAAGCCGCTGTTGCATTTTCTGATGATGTTGATACTCGCTCAAGCGGCGGTATGTTTAAAAATCCTGAAAATGGAAGAACCGGTTTGATTCCTATGAATACTTTAGGGCAAATGGATCAAGAAGTAGTGTCAATCATTGATACGATGAAAGTAGGTGAGTTAAGTCGGCCAATTCCTTTTATTTCTCAGGGAGAAACCAAGCAAGGCTTTAGATTGATCTATTTCAAATCTCAATCTGAACCTCACAGGGCTAATTTGAATCTTGATTACCCACGCATTCAGGAAGCGGCTTTAAGTGAAAAGCAGCAACGTATATTTAATGAATGGGTGGTTAAAAAACGTGCCGAAAAATTCATCAAGGTTGATGCTGATTATGCAAGTTGCAATGAAGTACAACCGTGGTTAAAGAAATCGAAATAAAATCCTGAGAGGAAATTAACCTCAATTGGGAAGGAAATATTAAATTACTTTCGGAGAAAAACTATGTCGCTATACCAATCAGAAGTAGAAGCAGTAGATGCACTCAGCATTGCTTATAATGAAATACAAACTGAAGTAGGCAAAGTAATTGTCGGACAAGATGATATTATAAAATCAGTGCTCGTAGCTATTTTTAGTAACGGGCACTGTTTGCTTGTAGGGGTGCCGGGTTTAGCAAAAACTTTGTTAGTACAAACAATTTCCCGGGTTCTTGATTTGAGCTATAATCGCATTCAATTCACCCCTGACTTAATGCCATCGGATATTACCGGTTCAGAAATTTTGGGAGAGGATCGTTCGTTCAAATTTGTCAGAGGACCTGTGTTTGCCAACATCATCCTTGCCGATGAAATTAACCGTACGCCTCCTAAAACACAAGCTGCTTTGTTAGAAGCGATGCAAGAACGTGCAGTAACTGTGGGCGGCATAACCCACCGTTTGCCTAAGCCTTTTTTTGTATTGGCTACTCAAAACCCAATTGAACAGGAAGGTACCTATCCACTTCCGGAAGCACAGCTCGACCGCTTTATGTTTAATGTATTGCTTGATTATCCAACCTTTGAGCAAGAGTTAATGATTGTAAAGAATACTACCTCTAATAAAACTGCCGAATTGCGAAAAGTTTTAACAGGAGATCAAATTGAGTATTTCCAGCATTTGGTGCGGAATATTCCGGTAACTGATAATGTCTTGAACTATGCGGTTAATCTGGTGAGTAAAACACGTCCTGGAACTAGCCATGCAACCGATATGGTAAACAATTACCTGACTTGGGGAGCAGGGCCACGCGCCTCTCAGTTCTTAGTGTTAGGTGCTAAATGCCATGCTGCTATATCAGGCAAATATTCGCCCGATATTGAAGATGTGCAGGCGGTAGCTACATCTGTTTTGCGCCATCGTATCGTTCGTAATTATAAAGCGGAGGCGGAAGGTGTTTCAATTGAAAGGTTAATCAATAGCTTATTGTAGCTAGCTATTCAATATAATAATTGAGGCCGAAACTCTTTTAGTTTCGGCTTTTTAGCGTTTTATAACTTGCCCAATTTAAGCAGCGCATAAAAAACCGAAGCTGTGTGTAATGCTTGAGGCAGTTGATTGGTTAAGGCCAGATGTTTTAATTCATCAATGCTAATCTCCTCGACTATTATGTCTTCCGAATGATCCAATTGTTGTTCTTGAGTTTTTTTGCCCCCTCGTGCCAGAAAACAGTAGGTAAGGTTGTTAGAAGTAGAGGGATTGGGGTAGATGACCGCCGTAGCTTCAATGTGATTAAATTCGTAGCCCGTTTCTTCCAAAAGTTCTCTTCTGATGCTTTCAATGGGTTGTTCTCCTTCATCTATAACACCGCCTGGAATTTCAAGCATAACTTTACCGGCTCCATGCCTGTATTGACGCACCATTAGTACTTTGTTTTCCTCAGTAATGGCAACCGCATTGGCCCAATTCGAGTATTCCAGAACGTAATAAGGCGTTACAATTTTACCTTCAGGAGTTTCGCAGGTATCTACTCGTAAGGTTGCCCAGCTATCTTTGAGAAGGTAATTGGAAGAAAGTTTTTTCCAGTTGAGGTTTTTTGACATACACAAAAGGTGAAAATAGATCCAAAATTATAAGGCTTTCATTAGTGCCGGTAAATTTACTGGGATTTGAAGGTGTGAAAGAATAATTTACTAGTTTAATTTTCTTTTGTCCTCTTTCTTATTTCAATATTAATTTCTACCTTTGCGGGCTAATTCATTGATACGTACATTGAAAGCGAATAAAGAATATATTATTCCATTTATTGGCCTGACTACTGGAGAACATGTATTCGAATATTCCGTTGATGAAAAATTTTTCAACGAATATGAGTATTCACTGGTTAAAAGAGGCAATTTAAAGGTACATTTGCAGCTGAATAAGCAGGAAAATATGTTAGTGCTCGATTTTCATATCGAAGGCATTATTCAAGCATCCTGCGATCGCTGTTTAAGTGAGTATCCGCTTCCGGTGGAAGTAAATGAACAGCAGATTTACAAGATCACCGATGGTCAGCCTGATGATTCAGGAGAAATTATAATGCTGAACCGCAGCGCCTACGAAATTGATATCGCTCCACTTGTTTATGAGTTCGTCAATTTACAGGTGCCAATAATCAGTGTTTGCGATGAAAAGGGCAGTTATTGTGATGAGGAAATGTTAGCAACATTGAAAAAGATGAATGCTGAACAAGAAGAAAATGCCGGCGAAGAAGAGATTGTTGATCCTCGTTGGGCTGCATTAAAAAAGCTTAAAGAAAATTGAGTTCTGCTCAGTTAATAAGAATAAATAAATTTTTGGATATATAAAATTGTAAAGAAATGCCAAATCCGAAGCGTAAATTATCGAAATCGAGAAGAGATAAACGTAGAACTCACTATAAAGCAGAGCCTACTCCGCTTTTCGTTTGCAAAACTACAGGTGCCGTACACCTTCCACACCGTGCTTACACTGTTGACGGTAATTTATACTACCGAGGTAAGTTAATCGTAGAAAATACAGCTCAAGCTTAATTATAAAGCAATCTTACCATGCGTATTGGTTTAGATGTTATGGGTGGAGATTTTGCGCCTAAAGCTACAGTCTTAGGAGCGATTGAAGCCTTTAAAATATTGCCATCAGACCAGAAGCTGGTATTGATTGGTGATTCCGAGCAGGTAAAAAACATTTGCTCTGAAGCGGGTTTCGATGTTGCTAACTTCGAGTTAGTACACACTGATGAAGTAATTGGTATGGGTGAACATCCAACCAAAGCCATTGTTAAGAAACCTAATTCAAGCATTTCTGTCGGTTTTGGTCTATTGCAGCAGGGTAAGATTGATGCTTTTTCAAGTGCAGGCAACACTGGCGCCATGTTGGTGGGAGCCATGTTTACTGTAAAAGCTATACCAGGTGTAGTACGTCCTTGCATGCCGGCTATTGTTCCTAAACTCAAAGGAGGGCTAGGTATTTTACTTGACGTTGGTGCGAATGCAGACTGTAAACCGGATGTGCTTTTGCAGTTTGGTATATTAGGTAAACTGCTCATCGAAAATGTATACAATGTTAGCAACCCCAAAGTTGGGCTGTTAAATATTGGAGAAGAAGAAGAGAAAGGCAATTTGCTTTGTCAGGCTACTTACCCCTTAATGAAAGAAACTGAATTGTTTAATTTTGTTGGGAATGTAGAAGGACGAGATCTTTTCTCTGACCATGCAGATGTATATGTTTGTGATGGATTTACCGGTAATGTCGTACTTAAATTAGCCGAGTCGTTTTACGTAATCACTCGTAAAAAAGGAATCAAGGATGAGTTTTTTGATCGTTTTAATTATGAACAATTTGGCGGAAGTCCAATATTGGGAGTTAATGCTCCAGTAGTTATAGGTCATGGAATTTCAAACCCTGAAGCTATAAAAAACATGTTGCTGCTCTCTAGAGAGCTTGTTACGTCAAAGCTCATTGACAAGATTAAGGCGGCATTTAATTAATCATTAAAAAGGCCCAAATTTACTTTTAAATTATCTTTAAGGTGAATCTGGGCCTTTTTGCTTTTGAAAAAAAGCACTTAAGTCGTAATATTTTTATAATATTGCCGGCTTATATTAAAGAGTTTTTCAAGAAATTATATTCTGATTTTATGTCTAAAATTCATGCTGCAATAACAGCAGTTCATGGCTATGTGCCTGATTATAGGTTAACAAATCAAGAACTGGAAAAAATGGTTGATACCAATGATGAGTGGATTACTTCACGAACCGGTATCAAAGAACGCAGAATCATGAAAGATGGCGCAAGTTCTGACATGGGTGTAAAAGTCATGGAAGGCTTGTTGGCAAAACGCGGTATCAGTGCAGATGAAATTGATCTTCTGATCTGTACAACCGTTACTCCTGATCACGTATTCCCTGCAACAGCTAATATTATTTGTGATAAAATTGGGGCAAAAAATGCCTGGGGTTTTGACCTTAGTGCTGCATGCTCTGGCTTTCTTTACGGTTTAACTACCGGAGCTCAGTTTATTCAAACAGGAATGTATAAAAAAGTAGTAGTAATAGGTATTGATAAAATGTCGGCTATTATTGACTATGAAGATCGTGCAACCTGTATTATTTTCGGAGACGGTGGCGGTGCAGTATTGCTGGAAGCTAATAATGAAGGATTAGGTATTCAAGACTCCTACTTAAAAAGCGATGGCTCTGGTCGTCAGTTTTTATTTATGAAAGCTGGTGGTTCTGCTTTCCCGGCAACTCGTGAAACGGTTGAAAAACGTGAACATTTTGCTTACCAAGAGGGAAAAACGGTATTTAAGTTTGCCGTAACTAATATGGCCGATGCCGCTGCTACAATTATGGAGCGTAACAACCTTACAGCCGATGATATCGCCTGGTTGGTTCCGCATCAAGCTAATAAACGTATTATTGATGCAACCGCAAGCAGAATGGGGGTTGGTCCGGAAAAGGTAATGTTAAACATCGAAAAATACGGAAATACAACCAATGGAACCCTTCCTTTATGCTTATGGGAATGGGAAAGCCAACTGAAAAAAGGTGATAACATTGTGTTAGCAGCCTTTGGCGGTGGATTCACATGGGGAGCCACCTATCTGAAATGGGCTTATTAACAGCAAATTGACTTTTTCAAAATAAAAGGTAACTTTAAATTCAACTAAACAAACACATATATTAAAATGGAAATCAAAGAAATTCAGGAACTGATTAAGTTCGTTTCAAAATCAGGAGTTAATGAAGTTTCTATTGAGAGAAAAGATTTTAAAATCACAATAAAAACCACCACTCAATCAGCACAAACTGTTGTTCAAGCTAATGTACCTGCCATGGCACCGCTTGCTGCTGCACCAGTAGCACCGGTAGTAGCAGCACCTGCCGCACCAGCGCCAGCTCCAGTTGCACCAGCCGCTGAAAATGCGAATCACATCACGATTAAATCGCCAATGATTGGTACTTTTTATCGTCAACCTAGTCCTGATAAACCTTTATTTGTGAATGTGGGTGATGAAATTAAACCAGGTCAGGTGATTTGCATCATCGAGGCAATGAAATTATTTAACGAAATCGAATCAGAGATTTCAGGACGTATTGTTAAAGTATTGGTTGATAATGCCAGTCCTGTTGAGTACGATCAACCATTATTCATTGTGGAGAAATTATAATTTCAATTTGAAGATTTGAGAGTTCGTGAATTCTCAAATTTTTGAAATTTCTAAGATGATTTTTGGCTCATCCCGATAGCGATCGGGAACACATTTTCATCCCGTTAACTATCGGGACAAATTAAAAAGATTCATGTTTAAAAAAATACTTATTGCCAATCGTGGGGAGATCGCTTTGCGTATCATTCGTACCTGCAAGGAAATGGGCGTTAAAACTGTAGCCGTTTACTCTACTGCTGATCGTGATAGCCTTCATGTGCGTTTCGCTGATGAAGCTGTATGTATTGGCCCGGCTCCAAGTAAAGATTCTTACTTAAATATTCCAAATATTATTGCTGCTGCTGAAATTACCAACGCAGATGCAATTCACCCCGGATACGGATTCCTTTCTGAAAATGCTAAATTTTCAGCGATTTGCCGCGACCATGGAATCAAATTCATAGGAGCATCTCCAGAAATGATTAATGGAATGGGAGATAAGGCATCTGCTAAAGAAACCATGAAAAATGCAGGGGTTCCAACTATTCCAGGTTCGGATGGATTGATCGCTGATGTTAAAGAAGGTAAATTGGTTGCCGCTGAAATTGGTTATCCTGTTATTTTGAAAGCTACCGCCGGTGGAGGTGGACGCGGAATGCGTGTGATTTGGAAAGATGAAGAATTTGAACCCGCTTGGGATTCTGCACGTCAGGAAGCTGGTGCTGCTTTCGGCAATGATGGGATCTATTTAGAGAAATTTATTGAAGATCCTCGCCATATTGAAATTCAGATTGTTGGAGATCAATACGGAAAGGTATGTCACCTCTCTGAACGCGACTGTTCAATTCAACGTCGTCACCAAAAATTAACTGAAGAAGCTCCTTCGCCGTTTATGACAGAAGAACTTCGTCAGAAAATGGGAGAAGCTGCTATTGCAGGTGCTGCTGCGGTTAATTATGAAGGCGCCGGAACCATTGAGTTCCTGGTTGATAAGCACCGTAATTTCTACTTCATGGAAATGAATACACGTATTCAGGTAGAGCATCCGGTAACGGAGGAGGTAATTAACTTTGATTTGATTAAAGAACAAATTAAGGTTGCTGCAGGTGTGCCAATTTCTGGAAAATCATATTTCCCTACCATGCACTCCATTGAATGCCGTATCAATGCAGAAGATCCTAACAATGGATTTCGCCCATCTCCTGGAAAGATTACTAATTTCCATTCGCCAGGTGGCCACGGTGTACGTGTTGACACGCATGTGTATTCTGGTTATGTAATTCCTCCGAATTACGATTCTATGATTGCTAAATTGATTACAGTAGCGCAGACTCGTGAAGAAGCCATTTGCACAATGGAAAGAGCATTAAGCGAGTTTGTAATTGAAGGCATAAAAACTACCATCCCTTTTCATCTTAAATTGATGCAGGATGCAAATTATAGAGCTGGTAACTTTACTACCAAATTCATGGAAACTTTCGACATGAATTTATAAGCTTTAATAGTATAAAAAAACACTCCCTTGTGGAGTGTTTTTTTATGAAGTTTAGTTTTAAGTGTGGTCAATGAACCACATGTGATTTTTAAGAATTAAAGAAAATCTGCATGCAGGTTTTTCCTTTATATTTGCAGCTAAGTAATAAGTAAGATGCCAAATAGCCGTCGGGACACTTTAGTTTCCAAATACCTTAATAAAGATAAGCATACAATTGAAGCTGAAATGTCGTTTTTCGATCATCTTGAAGAACTGCGCTGGCATATCATCCGATCAGTAATCGCTATAAGTGTTTTTACCGGTATTGCTTTTAGTTATAAAGAGTTTGTTTTTGATAATATTATCCTCGGACCGAAAAATACTGATTTCTGGACTTACAGAATGATGTGTCATTTGGCCGCAAAATATAATCTGGAAGATTTCTGTGTATCGAAGATCAACTTCGTTATCATGAATACTGAACTTTCCGGTCAGTTCATGATCCACCTGAACTCTTCTATTATGCTAGGTATTGCATTAGCATTTCCTTATTTTATCTGGGAATTATGGCGTTTTATCAGGCCTGCTTTAAAAAGTGCAGAACGTCGTTATGCTTCAGGCTTAATCTTCTTTATTTCTTTACTATTTTTCCTGGGGATGTTATTTGGCTATTTTATTATTGTGCCTTTAACAATCGTGTTTCTAGGTTCTTATACCGTAAGCACTGAAATTATCAATCAGATTTCACTTGATTCCTATCTTTCAACGCTAGGGATTTTATCAATAGGTTGCGGTATTACGTTTGAAATGCCGATTGTGATTTATTTCCTTTCAAAGCTTGGTTTTGTTACTCCCAAATTACTACGCTCTAGTCGTCGTTATGCAGTGGTGATTATTTTGTTAATTGCTGCATTCATTACTCCGAGTCCGGATATGATGACACAAACCATCGTTGCTTTACCTCTATTTATCCTTTATGAAATTAGTATTTTTGTATCGGCAGGGGTCGCTAAAAATAAGGCCAGAAAAGAAGCCTTAGAAGAGGAAGAATATAGTAATGACCGTAAATAGAAATTTAGTTTAAAGAAAATAACAATGAAAATTGCATTAGGTGGCGATCACGCCGGTTTCGAGTACAAAAAAGTGCTGATAGATTTGCTGAAGGAAAGAGGATATGAAACTAAAGATTTCGGTCCGTTTTCAACTGATTCGGTTGACTATCCAGACTATGTACATCCTGTGGCGAACAGTGTACATGATAAAGAGGCTGATTTCGGTGTTTTAATTTGTGGTAGTGCAAACGGGGTTGCTATTACAGCTAATAAGCATGCGGGTATTCGCGCTGCATTGTGCTGGAAACCGGAAATTGCTGAATTGGCACGTAGTCACAATGATGCTAACATCGTTTGTTTGCCGGCTCGTTTTATTTCAATTGAAGATGCTACTGCAATCGTAAACAAATTTTTGGATACAGCATTTGAAGGTGGTCGTCATGCCAATCGTGTTAACAAAATTGATTGCGTATAACACTGATTCTTGTAACGAATATTATACAAAAGGATTATCTTAAACAGGTGATCCTTTCTTTTTTAATTCTACTTTAGTTAATAATAACAGCCAATTAAATAATGAAGAAGATAATTTTGTTAAATACGCTAATTGCTATAAGTGTAAGCTTAGCTTTTGGACAACAAAATCCTGTTGAAGTTAAGTATGCGAATACTATTACTCCTCAAGATCTAAAGAAGCATTTGACCATTCTGGCTTCCGATGAATATGGTGGAAGAGAAACAGGGCAAAAGGGAGCCGAGATGGCATCCGATTATATCGCCAACTATTTTAAAGGATTAGGGTTGCAGGCACCGGTTAATGGCTCTTATTTCCAGAATATACCATTGGTTGAAAAATCGTTGGATACTACGATTTTTATGGTAAATGGAAAGTCTTATGGTTTTGGTACTGATTTTTTGGTGTCGGGTTCGAGTAATCCGGATAAGATACAAATTAAAACGAATGAGATCGTTTTTGCCGGTTATGGAATTCAATCTGCTAATTACAACGATTTAAAAGACGTATCAATCAAAGGTAAACCAGTAATAGTAATGTACGGTGAGCCGGTTGGTAAAAATGGCTTAAACCTCATTACCCAATCAAATAATGCATCAGAATATACGGCCAATCCTCGCAAGCGTATTGACGACATTAAAGCAATGGAACCTTCGGTGATTTTTATAGTACTTGAAGGTATGCGCGCTAAATTCGGCAACAATCATTTAAAGGAAAAGAAAATTGAGTTTGCCAAAATTGAAAAAAACAATGGCACCAGGATCCCGGTAGTGTATATCTCAAATGAATTGGCGGATGTGATTTTGGGTGTTTCTCATACATCATTAGATAATTTTAAAGCAAAAGTAGCTAAAAGCACACAGCCTCAATCAAAAGCTATAAAGCTAAATCTCGATCTTAATATTCAATTGGTTGCAAAGCCTATTAATGCGCGAAATGTATTGGGCTTTTTACCCGGCTCAGACCTTAAAGATGAAGTCTTGGTAATCACGGCACATTATGATCATATCGGCGTGGGTACAGGAGATGTTTTTAATGGGGCTGATGATGATGGTTCAGGAACCACTGCCGTTATGGAGCTTGCTGAAGCATTTATGCAAGCTAAAAATGAAGGGAAAGGCCCGCGTCGAAGTATTTTGTTTATGACCGTAGTGGGTGAAGAAAAAGGATTGTTAGGTTCTGAATGGTACTCAGAGCATCCTGTGTTTCCATTAGAGAAAACAATTACTGATCTTAATATTGATATGATCGGCCGTATTGATCCGGAACATGCTGCTGATTCTAATTATGTTTATATTATCGGCTCCGACAAATTAAGCACTGATTTACATAATGTAAACGAACAAGCTAATAAAACGTATACAAAGTTAAATTTGGATTATAAATACAATGACCCTAATGATCCTAACCGTTTTTATTACCGTTCTGATCATTACAATTTTGCAAAACACAACATCCCAATTATATTCTATTTCAATGGAGTACATGCTGATTATCACAAACCTAGCGATGAAGTAAGCAAAATTGTTTTTCCATTGCAGGCCAAACGTGCTCAATTGGTGTTTTATACAGCCTGGGAATTAGCCAATAGTGCTAAAAGGCCAGTGGTTAATGTGAAGAATAATTTTCCGAGCAATCGATAACTGCTTTTGGAGTGAAAATAAGGCGACATGTTTTTAACGTGCCGCCTTATTTTGTGCATTCTGTCACCTGAAAATGGGTTAATAGATGCTCATTTCAACAACTAGAAGATTGAACAAGTTTCAGATTCTGATTTTTTTAAAAGAGAGAAAGGTATATTTCAGCCCTTTTTCGTTATTTTGGAGTGATGAGTCAAAATTCCGATCAGTTTCTCAACCTAGCCGAAGAAAAGGCATTTGATCTTGAGCATCGTCGCAAGATCAATTTTAACATTGGCAAATACGATGCGGCGGTAACACGCGGTCTTTCAAAATTTTATAATCTTGAAAATTCAAGACGGAAGGCTCATATTGTAAAATGGCGTACAATTGAGAATCTGGATAAATACCTCGTTGAGTTTGAACAAAACTTTACTCGTAAAGGAGGAAAAGTAATTTGGGCAAATGATGCCGATGAAGCGCGTCAGGAAATTCTGAATATTTTCAAAAGGCATGAGGCAAAAAGCATGGTCAAATCTAAGTCAATGACTACAGAGGAGATTGAGCTTAATCATTTTTTGGAAGCACATGGAATTGAAGCGCTGGAAACTGATTTAGGAGAATACATTGTTCAATTACTTGGACAAAAGCCTTATCACATTGTTACACCGGCGATGCATCTTTCAAAAGAAGATATTGCGAAGCTTTTTCATGAGAAGTTTGGAACTCCAATAGATGCCACTCCGGAACAATTAACACTTAAGGCACGTGAACTGCTGCGTAATAAATACCTTACTGCCGATATTGGCATTACAGGTGGTAATTTTCTTTTAGCAGATACAGGTAGCGTTTGTCTGACTGAAAACGAAGGGAATGCTCGCCTCTCTACAACTTTTCCTAAAGTTCATATTGCTGTTGTGGGGATTGAAAAAATACTGCCAAGTATTTATGACCTTGATCTGTTTTGGCCTTTGCTTTCTACTCATGGAACAGGGCAAAACTTAACGGTATATAATTCCATTTTTAGCGGACCTCGTCA
Source organism: Solitalea koreensis (assembly GCF_900182575.1). Lineage (GTDB taxonomy): Bacteria > Bacteroidota > Bacteroidia > Sphingobacteriales > Sphingobacteriaceae > Solitalea > Solitalea koreensis. The sequence goes on along the minus strand of NZ_FXSZ01000001.1, from coordinate 360,222 downwards.
GCCTGATGAAATGGACGGTCCGGAGGAAATGTACGTGGTGTTATTAGACAACGGGCGGACAAATCTCCTGGCGCAGAAGGAACAACGTCAAGGGTTATATTGTATACGTTGCGGCGCTTGTTTAAACGGTTGCCCGATTTATAAAAATATTGGAGGCCATGCATACGAAACTACCTACAGTGGGCCGATAGGTTCGATCATTACACCGCATTTGCAGGGGATGGAAGAATTTAAGCATTTAAGTTATGCATCGAGTTTATGTGGAAAATGTTCGGAAGTGTGTCCGGTTAATATTGAAATTCATAAAATGCTACTGCTCAACCGTCGTGATGCCGTGAATGAAAGTCTCGCCACAAAATCAGAAATGTGGGGTTGGTATTTTTGGAAAAAAGGAATGTTGAAGCGCAACATGATGAACATGGTAGGCGGGAAGTGGAAGACATTTTTTCTTAAAAAGGTGTTTGGTAGGAGTTGGGGTAGACGCCGTGACTTACCTGACATAGCAACCAAATCATTCTCTGAACAATGGGTTCAGCGTAACGGTAAAGCATAAATAAACGCGGGCTGAAGATCTTGATGATTTTCAGCCCGTTTTATTTACCGCGTCATTACTGAATGTTTATCTACCTCCTTGTTCAATAATTTTAAGAAATAAGACAGGGGAATGTTTTCTGCACCCAGGCTTTTTAGGTGAGCAGTTTCCATTTGGCAGTCGATTATTGAGAAGGGAAAGGCTTTGACAAGTGTTATAAAAGCCACTTTCGAAGCATTGCTTACTTTATGAAACATCGATTCTCCAAAAAAAACGGTCCCGAGGTTAATGCCATACAAGCCGCCAACCAATTCATCTTCTTGCCAAACCTCCACTGAATGGGCGAAGCCTAATTCATGCATTTCTATGTACGCCTCATGCATTGCATTGGTGATCCATGTGTCGGGCTGGTCTTTTCTGAAAACCTTCTGACAGTTGTTGATCACTGCTTTAAAATCTTCATCAACCGTAACCCTGAATTTGCCTGATTGGAGCACTTGTTTCATGCTTTTCGAAATCTTTAATTTTTCAGGGTAAAGCACGCATCGTGGATCAGGGGCATGCCAGATAATGGGTTCTCCTTCGCTGAACCAAGGGAAAATGCCATTTTGATAAGCTAATAATAAGCGTTCTGGACTTAAATCCCCGCCTATGGCCAGTACCCCGTTTTCATCGGCTAGAAGTGGATGTGGGAAAATGATGTCATCTGTTAATTGAAAGATAGGCATGGTTGAAAATACAAAAATGCAATGATAAGCAGATTATTTGCCATGCAATGGTTGTAAACAATTTTTGAACTCCTGTTTTTAAAAAAAAGCAAAAATTATTGTTCATATTCGTTTTACCATGGAGACTTTTAATAATACTTTAGAAACTACTATTGACATGCAATTTAATAGGAAAAACTATTCAGATGAGGTATTGATTTCATTGTATCAAAATATGGTGCGGCCTCGAATGATTGAAGAGAAAATGCTTATTCTTTTACGTCAGGGGCGAGTGGGTAAGTGGTTTTCTGGCATCGGGCAAGAAGCAATATCAGTAGGATCAGCCATGGCAATGAATGCGGACGAATATATTTTGCCCATGCATCGTAATCTCGGCGTTTTTACCTCACGCAATATCCCTTTAACCAGGCTAATTGCCCAGTTTCAGGGAAAATTGAGTGGTTTTACAAAGGGGCGTGATCGTTCATTCCATTTCGGAACGCAGGAATATAAAATTGTGGGCATGATTTCTCACCTGGGCCCGCAAATGGCACTTGCCGATGGCATTGCGTTGGCCGACTTGCTTGAACAAAAAAATAAGGCAACTCTGGTATTTACGGGTGATGGCGCTACCAGTGAAGGTGATTTTCATGAAGCATTGAATGTGGCTTCTGTTTGGAATCTACCGGTTATTTTTATTATTGAAAATAATGGATACGGGCTTTCTACTCCGGTATCTGAACAATATCGTTGTAAAGATTTAGTAGATCGTGCCATCGGTTATGGTATGGAAGGCCGTAAAATTGATGGTAATAATATTCTGGAAGTGTATGATACCATTAACAGTCTTGCCAATGATATTCGGCAGAATCCAAGACCTGTTTTAGTAGAATGCCTTACTTTCCGAATGCGTGGGCACGAAGAGGCTTCAGGAGTGAAATATGTTCCTCAGGAACTGTTTGAAGAATGGGGTAAAAAAGATCCGCTTGAGAACTTTGAGAAGTATTTGATCGAACAAGGAATAATAAATCAAGAGTTTATTGATTCGTTGCGTTCGCGTATTAAAACTGATATCGAGAGCGCTATTGACATTGCATTTGCTGAACCTGATATTATTCCAAATACAGAGGAAGAACTAGCCGACATGTATGCTCCTTATGATGAGGTAGCAATTGAGCCGTCTTCAGATTCAAAATCAGAGAAACGTTACCTGGATGCTATTTCTGACGCCATGCGGCAGGCTATGCAGCGCCGTAATAACTTGGTCATCATGGGACAGGATGTGGCGGAATATGGTGGGGCGTTTAAAATTACGCAGGGATTTGTTGAGGAGTTTGGGATAGGAAGAGTACGTAATACGCCTTTATGCGAATCGGCAATTGTAGGTGCTGCTTTTGGGTTATCAATTAACGGCTATAAAGGTATCATGGAAATGCAGTTTGCTGATTTTGTAACCTGCGGATTTAACCAGATCGTCAATAATCTTGCAAAAAGTCATTACCGTTGGGGCCAAAAAGCCGATGTAGTGGTGCGTATGCCTACAGGTGCAGGAACGGGTGCTGGTCCTTTCCATTCACAAAGTAACGAAGCCTGGTTCACTAAAACTCCGGGATTAAAAGTGGTGTATCCTGCTTTTCCAACGGACGCTAAGGGCTTACTTGCCGCAGCCATTGAAGACCCGAACCCGGTAATTTATTTTGAACATAAATATTTGTACCGAGGGATTTCTGAAGAAATTGCCGATGATTATTACACTACTCCAATTGGGAAAGCCAAATTGGTGAAAGAAGGCGATCAATTATCCATTATTACTTATGGCTTAGGCGTTCATTGGGCGCTTGATTACTTAACGCAGCATCCTGAAATTTCAGCCGATGTGCTTGATTTGCGCACCTTACTGCCATGGGATAAAGATGCCGTTGAAGCTACTGTGAAAAAGAATGGCAAGGTGCTGATATTACATGAAGATACACTGACTAGCGGTTTAGGCGGTGAAATTGCAGCATACATTGCCGAGCATCTTTTTGGTTATTTAGATGGCCCAGTGATGCGTTGCGCTAGCTTAGATACTGCCATTCCGATGAGCAAAGCATTAGAGGATAACTTTTTGGCAAAATCCCGTTTAGATGAAGTAATTCAAAAACTGCTTAGGTTTTAATTTGTATCATGCTGATTATTAATTGATTGGTAAATATTTCTTAAATTAAAGATAGCCAATCAGTTAATAGTCAGACCTATGAAAAAACTTCTAATTTGCCTATTGTTGCTTTGCGCTCAGCTAGCAAAGGCACAAATCAAAAAAAAAGTCCTGGTTGATACGAGTAAGGTAAAAACAGATTCCTCCAAAATTTGGAACATTCACGGTATTAATAGTTTGTTGATTAGTGAAAGCTCCTTTTCAAATTGGGTAGCTGGAGGTAATAATGCATTAGCCGGCAATGTGTTATTTAATTACGATTTTAATTATGCTAAAGAAAAATGGTCATGGGATAATAAGGTTATTCTGGCCTATGGTATTAGCAAACAGGCCGACAATGACTGGCGTAAAACAGATGATCGTATTATCCTGAATTCCTTGTTAGGCTACAAGGCGGCTAAATATTGGCTCTATACCTTTTTTCTGAACTTTCAAACCCAGTTTGCTCCCGGGTATGATTATCCTGATGTGGGAGATCGTATCTTGATTTCAAAACCTTTTGCTCCTGCTTATCTTAGCTTTGGCCCCGGTTTCGCCTATAAACGTTCTGATAACTTTAGAATTAACTTTTCTCCATTAGCATCCCGCTTTACCTTTGTTTCAGACGATTTTCTTTCAGATCTAGGTTCTTTTGGTGTTGATCCTGGTCAAAATTTGCGGTACGAATTAGGTGCTTACCTAGACCTCTATTACAGGGCTGAATTGTTGAAAAACATGGAGTTTGAGAACATTCTAAAGTTGTATTCTAATTATTTAGAAAAGCCGCAAAATGTAGATTTTGATTACACTTTTAATCTTTTTATGAAAGTAAATAAGTTCGTTTCGGCCAATTTCGGCCTGCAGCTAATATACGATGACGACAGCCGTCTTCCTTTTGATGATGGAGCCGGTGGAACTGTTTACCGGCCCAAATTACAATTCCGTCAAGTTTTTGGTGCAGGATTGAGTTACAGGTTTTAAAATAATGTGCTGTTCCAAAAGCTGACTGGTACATTTTGACATGTTAAGCGGAGTAGAAACAGTTTTTTGCGTGAGAATTAATGAAGCGTTTTATCGCCATTTTCTGCCCATTTTCGGAAAGCTGCTAAAGCTTGCTCACGTCCCAGTGGTATCATGGGGATTTTGCGTTGGTGAACAGGAACAGGAATCTCCTCGTAAATGAAGGCATCATCGAATCCAATTTCGGCAGCATCCTGGCGGGTATTGCCAAAATAGACTTTATCAGGGCGGGCCCAATAAATGGCCCCTAAGCACATTGGACAGGGCTCGCAACTTGTATAGATTGTACAACCCGTTAATTGAAATGTACCTAAGTTTTTACAGGCTTCACGAATCGCAACCACCTCCGCATGAGCAGTAGGATCATTGGTTGCACATACACTATTATAGCCACGACCTACAACTATACCATCTTTCACTACAATAGCCCCAAAGGGCCCGCCTTCACCCTTTATCTGGCCTTCCAGTGAAAGGTCAATGGCTTGCTGCATAAAATGTAGATGAGATTGCTTCATGTTTTTTGAGGTGCAAAAATTGACACAAGAATAAATACACAAGAATATAGTTTCTGACGATTTCTTATTTAAAAATCCAGGTGTTTTCAAATGAAAATAACCTGGATTTTTAGATAACCATCTAATGACGATTAACCAATCTGTTAATTACCTGGGGATTTTTAACTTCCATCCAACTTGTATAAGGTCAGGATTGCTTATGAGCTCTTTATTGGCTTCATATATTTTGTGCCAGTCTACACCAAAACGCTGACCTATTTTAGATAGACTGTCGCCTGAGACGACTTCATAAATTTCTTCAGGTGCTGAAATGTTTAATACAAGATCTCCGCCACGATAGTCAGGATCTATTTTATTGTAGATACTCCACAATTGATCGGTTACTTTTGACGAAGAAGCCTGTCCGTCAATGTATAGCACCCCGTCTTGTTCTCTCACCTGAAGATTGCCAATGCCAGCTGCTGAAGCTGCATTAATCAGTTCTTTATATTTATCTTGTAAAGCCATGGTTGTTATTTAATAGTTAGTTGATTGTCTACTTTTTTAGGTTTCAAAGCATTGAGCGTTTGCATCAATTTAGGCAAATCGCTACGTTTGATTTCTCCGGTAAGTGTGATCACACCATCTTTTACATCGCTTCGTACAGTCGGATAATCTTTTAATGCATTGTTAACACCTTCCATGAGGCTGTTGTCAGTTGAAATTTCAATGGGAGGTGCTGGAGGAGGGGGTGGTGCAATCGTACAATTGTTGACAACTGATTTTACCCCTTTTATGCTTTTAATGGCAGCTTCGAGGCTCGCTTTTGAGGCTTCGTCTTTGCATTCACCGCTTATGGTTACCTCGCCATCTTTTACCATAGGCTGGATCCCGACCATGCCCATAGAGTTAAGCTGCATAAAAATAGCTGATTGAATATCGTCGTCTTTGACTTTTTCCTTACAGGCGGTGAATGTCACAGCGGTTAGGACGAATAGAAGTATCGTCATGAGGAAGTTTAATGATCTTGTTTTCATACGACTATTTTTTTTGTATCTAAAATACTGATTATTATTTGTTTGTAGTGTTGAATGAATGAAGATGATGTTCAATAAAAAAGCCTCGTAAAGAAGTTTACAAGGCTTAGTTTAGTTCAAAAAAAATCTATTTTATTTATTCTTCAGAATCTTCATGCGTTACTCTTAGTTTATGAGAACGGAGCGGATTTGCTGAAAGTTCAGCTTTTTCTTTTCTTTTACGAACAATATCAATAGCAGTATAAAGCGCTTCGCGGAAAGAGCTTTCATTGGCTATGTTTTTTCCAGCAATATCGTAACCTGTTCCATGATCAGGCGATGTACGCACAAAAGGTAAACCTGCTGTAAAGTTTACGCCACCTCCAAATGCAAGGGTTTTAAACGGAATAAGTCCTTGATCGTGATACATGGCTAGTACTGCGTCAAATTTGTTGTAAGCACCGCTTCCAAAGAATCCATCAGCTGGATAAGGGCCAACTGCAAATACTTTTTGACGATTAGCTTGTTCAATGGCAGGGATGATAATTGTGTTTTCTTCATCTCCTATTATGCCGTTGTCGCCTGCATGAGGATTTAAGCCTAAGACTGCAATTCGTGGTTTCTCAATCCAAAAATCTTTGCGCAGGCTATCATTCATAATTTTGAGTTTCTTAACAATGCTTTCAATGCTAAGGGTGGATGCAACATCTTTTAAAGGAATATGCCCTGTAACAACACCAACGCGTAAATCATCATTTATAAGAAACATTAATGAATCACTGCTTCCGGCTTTACTTTGTAGATACTCTGTATGTCCAGGGAATTCAAAGCCAGGTTGTTGAATGTTATGTTTGTTAATAGGGGCAGTGATAATTGCATCCAATTTGCCGCTAACAAGATCGTTTGTCGCAGCTTCGAGTGATTTAAATGCGTATTTTCCTCCGTTTTCTGTCTGCTGACCCATATCTATTTTAACCTCTTCGTCCCAGCAGTTAATTAAATTAGCACGTTTGGCATTAGATTGATCGGCATTTTGGATAATATTAAAGCTAAAATCCTGAACACCCAATACTTTACGATGAAAAGAAGTAATCTTTACCGAACCATATACTATCGGGGTGCAAAGGTCTAAAATGCGGTTGTCCATTAAGGTTTTAAGTGCCACCTCGATACCAATTCCATTGATATCGCCCATTGTGATACCTACTTTTATTTTTTTATTGAGTACGTTCGACATTATTTGCGATTTTTGACAAATTGTTGGCAAAGTTATCGGTTATAACCTTGCAATAAAAATTGTCATTGCTAAAATAGCAGTTTGTCGGCAATTACGTTAAATTATAAATTAAACTTTCTTCATACAGATTCTTATGAGCTTGGTCAGAGCAAAGAAATTTCTTGGACAACACTTTCTTACAGATAAGAATATAGCACAGAAAATTGTGCTTAGCCTTCGTCCCGAAGGAAAATATACAAAAGTGTTAGAAGTGGGGCCTGGTATGGGTGTTTTAACCGATTTTTTGGTTAAGCATACCGATTATGAAACTTCGTTAATCGATATTGATGGAGAATCGATCGAGTTCCTACATAAAAAATACCCTGAAATAAAGGATCGGATAATTCATGGCGATTTTTTAGCGATGGATTTTCATTCGCTCTTTAACAGCCAGTTTGCCATTATTGGTAATTTTCCCTACAATATCTCATCTCAAATACTTTTTAAGATATTGGAAAATCGTGATTTAGTGCCGGAAATGGTGGGTATGTTCCAAAAAGAAGTAGGTGAACGAGTTGCGGCTGAAGTAGGTACCAAAGCTTATGGTATTTTAAGTGTGCTGGTGCAGGCTTTTTATAATATTGAATATCTGTTTACGGTTAAGCCAGGTGTTTTCAATCCGCCGCCAAAAGTAAATTCCGGGGTGATTAGAATTACGCGGAAAGATAGCCAGGAGTTAGGCTGCAATGAAAAACTGTTTTTTCAGGTAGTAAAGGCTGCATTTAATCAACGCAGAAAGCAACTGCGTAATGCATTGAGCATGTTTCAGCCTAAAGATAAAATTGATGAAAAAACGTTGGAACTTCGTGCTGAACGGTTAACAGTGGCTGATTTTGTAGAAATTACGACGAGGTTACAAGCTTAATGTGGGAATGAAGAACAAAATGTGGTCGGTCTGAGCGGAGTTGAAGCGCTTTTTTATTAAACCTTCGACTCCGCTCAGCGTGACTTTATTATTTTCTAACTCAATAATTAAATTACCTATGACCAAACATATACTTATCGTCGATCAAACACACGTTTCTCTAATGCAAGTTTTAGAATCGTATGGGTTTGTGTGCGACTATCAGCCTAAAATAACTTACGCCGAAGTACTGGATTGTATTGATCAATATGAAGGCATTGTAGTGCGTACAAAATTCCGAATTGAGCGAGAGTTAATGGAACGCGCAACTAAATTAGAGTTTATAGCAAGGGCAGGCGCCGGAATGGATAATATTGATGAAAAATTTGCCGCATCAAAAAACATAGCACTTTTCAACGCTCCCGAAGGTAACCGCAATGCCGTCGCCGAACATACCTTGGGAATGTTGCTTTCTATATTGAACAAGTTCTCCAAGGGCAATAAAGAGGTGCGAGTGGGTAATTGGGATCGCGAAGGGAACCGCGGTTTTGAGCTTGCAGGCCGTACGGTTGGTATCGTTGGATACGGTTTTATGGGTTCAGGTTTTGCGAGTAAACTAAAAGGCTTGGATGTTAAAATACTGGCTTACGATAAATATAAAAGTGATTTTTGGAGTCAATGGGTGAAAGAAGTAAGCATGGAGGAGCTTTTTGAAAAGGCCGATATAATAAGCTTGCATGTTCCGTTGACTGATGAAACCCGTATGATGGTGGATGAAACCTATTTTAATCGATTTAAAAAAGACATTTGGTTCATTAATACGGCCAGAGGTGAAATCGTGAACATTCAGGGACTTCTTGCTGCTTTAAAATCGGGAAAAGTGCGATCGGCAGCTTTGGATGTTCTGCAGGATGAAAAATTTCCGCTAAAGGAAGAATCAAAACGCTGGTTTAATGAATTAGCGGAGAGAGAGGATGTGCTTTTAACTCCGCATGTAGGAGGATGGAGCGTTGAATCGTTTGAGAAAATATCAATGGTGCTGGCAGATAAAATACTTCAGCATTATGGTATAGCAGGATGAATCTATTTATTATCTTAGTATTTCATACGCCGATTTTAAAATATGAAGCTAATATTTACAGTTGCTGCTTTGTTGATTGCAAGTTGTGCTTTTGCAACAAATGCATCGGTTTTGCGTGATACAACCCTATTATTAGAAAATGGTAAACAATTTTGGTTGCCGAAATATGATTTAGGAGGGGTGCAGGTAAAGCCTTATACAGGTCCCTTAGGATCAAAAAAAATGTTGGCCCCATACCAAAGTATGCCCGTGTTAAAAGTGGATCGAAACTGTGAACCGAAAATGCCGGTGGTTAAATTGAATCCAAATTGTGACCCTAAAATGGTATTGAAAATCGACACGCTTTATTGCCGACATTAGGTTCTGAAATTGGGTCTGAGAGGCGGCTGTTGAATATAAATGTCAGATGATGAGTGTGGTTGGCAGAATTTTACCACATTATTCATAAAATAGTTTTAATTTTGTAGCATTGTAAAACAAGACTATGCGTAAGCGCGTGTAGTCTTGTTTCTTTTTTATGTAGGGTTGATTAAAAAATAAAAATATGGCAGAAGTTACCTATTTAACGCCGGAAGGATTAGAAAAGTTGAAAAAAGAGCTGGCTTATCTGAAGAATCAAGGTAGGGCTGAAATCTCTAAACAAATTGCCGAAGCACGCGATAAAGGCGATCTTTCAGAGAACGCTGAATACGATGCGGCCAAAGAAGCTCAAGGTCTCCACGAACTGAAAATTTCTAAATTGGAACACGTATTAGCCAATTCACGTATCATTGATGAATCGAAATTGGATAGTTCAAAAGTGTTGGTGCTTTCTAAAGTGAAGATTAAGAACGTGAAAAATGGCGCAGTTATGAACTACCAATTAGTAGCTGAGAAGGAAGCTGATCTTAAAAATGGAAAAATTTCTGTTCAATCGCCTATAGCAAAAGGCTTATTAGGTAAATCAGCAGGTGATATTGCTGATATTACTACTCCTAATGGAACCATCCAGTTCGAAATATTAGAAATTAGTAGATAGATTAGAGTAATAAGTGAAAAGTTATAAGTAAGTAGCATAGCTTTTCTAACTCTAATACTAAGCTCAAACTTTTACTTAAAATTGATTAATAAGTGAAAGTTATAAGTAGAAGTAGCATACCTTTCTTACCTTTAATACTTATAATTTCAAACTTATAACTTTAAACTTAAATATGGCTTCTATCTTTTCTAAAATTGTTGCGGGTGAAATTCCTGCACATAAAATTGCAGAAACCGACGAGTTTTTAGCTTTTCTCGATATTACTCCATTGGTGGAGGGCCATACATTGGTTATTCCTAAAAAGGAAATCGACTATGTTTTTGAAATAGATGACGATATTTTAGGTAGGATGATGGTGTTTGCCAAACATGTGGCTAAGTCTATTGAAAAAGCAATTCCATGTAAACGCATTGGAGTAGCCGTAATTGGCCTTGAAGTGCCTCATGCACATATTCACTTGGTTCCTTTAAATCAAATGAATGACATCAACTTTTCCAGACCTAAATTGCAGGTAAGTCAGGAGCAGTTGGCTGCAACGGCTGAAAAAATAAAAGGGAACCAAGTTTTTTAAGATTCATTGGATTTTCTTGATAACAAGAAAAAAAGGATTGCTCGTCAATCCTTTTTTTGTTTCCTCCTGAATCACAGTTTATTTTATTTTTTTTGGATTATCCTTTACAAAAGATTCCCATCCGGAATACGATTTTTTAGCAGCTCCATCAATTCCGACACGTTGAAACGAGTGGCAAACAGCAACGGCTAATCCGTCAGTAGCATCCAAAAACTCCGGGGTTTCAGAAAAATTGAGCAACTGCTTGAGCATCGCAGCCACCTGTTCTTTACCCGCATTTCCGTTACCGGTGATCGATTGCTTTATTTTTTTGGGAGAATATTCAAAAATGGGCAAATCACGACTTAATGCTGCTGCCATTGCAACGCCCTGGGCACGCCCCAACTTCAGCATTACCTGTACATTTTTGCCATAAAAAGGATCTTCCAATGCCATGCAATCCGGTTTGAATTCTTCAATCAGCATCACGGTTCGATCGAAAATCTTGCGCAATTTAGCCGCATGATTATCGTACTTTTTAAGATGAATAACTCCTAGTGTTAAAAGCTCCAGTTTCTTATTGCGTTCCAATACCACTCCATAGCCCATAATGGCTGTTCCCGGGTCAATTCCTAAAATGATTCTTTCTTTCATGCTTAGCAGTTAATGGTTAATGGTTCAGTTGATGGAACTAATAACCATGAGTATATTTCGCGAAGTACATCATTTATTAACAGATCTCCAATAACTAATAACCCGTAACAAATAACCATTTTATTCGTGTTATTACCGTTAATTCTCGTAATTCGCGATTTGAAAAACATAAACATGCTTAAACCTAAAAATCTTATTGTAATCGCCATAAAGGTTGCCGTTTTACTGCTCACTTTTTGGTTTGTTTATAGTAAGGTAAATAATCCTGAATCCGTTGAAAAAATAAAAGCCTTCGCTCATCAGCCTTTTACGAGCAGAAATATAGCTTACGGTATTATAGTCTTATACCTGATGTATTTAAACGTGGTGCTGGAAACCTTAAAATGGCATTTTTTAGCCAATAAGGTAGAATTGATCTCGTGGAAGAAAGCATTGGAATCGGTGCTTGCCGGCTTAACGTTGGCCGTTTTTACACCCAGCAGAGTAGGTGAATTTGGCGGTCGGGTTTTATACCTTGCTCCTCAAAACCGGGTTAAGGGTGTCGTGGCCATGGGCATCGGATCATTCAGCCAGATGATGGTCACCAACGTATTTGGGGCTATCGGCCTGATATTTTTTGTTTGGCAATTTATACCAAGTAATGTTGCAATACTCATTGCAATTACGGCTGCGGGAATAGCTTTCAGTATACTGATCTTGTTGTTTTATTTCAATGTGAAGTGGTTTTACGGAATACTGCATTCGTTACGGTTTCTCAATAGATTCAAAGCAAACTTCCGGATTTTACTACGTTTCAGTAAAAAGGAACTGTTTACTGTTTTTGGGTTCAGTACACTGCGTTATGCGGTGTTTTCCATGCAATATTACCTGTTGATCAATCTCTTTATTCCAGGATTACGTTATCCGGAATGTATGATGATGATTAGCATCATTTACATGGTTCAATCGATTTTGCCTACATTCGCATTGTTGGATCTTGGCGTTCGCGGAGCTGCAGCCACTTATTTCTTTGGTTTTCTGATAGTTTCTTCTCAAGTGGTATCGGTATTGGCTGCCGCTTTTGGAGTTTGGATAGTGAATATCATTATCCCAGCTATTATTGGTGTTTATTTTATTCTTAAGGTTAATTTTTTTAGTGGAAATAATAATTAAAGGCCTCGTTTCTTTTTTTGGGTTAGGATACTTATTAATAGTAGTTGATATTATAAGAGGATGGAATAAGATTAAGAACCCTCAAGTAACAAAGGATAGCCATACTACAAAAGTTTCGGTAATAATTCCGGCGCGTAACGAGGAAAAAATGATCGGACTATGTGTAGGTGATGTCCTTAAACAAAACTACCCAACTGAGCTCCTTGAGATTATTGTAATCGACGATCACTCAACGGATAAAACAGCTGAGGTCATTCAACAGATTGATTATCCCAACTTGAAACTCATTCGCCTAAAGGCTGATCCTGCCTTAAATTCATATAAGAAAAAAGCTATTGCCGATGCCATTCACATAGCTTCAGGCGATTTAATTGTAACTACCGATGGCGATTGCCGAATGGGCGAAAATTGGATTCGTAGTGTTGTAAATGAGTATGAATGCACTGGTAATAAAATGATTTCCTCACCGGTAGTGTATTTTGAAGAGTGTTCAATGTTTGAAGAAATGCAAACCTTGGAGTTTATGATGCTGGTAAGTCTAGGAGCGGCAACCCTTTCAAACGGAAGAGCAGGGAGCTGTAACGGTGCTAATTTGGCCTATGAAAAGAAAGCTTTTTATGAAGTTGAAGGCTTTAATGGTATTGATAATATAGCTTCCGGCGACGATGAGTTATTACTGCACAAAATGATGGTAAGCTATTCCGGAAGAGTAAGTTTCTTGAAACAACGCGATGCAATCGTTTATACCCATGCCAAGCCTTCAGTTAAAGAGTTTATCATGCAACGCCGACGCTGGGCTTCTAAAAGTGTGAAGTATAAGAATAAGGCCATGGTTGCTATGGGCTTAACCGTGTTTGCATTTTATGTTTCTGTTTTGCTTTTGGGTGCAGTGGCTGTTTTTTATCCCGAATGCAGGCATTTCTTCTGGAGTGTTTTCATGTTTAAATTAGTGCTTGATATGATCTGGGCTTTGCCTATTGTTCGCTTTTTTAACCGTATGTCGGTATTAGCCTGGGCTCCTGTTGTGTGTTTTATCCATCTGTTCTACTTGGTGTACATAGGCTTTGCTGGCCAATCGAAACAGTACGAGTGGAAAGGAAGAATGGTGAGGTAGGTTTGAGTTATAAGTATGAAGGTGTAGGAGCGGGGGACTCAATTGCAAATCTCAATACTCAATAACCAAATCTCAATGCAAATATCCAATTAGAGCTTTATATTTGAAACATGTCATCAATACATAAGCCTGAAACTCCATGGCAACGTACAAAAAGGCGTTTCTTAAAAGATAAATTATCGGTAACCGGATTAATAATCATTGTATTTTTTCTTTTAATATCGGTATTGGGTTATCTCATCATGCCCGATGATACGCCTCAAGCTAACCGCATGATGGTGCAGTTGAGTACCAAACATCCGGGTACTGAAATTCAATTTCTGGCTATTCGAAAGCAACAAGCAGTTGATACGGTCAATGTTTTTACTAAAATGTTATATGGTCAGCCTGATTTCTATGATTGGGTGCCCATAACTACGTATAATTTCAAAGGTGACAGTATTATCGTTCATGAATACACAGGCATAACCGATGATGAACCAATTGAAAACCGATATGGATTAGCTCAGGTTGTTTATCCTGTCAGGGATACTCCGATATATAACGGCACTGACGTTTCTTTTACTGATGTATATGGCACACCGCATAATTTAAGTATAGCATCACTACAGGCAACTATACTCAAAGATCATATTCAAGCAAAGAAATATTGGTTTGGAACTGATCTTTACGGACGTGATATGCTGAGCCGAATGATATTAGGTACGCGAGTTTCCTTTTCAGTCGGAATTATGGCTGTACTTATTTCATTAATTATAGGAATCACCTTGGGCGCTATGGCCGGTTTTTACGGTGGTAAAATTGATCAGTTTATTTCGTGGTTAATTAATGTGGTGTGGTCCCTGCCGTCATTGTTACTGGTTATTGCTATTTCATTTGCCTTAGGAAAAGGATTTTTTCAAGTGTTTGTAGCCATCGGCCTCTCTACCTGGGTTGAAGTAGCCCGTATGGTCCGCGGGCAAATCATCAGTATCCGGGAAGTTGAATTTGTTGAAGCAGGGCGCGCTTTAGGATTTAGCAGTTCACGTATTATTACGCGTCACATTCTCCCTAATATATCAGGGCCGATTTTAGTTGTTGCCTCTGCCAATTTCGCGTCTGCTATTCTGCTTGAGGCTGGATTAAGTTTTCTGGGTTTTGGTGTGCAACCTCCTTTCCCATCTTGGGGTGCGATGATTAAGGAGCATTACGGGTACATAATCATTGATGCTGCATATTTGGCTATTTTGCCAGGTTTGGCAATTATGTTGATCGTTTATGCGTTTAACCTTGTATCAGTAGGATTAACCGATGCCTTTAATGTACGGCAAAATGCTAATGCATAGCCAAATTCGTATTTACTCAAGTTATTTGCTAATTGACGCATGTTTTTTTAGTATTTTGATTGGTAGAAAATTGTATATAATCTAGAAGAAGTGAATCAAGCAAACGATCAACAGGATATTCTCGAACTGCTTATTAAAAGGCAGGTGGAGTTAAATTCATTGCTGGAGATCACCCGTGCCGTAAATAGTAATCAATCTAAGGAAACACTTTTCCAAATGACCGAACTGATTCTCAGAAATCAGCTGCGGGTGGGAAAACTTCGCATTTTTTCACATTTAGGAGCATCCTGGACGCAACCCATAAGCTATGGCGTGCAAGTGTTGGATGATGATGAACTGGCTGAGCTGATTTTTATGGTTTGCTCTTACCAAACCGTAACCCTGCTTGATACTTCATCTCCCGCTATCCTTTCTGATTTTCAATTGTTAATTCCGGTAGCTTATAAAAATCAAATATTAGGATATGTTTTGCTGGGTAAATATGATGTTTCGAATGCAGAGCAAGTTGAAATTGATGTGAAGCTTATTCAAACAATCATTAACGTGATTATGGTCGCTGCTGAAAACCGTCATTTATATGAAGAACGTTTACAGAAAGAGCGTTTGCAACGCGATCTTGAAGTGGCCAGTGAAGCTCAGGAAATGCTGCTGCCACGAAAGTTGCCCGATAATGAGCGGATTTCAATGGCTGCAACCTATATGCCGCATCGTAATATTGGTGGTGACTACTATGATTACATAGAGCTTTCAAAAGATGAGTTTATGTTTTGTGTGGCTGATGTTTCGGGGAAAGGCATTGCCGCTGCATTGCTAATGGCCAACTTCCAGGCCAGTGTGCGAACGCTTGCTTTTCAACATCAACCATTGGATATATTGATGCAGAATATCAACCGGGCCATTTTTGATATTACTCACGGTGAAAAACACATTACTCTATTTCTCGGATATTATAATTTAGCCACGAGAACGTTACGCTACGTCAATTCTGGTCATAATGCTCCTGTGTTGTATAATGGTACAGAAATAAAGGAGCTAAAAACCGGCTCAATGATGATTGGCATTTTTGAAGAACTACCCTTTGTAAAGGTCGGCACTGAACAGCTCCCTTCGGGATCGGTGGTGCTGAATTATACCGATGGATTGATTGAGTTCGATCAGGAGGAAACCGATGTGTTTAATGAAGAAGATGTTGCCAAATTTTTGCTGGAACATCATGAGCTGGGACCTAAAGTGCTCAATGCATTACTGATCGATAAAATTCAAAGCATGTTTATTAGACATCGTCATGATGATGATATAACTTTGCTGACGTTTAAAACGTTTTAATAAGACTCCATGCTGCAATCATTTTATCAGGAAGAATTTTTAGAGGCGGGCTGCGATGAAGCGGGAAGAGGTTGCTTGGCAGGTCCTGTTTTTGCAGCAGCGGTAATTTTACCTAAAGATTTTGAACACCCTGTTTTGACCGACTCTAAGTTGCTAACGGAAACCATAAGATATGATCTAAGGGAATATATTGAGAAAAATGCCCTTGCTTATGCTGTTGCAGCTGTTGATAACGTTGAGATTGACGAAGTTAACATTCTAAATGCTTCATTTCTAGCGATGCATCGTGCTGTAGATCAGCTTAAACTTCAGCCTGAATATTTAATTATTGATGGTAATCGCTTTAAAAAATACCAAAAACTTCCGCATGCATGCATTGTAAAAGGCGATGAGAAGTTTTATTCCATAGCTGCGGCTTCCATTTTGGCTAAAACCTATCGTGATGATTTTATGAATAAGATTCATTTGGAATACCCGCACTTCGGATGGGATACGAATAAGGGCTATGCCACAAAAAAACACCGGGAGGGAATTCGTAAACATGGCCCTACTTCTTATCATCGTACATCGTTTACCTTGCTTCCTTCTCAACTGGAATTGTTTGAACTAACCTCAAAAGATACCGATTGTACAGTCGGTTCCATGTCTTGATTCTTTTATCTTTATTATTTTAGCTCAAAACCATGCAAGCACTAAGTTTCATCACCAACGGAAAAGGTGAGCAAGAAGGTATCTTGATTAATTACAAAGATTTGAAGCGTTTGAACTTGAAAGTTGCAGATGTTATTGCCACGCTAAAAGAGCATGAATTGGCTATAAATGCTGAAATTGACAAAAGTGTTCCGGCAACCTCAATGGCCGATGCGCTGTCGAAGCTAAAAGGTAAGCTTGGATAACGTTAAATCGGCTGATAGCAAAGAAGAACAATTCCACTGTTAAAGGTTTTTGAGCTGATGAGTTTTAAATCTACTGGATGCTGAATGTTTTTGAACAGAGGCGTTCCCTCGCCAATCACAATCGGATCGATCATGATCTGATATTCGTCTATCAAATGCTGTTCAGCAAACTGTGTTAAGATGCTTCCACTTCCTAAAATGGTCATGTCTTTTCCTGGAAGCTTTTTCATTTTCTTAACTTCTTCAAAAATATTGTCTTTTATTATGCTCGTGTTGGCCCAATCGGCAATTTGGAGTGTTCGGGAGAAGACAATTTTATCAGCATCATTCATCCCTTTTGCGACGGCCGGATCATTTTCCATCGCATGGGGAGTAGGCCAGTAACTTGCCATCAGCTCATAGGTTATACGGCCAAAAAGAAGGATGTTTCCCTTTTTGAGCATTTCGGCGGCGTATGCATTTTCTTCTCCACCGTGTTTGTGCCAGCTAATATCTTCTTGTACACCTTTAAAGAAACCATTCAGCGTTGCAAAATTAAATACCGTTAACTTTCTCATGTTTTTTAATCTTTAAGTCTTATCATACATTTTACATCTTTCTTGCTTAAATACCATTCAACACAGTAACCTTGAGGGTCCAGATCAGGTGATTCCAGAAGTTGTTTGAAGGTTCTTCCAATACTTGAGAGGTCATGCATGTAGTCGCTGATTGTTATTCCAAGGTAGTTACCTTTTTTAATCACCAGTGTGTTGCAATTAATTTGTTCAGCTTCTCCTTGATTAATTTCTTCTGCCGCTGCTCTGTAAACTATGCCGACCCCATCTTCAGGGCGCGATAGGCCAAAGTATTTTCTATTAGTAGCAAACGGAATCACTTTATGCAAGGTTTGACGTGCCTCTAAAATGCCATCAGGAAAAGATTTTGCGGTAACGTACATTACCTTAATGTCATTGGTTAATGATAGTGTTTCCATGTATGGGAGTTTTTGATAAAATGATTGGTTGATATAAATTTAGACAATAGACAGCAGAATTGTCGGGTGTAAAGCGATGGTTGAGGATATAATTCCATCTGCCTTCATCCATTCTCCCTTCTTCCAAATATTGTTACCTTTGCGCTTCCTTATGATGAATTCATGAAAAATACAGCTTTAACAAACGTACACATTGCCTTGGGTGCTAAAATGGTGCCTTTTGCAGGTTATAATATGCCGGTTCAGTACACTGGTATTAACGATGAGCACGCTACCGTTCGTAACGGAGTAGGTGTGTTCGACGTATCGCACATGGGTGAGTTCATCCTGAAAGGTGAGAATGCATTGGAGTTGATCCAACGCGTTACTTCAAACGACGCTTCTAAGTTATTTGATGGCAAAGTTCAGTATTCATGCTTGCCTAATGAAAACGGCGGTATTGTTGACGATTTATTGGTTTACCGCATCGACGAGAAAACCTATATGTTAGTGGTAAATGCGTCAAACATTGAGAAAGATTGGAATTGGATTTCAGAGCGCAATACGAATGGTGTTGAAATGCACAATATCTCTGAAAAAACCAGTTTGTTGGCGGTTCAAGGTCCGAAGGCAGCTGCAGCTTTGCAAAAACTTACCGATTTCGATTTAGCGGGAATGGAATACTACTCATTCAAGAAAGGCACATTTGCAGGTGTTGATAATGTTGTAGTTTCGGCTACAGGTTACACCGGTGCAGGTGGTTTCGAAATTTACTTTGATAACGAACACGCAGAGCAAATCTGGAAAGCTGTTTTTGAAGCAGGTAAAGAGTTTGATATTAAGCCGATTGGTTTAGGAGCCCGTGATACCTTGCGTTTAGAAATGGGTTTTGCCCTGTATGGTAATGATATTGACGATACTACTTCGCCATTAGAAGCTGGTTTGGGCTGGATCACCAAGTTCACTAAAGACTTTACCAATTCAGCTGCATTAAAAGTACAAAAAGAAGCTGGCATCAAACAAAAATTAGTTGGTTTTGAAATGTTGGAGCGTGGTATTCCGCGTCACGATTACGAAATTTTTGATGCTAATGGTGCTAAAATTGGCCGCGTAACCTCGGGTACTCAAGCGCCAAGTTTGCAAAAAGCAATTGGTATGGGCTACGTAGCTCTTGATCACGCCAAAGAAAATGACGAAATCTTCATCGGCATCCGCGATAATAAAGTGAAAGCCAAAGTGGTGAAATATCCTTTTAAATAATTCCATTTGTGTCATCCTGAGTGGTAACGAAGGATCCCTGATATTCTTCGGAAGGGGATTCTTCGTTACCGCGGAATGACAATATTTATCCCAATGAAAAAACTCGAAGTCTGCTTTACCCCTGCGCTTTTACACTTATATGATTTAACAGGTAGTGTGGTTGTGGTTATTGATATTTTTCGCGCTACATCTTCCATTACTTACGGCATCGATAATGGAGCTAAGGCCATCATCCCGGTGGCTACGGTTGAAGAGTGTATTGCTTATAAAGATCATGGTCATTTATTGGGAGCAGAACGTAACGGTGAGGTAGTTGATGGTTTTGATTTCGGGAATTCTCCTTTTAGTTATTCAAAAGAGAAAGTAGAAGGGAAAACCTTGGTACTTACTACTACGAATGGGACTCATGCCATTAATGAATCAAAAGGAGCAGATGAAATCGTAATTGGTTCTTTCCTTAATTTGAATGCGGTTTGTCATTACCTGGTTAAACAGGATAAAAATGTGTTTTTGTTGTGTTCGGGATGGAAGGGGAAGGTGAATTTGGAAGATACCTTATTTGCCGGCGCAGTAGTGCATCAATTGAAGTTTCATTTCGACACCTGGTGTGATGCATCTGTTTTAGCTGAAGATTTGTACCTCATGGCCAAAGATGATTTACATGAATACATGAAAAAATCATCGCACAGCGAACGCCTTAAAAAATTGGGAATTGAAAAGGACATTGAATTTTGTTTGAATCTAAACCTGATTGATTCTGTACCGGTGATTAAGGACGGGATGATTGTTAAAGGTTAAAGGTTTAAAGGCTTGAAGAAATGCTTTAAGCTTTAGTCTTAAATTTAAGTAATTCAAACATTCTCTCATTCAATAATTCCATCATTAAAAATGCGCGCAGTTATCCAACGTGTTTCAGAGGCTTCCGTGAAAATTAATGGTAAAATCAATGGCCAGATTGATATTGGTTTTGTGGTGTTACTCGGCATTGAAGATCGTGATACACAGGATGACATTGCTTGGCTCTCCCAAAAGATTGCTTCAATGCGTGTATTTAGTGATGAAAACGGACTAATGAATAAGGCTTTGGCAGATGTAAATGGCAATGTTTTATTAATTAGTCAGTTCACGCTACATGCTTCTACCAAAAAAGGGAATCGCCCCGGATTTACCCGTGCAGCCAAACCCGACAAAGCTATTCCACTTTATGAGGCATTTATTAAAGCACTAGAACAGCAACTGGGCAAAGAAATTGCAACCGGTGAGTTTGGTGCCGATATGAAGGTAACTTTGGTCAATGATGGTCCTGTAACGATTATTATGGACACGCATGATAAGGATAGCTTTTAACAACAACTAAATATAACTTGAACTGCAACAATATGACTCTAGAAGAAGCTCAAGCTTTGGTCGATAACTGGATTACGACCACCGGTGTTCGTTATTTCAGTGAGTTAACCAATATGGCCATCTTAACGGAAGAAGTTGGGGAAGTTGCCCGATTGATTAGCAGAACGTATGGGGATCAATCTTTTAAGAAATCAGATAAGGATAAAAACTTAGGAGATGAACTGGCCGATGTATTGTTTGTATTGATTTGTTTGGCCAATCAAACCGGAGTGAACCTCACAGAAGCTTTAGAGAAAAATCTGGAGAAGAAAAGTATCCGTGATGCTGATAGGCACAGGAATAATGAAAAATTGAAGTAGGTTTTCATGGTTTTTAGTCGCCATGATTCTCAGTAAGACTTAAATACTCATGGCTTTCCTAAACTCGTGTATCCACATTGTGAAATACCGAGAAATAACTTTCATAGCGACTCACCGCAATCCGGCCTTCTTCAACAGCTTTAATTACAGCGCAACCCGGTTCCTGAGTGTGCGTGCAATTGTTAAAACGGCATTGGTTCACCATTTCTTTCATTTCAGGGAAATAGCCCGAAAGTTCATACTTGTCAATATCCACAACGCCCAATTCACGAATTCCAGGAGTATCGATTACGAAACCACCATCCGGAAGTGTAAACATTTCAGCAAAAGTAGTGGTATGCATGCCTTTTTGATGCGCACGTGATATTTCAGCAGTTTTCAACTGATTTTCTGGAACGATAGCGTTAATCAAAGATGATTTGCCTACGCCTGAGTGACCGGAAAATAAAGTGGTTTTGTCTTTAATTAAAGCCTTCACTTTATCGATTCCGAAGCCTGTAAGTGCGGAAATTTCATAGCAAGGATAACCGATCGACTCATAGATTTCCTGAACTGCTTTCAAATATTCTTTATCCGCTTCTTCATACAAATCATATTTGTTGAACAGAAGGATGGCAGGGATATGATAAGCTTCGGCTGTAAGCAGGAAGCGGTCAATAAAACCTAATGATGTGCGTGGTAAAGCCAGCGTAACGACCAAAATGGCTTGATCCATATTGGCGGCGATAATCTGTGTTTGTTTGGAAAGGTTAACCGATTTACGGATAATGTAATTATGGCGTTCATGAAGATGGTTAATGATAGCAGTTTCTTCACCCGGTTCCATTTCAAAATCTACCATATCTCCAACGGCAATCGGATTTGTGGTTTTCAAACCTTTAATACGGAATTTCCCTTTGATCCGGCATTCGTACGAATTTCCGTCATCCCCTAAAACGCTGTACCAGCTTCCTGTCGATTTTATTACTTTTCCTTTCAAGCCGCTAATTTAATTCATTTGTTGAGTAATTGAATGATGGAATGAAGAAATAAAGATTCTTTAGATTCGTTCATATTGCTTAAGTTTCAATTATTTTCAGTTGGAATGAACCCGCCTTAATTCACTTCTATCAAATATCCGGTGTTCAACGTTTGTGGACGGGTTGAAGGATTGAGAAATTTGATTTTCAAGCGAGATACTCTGTATTGCGGAGTGGTATAAATCTTTCCGTAATTCAACTTCATGTTATCAAGCTCTTTTTTATCGTCGCCTACTACAAATACATAGAATTTTTCGCCTGCATCATTTTTGTGTTTAATCTGCTCCACACTCAATCCCGGAACCATTTTCTTAGAATAGAAATCGAATGAATTGATAAGCTGTTTGTAGATATAGGTTTTATCAGTACTTATGTTGTTTTCTTTAGCAATTCTCGCCATTTCATTTCCTGCCTGATATTTTAATAATTGAGGGTAAAAGTTGGCATTCAGCATGAAGTTTACTAGTAAAATGGCAACGGCAGATGGTACTAAAATCCGATACATAATTCCTTGTCCCCGGAAAATGGTATAAAACAGAATCGTAAGCAAAATAAAAGCAATAACTTCAACCCAAATTTTATCCATCGGGAAAAACCAGAAGTTGATGATGATAGAAAGTAGAATGAGTATGCCAATCGTGAATAACTGCGTCTTTTCCAAAATATTCAACGCTTTTAGATTATTACTTTTCATGAGGTTGTCGAGGTAAGAAGCTAAAAGCACGGCGAACATCGGAAACAATACATTCAGGTAATGAGGAAGCTTGAATTGTGACATGGACATTAATGGCAACATGATTAATAATCCGCCTAAGGTCAAAAAATCCATGTCGGGTAATTTGCGAAAACGAACATCCCAAAAGGCTTTGATTCGGCCGAAAATGGACGCATATACAATTAAGACCCAGGGTAAGATTGCCCAAAGAAGCGTTTGGTAGAAGAATGAAAACTCCGGGTTAGAAACAAAGGTTCTGTCACCGGCCAATCGATCAAAGCTTTGAGTCCAGAAAATGAACTTAATACCCAATAGACCGTGTTGCCCATTAACAAACTTCTCGGGATGTAAATCGAATTGTAAATAATAGCAATACAGTACCGGTGCCAATGTAAGCAGAAAAGCAGCTGCACCAACGAGCCATTTCCAATTATAAAAGGTCGTCCATTTGCGTAGATATACGGTGAAGCAAAATAGAGCACTTCCGGTAACGAATACAGCAATCATGCCTTTGGTTGATACCCCTAAGGCTACTCCTGCAGCTCCAATCATGACGTTAATGAGTTTGTCGGTTTTTATAAATTCGGCCAGTTGCCAAATGCCAAGTGCCACAGAACCTGTTAAAATAGCATCCATACGAACATCATGATTGGCCAAAATAATAGCTTGTGATGTTACAAAGATCAACGCGGCCATTTTTCCAACCTCTTTATTATATAAGGTTCTCCCCAGACCATAGGTTGAATAAGCGCCTAGAAATGTAAATAATACGGAAGGCAACCTATATGCCCAATCACTAATTCCAAAAAGTTTATAAGACGCTGCTGCGAGCCAAAACAATAAATGGGGTTTATCCAGGTAGTCATAATCGGCTAAATTGCTTTCTAAACGACCGTAAATATTGACAAAGTCATTATGTTGAAACATCCGTAAGGCAATGCCTGCGAATTTAGTAGCATCGGTATCAATAAGTGGAAAAAGTAAACCAAGGAAATAAATGAATCCGCAAAGGGTAAAAAGAAATATATAGGTGCTTTTATTGATATACTGTTGCATCCGCTATTTTTTGATTGCCAAAAGTAGGAATTTACCTAAGTACGGTCTATATATTTTTCACCCAGTGCCGCTATGTTATCCACAATTTTCTCTGTAACCGCTTGCTTCGACGCGACCCAAAAAAACTTTCTATCTTTAAGGTTCATACATCCCCTGAAAGTAATACTGATGAATTCTAATCGAAAACTGCCAGTTTTGGCGCTAATTGTTCCTTGTTATAATGAAGAGGAAATGCTTGGTATCGCCATCAAGAAATTGGTTGATTTTTTGGCAGATTATGTTTCCAGAGGGTTAATTGCCCAAAAAAGTTTTGTGCTGTTCATTGATGACGGTAGTAATGATGCAACCTGGTCTATTCTTGAAAGCGCAAATCAAGAGTGTCTGAAAGCAATTAAACTTTCACATAATGTTGGAAGCCAACATGCTTTAATTGCCGGATTAACCTGGGTTGTTAATAGAGTTGATTGTTGTATATCATTGGATGCTGATTTGCAAGATGATATTTCGGTGATGGAACAAATGATTGCTGATTATAAAGTAGGCTCACAGATTGTATATGGAGTTCGGGGTAGCCGTGATACGGATCAAGCCATGAAAAAAGGTTCCGCTCGGCTGTTCTATAAGATCATGAAAAAGATGGGTGTTGATTTAGTATATGATCATGCTGATTTTCGTTTGTTGTCTAACAAAGTGTTATTAGAACTGCAGAAATATAAGGAGGTAAATCTTTTCCTTCGAGGGTTATTTCCATTAATGGGCTTTAAATCATCATTGGTATATTATGATCGTCAAGAACGTATGGCCGGCGAAACGAAATATCCTTTAAATAAGATGCTGCAATTGGCCACGAATGGCATCACCTCTTTCTCCAATTTCCCTCTTAAGCTTATTACTTATGCAGGTTTCGGAATTTTCGTAGTAACCTTTGTTATCAGTCTTTGGGTTTTGTTTGAGAAATTCTTTGGATATACCGTTCCTGGTTGGGCTTCTATTACATTGCCTATTTATTTTTTAGGTGGAATTCAATTACTGGCGCTTGGCATAATCGGTGAATACCTGGGTAAGATCTATTTAGAAACAAAAAATCGTCCGCGCTTTCACATAGAAGAGGAAGTAGACTTCGAAAAAATGAGATAAAAAAGCATTTTGGAACTAGTCATGGAGAACTAACCCGTTTTTGTCATGTTGAGCGGAGTCGAAACATCCGTTTCATGATGTTACAGACCCTTCGACTACGCTCAGGGAGACAAGGGAAATCACTTTGGAGACAGCCTCTTTTAATTATAAATTTTAATTAAGGATAGAAGATGGAAATAGATTCGATAAGAAAGATTTTGATTAGATAATAATAATTACAAAATAATTACTTAAATTAACTGTAACTATCTAACAATTAGGCTCATGAATAAATACATCTACTTGTCTGGGCATGGAAAAATATGCCTGGGTTTACTATCTACATTCGTCTTCTTATTCATTTCCTTTCAATCTCTTGCCCAGAAAAAAAGCTATGTGATAAAAGGAAAAGTTATTGAGACAGGAACAAATGCTCCTCTTCCGGGTGTTCTTGTGAATATTACAAACACCAATTTTGGAACATCTACTGAAGGCAGCGGTAATTTTAGTTTGACTGCTAACCTTACGCCGGGGAAATACAAAATTGTGTTCTCCTTGGTTGGCTATAAATCACAAACTAAAACATTGGAATTAGGATCTTCCGAACAAGTTAGTATAAATGGTGAGTTAGGTTCGGATGTGACTGGTTTGGATGAGGTTATCGTTACAGGAACGTCTATTGGTACAACACGAAAGCAATTAGGGAGTTATGTGAGTTCCGTCAGTTCCGAACAGTTGAATAAGGGCGTAGCCACCAATGCATTGTCTGCCCTGCAAGGCAAAACAGCGGGTGCACAGATTACACAAAATTCTGGCGACCCTGCAGGAGGTATGTCAGTCCGCTTAAGAGGAATTAGTTCAGTTAACTCATCTTCAGAACCGCTTTATATTGTTGATGGGGTAATCGTTAATAACTCGACCACCCGGGTTACCAATACTACTTCCAATTATGATGGTGGCAATTTCGTTGGTAATATTGGTCAAAATAGATTAGTGGATATTAATCCGGCTGATATAGAGCGAATTGAGGTGTTGAATGGCGCGGCTGCAGCAGCAATTTATGGTTCCAGGGCAAATGCCGGTGTAGTACAAATTTTTACAAAAAGGGGCAGTGCTGGAGCTCCAGTTGTCGGCTTTAGTACCAGTTTAACATTTAGTAAGTTGCGTAAAAGAATAGATGTAAGTCATGCTCCAACCAAGTTTGGCGGCTCTCCTGATGTGCAAACTCAGGACATTCTAACTCCTTCCTTAGTAAACACGACGCCTGTTACGCGCTATGATTATCAAGATGCAATTTTTCAAACCGCAACAGGAACTGATAACAACATTTCTGTTAGTGGCGGTAAAGAAGATACTAAATATTATACATCCCTTTCTTATTTTTCTAATGAAGGTATAGTGCAAAATACTGATTTTAAGAGGTTTAATTTCAGGGCGAATCTGGATCAAAAGCTAGCTAAATGGGCATCTTTAACAGCAGGGTTAAACTATGTTAATAGTAATGCCAATGAAAAGCCTGATGGTAACTCATTTTTCTCTCCTATGAACTCAGTAACCATTATTGGTAATTTCCATGATATTTATGCTCGGGATTTATCCGGAAATTTAAAAGCGGTAGGTGAAAGAGGGCGTGTAAATCCTCTTTCTGTAATCGAGGAGATTCAACAAAAGGAAGAAACCAACAGGGTTCTCGGAAACTTAGGCATAAAAGTGTTTCCTGTAAAAAATCTTACTATTGATTACACCGCTGGAGTTGACACTTACTCCCAAAATGGAACCACTTTTATTCCTGCTTATCCTTACAATGTAAGCGATGCATTTTTTGGTGGTGGTCCAACTTTGGATCCTGCTCGTAATGGATACAGTGGCAAAGCAAATAACAATGTTTTACAGTTTAATAATGAAATTAATGGAACCTATATTATAGATATTAACAAGGATTGGGGTTCTACAACTCAAGTTGGCTATTCTTACCAATATGAAAAGGGAACTTATTCATTATTGCAGGGCAGGGGTCTGGTGCCTTTGGTTGAAACTGTAAACGGCGCTAGTACTCCAATAGCAGGTTCGGATTTAAGAAATGAGCTTTGGATATCGGGTGGATACTTACAACAGAATTTTAAATATAGAGATCATCTGTTTGTAACCGGTGCAATAAGGGTTGACGGCTCCTCCGTTTTTGGAAAAGATGAACGAAGCCAAGTGTATTTGAAAGGAAATCTTAGTTATATTTTATCCTCTGCTCAATATTGGGAAAAACTAGGTGTTTCAGATTGGTGGGATCTTTTTAAACTCCGTATTGCTTATGGTGAATCGGGTAACCTAACCGGCATCGGTGCTTATGATCGTTTTAATGGATATAATTCTCAATCTTATCTGGGCAAATCATCTCTTTTCTCAAGCACACAACTTACCAATCCGCAAATAAAGCCTGAACGTCAGCAGGAGTTGGAAATCGGAACAGATCTTTCCTTCATGAAAAATAGAATTGGAGTGACATTTAATTGGTATAAAAAACGTGTAAACGATCTTTTATTCCCAACCATAATTGCTCCAACTACAGGCTTTTCAAGTTTACAGGATAATTTTGGTTCCCTTGAAAATAAAGGGTATGAGTTAGTGTTAAATGCTGTTCCTGTACGAAACAAAGATTTTGCATGGAATGCGAGTTTTATTTTTAATCATAACAGGAATAAAGGCTATGGTTTAAGTCAACCACTTTTATTATTGAGCACTAATGCAGGAGCCCCTGTTGCAATTATCGAAGGCCAGCCGATAGGGGTTTTCTATGGAACTTATTTTGCAACTGATGCTTCAGGTAATTGGATACTCAATGCTAATGGAATTCCTTTAACCGAAAGAGGTATTCAAAATGGTCCACTTGATGTTACAGTGCAGAGAGATGCAAATGGGTTGCCGTTGTCTACCGCTACTACTTTGCGTAAAGTCATAGGAGATCCAAATCCAAACTATACCTCTTCATTTATAAACGATTTTACTTACAAAAAACTTTCCTTGCGTGTTCAATTGGATGCAGTGCAAGGTGTTGACGTGTTTAATGCCGATTGGAGAACCCGCCAGGGAGTAGGGAATGGCTTGGTGGCCGAGAAGGAGCATGAAGGATTATTGCCACGAGGTTATATTGCTGGAGTTTACTCTATTGAGGAGTGGAGAATTGATGATGGTTCATTTGTAAAACTTCGTGAAATCTCATTAGGGTATAATTTTGGTAAAGTCAAATTTTTTAAAGACTTAAATGTTAATGTAAGTGGTCGGAATTTGATTTCATGGGATAATTATAAAGGGTATGATCCGGAAGTTAATGGGCCTGGTCAAAGTACGGTATTGCGTGGAATCGACTTTGGTTCGGTTCCAATTCCTAGTACGTTCAGTATTGGTATTCAGGCGAAATTTTAATTTTTAAAATCGAACATTATGAAAAGACATATCATGAAACTTTCATCATATATAAAGATAGCAGCAATGAGCCTGCTTATCTTTGCATGTAGTAAGGAATATTTAGATCCTCAAAAAGCTGTCCCGGAAGAAGTTTTTGATTCTCCATCAGGATTAACTGCAGTAGTAACCGGCATTCAACGTGTTTACACAAATGAGCGGGGTAGTTCATTGTATAATGTTGTAACAGCTAATGGTTTTCTTTCCAAAGAATTGTTTTTAGTGAATCCTGGCAACATTGCTGAAGGTCAGTTAAACGCAGGTGGAAGTACTTTGGATGGAACCAATACAATTATATTGGGTCTTTGGTCAACAAGTAACAAAATCATTTTTGAATCGGATAGGGTAATTACGAATGCCTTGTTATTAAATGATAAAAATTACGCAAGTGGATTAATAGCCTATGCAACGATTTTTAAGGCAATAGCTTTAGGCGATTTAGCAATGTATTGGCAGCAAGTACCAGACGGAAATGGAGTAAATGTTGGTTTTATTAGTAGTACTGATGGTTTCAATAGAGCAATTACTGAGATTGATCAGGCATTAGCCGCTATTACGGCAAATCCAATTAGTTCCACATTTTTAGGTGCCATCCCTCCCGGAATTGATATTGTTAATTCGCTAAACGCTTTAAAAGCTAGGTACGCATTGTATATTGGTAACAATGCACTGGCATTAAGCACTGCAAACAGTGTTGATCTTACAAAAAAATCATCCTTTAACTTTGATGCAATTACGCTAAATCCAATTTTCCAAACGGCAACGGCAACCAATAATGTTTATCAGCCTGTTGATTCTACACTAGGGCTTCCCGTTGGCCTGCAACCTGATTTGCTGGATAAACGTGTGCCTTTTTATACCACAATCAATACAACAATAGCTCCCCGATTCAGAATTAATGGATTTGCTGTTGCTGGTAGTACTCCATGGCCTGTTTACTTACCCGGTGAAATTATGCTGACAAAAGCAGAAGCATATACGCGTCAGGGAGATTTAGTAAATGGTTTAATAGAGCTTAATAAGGTGGTAACAAAAACAGCCGCAACGGATGTTTTTGGTGTAGGAGCTGCGCTTCCACCAATCGCGAGTGTAGCTTCACAGCAGGAATTGTTGGATTTAATTTATAAGCATCGATGCATTGAGTTGTATATGTCGGGCTTAAAGTTAATCGATATGCGACGGTTTAATCGGCCGGTATCTGAAATGAAGCGATCCTTTTTTCCATATCCCTTTGCTGAGCGAGATAACAATCCGAACACTCCACCTGATCCGGCTTTTTAATTAAGCGGGGAATGGCATAATACTGAAAAGCCGTCTGAAATATTTCAGACGGCTTTTCAGTATTAGATTAGAATTTTGATTAACTAGAATACTTGCGAAGCAATTCTATGTGTTGTATCAGTAAATACTTTTGAAGCAATTCTACGGGTTGTATCCGATTTGCCCATTGTATAATAATGCAATACAGGAGCTCCTAAGTCGATAAGCTCTTTTGATTGCTGAATGCACCATTCAATTCCAATTTCCCGAACTTCTTTGTCTGTTTTGCAAGCCTCAACCGCGTCGGCCAAGTCTTCCGGAATATCAATATGAAACACTTTTGGAAGAAGCGTTAATTGCTTTTTAGTAGTAATGGGCTTCAGCCCTGGTATAATAGGTACATTTATACCGATTGCTCTACACGCTTTTACAAACTCATCATACTTTTTATTGTCATAAAACATTTGAGTAACTATGTATTCGGCACCCATGTCTACTTTCATCTTCAAGTATTTTAAATCCGAACGTAAGTTGGGAGCTTCAAAATGCTTTTCAGGATAACCAGCAACGCCAATGCAAAAATCAGTTTTGTCGGCACTAATCAATTCCTCATGTAAATATTTACCTTGATTCATTTCCAATACCTGGCCCATCAATTCCGAAGCGTAGGCATGGCCGTTTGGTTCAGGAATAAATCCGCCATCTTCTTTTCGGGCATCACCACGCAGAACTAAAACATTATCAATACCTAAAAATTTAAGCTCAATTAGAGCATTCTCAGTATCTTCTTTGCTAAAACCACCGCAAATTAAATGAGGAACTGCATCTACTTTATACTTGAACTGAATAGCGGCACAGATGCTTACAGTTCCAGGGCGTTTACGTGTTGAAACTTTTTCTAACAACCCGTCATGTCTCTTTTTGTAGATGAAATCTTCACGATGATAGGTTACATCAATAAAAGGTGGATTGAATTCCATTAACGGATCAATGGATTCAAATATTTGAGAAATACTTTGACCTTTTAATGGTGGTAAAAGCTCGAACGAGAAGAGCGGCTTTTTAGCATTTTTTATATGTTCAGGTATTTTCATGTTTAATAATTTTAGTGATTGATTGAGAGAAGGATAGAATGATTGATCACTCTCTCATTCTATCATCCATTCATTTTTTATTTAATAAGCTAAATTCGGTGCAAGCCAACGTTCAATTTCTTCTACGGTTTTTTCTTTGCGAACTGCGTATTCTTCAACCTGATCTTTTTGAATTTTGCCCAATCCAAAGTATTTAGAATCAGGGTGAGAAAAATAGAAGCCACTGACAGCAGCCGTTGGATACATTGCCAAACTTTCGGTTAGGAAAATACCTGTTTGCGCTTCTGCATCAAGTAGGTCGAACAGTGTTGTTTTTTCGGTATGATCAGGACAGGCTGGATAACCCGGGGCCGGACGAATACCTTTGTAACGTTCCTCAATGAGTTCTTCATTCGAAAATTGTTCATCGGATGCATATCCCCAAAACTCTTTACGAACGCGTTGATGCATACGCTCTGCAAAAGCCTCCGCTAATCGATCGGCTAATGCTTTTACCATGATGCTATTATAATCGTCGTATTGTTCTTCAAACTCTGCAATCAACTTTTCTATACCTATTCCGGTAGTAACGGCAAAGCCTCCCCAGTAATCAGCAATTCCGGTCTCTTTTGGAGCTATGTAGTCAGCCAGCGCGAAGTATGGAATGGTGCCGGCTTTTTCCAATTGCTGTCTGAGCGTATGAATTGTCGTTAATTTTTTAGTTCGATTATCATCTGCATATAACTCGATATCATCATCGTTTACGGTGTTTGCCGGCCAAAAACCAATAACGGCACGAGCTGTAAGTTCTTTGTTGTCAATGATACGTTGAAGCAGTTTTTTTGCATCGGTTAATAATTTAGTAGCTTCTTTTCCAACAACTTCGTCAGTCAAAATTTTAGGATAACTACCATATAATTCCCAAGTGTTAAAAAATGGAGTCCAATCAATGTATTCTGCTAATTCAGCTAGATCATAGTTGTCGAACACACGAGTTCCAATGAAACTCGGTTTTACCGGTTGATAATTATTCCAGTTAATCTGTGCTTTCTTTTTACGTGCTTCCTGCAATGAAACAAAGCTTTTGGTTGATTTTTTGTTCAAGTGCATATCACGCAGCTTGTCGTACTCTTGGGTAATTTGAGCTGTAAATTCTTCGCGTTGATCAGCACTTATTAAGCTACCAGCCACAGGTACCGACTTTGAAGCATCAAGCACATGAACCACCGGGCCAGAGTAGTTCGGAGCAACTTTAACCGCTGTATGGACTCTCGATGTAGTAGCGCCTCCAATTAATAATGGAATGTTAAAGCCTTCTCGCTGCATTTCTTTGGCAACGTGCACCATTTCATCCAAGGATGGAGTAATGAGTCCGCTTAATCCAATAATATCTACATTCTCACGTTTTGCAGTTTCTAAAATAGTTTGACAAGAAACCATGACGCCTAAATCAATGATTTCGTAATTGTTGCAGGCTAAAACTACTCCTACAATATTTTTACCAATATCGTGAACGTCTCCTTTTACGGTAGCCAGTAATATTTTGCCTCCACTTTTATTTCCCGTTTCCGGTAATGCATCCGGGTTTGCTGCGGCAAATGCGGCCTTCTCCTCTTCAATGAATGGAAGAAGGTAGGCAACCGCCTTTTTCATAACACGAGCGGATTTTACAACTTGCGGCAAAAACATTTTACCAGAACCAAATAAGTCACCAACGATGTTCATTCCATCCATTAATGGCCCTTCAATTACTTGAAGAGGTCTTGGGTATTTCAGTCGGGCTTCTTCAACGTCTTCATCCAGGAATTCAATAATGCCTTTTACCAAAGCATGTGAAAGGCGTTTTTCAACCGTATCTTTTCGCCATTCTTCATCTTTAACCAACACCTTTCCTTTTGATTTAATGGTTTCGGCAAAAGTTACTAAGCGTTCGGTTGCATCCTCTCTTCGGTTTAACAGCACATCCTCAACTAATTCCAGAAGATCTTTCGGAATCTCTTCATAAACTTCCAGCATGCCTGCATTCACAATACCCATGTCGAGTCCTGCTTCAATTGCATGATATAAGAATGCTGAGTGCATGGCCTCACGTACCGTATTATTCCCTCTAAATGAAAAGGAGATATTACTTACCCCGCCGCTTACCTTGGCTAAAGGCAAATTTTGCTTAATCCAGCGGGTGGTATTGATAAAATCAACTGCGTAATTATTATGTTCATCCAAACCGGTCGCTACAGTAAGAATGTTTGGATCGAAAATGATATCCTGAGCAGGAAAACCAACTTCTTTTGTTAAAATATCATATGATCGTTTACAGATCTCAATTCTTCGTTCGTAAGTATCGGCTTGGCCTTGTTCGTCAAAAGCCATTACCACAACTGCAGCTCCGTAACGTTTAATTTTACGGGCATAGTTTCTGAATTTTTCCTCTCCTTCTTTTAGGGAGATAGAGTTAACAATGCCTTTGCCTTGTAGTCGCTTTAAACCAGCTTCTATAACTGTCCATTTTGAGGAATCAATCATAATTGGAAGTTTGGCTATGTCGGGCTCCGAAGCAATCAGGTTAAGAAATTTAATCATAGCAGCTTCGGAATCAAGCATGCCTTCATCCATATTTACGTCAATTATTTGAGCGCCACCTTCTACCTGTTGCAAAGCCACTGAAAGTGCAGCTTCGTAATCTCCGGCTAATATTAGTTTAGAGAATTTGGGAGAACCGGTAATGTTGGTACGTTCTCCGATATTTACAAAGTTAGTGAGTGGTGTAATTACCACTGGTTCGAGGCCGCTTAAACGTAAATATTTTTCGGGTTGAGGAATTGATCGAGGTTGAAACTTAGCTACTTCTTCAGCGATGAGGCGGATATGGTCGGGAGTAGTTCCACAACAACCACCCACTATGTTAATAAAGCCGCTTTTTAAGAAGTCACGGATTTGATGCAACATCTGTTCAGGAGTTTCATCGTACTCTCCAAATTGATTTGGTAAACCGGCATTAGGATAAGCGCCAATAAAAAAGGGAGCTTTTTCAGCGACTTCTTCCAAATAAGGCCGCATGTCTTTTGCTCCTAACGCACAATTAAACCCTACAGAAAGTAAATCAAAGTGAGAAATGGATATCAGGAATGCTTCGGCGGTTTGGCCTGAAAGTGTTCGGCCGCTGGCATCAGTGATCGTTCCCGAAACCATTACAGGAATTTTTTTGCCGATGCTTTCACAATATTGATCAATTGCAAAGAGGGCCGCTTTGGCATTAAGTGTATCAAAAATGGTTTCTACCAAAAAAATATCAATACCGCCATCTACTAAACCTTTAACCTGCTCCGTATAGGCTTCAACCAGTTGATCAAAAGTAATTGCGCGAAAACCAGGATCGTTCACATCGGGTGATAAAGACGCGGTACGGTTTGTTGGGCCGATTGCTCCGGCAACAAAACGAGGCTTTGATGGATTTTTGGCCGTCATTTCAACTGCAGCTTCTTTAGCAATACGGGCCGACTCATAATTAAGCTCATAAACCAGGTGCTCCAATTGGTAATCAGCCATCGCAATGCTGGTCCCGCTGAATGTATTGGTTTCAATAATGTCAGCTCCGGCTTCAAGATATTGTAAATGAATGGCTTTTATAACATCAGGGAGGGTAATGCTTAGTAAATCATTGTTGCCTTTTAGATCGCTGGGATGCTTAGCGAAACGTTCTCCACGGAAATCTTCTTCCGTAAGTTTATAACGTTGGATCATGGTTCCCATGGCCCCGTCAAGGACTAAAATGCGTTTTTTTAAAATTTCTCTGATATCCATCTATTCTGTTTCAGCTAATCTTTTGGGTAAATAATCGACAGTAAATTGCACAATCGACAGTTAATACTGCAATTGATGATTCAAAACTGTAGACAAAAAAACTGCTTATCAGATACGTCGCGTGGAGAATCCACTACCGCTTATCTTCTCACACCATAATTAGTGTGAATAGAATGTGGCACCTTGTAAGTACAGGTTGCCAAGACTTCGCTGGGTCTATTCCCTCCGTCTTTCTTAATAAGCATTGCAAATATGCCTTATTCGTATGTTAATTCCAAATTATATGCTAGAAAAAGGGAGGTTATAATTAAGCTGATGTTATTTAACATTAACTTAACATTGACATAATGATTAAGTAATTTTGTTACAGCTCTTTTGTAGTCGAAACATAAGAGGAAAATGAAAAAATACTTTTTATTAATTGCTACTGCTGCCATGATGGCATCTTGTGGTGGCGGAAAGAAATCAGCGGAAAATAACGCTGCCACATCAATTAAGATTGATGGCTCAAGTACTGTTTATCCACTTTCT
This sequence comes from Solitalea koreensis, assembly GCF_900182575.1. Lineage (GTDB taxonomy): Bacteria > Bacteroidota > Bacteroidia > Sphingobacteriales > Sphingobacteriaceae > Solitalea > Solitalea koreensis. The sequence continues at coordinate 325,096 of NZ_FXSZ01000001.1, read as the reverse complement.
GAGGCTGTTGCTGAAGAATTCAGAACTGAACAGCCTAATGTTAACGTAACTGTTGGTGAATCAGGTACTGGTGGCGGATTCAAAAAATTCTCGCGTGGTGAAACGGATATTAGTGATGCTTCACGTCCAATCACTGCTGAAGAAATGGAAGCATGTAAAACTGCAGGAATTAACTTTATTGAATTACCAGTTGCTTATGATGGGCTTGCAGTAGTTGTAAGTAAACAAAATACTTTTATTGATCACATCACCGTAGCTGAATTGAAAAAACTATGGGAGCCTGCAGCTCAGGGTACAGTTAAGACTTGGGATCAGATCCGTTCATCGTGGCCTAAAGAACCAATTAATTTATATGGCCCGGGAACTGCATCGGGTACTTTTGATTATTTCACCGAAGCTATTTGCGGTAAAAAAGGAGCATCAAGAGGTGATTATACTGCAAGCGAAGACGATAACGTTTTAGTACAAGGGGTAGCAAATGACAAAGGGGGGTTAGCTTACTTTGGATTGAGCTATTTCGAATCTAATTCAGATAAACTGAAATTAGTTCCGGTTGATGGTGGTAATGGTCCAATTGCACCTAGTCAAGAAACCGTTAGTAACGGAACTTATGCTCCACTTTCTCGCCCAATGTTTATTTATGTTAACACCAAAGCAGTAGAACGTAAAGAAGTACAGGGTTTTGTGAAGTTTTATATCGAGAACGCTGAGAAACTTTCGAAAGATGTAGGTTCAGTGCCATTGCAATCGAATGAATATAAAATGGTATTAAGTCGTTTTGCTGCAAAAACAACAGGAACGATTTTTACTGAAGGTAAAACCTCTGTTGGCATGAGTATGGCTGATCTCTTGAACAAACAAGAAGGTAAATAAGCATTCTAACTATTACAAAAAATTTAACCCCGACCACTTATGGATTATTCCTAAGGGTCGGGGTTTCCATCAAGTAACTAATTAGTAATTCCCAGTAATTACATGCAAAAAATTAAAGAAAAAAGCATCGAGGCATTTCTGATTCTGTGTGCTTCAATCACAGTTTTCACCACCCTTGGTATTATTGTAATTTTGTCCATTGAAACATTTCAGTTTTTCAGAGAGGTTTCTGTTTTTGAATTCTTTACCGGTACCGAATGGACTCCATTATTTGCCATTAAAAAATATGGTATACTTCCATTGGTTGCCGGAACTCTGCTTACAACGCTGATTGCCATTGCTGTTGCTCTTCCGCTGGGGCTAACCATCGCCGTCTATTTAAATGAATATGCTGACCAGCGTTTAAAAGCTGTAATTAAGCCGTTGCTCGAAATATTGGCGGCCATTCCAACTGTTGTTTATGGTTTCTTTGCACTCACATTTGTTACTCCCGTATTACAAAAAATAATTCCTAGCTTGTCGGGCTTTAATGCGCTTTCTGCCGGATTAGTTATGGGAGTCATGATCATACCTTATGTTTCATCATTGAGTGAAGATGCCTTAAGTGCAGTGCCGAAATCCTTACGAGAAGCGGCTTATGGTATGGGTTCTACACGTTTGCAAACAGCTTTTAAAGTAATGTTGCCGGCTGCCTCATCTGGAGTTATTGTATCTGTGATTCTGGCAATTTCGCGTGCTATTGGCGAAACCATGATTGTGGCAGTAGCAGCCGGGCAGGAGCCTAAGTTCACGTTTAATCCTTTACAATCTATAGAAACCATCACTACTTACATCGTTCAGGTTAGTATGGGTGATGTTCCTCAGAATTCACTTGAATTCCGATCTATTTTTGCAGCAGGTATCACTCTATTTGGTTTAACCTTTATCCTAAATAACATTTCATATTGGATGAAACAAAAATATCAGCAGAAGTATGAATAACGCGAGAAAGAACATGTTTAAAGATTCCCTATTCAAGTACTTTGCTATTTTCTGTACTTCAATAGGATTAATAGTACTGGCATTATTGCTGTTTGATATATTTTCAAAGGGATTGACAAGGATAGATTGGGATTTTATTACCAACCTTCCATCACGCCGTCCTGAACGAGCTGGTATTCTAACCGCGTTGTTTGGTATGATGTGGATAGTAACTCTTACTATTTTAATTGCTTGTCCAATTGGTATTGCAGCTGCAGTTTATTTGGAAGAATATAGTTCAAAAAATCGTTTTGCTAAGTTCATAGAAATTAATATTTCAAATCTGGCCGGTGTCCCATCTATTATCTATGGAATTCTTGGATTGGAAGTTTTTGTTAGGTTACTAAAATTAGGGAATAGTGTATTGGCGGGTAGTTTAACACTTTCTTTACTTGTATTGCCTGTAATTATTGTTGCTACACGAGAAGCTATTAAGTCCGTGCCAAATTCATTGCGCGAGGCATCGATTGGTCTTGGTGCTACTCCTTGGCAAACCATTCAGCGCATTGTGTTGCCGGCTTGTTTTGGTAGTATTTTAACCGGGATCATCCTGGCCATATCCCGTGCGGTCGGTGAAACTGCGCCTTTAATTGTTGTTGGAGCCTTAGTTTATGTGCCGTTTGTGCCTCAAACACCTATGGATCAATTTACGGTGTTGCCAATCCAAATTTTCAACTGGACAAGTCGTCCTCAGCATGGTTTCGTGGTAAACGCTGCAGCAGGTATTATTATACTTTTGTTGTTTGTGTTTTTATTGAATAGTATTGCTATTATACTACGAAATCGCCATAATAAAAGAGTAAAATATTAATAGATTTGAGAATTGAGATAGGTGATTTGAGGTGATGTCTTTGCCTGAGGTCTGATCTCACATCTAAATAAGTATGTACAAGTTAGAAGCAAGAGATATTCAATTATATTACGGCCAAAAACACGCCCTAAAAGGGATTAGTATGGCTATTAAACCGAATACTGTTACAGCATTTATTGGTCCGTCGGGTTGCGGTAAATCAACTTTTTTGCGCTGTTTTAATCGAATGAATGACTTGATCGATACATGTCGTATCGAAGGTGAGATTTTAATTGACGGCCGCGATATTTATAAAGACAGAATTAATGTGGTTGACCACCGTAAAAAAATAGGGATGGTTTTTCAAAAACCCAATCCATTCCCAAAGTCTATTTTCGAGAATGTGGCCTATGGTTTGCGGATTAATGGTATTACGCATAAAAAATTTCTTGAGGAAACTGTGGAACGTTCTTTACGTCAGGCCGCACTTTGGGACGAAGTGAAAGACGATTTGAAAAAATCAGCATTAGCACTTTCCGGAGGTCAGCAACAACGCTTGTGTATCGCACGCACCTTGGCAGTTGAACCATCAGTAATATTGATGGATGAACCCTGCTCAGCTCTCGATCCAATATCAACAGCAAAAGTTGAAGAGTTGATTCATGAGTTGAAGAATAAGTACACTATTGTAATGGTTACTCATAATATGCAGCAAGCAGCACGGGTTAGTGACCGAACGGCATTTTTTTATCTGGGTGAATTAATTGAATACGATGATACTCCAACCATTTTTACGAATCCGGCCAAAGAAGCTACTCAAAATTATGTAACTGGTCGTTTTGGTTGATTCATTTTAGTGGTCTATAGTCGTAGACCATGGTTTAGTAATTTTACATTTAGAAAACACCATATTCATGGACTGCTGATTGCTGACCATGGCATTTTTAATTCATACAACTATGACACATTTAGAAGAAGAACTGCAAAAGCTTTATTTGCAGATGATAGATATGGCCAACCTTGTTACAGGTCAAATTAGCAAGTGTCTTTCTGCTATGCTTGAAGCTGACCAAGACTTGGCACGTGAGGTGATTTTTAATGAAAAGAGGGTAAATGCTTACGAGTTAAAGATTGATAAAGATTGTGAAAACATTTTTACACTACTCAATCCTTTTGCTCAGGATATGCGGTTCGTATTTGCTACGCTGAAGATTAATAGCAATTTTGAACGTATTGGCGATAATGCTGAAGGTATTTCACATTATGTATTACTTGCTGATAAAGGATTTGATAAATCGTTGTTGAAATTTTGCCGTTTTGAAGAAATGGTAGTAACAGTAAATGAAATGTTATCCGATGTAACCAAGGCCTATATCGACAAAGATCCGAAACACGCTCGCCGGGTATTTCAAAAAGATAGTATTCTGGATGAAATTAATAAAGCCGCAACTGATTTGTTGGCAAACTATATTAAGGAAAATCCAGGTAATATTATGCAGGCACTATACTTGTTAACTATTATTAGAAAGGTGGAACGTGTTGGCGATCATATTACCAATATTGCCGAAGAAATTATCTTTTATATGGAAGCAAAAGTGTTGAAACACGGTAAAAAATCACACTTTTTTGAAGAAATGGATAAACCGGAATAATTTGAGGGTTTTATAAGTTTAAAGGTTTTAAGTCTGAATAGAATTCAACTTGAAACCTTTAATTTTTCTAATTAAGTCGTTTAGCAATCAACTGCTCAACTTTTTTATAGAATTGAATAGGTTGAAGTGCTCTCCAGTTTAAGTCATCTAACTCTCCTCCCATATTTAAATAATAATCTAGGTTATTATCTTTCATTTCAGAAGATACATGTTCACGAAAGTTGACAGCTGCGATCCAGCCTTCCTCTACCTCTTGAAACCACTCCTCATAATAAGAATCATCGGAAGCATGAAAATTAAGGATGTTTTCACCGATCAAAATAAATTTATTGATTCCATTTGCCATGATAAACTCCAAAACATCGCGTTTTAGAAGCATTATATCATTGTTAATGCAATCGTTCCATTCACCGATCATTTCAATAATGCAATAGCCACGATGGTAATCGACAAAAAGTACTTTTATGTATAAAGTTGATGAGCCAAACGAGTCCCACTGTGGGTGAATGTAGAAGTTGTATATGGTATTATCGTAATAAAACTCACTATACTCACGGTTATAGAATGGTGAAAATTTATCCTCCGAAGCGACATAATAATCACGCCAATTGTAATAAGGTTCTAGTTCGTGCATCTTTAATTTGAGGATTTTAAATCGAGCTAAAAGCTTCAATTGCTTTTCTTACACTTCCATGTTTGGTTAAGAGCTCTTCTGCAGTTTTATAATCCAGTCCGGTTGCATTCATTACCATTCGAGTGCCGCGGTCAACAAGTTTATCATTGCTTAGTTGCATATCGACCATTTTGTTCCCTTTAACACGCCCTAATTTGATCATAACCGTGGTGCTAATCATGTTAAGTACAAGCTTTTGGGCTGTACCTGATTTCATACGCGTTGAACCAGTAACAAACTCTGGCCCTACTACCACTTCAATTGGGTATTGCGATGAGGTAGCAACGGGGCTTCCTTCATTGCAAACAATGCAGCCGGTAAGCACATTATGTTTGTTTGCCTCTTCGAGTCCTCCAATTACGTATGGTGTAGTACCTGATGCAGCAATTCCAATAACGACATCCTTTTCGTTTATATGATGTGCCATTAAGTCTTTCCAAGCCTGTAGCTTATTGTCTTCAGCATTTTCAACAGCCTTGCGAATCGCAATGTCGCCACCGGCAATGATGCCAACTACCATTCCATGAGGAACTCCATAAGTTGGTGGCACTTCAGATGCATCCAGAATACCTAATCGTCCACTTGTGCCAGCACCAATATAAAAAAGACGTCCGCCTTCACGCATCCGTTCAACTATCTTCTCCACTAAATTAGTGATGGAAGGAATTGCCCTTTCAACTGCGAGAGGAACGGTTTTGTCTTCATTATTAATGCTTTGTAAAAGTTCCAAAACTTCCATTTTTTCTAAATGGTTATATTTTGAATCCGATTCGGTAGTTCTATTCATCTCATTTGAGTTTTTTATTCATTAATAAAACTCCAAAGTTCAACAATGCAGCTATAATATCATAACAAAAAGATTAATTGTTTAAGTGTTATAACATGATGAACAATTGAGGAATATAATTTGTATTAGTTTATATTAGGACAGTTAATAATGAATCAAACAAGAAAAAATCTACTGCTTTCTGCATTGGCAGGTGCAATCATGGGAGCAGGAATGTTAGTGGGAATATGGGTGAGTAACAATAATGATCATTCATCTCGATCAGGTTTCCTGTTTTCTTTTCCTTCATCAAGCAAGCTCGATAAGGTGTTACAGGTTATTGATGAACGTTATGTCGACTCAGTGAATATTGATGAAATAGAAAATAAGGCGGTACAATCTGTAATGTCTCAACTTGATCCTCATTCACAATTTGTAGATGCAAATACTTATAGGACCATTAATGAGTCGCTTGAAGGTAACTTTGAAGGAATTGGGATTGAATTTCATGTAATTAACGATTCTTTGTTGGTAGTTTCAGTTATTCAGGATGGCCCATGTGAAAAGGAAGGATTGTTAGCAGGAGATAAAATTGTAGCTATTGAGGGGGAAAGTATAATTGGTGTAAAGAATAGTGATATAATAAACAAACTCCATGGACCGAAAGGGACCGATGTTGTTTTGAGCGTAGTTAGGCCGGGAGTGAAAGGTGTTATGGATTTCCATGTTACACGTGGGCAAGTTCCAATTAATAGTGTAGAGGTGCACTATATGCTGAACACTGAGACTGGATATATTAAAATATCACAATTTGGAGCAACTACTCATGAGGAGTTTTTGAAAGCGATGGCCGATTTAAAAAATAAAGGTCTTAAAAGTTTGGTATTGGATTTACGAGGCAATGGAGGAGGGTATTTGAGAGCAGCAACGGCTTTGGCAGATGAATTTCTGCCAAATAAACAATTGATTGTATATACTCAAGGAAGAAAGCAACCACGAGAGGATTATTATGCTACAGGTGGAGGGGTATTTGAGAAGGGACCTTTGGTGGTACTGATAGATGAAAATACAGCTTCTGCCAGCGAAATTCTTGCCGGGGCGTTGCAAGATACAGAACGTGCTATAATTGTAGGTCGGCGCTCTTTTGGTAAAGGCTTGGTGCAAGATCAGATTAAATTTCCTGATGGTTCTGGCCTGCGGCTAACTATAGCCCGTTATTATACTCCCTTAGGAAGAAGCATTCAAAAGCCTTACGATAAAGGTATTGAAGCCTATAAAAATGAAGTTGGGTATCGGTTAAAACATGGCGAACTTTTTCATGCCGATAGTAATAAAATGGCCTTTAATGACTTGATTCAATATCATACAGCAAATGGAAAAATAGTTTATGGAGGAGGAGGTATTATGCCTGATTATTTCATTGCTCTGGATACATCGCGTAATGCTCTATTTACTACGATTACAGAAAATGGAATTTTGACCAAATATGGATATGAGTTTATATGTAAAAACGACGCTTCACTAAAAACATATAAATCTTTGAATGATTTTCTTACTGGCTTTTCTCTCAACGAAAAGAAGCTTAACGAAATTTTAAAAATGGCATCTTCAAAAGGATTAAAGTATAATCTTGTGGGAGTTAAAAGTGCCGCCAATCCCATAAATACCCAATTAAAAGCGATGGTTGCGCGATGGTTTTGGGGGGAAGAGGGTTTTTATAAGGTTATTAATGCAGAGGATAAAATGATTGCAGAATCAGTGAATATTATTTCTACGGGGCAGCTAGAGCAAGAATCTTTAAATAATATGGCGAAAGTTAAACACTGAATACTACATAAAGAAGCCCTTCGATAAATTTGAAGGGCTTCTTTATGTAGTATTGAAATTATTATTTAGTTGTATCAGCAGCAACTGAATCTACGGTAATAGCTGAAGAATCAGTGGAAAGAGATTTAGCTAAAGCATCAGCACGTTGGGCTAGATCTGCTGAATCAGCTGAATTATCAGTTTTTTTACCTTCACCACACGCAACAACTACGAAAATTCCGGCAGTTAAAATTAAAGCAAATACTTTTTTCATTTTGTTCTTAGATTTTAAATCGGCTGCAAAGGTATGGGTTAAAAAATATATAACAAACTGTTTTTTAAATAATTGATAGTTCAGTGCTTCGATTTGTATTTGTCTGAAAATGAAAAAAGAAGCTGAGTAATCAGCCTCTTTTCGGATCAAACTTGATATTCTATAAATTTATTTTTGTCTGAAATGGATGGCAATCGGAACGCCTGAAAAATCAAAGTGTTCACGCATTTGATTCTCAATATAGCGTCTGTATGGTTCCTTAATATATTGCGGCAAATTACAGAAGAACGCAAATGAAGGAGCAGCTCCCGGGAATTGCGTTACATATTTAATCTTAATGTGTTTTCCTTTGATTGATGGTGGCGGATAATGCGCAATTACATCAAGCATTACATCGTTTAATTTAGATGTAGGGATTTTTTTGGAACGATTGTTATAAACTTCCTGCGCTACTTCTATCGCTTTGAAAATACGTTGTTTGTCAGGTACGGAAGTGAAAATAATAGGAACATCGGTGTATGGCGCAGTTTTTTCTCTAATAGCTGCTTCAAACTTTTTAGTAGTAGTATGATCCTTTTCGATCAAATCCCATTTGTTTACTAAAATAACAATGCCTTTGCGGTTTCTTTCTGCCAGATGGAAAATATTAATATCCTGCGATTCTATACCTTGCGTGGCATCCAACATCAAAATACATACATCAGCTTCTTCAATGGCTTTAATTGTACGCATTACCGAGTAAAATTCTATGTTTTCCTTTACCTTGGTTTTCTTGCGTAAGCCGGCAGTGTCAATCAGCATGAATTCATGTCCAAATTGCTTATAATGAATATGGATTGAATCGCGTGTTGTGCCTGCAATTGGAGTTACAATGTTACGATCGTTACCTAAAAATGCGTTGATAATAGACGATTTTCCAACATTTGGGCGACCAACGATTGTAAATTTAGGAAGTTTGCTTGACTCGTCTTCAATATCGGGATTGAATTTATCAACCACTGCATCTAACAAATCTCCCGTTCCGCTACCTGTCATGGCTGAGATATCATAAATGTCTCCCAAGCCCAAACTATAAAAGGTACTTGATTCGTAGTTCAGTTTATTGCTGTCAACTTTATTGGCTACAACAAAAACAGGTTTTTTTGAGCGGCGAAGAATGTTCGCCACATCGTCTTCAAGATCAGTAACACCTGTGGTAACATCAACCATGAATAAAATAACGGTAGCCTCTTCAATGGCAATTATTACTTGCTCACGAATAGCAGTTTCGAAAACATCTTCTGAATGCGCCACATAACCACCGGTATCGATAACAGTAAATTCTCGTCCGATCCATTCAGCTTTGCCGTAATGGCGATCGCGAGTAACGCCACTCATGTCATCGACGATGGCTTGACGGGTTTCTGTTAAACGATTAAATAAGGTGGATTTACCCACGTTCGGTCTGCCCACTATTGCTACTATATTACTCATGTTTGTCTTTTAATGATTGAATTACTGAATGATGGTGTGATTGATACCTTTTTATCCTTCTCTCCTTCATTCGTTTACTTGTTTTTTATTATTGATTGAATTATTAATGACTTAGAATATTATTCCATCATTCTTTCATTCAATTATTTCTTTTCTCTAGCTATCGTATCCGAAACGTTTAAGGTAATTGTCTTTATTGCGCCAGTCGTCAAGAACCTTTACAAAAACTTCCAGAAAAACTTTCTTTTGCAAAAAGGCTTCAATGTCATAGCGAGCTGCAGATGCGATTTTTTTAAGCATCAAACCTCCTTTGCCAATGATAATTCCTTTTTGTGTATCGCGTTCTACAATTATTTCGGCACTGATACGTACAATTTCAGGTTCGTCTTTAAAAGAGATAACGACTACTTCTGAGCTATACGGAACTTCTTTTTGGCAACATTGGAATATTTTTTCACGAATCAATTCCGAAACAAAAAAGCGCTCTGAACGATCGGTTAAATCTTCCTTGTCATAATAAGGTGGGTGTACCGGAATGTGTTGACGAATAAAAGCTAATACAGCATCAACATTAAAATCTTTTAACGCTGACATAGGAATAATAACTGTTGGATTCAGTTCCTTTTGCCAGTTTGTCACGCGTTCAGTTACTGCTTCTTGATTTGATTGATCAATTTTATTGACAAGTAGGGCAACCGGGCCAGTATATTTTTTTACCTTTTCAATAACATCGGCCTCATCATGCTTTTCGTTGATGTCAGTAACTACTAATAATACATCTGCATCTAAAAAAGACTCATTTACAGCCGACATCATTGATTTCTGCAAACCGTATTTGGGTTTGATAATACCAGGAGTGTCAGAAAAAATAATCTGCGTTTGCTCATCATTTATTATCCCAATGATGCGATGTCTTGTCGTTTGCGCTTTGTGGGTAATAATCGACATGCGTTCACCAACCAATATATTCATCAAGGTTGATTTACCTGCGTTAGGTTTACCAACAATGCTTACAAATCCTGCTCTATGCTCCATTAAATGAGTTCTAAGTTTTGAGTAATAAGTTTCAAATTCTGTGGAAAAGAATCTTCAACTTAATGTTTTTATGAAATCAGCTTGATTGTTAATGGGTTGCAATTTGAATGATTGGGAGCCCTTGAAAAGTAATCACTTGCTGATTTTGAGGTGCAAAGATAAGGTTTAGAAATTTTTAAAAATAATTTTGACGATTAAATTATCATTTCTATCTTTGCAGTCCCAAAAGGAATAGCGGGTTTATGTTCGTGGTTGCGTTTCTAGAGGAGTAAAAATAGTGCGGGATGGAGCAGTTGGTAGCTCGTCGGGCTCATAACCCGAAGGTCGTAGGTTCGAGTCCTGCTCCCGCTACCCAAGTTAAGGCCGATGCTCAATCGGGTCAGATTTAGATAAAAGTATGCATTCCGTTTGGAATTGGAGTCATGAACCTTAAGTATACTATCACTACAAAATAGTGCGGGGTGGAGCAGTTGGTAGCTCGTCGGGCTCATAACCCGAAGGTCATAGGTTCGAGTCCTGTCCCCGCTACCCAAGTAAGGCCAACGTTTGTTGGCCTTTTTCATTTTACTTAGCCCTATTTCTTATCTATCTAGATGCTGGGATTGTTAAAATCATAGCCAATTCAATAATATTCTTAAGTTGACTTGAAAAGAGGTCAATAACCAAGATTATTTTTTTGTAGATCCATATTTTAAGTTCTCATATATATCCCCGCCTAAAATAATTATGATAATAAGATATTAACGTTTTACTTTATAAGTATTTGTTAATCAGCTTATTAAGCTTTGTTTAATTGCTTGGTTTAAGTTGTGAATCTGAATTCTGAGGGTTATATTTTTTTTCTTGTAGAGAATTGTTCAATTAAGCATGCTTTTTGAAGGTTACATAATGGTAATTGACTGACTGTTAATTTGGTATATAAATTGATTGTTAGAGATGTTATTGTTAAAATATGACAGATAAAGCAATTTTCTATGAAAAATAATCGCTTATTATTTAATGGATTGTTAGTATTTGGTTGGATTTCCATTTTAACGTCATGCACGAGTAATAAAAATATACCTTATTTTCAGGATGCTGGATATACCAAGCAAGCACAAAAAGTTATCAATAGTTACCAACCCGTAATACAATCAGACGATATTTTAGCTATCTCTATCTCCAGTTTAAATCCTGAAGCTACGGTTCTTTTTAATACTAAAGCCACTAATTCATCTACTAATACTTTGGATCAGCGCCAAATTGATGGTTATTTGGTAGACAAAAATGGATTTGTCGATATGCCGGTAATTGGGCTAATGAAACTTGGCGGTCTTACTTCTGATGCGGCCTCAAACACTATTAAAGCTAAGCTAACTAATTATCTAAAAGAGCCTTCTGTTAGCGTTCGTTTTCTTAATTTTAAGGTATCCGTTTTGGGAGAAGTTGCCCGACCGGGGGTATATCCAATAACTTCAGAAAGTGTAACATTAGCAGAAGCTCTGGGTCTGGCCGGCGATATTACCATTTACGGAGTTAGAGAAAATGTGTTGCTGATTCGTGAAGAGAATGGCAGTCGGCAATTTGCCAGAATCAATATGAATTCTTCTGATGTATTTGCTACACCTTATTATTATTTGCATAAAGGTGATGTAATATATGTTGAACCTAATCAGCGTAAATATACCTCAAGTGAGAGTAATAAGCCTTATCAAATACTAGCTGTTTTAATTGGATTTTTGAACGTAGCAGCTATAGTAGCTTTAAATAAAAATTAAACAATTAGTGCTCTCGTTATGAACAAGTTGTTAACAACTTCCCAAAAAGCCGTTCCTTTTCAAACAGCTGTACCACCGGAAGTGGGAATTATGCAATTCCTTTTAAAATGCTTACGAAAATGGCCCTATTTTTTATTGTCATTAGTTATAGCCTTTATAGGAGGGTTTATATATTTAAAATTGAATGTACCTATCTATCAAATTACCGCTAGTATTTTAGTAAAACAACAAAGTAAAAAGGATGCTAAGACAAAAGAAAGCGTTATGAATGAACTCAATGTTTTTGATAACGATAAAGTGGTTGTTAACGAAATGGAGGTTTTTAAATCAAGGCTTTTAATGCATCGGGTGGTTGATCTTTTGGGTATTAATGTTACCTACTTCTCACACAATTCAGGTAATTTTTTAAAAGGGCAATGGGTAGATAAAGAATTATACAAGGTTTCTCCTATTCGCGTGCATGTTGAAAAGTTGTTGATGGGTACAAAAGAAGAACCCTTGATTGTTGAAATGCTGGATGATAAAAGGTATCGTATGGTTGATACAAAAGCAGAACACTTGTTTGGTGATAAAATAAGCGATGAGAGAGGCGTGTATACAGTTTCTTATAATCCAGAAGCTCCCATAACCGGTCAAAAAATTAAAGTAAAAATGGCTTCTGTTGAAAGGGTTGCGCAAAATTATTTGGATAACAACCTAAGTGTAACGGTTGCGGGTAAAGATGCCAGCGTGTTTTCTTTGAAGTTAGAAGACGCTGTGCCTGAAAAGGGGAAAGATATTTTAAACGCTCTAATAGTTGAGTACAATAAAAGTGCGGTTAATGAGAAAAATAAGGAAGCTGCAGTGGCTTTAAATTTTATTGAAGAACGCTTAAAATTAGTAACGGGAGAACTGAGTAATGCTGAAGAAAAAGTAGAAGAATATAAATCGAGTAAGGAGATTACTGATATCAGTTCGCAATCAGCTCAGCTGCTTGAGATGATGAAAGAAAATGACGCTCAATTAAATCAAGTAAATATTCAATTAAGCCAGCTGAATTCAATTGGTGAACTGGTTGCTAAAAGTAATGGAGGAGGTTCCATTCCCTCAACGGCTGCTGCAAATGATCCTGTACTTCAAAACAGAATTACAAAACTTAATGAACTTGAACTAGAAAAAGCAAAGTTATTGCAAACAACAAGTGAAAATAACCCAATGGTTCAAGGTTATACTACTCAAATTGAGAATGCCAAAGCAGGCATAGTTGATAACATTCAAGCAACTAAACAGGCCTTGCAAATAACACGAAATTCGTTGCAAAGCAATAACGCTCGATTTGAATCAACCGTTCGAACCGTTCCAAAGAAAGAGCGTCAACTGGTTAATGTTGAACGTCAAAAAAGCATAAAACAAGATTTATATACGTATTTATTGCAAAAAAGGGAAGAAACTGCGCTAGCCTATGCGGCTATGATTTTGGATAGTCAGGTGGTTGATCCGGCGCAAAGTACAATTGATCCTGTTCGTCCAAGTGCTGGTAAAACGTTTGTCTTGGCTTCTCTTCTCGGGTTACTGATTCCGGTGTTTAGTATTTGGGTTAAAGAGCTAATTAATAATAAAATTAAGGCTCGTGAAACCATCGAAGATGCAACCAAAGCTCCTATTGTTGGCGTTATTGGGAAGAGTTCAAGCCGCTCTCCATTGGTGGTTAGTGCAGGTAGTCGTACTGCTTTATCTGAGCAATTCCGGTTTTTAAGAACCAATCTTCAATACATTGATGTAAATAATAAAAACAAAATTCTTCTCGTTACATCAAGTATTACGGCAGAAGGCAAAAGTTTTGTTTCTTTAAATCTTGGTTCCAGCTTGGCTATTTCAGGTAAAAAAACTGTGATTTTGGAATTAGATCTGAGAAAACCCGGCATATCAAAAGCAATTGGGGTGAAAGGAAATTTCGGCATAACCGATTATTTAAGAGGAGAGGCCACTCTTGATAATATCATAAAAATGGTGAGTAATAATGAAAACTTATATTTAATTAGTTCAGGTGAAACCACTGAAAACCCAATTGAGCTTTTAATGGGAGAGAGGGTGTCAGCTTTATTTCAAGAGTTGAACGAAAAATTCGATTACGTGATCATTGATTCACCGCCAATTGGATTGGTTGCAGATGCATTATTAATAGAGAAATTTGTTGACGCGACAATTTATGTGGTAAGATATGGTCATACACAATTGCCTCAGTTAAAGATGATTGCTGATTTTCATGAAGCAGGCAAGTTTAAAAACATGAGTATTGTATTCAATGGAGTTGATTTTGAACAAAGTTATGGTTACGGATACACAAATACAGGATATTATGAGCCGGTTAAATCCCGAAAGCAGGTCTTGAAAAAACTAAAGGCGTCCTGAAATCAAAATCCTTTATAACTTAGAACCGTTATCGCTCAATATTAGTGATCTTGAACAATTCTGCCTTGTAAACATAAATTATTCAAACGTGAAAAATAAACCAATCATAATAATAGTCGGACTCGGTTACGTAGGATTACCCTTAGCAGTTGAATTTGGTAAAAAATACAAAACTATAGGTTTTGATATTAACCCTTCCCGAGTGCTCGATTTGTCAAATGGGTATGATAAAACACTTGAGGTTGATTCAGACGAGTTAAAAGCTTCTAAGCATTTATCATTTACTAACGATTTGGAACAGATCAGAGTAGGTAATGTCTATATAGTTACCGTTCCTACACCAATTGATAATTTTAAAAATCCTGATCTTGCTCCATTGCTAAAAGCCAGCCAGAGTATTGCAAAGGTGTTGAAAAAAGATGATGTTGTAATTTATGAATCTACTGTTTATCCGGGTTGTACGGAGGAAGATTGCGTTCCCGTATTGGAAAAATATAGCGGTTTAAAATATAACCAAGATTTCTTTTGTGGATACTCACCAGAACGCATAAATCCAGGTGATAAGGTAAATACACTTACTACAATTAGGAAAGTAGTTAGCGGAAGTACTCCTGAAATTGCTCTACAAGTACAAGAATTATACAACACCATCATTAATGCCGGTACTTTTTTGGCCCCTTCTTTAAAAGTAGCAGAGGCCTCAAAAGCAATTGAAAATGCTCAGCGCGACGTTAATATTTCATTTGTAAATGAATTATCTCTGATTTTTGACAAAATGGGAATAGATACGCATGATGTGTTGGAGGCTGCAGGAACAAAATGGAACTTTCTTAAGTTTAAGCCTGGTTTAGTTGGCGGACATTGTATTGGCGTCGATCCTTATTATTTAGTTCATAAAGCGCAAAGCTTGGGTTATTATCCTCAAGTTATATTGTCTGGACGTAGGATCAATGACAATATGGGAATGTTTGTGGCCAATAAAGTTGTTAAGTTGATGATCAAAAAGGGGCATAAAATTGATGGATCAAAGGCACTTATTTTAGGTGTTACATTTAAAGAGAATTGCCCTGATATTCGTAATTCGCGGGTTATCGATATTTATAATGAGCTCGTTCAATTTGGCTTAAGTGTTGATGTATATGATCCATGGGCCGATAAGAAAGAAGTGCACGAAGAGTACAGTATTTGTTTGTTGGACAACTTAGATGGCAGAAATTATGACGTAATCATTTTAGCTGTATCTCATGAAGAGTTTCAAGCTGTTGATTACAATTATCTCAAACATAATTACTCTTCAATAATTTTTGACACGAAAGCATTCCTGGATCGTAAACTGATCGATGCCAGATTATAATGGAATAATACTCTCTTGAAATTTACGCTCTCACTATGAAACAGATACAAATGGTTGACCTTAAAGGTCAATATGAACGAATTAAGCAAGAAATTGATTTAGCTATAGTTGAATGCCTGGATTCTGCGGCCTTTATCAATGGTCCCCAGGTAAATGAGTTCCGACAGAAATTAGAAGAATACCTGTCTGTAAAACATGTAATTACATGTGGTAACGGGACAGATGCCTTGCAAATTGCAATGATGGCACTCAATTTTAAGCCAGGGGATGAAATTATTGTTCCTGCATTTACCTATGTTGCTACCGCAGAGGTAATTGCTTTGTTGGGTTTAACTCCTGTTATGGTTGAAGTTGATCCGGAAACATTCAATGTCACGGCTCCCATTATTGAAAAGGCCATTACCAATAAAACTAAAGCAGTCGTCCCTGTACATTTATTTGGTCAGTGTTGTGATATGGAGCCAATTTTGAATTTGGCTAAACATCATGATATTCATGTAATTGAGGATACAGCCCAAGCATTGGGAGCCCTTTATACATTTTCTGATGGAACCGTAAAGAGTGCTGGAACCATGGGTGATATTGGTTGTACCTCTTTTTTTCCTTCTAAAAATCTTGGATGTTACGGTGATGGCGGGGCGTTGTTTACCAATGATACTAAGTTAGGTGAACGTATTAGAATGATAGCCAATCATGGACAAGCTAAAAAATACCATCATGAAATGTTGGGTGTTAATTCAAGATTGGATACACTTCAAGCGGCTATTTTAAAAGTAAAATTATATAAACTCGATGAGTATGCAGCTGCCAGAAATAAGGCTGCGAATTATTATGATGCCGTTTTTAATGGTGTAGATGGAATTAAAATGCCCAAACGCCAATATAATTCTACGCATGTTTTTCATCAGTATACCCTTTTGTTGGATGGCGTTGATAGAGACTCACTTAAAAATTATCTGGAAGAGAAAGGAATTCCTGCTATGGTGTATTATCCTATACCACTGCATCTGCAAAAAGCATTTGAAACTGATCGCTATGGAGAAGGAGACTTTCCAGTTTCTGAAAAGTTGTGTAAACAGGTGCTCTCTTTACCAATTCATACTGAATTAGATGAAGAACAATTAGCATATATCACTCAAAATATTATTTCGTATGCAATTAAACAACGACAATACGCTTGAGAAATCCTATACGGCTCATGCATCAGCTGTGATCGATGAAGGTTGTGAAATAGGCTTGGGGACTCAAATTTGGCATTTTAGCCATATTATGCCTAACTGTAAAATTGGTGAGAGATGTAACATTGGACAAAATGTTGTGATATCTCCTGAAGTCGTATTGGGCAATAATGTGAAAGTGCAGAACAACGTCTCGATTTATACGGGTGTAATTTGTGATGATGATGTTTTTTTGGGCCCCTCCATGGTTTTTACAAATGTAATAAATCCTCGCAGTGCGGTGAATCGTCGTGGGCAATATGCAAAAACTCATGTGGGTAAAGGTGCTTCAATTGGAGCTAACGCAACTGTTGTTTGCGGGAACAATATTGGAACTTATGCTTTAATAGGTGCCGGAGCAGTTGTAACTAAAGATGTTCTACCATTTGCATTGGTTGTAGGGAATCCCGCAAGGCAAACCGGTTGGATTAGTGAGTTTGGTCATAAATTGAAATTTGACGAGAATGGAAAAGCAGTGTGTCCGGAAAGTGGTCAAATATATATGCTAGATAATAACATGGTAAAACGCATCAAATAAACCTAAAATGAACGCTCTCAGTAATAATCTTATAGGTGAAAAAGTAAAGTTTGCGGTGGTGGGTTGCGGCCATATTGGAAAGCGCCATGCTGAAATGGTGACAAGAAATAAAGAGTCGGAATTGGTAGCCTTAATAGATATAAAACCGCAAGATGAACTAAATTTAAAAGATTTTGATCTTCCTTTTTATCGTAGTATCAATGATTTTTTGTCATCAGGCATAGAAGTCGACGTTGTAAATATTGCTTCTCCCAATGGTTGTCATGCTCAGCAATCTCTTCAATGTTTGGATGCTCGCAAACATATTGTTGTTGAAAAACCAGTTGCTCTTCGTAAACGTGATGCTGAAACTGTAATCTATAAAGCTTTAAATGTAAATAGGCAAGTATTCGCCGTTATGCAGAATCGCTACTCTCCCCCCTCGATATGGATTAAAGATTTAATCAATTCCGGAAGATTGGGTAAAATATTTATGGTTCAATTAAACTGTTATTGGAACAGAGATACTCGTTACTATACTCCTTGCAGTTGGCATGGTACAAAGGACATGGACGGAGGAACATTGTTTACACAATTCTCCCACTTTATTGATATTCTGTACTGGCTTTTCGGAGATATTGACAATATAAAAGGAAAGTTTGCAGACTTTAATCATGAGGATATTACTGATTTTGAAGACAGTGGCTTTATTACTTTCGATTTTGTAAATGGAGGTATGGGGTGTGTGAATTATTCAACCGCTGTTTGGGATCAAAATCTTGAAAGTAGTATGACCATTATTGCTGAAAATGGTAGTGTCAAAATTGGTGGACAGTATATGGATAAAGTAGACTATTGCCATGTTAGGGATTATGAAATGCCAGTTTTGGCCCCCACTAATCCAGGTAATGATTATGGTGCCTACAAAGGATCCGCTCAAAATCATAATTACATTATCGAAAACGTGATTGATACTTTAAAAGGTCGTTCAACTATAACCACGAATGCATTAGAAGGTTTAAAGGTTGTTGAGATCATCGAAAGAATCTACGCTCAAAAGTAATTTTATGAATGTTTTTAAAAATAGGTCAGATTATTTTAAGAATTCAGTCACCTTGTTTTCGGGAATTGTTATTGCCCAAGGTGTACAGGTTTTATTGTTTCTGATTCTTCCAAGGTTATATGGGCCCGAGGATTTTGGATGTTTAGCTCTTCTTTTTAGCGCAGTAAGTATTTTATCAGTTGTTTCAACCAGCAGATATGAATTCGCTATTTTATTGCCTCGCAGACAAAATACGGCATTCAACGTAGTGAAAGTTACTTTGATTAACTCATTTATGGTTAATATAATCCTTACCCTGACATTTATAATTTTTAGCAAGCCAATTATTAAGTTATTTAATTTTCAAATACTCGGCAATTGGTATTATTTACTTCCATTGGTGGTGATTATTAACACATTTTCAGTCGTATTTACTAATTGGTTTAATAGAAATAAGCAGTATAAGTTAATCTCAACTAATAAAATTGCTGAAAATGCAATATTTGGAGGAGTCGCAATTGTGTTTGGATTTCTTCACCAACCTTTGGGTTTAGTGTTAGGCAAAATAATTGGGCTTTTATCAGGTGTATTGATTTATTTTTTTAAGTTGGTTAAAACAGGAGATATCGCTTATTTCAAAAAAGACAACAACAAAAGAATTCTTAAATCAACGGCAATCCGGTATATAAAATTTCCAAAATTTACACTTGTTGCCGGTTTATTCAATACGGGAGCATTAGAAACACCATCATTTTTAATTAATTCATTTTTTGGTCATTCGGTGTTGGGATTATTTGGATTCGCAAAGCAAATTTCTACAGTTCCTATGGGGATAATTACCAAATCATTAGGAACTGTTTTTAATGAGCAAGCCGCAAAAGATTATGCGGAAAAAGGAAACTGTGAACAGGTTTTTCTAAAAACGTTAAAAGCGTTGGCAGGAATTTCATTTGTTCCTTTTTTGATTTTTTACTTTTTAGCCCCTGATTTTTTTGCTTTCACCTTTGGAGAAAAGTGGCGTCAGGCTGGAGAGTTTGCCAGTATTTTGACTCCAATGTATTTTTTTCAGTTTATTTCTAGTCCATTATCAGCCACATTTAGTATAGCAGAGAAGCAGGAAGTAGATTTGGTGTTTCAATTTTCATTGTTTTTTGGAGTGTTGGCTTCAATGTATTTAGGTGGAAAAATTGGCCAAATTGAAACTGCCTTAAGCTTGTATGCGGCGGTGTTCACAATTTATTATTTAGGGTTGCTTGCCTATAGTTATAAATATGCTAAAGGTATCGCTGCTTTAAAAAAAAGTAACGTTAGTTCAAAACTTGGTACGGCTTCATAATTGATCCGATGCCTTTGTTGAGATCTCGAGTCTGTTTAATAGTATATTATATACAAAGATCTTTTTATTCTAAAACTAATTCATTTGGGCACAGTAAATGTTAGTAAAACTCACTGATTATAATGCCTGAGTTATTGAATCGAAAGTCAGGGTGTTTTTTTGAAATTATATGATAAACTTTTTGCTATAATATTTGATGTGCTTAATATGGATATCTCAATAGGTTTTTTAAGAGAAGAATCAGTGAGGGTTAAAGACCAGTCTGGTACGAAAACATCGAAAGAAAGATACCGCTCACTTTGCAAAACAGAAGATTCAATTCCGCTTTTTTCACAAGATTGGTGGTTAGATATGGTTTGTGGCGAGCATAGTTGGGATGTGAAAATCATTGAATCGGAAGGGGAAATCATTGCAGCCTGGCCTATTTACATTAAAAGAAAATGGGGCTTTGTTGGTATAGTTCGACCTCCGTTTACACCGTATTTGGGATGCTGGATAAAATATCCTACGGGGCAAGATGATATTATGAGGATGGATTTCGAGATTGAAGTTTATAGTAAATTGATTGCAACGCTTCCGAAGTTTGATCACTTTTCACTAGCTTTTGATTATGATTTTCATAATTGGTGTCCCTTTTATTGGCAAGGTTTCAAACAGACTATAAAATATTCCTATGTAATTGAAGACATTGGTAATTGGGAACAGGTTTTAAAGCGGTTTTCAAAAACTAATCGTCAACGGGTAAAGAAGGGGCAACAAAATATGACTGTGAAGTATGATTTGCCACCTGAAGAATTCTATAATTTTCATGTGGACGTTTTAAGGAAAATTGGGCGCAAAATAAAATATTCATTTGAACTGTTTAAACGTATTCATGATGCAGCTTTAGCACATGGATGCGGTCGGGTTTTATATGCAGTTGATGCAAATAATAAAATACATGCTGCCGTTTTTGACATTAGGGATGAGCATTTCGCATATTCTATTTTTGGTGTTTTTGATCGCGAGTGTAATGCAAGTGGAGCGTCGACTTATCTGAGTTTTGAGGCCATAAAGTACGCATCACAATTCGTAAATCGATACGATTTGGGCTGGACAATGAACGCACCACTTGGGCATGCTAAAAGACACGAAGGAGCTGTTCTCATGCCTTTTCACAACATTTCAAAAAATAATTCAATGCTCTTAAAAGTCAGGTCATTTAGTTCAAATAAACCATTTTCTTAACATGAAATAGAATGCTCTTTTAAAAAACTGATTTAAATAGAACCCAATACATTTTTGCCTGCAACTAGTTTATTTACTTAAGATTTTCATGTGCATTTTTAATTCTTTTAAAGAGGAAATTAATCACCTAAATAATTCACCTGTTTAAACATTTCAAAAAATGGCTATTACACTAGATCTTTTAGAATTAGAAGAAACAAGTCCGATTAAACTCAACGGAGATGCTCGAATAGCTACAGCAAAGGAAAAGTATCGAAAACTCTGCAATCAGGAAAGTTCAATACCCCTTTATTCGAAAGATTGGTGGCTGGATGCTGTTTGTGGTGAAAGTAATTGGGATGTGTTGTTGATTGAATCGGATAGAAAAATAATTGCAGCATGGCCGATTTACATAAAGCAGAAATGGGGCTTAAAAGCAATTACACAACCGCCAATGACTCCCAATTTAGGCATCTGGATCAAATATCCTGATGGTCAAAATTTTGGCAATAAGCTCACGCATGAGATTGAAATATGTAATGAGCTGATATCAATGTTGCCTAAATATCACCATTTTTCAATAGCATTTAACTATGAATTGAAAAACTGGACCCCTTTTTACTGGCATGGATATAAGCAAACAACAAGATACTCGTATGTTATCGATGATATAACAGACCCTCAAAAAGTATTACGAAACTTTCCCAAAGAAACCCGCAGTAGGATTAGGAAAGCGGAGAATAATGTACAGGTAAAATTTGATCTATCTGCTGAAGAATATTATAATTATCATAACAGTATTCTTAAAAAAATAGGGAAAAAGATTAATTATTCTTTTGAATTATTTAAAAGAGTACATGATGCTGCACTTGCACATAATTGTGGGAAGATAACCTATGCCGTTGATCAAAATAATATCATTCATTGTGCTTCATTTATGGTTTGGGATAGTAGTTGCGCCTATGCTATACATGGAGCTTATGACAGAGAATATAATTCAAGTGGGGCTTCCAGTTTACTTTATTTTGAAGAAATCAAATACGCATCATTATTTGCCAATAAGTATGATTTAGGTTGGACAATGAATAAAACGCTGGGTTATGCAAAAAGACGTTTAGGAACTACTCAGGTTCCATTTCATCATATTTCAAAACAAAAATCGAAATTACTAAGAATAGGGCTGTTTTTGTTACAGAACTTTGGCGTTTGAACCATCTGGATTAACCTTTTGAATTATAGATGTGATTGGATTATTTATATTATTTAGAAAAACTACATCTGCAATGCACAATCACGATTTCGTTAATGCAGAGAAGGTCAAATACCGTAAATTGTGCAAAAGTGAGGATACCATTCCCGTTTACTTGAGAGATTGGTGGTTGGATGCTGTTTGTGAACAGCAAACTTGGGAAGTAAATTTAATTGAGGTCGATGGAAAAATAATTGCTGCACAGCCCTATATTATAAAAAGTAAATTCGGTTTTAAAATAGTAGGAACTCCACTATTTACTCCTTTTCTTGGTATATGGCTCAGGTTTCCTGAAAACCAAAACTATGCTAATAAATTAGCTCAAGAGATTGAAATAAGTGAAAAGCTAATAGCCAAGATTCCTAAATGTGATTATTTTAATCAGGGATTT
Source organism: Solitalea koreensis (assembly GCF_900182575.1). Lineage (GTDB taxonomy): Bacteria > Bacteroidota > Bacteroidia > Sphingobacteriales > Sphingobacteriaceae > Solitalea > Solitalea koreensis. The sequence continues at coordinate 302,274 of NZ_FXSZ01000001.1, read as the reverse complement.
AGTTATGAGTTTACCAATTGGTTGGGTTTTTATTGGAATGGTTATGCACAAACTACGCGTTACTCCTACGTTATAGAAGATATTTCTGATATTGACAAAGTGTTTAATGGCTTTGTAAAAACAAAAAAAACCAATATCAGAAAAGCTCAAAAAATAGTTGATGTAAAATATGATTTACCCGCAAAAGAATTTTATGATTTTCATAAAACCAGCTTGGGAAAAATGGGTCAAAAAATTTCATATACTTTTGAAACGTTTAATCGTATGCATCAAGGGGCCTATGAAAATAATGCGGGTCGTACTATTTATGCCGTTGATGAACATAGTAACATTCACAGTGCTCTCTACTTCGTATGGGATAAAAAGTGTGCATACAGTATTATAAGCGCTATCGATCCCAATTATAATTCAAGCTATTCGTTGAGTTTATTGTTTTTTGAAGCAATTAGAATATCCTCACTCTACGTAAATAAGTTTGATTTTGAAGGTAGTATGATAAGAAGTGTAGAAAATTCATACAGACATTTTGGGGGAGTTCAAAAACCTTACTTTAAAATCTCTAAAATCAACTCAAAATGGCTGAAATTCTTTATGAAATGGAAGTCATAGCATTGTTTAATTAAGCATTTAAGTATGGAATAGATTTTGAATAATAAATTGTATACAATTTATTATTCCGAGAATAAGCCATTATGAATAAGGTAATTATCAATATTCCATGTACTTATCAAGTTGAAAAGCAATATTTGTGCGATGTGCTTTTTACTCAATTTCTGGGCATTGATTATCAAGTTAATTTTAGCCCTGATATAGATAAGGTAATAATTGAAAGTCAATACTATAGAGGGAAACTCATTTTGCCTGAAATTTTGTTTGCTACCCCAGAAGATATCTGGCTTAAAAAACAAAGTTTTCCTAGGCTTCCGCTAAGAGTCAGAGATTTAATTGATCTCCAGCATTCTAACCTTTATAGTCAAACATTACCTGTAATTTATGGTGATGATAAATCACAGCTTTGTAATCTTGAAGCCGATGAAACCTATTTTGATATTGATTTGTTGGGCAGTATGTTCTTTCAACTAACGCTTTATGAAGAAATTGATAACGACCAATGGGACGAATTCGGAAGGTTCCCTTATCAGCATTCAATTTTCTATAAAGAGAATTTGCATGACAGAGCGCTGGTTAATGAAAATTTGGAAGTGTTATGGCATTTGTTGGTCACTAAGTTTCCGGGAATTAGAAGAATAAATCATCAGTACAAATTATCTGTCACTCACGATGTTGATCATCCGATCGCAAATAATAATGGTTTTTTTAGCTTTCTTAAAGGCTGTGGAACAGATCTAATTAGGGAAAAATCAATAAGTGTTTTATCCCGACGGGTTTATTCAAGAATAATCAAAACAGAGGATCTAAATACATCTTTAGATCCTTTCAATAATTTTAAATACCTAATGGACGTGAGTGATAAATTAGGTCTTAAAAGTGAATTCAATTTTATAGTAATAAATGGAAATGGATCTGTTGATGGTGAGTATGATATTGAAAAAGGTTTTGCCCGCCAACTGATTAAATATGTATACGAAAGAGGACATATAGTTGGCTTTCATCCCAGTTTCTACACCTATTGTAATTTGGAAGAAACTAAAAATCAATTTACTAAACTTAAAACATTGTGTGAAGAATTAGAGGTGAAGCAAAGTGTTTTTGGAGGACGTCAACATTATTTGCGTTGGAAAAACCCGGATACCTGGGCTATCTGGGATAAAATTGGCGCAGATTATGATTCATCGCTTGGATGGAGTAGATATTTGGGTTTTAGAACAGGAGTTTGTTATCCATATACTGTATTTGATCTGATCAATAGAAAAAAGTTAAATCTAAAAGAAAAGACTTTAATGGTAATGGATTTAGCGGCTGAAAAGTATGATTCACACAGGTCTTTCATGGAAAAAGTGAAAATGATAAATTATACATGCAAGTATTTTAGTGGAGAAATGACCGTTTTGTTTCACAATAATTATATCATTTCTCCTAAGCAAAAACGACAATACGAATTGCTTCTAAATAGCTTAATATGATCACTATTGAAGACATGCCTTCTCCTGTAACAGTTAAAGTTTGTCACTTGTCATCCGTTCATAAACGATATGATGTGAGGATTTTTTATAAGCAATGTCGAAGCTTGGCCCAAAGAGGCTATGATGTCACTTTTATAATCGCTGACAGTAAGGGAAACGAAAGAAAAGACAATGTTAATATTGTTGATGTAGGTGCACCATACAGCCGTATTCAGCGTATTGCCAAAACCATTTTCAAAGTATATAAAAAAGCGCTGGCTGTAAATGCTGATGTTTACCATTTTCATGATCCTGAATTGCTTAGCCTTGGTTTGTTATTAAGGTTAAAAGGAAAGAAAGTGATTTATGATGTACATGAAGATTTACCGCGACAGGTTTTGGGTAAAGCATACATGAAACCAAGGCTTAAAAAGGCACTATCCGTATTTATTGAATGGTTTGAAAACCATACTGCCGGTAAAATGAGCGGTATCATTACAGCCACTCCTTTTATTCGTGATCGGTTTTTAAGACTTCATGATAACACTATTGATATCAATAATTTTCCGTTATTGGAAGAAAAATTTAATAATACAAACTGGGATCATAAAAAAGATGTAGTTTGTTATGTAGGAGGTATAAGTGAGGTTCGTGGCGTAAAGCAGATGGTTCAGGCCATGGAGAAGGTGCACAATGGTACTCGTTTTAATTTGGGAGGGAGTTTTGAGTCAGAGCAATTGCATACTGAGGTTAAACAATATAAAGGATGGCAAAAAGTAAACGAGTATGGTTTTGTAAACAGAGATCAGGTATCCCAAATACTCTCTGAATCAAAGGTCGGAATTGTAACCTTGCAGCCAATAATAAATTACATAGATTCCTTACCTGTAAAAATGTTCGAATACATGTTGGCTGGTATTCCGGTAATTGCATCTGATTTTCCAGTTATAAGAGGTATTATTGATAAAGCAAATTGTGGCATTTGTGTTGATCCTGAAAATCCCAATGAAATTGCAAATGCGATTAACAGTCTGATGGCTGACCCTGAAAATGCGAAAAAATTAGGAACCAACGGTTATCAAGCAGTTTTAAGCAAATTTAACTGGAATATTGAAGAGCAAAAGCTTTTCAGTTTTTACGATAAAATTCTAGATAATGTATCCTCAATCTAATAATCCAAGTTTTTTTGTAGATATAAAGCCTTTTTTATTTGCTCTGTTTTATCTTCTGTTCATTTTTTCAGGAATGATTAAATGGATGTCTATTTGGGTTCTCGATCCAGCAATTCTCATGTTTGGTTTTCTGATGATGCTCTATTTTCTATTTCCTACACGGGTTAAATTCAATAAAAAAATTCAGTTTGTTTTACTTTTTTATCTCTTGCTGATGGCATGGATCCTGTTTGCAACAGTTTACACTCCATCCCTGGACTATTACAAAGAAAAACTGTTTAAAACAGCAATTATGAGTGTCGGGCTATTTTTGCCTTTTTTTTTCATAGACTCAAAGGAGGACATCAAATACATTATTCCAATTATTAATGTCATAGCATTCATAACAGCCAGCGTTTACATTTATATCTATATAACCGAAGGAAGTCTTGATCGAATTTTATATGATGAGGAAATAGTTTTGAAATATCCGCGCTATGCAGGTGTTTCTTTAACAGCTGCAGCAGGAGTTGTGGTTAATTTAACAAAAAACTCACCCAAGTTTATTGCCTTTAAAGTCTATTTATTACTCGGAATTATTTTAGCAGGTAGTAGAGGTCCTTTCGCCCTATTACTTGTCATGATGATGATTTATTACTTGTCCAACTATATTAAATCTCCTAAAAAACTGATATTATTCAGTGTTGTTTTAGTAACAGGGATGGTTTTATTTCTTTCCTGGCCAGGCAATGAGCGTATCATGGAGCGCTTTGATATTATGAAGGGAGGAGATGAAGGTGATAATACTTCTGTTCAATTGAGGGAAGAACATTGGAGCAAATCATCTGACATAATTGGAAAACATCCGATTTTGGGAGCTGGATACGGTTCTTATGGAATAGTTGCTTTTCAAACCGATGACAGATATGCACCGCACAACATTTTCTTGGAAATTTTTGTTGAAACAGGCATAATTGGTTTTTTAATATTAGGTGCATTTTGGTGGGCTTTGTTTAAAGTTCTCTTTGAATGCTATAAATCACCGGATAATACAGCTGCAGTTTATGGGTTGATGACAGCACTTGTGTTCTATTTTTGTGTTTCATTTTTCTCCATTTATTTCTCTGATAGTAAGTACCTTTTTGGTTTTGTTGGAATGTTTTTGGCTGTTTACAATAATGAGCTCAATTCTATGCAAAATCAATACATTCTTGAGGATTCTTTGACCTCTGAGTAAAAATAATTTAAAATAAAAGAAGTTCGAAATTGCCTTTTGATTTGCCTTAACAGTTTTGTGCGTTTTTTAATTTTGTATTTCATTCATTATGAGTTATTAATGTTTGTTTTGGTACTGATTTTGATCTTCTACAAGCCTTGAGTATAGCCTTCAGATCGTTGGGCTTTAGAAAAATCCGTTCAACCATTATCGTATACATTTATGCTGATTGATATCATTGCCGGTGCCCGGCCCAATTTTATGAAAATAGCTCCCATAATTGAAGCAATTGAAAATGAGCAAAAGAATGGTTTAAATCTTCACTATCGTTTAATTCACACCGGCCAGCACTATGATAAAAAAATGAGTAATGATTTTTTTGATCAACTCGGTATACCTAAACCACATATCAATTTGAATGTTGGCTCAGGAACCCAAGCTGAACAAACGGGGAAAATCATGTTAAGATATGAAGAAGTGTTATTAAATGCTCCTTCTGATATGTGTTTGGTTGTAGGTGATGTTACTTCAACAATGGCTTGCTCAATTGCAGCTAAAAAACTAAATATTAAAGTTGCACACGTAGAGGCAGGTATTCGCTCAGGTGATATTACAATGCCTGAAGAAATCAATCGAATTGTAACTGACTCAATCACTGATTACTTTTTCACCACCTCTGAAGCTGCAAATAATAACTTGAGAAAGCAGGGGGTGAAAGAGGAGAACGTGTTTTTTGTGGGGAATACAATGATTGATACTTTGTTAAAGCAAATGGATCGTTTCATTAAACCTGCTTTTTGGAACGAATTGAATTTAAAGGCAAAACATTATATTGTAATGACCTTGCATCGGCCCAACAATGTTGATCAGGAATCTCAATTACGTGATCTCATTAATGAAATAACTGAATGTTGCTCTCATTTACCAATTGTTTTTCCTGTTCATCCTCGTACTGCCAAAATGTTGACTCAGGTCGGAATTAGCGCTCCTAATTTGCATTTAATTGAACCGCTTGGTTACCTGGAATTTAATTACCTGGTTAAACACGCAAAAGCTGTAATTACTGATTCAGGAGGCATAACCGAAGAAACCACTGTTATGGGTATTCCGTGTATGACTTTACGGAATTCAACGGAACGCCCTGAAACATGTACTATTGGTACAAATGAATTACTGGGGACAGATCCAAAAGCGATTAAACCTGCTATGCAAAAAATATTTGACGGTCAATGGAAAACGGGAGGGATTCCAGAATTGTGGGATGGAAATACATCAGGCAGAATTGTTTCCGTGTTGAAAATGATAGGGAAATTACAAATTCAGATGGAAGAAATTCCTAAGATAGAATAACAAGATTTGGCTATTCGGAATTGAATCTATAGAATTTTTGAATGTAAAATGCGCTCTCATGAAAATTGTTTACTTCTATCAATATTTTTGTACCCCAAAGGGCTCGTGGAGTACCAGAGTTTACGACTTTGCCAAATATTGGATTAGTCAGGGCCATGAAGTTACTGTTGTAACCAGTATCTATTCGAAATCTGATCTGAAGGCCACCCGGTTTATTGAAGATCAAAATATTGAAGGCATTCATGTAAAAGTGATTAACATAGACATCGATAATAAACAATCACTACCCAAACGAATTCTCACTTTTATACAATATACACTTGTTTCAAGTTGGTACGCTTTAACATTGCCTGCAGATGTGGTTATTGCTTCTTCCGGTCCAATTTCAGTTGGTTTTACGGGGTTGTTAGCTCGCCATATTAGGAACAAAAAAATGGTTTTTGAAGTTAGAGATATCTGGCCCGATGCGCTTATCGAACTTGGTGTTTTTAACAATAAAATAGCTCAAAAAGTTGCTTATGCACTCGAGCGAGCTTGTTATAGATCGGCTGATTTAATTGTGGCGCTATCACCCGGTATGAAAGCTAATATTGAACGTCGTTTTAACCTTGATACAGTAATTTCAGTTACTAATGGCGCAAACTTAGATTTATTTGCTACTCCAGCTAACACTTCGAAATTGCCTGCGATTTTTAGAGAAAACAAGGTTGCCATTTATACCGGTAATATTGGAAAAACGAACAATTCAGAGCTGTTGTATAGTGCATCCCAGATTTTGAAAGCAAAAAATAATAAAAGTATAAAAATTGTTTTGGTAGGAGATGGGCAGCTGAAAACTGAGTTGAAGAATCGTGCCCAACAGGAAGGTTTGGATAATTTCGTGATTCTTGATTTGATGCCTAAAATAGAATTAGTGGCTTTATTGCAAAACGCTCTTGTGTCCTTGATTCCCTTGGCTAGCGCACCTTTATTAGATACCTCCTCTCCCAATAAACTCTTTGAATCTTTAGCCGCAGGGGTTCCGGTTGTTCAAACCACTCAAGGCTGGATTAAAGATTTTTTGGATCAAAACAATTGTGGTTTTACTGTGAAACCCGACAATCCGGAAGAATTAGCCGATTTACTAATTTATTTAGACGAGAACCAGTCAGTCCTTAATCAGCAAGGGACAAATGCACTAAATACGGCTCAACTCTTTTTTGGTAAGGATTATCTGGCAAAAAAAATGCTGAATGGCCTAATGGGTATCGCTAGTCACAAAGAAAAATTGGTCACCGTTAAATAATCTAAATTTATCTCTATGTCAATACCGTTCTCTCCTCCTCGAATAGATCAAAAAATTATTGATGAAGTTGTAAATGCAATGAAATCAGGTTGGATTACTACAGGACCAAAAACAAAACTCTTTGAAAAAGAACTTGCTGAATATACCGGAGTGCCGGCAGTACTATGTTTAAACTCGGCAACGGCTGGTTTAGAGTTGGCATTAAGATGGTTTGGTGTGCAAGAAGGTGATGAAGTGATTTTGCCGGCATATACTTATTGCGCTACAGCAAATGTTGTAGTTCATTGTGGCGCAAAACCGGTTTTTGTTGATATAAATGCTGACGACTTTAATATTAGTGTTTCAGAAATTGCAAAGCATATTACCACTAAAACCAAGGTTATTATGCCCGTTGATTTTGGAGGAATGCCATGCGATTACGATGCTATAAACGCGTTGGTGAATGCTCATCGGGTAAAGGACAAATTCGTTCCAAGGAATGAAATACAACATTCTTTAGGGCGAATTATGGTTTTATCTGATGCGGCACATTCAATAGGCGGAAAATATCAGAATAATAAAGTTGGCGGATTAGCAGATCTCTCAGTTATTTCATTTCATGCGGTTAAAAACCTTACCACAGCTGAAGGTGGGGCGATGTGTTTTAACCTTCCTACTCCTTTTGATAATCATAAAGTTTACAACGATTTGGTAATAAAGTCGCTGCATGGTCAAAACAAGGATGCATTGGCTAAAGTTAAACCTGGTGCATGGAAATATGATATTGTGGAGCCCGGCTATAAATATAATATGACCGATATACTTGCTTCGATTGGTCTTGTTGAATTAGCCCGATATGATAATGATACGTTGCCTAAACGCAAATATGTGTGTGATCGTTATTCTAAATTGCTGAAGGAATATTCATGGGCCCAATTACCCATTTTTGAAGATATCAAAAGAGAAAGCTCTTATCATCTTTATCCTTTACGGATTGTTGAAATTACCGAAAAACAACGCGATGGAATTATTGCCATGATCGCCGAAGCTGAGATTGCGGTTAATGTACACTTCATTCCATTGCCCATGATGTCATTTTATAAACAACAAGGATATGATATTTCCGATTATGTCGTGAGTTATGATAATTATAGTAGAGAAATATCATTACCAGTATTTTATGATTTAAATGATAGGCAAATTGAAGAAGTTGTCAATGTACTAATCGATTCGGTGGAAAGAGTTGTGAATAAGGTTAGTATATGATGGCGTTAAATGATTATAATATGGCACATGCAAAATTAAATAATGGCTGAAAATGGAATTCAAACTCAAATTTACTTTCTAATGAAAAGAATGCTCGATTTTTCATCCTCATTGATTGCTTTAGTACTTCTTTCTCCGCTATTACTCATCATCGCTTTTCTAGTAATGATTGATTCAAGGGGGGGAATCGTATATGTTCAAAAGCGCGTAGGTAAAGAAAATCGGGATTTTAATCTATATAAATTCAGAACCATGTATATGAATTCTGATGGTAAGGGATTGTTGACGATTGGGGATCGTGACAGCCGGGTAACAAAGATTGGATATTTTTTAAGAAAGTATAAATTAGATGAATTGCCTCAACTATTTAATGTGTTAGAAGGAAATATGAGCTTAGTTGGTCCACGGCCTGAAGTGCGTAAATACGTGCAGTTTTATTCTCCTGAGCAAAAACAAGTTCTTTCGGTGCGTCCAGGTATTACCGATTATGCATCAATCGTATTTAGGAATGAGGCTGAATTAATGGTAAATGCTGACGATCCTGAATCGTATTATATTACAACAATTCTCCCCATAAAGCTTAGGTATAGTTTGGACTACATTAAGCGGAAAAGTATAACTGAAGACATTAAGATTATTTTTTTAACAATCTTCAAAATCTTAAAATAAAAAAGGTGGACAGTCTAGTTGAGTGTCCACCTTTTTATTGATGTTGGATATTATAATGTTTTCGGTCCTACATTCACACTTACCAAAGGAATACCGTAAGTGTTTCCTGAAATAGTTGTCGAACCCCAAGATCCGCTAGAGAACAACAGAATTGCAGGATCCTGGCTCTTGTGAATAAACTTGTTGTTTTTAATGATCAACTCTTTCTCCGGTGTCGCACGAATCGTAACTGCTCTGTACTGACCCATGTAGAACGTGTTATCGTGTACGTTGATTGAAGTACCGCCTACACCTTTGTAGTCTCCTTCTGAACCGTGCATATCAAACGAGTGTTCGGTTGCGTGCTCAAGTACAGTGTTGAAGGCTGCTTCAAAGCTTGTGCCCGAAGCACCACCACCTGCAATTGCGTGACGGTTGTAGTCAAAGTAGTTATAATCGATTAAGGCAAAACCTTTATCCAACACGATACCGTATCCTAAACCTGCACGTTGGTTGTGGTGAATGTATGATTTGGTTACACGACCAGTTTTGTTACCCTGGAATTTAATACCTGCATATGGGAAACCGAATACTTCAACATTTTCAATTAAAGCGCCATCGTGGTTAACCAATACTCCAATCATGCTGTAGTTAATCGTAACGGATGCAGTGGTAGTACTTGGCCCTTGAATACGAAGACCATTAATGTTAACATTGGTTCCTGCCGTCTTAAACATGGTTTTCGTCAAGCTGTTGGTATATACCAAACCGCCTAATGCACCATTTTTACCTCTGCCACTGTACAGTTTAACTCCTGCTTTAAGCGAAATTGTGGCTGTATTAGTAAGGTCAATTTTTGCATTGTCAGCAACATATACAATTTGACCTGAAGTTGCTTTTCCTAATGCTGAAACAAGCTCAGCCGAAGTTGACACCAAATAATCATACTTATCTGTAGGCGGCGTCGTCATAGTTGGCGGCGGCGTTGTCGTAGTCGGTGGTGGCGTTGTCGTAGTCGGTGGTGGCGTCGTCGTAGTTGTTGGCGGCGGCGTCGTTGTAATTGGCGGCGGCGTTGTGGTTGGTGGCGGAGTAGCTGGCGCACCTGGATCAACTGCCGGCGGTGTTACAGGTGTTCCTGGGTCAATTGCAGGTGGAGTTGTACTTGGAGGAGTTACACTAATACCTGTACTATCACTTGGTGTTACCTCTGTATTGGATTCTGTAGGTTGTATTTCTTCTTCTTTAGTACAAGAAATGATTGAAACGCTTAATGCCAAGCCTAAAATTAGGCTCATTTTGTTTTTTGAATAATTCCCTAATCCGAAAAAATTTCTCATGCTCATAGTATTACTATTTAATTGTTTTTTGTTTGGTTACACTTTTAATCGGCAAAGGCATAAAAAATTACCATCTGCCTTAAATTGGGCACAAAAAGGCCCCTTAGCTCCAAGGCTAATTTTTTAAATCATGAAAAAATCATGAGGATGACTGGCGATGTTTCAAAAATGAACATCATTTGTCGGAGGCAGCGTAGCGTTTGGGTTTAATCAGAAAAGTGAAACATATCGGTCAGCGCCGGACATGAAAATTGGATTACGATTAGCTTAACAATACAATTGTTTCGCTAATTGTGTTAAATCCAACAATACAAGCCATAGAAATGACGGGATATTGTTTTCAATTATCGTAATTAAATAAAACGATACTTGCCTTAGAGAGCGAGAAAATTTAGAGAGAGAATTTAGAGAGAGAGAATTTAGAGAGTATTGCTATTAAATTTTTGGTTTGCTCAAAATCTTATGGTTTTTAAAAAATATTTGATTTAAAATTTAATTATTGACTGGGCGTAATTTTCCAATCAATGGTTCATCTATAGTCAATTAGCGCTCCATAGAGCCAAAGTGATCTAAAATGCCAAAAGAGGTTGTTGATTTTTAAGAATAAAAAAATAGATATAGTGTAGATGGTCTTCCTGTGCAGGAGATAAAAATTATAATCACTTTAATAACATAGGCTTTCAAGAATGATTTACGTTTTTGTGATTTTTTAAAGAAGTGTTAATTAGTTAGAAGGTGCGCGTAATATTGTGTAGATCACACACCCCAAATGGTTATGCAATGGAAATTAATTCCCCAAATTTTCATTAATCTCACGTTGTTAACTGCCTGGTATACAGTCATTGAGTGTATGTTTTTTTGTGCTTGTCGAGTCGTAGCTGCGAATTGGTTAATTATTCACCTCTGTATGTAATTGAATGATTATTTCTTTTGGAGGGATATTGAATGTATTATCAGAAATCATTTCTGAACCAAAATTGCCACTGGATAGTATCGAAATTGCTGACTGCTCATTGGGATGCACAAATCTATTGTCTTTTATGATCAATTCTTTTTCAGGAGTGGCTCGTATAGTAATGGCTTTGAAATTACGCATATAGAAAGTATTGTTGTTAATATTGATTGCTGTTCCTCCTATTCCCTGGTTGTCACCTTCCGAGCCATGCATATCAAATGAATGAGCAGTTCCATGAGATAAAATAGTATTGTAGGCTGCATCATAACTTGTTCCTGCTCGTCCGTCGCCGGCAATGGCATGTCGGTTATAATCAAAATAGTTATAATCAATTAAAGCATAACCTCTTTCTAATACAACTCCATAACCTAATCCATTATTCTGATTATGATGTAGGTAACACGCTGAAATATGACCTGAGTGCGTATTTCTAAATTTAACAGCGGCATACGGCCAACCGAAAATTTCACAGTTATCAATTAAGGCTAGTTCTGCTGTTACCTGAATTCCTACATAATAATCGGGGTTTATATTAGTGGTAGAACCATGTGGCCCTTGAATGCGAACACCAGAAATTCTAACATTATCGCCAATAATACTAAACATGGTTTTGTTTGGATTGTTGGAGTATACTAATCCTCCAAGGGATTCATCAACTCCTCTGCTGCTGTATAGCTTTACTCCTCGCCGAAGTGAGATAGTGTTAGAATTGCTGAGGTCAATTTGGGCGTTTTTATCTATAAAAACCACCTCTCCGGGTTTAGCTTTATCTAATGCTGAAATAAGTTCATCAGCATTGGTAGCCAAATAATCATACTTTTCAAGTGTAACGGGTGTTATTTTTACTGTATCTATTGGGATAGGGTTAAAATAACCTTGCTCCGGCACTTCTGTTTTTTTACATGATATAAGGACCATCATGCATAAAATTACAATTAAGGAATTCATTTTGGTTTTTCTCCTGATCCATATTGTAATTATAATTACAGATTTAATGTAGTTATTGTTTTGATTTTAGGCGCTTGAAGCTTTTGGGGAAAGTGTTGCCAAGGATGTTTTTTGAGTATGAAGTATGGTAAGCAAGGTTACATTGTTTTCGGTCCAACTTTAAATATTGATATTGTAGGGATTTTATAAGTATTACCTGAAATGTTTTTTATCCCCCAGGTTCCGCTAGGAAACAATAGAATTGCAGCAGACTCACTAGTATGCACGAACTTGTTGTTTTTGATAATCAATTCTTTCTCAGGAGTAGCACGAATGGTGATTGCTCTGTATTTTCCCATGTAGAAAGTGTTATCATGAATATTTATTGAAGTGCCCCCTACACCTTTATAGTCGCCTTCTGAACCGTGCATATCAAATGAGTGTTCAGTTGCATGCGGAAGAACAGTGTTGAATGCGGCCTCAAAACTTGTACCCGATGCACCACCTCCTGCAATTGCGTGACGGTTGTAGTCAAAGTAGTTATAATCAATTAAAGCAAAACCTTTATCTAACACGATCCCGTATCCTAAACCTGAACGTTGGTTGTGGTGAATATAGCTTTTAGTTATGTGACATGTTTTAGTATGTTGAACTTTGATGCCTGCATAAGGGAACCCAAAAACTTCAACATTATCGATCAATACATTTTCTTTATTAACCAAGATGCCAATGTTGCTGTAGTTGATTGTAACTGGGGTAGTAGTAGTGCTAGGGCCTTTAATACGGAGTCCCGAAACTCTTACATCGCTACCGGTAGTTTTAAACATAGTTAAACCTAGGTCAGTAGTGTATACCAAGCCGCCTATTGCTCCATTTTCACCTCTGCCACTGTAAAGCTTTACACCCCGAGGAAGTGATAATGATGATGTAATATTAATTTTTGCCTTGTCGTCAACATAAACGGTGTCATTCGGAGCTGCATCGTTTAATGCACTGGTTAATGCCGATAAAGTTGAAACTATGGTTTTTTTATATTTTCCTGCAGGTTGAGTTTGAGTTTTTGAAGTTTCAGCTGCATTTGAATTAATCAGTTTTGAAACTTCTATAGAAATTACATTGTTGTATAAAGTTAGCAGTGCTTCTGATTTTTCACAAGAAACCATTGATGCACTTAACAAAATGCCTAATAAAAAGCTCATGTTATTTTTAGTGTCAATCTTTTGTACCTGATTGTTCTTAAATCTACTAATTAATAGTTATTGTTTAATTCTATTTTTTGATTACTTACTTTTTTAATCAGCAAGGGTAGCGTGTAGACTTTAATGCTCAAGTTTTTGATGTTTGGTTTTTAAACAGTTGATTATAAATTTGTTATAGTTTTTGTTATTTGGGTACTGTTTTCATAAGTATCCTGTTTTCTTGTTTTCGATAGGCTTGTGTGGTTTTGTGAACACTGATATTCTGCTCTTGTTTAAGGCTCGTTTTGTGTAAGTAACTATAAAGCTCTTTTTGTAATTAAAAGAGATGGCTTGTTACTAAGTGTTTGAATATTAAGTATTTGGTTATTGTTGTTGGCATAGGTTTGATTTTTGTATTTATGTTCGTCTGCAATGTATACCACAGTACACAATAGTGAACTGTTTTTTAATTATCAGATTAAGGCGCAATGAATAAAATTTTACTACTCAACATGTAAAGAAAAACTGTACCGATTTATGTTTACGCTCTCTTCCTCTTCTAAAGTAAAAAAAGTAGCTTCTTTTACTTTTCGTCTATCCACTTTTAGATTTGTGCCTACGTGGATTATTTTTTTTATTGATAATTTTTTGAGTTCTCTATCCTTTGTATTTGCATTTGTACTTTATTTTGATTTTAATAAAAATGATTTAATAGCCCATGAAGGGCTTAAACATCTTTTTATAACTAATTTGTTGGTAAGTCTTTTCATTTTTAGCAGGATTAAAACATATACCAGTATAATTCGGTTAACCAGCTTACAAGATTTACTTGGAATTTTTTTGGCGGCTATTTCAAACGTGTTATTACTTGTTTTTTTAAAACTGGTATTGAATATTCTTAACGTCTCGTTTGAGTTGCCAATGAGTGTTATTTTATGCCATTTTCTCATTTTGTTTTTCCTTCTTGTTAGCTATCGGTTTCTGGTAAAGTTTACATTTCAATCATTAACTGCTGAATACAGCAGTGCATTAAAGCCTGTTATTGTTTTCGGTGCAGGTGATTGTGGACGAATGGCAGAACAGTTGATCAATCAGGAGAAAAGAGGGGGAATGAAGGTAGTAGCCTTTATTGATGATGATCCAAATAAGGTCGGTAAAACTATTGAAGGTGTGAAAATATACAATGCCAGAAACGATTTAAACGAATTAATAAAAAAGTATAGAGTTGAGCAGGTGATATTTAGCATCCAGCATCTTGAAGCCAAACGAAAAAGGGAGGTTGTAGACTTATGTCTATTAAATAATGTTAAGGTGGTTTACGTGCCTTCTGTTAAAAAATGGATTAATGGAGAGTTCAATATCAATCAATTACGGAAAATTAAGATTGAGGAACTGCTCGAAAGGGATGTTATCCAGATTAATAATTACTCCATTTTTGAACAGATTTCAGATAAAAAGATACTGATTACGGGGGCGGCAGGGTCAATTGGTAGTGAAATAGTAAGGCAGGTGTTTTCCTACAATCCTAAAGTAGTTGTTTTATGTGATATTGCCGAAACGGCTCTCTATAATGTTGAACTTGAATTAAAAGAAATTTTTCCTGATAAAGTATTTCAGTCGGTTATTGTTGATATAAAGAATTTTGAAAAGATGGAATGCGTTTTTAAGAAATACACCCCTGATTACGTATTTCATGCTGCAGCGTATAAGCATGTGCCAATGATGGAGAAATATCCTGCTGAGGCCATTCTAAATAATGTTGGAGGTACAAAGGTGGTTGCAGATCTGGCAATAAAGTATGGTGTTAAAAAGTTTGTCATGATCTCTACTGATAAAGCTGTGAATCCTACCAATGTCATGGGGGCATCCAAGCGTATTGCAGAAATTTACATTCAATCGTTAGATGATTTCTTGTCTCATAATCAAACACAACCAACTACAAAATTTATCACCACTCGCTTTGGGAATGTGTTGGGCTCAAATGGTTCTGTAATTCCCCGTTTTAAAGAACAGATAGAAAAAGGAGGGCCGGTAACAGTAACTCACCCTGATATTAATAGGTATTTCATGACTATTCCTGAAGCTTGCCAATTAGTATTAGAAGCAGGCACCATGGGAAATGGAGGAGAAATATTTGTTTTTGATATGGGAGAGTCCGTGAAAATTGTTGATCTCGCTAAAAAAATGATCCAATTATCAGGATTAACATACGATAAGGATATTCAGATTGTTTATACAGGATTACGTCCGGGTGAAAAATTATATGAAGAAACATTAACTGCTTTTGAACACTGTGAAAAAAATCAGCATGAAAAAATCATGATTGCTAAGGTTAAGAAATATCCATTTGTTCAAATCGTTGCTCAAATTGAAGAACTGTTGAGTAACGCGGCAACTAATAATGATAATCTTACTGTGCAAAAAATGAAGCAAATCGTTCCAGAGTACAAAAGTAGACAATCCGTCTTTGAGGTATTAGATGCTGTTATGCTATAACATACTTTCTACTTTATTATTCTACTCTATTATGAAAAATACACTTATTGTTGAAAACAACCTCGGCAGCTATGTAAGCTTTGTGGAAACGCAGTTAAGAAAAGGTTATGAGTTTATCAGTTTTTCAGAACTCTCTCGACCTAAAAAACAAATAATTTTACGCCATGATGTTGATTTTGATTGTCAGCTTGCCTATCAATTAGCTCAACTTGAAGAAAATATGGGTGTGAAATCGACGTATTTTTTTCTCGTAAGCAGCGATTCTTATAATGTTGCCTCTAAAGCTAATTTTGAGGCCATTAAAGCCATCCAAGGTTTAGGGCATACAATAAGCATTCATTTTGATCCAACAGTCTATACTGATTTTTCAAAAGGCTTGGAGGTAGAAGTTGCCTTTTTTGAGCATTTTTTTGACACTAAAGTTAATACAATCAGTATACATCGTCCTAATTCCTTTTTCTTAGAATATGATTCTCCAATTATGGGAATCGAACACGCTTATCAAAGTAAGTATTTTAAGAATATAAAATATTTCGCTGATTCAACCGGAGAATGGCGATATGGACATCCATTTGAATCAGAAGAGTTTGAACAAGGAAAAACATTGCAAATCTTAATACATCCTATATGGTGGGTAATAAATGGTTCTAGTAACTTAGATAAACTTAAGAGTTATTATGCTCAAAAGAAAATAGTGATGAAAGAGCATATCGCTAATAATTGTAAACCGTTTAGAGATATTTATGGCGAATTATAAAAAAATTGCAGTTTTTGGCTGTAAACAAACTACCAAATTTATATTAGATGCATTAGGTGATAAAGTGCCTGTTTCTTTATTGATTACAATTGATCCGTATTTGGCTAGAGAAAATGAAGTTGCGGATTATTATGACTTCTCTGAAATTGGTAACCTCGTAAAGGTTTATTCAGCCCAATCCTATTCCTTAAAATCTCAAGGGGATATTAATTTCATCAATGCTCAACAAATTGATATTGCCTTCGTAATAGGCTGGCAACGATTGTTGCCCGAATCGATATTGGATAATTTAACCATTGGAGCCTTTGGTATGCATGGGAGTTCGCTCAACTTGCCATTGGGTAGAGGGCGTTCTCCAATGAATTGGTCGATTATTGAAGATAGAAAGGTGTTTTATACAAACTTATTCAAATTTAATTCAGGAATCGATTCTGGTGATATTGTAGATTCATTTAAGTTTACCATAACTGAAAGAGATAATGCAGCAACCATGCATTTTAAGAATACTTTAGCAATGAAATACTTGATCGAGAAAAACCTTGCTAAGCTTTTAAAAAATGAACAGCTCCTTCATAAACAACCAGCTATTATTCCTACTTATTACCCTAAGCGTAATCCGGATGATAGTTTAATTGAATGGGATAGAGATCTTTATTATATCGAACGATTCATTCGTGCAGTTACCAAGCCTTTTAACGGTGCTTTTTCCTTTTTGAATGGAGAGAAGATGGTGATATTTCAATCGCAACCCTTCGATGTACACGAATTTGGTTATGATAATGA
Source organism: Solitalea koreensis (assembly GCF_900182575.1). Taxonomy (GTDB): domain Bacteria; phylum Bacteroidota; class Bacteroidia; order Sphingobacteriales; family Sphingobacteriaceae; genus Solitalea; species Solitalea koreensis. Next base: position 284,883 of record NZ_FXSZ01000001.1, on the reverse strand, counting down.
GGAGCCAGGGACAATTGTTGAGGTGCTAACAAATGAAGCCTTTTTGGTGAAGTGTTTTGGCGGTTTGCTATTAGTGACTGATTTTGTGTTTAAAGGGCTGTTAAAAAGAGGTATGCGGTTTGGAAATAATGGAACGATCGTTACTGATTTCCAATTAAACAAATTTGGTTTTTATGATATTCCTGAAGAAAACTTCTATTTAATCAATAAAAAAGTGTCGCACTAAAAAAGCACGACACCCACAGTCTTATTATTTAACTACCGTAAATTTCTGAATATAGTCTTTGGTATTAATTTTTACATCTACTAAATAAACACCTGTTGCATAGTCATCCAGGCGATAGGTTTTTGAATACAATCCGCTGAAGTTTTCTCCTGTTTCCCTTAAAATTACCTTGCCATTAATATCTAAGATTCTTACTTCCAGATTACTTGTTTCCCAAGCATTGAATTGTAAGGTAAATAAGTCTGCCGCTGGTACCGGAAATAATTTCATGTCAATATTTGAAGGGATATCAGGACGAGTATAATTGATTTCGTTTGATGAAGAAGTGCATTCACCTTCTACTTTTACCTGATAAGTGCCTGAATGTTCAGGTTTATAATGGGAGTCTGTTGCTTTCTCTATTAATCTGCCGTTTAAATACCATTGATTATTTCCTAGTTGATTTGATACCAGTTCCCCATTTACTAAAGTTATAAGAGGTTTGTTTACACTAACAGCCTCTCGTGGACTAATACAACCCAAGGCTTTTACTTTCATGTCGTAGAAGTAATAATAGTAATTGAGGGGGCCAGTGGAAGCGGTGTTACCTGTTATTGACATCACTCCTGATATTTGAAATGGATATCCATTTACATTGGCATTATTGCGTAAAATGGTTGCATCTTTATCATAGCTTATATTAATGAGGTAGTTGCCTGGCACAGGTATTTTTAAATTGAGATTATAAACAGTCCCTGTATCAGTGGGATCTACTAATTGTGCTCCTAAGGCTTCTGGTTTGCGGGTGGCAGTTACATTTAAGCTTACTGATGATACTTCTTCTCCTGTTTTTTCATTGGTTACAGAGAAATTAATGATTCCTGAGTGCCCAATGTATAGCCGTGCTTTTTCCAGTTCAATAGGAGCAAGAGCGGTAATTTTTACTGAAGGACTAAATTGATTGTAGGCACTTCCAGTAAATCCAAAAACTGATTTGTTTACAGGTCCAACACTTCCACTAAAATCATTTAAAGCTCCATATAAAACAGTTGCATTAGTGGTGGTCATTGCTTTATTGCCTGCCGCTATTGGATTTGTAGCAGTTGGGCTGTCGTACCAAAATGTTGTTCCTGATGTTGTTGATGCTTGTAATAGAACATTGCCTGGCACATCATCACAAATTGCAGCTGATAATAGAGGAGGAGACGGTACTGGATTTGTAACAACGGTTTGAATAAGCGTATTATTACTGCCTATCTGGTCTCCGCTAAGATTGGCAGTGGTAGTAAAAGTGTAATTATGCCCGCCAATACTGCTGAATGTTTCAGGAAAAGTAAAATTAATAGCTGCGCCCCTTGATAGAGGCCCTGCAATTATTCCCGTAAACGTTTTAAGTGCTCCGGTAGCGTCACTTAGTACAGTGCTCACCGGAATATTGCTTTGAGTTAAAGTGCCTTCATTTGTTATCCTAACAGTAACGTTTTGATTATTATTTTGACAGGAATTATTATCAGGATTTACTAACGCTGTTACTGCAATGTCATTTGAAGGAGGAACTATAGCTATGGCATAATCTTCAGTTTCACCCGAAGCATAACTGCCGCAAGAAATGACTGAATTAGGATCTGTTCCTTCCTGTAAAATGATGCGCATTCGAACCGTTTTTCCAATTGTAATGTTATTGGGAGCGGTAATTGTTGTGTTAATGGTTGATCCAGGCGCAATATTGGGGTTGGTTGAAACCAATTCTCCAGCATCATCGAAGCTTCCATTGCTATTCCAGTCAACAAAAACCTTTACGATAGAAGGATTTGCCGATCCGCAATTGCCGGTTGTAATACTCAAGGGTAAAACTTGACTTGGTTCAATTGATGTTGATAAATTCGAAAAATTTGAATAACCGGTACACAAACCTGCCGTATTATTGTTAATTCTTCCCATGAATACGTTCGTGATTCTGGAACCTGTTGGAGATAATCCTGCTGAAGTGCAGTAGCTTTTGCCTCCAACTCCCGAAACAATGATGGAATAGTCCTGTTTTCCGTTTTTGAGAGTGCCTTTATGTGAAACCGTTATGGTGTAAACCTCCCCAGGTTGGGATGCCGCAATAAATATTTTTTCAATATTATCGCGAAAATTATCGCCGGTTGTTGCCGGATTAGCCGGGTTTGCAGGGTCGAGTATCCAAGGCGCAAATGTATTGTTTGCCGAAGTTATTCTGATATCAAGATCATTAATCAGTTTTAAGTCTTTGCTGTTAACTATACCATCAGCAGTAGGTGTAGCGTCCGGATCTGTCCATGCAATCGTGGCAGCAAGTGGTTCGGTTCCCGATGCAATTACTTGAAATTGATATTTTTCTCCTTGATTTAGGCTGCGTTCCTGAATTAAGCTGCCTTGATTATTATTATTGCTGATCAACAATGCTGCGCGTTTTGCATTTACTAGCCCCCAGCCATTTTGGTAGTCGGGGCCTGGGGCATTGCCTGCTTCATCAGCTGTATGAATAATTAAGCCTTTTAAGGTGGCTGATCGCATGAAGTTATTGTTATTCAAATTCGAATAATGCTCTTGTAATAAAAGAGCAGTCCCTGTTACTGCAGGTGCAGCCATTGAGGTGCCATCCATAATTGCATAAGCATCATTTGCTGCTGAACTAGTGGATAATACATTGATCCCCAAACTAACTACATCCGGTTTAATACGGCCATCATCAGTGGGGCCCCATGAGCTAAACGGAGCAAGTATTACATCAGAGGGTTGGTTGTATTTTCCATTGGTTAACGGTTGGATCGCTCCTACCACAAGAATGTTTTTAGCATTACTTGTGGTAGAAAGAATGTCATAGCTGTCGTTGTTGGAAATAGCGCCGGCAACTCGCTGATTAACTAATTTAAACGTTCCTTGATCATTTCGTTGATAGTAAGCTTGCCCGATATTAGGTCCGGTTTGATTACGATTATTGCCTGCAGATTTTACAATCAAATAATAAGGAGCGTTAAATGCAATTTTATCCCAATTGGTAGCAAATGAGGTGTATGATCCGAATTTATAATCCTCAAATTGACCTTCTTGCCCCCACCATTCCCACTGCGGATCTTGATTTGTTCCTGCACGATCGGAGTTAAATCGCCAACCTGCAATGTTTCCATATGAATGATTGGATAATAATAATCCTCGGTCAGCAGCTGCTTTAGCCATTTCAGCGTCATCATTAAAGAAGTCGTATGAATATAAGTCTGGTGCGGCAAAGGCCATTCCTTTGGCCGAAGGATTGATTCCGGAAGCTATTAGCGTGCCGGCCACATGGGTAGTATGGCTTTCATAAGAACTGGTGTTATCACCGTTTTTTATTCTACCTGCAAATTCCTGATGAGTCCCCAAAACCTGACTCCCGTCCCAAATTGCAATTTTTCCGGCTAATGAACTTTTTGAGCCTTTTAAGTTAAAACCTGTTGAGCCTCCAGGCCATAGGGCATCTGTTTGTAATGTTGCTGCTGAGCTTAAGTTGTTGGTTATAAGGTAAATTGGGTATCCTTTTGAGTCAACTCCCTGTAAGCCCATAATGCTGCCATCTTTATTAACCTTGAATACCTCCCATTTTTTCTCTTTAGCAAGAGCAAGTACGCGTTCATGATTTAATTTATAGTTATCTTTAAGTTTATCAGAAAGCTTAGTGAGTACCTTTTTTTGAGTACGACTGATCTCTTTATAGTTTTGTGAATACACAACTTGAGAACCGTGCACTAGAAATAAAACCAATACAAACGGGAAGAAAAGTTTTCTCATTCAGGAAGACATTTAATTACAATGCTAAAGGTATTTGTTTTTTCAATATGTTAATGAACATGATTCGTATGATCGATGCAGTTTTAATATTTATATTTTCATTTGTATACTCAGCAAAAACCGATTCAATTATTCAGCAAAGTAATAAACAGAGTCAAGGAATTGAAGGAGTTGTGTTTTGGCGGTCCGGGAATCAAATGCCGTCACCTGATGAGTCTGCTACAGGTATGAAAGGAAAACCCATTGTTAGAGAAATTGTAGTGTTTAAACTCACGAAAACAAACGAAACTAAACAATGCAAAACTTTTTTTTCGGCCATTAAAACAGCTGAAGTTGGAAGAACAAGGAGCGATTCTGCTGGATATTTTTTGTTGAAGCTGCCTCCCGGAAATTATTCAATTTTTGTCCGGGAAGAAAAGGGATTATTTGCTAACCGTTTTGATGGCCATAACAATATATGTCCTGTTGAAGTGAAGGCAGGGGAAATTGCTAAAATAGAATTAATAGTTGATTACGCAGCAAGTTATTGATCGATTTCGGATTGGGCTGTAAATTCTTCTTCGAGTATTTGTCTGGTTAGTGGTTTGCCTAAGAATTTACGCACAAACTTATAATTTACAATTCGTTCATGATCCACAGGGTCAAGAGAGGATGATAACATGTAAACTTTACATTTGTCAGTAATATTAGGATGTTGTTTTTCGAAAAGCTTTAAGAAGTCAAAGCCGTTCATGTCAGGCATCCTGATATCCAGGAAAATCAGCTCTGGAAGCGCTTCACCATTTTCCTGTAACACATTCAAATAATGGAGAGCTTCCTTAACGGAAACAGAGCAGTGCACATTCTTTACAAACTGATAGTTTATAAGAATTTTTTTATGAATCAGATTGTCAATGGTGCTATCATCAATAATCAAAGCCGAATTGTAGATATAACTTTCCATTCAACAGGGGATTAGGTTTAATTTTTTAGGTTCGAAAGCGTTTAATTGAGACATCTATATTATAAAAAAAAATGCAAAAAAACAACTATTAATATAGTGATCCATATAATAATTTCAATCCAATTTCTGCTAGTTTAGCTTCATATTGCGCATTGGTATACCTAAAGTCGGCCTGCAAATAATTTTGTTGCGCATCTCTTAAATCCAAAGCCGTAATGTTTCCAAGTTTATATTTCTCTACAGTAATTTCCAGGTTTTGTTTAGCCACTTCTTTATTTTCCTCCTCCAGTCCGATGAGGACAATGCTGTTTACGTAATTATTGTAGGCATTATTCAAACTTGCATCCAATTGTTGTTTAACTTGTTGATAAAAGAGTTCGGCATTTTTAATATTAAATGCAGCATTTTTCTCCTGACGATGTTGTAATAAACCGTTAAAGATATTAATCGACGCGGTAGCTCCATAATTGAATCCTAGGTTTCGGTTGGATAGTGTTTGTCCTACCTCTGATTGGGATTTTAAGAAGCTGTAATTACTATTAAGACTCACAGTCGGGTAACGATTCGCTTTGATCTCTTTTAAACCAAATTTTGAAATATTTTGATTTAAATAAGCAGCAGTTAATTGAGGGTTTTGACTCATTATCCTATTCCGGGTTTCTTCATAGGTTAAAGATTTGTCGATTGGAATAGTATCTTGAGCGGTGAAATCAATTGTTACTTCTCTTGCTAATAAATTGTTAAGATTGATTTTTGTTGCTTTTAAATCTTGCTCGAGGCGAATAAGGTTGGTGGTATCGGCATTTAGGTCGACTTTTGATGCTAACAGATCGAGTTTGGATCCCGAGCCAACATAATATTTATTCGCTGCATTTTTAACCCGCATTCTTGATATATCCAATGCCTCTTTAAAGGTATTTATTTCACGTTGTTTACGAACAATATCATAATAAATAGTTGTGATATCATACATAGTCGTCAGCACTGTGATTTTTGCATTGGTTTCTCCCAAGGCATCCACCTGCTTTAATTTATCGTAGGTGGCAAACATTTGCATACCATCAAAAATGGTCCATGTAAGTCCTACGTTTGCATTGTATGAATTGGAGTGAGCACCGTTTTTATTTTGCTCAGTACCGTTAAAAAAGGTGGTTTTGGTATCGTTGATATTACGAACAGTTCCTGCCGTTGCATCTACACGAGGGAGCATACCTGCATTTGCACGTGTTGCATTGTTTTTATCAATTAAGGAGTTGTTGCGGGCAATTTCAATCGAATAATTATTCTTTAATGCTATTTCTGTGGCTTTTTCGAGTGAAAGAACTTCTGTATATTGAGCAGAAGTTCTTTTACAATAGATTGAAAACAATACTATCACAGCAAGGCTTAATTTCTTCATCATTAATTTAATACAGGTTCTACTTGTTTTTCAGTAACTTCAGCTGATCCTGTTTCGTCAGGTGAGAGTTGGTGTTCTTTTGATAAGTAAGAATAAATTGCAGGGATTACAAATAAAGTAAGAGCAAGTGAAAACATTAACCCTCCAATTACCACAATGCCCATACTCATACGGCTTTTTGCAGCGGCTCCCAATGCCATTGCAATTGGTAAAGCTCCCAATGCCGTAGCTATACTAGTCATCAATATTGGGCGTAAACGAGCGGCGGCGGCTTCACGAATAGCTTCCTGAACGGTTTTGCCTTTTTCTTTCAATTGGTTGGCAAATTCAACAATCAAGATACCGTTTTTAGTTACCAAGCCAACCAACATGATAATCCCGATCTGACTAAAAATATTGATGGTTTGATTAAATAACCATAAGGAGAATACTGCTCCGGCAATTGCTAATGGAACGGTAAGCATGATAATAAAGGGGTCGATAAAACTTTCGAACTGTGCAGCAAGGATCAAGTAAATTAATATCAATGCCAAAATAAAGGCAAACATGATGTTTGATGAGCTCTCCGCAAAATCTTGTGAGGCGCCGGTTAAGCTTGTTGTAACCGATTCGTCCAAGGTTTTTTGGGCTATCGCATCCATCGCTTTGATTCCATCTTCAATTGTTTTACCAGGTGCTAAACCAGCCGAAACGGTAGCAGACATAAACCTATTGTTGTGATACAATTGGGGTGGACTACTTTCTTCTTTCATGCTCACTACATTATCTAATTGAATAAGTTGACCTTGATTATTTCGAACAAACATTGATTGTAAGTCTAATGGCGTTTCACGATTAGCCCGGTCGAACTGGCCAATTACCTGATATTGTTTGCCATTCATAGTGAAGTAGCTGAAACGCTGTCCGCTAAGCCCTAATTGCAACGTCTGGGCCACATCTAATAATGAAACCCCTAAGCTTTTAGCTTTTTCTCGATCAATGGTGATATTTAGCTCAGGTTTATTGAATTTGAGATTAACATCCGTCATGATAAATGTTGGATCTTGGTTTACAGCGTCTTGAAATTTAGGAACTGTCTCTTTTAGTTTTTCAAAATTAGGAGCCTGTAAAACATACTGGATGGGTAGGCCACCTCGTCCGTTAGACGAAATAGTTTGTTGTTGGGTAACAAAAGTACGCGCTTCAGAAAATTTGCTTGTAAGCTTGGTTAGATAATCTGCAATTTGTTGTTGACTTCTATTTCTTTCTTCAGGCTCAGATAAACGCAAACGAATCATTCCTGTATTGGTAGCGCCGCTTCCAGAAAATCCCGGAGAAGTAACGGTTAGACTAATTTTTTTCTCTGGAATAGAATCAAGAATTAATTGATTTAATTTCAACATGAAATTGTCGGTATAGTCATATGAAGCGCCTTCAGGAGCGGTAACTTGTAATCTTAGCAGGCTACGGTCGTCTAAAGAAGATAGCTCCGATTGAAGCATTTTTCCGAAGAAGAAAATCATCCCTATACAAGTGATTGTTAATGGAATGGCAATCCATCGTTTATTTAAAAAAGAATTAAGCGAAGCTCGATAGTTTTCTACCATAGCAATAAAATAAGGCTCTGTTAATTCATAAAACCTGCTGTTTTTTTGAGCTCCTCCACGAATCATGCGCGCATTGAGCATTGGTGTTAAGGTTAATGATACAAATGCCGATATTAAAACTGCCGCTGCGATAACAATACCGAATTCACGGAAAAGCCGACCTACAAATCCTTCAAGGAAAATGATAGGCAAGAATACAGCTGCTAAGGTGATGGAAGTTGAAATTACCGCGAAGAAAATTTCATTAGACCCTTTTATTGCCGCTTGAAATGGAGATAATCCTTCTTCTACTTTTTTGTAAATATTCTCCGTTACCACAATACCGTCATCGACCACAAGCCCAGTGGCTAATACAATGGCTAGGAGCGTGAGTACATTTATGGAGAACCCCATCAAATACATAATGAAAAATGTACCTACCAGTGAAACCGGAATATCAATTAATGGCCGGAAGGCAATTCCCCAATTACGGAAGAACAAATAAATAATCAAGATTACTAGAACTAAAGCAATTGCAAGCGTTTCAGCAACTTCATTAATTGAACGTTGAATGAAAACTGTATTGTCAAGTGCAATATCTACCTTGTAATCTTTAGGTATATCTTTTTTGATCTGATCATACCGTTTATAGAACTCTTTGGCAATATCCAAATAGTTGGCTCCAGGTTGAGGAATCAATGCAAGTCCAATCATTGGGACTCCAGATTCACGGAGAATAGTTTCTTCATTTTCAGGCCCGAGTACAGCATTGCCAACATCGCTGAAATGTACAATGGTACTTCCCGTATTTTTAATTATAAGATTATTAAATTGTTCTTCTGTAGAAAGGTTCCCGGCCGTTTTTACTGTTAATTCTGTGTTGTTTCCTGTAATTTTTCCGGTTGGAAGCTCAATATTTTCACGATCTAAAGCATTTTTGACATCAATTGTAGTAAGCCCGAACGAAGCAAGTTTGTCCGGGTCCAGCCATAAACGCATTGCATATTTCTTCTGACCCCAAATTTGAACGGAACTCACTCCTGGAATAGTTTGTAAACGTTCGGCAATAACGTTTTCTCCATAATCACTTACATCTAGCTGATTACGAGTGTTGCTTTGCAAAGTCATGGAAATAATCGCATCGGAGTTCGCATCTGCTTTAGTTACGACCGGCAATCCGTCGATATCTTTAGGAAGGGTGCGCACAGCTTGAGAAACTTTGTCACGTACATCATTAGCTGCCTCTTCCATATTTTTGGAGAGGTTGAACTCTACGGTAATATTGCTTGAGCCTTGATTACTACTCGATGAAATTGAACGGATACCATCGATGCTATTTACTGCTTTTTCAAGCGGCTCCGTGATTTGTGATTCTATCACATCAGAGTTTGCTCCCGGGTAATTAGTCCGAACGTTAATAACCGGCGGGTCAATAGAAGGGTATTCCCGAACGCCTAAGAATTTAAAGCCAATGAATCCGAACAATAAAATGATAAGATTCATCACGATTGCCAATACCGGCCGCTTTATACTTATGGTTGATATGCTACTCATTGTTAATTAATGAAATATGAACTAGTCGGTTTGGAAGCAGAACTTTAAACTTCAGCCATCTGCCTTCTGTAATTTGTCAGTCTTTATTAAAAGAGAAATTTTATGAATCTTGTTTCAGATTCATTAGCTGCAATCTTAATTCGAAATTTTAACCTTTATAGGGGCATCTGCTTTTAATGACATAATACCGGTAGTAAGTACAGTGTCTCCAGTATTAAGACCCTTTAAAACCTGAACAGTTGCATCTGTTCTTGCCCCTGTTTCTACCATCACTTCTTGTGCAGTTCCATTTTTATTAATAAATACCTTTTTACCTTTTAATACAGGAACTATAGCTTGGGATGGAACAAAAATGGCATTTGTGGTTTCTTTTAAAGGAAGCTCAATGCGAGCAAATGAACCTGCTAACAAACTTCCATCAGCATTTGATGCCTTTGCTTTAAGCATAACAGTACGAGTTGATTCATCTATCTTTGGTTCAATTGCAAATACATTAGCGGTGTGCACCTTATTTGAGCCTTCAACAGTGAACGAAAGGCTGCTATTTTTTCTTAGTACTTGAACGTATTTTTCAGGGACAGCAAAAGTGATTTTAGCTGGATTGGTATTTACCAAATTCGCAATTACGGTTTGTGGCGTAATGTAATCACCCATAGAAATTGACCTTAAGCCGATTGTGCCATTAAAGGGAGCGCGGATCTCAGTTTTTTGTAACTGAGCCCTGAATAGTTGGGTTTCTGATTTTAAAGAATTTAATTCAGCTAAAATAGCGTCATAATCTTGTTTACTTACCGCATCTTTCTGTAATAAAATACGTTGTCGATATTCTTTCTCTTCCGCTAATTTTTGTTGTGTAATGGCTTTTGCTAATTGTGCCTGCAGTTCATTGTCATTAACTTTAATCAGAAGGCTCCCCTTCGATACGTTACTTCCTTCTTTAAAGTAGATGCCAGTAATTAAACCTGAAATTTCTCCACGAACCTGAATTTCTTCATTAGCTTCAATACTTCCGGTAATATTTAAATGATCTGTAAAAACCTCTGGTTTAATAATTATCCCGTTAACAGTCATCGGTCCATTTTTTTTACCATCTCCACTGTTTCTATTCCCTCTAGCCTGATTGCCTGCCGGTTTAGCGGTAATGCGGTTATAGATTAAATAGCCTAATGCTAATACAAGGAGTGTATAAATGATGTGCTTAGTCTTCATGTTTAAAAAAAATGTTTTAACAACTATTTTGTTCAAATGTAAGTGTGAATGCTTTGTAATTGTTTTAAAACTTACAAATGTATCAACTATGTTACTGTTAAAAATGCTTTAACTAAATTGGGAGTATTTATTTTTTTTGTATATAATATACAGTTGTTAATCATTAGTTAGTATTGATAACTTTAAGTGGTGATTACTGAAGTGCTTGAAGGGGTTGATGCTGGAAATTTCCTTCATTGTCGAGGTCTTGCTTCTTTTATTTAAAGCGATTTTCATTAAATTTAGAAGAGCAATCAAGTTTAGTTTAATTAGATCTTTTTCATCAAGTAATAACATATTATGTCTTTAATCACAATTAAAATCATGGATACCGGCAGAGTGTTTCAAGTTCCGTGGACTAACAACATGAATGGTCAGCAAGCCTTGGAGCGTGCTTACGATATTGATCAATTAGAAGGAAGTGATTTTAGTTTTGGACTACAATATTTTGGTCATAAGCTTGGGTATATGGTTTTTATGCTCGATGGTATTTATGATGATGTGGAGAATAAGAAAAACTTCTGGGTGTTAATTGTCAATGATAAAGTGTCTGACCAAGGTATTGATTCAGTAATTTTAAATCCTGACGATGAAATGAAATTCGATTATCAAAGCTATGCTACGGATACTCAAGCCCACTTTTTGATGATAGAAAAGTATCGGACCTATATGTTAATGCGACCGGCTTAATAGCCGGCTTTTTTTTGCCCTTTCACTTTTGGTAAGGAATCTTATACACTTTTGCGCATTAAACTAATTCGTATACTTGCGCTTTATTCAATTGTTATGAAGAAAATAATTAACGTTTTATTATTATCAATTTTATTTATGAATACATCCCAAGCTGCAGATCCTAAATTGAGTTACAAGCTTTCTTTTGATGAGGCTTATGCGCATTATGTGGATGTAGAAATGAATGTTTCCGGCATTAATGACGATGCTTTTATAGTAAAAATGCCGGTATGGGCTCCAGGATCTTACCTTGTTCGTGAATTTGCACGCAATGTGGAAGGATTTCAAGCCTATGTAGGGGATAAAAAATTGAAAACCGAAAAGGTTCGTAAAAATGCCTGGAAAATAGTTGGCACTAAAGGTCAAAACGTAACCATTAAATATAAAGTGTATGCATTTGAACTAACTGTTCGTACTAGTTTTATTGATGAAGCACATGCTTATTTAAACGGAACTAGTGTGTTTATGTATATTGACGGCAAGCAGAATTTACCGGCAACCATCAATGTGAAACCTTACAAAAAATGGAAAGAGATTTCATGTGGTTTAGATGCAGTGAAAGGTGATAAATGGACCTTACATTCTCCTAACTACGATATTTTAGCTGACTCTCCAATGGAAATTGGTAATCAGGAAATCTTGGAATTTACTACAGCAGGTGTTCCGCATCAAATTGCTTTATATGGCGGCGGTAACTACGAGCGTGAGAAATTAAAAACGGACTTGAAACGCATTACTGAAGAAGCGACTTCGGTGGTGGGTGTGCATCCTTGTAAACACTACACGTTCATAGTGCATTGCGTTCCTTCTGGAGGAGGAGGTTTGGAGCATTTGAACTCTACAACTGTACAAGTTTCAAAATTCAATTTCAGTAATGAAACTACCTACAAAAGTTTTCTTTCATTAATTGCGCACGAATATTTCCATTTATGGAACGTGAAGCGAATTCGTCCGATTGCACTTGGTCCATTCGATTATGATAATGAGAATTACACTAGTTTGCTTTGGTTCTCTGAAGGCTTTACCGCCTATTATGATAATTTGTTAACGCGTCGTGCCGGATATTATACTCCTGAAGCGTATTTGGATATAGTTGCTACAGATATTAACAAAGTTGAAAACCAACCGGGAGCTAAAGTTCAACCGGTGGCTGAGGCAAGTTATGATGCCTGGATTAAATACTATCGTCCAAACGAAAACTCTAATAACTCCACTATTTCTTATTATGATAAAGGATCGATTTTAGGAATATTGATGGATATGGAAATTCTGCGTGCAACCAAAGGACAGAAGAATGTAGATGATTTGATGAAATATCTTTATAATGAGTTCTACTTGGGTAAAAAACGTGGTTTTACAGACGAAGAATTTAAGACAAGCGTTGAGAAAGTATGCGGAAAGAACTTTGATGAGTTCTTCGCTAAATACGTAAATGGTGTAGAATCAATTCCATACAATGATTTCTTATCAACGGTTGGTTTACGCTTAGCCAATCAAAACCAAGATAAAAAAGAAGTTTTCTTTGGCGTTAACACCAAAAACGACGGTGGTAAAATTATGGTAACTTCAGTTGTTCGCGGAAGCTGCGCTTATCTTGCCGGCATTAATGCAAACGATGAAATTGTAGCAATTGATAATTTCCGTGTAGACGATTTGGCAAAATGGATCGGGTACAAAAAAGCAGGCGATAAAATTAAAGTCACCGTAACGCGTGAAGGTGCAGAACAGAACATTGATGTTGTATTAGCCGAAAGCAAAGCTGTTCGTTACAAATTTGAGCAAGTAAGTAACCCAACTGCTGAGCAAACCGCAGCTTATAATAAATGGCTTAAAATTCAATAATCGATATATAAATGATAACAATAAAGCCTCATAGTTCTGTCTATGAGGCTTTATTGTTGAAGGAATAGCTTTTCGATTAGCGAAGAGCTTAAAAAACTTAATCCTTTATCCTTCGGCCTGATTTTAACTTACATTTTCGTCTTCACTTTATCCCAGCCTTTAATTTGCCAGTTAACATGTGCGCTACAGATATGATTTTTATTGGCATCGTAAACAGGTAATTCGAAGGTTTTGTATACGGCTTCCGATTCATTTAAATCTTTTAGCAAAGTGTCCGCCTGTTTTTTATCAAAATTGAAGGTTACGCTCACATCGGTTTTACCTTGGTAAAAATATTCCATGCGCAGGTCTTTCATGATGATGCGGTAATTGGCAGCACCCAAGACATTCATCAACTGCAGCCCGCAGGCATATTCGCACAGCGTAGCCAATCCGCAGGCATGTAAACCTTTAATGTGGTTCATGTTTTTACGGATGTAAGGCATTCGAATGCTTACCGATTTGTCAGTAATACTTTCTATTTTAAATTGATGAGGATTGTTAAACGGAATTACTCTCCATAAAACACGATTTAAGATCCAAAGGTTAAATGAAGAGGTCTTTGCTTTATCAATTAGGATATTTAGTTGTTTCATAATTAAGAGCACATCGATTTTTTGGGCTAGATTATCATTCAATCATTTGTGAGAAAGATTCTGTTTTTAGTTCATTCTGCAAGTTACTGTATGCATCTTCCAACTCTGTAATTAAACTGTTCACAATTTCTTTTACCGGTTTAATATCGTCTATCAATTCAACCGATTGTCCGGCGCACCATAGGCTCTTATAATTTCCTGGTTGAACAGCTGCTTTCAGTTTCTTCATACCCCGAATTTGTACCAGCATTTTAAAATACTTTTTGGTCGTTTTATTTTTGGAAAGCAACCGCTCCAGCCAGCCTTGTTTATAACCGATTTGTTTAGCATAAGGAGTATTGATGATATTACAAGGCGTTCCAGAAAGCTTTTCCGTTAGTACCACATCTTGCATATGATTATCAACTATTGCTTGTTTATAAGCATCGCTTACATCGGCTTCAGTTGAGGCAATGAAGCGAGTTCCGATCGAAGCACCTGCGGCGCCAAGACTCAATATCGATAATAATCCTGCTCCATTGGCTATTCCTCCGGCAGCCACAATCGGAATGTTTGGAAAATGTTTGTGAAGTGAAGGGATCAGCAAATGCAATGGGTTTGGACCAGCATGTCCTCCGGCTCCTTGTCCTACTGCAATAAAGCCATCACAGCCTAAGCTCGCACATTTTGCCGCGTGTTCAATATTCGTGACATCACAATATACCTGAGCGCCATAGGCATGAGCCACATCGATAACCTCTTTCGGATTACCCAGTGAAGTAATATAAAAAGGCACCTTGTGTTCCACACAGATTCTTAAATGTTGCTCATACAAAGGGTTCGATTTTTGTACAATGAGGTTTACGCCGTAATTTCCTCGTAAATACGATTGATCGGCCGAGAACTGCTTTAATGCCGTTAAAACATTCACTAATTCACCATCGTTTCTATAATTAAGAGTGGGAAATACGCCCATGATGCCGGAAGATATAGCAGCTTTTACCATCTCCAGGTTGGAAACCAGAAACATAGGCGCCATCATAATAGGATAGTGAATGGACAATCCTTGGGTTAGTGGATTTTTTATTTGCATACTTATTTTCTTGTACTAAATATAGCTTTGGTATTAAGTTGTAAAGGAGAGTTAGTTAAAGATACTTAATTTGGGTAATTGCTTTATTGATTCCTGATTTTTTGTAAATTAAGCCAAGCATCTATACATAAATCTTAACAAAAAAGAACCTAAATCGATACACAATATGCAAGTTAACACAATCATGGATCTGCTGAATACTTTGCCCCAACGTTATAAAGGTCGGGAGGTTGTTGCTGGAAAAAAAGAGGGGGTTTGGGTTAAATATTCTGCTGAACAATTCAGAGAGAATGTAGATAACGTAAGTTTGGGCCTTCTAGCTTTGGGCATGGGCGCTGATGATAAAATTGCCAATATGTCACCTAACCGCCCTGAATGGAATTTTGTTGATTTTGGGATCATGCAAATCGGAGCTCGGCACGTTCCCTTGTATCCGACGTTGGCCGAAAATGATCTTAAATTCATTATAAATGATGCGGAAGTAAAAATCATCTTCGTTGCTTCCAAAGAGCTGTATGATAAAGTACAAAGTATCCGAGCAGAGGTTCCATCGCTGAAAGAAGTTTATACTTATGAAGATGTTCCCGGAGCGAAATCGTGGAAAGAGGTAAAAGCTTTAGCTAATGAAAATGATCGTACACAATTAAAAGCCCTATCATCGAATATTTCTCCTGATGATTTGCTTACTTTAATTTATACTTCAGGTACAACCGGTAATCCTAAAGGCGTAATGTTAACGCATGGTAATCTGGTTAGTAATATAGTGACTTGCCACAAGTTGTGCCCTTCTGAAGCTCAAATTGCATTAAGTTTTCTTCCGCTCTCTCATATTTTTGAGCGAATGATAGTTTACATGCATATGTTTAACAGCCTTTCTGTGTATTATGCTGAAAGTATTGATACCATCTCTGCTAATTTACAAGAGTTGAAACCCGACTGTTTCTCTACTGTGCCTCGTTTATTAGAAAAAGTGTATGATCGCATCGTAGCAAAAGGAAATGAATTAACCGGCATAAAAAAAACCTTGTTCTTTTGGGCACTAAACTTGGGATTAAAGTACGATCACGACGGTAAGAATGGTTGGTGGTACGGTGTGCAACTACAGGTTGCCCGCAAGCTCATTTTCTCAAAATGGCAAGCTGCTTTAGGTGGAAATATTAAAGTGATTGTATCCGGCGGTGCCGCATTGCAAGAACGTTTAGCTCGGATTTTCTGGGCAGCTGGTATTCCGGTGTTAGAAGGTTACGGATTAACGGAAACTTCTCCGGTTATTGCTGTAAATACATTCGATCGGCAAGGGCATTGTTTCGGTACAGTAGGTAAAATAATTAATGGAGTAGAAGTGAAATTTGCCGAAGATGGTGAGATTCTTTGTAAAGGGCCGAACATTATGAATGGTTATTATAAACGACCTGAGCAAACCGCTGAAGCTATAACAGATGGCTGGTTTCATACCGGAGATATTGGGGTGTTGGTCGATGGTAAATATCTGAAAATTACTGACCGTAAAAAGGAAATATTCAAAACAGCAGGAGGGAAGTATATTGCGCCGCAAGTAATTGAAAATAAGCTTAAAGAGTCGGTTTATATTGAGCAAATTATGATTATTGGTGAAAATCAGCGTTTCCCGGCTGCTTTCATTGTTCCAACCTTTGTTAATTTGATAGAGTGGTGCGCTCGTAATAACGTTGAATATACTACTAATGAAGCAATGGTGAAAAACCCTGATGTGATAGCCAAATATCAACAAGAATTGGATAAATACAATGTAGGTTTTGGTAAATGGGAAACTGTTAAAAAGTTTGTGCTTTTACCAAGAGAATGGTCAATTGATGAAGGCGAAATGACTCCAAAATTAAGCTTGAAACGAAAGATCATCATGGAAAAAAATAAAAACCTGATTGAAGCTATTTATGCTCATTCTGAGCCGGTAGTGGCATAGTTTGGAGGTATTAGACTCAAGATAAAAGAATCAGGGCTCTATAAAATTATAACAAACGCCTCCAATGTTCGGGGCGTTTGCTTTTTCCGTTTTAATATGTTTCAGTCTGAGCTAATTTGTCACGCTGAGCGAAGTCGAAGCGTTTTGGCGATAAACCAATCTGCTCAGACACTAATTGATCAAATGCATTAAATTTGATATAAATCAAAATCTATCAACCATGAAATGTTGGACCTCTTTCATCTTATCCATTCTTAGCATCACTCTATTTGCATGTGTTCAAGGGCAAGTTGGACAGAATGTGTCCGGAGCCTACAAGAACGGGATGGTGGTTACTGCTCATCCTGAAGCATCAAAGGTAGGTTTGGCAATCTTGAAAAAAGGCGGAAATGCTGTTGATGCGGCGGTGGCGATTCAGTTTGCACTGGCGGTTGTTTATCCTAATGCAGGTAATATTGCTGGTGGCGGATTTATGGTTTATCGATCAGCTAAAGGCGAAACATCTGCCTTGGATTTTAGAGAAAAGGCCCCGGCTAAAGCTTCGCGAAATATGTATTTAGATAGTGCAGGTAATGTTATTACCGATCTGAGTATTTCAGGGCATTTATCAACAGGCGTGCCCGGTTCGGTCGACGGGATGTTTGAAGCCCATAAAAAATACGGAAAGCTTCCTTGGAATGAACTCGTACAACCGGCAATCGATCTTGCAAATAACGGGTTTGAGTTAACTGAACGTCAGGCAAACGAATTAAATCGAGAAAGAACAGATTTTATAAAATATAACGCCCCAACAAATACATATTTTTTAAAAAAGGGGGCGTGGGAAAAAGGTGGAATTGTAGTTCAATCTGATCTTGCAAAAACGTTAACATTGATTCGGGATAAAGGTCGTGATGGGTTTTATGATGGAGAAGTGGCCGATCTTATTGTGAAAGAAATGCAGGTCGGTAAGGGCATTGTTTCAAAAAAAGATTTAAAAGATTATCATTCAATATGGCGTAAACCGTTAATTGGTAATTATAAAGGGTATGAAATTATTTCAATGCCACCGCCATCCAGCGGAGGGGTAGCTTTATTGCAGTTACTGAAGATGGTAGAGCCTTACGATTTGAGAAAATTAGGATGGAATACTGAAAAATCCATACAAGTGATGGTAGAAGCTGAACGCAGAGTGTATGCCGATCGTGCTGCTTATTTGGGTGATCCTGATTTTTATAAAATTTCACTACTAGAATTATTGGCTCCAGCCTATCTAAAATCGCGAATGGCTGATTTTTCCTGGGATGAAGCGACACCCAGTTCTGCTGTAAAAGAAGGAAAGCTTAGTAAGTATCAATTTGGCCCAGCGATAATGAAAAAAGAAAGCGAACAGACTACTCATTTTTCAATCGTTGATCGCGAAGGTAATGCGGTAGCCATTACAACAACGTTAAATAATAGCTATGGCTCGAAAGTGTTTGTTCAAGGTGGTGGATTTTTATTGAATGATGAGATGGATGATTTTAGCATAAAACCGGGCGTTCCGAATATGTACGGTTTGGTGGGCGGCGAAGCCAATGCCATTCAACCGGGAAAACGTATGTTGAGTTCGATGACTCCAACCATTGTAGAAAAAGATGGAGATTTATTTATGGTTTTGGGTACTCCCGGCGGTTCAACCATTATTACTACCGTTTTTCAAATAATCGTAAATGTGATTGATCATGATGTGGATATGCAAACCGCTGTTGATGCAGGTAGGGTGCATAACCAATGGTTGCCTGATACGGTTTTCTATGAGAAAAAAGGAATAGACAGTTTGGTGCTGCGCTCGCTCGAAAGGAAAGGTTATCATTTTAAATCAAGAAATGCTATGGGCCGTGTTGATGCTATTTTGAAAACAAAATGGGACTATCTGGATCCTGGTGCTGATAAACGAGGCGATGATTCGGCAATGGGATGGTAGGTTGAAATTCAAGTTCGTAATGTAAAGATATCCCCTCTCTCCTGAGGTGTGTCACGAATGTAAGTAGTGCATGCTACGAGCAATGTTGTAAGTAAGATGATGGTAGGTCCATCATGCACCGCGCAAGCGGTCACTTAAAAGTTAAATAAAACAGAAGTCTTAGACTGGTCGAAAGTATAAAGCCTCCAAATCCGGAGTAAAACCCAGTTTAAAAACCAAGTTTTGTTATTTATGGGGCGTAAGCTTTACGCCCCATAAGTCAGATGCACACATCAACAATCCTCTAAACTATTTTATTGCTATGCTTGCATAATAAATATATTATGCCGAAATTGTTTATGCTGGTATAGTAAATTAAAGCGTTACAGTGTGAAAGAACAGGAAACCATAGACTATTACATTAAGCTTGCTTGGCAAAGCGTAGCCAATAAATATAATCAAATTGCTTCGGAGTACGGTATTACTCACTCATTTGGGTATTTGCTAATGAACGTTGCTAAAGAAGGAACTAGTGTTTCGGTGTTAGCCTCCCTTTTAGGACAAAAAGCGACCAGTTTATCTCGCTTGTTAAATAGCATGGAAGATATGGGGCTTATTTATCGACAATCAGATTTACAGGATAAGCGTTTGGTGAAAATCTTCTTAACTCCGACTGGTATAGAGAAAAGAAAAATAGCAAGTGGGGTGGTGCGAAAATTCAATGATTATCTGGCACAGAACCTAAATGAAGAGGAAAAAAATAACTGTTTGGAAACACTAAAGAAGATAAACAGGTTAACCCATGATTATGTTCCTGAAGAGGCCGAAAGGTATAATATTTAGTTATTTATACTAAAACAGTCCTGAGCCTTTTATCATTATTCTTTTATCGAAATAACTTTTAACGAATAAATCAATCAACAATGAATCGAATTATTAAGAAAGTTGCTGTGTTAGGATCCGGAATCATGGGTTCGCGCATTGCTTGTCACTTTGCCAATCTTGGGGTTGAGGTGCTACTGCTCGATATTGTTCCTAAAGAACTAGCTTCTGAAGAATCGGAAGGCGGTGTCGCTACAATTCAGGATAAAGCTGCTCGTAACAAAATTGTAAATGCCGCTCTGGAAACAACTATAAAGTCAAACCCTTCTCCTGTTTTTACCAAATCGGTAGTAAACAAAATCACTGCGGGCAACTTTGACGATAACATGAAAGATATCGCAAGTTGCGACTGGGTAATTGAAGTTGTAGTTGAAAATCTTGAAATCAAGAAAAAAGTGTACGATCAAGTAGAAAAATTTCGTAAACCAGGTACACTTATTACATCCAATACTTCGGGGATTCCTATTCACATGATGGCAGAAGGCAGAGGTGATGATTTCAAAGCGCATTTCTGCGGAACCCATTTCTTCAATCCTCCACGTTATTTGCGTTTGCTTGAAATTATTCCAACGCCATTCACCAATAAGGATGTGGTTGAATTCCTGATGCACTATGGTGATAAATTCCTCGGGAAAACGACCGTCTTGTGTAAGGATACTCCTGCTTTTATTGCAAATCGGATTGGTGTTTATAGCATCATGTCTTTACTCCATTTGGTTGAGAAAATGGACCTGACTGTTGATGAGGTGGATAAATTTACGGGTCCGGTCTTGGGTCGACCGAAATCAGCAACCTTCCGTACTACCGATGTGGTAGGGCTGGATACCATGATTAAGGTAGCAAAAGGATTATATGATAATTGTCCTGATGATAAAGCCCGTGAACTGTTTAAGTTGCCTGCTTACGTAGCTAAAATGGAACAGAATAACTGGTTAGGTGATAAAACCGGACAAGGTTTCTATAAAAAGATAAAAGGAGCAGATAGTAAATCAGAGATTTTATCATTGAATCTGAAAACCTTAGCATACGAGCCTCAGCAAAAAATCAAATCGACGACACTAGAAACTTTAAAGTCGATCGAAGACTTGCGTTTACGTATGAAAGCGTATGCAATGGGTAAAGATAAAGCCGGCGAGTTTTTCCGGACTTCATTCGCTGGTTTGTTTGAATATGTGTCTGATCGCATTCCTGAAATATCTGATGAATTGTATCGAATCGACGACGCATTACGTGCCGGTTTTGGTTGGGAACTTGGTCCGTTTGAAGTTTGGGATGCATTAGGTATAGCAGAAGCGGTAGATATGATGAAGAAATACGGTCATGTTCCAGCTGTATGGGTTACAGAAATGTTAGCTGCCGGAAATACTTCGTTTTATAAAGTGGAAAATGGTGAAAAGAAATACTATGACATTCCGTCTAAAACCTACAAAAACATTCCTGGGACTTCTCAATACATTATTTTAGATAACATTCGGGCAACCAAAACGATTTGGAAAAATGCAGGAACAGCCATTACAGATTTAGGCGATGGAATTATCAATCTGGAGTTTCATACCAAAATGAACACCATTGGTGGCGAAGTGCTGGAAGGCATAAATAAAGCCATCGATGTTGCTGAAAAGGGGTATCGCGGATTGGTAATCGGTAATGATGGAGCAAACTTTTCAGCAGGAGCCAACGTGGGTATGATCTTCATGATGGCAGTTGAGCAAGAATGGGACGAAGTAGATTTTGCTATTCGGATGTTTCAAAACACCATGATGAGAATTCGTTATTCAGGCATTCCGGTGGTTGCGGCACCTCATAATTTAACTTTAGGTGGTGGTTGTGAATTATGTATGCATGCTGATTTCGTTCAGGCTAATGCTGAAACCTATATGGGTTTAGTTGAATTTGGAGTTGGTTTGATCCCAGGCGGAGGTGGTTCAAAAGAATTTGCATTGCGTGCTTCGGATGCTTTCGCAGAGGGGCAAATTGATCAGAATATTTTGAAAGATAAATTTCTGACGATTGGTATGGCGAAGGTTTCAACTTCGGGCCGCGAAGCTGAAGAACTGGGTTATTTACAAAAAGACAAATACGCCATCAGCATGAACCGTAGTCGCTTAATTGCTGATGCTAAAGAAAAAGCTATTGAATTGGCTGATGCAGGTTACACTAAACCCGTTCAACGTAAGGATATTAAAGTGCTGGGTAAGTCGGGTTTAGGAATGGTGCTAGCAGGTGCAAACACCATGTACAGCGGTCATTATATTTCAGAACACGATAAAAAAATCTCTGAAAAGTTAGGTTATGTGCTTTGTGGCGGTGATTTATCGGCTCCAACCCTGGTAACAGAACAATATTTACTTGACCTGGAGCGCGAGGCGTTTTTATCCTTATGTAGTGAGAAGAAAACCTTAGAACGTATTCAAAGCATTCTTACAAAAGGGAAAACGTTAAGAAATTAGAGGTGAGAATTGAGTAATAGTAGCAAGATAATATAATAGTAGCAAGTGTCAAGATTTAACAACCATAAAACCGATGCATAATTTTAAAGTACTCAAAGTGTGGCAAAAATCAATTGATTTTGCTGTGGATATTTATAAAGCTACGGCCTTTTTACCAACTGACGAAAAATACGGGTTGATTTTTCAAATGAAAAGAGCGTCAGTTTCAAATTCTGAACTTGAAACGCAAGTTATTATTGCTAGACTTGAACTATTAAGCGATTCGACCACAATGAATTAATAAATAAAGTATCAGAAATTCAAAAGATGATACATTCTCTTGAGAAAACTTTGTCTTGATATATACTATTCAATACTAAAACAAATATGGAAGCATACATCATAGCAGGATATCGTACCGCAGTGGGCAAAGCTCCACGAGGGGTGTTCCGTTTCACTCGCGCCGATGATTTGGCAGCTGAAGTGGTAAGTTATTTAGTGGCATCAGTGCCAAATTTAGAGAAAGAAAAAATCGACGACGTAATTGTTGGTAATGCAACTCCTGAAGCAGAACAAGGCTTAAATATTGGCCGTATGGTTTCGCTTATGGGGTTAAAAACATATAAAGTTCCGGGTGTAACTGTAAACCGTTACTGTGCATCTGGATTAGAAACCATTGCTATAGCAGCGGCAAAAATTAAGTCAGGAATGGCTGATTGCATCGTAGCAGGAGGTGTCGAAGTAATGTCGGGGATGCCTTTTGGAGGAGTGAAAATTGTTCCGAATTATGAGGTAGCTAAAGACAATCCCGATTACTACTGGGGGATGGGTTTAACTGCTGAAGCTGTAGCAAAAGACTTTAAAGTTTCCCGAGAAGATCAGGATATCTTTGCCTTTAACTCGCACCAAAAAGCAATCGACGCAATTAAAAACGGCCGATTTGCAGACGATATTGTTCCTATTACTGTGAATGAAAATTACGTGGATGAAAACATGAAACGTAAAACGCGTTCATACGTGGTTGATACTGACGAAGGCCCTCGTGCCGATACTTCAGTTGATAAATTGGCAAAATTGAAACCAGTTTTCGCTGCAGATGGTAGCGTAACTGCAGGTAATTCTTCACAAACTTCTGATGGAGCTGCCTTCGTGCTGGTTGTATCTGAAAAAATGCTGAAAGAATTAGGCGTTCAACCAATTGCTCGTTTTGTAAGCTATGGTGTGGCCGGAGTTCCTCCACGCGTCATGGGTATTGGCCCGATTGAGGCTATTCCATTAGCTGTAAAAAAAGCAGGTTTAGGCATAAACGATATTGATCTGATCGAATTAAACGAAGCATTTGCTACTCAATCCTTAGCCATCATTCGTGAACTGAATTTGAATCAGGATATCATAAACGTAAATGGTGGTGCAATTGCCTTAGGACACCCATTGGGTTGTACTGGCGCTAAATTAACTGTACAAGTGCTAAACGAATTGCGCCGTCGTCAGAAAAAATATGGAATGGTAACCATGTGTGTGGGTACCGGACAAGGTGCTGCAGGTATATTTGAGTTTTTAAATTAGAAAAAGTATTGAGCATAAGTGTCTCAATACGCAATATGCAAACCTCAATTCTAAAATCAATCATGGAAGCAATAGCAAAAAAAACAATGAAGGGCGGGGAGTTCTTAATCTCAGAAACCGAAGCTCAAGATATTTTCATTCCGGAAGAATGGGATGAGGAACAATTAATGATTGCAAAAACCTGTCACGATTTTCTTGCTGCAGAGGTTTTGCCTAACCTTGATCGCATTGATAATCACGAAGAGGGTTTGATGGAAAGTTTGATGGATAAATCAGGTGAGCTGGGTATTTTGGGTGTTTCAGTCCCAGAAGAGTATGGAGGTTTTGGAAAAAGTTTCAATACTTCAATGCTGGTAGCTGAAGTCATTGGAGAGGGCCATTCATTTGCAGTGGCGATGTCGGCACATACAGGTATTGGAACATTACCTATTTTATACTACGGAAATAAAGAGCAAAAAGATAATTACATTCCGAAGCTTGCAACCGGAGAGTTGAAGGCCGCATACTGCTTAACAGAACCCAACTCAGGATCGGATGCTAACTCAGGTAAAACCAAAGCAGTTTTAAGTGCCGATGGGAAGAGTTATGTAATCAATGGGCAAAAAATGTGGATTACCAATGGTGGTTTTGCCGATATCTTCATTGTGTTCGCTAAAATTGAGGACGACGAAAACTTGTCAGCCTTTATTGTTGAACGTGGCTTCGGGGGCATCACTATGAATCCTGAAGAGCATAAAATGGGTATTAAAGGATCTTCAACCCGCCAAATTTTCTTCAATGACTGTCATGTGCCGGTTGAGAACATGCTATCTTCCCGTGGTAATGGTTTCAAAATCGCTGTAAATATTTTAAATATCGGACGGATTAAACTTGCTGCAGCGGCAATTGGCGCAGCAAAAGCTGTAGTTAACAAAGCAGTGAACTATTCGAACGAACGCGTTCAGTTTAAGTTGCCAATTTCAAAATTTGGAGCTGTGCGTTATAAATTGGCAGAAATGGCTACTCGTATTTATGCGGTGGAATCAGCGATGTATCGTGCAGGCCAAAACATTGATGATGCTTACGAAACATTGGTTGCCGGTGGGATGGAGCCTGGGCAGGCAAAATTGAAGAGTACTGAGCAATTTGCTGTTGAGTGTGCAATTTTAAAAGTATACGGTTCTGAAGCATTGGATTATGTAGTGGATGAAGGAGTTCAAGTGTATGGAGGTATGGGTTTCTCAGCAGAAGCTCCTATGGATCGTGCATATCGCGATGCGCGTATCAACCGTATTTTTGAAGGCACGAATGAAATTAACCGTTTGCTTACCGTTGACATGATGTTGAAGCGTGCAATGAAAGGTGAGTTGAACTTGATGGGACCGGCTCAGGCAGTTGCTCAAGAATTATTGTCAATTCCTGATTTTAATATTACTGACGATGGATTGTTTGCTTATGAAAAACGCATGGTTAAAAATATAAAGAAAGCCGCATTGATGACCGCAGGTGCAGCTGTGCAGAAACTAATGATGACACTTGGCAAAGAGCAAGAAATCTTGATGAATATTGCAGATATGGCATCATTGGCATATGTGGCTGAATCAATGGTGTTGCGTACTGAAAAGTTGATCGGTATTCGTGGGGAAGAAGCTTGTGCTTCGCAAATCGATATGGTTAAAATCTATGTGAATGAAGCCATCGATAAAGTGTGGTTGAATGGAAAAGAAGCGCTGAACTCATTTGCTGAAGGAGATGAGCTACGCATGATGATGATGGGACTTAAGCGTTTCACGAAAGCGGAACCTTTTAATTCGAAAGATGCTCGTCAACGAGTAGCTAAAAAGATTATTGACGAGAATAAATATTGTTTCTGATAATTATTCTGCGTGTGTTTTTAAGTTACGGTGCATTCGAAAAGATTGCACCGTATTTTTTATTTAAGAACACAATTTATTGTGAATAGAAGAGTTTAAGTAGAGGTCCCGGAGGCTTTATTTTAGGTTATATTGCTTTGCAACAAAAAATTAGCTTTAAAAAAACCATAATAAACAGCATCTTTGCGGGCTAGACAGAAGAAATTAAAGTTCAAATGAAGAAATTATTATTAGCAGCTGTAATAGGAACCGGATTGTTGGTTTCAATGTGCTCTACTCAAGATACTCAAAATGTATATTGTATAAGTCAATATTCAGCAAAAGCAGATTCAGCAGATCGTCAGGCTATAAGAGCATTTGTTGTTCGTAAAGCAATGGACAGCGTTTATACAACGGCTTCAGGTCTTTCATACAGAATTTATAATGCGGGAAATCCTAATAGAAAACCATCCGCAAGATCAAAGGTAGGCGTGGATTATACAGGAGCGTTAATTTCAACGGTCGATTCGTTGTCTGATAAGCAGTTTGATCATGGAACGCATATTAATTTTACCCTGAATAATGTAATTAAAGGGTGGACCGAAGGGTTACAATTAATTGGTGAAGGTGGAAGAATTCGCTTGATGATTCCTTCTTATATGGCTTATGGTGACTGTGGAAATGGAACCGCAGTTCCTTCCAATATTCCGTTGGTTTTTGATATAAAATTGGTCCAATTATATTAATAGGAATTTGAGAGAGATTATGAAGAAAGTTTTATTAACCCTGTCGCTTATCGGAAGTGTCGTTTTTTCAAGTTGTTTGAAAAGTGAACAACCTTGTATGAATACTCCAAGTGCAACTCAGGATGCAAAAGATCAACAGGTAATTGAAGCGTATATAACATCAAAAGGACTTACTGATGTTCAAAGCACTTCAACTGGTTTGCATTACAAAATTATTACTCCGGGCGAAGGAGCCACTCCAACAGTTAACTCACAGGTTACTTTATCTTACACCGGTTCACTCACCAATGGTTTAGAGTTTGATAAGGCGGATTATCCAATTAATTTTGTTTTGGGTCAGTTGATTGCAGGTTGGATAGAAGGTTTGCCTAAAATAAAGGAGGGCGGGGAAATACTCCTGTTAATTCCTTCTCGATTAGGTTATGGAACTTGTGCAAATGGTCCAATACCTGGAGGTTCAGTTACCGTATTTGATATTACACTGCAAACAGTTACTAATTAGAGTAAGGAAGTTGTAAAAAGAGCTTGGTTATCCTAAGCTCTTTTTTTATTTATTATTCCGCTTTTTCTCCATCAAATTAAAATACAGGTTGCATTAACTATAAAGTTGTTTCAAGGCGATATCAATTGTGGGAAATTGAAATTGAAAGCCTTCATTTTTTAGTTTTTCGGCAGAAACTTTTGTGCTACTTAATATCACGGAGCTCATTTCTCCCAAAGCTAATTTTAGAATAAAAGCTGGTGGGTTGGGTAACCAAAGAGGTTTATGTACTACTGATGCAAGAGTTTTTGTTAACTGCGCATTAGTGACCGGGAGAGGGGCCACTGCATTATACGCTCCTGAAAACTGTTCGTCTTCAATCGCTTTAATGTAAATATTGCACAGGTCATCGATATGTATCCAACTCATCCATTGGTGGCCGTTGCCTAAAGCTGCTCCCAGTCCTAATTTTATTGGTTGAGCCATTTTGGGCAAGGCACCTCCTTCAAGGCTTAATACAACACCAGTTCTTACCTTAACCGTGCGAATGTTTAATTTATCGATTTCATCAACGGCCCGTTCCCATTCGACGCAGCAATTGCCTAAAAAATCATTCGCCGGAGTATCATTTTCATTCATTGATTGGTCTCCTCGCTCTCCGTAATAGCCAATAGCTGATGCTGAAATAAATGCCTTTACGTTATTTGGTGTAACGGCCAATGTTTTTCTCAGTAGATTCACACTGTTTGTTCGGCTTTCCAGTATTACTTTTTTACGTGATTCTGTCCAGCGTTTATCAGCAATTCCGGCCCCGGCAAGGTTAATAATATAATCCACCTCCGAAATTGATTTTGGATCGATCGTTTGTTCTTCGACGTTCCATTTGTATGTATTTATAGGAATAGAGGTTTGAGTTGTAGATGATCTGCTTAGCCATGAAACACTATAACCTCTCGCTGACAAGAGTTCTGTTAGTCGATGGCCTACTAATCCACTCCCGCCTGATATAAGTACTGAAGACATGATTTTATAGTTTTAAGTTTCGAGATTCATTATCAAGAATTAGATGTTGGTATTAGCAGAACTAATATTCTTTACCTTTGTTTCGATTAAAAACTTTAAACGATTAATGAAATATACTAAACACATTTTTGTTTGTACGAATCAACGAGCGCTGGGGACTAGAATTTGTTGCGGTGAACAGCATGGCTTAGCATTAGTAGCTGAATTCAAAAAACAAATTAAGGATTTAGGATTGAATACAGAGATTCGAGCACAGCGTGCGGGTTGTATGGAAACCTGTGAGTTAGGGCCGTCCGTAGTGGTTTATCCTGAAGGAGTATTTTATGGAAAGGTACAACTAGCTGATGTGAAAGAAATCGTTCACGAGCATATCGCTAATGATCGTATTGTAGAACGATTAGTGATGGATTTACAAAAGTTGAAAGAGCTTCAATCAAAATAGATTAAACGGTATATCCTGGTGCCAGTATTCTTTTCCATTCTGGATGTTTTTTTAAGTAGGCTGCAACATAAGGGCATAAGGGTACTAATAATTTTCCCTCAGTTTCTATCATTTCTAAAACAGTTTCAACTAATTGTTTTGCAATGCCTTTTCCTTCCAGCTCTATTGGAACCTCAGTATGGTTTAGGTAAATATAACCTCCAGAGCTCCTATATTCAATAAATGCAATGTAGCCGTTTACTTTAGCTTCAAAATGTTTGACTATTGTGTTTTCAATAACGTTGATCTGAATAGGAGATGTGTTCATGGTAAAAAATGTTTTAGTTTGAGGATATGACTTGAAAGGGGAATTAACTTTTTTTATTTACCGTCTGTAATTTGATGGCCGAGATCATCGATAATCATTTGGTGAATATCCATCAGGTATTTTACCAAATCACCAATTGATATTAGCCCAACTAGTTTATCATCTTCTTCCACCGGTAAATGTCGAACACGATAGCGGGTCATCAGTTCCATACATTCTTCAACCCCTTCATTGGGGCTAACGGTATGAAAAGTGTCGCTCATAATATCATGTACACGTGTTTCACGGGATGCTTTACCCTTAAGAATTACTTTGCGGGCGTAATCACGTTCAGTGAATACACCAATATGTCGACCATGATCGGTAACAACCAAAGCTCCTATGTTTTTTTCAACCAACATTTCTAATGCATCGTAAACAGTTTCTTCCGCATCAATTGCATAAATGTTAGTTCCTTTTCGTTCAAGGATGTCTTTTACTTTTAACATTTCAGTTGATTTTTGTCTTAATATAGTGATTTTTAACGTGATATAAAAGAGAGGACGATGTGGTAGAATAGTTAAAAATGATAGAATAATGGTTTTATTCATTCACTCCTATTCATTCAACCGATGCGGCCTGAATGTGTCTGTCTTTACCTGAGCCTGGAGATCATGTAGAATATAATACAATCCGAAATTGGTTCGGTTGAAATATAAAAAGTGCTTAGCCCCCCTGGCTTGTTTGAGTTTGGGGTTTGTGGTTACTTCTTCGCTCCAGGCAAATAATTCATCAAAAAAGGCTGGTTTGCTGAAATCAAATTCCGCCTGTTGGTAAGGTTGAGCAAATAAGCTAATCATCGCTTTATAATTTTTATAATAGAATTCTACTTGTTTTGGAGTATCGGATTTTAAAATGAGACCGAGTTTTCTGAAATACTCAATGGTTTTATGTCTGTCGTCAAAAATGTTGGAGAATAAACAGGTGAAAAAAGGATAATAGAAATCATCTGGAATTTCTTTAATACAACCAAAATCAATAATGCCTAATTGATCATCCGGAGTAATCAGGAAATTGCCAGGGTGTGGGTCGGCATGGACTGCGCGTAATTCATGTTGCTGAAAATTATAAAAATCCCAAAGAGCCTGACCGATTTTGTTGCGAAGTTCCTGTGAGGGCTTTTTCTTCAAGAAATCCTTAAGGTGAATTCCTTCCAGCCAATCCATTGTGATGATTCTTTTACTCGATAATTCAGGATAATAGGTTGGGAAGATGGTGTTTTTTAGGTCTTTGCATACTGTCGAAAAGTGAATGGATCGCTGAACTTCTAAAATATAATCGGTTTCTTCTAATAGTTTTTCTTCAACTTCTCCCATATAAACCTGCAATTCGGCTTCACTCATGTTTAATAATCGAAATGCGAAAGGTTTTACAAGCCTTAAATCAGAACTGATGCTATCGCCAACTCCCGGATATTGTATCTTAACCGCTAGTTTCTTGCCATTTTTGGTAGCCTGATGAACCTGCCCAATGGAAGCCGCATGTTTTGAATTTATATTGAAAGTATCATAAATCTGATCTGGGGTTTTGCCGAAGTGTTTTGAAAAAGTGCGTACAATTAATGGTCCTGAGAGAGGTGGCGCACTATACTGCGCAAGTGAAAACTTGTCGGAATAAACTTTGGGGAGTATGTTTTTATCCATGCTCAGCATCTGGGCAATCTTTAGAGCACTGCCTTTTAATTTACTTAATGCATTATAAATATCTTCCGCATTTTCTTTGTTCAATTCCTCCCTAGAGTGATTAGGGTTAACCATTTTTTTTGAATAATGCTTCAGGTAATTTATTCCCACCTTGGCGCCGGTTGTTACAAACTTCGCTGAACGCTCTACTTTTGATACCGGTATGCTATTTTGCTCTTTCATAAAGGATTTCAGGATTTGCGATGAAATTTACATTGAGGTATTATTTGAAAATAAAATCGGGTTTGAACTTGGAGTTTTTGACCAGGAATTTGCCGTATTCAATTAAGTTATCAATCGGGCTTCTGCTCATCAAGTCAAAAGTTACGTTAATTCCTTTTTCAATAGCCTCATCCGTTTTCTCAAAGTCCGGACTGTCGTCGTGAATCCAAAAATTAAGAATGAACGAAAACTGTAACCACAAGGCATCTTTATATCGGTCGCTAATGTATTTCCGATCGGAGAGTTCATTGTTATCCATGCCTTCATTAATAATCTCAAGTGAAAACTTCGAGAACTCTTCTTTCACGTTTTGAAGAACTGCTGGTGTAGAAATACTTCTTTCGGTGTGTTTTAAGCTGTAAATAATAAAGCTGCGACGCGATTTCAGTACTTCAACAAAGGAGTAAAAGAAGGAAAGAGCTTTCTCTCTGGCATTATAACCTGCATAAGTCTCTTGTGATTTAATAATATCCATTGTTTGGGTAAAGAGCTGCTGCCAGATTCTTTTTTCAATTGCTTCAAAGGAGTTGTAATGTGTGTAAAAGTCGTCTTCTTTCAATTTTAATGATTTGGTAAAAATGTAAACCGATTTGGGTTGTTCGTTATTACTCAGCACATAATCAATATATGCGTTTTCGAGTTTTTCTTTTGTGTTCATAGCTGCATCATGGTCTTGTAAATCAATAACGTTACGTTCTGTAATTGGTTTTGAAAAAGAGTCGTTAAGGAAGGTAAGTGTTGGGTGAAAACAATCTGCACCGCTATGAGGTTATTGAACTACACCGGTGTTTCGGCTATGTTTTTTAATAAAAATTTCTGTTTTTTAGTATAAGGCCGTAAGTTCGGATCGTGGGAGAGTTTTATTTAATCGGCTGTAAATCAATTTATAGTTTAAAAAAACAAGTGGTAGCAGTTTTTGTTAATCAAAAGTAATTGAAGTAAGGTGAAAAAGTTTTCGATTAGTGATATAGAATGTTTGACAAATATTAAGGCGCATACCATCCGTGTTTGGGAGCAGCGCTACTGTTTAATAACTCCTAAACGAACGGAAACGAATATTCGCTACTATGATGATCAAGACCTTAGAAAATTCTTAAATATTTCCCTCCTTCTGGACTCAGGCCTTCGCATCTCCGAAATTGCCAAAATGAGCAATAAAGAAATCAGTTCTCGTATTTTAAAACTTTCCGAATGTGAGGTGAACGGATGTTCATGTACTATTAATTCATTGTGTAATGCGATGTTAGCTCTCGATGAGTTGATGTTTAACCAAACAATGGAGAATAGTATTACTTCTCTTAGTATCGAACAAACCATGCTTGATGTTATATATCCCTTCTTGCATAAGGTGGGGATGATGTGGCAGGTAGGAACAATAAATCCCGCGCATGAACACTTTATTACTCATTTAATTAAACAACGTTTAATTGCCGCGATTCATTCTATTGAAACGGTGAGCAGTAAGGTGGCTCGTAAGTACATGCTGTTTTTGCCCGAAGGTGAAACGCATGAAATCAGCTTGCTTTTTGCTAATTACCTTATCAAATCACGCGGTCATCACGTACTATATCTAGGGCAAAACCTGCCACTAGATGATTTGGAAGAGGTGGCCAGTTTTTATGATCCTGATTATATAATCACATTTTTGATTAGTAGCACCCACTTTACTTGTCCGAATCAGCTTGTTCAAAAAATGTTGGAAACCTTACCTCGCTGGACTTTATTAGTATCGGGTTCATTGGTTTTGAATAATACTATTGAGCCGCATGAACGATTAAAGGTGGTTCGGCATGTGCCTGAGTTGATTGATTTTATTACGAACGACACCGAAGTCAACAATCTCTATTTTACTTGCTAAATCAGGGTGTCTCGACAGGTTTCTCTTCAATGGGTAATTGCAAGGAAATATATAATCGCTTGTTTAACTGTGATGCGGATAATGTATCAAGCTTATCTGTTATATGAGGATTGTGTTGAGATTTCTTAGTTAAAATCACAGTTTTATGAATTACAGCCTTGTCTGTACAGTGTAAATAACTATTTTTGCTTCTCATACATTTTTAGGTATATATTACACGCATGGATAACCTCACGTATCTTAACAACGCCCACACTTCGTACATAGAATCTCTATACCAGCAGTATAAACAAGACCCTGAATCGGTTGAATTTGGCTGGCAAAAATTCTTCGAAGGTTTCGATTTCGGACAAAATTCCGGAGCGCCTGCCGCTGGATATGAAACACCAGAGCATGTTCTCAAAGAAATTAATGTTTTAAACATGATAAATGGCTATCGTACTCGAGGCCACTTATTCACTAAAACAAACCCGGTTCGTGAGCGTCGTAAATATTTTCCCGGTAAGGAATTGGAAACTTTTGGTTTGAGTGATGCAGATCTCGACACCGTTTTCAATGCAGGCGTTGAAGTAGGATTGGGCCCAGCTAAATTACGTGACATACATCAACTTTTAGAAGATACTTACTGCCAATCAATTGGTGCTGAATATAAGTTTATTCGTAATCCATTAAAAATTAAGTGGTTTGAGGATAAAATGGAGGTCGGTCGTAATCAACCGAAATTCGACATTGATCAGAAGAAGCGCATTCTTCATAAACTTAATCAGGCAGTCGTTTTCGAAAACTTTTTGCATACAAAATTTTTAGGCCAAAAACGTTTTTCACTTGAAGGAGCTGAGGCACTTATTCCTGCCTTGGATTCTGTTATTGAAAAAGGTTCGGATTTAGGAATTGAAGAGTTTGTAATTGGTATGGCTCACCGCGGTCGTTTGAACGTGTTAGCCAATATCATGAACAAAACCTATAAAGATATTTTTACTGAGTTTGAAGGCAAAAATTACGACGAAAGTGCTCCTTTCGGTGGCGATGTGAAATATCACATGGGCTTTTCAACGGATGTAGAAACGGCTAAAGGTAAAACTATGCATTTGAGCTTATGCCCAAATCCTTCACATCTTGAAACAGTTGATGGCGTGGTTACCGGTATTGCTCGTGCTAAAATTGATCAGAAATACAATAACGATAACACAAAATTAGCTCCAATATTAATCCATGGTGATGGTTCAGTTGCCGGACAAGGCATTGTGTATGAAGTTTTACAAATGGCTAAGTTGGACGCTTACAAAACAGGTGGTACAGTTCACTTGGTAATTAACAACCAGGTAGGTTTCACCACTAACTTCAAAGATGCGCGTTCAAGTACGTATTGTACTGATATTGCTAAAGTTATTCTTGCGCCGGTTTTCCATGTAAATGGTGATGATGTTGAGGCATTGGTTTATGCTATTAATTTGGCAATGGAATATCGTCAAACTTTCCATAATGATGTGTTTATTGATATTCTTTGCTACCGTCGTTATGGTCATAATGAAGGAGATGAACCACGTTTCACTCAGCCAACTTTATATAAATCAATCGACAAGCATCCAAATCCACGTGAAATCTATATTCAAAAATTACAATCGCAAGGAAGCTTTGATGCTAACCTGGCGAAAGAAATGGATAAGAGTTTCCGCAAAATGCTTCAAGAACGTTTGGATGAGGTAAAACAACAACAACCGGTATTTGAAAAGCCTGTTTTACAAGGTGCTTGGAAAGGGTTACGCTTTGCTACTCCTGCTGATTTTTATAAGTCAGTAAATACCTCAGTAGATGCAAAAACAATTGTTGAATTAGGTAATGCAATCACTGATCTTCCAAAAGATAAAAAGTTCATCAACAAAATTGAAAAGTTGTTTGCCGATCGTAAGAAAATGGTTAATGAAACCAAAACTTTCGATTGGGCAATGGGTGAATTGCTTGCCTATGCTACTTTAGTGAATGAAGGTCACCGTGTTCGTTTCAGTGGTGAAGACGTAGAGCGTGGAACATTTTCACATCGTCATGCAGTGGTAAAAGTTGAAGATTCTGATGAAGAATACACCCCGGTGGCTACTGTTGCTAAACCTGGTGCGCCATTTGAAATTTACAACTCACACCTTTCTGAATACGGAGTATTAGGTTTTGAATATGGTTATGCAATGGCATCTCCAAATGCGTTAACAATTTGGGAGGCTCAGTTTGGTGATTTTGTGAACGGAGCTCAAATTGTGATTGACCAATATATTGCAAGTGCCGAAACCAAATGGCAACGTAGTAATAACCTTGTCATGTTATTGCCACATGGTTTTGAAGGTCAAGGCCCAGAGCACTCATCAGCGCGTATTGAGCGTATGCTGGAGCTTTGTGCAGATAACAATATGTACATTGTTAACCTTACTACCCCAGCACAGATTTTCCATGCGTTGCGCCGTCAGCTTAAAACGGAATACCGTAAACCGTTAACTGTATTCTCTCCTAAGAGTTTATTGCGTCATCCGGCATGCGTAAGCCCACTCGCAGATTTTACTACCGGTGGTTTCCAGGAAATCATTGATGATGCATCAGTAAAAGCTAAAAATGTGAAAAAAGTGTTGTTCTGTTCAGGTAAGATCTATTATGAATTACTTGATCAGCAGCAAAAAGATGAACGCCACGATGTAGCTGTTGTTCGTGTTGAGCAAATGTATCCGTTCCCGATGGAGCAATACAATGCGATCAAAGAAAAATACAGCAATGCTGAAGAAATTTTCTGGGTACAAGAAGAGCCTGAAAACATGGGAGCATGGCCATGGATTGTTCGTCATTTACGCCGCGAGCCAATTGAAGTTATCGCTCGTCAGGAATCGAGCAGCCCGGCAACCGGTTACGCTAAACTTCACGTTGTTCAACAGCTTAACATAATCAGCCGTGCTTTTGCAAGTAAAGTTGATGCTAATGTGAAAGAAACGGTGAAAAAAGCAGTAAAAAAGACTGAAAAAGTAGATTAATAAAATATGAAGTAGGATTTATGAGATAGAGTAAAACTACTTATTACTCATGTATCCTACTTCGTTTATAAATAAGTAACGAATACAAGAAATACCCCAATAAATCATGGCTATTGAAATGAAAGTGCCCGCAGTGGGCGAATCAATAACAGAAGTTACCTTGTCGCGTTGGATTAAAAACGACGGTGAGTTTGTTGAGATGGATGAGGTCATTGCTGAACTTGAATCTGACAAAGCTACTTTTGAATTAACCGCTGAAAAAGCTGGTGTACTAAAAACAAAAGCTGCAGAAGGCGATACTATTCCGGTTGGTGCAGTAATTTGTGCTATTGAGGAAGGTGCTGCTCCGGCTGCTGCCCCTGTAAAAGAAGAGAAAGCAGTTGCTGCTAATGCTGCAACTGTAGCAACGCCTGCGCCTGTTTCCGCTTCTGCGAATTATGCAACGGGTCATCCTTCTCCTTCTGCTTCAAAAATTTTGTCTGAAAAAGGAATTGATGCTAAGGATGTAAACGGTACTGGCAAAGATGGTAGAATAACCAAAGAAGATGCAGAGAAAGCGAGCGCTAAACCTGTTGCAGCACCTGCAAAAGCTGCTCCACTTGCTGCTGCACCTGCCGTTTTTGGTTCTCGTGAAGAAAAACGTGAAAAAATGTCGAACCTGCGTAAGACAATTTCAAAACGTTTAGTTGCTGTTAAAAATGAAACTGCAATGTTAACTACTTTCAATGAAGTAGATATGTCGCCAATCATGGCAATTCGTGCGCAATACAAAGATAAATTCAAAGAGAAACACGGTGTTGGTCTTGGCTTCATGTCATTCTTCACTAAAGCGGTTTGCGAAGCATTAAAAGAATATCCTTCAGTAAACGCTCGTATCGAAGGAGAAGAGATCGTTTACAACAATTTTGTTGATTGTTCTATCGCGGTTTCAGCTCCTAAAGGGTTAGTTGTTCCCGTAATTCGCAATGCAGACTCAATGAGCCTTGCTCAAATTGAATCAGCTGTATTGGCTTTGGCTTTAAAGGCCCGTGAAAATAAATTAAGCATTGAAGAAATGACCGGAGGGACCTTTACAATCACTAATGGTGGTGTATTTGGTTCAATGATGTCGACTCCAATTATTAATGCTCCACAATCGGCTATTTTAGGTATGCATAACATTGTTGAGCGTCCGGTTGCTGAAAAAGGACAAGTAGTTATTCGCCCGATGATGTACATCGCACTTTCTTATGATCACCGTATTATTGATGGTCGTGAGTCAGTTGGTTTCCTTGTTCGTGTGAAACAATTATTAGAAGATCCTACCAGATTGTTGTTAGGAGTTTAGTTTTTAGACTAAAGATTCTAGATAAAAGAAAGCCTTCCTGATTAACGGGAAGGCTTTCTTTATAATCCCAGCGGTTGTAAGGCTTTATTTAACACTATCTTTCTCCATTTTGTCATTCATGTCTTTACGTTCCATTTTGGTCAAATCCATGCCGCATTTAGCACATTTGCCTGGTTTATCACTGGTTTGGTCAAGGTCCATTGTACAATAGTAAGTACCCTCTTTTATTAAGGCCACTTTATCATGAGGACACGTACCTGCTTTTGTTGACATATAATTGCATTTTGGGCAGATATACATAACCTCCATAGTACTCACTTTGTTCATTTTCTTCATTTTGCCCTTAGTGTTATCCTGGGCATTAGCTGTAATACCAAGAAAGGTAATTGTAATTAATAAGATTAGAGTTTTCATTACGATAAATTTTTGGATTTAGTTTATTGGTTAATTCGGAACTGTTAAACTTACGAACTTATTATGCATGAATCAATCTAAATTATTGATTTTCAGCTATTTTGTTTGTTTTTTTAATGAAATTCTAATTCAATACACTTCTTATAAATAAAATTATCTGGATGGGGTAAATTCCGAACCAAATCATGCAAATGGTTAGGAAAAGAAGTGTTGAAGCACTCAAAATATAATAAGCAGGATGCAGTAAATTTTCTTTGATAATATGTTTATCTCCTTTAGAAAACATCGTTGTAATAATTCTCAAATAATAGAATAATCCAATCACACTACTTAGTACCAATACAATTGCCAGCATCCAGAGATGGGCATCAATTCCTGCACTTAGAATGTAGAATTTTCCAATGAAACCTGCTGTTAATGGAATTCCGGCTAGGGAAAGCAGAGCAATTGTCATTACAATTGCTGCTATTGGAGAATGCCAAAATAAGCCACGATAATTATCAATATGATCAGCATCCTGTTCTTTGCTTGATAGAATGGTTACTACGCCGAAAGCGCCCAATGTGGTAATGAAATAGGCAAATAAGTAGAAACTTACGGCCTCAATACCCAGTTTGTTACTGGATAAAAATGCAAACAACAGATATCCTAAATGAGCAATGGAAGAATAGGCCAAAAGCCGTTT
Source organism: Solitalea koreensis (assembly GCF_900182575.1). Classification (GTDB taxonomy): domain Bacteria; phylum Bacteroidota; class Bacteroidia; order Sphingobacteriales; family Sphingobacteriaceae; genus Solitalea; species Solitalea koreensis. The sequence goes on along the minus strand of NZ_FXSZ01000001.1, from coordinate 247,090 downwards.
AAGGTTTTGTTGATTCAAGGCTAAAAGGTTCCCAATTAGCATTGAAGCAATGGCAATGAGGGTAATTATTAAGGTTGATATTTGAAAACGATTGCTGCCAATGGTGTTAAAAAAATGAATCAACACTGTAAACATGGCAGCTTTTGAAACCGTGGCAATAAATGCAGTAACCGGTAAGGGCGCTCCTTGGTAAACATCGGCCGTCCACATGTGAAAAGGTACCAATGCAAGTTTGAAGCCAATGGCAATCAACATTAGTCCAAATCCCACGAGAAAAATAATTGATGGCATTCCAAGTTTATTCAGATGATCAGCTATTAAATTGAATTGCATGGTGCCCGTATCAGTATAAATTAGCGCCATCCCGAATAATAAAAAAGCTGATGAAAATGCGGCCAGCATCAGGTATTTTATACCAGCTTCAATGGCGAAGTTGCGGGTGCGCAAATAAGCAATAAGCACATAAAGTCCAATACTTAGAATCTCCAATCCTATAAAAAGAGGAAAAAAATGATTGCTGATAACCAATACTTCAGCACCCAAAGTGCATAGCAGTAGCAAAATGTAATATTCCTTTGGGTTTTCCTCTTTCTCTTCGAAATAGATATATGAAAAAACGTTTATTACTAAACCCGAAAATAAGATCAATGCTAAAACGAAAATTGAAAATCCATCAATAATAAAAAGCTGATGAAGAGAATTAGATAAATAACTAGGCCGATTGGATAGCGATACTAACGAAACTATGAACGACAATGCACATATAGCCTGTATGATTTTATGATTCAATTTAAAGGCAATAAGTAACATGATCACAACCGAGGCTACGGCAATGATCGTTAATGGCATCAAAGCGTTTAAATCACTTACCGTCATTGTCAATGGATTTAGGTAGATATTTGATCTCTTTTTTTACAATAGGTTCTTCGATCATTACTGCAGAAGAGTAGTATTCTTTTAGTTTTGAAATACTTGAATTTACAGTATTAATAATAGGCTGTGGATATACTCCAGTCCAAATAATAGCAATTGTTAGACTTGCCATGATGATTATCTCCCGGAGCGAAAAATCTTTTATTGAATGTTCATCGGTTTTCGGCCCAAGGAAAACCTTCTGCATTAATCGGAGGGAATAAATAGCAGATAAAACCAGTCCGATGGTAGCAATTACGGCAAGCGGAATATTGGCTTTGAATGCACCCATTAGAATCATGAATTCAGCTATGAAATTGCCAAGGCCGGGTAATCCGCATGAGGCCATCGCGAATATCAATCCTGTAGTTCCTATTCCCGGAGCATCAGCCCAAAGGCCACCCATTTTGTTGATATCACGGGTATGTAATCGTTCTTTTAAACTTCCAGCTAGTATAAACAAAGCCCCGGTACTGAGTCCATGTGTGATAATTTGTAACAAAACACCTTGTAACGCTAATTCATTAAAGGAAAAAGCGCCGAGCATGATGAAGCCCATATGGCTTACGCTGGTATAAGCTACGAGTCGTTTTAAATCGGTTTGAGCGAAGGCTAGTACGGCACCGTAAATAATGCCTATCACCCCGATTAACATGGCGAGCCAGGCAATTTCTGCAGTTGCTTGAGGGAATAATGGAATTACAAAACGGAGAATTCCATAGGCTCCGGTTTTTAGCATAAGTCCCGCTAAAACGACACTTCCTGCGGTTGGGGCTTCCGAATGGGCATCGGGTAGCCAGGTATGAAAAGGAAAGACAGGAAGTTTCACTACAAAAGCAATCAAAAATCCCAGCATTAGCCATTTGGCGTCCGTTGGTGCAATTTCCGCATTCAGTAAATCGAAATAATCAAAGCTATAATGACCGGTATTGCGGCCGTTTATAAAATACAAACCCAGAATCGCCAGAAGCATCAACAACCCGCTGGCTTGGGTGAAAATGAAAAATTTGTATGAAGCATAAATGCGGTTTTCGCTACCCCAAATGCCAATAAGTAAGTACATAGGTATCAACATTACTTCCCAGAAGAAATAAAACAGAAAGAGGTCCGTTGCAAGAAATACGCCTACAATGCCAGCCAAAATCCAAAGTAGATTGAAATAATAAAAACCTTGTCGCTCTTGAATTTCATCCCAGGAGCATAATATAGATAACACTCCGAGAAAAAGTGTTAATATCACCATAATTAAACTCAAGCCGTCCATTGCCAGATGGAAACTGATGCCAAAGTCAGGAATCCAGATTCGTTTGAAATCGATGATCCAGCCATCGTTATCATAAAATGAAAGAGAAGCATGGCTTATCCAGATCGTTAAACCCAAACCAAATACAATTAATATACTAATCAGCGCAATCGTTCTAGGTAAGTAGGGCTCCCATTTTCCGGAGAGCCACGCCAGCAAACCGCCAGCCATAAGCAATATGATTAACCACCCGAGTATCATAACAAGATGTTTAATGTGAGAATGATGATACTGCCCATTATTATACCCATGATGTACCAACGCAGTGAACCCGACTGGCTAAGTGATAAAATGCGATTAAGCGTATTGGTAAATTGGACTAAGGCAGTATAGATTTGATCAATGAAATCATTTTTATTTATAGATGTAATTGTTTTAAAGGGTTTTACAAATAATGCATTGTAGATAGTATCAAAAAACCAGCCCGAAAACCATAAGCGATGTAGTGTTGACGGTAATGCCTGGCTCTTCAATTTGTCAATTATCCCCGGATTTTTTGCATATGTCCACCATGTCAAATAAATTCCTGATAAACCAATTATTGCTGCAATAAGCTGAAAAGCAAATTCGGATTCGACACCAGCTTGCATACGTGTTTCAGGCAATGTTTTTTGAACCAGATCAGAGAAGATCGTTACCTGCCCGAAATTGTGTGGTAATTCAATGAAGCCTGCTGTGATAGAAAGTACAGCAAGTATTACCAGAGGAATGGTAATACGCATGCCGGGGAGATGGCCTAGCGGCGTTTTCGATTCCCCGAAAAAGGTAAGGATGATCATTCGGGTGGTGTAAGCAGCTGTGATAAGGGCACCGATTAAAGCTGCGAGCCATAACCATGCAGTTCCTTTTTCAGCTGACCAGGCATACCATAGAATTTGATCTTTACTGTAGAATCCTGCGCTAACGAGCGGAAGGGCGGCTAATGACATTGCTCCTGCCAGAAAGGTCCAAAAGATTAAAGGCATTTTGTCTTTCAGTCCTCCCATTTTAAACATGTTATGTTCATGATGCTGAGTTTCGATTACTGCACCTGCAGCCAAAAACAATAAAGCTTTAAAAAAAGCATGGATCATGAAATGGAATATAGCGGCCGACCATGCCCCAACGCCCAATGCCAAAAACATATAACCAATTTGACTGATGGTGGAATAGGCTAAAACCCGTTTTATGTCAAATTGAGCCAACGCCGAACATCCGGCCAAAAGCAAAGTGACGGCGCCGATTACTGCAACTAAATGTTGTGTGAATGGGGACCGTTCAAAAATGACATGCATGCGTGCAATGAGGTAAACTCCGGCGGTAACCATTGTCGCAGCATGAATTAATGCACTTACCGGTGAAGGACCTGCCATGGCATCAGGTAGCCATGTTTGCAACGGTAATTGTGCTGATTTTCCTATACCTCCTGCTAAAAGCAATAAGGCAACGGTGCAGGCAATAGGTGCTCCAATTTGCCATTTATTGCTTGCTCCTTGTAGCAATGCAGGAATATGCAGCGTTTGAAACTGATAGAATAAAATGAATAAGCCAATAGCCATCGCTGTATCGCCGATACGGGTGATAATGAAGGCTTTTTGGGCAGCCAGGCCGTTTTCCTGTTTCTCGTACCAAAAACCTATTAACAAGAAACTGCACAAGCCAACACCTTCCCATCCTAAGTACATTAAAAGTAGATCTTCTGCTAAAACTAAAATGAGCATGGAGAATACGAAGAGGTTCATGTAGGCGAAGAAGCGTGCATAGCTTTTGTCTTCAATCATAAATTCTGAAGAATACAAATGAATTAATGCGCTTACAAAGGTGATAACAAATACAAATACCAATGAAAGTGAATCCAGATAGAGTGATATTTTAGGCGCAAAACCACTTGCATTAAACCAGGTCCATAGAAACTGGCTATAGGCGCCCGAAGGCGGTGGATTTGAAATAAAGTTGACTCCAATGATTATGGTGATTAATGCAGATAATGAAACACTTCCTACTCCGACTAGTGCTACAGTCGTTCGTGATAAATACCTGCCCAGAGCCAGAATAAGGAAGCCGGCAAGAGGAAGTGTAGGTATGAGCCATAGTAAATGCTGCATTTATAGAGAGTTTAGATAAAAGACACAAGAAATAAGATCATAAATAACTCTGGTTTAAAACTGCCAACTGGATCATCCCTTCATTTCATTTACTTTATCTATATCCAGTGATTGATGTTGATGATATATTTGCATGATTAAGGCCAGGCCAATTGAAACTTCGGCTGCGGCCATGGTCAAAATGAATAAAAACATGATTTGTCCATCGGGTTGATTCCATTTCGCGCCTGCTGCTATAAATGCTAATCCTGCAGCATTAAGCATGATTTCTACAGAAATTAACATAAACAGCACATTTCGACGAATCGCAACTCCGATAAGTCCTAATGAGAATAAGATTGCTGCTAAAATCAATACCTGTGAAATGGATATGTCAGTGTTCATTCTTGTTACTTCATTAATTTCAATAGTGATAGGTTATTACTTATTTAGTCTTTTTGTTTCTCTACATATCAGCGTGAGGAGTGTTCTCATTTCATTTGGATTTAGTTTTTTGCCTATTCTTTTTGTGGATGTTCAGCATACTCCGTAATTTTTTTACTCATTGTATTCTTCCAAAAACCGGTGTGAAACGCGCCGTTTGTGTTGGCCGATGTGAGCGGCACCAACTATGCCTGCCGTAAGTAACAATGCGGCTAATTCCACCAAGATCAAATAGGGCCCGAAAAGTGTTTGAGCCACTATTTTCGTGTCCATTCCGGTAATGGCGTGTTCTTGACTTGATGATTTTGATAGAAGATAAATTAGCTCGACTAATAAAATGAGAGAAAGCAAAACCGGACCGGTCCAAGTTTGTGGTTGGAGCCATTTTCTTTCCTGATCTATCGTTTCTTTTCCGAGGTTTAGCAGCATCATGGTGAATATGAACAGTACCATGATTGCTCCTGCATAAATAATGAGTTCCAAAATGGCAATAAAAGGAGCTCCCAGTTGATAGATGACCACCGCGATTGCCAGAAATGAAACGATTAAATACAGCAATGCGTGCACCGGATGTTTACGGGTAATCACCATAAGAGTTGAAACTATGGCAATGACTGATGATATAGAAAAGAGTAGATTCATGGTAGTAAACTATGTATGTCAATCGGAGGTTCTTCGTTATCTCCTTCACCTTTATTTTTCACACCGGCATCCAATCCGGCCACTTTGTAATAATTGTAACCCGGGTATTTACCTTCTCCTGAAATCAAGAGATCCTGTTTTTCATAGACTAAATTCTGACGATCGTATTCGGATATTTCAAAATCAGGGATGAGTTGGATAGCATAGGTAGGGCAGGCTTCTTCACAATAGCCGCAGAAAATGCAGCGCGAAAAATTGATGCGAAAAAACTCCGGATAACGACGGTGGTTCTCATCTTCGGTAGCCTGCAGTGCAATACAATCAACCGGACAGGCTGCCGCACATAAGTAACAACCCACGCAACGTTCCATTCCGTCAGGATCCCGTGTTAGCACAATCCGTCCGCGGTAACGTGGATGCAAAGGAGCTTTGTGTTCAGGGTATTCGATGGTGGCGCGTTTTCTGAACATGTGCAAAGATGTAAGCCATATACTACGGATGATGCTGAACATTTTATTTTAGTATTGAGATATGCATATTGCGAATTGAGATTTAGTGAGTCCATGGGCCATCGGCTATGGTTCGTGGACTTTTAATTCTTCAGTAAAAGCACAACGGCTCCAGTTACCAGTAAATTCAACAAAGTAACCGGTAACAACACTTTCCATCCGTAACCCATTAATTGATCATACCTCGGACGCGGAAGTGAAGCTCTTAACAGGATGAAAAACAGAATGAATGCGAAAGTTTTTAAAGCAAACCAGCAAATCGGAGGCAGAAATTCAGGGCCCAACCATCCCCCCAAAAATAAAGTTGTGACCATGGCCGATATAAGCGTAATGCCTAAATATTCGCCGATGAAAAACATGCCGAACTTCATGCTGGAGTATTCGGAATGGAATCCTGCCACCAACTCACTTTCGGCTTCAGGAATATCAAAAGGCAACCGATGAGTTTCAGCAATTCCGGCTATAAAGAAAATTACAAATCCTACCGGCTGTAAAAGAATGAACCAATGATTGCGTTGAGCTTCTACAATATCACGCAAACTGAATGAGCCAGAAAGCATAACTACGCCCATTAACGAAAGGCCCATAAATACTTCGTAAGAAATCATTTGTGAGGCACCACGTAAAGCGCCCAATAATGAATATTTGTTATTGGATGCCCATCCACCCAGCACAATGCTGTAAACGCCTAATGATGACATCGCCAGGAAGAAGAGTATCCCAATGTTGAAATCAGTAATTAAGATTCCGGGTGCAAAAGGTATGATCGTGAAGCTAAGCAATACAGTGATTACCAAAATGGCTGGAGCAATTACAAAAACCGCCTTTTCGGAGAAGGGAGGAATCCAATCTTCTTTGAAGAATAATTTTAGGGTATCGGCCACTACGATAAAGAGTCCGAATGGGCCAGCCCGATTTGGTCCTAAACGATCTTGCCATAATGCCAACATGCGCCGCTCCACCCATATGAGCAGGGCCGCCAAGGTGAGCAGGCTGAACAATTCTCCTACAATAGTGAGAATATATGTTAATGTTTCGTTCATATCCTTATTATCCAGTACTAATAATAATGTGAGTTTGAGGAGTCGAAAAACTTTTGTCAATGAGCGGTTCGACTCAGCTCAGCGTGACTTTTTTAAATTTTTTATTCTTAATATAATCGGTAAGTGACAATTAAAATCCTGTAACCCGTGAGGCAGTATGGCTACCTTCCTGGGTAATTCAGTTATGATTCTCAGAGGAAGGGTTACTTCTTCGCCATCTGTTTCAAAAGTCACTTTGCTACCATCCTGTAAATTCAAATTTTCTGCATCTAATTTATTTAGGCCAATATAGGGTTGAGGTGACCGTTCGGTAACGCCTGGAGTATGTATGCTTAATTCATCCGAGCCGTAAATATGTTGCACCGGAATGGCTAGCCATTCCTGGTCTTTCAGTTCGATTGGTACAAAATTATTGTCATAGTAAGAACTCATACCCTCCTTGTTGTTTATCAATCTGATTCCCGGATCTCCTCCATGCAAAGCTCCTCCAATTTCAATCTGGAATTTATTAACGGATTGTACTGAATTCCAGCCCGGCGACCAATAAAAGGGAATGATGGACGAAGGGGGTTCTCCTCGATAACCTTCCATCGTAAATGACATAGGTGTATCAAGATCTTGTGCAGGTTTAGGCTCACTTACATTGTCATGGGCATTCATTGCGGTTCGTCCGCTGTAGCGATGAGGTTCTCGAGGGATACGTTGTCCGTTAATCCGAAAGTCACTCTGTAAAACTGCTTGTGCAATCCCTTTGAATTGAGGCATGGCAATCGCAATTTCTTCTAAAAGTTCATGTGGCGAAGTACGATCTTTTATTGAAATGCCTTTTTGCAATGAAAATAATTCATTAAGCCAGCGCCAGCTTTCCTGTATCAGTTCATTTTTTGCATTTAAAGCCTGAAAGAAGCTTTGCGCACGGCCTTCGTTATTAATCAGGGTGCCGTCTGATTCGGCAAAAGTGCCGGTAGGAATCAATACACTTGCTTTCTGAGTTGTTTTATTATGAAGATGATCGATTACAATGATCTCTTTACATGCTTCGAAGAATCGATCAACATTGCCAGATGACGTTCTTCGGTACAAATCGTTTTCGAGAATAATTACCGTATCTGTATCGTTCAAAAAAACGTGTTTCATGGCTTCTTCCAAAGGAGGAGCATCCATCATCGCCAATCCCAGGCTATTGCATTCATGTTCTACAAAGCATAGGTTAGCGGTTTTTAATGATTTAGCGATGTTGGCAGCCGCTTTTACAAGGCCTTCCTGCATGCTGCTCGTGCCTGTAATGATTAATGGCTTTTTGGCTTTTGATAATGCTTTGGCAATCGCTTTGGCTTCTTTTAGCAGACTTTCAGAGAGAAGATGTTCAATAGGTGAGGCTGAATCGATATGATGAGCAATAGCATAACCCAACTGAATAATTTCAGCAGGCGACAGATTTAAGGATGCCTGAGCCAGTTCGTCCAATTGTGTTTTTAGAGGATTGGCAATAAATAATGGAGCATGTTCTTGTTGAATAAATTCTTTCAAGGCTAAACTGTGCCATGCCGGAAGGCTGGTTTTAAGCTCTGAGGGACCTTTTTGTATGGCTTGTCGAACAGCTAGGGCGAGCATTGGGGCAGAATTATGAAGGTCTTCGCCAAGTACTAGAATTGCATCAGCTTCTTCTACTTCTTTCAAGGATGGAATATATGCAATCCCGGAATTCATAACTTCAAGAATTAACTTATGCAATGATGCTTCTTGTTCAGAAATTCCTTGATAGAAGTTTTCCGCACCAATCAATTTTCTTAAAGCAAAATTTGATTCCATGGAAGTTCTTGGTGAACCAATGCCAATGGTTTTTCCGGGTGTTATTAAAGCTGATGTTTTATTTAGAAGATTTTTTTTATTGAGGTCTTTAGAATTTTCATCCCTTAATTTTGCTTCTTTAATCCGAAGTGGGCTGTTGACAAATTCATACCCAAAACGCCCCCGGTCACAAATAAAGTACCCGTTAACTTCTCCATTATAGCGACTTGTAATTTGTCGCAACTCGCCATAACGTTCGGCAGCTATGATATTGCAACCCAAACTGCAATGTTGGCAAACAGATGGGGCAGATGTGAAATCCCATTTACGAGTATAATGTTCTTTTAAGGTTTTATCGGTAAATACGCCTGTAGGGCAAACTTCGGCTAAGTTTCCACTAAATTCGTTTTGTAAAATGCCATCCTCACTTCTGCCAAAATACACATGGTTATGAGCGGCAAAAACGTCGAGGTCTTTGCCGCCTGCATAATCTTTGTAGAACCGAACACAGCGGTAGCATTGAATGCATCGATTCATTTCATGGTTGATAAAGGGGCCGAGATATTGGTTTTGGTAGGTTCGTTTCTTGTATTCAAATCTTCGGTAGTTATGGCCTGTCATCACCGTCATGTCTTGTAAATGACAAGAACCGCCTTCGTCGCAAACGGCGCAATCATGCGGGTGGTTGGTCATTAACCATTCAATTATATTGGCTCTGAACTGTACCGCATCGGCATCAGAAATGGATAGTCTAAGTTCATTTGATACGGATTCCATGCACGACATAGTTATTCTTCCACGTGTATCGGTTTCGTCTTTAAATACCTTTACTGCACACTGACGGCAAGCGCCTACCGATCCCATGGCTGGATGCCAACAGAAGTAGGGTAGGTTGAATCCCAAGGTAAGGCAAGTCTCCAATAGATTTTTGCCCTCCTTTACTTCGTATGCTTTATTGTCAATGTATATGGTTGCCATTGTATGGGCATTTTTTATCATGAATGTGACGCTCAAAATCTTCTCTGAAATATTTCAAGGCACTTTGTAATGGTTCCATCGCGCCGGGAGCCAATGCACAAAATGTACTTCCAGGTCCGAGATACGTTGTATGGAAACTCAATAAATCCAGATCTTCCAATCTGCCTTCTCCTTTTTCTATGGATAATAAAATTCGCTCTACCCATGGAAGGCCTTCGCGACATGGAGTACACCATCCGCAAGACTCTTGAGCGAAGAAATGCTGCAGGTTATGAACAAACCCCACTGGGCAAGTATGGTCATCCAACACGATCATGGTTCCTGTGCCTAGTCGACTCCCCGCAGCACTCACGGTTTTGAAATCCATTTTTATATCCAAATGTTGTTCGGTTAAAAAATCAGTTGAGGCTCCACCCGGTAAAGCACCACGGAAGTTATATCCTTTTTGCATTCCTCCTGCATATTCTTCGACCAGTTGCCGCATGGTAATGCCCATAGGCAGCTCCCAAATCCCTGGTTTTTTAACCCTTCCACTAACACCATAAAGTTTGGTGCCACCATCTTCACTATAACTTAAACTCCTGAACCAATCCGCACCATGGTTAACTATATGAGGAATATTGCAGAGTGTTTCTACATTGTTCACAATAGTGGGTTTGCCGAATAATCCGCTAACCTGCGGGAATGGTGGTTTTGCTCTTGGTGAAGCACGTTTTCCTTCCAGTGAATTGAGCAAGGCCGTTTCTTCACCACATATGTATCGCCCAGCACCGGTATGTAAATGCATCTCGAGATTCAATTCAGTGCCCAATATGTTTTTACCTAAATAGCCGGCTTCATAGGCTTCGTGAATCGCTTGCCTGATTCTCAACGCGGCTTCTTTATAAGCCCATCTTAAAAATATATATGCCGTTGTCGCCTGAATAGCATAGGATGAAACAATCATGCCCTCAATTAACTGATGCGGATTACCTTCGAGCAATAGGCGGTCTTTAAAAGTTCCGGGTTCCATTTCATCAGCATTCGCAATAAGATATTTTGTTGCAGGAGCATCTGGTCCTTTCGGTACAAAACTCCATTTCATTCCAGTGTTGAATCCTGCTCCTCCTCGTCCTTTTAAATTCGATTCTTGGATCAATGATCGAACTTCTTCGGGAGACATGTTTTTAAGCGCATTTCGAACAGACTTATAGCCACCCGTCATCTCATATTCTTTTAAGTTGAGCGGCGGACGATCAATATGAATGTTTTTGGTAAGCGGCCTTTCCATGTTTTTAAATGATTGAGTGAGGTTTTATTCTGTTATTCAGTCCTTCTGTCATTTATATTTTTCCAAAATGCCTTCCAGCTGTTCTTCCTTAACATCTCTATATGTATCCTCATCGATCATTAAAGCAGGAGCATGGTCACAGGTGCCAAGGCAAACATTGGGCAATAAGGTAAACCGACCATCAGGTGTTGTTTCTCCGAAATGAATACCCAAATGATTTTTAAAGGCATCATAAACCTTTTCATAGCCCATTACCCAACAACTTATACTGTCGCACAATAAAATTACATGCCGGCCAACAGGTTTACGGAAGATAAGATTGTAAAAAGTAGCGATGCTGTCTAATTCCGCGGTCGACATTTCCATGTAATCTGCAACAGCATTTAAGCTGCTGTCGGAAACCCAGCCACGATGTTTCTGCACAATTTTCAATGCCTCAATACATGCAGCTTTCCGATGTGGTACCTGAGCCACTTCATGTTCTATTTCTTTTATCTCTTCAGAACTTAACATATTTTCAAAAAATTATAACATGATGTACATACCCTGGCGCACTAGCCAATGTTTTTTATTTCTTACACTTTCTACTTTCCACTTTTTTCACCTGTCAATGTCTGCCAATACATAGTCCATGCTGCCCAAAATCGATAATAAATCAGCTACAGTATAACCTTTACTGATATATGGGAGCATTTGCATATGAGGAAATGATGGGGTGCGCACACGAACCCGATAGGGTGATGTATTTCCATCACTTATCAGGTAATAACTATTGCTTCCTTTTGTTGCTTCAATGCAGCTCATCGCTTCTCCGGGTGGAATCACCGGCCCCCAGCTCACGCCTAAAAAATGTGTGATCAGGGTTTCAATATCCTGCATCGTATGTTTTTTAAGAGGGGGAGTCGTGAGGGGATGATCAGATTTGTAATCACCTTCGGGCATATTGTTAAGGCACTGTTCAATGATGCGCAGGCTTTGCCACATTTCCTCTACCCGAACTACTGCACGATCATAGCAATCTCCGTTTTGAGCGGTTGGGATATCAAATTCAAAGTTTTCGTAACCTGAATAAGGCTGTTTTTTTCTGAAATCCCATTCAAAACCACAAGCCCGCAAGCCGGGTCCGGTAACTCCCCATTCAATAGCTTCTTGCAACGTATAGATTCCTATGCCTATGGTTCTTGCTTTGAAAATGCTGTTTTTCATCACCATGTCATGATATTCCCTTAGCTGTTTCGGGAAATATGCCACAAATTCGCTTACCATTTTATCCCAACCTTTTGGAAGATCTTGTGCTAGTCCGCCGATACGAAACCAATTAGGATGCATACGCCCACCGGTAATGGCTTCAACAATATCAAATACCTTTTCGCGGTCCGTAAACATGTAAAAAACAGGAGAAAGTTGTCCGAGGTCTTGTGCAAAGGTTCCGTACCACACCAAATGACTGGCAATTCTAAAGAACTCGCAGAGCATAACTCTGGCGGTTTTAACGCGGTCGGGAACCGTAATGCCGGCTAGTTTTTCAACGGAAAGTAAATAGGCAAGGTTATTCATTACTCCACCCAAATAATCAATTCTATCAGTGTAGGGAATATAGGTGTGCCACGATTGACGTTCGCCCATTTTCTCGGCACCGCGGTGGTGAAACCCGATATCCGGAACTGCATCAACAATATCTTCCCCATCTAACTGTAAAATGATTCGCAGTACACCATGAGTGCCTGGGTGCTGCGGACCGATGTTTAAAAACATGTAATCCGTATCTGCACTTTTGCGTTTCAAGCCCCAATCTTCTGGTTGGAACTGCAATGCATGTTGTTCTTTGTCTTGTTTTTCATCCCAAAGTTTAAATGGACCCATTTCCGTGGCCCTTGCCGGATGTTCTTTGCGCAAAGGATGGCCTTCCCAAGTTAAAGGCATTAATATCCGTTTGAGATGAGGATGACCTTCGAACTGAATTCCAAACATGTCAAATACCTCACGCTCGTACCAATTTGCGGCAACCCAGAGATGTGTAATGGTTGACATTTTGGGGAATTCGCCTTCTAAGGCAACTTTTAAACGGATGAATTGGTTTCTTTTGAAAGATAGGAGATGATAAACTAAAGTGAATTCGGTAGAATGATGATTATTTTTTTTAGCGTAAGACCTTTCGTCGATTGCTGAAAGATCATAGAGCATCGAAAATTGAATGGGATGATCGTTTTTTAAATAGCTCAGCACATCCACTAGCTTTTCTTTGACTACCCAAAGTGTGGTAATCTCATCAGCAGTGGTTTGCTGAGTGAAAACTGATTCACCGAAGTGTAGGATCAGTTCATCAACCAAAGATGAACGAAGTTCCATTTATAGAGAGCGCTTTTAATAATTATTCTTCAAACTGTGTCGGGAGAGGGATAATCTGCTATTTTCATTCTTTCCTCCCTCTTCATATCTTTCATTGATCTTTTGTCAGGTTTAATAATTCCTTGTTCGCCGATGGTCCAACTTAAGGGCCTTTGCTCTTTGCCTACTGAATCAGCTAATAGCGTTAATCCATGCATAAACGCATCAGGTCTTGGCGGACAACCGGGTACATAAACATCTACCGGTAGAAATTTATCCACACCCTGAACCACACTGTATATATCGAACATGCCTCCTGAATTGGCACATGAGCCCATTGAAATAACCCAGCGCGGTTCCATCATTTGTTCGTGTAAACGTTTAATGATCGGTGCCATTTTTATAAAAACGGTACCTGCAATAACCATAACATCGGCTTCTCGAGGTGTTCCACGAATAACCTCTGCTCCAAAACGGGCCACATCGTATTTACTGGTAATACTGGTGGCCATCTCTACAAAACAACAGGAGAGTCCGAAGTGAAAAGGCCACATCGAGTTTTTTCGTCCCCATGCCAGCAAATCTTGCACAGTGGTTAGTACTACACTTTGGTGCATAGTATCCTCAAAAGAACTTGTTCCCTTAATTGCCCTTTCTGGGTTTTCCGGATTACTCAGCCACCATTTCATGTTAATTAAGTCAAGGATATAGGTTGTAGATTTAAGGATTTAGGTTTTTTTGTCTTCTTCTATGTGTTTAAGCCCCTTTTATCTTTCCGTTTTTAACTTTCCAAATTGTGCCTTCATTCTCAGATCTTAAACCTTTTTTCGCTTTCAGTTTTAAACTATCTGCTTTCATCCCAAGTCTTCATTCTCTTTTTGTATGCCTTTAGTATTTTCTTTCCATTAGGTCCAAAATCAAGGGCGCCAATGCTCCATTCGTAAATCAAAACAATTATTAATATGGCGATGAAAATACATATTCCTAAGTACCCCGGCCAGCCTAATTCTTTGAATGATAATGCCCAAAGTATAATGAAAACAGCTTCGATATCGAAAATTACAAAGAGCATTGCTACGAGATAAAATTGATTTGAGAACCTTAGGCGGGCTGTACCTGTCTCCAAAATGCCTGATTCATAAGGTTGATCGGTTGCACGTTCTTTATGATGCTGGCCCAGTATATAGGAGAGGGCAAGAATGGTAAGTACAAGAAAGAAAACAATTGATGTATAAAGTATAAAAGGCCAACTTGGAATTGGCGGAGTAGAATTTATCATTGTTTTCGCCTCCCCGCGAAGTTAAATTCAAACTTGTTTAATCAAAGGGATGAATTATTTCTGTCCTGCAATGTAATGTTCCAGGTTTTCAATGATGAATTTCTGTTCATCAATCATGTATTTAACTAAATCGCCAATAGATATCAGGCCTACTAATTTGCCATCGTCTATAACCGGTAAATGCCGGGTGAATTTGTTGGTCATCAAATTCATACATTGCTCTAAGCCTTCATCTGAATTAGTAGATATTGGATCAGGGTTCATGATTTCACCGATTAGCGTCTCCTTGGAAGCTTTACCTTTTAAGATTACTTTTCGAGCATAATCGCGTTCAGTAAATATGCCAACGAACTTATCTTTATCGAGTACCACCAAAGCGCCTATGTTTTTATCGACTAACATTTCTAATGCCTCATAAACCGTTTGATTAGGAGCAATTGAATAAATAGCATTGCCTTTTTCTTTTAATATATTCCTAACTTTTGGCATAATCATATGTTTAGATAGATGAATAGGTTTATTGAATGCTAATTAATATTAATTTACCACTTTGCTTCATAAAATCAAAGTGTTATCTTTTTGTAAGGCTGTTTTATCTCCTGTTTAACTTTTTATCCTTATCATATTTAATTACTTTTGCGCAAAAAAAATATGTTTCATCAAAAGAGTTTAGGACTTCCACAACTCTACATATTACACTAAATCTTAATTATTAAAAATGAAATACGACGTAGTAGTTATCGGTTCAGGCCCGGGCGGGTATGTTGCGGCAATTCGTTGCGCACAATTAGGTTTAAAAACCGCGGTTGTTGAGCGTTACAATACCTTTGGTGGAACTTGTTTAAATGTAGGCTGCATTCCTTCAAAAGCTCTGCTTGATTCATCTGAGCATTATCATAATGCTGCTCATACATTCAAAAAACATGGAATTGAATTGAGCCACTTGAAGGTGAATATCGGTCAAATGATCTCACGTAAAAACGAAGTGGTTAAACAAACTACGGAGGGTATTCAGTTTCTGTTTAAAAAGAACAAAATCGATTCATATTTCGGACATGGTTCTTTTGTAAACAAGAATACAATTAAGATTAAAAAAGACGATGGTTCAGAGCAAACCATTGAAGCCGATAAAGTAATTATTGCTACTGGTTCAAAACCTGCTGTTCTTCCGTTTATTAAAAATGATAAAAAACGTATCATCACTTCTACAGAAGCATTAAACTTAACTGAAGTTCCTAAACACCTTATCCTTATTGGGGGGGGTGTGATCGGGCTTGAATTGGGTTCGGTGTATGCTCGTTTAGGTGCAAAAGTTACTGTTGTGGAATACATGGATTCAATTATCCCAACTATGGACCGTGAACTTGGAAAGCAATTACAACGTTCATTGAAAGGTTTAGGGTTTGAGTTTATGATGAGCCATAAAGTTACTGGTGCTGAGGTAAAAGGCAAAGAAGTAACCGTTACAGCAGAAAACCCTAAAGGCGAACTTGTTGAAATTAAAGGCGATTACTGTTTAGTTGCGGTAGGACGTACTGCTTATACTGAAAACTTAGGCTTAGAAAATATTGGTATCACTGTTGAAGAACGTGGTAAAAAGATTACTGTTGATGATCACTTGGAAACTTCAGTAAAAGGTGTTTATGCAATTGGGGATGTGGTTCGAGGTGCAATGTTAGCTCATAAAGCTGAAGAAGAAGGTGTTTTTGTGGCTGAATTAATTGCAGGACAAAAGCCTCATATGAATTATAACCTTATTCCTGGTGTTGTTTACACCTGGCCTGAAGTTGCTGCTGTTGGTAAAACCGAAGAGGAATTAAAAGCTGCAGGAATAAAATATAAAACCGGCTCATTCCCGTTCAAGGCCAGTGGTCGTGCCCGTGCAAGTATGGATACCGATGGTTTGATCAAGGTGTTGGCTGATGCTCAAACCGACGAAATACTTGGCGTTCACATGATTGGTCCTCGCGTTGCTGATATTATTGCAGAAGCTGTGGTAGCTATGGAATTCCGTGCTTCCGCAGAAGATATCGCTCGTATTTGTCATGCTCACCCAACTTATACTGAAGCATTCAAAGAAGCAGCTTTGGCAGCAACGGCTAACAGAGCTATTCATATTTAATCGATAATCGGACCCGTAGATTATAGTCCATGGTTCATATGTTTTAGTTCAAGGTAGAACTAATGATTATGGACAATGGACTATTTTCTTATTTTCGTGCCTATTAATTCTCAGCCCTTTATTACTTCATGAACATTCAGCATAATAAATCCTTACGTAAATTAAATTCTTTTGGTGTGGATGTGAACGCGCGCAATTTTGTTGAAATTACCGACCGAGAACAACTAACCGAACTTTTTTTGAATAAGGAAGTTTCGCGTCAGCCTTTGTTGATTTTAGGAGGAGGAAGCAATATGCTCTTTACCCATGATTTCAACGGATTGGTTGTAAAGGTGAATATTAAAAGCATTAGCTCCACTGAAGAGGGAGATGATGTTTATGTTCATGCTGGAGGAGGTGAAGTTTGGAATGATTTGGTGATGTATTGCGTTAACAATGGCTTCTGTGGAATGGAGAATCTTAGCTTGATTCCCGGCTCTGTTGGAGCAGCCCCAATTCAAAATATTGGAGCCTATGGAGTCGAGGTTAAAGATATTTTTCATAGTCTGGAAGCATTTGATATTACTAGCCTTTCCTTTAGAACTTTTACCAAAGAGGAGTGTGAATTCGGTTATAGAGAAAGCGTATTCAAAGGACGATTCAAAGGTCAATACATAATCTGTTCAGTAAATTTCAAGCTTTCTAAAACTCCTAAATTGAATACCAGTTACGGAGCCATTGAAACTGAGTTGAAAAATAGAGGTATTGAAAAGCCGACGATCAAAGATGTAAGCGACGTTGTTTCCCATATCCGGGTTTCTAAACTTCCTGATCCTTCAACTATTGGTAATGCAGGGAGTTTTTTTAAAAACCCAATTATTTCTGCACAGCATTTTCAATCGGTAGTTACTGCGCATCCGGATGTAGTAAATTACCCTGCTGGTGAAGGAAAAATTAAACTGGCAGCTGGCTGGTTAATTGAACAATGTGGTTGGAAGGGTAAAGTAGTGGGTCATACCGGTACTTGGAAAAATCAAGCATTGGTGTTGGTAAATCATGGAAGTGCCACTGGTAAAGAAATTTTTGATTTCTCTGCACGCATTATTCAGTCAGTCAATGAAAAGTTTGGGGTGGAACTGGAGCGTGAAGTAAATATATTTTAATTGGTTGCTGTAGCCTTATAGCAACGACCTAGCTTACTAAATCTGTTTGGCCTGGAAGGTTCAAGATTTGTACAAAACTTCCGCTAATGTTGAGCAAAGCCTTGTAACAGAAAGCAGGACTGTGAAATGTTAATAATACTGAATAAGCGTTTTAAACAGATAGCTGCCTGGTTTATCTGTATTGTTTTTTTCTTCCTTTGTGTTTAAGATGTTACTTGTTTTGTTTTTGCTATTATTTTGATAATCAGTATATTGTATTAAAATTGAAAGGTTAACGAATTATTTCAAACTCATTTTGCTAGAATGACATTGATTTAGCAAGTAAACTTTATTCCTTTAAATTTACAATCTCTGTTTAAACACATTGTTTAATTAATTTATAAAATAATTAAACAAATGCTTGGATTTTAGTATTGCCTGCTGTAAATTTGTTTAACAAAATTAGTGAAAGGTTAAACGCTATGACAAGTATTGAATTTAGCATTTTAGTAGTGCGGCAAGCTCCTTCATTGAAAATGTATGCTCTGCATTTTACGAAAGACTCTGATGACGCCAATGATTTGGTTCAGGATACATTACTCAAAGCCATCACTTATTATAATAAATTTAAAGAAGGCACTAATTTAAAAGGATGGTTGTATACCATCATGAAAAATACTTTTATCAACAACTACCGTAGGCTAGTGAAGGTAAATAGTATAGTAACTAAAACAGACGAAATACTGCCCTCAAATTTATTGTTCAGTTCGGCTAGTAATTATGCAGAAGGGAAGTTTATAATGGAAGACATTAATAAGTCGCTCGGAAAAATTTCACGTGAATATTATACCCCATTTACCATGTATTATGAAGGGTATAAATACCATGAAATTGCTGAGGAATTAAGCATTCCGATTGGAACTGTAAAAACCCGTATTCATGTAGCCCGTAAATTATTGAAAGTTCAATTAAAGGATTACAGCGAAGGAAGGCCTCAAAAGGTTGTTTATGAAGATTAATTTTTTGTGTTTAGGTTAGATAATTAGGCTTGCTATTGCAGGCCTTTTTTATGAAATCGTTAGCTTGAAAAAAACAAAGGTATTCTGCAAAATGAGAAAACCTTTTTGTTTAAAATTGAAGGTTTACCTAAGCATCTTTGTTTCCAAATAAGTTTTTAAGTTTTCCACAAATTCCTTTTGCTGCCGTAGTGGCTTCGTTGGCTTTTGTATCGAGGTCCATGTTTAAGAAGTCGTCTTTGAAATCGTTTAGTTTTGCGCTAGCTTCTTCTTTATAGTGACTTAAATTTTCATCGCTGAAGTTTTTTCTGATATCACTGGCAATTTCCGAAGCTTTGCCTTTTAGGCTTTCATGCTGTTCGGCTATTTCGTCCGAAATAGTATCGAACTTTTTACTTACAATTTCTTTTATTTTATCAATATTTTCCGGGCTAAGTGAGTTTTTTATATCCTCAAATTTTGACATTATATCATTTTTAATATCCTCAAATTTTCTCTGAAGTTGTTTTTTTAACATCGTCAGTTGCTGTAATATCTTTGGCCAATTCGGATGCTTTGTTTTTAGGATCGTTGGCAGGGATTCCTGAATTGTTTTCGTTCATCGTTATAGGCTTTAAATTTTGCATTAAGTTAATGATTTTGAGGTGCTTATTTTGTTTTCAGGAGTCGTTTTTCAATAAGCAATCTTTAAAAAAGACTTTAATCCTCTCATTTGTCAGATGCGGATTCTATTTTTGAAGCAGATGGAAGAGTTAAAAGCGTATACTAAAAGCCAGCTTGCTTTACGCAATGGACACGATAGGCCTGAAATATGGGTTGCTTTTGAAGGGCTAATTTACAATGTAAGTCATAGCCGATTGTGGAGAAATGGGAAGCATTATGAGCATTGGGCAGGGCAAGATTTAACAGATGAACTGAAAGATGCCCCGCACAATGATCATGTTTTTGAGAAATTTGAAGTTGTTGGTACCTTGAAATGATTATTGGCGATCCTCTAGTTGTTCAATCTCTTTTTTTAGTTTTTCCATTTTAAGCTGGGTAAGCTCAGTTTGAGTTTTTAGATACTTAATTACGTAATAGAATAATGCTACTGTTACGCAAAGAGAAAGGAAGGCAATTGCTGTTGAAAATACTGCGTCCATATTTGATTTTTAAACGCTCAAATTTATAAATATTTTAAACTATCAATAGATAAAAAAACTGGCCTATATTTATTTAGAAGCCAGTTTTTTATTTTATAAGAGAAACGCTTAAAACTGAACCAGTTTTGAAAATGCTGCAACTCGTTCCTCTATTTCTTTTGGAGTTAGATTCTTAATGCGCTCGGTTCCGAATTTTTCAACGCAGAAGGATGCCATTGCCGAACCATGAATCACCGCTCGTTTCATATTCTCAAATGTAATTTCGCCTTTGCTGGCCATATACCCTATAAATCCGCCTGCAAAAGTATCACCGGCACCTGTTGGGTCGAAAACGTCTTCTAAGGGAAGGGCAGGAGCTGAGAAGATTTGTTCCTTACCAAACAATAAAGCACCGTGTTCTCCTTTTTTAATCACCAGGTATTTTGGTCCCATGTTTTGAATCGCACGCGCTGCCTTAATCAATGAATATTCGCCCGAAAGCTGACGCGCCTCTTCATCATTAATGGTAAGTACATCCACTAATTTTAAGGTTTCTTTTAAGTCGTCCATGGCAATGTCCATCCAAAAGTTCATGGTGTCCATTACAATTAGCTTAGGGCGCTTTGTAAGGCGTTTAATAACCGTTTGTTGGATTTGAGGAGTAAGGTTGCCTAACATCAGGAATTCGCAGTCCTGATAGCTCGCAGGAATAACCGGGTCGAAATCGGCAAGTACGTTTAGTTCGGTCACTAAAGTGTCACGACTATTCATGTCGTTATGGTATTTGCCCGACCAAAAAAATGATTTTTCACCATTTCGAATCTGCAAACCATCGGTATTGATGCCGTGATTATTTAAATCTTTAATTTCTTCTCCAGGAAAATCATCTCCAACAACGGCAACCAAATTTACATTTGAAGTGAAATAAGAAGCCGACAAACAAACGTAAGTGGCTGCACCTCCGACAATTCTGTCGGTTTTACCAAAAGGGGTTTCGATGGCATCAAAAGCCACCGTTCCAACTGCCAATAAGCTCATGCAATTTTTTTTAAATTTTTTCTTCGCAAATATTGCATATTTAATTCTAAATCCCGAATATTGCACTCCCAAAACGATACAACGGTATCGGAAATTGAAAAGGGAAATAGTTTAAACGAGTTACATTTAAGCTGTTTTTAATTGAAGAAATGAAAAGCCTTTCAAAAGGTATAACACTCCTAAGTAGCTCAGCTGGTTAGAGCATCTGACTGTTAATCAGAGGGTCCCTGGTTCGAGCCCAGGCTTGGGAGCGATACTGCAAAGATTAATTCTGGTGCAGTACAAAAAGGGACGACTCCCACTTCTCAATTAAATTCCTAAGTAGCTCAGCTGGTTAGAGCATCTGACTGTTAATCAGAGGGTCCCTGGTTCGAGCCCAGGCTTGGGAGCAAAAGTCCTGTCGAGTAATCGACGGGATTTTTTGTTTTATAGTCTTATCGTAATAGCCTACTCTTGTCCTTAGGTTCATTCTAATTCTCTAATTCTCTAATTCTCTAAGTATCATTAAGGATCTGGAATATTGTTTATGATTTGATTTTCAGTTATTTATGGCAATATTTTTGGGGTAAAAGTGTCACCCTTTAATCGATCGTTATGAGAAACTGGAAGAGCATCTTTTTTATCCTATTCAGTATATTTTTTGCCGGATTTATTAGTGATCATCATCAAATAGGATTCTCTAATTATTTTACTGTTTCAAAAGATTCTGTTGAAAAAAAGGTCTGTTTTAAGATCATTGGTATGCCTTTTAATCGGGCAGAGGGGAACGATATTCACAAATTATTATCAAAACAACCTGGAGTAATTCAATGTGCAGTTACTTTTGAAGTAGCAACAGCAAGGCTTGTAATTGATACGCGAAAAACGGATAGTTTTAAGCTGGCTGAAGTCATTGAAGGGTATAAGGCTGATCGAGGCTTCCCCCGGTATCATGCCGTGGAAATAGAAGACCAATAACCGGATAGGTGGGAGGTTGGGAGGAAAATTGAAAAACAAAATGCGATGACTTTGATTAGGTAGTTAACGTCTTAAATTGAAGACCAGGACTTTAATTTTAGCATTATCCAATTTGTTAGTTTCTTATGTGTTTGATAGCTAGTGATTTGCAATGTTAAGGCGTTTTTTGTGAAAATGTTTTTTACTTTTACAGGCTCATTAAATCGGAATCAAGATTTATTGGACTATAAAAAACTAATTAAACACGAATGAAACCAACTTTTGATTTCGAAAAGCCAATCTTAATATTGATGGAAGAGCTTGAAAAAGTTCAGCAAGCGCAAGAAAAAACTAAGGTTGACTTTTCGGCAACTATTAAAGAAATAGAAACCAAAATAGAACAGACCCAAAAAGATATATACAGCAACCTTACCGGCTGGCAAAAGGTGCAGATGTCTCGTCATCCTGAGCGTCCTCAAACATTCGATTATATCTCAATGATGTGTGAGGATTTTATCGAATTGCATGGTGATCGCACTGTAAAGGATGATAAGGCTATTGTGGGAGGATTTGCTACTATTGACGGGCAACCAGTAATGGTAATTGGGCATCAAAAGGGTAAAAATACCAAAGAACGCCAGTTTCATAATTTTGGGATGGCAAATCCTGAAGGGTATAGAAAAGCGCTTCGTTTGATGAAACTGGCCGAAAAATTCAACGTGCCTGTAATTTCGTTAATCGATACTATGGGGGCTTTCCCTGGTCTGGAGGCTGAAGAGCGTGGACAAGGAGAGGCAATTGCCCGTAATTTGCTCGAAATGTCAATATTAAAAGTGCCTATCTTGTGCTTCATTGTTGGAGAAGGTGCTTCTGGTGGTGCATTAGGAATTGGTATTGGAGATAAAGTGTACATGTTGGAATATTCATGGTATTCAGTAATATCTCCTGAATCATGTTCTTCTATTTTATGGAGAAGCTGGGATTTCAAAGAGAAAGCAGCCGATGCCTTGAAACTCACCGCACAAGATATGTTTGCTAACAAATTAATTGATGGCGTTATTACAGAACCATTTGGAGGGGCTCATAATAACCCTGAAGAAATTGCCATGACAGTGAAAGCAAAAATTATAGCAGATCTTGCAGAACTAAAAAATAAAAAGGTAGATACATTGATCAACGAGCGTATTAATAAATTCTCGGCAATGGGAGTTGTTAACGAAGAATAATCTTAATTTTAGAAAATAATTCTAAAAAACAAACGAGCCGTTCTGATTCAGAACGGCTCGTTTGTTTTTTAGTCGGGCTGAAGAGAGTTGATTCTAATTATTTGATAAGGGTTACAATGTCTTATAGCCTTTGGGTTAAAAATGGGTGCATTAAGGGCGCACATTAGAAACGAAATGAGTTAATCAGTAAATGCTTTAAAATGCATTGACGTTACATAGATACTAAGAAAAAGAGCTACCTCAAACCGAGGTAGCTCTTTTTCTTAATCAACTAATTGCTATTTTTTTTCGGCATTAAGTAGTTTATCTCCTTTGGATATACTTCCTTTTTGTACTCTTTGTAGTTCCTCTATGTTTTTATCTTTTTCACATGAGGTAATCGATAAGGTGGTAAAAGCTAGGGTCAGAACTAATGCGATTTTGAATTTGGGTAAAATGGTATGCATATTATAAGATTAAGAATTAATTGTGGCGCGAAAATAGGAGTTGGATCCTGTGGTCTAGTGGCCATTTAGGTAACAAATTTGGTGTTCATTAGGTAACAATTTTAGTGCTCTGAGGTAATGAGTTGAAGGAAAGTTGTTTGAAAAATAAAAATCCCTCTCGTTTTAATACGAGAGGGATTTTTTAATAGCGAGTTGAGATGATTACTATTGCTGCACAGAGCCAAATTTACTCTGCCATGTTTTCAATTCGTCATCTAGTTTTTTGTTAAGACCGGCTTGTCCGTTCTTTTGTGCAATACCGCTGAGTTCATTGATTAGGCCCATTCCGAACTGAATTTCTTCAGAAAAACGACGCAAGCCACTTGTGCCCATTGAGTGATAATAATTTAATTGATCTGCAACAAAGTCATTCAATTTAAGAGCTTGCTTAGTTCCTTTGTCATATTTTTTACAATTAAAGTAGAGTTCGGCAGCCAGCAAGTCAGGAACAAGGTTATAACCTACTTGGTTGTTGATAAACGGAATCTCAGCATTCATACGATCCAGTACTTTTACACATGAATCAAGTTTGCCTTCGTTGAAGCAAGCTTGTGCTAAAATTAAATATGTGCTACGTGCAGTGGTAGTCATACGTGAACTTTCAGGATCAACATAAATAAACGGTTTATTATAGTTATCCCATTTGAAGCGATTCATTACATTGTTGTACATAATAGCAGTATTGATGCTTCCTTCACGTCCTAATATCCCAGCTGTTGAATCTTTTTTCATCGGCACTAAACGGTATGCAAAGCCTTCATTCTGGAAGTAATCTTGTAATCCGTAGTAGTTACGATCAGGTACGGTGATTGCAAAACAGATTGGGCGTTTCCAGTTGTTGTGAGCAATAATATCCAGTGCTAATAAATCATTTTTGTATAAGCCGTTCGATGGTAAAGTCCAATCAATTTCGTTTACAATTTTGCCGGTATATTTAGGGGCAACCACGCCGTATTTTATCACATCGTCTTTATTGACAGTAAGTTTAAGGTTTTTAGTAGGCAAGTAGTTGATCATTTCTCCGCCCTGAGTTTGCGCTTTGGCTTGCTGATCATCGCTTCCAATGAAATCGATAACGTCTTTCAAGTCAGAGTTCCCCGCCATATTTTGGTCAAATAAAGGAACGTAATCACGAATACCTTGCGCGAATTTTTCATTTGCTAATGAAATTGGAACCGGCTCAGAATCGTTCATTTTATTTTTCATCTGACGGCCGTACCAATCTGTTCCTAATAAGCTTAAGTTCACAATCCGAACATCTGTACGAATGCCTTCCACTTCCTGGCAATACCAAAGTGGATAGGTGTCGTTATCGCCATAAGTGAAGATAATTGCATTTTGTGCACAAGAATTTAAATAGTTGGCAGCAAGGTCACGGGTTAAGTAACGTTGAGAGCGATCATGATCGTTCCACTCTTCTTTTGCCATCAAAGCTGGAACCGCAACTAAACAAAGTCCTGTCGCAATACCCGCCGAAGCAAGAACATTCATCTTCTTGGATAAAAGTTCGTATAGCCAAAGTACGCCTAAACCAATCCAAATGGCAAAGGCATAGAACGAACCGGCATAGGCATAATCTCGTTCACGTGGTTGTAACGGCGTTTGATTCAGATAAAGCACAATCGCTAAACCTGTCATGAAGAATAATAAAAATACTACTGAAAGGTCTTTGAAATTACGACGATATTGGAACACAAAACCAATTAATCCAAGAATTAACGGTAAGAAGTATAGTCGGTTATACGCTTTATTTTCGGTGATGCTTTTTGGTAAGCTGTCTTGATTTCCTAAACGGATAGCATCAAGCGGTTTAATGCCGCTAATCCAGTTACCTTCATGCACGCTGCCTTGTCCTTGCACATCATTCTGACGACCCGCAAAATTCCACATGAAATAACGGAAATACATGTAGTTAACCTGATAGCCTAAGAAGAATTTAATGTTATCTGCAAAATTAGGCGCGCCGGTTAACCCTAACCATTGACGGTAAAATTGTTGATGACTTTGATCATCGCTGAAAAGTCGAGGGAAAATTGTGCTTCTTGATTTTTCGTAAATAGGAACCGGTCTGCGTCCAACTTCTTCGTATTTAGTTGCTCCTTTACGGTATTGCATAGCGCCTTCTTCCTGTGACTCTACTTTGGCATCAAAGTAAGGCCCGAACAATAATGGACGGTCGCCATACTGCTCACGATTCAGATAGCTTAAGAAAGAGTAGGCATTTGAAGGGTCGTTATTGTTAAGGTTAGGGTTGGCTTTTGCACGAATTACTACCATTGCAAATGAGCTGTAACCGATAATAATAAAGGTTAGGCAAAGCATTGCCATATTCAGTAGTTCATGCTGTTTTTTGATCGAATAGTAAATGCCGTAAACTAAACCGGAGATCAGAAGTAACAAAAAGAAGATTACGCCACTTCCGAAAGTCATGCCAAAACTGTTTACAAATATTTTGTCAAACCATGCAGAAAGGGAAACAATACCAGGGATTACACCATACATTACAAAGACTAAAATGATGCAGGATATTATAAATGTAATGATTGCGCCTTTGGTAGTTGGTGTGTTCTTTTTGAAATAATAGACGAAAGCAATTGCAGGAATGGCCAATAAGTTTAATAAGTGAACGCCAATTGACAAGCCCATCATATAGGCGATGAATACTAACCAGCGATCGGCATGCTTATCATTCGCTTCGTTTTCCCATTTTAAAATTGCCCAGAAAACAATAGCAGTGCAAAGTGATGACATTGCATATACTTCTGACTCTACAGCTGAGAACCAAAACGTATCAGAAAATGTATAAGCCAATGCACCAACCATGCCAGCACCCATAATGGCTACTGTATTTGCTAATGTTATCACGGAACCTTCTTTTACAATTAATTTCTTTGCCAGGTGAGTGATGGTCCAGAAAAGAAACATGATAGTAGCACCGCTTGATAGGGCAGAGCCGAAGTTAGTCCACCAAGCTACCTGGCTAGGGGCACTAGCAAACGTGGAGAGTACTCTATAAATCATAAGAAATAAAGGAGCTCCTGGTTGATGAACTACTTGTAGTTTATAAGCCGCGGAAATAAACTCACCGCAGTCCCAGAAACTTCCGGTGGGTTCGAGTGTTAAAGTGTAAGTAATTGTTGCAATAAGAAATGCAAGCCATCCGAAGATGACGTTTGAACGGGTATAATTTGTCATAAAGCCTTATTTGACTATTGTTTTTCTATTGTATTATCAAACCGCCGAAGTTAAAAATTATTTTGTGCTCTTATAAAAAATAAATGTGCCGACATAAATTATCATGGCGACATATTTGACTTAATCCATTGCTTCCAGTTTTATCCTGAAAATTTCCATTCCATTTCTGTCTTTTTACTTGGCTCGTACTATTGCTTTGTCTTTCATTCTTTGAATTCTGTTGTCTAGCGAGTGCAATTAGTAGAACTCTTCCTGAAAATGAGCCTGGCTTAGAAAAAAAACATTTAAAATCGGTTTGCTTAAAACATTGATTATCTGAATAAAATGGTGATGGTTATAGTCTTGAAAGTAGGGTGATGGAAAATTATCATTAAAAAATATTTTTTTATTTCAATCTTGATCCTATCTTTGCGGCCGATTGCAACGGCAATTGGTTATCGGGTTCTACTCGCTAATAGTTTGAAATCAGAAACAAAAAATAAAAAAAATATTTTTTTGGATATTAAATTTTTGTTTCTACTTTTGCAATCCCAAAACAACGACAACAGTTGTGATTGCCCGATAGTATAACGGTAGTACGACGGTTTTTGGTACCGTTTGTCTAGGTTCGAATCCTGGTCGGGCAACTCAAACAAATGCGAAATACGGCATCAGTAATTACGATTTCGTACTTTCGCATTTTTTATTTATAAAGATGCCATCACGTTTTAACCCTGTTAAATTATTTGCAGGTTCAGCTTCAAGCTCCCTAGCAGATAAAATTGCTCAAGTTAGCGCACGTCAACTTGGTGATATTTCATTAGCGCGCTTCAGCGACGGCGAGTTTCAGCCGATTTTTAATGAGTCTATTCGTGGTTGTGATATTTTCCTTATCCAATCGACCTACTCTCCATCCGATAACTTAATGGAACTGTTATTAATGGTTGATGCCGCAAAACGTGCATCAGCTCATTACATTACTGCAGTAATCCCTTATTTCGGTTTGGCGCGTCAGGATCGTAAGGATAAACCTCGTGTGGCGATTGGCGCTAAATTGGTTGCTAATTTATTAGCGGCAGCCGGCGTTCATCGTATCATGACCATGGACTTGCATGCTGCTCAGATTCAAGGTTTCTTCGATATTCCGGTTGATCACCTGGATGCCTCTGTAATCATGGTGCCTTATATTAAGTCGTTAAAGTTGCCAAACCTTACCATTGCTTCACCTGATATGGGTGGTACAGCGCGTGCGCGTACCTTTGCAAAAGCATTGAATGCTGAAGTGGTAATTTGTGATAAACAACGTAAACGTGCCAATGAAATCGAATCAATGTCGGTAATTGGTGATGTAAAGGGTCAGGATATTGTTTTAGTAGATGATATTTGTGATACTGCCGGAACTTTAACTAAAGCAGCAGCTTTGTTAATAGAGAAAGGCGCAAATAGCGTGCGTGCAGTATGTACACATGGTGTGCTTTCCGGTAAAGCATTCGAAAATATTGAGAATTCAGTGTTGGAAGAATTGATCATTTGTGATACAATTCCATTGAAACAGCCAAGCAATAAAATTAAGGTGCTTTCAGCGGCTGAATTATTCTCAAAAGCGATTGTAAACGTTTATGAGCACGGATCAATCAGTGATTTGTTTAGAATCAATGATTCCATCCAAACAAAAGTGAAATTTTAACCAAGCTTTTTAATTTTAAATAAATATAAAATATGAAATCTATTGCTATTAGCGGTTCGAAAAGAGCGAACGTAGGGAAACGTGATGCTAAGGAGTTACGTTACGAAGGTAACGTACCAGCTGTATTATACGGTGGTAAAGAGCAAACTCACTTTTTAGTGTCTGCAGCAGATTTGAAACCTTTGATTTATACTGCAGAAGCAATGTTCGTTGAGTTGGACATTGACGGTGTTAAGAAAAGAGCGATCGTAAAAGATACTCAATTTCACCCAGTTACCGATCTTTTGTTACATGTCGACTTCCTTGAATTATTTGAGGATAAATTAGTTGCTATGGAATTGCCTATTAAATTAGTAGGTACTTCTCCAGGTGTACGTATTGGTGGTAAATTAAACCAAAAATACCGTAAGCTTAAAGTTAAAGGGTTACCTAAAGACTTTATTGATGCTATCGAGATTAACATTGAAAAATTAGAGTTGGGTAAAAACATCCGTGTGGGTGAAATTTCACTTCCTAATTTGGAAATTTTGAATGCTAAAGTTGATACTGTAGTTTCAGTTCTTGCTTCACGTGCTACACGTCAGGCTGATAGTGAAGCAGCTGCAGCAGCAAAAGGTAAAAAATAATTTATCTTTTAAATGAAATTAAAGCAGCCCGTACAGGCTGCTTTTTTTATGCCTTTTTTAATATAAAAATCAGATTATTACAGTAATTATTAATCCTAAAGTAGACTAATGAAATATTTAATAGTCGGACTTGGAAATATTGGTCCTGAATATGTTGATACACGTCACAATATTGGCTTTATGGTGATCGACCAAATGGCGAAGGAAGAAAATGTGAAGTTTATCACGGAACGTCACGCCTATTATACAGAAGTAAATTATAAAGGAAGAACTCTACATTTGATAAAGCCAACCACCTATATGAATTTAAGTGGAAAGGCCATTAATTATTGGATGCAGACGTTGAAAATTCCAATTGAAAATGTATTGGTTGTTGTTGATGAGCTGGCTTTACCATTTGGGAGAATTCAATTAAAACCCAAAGGAGGAAGTGCTGGTCATAATGGGTTAAAGAATATTGAAACCATGTTAGGGTCTCAAAGTTATGCCCGTATTCGATTCGGTATTGGCGATAATTTTCCAAGAGGGCGTCAGGTTGATTATGTACTTAGCGGTTTTGATCAAGTGGAAATTCCTGAACTTCCTTTATTAATCGATAAAAGTATAGAAATGATAAAGGCCTTTTCAACGGTAGGGCTGGAATTGGCCATGACCAGGTTGAATAAATAGGTGATAACATAAAACACAAGGGCAAAATTCGTATCGAATTTTGCCCTTGTGTTTTATGAGAAATTAGTCAGTTTCTTAAAAAGTGTTGACTCCGTTTTGTCCAGAATATTGCAACCTTAACTAATCTGACGGTTCTAGCATGAAAATGTCTTCGATTTGCAATCCTAGTGTCTTGGCTAATTTCAGTGAAAGGACAACTGAAGGAACATATCTATTGATCTCTATTGAAATAATAGTTTGACGAGACACATTTACCATTTCTGCTAATTGAACTTGGGTAAGTTGCCTTTTAAGTCGTTCTTCTTTAAGAATATTCTTCATTGCTTTAACTTAACATGAAGGACATAATTAAATCTGCCAATAAAAGTGAGCCAGAAAAGAAAGACCATGACAATAAAGAAAAGCATGAGGATAGCTTCGTGTCCTTTTTGTGATTCACCAAACAAAATAAAAAATATAAAACCAACAATGATAAAAATAATTTGTATTTGGGCTGCAAACTGAAAACTTTCTAGCCTTGTTCTTTGAACCATTTCGTCCTCCTGTTTCTCTTTAGAAAAGGATAGTAAATATACTCCACCAAGAAAGGAGAAAAATGAAATGATTGCTATTATAACATTTGCATAATGGTATGGCGAATTTTGCCCTCCAGCACTTTCTCCAAAAACAAAGGTCAATACCTTGGTGACAATCCCTTTCTGCATACAAACCCAGAGAAAAAAGCCTAGTGGTGCGATGATCGTACCAACTTTTTTGAAACGATGTGATAATAAATTTTCCATAAAAGTGTAATTTTTTAAACACTAATGTAAAGTATACTTTACGTAAAAACAACTGGATTTTCTGGTAAAGCATCTTTTGAAGATTTATCAGGTTCTTCGAAGCGGTAAATAACCAAAGTGATTTTATGCCTTATCTCACCACTGTGATTGAGCCTGTTCGATTTTTTCTTCCATTGTTTGGATTAATAACATAATAATAAACGCCAACAGGTATTTCTATGCCTTTATAGGTGCCATCCCAGGGAGTAGAGTATTTTTTTGCTGAAAAAACAAGCTGTCCATATCTGTTGAATACTAGAATATCTGCATTTTCCCATGTTTCAAGGTAATCTATTTCCCATTTATCATTAATACCATCTCCGTTAGGAGAAAATGCATTGGGTATAACCGGATTTTCCTTAACATAAACAGTAACGTCATCCGTTGCAATACAGCCTGAACCTGAATAAACAGTTACCCTATATTTGGTCTCCTTTTCTGGAAATGCAACTGGATTGGGAATGGTGTCATTACTAAGTCCTGTAGAAGGGGTCCATTTGTACCTGATGTTCATACTTGGTGAAATTGCATTCAGTTGAACCTCTCCTCCTTTTAATACGGTTACATCGTTGCCGGCATCAACTTCTGGGTTGGGGTAAATGGTAAAAGTTTGACTTTTTTCTGCGCTGCATCCATCATTGGTTGTAAATGAATATGTAATTGTATGTGAGCCTAAACCTGCAACCTTGGGATCAAATAAACCATTGGCTGAAACTCCAGGGCCAGAATAGCTAGAACTTCCCGCAAATCCATAAATTTCTTTTGCATTTAGCATAAATGGAGCATCATTAATACACATATTCTTTATCGGGTTAAACTCAATTCCAGGTATTCCTTTTATCGTAATCTGATGGATTTTATCGGAAAAACAAAGGGTCCCGGAAAAAGCTCTTAAGCGTATATCAATTGCTTTTGGTGTTAAATTATGTGTTTCAGGATACTTGAAGGTGTATTTTCTATCCGTTACCAAATCTGGTTTAAGCTCTACCAATTTATAAGCGCTATTGCCCTGGTGATCAGTTTCATCAAAATACCATTCCAGCCGCACAACTTTACCCGGACTAACGGTCGACTTATCTTCAAATGTAACTTCCATTCCAGAACACGTTGAGCTGGTGTTTGAAGCAAATTCGGAAACCGGGCTTAATCCGTTTACTATAAATTTCTTTTCTGCACTGCTAACACAGCCCTTATTTGAAGTAACGGTTAATGTAACCGTAAACTCTCCTTCACGTGGATATAAATGCGTTGCATCTCTGGTCGTTGCTGTGTTTCTGGCTCCTGATGCAGGGTCGCCAAAATTCCACAGATAGCTTAAATTAGCATCCGATCCATCTGTGATGGATGTTATATTCTTGAAATCTGCAGCAGCATCAGTAATACAAATATCAGGTGTAATAAAATCAGCAACAGGTACAGCGTTCACCGTTACCTCATTAGTCAGCTTGTTTACACAACCTAAATCGGTTTCCGTAGTCAAGGTCACATTATACTTTCCTGTTTTGGTAAAAATATGCGATGGGTTTTGCAGGTTGGAAAAATTAGAGGTTGAAAGTGAATCACCAAAATTCCATGCCCATTTTGTAATAACACCCTCGGCAGTGAATGATTTATCAATGAATTTTATTTCCTGGCTTTCGCAATCAGGCTGAGATACTTGCATTTGCACCACCGGTAGTTCTTTAATGTGTACAGTTTTAACATATTGAGTTGCTGAGGCGCAACCGGTTTCGGCTTCTACACTTAATTTAACCTGAAAATCACCGCCGGAAGTAAACGTGTGGGTAAATGGATCTGCATTCAACCGTACTTCAGGTTGGGTTCCATCACCAAAATCCCAGATCCACTTTTTTATAGCTTTGCCATTGCCTGAACTTTTGTCTGTAAAACTAATTGCGGCATCCTTACACTGAGGATTCATCACTTCGAAAGATGCTACCGGTAACGCAAACACTTCATAGTTCAATTCAATTACCTCATCAGCAGTGCAAGCTATTGGTGCAGGGTTGACCACCATTGCCTTGATGACATAAGTGCCGGCCTGATTATAACTTATATTTGAACTTACGTAACTGTACTTATATAGCGTTTCTCCGTTTACCGTTTGTACAATGAAATGAGCATCCGGATTGGGATCTGTAACGATTGTTCCATTACCTAAATCCCATTTCAAGCTGGTTGTTTTATAAGGCAAAGTTACAAACAAGTTAAATGGGGTATTCACGCATCCTCCTGTTAAAGGTTCTTTCGTAACCACATTTTCAGGCTCTATAAATTTGCTTAAATTTTTTAGATCAGAACCGGCAAGATAACCGTATGATTCGACATTCCCATAGCCATAAGCAATGGCTACAAACCCAACCTCGGCTTTAATTCTATGTGTTGGATTAATGTTGGAAGATTGCGAGACATCAACAACTATATAGCTATACTCATTATTGATTGGTATAAACTTGTTTACTGCAAAACTTGCTCCTGCTGGATTTGATCCAAAACTTGCGCCATCTACTGTTAGCGTAGAGGCCCCACTGGTTTTAATAATAATATTGATATAGTGGCTGGTGATATTTGTCGGGGCGCTGGGTGTAGAAATAGCAGAATATACCGTTACATCTTTCAAGGTTTGTTCTATCGGATTAAGAATTGTCATTTCCGGATCTCCAGGGTAGAGTACATTGGTCCTGTTGTTGGGGTTACAATTCTGAGATGTTTGAAACTGTGTCACACTTATGGGCTTATCCGCCTGAATGATGGCGCTGCTTTGGCTTTTAAACGTAATGATGCTTCCTTTGGCATAAGGATTATTCAGCATATCGCCGTTAGCCGAAGTAGTAGATCCATTAACATTAATAGTTGTATTATCCTCCGCCACCTGAATACGGTAAATATCCCAGCTTCCATGTAAAGTGTTGTAAAATGGTGCCGCTACAAAGTTTTTTCCCCAGGCAGAAACCGGCAACAGCTGCTGGTAAAGGTTGTCTTGGCCCGATGGATTGTTGGGATTTACAGTATTTCCGTCTTCGCAAAATCCATTTTTTGAACTTCCTGAAAATACCGAGAACGGCTTACATCCATTTACGGTCCGAAAGCGCGATCCCGACAGATCAAACTGCGACTGATACTGGTAAACATCACCAGCATTCAGGGTTATTGTAAAAGGGAGGTTGGCCTTGTGTGATGAATTTCCCCGGCTGTCTTGTGTAGGTGTTACTTCGATTTCTGTTCCATCTTCTACTCCAACAATTGTAAACTGAGAAGATCTGAGTTCAGCCTTTGTATCCGGAAGCTGCACATAGGAAATAGCATAATAGTTATTCCCAAGGGTATTGGTGGGATATACCAAACAGGCTGCCGAACGGGCCGCATAGGAAATGTGCGAATAAACAATCGCAGGTTTATCCGATGTTACATGTATCGCTTTTCCTATATCTATTCCATCCGATGTACCCACATACACATTATATATCTTGGGGTTGATAACAATGGCTTTTGCTTCATTCGGTTGAATGCTTACCAAGGAATCTAAACCGATAGCCCGGATTCGAACATTGGCAGCATATTCAGAAGTAATAAATAAAGTTAAACGCGAGTTGGTATTATCGATATGCCCGGCATATGGAACCCAGAAATCCGTTCCCTTATTGGATGTACCCTGAGCATTGCTTTTTAGGGTAAACGTGAAAGTAATAAAAAATAGCAATGCAAGCCTATAAGGCCAGATTCTTTCTCTCATATTTTAGGTCTAAACTGAATTGAACCGAGTGGTCAGAAATATTTCTAAAAGTAGAAAATAAATAATCAATGTATAAGGGACTTACCTGTTTTACCGTGGAAAAATAATGCATACTGATATATGAGTTTTGCTCTGTTTTTATTTGGTGTAACTATTTATTAGGATGTTTAAACATATAATGTATTTTTATTCTATAGACAACTTTTGAGGTTTGGTGTACGTAACCTAAATATGCCCATTAAAAGCAATAAAGCATTTTACTGATAAACCATATAGTATGCAATTCTTTAAGAAAAGAAGTATTCGATTAATTTTTTTTGTTTGCTTTACAACTTGTGTAGCGAAGGCTCAGGATGATCCGATGAAGATGCTTGAGAAAACAGACTCAACAACAAAGAACGAGTTGGTTGCTGCAACCTTTAAGGGAACCCGTATTATTAATTTTAATTCAGTTGAAACGAGCGGCCCCCGTACATTGGAATTTCAAATTCAACACCGTTTTGGAGCATTTAACAGTGGGGGATATAATTTTTTCGGGTTTGATGAAGGTGCTTCTATACGTTTTGGATTTTTATACAGTTATAACGGACGATTAGAGTTTGGATTAGGAAGAAGTTCAATCGATAAGCAATATGATGGTTCTGTAAAATATCGGTTACTTCATCAAACAACAGATAACCATATGCCTCTGAGTGTAACTTTACTAGGCTATACCTATTATACCACACTTAGAGATCCGAATAAGGCTATTAATGGATTTGATATTTACGCCAAAACCAGTAGTAGATTTTCATATTCGGCACAAGCCATTATTGCTCGAAAATTTACGGATAATTTTTCCTTGCAGTTAACGCCGGTATTTATCCACTCTAATTTGGTTCTGAATCCGAACGACAAGAATGATGTTTTTGCATTAGAAACGGCTGGTCGCTATAAGTTCACCAAGCGGATGGCCTTAATAGCTGAGTACGGTTTCCCTTTGAACGATTATTCAACAGATACCTATTACAATAGCTTTGGTTTAGGCTTGGAAATTGAAACCGGCGGTCATGTTTTTCAAATCACATTTACCAATTCACTAGGAATGACTGAAAATCAGTTCATACCTTTCACAGTTAATAAGTGGAGCGACGGTGGAATTCGCTTAGGGTTTAACATCTCGAGAGTATTTACTCTTTAAATTAATTACGATGAAAAAGATAGGTTTATGTATAGCAATTATCATCATGAGCATTCAATGTTATGCTCAGATGTATACATCAAATGCCACCATGGTTTCATTTTATTCCAAAACACCCATGGAAGACATTGAGGCTATCAACTCAACAGCAGCCACACTGTTGAATACGGCTAATGATTCAATTTATGTGCGTATGAAAAACACCGCCTTTAAATTTAAAAGTGCATTAATGCAGGAACACTTTAATGAGAATTACATGGAAAGTTCCAAGTACCCCTTATCTACATTTAGAGGTAAAATTAATGAACAGATCGATTTTAGTAAAAATGGAAGTTATGTTGTTTCAGCTACCGGTAAGATGATTGTTCATGGAGTGGAACAGTTGAAAACGATAACCGGAACAATAAATATTAAAGAAGGAAAGATTAGTATTAACTCTTCCTTCAAGGTAAAACCTCCTGAATTTAATATCGAAATTCCATCGCTGGTTTTTACCAAGATTGCTGAAGAAATAACGGTTAAGTTAGTTACGGTATTGGCGCTTATGGATAAAATGTAAAAGTAGTAAGCGAAAAGCAATTTAAACTTTTCGCTTACTACTTTCTATTGTTATCTAAAACTTTTATAGGCATTGATCAATCCATTTGTTGATGAATCGTGTGAGGTGACCATTACTGTTGATTTTAACTCAGGAAAGATGACGTTGGCTAATTGTTTACCAAGTTCAACACCCCATTGGTCAAAGCTGAAAATATTCCAAATTACTCCCTGTACAAATATTTTCTGTTCATACATGGCCAGTAAGCTTCCCAGTGTTTTAGGCGTTAATTTTTTATAAAGGATAGAGTTTGTTGGTCGATTTCCTTCAAATACTTTGAATGGTGTTAAAAAGTCTATTTCATCTTCTGTTTTTCCTGAATTCATAAATTCAGCGTGTACTTGTTCTTCGGTTTTACCAAATGCCAGCGCTTCGGTTTGGGCAAAGAAATTAGAAAGAAGCTTTTCATGATGATCGCCTAACGTATTTAAGGGTTGCGCTGCTGCCATAAAATCAGCGGGGATAAGTTTAGTTCCCTGATGAATTAACTGGTAAAATGCATGTTGTCCGTTGGTGCCGGGTTCGCCCCAAATAATTGGTCCTGTTTGATAATTCACTTTCTCTCCGTTACGGTCAATTGATTTACCGTTGCTTTCCATATCGCCTTGTTGGAAATAGGCTGCGAAGCGATGTAAATATTGATCATAAGGAAGTAAGGCGTGACTTTCGGCTTCCCAAAAATTGTTGTACCAAATTCCTAAAAGCGCCAGAATTACCGGGGCGTTTTTTTCAAAAGGTGTATTCCGAAAATGAAGATCCATTTCATGCGCACCTTCTAGTAATTCTTCGAAATGCTCAAAACCAACCGAAAGACAAATGGACAAACCAATGGCGCTCCATAATGAATAACGACCTCCAACCCAATCCCAGAAAGTAAACATATTGGCTTCATCAATACCAAATTCAGTTACCTTTCCTTTATTAGTTGATAAGGCTACAAAGTGTTTAGCTACTGTCCTTTGATCTTTTGCAGTTTTCAAAAACCAATCGCGGGCCGATAAGGCATTTGTCATGGTTTCTTGAGTTGTGAACGTTTTTGAAGCAATAATGAATAATGTTGTTTCTGGATCTAGATCTTTTAGCGTTTCAGCAATATGAGTTCCATCAACATTGGAAACAAAATTCATTTCCAAGTGATTTTTGTAATGTTTTAATGCCTCACAAACCATTAAAGGTCCCAAGTCTGAACCGCCTATACCTATATTCACAATGCATTTAATTGCCTTGCCAGAATAACCTTTCCATTCTCCCGAAATTACCTTTTCAGAAAATGATTTCATTTGAGAAAGTACGGCATTAACATCAGGCATTACATCTTTGTCTTCAACAATTACAGGAGAATTACTACGATTGCGAAGAGCTGTATGTAAAACCGCACGATTTTCGGTGGCATTAATTTTATCACCGGTAAATTGTTTTTCAACGGCATCTTTTAATTCGCAATTATTGGCTAGTTCAATCAACAGGGTCAATGTTTCTTCATTGATCAGGTTTTTCGAATAATCAAGCAACATGTCACCTATTTTAAGATGGTATTTGTTATAACGTTCACTGTCTGCTGCAAATAATTCTTTCAGATAGAAATTCCTGGCTGCATTGTTAAAGTGTATTTCCAGTTTTTTCCAGGCTTGAGTATTGGTTGGCTTGATGCTTTTTAATGGCATTTTGGGTTTAGGTTGAAAATGTTACAATTATTTTTTAGCTAATGGGTCAAGTTTTAAAACGTTTTCAGCAAATGCAATGCAAGCATTCTCTACACTTTTCACATCTTTACTTTTCAAGGGATTAGCAATTACATGGTTTGCTGCATTTGGAATTGGAACCATTTCTTTACGATTAGCAGGAGTTCCTAACTCATCGTTCATTGTTTTCATTGCTGAAACTTTAACAGTTTGATCCTGATGTTGTTCATCTTTATAATAGTAAACTGTTAAAACCGGGCATTTCACTTTTTCAAATGTGTCTTTGGTCATTGATGTTTCGATAAGTTCTTCCAAAGCAGGAATCGCTTCACATCTATAGGTATAATACCAGTATTTTGCGGCTTCAGCTGTATCAACTTTTGAAGTTCGGTAGTTGCCACCCATCACTAATCTGGTTATTTGTAATCCCCAGGGATTATTCGTGATGAATGCCGCAGGATCATTAATGGCAATGTTCGGAGAGAAATTAATCAGTGCTTTAATTTCAGGATAGGTGGCTGCTAACTTTAGTGCTAATGTTCCACCTGTAGAAGTGCTCATTATAATTACTTCGTCGCCTAGTTGTTTGGCAACTGCGTAAGCATCCTTCGCTGACTCCCAATATTTTTCTGCAGTGAAATCAGCCAAGGCATCAGTAGTATCTATTCCATGTCCGTATAGACGGGCCAAATACAGATTAGCACCAAAGCGTTTTGCAAATTCTCGATGTATAGGACTGCCTTCTTCATGACTTGCAGAAAACCCATGCAGGTATAACACAACAATTTTTGTTTTCTTTTTGCTTGAATCAGTCCATACTATTTCAGCACCGTTACCGGGTTTTATCTTATGTCCGGCATCCAGTTTTTTTACATAGGTCTCCAAATCAGTTGATGAAGAGGGTAGAGTGGGCAGAGTTGAGTTGTAAGTTGGTTTTTCAGGCCGTGGACCTACTAAGTAAATAATAATTGTTACAGTTAAAATGGTACTGATGATTTTCAGAAATTTCTTCATAAATAAAATTTAATAAAATCAAATTTATAGTTTCAATAGGTTAATGGCTACTAAAACGAATATTTTTTAATAAAAGTCTATGTTATGTTTTGGTTAAAAGGATGATGACCGTAACTTCCTGAAAACTAAATTGAATCAGCACTTGATATTTAGAATTATAGTATCTACTTTTGCAGTCCCCAAAATGGGGGTATATTGTAAAAATATTTAGAGATATAATGCCTACTATTCAACAGTTAGTTAGAAAAGGTAGAGTAGCTCTGGTGGATAAGAGTAAGTCACCAGCGTTGGATTCATGTCCACAGCGAAGAGGAGTGTGTACACGTGTATACACCACTACCCCAAAGAAACCAAACTCTGCAATGCGTAAAGTTGCCCGTGTTCGTTTAACCAACGGCAAAGAGGTGAATGCGTACATCCCAGGTGAAGGTCACAACTTACAAGAGCACTCAATCGTTTTGATTCGTGGTGGTCGTGTGAAAGACTTACCAGGTGTGCGTTATCACATCATCCGTGGTGCACTTGATACTTCAGGTGTTGCTGGTCGTAATCAACGTCGTTCTAAGTACGGAACAAAGCGTCCTAAACCAGGTCAAGCTCCAGTAGCAGCCGGTAAAAAGAAAAAATAATTAGAGGCAACAATTTTTTGGTAAAGCAATGAGAAAGTCAAAACCTAAAAAGCGTATTCTTCTTCCAGATCCTAAATTTAACGAGATAGTAGTAACTAGATTTGTTAATAATATGATGTGGGACGGTAAAAAGAGTACCGCATACGATATATTTTATAAGGCAGTTGAGTTGGTTGAAAAGAAAACTAGCGAAAACGGCTTAGATACTTGGAAAAAAGCATTGGCTAACATTATGCCAGCTGTTGAAGTAAAAAGCCGCCGTGTAGGTGGTGCTAACTTCCAGGTTCCTACAGAAGTTCGTCCTGAGCGTAAAACCGCTTTAGGTATGAAATGGATGATTTTATACGCACGTCGTCGTGGTGAAAAAACCATGAAAGAGCGTTTAGCAGGTGAAATTATTGCAGCTGCTAAAGGCGAGGGTGCTGCAGTGAAGAAAAAAGAAGATACGCACAAAATGGCTGAGGCTAACAAAGCGTTCTCTCACTTCCGTTTCTAGAATAAAAAAACGATTACACTGATTATAAAGAGATTATACAAATTAACGTTTGTGTAATCATTTTAGCAATCAGTGTAATCATCTTATAAAATCAGTGTAATCATTATTACAATGTCAAGAGACTTAAAATTCACAAGAAATATTGGGATTGCTGCTCACATTGATGCCGGTAAAACGACAACAACTGAGCGTATTCTTTATTACTCTGGTGTTAGCCACAAAATTGGTGAAGTGCACGAAGGTGCTGCAACTATGGACTGGATGGCACAAGAGCAAGAACGTGGTATTACTATCACTTCGGCTGCTACAACCGTTAACTGGAAATACAGAAACAATACTTACCACATCAATATTATTGATACCCCAGGTCACGTAGATTTTACCGTAGAGGTAAATCGTTCATTACGTGTATTGGACGGATTGGTATTCTTGTTTTCTGCAGTTGATGGTGTTGAGCCTCAATCAGAAACCAACTGGCGTTTAGCTAACAACTATAATGTTGCTCGTATTGGTTTCGTTAACAAAATGGACCGTTCAGGTGCTGACTTCTTAAAAGTTGTTAAGCAGGTTAAAGATATGTTAGGTAGCAATGCTGTGCCTTTACAGTTGCCAATTGGTGCTGAAGAAGGCTTCAAAGGTGTTGTTGACTTAATTAACAACCGCGGTATTGTTTGGAATGAACACGATAAAGGAATGACCTTTACCGAAGTTCCTATTCCAGAGGATATGTTGGATGAAGTTTCTGAGTGGAGAGAAAAATTATTAGAGTCTGTTGCAGAATACGACGAGACTTTGATGGAGAAATTCTTCGAAGATCCAAATTCAATTACTGAGCGTGAAGTTTTAGATGCTTTACGTAAAGCGGTATTGGATGCTAAAATCGTTCCTATGGTTTGTGGTTCATCTTTCAAAAACAAAGGTGTTCAAACCATGTTGGATTACGTGATGGAATTATTGCCATCTCCTTTGGATCAAGAAGGTATTAAAGGTACTCACCCTGATACTGGCGAAGAAGTTACTCGTAAACCAGATATTAAAGAGCCTTTCTCTGCTTTAGCATTTAAAATTGCGACTGACCCATTCGTAGGCCGTTTATGCTTTATCCGTGTTTACTCGGGTAACTTAGATGCAGGTTCTTACGTGTTCAACGCACGTTCTGAAAACAAAGAACGTATCTCTCGTATCTTCCAAATGCATGCAAACAAGCAAAACTCTATCCCTAACGTAAGTGCGGGTGATATTGCTGCAATTGTAGGCTTTAAAGATATCAAAACAGGTGATACGCTTTGCGAAGAGAAAAACCCTATCATCCTTGAGTCAATGCAATTCCCTGAGCCGGTTATCGGTTTGGCAATTGAGCCTAAAACTCAGGCTGACGTTGATAAGTTAGGTATGTCATTGGCTAAATTAGCTGAAGAGGACCCAACTTTCCGCGTTAACACCGATGAAGAAACTGGTCAGACCGTTATTTCAGGAATGGGTGAGCTTC
Organism: Solitalea koreensis; assembly: GCF_900182575.1. Classification (GTDB taxonomy): domain Bacteria; phylum Bacteroidota; class Bacteroidia; order Sphingobacteriales; family Sphingobacteriaceae; genus Solitalea; species Solitalea koreensis. The sequence goes on along the minus strand of NZ_FXSZ01000001.1, from coordinate 205,665 downwards.
ACTTAGAGATTATCGTTGACCGTTTGAAACGTGAATTCAAAGTAGAGTGTAACCAAGGTGCTCCTCAAGTTTCATACAAAGAGGCGATTACAGGTGGTGTTACTCATCGTGAGGTTTACAAGAAACAATCAGGAGGTCGTGGTAAATTCGCTGATATCCAAGTTGAAATTTCTCCGGTTGACGAAGGTAAGTCAGGTTTACAATTCGTTAATGAAATTTCAGGTGGTTCAATTCCTCGTGAATTTATCCCTTCGATTGAAAAAGGTTTCCAATCTGCAATGGCGAATGGTGTACTTGCAGGCTACCAGGTTCCTGATATGAAAGTTCGTTTATTCGACGGTTCATTCCACGCAGTCGATTCAGATGCTTTATCATTTGAGATTTGTGCACGTCAAGCATTCCGTGAAGCTTTACCAAAAGCTAAACCAGTATTGATGGAGCCTATCATGAAAGTTGAAGTACTTACTCCGGAAGAGAACATGGGTGATGTTATGGGTGACCTTAACAAACGTCGTGGTCAACTTGAAGGTATGGATACTCGTGCTGGAGCACAAGTAATCAAAGCTAAAGTTCCTTTGAGCGAAATGTTTGGTTACGTAACTGTATTGCGTACCATCACCTCAGGTCGTGCAACTTCAACTATGGAATTCTCGCACTATGCTGAGGCGCCAAGAAACGTTGCTGATGAAGTAATCGCTAAAGTAAAGGGCAAAAAAGCAAACGCATAATTTAGGCTTGAGAATTGAGATTTGTGTTTCTCATAGCGCAAATCTCATCTCTCAATGCTAAAAGAAGATAATCCGCAAGTTGTAGTTAATAGCTCTTACAACAAGCAATAACTAAAAAAACAAAATGAGCCAAAGAATTCGTATTAAATTAAAATCTTACGATTACAACTTAGTTGATAAATCAGCTGATAAAATCGTTAAGACTGTGAAGCCTACAGGTGCTATTGTTAGCGGCCCGCTTCCTCTTCCAACTGAGAAGAAAATTTACACCGTGCTTCGTTCTCCACACGTAAACAAGAAAGCACGTGAGCAATTCCAACTTTGTTCTTACAAACGTTTGTTGGATATTTACAGCTCTAACGCTAAAACTGTAGATGCGTTGATGAAACTTGAATTACCTTCAGGTGTTGAAGTAGAAATCAAAGTCTGAGTTTAGACTTAGTGATAAGAAAAGGGGATATACATTTTGTATATCCCCTTTTCTGTTTTTTACAGAAATAACGTAAAAAATTCAGAGTCAAGTCTTTGATTTGAAAATATATATTCCTACCTTTGCCGTCCCTTAGAGGCGAAGACCGTAATGTCTTCATTATGAAGCCCTACTGCTGAGTAAAGTTTTTAACGGGAAAAAATCAAATAAATAATTAACAATTAATTATTAAAATGTCTGGAATTATAGGTAAAAAAGTAGGAATGACCAGCATTTTCGGTGCCGATGGAAAGAATATTCCATGCACAGTTATCGAAGCTGGTCCTTGCGTGGTAACGCAAGTAAAAACCTTAGAGAAAGACGGATACACAGCGGTTCAGTTGGCGTACGGTGAGAAGAAGGAAAAAAACACTTCTAATCAAATGAAGGGGCACTTTGCAAAAGCAGGTACCACTCCAAAACGTAAGTTAGTTGAATTTAAGCACTTTGAAGATGAGAAATCTTTAGGGGAAGTGATAACCGTTGAGTTATTCGCTGAAGGCGAATATGTTGATGTAGTTGGTACCTCTAAAGGTAAAGGTTTCCAAGGTGTTGTAAAACGTCATGGCTTTAGCGGAGTAGGTGGCCAAACTCACGGTCAGCATAACAGGTTAAGAGCTCCAGGATCACTGGGTGCGTCATCTTGGCCTTCTCGCGTATTCAAAGGAATGCGTATGGCTGGTCGCATGGGAGGTGACCGTGTGAAAATTCAAAATTTACAGATTTTGAAAGTGTTTAATGAGCAGAACCTATTGGTTGTAAGCGGATCAATTCCGGGTGCTAAAGGTTCTTATGTAATTTTGGAGAAATAGCCATGGAAGTAAAAGTATTAGACATCACAGGAAAAGAAACAGGCAAGACCGTTACTCTTGCTGACGCTATATTTGGCATCGAGCCTAATGACCATGCTATCTATCTTGATGTTAAGCAATTTTTAGCTAACCAACGTCAAGGAACTCACAAGTCTAAACAACGCAACGAAATCTCTGGTTCAACCCGTAAGCTGCACAAGCAAAAAGGTACCGGTGGTTCACGTAAAGGTAGTATCAAGAACCCGTTGTTCAGAGGTGGTGGTCGTATTTTCGGTCCACAGCCACGCGATTACAGCTTTAAGCTGAACAAAAAGTTGAAATCTTTAGCACGTTTGTCAGCATTGGCATACAAAGCGCAAGAGAACAACATCGTGGTAATTGAGGACTTCAATTTTGAAACTCCAAAAACGAAAAACTACGAAAGCTTAGTAAGCAATTTGAAGTTAGAGGGAAGCAAAACTTTATTGGTATTGCCAACTGATAACAAGAATGTGTACTTAGCGAGCCGTAACTTGCAAAAAGCAAAAGTTACTACTGCAGCAGACATGAATACTTATGATCTGTTAAATGCTGGTAAATTATTGCTTACCACAAGTTCAGTTAAAACAATTGAGGAGTCATTTGCTAAGTAATAGGTAACATGGAAATCTTAAAAAAACCGGTATTAACAGAAAAGGTTGCATCATTAACTGAAAAGTTAAACCGCTTCGTATTCGTTGTTGATACAAATGCAAATAAAATTCAAATTAAAAATGCCATCCAACAAATGTACGGTGTTACTGTTGAGTCAGTTAACACAATGCGTTATAGCGGTAAAGTTAAATCGCGTGGTACCAAGCGTGGAGTAGTGGCAGGCAGAACACCATCGTTCAAAAAGGCGGTGGTAACAGTGGCCAAAGGTGAAACTATCGATTTTTACGGAACAGTTTAATTGATTTGAGAAATGGCAGTTAAAAGATATAAACCAATAACACCGGGAACGCGTTTCAGAATTGGTGCTGATTACTCAGAAATCACTACTAATATTCCTGAAAAATCGTTAGTAACCGTTAATAAAAGATCGGGTGGTCGTAACCACGATGGTAAAATGACTATGCGCTACATCGGTGGTGGTCATAAAAAAGCCTATCGTATTATTGACTTCAAACGTAATAAATTTGACATCCCTGCAACAGTAGCTACTGTTGAGTACGATCCAAACCGTACTGCATTTATTGCTTTGTTGCATTATGCAGATGGTGAAAAGCGTTACATTATTGCTCCTTCTGGAATTAAAGTTGGTCAGAAAGTTGTTTCTGGCGAAAATTCGGCTCCTGAAGTTGGTAATGCATTACCGTTAAAGAATATTCCTCTTGGTTCAGTAATTCACAATATTGAGTTGAACCCAGGCCAAGGTGCATCCATTGCACGTTCAGCTGGTACTTACGCTCAATTGGCAGCTCGTGATGGTAAATACTGTGTAATCAAGTTACCTTCAGGCGAAACTCGCATGATTTTGGGAACTTGCATGGCATCCATCGGTGTTGTATCGAATTCGGATCATCAGCTAGAACGTTTAGGTAAAGCGGGTCGTACCCGTTGGATCGGACGTCGTCCAAGAGTACGTGGTGTTGCAATGAACCCTGTCGATCACCCAATGGGTGGTGGTGAAGGTAGAACTTCAGGTGGTCACCCACGCTCACGTAAAGGGGTATTAGCGAAAGGCTTCAAAACCCGTTACAAGAAAAAATCATCGAATCGTTACATTATTGAAAGAAGGAAAAAATAATGGCTCGTTCAATTAAAAAAGGTCCTTATATCGCCCATCACTTGGAGAACAAAGTTCTCGCTATGAATGAGGCTACTAAAAAATCGGTTATCAAGACCTGGTCACGTAGATCAATGATCTCTCCAGACTTCGTTGGTCATACATTCGCAGTACACAACGGTAATAAATTTATTCCGGTGTACGTAACCGAAAACATGGTTGGACATAAATTAGGTGAATTTGCTCCTACACGTACTTTCCGTGGTCACTCAGGAGATAAAAAGAGATAATAATGGAAGCAGTAGCAAAATTAAATGATTGCCCTACCTCACCGCGTAAGATGCGTTTGGTTGTTGACCTGATCAGAGGGCAAAAGGTAGAACATGCTTTGCATATTTTAAAGTATAATACTAAAGAAGCTTCAACCCGAATAGAGAAACTCTTATTATCGGCTGTGGCCAACTGGCAAGCTAAGAATGAGGGTGCGCGCCTAGAAGATGCAGATTTATATGTTAAAACTGTATTCGTTGATGCTGGTCGTCAATTAAAGCGCCTTCGTCCTGCTCCTCAGGGTCGCGGTTACAGAATCAGAAAGCGTTCTAACCACGTTACATTAGTAGTAGACAGTAAAATCAACGCTAACTAAAAACTAATTAGAAAGAAATGGGACAAAAAGTAAATCCAATAGCCTCAAGATTAGGTATTATCCGTGGATGGGATTCTAATTGGTTTGGTGGCAAGAACTACTCTGATAAACTGGTTGAAGACGACAAGATTAGAAAATACTTAAAAGCTCGTATCTCTAAAGGAGGTGTAGCTAAAGTTGTTATCGAACGTACGTTGAAACGCATCACAATTACCGTTCACACTGCTCGTCCGGGTATTGTTATTGGTAAAGGTGGTCAAGAGGTTGATAAAATCAAAGAAGAATTAAAGAAACTGACCAAGAAAGATGTTCAGATCAATATCTTCGAGATTAAACGCCCTGAGCTTGATGCAACATTAGTTGCTGAGAGTGTGGCAAAACAACTTGAAGCGCGTATTTCATTCCGTCGCGCCATGAAGACATCACTCGCATCAACCATGCGTATGGGTGCTGAAGGTATCAAGATTATGGTAGCTGGTCGTGTAGGTGGTGCTGAAATGGCACGTACTGAACAGTATCGTGAAGGTAGAGTTCCTCTACATACATTCCGTGCTGACATTGACTATGCATTAGCAGAAGCTCAAACTACATACGGTAAAATCGGTGTGAAAGTTTGGATCTGTAAAGGCGAAGTTTACGGTAAACGTGATCTTTCTCCAAACGTAGGCACACAGCAACAATCAGCTGGTGGTGGCAAAGGCCGTCACGAAGGTGGAGCTGCATTTGGCGAAAGAGGTGGTCGTGACAATCGCGGTGGCGGTCGTGACAACAAAGGCGGCGGTCGTGGTCGAGGCGGAAACGCTGGCGGTGGCCAACGTGGACCTGGCAAAGGCGGTAAACGATAATTAACTAATTAGAGAACTTTATTAACTTTTAATAAAATGTTACAGCCAAAGAGAACGAAGTTTAGAAAGATGCATAAAGGCCGTATGAAAGGCAACGCCAAACGTGGCTTTGAACTGGAGTTTGGTTCTTTCGGTATCAAGTCTCTTGAAGAATGCTGGATTACAGCACGTCAGATTGAGGCAGCTCGTATCGCGGTAACACGTTTCATGAAACGTGAAGGTCAGGTATGGATCCGTGTATTCCCTGACAAACCAATCACTAAGAAGCCTGCAGAGGTACGTATGGGTAAAGGTAAAGGTGCTCCAGAATATTGGGTAGCTCCTGTAAAACCAGGACGTATCTTGTTCGAAGCTGAAGGTGTTTCACTGGAGGTTGCTAAAGAAGCCTTGCGTTTAGCGGCACAAAAACTTCCGGTTACAACTAAATTTGTGGTTCGTAGAGATTACGAAGAAGCATAGTCTAATTGTAAAACCGGTTAAAAAAATAAGACGATGAAATACGCAGAAATAAAAGAGTTAACAACTGAAGAGTTGAAAGAGCGCATTCAGGCCGAAACAGCAAACTTGACCAAATTCAAATTTGGTCATGCGGTTTCAGCTTTGGAAAATCCTCTTAAAATTAAAGCTCTTAGAAAAGACATTGCTCGTTTGAACACTGAACTGACCCAGCGCAATATTGCTGCTGCTACGAGTAATAACCAATAATACTTTTTGTAGAAATGGAAAGAAACTTAAGAAAAGTAAGGATCGGAAAAGTAGTTAGCAATAAGATGGAGAAGTCTATCGTAGTTGCTGTTGAACGTAAAGTTAAACACCCGATGTATGGTAAGTTCATCAAGAAAACTACCAAATTTATGGCTCATGACGATAAAAACGAATGCGGTATCGGAGATACAGTAAGCATTATGGAGACGCGTCCGCTGAGTAAAAATAAAAACTGGAGATTAATCGAAATAATTGAGAGGGCTAAATAATGATACAACAAGAAAGTAGGCTTACTGTTGCCGACAACAGCGGAGCCAAAGAAGTATTATGTATTAGAGTTCTGGGCGGTACTGGTAAGCGCTATGCTTCTGTTGGTGACAAAATTGTTGTTGCCGTTAAACATGCAATTCCGTCAGGTAACGTTAAAAAAGGTACAGTATCTAAAGCTGTAGTTGTTCGTACTAAGAAAGAAGTTCGTCGTAAAGATGGTTCATACATCCGTTTCGATGATAACGCTGCTGTACTATTGAACAACCAAGATGAGCCTCGTGGTACGCGTATTTTTGGCCCAGTTGCCAGAGAACTCAGAGAGAAACAGTTTATGAAAATTGTATCATTAGCTCCGGAGGTGTTATAAAATGGAAAAGAAAATTAAAGCACAGCCTAAACTAAAAATCCGTACAGGTGATTTAGTTGTAGTTATCGCCGGTGATTCTAAAGGTGTAAAAGGTAAGGTATTATCAGTAGATATCGCTAAAAATCGTGCTACTGTGGAAGGAGCCAATATGGTTACTAAACATACTAAGCCTAATGCAAAAAATCCTAACGGAGGTATCGTTAAAATGGAAGCTCCGATCACAATTTCTAACTTACAGTTAGTTGATCCTAAATCAGGAAAAGCTACACGTGTGGGTCGTAAATTAGTTGACGGTAAATTAGTACGTTACGCTAAAAATTCAGGGGAGGTAATCAAGTAATGGCATACGTTCCAAGATTAAAAGGCAAATATAAAGAGGAAGTTGTTCCTGCTTTGAAAGAGAAGTTCTCTTATAAATCAAGCATGGAAGTTCCTAAATTGATGAAAATCTGCTTGAACCAAGGTGTTGGTAATGCAGTAGCTGATAAAAAATTAATCGATAATGCTATTGAAGAAATGACCATTATTTCTGGTCAGAAAGCAGTAGCTTCTAAATCGAAAAAAGATATCGCGAACTTTAAATTACGTAAAAATATTCCAATCGGAGTACGTGTAACTTTACGTGACAACAACATGTTCGAGTTTCTTGATCGTTTGATTTCAGTTGCTCTTCCACGTATCCGTGATTTCAAAGGTATCAATGATAAAGGGTTTGATGGTCGTGGTAACTACACTTTAGGTGTTACTGAGCAGATCATTTTCCCTGAGATCAACATCGACAAGATCAACAAGATCTTAGGTATGGATATTACCTTTGTAACTTCAGCTAAAACTGATGCTGAAGCATTCGAGCTGTTAAAAGAATTTGGTTTACCATTCAAAAAATAACAAACAATGGCTAAAGAATCAGTAAAAGCCCGCGAAGTAAAACGTCAGAAATTAGTAGATCAGTATGCTGAAAAGCGTGCTGCATTGAAAGCTGCTGGTGATTACGCAGCCTTAGACAAATTGCCTAAGAACTCTTCACCTGTACGTTTGCACAACCGTTGTAAAATTACCGGTCGTCCGCGCGGTTACATGCGTCAGTTTGGTATCTCAAGGGTGTTGTTCCGTGAAATGGCATCGGAAGGCAAGATCCCTGGTATCACTAAATCAAGCTGGTAATCAAAAAAAAATAAAAATATTTTCAAGGCACAAGGATACTTTGTATCTTTGCGCCTCGTTTTTTATGAATTAATCTATAAATTATAATGTTAGGTGATCCAATAGCAGACTATTTAACTAGAGTAAGGAATGCCATTAAGGCCAACCATCGGGTTGTCGAAATTCCTGCATCTAATATCAAGAAGGAAATTACAAAAGTACTTTTTGATAAAGGATACATCTCTAATTACAAATTCGAGGACAATGGTCCTCAGGGCAACATTAAGATCGCGTTGAAGTATAACCCGATCACGAATGTATCAGCCATTACTAAGATTGAAAGAATCAGTAAATCTGGCCATCGTCAGTATGCAGGTGTTGCTACAATGCCGCGCGTATTGAATGGGTTAGGTGTAGCCATTCTTTCAACTTCAAAAGGTATCATGACTGATAAAGAAGCGCGTAAGCTTAATATTGGTGGTGAAGTTTTATGTCAGGTTTATTAATAGGAGATAACGAAGAATGTCACGTATAGGTAAATTACCAATTGCATTAGCATCTAACGTTCAGGTTTCTATTGCTCCTGATAACGTAGTTACAGTAAAAGGCCCTAAAGGCGAATTGACTCAAGCAGTTGATAGCGATATTACTGTAACGGTTGAAGATGGAAAATTACTGGTTCAACGCCCAACCGAACAAAAGCGTCATAAAGCATTACATGGTTTATACAGAGCTTTGTTGAACAATATGGTTCACGGCGTAACCGAAGGATATAAAATTGAGCAAGAATTAGTAGGTGTTGGTTACCGTGCTTCAAATCAAGGTAACACATTAGATTTAGTTCTTGGATACTCTCACCACTATGTATTTCAATTGCCTGCAGAAATTAAGGTAACTACTTCTGCTGAAAAAGGTCAAACTCCTAAAATTATCTTAGAAGGTATTGATAAGCAATTGTTAGGTCAAGTTGCTGCAAAGATCCGTTCATTGCGCGCTCCTGAACCATACAAAGGTAAAGGTATCAAGTTTGTAGGTGAAGTTTTACGTAGAAAAGCTGGTAAATCAGCAGGTAAGAAATAATAGCTATGGCAAATAAATTATCTCGCAGAGACAGAATTAAAAAAGGTATCAGAAAAGGTTTGGCTGGTACTGCAGAGCGTCCACGCTTGTCAGTTTTCCGTAGCAACAGGGGCATTTATGCTCAAGTTATCGACGACGTAGCCGGTAAAACATTAGCATCTGCTTCATCATTGATCGATAAAGTTGCTACTACTATCAACAAGTCAGAGCAATCAAAAGAAGTAGGTAAATTAATCGCCCAAAAAGCTTTAGCTGCTGGTATCAATCAGGTTGTTTTCGACCGTAATGGATACCTTTACCACGGTCGCGTTAAATCGCTGGCTGATGGAGCAAGAGAAGGTGGCTTAAACTTTTAATTGAAAAACGATGTCAACAGCAAATATAAAAAGAGTAAAATCTAGCGAAATCGAGTTGAAAGACCGATTGGTAAGCATACAACGTGTTGCCAAAGTAACTAAAGGTGGCCGTACATTCAGCTTCTCAGCTATCGTTGTGGTAGGTGATGAACACGGTGTAGTTGGTTACGGTTTAGGTAAAGCAAAAGAGGTTACTGAAGCAATTTCTAAAGGCGTTGATGACGCTAAGAAGTCATTGGTGAAAGTTCCTGTTCATAAAGGTACTGTACCTCACGAAGCACATGGTAAATATTCAGGTGGTTTCGTTTTCTTAAAACCTGCAGCTCATGGTACTGGTGTAATTGCCGGTGGTGCAATGCGTGCAGTTTTAGAGTCGGCTGGTATTACCGACGTTTTAGCAAAATCAAAAGGTTCATCGAACCCGCACAACGTGGTGAAAGCTACAATTGCTGCATTAGCTAAAATGCGTGATCCATTTACAGTGGCTCAACAAAGAGGGGTTTCTTTAGATAAAGTTTTTAACGGATAAGAAAATGGCTAAAATTAAAATCACACAGATTAAGAGCGTTATCGACCGTTCTGAGCGTCAGAAAAAAACGATGATCGCTCTAGGTTTGAAAAAGATCAACAAAAGTGTTGAGGTTGAAGCCACTCCTCAGATCATCGGAATGGTGAAACAAGTATCTCATTTGGTTGCAATTGAAAATATTTAATAAAATGAATTTAAGCAGTTTAAAACCAGCGCAAGGCTCTGTTAAAAACAGCAAGCGCATTGGTCGTGGTACAGGTTCCGGCAAAGGCGGTACTTCTACACGCGGTCATAAAGGAGCTGGCTCACGTTCAGGAAATTCAACAAAGGTTGGTTTCGAAGGTGGTCAGATGCCATTGCAACGTCGTTTACCAAAAGTAGGTTTCAAAAATTTCAACCGTGTTGAATATATCGGAATTAATCTAGATATGCTTCAAGAATTGGCTGAAAAACATAACTTAGCGGTTATTGACCTAGAGGCTCTAAAAGCGCACGGTTTGATGTCAAAATCAGATCTAGTTAAAGTTTTAGGTCGTGGTGAATTGACTGCTAAACTTGAAGTAAAGGCTCATGCATTTTCAGCTAAGGCTGTAGAAGCTATTGAAGCTAAAGGTGGGGTAGTTGTAAAACTCTAATTAAATGAAACGACTGGTAAGCACACTTAAGAACATTTGGCACATTGAGGATTTAAGAACTCGTATTTTAAATACCCTATTGTTCCTACTCATATACCGTATCGGTTCCTATATCGTATTACCTGGAGTTGATCCATCTCAACTGAAACAAAGCACCCAAGAAGGAATTCTTGGGTTGTTGAATATGTTCGCAGGTGGTTCATTCTCTCGTGCTTCAGTTTTTGCATTAGGGGTAATGCCATATATTTCAGCTTCGATTGTAATTCAGCTGCTTACTATTGCTGTTCCTTACTTTCAAAAGCTTCAAAAAGAAGGCGAAAGCGGTCGTAGACAAATCAATAAAATCACCCGTATTTTAACCATTTTCATCACAGCAGCTCAGGCTATTGGGTATTTGAAATCAATTGTTCCTGAAAATGCTATTATGGTTAATCACGCATTGTTTAACATTTCATCAATGATCATTCTTACCTCGGGTACGATGTTCGTAATGTGGTTAGGTGAAAAAATTACTGATAATGGTATTGGCAACGGTATATCTATCATCATTATGGTAGGTATTATTGCGCGTTTACCGCTTTCTGTAACTCAGGAGTTAGTAACTCGTGTTAACGGTGCAGGTGGTATTATTACTTTCATTATTGAAACAGTAGTATTGTTGGGTATCGTAATGTTTGCAGTATTATTGGTACAAGGAACTCGTAAGATTCCTGTAGAATATGCTAAACGCATTGTTGGTAACAAGCAATATGGAGGAGTTCGTCAGTACATTCCTTTAAAGGTAAATGCAGCTGGTGTTATGCCAATCATTTTTGCTCAAGCAATTATGTTTATTCCTTCTACTATTGGGCAATTCTTTCCGGATGCTGCTAACAATAGCTTCTTGGCTTCATTCCATGATATTGCTTCAGTAACGTATAATTTAACGTTTGCAATACTTATCATCTTATTTACGTTTTTATACACGGCTATTTCGGTTAATCCAACTCAAATGGCTGATGATATGAAACGTAATGGTGGTTTTGTGCCAGGTGTAAAACCAGGTCGTCCTACTGCTGAATTTATCGATCAAATTTTGACTCGTATTACATTTCCAGGTTCAATATTCTTAGCGCTTGTGGCAATTATGCCTGCCTTTGCTATGATGGCTGGTGTAAATTCACAGTTTGCTCACTTCTTTGGAGGTACCTCGTTACTAATCACTGTAGGTGTAATTCTTGATACTTTGCAACAAATTGAAAGTCATTTGTTAATGCGTCATTATGATGGCTTAATGAAGACCGGCAGAATTCAAGGTCGTACACCAGTTAGTTCTGCAGTTTAATTAAGTGTAGCGGAGAGTATAAAGAAAAGAATGGTACATTACAAATCAGCGGAAGAGATAGAGTTAATTAGGGAAAGTTCTTTATTAGTCTCAAAAACGTTGGCCGAAGTTGCCAAGCATATCAAACCAGGCGTTACCTCGCTTGAACTTGATAGAATTGCTGAACAATTTATTCGTGATAACGGAGCTACGCCAGCTTTTAAAGGATATGAAGGTTTTCCCGCTTCACTATGTATTTCGGTAAATGAAGTAGTTGTACATGGTATTCCAACAAAGCAAGCGCTTGTAGAGGGAGATATTATCTCTGTAGATTGTGGCGTTCTTAAAAATAAGTTTTACGGTGATTCTGCTTACACATTTGCTGTAGGCGAAATTGCTCCTGAGGTTCAGCAGTTATTAACTATCACTAAAGAGTGTTTAGCAAAAGCTGTTGAAGTAGCAGTCGTAGGGATGCGACTTGGCGATATTGGTTTTGCAGTTCAAGAACACGCTGAGAAGCAAGGTTACGGTGTAGTGAGAGAATTAGTAGGTCACGGTGTAGGCCGTCATCTGCATGAAGATCCACAAGTGCCTAATTACGGTAAACGTGGAACGGGAATGAAGTTAACCGAAGGATTGGTTATTGCTATCGAACCCATGATCAATATGGGAACGGCTAGGGTAAAACAATCGAACGATGGTTGGACCGTTTTCACTCAGGATCGTAAACCTTCGGCCCACTTTGAACATACCATTGCGGTAGCCAAAGGTAAAGCTGATGTTTTATCAACGTTTTCAGTTATTGAAGAAGTATTAAAAAACTAAAATACATGGCAAAACAATCCTCAATTGAGCAGGATGGAATAATTAGAGAAGCATTGTCAAATGCAATGTTTCGTGTAGAGCTTGAGAACGGGCATGAGATCATCGCTCATATTTCTGGTAAGATGAGAATGAATTACATCAAAATCTTACCGGGTGATAAAGTTAAATTAGAAATGTCGCCTTATGATTTAACCAAAGGGCGTATAACATATAGGTACAAATAAAATGAAAGTTAGAGCATCAATTAAAAAACGCAGCGTTGATTGCAAAATCATTCGTCGCAACGGAAAGCTTTATGTTATTAACAAAAAGAATCCGAAATACAAACAGCGTCAAGGCTAATCACTGAAAATTAAAGATTGAATTAAAAAATATGGCAAGGATAGCAGGTATTGATTTACCAAGAAACAAACGCGGAGAGATCGGTCTTACCTACATTTATGGTATCGGCCGCCGTTCTGCTCAGCAAATCTTAACAGAAGCTGGTATTGATTTGAATACTAAAGTTCAGGACTGGAACGATGATCAGCTAGCTGCAATTCGTTCAATTATTGATCAGAGCTTCAAAGTAGAAGGTGCTTTGCGTTCAGAAGTACAACTCAACATCAAGCGTTTGATGGATATTGGTTGCTACCGTGGTGTACGTCACCGTAAAGGATTACCATTACGCGGACAGCGAACTAAAAATAACTCACGTACACGTAAAGGTAAACGTAAAACTGTTGCTGGTAAGAAAAAAGCTACCAGATAATAAGTAAATAAAATCAGAGTTATTAATTAAATAACTGATCACCTCCTATAGAGTATCTATAGGTATACAAAGTACTTTTAAAAGAAAATGGCAAAATCAACAAAAAAAGTTACCAAGAAGCGTATTGTTGTAGTTGAATCGGTAGGTGAAGCACACATCAACGCAACTTTTAACAACATTATTATTACTCTGACCAACTCTACTGGTCAAACTATTTCATGGTCATCAGCTGGTAAAATGGGATTCAAAGGTTCTAAAAAGAATACCCCTTATGCTGCAGCTCAAGCTGCTACCGATTGCGGTAAAGTTGCTTATGATTTAGGTTTGCGTAAAGTAGAAGTATTTGTTAAAGGTCCAGGATCTGGTCGTGAATCAGCTATGCGTACACTACAAATCGTTGGACTAGAGATCGCTTCGATCAAAGATATTACTCCGCTTCCACACAATGGTTGCCGTCCTCCAAAACGCAGAAGAGTTTAATTTTTTATTTTAACTAAAGTACTTAGGTTTTAAAGCTAAGATTTAATAGCTAAAGGCTGTTAATACTTTAAAAACAATCAACAAATGGCAAGATATATTGGACCAAAATCAAAGATTGCGCGTAAATTTCACGAGCCAATCTTTGGACCTGATAAAGTTTTAGAAAAGAAAAACTACCCTCCAGGTCAACACGGAGCTTCTAAAAAACGTAGTAAGAAGTCAGAATACGCTGTACAGTTAATGGAAAAGCAAAAAGCTAAATACACTTACGGTGTGTTAGAAAAGCAATTTGCTAACCTATTTGATAAAGCTTCTCGTAAAACTGGTGTAACTGGTGAGTTATTGCTTAAGTTTTTGGAAGGTCGTTTAGATAATACTGTATATCGTTTAGGTATTGCTCCTACTCGTGCAGCTGCTCGTCAGTTGGTAGGTCACAAACACATTACTGTTAACGGTCAACTTGTAAACATTCCTTCTTACGCTCTTAAACCGGGCGATGTAATTGGTGTACGTGAGCAATCTAAATCATTAGAGGCTATTACAACCTCTTTGAGTGCGCGTCGTGTAACCAAATACAATTGGTTGGATTGGGATGGTTCTGAGTTTAAAGGAACATTCCTTAATTTCCCAGAGCGTGATGAGATTCCTGAGAATATCAAGGAACAACTGATCGTCGAGTTGTACTCTAAATAATAGCGACTATTAAGGGTTATTTATTATATTCAAAAAATAAGTAACCCTTAATTACACATATAACGCTTAACTAATAATATAAAACGTTTATAAATCTCAAATGGCAATTTTAGCGTTTCAAAGACCTGACAAAGTAATAATGCAAAAGGCGACCGATTTTCAAGGTCTCTTTGAGTTTCGTCCATTGGAGCCTGGCTTCGGTGTAACTATTGGCAATGCTTTACGCAGGATTCTATTATCATCTTTAGAAGGTTACGCGATTACCAGTGTAAAGCTTGCAGGTGTATCTCATGAATTTTCAACGATCAAAGGTGTTGTTGAAGATGTAACAGAGATTATCCTCAACTTAAAACAAATTCGCTTCAAAAAGATTGGCGAAGCTGGTGACGCAGAAAAAATATTTGTAGTAATCAACGGTCAGGAAACATTTTCTGGGGCTGATATTGCTAAATTTTCAAGCAATTTCACCGTTCTGAACCCTGAGTTGGTTATCTGCAATATGAATTCAGGTGTAACTCTTGAAGTTGAGTTGACTGTAAACAAAGGCAGAGGTTACGTTTCAGCAGAAGAAAATAAATCAGCTGATGCTGCACTTGGTGTAATTGCAATCGATTCGATCTATACTCCAATTAAAAACGTGAAGTACTCAATTGAGAACTATCGCGTTGAGCAAAAGACTGACTACGAAAAGCTGATTCTTGACATTACTACTGATGGGTCAATTCATCCTGAAGATGCATTGAAAGAAGCAGCTAAAATCCTGATTCAGCACTTTATGCTGTTCTCAGATGAGCGTATCATGTTAGAAACTCAGGCCAAAGAAGATACTAAAGAAGTGGATGAGGAAATTTTACACATGCGTAAAATCCTTAAAACTGAATTACAAGATCTTGACCTGTCTGTTCGGGCATTGAACTGTCTGAAAGCTGCTGATATCAGAACTCTTTCTGAATTGGTAACTTATGACGTAGCCGATATGCTTAAGTTTAGAAACTTCGGAAAGAAATCGCTAACTGAGATTCAGGAATTGGTGAAATCTAAAGGCTTAACCTTTGGCATGAACCTTTCTAAATATAAATTAGACGAGGAATAATTTCCTAAATCCCTTCAGGGGAATTAGAAAGATTAGTATAATTTTTCACTGTGTGTAATTCCCTCAGATTAAATTCATAGAGACGGTACACACTTAAATTAATAAAAATGAGACACGGTAAGAAAATTAATCATTTAGGAAGAACAGATTCACACCGCAAAGCGATGTTGTCGAACATGGCTTCTTCTTTGATTTTGCATAAAAGAATCACTACTACTTTAGCTAAGGCTAAAGCCCTACGTACTTACGTAGAGCCTTTATTAACTAAGTCTAAAGAAGATACTACTCACAATCGTCGTATGGTGTTCAGTTATTTACAGAACAAAGAATCAGTTACTGAATTGTTCCGTGATATCGCTGTTAAAATTGCTGACAGACCAGGTGGTTACACTCGTATTATCAAAACCGGTAATCGTATGGGTGATAACGCTGAAATGTGTTTTATCGAGTTAGTAGATTTCAATGCTACTTACACTGCTGGTAAACCTAGCGATACTAAGAAAGCGAAAGCAACACGTCGTCGTGGTGCTGGTAAAGCTAAAAAAGCAGAAACTACTGAAACTGCTGAAACTTCAACTGAGGCTTCTGCTGAATAATTTCAGAAAGATTCAATCTTTTAATAATAAAGGGAACACAGTAATGTGTTCCCTTTTTGTTTATGGCAACTGACAATCTTCAGTTATTTGTCAGTTCCTATTTCTAGTTTACCTCTGTCATCATGTCATTTGAAATTTCGTTTTTGCCACATTTTAACAGTGATTTGCTGTCATACTTTCGATTTTTGGCCTGTATTTTTGCTTGGCACAAGCATTGATGAAGAGTAATACGATTGAAAGAAATATAAAATTATGTCAAAAATTATAGGTATCGATTTAGGAACTACCAATTCATGTGTTGCTGTAATGGAAGGTAACGAGCCGGTAGTAATTCCGAACAGTGAAGGACGCCGTACTACTCCTTCGATTGTTGGTTTTGTTGATAATGGTGAGCGTAAGGTAGGTGATCCTGCGAAACGTCAGGCGATTACGAACCCAACTAAAACCATTTTTTCTATTAAACGATTTATGGGTAATACGTACGCTGAAGATTTGAACGAAATCTCTCGGGTACCGTATAAAGTTGTGAAAGGTGATAATAATACTCCTCGTGTACAGATTGACGAGCGTACATATACCCCACAAGAAATTTCGGCAATGATTCTTCAAAAAATGAAGAAAACAGCTGAGGATTACCTTGGAATGGAAGTAACAGACGCTGTTATTACTGTACCAGCTTACTTCAATGATTCTCAACGTCAGGCTACGAAAGAGGCAGGTGAAATTGCAGGTTTAAATGTGAAGCGTATCATTAACGAACCTACAGCAGCAGCTCTTGCTTATGGTTTGGATAAAGCTCATAAAGATATGAAGATCGTTGTGTTCGACTGCGGTGGTGGTACACATGACGTTTCTGTACTTGAATTAGGTGATGGTGTATTTGAGGTTAAATCAACTGATGGCGATACTCACCTTGGTGGTGACGACTTTGATCAGACTATTATAGACTGGTTAGCAGAAGAATTTAAGAATGATGAGGGGATTGACCTTCGTAAAGATCCTATGGCTTTACAGCGCTTAAAAGAAGCTGCTGAGAAAGCTAAGATTGAATTGTCTAGTTCTACTTCTACCGAGATCAACTTGCCTTATATTATGCCGGTTGATGGTATGCCTAAACACTTAGTGCGTAATTTAAGTCGTGCTAAATTTGAGCAATTAACTGATTCGTTGATTAAAAGTACAATTGAGCCTTGTAAAACAGCGTTGAAAAATGCTGGATTATCGGTAAGTGATATTGATGAAATTATTTTAGTAGGTGGTTCTACACGTATCCCTGCTATTCAAAAAGCTGTTGAAGATTTCTTCGGAAAATCACCTTCAAAGGGTGTAAATCCGGATGAAGTTGTTGCAATTGGTGCTGCTATCCAAGGCGGTGTATTGACTGGTGAAGTGAAAGACGTTTTATTATTAGACGTTACTCCTTTGTCAATGGGTATTGAAACCATGGGTGGTGTAATGACCAAATTGATCGAGGCAAATACCACTATTCCTACTAAACGTAGTGAGGTGTTCTCTACTGCATCTGATAATCAGCCTTCAGTTGAGATTCACGTATTACAAGGTGAACGTCCAATGGCAAACCAAAACCGTTCTATCGGTCGTTTCAACTTGGATGGTATTCCTCCTGCACCTCGTGGAATTCCTCAAATTGAAGTAACATTCGATATTGATGCCAATGGTATTTTACATGTAATGGCTAAAGATAAAGCTACAGGTAAAGAGCAGAAGATTCGCATTGAGGCTTCTTCAGGATTATCTGATGCTGAAATTCAAAAAATGAAGCAAGAAGCTGAAGCTAATGCTGAAGCAGATAAAAAAGCGAAAGAAGAGGTTGAAAAATTAAACGCTGCTGATGCTTTAATTTTCTCTACCGAGAAACAATTAAAAGAATATGGTGATAAGATTTCTGCTGATAAAAAGCAACCTATTGAAGATGCTTTCAAGAAATTGAAAGATGCTTACGCAGCAAAAGATTTTGCGGGTATCGAAAGTGCATCAACAGAGCTTACCAACGCTTGGAATGCAGCTTCTGAAGAGATGTATAAAGCTACTCAAGAAGCTGGTGCACCTGGTAACGAAGGCGGACCGTCAGGCGAAAATGGAACCAGCGATAGCGGTGACGTTAAAGATGTAGACTTCGAAGAAGTTAAGTAACATCAAACTGAATAAACTAAAATCCCTCACTCTGGATAACAGGTGAGGGATTTTTATTTATATACGGAAATTCAGCATTCCCTTTTTCTTCTATTTATTTGATGTATCTGAAGTCATGGCCTGGCTTTATCTCAAGCAAGGTTTCATAGATCAAGCTAATTACATTGTCAACATCGTGTTTATGCACCATTTCAACGGTGGTATGCATGTAGCGAAGGGGTAAAGAAATTAAGGCAGAAACAACACCTCCGTTTGAATATGCAAATGCATCGGTATCAGTACCTGTTGAACGTGAACTGGCCTGACGTTGGAAAGGAAGATCATGCTTTTTGGCAGTATCAACCAATATTTTATTGAGGTTATTGTGAACTGCCGGTGCGTATGAAATCACCGGGCCTTTTCCACAGGCTAAATCACCCTGAGTAATTTTGTTAATCATTGGAGTGCTTGTGTCATGTGTTACGTCAGTAACAATGGCCAAGTTCGGTTTAATTCGATTGGCGATCATTTCTGCTCCTCGTAAACCGATCTCCTCTTGCACAGAATTCACGATGTATAAGCCAAATGGCAATTTCTTTTTATTTTCATTTAACAATCGTGCTACTTCAGCTATCATAAAACCACCGGCACGGTTGTCGAGTGCGCGACCTACATAATAGCGATCGTTCAAAACCATGAACTCATCTTCATAAGTAATAACGCAGCCAACATGTATACCCAACGCGTCTACTTCCTCTTTGGTGGTACATCCACAATCTAAAAAGATGTTTTTTAAGGTCGGCGCTTCTTCTTTTTCACCACTACGAGTATGAATGGCAGGCCAGCCGAAAACAGCTTTTACAATACCTTTTTCGGTATGAATATTAACGCGTTTTGAAGGTGCTATTTGATGATCAGAACCTCCGTTACGAATTACATAAATTAATCCATCATTGGTAATGTAATTCACAAACCATGAAATTTCATCAGCATGCGCTTCAATAACTACTTTGTATTCTGCTTCTGGGTTAATTACACCAACAGCGGTACCGTAATTATCCACAAAATGAGTATCGACATAGGGTTTAATGTAATCTAACCAAACCTTTTGTCCTGTCCATTCAAACCCTGTAGGTGAATGGGTATTAATATATTTTTCGAAAAATTCAATCGATTTCTTATTTACTACCGAATGATGTTTTTTCTCTTCTTTTTTTTCGTCTTTCTTCTTACTCATTTGATTTGAATTTGGATGTAAAGATGGTAATTTATGCTTTTTAAAGAAAATATTCATGTGCATCCCTGCATTTTAAGAAGATGCCGCCTGTTTTATTTTAAGGAGCTTTTAGTGGCCGATTTCTTTGGGGTAGGCGCATAGTTCTCTTACCCATAAAATCAGTTGATATGGGGAGTGTAGTTTTGGCGAGAGCCCCTCGCTTGTCAAACAACTCAAGGGTGATCAGTATGCCTTTTTTGCAACAAGGACAGCAGCTTCAGTAATCTGAAAGATTGGGCATGGTTAAAGGGATTCGAAAACAAATCGATAAATTCGGCCTAACTAATGAAGACCTGGGCGTTGAGACCCTTAAATGGCATCTTTTTTAGCGTTAGTTAGAAAATTGAAACGATGAAAGACAATTTCTCTAAACACTCAAAATTATACGCACAATTCAGACCTACTTATCCGGCTGAACTTTTCGGTTTTTTAAAGGAGATAGTGACGCAAAAAAAGAATGCCTGGGATTGTGGAACCGGGAACGGGCAAGTCGCTGCAGATCTAGCTGAAATTTTTGAGCATGTTTATGCAACGGATATAAGTGAAAAACAAATCACACATGCAGTTAAAAAAAGTAATATCGAATACAAAGTTGAGCCGGCTGAGCAAACATCGTTTCAATCTGATTTTTTTGATTTGATTACCATTGCCCAGGCTATTCATTGGTTTGATTTTGAGAAATTTTATGCAGAGGTTGAAAGGGTATTAAAGCCTCAAGGGGTTATTGCTGTTATTGGGTATTACTTGCTATCAATTGATGCTGAAACGGATAAAATCATAAATCATTTATACAAAGACATAACCGGCCCATATTGGGATGAGGAACGAAAGTACCTGGATGAATTATATCAAACTATTCCTTTCCCTTATAAAGAAATAGAATGTCCATCCTTAACAATAACAGCTAATTGGTCGTTCGATGAATTGATTGGATATTTGAATACCTGGTCGGCGGTTCAGCATTACATCGAAAAGAATAACAAAAATCCCATTGATGCAATTAGTACAAAATTGATGGACTGTTGGGGAGATGCTCCTTCTAAGAAAATTACATTTCCGGTTTTGTTGAGGGTTGGTCGGAAGTAGGAAGTAAGCAGTGGGGTAAAAAGTTAATGTCGAAAGAAGTGCAGAAAATACTATGAGTCCAAATCGATCACAATTGTTACGATTTGGACTCAATACTCAATACTATAAAGGAATGTTCCCGTGTTTTTTTCTTGGATTTTTAACGGATTTATTTTCCAGCATGCGGAACGCCTTAATCAGTTTTATGCGTGTTTCATTTGGAAGAATTACCTCATCAACAAAACCACGTTCAGCCGCCCGGTAAGGGTTGGCAAACATTTCAGAGTATTGACTTTCTTTTTCAACCAGTTTTACATATTGATCATCAGCGCTTGAAATTTCTTTTTTGAAGATAATTTCTGCAGCTCCTTTGGCCCCCATTACAGCAATTTCCGCCGTTGGCCATGCGAAATTCATGTCGGCACCGATGTGTTTCGAATTCATTACGCAATAAGCACCACCATAGGCTTTACGGGTAATAACCGTAATTCTTGGAACGGTTGCTTCGCAGAACGCATATAAAAGTTTTGCTCCATGATTGATGATTCCATTCCACTCCTGATCAGTGCCTGGCAAAAAGCCGGGTACATCTTCAAAAACCAATAAAGGAATGTTGAATGAATCACAGAAACGCACAAAACGAGCACCTTTGGTGGAGGCGTGTATATCGAGCACTCCTGCTAAAAATGCAGGTTGGTTAGCTACAATGCCAATGCTGCGGCCCCCAATGCGAGCAAACCCGACCACAATGTTTTCAGCAAAGTTTTTATGTACCTCGAAGAATGAGCCTTCATCAATTGTATTTTCAATCACCTCACGAATATCATAAGGCTGATTGGCATTTTGAGGTACAATTCCATCAAGCGCTGTTCTTATTTCATCAGTAAATTCATAATCCAATATAGCCGGATCGTCCTCACAATTCTGAGGCATGTAGCTCAGCAGCTTTTTAATGTTGTTGATGCACTCAATTTCATTTGCGCATGAAAAATGAGTAACTCCTGATTTGCTTGAATGGGTAGACGCGCCTCCTAATTCTTCGGCGCTTACTTCTTCGTGCGTTACCGTTTTTACAACATTAGGACCGGTAACGAACATATAGGAAGTATTCTCGACCATTAAAATAAAGTCGGTAAGAGCAGGGGAGTAAACCGCACCACCGGCACAAGGACCCATGATTGCTGAAATTTGAGGTACTACCCCTGAAGCTAAGGTGTTACGGTAAAAAATGTCGGCATAGCCTCCTAATGAAACCACCCCTTCTTGAATACGGGCTCCTCCCGAGTCATTTAAACCAATGATAGGCGCTCCATTTTTTAAGGACAGGTCCATGATTTTGCAGATTTTTTCGGCATGTGTTTCCGACAATGATCCGCCGAAAACAGTAAAATCCTGAGCATATACATAAACCAATCGACCATTAACATTTCCGTAACCGGTAACTACTCCATCACCCGGATAGATTTCTTCTTCTAAGCCAAAGTCTGAGGCGCGATGGGTTACAAGCATGCCAATTTCTTCAAATGAACCTTCATCCATTAAAAAATGAATACGTTCACGAGCGGTAAGTTTTCTTTTTTTATGTTGACTATCGATACGTTTTTGACCTCCTCCGAGGAGAGCCTCATCGCGTTTTTGAAGTAAATTATCTATTCTGTGCACCTGATTTATTTATTGATTGTGCCTCAAATTTAACAAAAACAGGCAAACCATTGGCTTGCCTGTTTTATTAATGGTGCGCTTATTTTTTTTAGAATTTGAACTGTGCTCTTACCGTAAATACATCATCCTTAATATCATGTGTATAAGCCGTAACCGAAGTGGATTCGTTTGTAACAAAGTCATAATAAATTGCTAAGCGGGCAGCTCCTTTGTAGATGTTAACGAAACTTCCAAGACCCCAAGTGTTGTAAGCAATATCACCAGCGTTAGTTAAATTACCGGCTAAGCCAATGGTTTTACCACTAACAAAGGTGTTAGGATCGTAATAATCATATTTTGCAACTACAAATACAGGGAGTTTGCCCAATGATTGTGTTAGCGTAAAATAGTAACCTTCAAACTCTCTATTGTAAAGGGGGGTTGCAGGCTGAACTCCAAAGCTGCGCGAAGCTAATGGGCCACTAATGGCACCTCCTGCAGCAACTCCAGGTTGTTTACCCGAAATATATTCTGTATTGAATTTGGTTGTGCCCAAAACGCTTTTTACTCCGATCAAGAAGTGTGCACCGGTGTAACGTCGCGTTGCATAATCTCCAACCGTAACTGGTTTTTCAATAAAACCTTTATTTCCTAATGCATCAGTTCCGTTATAGAACATTGAATTTGTATTGTTGCGTACTCCTCCGTTATAATAAGAAACACCTACACCTAATTGGTTTAGAGCGGATGATTTCTTTAATAATTTAGAAGCGTCGAATTGTAAACTGGTTACAAAGTTCTTACGGCTGTCGTAGTCGTTAAAGTTACGTCCTGATCCATTTACCAATGCCAATGATAATTTTAAAGTGTTCCATTTGGCCTGAGGCGACTGCACAATCAAATGAGCTCCCAAATCTTTTTCATCAGGGAATAAGGTTTGAATTAAACGACTTCTTTCAATCGATTCAAGTGAGTAACTACTTGCAAGAACTTCATAGCCAAAGGGTACATTCGTTAAACCCATTCCTAAATTGAAGGTTTGGAATTTTGGATCCGAAAATTGAAGATAAGCATCAGTTATTCGAACACTAGTAGGAACCAAATCGAACTGAATAGTTCCAGTAATGAACTTTCGGGTGTAATCTGCTTGAATACGAGCTCTCCGAATGGCAAAACGTGAATCCAGATTTGATGTAAAATCACCTCCGTCGTAAGAAGGAATGCCTGCTGAATCAGCATGTTGATATTGAGTTTGAATGTAACCGGTTAATAATAAGGTTCTTGTTGTGTCTTTAATCGGAACGGGAACCTGAGCAGAAGATGCAAATGGTAAGGCAAATAATAATACTAGCGCAATAAATCCGAAACCTTTTCGGAAAGTCTGATTTAACATGGGTTAACTGAGTAAATTGTTTCTATTATTAAGTTCGTTTTTTAAGTTAAGCTTAAAATTCACTTCCTGTTAATAAATTGTAAACTTAACGCTGCAAAAATATTAATTGAAAGGTAGCGCTAGGTTAATTTAATATTAACAAAATATAAAACCTCTGTAAAGGATGGTTATAATGAATTGTACTTCAGGTGGATTGGTTAAGTGCTTTAAAACGTGTCATTTATATTAAGTTAACATGTGTTGTTGGGTACTAATAAGAAAGCCGGTTAATTATTAGTTAACCGGCTTTCTATTGTAATAGTTGTTTTAAAAATTAGTTTTGATCTGCACTCACAACAGTTTCCGAAACCTTTTTCTCTACTAGGTCTTCTGCCATAAACGGATAGCGATAATCTTTAGCAGGATCAAAAGTTTCTTTAATTGTGCGAGGAGAAACCCAACGCAATAAGTTGATCATTGAGCCAGCTTTGTCATTGGTTCCTGAACCTCGTGCGCCACCAAACGGTTGTTGACCAACAACAGCACCAGTACATTTATCGTTAATGTAGAAGTTACCTGCTGCATTACGTAGGGCATGGGTTGCCTGGTCAATAGCGTAACGATCTTGTGCGATTACGGCACCTGTCAATGCATAAATCGATGTGGTGTCAATCAATTTTAATGTTTCATCGAATTGCGCATCGTCGTATACAAAAATAGTAAGTACCGGTCCGAACAGTTCTTCACACATCGTAACATACTTAGGATCTTTAGCCACAATCACCGTAGGGTTGATAAAATAACCTTTTGATTTATCATAAGTGCCACCCGCAAGGATTTCAACATTTGGATCAGCTTTAGCGTTGTCGATATATTTAGCTAATTTATCGAACGATTTTTCATCAATAACAGCATTGATGAAGTTCTCGAAGTTCTCAACCGGTCCGATTTTGAATGAAGCGATATCTTTCACCATCAATTCCTTAACCGAAGGCCAAATACTCTTAGCAATGTAAGCTCGTGATGCCGCCGAACACTTTTGTCCTTGGTATTCAAAAGCGCCACGAACAAGCGCAGTGTTTGCAACATCTACATCTGCCGATCCGTGAACCAGGATAAAGTCTTTACCTCCGGTTTCACCTACAATTCTAGGATAGGTTTTATAGCGATGAATGTTGTTGCCAATTTCTTTCCAAATATTTTGGAACACTTCGGTAGAACCTGTAAAGTGAATACCTGCAAAGTCAGGGTGTTTAAAGATTACATCACCTGCATCTGGACCTGAAACGTACACCAAATTAATTACGCCATCAGGAACGCCTGCTTCACGGAAAACTTCCATCAGCACATTTGCGGCATAAATTTGAGTGTTGGCGGGTTTCCAAACCACAACATTACCCATCAATGCTGCCGAAGTTGGCAAATTACCGGCTATAGCTGTGAAATTGAAAGGAGTAAGTGCAAAAACAAAACCTTCAAGCGGACGTTGCTCAATACGGTTCCATACACCTTTTGCCGAATCAACTTGCTGACTGTAAATTTCAGTCATGTAGGCCACGTTGAAACGCAAGAAGTCGATGATTTCACAAGCTGAATCGATCTCGGCCTGGTAAGCACTTTTCGATTGGCCCAGCATTGTTGCTGCATTCAATTTAGCGCGGTAAGGACCAGCGATCAAATCGGCAGCTTTTAAGAAAATTGCTGCACGCTGTTCCCAAGCGAGGTCTTCCCATTTAGCTTTAGCCGCTAAGGCTGCATTAATAGCCTGGGTTACATGTTCTTTACTGCCTTGTGAGTAATAACCTAAAATATGTTGATGATCATGAGGAGGGCGTAAGGCTACTTTTCTATCAGTAAGCACTTTCTCGCCGCCAATATACATAGGGACCTCGATTTGCTTAGAACGAGCTTCGGTTAAAGCTGCTTTTAATTGAGTACGTTCTCCTGAACCGGGAGCATAACTCAAAACAGGTTCATTGTATGGAGTTGGAATTTTGAAGAATCCTTTTAACATGATTGATTAGAGAAGTTAAGGTTTATTAGAATGAGGCAAAGATAGCAAAGAATGAGGGCAAAGGGAAGGATATTTTAATGAAATGCGGATAGCAGAATAGAGAAAAAGAGTATTCTTTGGGCTCGATAAGATCAGTTTTCCCCAAGTTTTTCTTTCTAAATTATGCTTTTAGCTTTTAGCTGTCTGTTATTCCCGTAGAATTATATTTACTTTTGTGCCTCAAATAATTATTATGGAAACTATCAAAAACGGTAAAGTGGTAGGAATTTCTTACACACTGACTAATGACAAAAAAGATGTGCTCGATCAGTCGCAGCCAGGCCAACCGCTTGAGTATTTGCATGGCAGCTATAATATAATTCCCGGTTTGGAGAAAGAATTAGAAGGCTTGAAGATTGGTGATGCTAAACTTGTTGAAGTAGCTCCAGCGGATGGATACGGAGAGTTTGATGAATCATTGGTCTTCGCTGCACCTCGTCAAAATTTCCCATCTGATGCTGAATTAGAAGTAGGAATGCAGTTTCAAACAATGGGTGATGGTCAGCCAATGGTAATTCGTATTATTGAATTGGATGGTGATAAAGTAGTTGTTGACGGTAATCATCCTCTTGCCGGACAAACATTATTTTTTGATGTAAAAGTTGAAAGTATGCGTGAGGCTTCTGAATCTGAAGTTGCTCACGGTCACGTTCACCCTGATGGTGGCGAACATCACTAAAACAGGTTTTCAGTGGCAGTGACAGGAGCAGTTTGTCAACAACATTTACTGCAACTGTTTCTGCTACTGCAACTAATTTATCTCCTATGCAAAAATTGCGCTTACTCCTTTATCCTTTCTCGCTCATTTATGGTTTGTTGGTAATGCTTAGAAATAAGCTATATGATTTGGGTTTTTTCAAATCTAATCAGTTTGACCTTCCCATAATTGTGGTTGGAAATTTAGAAGTTGGTGGAGCCGGAAAAACTCCAATGATTGAGTATTTAGTGCGCTTACTTGCCGATAAAAAGAAAGTAGCCACCCTAAGTCGAGGATATGGCCGTAAAACGAGTGGTTTTATACTAGCAAGTAAGGAGTCAACTTCTAGCCAAATTGGCGACGAACCCAAACAGCTTAACGTAAAGTTTAAGGATATTTCAGTTGCTGTTTCTGAAAATAGGGTTAAAGGAATAGAACAACTCAAAAATGATCATCAGGTTATCCTTTTAGATGATGCATTTCAGCATCGAAGGGTAAAAGCCGGGCTTACCGTTTTACTGATCGATTATCATAGAGTATTTGAGCCATGGGTTTTATTGCCGGCGGGGAACTTGAGAGAACCTAAATCAGGAATGAAACGCGCCGACATAATTGTTGTAACTAAAGCGCCAAAAATATTCTCGCCATTGGATCAACGGATTATTGAAAACCGTATTCGGCCCTTCCCCGGTCAGCAGATATATTACTCCTATATTAATTATGCGGAGCTGGAATTGCTTGATTCAAATTCATCTGAAAGTTGGGTTTTATCTGCAATCAACAAAAAAACACAAATCGTATTGTTAACCGGAATTGCGAAGACAGGACCGTTGATTGACTTCCTTGAACAATACTCTAAAAATATTACTCACCTTGAGTTTGGTGATCACCACCGATTTACTAAAGGAGATATCGAAAAATTAAGCGATGCTTATTCTGCTATACCTGGAGGTAATAAGTTAATTATTACTACTGAAAAGGATGCAATGCGTTTGCAAGAGCCGCAGCTGCAGAATGAAATTATTAACTTGCCGATCCATTATTTACCCATTCGGGCTGAAATTTGTGATCGATTTAAACGTGATTTTGACAAACTGATACTTGACTATGTTGGATAGATTAAGAACAACAGTAGATTATATAGAAAAGAAAATTGAAGGCTTTAAGCCTGAATTCGGTATTATACTGGGGACAGGTCTTGGTAAACTGGTAAGTGATATAGATGTTAAGTACGAATTGATGTACTCAAACATTCCGAATTTTCCGATTGCAACAGTAGAATTTCATACCGGTAAATTAATTTTTGGTGAAATTGGAGGCCGTAAAGTTGTAGCAATGCAAGGTCGTTTGCATTATTATGAAGGCTATTCCATGCAGCAAATTACTTTCCCGGTTAGAGTAATGAAGCTATTGGGTGCTGAAAAGTTATTTGTATCGAATGCATGTGGTGGGCTAAATCCTGATTATCGAAAGGGTGACTTAATGATTATTGAAGATCATATTAATCTGTTGCCAGATAATCCTTTACGAGGTCACAATCTTGATTATTTCGGACCTCGCTTTCCTGATATGTCAATTCCTTACGACAAAGAACTAATTGTTAAAGCACAAGAAATTGCAAAGAAACATCAAATTAAGGCACATACTGGTGTTTATGTAAGTGTATCAGGCCCTAACTTGGAAACAAGAGCTGAATATCGCTATCTTCGAATCATTGGTGGAGATGTTGTGGGTATGAGTACGGTTCCTGAAGTAATTGTGGCCAATCATATGAATTTGCCCGTATTTGCTGTTTCAGTTATTACTGATGAATGCTTTCCTGAAACATTAAAACCAGTGAATCTTCAGGAGATAATTGCAGTAGCTGAGCAAGCAGAGCCTAAAATGACATTAATTTTAAAAGAACTGATTTCATCAATTTAAATTTTGAGAAAATATTTATTAGTACTGCTACTTAGTTTTTCCTGTGCATTTTCTTGGGCGCAGGTTCAACCCGTGCTTACAGATACTACCAAGCATGTTCCTCCTGCAAATGCTGGCGGAATACAAGACTTTTATAATCGAAAAGATTCTGTAAAGAAATTTTATGCTAAAGACATTAGGTTTGCTAATGCTAGTCAGTTTGAACAAGATACCATAGCATTCACTCGCCTTGATACGGTAATAAACAGGTTTCAAAATTACAGTCCTTTCTATCATAATAATAATTACTACATGAATAATGGTAATCTCGGATTACCATCTCATAACCTATTTCCTCAGTTTACTGTGAATTCTGTAGAATTCAGAAATGGGCAAAATGCATACTCCTTGTATGAAATTAAACCAGAGCATGTTCAATATTATCGTGTTTATGCTCCTTATACAGAATTGTATTGGGTAAGTGCATTTGGGAAAGAATCCATGTTTTATTTTATTCATACTCAAAATATTAAACCTAATTTTAACGTTGGGATAAAATATTTTACACTGGGGTCTGAAGGATATTACCCCAAGCAACGTCCGAAAGACAGTTATTTGACTGGATGGTCTTGGTATCAGTCAAAAAGCTTGAAATATAATTTGGTGAGTAATATCAGTACTTTTGGTTTTAAGGCGCAGGAAAATGGGGGCTTGACCAATGATAGTATTTTTACCGTTCCAACAGTTGTATCACATCAATTTGAAGGTGTATATCTTAATAATGCAAAAAATACCTGGAAAAACTTTAGTTGGTTTTTAAAGCAGACTTATATTATTGGCAAGCGTGATACAAATGCACGTTATCAAAATAAACTATTCAAATCACCGTATTCAAGAGTGTCGCACGAGTTCTTATACGATCAAAAAAGTTATACATATGATCAAGCCTATGCTAGTGGAGATCCTTTAAGACCAACGCAATATTATCAGTATAATTACTACGATACCCTGAAAACTAATGATAATATAAGTCAAAAATTGCTTAGAAATGATTTGGATTTGGCGCTTTATGGCAGGGGCGGTTTAAATAAGTTCAATGTAAACGCGGGTGTCCGTTTTGATTATCTTACCTATAAGCAATCGATTGTATTTCATGATACCTCATCAGTAGTTCCTACTGACCGTTCATTTAATAATTTCATACTAAAAGGTAAAATTGGGATTGCTTTATCGAATACAATTGGATTAGTAGCAAATGGTGAATATAATTTGGCAGGATATAATTTTAGTGATTATCTGCTCAACGCGGTTGTTACAGTCGATTTAGGTCAGAATGCAGGTAAGGTTTTATTAAAAGCCCTTTCTCAAAATGCTGAACCCGGTTATCTCTTTACCAAGTATGCTTCAAATCATCATTTCTGGGATAATAGTTTTAGTAAAATTAATACCAATCAGCTTGGTGTTTATTATTCAAACGAACGGACGAAAACTGCTCTGTCAGGCGAATATTTTTTAACTACGAATTACACTTATCTTCGAAAAGATCCAATCGGCATTATTCCTATTCAAGCTCCAAATTCGGTGCATTTATTTAGAGTACAATTGGATCAGGAAGTATTGTTTGGAAAATTTGGTTGGTTGAGTCATTACGTTTTTCAGAAAAACAATTCAAGTTTCATTTCAACTCCGGCTTTTTATACCTATCAAAGTATCTTTTATCAAAATAAGGTATTCAAAGCCTTAGGTTTTCAGGTAGGCTTAGATGCGAGATATTACACAACTTATAAGGCGTATAGTTATGCTCCGGAATTAGGTCAATATTATGTTAATAGTTCAACAATTCAAGTTGGTAATTATCCTATTCTGGATGCTTTTTTAACAGCTAATTTGCGTAGAGCCCGCTTTTTAGTAAAATATGATTACCTTAATCAGGGCTTGGGGAGAAAAGGGTATTATACGGTCGATAAATACGCAATGCCCGATCAAAACTTAAAGTTTGGAGTGAGTTGGAGATTTTACGATTAAATGCTAGTATATAAGTGCAAAAAAAAACAATATTAAGTGAGATTTGAAAACAATGGTTTCGAATCTCACTTAATTAATAGGCTAGGTTTTTTGTTTTTTCTTTTTAGCTGCAGGGAAAAGCACATTGTTAAGAATTAAGCGATATCCCGGAGAATTAGGGTACAGGCTTAAATCTGTCGGCGGGTCACCTACCTGGTGGCGATAATCTTCAGGATCGTGCCCCCCATAAAAAGTCCAGGTTCCATTACCATATTCGCCATGTATGTATCGAGCTTCGTTTAAGGCTTTATTTTCTCCCAAAATCAACACATCCGGTTTGATCGTTTCCTTACGGAAGGCTGTAGTTTGTCCCATAAAACCCTTAATAATTCTCGTATGATTTTGGGTAAGCATGGTAGGAACGACATCCCATTTAGCTGAAAATTCAAATAAAGAGAATAAATCGGTTGTTTCATCAACAGTCCTTATGGCCGGCACATCGATATCTGCAAATTCATAGTTGTAGGGATTCATATCAATTTTGAAATTCCGAAACGCAAAAGTTTTACTATAATCGAGTTTAGCGTTCGCGTTGGGGTCGGCAGCATCGCCATCATACATGCTTTCACAGATATCTATCCCTTCTGCAGCTAAAGCAATGTCAAAACTATCCGTTCCAGAGCACATGGCAAACAAAAAGCCTCCACCTGCAGTAAAATCTCTTATCGTTTTAGCTACTGCCAGTTTCATTTCTGAAACTTTTTTAAAGCCCAGAGCATGGGCAGTTTTCTCTTGTATAGCCACATCTTGTTGATACCAGGACATCATTCGGAATTGTGCATAAAAACGTCCGTATTGGCCGGTGAAATCTTCATGATGTAAATGCAGCCAGTCATATTTCGGCAAATCGCCCTTTAGAACTTCTTCGTCGTAAAGTAAGGTGTATGGAATTTCAGCATAGGTAAGCACCATCGTAACCGCATCATCCCACGGTAATTTATTTTTAGGAGAATAAACAGCAATTTTAGGGACTTTCTCAAGTTTAACCAGGTCAGTGTTTGACTCAGGATCTGCAATTTCTTTTAGAATGGAATTTACCTGCACATCCGGAATTACTTCATATGAAACTCCCCGAATGTTACATTCCTGTTGTAATTGTTGGCTGTTAGGTATTAAAAAACTTCCGCCTCTATAATTCAGCAGCCAATCCACTACCACTTCTCTTTGAAGCATCCAGTAAGCAATACCATAAGCCTTTAAATGATTTTTTTGGCTTTCATCCATAGGAATCAAAAGGGATGAAGCCATGCTCATTAGCGATAGGCAGCAAAACAGCAATACAAGTATACTTTTGCGCATTCTCAAATTTAATATAATTACTTTATTGTTTTCAAAATTGGGGCATTATAAGTTTACATGTTTAGGAATTGTTCTCTGCTGTCAGTTGTTCTCATATCTTTTCGTATTTTTGCCCTCCTAATTTATATTTCTAACAATGGCTAAAGCAATTATTAAAACCGAAAAAGGTGACATGAAAGTGGAGTTCTTTGAAAAAGATGCTCCAGGAACAGTTGCTAACTTTATAAAATTGGCCAAAGAAGGCTTTTATAATGGTGTTACATTTCATCGCGTAATTCCTGACTTTGTAGTTCAAGGAGGTTGCCCGTTTTCTAAAGATCCGGCTACGGCGAATCGTGCAGGTTCAGGAGGTCCGGGTTATCAAATTCCTTGTGAGTTAGATGGCGAAAATCAGTATCATGACAGAGGTGTGCTTTCAATGGCGCATGCGGGCCGTAATACTGGCGGTTCACAATTCTTTATTTGCCATAGTCGTAAAAATACAGCGCACTTAGATCGTAATCATACTTGCTTTGGTAAAGTAGTTGAAAATGTTGATATGGTCGATGATATTCGCCAGGGTGATAAAATTTTATCAATTGAAATCGTAGAAGAATAAATCGAAAGAGGAAACAGGGGCTGAAAGAAATTTTGCCTTGTTTCTTTTTTCCTAGATCAAGAAAAAATGAATTTAAGAGGAATTGTTTCTGTAGCTGGAAAACCAGGATTATATAAAGTGATTGGACAAAACAAAGCAGGTTTTGTACTTGAATCAATGGATGCCGCTAGAAATAAAGTTGTAATTAACGGAAATGCTCGTGTTGCAGCTTTGCGTGAAATCACAGTTTATGGTGAAAATGAGGATCTGCAGTTGATCAACATATTTGAAAATATGAGCGCAGTAGGTACTGAGGTTCCGGATGTGAAAGCAGATAATAATGTATTAAAAACATTTTTTGCTAAAGTAGCTCCTGAGCATGATGGCGAACGTGTTTATGTGTCGGATATTAAGAAAATAGTTAGCTGGTATAAAATTCTTTCTGTACTTCCTTTATGGGGAGAAGAAGATCCTGATGCGACAGTAGCTTCTGAATCCACCCCTGAAGCTATTGTGAAAGAGGAGGAAATAGAAGAAAAGCCTAAAAAAGCTAAAAAAACAACAAAAAAAGCGGAGTAATACTCCGCTTTTTTTGTTGTTGGGTGGAAATGTTCAATTTTTCTATTTTTTTTCTGCCAGTTTTGATTTTTTTGTGTTAAATATTGATTGAGAGTAAGATTTGTTTTAATTATTCACAATTGTTGATAACTGAATTGGCGATAAAGTGGGTTCGAAAACTGTTTAATATTAAATACATTGAGTGTCTTTTGTGTACTACTAATAAAAAAACCGGAGATAATCCGGTTTTTTTGTAGTTGAAGCATAAAATAGCTTTGCAAATTAAGTAAAAAGTAGTTATCGCATCATTTGTGCTGATTTAGGTGATTGATTTTGAAGGTCGTTATGAAATCCCAGCCAATGATTTAAGCTAAAAATTAGTAGGATACCTGCTATGAACAGCGCAACGAGTAATAACGTACCTGCATTAGAGTTTGAACTTGTAGCTTTCATATAAAGTTATTTTAATAACCTTACTTATTCAAATTCATTGCCAATGTTTTTACTCATTAATTATAAGATTGGCTTATTCGTGATGATAAGGCTCTCCTTTTAAAATAGTGAAAGATCGGTATAGCTGCTCAGTAAAAAATAAACGTACCATTTGGTGCGAGAAGGTCATTTTGGAAAGACTAATCTTTTCATTGGCCCGGTCATACACTCGGCTGTCAAATCCATAAGGCCCACCTATTACAAATACGAGATGTTGAACAGCTTTATTCATATGGTTGTTTAGGTAAGCTGAAAATGCGGATGAACCGAACTCCTTTCCCTGTTCATCAAGGAGTATTAAGTGGTCAGAATTGTGGATTAGTTTTAATAATAGTTCACCCTCTTTCTTTTTTTGCTCAGTTACGCTCATGTTTTTGGTATTCTTCAGCGCAGGAATGGTGATCGATGAGAAATTGATGTAATGCTTTAATCTTTTTTCAAATTTATCAATGCCTTCCAGTAAATACTTTTCTTCTGTTTTTCCGATTTGAATGAGAGTGATTTTCATATTGCAAGTTCGAAATAATTTTGATTCAATAAATTGAAATAATTGGTTTTAATTTATTGAATATCATTATCGAGTGAAGATGCGCTAAAAAAACCATTGAATTCCCGATCAGGAAAAGAGAAGTCATTGAATCTGATGAAGATTTTTTTATAAAAAATAAAGAGGCTGTCTCCTGTTTTTCATATATAGGAGACAGCCTCTTTATTTATAGAATGTGCTAGAATTTTAATCGTTATTAAATCTTACATTAACCGGTACCGGATGTAAGGCAAGCTTTTTTATAAGATCGGGTGATATAATTTCGTTAAAGGCTGAATAGGCGGTTATGAGCGCGCCTCTTAATCCATCCATGGTTTCTATTGCATAAACCAAAGATGCATCTTTAGGGTCTTTAATTCCGTCGATTTTATAGTATGCTTTAATTGTAAAGTGCTCATGCGAAAGTATAGCTCCAGTTGTAAGTGATTTAATGCCGGTAGCTACTAATTCAAAACTATCTTTATAGCCTTCAGAGGTTAAATAGGCTAAGTGTTTTAATGTTACCAATAACTTCTTCATATCTTTTTTGGTCTATTTGTTTGATAAATGCCATATGAACCCGATCGTCCATATAGTGCTTGGTTTAGACCTGCAATGTAACATTTTTACTATATAAAAAATGTTTTTTCTGAAGAAAAAAAGAGTTTTATCAGAATGTTGCTTTGGAATGAAGTGTTGTTGGGGTTGAAAATTTGTAAATGTTAGTGTTTATTGGAATTTTATTTTGTATTGGGTTAAGAAAGGTGATCTGTAACACACTAAAAAAGCCTCCGAAATTTTCGGAGGCTTTTTTAGTGTGAGTTAATTGAAATTAATTAGCAACCTGTTTGCGGATGATATTTAATGCTCCACCGGCTTTAAACCATTCAATTTGTTGTTCATTGTAAGTATGGTTTACTAAGATTTCATCTTTGCTACCATCTTTATGATTGAATACAATTGTTAACTGTTTGCTTGGAGCAAATTCAGTTAAGCCTAATACATCAACAGTATCATCTTCCTGAATTTTGTCATAATCGGCAGGGTTAGCAAAAGTAACACCTAGCATACCTTGTTTTTTCAAGTTAGTTTCGTGAATACGAGCGAATGATTTCACCAATACCACACGAACACCTAAATGACGAGGCTCCATGGCTGCGTGTTCACGTGATGAACCTTCACCATAGTTTTCATCGCCAACTACAATTGAACCGATACCCGCTGCTTTGTAAGCACGCTGAGTTGCAGGAACTGGTCCGTATTCGCCGGTTAATTGATTTTTAACATTATCAGTTTTGTCATTGAAGAAATTTACCGCACCGATCAACATGTTGTTTGAAATGTTATCAAGGTGACCACGGAATTTCAACCAAGGGCCTGCCATTGAAATATGGTCAGTAGTACATTTGCCTTTAGCTTTGATAAGCAGTTTTAAACCGGTAAGGTTAGTGCCTTCCCAAGCTGCAAATGGAGCAAGAATTTGCAAACGATCTGAAGTTGGAGAAACAGCAACTTCGACACCAGAACCATCAGCGGCTGGAGCCTGGTATCCTGCATCTTCTACAGCGAAACCTTTAACAGGAAGTTCATCTCCGCTTGGAGCATCTAACTTCACTTTTTCACCTTTCTCGTTTGTTAAGAAATCGGTAGTAGGGTTAAAGGTTAAATCTCCGGCAATTGCCAAAGCGGTTACCAATTCAGGAGAACCTACAAATGCGAACGTGTTAGGGTTACCATCGGCACGTTTAGCAAAGTTACGGTTGAATGAATGAACGATGGTGTTTTTCTCTGCTTTTTCAGCACCAACACGCGCCCACATTCCGATGCATGGTCCGCAAGCATTTGCAAATACTTTAGCACCAATTTTGTCGAAAGTCTCTAAGAAACCGTCGCGCTCAATCGTATAACGTACTTGTTCAGAGCCTGGAGTAATTGTGAATTCAGCTTTTGTTTTAAGGTCTTTGTCAGCTACCTGTTTAGCCAAAGATGCTGCACGAGAGATATCCTCGTATGAAGAGTTAGTACATGAACCGATCAAGCCTACTTCGATTTTAGTTGGCCAGCCATGTTTAGCCGCTTCTTCTTTCATTTTTGAAATTGGAGTAGCCAAATCTGGAGTGAAAGGACCATTTAAGTGTGGTTCCAATTCATCTAAATTAATTTCAATTACCTGGTCGAAATATAATTCAGGGTTAGCATACACTTCCGGATCGGCAGTTAAATGTTGTTTAATGCCATTTGCCAAATCAGCAACTTCAGCACGATCAGTTGAACGTAAATAACGCTCCATTGATTCGTCGTAACCGAAAGTTGAAGTGGTAGCCCCAATTTCAGCACCCATATTAGCAATAGTGCCTTTACCAGTACACGACATTGAAGTTACACCTTCGCCAAAATATTCAACGATGCAACCGGTACCACCTTTTACAGTTAAAATACCAGCCACTTTTAAAATAACATCTTTAGGAGCAGTCCAACCGCTTAATTTACCGGTCAGTTTTACACCGATCAATTTAGGGAATTTAAGCTCCCAAGGTAAGCCAGCCATTACATCGCATGCATCAGCACCGCCAACACCGATAGCGATCATTCCTAAGCCTCCGGCGTTAACCGTGTGTGAGTCAGTTCCGATCATCATACCGCCTGGGAAAGCATAGTTTTCTAAAACTACCTGGTGAATAATACCTGCTCCCGGTTTCCAGAAACCTAAACCGTATTTGTTTGATACAGATGATAAAAAGTCGTAAACCTCTTTGTTGGTAACCTCAGCAACATTTAAATCTTGTGCTGAACCCACTTGTGCTGTGATTAAGTGGTCGCAGTGTACAGTAGAAGGAACTGCTACTTTTGGACGACCAGCTTGCATGAACTGTAATAACGCCATTTGAGCGGTAGCATCTTGCATTGCTACGCGGTCCGGTGCAAAATCAACGTATGACTTTCCACGTTCAAAAGCGGTAGTCGCATTGCCATCCCACAAGTGAGAATAAAGAATCTTCTCGGTTAAGGTTAACGGTTTGTTTACGAGCTTGCGGGCAGCTTCAATTCGAGCCGGCATACTTGCGTAAACCTTTTTAATCATTTCTATATCAAACGCCATGTTTTATGTTTTTATAATTTATGCACTGCGAATTTACAAAAAAACAGATTATAGAACCCTTAGAATATTCCATTTGGTAATTTGGAAGAGGTCTAAACAAGAAGTGCTGACTAGTTTGGTTTTTGCGATTTCTTAGGGTCTACTTTATTGTTTAACATGAGGATGACCTATTAAGTTTATTAAGTCGAATTTTAGATTGCAGGAGCAACGAAAGAATAAATCATAGATAATAAAAAAAGGAAACGCATAGCGGCGTTTCCTTTTAATAAATGAATTTAATTTATTTCTTTAAAACTGGCTTCTTTAATATCCATCATTTTACGCAGATTGTTCAATGCATACCGCATCCGACCTAAAGCAGTGTTAATGCTTACTTCTGTTATGTCAGCAATTTCCTTAAAGCTCAAATCAGCATAATGTCGCATAATCAGAACTTCTCTTTGTTCTTCCGGAAGCTTAAGAATAAGTTGTCTTAAATTCAAGTAATTCTGTTCCCTGATTATTTTATCTTCTGCATTTTCTTCAACAAAATGTAAAAGTTCAAAAATGTCGTAGCCATCACCGGTAGTTATTACAGGAGTACGTTTATCTTTACGAAAATGGTCAATAACCAAGTTGTGAGAAATGCGCATAATCCAAGGTAAAAATTTACCTTCTTCATTATATTTACCTGCTCTTAAGGTATTAATCACTTTTACAAAAGTATCCTGAAAAATATCTTCTGCCAGGTAAGAGTCCTTTACCAGTAAATAAATAGCTGTATAAACTTTAGACTTATGGCGTGTAATGAGAGTTTCGAGCGCAATTTCATTCCCTTCAAGGTAGGAATGGATTAGATATTGGTCTGTTTGTATTCGAAAGTTCATAGCTATCCTAACAAATTGAAAACAATTAACGAATTGATTTAGTTGAGTAGAATATTAACCTATAAGCGTTCGTTTTTGGATGTGTCTCTCGCAAATAAACAACTTATTATTTAATTACAAAAGGTTTTTACATTGTTATTCCCTTCTTCTTTGAAATTTATTTTCAACACCCTGTTAATTTGTGCAGTTTTGTTAAACTTTTGAAATGACTGTTTAGTCCCCCACGTAGATATTAGTAAATGAGCAAATCAGTCGACGAATTAAGTGCGAAAACGCATATCATTATAAAAGGTGCACGTGTTCACAATTTAAAGAACATTGATGTCGCAATTCCTAAAAATAAACTGGTAGTAATCACAGGGTTATCTGGTTCTGGTAAGTCGAGCCTGGCTTTTGATACCTTGTATGCTGAAGGTCAGCGCCGCTATGTAGAGAGTCTTTCGGCCTATGCCCGTCAGTTCATGGGACGAATGAACAAGCCCGATGTGGATTATATTAAGGGTATTGCTCCTGCGATTGCCATAGAGCAAAAGGTAAATGCAACCAATCCTCGTTCAACTGTTGGTACTTCTACGGAGATTTATGATTACCTGAAACTGCTTTTTGCCCGAATCGGTAAAACGCTTTCTCCGGTTTCAGGGCAGGAAGTTCGAAAAGATACGGTTTCGTCAGTAACTGATTTTATTATTTCGTTGAATGTTGATACGGCCGTAAATATATTTTGTCCTTTGCATCCGCATAATAATCGTTCTGTAAAAGAAGAGTTAGCGGTTCTATTGCAGAAAGGCTTTAAGCGAATTTCTTACCTGGGTTCGATTAAAAAGATTGAAGATGTTTTGGAAGATCCCACAGTTAAGGCTTCAGCATCTTTACACGAAGGAGATGTCAGAATTCTTATCGATCGGATCATCGTTGATAAAGAAGACGAGGATACTGTAAACCGTATAGCAGATTCAGTGCAAACTGCTTTTTTTGAAGGAAAAGGCGATTGCTTTATTACGTACTCAATTGAGGATGCCGAATTAACCGAAAACCATTTTTGTGATCGGTTTGAGTTGGATGGATTAAGATTCGAAGAGCCTTCTCCACAGTTTTTCAGTTTCAATAATCCATATGGTGCATGTAAAACCTGCGAAGGCTATGGGAATGTAATTGGAATTGACCCTGATTTGGTAATTCCCGATAAATCCCGTTCTATTTACGATGGCGCCATTGCTCCCTGGAGAGGTGAGAAAATGAAAGAATGGAATGATGCCTTAATACGTTCCTCTAACAAATTCGACTTCCCGATTCATCGTTCTTTTCAGGATCTTACTGAAGAAGAAAAAGAATTATTATGGACCGGTAATAAGTATTTTCAAGGCTTAAACGTATTTTTTAAAGAGCTCGAAACACAAACCTATAAAATTCAATACCGGGTTATTCTTTCACGTTATCGCGGAAAAACCATTTGTCCGGATTGTAAGGGAAGTCGTTTGCGCAAGGATGCGAGCTATGTAAAAGTGGCCGGAAAATCAATTACTGATATTGTTTTAATGCCACTTGTAAAGTCAGCCAAATTCTTTGATGAGATACAACTTAACGAGCACGATGCGCAGATTGCCAAGCGATTATTGATTGAAGTGCGGAATCGTTTATTGTTCTTGAATGATGTTGGTTTGGGATATCTAACGCTGAATCGTTTATCCAATACACTTTCAGGAGGAGAGTCACAGCGCATTAACCTGGCTACCTCTTTAGGAAGCAGTTTGGTAGGTTCTGTTTACGTGTTGGATGAGCCGAGTATAGGTTTGCATCCGCGAGATACGAATCGACTGATTGGCGTGTTGAAATCACTACGGAATGCAGGAAATACGGTGTTGGTG
The DNA here is from genome assembly GCF_900182575.1 of Solitalea koreensis. Taxonomy (GTDB): domain Bacteria; phylum Bacteroidota; class Bacteroidia; order Sphingobacteriales; family Sphingobacteriaceae; genus Solitalea; species Solitalea koreensis. Next base: position 166,106 of record NZ_FXSZ01000001.1, on the reverse strand, counting down.
GTTGAGCACGAAGAAGAAATTATGCATGCTGCCGATCATTTGATCGACATAGGGCCACGTGCCGGAATTAATGGCGGTAACTTGGTGTTTGATGGAACTTTTGAAGAAATTATTGCTGATGAGGAAAGTTTAACCGGGCAATACTTGTCGGGCAAACGCGCTATTGAAGTTCCAAAACAACGCAGAAAATGGTCGGATTATATTGAAATACAAGGAGCTCGAGAGAACAACCTTAAAGGTATCGATGTAAAGTTTCCATTGCACACGCTTACCGTAGTAACGGGAGTTTCAGGTTCTGGTAAAACAAGTTTGGTGAAGAGAATTCTGTATCCGGCCTTGCAAAAAGCAATCGGCAACTTCACCGGAGAGCAAAGTGGTTCCTTTAATAATATTACCGGAGACCTTTCAAAAGTAGTTCAGATTGAAATGATCGACCAAAATCCAATTGGACGTTCATCGCGCTCTAACCCGGTAACCTATGTTAAGGCTTATGATGAAATTCGAAACTTGTTTTCATCACAAGCCCAGGCAAAAGCTTCCGGTTTAAAACCGGCTGCGTTTTCATTTAACGTGGAAGGTGGTCGTTGCGATACGTGCCAGGGGGAAGGGGAAGTGAAGATCGAAATGCAGTTTATGGCCGATATTTATCTTCCTTGCGAAACTTGCGAAGGCAAGCGTTTTAAGCAGCATGTATTGGACGTAAAGTACAATGATAAAGATATTTCAGAAGTGCTTGATTTGAGCATTGATGAAGCTTTAGAATTTTTTAAAGATGAAAAGAAAATCATTAATAAAATACAACCATTGGCCGATGTGGGCTTGGGTTATGTAAAGTTAGGGCAATCGTCCAATACACTTTCAGGAGGGGAAGCACAGCGTATTAAGTTAGCTTCGTTCCTGGTAAAAGGCCATAATCCACATCATACTTTATTCATTTTTGATGAGCCAACCACCGGCTTGCATTTTCACGATATCAATAAACTGCTAAAATCATTCGAGGCATTATTGAACCAGGGTAATACGATCATCGTGATTGAACACAATATGGATGTAATTAAGTGTGCCGATTGGGTGATTGATATTGGGCCTGAAGGTGGAGATAAAGGCGGAAATATTGTGTTTGAAGGTGTTCCAGAAGATTTGATCAAAGAGGAGAAATCATATACAGGTAAGTATTTGAAAGAGCGATTTATTATAGGGAATAAGGTGGAGAAATAGACCCTAATTCACTAAAGGGGACTTTTAAGCTATGTTTCCCTTTGCTCTTTTAAGTGTTCGCGCAGCGGTCACTTAAAAGTTTGAATAAAATGGAGGTCTCCGACCGGCCGAATGCAACAATCTTACCCAATAGGAAATTCAATTGTGAACAAGCCGTTTTGACCGGCATAATTCCTATAATGCTCGGCTCCATAGGAACTTTTAAGTCATCCTACGGAAGACTTAAAAGAACTGTGTAAGTTTCCCCTTATTTTGGGCCACTCAAAAGTAGAATTTCAATTCCTTATTTCCTCCAATAAATCCATCGGAGTTTTAAAGTTTAGCGCCTTATGAGGGCGCTGGAAATTGTAATCATACATCCATTCTTCGACCTTTGTCCGAACTTCATTCAAGGTTTTAAACCCCTAGCTCTTTTAAGTGTTCGCGCAGCGATCACTTAAAAGTTTGAATAAAATGGTGGTCTCCGACCAGCCGAATGCAACAACCTTATCTAATAAGAAATTCAATTGTGAACAAGCCTTTTTGATCGGCATAATTCCCTTTGCTCTTTTAAGTGTTCGCGCAGCGATCACTTAAAAGTTTGAATAAAATGGAGGTCTCCGACCGGCCGAATGCAACAACCTTACCTAATCGGAAATTCAATTGTGAACAAACCTTTTTGACTGGCATAATTCCTATAATGACGGTCGGAGACCTTGGTTTTATAGGAACTTTTAAGTCATCCTACGGAAGGCTTAAAAGAACTAAGAAATAAATTTATTTCACTCTAAGTGAAGACACTTTCATAAAAAAAGAATCAACTTCGCTAAAAGCGAAGACAACCTTTCAATTCATCCGATGACTTACAATTTTATCAGAATTGAGCATTCAGCAACAAGTCATGTGCTCATTTCCGCCTTATACATTTTCGGCAGAGATGCTGATTTTTCTGGCAATGCTGCGGGCGAAATGTATACAGTGGCAGCGTTTTTTGCTTACTTTTTTCGCTTTAGAAAAAAAAGTAAGGCTCGCGGCAGCGATTGGAACTGATTAAAATATGAACTCAACATTGGGAGATAATGATGATTTAAAATCGCATAACAGGTTCAATTAATAAATATTATTTTCGCTTCTCGAAATACAAGCTGATCTCCCATGAAAACCAATTTTTGTTACGCTCTGCTCGTCTCAATTATATTTGTTTCTTGTCAAAATGAACAGAAGAAAGTAATTGCTTCAGATCAAATATCTTTAAAAAGAACTACAGTAAATAAAGAGCCGGTTGCCGTATTCGAACAAAAATATACCAATAGCACTTTAAATAATGATCTTAACGATTGGCGTTTTAGTATAAAACTTTACGAAACTCCTAAAACGTTTTGGTATAAAATGGTGATTGTTGATAAGGAATTGGAAGTCAGAGACACAGTTGTGTTTCCTGATCTGGGAATGGAGATGATTCCCGCTTTGAAAAAAGGACATGAACCTAATTCATGTTTAGTTGGTTTTTTAGATAAGCAAGGGAATTTTATGGAATATAAAAAAGTGGTTTCTGGTGCAAAAGGCTTAAAAATAAAACAAACTCAAAGCTATTACCTGAGCTCTAAAAAAGCTGCTGAATAAAACTAGTTCGCATTTAATACAGCCTTTGCATCAATTTCATCTTGTGTTAGTTGTACTTTAAGTGCAGGTAGCCCATCAAATTTTATATCACCACGTAAGTAAGAAACGAATTCGAGCGTGATTTTTTGGTTGTAGATATCCTGATCAAAGTTAAAGATATTCACTTCAATGTTGCGTGTCATGCCGTTTATGGTCGGACGGTGACCGATATAAAGCATTCCTCCATAAGTTTCATTTTCTGTATGAACTTTTACAGCATAAATGCCGTCGGAAGGAATGAGTTTATAAGTTTCTTCAATAAAGAGGTTGGCGGTGGGGAACCCAATTTTTCTGCCGATTTGATCACCTTTTACAACCTTGCCTTTAAGTAGATAGTTGTAACCTAAAAACTCATTTGCAGTTTTCACATCTCCTGAAAACAAGGCGTTGCGAATGCGAGTGGAACTTACTGCTACGTCATTTACATCTTGTTCCGATATTTCTTCTACATCAAAGCCATATTTTGGCCCGAATTGCTTTAAGTGTTCGAAACTGCCTTCTCGATCTTTGCCAAATCGATGATCATAGCCAATCACCAGCTTTTTGGTTTCGATCGTATCGACCAGTATTTTTTTTATAAATTCTTTAGAAGTTAAATTAGAAAAATCGCGAGTAAATGGAATGATTAATAAATGGTCAATTCCTGCCGCTTCTAACAGCTGAATTTTTTCATCCATGGTGTTGATGAGCTTCAGGTTTTCATCTTCCGGATGAAGAATCATTCTCGGATGAGGGAAGAACGTTAAGATTACCGTTTCTCCCTGTGTATTATGAGCAATTTCCAATAAGCGCTGAAGAATTTTTCGATGACCAAAATGCACACCATCAAACGTGCCTAATGTTACAACCGGGTTGTTTACTTTGTCAAATTCTTCAAGACTTTTGTAAATCTTCATTAATAGTTACTGCTTAATTGTTTGTTGAATTGTTATTGCTATCGAGGTGCTTTTGTCTGCGGATTTGAAATATCATTTCAGTTACGTCGTGAGCATCAGCAATTTTAAAGTCGCCAATTCTAGTACGCACTAAAGCCGACATGTAGGCTCCGTTTTCTAAGGCTTTGCCAAAATCAGATACTAACGAACGAATGTATGTTCCTTTACTGCAAACAACTCTGAAATCAATTTCAGGAAGTTCAATACGGGTGATTTCAAACTCTGAAATGGTAACGTTTCTTGATTTAATTTGAACTTCTTCACCGCGACGCGCTTTTTCATAGGCCCGTTCACCGTCAATTTTGATTGCCGAATGAGCAGGAGCTATTTGCTCAATGTCACCTCTAAACTGTTCGCAATTATCTAAAATCATTTGCTCCGTAATATGACGAATGTCGTAATGTACGTCAACCTCTGTTTCCATATCATAAGTAGGAGTGGTGGCACCTAAGACCATCGTACCCGTATATTCTTTTTCCTGAGCCTGATATTCATCAATTTTTTTGGTGAGTTTACCGGTACAAAGAATTAATAAACCGGTAGCCAACGGATCAAGCGTTCCGGCATGGCCTACTTTAATTTTTCCGGGTTTCAGTGAATTTCTGATTTTTCCTACTACATCAAAGGAAGTCCATTTGTAGGGCTTATTGATGAGTAACACTTCGCCTTCTTGAAAGTTGAAGGTTTTATCGGAAGAAATTTCTGATTGAGGAGAATTGATTTCGGGTTGAAGCTTATTTAGTTCGTCTTGACTCATCTTTTCGATTTGCGCAGTTTCTACACCGGCAAAGATAGCACTAATTCATTTGTTTCCGTATTTGTTGGTTAGTTGAGCTTTTTTTAGGCGGTTAATAATCAAAAATCCCCGAACCTTCATTGATTCGGGGATTTACTGTTTATGGATTATTAGTTGTCTTCAACTTATCTAACACAGGTGTTTTAACCGCTTTTAGGATGTTTCCGGGAGCTTTGTTTAGCTCCACAATAGTAATATCATTTTTGCCTTTTTTAAGCCAGCAGCCTGGTAGATATAGCGTTTGTTGAGGGCCAACGCTCCAATATCGGCCCAAATGATGGCCATTTACAAAAACAATCCCTTTGCCCCAGGCTTCCATGTCAAGAAAAGTATCGCCTGTTGTAGTCAATTCAAACGAGCCTTTCATAATTATCGGTTGACCATTTTCCGGTTTGGCAGTCAGTTTTGAGATGTCCGGTTGTTGCTCAAGCGGCATTTTATACATTTTCCAGTTTCCCGTAATTTCTGTTCCATTGATTATTACAGGACTGATGATACCTTTATTATTTTCAGTGATTTTAGCGCCATAATTAATTCGGCCCATGTTTTCTACTAAAATATCTACTGTAGCATTGAACGGGATGCTTATCTCACAGAAATAATTTTTATAGTAGCGATTTAATTCTGCAACCCTCTCTCCATTAACATAAATTAAAGCATAATCACGCAATCCGTTTAATTCTAATTTTCCTTCAATAGGCTGATTGAATTTACGACTGTACAGTACAAAGCCATTACCTTGATTAAGGGCTTCAAAAGTTAAGGGGACATCATTCGAAACAGGTGCAATGTTGTTTTTCAGCTCAAGCAATCCTGCTGTTTTATTCAGTTTAATTTCAGGAATTTCAATAACAGGCAGCGCTGAAGGGATAGTGGGAATAGTGTAATTTACATTTTTGCTCATCAACTCCCTAATTGCAATGTATTTAGGGGTTGCCCATCCTGCCTCAGAGATCGGTGCATCGTAATCATAGCTAGTCATATCCGGCTGAATGTCATGCTTGTTATTATAGTTGGCACCCGTAGTGAAGCCGAAGTTAGTTCCTCCGTGAACCATGTAATAATTGAACGAAACTTTGTTTTTAAGGAATTTCTCCGTTTGTTTCACAACGCTTTCAGTGGAAACTTTCGGAAAAGGTTCAGCCCAATGATCTAACCATCCCGGGTAATATTCTGCAACCATGTACGGCCCTTTATTATCATGATATTCATTCACTACTTTTTTAAGTTTCTCTATATCGTCTTCACCATTTGCGGTAGGCAAACAGTTTGCGATGGATCCCCCATTAAATAGTCCGCTACCATCGGAAGTGAATAAAGGCACATCGAATCCGGCTTCTAATAGCTGTTTTTTGATGGCACTGCTATAGGCTTTGTGTTCTTCTAAAGGAATGTCTTTACGTTGAATAACATAAGAACCAAACTCATTTTCGGCCTGAACCATAATGAGAGGCCCGCCTTTGGTGATTTGCAGATTTTTAACTTCGGCTGCTAGGTGATTAATATATTCTTTGCATGCCGCCAAAAATTGAGGATTATTACGGCGTACTTCCAAACCTTTTATGTTTTGAAGGAACCATGGATATCCGCCATACTCCCATTCAGCACATGCGTATGGGCCGGGACGAAGGATCACCATTAATCCTTCTTCTCCTGCTATTTTAATAAATTCTGAAATGTTGCGGTTTTCAGTTTTAAAATCCCATACCCCCGGAGCTGTTTCATGATAGTTCCAGAAAACATAAGTAGCAACGGCATTTAAACCCATTGCCTTGATCATTTTTAGGCGATGGCGCCAGTATTCATGCGGTACGCGAGCAAAATGCATTTCACCTGAGTGAATTTGTATTGGTTTTTTATCGTAAACAAATTCACCGTTTTCAATTTTAAAGGAGTGTTGAGGCTTTTGCGCTAAAAGCGAAATAGATAGAAATACTGGAATGAACAGTAAAAGGAGTTTTTTCATGGATTTACTTATGCTTAAAAAGCCTAAAGTAAAATTTAAAATTGAAAAACTCATGTTCTCCGTTCACGCAACCGTTTGCATTAAGTTTAATGAACTTTTTCCGGTGATAATTAGATAATTTGAAGGTTATGCCCCATAAAGTAAAGTACAATAATTACTACGCCAACAGCTATTCGATACCAGCCAAAAATGCGAAAGCCATGTTTTGTTAGATAACCAATGAATGAACGTATTGCTAAAATGGCAACAATAAATCCTACCATATTTCCCAGTGCAAATAGACTCCATTCATGTGATTTTATACTCACGCCGTCTTTATAAAAGTCGAGCATTTTTTTTGCGGTTGCGGCAAACATGGTTGGAACGGCCAGAAAGAAAGAAAACTCTGCTGCCTGCTTACGATTTAGTTTTTGAGTCAAACCACCAATGATGGTTGCAGCTGATCGTGAAACTCCGGGAATCATCGCCATGGCTTGAAAGAATCCTATTTTTAGCGCACCTGGATAAGTAACTTCTTTGTCCGGATTGTTTTCGGAAGCTTTGAACCAATTGTCGAGTAAAATGAAAATAATACCACCCACCAATAACATGATTCCTACCATAAGCACATTTTCTAATAAAGCATCGATTTGTTTAGAAAAGAGCAGTCCAAAAACAGCTGCAGGAATAAACGCAACAAATAACTTATAATAAAAGTCAAGACTTTGAAAAAAACGCTTAAAGTAGAGTATTACAACTGAAAGTATCGTTCCGAATTGAATGCCTACAGTAAAAAACTTTGTAAAGGCATCATTGGGTACTTTCATTAACCATGAGGCTATAATCATATGGCCTGTAGATGAAACAGGTAAAAACTCAGTGAGGCCTTCAACAATGGCAAGAATTATAGCTTGAAAAAAAGTCATGAAATGTTACTGGTTTATTAATAGTGGGTTGTTGTTGACAATTAGGCGGTTAATTAAAAATAGGTTATTAAATTATTTGCTGTATTTAAATAATTTAATAACCTATTTCTCGAATAACTTAATTAGTATTTAACTATTTCTCGGTTGTTTTTTTAAGAATAGCATAAAATTCAATGGCGAAACCAATGAGAACAACGATAGGGGCAAGCGTGATTTTTCTGAAACTCATGATGTCGGTAGTACCGGTCATAAGCGCAAACCCTAAAATAATTACAGCAACACCAATAAGCATGATGCGGTAATTATCTTTTCCGAATACAAAGTTTGCAGATTTGGTTGTGCCTGTTTCAGACACATTTCTTGAAATTTTTGCCATTGTATATTAAATGTATAATGCGTCGACTTTTAAACGTAGGTACTTGGTGACAGCTAAATAAGTACTAATTAATGAAATAAAAATGCCAATTAAAATTAAACCGGCAAACAAGGTCCCAAACTCAACGTATTTTTGTAAAATAACTAATTCGGGGATTTCTTGCTGAGCAAAATAGATTAATGCGCTTAACAAGAAAATAGCTAATAGTCCGGCTAATAAGCCATGCAGAACAGCCATTAAAACAAAAGGCCAGCGAATAAAGCTTTTGGTAGCTCCAATCAATTGCATACTCTTAATCAAAAAACGCTGCGAATAAATGGTCAGGCGAATAGTATTATTAATTAACGCCAATGCAATAAATAGCAACAAGGCCCCAAATCCCAATATGATCAGGCTTATGGTTTTGATATTTTTATTAATGCTATCAACCAATGAAGGTTGGTAAACCACTTCTTTAACCAGAGGTTGGAGCTTTAATTGATTAATGATCTTATCAATGTTGGCATTATCGGCATACTCGGCTTTGAGATATACATCTATGGAAGCAAGAAGAGGGTTGTATCCTAAAAATTTCACGAAGTCTTCACCAAGGTCTTTGGTTAAACTTTGCGCTGCAATTTCTTTGCTTATATAAACGGTTGATTTTACAGCAGGAATTTTATCAATCTCTTTCTGCAATTGCAGAATATCAATCTCTTTAGCACTTTCATCAACTATGATATTAAAAACGATGTTTTCTTTTACATAATCAGAAAGGTTCTTTGTGTGAAGCACAATTAGCCCCACAAGTCCCAGGAGTGTCAATACCAATGCAATACTGATCACCGTAGTGAAATAAACACGTTTGGTTTTTCGTGATACGTTACTTTCTTCAAATTCCTGCATATACACTTCTTTACTAGATGTTGCGAAAATAGGAAACCTACGTGTTAAACGTAAATAAAAAATTAAAAGTCTTTCTATATAATGAAAAAAATAAGCGGTGTTCAATTTATGAAAATTTCAGTAGTGTTGTATGTTTGAAATAAACCGGTTGAACTAAGTAATAATGGATGGTGCCATTTTATTAACACATCGAAATTTCGATGTTTTTTTATTAAGGGTAAACAAAATCCTATTTTCGCATTCTGAATTATAAGTTTAACTATTAAATCTTAAATCGAACTGCTAAATCAGCATTTTAACATACAAACGATGGATTACAAGTTTAATGAGATAGAAAAGAAATGGCAAAAATTCTGGGCCGAAAACGGAACCAACGAAGTTGCTATTGATAAAAATAAGCCCAAATATTATGTGCTTGATATGTTTCCTTACCCTTCAGGAGTAGGATTGCATGTGGGCCACCCATTGGGTTATATTGCTTCAGATATTTTTACTCGTTATAAACGTTTGAAAGGTTTTAATGTATTGCATCCGATGGGCTACGATGCCTTTGGTTTGCCTGCAGAACAATACGCCATTCAAACTGGCCAGCATCCGGCTATTACTACTGATCAAAATACAAAACGTTACCGCGAACAATTAGATAACATTGGCTTTGCTTTCGATTGGAGCCGTCAGGTGCGCACCTGTGATCCTGATTTTTACAAATGGACACAGTGGATCTTTATGCAGCTTTTCAATGCCTGGTATAATAACGATACCGATAAAGCCGAATCCATCGATACGTTGATCTCTAGATTTAAAACTTCTGGTAGTCAAGGAATCAATGCTGTTTGCGACGAAGAAACTAAAAGCTTCAGCGCAGATGAATGGACCGCCATGAGCTCTGAGAAACAGCAAAAGGAATTGTTGAAATACCGTTTAACGTATTTGTCAGAAGCCGTTGTGAACTGGTGCCCTCAATTGGGAACTGTACTTGCCAATGATGAGGTAAAAGATGGTTTTTCAGAGCGTGGAGGTTTCCCGGTTGAGCAAAAGAAAATGTTACAATGGAGCATGCGTATTACCGCTTATGCTGATCGTTTGTTGAAAGGGTTAGATACCATCGATTGGCCTGAACCGGTTAAAGAAATGCAACGTAACTGGATCGGAAGGTCAGAAGGAGCATCGGTTAAATTCAAGCTTGAAGCAGATTCTGATTCTGAAATAGAGGTCTTCACCACACGTTTGGATACCATTTTCGGCGCAACTTTCCTGGTGTTAGCTCCTGAGCATGAATTGGTAGCAAAGATTACTACGGATGGTCAAAAAGCAGAAATAGATGCTTATCAGGTTAAAACCAAAGCGAAATCGGAGCGTGATCGTATGACGGATGTGAAAACCGTTTCGGGCGCTTTCACAGGGGCTTACGCGATTAATCCAATGAATGGCGAAAAAGTTCCTGTTTGGATTGCTGATTATGTATTAGCTGGCTACGGAACGGGAGCGGTTATGGCTGTTCCTTCCGGTGATGAGCGTGATTATCGTTTTGCGAAACATTTCGATTTGCCAATCATCCAGATTCTCGATACTCAAAATAATCTTGAAGCTGAAGCTGATCCAACTAAGGAAGGTCATTATGTAAACTCTGACTTTATTAACGGATTAACCTACAAAGATGCTTTACCTGTGTTAGTTGCCAAATTAGAAGAGTTGAGTGCAGGAAAGGCCAAAATCAATTTCCGTTTGCGTGATTCAATTTTTGCCCGTCAGCGTTATTGGGGCGAGCCGGTTCCGGTTTACTTTAACAACGGATTGCCACAATTGATTGAAGAAAAAGAATTGCCTTTGTTGCTTCCTGATGTGGATAAATACTTGCCTACTGAATCAGGTGAACCTCCTTTGGCTCGCGCTGAGGGTTGGAAATACCACGGCGAATTTGAATATGAATTAAGCACCATGCCGGGTTGGGCGGGATCAAGCTGGTACTGGTACCGTTACATGGATGCTCGTAATGATAATGAATTTGCTTCTCGTGAGGCGATTGACTATTGGAACGATGTGGATTTATACATTGGTGGTTCGGAGCATGCTACCGGTCACTTGTTATACTCTCGCTTCTGGAATAAGTTTTTGAAAGATATGGGTTATGTGAACGAAGAAGAACCGTTCAAAAAACTCATTAATCAAGGTCATATTCAAGGACGATCGAATTTTGTATACCGTGTTATTGGGACAAATCAATTTGTATCGTATGGATTGAAAAGCCAGTATGGCATTCAGGTTTTGCACGTGGATGTGAACATTGTTCAAAATGATATTTTAGATATCGATAAGTTCAGAAAGTTCCTGCCTGAATATGCCGATGCGGAATTCATTCTTGAAGATGGAAAATACCACTGCGGGCATGAAGTCGAAAAAATGTCGAAGTCGAAATACAACGTGGTAAATCCTGACGATATCATTGAACAGTACGGTGCCGATACATTGCGTATGTACGAAATGTTCCTTGGTCCGTTAGAGCAATCAAAACCGTGGAATACCAATGGTATTTCGGGCGTTTCCAATTTCCTTCGTAAGTTTTGGAACTTGTTTTTTGATGAGAAAGGCAATTTTAACGTTTCGGATGTCACCCCAGAAAAGGCAGAACTGAAGAGTTTGCATAAAATCATTCAAAAAGTTCAGGAAGATGTGGAGCGTTTTTCTTTCAATACCTCGGTGTCAAGCTTCATGATCTGCGTAAATGAATTAACTGCTTTAAAATGTAACAAGCGTGCAATTTTACAGGATTTGGTTATCACGCTGTCTCCATATGCGCCACATATTACAGAAGAGCTTTGGTCATTGTTAGGCAACGAAAAGGGTAGCTTATTAAAAGCAAGTTATCCTGTTTTCAAACCAGAGTATTTGGTCGAAGATTCATTTGAATATCCGGTTTCTATTAACGGAAAAGTAAGAATGAAGCTGAATTTATCGTTGACACTTGAGCCTGCTGAAGTTGAGAAGGTTGTTTTAGAAAGTGCCGATGTGCAAAAACACCTTGATGGGAAATCTCCTAAAAAAGTGATTGTGGTTAAAGGCCGAATCGTGAATGTGGTGATCTAAGAAAGAGAATTTTAAAATCAAGATACAAGAATTAAGAAAGGTTTAACAGAGCACGGGACCTTGTCCCGGCTCTGTTAAACCTTTCTTTAAAACTATCTGATACATTCCTGTTCAGTTGTATTAGAATAATTGAGCTGGTATACTCCATTTCCTATTTCGCTCATATAAACAGAAGGAGCATAGCCAATCATATCTGTATAATGCCAGGTTAATTTCTTTTCAAAATCATCGAAATGAGCCTTTTTTACCAGGGCAATAGCGCAGCCTCCAAAACCGGCACCCGTCATTCGAGCTCCTACTACATGAGGTTGGGTTTTACAAAAATCAATAACACAATCGAGTTCTTTTCCGGTAACCTCGTATAAGTTTCTAAGTGAATCATGTGACGCATACATTAGCTCTCCGAATGCCTCAAGCTGACCATCGCTCAACGCTTTTACGGCTGCATGTACGCGCTCATTCTCGTTTACAACATGCTTTGCTCTTTTGGCAATAGTGAAGTTTTCAATAAGATCCAAATTGTGCTCAAGATCATTAGCATTTAGATCACAAAGGTGTTGTATGGGTAGTCTGGTTTGCAGATTTTTCAAGGCAGATCTGCATTCAGCAAAACGTTCGTTGTATTTTGAATCAGCAAGCGTGCGCTGCTTGTTGGTGTTGATAATAGCAAGCACATAATCATCTAAACCACAAGGAACAGCCTCGTATGCTAACGTGTCACAGTTCAGTACCAAAGCGCTATCTTTTTCGCCAAAAGCTACTGCAAACTGATCCATAATGCCGCAGTTTACTCCAATAAACTTGTTCTCTACCTGCTGCGCATATTTTACTAAGTCGAGTTTGTCATAACCAATATCAAAAATAGTATTTAAGGCAAAAGCAGTTGCCACTTCAATGGCTGCAGAAGAGGAGAGCCCTGAACCAATGGGTACGTTTCCAACGAATAGCATGTTCAATCCGCTGAGTTTCTTACCAGCCCTTGTAAATAAATCGATGACACCAAGCGGATAATTGTACCAAGCTTTTCCAGTTTTTTCATATTCAGGGGCTACCGGAATTTCAATTGCTTCTTCAAAATTTAAACTTTTGAATCGAAAAATATTTTCATCATTAGGAGTGATCAGTAGATGAGTTCCGAGGGCAATAGCGCAAGGCATTACAAGCCCTCCATTATAATCAATATGTTCTCCAATGAGATTTACTCTTCCAGGACAAAAAAAGGAATACTGGGGAGCAGAGCCATAAACGTTTACAAATTCGTTGACAAGATTCATGTTGTTGCTGTATGATAAATTAGTTTCGAATTATTAAGTTAGCCTAACAAAATGCGAACATTTACCGGATAAAAAAAATCATTTTATAAGTGTTTCAATAAATTATCATGAAAAAAAACCTACTTCTTTTCTGCATTCTGGCAATGTCCTTGGGAGTAAAGGCGCAAAGCAAAATTGAAAATATCATTATTGTAACTACCGATGGGTTACGTTGGCAAGATGTATTTAAGGGAATGGATCCTGAGATTGCAAATAATAAAAAATTTAATCAGAGAGATAGTGCTTACCTCTATGAAAAATACTGGAGTGAAAACCTAGAGGAAAGAAGGGCAAAATTACTTCCATTCTTATGGGGAACTATCGGAAAACAAGGGCAGATTTTCGGTAACCGTGATTATGGTTGTAAAGTTGATAATGCAAACCCATATTGGTTTTCTTATCCAGGCTACAGTGAAATTTTTTGCGGATTTGTTGATGAAAAGATTAATACAAACAGCTATCCTAATAATCCCCATGAGAATGTATTGGAGTTTATCAACCATCAGCCTCAATTTAAAGGAAAGGTTGCTGCATTCGGTGCTTGGAATGCCTTTGACAGAATTTTAAATGAACCCCGAGCCGGCTTCCCTGTAGTAGCTGCTTTTGATAAATGTGGAGGGTCTAATCCTACTGCTAATGAACAGCTTGTGAATAGCATGCTCGAAGATTCATATAAGCCCTGGGGTGAAGCGGAGTGTTTGGATGTATTTACGAATTATGCAGCTTTTGAGCAATTAAAAATAAAAAAGCCTAAAGTTTTATATATCGCTTATGGAGAAACAGATGAGTGGGCTCATGCGGGTCAATATAGAGATTACCTGAATGCTGCACATCAGGTTGATGCCTGGCTTCAAAAGTTATGGGAATACGTCCAGAGTCAGTCTCAGTATAAAGATAAAACAGCTTTACTGATTACAGTAGATCATGGAAGAGGTAATCAGAAAAAAGAAGAATGGACAAGTCATGGTCAGTCAGTTGCAGATGCGCATGAAATATGGTTTGCAATAATGGCTCCGGGCCTTGCAGCGAAAGGAGAAGTACAGCAGGATTTGCAGCTTTATCAAAAACAATTTGCTCAAACAATTGCATCATTAATAGGATTAGATTTTAAGGCTAACCATCCGGTTGCTGAAGCTATAAAAGAAATTCATTAATAGTCTAGATATAAAAAACTGCTTGAAAACATGTTTTCCAAGCAGTTTAAATTAACTATGACAGAAATGAAAAAAGTATCGATTAGTCGGATATTCCGGAGTCGTAATAAACGATTGCAGCACTTGGGCCATACTTAATATGGTTGCGTCGGGACAAGCATTTAAAGTAATCAAAAGTCCTCCGGAAATAGGATGGAGGATTTGATTTAACTGTTTCCTGGTAATGAGGGGAGGTTTGTTGTAAATGTTTGATTTTCATAATAGGATGGTTTTGTTGTATCCTAAAATGCTCAAAAGGTATTCCAATTGCCTTGTTGCTTTAGTAAAAATCAATTGATGATTAGTCTTCTTTTTAATATCCAGATTTTCAGTTTATTATTTTTTGGATTCTCAGTACTATACAGGTTGTTATTAATGAACATTGTCTGTAAAAAACATCACTGAACGAATTATGCAACAGAATTGTAGTTGTACTGCAAAAAAAGAAGCCCGAAAGCATTGAATCTGTTTCGGGCTTACTTATTACAAATATTTCTAGCTTTTATATCAAAGCATCGTACAGAATTTCGGCAGTATGTTTTGCCCGAACTCCAGTGCCATCTTTAATTTGATGGCGGCAGGAAGTTCCTGATGCGGCTATTATTGTTCCTTCTGAGGAATTTCGTACTGCAGGAAATAGCACCATTTCTCCTAATGTTTGTGAAACTTCGTAATGTTCAGCTTCATAGCCAAATGATCCTGCCATGCCACAGCAACTTGTTGGTAAATTCATAACTATGTAGTTGCGTGGCAATGATAGTGTTTGAATCAAAGGAATTGGTGATGACAACGATTTCTGATGACAATGAATATGTAATTTAACAGTTCGTTTTTCTTGCGTAAACTGATCTGAGGTTATTTTTCCTTTTTCAATTTCATCAGCTATAAATTCTTCAAACATTAAGCTGTTTTTAGCTAATTGTGCGGCAGCAAGAGCCCATTCAGCTCCCACTAAATCCACATAATCATCTTTAAAACAAGTAACAATTGAAGGTTCAATGGCAATTAATGGGATTCGTTCGTTAATGAGTTTACTGAAAATTTCAACATTAGCTTTTGCGAGCGGTATGGCTTGTTTTACAAAACCTTTTGATAATTGGGTTCTTCCACTTTCAGGGTGATCAGTCATTAATACGTTATATCCCAGTCGGTTCAATAATTTAATAGTCGTTATGCCGATCTCCACATCATTCAAATTAGTAAACTCATCACAAAACAAATACACCGATCCTTTATAGTTTTGGTCGGCAGGGTTGAGCATTTGATTATTGTGTTTGTACCAACGTTTTAATGTTGTTTTATAGAGAGTAGGGATGGAGCGTTTAGGAGCAAAACCTGTTAGTTTTTTGAAAATACCAGAGGTGAAATTATTCGTTACAAAGAAATTGAACAAGCGCGGAAAATTCGATGCGACGGTCATGCTTTTGGTAAAATTGGCGATGAGTTTTGAACGTAAAGGAGCTCCGTTTGCATCGTAATAATGCTGTAGGAATTCGGCCTTTAATTTCGCCACGTCAACACTCGATGGGCATTCACTCTTACAACCTTTACAACTCAAACATAGATCCATCACCTCGTAAATCTCATTCTGATCAAAACGGTTTGTCTTGCGGGAATGGGTTAAGAATTCTCTCAAAACATTAGCACGCGCTCGTGTAGTGTCTTTTTCATTCAGGGTGGCCATGTAACTCGGGCACATGATTCCGCCGGTAGCACCTGATTTTTTGCACTCTGCTGTTCCGTTACAAAGTTCAGTAGCACGAATTACACCGCCTTGTTTGTCCCAGTTAAAATAAGTAGGAAGCAGAGGCGTTTCTTGTCCGGGAGTATACCGAAGATCCACATCCATGGGTGGCGTGTCCACTATTTTATTGGGATTGAAGATATTTTTGGGGTCCCATGTATATTTTAGTTGCCGGCAGAGTTCATAGTTTTTCTCGCCAACCATTTTTCGAATGAATTCAGCCCGTAAACGTCCGTCTCCGTGTTCGCCCGAAAGTGATCCATTGTATTTTTTTACAAGAACCACGGTTTCTTCCAAAATTTCGCGAAGTAGTTTTATGCCATGCTCTGACTTTAAATTGATAAAAGGTAAGGTATGTAACTCACCGGTTCCGCAATGTGCCGAAGTGGTAAGCTCTACACCTTTGGCTTTAATAAGTTGTTGGTGCTGATCGTAGAACTCCGGAAGATCAATCACATCTACAGAACAATCTTCAACTAAATTTACCGGTTTTACATCACTTGCTCCTGAGTACATTAAGCCTAAAACTGCTTTGCGTAAGTCCCAAAGCGGTTTAGTGTCGTCATTGTAAAAAATAGGAAAAGCGTAGCCTAAGCCTGCAGATTTAATTTCTGCAACCATACTATTCGCCACTTCTTCTATCTCTTCTTTGCTGTTGCGAGCAAATTCAACAATGATTACGGATTTAGGGTCACCGATAATCCACTGACTGTTTTGGCTGGCGGTTGGGTTCGTTCGGGCAAGTTTTACCGTGTAATCATCTATAAGCTCAGAAGCTCCCGGTTTATAGTTCACGGCAATCACATTGGCTTTTAACGATTCAATTATATCATTAAAATGCATGGCCACGCAACCAATTACTTTGGGCGGCAAGGGTTCGAGCCGGAGTTTAGCTTCGGTAATCAAACACAATGTTCCTTCTGAACCTGCAATAAGCTTGCACATGTTAAAGTTGGGTCCGCTTGGTGTGAAAATATTGGAACGTAATAACAAATCAATTGCATATCCATTGTTTCTGCGCGGAATATGAGGTTTGGGAAATTCATTTTGAATCTCTTCTTGAGTATCGGCAACTGAAAGTTCCTCGTAAATTTTTCGGTAGATATTTCCTTCCAGATTCTTTAAGGTCAGTTTTTGCTTGAATTCTTCAGGTGTGAGTTCTTTGAATTCAGTTTCAGAACCATCACTCAAAATTACTTTGCATGAAATGAGGTGATCACGCGTGCTACCCCAAATAATAGAATGTAATCCACAGGAATTATTACCAATCATGCCGCCAATCATTGCGCGGTTAGCAGTGGATGTTTCCGGGCCAAATAATAGCCCGTGTTTTTTTAGTTGAAGATTGAGGTCATCACGAATAATCCCGGGTTGAACGCGGCACCAACGTTCCTTTTCATTTACTTCGAGCAGTTGGGTAAAATGTTTGGCTACTTCTACCACGATTCCATTTCCAACAACTTGTCCGGCCAATGACGTTCCTGCAGCTCTGGGGATTATTCCTAGGTTATGTTTCTGAGCAAATTTTACTACTTTTTTGAGATCATTATTGTTTTTAGGATAGACAACCGCCTGAGGCATTTCCCGGTACATAGAGGCATCGGTTGCGTAAAGAATACGGTTAAATGTATCGTAATGGATTTCGCCTTCTAGTTCTTTTGAAAATTTTTTAAGCAGCTCGCTCATGTTAATTTGTGTCTGTCGCCAATGTGGAATTAATCTGTAAAATTACTAGCTATGATGCATAATTGCCTCAACTCCTGAGAGAATATTTCAGTAGCTATGGACTGGGTCAGTTGGAGTGTTCTTTGGTAAAAAGTAGCCCAAAACTGCAAATGAGTGCTCAAAAGCAGTTTTGGGTTAGGGGAAGCGATTCTTAATTCAAACTTTTTAATAGATTAGCAGCTACAGTTTTTACCTGCTCGTCTTTATCATTAGCAAGTTCAGTGAATAAAGCTTTATTGTTTTGTTCAGGGAATAGTTGATTTATTCGCACTAAGGCAATGATTTTGTTGATGCCTACTTCATCAGTTTTGGCCATTTCAGTCAAACGTTTATATAAATTATCATGAATTAAATTCACGGAGTTTTTATTAAGTGCTGAAATAACGAAAGAACGTACCATCCAATCTTTTTCGTTCAATTGAGCCAGCATGAACTGTTGCGCCATAGCATTGTCTTTTAGCTCAGATAGGTTTTTTATAGCAGTTAATTTATCATTCATTAATGCCGAACGCTTAAATAACTCTACCCATTGTTCGGGCGTTTTATTATCCGATATTTTAGCCACAAACAAATGGTCTGGATTAATATTGACCAAATCCGGTTTCTGAGGAAAATTAACAACGAAGCTTTGTGATTGATTGGTAAGTTCAATACTGCGTTGTTCGATTTTACCACTAGTGTAAATGTCAAGCACGATAGGCAAGCGATAAAGCGGATACTTGCTTAAGTCCTGATTTTGTTTGATCGAAACCTTTAATTTTTTAGCAGTTTCGTCATATTTATAATCCACGTTTAAAACCGGATGACCTGGCTGTAAGAACCATTGATTAAAGAACCAGTTTAAATCTTCACCTGTAACTTCTTCAAAAGCTAAACGCAGGTTATGAATTTCAGCCGTTTTAAATTTGTTTTGCTCTAAATAACGATGCAATGACTCAAAGAAAGCCTCATCTCCAACATAGTTTCGCAACATGTGTAAAATTGCGCCGCCTTTAGGATATGAAACCGGATCGAACATTTCGTCCGGATCATTTAAACTAAAACGAATAGGAGTAAGATCTGTAAAATGCGGGTTATTATAATAATTGCTTAATCCTTTTAATAAATCATAATCTGCCGCCTCCCTACCGTGGTTGTGGGCTAGCCACAGATAGGCTCCGTAGGTCGCAAATGATTCATTTAAGGGAATATTTGGCCATGATTCACAAGTTACCAGATCGCCAAACCATTGGTGAAACAATTCATGGGCAACAACGCTTTCTGCTTGCAATAATGAGTTTTTGTCATGATTAAGAGCCATTACTTCAACTCCGTGCAGTGTTGCAGAGGTGTTTTCCATCGCTCCTCCTAAATAACCGTAGGCAACAACTTGTGAGTACTTATCCCAGGGGTAATCGGTTTTTAAAATTTTTGAGAAGAAATCGATCATTTGTGGAGTTTGACCAAAGTTTTCTTTTACAAAAGGTTCAAGTTTTGGATTTACATAGTAACTTACTTCTTTATTACGCCATTTGTCTTTAACTACTTTAAAATCGCCAACAGCAATCATGGTAAGATAAGTACTACTTGGTTTATCTTGTTTCCAAACATCAGTACGAGTGCCATTGGCATTTTCTTTTGAACTAATCATCAACCCGTTTGAAAGAGTAGTGTATTGTTTGTCGACGGTAAGCGTAATTTGTTGAGTCATTTTGGTTTGAGGTCCATTAATGGTAGGGAACCAAAATGAATTTCCTTCCGTTTCACCTTGTGACCAAATTTGTTTTGGAAGATCTTTATTGGAAGGATCATGGTTGGTGAAATACACGCCATGCGTAGCCACGATACTTTCATTTTTAAGCTTTGCTTTATAAGGCATAGCCGTGTATTCAATATAAACATTAAATACCTGGTTTTTTGAGTAAATTTTATCGAGCGCTATTTTTAATAAACTTCCATCATAACTATACTTTAAATCAGTTGATTTGCCGTTCAATAGTGTCACTTTGTTTATCTTAAAGCTATTGGCATTAAGAACCAAACTGTCGGTAGCATAAAAATAAGGCTTTAGCTGCAGTGTAGCTTTTCCATACACAAAGGCGCTGTCCCAATTAAAACTAAGATCAAGCTTAGTATCAATGAGATTCATTTTTTTGGTATAGGAAGCAAAATAATGTTTCAGTACAATATTCGAATCTGCCGGCGCTAATCTGTGCTCAGCAAAAAGAGTCAGGTGTGCAGTAAGCAACCCCGTCAATAAGACCATTTTCTTCATAAGATTTAAATAGTGATTTAGAATATATTTTTAAACATACTTAAATCTACAGCAAAAAAATGAAGCTCTAT
The DNA here is from genome assembly GCF_900182575.1 of Solitalea koreensis. Taxonomy (GTDB): domain Bacteria; phylum Bacteroidota; class Bacteroidia; order Sphingobacteriales; family Sphingobacteriaceae; genus Solitalea; species Solitalea koreensis. Next base: position 146,000 of record NZ_FXSZ01000001.1, on the reverse strand, counting down.
AGGATTTTAGTATTCAATTCAATAGCTCGAATTCCCCAAGTTGTTTTTGTTAAATGCCCACTCGCTCACAGGTTTTCAAAAAGGCTTCGTCTACATCAGCTCCAATGCCAGGTGTGTCAGGAACATCGATTAAATAGTTGTTGTATTGTGCGCCTCCAATGCAGGGATCTTCTTTTAATAGTAAAGCTGTATCCAGATCGTAGAATTGAATGTTTTCAAGTGACATTGCAAAATGAGCGTTTGCCGATAGTGCAATGCGTGATTCACACATGCCTCCCAGCATGCACTTCATTCCGGCAGCCTCTGCAATGCCGTTGATTTTTATAGCCGTACGCATGCCTCCGCTTTTGGCAAGTTTTATATTGAAATAATCGCAAGCTTTCATCGCTGCCAACCGCTGTGCATCGTGATGATCTTTAACCGATTCATCAGCCGAGATGGGTATAGGTGAGCGATCGGTAATTCTTTTTAAATCGATGTTATTCCAATATTTTACGGGCTCTTCACATAATTGTATGTCATATTCAGCAATACGATCTAAAACATACAAAGCCGTTCTGAAATCCCAACCCTGATTGGCATCGACCCGAAGTGTAGGCGAACTCCCAATAGCTTCACGCACTGCTTTTACCCGATATACATCGTCTTTACCTCTTCCTAGTTTTATTTTAATGATATTCGCTTTCATTGATTTCAATAAAACTGCTTGCGCGGCCATGATATCAGGGGTATCAATGCCGATGGTATGGTCTGTTTCAATAGTTTTCTTTCGCCCTCCTAAAAACTGATAAAGAGGCATTTGAGCATACTTTGCAGCGATATCATGCAAGGCCATATCAAAAGCACTTTTAATCGTTGGGTTGTGAACTGCGTACGTGTTTAATTCAAGCATGCGCCGCTCGATTTCCAATGGATTTTTACCTTTCCAAATACGGGCAAAATCTTTAGCCAGCTCAAAATCGCTGTTTTGTGTCTCTCCAACTAGCATCACAAAGGCCGAACATTCACCCAATCCATAAATATTTTGATTGGTGTAGATTTTAATTAAGGTATTTTGTGCTTTTTCTATTACGCCTGAAGAGATCACAAATGGCGGCATGGCTATGCCAAATTTGTAAATTTCTATTTCTGTGATTTTGATTTCCATTAAAATGGTTGTTCTGTGAACGTTTAAATTAATGATTGCAGTTCAGGAAAAAAAGGAAAGCCGTAGCAATTTTCAAGAAAGAAAAGAATCGTGTGTTAACCAATTCGAATGCCCTATCTGGTCTATAAATTGATAGCAATTATAATGGATGATAAAGAGGCGTGGACATAAGCCTTTAATCCAGGTTATCCATAAGGGGCGTATGCCACTTCAAAAAAACGTTGAACAAACCGGTCCTCTTATTGTAAAGCCAAATGCTCTGATTTAACTGGTTCTCCAAAAAAGATGCTTGCATGTTGATCGAACACTTCGGTTGAATCGGTGGTTAAGAAACGGCGATTACCATTTTTGCTGCACAATGTTTCCACTTCCGGATGACGTTGCAAGTAATCCATTAAACCTTGCGCTACAATTTCGCCTTGTGATAAAACAGTAACAGCTGAAGGCAAAAACTGCTTGATTTTATTAATAAGCAAGGGATAATGAGTGCAGCCCAAAACCACGGTATCAATATCAGCTGATTGGGCCATTAACTGATCAATGTGTTTTTGGACAAAGTAGTCGGCTCCGGAGCTATCAAATTCATTGTTCTCCACTAGTGGGACCCACATCGGGCAGGCTTCTTGAAAAACGTTGATTTCCGGATAAAACTTTTCAATTTCTATTGGATAGGATTGCGAAGCCACCGTTCCGGCAGTTCCCAGAATGCCAACTTTACCGGTTTTTGTAAAATTGCCAACAATCTCGGCCGTCGGGCGAATTACCCCCAATACTCTGCGTGAAGGATCAATAGTTGGAAGATCCTGCTGTTGAATGCTCCTCAATGCTTTTGCAGAAGCCGTGTTACAGGCTAAAATAACCAGTCTGCACCCACTGTCAAACAAATGCTTTACGCATTCCAATGTGTATTGGTGTACGGTTTCAAATGAACGGGTTCCATAAGGAGTGCGTGCGTTATCTCCTAAATACAAGTAATCGTATTCAGGTAATTGCTTAACAAACTCTTTCAGAACTGTTAATCCTCCGTATCCAGAATCAAAAACACCAATAGCCCCTTGTTGCATAAGTTTTGAGTATGGGGGCAAAGATGATAAAAAAGTACTAAGTGGAAAAAGGGAAAATAAATTATGGAAAATATATGTGTAAATTTAGAATCATGGACGATCTGAATAAACAATTGCTCAATATGGAGCTTGCTAAAAAACAGAAAAAACTTTTAGAAGGTTTGATTATGCAGCTTCAAAAAGATTTTAATGAGGTTGGCATTCAGCCTGATTTGTCCAATTTACCGCCTGCCATTTATGATGATTTAAAAAGCAGGCTGTTGCCGGTCATACAAGAGTTAATTGAAAAACATTCTGATAAATTTTTCATTTTACTGTACCGTATTGATATTCCTGAACAAGCTGCAAAACAGGTATTTGCTATGGATGAGTCCATTGCAAAAGCTGAACGGTTTACGGAAATGATTCTCGAGCGTGAACTAAAAAAAGTGATCATTAAGTACTATTTCGTAAACAAATAAATTGGATTGCTGTTGCTCGGATAATTACGTTTTTCTAAGTAATGATCTATGATACAAAACAAAAGGATATGCAGCTCAGGCAGCATCCGTGCCATTGGCCCCTTTCAATTTTGAACGTCGAGAGCCGGGTCCTCATGATGTTTAATTTGATATGGCGACTTTGTAACAAGATAAAAGACACAAGGGTAAAACATCACTACATATGTAATAATAGATTTGGGTTTATGAGAAAAGGACGACTGGAAGCATTTAGCGACGGCGTATTGGCCATTATCATTACCATTATGGTATTGGAAATTAAGGTTCCGCTCAGTCATGATTTCAATGCCTTAGTATCGCTTTATCCGGTATTTCTAAGTTATCTTTTAAGTTTTATTTATATCGGTATTTATTGGAACAACCATCATCACTTACTAAATACCATAGAAAAGGTGATGAGCGGAAGTATCTTATGGGCCAATCTGCATTTACTTTTTTGGTTGTCGTTGGTGCCTTTTGCTACCCGTTGGATGGGCGAAAGTCATTTTGCTCCGACAACAATGGCTTTGTACGGTATAATACTTTTGATGGCGGCCGTTGCTTATACTATATTGCAATTGCTGTTGATGAAACAACATGATCAGAACTCTTTGCTTTCTGAAGCCATCGGTAAAGATATTAAAGGGAAAATGTCGCTGCTTATCTATTTGATTGGAATCTTCTTTGCTTTCATCAGTCCTTTGATGTCGGGGGCACTGTACGTATTAGTAGCCTTGATTTGGCTGGTCCCTGACCGCCGCATTGAACGAGTGCTCAAAAACAAAATCGACTAATTTATGAAGCTGCATTTTAAAATTCTTGGTAAATTGGAACAGATCAACGCTATAAAGAAATGATGAACGAGGATGATTTAATGCAATTCAATTCGGAAGTGCTTTCCAGATGGAAAGCTGCGGGATATAAGAAAATTATTATGACTCAATTTCCTTCCGACGATCCTATTAATGATTTAGGCGAAGAGAGCCTATATTATTTGTATCCTTCCAAAGAAGATTTTGATGCAACACTTGATCATGCCGCTACCATTCCCTTTGAACAGCGTAAAGCAGTTTTTGTGATTGATGCAAAAGAAGTGGAAGAAATGGCCAATGGTATTGCCTTTGACATTTTCTATATAAAAGAACCTTGATGATTTGGCTTTTAACTAAAAAATAGCCTGGAAATGATATTTTTAGGCAAGTACTTTATGTAATAACAATTATCTCCAATCTGTAAAACTATCCTATCCCAGCTACCATATAAGCTATAAATAGTAAAGTGTAAACATTTTGATGCTCAAGTAGATAATCTTTTATAGACTGGAATGATTTGGTCATATGACTATTTACAGTAGCAGTAGAAATACCCATTAATGCTGCAGTTTCTTCATAGCTTTTTCCCTCAATTTTGCAGAGTTGGAATGCTTGTTTTCGTTGTGGAGTTAGCTGATCAATGGCTCGCTGCAACAATATAGAGATTTCCTTGTTTTCAAGCAGGTCTTGTGCATTCAGGTAATAATCCGTAGCATTCGCCAACAAGGATTTTATCAGTGTTTGGTCATTCGCTATCTTGCGGAAATAGTTATAAACAAGGTTTTGGGCAATGGTATACATGTAGGATTGAAAAGATTTTTCTAAATCAATTGATCTCCTGTTATCCCAGAGTTTAATGAAAAGTTCTTGTAACAATTCATCGGCATCTTCCGCATTCTTCACCATTCTTAAAATACGTAGATACAGCGGCTTGCTATACGCTTTATACAAGGCATTAAAAGCAGATTCATCGCCCTGTTTCAGCCTTGTAAGCAATTGCTTCTGTAGGTCGTCTTCCAGAATTTTCAAATCCTTTTTATATGGTTAGGTGAGGTGGCAATATATAAAAAATCGGATTGTTTACAAATCTCCAACTCGTTACAGCGTTTCAAAGGATAGCTAAAAATGGAATTACTTAGGTTGGATTTATTCGCCTGATTATTAAGTGATTGTTGGGTAGTTGTTGATTTTTTTACAATTGGAGTCATTGTTTTTTTGCTTAGCAGTGTATTAGCTATCAATTGTTAGAAAATGGAACAATCAATATATACTTTATTTAGTAAATACCTGGAAGATCGTTGCTCAGAGCAGGAGATCATGTTGCTGCTGAAATACTTCAAAATTTCAGAAGATGATTCTGCTTTAAAGCAGCTCATATTAGCAGAGTTAAGCCGAAAGGAAATACTTGATTCGAATTTACCTGATGTGGATCAACGTTTGGATTTGATCTATACAAATGTAGAATCATATATTAAGCAAAAGGCCAAATCAAATGTTCGCGCAATAAGACTATGGACACGTGTTGCTGTGGCTGCAGTCATTGCTTTAACCATCTCCGTTGGAGGTTACCTTTATTTAAGTAACCTGAAACAAACCTTTGAACAGACCCCCATCTATGCAAATGAAATTGCCCCCGGTAAAAACACTGCAACATTAATATTGTCCAATGGTAAAAAAATCATTTTGTCGGGTGCTATAAATGGCAAGCTTACAAGTGATGCTGGCGTAAGCATCGCTAAAACTGATGATGGCCAGATCACGTATGAGATCAAAGATATAGAGACTGCTTCAAACAAAATAAATACCCTCTCTACGGCTCGGGGTGAAACCTATCAGGTTCGTTTGCCTGATGGAACCACTGTGACTCTAAATGCAGCTTCCTCTCTTAAATATCCGGTAAGTTTCACTTCTCTTAAACTGCGTAAAGTTGAACTTACCGGCGAGGCCTATTTTGAGGTAGCTAAGGATAAAACGCACCCTTTTGTGGTAAAGACAAATGGTCAGGAAGTAGAGGTACTGGGTACACATTTTAATATTAATGCTTATAGTGATGAAGCCAATATCAAAACTACTTTACTTGAAGGTAGTGTAAGGGTTTCAGGAAATGATCAACAAGTCGTACTTCAGCCTAATCAGCAAGCCGTGTTTAGCAACGATATACAAGTGAAAAATGTGGATGTAGAGAACGAAATAGCCTGGAAAAGTGGAGATTTTGTTTTTGATAGCGACGATCTGGAATCTATTATGCGCAAAATTTCAAGATGGTATAATGTAGACGTGTTATACGATGAAAAACCTGACAAGAAAATGCATTTTGGAGGGATTGTATCAAGAGGAAAGAATATTTCCGCAGTATTAAAGATTATGGAGTCAACAGGTCAGGTGAGCTTTAAAGTACAAGGACGAAAAATAACCGTAATGAAAACTAAGTAGTTTACAAACTAAATAAACTGAAAAATGATAGAGAAAGGTTTTCCTTAATAGTAGTCATTTTAAAAAAAGTCAGGGATGCGCCAACACCCCCGACAACGTTCAGACTAATGCGTCAAAAGATGCGACTAAACAACTATTTACGATCATTAACTTAAACGATTCAAATGTATGAATTTTTACAAATTTGGATGTAGTCTTCGCGGCTACATCATAAAATGCCTATTGGTTATAGAATCGGTTCTTAGCCATGTTAGGCAAACTAATAGACGAAAGCTGCTTATGCGAGTTAAACTGACTGCATTTATTTTAGTCACCATGTTTTTACAGGTTTCTCTTGGCGCAAGAGGGCAACTGGTAACTTTACTTGGAACAAGTGAACAACTGGTAACCTTAAATGAAAAGAACGCACCGCTTGAAAAGGTATTAAAAGAGATCAGAAAACAAACCGGATATGATTTTTTCTACGATTCTGATCTGATAAAAGCAACTAAACCCATTAGTATTAATGTGAATCAGGTTGATCTTAAAGATGTTCTTGATTATTGCTTTGCTGATCGGTCATTGGTTTATACCTTAGAAGAGAAAACGGTTATCGTTAAAAAGGCCGTCACTGCATTTAATCCTACAAAGGATATTGATGTTAAAGGTAAGGTCACGGATGAAAAAGGAAAGCCTTTGATTGATGTTTCTGTAACCGTTAAAAACACCAATAAGATTACTAAAACTAATAATCTGGGAGAATTTGAATTTAAGGGGATAGACGAAAAAGCGATATTGGTTTTTTCTTACCTGGGGTTTAAAACCAAAGAAGTGCCGGCCAGTCAGCACAAACCCTTTAACATTATCCTGGAATTGAAATCGTTCGAGCTGGATGCCGTAACAGTGGTTTCTATGGGTGTATTTAAAAGGCCCAATGAAAGTTTTACAGGATCGGCTACTACCATTGGAAAAGAAGAACTACTCAAAGTAAGCGGAAAGAATATCATTCAAAGTTTAAAGACGCTGGAGCCAAGTTTGATGGTTTTTGACAACTTGGAGCTTGGCTCTGATCCGAATAAATTGCCTGAAATACGTTTGCGGGGTACCTCATCTTTTCCGGTTAACCAAAGTATTGATTTAAATGCAGCTTCTTTAAATGATCCAAATCAGCCACTTTTTATACTGGATGGTTTTGAAACCAGTCTTGTGAAGGTTATCGATTTGGATATGAACAGGATTGAATCTGTGACCATTTTAAAAGATGCATCGGCAAAAGCATTGTATGGTTCAAAAGCGGCGAATGGGGTTATCGTTATTGAAACGAAAAAAAGGACCGGTGGACAAGTGGGCATATCCTATTCCGCAAGTACAGATATTGAAGCCCCTGACCTGAGCAGTTATAACCTGATGAACTCGGCAGAAAAATTGGAAGCCGAACGCATATATGGCATGTATTCGCAAACGACTGTTGGTAATCCCAATTATCAAACTCAATTAACCCTTGATCAGCAATACAATCGGAGACTGGAAGCTGTTCTTTCCGGGGTTAATACAGATTGGTTATCCAAGCCATTGCGAAATGGAGTCGGGCAAAAACACGCGATCTCGTTTGAACTGGGTGAAACCAACTTAAAAGTGATTGGCGATTTCTCATACAATCAAATATCAGGTGTAATGAAAGGGTCATCAAGAAATACCCTTTCAAGTTCAATCTCGACGTCATATCGTTACAAAAAGTTTTTGTTTAGCAACATTTTAACAATTACCGGGAATAAAAGTAATGATTCTCCATACGGTTCTTTTTCAGAATACTCGACTATGAACCCGTACACAACTCCATATGATGAGTTTGGAAATATGAAGCAGAATGCAGAGACCGGAATAATTCCTTATGCGGGATCTGCGAGTATTGGTAACTTTTATGCTCCCAATCCGCTGTATAATTCAACACTTAGTACTAAACTCACCAATAACTATACAGATGTTACCAATAATTTATATACTGAGTTCTTTATTTCAGATGGATTAAAGTCTACTTTGAGAGTAGGACTAACCAAAACCTCCAGTCAGGCTGACCAGTTCTATCCGGCCAATCACCTGAAATTTGCAAACTTTTCTCAAGCTGATTTTTTTAGGAAAGGTTCATATTCAAGGATGGAAGGAGACAACAAGGGATTAAGCGGTGACTTTAATGTTAGTTATTCAAAAACTATTGAGAAGCATTCGGTTTTTGCCAATGTAGGAGCGAATATGAGTGAAAAGAGTTATGAAAATGTCACTTTTCAAACCGAAGGTTTTCCCAATGACAGGATGACCGATATATTGTTTGCTAATCAATATAGCCGCTATAACAATCGCCCGACTGGTAGTGAAGGCACAACAAGAGATGTCGGTCTTTTGTCGGTGTTCAGTTACATGTATGATTCGCGGTTTTTAGCGGATGTTTCGTATAGAACAAGTGCATCTTCTCAGTTTGGGTCTAATAACCGTTGGGGGAATTTCTGGAGCACCGGACTTGGCTGGAATATGCATAATGAGGAATTTATTAAAAAGTTGAATGTTTTTGACCGGCTAAAATTACGGAGTTCAATAGGATCTACCGGTTCTCAGAATTTTAGTTCATATCAATCTATTGCTACTTATAAGTATTACTTGGATAAAATATATCAAGGTTATTTGGGTGCATATTTAATGGGCTTGGCGAACGACGATCTTAAATGGCAGCAAAAAATGGATTATAATGTCGGTCTGGATGCAAGCTTCCTGAAAAAGTTTAGCACTCGTCTGGATTATTACCAGAGCATTACGCAAAATACGCTAATTGATTATTCGCTTCCGCCCTCAACAGGTTTTTCCAATGTAAAAGAAAACCTTGGGAAGATCAGGAATATCGGTGTTGAAGCTATGCTTACCTATAATGTATACTCAAATCCAAAGAATAAGACATTTCTTTCTTTCACGGCGTCAGCGATTCATAACAAAAACAAAATACTATCCATATCTGATGCATTAAAAACGTTTAACGAAGAACAGGAAAAAAGGGCAAACGATGTTTACAACAATAAACCCGTTGTTAAATATTATGATGGTATGTCAATGGATGCTATTTGGGCTGTTCGCTCGTTGGGAATTGATCCTGCCAACGGAAAGGAGATTTACATCGATAGAAATGGAAATAAAACGTACACTTACTCAGGAGCAGATATGGTTGTAGTAGGCGATAAAATGCCTGCTGTCAGTGGGACTTTTGGCATCAACGGCGGATATAAGGGCTTTGGGGTTAACCTATATTTCAGGTATTTAACGGGAGGTCAGATTTATAATCAAACGCTTGTTGATAGGGTGGAAAACGTTAATATGAGTTATAACGTTGATAAAAGGGTTTTAAACAGTACCTGGCAAAAACCGGGTGATGTTAAGCCATTTAAATCCCTTGGCTCAGTAGAAGTTCAAAATCCGGACGGATCATGGACTCGTCAATTTCTTAGAACGCAACCTAGCGATCGGTTTGTGATGGCCAGAAGTGAATTTAGCCTTTCTTCGCTGAACCTTTCTTATGATTTCTACAAAAGTGCTTTCATTGGGAAATTGGGGGTAGAGCGCGTTCGTTGTAATTTCTATATGAATGACGTTTTTCTATTGTCTTCAGTCGGGATTGAAAGAGGTTTATCTTATCCATTTGCAAGAAAATGTTCCTTCTCGCTTCAAATTCAATTGTAACTAGTTATGAAAAAGATATTTATTATTGCCTCAATTGTACTCCTTTTTACTTCCTGCAATGAATGGTTAAACATTCCTCCTAAATCGGAAATTGCATCGAATGTATTATTCGAATCTGAGCAGGGATTTAAAGATGCTTTGGTTGGAAGCTATCTTCTAATGACCTCTCCAAAGACGTATGGATTTGAAAGTACGATCGGGTTTGTTGATGCTTTAGCTCAGCAATATTATATGCCAGGAACTACTCATCCTTATTATTTGGCTTCAACGTATCAATATGGTGCTCAGGCTGTAGTTACCAAAAAGGATGATATCTGGGCAGTCAATTACAACGGGATCTCCAATCTAAACAACATTATTGAAAATATTGATGCTAAAAAGGCGACTTTAAACCCTGCAAACTACGCCTTTATTAAAGGAGAGAGTCTTGGGTTACGCGCTTTTTTACACTTCGATCTTTTCAGACTGTTCGGCTATGGAAATCTTATAAAAGATCCAGGCAGTTTATCTAAACAAACATTACCCTATGTGACAAAGTACACCAAACACATTACGGCTCAGGTTTCGGTTTCAGCTTATATAGACTCCTTGAAAAATGACCTCAATAAGGCTGCAGAACTACTTGCACCGTATGATTCTGTTAGTGTCGGTGTGAATAAATTGCCGATCCCCAATACAGATTTGTTTTATAATAACAGGCAGATGCGCTTTAACTATTACGCGGTTAAAGCAACACAGGCTAGGTTGTATTTGTGGATTGGAGACTATGATAATGCAATTTTGGCCGCTAAGGAAGTTGTTGCAAAAGCATCGCGTCATCAAGTCGCTTTCCATTCAGGTAATATTAATGATCCAAACCCGGTGAATAAAGATTATACATTTTCTACGGAGCATATATTTTCTTTAGGCGTCCCAAATCTTTATGACGTAGTTCGTCCATTTATTCAGCGGTTTGCTGCTGATGGAATTAATATAAACTACAGTAGGTTAAACCAAAATGGGGTAGTTGCTGATAATCTGTATGAGATTGCAAGCAAGCCACAGATGTCACAATCTGATTATCGGTATAAAGAATTATACAATAAAGTATCATCATCTGATTATTTGCTTATGAAGTTCAATTATGTTGATGGGTCAACCTTTAAAGATAGAATGCCGATAATAAAATTACCTGAAATGTATTATATACTGGCCGAAGCATATAATGAAAAAGGTGATCAAACCACTGCTGTTGGATACCTCAATACCGTAAGAAGAAACAGAGCAATACAAAGTACCTACGACCTGTCTCCAAGCCTTACAAAGGATGGTGTTGATGTTGAAATTGAGAAGGAGTACAGGAAAGAGTTTGTAAGTGAGGGACAGCTTTTTTATTACTATAAAAGACTAGGGAAAACAGTCATAACAGGTACCTCAAGAGTGATGGATAACAGTATTTATGTGTTGCCAATGCCAGAGAGAGAACTAGAAATGGGTGCCAGGTAATTGGTTGTTAAGGAAACTATGTTTAATAAATTAAATAAAAACTTTATGAAACGTCTAGCAAAATATTGTAGTTTTTTATTTGGCACCGTAATGATCTTAAGCGCTTGTGAAAAGCAGGAGATCTCTACTTACAATGATGATCCTGGAATTTATTTTACGACTTCTACTTATGCTTATTCCTTTACAGAAGATATTGGAGCCAATTCAAAGACCATTTACCTGCCTGTAGCACTCTCCGGAAATGCAAAGGACGTTGACCGGCATTTTACAATTGAGGTAGTAAATGATACTAACACCAATGTCACCAGTGAAATGTACGAAATCCAACAGGGTGATCTTTTAAAAAACAGTTTTAATGGCAGAGTAGGCATTGTGTTGAAAAGAAATCAACAGGTCGATCAATCTCTTGTAAAGTTAAAAGTTAAGCTCAGTGAATCATCAGATTTCAAGCCAATGTTGACCCAAACGGTTCAGATTACCTGGACGGGTAAAATTATTCAACCTGTGAATTGGAATTGGTTGAAGTATTATTTTGGTACCCCTTTTTCTACAAATTGGTATGCCTTTATGCTTAAAGAAGCGGGGGTAACTTCATTTCCTTATAGCGGAACTTTAAGTAAGACTGATCCGGTAACATGGTGGTGGTCTGCCGCGCAGGTTAACGCTTATGCCTTAAAGGTTAAAGAGGCCTTAATTAAATATAACCTGGAGCATCCTGGGAATGAACTTAGATACGAAGACGGACCTAATGCGGGTCAACTTGTTACCATGCCTATTTAGTTTGCCAACTATCAATTTTAAAATAAGGGAAACATGAAAAAAAATATAGTTTACATACTGATTGCTATGTCATTTTTTGCAATGTCCTGTATAAAGGATATGACAAATATGGATGTAAAACCCGTTGCTCAAATAGTGATTGATACGACAGGTATGGGTTTGACTACTTCTTATACTACTTTTCAAGGAGATTCATTAAAAATAAAGATTAAGGTAAATAAAACAGGAACCTCTAATGATAACCTAAAATACGAATGGGGAATTAACACTTATGGAGGATACAAGCGAATAGTGGGAGTAGGAAGGAATCTGGAAACAAAAATTACAGAGGCCCCTGGTAGCTTTGTGCTAATTTATACCGTTACCGACACTACAACAAATCAGAAGGCCTTCTTCACCTGGAATTTGGCTGTGAATTCGGCTTATGGCTCCGGCTTAATTGTAGTGGATACAAGGGATGACATTAATTCGGATTACAATTTAATAATGGGCTTCAATTTCACTCCTGGTATGGGCGATTCTGAAAGTAAAATATTCAGAAATTTATACAGCGGAGCCAATTCAAAAAAAATTGAAGGTATTGTGAAGGACGTAAGCTATGAGAGATATACTACTTCCCGGTTTTTAACCAGTATAACCGATAAATCTATTATTAGAGTGGATCCTCTAAGTTACCAGTTTACTATGCGCGATAACCAATGCTTCCTTTTGCCACCAGAGAAGATAAGTCCGAATAAAATTCAATCTACCCAGCAAACTAATCCGCATGAATACATTGTGAATGATGGGAAAGTGCATTACAGGTATACTTCTACTGCTCCTTTTGGCTATCGCTTTCTGGGAGATAATTTGGATTACTCCTGTAAAGAGATATGTGGCCTGCAATTGCCAACTTCTTCAACTGCAGCTGCAGTATTATACGATGAGAAAAATAACAGATTTTTGCTTACTCCAACAATTACTTCAAGCAGTGGGACTTTAACCTCTTTTCCGGCGGTTGACAATAGTGGTGTTGCGCCTGCTTTTGATCCGAGGAATATGGGCAATAAAACTTGTTTGCATTTAGAAGAAGGGCAAAATAAAAGAGTTTTAGCAATAATGAAAAGCAGAGATGCCGCTCAGTATTTTGTTTACCAGGTACTATTAGCGCCATTAAATGGGAAGATGGGTTATTCTTTGCATGATATCACTAATAATCCTGAAATTAATAATTCAAAATATTATACCTGCTCTCAATCTGAAAACGTGTTGTTTTATGCTACCGACAATAAAGTTTATGCTACAACATTGCTTGCCGGTGGAGGTACTGATGCTAGTTTAAGGTACACCGTTGAAAGTGGTGAAAAAATTACCGGAATGCGGATGCACATTATGCAGGGTAATATAAATTTACCTAGTTTGGTTAATCCGCTTGATTTTACCCAACGACAAACCATGCCTGCGGCTAACAGAATGCTCATTTTGAGTACTTATAATGAAGCAACAAAAAATGGAAAAATTATAACCATACCTCTTCAAACCTTAGGGGTTGGAGGTTTAGTCACTGATCCTTTATATATCAAAACCTATTCAGGATTTGGAAGGATTACAGCATTCTGCAACCAAAATCAGTAATTATTTGAATCTATAAAAAACAATAAAAATGAACAAAATTAGAAGAATTCGCATTGTCTTCGCTGTTTTAGGGCTAATGATTTCCCCAGTGATTACTAACGCACAAGGGATTGAATTTCTGCACAACCTTGATGAGGCGCTGGCAAAGGCTAAGGCTGAAAATAAAATGGTGTTTATCGACTTTTATACCTCTTGGTGTGGCCCTTGTAAAGTAATGTCAAATGAAGTGTTTCCATTAGCTACAGTGGGCAGTTATTTCAATTCCCAGTTTATCAATTGCAAAATTCAATGTGACGATAAGGGTGTAGGTGTTGAACTGGGTAAAAAGTACCAGATTAATGCCTATCCTACTTTAATGTTTGTTGATAAGAATGGCGCTATTGTGCATTCGGCTGCAGGAGGGTTGTCCGGGGAAGGATTAATTGCTCTTGCAAAAACAGCTGCGAATCCTGAAAGGAACTTGCTGTCCATTACAAATGAATGGGATGCCGGAAACCGTAAAGAGGAGTTCGTTGCTAAATATTTTAACGCACTTAAAAAGGCGTATAGGGGAGAAAAAGCAAGTGCTGATTTTACTAAATATTTTAACGAATTGAGCGCAAATGATAAGGCTAAAAAAAGTACTTATGAACTGGTGAAAACCGTTGGAACTGCACCTTTCTCACCGGTTTTTGAATACCTTGAAACGAACCGGAATGCATATGCTAAATCAGTTGGAGAGGCTGAGATAGATAAGTTCATTGCCAATACTTACTTATGGTATTTAAGGGGTTTGGTCGGTAACGATCCGAGGCCTGAGTTTAAAGCCGCAATGGTGAAGTTCAAGGCTAAAAATTACCCTTATTATGATGAGTATGCCATGTTTTATAACGTATTTGAAACATTTGACAGCAAGGGTAGCGTTGACATCGATGAATACATGAGAAGAGGAACAGCGTTTTTAGCTAAATACGGCAAGAATAATGATTCATATACACTTGCATTAACAAGCTTATTAGGTAATTGTACAGGGTATAAGGATGAGGGTGCTGCGGGCATAAAATGGATGGAAGACTTGTTGGAAAGGAATCGTGATCCTAAGTACTTGAGCGTCTATTTTTATATTCTTTGGAGAAATTATAATTTGGAAAAAGCGCTTGTTGTTGGAAACGAGATGAGAGATAATGAAATTAAAGCCGGAAAATCAACAAAAACAGTTGATAGTCAGATTGAAATGGTTAAAGGTTTGAAAGTGAGAGAGAAAAAAGCAAAGGTTTAAATAGAAAAAATAAAAGCGAAGCCTGCATAAGCGCATGTTTATGCGGGCTTCATTTCCGATAAAAAGAAATTTTGATGAAAAAGATAATTCTAACAGCAGCTATGTCCTTGCCGTTTTTGGTTTGGGCGCAAAATGAAACCTTTAGCATAGAAGGTAGAGTGGCAAATAAAAAAAAAGAAGCCAAAGCTTATTTGAAGTATAAAGCAGAAGGTAAAAATAAGATCGATTCTGCTGAGTTAGTAAATGGGAAGTTCTCATTTACAGGTAAAGTTTCAGCTCCTACAGCTGCAACTGTAATACTTGCTCAATCAGGACGGGGAATGGGGCAGATTGATGCAAATTCGGATATTTATAATTTATACTTAGATAAGGGTGAGGTTGTATTAACTACAAAGGATTTGATGAAAGATGCTACTGTTTCAGGGGCTAAATTAAGTGTGGAGTATGTACGTTACAGCAAGCTTTTTGCTGCACAAACCTTAGCGATTGCAGGGTTTGATAAGGAATGGGCAGCAGGATCTGATGCGGAAAAAAAGGATGGAAGTTTAGCGAAACGCTTAATGGCAAAATTTAAGCCGGTCAATGAAGAGAAGCAAAGAATTCAGAAAGAATACATTAAAAAGAACCCTGATTCGTATTTCAGTTTGGTGGCCCTAAAGGAAATTAGTGGTTCAAGGATTGAAGATGTGGAAATGGTTGAGCCTGTTTTTAATTCCTTGTCAGCGTCAATTAAAAACATGCTAGAGGGTCAGGATTTTGCGAAGCGAATTGTGGAGGCTAAAAAAACAGCAAAGGGAGCTGTAGCACCTGATTTTTCACAACCTGATGTGGATGGCAAAGAAGTAAAACTATCTGATTTTAGAGGGAAGTACGTTCTCTTAGATTTCTGGGCCAGCTGGTGTGGGCCTTGTCGTGCAGAGAATCCAAATGTCGTGGCTAATTTTAATAAATTCAAAGACAAAAACTTCACGGTTTTAGGAGTTTCTTTAGACAATCCAGGAAAGAAAGAGGCTTGGGTAAAGGCTATTGAAAGTGATAAGTTAGCATGGACACAATTAAGTGATTTGCAAGGCTGGAAAAATGCAGCAGCAGCTCTTTATGGGATAAGATCAATACCGCAAAATTATTTGATTGGTCCTGATGGCAAGATCATTGCCAGTAATTTGCGAGGTGAGGATTTAGAGGCAAAGCTTGCCGAAGTGTTGAAATAATACAAATAGTGTCACGAATTAGAATGTCGGTGTAGCATCTCTGAAATTATCAGGGATCTACCCGCAACTAACTCGCTGAAAAGAAAATCTTTCGGCCCAAAGGCTTCGTAGCCAATTGGGATGCGGAAAAATCACTCTTTCCTAATCTGATTTTATAGCTTCTTTCCAACAATCTTTGCTCGGTAAAAAACGAATCAGATTATAAATGCCTATATTTTAGCTTTAGTTAGGTAGTGCTATTAGAAAGAATATAATCTGTTAGTATTCAGGAGGGTGTTGTTTTTGCATTAAGGTGTTTTACAGTAAGAGTAATACTTGAATATTAATATTTTTTTGTTATTTCGGCATTCAACTTATCGAGAAAGATGACTCCCTATTATGATCGAACTGATAAAGAGCTAATCGCTTTGCTAAAAGAGCGCGATCAGGAGGCATTTACTGAAATGTTCTTAGCGGTTTTTTTTGGGGTATTTAAAAAATTAACGAAGTTTTCCAATATTCTGCGCTACTCGTAAAATCTTTTCCATCTTTCTGCCCTTCGCCAGCTCATCTACTAGCTTATCCAAATACCGAGCCTTTTGCGTCAATGGATTCTCGATTTCTTCTACACGATAGCCACAGATGACTCCTGTGATGAGGTAAGCATGAGGATTAAGCGTAGCACATTGGAAAAATGTTTCAAAAGTTACTTTCTCCATTATTAGTTCTTGCAGTTTCTGATTGTCGAAACCTGTGAGCCACTCTATGATCTGATCCAGTTCTTCTTTTGTTCTGCCTTTCTTCTCCACTTTTGCGATATACAAAGGATAGACTGAGGCAAAGGTCATTTTGGCGATACGCTGGTCGTGCGCTGCGGTGCTTTTCATATCGTGTATTTATTTTTTATTCGTTTGTTTTTAACCTCTCGGTATTTGTACAAGCATGTTGGTTTAGTCGGTCTATCTAACAGCTGTTAGAATTTCTATGTTTTGAAGATCCAAATTATTTGTCGGTTCATCAAAAATAATGTTATCAGGCGATTGATTATTGTTGCGAATTTCATTTGTCAATATCCGGTAAGGACCAGATGTGGGAATATGGTCATGAGGAGGAAACCTGTCAAACGAAAAGAATAGATCATTGCAAACAGCAAACAAAAAACGATGATCATGATTTGTTCTTAATAATGATATGTTGGTGAGGAACAGCCATTACGATATTATTTTCTTGGAAAGATTTTAAAACGAGTAAGCGAATTTCACCTAACATTCTGCCGACGGCAAAAACTTCCTCTGACCAAAAAAGTAATTTTAAAGAAACGGAATAGTTAGTAAATTCCTCAATTCGCACATAGGGTTCTGGTAGTTTTGTTACTTTTTGATGTGTTTTGACAATAGCCAGCATCAGTTGCATTGCTTGTTCTACATCCTTATCAGACACGTCCACTGCCACAAAATGGCGATTGGTGTTTTTTTGGTTGGACCAATTGATGATTTCATTTTTGGTGAAGTATGAATTGGGAATAATAATTTCCTTTTCGTCCCGCGTCTTTACAATAGAGGTCCTGAATCGAATGGCTAAAATCTCAACCCGTTTATCCCCGATTTGGATAACATGCCCAACCTTTATTATACCTTCGGCCAGAATGATGACCCCGGAAATAAAATCATAGAAAAGTGCCTGCAGCCCCAGGCCAATCCCGACTAATAAAGCTGCAGATCCCGCAATTAATACAGATGCATCAATGCCAAGAATTTTTAAACCGGCTGAAATAAAAAATACCCACAGGAAATATTTAACTATGGTGTAAATTGTGAAACGTTGACCGTCGTCGATTTTTTTTAAATTATTTAAACCACGTTTAATAAGCCATAGGATAACCCGACATGCGATTGCTAAAATGAATACGGATATTACTTCGAAAATAGTAAGTGTATAGCCCCCAAAATTTAATAGTTCGAAATTGTGCCAGTCCTCCATTTTTTTATATTTGATAATTAGATGGGTGATTTTCGATTATTTCCGTTTCAATGGAAGAATGTTGAAGGCGTTTGTCTATAACGAGTCGGTAAACACAGCTCCTTTATTCCGGTAAATGTTTTTTTGCGTTTATATTTCATTTAGGATATCCTTCTTTGGTTTCCTCTTGAGATTTTTTAGCAAAAAAGTAGCCATTCTTTTAATGAGTTTGATAACTACATCAGCAAATATATTGTTGACAAATATCAACTATCCGAAAAAGTAACCATTAAGGAATCTGCCATTGATGCGCTGGGATTTTTACGGGAATCTGTTAAAAATTCGGCAGCCTTTCCCGAGCTTCTTTTTCTCGACATAAATATGCCGCAAATGGATGGCTTCGAATTTCTTGAAGAATACGCCAAATTCCCCGCAGCGCAAAAAGAAAATTGCCGCATTGTCATTCTTACTACCTCAAACAATCCTGAAGACATGGTAAGAGCGAGTGCAAACCCTTACGTAATAAAATATCTTAATAAACCGCTTGTTGCAGAGAAACTTCTGGAGTTGTTAGTATGCGGATAAAGTAAGTCGCGCAGCCTAGGCTTTGTAATTCGCGCAAAAGCTTAATTACCAACTGCAATCTTAGCGCTTGAATTTGCAACATCAGAACTCAATAACGGTTTATCAACGTGCACCGAAAACTGCCAGTCAATCTGTAAGGTGTGAATCCATTTCTAGAATCGGGAGTACACGATACACGGTTCCAATTCCGCGTGGGTGGGGCTATCTTCTCTACTATGCTATTACCCGATAGCGTACTAGATATATAAATTTTTTAGCAGAATCGTTCGCGGTGAATAAGGTTGTATTTCAATCCTAACGCGCATAACCTTTATCACTCCTTGCAGGCGTGAACGGGAAAAGCTACCTTGGGCCTATAATAGGCAGCTATAATTGAAAATATTTCATCCTTGGCAATTTATCAGACAATGAAACGGTTAATCTTATTACTCTTTGGCTTTATGACTTTGTCATCATTTGCACAGTCAAACCGTGAAAGCCTAATAAACTCTTTAGACAGTTGTGTTATATCCCGATCGCAAGAAGTTGGATTTTGGGGTGGAGAAATTGGGCATCCACCTGAAATATTTGCTTTTAATATTATCTACAAATCTCCTTATGCTGGTAAAAAATTTAAAGAGATTTATCCTATGGCTACTATTTCAGGAAAGTTTTATTGTGTAATCGGTCTGTTTCTACTCACAGATTCTGAATATGAAAAATACAAGACTGATTTTATTTCTCTTAAGACAACTGAGCCAATTTATTTTAGGGTAGGTTGCAAGCTGATGAAGTATGAAAGTCAAGAAAAACTATTGAAGCAATGGATGGAAGCTTATGATAACAAAGTATGGTACACAAAAATTGTTTTATAAAAAACTATAGTTCCTCTCTTATCTGTTTGGTTGTTCATAGGATCGCTTACCAAACCGTGGGAAGGACAACAAATTAAGACCTATAAAACATCAACAATGAAGAAATACATTTTTATAGTATCGGTGTTCTTTTCGAATCTGCTTTATGCACAAAACAAACTTATGTTTGATACATTAAAAGTCGATTACGATACGAAATTAAAAGGTTTTCCTGCATCACTAGCCCAAAATGACTGGTTTTTTATCTTCGAAAAGCCGAAAGAAATAAGACAAGCCATGAAGCAATTGATGGCAGGAGTTGGTAAAGAAGTTAGTTATTCCGCAGGACGGGAACGTTTTTTATTAACCCTCATTCAGGGATGGGATGGTATTCACGGAAAGAACCGTTGACCAATCATTGGTTAACCAGTTGTGGTTTCTCCTAGAGGAAGCTCCTTAGCAAACTAGGAGTGGACGGCCCAGGAACTTATACAACCCGTTTGTCCTTCGGAAGCGAGAGAAGAATGATGATGACAGATGGAATAGGTTATGAGTTTTCGCGACTTCAAACTTAAATACATGCCTTTACCACCAGACGATATAAACGCAGATATTTTACCTCGCGACTTCGAATTATTAATTAAAGATTATTTAGTTGATTTGGGTAAGGAATTAAAAACATTTGAGGCAATCCATGACCTACATTTAAAAAGGACTGACGGCGAGTATCAAATTGACGTTTATGCTGAATTTGAACTTTTAGGAGCAAGTTTTAAAGTTCTTGTTGAATGCAAGAGACATAAAAACAAAATAAAAAGAGAAGTAGTACAATTGCTCTATGATAAACTACGCGCAACTGGAGCTCAAAAAGGTATGATTTTTTCTACAAGTGGTTTTCAAGAAGGCGCTAAACTATATGCCAGTGAACATGGCATTGCATTAGTACACGTAATTGAAGGTCGATACACTTATAGCACTAAATCAAAGGATTCTCCAAACTTTGCCCCCCCTTCTTGGGCTAACGCCCCTAAATATGTTGGTGCATATGAAGATGGAGCCTCTATTTGTTATCTACAGAAAGGCTATCTTGAACCATTATCTGAATTTTTATTTGGCGCAAATTGTTAAGCTTCTACTAATGACAAAAAATAATTCAACACAATACGCAATAATCGGATTTTTTGCTGGTTCATTGGGAAAATAAACATTGCGGGTAAAGAAAATTGAGCTTTAGCAGAATTGATATTAAAAAGAATGAATTAAGATCGAAAAAATAAAAATGAGTACTTCTTTAAAGTAAAAGTTTTGGTCATTGGGTTAAATTATCGCAGATAAATGAATCAAAACTACCTTGAAACGTTCTCGTGGAAACTAACTCAATCGAAAGAGGTAACGATCATTCTTTGGATATACAATGCCTGGGGACTCCTTCAACGAGGTCAATTTGTTGCAACGTATTGATTTAGTTGATTATATAAAAAAAGAAAGACAGGCATAACACCTGTCTTTTCTATTTTCACATTTGGAATTAAAGCTTTTTATGATTTAAGATTTACTCAACCATTCATTCAGCACTGCTTTTATTTGTGCTTTACCTGGTCCTGTGGGCCCGTTTGGTCTAGGAGCAGCCAAGTTAATAATATTACCGTTTTTATCGAACAACATGAAGCTCGAAAGAGTATTGTTACCAGTTATTCTGTAAACCTTCTGAATTTGCGGGTCGGCAAATAATTGGATGCCACCCCATTGATAACGATCAAGGAATTTTTTCCAGTTTTCTTTATCTTTTTCCTCTCCTGCAAAAACGCTTAAAAACACCACGTCCTTTCCCTGAAACTCTTCCTCCAATTGAGCAAGTGGATTTTCCTTAATTTGCCCGTTCATGGTCCAAACATGCACATAAACGATTTTACCATTAAAATCAGCTAGCGATACTGGTTTGCCGGTCACATCCGAAGAAGTAAAATTTATGGCTTTTTTACCAGGTTCTAAACGGATAAGACCTGCCGCAATTTCATGTGCACGTTTCTGCTGATCAGCGGTTAGAAAATAGGTACTGTATTTATCTGATATTTCAACAAACTTGGCATAAGAATTAACTGTACTTGCATAATCAAGAACATACTCCCCTTTTAATACATCATTTGGGATAGTCATAACCGCTTCTTTATCAAGGGGCAACATTCCTAGGCCAGGTTTATAGGTTTTAAACATTACTAAGTATTTAAGCAGCAGTTGACCGTACGGAAACTTTAATAAATCTTCATTTTGCATAAATTGATCTGCATTAAAGCCTTTCAAATAAGCGTTATAATTTTCTTTGGTAGGAAATGTACCCGAATTACGCAAGAAATACATGGCCATGTGGGCAAGGTCATAATTAACCGTCAGCTTCATTAAATTATCGAATTCCGCATTTCCTGTTGCTTTACCGTTTGTCCAACTCTTTGCCTGAATGGCAGCGGCATCCAATGCTGAAAAGAAATCTACGTAAGTTTTTAGGGGGCGATTCCTATAAATGGATTTTTGCTCAATATTATAGGTTAGTTTATACCATTGCTCTAAAACTTGATTTTCCTTGGTATTCTTGCCTGTGAGCACATAGGTAGAATCATTTAATTCAAGGTTGATTTTATCTTTACCCTTAACGTATAATTTATATTTGACATTGGCGAAGTCTTGGGCAGAGGCTTTGCCTGAACCTATTACATAAAACCCATCATATTCAGGCTGGAAACTAAATTTGAAAGCACCACCAGCATTTGGGGTAGATGAAGCAATTTCTTCCATGCTGCCGTGAACGATTTTATACAGCTTTACCGCTCCCGGTTTTGTTTTTTTTGAAACCCCTTTGATTTCCGTGATGCCTCCGGCTTGGGCATTTAAAATTGTGCTAGCCAGTACAGCCAGCAATGCAAGATACTTCTTCATGTTTTTGTTAGGTTGTTATAAATGTTAAACTGTAAAATTATAATTAAGTAGCAAAACGGAACAAAAAATCAGTTTTTCAGCCCAATATTTCTGAAATAGAAGTTTGAGGCGGTATAGGCTAAATGTGTTATTCATGGTTTTGAGGTTAGTATGTGTATAATATGAGCTGATTATTTCGTAAGCTTATTAATGTTTCTCATCAAGCCATTTACATTTACCGAAGGTTCTATTGCGGCTTTGATGGTTTTAATATCATTGCATTCAAGCGTAATAGATGAACTATCCGTGGCTTTAATAGATACAAAGTTGAATTTTGAAGTTTTACCGAGTGTAGTCCATTGGCCTTGATGCAATTCTAAAAAAATCGAATCGGCAGTAAGTGAATCAATGCGCAGAATGCCTCCTGAAAGCTTTAGTTGCAAATTGTTTTTTACTACATTAAATCCATTAATATAAAGATCTTCAATTCCATCATGAGCTATAATGTTGGGGCATTTAGTTAAATTTAATGATATTCCGTATTTGGCAGTTGTTCTTGATTTCGTTGGATTTCGTTCCCTGATAAACATGGTGTCCTTTCTGTATTCAAAGGAAACTGAATCTTTAATCCAATTGTAATCTCCTATTGTATTCTTTCCGGGTCCAATATTAAGCCATTCACATTGTCCTTCCACTACAATGCAATTTATTTCGCGATTAATTGAATTTTTAGTCTTGTCAAATTTTTCATAATTGCTTTTAAAAAAATAAACACTAAGCGGTACCAAGCCAATTAATAGGAAGAAAATTAGTAGAATGAGTTTATTAGATGTCTTCATTATTTTAAGCATTTAAGGTGGATGTATAGGTTTGATAACGTTCTTGTATTTCGTCAAATGAAATATTCAACAGATACATGCTTTTAAAGAGTAGGGGCAGTTCGTTTTCAATAAACTGCTTGCGCTTATAGTTTTTTACTTTTTCCATGGCATCCGCATCGGTAAAAAAACCAACGCCACGTTTGTTGCTGCAAATACCTTCGTCCTGTAAAATTTCATACGCCCGCATAATCGTATTAGGGTTTACTTCAAGTGTAACAGCTAATTCTCTAACGGATGGAATTCGTAGCGATGGCATCCATTTCCCCAGTAGAACTTGCTCGCATGCATAGTCTACAATTTGAAGGTAAATAGCCTGTTGTTCTCTGAATTGCATAAGAGTAGCGTTTAAACTTGTTTTTCTTTGATTTTATACCAATTAACTATCCAAATAAGTATAGGCACAAGTCCAAATAGGAGTGTTCCCATAAATAGCTTTTGATTCTGTGATAATTCAAATCCACTAACAGAAAAGTATAGGCCACTTAGGGAAACTGATTTTAAATAAGGGAATGCACGCTGCATTAAATGGAAACTAAATGTGTAAAGCATAAAGCCAATCACAGGAATCGTAATTAACCCTTTAATAATGGCATATTTTTTAAAAGCGAACGGCCAAATAAGAAAAGAAGAATATATTACCAACAACCACCCGAAAAACTCTTCATTTTTTTTAAGGCAATGAGTTAAATTCAAATAACTAAGACTTTTCGCTAAGTAAAACGCTTTAGCTTCCTCCGCTCTTTCTAAATAATGTGTTATAAATCCGTGATCAATCATTTGGAAGACTGAAGTATATACAACAAATAGAACGGGGAATGACCAGATCCAGTGCAATGCGAGTTTTTCAGCGGCGGAGGAAGGCAGAAGCAAAAACTCCACAAGTGTTTTTTTATTAGCCAACTTATTAACTCTTAAAATAGCATTTAGTGAGAATGTTACAAATAAACCAATACTGTATATTGCTTCATTTTTATAACGTGTCCTTTGATACACCATTTCATATTGGTCAGGTAAGCCTCTTTTGGCATACATCAAAGCTATGCGTAGATCTTCTTTATAATCGCCTATCAATAAATAAAGCAATGTGATTATAACCGCAATCGCAGGAGTCGACAATAAGTATATATTCCTGTTCTCGGCCCAGTCTTTTTGAAACAATAGTTTCAGTCGGTAAAAGCTAAAAGTGTTGTTCATGGTTTTAGTTGTTAAATATTCTTAAAAGTTCAGGTTTGTTTACGGTAGCGGCATTAAACAAGAGTTCAATGTCGAGCTTGCTGGCTTCGTTATTAACGTTTTCCAAAACAGTTAACTGTCCGGCCAATGAAGGTTCGGCGTACAGAATCGGGGCTGCTGTTTCCTGGTTTAATACTTTAAAAGCCAGTTTTTCGGTAATTCTATCGGTGCTTTCATTTAAAATTATTTCACCGTTATCCAAAATAATTATGGAATCAATGAGGCTGTCTAAATCCCTGATTTGATGCGTGGATATGATTATGCAACTATCTTCATTTATATGGCCGGCCAACACTTTCCTGAGCTGTGCTTTCGAAGGAATATCAAGTCCGTTGGTAGGTTCATCCAATAGAAGTAAACGTGCATTGGTAGCAATTGCAAAGGCTATTACCACCTTTTTTTGCTGCCCGTAGGAAAGGTCTTTGATGTGGGAGTCGATGTTTACTTCAAATTCGGTTAACAGTAAAGTGAATTGCTCAACATTGAACGCCGGATAAAAAGCACCGTTCACTTTAACAAATTGCTTAATCTGTAAATGCGGTAGTTCAACCTCTTCAGGAACGAAATACACCTGTTGCAAAAAACTGGGTTTGCGCTGCATAGGCATGAATCCCATGGCTTCTATGGTTCCCTCTTTAGGAAATAATAATCCGCACATCATTCTTAATAATGAGGATTTACCTGCTCCGTTTTTGCCCAACAAGCCATAAATGTGACCAGCCGATAAATGCAGGTTTACGTTCTCAAACAATGTCTTTTTGGGTTTATACCCAAATTTTAAGTGATTAATATTTAACATAGATAATTGATTTAGTGTTATAGTTAACTAGTGCACTACAATTATAAAACATTGCTCCTTAATTTCCAAAATGTTTTAAATAAAAGTAAGTGCATGATTGTATAATTGTATAAATAAAAAGGGTGAAGAGGAATGAATTATTGCGAAATGATATCTACTACGATAGTTAACCTGTTGCTTGATTTAGGTTTATAGTTTGTCTGTCGTGGTGGTTAAAAGTGGCTCTAATTTGGGGTTTAAATTGCACGGTTTGCATGCTGATCTACACCCCCAAGACCATCGAAGGTAAACAAGAAAGGGTGTTGAAATATGTAAACTCGAAAAGAGTTTACCACATTCCAACACCTCAACATAACAACTAGGTAGATTGACACAGTTTATTTTACATACGAATCTTAATATACCATATCATATTCCACACAATAAAAAACGCCATTTATAATACTATAAATGACGTTACTTGTGACCTCGGAGGGGCTCGAACCCTCGGCCCGCTGATTAAGAGTCAGCTGCTCTACCAACTGAGCTACGAAGTCTTTAATACATTTTGACTCAATATATGAATTTTATGTACTAAAACAAGCTCGATGGATAGATTTAGCGACTAAATACTACAGGCTTAATTTTTTTAAACCAGTTCACTCAATTCCAACCAGCGTAATTCTTTATCTTCCAGTTTTTTAACAATTACTTCCATTTCCTGAGATAATTTTTGAAGATCATCTGTTGCAGAAGGATTTTCAAATAGAGCAGTGATTTCTGTTTTGCGCAGTTCTAATTGAGCCATTTCTTTTTCTATGCTCTCAAACTCCTGTTTTTCTTTGAACGTCATTTTGCGGGCTTTGGTAGCAGCAGTATTAACGTTAACCGTTTCCTCTTTTTTCTGACCTTCGGTTTTCGGCTTTTCAACTTCCTCCTTTTGCTTTTTGCCTTCTGCTTTTTTGCTTTCTTCTTTCAAGAGCATATACTCGCGGTATTCGCTGTAATTGCCATTAAAATCTGTAATCACTCCGTCGCCTTCAAAAATGAAAAGATGCTGGGTAAGTTTATCCATGAAGTAACGATCGTGCGAAACGATGAGTAAACAGCCCGGAAATTCTTCTAAAAAGTCTTCGAGTACTTGCAGAGTTACAATGTCAAGGTCGTTGGTGGGCTCATCCAGAATCAAGAAGTTCGGGTTTTTCATCAGGAGGGTACACAGGTACAACCGGCGGCGTTCACCTCCCGAAAGTTTGGACACGTACGTGTATTGCTGATCGCCTGAAAACAGGAACCGTTCTAACAATCCGGCCGCAGTAAGCGTTTTTCCTTTTGTCATCGGAATGAATTCCGCGATATCTTTAACCACTTCAATTACGCGTTTATCTTCAGGCATTTTCATGCCGTCCTGATTATAATAGCCGAAAACGATGGTTTCTCCGGTTACAATTTTGCCGCCATCGGGTTGTAAATCACCGGTAAGCAATTTCAAAAAGGTCGATTTCCCGGCACCGTTTACGCCTACAATGCCAATACGCTCGTTTCGTTTAAAGGTGTAACTGAAATCCTTGACCATCTTCTTCTCTCCGAAGCTTTTTTTCAGGTGATGAAGCTCAATGATCTTGCCACCCAAACGGCTCATTTGTATATCGAGCTGCACCTTTTTGTCTTCCAGTCGCTGTGAAGCGATTTTTTCTGTTTCATAAAAGGAGTCGATACGTGCTTTTGATTTCGTTCCCCGCGCTTTTGGCTGACGACGCATCCACTCTAACTCACGATTGAAGAGATTTTTTGCCTTGTCAATTGTTGCTGCTATGGTAAGCTCGCGCTCTGCTTTCTTTTCCAGGAAATAACTGTAATTCCCTGTATAAGAATAAAGCGTTCCGTTGTCTAGTTCCAGGATTTGATTGCACACGCGGTCAAGGAAATAACGATCGTGAGTAACCATGAGCAAGGTCATTTTCTCTGTTTCCAGGTATTCTTCCAGCCACTCAATCATGTCGAAATCAAGATGATTGGTCGGCTCATCCATGATTAACAAATCAGGGTTTTGAACCAGGGCCATCGCCATGGCTACTCTTTTTTTCTGTCCACCTGAAAGTGAAGCCATTTCCTGATGCAAATCGTAAATTTTCAGCTGTCCCAGAATTTGATGGATGCGCTGTTCGTAGTCCCAAGCATGCATGGCTTCCATCTGATCCATCGCTTTTTGCAGTTTTTTGGAATCTTCCGGATGTTCCAAGGCCAGCTCATAGTTCATGATGGTTTGTAGTAGCGGATTTTCTGCATCGTAAACTGCATCGAAAATGGTTTTATTCATCGGCAAATCCGGTTCCTGATCCAGAAAGGCGATCTTTATGTTTTTTCGAACCGAAACTACACCTGCGTCGCAACTGTCTTTGCCCGCCAAAATTTTAAGTAAAGTAGTTTTTCCGGTACCGTTTTTAGCGATTAAGGCTACCTTTTGCCCTTGATTAATTCCAAAAGTAAGGTTGCTGAATAAAACACGTAAACCAAGTGATTTGGTTATATTTTCTGCTGAAAGAAAGTTCATTGTTTGTTTTTTGAGATTGCGAAGTTAGGCAATTTGAACGAGTAGCGGTGCTCTTTGCCGTATTTAGTAGTCTAGGTCTGTTTATGGAAACATTGCAGCACTATTTGCGTTTTTAGTCTATAAATATTGTTAAAACAATTAAATTGGGACAATTTTTGTAAGGTTAAAGCGTAATAGAAAGTATTCTAATCCACATCCTAATGAAGAAACTAATCATCGTTGCAATTCTCGGCTCTTCGCTCTCTGTCTTAGTATCTTGCTCAAAATCATTGTTTCAAAGTCAATACCGTACAGGCATGGTAGCTGATGGTAGAATCAACGACTGGCAATTCGACGTGGAGCCCGAAAGTAAAAATGGGCGCTTTCACTATGCGGTGTCAAATGATAAAGAAAGAGTCAACATCGTTTTTCGCTCTTTTGATCGCTTATCGCAGGCTAAAGTTTTATTGAATGGAATGAAGCTGTACTTGGATCCGGAGTTGACAAAAAGCAGAACTACTTATATTCAGTTTCCTTTGCCGCAAAAAAATATCGATAGTCTAATGGCTAAAGCTCAACTGCGTCCGGGCGTGCGGCCTCCGGCTAAAAATTTGGAAGGTTTTATTATGAGTTTAAAACACTTGCGGCTAACAGGTTTTAATGAAGGTCATAATGGAGTTTTCGCACTTGATAGTACAGACGTAAAAGTTGCAATTAGTTTTGATGACGATGAATCATTGATTTATGAAGCATCTATACCGTTTAAGGCTTTCAGTAAAAATGGTGTGATGCCTACATCTTTAGGTTTTTATGTGGAAGTTGATGGCTTGAAACCACTTAATGCTCAGGAGGATATCTACAAAAGAATGTCTCAACGTGGCGGAATGTATGGCGGCGGCGGAGCAGGATCCTATGGTCAGGGAGGCCCAAATCAAACCGATGCGGCACAGCAAATGAAAGATAACATTAAGTTTGAGCTAAACGTAAAATTGGCTACAACTAAAAAATAATCAGGAAGTTAAAATTAACGTTCTCGTTTTTAACTTTAATTTATTTCTTAAAAAATATCCCTCAAATACTAATCCGGTTGAACGGAGTTTTACTGTTGTGCTTTTAACAATGCAATAGTTTAGCTCAATGATCAGGCCTAACCCAAATGATCGAAAACTAATTCTTATTGTTCAACTAAAAAACTAACTCTTAGTAATGAAAACAAAACCAACAGGACTGGCTGTCCTGATAGTGCTTTCTGCTTTAATAGCTGCATGCTCATCAACATCAACAATTTCCAGTTCTTACACAACAAAGCCCATTACAGTGGATGGAAAAACAGATGAGAGGGAGCTACCTCTTCGTTATGCTACGGAAAAAGGAGGAATTCAGTATGGAATATCCAATGACAATGAAAAATTGTACATGGTTATGAAAATCACCGATAAGCAAACACAAATGAAAATGTTGTCGTCAGGAGCTACAATATGGATTGATACCATTGGTAAAAAAGAAAAAGAAGTAACGCTTAATTATCCTGTTAGGTTGAATGAATCGGTGATGAGGCCCGGTAAATCTGGCGAAAGAGGTCATGCCATGTTACAAAAACTGCTTGCCGAACAAAATGAAATGGTGTTGAATGGCTTTAAACTTATAGAAGGAGGTGAATTGCCGATTAACAACCAATATGGTGTAAATGTAAAAATGAATATTGATCAAGATAATGCCTTGGTTTATGAATTAACACTTCCATTTAATACATTTTACAAGAATTATCAAGTAGCTCTTAAAAATGGAAAGCCTTTAACTATGGGAGTTGAAATTGAAGGCTTATCAAGGCCGGAACACTCTGAAAAAGAAGAACCCTTAATGATGGGAAAGGGTAGATCAGGAGGAGGAATGCAAGGTGGCGGCATTCATGGTGGTGGAATGCGAGGAGGTGGTATGCATGGCGGAGGTATGAATGGAGGGCAATATTCTAATTTTGAAGATATTGCAAAGCCAATAAAGTTTGATTTTAAATTAAAATTGGCGGCAGGTTAGTTCTTTTGGTTTAAGGTTGATGAAAAACAATGTTATAACAAGTTTTTTACAATGAAGGGCTAAACTCTTGGGTATATTTGGCGTCGAACCAGATCAAAATGACAAATTTATTAATGAAAAAAGTCTATTTAATAGTGCTGCTTTGTATGGCAGTTGTTTTTGCAAAAGCCCAAGGGCTGAGCATTCAAAAAGGGGATGGAAAGATTTCAGGTGTTATTATTGACTCGCTATCTAAGCAGCCTGTTGATTTTGCCACGGTGGCATTAGAAAAATGGACTGATTCAAAATCGGTAAATGGGAGCATTTCTGATGAGAAGGGTAATTTTAAACTTACCGGCATTGGTAATGGTGATTACAGGCTGATTGTAACTTTTATTGGTTATAAAACTACTGCTACAAAGAAAATCACTATTTCTGATCAAAATAATGTTGTCAAATTAGGTAAGATTTTTTTGGCGTCTTCAGGAAAGGTACTGGACGAAGTTACTGTTGTGGGGCAAAGAGAGCTGGTTGAGAATAAAATTGATAAGCTGGTTTATAATGCAGAAAAGGATGTTACCTCAAAAGGAGGAGATGCCGGAGATGTATTACGAAAGGTGCCCATGGTTAGTGTGGACATAGACGGTAATGTGGAACTGCGTGGAAGTGGAAATGTTAAAATTCTTATTAATGGAAAACCTTCGTCCCTTGTAAATAATAATGTTGCAGATGCAATGAAAATGATCCCTTCTAACGAAATAAAAAATGTGGAGGTGATCACAAGTCCATCGGCCAAATATGATGCAGAAGGTACTTCAGGCATTATTAATATTGTTACTAAAAAAACAAACATTGCAGGAGTAAGCGGAAATATTAGCGGTACAGTAGGTACACGTACCAATAGAGGAAATGGTTCACTAAGCTATCGTACCGGGAAATTCGGTTTCAATGCAGGTTTCGGCGGTATGTATTTTTATCCGCAAGATGGTTCGAAAACGTTTTTGAAAAATCAATTTTCAAACGATACAACGCGTATAACTAGTCAAAATGGCGTTAATTCGAGGGGAAGAAACGGAGGTAACATGAACTTTGGGGTGGATTATGACATCAATAAAACCAATTCACTGAGTAGTAGTGTTAAGGTTAACCGTAGGCTGTCAACTAACGATGCTTCATTACTTGCTTCTTATTCCACTAATTACGAAGGTTTGTTATCTCAGTCTTATAATAGTTCTACAAATAATAGTAACCGGGCGGGTTTGGATTGGTCTACTGATTATCGCAAAACGTTTAAAAAGCCTCAGCAGGAACTTAGTTTCAGTTTTCAATTAAGTAATGATGAAGACAATACAGACTTTAGTAATCATTTTTTAGGTATCTCCCAACCGCTCGATAGCACTATTCGTAGTTATAATGCAGGCAAAAGCCATGAAATTACTTTTCAGGGTGATTATGCTCAGCCCGTTTCTAACAAAATTCTGTTAGAAATAGGGGGTAAAACGATTTTACGTGATGCTACAAGTGATTACAGTTATGAATATAAACTTGCGGAGGGTGATTTTCTGCCGTTAAGTGGTTTTGCAAACGCATTTGATTATACTCAAAATGTATATGCCGGATACTCTGTTCTAGGATTTACATTTAATAAGGGTTATGCGCTGAAAATTGGAGGTCGTTTGGAACGTACTGAAATTAGAAGCAATTCGCAGTCAAGTATGATAAGCAACAATAGTAACAGCTACAATAACTTTATTCCAAGCTTAACTCTGGCTAAAAATTTCGCTGATTTTTCATCCTTGAAAGTTAGTTATACAAAACGTATTCAGCGCCCTAGTTTACGCTATTTGAATCCTTTTATTGACACAAGTGATCCTTTAAACAGTTCATTTGGTAATCCTAATCTTCTGCCGGAGAAAACCAATTCTTTCGAATTAGGGTATTCAAAGTTCTTTGGACGAACTTCACTAAATGCTTCAGTGTATTATCGTAATACCAGCGATGTAATTGAGAGTATTGTTGTGCCGTTGGATAGTATCAGATCTGCAATCTCTTATGCAAACATTTCAAAAAGTTCTTCAGTAGGAGTTAACCTTTTTGGTTCGGTTCAGGTAGGCCAAAAAGTTACCCTGCGCGGAAATGCGAATGTTTATACCTACAATGCGGCCGATTCAAGAGTGACCACTTTATATAGCAATACCAGTATATTATATAACATGAACTTGAATGCTTCCTGGAACTTACCTAAAGATTTTGTGGTTGAAATGTTCGGAATGTTTAACTCGCCTAAAAGAACTATTCAAGGTAAAAATCCTTCATTCTCAATGTTTAACGTAGGCTTTAAGAAAGATGTTTTGGGGAAACGCGGAAGTTTAGGTCTTAACTTATCCAATCCATTTAATAAGGATCGTGAATTTATAAGCAGCATTAGTGGAAACGGATTTAACCAATATAGTCAAACCTCGGTGCCATTTCGTTCATTGGGTGTGACCTTTAGTTACCAATTTGGTAAAATGGATTTCCGTCAGCAGCAGCAACGCAGTCGCTCTGTCGGTAAGAAAAAAGGTATTCAGAACGACGACCTTAAACAAGAAAGTGACGCACAAGGGCAATAATAAATGATTGCCCACAAGACTCTTCAGTGTAAGCTGTTAGATTAAAAAAGTCCCGGTTAAGTAATTCGCCGGGACTTTTTTCTGAAAATGTTTTGTTTTTAATAGGCCATCAAGAACCCGCTAATTTTACTTTAATGGCCGTTTGTGAGCTTACTGCTCATGCGGGTTTTGTATATAGGAAAATTCGGTGATGAGAATGTTATTAGTAATCCAAATTAATTCTTTTTTATTTTTTTTAGATTGAGAAGATTAAGAGGGTTGACCGTATAGCCGCTAATATTGTTCTGGTACATATTTACCAACTGATCATAAAATAAAATTATAACCGGCGATTCTTCCATTACCAGGTTATCCATTTGTTGGTATAATTTATAGCGCAATGAATCATTGGTTTCATAGTACGAGCGTTCAAACAGCTCGTCAAACTTTTTGCTTTTAAAACTGGTGTAATTTGGTCCTATTGGAACATAATTCTTTGAGTAAAATACGGAAAGATAATTCTCAGCATCCGGATAATCGGCAATCCATGAGCCTCTGAAAAAGTTCACCCCATTTTTAGATATCAGCTCACGCAGACTTGCGCCGGGTTGTAACTCTACCTTACAGCGAATGCCAACATTGTTGAGTTCTCCTTGAACAAACTCGATCAAATCACGATAGGAGTTAACGGTGTTTAGCGTAATTTCCGGTAGCCCTAC
Source organism: Solitalea koreensis (assembly GCF_900182575.1). GTDB lineage: Bacteria > Bacteroidota > Bacteroidia > Sphingobacteriales > Sphingobacteriaceae > Solitalea > Solitalea koreensis. Next base: position 113,004 of record NZ_FXSZ01000001.1, on the reverse strand, counting down.
CCCACCCGGATAACCCAGTTCAGCTAGTAGTTTTTTTGCCTTTTCAGGATTATAACTATACCCCTTGATTTTTTCTGCATCAAAACCAGGCATGCCTTTTGGTATAAAGCCCTGAGCAGAAGGTGTGCCTACTCCATTGCGCAGGTATTTTACCATTTTATTTCGATCAATAGCATAATTAATGGCCTGACGGAATTTTTTATACTTAAACGGACTGTTCTTTACAATGGCCATATTGCTATCCACCAACATTCCTAAGTATTCCGTATTTAAATAAGGCCCTTTGATTAACTGAAATTTGCCTTGATATTTTTCTTGTAACTTGCCGGTTTTTGTTAAAACATCATTTCTATAGCTTCCATCTAGGCTGTTAAAAAAGTCGATGTTGTGCTTTATAAATTCCATAAAAGCGGTTTGTTTGTCGGCTATGAATGATACTTTCACAGCATCGAGATAAGGCAGCCGGTCGTTCCCGTTTTTCTCCCAGTAATTTTCATTTTTCAGAAAGATCATGATTTCTCCTTCTTTCCAGTACTTGAACTTGAAAGGGCCGGTTCCGACCGGATGATTTCGGAACTCTTTGCCATAATGTTCTGTAACCTCATGCGGTACCACCGAACAGTACTGTGCTGTTAGCAGGCTGGGAAATGCAGGAAAAGGTTTTGTGAGCGTAATGCAAAATGTAGTGTCATTCAGTGCTTTGAATGCTGTGCTGTCTTTAATTTTATCATTAAAAATCCATGCACCTGATGAGGCTACTTTGCGGTCGATAAGGCGATTGAAGCTGTACACAAAATCATTGGCTACTACTTTTCGACCTTTTCCTCCCTGAAATAATTCATCGTCATGAAAATAAACATCATTTCGAAGTACAAATGTATATTGTAATCCGTCAGGTGAAATGGTATAGCTTTTCGCAATTGCTGGTACTGCAATAAGGCTGTCACTTAACTGCAATAAGCCATTAAATAATTGGTTGACACACCATATGTTCATCTGGTCGCGTGCGAAAGCCGGGTCAAGCGATTTTACGCCTTGGTCAAAATTTAGGTTAAAGACTTTTTTATTGGAGGTGTCTTCGGTGTGAGTACAAGCTGAGAGTAAAGCACAAAAAACTAAAAGTATGATGAAAGAATTTTTTTTTAATCTGAAAAGGATCATGCTGAAATAAATCTGTTAATTATATCTAAAATCTTCGCCCGCGTTTTACCTTTGCAAGATAATGTAAATATGACTTCAGTTATGCAAAATCTATCATATTTGTTGGGAGAAGATATTTCAGCCGATCAAAAAGAGGAGTTGGAAACCCGAATCGATATCATTCAACATAAATTAAAATACGTTACCGATAAACCTCTGGTTGCGATTGTTGAGCAATTGGAGCCATTGAAACTAGCCGGTTTAAATGCAGAAATGATTGACTTGGCAGGAGGCAAGCTGACTGAGGTTTCAGGGGAAACCACTTGGGAAGAACTGGCGCTTTCTGATCCTGAAATTGTGGTGATTGCATTGCCGGGTAAAACCATTGAACAGCACCTTGCTCTTATTGGAGATTTATTCTCCAATTCATATTTCATGAATTTGTATGCCACGAAAGGCGATAAAGTATACCTCGCTAATGGTACAACGTTTTACAACGCCAAAGGAGAAACTTTAGTTGATCACCTTGAATTGATGGCCGAAATTATAAATCCAAAACAATTTCATTTCGGATTCGAGGGTAGTGGTTGGGTGAAATTTAATATATAGAATTGATTCTACTGACTATTGTATGATTACACCGAATCAAATCGGTGTAATCATACTTATAATGGTGTAATCTAGAATTTTATAAACTTATCACACTGGTCATTCACAAATTTTATGGTGCTTTCGTCGGTAGGGTTGCCGTTTTCGTCTAAATCTTTTCCGATTGCCGGTATATGCAGTTTCGTTGACATTACCTGTAAACCAATGTAATGACAAATGCCGGTAAAGTGTTCAATGCCGCGAATGTTGCCATATTTTCCATCAGAAATCCCGACTAATGCAGCTTTTTTGTCTTTGAAACTCTCAGGGAATTTACAGCAATCAATAAAAAGTTTTAAGATTCCGGGAAAGCTTCCGTTGTATTCAGGGATGATAAATAAGAATTTTTGAGTAGCCGTAACCACATCTTGAATTTTTTGAAACTGTGGGCTACGTTTTCCGTATAAATCAGAAGAGATAAGCATCTCGGGAAGTTGTGTCAGGCAAAGAATATTGGCTTCCAATCCTTTTTCTGCCAGCAGTTTCTGGTAGTATTTGGCTAAAACGAGTGAATTGCTATCGTTACGATTAGTGCTTGATACGATGGTGGTCATATGATGATTTTTAGGGACTAACAGTTCGTTAATAATTTTGTTCAAAGAAGTTGTATCTTTAAGCGCTCTAAAAAGCTGGGCAAAGCTATGAAAAAATATAAATTGCCCCTCTGTTAGCCAACTCAATAGAATTAAACAGTTACAGACCAATATTTTAGATACATGAGTAAGATTATTGCGCTTGCCAATCAAAAGGGCGGAGTAGGAAAAACAACGTCGGCTATTAATTTAGCGGCTAGTTTAGCCGTTCTTGACTATAAAACCCTGCTTGTCGATGCTGATCCGCAGGCCAACAGTACTTCAGGTACCGGATTTGACCCTCGCAGCATCAAATCAAGCGTTTATGAATGTATCATCAATGATATTGACGCTAAGGATGCAATCATAAATACCTCCACCCCTAATTTGGATTTGCTGCCTGCTCATATTGACTTGGTTGGTGCCGAGATCGAGATGATTAACATGGACGAGCGCGAGTTCAGAATGAAAAAAGTATTGGAGGCCATTCGTGATCAATATGATTTCATTATTATCGATTGCTCACCTTCATTAGGTTTGATCACCATTAATGCGTTAACAGCAGCTGATTCTGTAATTGTTCCGGTTCAATGTGAGTATTTTGCATTGGAAGGTTTGGGTAAGTTATTGAATACAATCAAAATTGTTCAAACCCGTTTGAATACCAATCTTCAAATTGAAGGTATTTTGCTTACCATGTATGATGTACGTTTACGTTTGTCAAACCAGGTGGTAGAAGAGGTGAAAACCCATTTCCAGGATTTAGTATTTGACACTATCATTGCTCGTAATACCAAATTAAGTGAAGCGCCAAGTTTTGGAGTTTCGGCTATTATGCATGATGCAACCAGTAAAGGGGCGATTAACTACATTAATCTTGCTCGTGAGGTGCTCAAAAAAAATGGCTTAACCAAAGAAGTTGTAACGGAGCGCACTGCTGCCGTTTAAGAAGTACAGAAAATCGGGATCCTAATTCTTAAATCTGCAATGATATTTTTTCATTAAGGTTTAGGTGTTAGGATTTAGATATTTAAATAAGTTTAATAAAAACGGTATGGACCGTTAAATGTAAAGAGAATGAGTGTTATTAAAAAAAGTGCATTGGGGAAAGGGCTAGGAGCCTTATTGGCAGAGAATGATACCACTGTTTCAAAGCCTGAGTTGGTTGCCCCTCAACAAAAAGTTGAAACTGCAGCAATTGGCTCGGTGTCATTCATCCAGGTTGATCAAATAGAGGTAAACCCGTTTCAACCCCGTACTGATTTTGATGAATTGGCATTAGGTGAACTTGCTGAATCGATAAAATTACAAGGAATTATTCAGCCGCTTACTGTGCGTAAGATGGGAGATAAAAGTTTCCAGTTAATTTCAGGTGAACGTCGTTTACGTGCTTCTAAAATTGCCGGTCTAACTGAAGTTCCTGCATACATACGATTGGCCAATGACCAGGAAATGCTGGAAATGGGTCTTATCGAAAACATTCAACGCGAAGATCTGAATGCAATAGAAATTGCGATCAGTTTTCAGCGTATGGTTGATGAGGTTGGTTTGAAACAAGAAGAGTTGGGTGAACGTGTGAGTAAAAACCGATCAACTGTAACCAATTACTTGCGTTTGTTAAAACTGCCACCGGTAATTCAGGCAGGCATACGTGATAACCATATTTCAATGGGCCATGCCCGCGCTATCATTAACGTGGGAGACATTGATAAGCAACTCTGGATCTACCGTCAAATTCTTGAAAAAGATCTTTCTGTTCGTAAGGTGGAGGAGCTGGTTCGTGAATTAGGAAAGAAACCTGAGCCTGTTGAACCTAAGCAGGTGAATACGGCCAATCCTCATGTAAAAAGGGTGGAAGACGGCTTATCTTCAAAATTTGGAACAAGAGTAGCCTTACGTATTGACGAAAAGGGGAAAGGACGAATTGAAATTCCTGTGCTTTCTAATAATGATTTAAATCGCATCCTCGAAATCATTGGCTAAATTGTTCGTATTGAGTTCTGTTGGAAATAAGAAACTAGCTAATTGTTTAATAATACGCTGCTTAACGGTAGCGTTATTTTTATTTATTGCTTCTAATGAAGGCTTTGCACAAAAAGTAGATTCACTAAAGAAATCAAAACCCGATTCAATTGGTGCCAATGCTCCCCTGGTAAATGAAGTTAAGATGGATTCATTGGGGAAGAAAAAGGTAAAGGTTAAACGCGAATCGGATTTGGCGCTGTACCGAGCTGCAATATTCCCTGGTTTAGGACAGATCTATAATAAAAAGTATTGGAAACTTCCAATTGTGTACGGCGGATTCGTTGCCATCGGTTATGCAATTAATTTCAATCAAAATTATTATCAGGAGTTTTTAAGAGAATATAAATACAGAACGGCAGGAAATCCATATCTCTATCCTCAATATCAAAATGCTAGTACCGAGCAAATCATTTCCGCAAAAGATTATTACAAACGCTATCGTGATTTGAGTATCATTGGGATGATCGCATTTTATGGTGTTCAAATTATTGATGCCTATGTTGATGCTGAACTTTCTAATTTTGATGTGAGCGATGACCTTGCCATGAAAATTGCGCCAACGGTTCAGCCTACACAATTGGCTTATGGCTCCTCGGTACCTAATAACTACTACGTAGGAGTGAGTCTTAAATTTACTTTGAAATAAATACCTGGCCAATTGTAACAATTGCCTTGGCCTCGCTACTAATAATAAAATTAAAAAGGAGGGCGTTTGAAAAACGTTATCCTTTAACTAACCTTTAACTTGTTTAGTGTGAATATTGCATTACTTGGATACGGAAAGATGGGCAAAGAGATCGAACAAATCGCTTTGCAACGTGGGCATACTATTGTGCTCAAAATCGATGAGACAAATCTTGATCAGCTTACGGTTGAAAACTTGAAAAGGGCCGATGTTGCTATTGAATTCAGTACCCCCAAGACCGTATTGGGAAATATTGAACTTTGTTTTCAGGCCGGTACTCCAATTGTTGTTGGAACTACCGGTTGGTACGAGCATTTCGAGGATGTAAAAACGAAATGTAATACGGAGAATCATTCATTATTCCATGCAACCAATTTCAGTATTGGTGTAAATATTACATTTTACATTAATCAGTTACTGGCTAAAATAATGAACGGATTTGCCGAGTATGATGTTGTGATGGAAGAGATTCATCACCTTCAGAAATTGGATCATCCAAGCGGAACTGCTATAACGTTAGCGGAAGGAATAATTGATAATCTGCAACGTAAAACAAAATGGCAGGGTTGGTTAAACGACGGAACGGAAGAAAAGCCAATTAATACACCTGATGGTCTGTTGATTGAAGCGCTACGCGAAGAAGGTATACCCGGAACGCATACGGTAAGTTATATTTCCGATATCGATCGTATCGATCTAAAGCATACAGCATTTAATCGGAAAGGTTTTGCCACAGGTGCCGTAGTAGCAGCTGAATGGATTGTCAGCCGTAAAGGTGTGTTTACGATGAAAGATATGTTGTCATTTTAAACGGAATGCTACGAATTTACAATTAATCTATACTTGGTTTTAAGACATTCAATATGAACCTGAATTTTTCAACGAAAGAAAAAACAAAACCACAAGCGACGAAAGCCAAAAAATCAGCTTCTCGTGAATGGTTCGATGCAGTTTTATTCGCAGTAATTGCAGCCACCTTAATTCGTACTTTTTTTATTGAAGCGTACACGATTCCTACTCCTTCGATGGAGAAATCATTGATGGTCGGCGACTTTCTTTTTGTCAGCAAATTGAATTATGGTCCGCGTACGCCAATGACGCCTTTAGCTTTTCCTTTTGCACATCATTCGATCATGGGTATGAAAGCCTATTCTGATGCAGTGGAATTAGGATACCACCGTTTACCGGGCTTTCAGGATATTAAGCGTGGTGATGTTGTCGTGTTTAATTATCCATTGGATGTTGATCCTTCCACAGGATTGCCAAGACCGGTTGATAAACGGGAGAACTACATTAAACGTTGTATTGCCATTGCGGGTGATACCATTAAGCTCGTGAACAGTGAAGTGTTTGTGAACGGCAACGTTGTTCCTCCTCGTGATAAAGGACAAATGCAGTACAATGTAATTACCAATGGTACTGATTTTAATCGCAAAACTTTGCAGGAGATGGGTGTTGAAATGGAGAAATACCAGGATAACCAGTTTTTCCTTACTTTAACTACTGATAATTACGAGAAGATAAAAAACTTTGCGAATGTTAAGAGCATTCAAAAACTATCGGTTCCTGATAGTATAGCCGATCCGTCAATTTATCCTCAGGATCCACAATATAAATGGAATGTGGATAATTTTGGTCCATTATGGGTGCCGGCAAAAGGGGCTACGATTAAACTGACTGCTCAAAATTTACCATTGTACCGCCGTTGCATTGAGTTTTATGAAAAGAATGTACTGAAGGAAGATGCCACAGGTATTTACATTAATGGAAAGAAAACTGATTCATACACCTTCAAAATGAATTATTACTTCATGATGGGTGATAATCGTCATAACTCAGCCGATTCACGCTTTTGGGGTTTTGTGCCGGAAGATCACGTGGTGGGTAAAGCCATCTTTATCTGGATGAGCTGGAATAAAGACGGAGGACTCTTTAGTAAAATTCGCTGGAGCCGCTTGTTAAATGGAATTAATTAATTGAAGTAATTACTTCAAACTCATATCATAAAAAAAACGTCGAGTCAACTAATTTGGCTCGACGTTTTTTATGGATTTAATTTCCTTGTGCTCGTTTTAAGGCAAGGCCTTCCAATACTCTGCGAATATCATTGATACGACCAATTTCATTATACAAGGCTTTTTCGTCATCTCCGGCTATCAAATCACGGAATTCTTGTAAATTCTTTTGGTATTCATCTACTGCTTTTAATAACGATTTTTTATTCTGCATAAAGATCGGCGTCCACATATCGGGATTACTTTTGGCCAATCGTGCTGTTGAGGCAAAGCCGGATCCCGCCAATTCGAAAATATTGGTTTCATCTTTCTCGATCTCCAATACTGTTTTTCCTAATACGTAAGAAATAACATGCGATAGGTGAGAAACATAGGCAATGTGTCGATCATGCTCTTCAGCCTCCATATGAATTACGTGCATGCCAATGGCTTCGTGTAAAACCTTAATTAATAATACAGCCTTAGGGTCTGACTTATCCTGATCGCAAATAATGGTTGTTTTTTTATCGTATAAACCTTCGATAGCAGCAACCGGACCTGAATATTCGGTGCCTGCAATAGGATGATTGGCTACGTAATTCTTTCGGCGAGGATGATTTTCAACAACCTTACATATTTCCGATTTTGTTGAGCCCACATCCATCACAACGGTTTTGTCATCGATAAGATCTAAAACCATAGTCAATACCTTTAGAGTGGCATTTACCGGAACCGAAACAATCACTAGATCGGCATTTGCAACGGCTTTGTCTAAAGGTTGGAACTCATCAATAATCCCCAGCTCTTTGGCCTTATTACAATGATCCGGGTTTTTATCCACTCCAATAATATGTTTGGCGATTCCTTTTGAACGAAGATCTTTAGCTAATGAGCCTCCGATTAGGCCCAATCCGACAACGGTTAAATTCATTTGTTTAGATAATGTTGAAAACGCAAGATACAAGAAACCGGATAAGATTTCAGCTTATTTGGTTTCAGGAAATGTAATAGCCATTTTTGCAGCAAGGCATTTTAAGTCATCAACAACAACCGATATAAGAGGAATGCCCGATTTATTCCGCTCTAATTCTGCCGCTGTCTCAGGCTCTCCGGGAATGATTACAGCATCTTGTCCTTCAACAGTTTGAGCGGATTTAAATCGACTCACCCAATTATCCATATGTTGTTTAAACTCATCTGCCGGTCGGAAACCATCAACACGCAGTGCTCCTAAAAAATGGCCAATTCCTTCTCCCGGTTGATCAGGTAAAGGATCAAGGAAAGAAACAAACGGAGGTACCCAAGGTCCGTAACTTCCTCCCGAAAGCACGGAAGATAAAATGTCAACAATTGAGCTTAAACAGAAACCTTTATGACTGCCATGCTCTCGATCACTACCAAGAGGGAGGAGAGAACCTCCTTTTTTTAATCCGTTAGGATCAGTCGTACTGTTTCCATATTCATCTTGGATCCATCCTTCTGGTACTTCTATATCTTTACGTTGAGCGATTTCAAGTTTGCCATTTGCAGCTGAAGATGTGGCCATATCCATTACAACAGGAGGATATTTGCCTGCAGGGAATGCATAGCAAATTGGATTGGTGCCCAGCATGCGTTCAGTTGAAAAAGTAGGTGCCACCAAAGGAGACGCGTTAGTCATGGATAACCCAATCATGTCTTTCTGCAAAGCCATCATTGAATGATATCCGGCAATTCCAAAATGATTGGAGTTTTTAACAGCAACCCATCCTGATCCGTACTTTTCAGCCTTTTCCATAGCGCCTTGCATTGCAAAAGGTGCTACTACCAAACCTAAGCCTGCATCTCCGTCAATGGTAGCAGTGGTGGGTGTTTCATGAACAATACGAATGTTAGGCGTTGGGTTAATGCGACCTTTTTGCCATAAACGAACATAACCGCTTAAGCGTGCCACGCCGTGCGAATCTATGCCTCTTAAATCAGCTTTTATCAATACATCGGCAGCTAATGCAGCATCCTTAGCCGGTACGCCCATCTGCTCGAAAATAGCGATGGTAAATTGGGTTAATTTCTCAACGTCAAAAGTTAAATAGCTGATTTCGTTGGTCATTGTTAATTTAAGTTAAAAGTAAAAAGAGAATAAAGATGAACGAGTAAAGATTAATGCTTCTATTTTTCTTTGCGCTATTATAATATCGTGAACTTGAATTCGAACGGGTCAAAATGCTCTTTAAGCAAGCTGATAAAACCATTACCTTGTTTCAAGTAAAAAGGAATAAAGTTATCATGACGTTCCTGTAATGAACCGTTCGGAAATAACTTTTCTTTTAGCTTCGTAATTTGAGTAGTTTGTTGTTCAAATTTCTTTTTTTCTGCTTTCGAAAGTTTGTGTTCCAAGCCTTTTAAGGAGTTAAAAAACTTGGTTTTCTCCGCTTCAACACTTCCAATTAAGGTTGGGTCAATTGATTGTGTTTTTAATTCAATTTGCTCAAATACTTTTTCGAATTTCGCGATCTCTATATCCAGATTCAATTCATTCGTGCTCTGTTGTTTTACAAAACAGTCGATGAGTTTATTGGTTTCCGTAAATAAATCTTTAGCAGTAAGGTTCAGTTGTTCCAATCGTTTATGACTAATTTCATCCACGATCATTGCAGAATTGCGAAGTATTAATACCGGAAAATTTACCTTATAGTGATCAAAAACTGATTTTAGTTCCATCCAGTAATTGACCTCTGCGCCGCCGCCAACATAAGCCAGATTCGGAAGAATTACCTCCTCATATAATGGGCGCATGACCACGTTCGGACTGAACTTTTCCGGATAATTATCGATTTCCTGCTCTAATTCCTCTTTGGAAAAACGTAGATCAGTATTTAAAACCGTGTATTTACCCTTCTCAAAAGAGAGCCGTTCACGCAGGTTATTTTCTAAATAAAAGAAATTGATCTCTCTTGGGTTAACCTGAACATTTATTCCGGATTTTTCAAGTTCGGTATTGGTTTCAGTAATTAAGCGATTACTGTGCTGTTCTAGAATATCTTGTTTTACGATTGGGGCAAATTGCTTTTTTAGGGAAGGATCATCCCCATCCAAAATCACCAATCCATATTTCCCGAACAGCACATTAACTAAATAACGAGTGGCATCAGCAAGATTTGCATGTTTCAGATAGGCAGTATTGAAGAGATCCGCTAATTCTTTGGCGTGATCTGATTCTCCGAGTATTGGTGTTAACTCTTCGATAACTTGTTGCAGAGTGGTTGTGTTTAATCGGCCAGTAGCACCTTTAGCATCTTCTTCCTTCCATTCGATTTGCTTACCAAAGAGATTAATATGATTGATTTCTGCAAAGTCATGATCTTCTGTTGCCATCCAATAAATCGGAACGATTTTACAACCTGGATTTGCTTTCTGGATGCTTTCGGCAAGATTGATGGTAGTTACAATCTTATAAATGAAATACAGCGGTCCCGTGAAAAGACAAAGCTGATGCCCTGTAGTTACAGTAAAAGTGTTTTCGTACTGAAGACTTTCAATTACCATGGTCCATGGTCCATGGCCTATCGACTTGTATTGTCTTTTTAATACCTCAACAAGGGTTTTACGGTCGATGTTTTCTTTGGACTTATCAATAATGATCTGACTGAAAGAGTCGAGAGTAGGTTGGTATTTGTAGAAAGGGGAGTGATTGTTGGCGTTGGCCAGATAATCGGTTACGGTTTTTGAAAAGTAACCAGTGTGTTTGTAATCGATACAGGATGCTTGCATTAAACTTATTTTGATTTTGGTTCAATTTAATGGGGCAACAGATGTTTTTAAGAAATGTTTTTTAAAATTTGCTTGTCTTGCTGAGGAACGAAGCATCTCGCGCCTTTATAGCTTGGGATTCCTCGTTCCTCGGAATGACAATATGGAGGTAAATGGTTCTATTTCAATGGTGTTCCATAAAGGTCAAAATCTTCAGCTCTGTCGATTTTAACTTTACAAAAATCTCCTACGGTAACGTAATGTTCACGTGCATCAATCAACACTTCGTTATCAACTTCCGGTGAATCAAACTCCGTACGCCCAATAAAGTAATCACCTTCCTTCTTGTCAATCAATACTTTGTATGTATTTCCGACTTTCGTTTGATTTTTCTCATAAGAAATGCCTTGCTGCATGTCCATGATTTCTTCTAAGCGTTCTTGCTTAACTTCTTCCGGAACATCATCCTCTAATGAGTAAGCATGTGTTTTTTCTTCATGAGAATACGTGAACACGCCTAAACGATCAAATTTAGTTTGTTCGATAAATGATAAAAGTTCATCATGATCTTCCTGGGTTTCGCCCGGATAGCCAGAAATCATGGTTGTACGTAAAGCTAAATCAGGTAAGCGTTGGCGAATTTTATCAACCAGTTCAATGGTACGGCGTTTTGAAATACCTCTGCGCATTGATTTCAGCATGTTGTCACTAATGTGTTGCAACGGCATATCAAGGTAATTACAAATGTTTTCACGCTCGTTGATCACATCCAATACTTCCATCGGGAATTGTGAAGGGTAGGCATATTGTAAGCGAATCCAGCCGATACCGTTTACGTCGGATAGATTACGTAAAAGATCAGCTAGTTTGCGTTCGTTGTATAAATCAAGACCATAGTAAGTAAGATCCTGAGCAATTAAAATCAATTCTTTAGTGCCGTTTTTAGCTAATACTTTGGCCTCGGCAACCAACTCTTCAATTGGTTTCGATACATGCATGCCGCGCATCAATGGAATCGCACAGAACGAACAAGGGCGATTGCAGCCTTCGGCAATTTTGAAATATGCAAAATGAGCAGGAGTAGTAAGTAAACGTTCACCAATTAGCTCATGCTTGTAATCAGCACCAAGGTTAGTTAACAGGTTTTTAAGATCGTTGGTTCCGTAAAACGCATCAACATTGGTGATCTCCGCTTCCAGTTCAGGTTTGTAACGTTCCGATAAACAGCCGGTAACGATTACTTTGCCAACTTTGCCTTTATCTTTGAGTTCACTGTATTGCAGAATGGTATCGATTGATTCCTGCTTTGCATTATCAATGAACCCGCAAGTATTGATAATTACAATGTCGTCTTTACCAACTTTGCTTGATTCATGTTCTACATTGAAAGCATTACCTTTCAACTGACCCATCAACACTTCCGAGTCTACAATATTTTTTGAACAACCCAACGTGATTACATTCACTTTTGGTTGTTTCTTAACTTCCGATTTTACTGCCTTTGTTTTCATATAAAAATATGATTACACTGATTTTTTAATATGATTACATCGATTAAACTATACCGATATGCGTTTTGCTATTGTTTTAAACCAATCGGTGAAATCGAATAATAATTCGAGTAATCAGTTCTTAAACAGCGAATTCACAAACTCCACCTTGTTAAATAACTGAAGATCATTGATTCCTTCTCCTACACCAATATATTTTACCGGGATCTTAAACTGATCCGAAATGCCGATCACAACGCCTCCTTTTGCCGTTCCATCAAGTTTGGTTAAAGCCAGTGCATTCACATCCGTTGCCTGAGTAAATTGTTTACACTGTTCAATAGCATTCTGTCCGGTTGAAGCATCGAGTACCAAGAGAATTTCATGTGGCGCACCCGGAACAACCTTGTGCATTACATTTTTGATTTTGGTAAGCTCATTCATCAAGCCTATCTTGTTATGTAAACGTCCGGCGGTATCTATAATGGCAACATCCTCTCCGTTCGATATGGCTGATTGCAAGGTGTCAAAGGCTACTGAAGCGGGGTCGGAACCCATTTGCTGGGAAACCACCCGCACACCAACTCGCTCTCCCCAAATATGTAATTGCTCAACAGCCGCCGCACGGAACGTATCACCTGCTCCTAAAACCACTTTTTTTCCGGCTTCTCTGAATTTGTTTGCCAGTTTGCCAATGGTTGTAGTTTTACCCACTCCGTTAACTCCAACCACCATAATCACATAAGGTTTTATGGTATCGTCAACGTTTAGGTGTTCAAAATCACTCGAATTATTTTCTTCCAATAAAGCGGTAATCTCTTCACGAAGAATAGCGTTTAATTCACTTGCGTTCAAATACTTATCGCGAGCAACCCGATCTTCAATACGTTCAATGATTTTCAATGTAGTAGAAACTCCCACATCAGAAGTAACCAGAATCTCTTCCAATTCATCCAATACTTCATCATCCACCTTTGATTTGCCAGCTACTATTTTGCTGAGCTTTGAGAAAACAGTTTCCTTGGTTTTCTCCAAACCTTTGTCGAGTGCGGCTTTCTCGGCTAATACATCTTCCGGTTTTGAACGTTTAAAAAAATCAAAAAGTCCCATGGTTTTATATTGGTAGTTTGGTAACAGATAGTTCTGTAATCAAGTATAAAAGTACAAATAATCAATGCTGATCTGCCATTGATCGTTATCAAACAAAAAAAGCTTCTTTCCCAAGAAAGAAGCTCCATATCATACTTTAACAGCTATTACTTAGCGTTGTTGATAATATCTTTAACGTGATCGTTGTGAACAACAGCTTCTTTAAAGCTGTAAGCTCCCGTTTTTGGTGATTTCACCATCGTGATCACTTTTGAGTATTCTTTGCCGGTTCCTGTTTTCAGGGTTGCAACTACTTTCTTAGCCATTTCTTAAATTCTTAATTGGTTAGTAATCTGTCGTCAGGTAAATTGTTATCGCAACAACAACCTTAAAACCTTAATTAATTACTTAATCTCTTTGTGAACAGTAACTTTTCTCAATACGTTGTTGAATTTTTTCAATTCTAAACGCTCTGAAGTGTTTTTCTTGTTCTTGGTGGTAATATATCTAGACATTCCAGGCATACCACTTGCTTTGTGCTCTGTGCACTCCAGAATAACTTGTACTCTATTTCCTTTTTTAGCCATTACCTAATATTATATAGAACCTGTTTTCAGGAATTTTTCAATACACGCGGTGATACCGTTTTTGTTAATCGTTTTAATTGCTGAAGTTGATACCTTTAAAGTGATCCAACGATCTTCTTCAGGGATATAAAACTTTTTAGTTTGCAGGTTTGGGTAGAATTTACGCTTGGTTTTAACGTTTGAATTAGAAACGTTATGGCCATTCATTGCGCTCTTCCCAGTTAAATCACATACTCTCGACATTGCTTTAAAGTATTAATATGGTTATAATATGTCTTTTCTCAAATGGGTTGCAAATATGAGGATAATTCTGAAAAGAACAAAATCATTTTCAATTTATAAAGAAAATAAACTTTGGTAATCAGCGAATAACCTCTTGTTCGCTTTAGAGAAATGCAAAAGTAAGGATCTTATAACGGATAGTCAAGTTGTTGGATTAATAATGTCAGTTTGTAAATCTTTTATGCTCTTAAAATTGCTCATTCTCAACTTTTCTGTTAGTGTTAGCATTAGATAAGGAGAATAAATAAAAAGCACAATCTTTTATAACGCGCTTTTGTTGTTTAAGTCGTTAGAAATCAAAAGATCCAATTTAATAATTTTATTTTTTAAATAAAGTTTAGTTTATTTTTCGCTTTTAGTATTTGATAATATATTATTGCGTAGTTTTTTATTGTTGTAAAACAATATTGCAGCAATTGTGAAATTGTTAATTAAAATCAAAATCTATGAGTAGCTTTAAAATTAAAAGCTTTGAGGAGTATGAACAGGCTTATCAGAAAAGTGTAGAGGCGCCTGAAGAGTTTTGGGGAGAAATTGCAAGTACTTTTCGTTGGCAAAAGAAATGGGATAAAGTTTTAGAATGGAACTTTACTGATCCGGATGTAAAATGGTTTGTTGGAGGTAAAACTAACATTACTGAAAATTGTCTGGATCGTCATCTTGAAAAAAATGCTAATACCTTAGCTTACATTTGGGAACCCAATAACCCAAATGACGCTACGGTAAAATATACATATCGTGAATTACATGAAAAGGTGTGCCGGTTTGCGAATGTGCTAAAAAAACATGGAGCAAAAAAAGGCGACCGTATTTGTATTTACATGCCAATGATTCCTGAATTGGCTATTGCTGTTTTGGCATGTGCTCGCATCGGCGCTGTTCATTCGGTGGTTTTCGGAGGCTTTTCGGCGCATTCAATTGCTGATCGTATTCAAGATGCTCAATGTTCAATGGTTATCACCGCAGATGGTGGTGTTCGTGGGAATAAGGAGATTCCATTGAAATCAGTAATGGATGATGCTTTGGAGCTTTGTCCATCCGTGAAAAAAGTAATCGTTCTAACTAAAACCAAAACGCCGGTATACATGCTGCGTAATCGTGATTTTTGGTGGGATGAAGAATTACAAACGGTAGGAGCAGACTGCCCTGCTGAACCGATGGATGCAGAAGACATACTTTTTATATTGTATACTTCGGGTTCAACCGGAAAACCTAAAGGTGTGCTTCATACTGTTGGCGGCTACATGGTATTTGCACAGTATACTTTTGAAAACGTGTTTCAATACGAGCAACCTGAAATATTTTTCTGTACTGCCGATATAGGTTGGATTACCGGACATAGTTACATCGTATACGGGCCATTGTTATCAGGTGCGACCTCCGTCTTGTTCGAAGGTATTCCAACGTTTCCTGATGCTGGTCGTTTCTGGGATATTGTTCAAAAACATCGTGTAACAACATTATATACTGCACCAACAGCAATCCGTTCGTTAATGGCAGCCGGCTTGAAATATGTTAACGGCAAAGATCTATCCTCATTAAAAAAATTAGGATCAGTTGGAGAGCCTATTAATGAAGAAGCATGGCATTGGTATCATGATAACATTGGTAAAGGTAATTGTCCTATTGTTGATACCTGGTGGCAAACCGAAACAGGCGGAATCTTAATTTCCGCAATTGCAGGTATTACTCCATTAAAGCCTGGTTTTGCATCCCTTCCATTGCCAGGGATTCAACCTTGTTTGGTTGATGAAAAAGGAGATGTTATTGAGGGTAATGGGGTTTCAGGTAATTTATGTATTAAATTTCCTTGGCCGGGGATTATTCGCACCACTTATGGCGATCATGAACGTTGTCGCACTACTTATTTCTCAACTTACAAAAACATGTATTTTACGGGAGATGGTTGTATGCGCGACGAAGACGGTTACTACCGTATTACAGGCCGGGTGGATGATGTTATTAACGTTTCAGGTCATAGAATTGGAACTGCCGAAGTAGAAAACGCGATTAATATGCATACCGGTGTGGTTGAATCAGCTGTAGTTGGATTTCCTCATGATATTAAAGGTCAAGGTATTTATGCTTATGTAATTACTGAAAAAGCGCCATCTGATGAAAATTTAATGCGTCAGGATATTTTGATGACCGTTTCTCGTATCATAGGTCCGATTGCCAAGCCTGATAAGATTCAGTTTGTTTCCGGATTGCCTAAAACCCGTTCAGGTAAAATTATGCGACGTATTTTACGTAAAGTAGCTGAAGGTGATATTGCCAATTTAGGAGATACTTCTACACTGTTAGATCCGACAGTTGTTGATGCTATAAAGGCAGGAGCCATAAAAAGTTCAATTTAAAACGAATAAAGGAGATCTTAAAGGTCTCCTTTATTCGTTTTATGATATGCCAGATTCTCAGGAGGGTTATATTTCTACAATGGTGGGGAATTTGAATTCGAATTCCTGTCACTTTTCCACTCAATGCGTCCAGAAATGTGTTTTTAAGCGTTTATTTTACTTGGCACAATTATTACATTACAGTAAGCGTAACAAATAAAGAAGGCCATGAACAGTTTACTTTATCTTATTGCAGTTATTTTACTTATTGGTTGGTTACTTGGTTTTTTTGTTTATTCGGTAGGTTCAATAATTCATGTTCTGCTGGTATTGGCAATTGTTTCAGTTTTGCTGAGCATAATACGGCGATCAAATGTTTAAATACTGCTTTTAGATTTGGGGGTTCTACACAATCTTCCCTTTCTTCAATAGATTGTCTCAATATATTTTCTGGTTTTTTCGGGGCTGCTTGCAGCCCTTTTTCTTTAAAATAGAGATAGTGCAGAAAATGTACTTAGGATATCCATATAATGTTTGGGTTTTGTTATTCAATACGCATATCACAAATCTATTTAGTATTAATTCGTTATTTTCGCCTTGCTTTAACTTGTACACAATCTTGCTATAGCTCCTTATTCAATACGCATATCTTATTCAAATGAAAAAACAAAGACCGACAATTCTGGTAACCAATGATGATGGCATTACAGCTCCAGGTATAAAAGTGTTGATGGAAGTGATGGCAGAGCTTGGCGATGTGGTTGTGGTTGCTCCAGATGCACCTCAGTCGGCCATGGGGCATGCTGTTACCATTGCTAAGCCTTTACGTTTAGATAAAGTAAACATTTACGACGGCATAGACATGTATCAGTCATCGGGTACTCCGGTTGATTGTGTGAAATTAGCCGTAAATAAAGTGCTGCATAAAAAACCGGATTTGCTTGTTTCTGGAATCAATCATGGTTATAACTCTTCGATCAACGTGATTTATTCAGGTACGATGTCGGCAGCAATGGAAGGAGCCATTGAGGGTATACCTTCTATCGGTTTTTCATTGGGAGATTTTCGACAGGATGCTGATTTTGAGCCCGTACGCAACTATGTGAAACAGGTTGCTGAACAAGTGTTGGAGCATGGATTGCCTGTAGGTTCGCTTTTGAATGTGAATTTCCCTCCAATTGAAGAGATTAAGGGGATGAAAATTTGTCGGCAGGCTGTGGCAAAATGGAAAGAAGAATTTGATGAACGCATTGATCCTCACGGGCGAAAATATTTTTGGCTTACCGGTAAGTTTTTATTGAATGATAATGGTGAAGACACCGATGAATTTGCATTAAGTCAAGGTTATGCATCAATAGTTCCCGTTCATTTTGATTTTACGGCTTACAATGCTATTCCTTTTCTGAACAATTTGTCGTTCAATTCCAAGTAGCGATTAAAATGAACGAAAATCTACATTTCCGTAATTCAGATGAGCCTAAAGGTAAAGACAGTTTTTTGTTAGGAGTTGGTTTAGGTCTAATAACTCCTCTGATTAGTTATTTATTAGTGGAATACATTCATTTAGGAGATAAGCTGGGATTAAGAGATTCATCCATTTATATGCTAGGGATGATTGTTAATCTTTTGCTGGTTCGTTATTTTTTTAAAAGTGAGATTAGTAAAACAGGCAAAGGCATTTTTCTCGTTTCGTTTTTAGTGGTACTGACAGTGTTTTTCTTTAAAAAGTGAAAACTTATTCAGCTTCTCAATTCTCAGATCTCAATACGCATATCTAAAATATGAAATACTACATAATTGCTGGTGAGGCATCCGGCGATCTTCACGGATCGAACCTGATGCGGGCTTTAAAAATGATTGATGCGCAAGCTGAATTCCGGTTTTGGGGTGGTGACCTAATGTTGGCGGAAAGCGAAAATATCCGTAAGCATTATAAAGAAATGGCTTTTATGGGTTTTGTTGAGGTTGCTGTGAACCTTCGCCAAATTCTTCGAAATCTTGCTGATTGTAAAGACGATCTTCTTGCCAATCGTCCTGATGTACTTATTCTGGTTGATTTTCCGGGTTTTAATCTTAAAATCGCAGAGTTTGCCAAAAGAGAAGGCATTAAAGTATGCTATTATATTTCTCCTAAAGTTTGGGCATGGAATCAAAAACGGGTACTAAAGATCAAGAAGGTGGTCGACAAAATGTTTTGTATCCTGCCGTTTGAGGTCGATTTCTATAAAGCATGGGGAATGGAGGTAAACTATGTGGGCAATCCGTTATTGGATGCGATAGAAGTTTATCCATTCACCAGTAATTTTAGAGATGAAAATAATTTAGACGGCAAGCCCATAGTAGCCTTGCTGCCGGGTAGCAGAAAGCAAGAAATTGAGCGTTTGCTGCCTGAAATGCTCAAAGTAACAACTGATTTTCCTGACCACCAGTTTGTCATTGCCGGTGCGCCAACCTTCGATAAAGCGTATTATCAACAATTCATGGCCGGTAAAAACAATCCAATTGTATTTGGTCACACTTATGATTTAGTACGGAATGCCCAGGCAGCGCTGGTAGCATCGGGAACTGCCACCTTGGAAACGGCCTTATTAAACACGCCTCAAGTTGTATGCTACAAAGGAAATCCTTTGAGCATCGCAATTGCTAAGCTGTTGATAAAGATTAAGTTCATTTCATTGGTTAACCTCATTATGGATAAGTTAGTGGTGCAGGAACTGATTCAGGAGGATTGCAATCACAAAAAAATAAAAGCGGAGTTAAATAGCATTTTAAATGACCCTAAATACCGCCAGGCCATGTTGAATAACTATGCGCAATTGCAGGAAAGAATGGGCGATCCGGGAGCATCGGAACGTACGGCTAAGCTGATTGTAGCATATATTAAGTCGAAAGAATTGAAGAATAAAGAATAATTGTAAAAAGAATTTGTTAATTATAAATCAATCCTACATATTTGCGATCGATAAATGGGGGTTTAGCTCAGCTGGCTAGAGTACTTGCCTGGCAGGCAAGGGGTCACCGGTTCGAATCCGGTAATCTCCACAAGTATTTAAGAAAAAGCAGTATATTATATTTATATACTGCTTTTTTTGTGTCTATTAAGCATAGACTTGGCTATCAAAACAAAATTGTAGTGATGTATTCCAACACAAAAGAAAAAGCAAATTTATTAAGCTTTGATGGGGAAGTAATAAAGTAATTAAATTAAAAAAGACGGTTATGTATAAATTCACGTTTTTGGGAGTTGGTGCCACAGAAATAATAATGTTATCTACTATGTTGATTTTTATGGCCTTTGCTTTAAAAATCCTTTTTAGTAAAAAGCCTATTGATTTCGTATGGATTGTCCTTATTTTAGGATTTCCCTTATTAGGCTCTGTCGTGTATTTAATCAAACACTATATAAACAAATTAGATTCTGTCGTGTATTTAATCAAACACTATATAAACAAATTGGGGAGTGTAAAGTGAACTGTCGTACGTTTGTATAAATAAAAAACGCATGGAATAAAGCCTATGAGCTATTGGCAATAAATACTCGTTGATGTAACCCTCCTTTTTTCGAAACGATTTGGGAGGCGAGAATTCATTTATATATTATTTTTCAACCCTCAGCATGGAGTTGACTCCATGCTGAGGGTTCATTGTGCTCTATATCCCAGTTAAATATGCATAGAGGATGCTTTCCCTGAACTGAAGCTTCTGTTAAAATGTTCTATATATCCATTCTGCATCGGCCTTCCATAGCCTAACCCCCGTTAAATTAAGTCTTTCGAAGGTTGACTTAATTTTTCCAATGAAACCGAGGTCTTTGACTGTCTAAATAGCATTGTTTTAAGAATTCGAGCAAAGTTTCAAACTGGGGGGAGGAAAAAAGGAAGGTTTTGTGCTTTATCAACGGGTCAGAGACCCTCGTACTCATTAGAACTTTGAAGTCATCCTAGCGGAGACTTCAAAGAACGAGGGGGGAATAATTACAAACAATATGAACAGCAGAAATTTCTTTGTTTTTATTGACAGAGGCAGCAAGACTCTTAACAGAAAAATTAAAAAAATAAACTTTTGATCGACCGGAATAGATGTAATTGATTAAATAAGGTACAAATTGGGCTTCTAAAGAATCTCTTTCATTATGATTCAAAATTTGATTAAATTCAAGATAATTATTAATTCTATCTGGAATTTTAATGGTATAATTAAGATCGTTTATTTTTAAAACAGGACTATAATTTTGTGCAAAAGCTATGTTAAAACATTGATTAAGTCCACCCGCTCTTTTAAGTCTTCCGACAGGATGACTTAAAAGTTCAAATTGATACGGAAGACTCTGTCTGGCCGAAAATCCAGAACCTAAGCTATTCAAGTAGCTCTACTTCGAGCAATCCCATCTGCCCAGCATAGTTTCTGGCACTACTATACCGATAATGCTCGGGCTTAAAAATCTAATTTTAAATTTATTATTGATTCTATTTTCTCCTTTTTTTAAAGCAGTTGCCTGAAAAAAACATTCTTGAAGAGAGCGACAGGTACTCCGCATCATAGTGATAAAGTGTTAAATACATTAATTCTTTCGAAGGTTGACTTAATTTTTCCAATGAAACCGTGGTCGCCTACCGTCAAAATAGCATTTTAACTCACTTTCTGCAAGCATTATCAGATTCAAAACACTACATTGCTTAAAGCGTTGTATAAAAAACGATAAATTGAAACTCTACATCAAATACATGGTAAGCATTCGCTGCAAGATGATGGTGAAGGAAGAATTAAAGAAACTTGGAATACCTTATGCAACCGTTGATTTGGGAGAAGTAGAGATAAGGGAAGATATTACGGATCAACAGCGTGAACAAGTGAAAATCGCCTTACTCGAATCAGGGCTTGAGCTGATGGACGATAAGAAAGCCATGTTGATTGAAAAAATAAAGAATACAATCATTGAAATGGTTCATCATACCGATGAGTTACCTAAAATAAATTTCTCCGATTACCTAAGTGAAAAATTGGATTACGATTATACGTACTTGGCCAATCTTTTTTCAGAAACAGAAGGAACCACCATTGAACGATTTATTATTTTACATAAGATAGAGCGTGTAAAAGAGTTGATCATTTATGATGAACTCAATCTTACCGAAATTGCATTGAAACTCCACTATAGCAGTGTGGCTCATCTTTCTCA
The DNA here is from genome assembly GCF_900182575.1 of Solitalea koreensis. Lineage (GTDB taxonomy): Bacteria > Bacteroidota > Bacteroidia > Sphingobacteriales > Sphingobacteriaceae > Solitalea > Solitalea koreensis. The sequence goes on along the minus strand of NZ_FXSZ01000001.1, from coordinate 91,248 downwards.
TCAGTTTAAAAAAATGACTGGCTTAACACCATCCTTTTTTAAGTCACTGAAGCACAAAAAACGTACTATGCTTGAAAATGTGTGAATAATGCAACTTATATAAATAGTTGTGTAACAATATTCTATAAAGGAATCGCATCTTTACATCAGTAATAATTTAATTACGAAATAAATTCAAACAGATGATTAATTCAACAGCCAACACGGCTCCCATTAAAAATTGGAATGAACAAAAAAGTAAGTTAATAACGCGATTCCCAACCTTAACAGAAGCGGATTTGCATTACGAAAATGGTAAAAAAGATGAAATGCTAGCAAAAGTTCAGGTGAAACTTGGTAAAACCAAAGAAGAACTGGCTACAATTATTGCAGCACTTTAATATACTTTTCTAAACTTACAATCTCTAAACCGTTAAGCAATGCTTAACGGTTTTTTTTGTTACGTCCACCAGTGTTTGTTAAGTTACAATCAGCATTAAGCTACCCAATAAATCGAGCCACTCTAAATAGTAGAGATATCAATCTTAGGTGTTAACTTTAATTAGCCTTGGTTGTGCGTTTCCGGATTCAGGTAGCATGTGAAACTTGAAATCTATTTATGTATGGGGCTAATTGAGTGAAGATCACTAATTTTGGGACAATAAATAGAATTAAGCCTTAAAAAGTAAAAAATGAAAGCTTCTTGACTATATTATTAGCCAATAATAAACTAATAAAGGATATTCAGATATGTTTCATCTGATACGGATAACCTTTGCCAGAAAAGCGAATGTTTTTCGATAATTGAATAGAAGGAATGTAAACCCTCTACATTTTAACTTTATGACTAACGAACAATTAAGAATATTAACAGATACAATTCAGCAATTATCCTTAGCCCGTAATATTGATACAATCATGGAAATTGTAAGAAAATCGGCCAGAACGTTAACGGGGGCAGATGGGGCTACCTTTGTTTTAAGGGATAGAGATTTGTGTTACTATGCGGATGAAGATGCCATAGAGCCTTTATGGAAAGGGCATCGTTTCCCCATGAAGATTTGCATTAGTGGTTGGTCAATGTTAAACAGGCAACCTGCTGTCATAGAAGATATTTATGTAGATGAACGGATTCCAATTGAGGCCTATAAACCCACTTTTGTGAAAAGTTTAGCTATGGTGCCTATCCGTACTGTGAATCCAATTGGAGCAATTGGTAATTATTGGGGAACTAAGCATGCTCCGACCACAGAAGAAGTGCATCTGTTGCAAACCTTAGCCGATATTACATCGGTTTCCGTCGAAAATGTTTATGTGTACAGTGAATTGGAAGAGCGGGTTAAGCTGCGAACAAAAGAATTGGAATTTGCCTATAAAGAATTGGAAACCTTTTCTTATTCAGTTTCCCACGATTTGCGTTCTCCGCTTAATAACATACGCTATTTGATTCAATTGTTAAAAGATGAAGACGTTGATACTTCCAATATAGATGGGAAAGAGCTTTTAGAGGCTATTAATAGCAGCGCCGAAAGAATGAGCAATCTTATCGACGATTTGCTCTCACTTTCAAAGTTCAGCAAGAAAAAAATCATAAAAACTGCTGTTGATATGAATGAGTTAACAAGGAATGTTTTAAACGATATTGAGAAGTCTAAAGTTAACTCGGTGGATATTCAGCTGGAAAACCTTCATACCATTGAAGCGGATTACAATTTAATGTATCAAGTAATGTTTAATCTGATTTCTAATGCAATTAAATATTCATCGAAGAAAGAAAACCCTCAAGTAAAAATATCATCAGTGGAGCAAAATGGAGAAATAATTTTTTCTGTGAAGGACAATGGGGCTGGGTTTGATATGAAATATGTTGAAAAGCTATTTCAGCCATTTCAACGTTTTCATTCCCAAAGTGATTTTGAGGGTTCCGGCATAGGCTTGTCTCTTGCTCAACGAATAATTAATAGACATGGAGGAACTATTTGGGCTGAGGCAGAAGTTGGAGAGGGTGCTAACTTTCATTTTTCCTTGAAGAGTCAGTATTGCAATAACAATGAATTAATATTAAAAGAAATGACTAAGGTTTATTCTGTTGTGTGATTTCGGGGAGTAGGCTTGAATGACTAGAAGGTAAAAATTATTTTCTTATGTTTGGAAGAGTGTAATGTCAATACAGTCAATCTTAAATGATAGAAAAGGGTATTAAAGAAAGGATGGGACGACTTCATCAGATGTTTTTTATTCTTATTGCAGGAATGTTAGCATTGAGTGGTTGCTTGGCCTTTTCTATTTTTCGTGATGCCAGTAAATTACGGCAACTTGAAAGTACAAGGTATAAACTGTTTTCCATGGGAGAGGAGTTAAAAGCAAGCTCGGAAAATTTGACCAATTATTGTCGAAGTTTTGTCTTAACCAGAGAACGTGTTTGGGAACAGAAATATTTTGATCTTTTAGATGTGCGGAATGGGGTTAAGCCTTGGCCTAATGGACATGCCATTTCATTAAAGGATAGCTTATTGAAGCTGGGGATTAGCAAACAGGAATTTGTGAAATTAATGTTTGCAGAAGATAAATCCAATGAGTTGGTAGCGACAGAAAAAAGGGCATTTAATGCCATGCGAGGTCTTTTTACAGGTAGTAATAAGCAGTTCTCCATAAAAGGAGCTCCAGATACATTGATGGCCCGAAGAATCCTTTTTGATAAGTCGTATATGGCTGCTAAAAAGACCATTATGGATCCTATTGATGATTTTAGGGGCATGATGAATAATAGGATTTCAGCGGAGATTAAGCAACAAGAGGTCCAAAATGACATGTTGATGAAACTTATTCTTCTTACCTTGTTTAGTGGAGCCTTGTTGTCTTTTTATGTCATACTCGTACTTAGAAAAAAAATCATTGTACAGCTTTTTGATTTAGAAAAATCAAATCAAGAGTTGGAATTGACTCTGCAGGATTTAAAAAAAACACAATTAAAATTGGTGAAGTCTGCAAAGATGGCTTCTTTAGGTACTTTAACGGCCGGTGTGTCGCATGAAATAAATAATCCGTTAAATTATATTATGGGGGCTTATTTAGGCTTGTCTAATTATTTTGAAAATTATGGAAGTCAAGAAGAAAGCATTACCAATTTATTGTTGAATAGCATGAAGGCCGGTGTTGACAAGGCAGCTCAAATAGTAAAAGGGCTTAACCAATTTAGTCGGGATAATAGCCGTTTTGATGAAGATTGTGATATTCATTCCATTCTGGATAATTGTTTAATTATGCATGCCAGTCAATTAAAACATAAAACTGAAGTAAAAAAAGATTATTGTTTGGAGGATTTTGTGGTGAAAGGTAATGTGGGTAAATTACACCAAGTATTTGCTAATGTACTTTCCAATGCCATCTACGCACTTCCTGAGCAGGGAAAAATTTGCATTGCCACACGCAAAGAGACTCAGAATGTAAAAGTAATCATAACGGACAATGGATGTGGAATTCAAACGGAGCACCTCTCTCAAATCACAGATCCATTTTTTACGACCAAGCCTCCGGGAGAAGGTGCAGGCTTAGGATTATACATAACTTCTTCGATTATTGACAAGCACCTGGGGCAAATTGAATTTGAATCTACACTTCATGCTGGTACAAAGGTGATCATAACACTACCAATTGCATAAGAAATTACATGATAGACAGAGTGAAATTACTATATGTGGAAGATGAGCCGATCAATCGGAAACTTTTCCAGTTGATTTTCGATAAAGATTATGAAGTTCTTACCGCAGAGGAGGGAGTTCAAGGTTTATCCGTTTTGGAAAAAGAACAGGATATCACGGTGGTAATTAGTGATATGAATATGCCAATTATGAATGGTATAACGTTTATCAACAAGGCTAAAGAAAAATTCCCGGAAAAGAAATTTTACATTTTAACCGCTTATATGATTTCTGAGGAAATCCAAAGCGCATTGGCCACAGGATTAATACTAAAGTGTTTCGGGAAGCCTTTTAATCGAAATGAAATTGTAGCCGCTATTGAGCAGGATATTAATTCAAATAGTTTAGAAAAAAATAATTTAAGTAATAACTAAAACGCTCAATTTAATTATGAACATCCATAGTACTAAAAGCGAGCTGCCTGCCGAACAACGAGAAGAACTACTCAGTGTATTGAAAGTCCGATTTGAAAAAAATAGGAGCCGCCATAAAGAATTTGAATGGGCCGATGTACAAGCAAAGCTGGAGGCTAATGCTGGAAAATTGTGGTCGCTCAATGAGATGGAACGAACCGGCGGAGAACCGGATGTTGTTGGTTACGATAAAAATTCGGATGAATACATTTTTTATGATTGTTCAGCCGAAAGTCCCAAAGGGCGCAGAAGTCTTTGTTACGACCCTGAAGCGCTGGAGTCAAGGAAAGAATATAAACCAGCCGATAGTGCTGTTAAGATGGCAGAAGCGATGGGTGTAGAACTGTTAACGGAAGCGCAATACAAGGAGTTGCAGCAACTTGGTGAGTTCGATAAGAAAACATCGAGCTGGATAATAACACCAACTGACATTAGAAAACTCGGTGGCGCCATCTTTTGTGATCGCCGCTACAATACGGTCTTCACCTATCATAACGGTGCTGAATCGTATTATGCCGCCAGAGGTTTCCGTGGCTCGCTAAGGATTTGATAACCGCTTGTTAGAATAACGTAATTGATTTTTTTTCGCAAACGGCTCAGTTCTTATTATTTCATTCACATAATGGGCAATTTATCTAAACTAGCTTCTCTTTGTATTCTCCTTACTTTTTGGGCTTGCTCCTTTACAAAGAAAACGACACAGCTGCCAAAAATATTAGTGTTCAGTGCCACCAAAGGCTTTCGCCATAACTCCATAGCGGCAGGAAAGACAGCACTTTTAAAAATGGGTTACGAGAATAAATGGCATGTAGATACGACAGAAGATGCTTCTGTATTCACCGCAGCCAATCTTGCACAATTTGCTGCGGTTGTATTTCTAAATACTACAGGGGGTATTTTAAACGATGAACAGCAAATTGCTTTTCAGACATATATACAAGCAGGCGGTGGTTTTGTAGGTATTCATTCAGCCTCCGATACAGAATCTGACTGGCCATGGTATAATAATTTGGTAGGTGCCTGTTTTGAAAGTCATCCGGTTCCTCAAGTAGCCGCTTTTACGGTTAATGATAAAAATCATCCTACTGTTAGTTTTATGCCCGATACCGTTCGTCGCCAGGAAGAGATCTACAATTTTAAATCCTTTAAAAAAGAATTGGTTAATGTGGTACTGACCGTTGAAGAGAGCAGTTATACAGGTGGTAAAATGCCAGGTTTTCATCCCATTGCATGGTATCATAATTACGATGGCGGCAAAGCTTTTTATACAGCCTGGGGGCATGCTCCTCAAGCATTTTCTGAGCCGTTCTTTTTGCAACATATTGCTGAGGCCATTAAGTGGGCGACAATAAAATGATTAATTTCATTTAAGATTTTCGCGATCATTATAACCAAGGTTAAGATATGCTTAACAAAAACATTTTAATATCGGGAGCAGGAATAGCCGGGCTTACCCTTGCTTATTGGCTTAAAAATTTCGGATTCAACCCTACCATTATTGAACAAGCTCCTAAACTCAGGGAAGGTGGATATGCCATTGACTTTTTTGGTGCCGGTTTTGACGTTGCTGAAAAAATGAAAATACTGCCGGATCTTCAAAAGGTAGACCTTAAAATACAGGAACTGATTTTTGTTGATAAAAACAATAAACGAAGAGGCGGGCTCAGCGTCTTTAAAATCGGGAAACTGGTTAATAACCGGTATTTCAATTTGCTTCGAAGCGACTTGTCGAAGGTAATTTATAACCACCTCGATAAAGACATTGAATTTATTTTCGGTGACGCTATAACCCAAATTGTACAAACTGCTGACAATGCAACTGTAACTTTAAAAAGCGGTAATGTTCGCACTTTTGATTTAATAGTAGGAGCAGACGGATTGCACTCTGTGGTTCGTTCTTTAACGTTCGGTGATGAAAGCCAATTTGAAAAGTATTATGGGTATTACGCCTCTTCTTTCACCATTGAAAATTATTTGCAAAACGACAACGCATTTTATAGCTACAATCTTCCCGGAAAGCAGGTTAGTATTTATGCATTAAAAGGAAATAAATTAACCACCCTTTTTATTTTTACATCACCACAAAAAATATCATATAGCCATCACGAAATTGAAAAACAAAAGGAGATACTCCGCAATGAATACGGCGACATGGCTTGGGAGTGCCCCTCTTTGCTTGCAAAATTAGATTCCGCGCCTGACTTTTATTTTGATTCGGTAAGCCAGATACGGATGAGCCAATGGTCGAAAGGGAGGATAACTCTTGCGGGAGATGCTTGTGATTGCCCGTCCTTGTTATCCGGTCAGGGTTCTACGCTTGCCATGGTTGGAGCATATATCCTTGCCGGAGAATTAAAGAAAGCAGGAGGCGATTACAAAATAGCTTTTCGGCAGTATGAAAATAGCTTTAAGCCACTTATTGACGACAAACAAAAATTAGCACAAAGTTTCGCCGGTTCATTGGTTCCCAAAAGCAATTTTGGAATTTGGGTTCGGAATACCTTTAGCAATGCGATGTTCTCATCTTTGCTGTCTAAATGGTTTGTTAAAAAGTACATGACTGACAGAATAGAACTTAAAGAGTATTAATGTGGCCATGATTTCCGGGTTAATAGTGATATTTCCCTTTAATAGTGATTTGTGAAAATTGATGCCTAAAGATTCTTTACCTAGGTTGCAAAGAAAATTATTCAATGATCATAACTGGTATTAACCAACTTATATTTATATATAGATGAATCCTAAGGTTGATTTTTATTTTAGTAAAGCTGAACAGTGGCAGAAAGAACTGGAGCAATTGAGAAGGATTGTTCTTGACTGTGGGCTGACCGAGGAGTTGAAGTGGGGCTCTCCTTGTTACACGTTTCAGAAAGCTAACATAGTTTTAATACATGCATTTAAAGAATACTGTGCACTTTTATTTTTCAAGGGGGCCTTGCTAAAAGATACTCATTGTATGTTGATCCAACAAACGGAGAATGTGCAGGCGGCGCGTCAAATTCGGTTTACCAATGTTCGGGAAATAATTGATCCCGATGTAATATCGGGATTGAAAACCTATATTTATGAGGCTATTGAGGTGGAAAAGGCTGGTCTGAAAGTGGAACTTAAAAAAACTACAGAATTCACAATTGCCGAAGAGTTTCAAAATAAACTGGATGAAATACCAGCATTGAAAACTGCTTTTGAAGCATTGACGCCGGGACGGCAAAGAGCCTATCTCCTTTATTTTTCTCAACCCAAGCAAGCTAAAACCCGCGAGTCAAGGGTTGAAAAAAGCATGCTGCAAATTCTTAATGGGAAAGGATTGAATGATGGATAATGACAGCTGTGCTATGCTTTTGAAATAAATTGCAGGCACAGCAAGAAACAAACAGAGTAGAATGAGATTTAAGAACAGAATATGAGAAAAGTAATTGCGGCAATAAATATGACAATTGACGGAGTTTGCGACCACACTGCGGGGCTACCGGACGAAGAAATACATCAGCATTACGCTGACCTTTTAGACAGTGCAGAAATTATACTTTATGGAAGGACAACTTATCAACTAATGCAATACTGGCAGACACTGATAAAAAATCCTTCAGGCGAAAAAACAACAGACGACTTCGCTATAGCAATAGACAAAATTCAAAAAATTGTTTTCTCACACAGACTCAAAAACACAGACTGGGACAGTGCGAAACTTGCAACTAAACCTATTGAAGAATTAGTTAGAGAATTGAAGCAACAATCGGGCAAAGACATTTTGGTTGGTAGTCGTAGTTTAATTACACAACTAATGAAACTGAATTTAATTGACGAATATCAACTTTGTGTTCATCCTGTTATTGCTGGAAACGGATTGCCGTTATTTGAGAATGTAAATGACCGGACCATTTTTAAACTCACAAAGACTAAAAACTTTATTAACGGAGCAATAACACTTTATTATGAACCGACAAAATAATGACTGCAAATATTGACCGGCACATCTTCATGGACAGAAGGAGCGTTCTCCTTGTCATTGGGCGGCAAACTATTACAAGTGCACCCTTAAGTTAAGGCTACCGTAAATAATGCTTGCTGCTAACATGAACTGTGTTAAAAATCAAGAAAAAACAGATTGATTTTCCACATAGTTATTCCGATAACAATACTAGATTTAACAATCGCTCGCCAAAGCTTGCTTTAGCAGTTTATTGCAAACGGAAATCACGGCTACTTTTCTGCTAATTGAAATTTAGGTAGTCCCATTGACTTATTTACATCTATTTCATAACAGAAGTTTTTAGCGTATTGTCCGGCGTTTTTGTCAAGGAACTGTTGAACTTCTTGAACATTTCCGGCCTCCCAAAGGCACGTACCGGTTTTGCCATCCATAGCAGGAAAAACTCCATGTAATTTAAAATTGCTAGGCAAGTTTTTTGTAACTTCTTCTGCAGCTCCCCAGAAGCTTTCTGGATCACTGATGCTGTGATGAGCTATAACTAACATGGTTTTTGAATTTTTAAGATTAAAAATAAATTGGAGCATATTAATTATCTGCAAAAAAGAGATAAATCAATAGAAAACTACTTAAAAAAAGCACCCTTTCCAAATTATACTGTTAATCTTGTTTCCGATTTTCACATAAATCTCCCCATAACCTATGATCTGTTTCAGAATGCCTGCACACGGATGCACAACAAGGCATTTGCAAAATAACTTTGATGGTATTTATAACATTTTTGGAAGAAATTCTACTGGTTAGTACTTCTGGCAGCTTCGCGATCTTCATTAAGTAAGAATCTGCAATTTGCGTTGAAGCCTTATTTCTAGTAAATTCTATAAGTCATTTCGGAAGTACTACGGGATTGGCGGTAGTGTCTGAAACGGTCTGCTCAAAACGGTACAGCAGTTCGGAAAAGCCTGGCACTCTCGTTTAGCCTGCTGAATCAGTTTTTGTTCCCTTAATTCTTCAGGACACTTTTTTGTAATCATAATGTAAATGGTTTTACTATCTTGTAAAATACTAAAAAATCGGCCTTGCTACCGAAGGTTTAGTTCAACAGCAGCTACCCCAAAGCGGCGGTTCAGTGGTTGAATAAAGCGTTGTGCTTTTATCAAGCTCTGTGCGTGGTTGGCAGCGCTCTAAATCGCCACCTAGGCCAACTTGCAAACCGTTATAGAACAAAAGACTAACAAGTAGCAATTTTGAAATATATAACACGGACAGTTAGGATTTTATCGGTAGTCAGTTTGTTGACAGACACGGCAAGCGAAATGCTTTATCCAATAATGCCAATTTATTTAAAGACCATTGGTTTTTCAATTCTGTTAATCGGAATACTTGAAGGCATTGCGGAAGCGACAGCTGGTTTAAGTAAAGGCTACTTCGGTAAACTTTCCGACATTTCGGGCCGACGGGTTGTATTTGTGCAAATAGGTTATGCTTTCAGCTGCATTTCAAAACCAATGATGGCGGTTTTCGTTTACCCACTTTGGATTTTCCTTGCACGGACAATGGACCGTTTTGGTAAAGGCATTAGAACCGGTGCAAGAGATGCAATCCTTTCTGACGAAGCTATGCCGGAAACAAAAGGTAAAATCTTTGGCTTTCATCGTTCAATGGACACTTTAGGTGCGGTAATAGGACCTTCATTGGCTTTAATATATTTATTTTACCGTCCGCAAGACTACAAGACGCTTTTTTATATTGCATTTATTCCTGGGCTATTTGCGGTGTTTACCTCGCTTTACCTAAAGGACAAGAATACTGTAAGCGTTAATCCTAAGGTAGCAACACCCTTGTTTTCATTCCTGAAATATTGGAAGGAAAGCCCGACAGAATATAGAAAAGTTGTAATTGGCCTTCTCATTTTTACCTTATTCAATAGTTCCGATGTTTTTCTTTTGCTTAAAGCAAAGCAGGCCGGGCTGGGCGACTCAATGGTAATTGGCGTTTATATTTTTTACAATCTCATTTATGCTTTGTTTGCTTTCCCAATCGGTATCATTGCCGACAATGTTGGACTAAAAACAATTTTTATTATCGGACTCGCATTGTTTGCGACTGTCTATTTGGGAATGGCTGTAAATACAAATCTTTACATCTTCTTCGGATTGTTTTTCCTGTATGGCATTTATGCTTCTGCTACAGAAGGAATTTCAAAAGCGTGGATTTCAAATATTACAGATAAAAAAGACACAGCAACAGCCATCGGAACCTTTTCGGGTTTACAAAGTATTTGTTCAATACTGGCAAGTTCATTGACAGGACTAATTTGGTTTAAGCTCGGGGCTCCTACTGCTTTTATTGCCACAGGTATTATGACAGTATTGGTTGTTTTTTATTTCCTGACAGTTCCATATCCCATAACACCGAAGACAATTAAATTATTTGAATAAACACAGTTACAGTAGTTAAAAGTTAAACTTCAGGTGTGCTTTCAGGTTATAAATAAATAGAGGGCGGTCATGAATCCCCGGCCGCGAAAAATCAAAATGGAACTATACGGACAACAAAGCAAAAGCATACTTCAAAAAAGTATAATTCAATTGGTAGAAATTCTATTGTTATGGTTGTCTTTTTGGATTTTGTTCCAAAATGGAGGGAATTGGTTTGCTCATCACTGACACATTAACAACAAACAAGAGGGTTACGAGCTAAGAATGCTTATTTTCATTTTTAATAGTATTATTTTTCTCAGACTTGCTTATACGATGATTTTTCTACTTCCAGAGAACAAAGAAAAAATTTATACAATAGGATTCTTAAATACTCAAGGCATATAAATTACTTTGGTGATATTTTATGTGTAACAGCTTACGCGCTAGTCACTAGAAACTGGTACGCTGGTTCTATTCCTGTTTTCGTTTTTTGTTTTTTTGCATTTTATAACGCACCCAAACTGGATCAATACCTCAAAGGTAAATATGGGAAAGGCTACGATGAATATGCAGCCAAAACTAAAATGTTAATACCTTTTATATATTGAAAAAATCTACGCCTATCTCCTTAAACCTTCCTGTGGCTAAAGTCTTACTCACAGCGTCTCGAATTTTGTGATGTTTTTGTTTTTAGGCTTTGTTGTTTTAGTTTAAGTAACTGTTTTTCAAACAATTGAATTGAAATAATTATTAATATTATGTAAATTGGATTGGCTGGTATTACTTAATCGAGAAAGAGTGTGTTGTTAATGATAGTGCGGGCCAAAACACTGTGTTTTAAAAGCAGATAAATGCTTAAGTTATGAAGAAATTTATTTTGCCATATTTAGTAATAGTGATGAGTTTGTTAAGCTTGGAGGCTTTTGCTCAAACTAAATCTCAGGCGCAACAAGATACAACAGCCTTGTTAGGCTTGCCGGGAGACAACCTGGATCTTTATGCTGTGTTAGATTTGTTTCAAAAGTCAAAAACGATTGAAGATTTTGAAAAATCATTGAATGATGAAAAAACAAAAGTCAATAACCTGGATTTAAACCTGGATAAAAAAGTTGATTTTATCAAAGTGATAACAAATAAAAAGGATGATTCATATACATTTATACTTCAGGTTGATGTCAGCAAAACTGAAACACAGGATGTTGCGGTCATTTTATTAGATAGGGATAAAGATAAGAAGGTCAGCTTGCAGATTGTTGGTGATAAGGATTTGTACGGTAAAGATTATGTTATTGAACCTAAAGGGAATTCGTCAATTACCGCAAATCCCGGTTATGTTGGCCCTGACCCTGTAACAAAAGATGTTCCGGCAACATCTACTGTAGTTGTTCAATCCGCACCGATCGTTCAGTACGTGTATTCTCCGGCCTATGTGCCTTATGCTCCTCCTTATTATTATGGATATTATCCGCCTTGGTTTGGATTTGCAACAGTTATGGCTGTTGGCATTTATCGTAGTAATAATTGGTATCATCATGGGGGGTATTATGGCGGTCATTACCACGGTGGTAATAATAATGTGATCATTAATAACAGGAATAGCGTCAATCATTACAATAATACTAGACGAACATCCAATACAGTTCGCAATAACCAAGCTAGAGGTAGTTATGGTACAGGAACGGCAAATAGGGCAGGAACTCGGCCATCGGCTTCGACTCGTCCAGCCACCTCTCCATCAAATAGAGCCGGAGGAGGAGCGTCAGTATCCAACCGACAATCTCCGTCAGTATCGAGCCGGCCATCTCCATCTACATCAAATCGAAACTTTTCTTCTCCTTCAACAAGATCGAGTTCAATGGGGGCAGGAGGACGTTCGATGGGAGGAGGAAGAGCTTCAATGGGCGGTGGAAGAAGACGCTAATAAATAAAGGGATATATAAAAAGGCTGTCCGGAACATCGTTTCAGACAGCCTTTTGAAAATGGATGCAAGTTCACTTTTATTTAAGAGGCATATCAGAAGCACTCATATCTCTTAGCGCAACATATTTGCCATTTCTTTTTTCAAACAGACTCATGTAATTTCCCGTATTAATTGGGGTCCCGGTTGAATCCACAACTGTAAAGTATCCAATTTCTACAACCTGATTTCCATCATTGGATACAAAAACTTCGTTCGTTTTAAATGAAATCTTATCAGTAGTTGAAGCTATATCATTTTTTAAAAATGTTACTATTGCATCCTTGCCAACTAATGGGGCTCTATTCTGAAAAAAGCTAATCGCATCATCTGCATAATAGCCTATGTTTCTCACTTCCCCGCTGTTGTATAGCTCAGCAAATGAATCTTCTTTTGCTTGAATTTCTTTTTTGATTTGTTCTTTGTCAATTATAACCGCTACCGGTTTTTCTTTTTGGGGATTGCAGGCAAACATTAAACTTAGTATACAGCCTAATGATATTCCTTTTAAGATCATCTTTTTCATAATTAAATATTCTTATGTTATTAATTGATAATTAAATGAAACCGCTAATACTAAATATAAAAAAAAAGAACAGCAAAGAGGGAGATAGTTGTGATAAATCCGAGAGAATGAATGCCTGCAATAGGATGGCTTGACAAAATGAGAGATCTGCAGACAGAAGTAGCCCCGTTAACCCATTAAGAGGATCAAGTAATTGTTTATAAATTATTAAAAAACAGATACTTGTATTCTGTATAAAGAAATGAAAATGGTAAATTTATGTTGCATTTTTCCTTTTATCGTAATTATTTTCTGAATAGGTTTTTAAAGAATCTCTAAATGGCAAATTCCTTTGATACCACGAATTCGCTTGTAACCATTGGGTTTGGAGGCGATGTAATGATGGGTGGGCTGGTAAACGAAAAGATTGCTCAAGCCGGCCATTCATATCCTTGGGGTAATGCACTTCCTCTGTTCAAAAGCAATGATTTGAACATCGTTAATTTGGAAGCTCCGTTAACTACCTATAAAAAGGAGCAAACACGGAAAGCTATTAATTTCAAGGCTGATCCATCCAGAATTCAGACGCTAATGGATGCAGGAATCAATGTTGTTAATATAGCAAATGATCATATCCTTGATTTTCATGAAGAAGGATTGATGGATACCATTGAGCATCTGCGTAAATCAGGTATTGAACATGTTGGTGCCGGAGCCGATGCTGAAATGGCTGCAGCGCCGGTTATCCTGACAAGAAAAGACGTTACGATCGGAATTCTTGGTTTTACCGACAATGAACCTTATTGGGCCGCAATAAAACGCCCCGGTACAAATTATATAAATATCGGTGATATCAGGACGGTTCAATGGGCAATTAAGCCCATTCGCGATCAGGTAGATGTGCTCATCGTTACCATCCATTGGGGAGATAAAATGGTGGGAAAACCACTGGCTGAGTTCGTTGACTTTGCGCATCAGATCATTGATGCCGGTGCTGATATTATACACGGGCATGGCAATCATACTTTTCAAGGGATTGAAGTTTATAACGGCAAGGTGATTATGTATGATACCGGTGATTTAATTGATGATTACAATGTCGACCCTGAACTCAGAAATGACCATTCTTTATTCGTTACTTGCGAAATAGATAAAACGGGTGTAAAGAAATTAAAGTTGACCCCATTGTTAATTCAGGAAATGCAGGCGAATCTTGCCAAAAACGAGGATTATGATTGGGCCATTTCTCGAATACAGGAGCTCTCGGCCCCATTTAATACCTTTATTACCAAAGAAGGTGAAGTGCATCTGAACCATTCATGAGTTCATCACTGTCATTAAAATCTCAACATCAAAATGAATACTTCAATCATTGAATCTACCGTAAATACCTGGATAGCCGAACCAGAAAAGGCCAAAGTAAGTCCAAGGGTTACAGCACGTACTGAAGGTACTCACGCGATTATTGACACCGGAGTGTTTTCTTGGAAAATGGACCTTGCAGAAGCCATAGGTGGAGAAAATACTGCCCCAAGTCCTACTGCCTTATTGCTGGGAGCCCTGTCTGGCTGCGCGGCAATCTTCATAAAAGATACTTTAGCACCTCAATTGGGCATTGAAGTGGATGATGTGGAAGCTATAGTACAATGTAAAACAGATGCCCGTGGCTTACTTGGGATGGAAAATGCTCTTCCTGATTTGCTGGATATTGAATTAACTATTCAAATAATTTCTGATGCCCCAAAAGAAGATATAGAGCATTTATTTGAAACCTGGAAACAAAGATGTCCCGTTTACCTTGCTTTATTAAAGCCAATGAACATTAGTACTTCATTAGGTTAACAGAACGTATAAAGCTCTGTTTACCTTTATTTAACGCCCTTTGTATTCTAAAAACGTTAACTGAGAAGATTAAAGGGAGATTAGGGGGGAGTACGCTTATGGTGTAATTACCTTTTACTTTTTCCGTAAATATTTATTCACAAGATAATTTGCCCCATTCCAGGATTTCAATAATTAGCGGTTTAAAACGCAATAAAATCATAATCCATTAGAATTTTAGTCAGAAATTATTTTACTTAGCAAGTATTATAATTGAACAATCACGTTAATAAAAAATCATAAGCAAAATGGCATTCTTCGAATCAAGTAATCCCACTCTAAAACAAAATACATTCAATCTTCCTGTCGACTCTACCGAGTTAATGACGGTTTCCGGTACGGTGCGTAATACGTTTTTATTGCTCGTTATGACTGTAATTCCTGCCATGTATACCTGGTATACGTTGAGTATAGGGGCTAATCCTGCCACAATGATGCCGCTGGCATGGGGAGGAATGATCGGCGCTCTCGTACTTTCATTTGTTACCATGTTTAAAAAGGAGTGGTCGCCAATTACAGCTCCATTATATGCATTGGGTGAAGGTTTAGCGCTGGGATTGATTTCATTCTATTTTGATGCAAGATTTCCTGGTATTGCTATTCAAGCCATCATGTTAACCTTCGGCGTGTTGTTTTCAATGTTGATGGCTTATCGTTTTGGATGGTTACGAGCGACAGAACGCTTCAGACAAGTAGTAATGTTAGCCACCATGGGTATCATGATCTGTTATCTTATTAACTTTGTAATGTCGTTTTTCGGCGCAAGCATGCCGATGATTCACGAAGGAGGGCTCATTGGAATTGGTTTTAGTATGGTCGTAGTGATTGTAGCTTCCCTGAATCTTATCCTGGATTTTGATTTTATTGAGCGGGGGGCAGCAGCAGGAGCTCCTAAATACATGGAATGGTACGGTGCCTTTAGCTTATTGGTTACCATCATTTGGTTGTATCTTGAAATTTTACGACTGCTATCAAAACTGAATCGTAAATAATTTATAATACAAAATAAAAAATTGGGCTGCTACTTAGAAGTTGCAGCCTATTTTAATTTATAAACACGTAGCTTTCGTATATGAGTTGGATTAGGAAAATAACCCTGTTTTTTCGGTTTCTAAAAAAGAAGTTAAGTCATAATCAGTTCATGGTACTTTCGGGTATTTTGGTAGGTTTAACTGCCGGAATGGCTTCTGTAATTTTAAAAACGATTGTTCATTATATTCATCGTATTTATCTTTATGACTTCCCCTTTAATGCTGGTAAAATTGGTATTTATTTTCTTCCCTTAATCGGTATCCTTATCACGGTTTTTATTGTACAATATTTTTTTAAAGGCAATGATGGGCGAGGAATAGCGAATATATTATATGATATAGCCAGAAGATCGAGTTTGGTGGATAAGATCAAAATGTATTCGCAGGTAATTACGAGTGGGATTACTGTTGGCTTTGGTGGTTCATCAGGGTTAGAGGGGCCAATCGCTGTAACCGGATCGGCAATAGGTTCAAATTTTGCCAGATCTTATGGGTTAAACTATAAAGACCGAACTTTATTAGTAGCAGCAGGTGGAGCAGCAGGTATTGCCGGGGCATTTAATGCACCCATTACGGGAGTTATGTTTGCAATGGAAGTATTGTTGGTAGGTGTGGCCATTTCTGAATTTATTCCACTCATCATCGCCGCAGTTTGCGGTGCTTTATGTACCAAGGTTATTTTTAACGAAGAGATCCTCTTTCATTTTAAATCACTCAAAGAATTTAGTTACTACAATGTGTTTTTTTACGTGCTTTTAGGGGTTTTCTGCGGTTTTTTATCCGTGTACTTTGCACGCGCAACTCATTTTGTAGAGCACTTTTTTGAGCAAATGGGAACTCGGTATTATAAGAAAGCTCTTATTGGAGGTCTACTGCTTGCCGTATTATGCTTTCTATTTCCTCCTTTACAAGGAGATGGTTACGAAAGTGTGAAGTTATTGGCTTCCAATAATGCAACAGCGCTCTTAAATGGAAGTGTTTGGTCGTTAAACGGTGTTTCTACCAATTTTCTGTTACTGTTTGTTCTGCTAGTGGGTCTGGTAAAAGTTTTTGCTACTTCACTTACCTTAGCTTCGGGAGGGAACGGAGGAACTTTTGCACCTGCTTTGTTTACTGGGGCATTTGCCGGTAATTTTTTTGCTTCACTCTTTAATTTGGTGGGTTTAGATAAACAGCTGCCTATTGCCAATTTTACCTTGGTGGGCATGGCCGGTATGTTAAGTGGTGTTATGTATGCCCCGCTTACCGGAATTTTTCTTATTGCCGAAATTACAGGAGGATATGATCTGATCTTACCCTTAATGATAGTATCCGTAAGTTCATACGTGATTGCTCACTCTATTGAACCATTTTCAATGGATACTAAAATTATGGCTACTAGTGGAGATATTTTTTCAAGTGATTACGATGCCAACATTCTAAATACCATACGTCAGGCTGAATTTGTTGAAACCGAATTCCTGCAAATTGAACCCGTTGCAAGCATTGCCGCATTATTGGCATTGTTTGGAAAAAGCAATGCGAGCATGATTGCCGTAATTGATGATGGAGATTTTAAAGGATGGATAACATTTGATGATGTTAGAAGCTACATGTTTGACCAGGAAAAGCAAACTAACAAAACAGTAGCTGATATCATGCGCCCCCCCCGGTTTTTTGTTAATGCGACGGATTCCTTGCATTCGATTATGGAAAAATTTGATAGCTCAGGCCTTTGGTATCTTCCGGTTTTGGATCAGACCAATCTGATTGGATTTATTTCAAAATCAGATATTTTGCATAATTATCGTAAAGAGTTAGCTCGTCATTCGGGGAAATACTGATGCATAAAAAAACCGTGAAGATTGATTTTACACGGTTTTCAAGTGATCGACAAGGGGAGAATTTTCGGCTATCTTATTTTGCCTTCTTACTTATTTTGGTAAAATAATAGGTAAGCTTCGATTTTTTATAGTCAAGATCAACGGTTTCGTTCCAAACCATACTTTTATCATCAATGGATTCAATGCTCATTTGAAAACCCTTGGTAATTGATTTCCCTTTTTGGCCTTCTAATAATGGCTTAATCCCGAAATAATTACCCTCAGGTTTAGTAATCGTTGACCAAACAATTTTCTGAGCATTGGTCGGACAACCTTCGGCCATGGGAGTGGTGATGGTGCCGTCATAATTACCATAAAAAACCCATTGGCTGTTCACCATGCAACCTGCGTCAACATCTCCAAAAACCTTAACCGTTGCATACGCCTTTATATTGTCATACAATATACTGTCGAGTTTCCAGGTGCCTTGAACAGTTTTGCGTTTTATGCTTTGCGAATAGCTCTGCATTCCAATAAACAGACAACCCAATGCGAATAAATAGGTGGTTAAGCGTTGCATAAACAATGAATTTAGATTGTAGATGATTTATATTAAATATAACAATTAGCAGTTATAAAATAAAAAACCATATGAAGTAATATCTTTATGAGTGCTTGAAGCAGAATGAAGATGCTCGAATACTAAGTTTCAGTAGTTGAGCTAATTGCACAAATGTTGAAATTTTCATCCGCATATGCTATAACAAAGACATAGATTTGTAGGTTGAGATAGCTTTCTTGTTAAAAGAAACAAAGAGAACTATTCTCAATCTATCCTACGCAGATAGTTTATCGCATTAAAACATCTCAACTAACGACATGGCTGAAAACATTAAAGTAGAATATAGCGAAGACGATATTAAATCCCTTGATTGGAAAGAGCATATACGCTTACGTCCGGGGATGTACATCGGAAAGCTGGGAGATGGTTCCGCTTTCGATGACGGTATCTATATTTTGGTGAAGGAGATCATCGATAACTCGATTGATGAGTTTGTGATGGGTTCTGGGAAAACGATTGACATCAACATATCTGACCATAAAGTAGCGGTTCGTGATTATGGTCGTGGTATCCCATTAGGTAAAGTGATCGATTGCGTTTCTAAAATCAATACCGGTGGTAAATATGATTCAAAAGCGTTCCAAAAGTCAGTGGGGTTAAACGGGGTAGGTACAAAAGCTGTAAACGCCTTGTCGGCCCAGTTTACCGTACAATCTTATCGCGAAGGACGTACCAAGTTCGCAGAATTCAGCAAAGGCGTTATTATTAAAGATGACGCTGAAAAAGATACCACACAGCGTAACGGTACCGCTATTTCTTTTGTACCCGATGAATATATTTTCCGCAACTTCAAATTTATTCCTGAATTCATCGAGAACATGATTTGGAATTACGTGTACTTGAATGCGGGATTAACCATTAATTTCAACGGCAAAAAGTTTTTCTCAGAAAGAGGATTATATGACTTGTTAGCGAAAAATACGGATTCGGAAACGATTCGTTACCCTATTATTCACCTGAAAGGTTCGGATATAGAAGTGGCGATGACACACGATAATCATTATGGTGAAGAGTATTATTCATTTGTAAACGGTCAGAATACCACACAAGGCGGTACACACCAGGCTGCTTTTCGTGAAGCGGTGGTGAAAACGGTTCGTGAGTTTTTTAAGAAAGAATACGACGCTACTGACATTCGTGCATCCATTGTGGCTGCCATCAGCATCAAAGTTCAGGAGCCGGTTTTTGAATCGCAGACTAAAACTAAATTAGGATCTCAAAATATTGGTCCAGAGGGGCCTTCTGTTCGTACGTTTATCAATGATTTTCTGAAGAAGGAGCTTGATGATTACCTGCATAAACATCCCGATGTAGCCGATGGAATGTTGAAGCGTATTTTGCAGAGTGAGCGTGAACGTAAAGACATTGCCGGCATTAAAAAGCTAGCCAATGAGCGTGCTAAAAAAGCCCAACTGCATAACCGTAAACTACGTGATTGCAAGCTTCATCTTGATGATGAAAATAAAAAAGATGATTCAAGACGCTTTGATACCACATTGTTTATTACCGAGGGTGATTCGGCTTCGGGTTCTATCACAAAATCACGTGATGTACAAACGCAGGCCGTATTTAGTTTAAAAGGTAAGCCGTTAAACTGTTATGGTCTAACCAAAAAAATAGTTTACGAAAACGAGGAGTTCAACCTCTTACAACATGCTTTAAATATTGAAGATGGTTTGGATGGCTTACGTTACAATCATATTGTAATTGCCACCGATGCCGACGTTGACGGTATGCACATCCGCATGTTGTTAATGACGTTCTTCTTGCAGTTTTTTCCTGATCTTGTCAAAAACGGGCATTTGTATATATTGCAAACACCTTTGTTCCGTGTTCGAAATAAGAAGGAAACGATTTATTGCTACAGCGATGAGGAACGAAAAGCGGCAATTGAAAAGCTGGGAACCAAACCGGAAATTACCCGATTTAAAGGTCTGGGTGAGATTTCTCCTGAAGAGTTTTCGTTGTTTATCGGCGAAGACATGCGCTTGGATCCGGTTATTCTAAAAGATTCTCATATCAAAAATATACTGGAATATTACATGGGTAAAAATACTCCTGAACGTCAGGAATTTATTATTGATAATTTGAGAGTTGAAATTGATTTAGCCGAAGAGCTGATGTAGGATGTATTAAAATATATTGCTGCGAAGTAACAGACTTAGCAGAACGGTGGAAAACGCAGATTACTTAAGTTTTAAAGTTGATTTTAGAGGCTGAAAATGTCAGAACAAGATAATATAAACGAACAAAACAATACGAATGATGAAACCCTCCACGATGTAACCAAAGTGGATGGTTTGTACGAAAGTTGGTTTTTGGACTATGCATCCTATGTAATCCTTGATCGTGCCGTGCCTAATATGTACGATGGTTTTAAGCCGGTACAGCGACGTATTTTGCACTCGTTGAAAGAAATGGATGATGGCCGCTTTAATAAAGCAGCCAACGTAATTGGTAATACCATGAAATATCATCCGCATGGTGATGCTTCTATCGGTGATGCCATGGTGCAAATCGGGCAAAAAAACTTATTGATCGATACGCAGGGGAACTGGGGTGACCCTATAACCGGAGACTCAGCGGCGGCTCCTCGTTATATTGAAGCGCGTTTGTCAAAGTTTGCCTTGGATGTTGTGTTCAATCCGCAGACTACAGAATGGCAACTTTCATATGATGGACGTAATGATGAACCCGTAATTTTACCCGTAAAGTTTCCAATGGTATTAACCTCCGGAACTGAAGGTATTGCCGTGGGTTTGGCAACAAAAATTCTTCCTCACAATTTTATTGAGTTGATTGATGCTTCTATTGAAGTGCTAAGAGGAAAGCGTCCTGACTTGCTACCTGATTTCCCAACCGGAGGTTCTGCTGATTTTTCAAAATACAATGAAGGTCAGCGGGGAGGACGTGTACGTGTTCGTGCGAAGATTCAAGATCGTGATAAAAAAACCTTAGTCATTACCGAAATTCCTTTTGGAACTACAACCACCGGTTTAATTGATAGCGTAATTGCGGCAAATGATAAGGGCAAGATTAAGATCAAAAAGATAGAGGATAATACTGCCAAAAATGTTGAAATTGTCATTCATCTTGCACCGGGAATATCACCTGATATAACGATTGACGCTTTGTATGCATTCACGAATTGTGAAATGTCGCTGTCGCCTAATACTTGTGTAATAAAGGATAATAAGCCGCATTTCATGAGTGTGAATGATATTCTTGTTGAATGTACTCACCGTACAAAGGACTTACTGAAACAAGAATTAGAGATAAAGCTGGCTGAATTAAAAGAAAAGATTTTCTTTAGTTCATTGCTTAAGATCTTCATTCAAGAAGGTATGTATAAAAATCCTGCGTATGAAAATTCAGGTAATTTTGAAAGCGTGGTTGAAGTATTGAATAAACTCTTTGAACCGTTCTTTCCACAGTTTTATCGTGAAATTCTTCCGGAGGATTATAAAAAACTGATCGATAAGCCGATGAGTAGTATTACTCGTTTCGATGTGAAAAAAGCGGACGAGCAAATGAAAGCGTTGCAAGATGATATTAATGAAGTAGAAGGACATCTGGCTAACTTAATCCAGTTCACGATTGATTATTTTACTCGGTTAAAGGATAAATATGGTAGGGGGCGAGAACGTAAAACAGAGATTAGGGCATTCGATAC
Organism: Solitalea koreensis; assembly: GCF_900182575.1. Classification (GTDB taxonomy): domain Bacteria; phylum Bacteroidota; class Bacteroidia; order Sphingobacteriales; family Sphingobacteriaceae; genus Solitalea; species Solitalea koreensis. The sequence goes on along the minus strand of NZ_FXSZ01000001.1, from coordinate 69,329 downwards.
CGTACAGGCTGCCCAAGTTGCATTAGCCAATGTGAAGCTTTATGTGAATAGGGAGGAGGGTTTTGTTGGAACTGGTTTACGTAAAGATGAATTTGTTTGTGATTGTTCTGATATTGATGATATAATCGCATTCCGTGCCGATGGTAAATTCCTTGTGTCAAAAGTTTCCGAAAAGGCATTTATGGGTAAACATATTATTCATGTGGGAGTGTTTAAAAAGAATGACGACCGGACGGCATATAATATGATTTATCGTGACGGCGCAAGTGGCGGATCGTTTATGAAACGTTTCCAGGTGGGTGGAGTAACACGTGATAAAGAATACGATCTTACCAAAGGCAGCAAGGGCTCTTCTGTTTTATGGTTCACCGCCAATCCGAACGGTGAGGCTGAAACGATAAACATCCAGCTCAAGCCGCATTCAAAATTACGTAAACTTCAGTTTGATGTAGATTTCACCGATTTGGCTATTAAGGGGAGAGGTTCACAAGGGAACGTTGTTACTAAATATCCTATTAAAAAAATTGTCTTAAAATCTGCAGGTGTTTCAACCTTGGCTGGTCGCAAGATTTGGTTTGATGAAGTGTTACAACGTTTAAATGCTGATGGACGAGGTCATTTCCTGGGCTTTTTCAGTGGTGATGATCGCATCATTACTGTTTATAAGAACGGAGAATATGAGTTAACAACTTTTGATCTCTCCAATCACTTTGATGAAGGATTGCAGATTATCCGTAAGTTCAATCCTGAAATGGTGATTTCAGCGATTCACTATGAAGGCAAAGCCAAAAACTTTTTTGTAAAACGGTTTGTGCCTGAAAATACGGCCGTTAACAAAAAAAATACTTTTATCAGTGATGAATCCGGATCAAAATTAGTGCTCGTTAGTATTGCCGAAAATCCAATTGTTAATTTAACGGTTCTTAAAGGTAAAGCTAAAGATAAAGAGACAAGCGAAATCAACCTTGCTGAATTTATCGATGTAAAAGGCTTAAAGGCAAATGGTAACCGGTTAAGTCAGTTCGAAATACATTCAGTTGAACTGATTGAACAGGAAGAAGAGGAAACCGAGAATTCAAACCATGATTCAGAAGAATCAACCAACGATTCTGATAACACAAACGAATCATCAAATGAATCAACAGAAAAAACGATAACTAAAAATGTTGATTTTGAAATAACGAATCCAGACGATGTGGATTTGGAAGATGATGGACAGATTACAATGTTTTAATTAATATTTTAAACACTCAAATTAATACGATATGATCAAGAAATTACCTTTGGCTCTTTTAGTAGTTCTTTCTTTTTCGGTTTCATCTTGTGATGCACAAAAAGTTTTTAAAGATGTTTTAACTCAAGTAGCAACGCAACAATCAGGGGAGCTTGACATTTCGGCCGGGTTGAAGCAAGCATTAAATCAAGGTGTTGATAAAGCGATTGCTCAAGTGTCTGTAACGGATGGATTTTTGAAAAATCAGGCTATTAAAGTGCTACTTCCGCCAGAATTGCAGCAGGTTGAATCAAAGATGAGAGCAGTTGGAATGGGCAGTTTAGTTGACGATGGACTGAAATTATTGAACAGAGCAGCAGAAGATGCTTCTAGTAAGGCTAAGCCCATTTTTGTTGGAGCGGTTAAGCAAATGACCTTTCAGGATGCTACATCTATTTTAATGGGTGAGAAAAACGCTGCAACTCAATATCTTAAAAAAACTACTTCTACTCCATTATATCAGGCGTTTAGTCCGGTGATAAAAGGTTCGCTGGACAGTGTTGGAGCCACCAAAATGTGGACCCAAATCATTACTAAATACAATAAGATTCCATTTGTTGCTAAAGTGAATCCGAATTTAACGGATTATGTAACTAACAAAGCAATGGATGGCGTATTTCTCATGGTTGAAAAAGAAGAGTTGGCAATTCGAAAAGACCCGATTAATCGAACCACTGATTTGCTTAAGAAAGTATTTGCCCGTCAGGATATGTAATTGGAGATTAATGAAAGAGTACATACATTGCTACTGTTCTCAGGCCATTAATCTTTTTTCTTGAGTCTTTACATTATTTCATTTTAATGATCAAAAAGTTATTCATTGCGTTAGCCGTGTTGATAGGCATTGGCCTGTTATTGCTGGTTATAGGCTTTCCCGGAAATATGATTTTAGGTATTTGGGGGCTAACAGGAGTTTTTGGGATAATCTTTATTATAATTTGGTTGCCATTGAAAGTTATTAGAGGACCAAGAAAATCTAATCTTTCAAAGTCTTCTTCAAAGTCTTCTTCAAAGTCAATAAAAAATACTTCTATTAAGCGTAAGGTAAATAAAATTTAGAATTTGGTTATTTGGTTTTATTTTTTTTATTTAGAATAAACCAAACCCCAAATTCAATATGAAACACAAGTTGCTCTTTCCGGCAGTGACCTGCATGCTCTTTTTTTTAGCAGGTTTAATTTTTAATTTTCTTGAATTACCTGGTTCACGTACAATTATGCTTATTAGTATGATTATATTAAGTGGATTATGTTTGATTCTTTTTTATTCGATGGTGAAAATTGCAGCTTCCGGGAAGAAGTTCTCGCAAAATGCATGAGAAGAAGCTTGCCTTAATAAAAAAGTCCGTCTCGAATAATTTCAAGACGGACTTTTTAATATTATCAACTGCAGGTTTTACTGGTATTGAATATACAAAGGTTGTGGGTAAAGCGCCAATACATCTTTGGGTTCCATCATTGGCTTTCCACATTTAATATCATTTTTGAAAAATAATTTAAAGCCGGTGTATTGAACGGGTTCCTTATAGATATACTGTTTGTAGGTATCTTTTTTAAGATCAGAAGGCCCCCAGCCATCCATGTGCATTACTACCTGAACTTCTCTTTTCAGCTTGATATCTTTTGAATTGGTAACCATTTTACGGGTAAATCGGTGAACGATTAATAGTTTAGGAGGAATGCTATCACTTTTTACTAAATTTTGTAAATAATTGATTGCATAATTTACATCCGCAGCATCAAATGTTCCAATGCGCTTACCCGGTACATCGCCTGATTTCATAGAGAATTCCGGATCAATGCCCAAATGTACATTAGGTAATTTTAAGTATTTTTCAAGCAATGGAATTTCTTGTTGCAAAGTGCTGTGTCCAACCTGAATATCTAAAAAAACAATAGCATTTCGCTTTTTGGCTAACGATAAGGTGCTGTCAATTAACTTGTACGGCATGCGCAAATTGTAAGTATTGTTTTTGCCAGGTTGCCCCTGAGCCGTAACAACAATTAAATGCAAGGCTGGTTTAACCGGAGTTTTCGGATCAGCAAGTTGCCATTTCTTTATTTCGGTATCTAAACGATTTAACATTTCAGCTCCTGGATATTCGCCTAGAACACCCATTTTTTTGGAATATAGATTTCCGTAAAAGGCAACGATCCTGTTAGTTGGTAATATCGAATTAGCTAAAGGTTTAGGGCCTTTTACCACCCATTTTCCCAGCGTATCAAAGGTTATAGGCGAATAAGGGATGTCATTTTCCGGATCAATAATAGGAATGGAGGCCTTTTTTTTAATATTAGCACTAATGGTAGTGGTTTTTTTATTCTCGCCGGACTTAATAATTTCTTTTCCAGAACTATTAAAACCATAGAAAATAGCAAATGACGAAAAAGCAAGGATTGTTAAGGTTCCGAAAATTAAAATATTTTTATTTAATTTCATTGAGTTTGATTTTTAATTCCATTCGCAGAATCTCGTCTATTGCTTATACAACAAGAAATGATGTAGAATGGTTAGTAATGGTTAGTGGATGTTTACGATGAAAGCAGGTAAGAGTTACAGGTTTTTGTAGGTTTTTAAAATAATCCATGGATTGGTTCATGGACTATTTTCTTTAGTTAGAATGATCTAAATTTCCCCCAAACGCCAAGTGGTAATTTTCCGCCTTTAGTAATTTCTAAACAAAGTTCTCCGATTTCAAGGTTTTTCACTTGTGGAAATGAACTTTTAATTAAATTTTCTACAATAATTGATGAAAAGCCCAATGAGTAGGTATTGAGAATAAGAAAGTGTTCTTCTTCATCGAGAAGCTTTACCACATCTTTCATCATCGCATTGATGTTATCTTCCAGCTTCCATTTTTCTCCATTGGGGCCGTTTCCATAAGCAGGAGGATCCAGAATGATTCCATTGTATTTTTTACCTCGTTTTACCTCTCGTTGCACAAACTTTAATGCATCTTCTACTACCCATCTTATGTTGTTAAGATGGGATTGTTCCATGTTTTCTTTGGCCCAGGTTACAACCTGTTTAATCGAATCAACATGAGTAACATCAGCTCCAGCACATTTGGCCGCAATAGATGCTCCTCCGGTGTAAGCAAAAAGGTTGAGGAATTTAGGCTGCGGAGTTTTCATCATTTTAATCGACTCAGCAATATAATCCCAGTTTGCTGCCTGTTCAGGGAAGATACCCACATGTTTAAAAGAAGTAAGTCCTAACCTGAACTTCAGGTCAAGGTCTTTGGTTTTATACTCAATATGCCAGCGATCAGGCTGTGAACGGTCTTTTTGAATCCATTCGCCGGAAGTGGCTGAACGGCCTTTAAAACGAATGTGGTGTAATTTAGTCCATTCTGCTTCGCTAAGATTTTTGTCCCAAACAGCCTGTGGCTCGGGGCGTATCAGGATGTATTTTCCGAAACGCTCCAGTTTTTCAAAATTGCCACAGTCGATTAACTCGTAATCTTTCCAGTTTGTGGGCGTTAAAAGATTGATCATTGTTATAAGTTATTACTCTCCATTGCTTCTTTAAAGAATTTAGAAGCAAATACAAAGTCGTTAAGTTCTTTATTGTGTGTGTGACGAATATCTTTACTTGAGCCTTCCCACCATTTTTCACCCTTATGTAAAAAGAGAATATTATCACCAATTTCCATCACAGAGTTCATGTCGTGTGTGTTTACAATGGTGGTGATGTTATATTCTTCTGTGATTTCCTTAATCAAATTATCAATTACAATTGAGGTTTTAGGGTCAAGGCCGGAGTTGGGTTCATCACAATATAAATACTTGGGTTGCATGGCTATTGCTCTGGCAATACCCACACGTTTTTTCATGCCTCCTGAAAGCTCAGCTGGGAATTTTTTATTTACGTTTTCCAGATTGACACGGCTCAAACAAAAATTTACCCGATCAAGCTTTTCACTGTTTGGCATCTCTGTAAACATGTTCAGTGAAAACATTACATTTTCTTGAACAGTCAAAGAGTCGAAAAGAGCGGATCCTTGAAATAACATACCAATTTCTTTACGGATGGGAATGCGTTCATGGAAATCAAGATTTGCAAAATCCCGATCATTATATAAAATTTCGCCAGAATCTACTTCATGCAAACCTACCATACACTTAATCAGCGTGGTTTTTCCCGAACCACTCGCTCCGATAATCAAGTTACAACTACCTTCTTTAAAAGTGGAGGTAATGCCTTTTAAAACTTGTTTATCATCAAACGATTTATAGATGTCTTTAATTTCGATCATAATAACAGTTGGGCAATAATATAGTCGGCAAATAAAATCAGGATACAGCTTACAACAACAGCACGGGTGCTTGATTCGCCAACTTCTAATGCACCGCCTTCGGTATAAAATCCCTGGTAAGAGGAAACGGAGGTGATGATGAACGCATAAACAATTGCTTTAACCATACCTGCGGTTAACAGAATAGTTTTGAAGTCGGCTTGTAAACCAGTAATGTATTCCGATTGGGTAACTGCGCCAGAAAGGTTTCCGGCGATCATTCCACCTAAAATACTCAGAAATACAGAAACAATTACCAGCATTGGGATCATGGTGATGCCAGCAATTATTTTTGGTAAGATTAAATACCCTGGCGAGTTTACTCCCATAACTTCCAATGCGTCAATTTGTTCTGTAACGCGCATGGTGCCAATTTGAGAGGCGATATTTGATCCTGTTTTTCCGGCTAACACCAAGGCTCCAATCGTTGGGCTCAATTCCAGAATAGAGTTATCACGTGTAATTTGTCCGATAACGGATAATGGAATTAAGTTACTTACCAATTGAAAGGCTGTTTGAACGGTAGTTACCGCCCCCATAAAGATCGAGATGATGCTAATAATACCCACTGAACCCACTCCAATTGATACCATTTCACGAATAATCTCTTTCCAGTAAAAACTCCATTTTTCAGGCCTCTTCAATGAAGCCTTCATTAGTAAAACGTATTTTCCTAAATGATAAAATAGCATTCGATATATTTTTCTGAAGTAATTTGCAGAGTTAAACTCCTGCGGATATTTTGCGAAAATAAGCAATATTAGTCATTAGTTTATTAAGGCTTGACTCAATAGTTCATTGAACCATAGTTCAGGATGGATTTAGCGGCATTATCTCCCATCTGCTCTTCAAAAAACTTATAACTTTGAACTTATAACTTTTAACTAATATGATAGCAGTTATTACCGGTGCTTCTCGCGGAATTGGAAAATCAGTCGCAGAAGTTTTTGCAGAGCAAGGGTTTGATCTTGCCATTTGCGCACGCAATGAAGATGATTTGGAACTTCTGGGAAATGAATTGAAAGACAAATATCCTAATCAAACAATTGTTCATAAAAGTTTAGATTGTGCCAATAAGGATGAGCTTTTGGCGTTTGTTGATTTTATAGCTGAAGAATTGGGAACAGTTGACGTGTTGGTGAACAATGTTGGTCAATATATTCCGTCAACTATTATGGATGAAGAAGATGGTTCATTAGAAGCAATGATCGAAACGAATGTTTACCCGGCTTATTATCTTTCAAAATACCTGGCCGGGCCGATGCTGGAAGAAGGGAAGGGGCATATTTTTAATATTTGTTCAATAGCCAGCATTAAACCTGTTATTGCTGCCGGGTCATATAGTGTGTCAAAAATTGCCTTGCTCGGTCTTACTAAAGTTTTAAGAGAAGAATTGATGTACCGGGGGATAAAAGTTACCGCCGTTTTGCCGGGTTCAACACTTACCGCTTCTTGGGAAGGAACTACTATTCCTGCAAGTAGATTTATTCAGCCGGAAGATGTAGCTTCAGCGATTTTGAACGCTTGGAAAATGAGTGAAGGAGCTGTGGTAGATGAAATTATAATTCGACCTACTTTTGGAGAAGTTTAACATTCGCTTTTATTGTACATCAATAGGAATTGTTTATTTTTAGTTAAACTCAACATAAACTCATGACAAAAAAGCTTTATAAAAACAAAGAAGACAGAGTAATAGGTGGTGTATGTGCTGGTTTGGGTGAATATTTCGATGTCGATAAAACCATTGTTCGAATTATTTTCTTGATACTTTTTTTTGGTTTTGGCTCCGGCTTACTGCTATATCTTATCCTTTGGATTATAATGCCTGACAAAACAGAAATTAGTCAGTAACCCCATTTTATACTAAGCCTTTTTTAATTTAATGATCTTTAGAAGAGTTATGAGCATAGTTTTTAACTTTGCGCCGTAACTCTTTTTTATGAACCAGGCTGAGATCAACCAACTCAAAACGCTTAAAGGCAAATACTGTAATTCTTTGAGTGAATATTCGCGCTTTATTACCCGTGAGGTAAAGATTGGTGATATTCCTATGGGAGGAAATAATCCAATTCGTATACAGTCGATGACTACAACCGATACCATGGATACCATTGGTACTGTTGAGCAAACCATCCGTATGGTTGAAGCAGGCTGTGAATATGTTCGTATTACAGCGCCGAGCATTAAAGAAGCTCAAAATCTTGCTGAAATAAAGAAAGAATTGCGTCGCCGAGGCTGCAAGGTTCCACTGGTTGCAGATATTCATTTTACGCCCAATGCAGCAGAGGCCGCAGCGAGGATTGTCGAAAAGGTGCGCGTAAATCCTGGCAATTACATCGATAAAAAGAAATTTCAACAATTAGAATATACTGAAGCTGAGTATCAGCAAGAACTGGAGAAGATCCGTCAACGCTTTACTCCGCTAGTTAATATTTGTAAAGAATACGGTACAGCTATGCGTATTGGTACCAATCATGGTTCTCTCTCCGATCGGATTATGAGTCAGTATGGAGATACACCGCTAGGCATGGTCGAGTCGGCTTTAGAGTTTGTACGGATTTGTGAAGATTTGCGGTATTTCGATTTGGTAATCTCCATGAAATCGAGTAACCCAAAAGTAATGGTTCAGGCTTATCGTTTACTGGTTGAAAAAATGGTGGCCGAAGGCATGAACTATCCATTACACTTAGGTGTTACCGAGGCGGGTGATGGGGAAGATGGGCGAATTAAATCAGCTGTAGGAATCGGAACATTGTTAGAAGACGGTTTAGGCGACACGATTCGTGTTTCTTTAACTGAGGAGCCAGAATTTGAAGCACCGGTTGCGATAGCCTTAGCAAATCGTTACAAGTTTCGGGTTGCTGGAGTTGAGAATAATAAGGATTCATTAATATCCGAAACTCGAAACCCCAAATCTGAAATCCCTTACAGCCCGTACGGATATAAAAAACACAAAACTCATGAAGTTGTAAATGTTGGAGGGCACAATGTTCCGCGTGTAATGATTGATATTTCAGGCGAAAATCTGAAAGATCCATCCATCTTAGCCGATCTTGGTTATAATTATTCAGCTATGCTGGATAAATTTAATATGAGTGAGCAAACAGCTGATTTTGCATTTTTAGGAAATAATTTACCGTCTTTTAATTTCCCCGGAAACCTTAAACTGGTTTATAATTATACTACCTGGAGAAATCTGGATGATCAAAGTAATGCTCATCCCTTATTTAGGGTTGAGGAGTTTTTGACTGCAGAGGTAAAAGATGAAACCTTGAATTTTGTTGAAGGTAATATTCATTCATTTACTGATTCATTCATTCACTCATTAAAAAATAACGTTGTTTTAGTTCTTACGACAGAAAGCGGACATGGAATGGCTGAGCAACGTAGGGTTTATTTCAATTTGCTTGAACAAAAAATAGATATTCCTGTAATTCTCAAAAGAACGTATTCAGAAAAAGCACCTCTTACTGTTGATCAGTTTCAGCTTTATGCTTCAACTGATATCGGAGCGTTATTGGTAGATGGTTTTGGAGATGGATTATGGTTAGGTGCTGATGGCATTTCAAATAAAGTAATCAATTCTACTGCATTTGGAATTTTACAGGCTACCCGAACCCGAATTTCAAAAACTGAATACATCTCTTGTCCATCTTGCGGACGTACTTTGTTTGATTTGCAGGAAACAACACAACTGATTCGCAATAGAACTGATCATTTGAAAGGAATTAAGATTGGGATTATGGGTTGTATCGTAAACGGCCCGGGTGAAATGGCTGATGCTGATTATGGTTACGTGGGTACCGGCCCTGGAGTAATAACTCTTTATAAAGAAAAGGAAGTGGTTAAACGCAACGTTCCTTCTGAAAAAGCCGTAGATGAATTGATCCATCTCATTAAAGAAAACGGCGATTGGGTTGAACCAATTATTATTGAACATCTGGGATAAATCTCCTTTAAAATAAGATACTTAAGTTTATTTTGGTTGTATTGTTGTGCTAAATGTAAGTCGGTTATATTAATTCTAAATAAATAGACTTTACACTTTGATGACAAAAGAGAAAGTCAGTTTAAAGATATTTGCAGCGTATAAATTTGTTTTCCTTGAAAGCCCTTAAAGTAATTTCATTTACATACAAGAATTGTGAGCTACAAGCTGTTGGCCGGCTAGTCATTGATCCGGCTGAGCGGTTTGAAAAGCTAAAGGCTCTGAAAGATAAATTTCATTTCGGTGAATTGTTCTACATTGCAACATGCAATCGTGTCGAATTTGTTTTTAGTTATTCACATGATGTTGATTCTACATTTGTAAAAAAAATACTTAAGTTCACTTATCCACATCTAACCGCCGAAGATCAATCGTATTATTCCGTTAATTCAGCTATTTATACTAATATGTCGGCAATGGAACACCTATTGCGGGTTTCTTGCTCATTGGAATCATTAGTAGTTGGAGAGAAAGAAATTCTTGCACAGGTTCGTCAAATGTATGATGAGTGCCGTAAATGGGGCTTCACCGGAGATTTCTTCAGGTTGATTATGAATCGTGTAGTGAAAACAGCAAAAGAGATTTATACAGATACTAAAATTGCTGAAAAACCTGTTTCGGTTGCATCACTGGCTTGCCGCAAATTAAGAGATGAAGGATTGGGCTATGATTCAAAATTCATCATCATTGGCGCTGGCGAAACCATTCAATTAATCACTAAATATCTTCATAAACATAATCTGAAAAACTGTGTGATTTTTAATCGTACAGTTTCAAAGGCTCAGGAATTAGCAGAAGAGCTAGGTGGGGCAAAGGCTTTACCACTGTCGGAATTGAAAAACTATCGCGAAGGTTTCGATGTGATTGTAACTTGTACCGGCGCCACAGATCCAATTATTACTACTGAAATCTATGAAGGCTTATTGAACGGAAGCACTGATAAAAAAGTGATTCTGGATTTAGCCATACCTAATGATACGGCGGAAGAAGTAATAACTAATTATAACCTAAGCTTTATTTCTGTACAACAGATTCAGGAAATAGCGAACCAAAATGTTAAAGAACGCCAAAGTGAATTGGTTTTTGCTGAACAGATTATCGATCTAAATATTAAAGAGTTTTTGCCGATTCTTCGTCAGCGCCGGGTTGAACTCGCAATGCGAGAAGTGCCTGTTAAAATCAAGGAAATAAAACAAAAAGCAGTAGAAACAGTTTTTGTGGAAGAAATTAATTCACTTGACCCCGCCTCTCGCGAGATTCTTGAAAAAGTATTAAATTACGTCGAGAAAAAGTACATTAGCGTGCCAATGGTGATGGCAAAGGAGATCATGATTCAACAATAATCTCGTACGTAATTCAAACCAAACCATGAAAAGGAAAATTGTTATAGGTTCCAGAGGGAGTGATCTCGCTCTTTGGCAAGCCAACCATGTAAAATCAAGGTTGGAGGCGATCGGTCTGAAATCAGAGATTAAAATTATTAAAACCCAAGGCGACAGCTTTTTTAATCTTTCATTCTCCAAATTGGAGGGCAAAGGTTTTTTTACCAAAGAGTTGGAGGAAGAATTATTAGGAGGCACTATTGATTTAGCAGTGCATTCGCATAAAGACTTACCTACCGAATCACCGGAAGGTTTAAGGATTGCCGCCGTTTCAGAGCGTGAAGATCCTACCGAATTATTATTGATTCATAAAGATTTTGTAGATGTTGTTCGTCCGTTATCGGTACGTTACAATGGAATTGTTGGAACATCTTCAGCCCGCAGAAGGGTTCAGTTTAAGAGTCTTCGCCCGGATGTTGATTTCGAAGAATTACGTGGAAATGTTCCTACTCGGATTCAAAAACTGCGTGACGGAGAATACCATGCCATTATTTTAGCCAAAGCGGGTGTTGCGCGTTTAGGTCTTGATCTCAGCGATTTTCACGTGGAGGAAATAGATCCGGTGGAAATGATTCCTGCTCCAGCACAAGGTGTTTTGGCACTGCAAATTCGTGAAAAAGACACAGAACTGTTCGATGTTTTGCAGCAAATCAATGATAAAAATGTTGCAGAAACAATCGGTATTGAGCGTAAGGTATTAAACCTATTTGATGGGGGCTGCCATATGCCCTTAGGTGTTTTCTGTAAAAAAGAAGGTCCTCACTTCCAGGTATGGACTTCAATGGCTGAGGATGAGGATGATTTTCCTAGTCGTTTATTCATTGAAACCGATAGTATCGAAGGTTTACCTGAACGGATACTTGAACATTATAAAAAGAAAAAGAATACAATAAAATCTTTATTCATATCACGTGAACTATCGGAAGATAGCTATTTCGCTCGTGCATTGAAAAAGTTCAATTTGGATATTGAAGACCGTTCATTGATCCGCACCTTTCCAATCATTAATGCTTTCGACTCTTATATTCTTAAAAAGGTTGACTGGATATTTTTCAACAGTAAAAATGGAGTTGAAAATTTCTTTCGCATGGAGCCTGTTATCCCTAAAAAAATAAAATTTGGGGTAATGGGGAGAGGGTCGGAACAAGAACTTCGTCAGCATGGACGAATTCCTGATTTTGTAGGCGATTCGGGAGATATTAGAGAAGTTGCCGAGCATTTACTTCCGTTTGTAAAAGGTAAATCCGTTCTTTTTCCTCAAGCTAAAGAATCATTACGCACCATCCAAAATCAGTTGGGTGAGCAAATTGTAAGTACAGATTTGCCGGTATATGAAACCATTCATACCAGTGATATTGGACAATCTTCAGCTGACATCATGATATTTACGAGTCCATCCAATGTGGAGGCATACCTGCAAAATAACAATGTTATTTTCATGAACCAAAAGGTGATAGCCATCGGTAAATCAACCGGAAATAAATTGGAGGAATTCGGCTATACCAATTATGTAATTCCGTATTCTCCTGACGAAATTGGCCTTGCTGAGGCTGTTTTCGGACTTTTGTAATTTTAATTGCGGGTTTTGGGGTTGGAGTTATGAATTCTAATCTTAAAACTCGTAACTCATATTAATCGTTAAAAATGATTCATCGTCCCCGCAGATTAAGAAAAAATCCAATTGTTAGAGAAATGGTTGCAGAAACACGTCTTTCAAAAGATATGTTTATGTATCCTTATTTCGTGGTTCCGGGTAATAATGTAGTTCATAAAATAGATGCAATGCCTGGTATCAATCATTTTTCAGTTGATGAATTATTGAAAGATGTAGAGAAGGGCCTCAAATTAGGCATCAATAAGTTACTACTTTTTGGAGTTGGGGAGCATAAAAGTGAAGATGCAAGTTCAGCTCATGATCATAATTCAATAGTTGCAACTGCGGTACGCGCGTTAAAGAAAACATTTAATGACGACGTATATGTGGTTACCGATGTTTGTACCTGTGCTTATACAACTCATGGTCATTGTGGTATTTTGGTGAATGATTATGTTCAGAATGATCCAACGGTAGAAGTTCTTTCCCAAATGGCCTTAACACATGCTGAAGCAGGAGCTGATATGGTTGCTCCTTCAGATATGATGGACGGCCGTATCGGTGCCATGCGTAGCAAGCTGGATGAGAACGGATTTGTGAACACGGCAATTATGTCGTACTCGATCAAATTTGCTTCAGCTTATTATGGGCCATTTCGCGAAGCTGCTGACTCTGCTCCCAATAAAGGTGATCGCAAAGCCTATCAGATGGATTTCCGCAATCCTGCTGAAACCATGCGCGAAGCTTGGTTAGATGAGCAAGAAGGAGCAGATGTGTTAATGGTAAAACCAGCTCTGGCATATCTGGATGTTATTAACAACTTAAAAGCCTCTACTAATTTGCCTGTTGCTTGTTACAATGTTTCCGGTGAATATTCAATGGTGAAAGCTGCAGCTGAACGCGGTTGGGTAGATGAACAAAAAGTGGTGATGGAAAACATGTATGCTTTTGCCCGCGCCGGTTCAAATATTATTATCACCTACCATGCTCATGATATTTTGGAGCGCGGTTGGATGTAATTAATAGATTAATAGTAGTTTAATATATATACGCGCAGGCGGTACAAATTTTGTTTGTTTGCTTGCGTTTAATATTTTATGTTCTCTCAAAAAGTAAGTTTCAAGTATGTTTGGTTTATTTAAGAAAAGTTCAGTAGAAGATCAGCCGGTTACAACAGTAGGAAAACCTGACATTTCAAGGGAAAAATCGGCAGAACTGTACAGAAAATCCAAAACGTTTTTTCCTGGCGGCGTTAATTCACCAGTACGTGCATTTAAGTCTGTTTATGGAACACCATTGTTTATAGAAAAGGGCGATGGGCCATATTTATGGGATGCAGATGGAAATAAGTTTATTGATTTTTGCTGTTCATGGGGACCGCTTATTTTAGGGCATAACAATGCTAAAATCAGGGAAAAAGTAACCGAAACCGCACTAAAGGGAATGACTTTTGGCGCTCCTACTGCTATTGAAAATGAACTGGCTGAACTTATTTTAAAAAATAATAAGTTCATTCAAAAGTTACGTTTTGTAAGTTCTGGTACGGAAGCCGTAATGAGTGCTATTCGCTTGGCCAGAGGTTATACCAAACGTGATAAAATAGTGAAGTTTGAAGGTTGTTATCATGGCCATATCGATAGTTTACTTGTTAAAGCAGGTTCTGGTTTGGTAACTTTTGGAGAAACCAGCTCTGCGGGTGTTCCTGAGTCTTTTGCGAAAGAAACAATAGTAGTTCCTTTAAATAATATAGAGGCTGTAAAACAAGCATTCACTGAATATAAAGATCAAATCGCGGCAGTAATAATTGAACCTATTCCGGCTAATAACGGCCTCTTACTGCAAGATGTAGAATTCCTAATGGAGCTACGTGAGATCACTTCAAAAAATAAATCCTTACTTATTTTCGATGAGGTAATTTCCGGTTTTCGGGTAGGCTTTGAAGGTGCTGCTGGTTTCTATCAAATTCAACCTGATATTATTACTTATGGTAAAATTATTGGGGGAGGTATGCCGGTTGGCGCGTATGGTGCAAGTGAGGAGATCATGTCGAATATTTCACCTGAAGGTGCCGTATATCAGGCCGGAACATTGTCGGGTAATCCTATTGCAATGGCGGCCGGGATTGCCCAGCTTACTGAATTGAATCGTTTAGGTTTTTATCGGGACCTGAATAATAAAACCAAGGAATTTGCTGATGCCATTCAACGGTTTGCCTCAGCGCGTAGCTATAGAGTTTGCGTACAGCAAGTAGGGTCCATCTTTTGGATCGCATTTTCTGATAAAACTAAAATCCAAAGTGCTGCAGATATTGATCCAACAAGCATGGAAAAATTCAAAATCTTCCATCGTGAATGCCTGAATCGGGGTGTTTATTTCGGTCCTTCCGGTTATGAAGTTGGATTTGTTTCGGCCGCACATACAAAGATCGATCTGGAAATGGCCAAACGCACTATTTTTGATGCATTAGATATAACATTTAAACATTAGATGGAATTGAGATGGGATATATAAAACTTTCACATCTCTCAATTCTCATATCTCATAGAAATGAATCGTAAAATTCGCCCGCTTACCTTATTTTATGTGCTCATCGCTTACGTTTTGATGCAACTAATGTGGTGGGGATTACTGCTTGTTAAGGCAGAACCTACCAAAATGGGTATGGTTGCAGGTGAATTTTCTGTTTTTTTGATATTGGTTCTTTGGGGTGCATATGCCATCAAAAAGTCAATTCAGGAAGAAATGGCCTTGAATAAGCAACAAAGGAATTTCCTGTTATCTGTGACGCATGAATTAAAATCGCCACTGGCCTCCATTAAACTCTACTTGCAAACCATTCTTAAACGTGATCTGGATAAGGAAAAACAACAAAGTTTTATCCGGAATTCATTAATGGATATAGAACGTTTGGATGATTTGGTAGAAAACATGTTGATGGCTACCAAAATCGAGAACAATTCGTATAGCTACCCAAAAGAATCGTTTAATTTTTCAGAAACGGTTAAGCTGGTGGTCGATAGGCACCAGAATATTTTACAAAAAAGGATAGTAAAGGCTGATATTGCAGAAAATGTAAATTTAGTAGGTGATAAGTTTACGCTTGAGTTGGTAATCACCAACCTTATTGAAAATGCTGTAAAATATTCAGCAGATAATTCTGAGATCAAATTGGAATTGTTTAAAAAGGATAACCGCATCGTATTGAATGTAAATGATCAGGGCGTTGGGATTCCTGATAATGAAAAACCGAAGATATTTGATAAGTTTTATAGAATAGGGCAAGAAGATACACGTAAAACTAAAGGCACAGGTCTTGGTTTATTTATTGTAAAGCAAGTGCTGGATAATCATGGTGCCAGTATTCATGTAAAAGATAATCAGCCTAAGGGTAGCGTGTTCGAAGTCGTTTTTTAAATCTAGTCGTTCAAACAGACTTCATGTTTTCTTCCCTTCGACTTCTTTCTAAAAATGACATTGCAATTACAAGAAAGCATTAATCAAATTCATAAACTTGCATTTCTAAAATAACATCCATCAAATGAGCCTGCAACGTATTTTATTAGTAGAAGACGAAGAGCATTTGCTTGAAGCCATTAAACTAAATCTGGAACTGGAAGGTTACCATGTTACCGTTGCCACAGATGGGAAAAAAGCGCTTAAAATTGTAAAAGAAGAACGCTTTAATTTGGCCATTTTGGATGTTATGCTTCCCGAAATTGATGGTTTTCAGGTATGCGAAACCATACGACTGGAAAACACCGAGCTTCCTATTCTTTTTCTTACCGCTAAAAATACCAGTGAAGATCGTGTAATGGGCCTGAAGAAAGGCGCAGACGATTATCTTACCAAGCCATTTAATTTGGAAGAATTAATTCTTCGTGTAGGAATTTTAGTAAAGCGCAGCATTCGTAATAAGGAAGAAGGTAAGTCATTGAATACCTACAAGATTGGTGATAAGGAAATTAATTTCACCAGTTTCGAGTTAACAGAAGCCAATGGAAGCAAAACTATGCTTACCAAAAAAGAGGCGATGTTGTTGAAACTGCTTATTGAACGCCATAATGAAGTAGTTTCACGCGAGCAAATTTTGGAAACGGTATGGAACTATGATGTTTATCCTTCTACGCGAACCATTGATAACTTCATTCTGAGTTTCCGCAAGTACTTTGAACCCAATCCTAAAGAACCACGCTATTTTCATTCAGTAAGAGGTGTGGGTTATAAATTTACAGATTAATACAGGTTTTAAGGTTAAAGGATAAAGGTTAAAATGTTAAACTCGACAGAGTTTTTTCAAACCTTCAAACTTTCAGCTTTTCAACTTTCTAACTATTAAATATGCAAGATTCACTTTTTATCAAAGCCGCATTTTCAAAAAAAACAGAACGTCCTCCCGTGTGGATGATGCGTCAGGCAGGTCGTTTTATGAAAGAATATTGGGATATTAAAAACAAATATTCTTTTTTGGAGATGTGTAAAACTCCAGAGATTGCAGCCGACGTAACAATGTTACCTGTTGATCTGTTGGGTATCGATGCGGCCATTTTATTTTCAGATATTTTAGTAACTGCCGAAGCGATGGGCGGTCAGCTATCGTTTGAGCAAGGTGTTGGTCCTCGTTTTGCCAATCCTGTTCGTACCATGAAAGATGTGGAGAACCTGCAAGTTCCGGCTGCAAAAGAATCTTTAAAATATGTGGCAGATGCGATCAAGATCATTAAAGAACGATTGGCTCCCCATAAAACGCCTTTGATTGGTTTTGCCGGTGCTCCTTTTACAGTGATGAGTTATTTGGTTGAAGGTCAATCATCCAAAGATTTCAAGCTAACTAAATTGATGCTTCATAATGAGCCGGAAACAGCTAAAGCATTACTTTCAAAATTAGCAACAATCACCGCCGATTATTTGAATATGCAGATTGAAGCAGGAGTGGATGCTGTACAAATTTTTGATAGCTGGGCCCAAGCATTAGCTTGGGATGATTATAAAGAGTTTTCTCATTTCTACATTTCAGAAATCATATCAAAACTCAACCGCAAGGATATTCCGGTGATTTCATTTTGTAAAGGAAGTTCCGTTTTTGCACCATTAATGGCTGAAGCCAAACCTGATGTTATTTCAATTGATTGGAACGTTGACCTTTTGGACATTAAGAAACACCTTCCAGCCGGCACTGCAGTTCAAGGTAATTTGGATCCACATATTTTGTACGCTGATAAAAAGGTGATCAAAGAACGCATCCTTCGTTTGTTTGAGCGTATGCGTGGTGAAGATGGGTTTATATTTAACTTGGGTCATGGCATCATGCCCGATTTGCCTTTCGATAACGTGAAATACGCTGTTGAATTGATTAAAGAATTTCGTTACTAATTGAGTATTGCGATGCGCGTATTGAGTAGAGAGATAATAACTTAAATCGTTCTCTTCTCAATACGCAAATTTCACATCTAGAATCCATGAAAAAAGTCGCTGTTTTAGGTGCCGGCATCTCAGGCTTGGCTACAGCCCATTATCTTTCCAAGAAATTTCCTGATGTCGAAATAAAGGTTTTCGAAAAAAACGATGTAGCCGGTGGGGTTATGCAAACCTATAACACTGCTGATTTCGTTTTTGAGTTAGGTCCTCGTGGAATAAGGCCATCCGGTAAAGGGCGCTACTTTTTGCAATTGATTGACGAATTGGGCTTAATGAATGAGGTGCTGAAGTCAAACGATGCAGCTAAAATTCGATATTTATATCGCGAAGGCAAACTTGAACAAGTTCCGGGAGGATTAATTAGTGCAATAACCTCCAAGCTTTCCAATGGTGTCTTTAGGGCAGTTTTTAAAGATATTTTAACTAAACCCAAACCGCAGAAAGATCAGGATGAATCGGTGTATGAGTTTATTTCCCGTCGTTTTGGGAAATCTATAGCTGATGATTTAATAGATCCGGTTTTATCCGGCATTTATGCTGGTAACATTAAAAAAATGTCGGCTTCTGCTGTGCTTAGTTTTCTTACTGATCTGGAAGACCAGCATGGAGGAGTTATTAAAGGTTTATTCAAGCGTCCGAAGCAAAAGCCTGAAGTTGATCATGATTTTGGTGCAATTGAGAAATCCGCCCTGATTAGCTTCAAAGGAGGTATGTCTGTTCTCATTAAGAAATTAGTAGAAGAATTAGCAGGCAAGATTTGCTATCAAACTGAAATTGTCAATATTGATGATGCCGGGAAATGCCTTACGTTTAATCATCAGGGTCAACGTCACACAGAATCATTTGATCTTATTGTAAGTACTATCCCTTCTTATCAACTTTCAAAAGCAACCAATCCTCAATTATCGGCTTTGCTTAATCAGATTGCTTATTCGCCAATGGCTGTTTGTAATTTGGGTTATCATAAAAAAGCAAATCCACATACTGGTTTTGGATATTTAGTAGCTACCAATCAACAGCAACCTATTTTGGGCTGTTTATTTAATGATCAAATTTTCGAATCTTTTTGTAAAGCTGGTTATTCAAGTTATACAGTAATGATTGGTGGAGGAAATTTTGTCGATTTTGAAAAATATACCGATCAGGATTTTAGTTTGATGGCAAGGCAAACCTTAGCAAAACACCTTAATAATCCCTCTTTATTAAGAGCTGATGAAGAGTTGATTACAGTGTGGAATGAAGCAATTCCGGCTTATAATATCGGTCATAAAACAATTCTAAAACAACTTGAAGCACTCACTTCCAACACTTCGCTTATCGTGTCGGGTAATTTTACGAAAGGTGTTGCGGTTAATGATTGTATAAAAGAGGCTTATAAATTAGTACAGCATATTAGTTGGTAATTTATTACCAGGCTTTACATTATTAATATTTATCTACTTTCGCTCTGTGAAAAAACTTTACCTGTTTCTATTCTTTGTTTGCTTTTCAGCAAGATTATCGGCCCAAATTGACCATCGCAATTTTGAGGATCGAATGTCTCCAGACTCCAACAAGGCTCAAAGCCTCTATCTTAATATTAATAGTTTTAATTATTTCCGAAACTACGAGTATTATAACCAATTTGCCGACGGTAAAACGTTGTTTGGGACACGTTTTGTGCCCTCACTTATTTTTTATCCAAATGAAAATTTAGCCTTAAAAGCCGGCATTTTAGTGCAAGGTGATTTTGGTGCGGATCGCTTCAGGGCAATTGAACCTGTTTTTACGCTTAAATATCAGAAGAAAAACATCGGCTTTACTTTTGGGGCTATTGAAGGCAATATTAACCATCGCTACATTGAACCTTTATACGATTACGAACGCCTAATTTATCCATCACAAGAATATGGCGCACAGTTTTTAATTAACAGTAATCGCACATTTCTTGATGCATGGGTTCATTGGGAACATTTTATTTATCCTGGTGAAGAAGATTCCGAGAGAATTACAGGAGGACTTTCCTCAGATTTTAACGTGATTAAAAAGGATCGGTTTGATTTAAGTATTCCGGCGCAAGTGATTCTTTTTCATCTTGGAGGTCAGTTGGATACAACGGGAAATGTAGTACAAACGATTACAAATGGTACTTTAGGCTTTAAAGCGGTTTATAAATTCAATAATTTTTTAAAGAGCATCTACAGTGAAAACTATTTTGTTTTCTCTAAAGAGCTAACCGGCGGGTTATTGCCATATCAAAATGGAAAAGCTGCTTACCTGAATCTTGGGGCTGATTTTAAATATTTTAAAGTAATGACAAGCTACTTCTATGGAAATAAATTTATTAATGTAGAAGGAGCTCCATTATACAGTTCGCTTTCTCGTTCCACATTGGATAAAGGCCATGCCGAAAGTGAAAGGAATCTATTGTTTTTTCGAGTTATGGGCGATTTTAAACTTGCCGGCAGTTTATATTTAACAGCACGAATTGAACCTTATATTGACTTAAATCATCCGCAGTTTGATTATTCACAAACGCTCTACCTTAACTATCGCAGTAATTTCTTGTTGAAAAAGAAGATTAAAATAACTGAAGAATAGCAAAGAGCTGCGCAAGCAGAACTAACCTGTTTTTGTTAGGTTGAGCGGAGTCGAAATATCTGGGACAGGCCCGAAGGCACTTTTTTTGACAGTCTTAGTTTTAACCTAATGACTTATCGCCAAATTTTACTGTTGTTTTTCATCTTTGCTGAACGAATAGGGTTCGTCTTCAGGTTTTAGTCCTTTTTGTTTGTTAGGTGTTGGGCTCATCTCCACTAAGAAGCTACCTCCTTTGGTTACATCAAAATGGCTGATCCAATTTTTGGTATAAGGCTTTCCATTAAATAATACACTTTTTACATACACATTTTGCGTACTGTTTAAAGGTGCCTGAATGGTAAATGTTTTTCCATTCTCGAGTTGAAGCGTAACCTTTGGGAATAATGGAGCCCCTAGGACGTATTGGTCTGTTCCCGGACAAACGGGATAAAAACCCATGGATGAAAATACGTACCACGCAGAAGTCTGTCCATTATCTTCATCTCCACAATAACCATCAGGAGTGGCTTTGTAAAATTGATCTAACACGCGGCGAACCCAGTATTGTGTTTTCCATGGTTGGCCGGCGTAATTGTACAAATAGATCATGTGCTGAATCGGTTGATTACCATGTGCATACTGACCCATATTCATGATTTTCATTTCCCTGATTTCATGTATCACTCCACCATAATAGCTTTCATCAAAAACAGGAGGCATTGCAAATATAGAATCGAGCATTTTAGCAAACTGTGTTTTTCCTCCCATTAATGTTGAAAGAGTATTAATATCATGAAATACGCTCCATGAGTAATGCCAGCTGTTCCCTTCCGTAAATGCATCTCCCCATTTAAAAGGGTTAAATGGCGATTGGAATGTTCCATCCTTATTTTTACCACGCATCAATTTTGTTTTAGAGTCAAATAAATTGCGAAAGTTTTGCGACCGTTTAGCATAGAGAGCCTGTTCTTCTTTTGGCCGATTTAATGCTTTCGCAAGCTTATAAATTGTGAAATCATCATATGCATACTCCAAGGTTCTTGCTGCATTTTCGTTAATGCCTACGTTGTATGGCACATAACCTAAGCTGTTGTAATATTCAACTCCTTTTCGGGCCACAGCTTCCATCGGACCTTCGGTATTCGCATCTTTTTTCAATGCCTCATATAAAGTATTGATGTCGTAACCTCTTAAGCCTTTCAGATAAGCATCTGCAACAACGGATGCGGAATTATTGCCAATCATCACATTTCGATAACCAGGGCTCGACCATTCAGGAAGGAATCCTCCTTCTTTGTACGCATTTATCAAACCTTCTTGCATTTCTTTGTTAACAGAAGGATACATCAGGTTTAAAAAAGGATATAAAGCCCGAAATGTATCCCAAAAACCAGTTCCAGCAAAAAGATAACCTGGTAAAACTTCTCCATTGTAAGGGCTGTAATGAATAATTTTACCTGATGCATCTATTTCATAATGTTTTTGCGGAAATTGCAAGGTGCGATACATGCACGAGTAAAAAGTGCGTGTTTGCTCTACACTTCCTCCTTCGACTGTGATGCGGCTGAGTTCTTTATTCCATGCAGCTTTTGCTGCTGTTTTGGTATCATCGAATGTTTTTGTACCAATTTCTTGCTGAAGATTTAATTCTGCCTGCTCATAACTGATAAAGGAAGAAGCTACTTTTAGATGAATTTTTTCTCCTTTTAAGGTCTTAAAGCCAATAATTGCTCCTACGTGATTAGCCTGGTATTCGAGTGTGTCTTTTGCGAGTTGTTTGCCATGCCACGTTGTCGCCATTGTAAAGGGCTTATCAACATAGATAACAAAGTAGTTTTTGAAATTAGTTGGAACGCCGCCACTGTTTTTAGTGGTATAGCCTATAATTTTTTTTGCTGTGGGAATGACCTTAATGTATGATCCTTTATCAAAAGCATCGATAACAATATATGAACTATCACTTTTAGGAAATGTAAACCGGAATTGTGCAGCTCTTTCAGTTGGGGTGATTTCTGTCGTTACATCTGCATCAGCCAGGTAAACGCAGTAATAATACGGTTTAGCAATTTCGGTCTTGTGCGAAAACCAACTTGCTCTTTCGTCTTGTTCAAACTTTAGCTTTCCTGTTACGGGCATTATGGAAAATTGTCCGTAATCGTTCATCCAGGGTGAAGGCTGATGCGTTTGTTTAAATCCCCTGATTTTATCGGCATTGTATTGGTATGCCCAACCATCACCCATAACATTCGTTTGTGGGATCCAGAAATTCATACCCCATGGAACGGCAATTGCCGGATATGTATTTCCATTTGACAAACTGACTTTTGAATCGGTGCCCATTAATGGATTAACCCATTCCACCGGATCGAATAGTTGATTTACTTTTTGAGCAAAAATGTTTGCGCAAGAAGTTAAGGCAATGAATAGCAATGCTGCTTTTTTCATAGGAATTTGATAAACTATATACATTAAAAATATTATTATTTATTCACTCCAGTATCAGTTTTTTTCTTTGTTAAAAAAGACAAAAAAATCAGATCGCATGCAACTAAATTTTGATATTGATCATCTTGAATCTAGAAACCAATGAAATTGATGCGAACAACCAGTCTTGAAGAACTGATTGCCGGCTGCAGATCGGGAAACCGTAAAGCTCAGGAAGCAATTTATCGTTTGTATGCATCAAAGATGTTAGGTGTTTGTTCCAGATACGCTAAGGATCATCAGGAGGCAGAGGATATGCTTCAGGTTGGTTTTGTTAGAATGTTTGATAAGATGCATTCTTTTAAGAACGAGGGTTCTTTTGAAGGATGGTTGCGAAGAATTATGGTGAACACCGCCATAGAGTTTTATCGTCGTAGTTCAAAAATGTATATAGTGGATGTAGAGGAGGCTTATCAGCAACATTCAGATGAATTTCCGATGCATGCAATTAATGTCAATGATCTGATGAGAATTATTCAGGCTTTACCTCCGGGTTACCGTATGGTATTTAATATGTACGCTATTGAAGGCTATTCGCACAGGGAAATTGCCGAAATTTTGAGTATTAGTGAAGGTACCTCAAAATCACAGCTGGCTAGAGCCAGAAATATCCTGAAAAATAGTATTAAAATGGAAGGAAATCAACATGGAACAACAGCACGATAAACGATTGGATGATTCATTCAAAAATAGCTTTGAGGGTTTTGAAATTGAACCTTCAGAAAAAGTTTGGATCGGTATTTCTGATCAGCTGGATCGTTCACATGCCATCAAGCATAAAATAATATTGGCGCGTTGGGCGGTGGCAGCTTCAGTAGTGTTGTGCCTGTTTTCAACTGTTATTTATTTTATGAAAAAGCCAGCATTTAATGACCAGGAACTGGCTTTGACAGGCAATCCCGGCTTGAAAGATAATTGGAATAAAAGCACACCGATAATTCTTGAATTGCCTAAATATCAACGCGCTTATAAACAGTCGACTGCCATTTCAGATACAAAAACGACAAAAGCTCCTCAAACATTTGAAAAGTCAGGAAAGAGAATAAACACACTTGTTCAAAAGAATGAATCTGTCGAGCCTCATGAAGAAAAGCTCGCCATTGTAAATCCTTTGCCTTCCAATAGGGTGGTGCAATTTGAAGGGTTAAGTTTAGACTCATCGCCTAAAATAGAGCATTCCATATTAAAAACAGCCATGCTGCATTCGGCCAATGAACATTTGATTGATGATGAAGCTGCTCCTATACTTGACATTTCTGCTGCTTTAAATTACGTGGCGAGTAAGGTCGATAAACGTGATAAAAGGTTTTTAGCAATAAGTAAAAAGAAAGGTTTTTCGTTAAATCTGGGAATTTTGAAAGTAGAGAAGAAAGTTAATTATATAGAGGAAGAAGAATAAAAAATATACATCGATAACAAATATGAAACGCACAATTTTACTATTAGCAAGCATTTGTGTTTGTTTTAGTGCACAAGCTCAAGTAAAAACAGATTCCGTAAAAGCCAAGGTAGACAGTGTTAAAGCCGATTCAACGGTAATTCGTATGGGTAATAATGATCAGGTAACTGTGATTATTAGAAAAGGCAATGAAGAAAATGTAAAAAATAAAAGTGGTAAATATGCTGTAAAACCATTTCGGTTTACAGCTTTGGGAAATTTTGATATTGGATTTACCACTTTTGTTGATGATGGAAGTCTATCCCTTTCTACTGCCAATAGTGATTTAGAACTGGAATTTAATAAATCATCAAATATAACTTTGAATTTAGTGACAGCTACCGTGGCTATTTATAAAAACTATTTTCGCTTGCGTACCGGTGTTGCATTCGATTGGCAAAACTATCGTTTCAAAAACAACATTACTCCAATAGCGAATCAACCTAATTTTACCTATATAACAGATGTAGTGAGTTTTAACAAGAATAAATTAATGGCGAAATATATAACCATACCTGTAACATTTCAATACAATGCCAAAGGGCGTAGAAACGTGAAGGGATTTTTGGTGGAAGGAGGGATGGACTTCGGCTACTTATTATATGCTAGAACCAAGCAAATTAGTACTGAACGTGGTAAAGTTAAGGTGAATGATGATTTTAATTTTACGCCATTTAAGTATGGTACAATATTTAAAATTGGTTATGGATGTGCTGCGCTTTATGTAAAATATTATTTCAACAATATTTTCGAGCATGATCAGCCAAAGCTTAACAACTTATCCTTTGGATTATCGTTAAGCGGATTTTAATACATCAATTATACATATAAACTTTTTAAAATGTATTTTTAAAGGCCTTTACAGATGTAAGGGCTTTTTTGTTAAACTAAACCGAAAAAATAATCATATAGCATTGCTATTAATTGTCAGATTTGCAATGGATTGATCTTTATTTTTGGCTCTTTTATCTTCGTTTAATATCATATGCTTCAAATCAATAATCTCTGTAAACAATATCCCGGAAACGAACACTTTGCACTTAAAAACATTGAGCTTACCATCAATGCAGGAGAAATCATTAGTCTGGTTGGTTCGAGTGGAAGTGGAAAAAGTACCCTCATGAAACTGGTATATGGGATTTTGGATGCTGATACCGGAACAATTACATTCAATGAAAAACCGGTTTATGGCCCGTCGGTTAAGTTATTGCCCGGCGAGCGTGAGATGAAATTTGTTCAACAAGATTTTAATCTAAACCCTTATGCTAGAGTAGTTGATAATATTGCTCCTATGCTACCGAATACAGATCTGGATTATAAACAAGCTCGGATACATGAAGTGCTTGAATTGCTAAATATTCTTGATTTAAAAGATAAACCCGCAGTCAATTTAAGCGGAGGGCAACAACAGCGTGTGGCAATAGCCAGAGCTTTGGCATCTAATCCGAAACTTTTATTGCTAGATGAGCCTTTTAGCAACTTAGATGTGATGTTGAAGAGCCATCTGAAACGCGACCTGCAACGGCTTGCTGAAAAAACGGGAATTTCAATTTTATTGGTTACACATGAACCATTGGATGCTCTTTCCCTATCGAGTAGGATCGTCATAATGCAAGAGGGAGCAATCATTCAGCATGGTACACCGAAAGAGGTTTATAATCATCCTTCATCGGCTTATGTAGCCCGGTTATTTGGGGGCGTTAATATTTTAGATGCAGCTGATTTTAATGCAGCTTTTGGTTATGCGATCAATCCAACGAAAAAAGTCGTGATTCATACCCACGATCTGCACTTATCGGATCAAACTGGAGCACCAGCCAAAGTAGTTAAAGTAGAATACAACGGCTCTTATGAAGCATTGGTGTTGGAAGTAAATGGATCCATGCGCAAGCTGCAAACGTTGAATTACTTGCTGGGAGCTTATAAAAAAGATGAATATTGCCGATTGGTAGTAAAACAGTTTACTGAGGTTGATGGCTGATTCATAAAAAAGCCTGTTTACTTTTGGAAAACAGGCTTTAACTATTATTTTGTCTCGGTGTTATTAAACTTCTGTAACGCCTTTGGTAAGTACAGTTACTTTATTTTTCAGCACTTCTACAGCACCACCTTGGATTTCGAATACCTGAATTGATTTATCAGCGAAGCCTACTTTTACAGGTCCATCATCTAGTGTTGAAATAATAGCTGCGTGGTTTTCCAAAATCTGAAAAGAACCAGCTATTCCTGGAACAGTTACCGAAACAACTTCGCCAGAAAAAACTTTTTTATCAGGAGTTAAAATTTCTAAGTTCATAGTATTGCGAATTGCGATTTGCGTATAGTGATAAAATAATGCGTATTGAATAGAATTGCTCCATATTCAATACGCATATCACATACGAGTTTAAGCGTTTGCTTCAGCTAATAATTTTTTACCTTTTTCAACAGCGTCTTCAATAGTACCAACTAAGTTGAATGCTGCTTCAGGATATTCATCCACTTCGCCATCCATAATCATGTTGAAACCTTTGATGGTGTCTTTAATATCAACCAACACACCTTTTAAGCCGGTAAATTGCTCAGCAACGTGGAAAGGCTGTGATAAGAAACGTTGAACACGACGAGCACGAGATACGACTAATTTATCTTCCTCAGATAATTCATCCATACCAAGGATCGCAATAATATCTTGTAATTCTTTGTAACGTTGCAGGATGTTTTTCACGCGTTGAGCAGTATCGTAATGAGCATCGCCTAATACAGCTGCAGAAAGAATACGTGAAGTTGAATCCAATGGGTCAACCGCTGGATAAATACCCAACTCAGAAATTTTACGGTTCAATACCGTTGTAGCATCCAAGTGAGCAAATGTAGTAGCAGGAGCAGGGTCAGTTAAGTCATCGGCAGGTACGTAAACGGCCTGTACTGAAGTAATTGAACCACGTTTAGTTGAAGTGATACGCTCTTGCATTAACCCCATCTCTGTAGCAAGCGTTGGTTGGTACCCTACCGCTGAAGGCATACGACCTAAAAGTGCCGATACTTCAGAACCTGCTTGAGTGAAACGGAAAATGTTGTCGATGAAGAAAAGGATATCACGACCACCGCTTTGCTCATCACCATCACGGAAATATTCAGCTACAGTCAAACCTGATAAGGCAACACGTGCACGTGCACCAGGAGGCTCGTTCATTTGACCGAACACCAATGTAGCTTTTGAATCTTTAAGAACTTCTTTGTCTACTTTTGAAAGGTCCCAACCGCCGGCTTCCATCGAGTGACGGAATTCATCACCGTAGTTAATTACACCTGACTCAATAAACTCGCGCAATAAGTCGTTACCTTCACGGGTACGCTCACCTACACCAGCAAATACTGAAAGACCAGAGTATGCTTTGGCAATGTTGTTTACCAATTCCATGATCAATACGGTTTTACCTACACCGGCACCACCGAACAAACCAATTTTACCACCTTTTGGATATGGTTCCAACAGGTCAATAACTTTGATACCTGTGTAAAGAACTTCTGTTTCAGTACTTAATTCGTCGAAACGAGGAGGTTTGTTGTGAATAGCATAACCACCGTCGTTAGAAACTTGATCAATACCATCAATCGCTTCACCTACTACATTGAATAAACGACCTTTGATAGCATCACCAACTGGCATTTTGATAGGAGAAGCCGTATCTACCGCATCCATACCACGAACTAAACCATCGGTTGAATCCATCGCCACTGTACGTACACGATCTTCACCTAAATGCTGTTGTACTTCTAATACAATTTTTTGTCCGTTGTCTTTTGTTACGATCAAAGCGTCGTAAATCTTAGGCAAAGTAGCATCGTTAGCAAAGCTCACGTCAACTACAGGACCGATGATTTGAGCAATTTTCCCAATATTTGGCATAATTTTGAACTTTTTTCTTTGTTATTATCCCTTTTAAGGCAGGATTTTAAGTGTCGCAAAGATAACGCATTTGAAATTATTTCAAACCTAATTTTTAATCATTTTTTTAACTTTCTTATTAGAGTCTTATATTTAGTTTATTTACTTCGATAAATCATGTAGTTATGCTCGTCTTTTTTTACTGAATTTTACAGCTTTCAGTATGGCACTCCTATTTAATAAATCTCTTTATTACAGCATTGATGAAAACAGTATTAATAACAGGAAGTAATGGATTGTTAGGCCAAAAATTGCTTGATAAATTAAAGCATTCTGCTGAATATAAAGTTATCGCTACTTCCAAAGGTAACGATCGTTATTGCGAATCAGGATATATCTATGAGCGTTTAGATGTCACCAATGCTGAAGAAGTACGGGCTGTAATTAATAAATATCAACCGAAGCATGTTATTCATACTGCGGCTTTGACTAATGTTGACGCTTGTGAAATCGATAAAGAGCAATGTTATCAGCTAAATGTTAAATCAGTAGAATATTTAATCGAAGCTTGTAATCCATTTAATACACATTTTATTCATTTATCAACTGATTTTGTTTTTGACGGTTTGAATGGCCCTTATAAAGAAGCTGGTATTCCCAATCCTTTAAGTTATTACGGACAAACAAAATTAGAATCTGAAAAATTGCTACAGAGCAGCATGCTGGATGCTGCAATTCTTCGTACTATTTTAGTTTATGGGGTAATTAAAGATAAAGCCCGCGTTAATATAGTAACCTGGGCAAAAAACGCCTTGGAAAGAGGAGGTGAAATCAATGTTGTTAATGACCAGTTTCGTAATCCTACTTTGGCGGAGGATTTAGCAGATGCCTGTTTGTTGGTTTTAGAAAAGCGTGCTCGGGGAGTTTTTCATATTTCAGGGAAAGATTACATGAGTATTGAAGAAATTGTACGAGCCGTAGCTGATTATTGGAAGCTTGATGCATCATTAATTAATCCGATTTCATCGGAAGCATTAAATCAAGCAGCCAAGCGTCCGGCAAAAACTGGCTTTGTTTTAGATAAGGCTAGGAAAGAGTTAGGGTATCAGCCGCATTCTTTTCATGAAGGTTTGCTGATTGTGGACGATCAATTGAAGAAATTCAAGCCCGATAATTCAGACGGGCAGTAAAGCAGGAAAAAGGTTTATATTAGGTATTGATTTTTTTTTCTGCCTGAAAATCAGGCTTAAATAAAATATGAGGCATTTTTTTATGAAAAAGTTTTGGAGGGTTTAAAAACGTCCTTATATTTGCAGCCTGTTAGAACGATAACGGTCTTCTAAACAAAGAAGAATAAAGGACCCATAGCTTAATTGGATAGAGCACCTGACTACGGATCAGGAGGTTAGGGGTTCGACTCCCTTTGGGTCCACAAACAAATCATCAAAAGCCTGTCAGTTCAATGGCAGGCTTTTTTAGTTTTAACTAACGTTAACATGTTAAACCTGGTATTATTTGGCCCTCCGGGCGCCGGAAAAGGCACACAGTCTCAAAAGTTAATCGAAAAGTACCAGTTGGTACACTTGTCTACAGGCGATATTCTTCGCGGCGAAATTGCAGGAGGTACAGCGTTGGGGTTAGAAGCGAAGAAGTTAATGGATCAGGGGCTTTTGGTACCTGACGAAGTTGTAATCGGTATGATTAGTAATAAACTTGATGCAAATCCAGCTGTAAACGGGTTTATTTTTGATGGTTTTCCGCGTACGGTTGCACAAGCTGAAGCATTGGATAATCTTTTGCAATCAAAAAATACGGCCATTTCTGGTATGATTGCTTTAGAAGTAGAAAATGACGAATTGAAAAAACGTTTGTTGCTTCGCGGTAAAGATTCCGGTCGTCCTGATGATCAAAATCCTGAGATTATTCAAAAACGTATCGATGAGTACAATAATAAAACAGCTCCGGTAGCTAATCACTACAAAGGACAACAAAAATACCAAGGTGTTTACGGTATAGGCGCGATAGAAGATATCTTCAACAATATCACTGCTGTTATCGATCAATACTAAATTTATTACACTCGTATAAAATCAAGAGCCAAGAATCAGGTTGTTTCCTATGAAATAGCTTGGCTCTTGGCTCTTGATTATTGTATATTTAAATAAAAGCTAAATTTCCACCACATGAGTCAGACCTCCAACTTCGTAGATTTTGTACACGTTTGCTGCCGTTCAGGCGCAGGCGGTAAAGGCTCACACCATTTGCATCGTGATAAAAAAACAGCTAAAGGTGGTCCTGACGGGGGAGATGGCGGTCGTGGCGGCCATATCATTGTACGTGGAAATTCACAGTTATGGACCTTGCTCCATCTGAAATACCGTAAGCATATTATTGCTGAAAATGGTATGGCAGGAAGCAGTGCGAATAAAACAGGGGCAGAAGGTAAAGATGAGATTTTAGAAGTGCCATTGGGAACGGTGGCCAAGAGCGCTGAGACTGGTGAAGTATTGTTTGAAATTACACAAGATGGAGAAACTAAAATTTTAACTCCTGGAGGAAGAGGCGGTTTAGGTAACTGGCATTTCAAATCTCCTACTAATCAAACGCCACGTTTTGCTCAACCTGGTGAACCTGGTTTGGAAGAATGGAACATTCTTGAATTAAAATTATTGGCTGATGTTGGTTTGGTTGGCTTCCCTAATGCAGGAAAATCAACTTTGCTTTCGGTTATGTCGGCAGCAAAACCTGAAATCGCTGATTATGCATTTACCACCATGGTACCTAACCTTGGGGTTGTTGCTTATCGTGGTAATAAATCGTTCGTGATGGCCGATATTCCCGGCATTATAGAAGGCGCCTCTGAAGGCAAAGGATTAGGATTACGTTTCCTTCGTCATATTGAGCGTAACTCTGTACTGTTGTTCATGGTTCCGGCTGATAGTAAAGACATTCACGGTGAGTACAAAATTCTTTTCAACGAGCTTAGTAAATACAACCCTGAATTGTTGGACAAACCTCGTTTGTTGGCGATTACTAAAAGTGATATGCTGGATGAAGAGTTAATGGCAGAAATTAAAAAGGATCTTCCTCAAATTCCTTATACTTTCATTTCTTCAGTTGCGCAAAAGGGGTTAGTTGAATTGAAGGATATGATTTGGGAAGCTATTAACGCTGATCAATAATTTTCAACATCTAATTCCCAGTTGGCAGATACGACATCTTCTTCAGCATTTATTTTTGCATGTAAGATTCGATAAGTTCATTTTGCACTCGGTTACTCATTATTTTGCATAGCAATAATGCTTTCTCCTTTGGCTTTATTTTCTTCAATGCTAATGTTAAGCAGGTGGATGGAGTTTTGAGCTAAAATAGTAAGCATCAGGTTTCTTATGTTGTCTTCAGAACGGTTTTTGCATCTTACTTTTATAATGTATTTTGCCCTTCTGTTTTCAAAACATGATACCGTTTTCCCATATCACATAATGATCCAACTGCACCAGCACACCAAATAATTGTAGCTGCCGTATTCAGGCCTAAAACAATAAATCGTTCCTTCATAATTACTCAATACCGGAAGCAATTAATACATGTGTTTTTCTATGTAGGTTAATATAATGATAAAATCGTCTGAATATTAAAAGAAGTATACTCTAATTCGACTAAAAACATAGGCTAATCATAGGCTATCTCTGATTATATTTTATTAAATTTAAATAGCTAACAATTTTAAAAATAAAATACTATGGAAATCAGATTAGGCGATGTTGCGCCAAATTTTAAAGCTACCACTACAGAAGGAGAGATCGATTTTTACGATTGGTTAGGAGATAGTTGGGGAGTGTTCTATTCTCACCCTGCCGACTTTACCCCTGTTTGTACAACAGAGTTAGGGCGAACAGCAAAACTTAAAGACGAATTTGATAAGCGTAACACTAAAGTTATTGCCATTAGTGTTGATCCGCTTGAAAAACATAAAGAATGGATTAAAGATATTAATGAAACCCAAAATACCACTGTTAATTTTCCGATTATCGCTGATCCGTCGAAAGAAATTGCAAACCTGTATGGAATGATTCACCCGAATGCAAGTGATACGCTTACCGTTCGTTCTGTGTTTGTGATTGGTCCGGATAAAAAAGTAAAGCTAACACTTACCTATCCAGCCTCGACAGGTCGCAATTTTCAAGAGATTTTGCGTGTTCTTGATTCTTTGCAACTTACTGCAAATTATAGTGTAGCTACGCCAGTTGACTGGAAAGATGGTGATGATTGCATCATTGTAAACTCAATTCCAACTGAAGATGTGCCTGCTAAATTCCCTAAAGGACATAAAATTATTAAACCGTATTTGAGAACAACGCCACAGCCGAATAAATAATAAAAAAGGGAGATGTTTTTAAAAATCTCCCTTTTTTATGAACACAACCAATTTTTATGATTTTGAAAATTTCAGTTTCCACTGTACGGTACGATCCGTATTACTTTTTATAAGAATACGTGCCCATCCTTTTTCGGTAGTAGGTAACTGTGTTATGGTTACACCCTCTTTTTCATTCGTTTCAACTCCGGTTATTTTCCAATTATCCTCAAGACCTGCAATGCGCATTTCGTACGCGTCGCCAGCTACCAGTTGGCTGCTGCCCAATAATGTATTATTGTTCCATTTTTCTTTCAATACATCTATCATACCTTGTGTAATATGCCTTGAGGTAGACACCAACACTGGATGAGTAGTTTTAGCTTGCAATGCAATAATTTTACACGACTCTGCAGGAAGTTCAAATGAAACATTACTTGTTATGTTTGGCAGCACCTTATTATCCCAAAAATCAAAGGCATAGTATTCGTTATTTGCTGGCAAGCCAGCCCAAGCACTTTTGCATCCAATTTTTTGAGAAGCCGTATCCCAGTTGAATAAGCCAAGTACATTGCGCTGCACACCTGTATGTTCATCAGTTGCCAGCCAAATTGAAGGTAATGTTTTATCGAAAGCATCTATCGGTCGCGCTATGCCCTGGTGTGAAGCCATACAGCGCTTCATAATATCCAACCTGTCTTCGGATAAATCAGGCAACCAGTCGCTGCTTAAAAAAAACTGTTTGCTCAATGCCACCCATGACGGCAGTAGTCTAGCCCTGGTTAGCGAACCAATGCCTTTGCACGCACCATCGGCAGTGGCTGCGCCCGACTCACGGATGATGGAAGGATCCGGGTCGTTCCACCATACTCTTCCATTTAAAAAATATAATCGTGAAGCCCGGATGGCGCCGGTACGGATACCCTGGCCATCGTGATTAAAATCGGGACCCACCCGCATCGCATCCACTAATCCAATAGAGGCACCGAACGAACGCATATTCTGACTTACACAACACCCTGAAAAAAAGACTTCCGACCCAACTGTTTCACGCAATAAGTTCAACCCCATCCGAAATGCTTCAATTTGAGTTTTACTGCTGTCGTACAAAGGTTTACAATTCCCCATTTGGTCGTCTTTATAGCCATCGTTGATGTAGACTTGTTCGGTGACCGTACCGGTCCACAATCCATCCATTTTAAAATAATTAAAACCCCAGTTGTGCAGGGTGCCGGCCACATGTTTTAGGTGTTGTTGTACTTGCGGATTAGTAATGTCTAAAGAAGTGCCACCCCATTTGGTTTCGTAAGGAGAACCATCCATTCGGCGGGCAAACCAGTCTTGACGATCTTTATATTCAGGGTCCTGATGATTACGAGCAAAAGGCATCCACCAAATGCCGGCTGTGAATCCACTTTGTTTAATGGCGTTAGCAGTAGAAGCCATACCATTAGGATAAGCTCCTTTTGGATTTACCCGATCAAAACCACGCAAGGGCCCGTTGAACGAACCACCGTCCTGCCATTGGTCATCAATTTGAATAACGCCCAAATCATAAGGCTTCAACTTTGTAGCCGCAAAACTCGCTAACTCTTTAGTGGATGCTTCACTGCCCGCTCCTCCATTTTTTTCGCTATACCAGCTGCAGTAAACAGCTTTACGGTTAGGCAAATGAATTCGTTGCTTCCGAGCCATCATCTCTGCATATTGTTCCTCGCCAATGCGGGCATCTTTAAAATGTCCAATCAGAAGGGTTTCCAGTTTTTCAGTAGCTCTTGCCGGAATCACCAGCCGGCCATAGTCTATTTGGGTAGAAATGCTTACCTGATTATTACTGGTGTCAGAAAAAACAACGCCGCTTCCCCGCTCGTTGGTAAGCCACCCGGTTACTACTCCTTCCCGGGTACTAGGATCTACCGTTGTCAAAAAAAGATAACTACCAGGATTGTTGGCAGGTGCCAGCAGACCTCCGGTACCTAAGGTTTTCAATTGTCCGGCAGTTTTTTGCATATCTATCCTAAATGAAAACGGACGAACTTTTTGAAAGATCATTTTATCATCAGCATTGTTTTGTACGGTTTCAGTGAAAAACAGAAAAGCAGTTTTAGGATACAGCGCAATGGTATAAAAACCACCGCCAGATTTTACCAATTTCAGCGCTTTACCCTTGCCAAAAACAGCGTCTGTTATATCCATTGTTTGCACTCTATCACTGGCATTGCTTGCCAATCCATGAGTAAGAAACACTTTGCCGGTAGTTCTGTCTTTTACTTCAATCGTTTTCGTTTGGGGGCTAAACGTAGCCGACATAAATTCATTGCTGATTGACTGAGCGTTAACGGTATATCCGCAGATGGTTAGCAAAAGCAACATTTTTATTCTTTGCTTCATTGTAATGATTTTCAATAATGTAAGTGTAGGTAATACGGCAAGTTAAATACAATTATCAAAGTT
The DNA here is from genome assembly GCF_900182575.1 of Solitalea koreensis. GTDB lineage: Bacteria > Bacteroidota > Bacteroidia > Sphingobacteriales > Sphingobacteriaceae > Solitalea > Solitalea koreensis. The sequence continues at coordinate 34,217 of NZ_FXSZ01000001.1, read as the reverse complement.
TAAATTTTTTTCGAAAAAAAATACTTGTTATGTAAAACTTAGGGGGGCCGGAGTTTGAGAGATTGCGGCAGGCTCAAAAGCGTTTTTCCTTATCTCCCTGAGCGTAGTCGAAGGGTCTGTAGTATCATCAACAGGATGTTTCGACTTCGCTCAGCATGGCAAAAACAGGTTAGTTCGACTTTTGGAGACAGCCTCAATATTGAAAGAGACGATAACGAGATGGTTTATTTTGACTGTGACAATAGCAATTACAAGAGCAGAGCTTTTTTATTTAAACAATTGTTGCTCATCGTGGTCCTTCATGGGAACTTTCTTGATAAAATCGTCGAATGAAGAATCTTCATAATTCGATTGCGGTCCATAAGAGTCCAGCGTATAACCAATTAATTCGTTCGAAGTTTTTATCAGATATAATATGCTGCTATCGGAGGGGTCATTATCACCTTCGAAACGATACGTGCGTATGATGATAAGGTCTTCAGGTTTGTATATTTCATTGTTGGCTAAACATTTAAAACCATCTGCAGTCATCATGAATTCATTGTCATATTTTTTCATCCGAAGTTTCTCCATTACAGAAACTAACGAGCTCATGTCATTGGGTTGTAGCATAATTTTAGATATTTAGTAGGAGGGAAGCTATCGCTTAAATCTACCTTAAAAAAAGCAGATTTGGAAGTGCAAGTTGTTGATTTAGAAATCTTTGGGTTGTTTTAAAAGCCTCGTCGTATTGGTCGATGAGGCTTTTGTATTCATAATGATATTCAAAAGAAAGAAGATCGTATTTGGTATTTAGAGACTAGTAACAACTATCTCCAACTATTCTTTTTCCAATACCGATACTTTTATACTTGAAGGATGCTCGACATCGAAATACACTCTGTGAGTTGCTTTCTGAAAATCTCCTTCCTGTGATTTATAAATGTTTTCTATATATTTCTGCGGATTGCGATCGACCAAAGGGAACCAGCTGCTTTGCACTTGCACCATAATTTTGTGTCCTTTTCGGAAGGTATGCATAACATCGGGCATAGAGAATTTCACTTCTTCCACTTTTCCGGGAGTAAATGCTTCCGGCTTTTCAAAACTCTTCCGATAGCGGCCACGCATTACCTCTCCTCGCAACAGCATCTGATAACCGCCAATCTTCACATCTTTTCCGTTTAAAGTGTAGCTTTTTAATGAATCCGGGTAAACGTCGATCACTTTAACCACAAAGTCGGCATCAGTACCTGTAGTTGAAACAAAGAGATCTGCCCAAATCGGACCGGCAAGGGTAATATCCTCGGTTAGTGCACCTGTTTGGTAAACCAATACATCCGGACGGCGACTGGCGAATCGTTGATCGTCGATCATATATTCACGGGTTCGCTCCATGCTAATCTCATCCTGATACGGAACAGGGTGCTTAGGGTCGCTGATGTATTCATCAAAACCAGCAGCCAGCAAAGGTTTGTCGAACAATAATTTTTGATTCGCCTGAAAATAGATATTTTTTTCCTTTACCTCTTTGGGTGGCCATGAAGCAAACTCCTTCCATTTATCAGCACCCACATCAAACATCAATGCTTCAGGACGAGGGTCTTTCCCCACGCCTTTCAAATAATACATAAAGAAAGGGAATTCGATATTTTTTTGATACCAGGTTCCTGTTTCTGAGCCAAACTTAATATCGCCAAAGTAATTCCCTTTGCTGCGGGCCCAGCCTCCATGAAACCATGGGCCTTCTACCAGCGTATTTTTAGCATTTGGATTTTGTTTTTCAATAGATTTATAAGTTTCAAAGGCTCCCCAGCAATCTTCCGCATCAAATAAACCTCCCACAACCAGGGTTGCCGGCTTAATTCCTTTCATAAACTGACGAATGTCGCGTGCCTTCCAATAATCATCGTAATTGGGATGTTGTAAAAAATCGTTCCAATAAGCCACATTTCCTTTAAACATCTTTTTTTCAATATCGGGCAAGGCTCCCAGGTTAAGGTAGAAACTATAATTGTCTGAACTTTTATAATCGAAAGATGCCGGCCATTCTGTTGTTAAGTTAGGCCGTGGAACTCCCATTACAGTATAAAAGTTGAAGTAATCCATCATCATAAAGGCTCCATTGTGATGAAAATCGTCACCTAAAAACCAGTTGGTTACAGGCGCTTGGGGCGAAACGGCTTTGATTGCGGGATGACCGGAGATTGCCGCTGTTACTGAATAAAAGCCCGGATAAGAAATTCCCCATACTCCTACTTTTCCATTGTTATTTGGTACATTTTTTAGTAACCAATCAACCGTATCATAAGTATCACTTGATTCATCTATTTCTTTACCTTTCTTTTGGGGATGGTGAGGTCGAACATTTACAAAATCGCCCGTCGACATAAAACGGCCACGCACATCCTGATAAACAAAAATGAATCCTTCATGTATAAAATCAGAAGAAGGGCCTAAAACTTTTCTGTACTGATGCTCACCATAAGGACCTACATTATAAGGGGTCCGGATCATCATAAAGGGATATTTTTTGCTTTGATCTTTGGGCGCATACACCGCCGTGAAAAGTTTAGCCCCATCGCGCATTTGAATTTGATATTCGTGCTTTACATAGTTATCTCGTATGTAAGCAGAATCTTGCTGCGCAAATAATTGCTTAGGAATTGTAAATAGAAAAAGAAAAAGGAGTGCTAATAACGGATGCTTCATAATTCATGTGAAAGAAGATAGCTAAAGATAAAAGGTTAAACGGAAACTGAGAAATTCAGTTTGTTGAATCTGTAAAATCGAAATTTCGAAACATAACTATTTAAAGGTCTGTATTTTCTTTTTTGTGTGGGTAGAATTTCTATTTTTGCCCCCTGAATATTTAAAGGTTTTCAAAGAAAAATATTTCTTTGTTTCATCAACTCGCTCTTCCCTTTTCTGGTTCAAACCAATCAATTTAACTTAATTAAATGAAATTTTTGCCTTCTATTTCCCTGCTGGTAAGCGTGTGGGTATTTTTTTCGCCGGGTGCAAATGCACAAAGTCTTACCCGTGGATCAGTTACAGGAAAAATAAAAGAGGCAAAAAAACATGAAGTCCTTGAAGGAGCCGTAATTTCAGTAATGAGCAAGCAAGACTCCTCGCTGCGCGGTGTTCTCTCTGACAAATACGGGATGTTTTCCATCAAAAACCTTCCCGTTGGGAATTATAAACTGTTCTGTAGTTATTTCGGCTATAAAGATGTAATTCGTCATTTTTTTATTTCCAAGGAAAAACCGGAATGCCAACTGGATGATATTTTACTTGATTCGGCACTGATTACGCTTAACGAGATTACGGTAATAGCAGAAGTTCCTCCCGTTGTTATCAAAAAAGACACGACCGAATTTAATGCCAACTCCTATAAAACGAAAACACAAGCTGTGGTCGAAGACTTGCTTAAACAACTGCCGGGAGTAGAAGTTGAGAAAGATGGAAGTATTTCTGCGCAAGGGCAAAAAATCACTGCCGTTTTGGTGGATGGCAAACCTTTTTTTGGTAATGATCCTAAATTGGCCACTCAAAATTTACCGGCCAATATCATTAATAAGGTTCAGGTAATCACTGTTGATCCTGAAAAAGCTGAACATGGGGAGTCAGGAATAATCATCAACCTTTCCGTAAGAAAGGATAAAAAGAAAGGGGGATTTGGCAATGTATCGCTTGGCGCCGGTAGTAACAACCGCTATAAGGGTAATTTAAGCCTGAACCGATTTAACAATGAACAACAGTTTTCCATCATATCCAATGCAAATAATGTTAGCTCTGATGTAGGTATTTCTAATTCCTTTTCAGGGGGTATCAACTTCAATAATCCATTGAACAATAAGTTAGTACTTTCATTGAGCTATTTAAACAATTTAAATAATACTAACCAATCGAGCTTTCTAAAAAGAAATACCTTGTTGCAAAACGAATCACTACTGTATTCAGATCGTTCGACCAATAGCAACAATAGTCAAAGGCATGCATTTGACTTAACCCTTGATTATAAGATTAATTCCTCAACTAATCTGAATTTTAATTCTAAAATTAGTTACAGGCAATTCAGCTCTTCTTCATCCAGTTTGTTTGAATCATCAAGTCCTGAAGGGAACGTAAACGATGGAAACCGATCGACTAAATCATCTACAAAGTCACCTGATTTCAACAACAACATTAAATACGCTAAACGTTTTATAAAAAAGGGGAGGCAATTAAGTTTATCAATTAAAAACAGTTACGAATCCAATGATCAAATAGGATTTAATTATTCGCTCAGCAATTATTACCAGAGTCAGTCGGTAAATCAATCGTTAATCAACCAGCAAAACTCAAGTGATAGAAGCAAATTTAGTAACGATATTAATCTGATGTATAGTGAACCGCTTTTTACAAACCACTTACTGAAATTTAATTATGCTTTTAATAACGGCATTGAAAACAGTACCCGCAATGCCAATGATTTTGATGAATTAAGCAAGGAGTATGATTTGCCGAATGCTTTTATGAGTAATGTGTATAGGAATAGAACAAATGCAAACCGTATAGGAACAAGCTTCAACGAAAATGGTGATACATACGATTACTCTGTGGGTATTTCCATTCAAGAAACTGATTTGAAAGGACATTCAATAGCCAAAGACAGTATTTACACGCAAAATAATTTTAGTGTTTTACCTCAGGCTTCGTTTAATTACAAGATTTCGAAGAATAGCCGTATCAGCACAAATTACCGGGGTGATATCCGCCAACCTTCCATCTTGGATTTACAACCTACGCCAGATAATACAAACCCTTTATACATCAAAATCGGTAATCCGGATTTGCAGTCTGAATTCAATAACAATCTTTCTGTCAATTACTCGAAATTTGATCCTATATCTAATTGGAGTATGTTTGCCAATTTGTCTGTTGGAACCACCTTCAATAAAATAACCTATAACAGTTTCATAGATGCTGCTGTAGGAAAGCAAACCAGCAAACCCGAGAATGTTTCAGGTAACTATAACCTTAATTTGAACGTTAGTTGGGGAATTCCAATTAAAAGCGTAAGAACCAAACCGGGTTTGAATACTTCTATAATAAAAAATACCACCTATATAAATGGTATTAAATCTACAAGTTACAATTCGCGATGTGGATTAACATATGCTGTTAATTACAAGTATGCTAATAAATTAGATTTTAATATGAATTATACGGGTAATTTCAACAATGTGCAGTATGAAAATCCGGGATTAAAAGACGCGAGTTATTTAAATTTGACTTCAACGATTGGTGTCACTTATTATCTGCCAAAAAACTTTGCCGTGAATAGCGATCTAACTTATTTTAGAAACGAAAATCAGATTCAAGTAGCTAAAAAAAGCATAGCACTTCTGAATGCAAGTATTTACAAAGAGTTTTTGAACAATAAGGCCAGATTAACTTTGGATGCTTATGATTTGTTAAAACAAAACACCAGCATCAATCGCACCATAACTGACAATCAGATCGAGGACCGACAATCCAACAACATTACACAGTATTTCATGTTAACGTTTACTTACCGTTTTAACAAGTTTAATTCATCAGCAAGTAATGACTTGTAGATAAGCTTTCTTTAGAAACAAAAAAGCAATCACTTTTTACGATGATTGCTTCAACTATCAGTTTAAACCTTAATTAAGATTTATTTAATAGATTAATTAAAGTTTGTTTCAGTTTCGGATCGCTAGGGCGGGGTGCATCCACATTGATGATGTTCCCGTTTCTGTCGAACAACAAGAATCTTGGGATTGCATTGATGTTATACCCTTTGGCAATGGTTGATTGATGCCATCCGCCGGCGAATAATTGAACACCCTCCAATTCATGATCGACAATAAACTTCTTCCATTTTTCTTTGTCTTTCTCTTCATCCACTGAAACGCCCATGAAAACAACATCTTTGCCATGAAACTCTTGTTCTACTGCTTTCAAATAAGGGATTTCTTTATTACACGGACCACACCAGGTTGCCCAAACATCAACCAAAACAATTTTACCCTTGAAATCTGATAGTGAAATTTCTTTGCCAGAAGCATCCCAGCCATTAAAATTGATAGCCGCTGTGCCAGGTTTAAATTTCTGCAATGATGCTTCAATGTTCTTCAATCGTTCTTTTTGGTCATTAGAAAGAAAGTACTTGTTATAAGTAGTGTATAACTCCTGATAATTGGTATATGATTTTACAGCAGCCATTTTGCTCAACACAAATTCTCCTTTCAAAACATCATTAGGAATTTCAGGTACTCGCTTTTCCCAATCGCTATTGTAATAATCTTGACTCTTAAATGCTATCAAACTTCTCAACAAAGTGGTTCCGTAAGGAAATTTTAACAGCTCTTCATTCTGCAAATACTTGTCTGCATTAAAGTTCTTCGCATAAGCATTATAGTCGTTCGGATTTGGCTTTGATGCACGTGGGGTAATTAAGAAGGCCATCGTAAAATAAGCCAGGTCATAATCTATGGTGCTTTTCATTAATTGATCAAAATCGGCATTTCCGCTTTCTTTCCCATCCATCCAATTTTGTGATTTATCAACCAGATTTTGTAATTCAGGGAAGAAACCTTGCATTCTTCTTCCACTACGACTAAAATAAACTGATCTGCGTTCAACCATGCAAGCCAGCTTATACCAATCAGCCAACACTTGATTTTCTTTGGTATTGGAACCTGTAAGTACATAGGTCGTGTCATTCAGCTCAAGATTGATCTTATCATTACCTTTTGCATAGATCTTGTATTTATCAAGAATTTCATATTTATCTCCATAACCAATGGCATAATAACCTTTATATTCAGGTTGAAACTTAAAGGTAAATGCCCCGTTTGCAGTTGGAAGTTCCTTAGCGATTTCTTCAATTCGACCGTAAACAACTTTAAACAGCCTTACAGGCTCCGGATTTGATTTTTTGGATACTCCGTTAATTTCCGTGTATTGCGCTTTTGCAGAAAAAACCGCACTCAAAATGAAGGCAAAAAATGCATAGTATTTTTTCATGTTTATAGATTTAATAATTCAGTGAGATAAACTTTTAATAAAGGGTTAGACGGACGCTTGCTACAGTTGTTATTCACCATTTTGCCATTTTTATCAAAAATCACAAAACGCGGGATTCCAGATCTGCCGATTTTTCGAAGAATGGATCTTTATTGGCCATGATGAGTTGATGCTAAGGGCCTGGGTAGTAAACATCCATCCATAAGTGATTAAAAGCACTTGTTTAAGTGTTTTTTTTCATTGTTAGATTTTAATTTCTGACATAAATAATGGCAGCAAGGTTAAAGCCGCCATTATTTATGTTGATTTAGGAAATTAAGGTTCGCACTTGCTACATACTCCAGCCAGGATTGGCCTTTGCAATTTCAGCAGTTATTCTACCTGTGCTCGAAAACTTATCTGTGAGGAAGAGTAAATAGCGGATATCAACACAGATTACCTTGTGAAGATCCTTTTCAAAATTAAATTCTCTGGTCATCGATTCCCAATTGCAGTCGAACACTAATCCAATTATTTTGCCATCGGCATTCAACATCGGGCTACCAGAGTTTCCACCCGTAACATCTCCGTTTGTTACAAAACAAACCGGCATATCTCCCTTAGTTCCGTAGCGGCCAAAGTCTTTGTTTTGCCAGATGGTCTGCAATTTTTTGTTTAAATAATAGTCCTTGTTAGCAGTATCGGCTGCTTTGGCGATTAACCCACTAAATGTGCTTTGATAGGGAATGGTTTTTCCATCCACCTGAAGGTCAGAAATGGTTCCGTATGAAAGACGGATCGTTTTATCGGCATCAGGATAATAACTCCCACCTTTATACTCAGCAAGACTGTTGTAATAAGATTCACCGATTCTATAAATCTTGCGTGCATTGGATTCAGCTATTCGGAATATTTCTTTGTCTTTTTTATCAATTGACTCTGCCAATTGAACCAATGGATCATTTTCAAGTGAAACCGATGGATTCCTTAGCCAATTCTGCAGTTTTGCCGAATCGGCAAAAACAGAGGTTTTGAATACCTCATCTATATACTGATCGACTTGCTCAGTGGTATTAAGATTTTTTAAAGCAACTATTTCTGGCTGAAGATCTGCGGGCAAGCTGTCTTTAATAAGTTTCAGCATTGCTTTCGCAACCCTCTTGTCCAGATTCATATTAATTTTAGTGTAATAAAAACGGGTGTTCGTAGAGAGATTCTTATAAATCTCGGGATTGTTTTTTACGTTTTGAGGATAAGTATAAAACGCCTTCCCGAATGCCTTAAGGAATTGCGTTAATTCACAAGCCTGCCCAAAGCTTTCAAAGTAATAGGTTTGAGCCCTTTTGAACTTGGCATTGCCTTCAATAGCTGTTTTCAGATCTTGCAAGATAGTTGAGTAGCGCGCCTTTTTAGCTTCATCCTGCATTACCCAATTCATCCAGCCTTTCTCGAAAGCTTCTTTTTTAGCAAGGATGTTGAGTTTATTCACCCAAAAATTCATCCCTACCGCATTTTTATAATAGTTGGCAGAGGTAGCGTACTTTTCGGCATATAGCTGTTTAATTGCACCACTCTTCGCCATTTCATCTTCTAAAATAGATTGTCTGAGTTTGCGTACGGCAATCAATGGGGGGTTCAATACCTGGGTTTTCTGCCAAATCTGCGAGGAGGTTGCGTTCCGATCCGACATGCCCGAATAGCCCATAGACATTGCAAAATCATCTTTTTTATACCCCTCTTTTGATATATGCAGGTAGTTTTTTACAACCAGGGGCACATTCGTTTTTGAATAAGCTGCCGGTGCTCCATTTTTATCTGCATATATCCTAAAAAATGCAAAATCAGCGCTGTGTCTTGGCCACATCCAGTTATCGGTTTCACCGCCAAACTTTGTCACGTTTTTAGGAGCTACTCCCACAAAGCGTACGTCGCTGTATTGTAGTTGGATAAAAAGTACAAACAAGCTGTTATTCTTATAAGGCTTGATTAAAATCTTGTATTTTGGATACTGTTGCTGATACTTTTGGGAAACCGCTTCCATTGCCTTTCGCACGTTACCAGCTTCTGAAGTGCTATTTTGAAGTTGTGCTTTTACTTCATCAGAAATATCCAGTATCTTCTTATTGACGGTAATAATTAAATCGTTAACGCGAAGCTCTTGTTCTTCCGTTTTGGCCCAATAACCATTTTGAAAAATATCATTAGTAGGGGAGACGTACTGCTGAATGGCGCTGTAAGCACAATGGTAATTGGTGAGAATTAATCCTGAACCTGAAATAATAGATCCGGTGCATCCTGAGCCAAATCCAACCACTGATTCGCTCAATGCTCCATCTTCGCCTGTTATTTTTTCAATTGGGATATTTAATCCCATTGCCTTCATTTCTTTGGCATTGTTCTTTTTCAATAAGGCCAATAGCCACATTCCTTCGTCGGCGCGTGCCTGACCAATGAAAGACAATAACAGAACGGTGAGCAATGACCATTTTATAATGGTTTTTTTATACATATTTATTGTTTTATTGTGTGGTTTTTAATGGAGAATGAAAACCTTCTATTCATCAATTATAACGGAAATGAATGTCTCTTAACTTGACACCCTGAGCGAAGTCGAAAAGGCTGTAACTTCAACAGACGGATATTTCAACTCCGCTCAACATGATAAAATGGTTGATTTAGATCGAATTGCGGATAATCCTTGACGATTATCCTTTAGCTTTTTGAATAAAAATTGATTCCAGCACTTTGTCAAGCGCTTCACCTCTTACACCTTTGGTAATAATTTTTCCGTTAGGATCAATGATCCAAATAGCAGGGATGCCATCAATACCGTATGCCTTTGCAACCGGCGATTTTAAACCTCCTATCAAATCAGATGCATTATTCCATACCAAACCATCTTTCTCCAATGCATTTTTCCAGGCATCTAATTGATGATCCAATGAGAACGAAATAACCTCTAATCCTAAAGGATGATATTTTTCATACATTTCTTTCGTGTGCACATTTTCTGCGCGACAAGGCACACACCATGATGCCCAGAAATCAAGCATTACGTATTTTCCACGGAAAGAAGAAAGGGTGATTTTTGACTTCCCGTCCGGCTGAAAAACAGTAAAGTCGGGAGCTATTACACCCGGAGCTGATTTGCGCAATACTTCAGCACGATGTTTCATTGCGATGTAATACGGATGTTTAGAAAAGTAGGGAGTAAAGTTTTTTAGAATAGCATCGATTTCATCATGCTTCATCATCATCATTGGAATTTTAGCTAAATACAATGAAACGATCGAATTTGAGCACTTCTTAATCAATGAATCAGTGTAAGCCTTTTTTTCAATGTCCATTTTTTTAAAGAAAGCAACCCTCTCTTCTTGAGTGTACTTTTGACGGTTCATCATCACTTCATTGCTCTTTTTAGTTTGGCTTTGCGTGAACCTTTGATAGGCCATCCAACGATCATTTTCAGGAGTTCCATTTATTTCACAAGCGTAAAGTTTAGTTTTATCGCCAATGAGGCCAACTCGACCCTTTTCAGCAATAAAGGATACTCCCGCCCGAACCCCTTCAATACGCAATTCAAATAGCTCTTCACTTATTTTAGCAGGCAACGAAATTGAAAATTCACCAGAGGCTTTAATAGTTCCTTGTTGTAAGGTGTCACTTGGTCCGTGATCGCCATTGTTGCGCACCACAAATATTTTTGATTCTTTATCTAAGCCAGTGATTTTGCCGCTAACAATACAATCTTTTTTTTGAGCGAAGCCTTGCAAACTCAAAAGCGAGAGACCAAGAGCTGTAAGAACCCACTTAGTTTTATTGATTTTCATTTATACGTTGAAATTTTAAGGTTTAAAAAGAGGGGAGAAGCAAAATGGAATTCACCGGAATTGAGACCGATGAATTCCATTAGGTTTAAATTAGTTAAGTGATTTGTAATCCATGGATACAATTTTGCCAAAGCCTGGATATGCTTTAACTGTTGTACCAAAGGTGCCAGTAGCAGGGTCTACATCAATTTGTAAAATAGTTCCTGCCTGTGTGGTCGCATTGTAAAGTGCTATATATAATAGCTTACCATCGCTTGCATGAGCTGCTGTTTGGTTTGGTATCTTGAATAACTTTATACCTGTAATCACATTTCCTGGATAATTGGCTAAAATATCATACTTAAGCGTTGATACTTTAGTGCCAGTAGTTGCATATGGATACTGGTATATTTTGGAATCGGTAGCATAGAACATTAATGTACTCTTGTTTCCGAATGCAAAATATTTTGCATTATTCATTTCTGTCGCTGTAGAGAGGTCAATACGAGTAACTGCTCTGGCTCCATCATCACTTCTATCTAGTTTAAGACCAAACAATTCCCTTGTATTTGGGTTGCCTGGGGTTTGCATAATAGAATACCACGTTCTGTATCCAACACCAGTAGCTATCTCATAGCCATTTTCTGCATATACCATTTCCTTACCAACATTTCTAGCATCGAATACAGCAGGTGTTACAGGAGCCAGGAACTCTTTAATTTCTCTAGACGTATTGACATAAAGGAATCGCTTATTCTTTGTGTCATAGAATGCACCCAAATAAGAGTTTGTATTTGTAGCAACGTATGGGGCTGCCACAAAATCCAATTCTTTATCATCGCTACCTTTTCCAAAGCACTTTATTCCAAATTGATTCCAAACGCCCGGCACAGGTTGAGGAATGGTATAAACATCTCCTTTGTTAATTAACAGCTCATTAACTCCGTTACGATCATATGTTTGGAATTGAACATCGCTGGTAGGAATCCTATTCATAAACATATCAGAATAATTAACCTTGATGCGCAAATCAGCTGAACTCAGGCGATAGCCTCCAATATTGGTTTTGGTAAAAATACCAACACAGTTTTGTGGAGCAGAGAATATTCCGGCAGCATCTTGCAATTTTGATCCATTGGTTTTAGAATAAACGTTGTTTTCTATGGAGTCAGTACCTGTTGTCACCACATATTTCTCTGGCTTGCTGATATCAGCATTAGAAATCTTTTCATTAACGATAATGCTTACATCGCTACTATTGCCATTACTATGTAAAACCATCCATCCCGGCATAGCAAACGGAAGTATCTTAATGTTTTTGTTAATCATTTGGGTAATGCCGCCATTGGTTTTGTCTTTTACATATAAAACCAGCGCATAGTCTCCAGATGGCTCCACAAACTTATAAGAAAGATTTTTGGTGGTTGCCAATTGTTTGTCAATATAAGTTCCAGTAGTTGGATCAGGAGTATACATCGATTTAACCAAGCGCCATTCATATTCTAAATTGGCATTGTTTACACCTGTAACATTTGAAGGAGTAATATTGACCACTTCATTTTGTTTAAAAGAATACCTTGGCAGGAAAGCTGCAGTATCAACAAAATTAGTATTCAACTTATTATAATTATAATTACCCTCGTCTTTTGCGCATCCTACAGCAAAAAGTCCCAAGGCAATTAAAGCTGAGAAGTATATATTTTTTTTCATCTAATTTTTGAGATTAAGTAATAATTATCCAATCAACCATTTCCACTTACACCTAAGAAAATACTGAATGAAACTTCACCATTCTCATCCGTTAATTTAGGGTTATTTGAATTATATCGAACTAATGCTTCTCTGGCAACTGCATTATAATAAGCTATTGCGACTAAATTTGAAGGGTCAGGAAGCTCTGTAAGGTTGCAGGATTTCAGAATAAAAGCATACTTGGTTTCTGAGAATACACCAAATGCCGCTTTATAATTCGAATTTGGAAGATCCCATGCATCAGGTTTTAAAAATTTATCGCCCCAAATAAAAACAGCTTTATTATAGCGGGTATATCCAATTTTGAAATCTTTACTTTCCTGCACTTCTAATTGAAGACGAACAGATTTGTTTTGCAAACCTGATTTATAAATCACAATAGGGATGCGTGCTTTAAATGCATTCGCTGGTAATACCTTGCTTTGAATCTTAAAGTTTACTCCTTCAACTGCAGTTGATAGGGCGGTATTTACTTTAATGCCAATTTCACGGTCGTAAGGAGCTGCATTGCCCATGATGCAGGCATTGAACCAAAGTGTATCGGTCTCAATCGCATTCGGGTGAGCCGGAAAGGAATAAATAAGAGAATCACGCAAAGCAACACTTCCGCTTCCCGGGATTTGAAAAAACATTCGAGGATCATTCTCATAGTCTGCTATATCTTTATTGCAGGCACTTAGAAAAAAGCCCAATGAAAGAACTAAAGAACATACTTTAACTAATGCTTTCATTTTATAATTTTTAAGTTTAACAATGTGTAGTCGTCTCATTATTTGTTGAATTCTACTTCAGAATCAGGCAAAGGAAGAATCGTTTTCGTGTCGGTTAAAGAATTTCCATTTGGAAAATTTGTCTTAGTTCTTTTGCAATACGCGAACAGTTGTCCTTCTCCTTGAAATTCTTTTCTATACTCTTTTAAGATTTCTGCCTGAATTTGAGTAGCGGTTAATGTACCAGCAAGCTGCGTTGTAATACCTCTCTTACCTCTTACCTCATTTAAGAAGTTAATAGCAGCTTGATTATCAACTCCTATGTTGCATTCAGCTGCAATGTAGTTCATCTCAGATCGACGAAGCAATGGGAGCATATTTCTGTACGCATTATTATAGTTATCAGGCTGATAGAATTTAGTAGTTATATAATTAGTAGTACCTGTTACCTGCTTTGAAACATATTGAAAGCGATAATCCGAGGCTCCAACTGTACTTATTTCAAACATTGATTCATAACCAGATTTTGATTTGTAAAGCTGATTGATAGCAAATGCCGAATAGTACCAAGTATTACCAATTGTTTTTAAATCAAATACGTTCAGTGCAAAGAGGTTTTCAGTTGAGAATGTGTAATCTTTATCCTTTTCTGTACTGATACTTATATTGTCTGATTTAATCCACGGAAAAATCAGGTTACCAGCATTCATTACTTCCATAGCATTAGCTAAAGCATTTGCTTTATCGTTTTTCCATAGGCATGCTCTTGCGGCAATCGCTTTTACTGCAAAATAATTTAAGCGCTGATGACGATTGTTTAAGAAAGCATCCTCAGATAGTTTTAGGCCTTTTTTAATTGGGTCAACGCTCAAATTGGTGGCTGCATTTTGCAAATCGTTCAGAATGAAATCAATAACCTGATTTCCAGTAGAGCGAGGCACAACGTGATCACCAAGTGTTGTTACATAAGGAATTGCCGTTTTTGTTAAATCAGTTGATGCAAAAAGGCGTAACAGATCCAAATGAATGAAGGCACGCATAGCTAAGGCTTCACCTTTGATAATTTGATAGTTGTTTCCTGTGAAAATAGCTTTGTCATTATCGATATGATCTAAGATATTATTCACATTGGCTATCACACCGTACATCCCTATCCAGATGTTATCTACAATTGGACGAACAGTTGTTCCGGTATAGGTATAATTAAAGGAACTGAAATTATTGTAAGGAGTGTTACTGAAAAGATCATATTGGCCTGCTGCAGCATCCATCATTCCGAAAGTAAGCTCACGGCCATAAAGCGATTGTGATTTCATTAAAGCATAACATCCGATCAATGCATCTTTATATCCCTGTTCGGTTTTCAATAATTCATCTGATTTGATTTTTGTACGCGGTTGTACATCCATCCATTTTTCACAAGAAGTGGCAAAAAGCAATATGAAAAGTGCCAATATGCCTGCTGATATTCTATTTCTCATTTCAAATTCTTTTTGGTTTATATAAGTGTCCATTAAAAATTAGCATTAACTGTAAATGAACAGTAACGTGCAAATGGATAAGCAGTTCCCCTTTCAGTTTGTACTGTGCTGAATGTTTGTACATCGTTGAGGTTAAGCATTAACGACAGGCTTTCCAGTTTTAACTTTTTCACGAACTCAAATTTGTAAAAGTCATATCCAAGATTAATTGACGAAAGGTTCAATTCACTTAAATTTTGTACAAAGCGAGAAGTAGGCTGGGTAATTGTATTTGCAACACCTATGTTTCTAAACAAAACATCATCACCCGGATTTTTCCAGCTATTGTAGTAAGCTCGTTTGTCAACGTTATTGTTTAGCGATGCATTTTCTACTTTATCAACGAGGGTTTGGTTGTATAGCTGCCCCCCCATTCTGTACCGGCCAATAATACCTGCGCTAAACCCTTTGTATTGAAAATTGGCGCCTATATTACCTTGAAGTTTAGGTTGGCTATTACCTACCACAACTTTGTCATTAACATCCCATACATCAGTAAGAGTACCATCTTTTTTCACGAAGATTTCCTTTCCGGTAGCAGGATCAATCCCATTTGAAGGAACCGCCCAGATTGCATCTAGAGATTGACCTTCCTGGAATCTTGTAAAGAGTTTATTACTGGTTGCGGATAGTTTATCTTGTGAACTTGTAAGGCTCTGCAACGAATTAGAAATTTTTTCAATCTTGTTGGTGTTA
Source organism: Solitalea koreensis (assembly GCF_900182575.1). GTDB lineage: Bacteria > Bacteroidota > Bacteroidia > Sphingobacteriales > Sphingobacteriaceae > Solitalea > Solitalea koreensis. The sequence continues at coordinate 18,734 of NZ_FXSZ01000001.1, read as the reverse complement.
GATGCACCTGCTACAAAGACATTAAGCATCTGTCTATTGGTTGGATTAACCAACATTTTGTAATTCAGCTTAAATTCTAAACCGGTATTTACAATTTGACCAAGGTTGGCCTTATAGGTATTAAAACCAAGAGACGGAGGAGTTGTGATATCTGTAATAAGATTATTGGTAATGCCTTTATATACATCTAAACGCATACTTAAACGCTTCAAAATTTCCGCATCAAGACCAACGTTATAGTCTAAACGCTGTTGCCATTTTAAATCGTTATTAGGCAGACCGAGAAGATTTGTACCAAACAATCCTTGATAAGGGTTATCAACATTGTAAGTATATAATAACATTGCTTGGTATGCACTGAAATTTTGTGATCCTGTATAACCCATTGAACCTCTTAGTTTCAAAAGATTGATGTATTTATTGTCTGCAAGAAAACTCTCTTTGTGAATGTTCCATCCTGCGCCGGCTGACCAGAATGCCCCCCAACGATTATTAGAGCCATATAGAGAAGAAGTGCTATAACGAATAGATGCGTCAGCAAAATATTTATTATCAAAAGAGTAATTAGCTGTAGCTAAAGTACCTAATTCTCTGGCGATTGATTCACTACCTGTTGGTTTACTGTTTACAGCATATTGTTTGGCAAAAATGATATTATCCAATTTGTCATTAGGAAGACCCACTGCAGAATATAGATAATTTTCAGATTTGTCCTCGCGGATTGTTGTACCAATATTGGTAAAGAGAGAATGACGGCCCCATTCCTTTGAATAGTTCATATTTAAGTCACTGCTAACAGAAGACGCCTTTCCATTACCCTTGTCATACGATCCCCTTAAAGTTATATCGTCAGTAGTAGAGCCCATGTACTTGGTATGACTAGCAGGATAAAATACTTCTGAACCATTTACAGTATTAGTGAACCCAAAACGACCTGTTACCTTTATATTATCATTCGCTTTCCACTCCAGATAAGTGTTGTTAGTAATATCAGTATAGTCTGAAGTATTTGTTGTATTTATAGTAGCGTTATACATAGGATTGTAAACACTTCCAGATAAAATCGGACCAATACCTAAGAATCTACGAACGGTGCCGTCCTCATTGTATGGTCTCCAGTAAGGGTTCAATTTAGCATATTCATCGAAATTGCCGTATGGAGAATTAGCTGAATTTACTTTGCTAAGCTGAAACTGGTTTCTGAACATTACACCATTGTAACGATAAGAAAGTGAGAAAGCTCCTCCCAAATTCTTTCTGTCACTTCCCTTCATCACACCTTGGGTGTTGCTTGTAAAGAAAGAAAATCCAGTACTTAAGCGTTCATCGCCGGCTTCTAAAGAAAACGCATGCTTGTTGGTTACACCCATCTGTGTAGGTTGCGCTAACCAGTCGGTATTAACACCGCTTTGAACTTCTTTTAGGTTCGCATAGTACAAACTGTCGTATGGTAAACTTGTAATAGGCTGAGCTCTGTTGTAAGCTCCTAATTGTTTTTCCAGGTTTAATTTTTCAGAGGCATTCGCCATGTTATAACTGCTGAAATCAGGAGCTTCAATTCCTAAACTTCCGTTGTAGTTAAGTCTTAATTGGCCGGGCTTAACTTTTACCGTTTCAATAACGATAACACCGTTTGCAGCTCTTGAACCATATATAGCCTTGGCTGAAGCGTCTTTTAAAATGGTTACAGATTCAATTCTTGTCAGTGGAAGATCTGATACTTTTTCTATAGTCATTTCAAAACCATCCACAATAAATAGTGGTTGATTAGGTTTGGTAGCATATTCTCCTTTCAAATCAGGGAATGAAGATGAACCTCTGACCTGCATATCTGGCAACTTGTTAGGGTCCGAACCATTCACAAAGTTGTCTGAAATATTTAAGGAAGGTTCAAGATTTTTCAAGCTTTGAAAAATATTCTGCGTTCCTGCTCTTTGTAATTCCTGTTTGGTGATTTTTGTAGCGGCACCGGTAAAGCTTTCAGCTCTACGAGTATAAGGAATACCAGTTACTACAACTTCTTTAATGCTAGCAGTGTTCGACTTTAATGTAATTTTAAAAGAGGTCTTACCTTCACCAACCGATATTCTTTGAGGGGTCATACCCAAATAGCTGATGATAATGGTAGAATTTTCCGCAACATTCAATTGAAACTGACCTTTTTCATTGGTAGTGGTTCCGTTGTTAGTAGTGCCGTATTCAGAAACACTAGCCTTAAATAAAGGAAGATTATCCTCATCGGAAACTACACCAGTTACTAATATTTTTTTACGGGCAACCGAAGTTTTAGCATCAGATTTAGGTCCGATAATTATTGAGTTATTTTGAACTGTATAATTTAAGTTAGAACCTGCAAGAATTTGATCTAACACCTTTTCAAAGGGCTGATCTTTAACATTCAGGGTAACTTTTGGTAAAGCATTTACTTCTTCGTGGTTATAAACCACAAAGCCCTTCACTTGCTTTTTGAGCGCATCAATTGCAGCTGAAGCCGGTACATTTTTAACCTTTAGGCTTACTTTCTGCGCTGACTGCGCCATCACATTCATAGAAAATGCTAAAAACAGAAAAGCGGTGATTCCTTTTTTTCTGAAAATGCCTTTCAAATTGTTTTTTATGGGTATAATTCTTTTGTAATTATTTTTCATTTAGATTGGAATTGGGTTGAGATAATACAATAAATCATAAGCCTCTCAGTTATGATTTATGAAAACTTACCATGGGGTGATGTCTGAAGCATCGCCCTTTTGTTTACTTTTAGTCTGCTTTTTCTACAATAATGCTCCTTTCTTTTATGGTGAACTTAAGTTGTGAAGTTTTTTGAATGATAGTTAAAACATCCTTTATGGATTCTTTTTTGTCGGCACTACCCGAGAAATGCCACTTTTTAATGTCTTCGTCTTTTATTTGAATGTCATAATCGTACAAACGACCGATCGTTTCCATTAAATCGTCCATTGTTTCGTTTTCAAAAGTGATTACGCCATCTTTCCAGGAAACAAAAGGATAAACATCCACCTCTTGCTTCTCCAGGCTTCCGTTTAAACGGTTAAAATTTGATTGCTGTCCGGGAGTTAATTCCAGGTGTTTACTTGTTTCTGTGCTCACTTTAACTTTTCCTTCCACAAGCGTAGTTTGAATATTGTCAGCATACGTATTCATATTAAAGGATGTACCCAGTACCTGAACATTCATTTTTCCATTGTGCACAACAAATGGTTTTTTCGGATTTTTGCTAACCTTAAAATAAGCTTCTCCGCTTTCCAGATAAACTTCGCGAGTAGCTGTCTTATTAATGTTTACCTGGTATTTAATTCTGGTATCGGCGTTTATCCATATCTGCGTACTGTCTTCAAGAACTAGTTTATAATCCGACCCTCTTGGAACAACCAGTGTGTTAAATACTGGCTCATCGGCAGTAGCTGTTTTGGCATTGGTATAATCAAGCGTACTGTTTTGATTGAAGATCTGTAAACCGTTAAGTCCTTTCGCTTGTTTGGCGGCCTGAAGATCTACGGTTGAACCATCCTGAAGAATTAGCATTACTTTATTCTTCTGTTGTTTTTTTTCAGTTAGTTGAACAACAGATGTTTCTTTGTTGAAAATGTAAAATCTTGCACCAATCATTAATGGTATGCCTAAAATTGCTGCATACTTTAATAGTGACTTCAATGAGATTAACCGACCCGTTTTAAGTCTTTTTTGCAATTGTTTCCAGTCGGCTTGGGAATTAATTTTGTTTGAATATTTAGCATATAATGCTGCATTTTCAATCAATGCTTTTTCTTTTTTCAGGATTTCCTGATCACTGTTTTGGAACAACTGATCTTGGAATGATTCCTCCTCAAGAAAATTATGTATCCATTTTTTGCTGTTCATTTGGTAGTGCTACTTGTTTTTGTATTTATTAAGTAGCACTTGGTAGGAAAAGGGGTGATTGTTTTTTTAATAAAAATGAAAATAAATTTTCCTAATTGCCCTTTTTGAGAAATAATATTAGGGCAATGAGTGTTTTTGCGAAGAGTTCAGTGCGAAGAGTTGCGTATGCTTTTTTTATTTGGGTTTTTACCGTGTTTACCGAAATGCCATTGATTTCGGCAATTTCAGCATAAGTAAGCCCTTCAACATTGCTCATTAAAAAAATCTTACGTCGTTCAGTCGGTAAATTTTTTAATGCAGTATTAAGCTTGGTATAGGTTTCAGTTTTCAGGTTTTCATCCTCAATCAATCCAAAGGGGTCAAATGCTGTCTCGGGCAAATTATCTGATTGGTAAATAATTTTCCCCTTTTGCCTTTTTAGATAGGTGATACAGGTAAATTTAATGGAGCGAACCGCATAAGCTTCGAAAGAAGTTCTAAGTTGAATTTGTTCCTGTTTGTTCAATAGGTACACAAAGAATTCTTGGACAAGATCTTTTGCAAGATCTAAGTCATCAACATAGCGAACTGCTACCATGCACAAATTCTTATAATTTGCATGGAACAGATCCTCTATTTGATCCTTTGTAATGATTTGAATTTCAGACATAATCACAGCTTACCTTTCTAGGTGCCTAATTTGATTTTTATAAGTTTTAAAAACAATGGATTATGCAATGATTATTCTGTATTAATCAACTGTGTCTTTTTGAATGAAAGTAGGGAGTAATTACTCTTGAGGAAATAAATAAGATGTTAGTTTAAAAGTAAAGACATGTTTTTTTAGTTAATAAATTAATAATAATATGTTAGTTAAATAAAATTTTGTTATTTTATTTAACTAAAAAAGTTGGGTCTTGCATTTTTCACAAACAAAAAGAGGCTGCCTTAAGGTCGAGATAGCCTCTTTTTTAATGTTAATATGATTTTTTTTAGTGCCAAAGTTGGAAAGTTTTAAAGGAGTAGGGATTTGTTTAGCGATTTAAAGAGGGTTGAATTTGTGAGGTAGTAGTAGGACGGTAGGGTAGGTAATAAAAAAGGCTTTCAGAATATTCTAAAAGCCTTTTTTTGTAGCCCGTACGGGAATCGAACCCGTGTTTCCAGAATGAAAATCTGGCGTCCTAACCCCTAGACGAACGGGCCATTGTTTTTTACAGTGGCGCAAAAGTATGCTAATTGGACTGAACATCCAAGTGATTTAACTTAAATCAAAAAAAATTTTATTTAACGTGTTGATTATTAGGTTAGTATTTTTTTTGAGATTAAAGGAGTTTCTTGGTTGTTTCCTCTTAAGTGTTCAAAAAATAATTAAATTCTCAAAGCTTCGTAAAGGTATTTGGAACTTCTCGTATGGTGATCTTTCGCCTGTTTTTTTGTGTTAAAATTCTTTAATGATTCGGTACTTTTATAAAGTAATTAATAGTTAATTTTAGTTAACTATGTGTAATTTAAACTTTATTAAAATTATGAAACAAAAATTACTCTTATTTCTCACGCTGTTTTTTTGGAGTGCACTAACATTTGCACAAACAATGAAAACAGTAACAGGTGTCGTAAAAGACAAAAACAATGAGCCTCTTCCGGCCGTAAACATTCAGGTTGTCGGATCACAACAGGGAACCATTAGCGATGCGGATGGAAAATTCAGTATTTCAGTTGCTGAAAATGCCAAATTGAGTTTTAGCTACATAGGTTATAAAACAATAGTTATGGCAGTTGGCAATAAAGCCATGCTTCAGGTAACGCTTGAAGATGAGGGGAAGAATCTTGAAGAGGTAGTGGTTACGGCTTTGGGGATTAAAAGGGAGCAAAAGACATTGGGTTATGCAATATCTTCAATCAAATCACAGGAATTAGTGAAAACCGGTAATACTGTAAATCCATTAATGTCTTTGTATGGTAAAGCAGCCGGTTTGAGAATTGCCAGCACCACTACGGGCCCTACCGGAGGTACAGTCATTAATATTAGAAATGCAGTTTCATTAACTGAAGGAGCCAGAACAAGGCCATTATTTGTGGTAGATGGTATTCCAATTTTTGACCAAAATACAGCTACCAGTACAAATGACAGAGATGGGCGTGACAGAGGTACTGGTATTAATGATATCAATGCTGAAGATATTGAATCTATTGAAGTTTTAAAAGGAGCAAAAGCCGCCGTATTGTATGGGTATATGGGGGCAAACGGAGTTGTTTTAATCAATACAAAAAATGGTGCACTTAAGAAAGGTCTTGGTGTTGACTTCAGCACCAATTATACTTATGATAATGTAGCTTTCCAACCAGATTTTCAGAATGAATATGGATCAGGAGGCAATTTGGCTTATTCTAACGTAGATCCTTCTTTGGCTGATGCTAAAGGGTTTAGATATGAAATGATTAATGATCAAAAAACACCGGTATTTTTTAATTCTTCAGGTTCTTTCGGGCCCAAAATGGATGGTACCCAGGTTTATTGGTACGATAAAACAATGCGACCATATAGTGCGCAACCCAATAATTATCAAGAACTTTTTAATCAAGGGCATCTTCAAACTACTAACATCTCTGTTTCAAATGGAGGAGCCTTCGGTAGCATTCGTTTCGGCTATTCAAACAAAAACTATAATAGTATAATGGTTGGAGCCGGTCAAAAAAATCATGTCTTGAGTTTTTCCGGCAATTTTAATCCAAGTAAATACCTGAAAGTAGGGTTTAATTCGAATTATTATTATACAGATAATCATAATGCTCCTTTCAGAATGCAATCTTTTGCCACTTATGGTATAGCACGAGATCTGAAAACAGATCTTTTAAGAGATAATATTACAGATGAAACTGGGCAATATTCTTATTTCGCTATGAATAAAGATATTGCTAATAGATCTACCGGTACCATTTCAGGTACTTTTGGAAACGATTATCTGTGGAATCAAACCCAAAATACATATGATGAATTGAGACATCATTTTATTCAGTCCATTAACGCAACAGCTAATTTTACACCTTGGTTGAATTTGTCTTTATTGGGCGGTTTTGATATGACCCGAATCAATGACGTTGTAAAACAGAAATTTACAAGACCATTGTATTTGGATAGTAAACAAGGTTATTACTCTGAGTTAAACAATCAGCACAGTTCAATTTATGGACAAGCATTGTTAAACTTCAATAGGAATTTGAATAAAGACTTTACATTGACCGGAACTGTAGGTTCGGTTTACCGTTACAATATGGACAAGTCATTATATGGTTTGAGTAAAAACTTTGCAATCGAAAACCTATTTAAATTTAATAACTCCACAGATGTTGCAACTTATACCGGTTGGGGTGACGAGGGAGATGATGTAACCTATAGCGTTTTAGCATCTGCCAACCTTTCATTCCGTAATTATTTATACCTGGAACTGCAGGGAAGAAACGACTGGACCTCTATTTTACCACCGTCTAATAATCGATATTTCTATCCAGGGGCAAGTCTTTCATACATTGCATCCGATCATTTGGAATTACCACAAGTTATAAAGTTTGCTAAGTTCCGTGCATCTATAGCCGATGTAGGTCGACCTGGCGAAAGATATTTTGGCAATAATAGTTATGATAATGGCCTTTATGGCTCAGTTCCATTTGCTAATGCTTCAACCACGTTACCTCCCGCTGAAACGGTAGATGGGAAACTGGTTTTGAATTTAAAACCTGAAAAGAAAAGAGAAATGGAGTTGGGTTTTGAAACTAAGTTTTTCAACAATAACCGTTTAGGTATTGATTTCTCGTACTACCAAAGTAATATGTACAATCAAATTATGGCATTGTCAGTTCCTCAATCATCCGGTACTGCAGCAGTTAGAACCAATGCCGGATCTATCCGCAATAGGGGGGTAGAGTTACAACTTACAGGAACTCCTGTTCTCACTAAAAAATGGAATTGGAATACCACACTTAATCTTTCTTACAACAAAAATAAAATCATGGAGCTTGCGCAAGGTATTACTGTTCATCCATTGTGGGGTGTTAATGGTGCATTTGCTCGTGCTGTTGTGGGTGGTGAATATGGTGAAATTTATATTGCCCCTTGGAAAAGAAATAGTGAAGGGAAATTTATTATTAATAGTGATGGAGTTAATGTGTTTGATAAAGACAATCTTAAAAAAGTGGGTGTTACCTTACCTAAAACCTTAGGAGGCTTCAATTCTAACCTGAAGTTTAAAGGGGTTTCTTTTGATATGGATTTAGATTGGCAATTTGGTGGTACCTTAATTTCTCAGTCTAATATGTTTGGCCGTGGTAATGGCACTTTTGCGAGCTCTTTACAATACAGAGATGAAGCTCACGGTGGTTTGCCCTACTATGTAACAACTTCCGGAGAGTACAAGCAATTGGCCTCTCATTCTTCAACAGTACCGGCTGATTCTAAATATAACTTTATATTTCATGACGGGGTTGTGTTAGACGGAGTAAAAGAGGATGGGGTCACTCCTAATGACAAATTAATTTGTGCTCAGGCCTATTATGAAAAAACATATTGGCAGGGATATATGGATGTTACAGAGGATGTAGTATATAAGAGTGATTACATTTCATTGCGCCGCCTTACACTTTCTTACGATTTGCCAAGTAGCCTAACTAGCAAAATGAAGGTTCAAAAAGTAAATGTGGGTGTGTTTGCTTCTAATGTGGCGTATTTATATAAAGCGATACCTAATGTAACTCCAGAATCAACAGGCGGAACCAATGAATTTATGGAAGTAACAAACTTACCGGGAGTAAGAGTGGTTGGCGCACAATTAAAATTTAGTTTCTAAACAATTAAGTTGAAATACAATGAAAAATAAATATATCATACTTTCTATCATGTCTGTTGCACTTACGTTCGTTTCTTGCAAGGACCAGTTGGAAGAAAAATTTGAAAAGCCAAATGCCCTTACGGATGCCTCAATTGAAGAATTGTTTACGGGTACTTTACAAACCTGGGGCTTGTATCAACCCGTTTATGGTGATGAATATCACAATTTGCGAAATATGAATCGCTTACTGGGTTTAGGTTATTTTGTAGGTGCTTATAGTGGCGGATTAAATACTGCTCCTGAAGGAGAATACGCAATGTATACCGGTTGGTCTGGAGGTACATTAAGAAATACCTTATACAACCGTGTATACGTAGATTCTTATAAAAACATACCGGTAATCAATCTTAAGTTGGGTGCCTTGAACGGTGATGATAAAGCCAATTACTCGTTATATGTAAATTGCATTAACATTACAAGGGCGTTCATGTTTCAACGAGTGACAGATGTTTATAACTCCATTCCTTATTTTGAAGCAGGTGGTGCATACAATGGTAAGTTTTGGCCTAAATATGATTCTCAAAAAGACATCTATTACGATATGCTGGATCAGCTAAAAACCATTTCAACTCAATTGCATGGTTATACGTTGAACGGCTCTTTGGCGCATAGAAATTTTCCTGTTTATGATATTCTTAATGAAGGAAATGTGCTTAAATGGGAAAAGTTTTGTAATTCATTGCGTTTAAGAATGGCTATCCGCCTTTCGGTAGTTGATCCGGCAAAAGCTAAAGAGGTAATCAAGGATTTAATTACCAGCAATGCCCCTATGGTTACAGAAGCGGCTGATTTTGTTGGAATGGCTACTAAAGACAAAGCAAGGATATTTGAAGTATTCTGGTTCCGTTCTTTCAATGAAGTATTCTATAACCAATATGCTCCGTATTTTTTAGTTAATAAGGTTTTTGGTTACGCTAATGGTACTGCTACCCCAACAGATCAGGTAGACCCACGCTTATACGTATTATTCCAGCCTAATAAATATGGTAAATACATTGGATTGAAGCCATGGGGACCTGATCAAACTGCACAAATTGCAGCTGAGTTTCCTACAGAACCCGACAAATCGACTGTTGTAAATTGGGACTATGATGAAAATACAGATCCGTATTTCTCGATGTATAATAAAATGACCTTTTATAACTTTGATAATAAATTTCCTGTGTTTACACCTTCCGAAACTCATTTATTGCTCGCTGAAGCAGCAATTCGTTTTCCGGATGCAACAGGAGGTATAGATCCGTCACAAGAGTATAAAAAAGCTATTTCTCAATCCATTGATTGGATGTACAGTGTAAATAACAGTAATCCCTACAGCGCTTCTTCTACACCGGCAATTCCAGGTAATTTGATGGCTGGTTCACAATATGCGAAGCCATCGCAATCGGTTATTGATGCTTTTTTAACCAAAAAGACAGCTTACTTTAACGGCTTATCTAATTCAGATAAAATCAAAGAAGTTTTCTATCAAAAGTTTGCTCATTTAAATATTCTGGGGCAATATGAAATTTGGGCAGAAGCAAGAAGGCTTTATAAAGACAACGGCCAATTATTGCCTATTTCTTCAAAAATTAAATGGATTGAAAGATTTATGTATCCTGAAGCAGAGCCTTCAGTAAATCAAAAAGCTTTTGATGCAGTAAAAGGTCAGAACGATTACTTAACACCTGTATGGTGGACTGGCCGACAGTAATGTGATTGAATTTTTTAAATCAAAAACCTCGTTTCTAAATCAGGAACGAGGTTTTTTGTTGTGCGATTTCCAGTAGAGCTATCTTTCATTCCGAGAATTCTTTTCGTAGTAATATTGTTTAATAATTTGACGGTTTAAGAAAGTTATTTAATTTGTGTGAATTAAACTCTAATTAATTATGAAACAAAAATTACTTTTATTTCTCACGTTGTTTTTGTGGAGTGCAATAGCATTTGCACAAACAAAGAAAACGGTAACAGGTGTCGTAAAAGACAAAAACAATAGCCCATTCCGGCCGTAAGTGTCCAGGTTGTTGGCTCAACGCTAGGAACCATTAGTGATCCGGATGGAAAATTCAGTATTTCAGTTGCCGAAAATGCCAAATTGAGTTTTAGTTCTATTGGATTTAAATCTTTAGTTGTGCCGGTCGGTAATAAAACTAACTTGCAGGTAGTGCTAGAGGACGATGGGAAACAGCTTGGCGAAGTAGTAGTAACGGCTTTGGGGATTAAACGTGATAAAAAATCACTCGGTTATGCCCAACAAACAGTAAAATCAGAAGATATTACAAAAGCAGCTCCTGTAGATTTAGCCCAAGGATTAATGGGTAAAGTGGCTGGTTTGAATATTTCTACTGCCAATGGTTTAAATGATGCTTCGTCGCGCATCGTAATTCGTGGTAATAATACGTTGACACGTAACAACCAGCCAATTATTGTAGTGGATGGAGCCATTATGGATAACAATCCATTGGATCAATCTAATACTAACAGTTCAGACCTCTCTACGCAAAAGGATTGGGGTAACTACCTGAGCTACTTAAATATGGATAATATTGAAAACGTATCTGTATTAAAAGGACCTAATGCTGCTGCTTTATATGGAGCAAGAGGTGCGAATGGCGTGATTTTGATCACCACCAAAAAAGGCGCCCCTAAAAAAGGCTTGGGTATTGATTATAGTTACACCACTAATTATACAAATGTATACCGTTTTCAGGATGTACAAAATCAATACGGTGGAGGCTTTGCTGCAGGTTTAGCTACAGCAAATCCATCTTTGCCTAAGAGCAGTGCAGGAGAATACTTTTTACCTACTTTGTATGGCGGTAGCAGTTATGCAACTGGTGGAACCGGAATCCCATACTACCATGGAACTTTGTCTACCGGTGGAAACACTTGGGATACTTTCAGTTGGTTCGGTGCCGGCGCTTCATGGGGGCCAAAGCTTGAAGGTCAAATGGTTAGGTGGTGGGATGGCTCAATGCGTTCTTATTCACCTCAGGCAGATAACCGCAGCTCATATTACAACACTGGTTCTGAGCAAATACATAACGTAGCTTTCTCTACTGCTAATGATTTTGGAACACTACGTTTATCGGCATCTACTACCAAAGGCGATGCTGTTATTGATAATGTAAACAATAAAAAGAGCTTTTTTTCATTGGGCTCTACAGTGAAAATTTCAAAAATGCTTAGTGCGGAAGTTTCTGCCTCTTATAACCAAGCAAATAGACTTAATACTGCTGATGTTGGAAGCAACAACTCATGGACGAAGTTTTCAACTTATGGAATGTCAAGAGAATATCAACCGATCGAACAAAGTATTTACCTCAATCCTGACGGTTCGAAAAAGGTTTTCCAAAATTATCCTTACGCGGAATATGGCGAGAATATGTTCTGGAACAAATATGAGCAAAATTCTCGTTTGTGGAGAGATGAGCTTGTTTCAAGCATTAAAGTAAATGCAGAAATAACTCCTTGGTTAAATGCATTTGTTCGCACTTCAGCTAACTCCATCGGTTCCCGTTTTGAAACTCAAAACAATACAACCAGCGCTGATCATTTATCAGGCGGATCGTTTAGCAAAACAGTAAGCAGGTCTAAAGTATTCAATACTGATGTGATGGCTACCTTCCACAAAGAAAACTTGTTTACTAACGGATTTAATGCAAGTTTCTCCGGAATGTATAATAAATATTCGAATAATTCGGAAGGTGTATCGGGCTCTAATAACAGTATTTTTAAGGTTCCTTTCATTTATGCACTTTCAAACTATGTCAATGTAGCTAACACAAGCTTTAGCGAAAGTAGATATGATGTTCAATCGAACTCATTATTAGGTATTTTAAACTTAAGCTATAAGGATTACTTGTTCTTAGACCTTACCGGTAGAAATGATGTAAACTCTACTTTACCTAAAAACAACAATTCTTATTTTTATCCTTCTGCCAACGCAGCCTTTGTATTTACTGAAGCATTTGACTTAGGTAAAGCAAAAGACGTGCTTTCATATGGTAAATTAAGACTTGCATACGGAAAAAGTGCTAATGCTCATGATCCATATCTGAATGATGCAAACTATGATGTAGGCGCATTCGGTGGTCAGCCTACCAACACATTACCTAATACCATTAAGGATCCAAATCTTCGTTTCCAAACTTCCGAGTCAATTGAGGTCGGAACGAACTTAGGATTCTTAAAAGACCGAATTACCCTTGATTTTACCTATTATAACATTCGTTCTGCTCACCAGCTTCTTACTTCTCCATTGCCAGCTTCTTCAGGAGCAAGCTTTATTACCACTAACGATGGTGTCTTAAGAAATAAGGGTGTTGAGTTTATTGTGAATGCGACCCCTGTATTGAACAAAGACTTTTCATGGAGTATTTCCTTAAATGGAGCTAAAAATGATAATATCGTTGAACAATTACCTGCTGGTATTAAAGAACTGCGTATTGCTGACATCTTTGGAAACTTAGGTGCATTTATGAAAGTTACTCCAGGTGAAAAATACGGAACTATTTACGGTACCGATTTTAAACGTGATGCGCAAGGAAATAAGTTGATCAAAAACGTAAAAGCCCCTAATGGAACTGTAGTAGGTACTGTTTATGATGCTACAAGTGAACCAGTAGCAATTGGTAATGCCGCGCCTAAATTAACCGGTGGTATTGGTAATACTTTTAAATACAAAAGATTTAGCGCATATGGTTTAGTTGACTTTAAATATGGTGGCGATATTTATTCGTTTGATCATGCAACTGCAATGGGTAACGGTGTTGCTCCTGAAACCGTAGTTGAAAGAAATGGAGGAGGTTTACCTTACACATTCCCTGACGGAACTACAGCTAATGTAGGTGTAATTATGGATGGTTTTAACGTTGATGATAATAAGATGAATGACCGCGTAGTAAACCCGATGTATAAATATGCAGGTACTTATGCTGGATGGACTGATAAAAACCGTCCAAGAAGTTTATCTGTTTTTGAAAACTCGTGGGTTAAACTTCGTGAGGTTGCTTTAACTTATGATGTTCCACAAAACCTATTAGGTAGAACCAAGCTTGTCCAAGATTTATCTTTATCAGTAGTTGGACGCAATTTGTGTTATTTGTACACCACCTTGCCTGATCATCTTAATCCTGAAGGTATCATGGGAACAGGTAATGGCCAAGGCTTACAGTGGTCAGCGTTCCCAAGCATGAGAACTTTTGGAGTAAGTTTAAAAGCCAAGTTTTAATTTTTAATTGTTACCAGTATGAAATTTAATTATAAGAAGAATATAGCAGCTCCATTGATGATCGGCTTATCAATGGCAATCGGATTGTCTTCGTGTCAAAAAGATTTTGGAGATATTAATAAACCATGGGATAGTAAGGCATATAGTGCAACAATCCCTGCTATGTATAATAACTTAGCAGTAGGTATGTTGGAAGCGGGCACTTCTCGTACTATCTTTTCCTCTTTCTTGTATCAAAATACCCAATTGGCGGCTAATTATGCTGCATCAGGCTACCGCTTGAACGATCAAGTAGGAGGGGCTTGGACTAATTATTATACCGCTTTAGCAAATTACCGAGAGGTGGAAACAATGATTGCTAAAGATCTTAAGGCGGATAAAATGACCAATGTAAAGGCCATGCTTAAAACATTAATGGCCTATAAAACACTAAAAGCTACTACGCTTTTTGGAGATATGCCTTACTCTCAAGCTGGTAAAGGATTTAGTGGCCCTGAGTTTTACAGGCCGGCTTATGACCAGCAGTCAGATATTATGCTGGCTGCTCTTAATGATTTAAAGTGGGCAGTAGATAATTTCAATACGAACACCGATCAATATTCATTAGGTTCCAGCGAAACAATTTTCAAAAATGATATTCCAACTTGGATTAAATTTGCGAACTCTTTGCGTTTAAGATACGCAATGGTGATGCGTAATAAGAATGCTTCTTTGGCAGATCCAATTATTGTTGAGACATTGACTAAGCCTTTATTAGCACCGGGTGATAATTTGGGTATATATCCAAGCCAAGTCACTGGTTTAACTTTAAATCGTGCTCCATCTTTTAGAGGTAATTCGTATGTGCGTATGGGAAGCACCATGTGGAACGCTATGTCGAGCACGAATGCAACTGATGGTTCAGGCATCTATGACTTAAGATGTAAGATTTTATTTGAACCAAACAAAGCTGGGCAGTGGGTGCCTTATCCGCAAAGTCCAACTGAAGCCACTACTGCTGAAATAGTTGGGGATGCTCCTTATCTGGATGCAAGGAAAACGAACTTTGTGTCAACGGGTAACTATTTATACTCACCTCTGAGTATTTTTTATGTTGCTGATGATAAAATTCCTGAATTGTTTATTACAGCAGCTGAAGTTAGTTTATTAAAGGCAGAGATTTATAATAGAGGGATTGCCGGCGTGGTTGCAAACCCTGTAACTGCAAAAGCATTCTATGAAGAGGGGATTGCCGAATCGGTTAAATTTTGGTACAAAACAGCCAACAGTACTTCAATAGGGTCGGTAACTAAACCGAATGCAGCTCCCACGGCCCTTGAGCTGTCAACGATGTTAATGCATCCTGCGGTTGCCTACAATGTTGCAAATCCAGCAGCCGCACTTGCACAAATTTATAAGCAAAGCTGGATCGCTCTTTTCCACCAGCCTTATGACGCATGGGTGTTGAAGCGTAGAACAGGAAACGGAACGCCAAATGTTGCGCTTTCTCCTTCAAGCCCTGTAATTAATTTAAATAAATTGGTATATCCTAACTCTGAGATGGAAACCAACTATGAGAACTGGAAAGTGGTTACCGGAGGAGCAGATGATATGGCTAGTAAACCTTGGTTTATGAACTAATGTTATCAATGAAAAAAAACAAAAAGAGCTTGCAAATTACTTGCAAGCTCTTTTTTGCTTTAAATCATGAATAAAGCACTTGTTTATGATTATTAAAACACGGGAATAGTTTCAGTCAAAGAAAAAGGCTGCAAATGTCATTTGCAGCCTTTTTAGCTTTTGTAGCCCGTACGGGAATCGAACCCGTGTTTCCAGAATGAAAATCTGGCGTCCTAACCCCTAGACGAACGGGCCATTTTAATTTAATGTTATTCAGTTAAAGGATAAAAGTGAATATTTACACCCTTCGATGCCCTTTTTGTTTTTTATTTTCCTTTTGCCAGAAAGGAGTAGTAGCCCGTACGGGAATCGAACCCGTGTTTCCAGAATGAAAATCTGGCGTCCTAACCCCTAGACGAACGGGCCAAAAATTAAGTTACTTTCGGCTAACTTAGCTTGCCTTGCTACTTTCCTGGTGAAAGGAAGTAGCCCGTACGGGAATCGAACCCGTGTTTCCAGAATGAAAATCTGGCGTCCTAACCCCTAGACGAACGGGCCATGCCGTTTTTTAACGGACTGCAAAAATAAGAGAAAAGTCAGTTAAAGGAAACATTTTTTTATTTTTTTTATTCGAACAAAAATTCCTGCCCCTAATTGAATGTTTTAACTTTGGAAACCTTTAAAAAATCGCATGAACAAAATTAAAATTGCCATCAATGGATTTGGTCGGATTGGCCGCATTTTCTTACGTAGAGCACTGTTGAAACCCAATATTGAAATTGTTGCCATTAATGATTTAGCTGATACGGCCACGCTCGCTCATCTATTGAAGTACGATTCTATTCATCGTCGGTTTGATGGAGAAATTTGTCATGACTCTAATAATTTATACGTAAATGGGAATGCAATTCGGGTATTTAATGAACGTGATCCGGAGAATTTACCCTGGGAAATGCTTGGAATTGATATCGTAATCGAGTCAACAGGCAAGTTTACTTCAGTTGAAAAGGCTCGGAAACACGTACAGGCAGGCGCAAAAAAAGTAATTATTTCTGCACCTTCATCAGATAAAGAAGTGCCAACAGTTGTGCTTGGGGTAAACGATAACGTTCTTGCAACTAATCATACAATTATTTCCAATGCTTCATGTACTACCAATAATTTGGCGCCCATGATTAAAGTGTTGGATGATAACTGGGGGGTTGAAAGCGGTTACATTACAACCGTACATTCTTACACAGGAGACCAATCATTGCATGATGCTCCTCATAAGGACCTTCGGCGGGCTAGGGCGGCAGCTCAATCCATCATTCCTACTACTACCGGTGCAGCAAAGGCTATTACTGCAATTTTTCCTCACCTGGAAGGAAAACTGGGAGGCGCAGGAATTCGCGTTCCGGTTCCAAACGGCTCATTAACAGATTTTACCTGTATTTTGAAAAAGCAGGCTACTGTGGAAGAAATTAATGCTGCATTTAAAAAAGCTGCTGATTCAACATTAAAAAATATACTTGAATATACTTCTGATCCTATTGTTTCGGTTGATATTTTGGATAACCCGCATTCTTGCATTTTTGACGCTGAACTTACTTCAATTGTAGGCGGAATGGTAAAAGTAGTGGGTTGGTATGATAATGAATTTGGTTATTCAAGCCGGTTGGCTGATTTGGTAGAGAAAATAAGTACTGAATTTTAACACGATTTACCATCTGATATCTCCTGTCTTTTTTACTATTTTAGCGCCGCTCTAGCGGTTATAGGGCTCATTTCTTATAAAAAAACTTCAATCGAATAAAATATTAATCCATGAAAACTATCGACGACTTTAATTTTGCAGGCAAAAAAGGGCTAATCCGTGTTGATTTTAATGTGCCTTTAAACGAAAATTTCGAAATTACCGATGATACACGTATCCAGGAATCAGCTGCTACCATCACCAAGGTGTTGAGTGACGGTGGAAATCCTGTGCTGATGTCTCATTTAGGCCGTCCAAAAGCTAAAGAAGACAAGTTTTCATTAAAGCATCTTAAAGATCACGTAGCAAAAGTGATGAATGCTGAAGTTGTTTTTGCGGATGATTGTGTTGGAGAAGTTGCTGAAAATGCAGCGGCATCATTAAAACCTGGTCAAATTTTATTGCTTGAAAATCTTCGTTTTCATAAAGAAGAGGAAGCAGGAGATGAAGCTTTTGCTGAAAAACTTTCAAAATTGGGCGATATTTATGTGAACGATGCTTTTGGTACTGCTCATCGTGCTCACGCTTCTACCGCGATCATTGCTAAATTCTTCCCTGATAATAAATGCTTCGGCTATTTAATGGCAAAAGAAATTATTGCCATTGAAAAAGTTCTTAAAAACGGTGAAAAACCGGTAACTGCCATTCTGGGAGGATCGAAGGTTTCTTCTAAAATTACCATAATCAATACGATGCTTGATACGGTTAATAACCTTATCATTGGCGGCGGTATGACTTATACTTTTGTGAAAGCACAAGGTGGTAAAGTAGGTTCTTCTATCTGTGAAGATGATAAAATGGAGTTGGCTCTTGATATTTTGAAGCAAGCAAAAGCTAAAGGTGTGAATGTGTATTTACCTGTTGATGTGTTAGCTGCTGATGCCTTTGATAATAATGCTAATACTAAAGTTGTTGCAGTTGATGCAATTCCTGATGGATGGCAAGGTTTGGATGCGGGGCCGGAAACTCAAAAGAAATTCGCTGAAGTGATAAAAGCATCTAAAACAATTTTGTGGAATGGTCCTTTAGGCGTTTTTGAGTTTGAAAACTTTTCTGCTGGAACAAAAGCCCTAGGTGATGCAATTGGAGATGCAACTGCTGCCGGAGCTTTTTCATTAGTGGGAGGAGGCGACTCAGTTGCTGCTGTTAAGCAGTTTGGTTACGAAAATAAAGTTAGCTATGTTTCAACTGGAGGAGGTGCAATGCTTGAATCCTTAGAGGGTAAAGAATTACCTGGAATTAAAGCAGTTCTTTTATAATCAAGCTGTTAAAATGTTTTTTTTGGGATAGAGGTAACCGTTTGTGTTGCCTCTTTCTGTTTTAAGGCGGGTGGTTTTTGTAAAATTAACCATTGCTGTCCGATAA
Organism: Solitalea koreensis; assembly: GCF_900182575.1. Lineage (GTDB taxonomy): Bacteria > Bacteroidota > Bacteroidia > Sphingobacteriales > Sphingobacteriaceae > Solitalea > Solitalea koreensis. The sequence goes on along the minus strand of NZ_FXSZ01000001.1, from coordinate 79 downwards.
AAAAACCTTACCCAATATTTCGTACCGTCAGAACGTTAACAGAGGGCCTTCCTTTGTTTTTTTGAAAAGAACCGCCTCT